>NZ_PTJE01000001.1 GCF_002934445.1 Nonlabens xylanidelens
CGACTTGCATGTGTTAGGCCTGCCGCTAGCGTTCATCCTGAGCCAGGATCAAACTCTTCATCGTCGAATCTTTTAAAGATCATTTAATTATATGACTTTATCGAAACCACTCAATTAGCTTTGTGTCTATCTTATTTTTTTTAACCTACTGTTATTAAAACAATAAATCTTTTTTTTGTGCTGTCAATATCTCAATGAACTCCTTCAAATACCTTAGTTAAAATCTTACTGCAAATCTTCACGACTCACTAACTGATCTTTTAACCTATCTGAAGAACATTTGCCTCGTTAAACATTTAGCTGTTTTCCTAAGCGGCTGCAAATATACAGAGAACTTCTTCTATCAACCTAATCTTTATGTCCAAAATATTAAATAATTGTAAAATAAAAACGCAACCACCTTATAATAAAACATCTAAATATTTATTTATTTAAAATAAAAATTAGATTTATTGATAAATACTTTATTCGGATCAATTTAACTTAAAGCAAAACTAGATTTTAGGTAATACAAAAGTAAATTCACTTCCTTTGTGATGCTTGCTGTACACCTCAATTGTTGAATTATGTAATTCAATTATTTTTTTAACGATAGCCAATCCTAAACCAGCACCATCTTTACTGAAACCTTCACTAGTTTGTTTAAACCTATCAAAAACCGAGCTCTGAAGCTCTGGAGCTATTCCTATACCTGAATCGTTTACAGCTACCTTACAACTTCCACTACTATCATCTAGTTTTAATTTAATTATTCCATTCTCAGGCGTAAACTTAAACGCATTATCTAAAAGATTTTGTAACGCTCTTTCTATAAGACTAATATCTGCATAGACCATTATATTTTTATTTTGATCCACACCTAAAGACAACTCTATATTCTTTTCCTTTGCAACTAGCTGATACTTTGATACAAGATCTAAACAAAGGTCTGTAATTGAAAACTGCTCCATTAAAGGCTCAATCTGTTTAGCTTCTAATTTACTGTATTCAAACAATTGCTCTACTAGATTAGTCAATTTATCACTATTAGAACTTATCACACCTAGATATCTTTGCGTTTCTTCTTTACCTAGAACTTCACTTTTTTCTTGCAATGTCTCTGCATAACCTTTCAAAATTGCTAGTGGAGTACGTAGATCATGGGAAACATTTGCAATCAATTGTCTTCTTAATTCATCTACATTTTTTATTTCTTCTAGGTTCTCATTAATTGTATCTGCCATTTCATTAAAAGTATGAGCAAAAACAGATATATCAGTATTTTCAGGATTATCAATTCGAGCATCTAGATCACCTTCTTTGAAGCGTCGTGCTACTTGTGTAATCTTTCTCAAGTTCTTAGTTAAAAACCAAATAACCCCTAAACCAAATAACAAGGTGAAAATTGTAGTCAACCCAATTGCTCCTAACCCAAAGCTTTTAATATACTTACTGAATATGTTAGCACTCGCAGTTTGATAAGCTTCACCAGAAAGTATGATATATATGTAACCATTCTTAATTTTGTTTTCAAAATGAGCAACAGAAAATATTTTCCTTTCATCAGGATCTCTAGGGTCATCTCCTAAACAAAATCCTTTACCTCCACTTGCCAAAAGATCTTCGATGGGTTTTACATCTACATATTGAGAAGGCACTCCTGGATCATGTTCTAATACTACAGAATAAAGAACCTCTCCATCTTCTCCAAGCATATACACTTCGATACTACGATTAACAGCCATCATATCATGCATTAAATCACCGAATACAGCCTTATTAACACTACCGTCCTCTAGAAAAGGCGGAGTATCTTCAGTGAACTTCTCGTTGATCAAGTGCTGAGCTAATGGAGAATTAATCTCTTGTTGAGTCGCTAAGTGATGTTGATTAGAATAATAATTAGTAATTAGAATATAGCAAATCGCCATACCAACTATTAAAACACTAAGTGCAAACCATAGTTTGAATACTAATTTGGGTGTTAAAGTAGATTGCTTATTCATTATTATATCTCTTCATTAAAACGATAACCTATACCCCAAGTAGTCAATATATAAATAGGGTGAGACATATCTGGCTCTATTTTGGCCCTCAATCTATTTACATGAGAATTTACTGTATGCTCATAACCTGAAAAATTATAACCCCAAATAACATCTAACAATTCTGACCTGCTATAACTTCTACCAGGATGACCTGCTAGAAGAACTAAAAGTTCAAATTCTTTTGGAGACAATTCTACCTTATGACCGTCTAGAGTCACACGTCTCATTTCAACATTAATCTTTAAGTCTCCAAAATCCATATCTGATTCTCCTGCAGAATTCACAGCAGATTTCTCACTTCTTCTCATAACCGCTTTTGCTCGAGCTTTTAACTCTCGTATTGAAAAAGGTTTAGTGATATAATCATCTGCACCTATTTCTAGCCCCAAAACTTTATCTATCTCTTCACTTTTTGCAGTTACCATTATAACCGGTGTATCTTTAGTCTTTCTAAGTTCTCTACATACTTCTACACCATTTATTATAGGTATAGAAAGATCTAGCAAAATCAAATCGTAGTCTATTGCAAGAGCTTTTTCAAGTGCTGAGCGTCCATCATTAACACTATCTACTGTAGCGTTAAGATCCTTCATATGTATTTCTAGTAGTCCGACGATTTCTAAATCATCTTCAACAATAAGTATGCGATTTTCCATAATTCAAAACAAGTTAAAGCATATCACAAAACATTCACGAATTATTTTCAAAAGTTGAATCTATCGTTATATAATTGAGATAAGATAAGGGTTAGTTTGTACTGTAAAATTAAAACAATATACATGAAAACTTACTTATCAATAGCAGCTCTTGCTGTTTTAGCACTAACCGGTTGCTCAAACGACGATGATGCAGGCACAACTAATTTAAACAAAGATCTTACATTAAACATCAATGGACTTGAAGATTTAGGCCCTGGATTTGCATATGAAGGATGGGTACTAGTAAATGATGTACCAGTAACAACAGGTGTATTTACGGTAGATAGTTCTGGAAACTTAAGTCAAACTACATTTTCTGTAGCGACTGAAGCACTAGATGCTGCGACAGCATTTATCTTAACCATAGAACCTAGTCCAGACAACGATCCTGCACCAGCAGACTCAAAATATCTAGCAGGAGAATTTAATAATAATGACGCTAGTATATCGACTAACTTCGGTCCAGCACCTGGAGATTTCTCTACAGCGACTGGTTCTTTTTTCTTAAGAACACCTACAGACGAGCCTGCAGGAACTGCAAATAACGGTAATGACACAAATGGTGTATGGCTAGGTCTTCCTGGAATGCCTCCTACTGCAGACGCGACTTTACCTACCCTACCAGCAGGATGGGTATATGAAGGATGGGTTATAGGAGACGCAGGACCATTATCTACTGGTACTTTTACAGATTTCTCTGCAGTAGATTCAGGAAACGGATTCTCGGGAACTGAAAACAACGCAGGACCTCCTGTACCTGGAGAAGACTTCTTTAACAATTTACCAGCTGGTGAATCACTTCCTTTTAGTGTAGTAGGCCGTAATGTAGTTATAACAGTAGAGCCAGTTCCAGATAACTCTCCAGCACCATTTACATTAAAACCTCTTGCAAAAATAGCAACAGCAGACACAGCTCCAAGTTCACAAACATTTGATAACATATCTGACACTTTCCCTACAGGGACAGTTACTAGATAAACTTTTTGGTTGGTTAGTTAGTTTGAAAGCGCTCTATGTTAAAGTTCATAGGGCGTTTTCTTTTATAAAATTTTGAGCTTTTCTCGTTCTTTACTAGAAGTCTATCTGCAAGAAACTAAATCAGAACTAATCTATCTTAGTTATCTGACATATGCTCTTCTCTCTTCTTAAACTTATAGGGATGTTTTAGATACGTTTTCGCGAAAGCGTAACCACGAGCATAATTTATTCTAAAATATTCTACTGCAATATGAGCCATCGTTGCACTAGTTGCTAACATAGCAAATAAAGGAAACAAAGAAACCGTGACAAATCGAGATACATACCAACTCGCTATAGAACCAAAAATCATACTTACCGCACCGACAAAAGCGCTAGCACTACCTGCACGTTGTGTAAATGGATTTAAAGCTAGAGCTGTTGCATTAGGATTTTGAAAACCTATCAACAGCATCATAAAAAACAAAGTTGGGTAAACTACCCAAAATGTTGGTGTAAAATTCCACACATAAATAAATCCAAAACCAGTAACTAAAACGAGCAATGTACTTACTACGTAGGTAATTTGAAATGTTGTATAACGTTTTAAAAACAAACGATTTAACTGACTACCTGTTATTAATCCAGCTGCGTTACTACCGAATATATAACCGAAACTATCCTGACTCATCCCAAAGTACTCCATAAAGATAAAAGGAGCCGCTGCTACATATCCTAATAATAAACCTACAACAAAACCACGAGTAGTTGAAAAGACAAAAAAGTCTCTGTTTTTATAAATCCCTATATACTCTCGTAAAACAGGTACCGGATGTAAACTAGTCGCTTTATTAGGCCTAGTACTTTCTGGCAATATAAAGATGACGTTAAACAACATTAACGTTGCAAACCCAGCTAATCCATAAAATATCATTTCCCAGTGATAATGCTGGATCACAAAACCTCCTATAGTAGGTGCGATGATAGGTGCGATTCCCATAATTAACATGAGCGTAGAGAGAACGTCTGCCACTTTTTCTTCGTCAAATAGATCTCTAACTATCGCTTTACTAGCCACCATACCGGCACAAGCTCCTAAAGATGTAAAAAATCTCAACGTCGCAAGAGAAGTTACATCCCATGCATAGGCACTTAAAATACTAGTGATTATGTATAGTACTAATCCAAAGATTAATGGTTTTCTCCTACCATATCTATCCATTAAAGGACCGTATGCCAGCTGCCCCAACCCTATTCCTATAAAATAAGTAGTTAGCGTGATACCTATAGCACTAGTATCTACTTTAAAATCGCCAGCTATCTGTCTAAAAGCAGGCAAGTATGCATCTATAGAAAAAGGTCCTACCGCTATCAGTGTCCCTAGAACAAGTATCACACTTGCTCTACGTCCTTTGCTCATTTTATTCTTTTCTACCAGCTTCACTTTCATTTTACAAAACTACGTTTTAGCGTTTTCTTAAGATGGATTATTCACAAAGCTTTACCATTTCATAACGACCGATAATTCGTACTTTTAAACCAAATAAAACATTATAATGAAAAAAGCTTTTTTACTATTATCTATAATTGCTTTAATAACTAGCTGTAAAAACGATTATAAATCTCAAAACTCTCTAGATAACGAGATAGAAAAAGAAACCGCAGCAATTACCATTGCTCAACATCTAGCAGAAAACGCAGGGATATCTAACTGGGATAATGTAGAAGAAATCAAATTTTCTTTTAACGTAGGTAAGGATGGACGTACCGTTTTAACTAGAAACTGGAAATGGAATCCTAATACTGATAACGTACAACTTATCTCACTAGGCGACACCATTAATTACAACCGCAATTCAAAATTAGACAGCATACAAGCCAGTACTGATCGTGGTTTTATAAACGACGTTTACTGGTTAATTCCAGAGTTTAAATTAGTATGGGATGAAGGTACCGAGATAACAGAAAAAAAATCACAAATAGCACCTATATCAAAGGAAAAGCTAGATATGATTACTATTCTTTACAATAATGAAGGCGGTTATACTCCAGGTGACGCTTATGACATTTATTATGATAAAGATCATAAATTTAAAGAATGGGCATACCGCAGTAAGAATGATAGTGTGATCACTATGGCTACCACATTTAAAGAATATAAAACCATTGAGGGAATAACTATCGCAACGGACCATCTCACACCAGACGGTTTTACTCGTATTAACTTTACCGATATAGAAATTATTAAAAAGAAATAATGACTTACAAGACTGACCATAACTTTGCATTACAATTAGATCAAGAAGATTCATTATCTCGCTTTCGCGAAAGCTTCCATATTCCAAAGCATAAAGATGGAACAGACTCTATCTATTTATGTGGTAATTCTCTAGGCTTGCAACCGAGACAGACTAAAGACTTTTTAAATAAAGAGCTAGAAGACTGGGCAAATCTAGGTGTAGAAGGACATTTTCATGCAAAGCATCCATGGATGCCGTATCATGAATTTTTAACAGAAACTACCGCTCAGATAGTAGGTGCAAAACCTCATGAAGTAGTCATTATGAATACACTGACTACTAACTTGCATTTAATGATGGTTAGTTTTTATCAGCCTAAAGGTAATCGCACTAAAATTCTTATAGAAGGAGATGCTTTCCCAAGTGATCGATATGCAGTTGCATCACAAATTAAATTTCATGGTGGCGATCCAGAAACCGATTTAATCACCTGGCAACCTAGACCTAGCGATCATACACCATCATTTGAAGACTTAGAAGTTATTTTAAAGAATCAAGGTGACGAGATTGCACTAGTTATGATAGGTGCGGTAAATTACTATACAGGACAACTTTTTGAACTTAAAAAAATAGCCGATTTATGTCATTCTTACGGCATCATGGTCGGTTATGATTGTGCGCACGGTGCCGGTAATGTAGACTTACAGCTGCACGATTCTGGAGCAGACTTTGCCGTATGGTGTACATACAAATACATGAATGCTGGCCCTGGTAGTTTGGGTGGTTGTTTTGTACATGAGCGCCATGCAGATAATGCCGACTTACCACGTTTTACTGGCTGGTGGGGACATAATAAAGACACACGTTTTAAAATGCGCGACGATTTTGAACCTATGCGCGGTGCCGAAGGTTGGCAATTATCAAATCCTCCTATATTGAGTATGGTAGCTATAAGAGCAAGTCTAGATCTTTTTGCCCAAGCAGGTTTTGAAAACCTAAGAGAGAAGTCAATTAAAATGACTAATTATCTAGAATTTTTATTACAAGAACTGGATGGTGATCGCATTTCTATTATTACCCCTAGCGATTCTAAAGATCGCGGTTGTCAATTATCACTAGCTGTTAAAAATGCCGATCGATCACTTTTTGACGCCATCACAGCAAAAGGCGTTATTGCAGACTGGCGTGAACCAGATGTAATACGCATTGCACCTGTTCCTTTATATAATAATTTTGAAGACTGCTGGAGGTTTGTGGATGTGTTGAAGTCGGAGTTATGATTAGAAATTTAGTATCATCGATGTTCTGCTTCCTGCTACTTAACAATGTGGAATCTCAGGAAAATAAAACTATGGAATCTGAAATTCTACAGTCTTACATGATCTCTATTCAAGATTTTAATAAAAAAACCGAATTTTATAAAAACACAGAAGTTATAGTTTTTGATAATACTGATGAAGATTTAATTGAATATTATCTTAAGAGTTGGAAAATAACAAAAGCTGATACCCTAATTAATAGAGCTGACTCTACAGATATAAACTCTCCTTACATTTTAAATAAGAAGTTAAAGAAAATACTAATTAAGGAACTTAAAAAAGACGAACCGATCGATTGGAACAATGTTCAATTTCCAGATAATTTTAGACTGGTTGAATATAAGAAAGCGCCTATTCTTGAAAACCTTAAACTTTCTAAAAGGAAAATAAGTCTTTTGTTATCTAAGCCAGTTATTTTTCAAAATGGAACTATGGCAATTTTTAGAGCTTGGGAAATATATGGAAGTAACATATCAGGAACACCGACTTTGCAATTCTATAAAAAGAAAGATTCTAAGTGGGTGAAATTTTCAGAAATAGCATGGGGTTCTTTTTAGATTCTAATAATTAATAATTGAAGATATTCGTCTAGCTTGACGAATACGTTTTGCTACTAAACCGAATATGAAACTAAAACTACTTCTACAAATCTGGCTTTTTATATTAGGCTTTTTGAGTTTTGGCAGCCTTTATAATCAATCAGAAGGTTCAAGGTTTAAAATAGCACTAATAGTATCTTTAACTTTTTTAATAAATCTATCAATTTATTTTCTTTATATAAAAAAAGAGTTTTTTCTAGTTTTCAAAATCAGCTGCATAACTATAAATTCTATTGTTAGTTTAGTTCTTATATGTCAACTAATAGCTTATATATTTATATTATATAAAGGAGCTCAATCCATCATCACAAGTACACAAATAATAAACCTTTGTTTCTCTTTATCAATAGCTATTTTACCTAGCTATATAGTTTACAAATCTTTGATACTTTCTAAAGAACAATACCGGAATGAAAACAACTAACAAAAAAACTAAAATATTAATCACTGGCGCTGGACTTTGCGGTTCGCTTTTAGGATTACGACTAGCGCAAAAGGGTTATCATGTAGATATACTTGAGAAAAGACCTGATATGCGCAAAGCAGTAGTAGATGGTGGTCGTTCTATTAACCTAGCACTTTCTGATCGTGGTCTGGCTGCTTTAAAGTTAGTAGGACTAGAAGACAAAGTCCGTGAGTTATGTATTCCTATGAATGGTAGATTAATTCACGATGTAGAAGGAAATACTTTTGCTTCTAACTACAGTGGCCGTGATGGAGAATATATCAATTCCATCTCTAGAGAAGAACTTAACAAGCTACTACTCGACGAGGCCGATAAATATGAAGATGTTCAAATAGACTTTGATGATAAGGTTACAGCCGTTGATTTAAAAAACGCATCGGTTACATATTACGATTCTGAAACTGGCACTGATAAAGAATGGAAGGCTGATATACTTTTAGGAACGGATGGTGCAGGCTCTGTAGTCCGTAAAGCAATGATGAAACAGCGTGATTTTCTTTTTTCACACAGTATGAATTGGTTGCCTCATGGTTATAAAGAATTGAGCATACCACCTACAGCAGATGGAAAATGGCGTATAGAAAAGAATTTTCTACACATCTGGCCACGTGGTGGTTTTATGTTAATCGCCTTACCTAATCTAGATGGTAGTTTTACACTAACTCTGTTCATGCAATATGATGGAGATGGACCAGCGTTTAATAATATAAATACAGATCAAGAGATAAAAGACTTTTTCAACACTTACTTTAAAGATGTCATAGAACATATTCCAGATCTTGTAGAGCAATACAAAGCAAATCCATCGCCATCATTAGGCACTGTGCGTTGTTCTCCATGGACAGCAAATAGTACAAGTCTTATTTTAGGAGATGCTGCACACGCGATTGTACCTTTCTATGGACAAGGAATGAATGCGAGTTTTGAAGATGTAGTTGTCTTTGATGAAATGATCGATACAAATGAAACCTGGGCAGATGCATTCAAATCATTCTCTACCACTAGAAAACCAGATGCAGATGCTATCGCAGATCTTGCTCTAGATAACTTTGTAGAGATGAGGGATAGCGTTGCAAACCCTAACTTCCAATTAAAACGACAGATTGAGATGCGTTTAGAATCCGCTTTCGCGAAAGCGGAATACCAATCCAAATACTCACTTGTAACGTTCCCTGAAAAAGGAATAGGTTATGAAGAGGCTATGCTTAAAGGACGTGCCCAAGACAAAGCAATCTTGTGGTTGCTAGAAAATGGAGACATAACCGTTAATGATGAATTGGATTCATTGTTGAGCAAGATAAAGGTAAAGACGGAAGAGGTTCTTTGGTTGCGTGGATAAAAGTAAAATCGAGATTTAATAAAGACCCAAACGTTTTAAAAACCTTTGGGTTGGGATATAGAAAAAAAATAACAACATGGCAGTATTAAAAGATAAAGCGACACCTAGAGGTAAATATCCACACGTAAAACGTGTGGGTGATTTTCTTTTCGTATCAGGAACTAGTAGTCGTCGAAAAGACAACACTTTTGCAGGCGTAGAAGTAGATGAAATGGGAACCACTAATCTTGATATAAAAGAACAAACTGCAGCGGTATTAGAAAACATAGACGCTATTCTCAAAACCGAAGGTGCATCTATAAAAGATGTGGTAGATGTGACTAGCTTCCTAGTAAACATGAATGACTTTGGTGGATATAATGAAATCTATGGTACTTACTTTGATTATGATGGACCTACAAGAACAACGGTAGCAGTGCATCAACTGCCACATCCACACTTACTGATAGAGATCAAAGCGATGGCTTATAAACCGCTTTAAAAAGGAATATTTAAGCCTCAAGAAGTGATATGAATAATTATAATAATCAATGAAGGTCTAAATAATTCAATTGATTAATAAACACAAAAAAGCCTGATCTTAATAAGATCAGGCTTTTTAATATAGTTGGGTGAATAGTTACTATCCTCCGAAATCATCAAAACGAATATTCTCAGGATCTACTCCAAAGTCTTCGGCCATTTTACCTACCGCGTTATTCATCAATGGTGGTCCACAGAAATAAACTTCTAGATCTTCTGGAGCATCATGTTTAGTTAAATATTGATCTATTACTACCTGGTGAATGAATCCTACAAATCCATCTCCTTCTGCATGAATATCATCTTTTACTTTCCAGTTATCTTCTTCAGCTGGCTCAGAAAGTGCAAGGTAGAATTTGAAGTTAGGGAAGTCACGTTCTAGTGAACGGAAATGCTCAATGTAAAACAATTCTCTTTTAGAACGACCACCATACCAGTAAGTCACCTTACGGTTAGTTTTCAATGTTTTGAAAAGCTCATATAAGTGAGAACGCATAGGTGCCATTCCTGCTCCACCACCTACGTAAAGCATTTCTGCCTCAGAATGGTTGATAAAGAATTCTCCATAAGGTCCAGAAACTATTACTTTATCTCCTTTCTTTTGGTTAAAGATATAAGAACTAGCTACACCAGGATTAACATCCATCCATCCATTCTTTGCTCTATCCCATGGCGGCGTAGCAATACGCACGTTAAGCATGATTTCACGACCTTCTGCAGGGAAAGAAGCCATAGAATAAGCTCTTTCTACCGTTTCGTTATTTTTCATTACAAGTGGCCATAAGTTGAACTTATCCCATTCTGCTTGAAATTTATCTGGCGTTTCATGTTCTTCTGGGTGAGCCGTGATGTCCATATCTTCAAAGCGTACTTCACACTTAGGAATTTCGATTTGGATATAACCACCAGCTTCATAATGCATATCTTCTGGAAGAAGAACTACAAATTCCTTAATAAAAGATGCTACGTTATAATTACGTACAACCTCTGCTTCCCACTTCTTGATACCAAAAACTTCTTCTGGAATCTCGATTTTCATGTCCTGCTTTACTTTAACCTGACATCCTAATCTCCATCCTTCGGCAATTTCTTTTCTTGTAAAGTGAGGCACCTCAGTAGGTAGAATAGATCCACCACCGTCAGATACGATACATTTACATTGTACACAGGTACCACCACCACCACAGGCAGATGGTAAGAATAATTTATTATCACCCAAAGTACCTAGTAGTGTCCCACCAGAACCTGTAGTAATATCTTTCTCTCCATTTACATTAATAGTAACCGGTCCAGAAGGAAGTAGCTTAGACTTTGCTCCTAGTAAAAGAGAAACCAGTAATAAGATAAGTGTAAGAAAAATCACTACACTCGCTAAAATCGTTATCATATTAGAATCCATATCTATGTTTCCTTTTTAAATTTCTATTCCCATAAAACTCATGAAGCCTATCGCCATAAGTCCAGTTATAATAAACGTAATACCTAGACCTCTTAAAGGTGCTGGCACGTTAGAGTAAGATATTTTCTCACGTATAGCAGCAATGGCTAATATTGCAAGGAAAAAACCTACACCACTACCTACACCGTAAGTAAGTGATTCTGATATTCCTGAAAAATCTTTTTGTTGCATAAATAACGAACCACCTAAAATGGCACAGTTTACAGCAATTAAAGGAAGGAAAATACCTAACGCACTATAAAGTGACGGAGCAAAACGCTCTACCACCATTTCTACTAGTTGTACCATACTCGCGATAACAGCGATAAACATGATAAAACTTAAGAATGATAAATCAACATCAGCATACTCAGTACCTAGCCATTCTAAAGCACCAGGCTTTAACAAATAAGTATCAAGTAACCAGTTAATAGGTACTGTAATACCTAGTACAAATACAACAGCAGCTCCTAGACCTACCGCAGTCTTAACCGATTTTGAAACGGCTAAGTAAGAACACATACCTAAGAAATAGGCAAATATCATGTTCTCTATAAAAACACTTCTTACGAAAAGATTGATTAAATCCATTTTGTTCTATTTCTTAAATTAATTTTGTTCTATTAAAGATCTATTGCGACTACGCTGTACCCATATAATGATACCTACAGTAATCAATGCCATAGGTGATAATAGCATTAAACCGTTATTAGAATAACCAGCTTCATACCATGAATCTGGAATGATTTGAGCACCAAATAATTTACCTGCTCCTAATAACTCTCTAAAGAAAGCTACTAGAATAAGGATAAATGCATAACCTGCTGCATTACCTATTCCATCTAAGAATGATTTATAAACACCGTTACCTAAAGCAAATGCCTCTAGACGCCCCATTACGATACAGTTAGTAATAATAAGACCTACAAATACCGACAGTTGTTTAGACACATCGTATGCATAAGCTCTTAATACTTGATCAACAAGAATTACTAACGCTGCAACAATTACTAGTTGTACGATAATACGAATACGAGAAGGTATTAAATTACGTAACATCGATATGATCATGTTACTAAAAGCCATTACCGCCATAACCGCAAGAGACATTACAATCGCCGGCTCTAATTGAACTGTAATTGCAAGTGCACTACAAATACCTAATACCTGTACTGTAATTGGGTTATTGTCTGTAAGTGGATCAGAAAGTAACTTTCTATTTTTCTTACCTAGAAGTCCTTCCCTCTCATCAGTATCTGATAAGAAAAGAATAAGATCTTCTTTTTTAGTTAATTCTTTATTTTCAGCCATTGCCGTTGTTTTTTTATATCGCTTTCGCGAAAGCGTAACTAACTACTAGTTAGCTGCCACTTTTACGTTAGTTTTATTTTTAAAGTAAGGAAGGTATCTCTCAAGACGCTCAGAGATCATATCAGTAACACCATCACCTGTAATAGTGGCACCAGAAATAGCATCTACTGCATTATCATCCTTATTATCTCCACCTTGGTAACCCTTAGCAACAGACACACCTATAAAGTTTCCTGATTCATCAAAGACTTTTTCATCATCAAATCTTTTCTTGAACCATACTTGTGTAATCTCTCCACCTAAACCAGGAGTTTCTCCTTTGTGGTCAAAAACAGCACCTTTAATAGTGTTCACATCGTCTTTAAGAGCGATATAACCCCATATAGCATCCCAAAGACCTTTACCTCTTAATGGTACGATATAGTATTTTGCTCCTTCTACGTTTGCAACGTATAGTGGAAAAGACTGCTCTTCTACATCTTTCTTAAGTTCTTTCTTAAGATCTACTTCAAAGGCATTCACTTCTGTTTTTTCCTGACCTTTACTATCTAGAGCAATACGCTCTACGATGTATTTATCAAAAGGTACAGCTGCGCTATCTCTAGACACCTCGATACCTACGGTACCAAGAATGTTTTGCATTTTTTCGTTCTTTACATTCTCTGCTTGTGCTGGTTGTAATTGTGTTGCTGCAAATGCAAGAGCACTTGCTACAACAGCTACAAGAATCACTGCAAATATGAATGTATAAGCATTTGAATTTCTATCCATTTCTAAGCTGTTTGAAGTTTTGCCTTTGCTTTAGAAAGGCGTTTTTTACGTTTATTCACGTTTGCCTGTACTACATAATGATCAATAGTTGGAGCAAATACGTTCATCAATAAAATAGCAAGCATGATACCTTCTGGATATGCTGGGTTAAATACACGTATCATAACACCAAAGAAACCACAAAGGAATCCATATATCCACTTACCTTTTAAGGTTTGTGCTGCACTTACAGGGTCGGTAGCCATAAAGACAATACCAAAAGATAACCCACCTACTACTAGGTGCATGTACCATTTAAATTCCATTAGAGCATTTAATCCAAAAGCATTGAATATTAATCCCATGATCGCTGCACCAGCAAAACCACTAAGGATAATTCTCCAACTACCTACTTTAGTAAGTATAAGAATTGCTGCACCTATTAAAACTGCAATAGTAGATGTTTCTGACACGGAACCTGGAATAAATCCAGCAGCTGCATCAAAGAAGCTATATGCAACCGATTTACCTTGTGCAAGAGTACCTAAAATAGTCTCTCCAGAAATACCGTCTGTAGAACCTTCATGTACCCATATCGCATTACCAGACATATACAATGGATATGCAAAGAATGCAAATGCACGTGCTGTAAGAGCAGGGTTTAAGATATTCATTCCTGTACCACCGAAAGCTTCTTTACCTATCAATACAGCAAAAGCTACAGATATGGCAAGCATCCATAATGGAATGTCTACAGGGAAAATCATAGGAATTAACATACCAGTTACTAAGTAACCTTCATTAACCTCATGACCTCTATAGATCGCAAAAATAAATTCAATTGTAAGTCCTACTATATAACTCACTAAAATAAGAGGAGTTACTAAAAGTGCTCCTTCTATAAAAGCATCCCAAAAAGGAACATCAGTTACATTTTCTAATCCCATATCTTGATACAAGTACTGAGCACCTGTATTCCACATTCCAAAAAGAAGTGCTGGTATCAAAGCAAATACAACGGTAATCATTGTACGCTTTAAATCTACAACGTCGCGTATATGCGCTCCTTTTTTAGTCGTGTGATTAGGAGTATATAAAAAAGTATCAAAAGCATTGATCGCTGGAGCAAATTTTTCTAATTTTTGTCCAGGTTCAAATGGCTTTCTAGCTTGGTCTAATTTGTTTCTAACCCATTTCATAGTCTATCCTACTTCTGTTATCATTAAATCTAATCCTAGACGTATCACTTCTTGTGCTTCTAGTTTAGACGTATTTGTAAAATCAATAAGAGCAAAATCTTCTGGCGCTACTTCATAGATACCTAGATTTTCCATTTTTTCAATATCACCACTCATACAGGCTTTGATAAGCTGTAAAGGATAAATATCCATCGGTAAAACTTCTTCCATCTCACCAGTTACTACTAGAGCTCTTTCTTCACCATTTAAGTTAGTATCTACCTTACGTTTTCCTCCTAATAATCTAGAGAAAGATGTACCAGCATTAGACGGTACTTTATTACGTGTAAATGGCAACCAGCCTAGTAATGCATATTCATTACCTTCTGGAATAAGAGTTAATGTATTGTTGTAGAAGTTAAGAAACTGATCATTTGATAACTTATCTCCAGTTAAAACATCACCAGAAATAATACGTGTATCATTAGTATCTACAGTACCTGCTATGCTATTCACATTTGCACCTACTACAGTACGGTAATACTTACGATCAGACTCTTTTGCATCAGTACCTACTAGAGCAATAGTCCTTTCTGGTTTAAACTCACCAGTTAAGAATAGATTACCTATGGTAGCAACATCTTCAGCACCTACAGTCCATACTCTATCTCCCATATTCACAGGATCTAGTTTATGAATTTGCACACCTACATTTCCAGCAGGGTGCGGTCCTTTTACCGTATGTACCTCAGCATCTTTAATATTCTTAAGATCCGACCCTTTCCCTACACACAAGTGCACTGCACCTGAAGTAAGTTTACTAAGAGCGGTAACTCCAGCCTGAAAAGCTTCTTTTTTATCTGCTAGAATTACCTCAGCATCACCTGCTAGAGGCGCTGTTGTGTAAGCAGATATAAAGATAGATTTAGGTGTATCTTCAGAATTTGCAACGATACTGTACGGTCGTTGTATAATAAATGGCCAGCAACCGCTTTCTAGAAGTAAGCTACGTACCTGGTCTGCACTAGCAGAAGCAGGATTCACCTTACCACGATTTATAGCGTCGTTAGTTCCATTTGCAGTAATTTTAACCTCAAGAATCCTTCTTTTAGCACCACGTAGAATCTCAGTAATAGTTCCACTCACAGGAGCAGCAAACTTTACTTTTTCATCATACTTGGAATAAAATACGGTTTCCCCAGCCTTTACAGACGCTCCTTCCTTAAGTACTAACTTAGGTACTACAGCGTGAAAATCGGCAGGTTTTATTGCATAAATGGAAGACTGCGGCGCATTGACAATTTTCTTGTCAGCCTCACCTTTGAGCTTTAGATCAAGCCCTTTTCTTACTCTAATGTCCTTTGACATAGGATGTTATATTTAGTCTTTTTTTAAAGTTCGCAAATTTACGCAATAAAGCCTTTAAAACCGGTAGATATAACTATTTAGAAATAATCTAAATAAACAAAATAGCCTGTTTTGGCATCGCTTTCGCGAAAGCGTAACTATAACTAACAATTATATTATATTTATCACTTAGTGTAAACCATTTATGAAGTCGTATATTTTACTTTTTATTACAGTTTTTCTTTTCTTTTTTCAAGGCAATTCTCAAAGTGAAAAAGAACTAGTTATTGACCCTGACTACATTAAGTCGGTAACTTTTAACAAACCGCCTGAAAACATGCTCCCTATTTTCAATCTAGGAGACACTTTTCAGATCAGTTTTGACGATGTGATAGGTGACGAGGCAGATTATTATTATCAATTTGAGCACTACGATTATGACTGGAAACCTAGTAAATTATTTAAAAATGAGTTTCTAGAAGGTATCGATGACATGCGCATTTTTAACTATCGCAACTCTTTTACTACCATACAACCTTATTCTCATTATGACCTAACGGTACCTAATCAGTTTACCAAAGGTTTTAAAGTAAGTGGTAATTACATGATTCATTTCTATAATGACGCTCATGAACTTATTTTTTCTAGAAAATTTATGGTCTTAGATGAAAAAGCGTCGGTAGGTGTAGAAATTAAACGTGCTAGAGATTTAAATTATGTTTTACACCAGCAAAGGGTACAGTTCTTTATCGACTCTCAAGAGATCAATTTTATCAATCCAGACCAGCAATTAAAAACGGTGATTCTACAAAATAGTGATTTAAAGACTGCTATTACTAATGTAAAACCTCAATTTAATCTAGGCAATAAACAGGTATACAAGTATGATGAAGAGACTTCTTTCTGGGGAGGAAATGAGTTTCTTAATTTTGAGAATAAAGATTTTAGATCTCCTAATATAAACATTGATTTTGTGCGTAAGAAAGACCTGTACAACGCTTACCTTTTTATAGATGGTGCACGCAGAGATATTGAATACACTTACAATCCTGACATCAATGGTAACTACCTAGTAACAACACTAGATAATGAAGATAACGACATACAAGCAGAATATGTGAATATTCATTTTGCTCTAGACGCACAAGGTATCGAGGTGCCGCCAGATGCAAAGATTTATATATTAGGTAACTATAACGCTTACCAATTACAACCAGAGAACGAGGCTGTTTTAAATCCAAAAACAGGAAAATACGAGGCTATTATTTTACTTAAACAAGGGTTTTACAATTACCGATACACGATAGTCTACAATGACGGTTCTCAAGACCCAGGATTTATAAGTGGTAACAAATGGCAAACAGAAAATCAATATTCTGTACTTGCTTATTATCGAGAACTAGGTGGTCGCTATGACAGATTAATAGGAATAGGCGAAGCCAACTCGCAGAATATTACGAATTAAAAAAATGCTTAGAAGGATGTTCTAAGCATTTTTGAAATTTACCTTTTTAAAGATAGGTAACTAACATAAAGGTTATCATTAAAACCACAAATGAAAATTGAACTATAAGGACATTTTTATTTAATGATTTGCGGTGATAGATTAACATTGCTATTCCTAAAATCAATAACATCCCATAAAAAATCATCCTATTTAAAAAACTATCTTCAAAATAAGAAAGTTTAAAAAATGATGTTCCTATTGCTAGAATCAAAAAATATGCGATTACATGTTGATTTCTTTGATCTATAACCATAATTAAATATATTTAGGTTGCATCACCTATTACATCTTTGTAATTGTATATCACAATCATCTACAGCTGTTAAATATAACGCAGTTAAAATTTCATAACAAGCAAGACTACCAACTAAAGTTACATTTAAAGCAGAACAACCTATCGATTCCATAAAATATTCAGTCGAAGCTAACTCGCGAATTAATTACTTTTGCAATAGCTTTAAAACCAATCAATCAAATTTTAATGTTTCAGAAAATCTCTACACTGCTGGTCATCATCATGACCTGTCAACTTTCCATTGCTCAATCGTATCAAAGAAGAACTAGCAGTACGATAAAAAACAGCGATAAAAACCAAGATGCAATTGCAAAAGGCTTAGAAAAGGATGACGATTTCAATAGAATTATGTATGAAAACTTTCAATCTAAGGTAATTAAATATTTATCTGTAGAACAAGTTGAACAACTCAGAAAAAAAGCGGTTCAAGACACTGTAGTTGTTGCACTTTCTATTCAGATAAATAAAAAAGGTAATGCTAGAAAAGCTTTCTTAATGGATGCATTTTATAAAAATTTATTTTCAACACCTATAGCCGTTGAAGGAATAACATTAGAAAAATTTAAACCGAATAAAAGGGTTAAAAGAAAATTTTCTGATTATAATTATATCAATTATGATCTCCTCTACGTGTTGAAGGAAAGCGGAAATTTAGAACCTATTCCATTTGAAACAGTATACGATATACCACGAAGAAAGTTAATTAAAAATAATATCGATAGAATTAACTTAGTAACCACGAATTCTAAAAACGATAACAATCCAGAAGTAGCATTTTACAATCATTTACAAGAAGAGTTATCTTCAGCAATTATTGAACTAGGTAACGATCAACTAAATACCAGTGCCATAAATGATGTCATCAATCTTCAACTTAATCTATACATGCATAAAGTAGACGGATTAGACACAACATTAACTAGAGCAAGCATTCTTAATTCAAATGATCCTTTGGATTCTATTGAAGACGCATTGCATCTAATGACATTTGAACCATTATTTAAAACAATCCCATCTAATCTAGATTACTACAGTTCTACCATAAATATTTTTTACAAATTAAGTTTTGACGATCAAGAAAAGCCTATTCTAACAAATTTACCCATTGAATTTAAGCATGATTATTACAGTTATCAAATGACTACCAAACCAGTGGACAATCATAAAATGAGTCGTTACCCTAAACACCCTCATTGCGATGAATTTTCTGACGTCAAAGAAGCTAAAAAATGCTTGAGCAAAGAATTAAATATATTTATAAGTAAAAATTACATCATTAATAAACAAAACAATCAATCTATTAATGAAAATATGAGTTTTCAATTTTTCATTGATAAAAAAGGTGAAATAACAGTTATATCTGCTCATGGCTTCAAGAATGTAAAATTTGCTGAAGAAGCTATAAGAGTAATTAACGAAGTACCTTCTCTAACTCCTGCTCTAAACTCAGACGGTGAATTAGTGAGAGTACTTTTTACTCTACCTGTTAAATTAAGAGTAGAGTAAACTGAGCGTTATAAAGGTTAAGTTTCCCTATTTTTACCAGCGACTAACCACCGCCCATGAAACCTACTACAAGATCACTTATTAGATATAGAGGAGAAGAATGCCTCAATTGCGGTACTCCGTTAGATGCAGAAGATAAGTATTGCCATCAATGTGGACAGCTTAATTCTACTAAGCAACTGGCATTAAAAGATTTCTTTGGCGAGTTCTTTTCTAATCTGTTTTCTTATGATAGTAGAATATGGCGCACGATCAAACAATTACTGTTCAAACCTGGTTTTGTAAGTAAGGAGTTTATCAAAGGAAAACGATTGAGTTATGCAAATCCATTTCGTTTCTTCCTTAGTGTCTGTATTGTCTTTTTCTTAATGATACAAGCACAAGAGTTTTTTGAGTTATTTACCGATAGCGTAGTAGAAAATACAAAAGCTAAAAATCAAGAAGCAGATATAGATGTGGGTAACGGTTTATTCTCAGTAAAATTAGATGACACTAATAATAACGAACCCTTAACCGAAGAACAACTTAAAGAGATAGAGAACCAACCTTATGTAGGTAAAATGGTTGCTCAACAAATAAGAGAACAACAAAACATACAAGCACAAACCGACAGTATAGTTTCTGAAGCTACAAAAGATCACAAAGAAACCGAGCTTACACCTGTTACCCAAGCACAACTAGACAGTCTAAGTTCTACTGAGAGATTTTTTAAACAAGTTAATTATTATGAGTCTTACACAGAGAAACATAAAATAGCAGACCCAGAAACGGCCTTAAGAAAAATGGGGCATGATAACACAAAATGGAATCAGTCGTTATATGAGAAAATGGTATTAATGGAAAGTATAAGTCGAGACCCTACTATTCTAGTTGATATTATATTACCTAAACTACCTATATTCTTATTTCTATTTACTCCAGTTTTAACTCTGTTTCTTTGGCTATTATACGCACGTAGAGATTTCACTTACATGGAACATCTGGTATTTGCATTTAACGTGTTTACCTTTGTATTTCTAAGTATGATATTGCTATTCTTAGTAAAATGGATCACCTTTGGGTATATTAATCTTGCTCAATTCTTTTTCTGGTTTATTGGACCTTTCTATTTTTACAAATCCATGCGCAATTTTTATGGGCAGCGACGCATAAAAACTATACTAAAATTTCTTTTAGTAAGTTTTATATTTGTAATCGGACTTATTACAGGAGTAAGTTTACTACTTTTGGTAGGAATAGCGCTTTATTAAATTATGATACAACAGGTTACCAGAGGAATTAAGATCTCGGTTCATACGAGTTTTGAGGGTACATTTTATAAAAACTATAAGATGCACTTTGCCTTTGCCTATATCATAACCATAGAAAACCAGAGCAAGGACTCTGTACAACTGCACACACGTCACTGGAGAATTAAAGATAGTCTAAGCCGCACAGAACATGTAGATGGCGAGGGCGTTATAGGTAAAAAACCTGTACTCAAACCAGGAGAATCTCACACCTATCAAAGTGGCTGCCTTCTTGCATCGCCATTTGGTAATATGAGTGGCTTTTATAATATGGTAAACTTTTCTAACAGTAAACAATTCAGCGTTATCATACCAGCATTTAAACTAAGTGCTCCATTTGCTTTAAATTAGATAGTTGTAGATCTCGCTTTCGCGAAAGCGGAACCCACAACCGCCACCTCAACGACATTAAGACTACTTTACCACCTTACCACTTCCTGATGCGATAGATTCTTTGTAATTTCACGCTCAAATTAATAAACAAAATTATATCATGGGAAAAGGATTTTTCAAAGTCCCAGTTGCTGTAAATGAGCCTATTAAGACTTATGCTCCAGGAACTGTAGAAAGAGATCAAGTGCTAGCAGCTTACAAAGAATTGTGGAATGCTAACACAGAAGTACCGCTATATATTAATGGTAAAGAGGTTAAAACCGGTGATACCGCAGCTATAAGACCGCCACATGATCACCAAAATGTAGTAGGTAACTACCACAGAGGTAGTAAGAAAGAAGTTCAACAAGCTATAGAAACTGCTATAGAAGCTCGTAAATCATGGTCACAATTACCATGGGAACAAAGAGCTGGTATTTTCTTAAAAGCGGCAGAGCTTATTGCTGGTCCATATAGAGCACGTATCAATGCGGCTACTATGATCAACCAGTCTAAAACTATTTTCCAAGCAGAAATAGATGCCGCTTGTGAACTTATAGACTTCTTAAGATTTAACGTACAGTATATGACAGAGATCTATGCTGAACAACCAGAATCTACTTCTGGAGCATGGAATAGACTAGAATACAGACCTCTAGAAGGTTTTGTATACTGTATCTCTCCATTTAACTTTACTGCTATTGCTGGTAACCTACCTGCTAGTGCTGCCTTAATGGGTAACGTTTGTGTATGGAAACCTAGTGACCACCAGATGTTAAGTGCTCAAGTAATTGTAGAAGTATTTAGAGAAGCTGGTGTACCTGATGGTGTTATCAACATGGTTAATGCAGATCCTGTTATGATGACTGACGAGGTAATGACACACCCAGATTTTGCTGGTGTTCACTTTACTGGTTCTACAGCCGTATTTAAAAGTCTATGGACTAAAGTAGGTGAGAACATTAATACTTATAAAACCTATCCTAAAATAGTAGGAGAAACTGGTGGTAAAGACTTTATAGTAGCTCACAGTAGCGCTGTACCTGCACAGGTTGCAACTGCTATAGTTAGAGGTGCCTTTGAATTCCAAGGTCAGAAATGTAGTGCTGCTTCTCGTGCTTACATACCTAAAAGTATGTGGGCAGAGGTAGAACAGTTAATTAGAACAGATGTAGAGAGCTTTAAAATGGGATCTCCAGAAGACATGAGTAATTTTATTACTGCTGTAATTCACGAAGGTTCTTTTGACAAGCTTGCTAAATATATAGATGGCGCAAAAAGCGACTCAAATGCAGAGGTGGTTATAGGTGGTAACTATGACAAATCTAAAGGATGGTTTGTAGACCCAACTGTTATCGTTACTACAGACCCTAAGTATGTAACTATGGAGACTGAATTATTCGGTCCTGTAATTACTATTTATGTGTATGAAGATGATCAATATGCTGAAATGTTGAAGCTAGTTGATGAGACTAGTGAATATGCATTAACTGGTGCTATTTTAGGTCAAGATCGTTATGCAGTATCTCAAGCTACTACAGCTTTAGAGAACTGTGCTGGTAACTTTTACATCAATGATAAATGTACTGGAGCAGTAGTGGGACAACAACCTTTTGGTGGTGCTCGTGCTTCTGGAACTAATGATAAGGCAGGTTCTAAATTGAACTTACTTAGATGGGTTTCTCCACGTATGATTAAAGAAACATTTGTAACTCCAGTAGATTACAGATATCCTTTCTTAGGAGAGTAATTTATCTCTCTATAAAATAATAAAAGCCGTTATCATTAATTTGATAACGGCTTTTTTTTGATTCTTAATTACAAGAGTATTACTTACTTTAACGGTAAATGAACCACTTTTTTAGTTTCAAAGAATGGATCTTCAAAAACATCTTCTAGTTCATAGATTTGTGCCTTGGGGAAATCTTTTAATTCTTCTGTAAGATCACCACCTTTAAGATACAAAATTCCATTTTTTAAGTTGTGACAACTCTCTTTTCTGATTTTATTTCTTACCCAACTTACAAAATCTGGCATATTAGTCACTGCTCTAGAGACTACAAAATCAAAACGTCCCTTAACTTTTTCTGCTCTTCCATGCTCTGTAGTTACGTTAGTAAGTCCCAACGCTTCAACTACAGCATCTACTACTTTGATCTTCTTACCTATCGCATCGATAAGATGAAAACTAGTTTTAGGAAACATAATAGCGAGTGGTATTCCAGGAAATCCACCACCAGTCCCTACGTCCAGTACTCTCGTACCACCTGTTTTATTGGGTAAGCTTTCGCGAAAGCGGACTACAGACACAATTCCTAGAGAGTGTAAAACATGTCGAGTATACAGTTGATCGATGTCTTTTCTTGAGATAACATTGATCTGAGCGTTCCATTCTGCATACAAATCACCTAGTCTAGAAAACTGCTCTAATTGATGATCTGTAATATGCGGAAAATGTTCTTTTATAATTTGATGCACTATTTATAAGTTTGTGCAAAAATAAAATAATAATTCTCGTTCAATGCGATTGTTAATTCAAGTGTTATGATATTTTTGTAATTCAATTATATCGTTATGAAATCTCAATTATCTGATCGCATCAATAATTTACCTGTTAGTGCAACGCTGGCTATGGCCGCAAAAGCTCGTGAATTAAAAGAACAAGGAAAAGACATTATAGGTTTAAGTCTAGGTGAGCCTGATTTTAACACACCAGACTTTGTTAAAGAAGCAGCTATAAATGCTATTAACGAGAACTATAATAGCTACACTCCTGTAGATGGTTATCCAGAATTAAAGGATGCTATTATCAATAAATTTAAAAGAGATAACAACCTTACTTATGACCGCAGTCAGATAGTAGTATCTACTGGAGCAAAGCAATCTATTGCAAATGTAGCCATGGTTTTACTTAACAAAGGTGATGAATGTATTCTTCCTGCACCTTACTGGGTAAGTTATGCCGCTATAGTAGAACTAGCAGAAGGTGTTCCTGTAGAAGTAAGAGCTGGTGTAGAACAAAATTTTAAAATAACTGCAGAGCAACTGAGAGCTGCCATCACGCCTAAGACTAAGATGATGTTGTTCTCTTCTCCTAACAACCCTAGTGGTAGTTTATTTAGTGAAGAAGAGTTACAAGCATTTGCAGACGTACTTGCAGACTATCCAGATATCGTGGTAGTAAGTGATGAAATCTATGAGCACATTAATTATACTGGTAAACATGCTAGTATCGCTGCTATACCTAGTATGTATGATCGCACGGTTACTATTAATGGAGTTAGTAAAGCATTTGCCATGACTGGCTGGAGAGTAGGTTACATAGGCGCACCTACATGGATAGCAAGAGCGTGTAACAAGATGCAAGGACAGATTACTAGTGGTACTAACTGTATTGCACAACGTGCGGTTATTACAGCACTAGAAGCACCGATTTCTAAGATTCAATACATGATCGATGCTTTTGCAAAGCGTCGTGACTTGATACTAGGACTAGCGTCAGAAATAAAAGGATTTACAACAGACAGTCCAGAAGGAGCTTTCTATATATTCCCAGATGTTTCTGAGTGGTTTGGTAAAACGGTAAAAGGCCATAAAATAGAAACCTCAACAGATTTCTCTCTTATGATTCTAGAAGAAGCAAATGTGGCAACGGTTTCTGGAGATGCCTTTGGTGCACCTAATTGCATACGTATTTCTTATGCAGCAAGTGAAGAACAAATCGTTGAAGCGATGAGAAGAATTAAAGAGGTGCTAGATTAATCAATCTAGATTTCATTCATAAAAAAAAGGTTGATTAGAATTATCTAATCAACCTTTTTTTTATCATTATTTTAGTTTCTACCTATTCCTCCAGAAGAAAGGAGTTAACAATATCAAGACAGTAAAGAGCTCTAATCTACCGATAAGCATCAAGAAACTACACCACCATTTACCTAGTTGTGGCAATCCGGCAAAATTATCTACTGGAGAGAGGTCTCCAAATGCTGGACCTACATTACCTAGCGTACTTAACGCACCACCTATAGCGGTATCAAAATCTAGTCCGAGAGCAGCAAGCACAATCGCACCGACTATAAAGGAAAGCATATAAAGAATAAAGAATCCTAGCACATTAAAAACAATACCACTCTGTAATGCTCTACCATTATATCGCACAGGTAATATTGCATTAGGATGTAATGTTCTTTTAAATTCCATAATACCATTACGTATTAATATAATGTGTCGCACTACTTTAACACCACCAGACGTAGATCCTGCACTACCACCTAAAAAGAACAAACCAAAAAACATAATGGTAAGAAATGGAGTCCACAAAGTATAGTCTGCCGTAACAAAACCTGTCGTGGTCATTACTGCAAGTACCTGAAATGTACTGTGTCTAAAAGCACTCTCCATCTCACCCAATACCATAGGATGATCTATGGAAGATATGGAAGGGTCTGCATATAAATAGATTAATGTGCCTCCCAAAACAGAAAAACCAACCACAAAACTGGTATACCATTTAAACTCAGTATCTCGCCACACCTTGCTGAATTTACCCTTAAAAGCAAAGTAACTTAGTACGAAGTTAGCTCCAGCTATAAACATAAAGATTATGATAATCCACTGTATAGCTGGATTATCATTCCAGTAAGCTGTACTCGCATTTTTTGTAGAGAAACCTCCTGTAGACAGCGTACTCAATGCATGGTTAATAGCATCAAACCAGCCCATACCTGCTATTTTAAGAAGTACGGTTTCTATAGCTGTAAAACCTACATAAATAAGCCATAGTCTTTTTGCAGTATCTGTTATACGTGGATGCAATTTATCTGCGCTAGGTCCAGGAGCTTCGGCAGCAAATAGCTGCATACCGCCTATTCCTAATAATGGCAATATGGCAACTGCTAGAACTATAATTCCCATACCTCCTATCCAGTGAGTCATACTACGCCAGAATAATATTCCTTTAGGTAAAATCTCTATATCATTAACCACACTGGCACCAGTAGTTGTAAAACCACTCATAGTTTCAAAAAATGCGTCAGTATAATTAGGTATTGAACCTGTAAACATATAAGGCATCGTCCCGGCAAAAGCCATGATCAACCAACCAAGTGTCACAATTAAATACCCTTCTTTTTTACGCAATTCCTTTACATGATTGCGAGTTAAGTACATCAAGATAGCTCCTATAGAAACTGCAACACCAGATGCTGCTAGAATATCAAATCCTTCACTCTCTCTATAAATAGCACTTACCAAGGCAGACACAGACATGAAACCACCGTTAAAAACCAGTAGTAGTCCCATGATAAAGACTATAATTTTATAATTAAGTTTAGTAATTCTAGTCATTATAAAAACAGTTTTTCTACCTTAGTAATAGAACGTGGCAAACAACAAACTACCACTCTATCACCAGCCTCTATCTTAAAGCTACCTAAAACTATATTACCTATTCCCTGTCTTATTACACCACCTATAATAGCACTTCTAGGTACACCGGCATTGGCAATAGTTTTACCACAAACAGCACTTTCTGGCTGTACGATAAATTCTAGTAGCTCTGCATTCATGTTGTTGAGCTTAGTCATTGCAACTACCTCACCTTTACGTACGTATCTAAAAATATTATTGGCTGCAAGTAATTTTTTATTAATCAGTGTATCTATTCCTATACTGTGAGATAATTGAAAATAATCCATGTTCTCTACTAGAGATATAGTTTTCTTCACACTTTTACTCTTTGCCATAAGACAAGAGATAATATTAGTCTCACTATTACCTGTCACGGCTATAAATGCATCCATTTCATGAATGTTTTCTTCTTGGAGCAACTCTACGTTACGTCCGTCGCCATTTAAAACAAGAACTTCAGGTAGAGCGTCTGCTAGGTCAAATGCCTTTTTTGCATCGTTCTCTATCAACTTTACGTTAATCCCTGCTTTAGAAAGTTGTTGTGCCGTTTGCTTACCTATATTACTACCGCCTAAAATCATCACATTGCGCATGGCATGTTTAGTCTTACCAGTTAACTTATATAGTTCTTCTACACCACCTGCTGTGGTAATAAAATACACTTGATCTCCTTCTTTAAACTGTGTATCACCTCGAGGTATTAACGTGTATTGGGTACCAAATCTTTGTATAGCAATAGGCATAAAATGAATCTCTGGAAAAATCTCACCAGCTTGTTGCACTGTTTTACCTACAAATTGTGCCGTACGTTGCAGGTTAACACCTACCATAGTTAGAGCGCCGTCCTCAAATTCATAACTATCATTAAACGCACTTTGATTGAGCAGTAATTCTATCTCTTTACTCGCCAGTGCCTCTGGAGATATCAACTCATCAATACCAAAACCAGAAAAACCTATAGCATCTTGATGCTCTAGAAACTCTGTATTTGTAATACGAGCAACGGTGCGTTTTGCACCTAATTGTTTGGCCAGTACACAAATAGTAATATTAGTCGTCTCGCTACTAGTAACAGCTATTACCAGATCTGCCTCGTCTACTCTAGAATCTTGAAGAATTTTTATAGAGGTAGAATCGCCTCGTACCACCCTAATATCTAGGTGAGTATCAGCATAATGTAAATTATCCTGTTCTGGATCTATTAATGTAATATTCTGTGACTCGTAGGATAACAGCTTGGCTAGGTGAAAACCTACCTCACCAGCACCTGCAATAATGATTTTCATACAATCGTTTCTGTAGTGTCCCAAAGATACTGTTATGTGATCTATAATTTAAAAAAAGCTTGATTTTTAACGGTTTTATGGATGTTTATCTCGCTTTCGCGAAAGCGGAATAGCAATAACCTCAACGCGCTGCATTATCTTTGCTATCTAAATTAAAGCTCGTGTCTGAAGAAGTAAAGCCATATAACGGAGAAGATTCTGGAAAAAAAGAACAGGTTACCAAAATGTTTGACACCATAAGTGGTGAATATGATGGACTAAATAGAATGATATCTTTAGGCCTGGATCAAAAATGGAGAGATAACGTTGTTAAAATGATAGCTGCTCATAAGCCACAAGTGATTATGGACATCGCTACCGGTACTGGCGACCTAGTCATTAAAATGGCGCAACAAACCGATGCAAAAAGATTAATAGGACTCGATATTTCTAGCGGTATGTTAGAAGTAGGAAAGGTTAAGGTAAAAGAAGAAAATCTAGATAGCCGCATAGAAATGGTATTAGGAGATTCTGAAAACCTACAGTTTGAAGATAATTCTATAGATGCCGTTACCGTTTCTTATGGAGTACGTAATTTTGAAGATCTGGAAAAAGGACTGGGTGAAATATTAAGAGTTTTAAAACCTGGTGGTATTCTAGTGGTGCTAGAAACTAGTGTCCCTACAAAGTTTCCATTTAAACAAGGGTATTATTTTTACTCAGGCATTATCGTACCTACCTTAGGTAAATTGTTTTCTAAGGATAAAATCGCTTATGGATATTTATCAGAAAGCGCTTCTAAATTTCCATATGGAGAGCGTTTCAACAATATTTTAAAGAAAGTAGGGTTTAAAGAGGTAGAAAACGAGTTACAATTTCATGGTGCATCTACCATTTATAAAGCAGTAAAAGCATAATATGAGACAGGTTATAGTCATCATTATTTTAGCACTAGGTTTTCAAACCGCTAGTGCTCAATTATTTTCAAAAGAAAAAATTAAAAACCTAGAAAACTTTGACAAGCAATTTCTTACTTGGGGTTACTATTTAGGTTTTAACTCTTATGATTATAAATTTGATTATAACGAGATTACCGAAGAGATCGTTACAGAATCTAGTGCCGGTTTTAATGTAGGTCTTATAGGTGACATGCGCATTAATGAATACATTAACTTAAGACTGGAACCAGGTATCGTGTTTGCTACAAGAAATCTAACCTTTCCAGACGCATCACTTACTACTGCTGCTCAAATGGAGCGTGAGGTTACTTCTACGTACATACACATACCATTATTAGTTAAGTTTTCTACTAAAAGATTAAATAACTGGAAACCCTTTGTTGTTGCTGGAGCATCATGGTCCAATAACTTATCAAGTAATTTTGATAATCCAGATGACAATAGTTCTGGACAGTTTAGACAGACGTCTAGTGTTCTTAACTATGAACTAGGTATAGGATTTGATCTATACTTATATTACTTTAAGTTTTCACCATCGATAAGAGGTGTATTTGCTATAGAAGACGAACTAGTACGCGACGCAGATCCTAACAGTCCGTGGACTGGAAACATAGACAGCATGCAGACTAGAGGTATTTTTATCAACTTTACATTCCAGTAGTACGCAACCACTCGCCTAGTATAAGAGATGTTGCCATGGCTACATTGAGACTTTCAGTTTCTTGAACTTTTCCATATTGTGGTATACTGATAGAGTTTCCTATTTTAAGAATAGCATCACTTACACCAGCAGACTCATTTCCCATGACTATAATACCTTCTTCTGGTAATGTACTGGTATAAATATTTTCCCCATTCATTGCCGTAGGATATATAGGTAGCAAAGACTGTTTTAAATAGTCATGCAAGTCAGTATAATGAACTTGTACTCTAGCAAGAGAAGCCATGCTTGCTTGCACACATTTAGAATTATAAACGTCTACCGTTTCTTTACTGCACACGATATCTGAAATCCCAAACCAGTCTGCTAGTCTAATAATAGTACCTAAATTACCTGGGTCCTTAATATCATCTAGCGCTATTACTTTACCCACTTGAGGCAATTCTAACTTCTTATTCATTTTAAAAACGGCCAGATAACCTGGTGGAGTCTTTAAACTAGAGATAGAATTCATGTCTTTTTCACTAATTGTTACTGGATCTAATCCATCTAAGTGATTATTTCCTGAAGTTATGAGAATATCTTCTACAATAAGACCAGAATTAACTAGTTCTCTTATAGATTTGTATCCTTCAACAATAAAAAGCTGGTGCTCTTCTCGAGTTTTTTTTCTGCTGAGAGATTTGATAAGCTTTAACTTACTTTTGGTAATCATTTATAATCGTATTTTTGAATATTGTACTATGGGAAAATCGGGACTTCATGCAAAAATAGGCTTATTTATATTGCTTATTATTTTATTGGTTTCTTGCAATGCAATTAAACGAGTACCTGATGGTAAGCAACTGCTTACTAAAAACACGATTCTAGTTGATAGTCTGTCACCTAAAGACCCAAGAGTACTTACTCTACCTACACTACAGCCCAATCAAAAACTTCTTAATTATCCATTAAGGCTCCATATTTACAACCTTGCACGACCTCATAGAGATTCCATTTACTTAAAATGGATGCAGGATAATCCTAAAGGCTTAAAAAGACGTAATGCTATACTTTCAGAAAAGCAAACCATGGAATTAGGTCAAAGTCTTGTTAATTTTAATAATTGGCTTAAAAGAACTGGAGAAGCGCCTAGCTTAATTGATAAAACAGCTATTGAGAAATCAAAAGAAAGATTAAGAGCATGGTACTGGAATCAAGGATGGTTCAATACAGAGGTAGATCATAAAATCATAGATTCTAAAGATGATAAAAAGGCTCGTATTGAATATTATGTAAATAGGCACACCCCTTATCTTATCGATAGTCTCAATACTCAAATCGCAACACCTGTTATTGACTCTTTATACCAACTGGTCGATTCTGAAAGTATTCTTAAAAAAGGTGAGCAATATTACACTCCAGATATAAATGCCGAGAAGGACCGATTGAATACATATTTCCGTAATAATGGAGTCTATTATATGGAAAAAGATAATATAAGATTTGAGGGAGATACGGTAAACACTAAAAATAAAGCAAACATCACTCTTATTATTAAAGATAGAGAAGTGCAGGACGCTGACTCTACAATAAGTCTTCCTTATAAGATTCATAAAATAAGTGAGGTTAATATTATACCAGATTATCAAAACGCGATAAGTAACAAAGAGGCAGATACACTGGCTTATGAAGATTACAACATATTACGTTTTGGCGAGCGCAAGTACAAAAAATCTACCTTAACAGATGCCATATTTATTCACAAAGGCGATCTTTATAAAGACATAGATAGAGATAGAACATATAGGAGAATCACAGAGCTACAAAGTTTTCAATATCCTACCATAAGATATATTGAAGACCCTAGAGACTCAACAGGTACTGATCTTATAGCAAATGTGTTACTTACGTCAAAGAAAAAGTTTGAATTCACTTATGGAGTAGAAGCAACACATAGTAATATACAGGCTATAGGTGTAGGTCTTAACACATCTCTTTTAATTAGAAATTTATTTAGAGGTAGTGAGCTTTTGGACATTTCTTTTAGAGGTAATATAGGTGCGAGTACCAATGCTGCTAATGGCGATTCAAGATTTTTTGACTTACAAGAATTAGGAGCAGATGCTAAGCTTAGTTTCCCTAGATTATTTTTACCCTTTAATGTAGATAACTTGATACCTAAGTACATGTCACCATCTACTAATTTTTCTCTAGGATATTTCAGTCAGACCAATATAGGACTCGATAAACAGAGCTTAAATGGAGCACTTACTTATAACTGGAGACAGACTGAGATAAAAAGTACTAGATTAGATTTAATCAATGCTCAGTATGTGCGCAACCTAGATCCTGGTAACTTTTTTAATGTCTACCAAAGTAGTTACAGCAGTATTAATGATATAGCTAGCGACCTTAACCTTACCGATCCTATTTATGTTAATGACTCTGGTAATCTTACCATACCAGATGGTACTACGGCCTTCATTAACAATTCCCTAAATGGAAGCCTATCTGTAAGTGATGATCAAAGAGAACAAATAAGAAACGTAAGAGAACGTAGAGACAGGTTATCACAAAATAACCTGATCGTATCTACCAGTTATAGCTGGACTCGTAACAATAGAGAGGGAATTTATGATGACGACTTCTCGAGATTCAACTTTAGAATAGAAGGCGCCGGTAATGTACTTTCTGGTATTTCTAGTCTTGCTGGAATAGATAAAAATGAAAACAATAGAAGGCGTGTTTTTGGTGTAGAATACAGTCAGTATGTAAAGACAGAGATTGACTACATTAAACACTGGCAATATGTAAACAATCATGTTTTTGCCATAAGAGCCTTCGGTGGTATTGCCATTCCATATGGTAATTCTGATAACATACCATTCATAAGATCTTTCTTTGCAGGTGGACCTAATGATAATAGAGCGTGGCAAGCCTATGAATTAGGACCAGGTAAAACAGGCGGATTAAATGATTTTAATGAGGCTAATATGAAAATAGCCCTCAATGCAGAATATCGATTCCCTATTTCTGGAGCCTTTAAAGGTGCCGTATTTGCAGACATAGGTAACATCTATAACGTTCTAGATAGTGAAGAAGATCCTGACGCCATTTTTAATGATATAAGCGACCTAGAATACCTAGCACTAGGTACAGGTGCTGGATTACGATATGACTTCGGTTTTTTTGTGTTGAGATTTGACATGGGCTTTAAAACCTACAACCCTGCACTAGAAGAAGATAGAAGATGGTTTAAAGAATTTAAAATTTCAAAATCTGTTCTTAACGTAGGTATTAATTATCCGTTCTAGAATCTGAAAATAGGCGTTTATTTTTGCTTATTTTTGCTATTCCAAGAATAAAAATTATGAGTCACAATATAAAACCAGGTGTTGCCACTGGCGACCAAGTACAAGAGATTTTTAATCATGCAAAAGCAAATGGATATGCACTTCCTGCTGTTAATGTTGTAGGATCTAACACGGTAAACTCTGTGATGGAGACCGCTGCAGAGTTAAACTCTCCAGTAATTATTCAGTTCTCTAATGGAGGTAGTGTATTTAATGCTGGTAAAGGTTTAAATAATGACAACCATAGAGCTGCTATTTTAGGTGGTATTGCAGGTGCCGAGCATGTTCACAGACTAGCTGAAGCATATGGAGCTAGTGTAATTCTTCATACCGACCACTGTGCAAAGAAATTACTTCCTTGGATAGATGGTTTATTAGATGCTAGTGAGGCACGCTTTCGCGAAAGCGGAAAAAGTTTATACTCTTCACACATGATAGACTTGAGTGAAGAACCTCTAGAAGAAAACATAGAAATATGTAAAAGATATCTAGAAAGAATGTCTAAAATGGACATGACTCTAGAAATAGAATTAGGTATTACCGGTGGTGAAGAAGATGGTGTTGATAATAGCGATGTAGATGAGTCTAAATTATACACACAACCAGAAGAGGTAGCCTATGCTTATGAAGAGCTTATGAAGGTGAGCGATAAATTTACTATCGCCGCAGCATTTGGTAACGTTCATGGTGTATACAAGCCTGGTAATGTAAAACTTACTCCTAAAATTCTTAAGAATTCTCAAGAATTTATCTCTAAGAAATATAACGTAGAGCATAATCACATCGATTTTGTATTCCACGGTGGTTCTGGTTCTACACTAGAGGAAATAAGAGAAGCTATAGGTTACGGTGTTGTAAAAATGAATATTGACACAGATCTTCAATGGGCATTTTCTGACGGTGTAAAGAAATACATGGATGCTAACAACGATTTCCTACTTTCTCAAATAGGAAACCCTAATGGAGCAGACCTTCCTAATAAAAAATATTATGACCCACGTAAATGGTTGCGTCATGGAGAAGAGTCTTTTAAAGCTAGACTAAAACAAGCTTTTGAAGATTTAAATAATATCAATACATTATAATAACTGTTTCTACTTTTTACGATAAGTATTCTGTAATTATACTGGTAGAAACATTAAAAACAATAAGTGATTTAGGTAATATTCCTTACTTCAACACTTAATTTAGAACTAGAATATGGCTTGGTTTAAAAGAGATAAAAAAGGTATTACCACACCTACAGAGGCAAAGAAGGACACTCCTAGAGGTTTGTGGTATAAGTCACCTACTGGTAAAGTAGTAGACACAGATCAACTTAAAAATAATTTTTACGTTAGTCCAGAAGATGGTTATCACGTAAGAATAGGAAGTAATGAATACTTTGAAATTTTATTTGACAACAATGAGTTCAAAGAATTGAACCCTAACATTGTTTCAAAAGATCCATTAAAATTTGAGGACACTAAGAAATACACAGACCGTGTAGAGGCAGCTCAAAAGAAAACAGGTCTTAAAGACGCTGTGCGCACTGCTGTAGGTAAATCAAAAGGAAACGACCTAGTTGTAGCCTGTATGGATTTTGCCTTCATAGGTGGTTCTATGGGTAGTGTAGTAGGAGAAAAAATTGCTCGCGCTGCAGACTACTCTCTTAAGAACAATATTCCATTCATGATTATTTCAAAATCTGGTGGTGCCCGTATGATGGAAGCTGCATTATCATTAATGCAACTTGCAAAAACTAGTGCAAAACTTGCTCAATTAAGTGACGCTGGTATTCCTTATGTTTCTTTATGTACAGATCCAACTACTGGTGGTACAACAGCATCATTTGCTATGTTAGGAGACATTAACATTGGAGAACCAGGTGCATTAATTGCTTTTGCAGGTCCACGTGTAGTAAGAGATACTACAGGAAAAGAATTACCAGAAGGTTTTCAAACCGCAGAGTTTCTTCTTGAAAAAGGTTTCTTAGACTTTATCTGTCCTAGACATGAATTAAAGGACAAAGTAAACCTTTACCTTAATTTGATATTAAATAGAAAAGTAGAGATAAGCGCATAATACGGTGTCTTCTTTTTTAAAAGATAAATCGTCTTGAGAAACTAACTTATTCTCAAGACGATTTTTTTATGCATTAAAAATAAAATTCTCAAGTTGACCCCAACAATTCTGCTGGATTCTATTTCTCATATCCCATTTAAACGCAATAATTAACAATCATTAATCTTTTCTTAAGAGCATTATTCTACAGTAAAATTAACTTTGAAGCTTATGAAAAATGGAAAGTTATTTGACGTTATCATCATAGGTGCTGGACCTATAGGTATTAATTGTGCACTAGAAGCAAAGAAGAAAAAATTATCTTATCTAGTCATAGAAAAAGGACCACTAGTAAACTCACTATATAATTATCCTGCAAACATGCAGTTCTTTTCTACAAGTGAGAAACTAGAACTGGACAACATTCCATTTATTTCTAAAGACCCTAAACCTAGTAAGCAAGAAGCTCTAGAATACTATAGACGCATTGCTGTATCTAACGGCTTAAACATTAATTTGTTTGAAAAAGTACTTTCTGTAGATCAAATTAAAAACTTTAAAGTCACAACAGACACATGTTCTTATCACGCAAAGAACATTATCGTCTCTACAGGGTTTTATGACCTACCTAATAAAATGAACGTAAAGGGAGAAGAACTCCCTAAACTAACTCATTATTATAACGACCCACACTTATATGCATTTCAAAATGTAGCTGTTATAGGGGCAAGTAATAGTGCTGTAGATGCTGCTTTAGAAATATATAGAAAAGGAGGTCATGTAACTATGATTATACGTGGAGACTCTATAGGAGACCGAGTTAAATACTGGGTAAAGCCCGATATAGAAAATCGCATTAAAGAAGGTTCTATAAAAGCTTATTACAACAGTGAAGTAAAAGAAATACTAGAAGATAATATTGTTATTAATCACGGAGGTAAAATCATTAAAATAGAAAATGACTTTGTAGTTGCACTTACTGGCTACCGACCTGATTTTAGCTTCTTAAAATCTATCGGAGTAGAACTAGTCGGAGAAAAACAAATACCCACCTATGATGATATCACTATGGAGACTAATGTGAAGGGGCTTTTTCTAGCAGGTGTTATTTGTGGTGGTCTGGAAACTCATAAATGGTTTATTGAAAATAGCCGTGTGCATGCTTCTCAAATCATGGACACTATCGCTCCATAACAACAATCCTATTTTATTAAAAGCAAAAACACCTTATCTAACCATCACGGCTGGATAAGGTGTTTTAAATTGAAAGCAAATCAATTATAGTCTTTTTCTTTATTTGAAAAAGGATATGTGTTCCGCTTTCGCGAAAGCGGAACACACCACTAACTATTATTTTCCTTTATTAAGTAAGTCCATTAAATCAACATCATTACCCAGCAATACTTCTGTAGGATTGATACGTCCATCTTCAGGACCATTTTCTAGTTTCAATACACCACGAGGACATACCGCACTACACACACCACAACCTACACAACTAGCTCTTACAATGTTTTCTCCTTTTTGTGCATAAGCTCTTACATCGATACCTTGCTCACAGTAGGTAGAACAGTTACCACATGAGATACACTGACCACCGTTAGTAGTAATTCTAAAACGAGATTTAAAACGTTGTACAAGCCCTAAATAAGCAGCTAGTGGACAACCGAAACGACACCATACACGGTTACCAAAAATAGGATAGAAACCAGTACCGATAACTCCTGCAAACCATGCTCCTATCAATACACTATAAGCATCTTTAATCCAGTCTGCTGGAATACCTAGTAAAGAATTTGCACCTGTAAAATAAGCATAAAGTGTTACTATGGTCATTACTAGAGAGAATACTAAAACCGAGTGAATTAACCAGCGTTCTAGTTTCCATGAAATTAATTTCTTACTAGAATTCTGTCTATATGGATCTCCTAGTGTTTCTGCTAGTCCACCACATCCACATACCCAACTACAGTACCATCTTTTACCAAAGAAGTATACCATAACCGGTACAATAATTACTGTTAGAACGATACCCCATACTAGTATAAATAAACCTATCGCACCACTATCTAGTAAACTATCCAGATTCCATGAGAAGAAGAAATCATAATCTAGCGGAAATGCATTTTTAAAATCATATGCTGGCATTTGCAAGCTGGTCATTATTTCAGGAATTAAGAATGCTAGCACAATCTGAAAAAACAATACAGATGTCGTCCTTAATACTTGATATTTATTATGACGGTATTTGATATACATTCTCACAGCCATTACAGACATAAGAACACAGTAAAGGAAACCGTAAACAAACCACTGGCTCGCCTCATTACCACTTAAGAATAAACTGATAGGATCTACTATAAACGTCCAGTTTACCACATAGTCTGCCATGAAGTAGAGTGTGATATAAAATAATACTAGATATACCAGTACTAACCATGCTATCCAACCACGGCTAGTGGCAGCACTGTGATAAATACCGTTATTCTTAATTCCTTTTCTACCTAATAGTTGTAATTGCGGTGCTATAAACATAAGCGCACCTAGAATACCTAACCCAAAAGTTAGGAACCACATTAGGCCTTTGTTCTCTACCACAAAGCCTATTGCAGACTTTTTAGCTAGAGAAAAACTCATCGCACGGAAATCCTTCTCGTTAATTCTATACTGATACTGTTTCCCTTTATTATCCCAGTCCTTTGCGGCATCATACTTTGCAATAAGCGCATCATAATGCACATTGTTTTTTTCTAATGCACCTCGCACACTGCTGGAGAATTCAAAAATCCCCATAGGTCCTTTAGAGACCACGTCTTCATTTAATTCTTTAATTATAAACTCATTTGCTATTCCTTTAGACTCCAGAAATGAGTTAAGCTGCTCTTTTTGAAGATCAAAAGAACCTGCAAAAATAGATCCTGTAAAAATGGTTAGTCCTATTAAAAAAATGACTAATCCTATATGGTGTATTGCTTTCATAAAGCTGTGATTATTTGAGATTGTGTTTAATTAAGCAAAAATGCGTTTCCAGCTTTTTTTAACCGGTTTAATTTGTTTTCCCCTTTCTTGATTATAATGTGAGATGATCGCATCTTCATGCTTAGAATAAAATTCAGGATCAAAATTGGCATCTTTAAGATAAGCCATTACATCATCTACTTTACGGTTTTCAGTTAACCAGCGATCAAATATCTCGTGACGCATTCTTATACCAAAGGTGTTGATACCTAAAAACTCGTCTGTATCTTTATGATATGATACTGTTACACATATATTCTCTACAGGATGTCTCCAGTGAAATTGATCTTCAAATTCTGGTTTTCTAGAACCACTTACCCATCCATAAGTTTGATATTCGACATCCATAAACTTAGCACTATTAAACCAGTGTCCAGGATTATACTCTGTCGCATTACCACATATAGTTTGTGCTAGCGCCTCACCCATCATACGGCCTGTATACCATACGGCCTCAATAGGTCTACGTCTACCTATTCCCTCGCGTTGCTCTGCACAGTCACCTATGGCATAAACATCTTTAACACTAGTCTCGAGCAATCTATTTACCATGACACCACGACCTAATTCTATATCAGAATTTTTTAAGAAACTTACATTAGGCGACACACCAGCCGTTAGACCAACTACATCACACTCTATAATTTCACCTGTTTCTTGGATTTTAATTGCTTTACACTTCCCGTTTCCATCGTCTATAATTTCTTCTAGATTTTGTTCTAATCGTAAATCAATACCATTTGCAAGAATCTCTTCATTTACTAGAGCACTTTCTCCAGCCGGTAAAACACCGTTCCAGAAACTGTTTTCTCTTACTAAAAAGGTAACCGGTATATGACGTGAGTGTAGCATCTCTGCCATCTCTATTCCTATTAAACCACCACCTACTATTACAGCACGTTTACACACCTTATTATTAGGCGCATTTTTTTCTAATTTTTCTAGATCTTGCTTGTGATACATACCTTGCACGCCGTCTAAATCCTGACCTGGCCAGCCAAATTTATTAGGAATACTACCGGTAGCTATAATCAACTTATCAAAGCTCATAGACTGACCGTCATTAAATTGTATGCTTTTATTTGCACCAGAAACACTTTCTACCCAAGCGCTTTTTAACTCGATGCGGTTCTTTTTCCAAAACCAACTCTCATACGGTTGTGTATGCTCAAATTTCATATGCCCCATGTAGACATACATTAATGCTGTGCGAGAAAAAAAGTAATCTGTCTCTCCAGAAATGATTGTGATGCGCTTATCAGAATTTTTCCTGATATGCCTTGCTACCGTGACTCCTGCGACACCGTTTCCTATTATAACTATATGTTCCATGGCTTGATTATTAAAAATGACAAATCAACTATTTTCTTTATATTAGAAATAATCACATACCACACTTCGCATAGTACATTATTCCCTAAACATTATATTAAGAAAATATTGACGTTTCTAATTTACACAATAATCCGTAATACATATCACATTTTAATAACAAGGGTATGTTTAAAAGTTCCGCTTTCGCGAAAGCGAGTTAAAAACAATCTTATACACTCTTAAAACAAGCTGGCAAGAAAATTGATATTTCCTACATATTCAAACTCAAAGCTAAAATTGTATTAATTAAATTGTTTTTACCAAAAAAAAGAAGATTATTGTAGCTACAACTATATATTAATTCTTTTACGGTAGCTTCTCAACACTTCTATTTATGAAATTTTATTTGCCCTTATTTCTATTGATCAGCACGTTTTCTTGCCTATCTCAAAACACTAGTAAAACAAAGATTAACGGTATATCATTTGTCGCAACTCGAGACACCGTTAAAGAATCTTCTATAACACCGTTAAAAAAGTATCATGCAAATTATGCTGCGGTAATCCCATATGCCTGGATGAGAAGTCTAGAAGAGCCTCTAGTTGTTTTTAATGAAAGAGAAGGCTGGTGGGGTGAAAAATCACATGGTGTTTCTGTAACGTCTAAGCACATGAAAAACCAAGATTTAAAGGTTCTTTTAAAACCTCAATTATGGATAGGTCGCGGACAGTACACAGGTCATATAAATTTAAAGACCGATGCCGAATGGAAGATTCTAGAAGATAGTTACACAGCGTACATCATGAGATTTGCCCAGGTTGCTGCTCAAGAAAATATAAGTATGTTTTGTATAGGTACTGAATTAGACTCTTTTGTAAAAGCAAGACCAGATTACTGGCAAAAACTAATTAAAGAAATACGTAAAATCTACAAGGGTAAACTTACTTATGCTGGTAACTGGGATAGTTATAAATATGTTTCTTTTTGGGATCAGTTAGACTATATAGGAGTAGATGCTTATTTCCCTATGAGTGAAGAAAAAACACCTGACCATAATACCATCACTAACAGTTGGAAAAAATGGAAAAAAGAACTTAAAGATGTTTCAGATAAATACAACAAACAAATTCTTTTTACTGAATACGGTTATATAAGTGCCGATTATGCAGGTAAAGAGCCGTGGGCAAATGCTGGTGAAGACAAAGCTGTGAATCAAGAAGCACAACATATACTACTAGAAGGTCTATATAATAATGTATGGCATGAAAACTGGATGGCTGGCGGCTTTTTATGGAAACACCATCCTGTAAAAGGCAGACGTAGTCTTGAAAAAAGATTTACTACGCAAGATAAAAAAGCACAAAAAACCGTGCATGCCGCTTACAGCAAACAGTATTAATAGTTAGTGTATTTCAACATCTTCTTTATGAGTTTTAACAAGTATCCATTTATAGTATTTCTATTTATTCTGTTCAGTGCAAGTTCTTTGAGTACAGCGCAATTACTACACGACAAAGATCAATTTACAAGACAAGATTCTTTACGTGGCTCTATTACTCCAGAACGTGCCTGGTGGGATATTACCTATTATAATCTAGATGTAACTGTACTACCAGAAGATAAATTCATTTACGGTTCTAATACCATAACTTATAAAGTGCTAGAACCATATCAGGTTATGCAAATAGACCTGCAAGAGCCTATGTACATTACTATGGTGACACAAAATGGTAAAGAACTAGAAGTAAAACATGAAGGAAATGCTCATTTTATCACCCTACAAGAAAACCAAACTACTGGTTCTAAGAATCAAATAAAAATAGACTTTGAAGGGCATCCACGTGAGGCTAGAAATGCGCCATGGGATGGTGGTTTTTCTTGGAGAAAAGATAGCAATGGAAAAGATTTTATCGCCACCTCTAATCAAGGTCTAGGTGCTAGTGTGTGGTGGCCATGTAAAGATCATATGTATCAAGAAGTAGATGGCATGACTATCTCTGTAAATGCTCCTGCAGGATTGATGAATGTATCTAATGGACGTTTAACCGGTACAGAATTAAAACCAGACGGTAGTTCTACCTACACATGGGAAGTAAGAAATCCTATCAACAATTATGGTGTGAATATAAACATAGGTGATTATGTAAACTTCTCTGAAGTATATCAAGGAGAGGCTGGCCCGCTGGATATGAATTACTATGTTTTACGTGATAACCTAGATAAAGCCAAAAAACAATTCAAGGACGCTCCTAAAATGATGAAAGCCTTTGAACACTGGTTCGGGCCCTACCCATTTTATGCAGATAGCTATAAACTAGTAGAAGTGCCTTATCTAGGTATGGAACATCAAAGCTCTGTAACCTATGGTAACAGATATGTAAATGGCTATCTAGGTAGTGATCTTTCTGGTAGCGGTTGGGGAATGAAATTTGACTTTATCATCATACATGAATCTGGTCATGAATGGTTTGCAAATAACATTACAAATAAGGATATAGCAGACATGTGGATTCATGAAAGCTTTACCTCATATTCAGAAAACCTGTTTGTCGACTATTATTATGGTAAAGAAGCGAGCGCAGCCTATGTAATAGGCACACGCCGCAAGGTGATGAATGACAAACCTTTGATAGGTAAATATGATGTTAATAATGAAGGCTCTGGAGACATGTATTACAAAGGCGCCAACTTTTTACATACTCTGAGACAGATTACTAATGATGACGAAAAATGGAGACAGATCTTGCGTGGTCTTAATTTTGAATTCTATCATAAAACAGTAACCACCGCACAAATAGAAAATTATATTTCTGATCAAATGGAAATGGATTTAAATCCTGTTTTTAATCAATACTTGCGTGATACTCGCATTCCTAAATTAGAATATTCTATCAAAAAAAGAAACCTGCACTACCGCTGGGTAGATGTAGTAGAAGGTTTTGAAATGCCTATTCAAGTATTGATCGATGGAGAAAAAACTTGGATCACTCCTACTTCAAAGATTCAAAAAATGAAGTTACCTTCTAAGAAATCAGAATTTGAAGTTATAGAAGATTTTTATGTGAAGTATAAGAAAAGGAGTAAATTGAGCTAATATGAATTATGCCAGCCTTTCCGATAGAATCAAAGCTTTTACAATTGATCAAATACTACTCATAGTCACTATGTTTATTACCTCAGAATTACTTTCTAATTTTGAAAATGTACCTACGTCACTAAGGATGCTATTATTTATATCCTTCTTCTTTTTGTATGAACCTATATGTATATCCTTTTTTAAAGGAACCATAGGACAGCAGTATATAAATATTAAAGTAGAAAAGGATAACGATCAAGGAACAGCAGTCAACTTTTTTCTAGTTATTATAAGAACCTTACTAAAATATTCTCTAGGTTGGATCTCTCTATTAACTATAAGTAGTAGCCCAAAGAAACAAGCTATTCATGATTCCATAGTAAAATCTATAGTGCTAAGAAACTAATTCTTTCAAACAATCCTCTACAGTCTCATAATCAAACTTAAAACCAGCATCTAACAATCGTTGCGGATATACATACCTACTTTTCATTAACAATTCAGATTCTGATCCTATAATCGCGCTGCCCAATTCTACGAGCCATTTAGACTGTGATATACCAAAAGGAACAGACAACTCTTTCCTTAAAATACCCATGAATTCATTATTTGGTCTAGGCTGTGGCGCAGTGACATTTACAGATCCTGATAATTGAGATGAGAATAAAAAGTCGATTGCTTTACAAAAATCATTAATATGAATCCAGCTTATAAATTGGTTTCCATTTCCTTGTTTGCCACCCATTCCTAATCTAGTAATGGTTTTCAACTTAGGAAAAGCACCACCATCTTTACCCATGACTATAGAACTACGTATGGCTATTTTACGCACATTTTCTATGGTGGTTGAGTAGAATTCCTTCTCCCATGATTTGGCAATGTTCATCGAGAAATCATCTCCTATCACACCAGTTTCTTCTGTATTAATAGTCGTTTCAGAATGTACATAAATGGTCGCTGTACTAGAATTTATAAATACTTTTGGCTTATCTACCGCTTGTTCCATTGCTAGATTTAATACTCGTGTACTGTCTATACGAGAACTTAAAATCGCCGCTTTATTTTTATCGGTATAACGACAGTCCACCGATTTTCCTGCTAGATTTATTAACGCGGTAGCACCTTCTAGATGCTCGGTCCACTCTCCTAGATCTTTACCGTTCCAGTAAGTTGTTTTTGGGTCTCGCTTTCGCGAAAGCGTAACTACAACAAACCCTTTCTCCTCAAAATAATTCTTGAGAGCCATTCCTAAAAAACCGGTTCCACCAGCGATAACTATTTTTTTCATAAGAATAGAGCCTATCTCTAGCCCTTTCCAGAGGAAAGGGAACAAGAATAGTTTTTTAATTAAACAATGTAAGAATGATAATTAATACTACACAGCGGAAAGATAACCAAGAAACGGTAGGTAAATAACCCAATTTCATATTACCACAACGCCTTATATGTTCCAATAACATCACTCCTACTACGAGCATAAAGTAACCTATATAAAGGAATGGGTGCAATTCTATAAATTGCTGTAGTAGTAATATGGGCAACAATAAAATTCCACCTAATGTAGACACGGCACTCATGTTACCTAAATAATCCCAACTGTTTTTGCGTGACCATAAGGTAATCATCACACCTTGCCATACTACCTGACCAAAACAGATCATATATTCTACATACCAAGGAGTTTGAAATCCGAAATAATCAGTAATTTGATACGTATAAGAGTTGAGCACTAATCCAGTAAATATCGCCGTAAAAAAGATGAATAATGTACGGTAGAATTAGTTAAAGTCTGGCTCGCAGATTCTATCTTCTACAGGGCTCCTTTTATTTCCAGCAATGACTTTTCTATTGTAGGTAATGAATTTATACAACTGTTTTAGTGGAAAGTAGATGAAAGGAAACTTCAAAGGTTTCTTGATCCAGCTTTTCTCTTGCGAGAAAAGCTCAATCATAGAATCCAGTCCATAGATGGTTGTGCCCGTAACTGTATCGTGCAGCGCTACTTCATTTTGTGCACGATGCATATCGATGGTTGCGGTAAGATCCTGACCTACTAATTGATAAGGACTTATAGTATCGCTGTCTACCATGCCCAGTTTAGTAAATGTATTGCCGTACACCACACACATAGGACAGTTTTTATCGATGAGTAATTTGTGGTTTGAGATCATTGTAGTTAATTTAAATTGAGCTGAATTACCCTTTAGTAGCCGTAATCAAGTAATATCCAAAGCTTTTCATATGTAAGCCAGATAAAAGTGCATAGAAAGAACCTTTTAGGTTATGTAAACTTTCTTTTTTAAATGTTCTTTTGTTGAATAACTCTTTAATTACAAAACCAGCAATAGCAAATGGCACGTGTAGTACTGATGGTGCTACTCTAAAAGATACATCTTCTACTTTTACATTCTTAAAACCTACTTTTTCAAGATTGAATTTATAATTATTGATGTTTTCTAATTGATCTAAATCCCAGTGATTACATAGTTTATTGTATGCAAATCGCCCACCTGAGCATAATTGTTGATGATTTTTCTTTAAAAATGCATCTGCAATAACAAGTCGTCCACCTGGTTTAAGAATTCTATGCGCTTCTCTTAATGAAGTAATAGAATGTCCACCATGACAAAAGCTTTCTATCGCGAGAGCCGCATCAAAACTATTAGAATCAAAAGAGGTGTTATTATAGTTTTGTAATTCAATTGAAGTATTATAAGGCTCTAGTAGTTGATTCCCTAGGTCAACTTGATATTTTGATAAGGTTACACCGGTAGCTTTTAAATCAGAATTGCGAGAAAGTGCATAGCGCATGGAGTTCCCGACACCACATCCTAAATCGATCATCGTTTTGTCACCTTTTAAGACATGTAATCTTTTTAGCACTTGGTTATTCATTTCATTGAGCATGGTATCTCTTTTTAACAAAGAAGTGCTATTAAAGCTATAGTAACCAAAATGCATATTAAAATCCTTACTCCAAAATTCATAATCCTGAGTAGCCTCATCGTATAAATCTACGGTAGTGATTTCCTTTTCATTTGATTCCAACTGAGTTGATAGGTTGATTGATTCCATATTTTTAAATTTTGATAAATTGAAAAAGAATTTTTGGTTCTATTATCTAACCTTGAGTAAGAAAAATTTGTTTACGACCGACACTACTATTGTATGAAATGAATATGAAGTAAAAAGCTGTCAAACCAGATAATATCATACCTATTGAAAAAGCATTCATGTCTTGATGGTGGTTAAATTCAAGCATATCATTAAATAACATAAAAAAGAATGTTACTATAAATAAGGATAGAAGTAAATGAGAAATTGTCATCCAACGTACTGTTTTAGAGATTTTGTTATAACGAGTTAATAAATAGACACTAGATACGACTTGAAATAGTCCAAGAAGCATCATAAATAACATACCAAATGGAGGAATTAGAAATAATACTAGGTTAGTAATTAAAACATACTTATTAATTTTAAACAAAAGTCTCATAATTTATAGTTTTAGAACTTTCAATAAAAACTGAAAGTTTGATTTAAATAAAAAAAGCTAAGAGATCGCTTTGATCAGCTTTTTCATGTAGTTATTGTTATTAATTTTAGTCATTAAGTTGGTTAAATTTTCCATCTGGCTTACAAAATCAGCTAGGTCAGACAGTAAAGATTGAAAGTGTTTTACATCTTCTTCTTTCCCTTCTAAAGTTGCTGCTTTAAGCTCGTTTAAAAGTCGTCTTACTGGTTCCAGTTCCCTGCGTTTGCGCTCTTCCATGATGTTTTGTGAAATAGTATGCACATCGTGCAACGCTACAAAAAACTCTTTGCGCTCTCCTAAAACTGTTTCTTTACGCACTAGTCTCCAGTTAATTAATTCACGTACGTTGGTATTGACATTCCCTCTACTCAACTGTACTTGCTCCATGATCTCGTCTGCACTTAATCCTTCAGGATAAGAAAGCAATAGTGCATGGATTTGTGCCATGGACTTAGATATTCCCCAAGAGCTTCCTAAAGAACCCCATGCCTGAATAAATTTTGATCTTCCTTCTTCTAATTTCATACGCCAAATATACAACTACTTTTTAAACTTTCAATAATTTCTGAAAGTTTTATTTTGAAAACATTCATTTATTTCAAAAGTTGTAAATTACCCTAAGAAATAATTTATGAAATGTATTTGTTACATAAGCATATTTGCAGACGACATCAATAAGTCTGTTATTAATGAATTAATAAAAAAAATAGCTAGTAACAATAAAAAAAATAACATTACTGGAATCTTAATTATAAGAAACAAGCACTTTTTTCAAATTATAGAAGGTGAAAATCATCAAATCGATAAACTCTACAAGACTATTTCTAATGATAAAAGACATCATAATATCATTAAACTTTTAGAAAACGAATTGTTAGATCGGTTATTTACCGCTTACAATTCTGGTGAGTTTGAAATATTCCAAAAAAACAAAAATTTTGATAAGCTATTAACCTATTATCGTTGGATAAGAAATGCTAATTACCTGCCTGCCGATCAACTCATCAGTCTATCAAAAAAATTCATTGGACATCATTAAGCATCGCTTCACTTATCTAACGATAAATTTAGCACAGTATAAGGTTACTTGAAATTCTCCTTCTTTTAAAATCCCTAATATCCCGTCGCCCGCATCTATTGATGCGTGTGTACTAAAAGCGCATTTGCAATGCGCAAATCTGATTTAAAGTTAAAAGAATCAATGTAAGGCATTACAAATGCCATAAAAATATCAAACGCATTGCAAATGCGCTCGACGTGGGATCTCATCCTCATTTACCACTGTGGCAAGTGTAGGATAAAATCTATCTACTAAAACAGGTGTGCTATTACTGGGCATATCGTTAATCTTATTACTTTGTTCTCTTTATTTTTTTACTCTACTACTTTTTAATATTGAAATGATCATTATATCTCATTGTTCCATTCTTTTTCTTGATATCACTTTCGCGAAAGCGAATCTATAATCAATAATATTCACTCTACTCATCACTACTTTTGGTCAAAGAATCTACTTTTTTCAATATTGTTGGGATTCTATAATCTCCTTTCATAATTTGTATTTGCCTTGCAGCTATCTCTTTATCAACACCTACAGCTGATACATATAAAGGATTTTTACTATTTCCTCTAATCACCTCTATTACAGTTTCTTTATTACTATAAAAACCTCTTTTTGCCACTCCTATGACTGGAGTTTTCTTTTTTAATTGTTCCCATAAATAACCACCTAATCCATAATTTTTATCATTATCTACGTATACATGACCATCGACTATTATTGCCTCTATTTTCTCAAACTCTACTCTTTCAATTATTTTTAAGATTCCTGGCAGCTCTCTTTTGTAAAATTCACCAGGTACGTAAGGTTCTACATTCTCTAATTGCTCAATAATAATTTCTATTGCCTCTTTATCTTCCCATTCACATAGTATCCCAACCGCTTTTGCAGAGTCATCTTCTTTATAATGCAAGTCAACAACTAAAATCATTCTTCTAAAGCAGGATTAGGGTGTTTCACAATACGTAGTTTATTACCTTCTTCATCATAATCTACATGGTATGTGAGAACTCCTTGCTCATCCCATTTTTTCGAAAATTTGTAAATCCCTCCATTTCTAACATAATACTCAACTCTTTTATTACCGTTCAAATAATATTCAACTTTTCTTCCCTCTTCATATCCATCAAAGACTTCCCATTCAAAATCTAAGATTTGAGTACCTGGATGGTATCCATAGATAATTCCAGTAAAAGGCAAGCCATTATAAAAAATACGTCCTCCTCCAGAAGGTGTTACTTCTGCCATCATGTCCAGAAGTGGCTCATTAGTCTCAATATCTACTCTTATCATAATATTTATTTAATCAAACTTAATTATAAAGGTTACTTCCACGTCGCGCGCATCTGTTGATGCGTGTGCACTAAAAGCGCATTTGCAATGCGCAAATCTGTTTGAAAGTTAAGAAAAATGCCTCAAGCATTGCAAATGCCATAAAAATATCAAACGCATTATAAATGCGCTCGACGTGTAAGGCATTGTAAATGTCATGAAATATCAAACACATTATAAATGCTCTCGACGTAGAACATTTTCTTTGTACCAGGCATAGTCAAAATCGGTTAATCGTTCCAGCGTTTCTCTTTCTGCTTTTGTCATATAGTAAAGCTAGGTATTCTTCTTTAGGTTAACAAATTCTATTCTTTATTTCAAGGGTTGTTTTGTTCTCGCTTTCGCGAAAGCGTGCTACCTTTACCTCATGACACAGCAACAAGTTATAGAGAGTACGGTAGAATTTGTAAAAACACAATTACAAGGAGCCGAAGGTGGACATGACTGGTTCCACATAGAACGTGTGTGGAGAAATGCAAAGTTGATTGCTCAAAATGAAGATTGCGATAAAGGCATTGTAGAATTAGGGGCACTATTACACGACATAGCCGACTCAAAATTTCACGACGGAGATGAAACCGTAGGGCCGCGCGTTGCAAGAGAGTTTCTTACATCTCTAGAATTACCAGAAGAGGTCATAGTCCATGTAGAAAATATAATCAAATACATATCTTATAAAGGTGGTCACCAGAGTAAAGATTTTACTAGTAAAGAACTAGATATAGTACAAGATGCAGACAGACTGGACGCACTAGGTGCGATAGGAATAGCACGTAGTTTAAATTACGGAGGTTTTAAAAATAGAGCCATTTATGACCCCAATATTGCTCCAGACTTAAACATGACTAAGGAACAGTATAAAAAAAGCACGGCACCTACTATCAATCATTTTTATGAAAAATTACTTCTCTTAAAAGATTTAATGAATACAGATTCTGGTAAAGAAATAGCACAAAAACGTCATGATTACATGCAAGGCTTTTTAGATCAATTTCATGCAGAGTGGAACGGAGAACTATAAATGGTCTTTTAACTTTGTACTTTTACCTTCTTAATCTATTTCATGAATCCAGGACCTTTTGCACAACATAGAAGACAGTTTTTTCTGATAAAAATGCAGTATCTGGGATTTAGATTTCACGGCTGGCAGAAACAACCCAACAACATACCTACCGTAGAGCACATGGTAACTAGAACCTTGCGATATGTTCTAGATCATTCTAATTTTAAAATTCTCGCGGCAGGAAGAACAGATGCAAAGGTATCTGTTAATGAAGCGTGGATAGAGCTTTTTCTAGATGCTAGTGAAGAACTAGAAATGGAGCAGTTTCTAATAGATTTTAATCAGAATTTACCCAGTGACATAAGAGCGCTAGCGGTTCAAAAAACAGATAAGAATTTTAATGTAATACAGGCTCCTAAAGTAAAGGAGTACATCTACCTTTTCTCTCATGGGGAGAAATTCCATCCCTTTTGTGCTTCTATGATGGTGTACATGAAAGAATCGCTAGACATCGATATAATGATGCAAGCGGCTAGACTTTTTGAAGGCACTCATGATTTCTGGTCTTACACTTATAAACCTACAGAGACTACCATTACTACTTCTACTATAGAAAGTTGTTTTATAGAAAAGAATGAGCTTTTTACCGCAAATTTCTTTCCCGAGGAGAGCTTTGTTTTTAGAGTAAAAGGAGAAGGTTTTAAGCGTCATCAAGTACGTTTAATGGTAGGAATGCTATTTGACTTAGGTATGCACAAACTCACGCTAGATGAGTTTAAGGAAACTCTAGAGGGCAGTAAAAAAATACATTTATCTCACATAGCACCGCCTAGTGGTTTAATGCTCTATAAAACAGAGCTCAAGTAAATCTTAATTCTTATAGAAGTGTTAAAGTGATGTTTTCGTGATAAGTAGTCTCTATTTTTAGAGCTCATAAAAACACAATCATGAAAAAATACATTTTATTGCTAGCTGTGGTACTTTCTAGTAGTACTCTTTTTGCACAAGATCTTACAAAATTAAAATTAGACAAGAGTCCTATGGATGCTGCGTTCTTTCCTTCTGGAGCGGCACACCGTGCGTTTGCAAAAACTGATGAAGCTAAAATGGCTGCAGAGCCTAAAATTAGAGTTCTTTATGGACGTCCAGCTCTTAATGGCCGTAACGTTTTTAGAACTACTGAGAACAAAAAAGATGGTATTACTCAATATGGTAAATCATGGAGACTAGGAGCAAATGAAAGTACAGAGCTACTTTTAATGACAGACGCTATGATAGGTGGTAAACTAGTTAAGGCTGGTCGTTACTCTATAGTAGTAACGCCTACTGAAAAAGAATGGACATTCCACATCAATACTGAAAATGATGGATGGGGTAACTATTCTCATAAAGCAAATCTAGATGTAGTAACGGTTTCTGTTCCTGTTACTAACGATGGTAAAAGTCTAGAGCAATTAAGTATTGCACTTTATTCTCCAAAAAAGGATAACACAGTACATTTAAAAGCTGGATGGGGAACTTACAGAGCTGAGCTTCCTATTGTTTTAAAGTAATTAGCGCTTTAATAATTTATAAAAAGCAGTTTAACTTTAAATAGTTAAACTGCTTTTTTAGTTTCCGCTTTCGCGAAAGCGGAATAATTAACAAAAATCTAATCTGCTTCTGGAGCTAGTTCTACAACTAATCCGTCTAGAGCCTCAGTAATAGGTACCTGACAACCTAATCGAGAGTTTTCTTTTACGTTCTCAGCCTCCCAAAGCATGGCTTGCTCGTCATCATTACGTTCTCCTAGATCATGATCGCTTATCACATAACACTGACAGGTCGCACACATGGCCATACCGCCACAAACCGCCTGTACTGGTAAGTCATAAGATTTACATACTTCCATGAGATTCATGTTCATGTCTGTAGGAGCAAGAACTTTATGCTCCACACCTTCTCTATCTATAATGGTAATGTTTACGTCTTGCATTTATTTATTACCTATTTTTTTTACTACCGCTTTTTCTGCCTCTTTACGAGTACCATCAAATCCGTCTACACCACCTACAGTCGTGTATTTCATTACATACCGTTTATCTGGAAAGATGCGCTGGTAGGCACTTTGACACATTAATGTAGCCTCGTGAAAACCACACAGAATCAGCTTTAATTTTCCTGGATATGTATTTACATCTCCTATGGCATAAATACCAGGTATATTAGTTTGATAATCTAGTGTGTTATCTACTTTGATAGCATTTTTTTCTATCTCTAATCCCCAGTTTGCGATAGGTCCTAATTTAGGTGCAAGACCGAATAATGGTATAAAAGCATCGCACTCGATAACTTCCATACGCTTTGCCTCATCATTATGTTGTAACAAAACAGACTCTACTTTATCCTCACCTTTTACATCAAGAATTTGTGCAGGAGTAACAAGTCTTATTTTTTTAGCATCTACGAGATCTTGAACTTTTTCTACACTATCCAGCGCCCCACGGAATTCTTCTCTTCTATGTACTAAAGTCACCTCAGAGGCTACGTCTGCTAGAAAAATAGACCAGTCTAGTGCTGAGTCTCCTCCACCAGCGATAACAACTTTTTTATCTCTATAAACTTCTGGATCTTTAATCATGTATGCTAGACCGTTGTCTTCATACTTTTCAATTCCATCTATAGCAGGTTTGCGCGGTTCAAAAGAACCTAATCCACCGGCTATGGCAACTACTTTTGTGTGGTGTTTTGTGCCTTTACTAGTAGTGACTATAAATGTGCCGTCTTCTAGTTTTTCTATCTCTTCAGCTCTTTCTCCTAGGGTAAAACCAGGTTGAAAAGGCTCTATTTGTTTCATTAAATTATCTACAAGATCGCCAGCGAGAACCTCTGGAAAACCAGGTATGTCGTAGATAGGTTTTTTAGGATACAGCTCTGAACACTGCCCACCTGGTTGTGCTAGTGCATCAATAAGATGGCATTTAAGTTTTAATAAACCTGCTTCAAAAACAGTAAATAAACCTGTAGGCCCTGCACCTATTATTAAAATATCTGTAGTGATCATGTCTTGTTCCATAGCAACTTGTATGCCTATAATGTGGCTATTGCAAAGGTCGTGATCAATAACTTGTTAAGCAAATGATTAAGAAAAATCTAAACGATTCCATGTTTAGATTTTTCTTAATTGGATTATATTAACGGATATTGAATTTATAAGATGAAACCTACGCCCGCTGTGTTATTAGTTTTTTCATCTATAATTATAAATCTACCTAGGTTTTTATCTGTTGCATAAGAGGTTCCTATAATCTCCTTACTAGTTTTTACCGTGACTGTACCTATATCGTTTATTGCTAAAGTATCGGTTTCATTATGGTGATTCTTCATTAATTTTCCCCCACTTATCTTTAATTTACATCGTACTCTAGAAGTACCTTGTTGTAGAAGGTAGGTAGATCTTTCTGATAGAGCAGTATGATCCATCCAGCACAATTGTGCTTCTATGTTTTTTTGCTTTACATATTTATCACTTCCTACTATTAAGAAATCACCTCTAGTTACATTAATATCATTTTCTAATTCTACTATCACAGCCGACTCTTCTCTAGCTGTTTGAAAAGATTTTCCTGCTAGATAAATACTTTTTATTGTTGATTTCTGACTGGACGCGACTACTTCTACTGCATCACCTACAGAAAGGTCTCCACCTCGCACTGTAGCGGCATAACCTCTAAAATCATGGTACTGTTCTGTTTTAGGCCTGATAACGTTTTGAATATTTAAAGAAACTGTATTAAAGGTATTATTAACTTCTATACTTTCTAATATATTTAAAACAGACTGCTGTGTATACCAGGAGGTATTTAATGAAGGCTCTATAATATTATCTCCCTTAAGTGCAGATATAGGAACAAAATGTATCGTTCTATTTGCATCAGGGTATTCTATTGCAAGTTCTTCAATGGTTTTCTTTATATCTAGGAATATTTCTTCACTATAATCAACTAGATCCATTTTATTTACCGCAACAATAATATGATTAGTAAGTAACAAATGATTGATTAAAAAGTGTCTTTCTGTTTGTGGCAACTTTCCTTTTCTAGCGTCTATTAATATGATGGCAACATCACTATTACTAGCTCCTGTAATCATATTTCTAGTGTACTCTTCATGTCCAGGAGTATCTGCAATAATGTAACTACGCAAATTTGTAGAAAAATAAATATGCGCTACATCTATAGTAATACCTTGTTCTCTTTCGGCTATTAAACCATCTGTTGCCAGAGAAAAGTCCAAGTAATCATAACCTTTATTTCTACTACTGGTCTCTATCGCTTTTAATTTATCTTCTTCTAGGGATTTAGTTTCATACAGCAGTCTACCTATTAAAGTACTTTTACCATCATCGACACTTCCTGCTGTTGCTATTTTAAGCACATTCTTCATAATTCTTTCTTTTAAAAATAGCCTTGTTGCTTGCGTTTTTCCATCGCACCTTCACTACGTTTATCATCTATTCTTGCGCCACGTTCTGAAATTGTACTATCTGTAATTTCATTAATAACCGCATCAATTTCTGTCGCATGACTGAATACCGCTGCGGTACAACTCATGTCTCCTACCGTTCTAAATCGCACCCAACTTTTTTGAGTCACCTCATCTTCATCTTTATAAACATGTGGAGACACGGACCAGATCATACTATCTCTAATAAAAACCTCGCGTTCATGAGCAAAATAAATACTAGGAATTCCTATTTTTTCAGATCTTATGTAATTCCACACATCTAGTTCTGTCCAGTTAGATAATGGAAATGCGCGTACATTCTGTCCATGATCTATGGTGCCATTAAGTAATTCAAAAACTTCTGGCCTTTGATTTTTCTCGTCCCATTCACCAAATTCATTGCGTACAGAAAACACACGCTCTTTTGCTCTTGCTTTTTCTTCATCTCTACGAGCACCACCTATACATACATCAAACCCATGTTTTTCAATCGCATTAAGTAAAGTAGCCGTTTGTAATAAATTCCTACTGGCATAACGTCCTGATTCTTCTTTTGAAATACCTGCATCTATATCATCTTGTACGTGAGCAACAATTAATTTCAGGCCTAGTTTTTCTACCAACTCATCTCTAAAAGAAATGGTCTCAGGGAAATTATGACCAGTATCAATATGCAATAACGGAAAAGGAATAGGCGCCGGATAAAAAGCTTTATGAGCAAGATGTACTAATGTGATACTATCCTTACCTCCAGAGAATAATAAAACTGGCTTTTCAAACTGACCAACTACTTCTCTTATGATATAGATAGCTTCTGACTCTAAAATATTAGGTTCTAGAAGCTTGTTAATTGTGGATTCCACATTCTCTATTTTCGATAACTTTTGTGGGGTCATAATATTTGAATTCGTTTTTTAAATTATTTTGTTCTAGGTATTCGTCCAGTTGGTTATCATCATAATCATAAAAAGGAGATACCTTAAGAACGTCATTTGCACCATAAGAAAGCACATCTATAGAATCTCTAAATGCAGTCTGTCCTTTTCTCAGATTTGTAAACCACACGTCAGGACTCCATTCCTTCATAGCACGTTTAAAAGGTTCTAACTTTACTTGTTCACTAAAAAGAGCATGAGACGGATTATCCAATTCAGGAATACCCATAATTACATTTCTATATGCTACAGATTGCTTAGGTACATATATTTTGAGATTTAAATCAAGTAACTCTCTTACATACTCTACATGCTTATAAGTCTGAATGGTATTATAACCTGTATCGCACCAAATGACTGGTATATCTTTTTTTACTTGTGTTATCAAATGAAGAATAGCCACTTCATAGGGTCTGAAATTAGTTGTTATAATAGGGTTCACCGCTTCTTCTAGTACCTGGCTAACTCTATACAAAGGCTGCTCATTTTTGAGAGCCTCATTATACTTTTGTACGGACTGTTTGTTTATTTTTTTCATTATTTGGATTTGTGATTTTATCCCATAGACGTTCATGAATAAAGTATAAAACCATTTTACTAAAAACCTCTATACTTCCTATAGTAAGTGCTACATCTATTTTGGAAGTAAGTAACCACGATATCATTATGGTATCTAATGTACCTATGACACGCCAGCTTATTGTTTTCCATAATGCAATTTTCCAGTTGGGATCACTAGATTTTTCATTATCAAAAAATTCAGGTTTATAAATTCTATCTAAAATCAAAGGAACTTCTATTTAAAATGCAAAATTAAAGAATAAAAGATTTACCCTATAGGGTTCGTAGAGTAATTATTCAAATAAATATTCTAAGGTGTTTATTTAAATCGTAAAGTCGGTTTAGAAAATGAGAAATTGGTAGAAACAAAAAATCCATCTAAGTAGATGGAGAGTGATTGTTTTTGAACGGCCAGCCGCGAGCAGTTATAATAAGAAAACAGCCCATCTTAATATCGTAAGCTACTCGCGTTGTGTGACCTATCCAAAACTATTGTTAAAACTTAACAGTGCAAATATATAACAATTTTTAAACCCTACAAGCCTTATAGGATAATATCGTATTAATATTTTGCTAATTAAATTTTGAGGATATGATAATCCTATCACACAAAACTGATTATTTTAATGATTACAGCCTATCTAGATCAAATCTTTAAGCGTTTGATTTTCTAAAATTGCAAGCGTATTATCTCTTACCTGAATCATTAACTTATTAACAGCACAAGCATCTTCATCCACACAGTCTTCACACTTTTCATAGAAATTAAGACTGACACAAGGCAACATAGCAATAGGACCTTCTAAAATGCGATGCACTGTGGACATTCTAATTTTCTCAGGTAATTGCATTAGATAATAACCACCACCTTTTCCCTTGCGACTACCTAGAATACTGTTCTTACGTAGTTCTAAAAGAATAGCTTCAAGAAATTTGTGTGGAATTTTTTCTGACTCTGCAATAGTAGCAATAGAAGTAGGCACCTGATCTTCTTGTCTAGCAAGATAAGTGAGTGCTTTTATACCGTATTTTGTTTTTCTAGATAGCATTCTCAAATTTAATACATTCTTAGATTCTACGTTAACAGATAGAAACGTTTCTTTTATCAAAACCGATCTACATTAATACAATAGTATTATCTAATCATCTCACAACTACATATAGTAGTTCTAACCAGTAATTATATAGTAAGAGGTATTAGATTTTCATTCATCATCATGAAACAAGTAATTAAATCAATATAAAATTCTTTGAAACAATAGATTACACAAGCTCTAACTGTTTCATAGCCATAATACTTATAGCTCTTATCTTAAATAAAAGATCAAGAATAAGATAAACTCATAGCTATTAACTACCGGTAGATTGTTGCTAATTAAACTAAAACAGCTCAAAAAAGACAAGCAATAAAACGAATAAAAAGAACAAAAGTTAAAGTAACACACTCAAATCAATTAAAATTAATCGATAAACGGCATGAATGATTATTGATCATATGACTAGTTACTCATGTAAAAACAGATGTAATAAATTAGTGTATTGTATATTTTTTCCTACAAATTAAATTTTATAAATTATTGAAAAACCACTGATTCTTAAAACATTGTTTTAGTTAATGACTTAATTAGAACTGAAAATAAAACAAATTATATATTTTTTTTCTTACAAGAAAAAAATCACCAATACTCCTGTAAACAACTGAATATAAATAATTTCCAAAACATCATGTTATCGAAAATACCGATCTACTTAACCTAAACACCAATCTTAACCCTTAACTTTGAATGAGTTTTACTTCAAACATAGAACTGCAAAAACCACGAATTTCACTTTATGATTGCAGCACCCTTGCCACTTAATGAAAAAGCTAGAATGAAGGCATTAGAAAGCCTTAACATTTTAGACTCTTTGCCAGAACAGCAATATGATAATATTACTGAACTTGCGTCCTATATATGTGGCACTCGTAATGCGGTAATTTCTTTAGTAGACGAGAACAGACAGTGGTTTAAATCTAATCTAGGTATGGCAGTTTGTGAGACGCCACGAGAGGTTAGTTTTTGTGCACACGCTATTCATAATCCTAGTGAGTTGATGGAAATCCCTAATGCTCTAGAAGACCCTAGATTTAAAAATAATCCACTTGTGCATGATAAGGATAATCCTGTAATATTTTATGCAGGTGTACCTATACTAGACCAGACAGGATTTGCGTTAGGAACTCTTTGTGTACTAGATAACAAGCCTAAAAAACTGAGTGATAAACAAAGAAAAGGCTTACTTAACCTAGCTCAACAGGTTCAAGAGCTCTTAAAACTACACGTACTCAATACAGAGCTTAAAGTGTCTAGATCCCATTTAAAAAAACACAATGATCTTTTAAAAGATTTTGCAGGTACCGTATCACATGATATGAAAATGCCACTGGCAAATCTTATTGTGACTTCTGATATTTTAAATAAAAAATACTCGAGTATTTTAGATGATTCAGGTAGAGAATACCTTAGTTATCTCAAAAAATCTTCTTTATCACTAAGCGATTATATTACAAATATTCTTGCTCATTACGAGAGCTCTTCTTATAATGTAGATGACCGTAAAAGCTTTGATGTTAATGATCTACTTGAGAACATTATAGAGCTTATCAATATAAAGCACCATTGCGATATTCACCTGCCAGAATTCAATCATACCATTCACTGCAATCGTGTGGCTCTTGAACAAATATTCCTGAATTTAATAGGTAATAGCATTAAGTATAACGACAAAGAAGAAACCGTTATAGATTTAAGCATCACTCTAGATGATAGTCATTATATTTTTAAAATTAAGGATAATGGTCGTGGCATACCTGAGGATAAATTAGAAACCATTTTTGATTTATTTTCTACTGTAGGAGAATATGATCGTGAGGGACAGAAAGGACATGGAATAGGGCTCTCCACTGTAAAGCAGCTCGTAGAAAAATTAGGAGGAGAAATTTCAGTAGACTCCGTATTAGGTAAAAACACCACCTTTACATTTAGTATTGCTCAATAAATTAAGATACATGTTCCGCTTTCGCGAAAGCGGAACATGTATCCAATAAAATCATAAGTACTTATCCAGCCACTAAAACCTCTTTACACGTTTTACTCACCTTTATAATATCTGACAGTAAACCTCTAGCTGTTACTTCTCTACCAGCACCAGCACCTTTTATCACCAGCGGATGTGACGCATAGCTTTCTGAATAAATTTCAAAGAAGCCATCACTACCTTTTAACTGCCCAGCTGGACTACTTTTAGGTACAGCTTTAAGCGATACTTTAAGTACTCCATTAACCACATCTAACTCGCCTAGATGTCGCAATACTTGATCGCTAGCGAGGGCATCTTTCTTCTCCTGCAACACCTCATCTAATAAAGTTACTTGGTCTAGAAACTGATTAAGTGACGCTGTTCTCAAAGAAGGAATAACTAAATTATCGATTTCTATATCGTCAAATTCTAGTTTTAATCCTGCTTCTCGAGCAAGTACTAATAGTTTTCTAGCCACATCATTACCTGATAGATCTTCTCTAGGGTCGGGCTCTGTATAACCATCTTTTAATGCATCGATTACTATTTCAGAAAACGGCTTGTTTTCTTCACTGAAACGGTTAAAAATGTAACTTAATGATCCTGAAAAAACACCATTAATAGCAAACAATTGTTCACCGCTATTATAGAGATCTCTTACCGCATTAATGATAGGTAAACCTGCTCCTACATTAGTCTCGTACTCAAACTGCAATCCTTTATTTTTAAGAGCAGTGCGTATGACATCATAAAAGGACTGCGATAAGGTGTTTGCAATTTTATTTGCTGTTATAATATTAAAATTATGATCTAATAATTCAGGATAATGCTGAGACAGCTCTTTACTTGCCGTGGCATCTATTGCTATTTTAGTAACGTCATAAAGGTTTGCAACTTTATAAAAACTATCACTTTCTCTAACTATAGAGATAGAGCTGAAATCTTCTTTCCATTTTTGTGTCATCCCATTTGGGTCAATTAGTACTCTCTTTGAATTTGCAAGACCTATAATTTTAAGGTCTAAATTATGTTTGTTTTTAAAAAAGGAATGTGATTGCAGTACTTGATTAATCAACGTACTGCCTACATTCCCTATTCCGAATATATATAAATGTATTTGTTTCATTTGTGAGTTTTGGATAGATCACTAAATTGTTTCAAGCAATCTGATTTTATTACAAATCGATTTTGATGTTTTAGGTAAACGACTTTCTATAATCTGACATAGAATTTCTTGTACCTGATCATGTTCTATTAAAAAAGCATCGTGCCCATGAATGGAAGTGATCTCGTGATAATTAATATCTCGATCTCGCTTTAATAAATGGTACGTCTTTCTATCTTCATGGGCTATAAATAGTCCATCGCTATCTATTGCAACTAGCTCTATGGCTGTTTGAGAAGCTGCAATCGTAGGCGCTATCTGGTTATCTGTGCTGGCTTGTGCACTAGATAATAACCTATTGAGCAGCCTATAGGCCGGTAAGGAAAACCTCTTTTTTAATTCTACTCCATGGTAGTCCAACCATTTTTGAACCTTAAAAGAATTTTCTTCCTTTACATTTCCAAATTTAGAATTTAAGCCTATTGGCGTTCTATAGAATGTCATCGCATGTTGTCTTGCTAGCTCTACTGGCTTTGTAGAAGTCGCGAGTATATTTTCTTGTATGTGGCAACATGCTATAATCCAGTCTGTCGCTTTCCAGTCTGCAGCGATAGGTACTATGGTGCCGAATAATTCTGGTTGTTGCGCTAGCATTTCCCATAATATTGTACCACCTATACTACCACCTATTCCTAAATCTATAAAGGAAATGTTTAATATGTGTAACGCTTTCGCGAAAGCGGAACCCACATCATACAATGTCCAGTCCTGATAATTAAAAATTAAATGATCGATGTTACCGTCATAACCATTACCAGGTATGTCAAAGGCGATAATGGTAAATTGAGTCGTATCTATGACTCTGCCATCACCTACCAGCTCTTTCCACCATTGCGTTACAGAAGAATTTCCTGTAAGTGCATGGTTAACCAGAATGATGGGCGCGGTATGTAAAGCACGCCCAAAAATCTGATAGGAAACACTAATATCTTGCACTTTTCCTGATCTTAATTTAAAATCAGGAAGCTCGATATATTTTAGCTTGTGAGCCATTTATGCAAGAACTTTTTTATCTATAGTAGCAAAGGCCTCTTCAAGATCTGCAGTTAAATCAGAGACGTCTTCTAGACCTACAGAAAGTCTAATTAGATCTTTAGTCGCACCACTACTTATTTGCTCCTCATCACTTAACTGTTGGTGTGTTGTACTTGCAGGATGAATTATAAGGGATTTACTATCACCTATGTTTGCTAGCAATGAGAAAAGTTTTGTGTTATCCACTACATTCTTAGCGCTTTCATAACCGCCTTTAAGACCGAATGTAACTACACCACTTTGACCTTTTGGCAAGTATTCTTTTGCCAGATCATGATAATTACTAGTTTCTAGACCAGGATAATTAACCCATTCTACTTCTTCTCTATTTTGTAACCACTTAGCTAATTCTAGTGCATTCTTAGAGTGCTTTTCTATTCTAAGTGGTAATGTTTCTAGGCCTTGAATAATTTGCCATGCATTAAAAGGTGAGATAGCGCCTCCTAGATCTCTTAAACCTTCTATACGTACTTTGGCAATAAAAGCTGCTGCTTCTAGTGCCTCGCTATAAACTAGACCGTGATAACCAGCACTAGGCTCTGTAAATTCTGGAAATTTACCATTAGTCCAGTCGAAGGTACCTGCGTCTACTATAATACCACCTAGAGCAGTACCATTACCGTTTATGTATTTAGTAAGCGAGTGAATCACAATGTTAGCTCCATGCTCAATAGGGTTGAGTAAATATGGGGTAGCTACCGTATTATCTACGATAAGCGGTACACGAGCCTCTCTAGATTGCGCGCTTATTTTTTTAAGATCTAGTACATCCAGTTTAGGATTTCCTAGCGATTCTACAAATATGGCACGAGTATTTTCTTGTACTGCATTAGTAAAAGCATCTTTATCATTAGGATTCACAAACGTGGTTGTTATGCCTAAACGAGGCAAGGTCACAGAAAGCAAGTTATAAGTACCTCCATAAAGCGAGTTACTGGCAACAATGTGATCTCCTGCTCTCAATAAGGTAAGCAATGTTGTAGAAATAGCGCTAGTTCCAGAAGCCGTTGCAACGGCTGCTATTCCACCTTCTAGTGCTGCTAGACGTTGTTCTAGAACATCTACTGTAGGGTTATTAATTCTAGTGTAAATAAAACCTGGCTCTGCTAGTGAAAAAAGGTTTGCTGCATGATCACTGTTGTTAAAGACGTAACTAGTAGATTGATACAAAGGCACTGCTCTTGTACCACCGTTGTTTTTAAAATCATGACCTGCATGAAGTGCGTTTGTTGAAAATTTTTGAGACATAATTGTTTCTTTAAAAATTAAAAATTGAGTTATGCTCAAAACCAATTAGAAATATAGATTTGCTCTTTGAACTGAATCAAAAAGTAAAATCAAAAAAGAAACTTGTGGTAGTATAACCTACTATGTGTTTGATCATCTCGTCTCACAAAGTTGTGAGCAGAATGTAGCACCTTCTCTATTTATTGTCGACATAAATAAAGGGTTGCTAAGGAGTCGATGGGTCTGTTCCCTCGTCCTTTCTTGATAATTTCAGTATGGTTATGAACGTGAGTGTAAATATTCAGAAAACTATCTGTTAATTCCAAATTTTTAACAAATTATTATCCTATTGAATTAGTAGGGTAATGGGTTTAAATACTGTTTTTAGCTAGATATTTACCTCTAACAACCTGATCTATAGGGGTATTTAAAACCTTACTTTCTAACCAAGAAATAACATCTAAATATAAAAAGGCACGCCTCTCATAAGGGTGATTTTCATAATTTTTAAGTTTAAGAAGTAAATCCTGGAAGGCTTTTTTCAAATCATGAGGGTAAATATCTTGTAAACCACGTATAAATTTGATCATTTCTTTTTGTACCTCATACAGATCGTTCATCTTAATTAAGAATTTATATACGCTTCTCAAATAGGTTTCAAGATGTTCATCTTGTCCTGCTTCATAATGAGCTATAAGACTTAAAATACGAGAAAAACACAATAAGTCTTCTCGCATGGTAAGTGTTTTATTATTGATAATTTTATCTAGGTAAAAAATAGTTTCTGAATAATTTCCAGCCCCAAAATGCATACTAGCAAATTTGTAGTAAAACACCATTTGGTGATGCTCATCGAGACGGTCTTTAAATCCTAATAGGTCTTGTTCTACGTTTGATATTAATGGTAATCCATCTTTAAAACTACCGTCTATGAAGTACTGACTAATTTTATTGAGGTTGATATATAAAAAACTGAGCGCTTCTAGATTCTCATTTTTAGGAAAACTTTTGCCTATTAAAGTTTTCTCTAATTGATCTAAAGTAGATTGATATTTTTCTTTTTCTTTTAAGAAAAAAAGTGATTCTAGTAAATAGTGATTTCCTTTAATGAAAAACACAGGATTAAGAACTATCATCTTTTTATCCTGATAGAATAAATCGACCCATTTTGATGAATATTTATAACAATTCAAAAAGTCTTGCATTAAAAAACTATACCACAAATAGGCTTTATACAACCATAGTTTTTCTCTAAATCCTAATTCCTCAAACTCATACGTAGGTAAATGATCGTGAAAATAAGCGGTTACCTTCTCACTTTCTTCTTTGTCCTTTACACAACCTGTTTTGATAAACTCGGTATACATTTGTAAAGAAAGGTTAGAAAGCTGGCTTGCTATTATATTAGAATTACTCAGTTCTCTAGCTTGAGTAGTAAGTTGAGCTGTACGAGTACTTATACTTCTAGTAATGTATTGTGATTCTATAATCTTTTCTAACTCTACTATTTCATAAGCGAGATTCTTCTCTTCGTGAGCAACCGCTAGTTCTTTTGCTTTGTCTAGTATTTTTAAGCTTTGTTTATATAATCCTTTATGATATAGAATAGAGGCAAAATCTAATTGTTCTCTTATTTGAGACCTTATATTTTGATGGGCAGGATTTGTCTTAAGACTTATTAAAATTTGCTTGTAAAGATGTGTTTTTACATTAGCTAATTGTCTTTTTTGAATGTCAGTAGATTTTAAGATTTGCTTTTCATTGTAACTAGCAGCTTTATCTAGATGCATAAACAGATTCAAAAATTTTGAATCGGCATTTACATCTAGTCTCCCTACATATAATTTAAACTGACGCTTTTCTGACTTAGTTAATGACTTAACCAGTGTAAATAGTCCATCTTTTTGATCCTTTGTCATCAACTAATTTATTAAACTAACTAACTTTAATTCAATGTTTTAAACAACTAAAAAAATTGTTGAACATCGTAAAATATTCAATTAAACGATTAGTTAGAATAGTCCAAAATATAACTTAGTAATACAATAAAGAAATAATATCAGCTTTAAAATAAAAGCAAGTCCTGAAATCAATATTTTAATAGGGGTAATAATCTATTGATTTCATATAAATAAGTAGAGAAAATGAGATTAAATATAGCAGTTATACCCAAGAATGGAATCGGTCCAGAAATAACTACCCAATCGATCAAAGTATTAAAAGCTATTGCATTAGAATTTGATCATCAATTTCTAATCAAAATTGCAGACTTAAATAGTAAAAATTCTTCTTCAAATGAAGTCATTGATTTATGTAAAAGTAGTGATGCTATTTTAGCTAGTAATGATTCGTTTTTACAAAGTAACACGCTTAGTGCACAATTAAACGTATACGCAAGCTCAACCATTGTGAAGAGCTACCAATCTTTGGCAGTAAATTCTCCTCTTAAGAAGGAAGTTATATCGGGAACAAACATTTTATTTTTTAACGAATTGAATTTAAGCAATCAGTTAAGTGAAAAACATGCTTCTAAGAATAACAACTATGCCTTTGACTCAAATGAAAATACTCGCCAAGAGATAGAACTTGTTGCAAAAAAAGCATTTAAAGCCGCGCAAACTAGAGGTAAAAGAGTAACACTTATAAATAAATCTAGTACATCACAAGTATCTGCTTTATGGAGTGAAGTAGCTGGTAATTTATCTTTACAGTATCCTGAAATAGAATTTAACATCACTAATTTAGAAAACGCTGTTACTCAACTCCTATTAACTCCTAACTTATTTGATGTCGTTTTAACAGAACGTATAATCAGTAATGTATTGATTCAACAGTCTAGTGTTTTGACTGGCTCCACCAGCTTACAATCCACTAGTTACATAGGGCACAAGCAATCTCTTTTTTTTCCAACAATTCATAATCATTTAGATGACACTGATTATAAAAACCCTAACCCATTAGCTTCTATACTTAGTGCCGCAATGTTATTAGAGCACTTTGGATTATACAGTGAATCAGAAATGATTAAAACTGCTGTAAATCGTTCTCTAGAACTTAACATTACTACTCCAGATTTAAACTCTACTTATAACAACATTACAACTAATAAAGTAGGAGACTTCATTGCAGATTTCATTATGAATCCGCATGATTCTAATGCAAACTTTAAAAATATACATTTAGGCCAAAGCACGATTATATAAAATAAAACAAAGAGGTGTAGAGAAATGCTATACCTCTTTGTCTTTAAGAATTAATCAGGAAATTTATTTCTTATTTGATCTAATCCTAGATTATGAATACTACCTATATGAGTATGATGCTTTGATGTATCTGGAACATACGTTCCATTCTCCACCTGCTCACCTATCGTTTTATACGCTTCTCTAAAAGATGCTCCATCTACCACTAGGTTATTGATATTATCTACGGTAAATAGATATTGATATTTCTCATCGTTAAGATCGATTTCCTTTACTATAATTTTCTTTATAGAATAATTAAAGATTTCTAGAATGTCGTTTAATTCTATAAAAGAAGCGATCACATTCTCTTTGAGCAATTGAAAATCTCTGTGATAACCACTAGGTAAATTGTTTGTTATCAATAACATTTCTGTTTGTAAAGCTTGTATTTTATTACACTTACCACGTATCAATTCAAAGACATCTGGATTCTTTTTATGCGGCATGATGCTACTACCAGTCGTTAACTCATCAGGGAAACTTATAAACCCAAAATTCTGACTCATATACAAACAGATGTCCATCGCAAATCTAGAAAGTGTATTAGCCACGTTTGATAAAGAAGCAGCTATACTTCGTTCATTTTTGCCTCTAGTGAGTTGTGCCGCAACTACATTATATTTTAACGTTGCAAAACCCATTTCTTGGGTAGTGAATTCTCTATCGATAGGAAAAGAACTTCCATAACCTGCAGCACTTCCTAACGGATTTTGATCTACGATACGCATCGTAGCGTCTAGAACATACACATCATCCACTAGCAACTCTGCATAAGACGAGAACCACAATCCAAATGATGACGGCATCGCCACTTGTAAGTGAGTATATCCTGGTAACAATTGATCCTTATGTGACTCGGCTAAATCTAATAATGTATCAAACAATGTCTTTACACTAGTTCTAGTTTGTCCGAGTGCCTCTTTATAATACAATTGTAACGCCACTAGAACTTGATCATTTCTAGATCTAGCCGTGTGAATCTTCTTCCCTACTTCTCCCAGTTGTAGAGTCAGTTCGTGTTCTATTTTAGAATGTACATCTTCAAACTGATCATCAATAATAAAAGTACCTTCTTCTATTTGTAATGCAATCACATCCAGTCCAGATTCTAATTGTTTTAACTCTTCGCTAGAAATGATATTAATCTTTGCAAGCATTCTAGCATGTGCGCGAGATGCTATTACATCATAAGGAGCTATATGTAGATCAATCTCGCGATCATTACCTACTGTAAATTGTTCCATTTTTTTATCTATTGCAATTCCTTTATCCCAAAGTTTCATAATTCTATCTTTAAAAAATACTCGTTAATAAATTGATGTATATATCGATGCCTTCTTCAATCTCTTCTAGATATATAAATTCATCTGCGCTGTGAGATCTCGTACTATCGCCAGGTCCTAATTTTAAAGAAGGACAACTTAAACACGCCTGATCTGATAAAGTAGGTGATCCATAAGTGGTTCTTCCCATCGCTATTCCTGCTTGCACCAACTCATGTTCTACAGGAATGGAAGAAGAATTTAATCGCAAACCTCGTGCAATAATTTCATCACAAGGCGACTGTTCTTTAAGCATTTCAGCGATCTCTTGATTGCTGTATTTATCATTGACTCTTACATCAATGACCAGTTCTACTTCTGACGGTACAGCATTATGTTGCACGCCAGCTTTAATTTGCGTTACCGTCATTTTTACATCACCTAATGTCTCAGATGATTTGTCAAACTTAAAATCTTGAAACCATTTTAAAACTTCTATAGAATTGTAAATCGAATTATTATCATTGGGGTGAGCAGCGTGTCCTGGCGTCCCTTTTATTTTAGCATCAAAAACGACCAATCCTTTTTCAGCGACTGCTAGATTCATTAAAGTAGGCTCGCCTACAATAGCAACATCTGTATGTGGTATGATATCTAGCATACTATTTAAACCGTTTGGGCCGCTACTTTCCTCTTCGGCGCTAGCTACTATGACTAAGTTATATTTTAAATCTTTTTGGTTATAAAAATGAGTAAACGTAGCGATTAAAGAAACCAGACAACCACCTGCGTCATTACTGCCTAGACCGTATAATTTACCATCTTCAACTACTGCCTTAAATGGATCTTTTGTGTAGGCTTTATTAGGTTGTACCGTATCGTGATGTGAGTTTAATAATAACGTAGGTTTCCCTTTTTCAAAATATTTATTAGTCGCCCATATATTATGATGATCTCTTTTAAATGGAATTTTATGATTATTAAACCATGATTCTATCAGTAGAGCAGTTCCTTCTTCTTCACTAGAAAACGATTGTGTTTCAATCATTTTTTTCAACAATTCTAGAGCCTCTTTTTTTAAATCTTGATGTTTCATTAGTTCGATATTGTAGTGAATAAACTGTTTGAATTTTGAAGCATATCTGGCAATCCTACACATACTTTTTGCACGCCATTTTGAATAGCATAAAAACAATTTTGCATTTTAGGCAACATTCCGTCGGCAATAATCCCTTGAGATTTTAAATCTTGATAATTTTCTAAATTGATATTCTTAATTACAGAATCTTCATCTGTAATATTTTGTAAAACTCCTTTTTTCTCAAAACAGTAATACAGTTCTGTTTCATAGTTTTTGGCTAGTTCGATAGCTAGTTCTGCAGCTAGAGTATCTGCATTTGTATTTAATAATTGACCATGTCCGTCGTGCGTTATGGCGCAAAATACTGGAGTACGCTTTCGCGAAAGCAACACCTCAACAATCTCTGTATCTACTTTTACAACATCTCCTACATAACCAAAATCTACCTCTTCTACATCTCGTTTTTTAGACAAAATAGTATTCCCATCAGCTCCTGTAAATCCTATAGCATTACACTTCTTAGCTTGTAACTTTGCTACAATGGTTTTATTTACTTTACCAGCATAAACCATAGTGGCAATGTCCAGTGTTTCTGAATCGGTGATGCGACGACCATCGATCATTTTTACCTCAAGATTCATTTTATGAGCTAATTCTGTAGCTACTTTTCCACCTCCATGAATAAGAACTTTAGGCCCTTTTATCGCAGTAAATGTGGTTAAGAAATCATCTAGTGCTTGCTGATCATTGATAATGTGCCCACCTATTTTTATAACTTTAAGCTGTTCCATTATTCTATGTTTTCTAAAATATTTTTTAAAACCACTTGAGCTGCATAGGTTCTATTATTAGCCTGGTGGATGACGATAGAGTTCTCACTATCTAGCACAGCATCTTCTACCACAACATTTCTTCTTACAGGAAGACAGTGCATAAATTTTGCATTACCTAATTTTTCCTGAGTCATCATCCAGCTCGCGTCTTGACTTAAAATCTTACCATAATCAGTATAACTGCTCCAGTTTTTCACATAGACAAAGTCGGCTTCTTTCAAAGCTTTTTCCTGATCATAAATCACCGGTGTATCTTTTACAACCGCATCAGATAATTCATATCCCTGCGGATGCGTAATCGTAAGATCTACGTTTGCCATTTGCATCACTTCAATAAATGAGTTTGCCACTGCTTGCGGCAATGCTTTAGGATGTGGCGCCCAAGAAATGACCACTTTGGGTTTTTTCTTGGTTTTCAATTCTTCCAGAGTAATAACATCTGCAAGAGCTTGTAAAGGATGAGCTGTTGCACTTTCCATATTTACAACAGGTACTGATGCATATTTTATAAAACTATTTAGGACTACTTCTTGAGCATCCTTTTCTTTATCCACTAAAGAAGGAAAAGCTCTTACCGCAATCACATCTGCATATTGAGAGATGACCTGAGCAGCTTCTTTTACATGTTCAGAAGTGTCTGCATTCATCACCGTTCCATCATCAAATTCTAGTTTCCAAGAATCATTCACATTTAATATTTGCACTTCTAACCCTAGATTCTTTGCTGCCTTTTCTGTGCTTAATCGCGTTCTTAAACTCGCATTAAAAAACAACATTACTAGAGTTTTGTTCTTACCTAGATGTTGAAAATAATATGGTGTTTGTTTTATTGCAATTGCCTCATCTACTAATTGAGCAAGGTCTTTTATATCTTTAAGTTCAGTGTATTTTTTCATAATTCAGCTTTTAAAGCGTCAAAGAATAAATCGATATGAGATTCTTTAATCGTTAATGGCGGCAAAATTCTTATCACGTTAGGATTCTTTGCACTACCAGTAAAAATGTGATGATTAAAAAGAATGTTCTTTCTTATTGTCGCAATAGGAAAATCAAATTCTAGTCCTAACATTAATCCGCGTCCTTTTACATTTTTAACCTGCGGTAATTCTTGAGCTCTTTTTAAGAAGTGAGCAGATACTGCTTTTGCATTATCCATTAATTGCTCCTTTTCTATAACATCTAGCACCGTAGAAACTGCGATACATGCCAGATGATTACCGCCAAAAGTCGTACCCAGCAATCCATAAGAAGCCTTAATTTGTGGATGGATCAAAATACCACCTACAGGAAACCCATTTCCCATACCTTTTGCCATTGAAATAATATCTGGTTCTAGTCCATGTTTTTGAAATGCAAAAAAGTTACCGGTTCTACCAAAACCAGATTGCACCTCATCTGCAATAAAAGAAGTATTGTACTGACGACATAAAGCTTGTAAACCTTGATAAAATACAGTAGTATCTTCATCTAGACCACCTACTCCTTGAATACATTCTACAATCACCGCGCAAACATTATTCTTATCTAGTGCTTTTTCTACAGCTTCCAGATCTCCTAATTCAATAATTTCTACTTCTTGTTGTGCATTTAATGGTGCGATAATTTTTGCATTATCTGTAGCCGCCACCGCTGCAGATGTACGACCATGAAAACCATTTTTAAAAGCGATTACTTTATGCTTTCCATTATGAAAAGAAGCTAGTTTTAATGCGTTTTCATTTGCCTCTGCGCCAGAATTACACATGAATAGTTGGTAGTCTTTACAACCAGAAAAGTCAACTAATTTATGAGCAAGCGCTTCTTGCAATGGGTTTTGAACCGCATTACTGTAAAAGCCTATTTCAGAAACCTGTTCACTTATATTATTTACATATTCTGGATGAGAATGACCTATAGAAATAACAGCATGACCACCATATAAATCTAGATACTCGACATCATTATGATCATAAACATAAACATCTTGTGCACGCACTGGCGTCACATCAAAAAGTGGATAAACATCAAATAAACTCATATCTGTTTTTCTTTAATCGTATTAATTTTTTGAAAAGAAGCTATCATTCCTTGAATAAGCGAACTGCTCAATCCTTTATGTTCCATCTCGTTTAAACCTTCTATGGTGCAACCTTTGGGCGTGGTAACTTTATCGATCTCTTGTTCTGGGTGATTGCCTGTTGTTATTAATAAACTTGCAGCACCTTCGGCAGTATGCATTGCTAATAATTGTGCCTCGCTAGCGTCAAAACCTAACTGAATAGCGGCTTGTGTACTCGCTCTTATTAATCGCATCCAGAAAGCTATTCCACTAGCACATACCACGGTTGCAGCTTGCATTTGTGTTTCTGGAATAACTAGGGTGGTTCCCAAACGATTAAAAATAGCCTGAGCTACTTTTATTCTACGAGTCCCTTTTTCATTATGACACAGACAGGTCATCGATTTACCAACCGCGATCGCTGTATTGGGCATTGCTCTAATCACATGCTGATCTGAACCTACAATTGCCTCTATTTTATCAACGGTAAAACCAGTTATCGTCGATATCAACACATGGTTCTCATTAAATAAATCTTTAGTTGTTTCTAGAATATCCGTAAAATGTGCTGGTTGTACCGCAAAAATGATAATGTCAGATTTCTTGATTGCTTCTTCATTATCTGCAGTTAAAAACACGCCAGAATAATCTTGAAAAAACTCCAGATCTTCTAGATTTCTTTTAGTTAAATACAATGTGGTGATTGCATTATTATGAATCAATCCCTTTGCGATGGAGCGGCCTAAATTACCAGTTCCTATAATGGCTATTTTCATGATTTTGAGTTTAAAAAAAGTTGGCTTTAAGTTGTAAACCTTGATCCTCTGGAAAATCATACATCAAGTTCATATTTTGTACTGCCTGTCCAGACGCACCTTTTAATAAGTTATCGATGACACTCGTTATCAATAAAATGTCATTATGCTTATGTAGGTGAATAAGACACTTATTGGTATTAACTACTTGCTTTAAATGCACTTCTTTATCGGACACAAATACAAATGGCGAGTCTTTATAGTAGTCCTTATAAAAGTCTTTTATTTTTTCTAGTGATAGGTCTATTTTAGTGTAGGCTGTCGCAAAAATCCCTCTACTGAAATCACCACGATTAGGCACAAATAACACATTAGAATTAAAATCTTGTTGTGACTGTTTTAAAGTCTGATTTATTTCTCCTAGATGCTGATGCGTAAAAGCTTTATAGTGTGAGAAATTATTATCTCTCCAAGTGAAATGTGTCGTAGGTGACAGACTTGTGCCCGCACCAGTCGCACCAGTAACCGCATTTACATGCACATCTTCTTTTATCAATTGTTGTGCAGCTAGTGGTAAAATGGCAAGTTGTATAGCGGTTGCAAAACATCCTGGATTTGCCACATGAGTAGCTTTTTTAATCTCTTCTTTTTGATACTCGCACAGTCCATATGTGAACTCGCTTTCGCGAAAGCGTGCATATTCTATCAACCTAAAATCATTACTTAAATCGATAATTTTTGTATTCTTTGAAAATTGATGCTTCTCTAAAAAAGATTTTGAATTGCCATGACCTAGACATAAAAACAAAACGTCCACATTGTTATTTAACTGGCTTGTAAACACCAAATCTGTAGTACCCAAAAGATCTTGATGAACATCGCTTACGGCATTACCAGCGTTTGAGGTTGAGTATATAAAATCTATAACTACCTCATCATGGTGAATTAAAAGTCTTATTAATTCTCCTGCTGTGTAACCTGCACCACCTATTATTCCTGCTTTAATCATGATTCTTGATGTATCTGGTTATAAATCTTATTGCTGTTTCCTATGATCTTGATAAAACCTTTGGCCTCACTTGCTGTCCATGCTTTATTCTCCTCTCCATAAGTACCGAATTTTGCATTCATTAAATCGTTTACCGATTCTATACCATCCAGAGTAAAGTGATAAGGTTGCAAAGTGACATAAACATCTCCAGTAACTTTGGCCTGACTACTTTCTAAGAAAGCCTCCATGTCACGCATTACAGGATCGAGGTACTGACCTTCATGCAGGTGCATACCGTAAAAACTAGACAGATAATCTTTGTGCTGTAACTGCCATTTAGTAAGTGTATGCTTTTCTAATAAATGATGTGCTTTGATAGTAATCAACGCTGCTGCGGCTTCAAAACCTACTCTACCTTTCATACCTACTATGGTATCGCCTACATGGATATCTCTACCTATAGCATATGAAGAAGCAAGATCATTGAGCTGTTGTATAGCCAGTTCTGAAGATTGCTCTTTCCCATTTACAGCAATTAACTCTCCTTTTTTAAAGGTCAATTTTACTTGTTCCTTTCCTTCTTTTTGAAGTTGTGACGGATAGGCTTCTTCTGGTAATGCTTTGAGCGAGGTCAGTGTTTCTGCTCCACCGACACTAGTTCCCCACAGTCCTTTATTGACAGAATATTGAGACTTTTCCCAAGACATAGCTATTCCATTTTCTATGAGATAATCTATCTCTTGTTTACGTGATAGTTTACCATCTCTTATAGGTGTAATAATTTCTATATGTGGTGCTAGAGTTTGAAAAATCATATCAAAACGCACTTGATCATTTCCGGCGCCAGTACTTCCATGAGCGATAAATTGTGCGTCTATAGTTTTTGCATATTCAATAATCTCAATGGCTTGCACAATACGCTCTGCACTTACCGATAGTGGATACGTATTGTTCTTCAACACGTTTCCATAAATCAAATACTTAACGACTTTATCATAAAAAGTGCTGACAGCGTCTATTGCTTTAAAAGTGCTCACGCCCATTTTATAAGCATTAGATTCTATAGTTTTAAGGTCTTCTTGAGTAAAACCACCTGTGTTCACACACAAAGCATGCACTTCATAACCTAGATCTTGTGAAAGATATACGGCACAATATGAGGTGTCCAGTCCGCCACTATATGCTATTACTAATTTTTTATTATTGTTCATTTTGATCTTTTTTGAGGATAAGCGTTTGCTTAATTTGTTTCAATCTGTTGAAAACAGACTTTTTAATAGGTTTCTTTTCTTCTGTTATTTTCTTAGAAGGGTCATAGATCATTCCTGTACACAAACACATTTTTTGTTCAGTACGTTGTAAGATGTCATAGTTCTTACAGGTCTGGCAACCGTTCCAGAATTGCTGGTCGTCTGTTAATTCAGAAAAAGTAACTGGCTTATAACCTAGGTCGCTATTCATTTTCATAACAGCAAGTCCAGTGGTGATGCTGAATATCTTTGCATCAGGAAACTTTTCTTTAGAGAGTAAAAAGATGCGTTCTTTAATTTGTTTGGCCAGTCCTAGATTTCTATAATCTGGATGTACAATAAGGCCTGAGTTTGCGACAAACTTGCCGTGTCCCCATTTCTCTATGTAACAAAAGCCTGCAAATTTCCCGTTATCCAGTGCGATAACCGCGTTGCCATTTTCCATTTTGGTAGTGACATATTCTGGTGTACGTTTTGCGATTCCTGTACCGCGCACTTTGGCAGCGTCGGCTATGGTATCACAAATGATTTGCGCATATTTTGAATGCGATTTATGAGCAATAACAATTTCCATTGTGATTGATTTTATAAATTAAAAAGTGTAAAGTGTAGTTGTGAAAAGAAGAACCGGACGCACCTAAATTCCCAAAAAGAAAGACCCCTTACGGGCGTCGGCGTCGTAAAGTAGGACGCACAGAAAAACCGTTCCTAGAAGGAGCAGTTAAAAAGGTAGTAAATAATAATGGAAGTGAATTCAATGTAAAAAAAATAAAAATTATATCTAAATGCTAAGTGAGATTAAGCACAGCGGCGTCGCAATGTAAAGCGCACCGGTAAGGATATATTTTTATTTCTAGATAAATTCATGCGGTAAATGTAAGTATTTATTTGGACTAGTCATCAATAACCTACACAAACTTCTAAAATTTAGTGTTTTGATAATAATCTGTTATTAGAATTATTAAATACAAACTATAAGTAAACATATATCACGAACTCTTAAAAGGAAACAAATAACAATTTACTATTAAATCGATAAGTGTGTAGATCACACTAGAAACTCAAAAAGTGTAGGGTTATCATTTATATAATCTCCATAAAAATTAAGTGACTTCATACGTTGTACTAGAGAATCAAAATCTGATGTGTTTTTCAATTCTATTCCCACTACCGCAGATCCGTTTATTCTATTTGTTTTCTTAGTGTATTCAAAATGAGTAATATCGTCATTAGGTCCTATAACCTTCTCTACAAATTCTTTCAGCGCACCTGCTCGTTGCGGAAACCTAACTATAAAGTAATGTTTTAGTTGCGACTCTAATAAGGCGCGTTCTTTAATCTCTGCTGTTCTAGTAATGTCATTGTTACTACCACTTATGACACATACCACATTCTTTCCCTTTATCTTTTCTCTAATAGTTTCTAATGCTGTAATAGACATGGCTCCTGCAGGTTCTACCACTATCGCCTGACTATTATATAAATCTAGAATAGTCTGACATATGGCACCTTCACTTACATTAATAGTTTCTGTAAGATTCTGTTTACATATTTCAAAATTGCGTTCTCCTACTCTTTTAACAGCAGCACCATCTACAAAACTATCTATCTTATCCAGTGTCGTATTTTCTCTATTAAAAATAGAAGTCGCCATAGAGGTAGCTCCTTTAGGCTCTACTCCTATAATTTTAGTATGAGGAGATAAGTACTTTAACACACTGGAAACACCAGCGCTTAAACCGCCACCACCTACAGGCATGATTACATAATCTATAGGGACTTTAGACTGTTCCATAATCTCTAGTCCTACAGTAGCCTGGCCTTCTATCACCTTTTCATCATCAAAAGGGTGGATAAATGTTTTCCCTAGTTTCTTGTTCTCCTCCATAGCAGCATAGTAAGAGTCATCATAGGTATCACCATGCATGACTATGGTTACATACGTACCACCGAACATTTTCACCTGTTGGATCTTTTGCACCGGTGTAGGTGTAGGCATGTAAATCGTACCATGTATCTTGAGTAACTTGCAAGACATCGCAACTCCTTGGGCATGGTTACCTGCGCTGGCACAAACTATTCCGTTTGATAAATCTTCTTTACTCAACGTAGAGATCTTATTATATGCACCACGTATTTTATAAGAACGCACGGGCTGCAAGTCTTCTCTCTTAAAATAGATAGAACTTTGATACCTGTCAGAGTAAAGTGCATTTAACTCTAGAGGTGTTAAACAGGCCACGTCGCGTAAACGATTTGCAGCCTGTTTTACATCTTGTAATCTTGGATAATAAGTCACTGTTTTCATATCTTTTATGGTCCAGCCGTCGCATAACAGCTTTGCTTTTCATTAAAGAGAATTCCTATAGGCTCACACTTTAATCTTTTTTCACTTAGTAATGATTCTCGACTGCGTACTATATAGACAGAATTTTGTTGTTCAAAATTTCTAGCACCACCAGCATCTATCCTAACTTATTATCTAGATGGTTTTCATTGCAATCATAGAATCTCTCAACACTGCTCCTACTTTTTCTATAGGGTGATTTCTTATAGCTTTATTGACTGCTATTAGTTCTAGGTTGTCTGTTTTGTATTCCGCTTTCGCGAAAGCGGAACCAATAACAGCCCCATCGAGACCATCTACAAATGAAGAAACTAAAGGCTTACATGCATGGTCAAATAGGTAACAACCATACTCTGCCGTGTCAGAAATAATGCGATTCATTTCAAATAATTTCTTTCTAGCTACCGTGTTTGCAATTAATGGCAACTCGTGAAGAGACTCGTAATAAGCACTTTCTTCTACAATACCTGATGCTACCATAGTCTCAAATGCCAGTTCTACACCAGATTTAATAAAGGCAACCATCGCTACACCATGATCAAAATATTCTTGATCTTCTATCTTTTCTGTAGAAGCTGTAGATTTTTCAAATGCCGTGTTCTCCGTTTCGGCTCTCCATTTTAATAGATTTACATCGTCGTTTGCCCAGTCTTCCATCATGGTTTGTGAGAAATGACCAGACATAATATCGTCCATGTGTTTTTCAAAAAGTGGTTTTAAAATAACTTTTAACTCTTCAGACAGTTGGTGCGCTTTAATCTTTGACGCATTATCTAGCCTGTCCATCATATTAGTAATACCACCATGTTTTAAAGCCTCTGTGGTACGTTCCCAACCGTATTGAATAAGATTAGATGCGTATTCTGAGTCTGCGCCCTGTGCGATCATTTTATCAAACAATAGTATAGAAGCCGTTTGTAAAACACCACATAAAATGGTCTGTTCTCCCATTAAATCACTCTTCACCTCTGCAACAAAAGAAGATTCAAGAACTCCTGCTTTATGCCCACCTGTTGCTACTGCATATGCTTTGGCCTGCTCCCATCCTTTATTCTCAGGATCATTTTCTGGATGTACAGCTATTAAAGTAGGGACTCCAAAACCTCTTTTATATTCTTCTCTCACCTCAGAGCCTGGACATTTAGGAGCCACCATTATAACAGTGATATCTTCTCTTATCTTCTGTCCTTCTTCTACTATATTAAATCCATGAGAGTAAGAAAGTGTTGCCCCTTTTTTCATGTGTGGCATAATCGCCTTTACCACAGCTGCGTGTTGTTTATCTGGTGTTAGGTTTAAAACTAGATCTGAATTAGGAATTAAATCTTCATAAGTCCCAACAGTAAAACCATTTTCACTAGCATTTTTAAACGACTGCCTTTTTTGATCAATAGCAGCCTGTCTTAATGCATAAGAAATATCTAATCCAGAATCTCTCATGTTAAGACCTTGATTTAATCCTTGTGCGCCACAACCTACTATCGTGATTTTCTTTCCTATTAAAGCGTTAACACCATCTTCAAATTCTGCTTGTTGCATGAATCTGCATTTAGATAATTGTTCTAATTTTTGTGAAAGTGATAGGGTATTAAAATAATTTGACATGGTACTTATTTTATGAGTTTAATGCTTCTAGCATTTTTGAAATTTCCATTGGTTCTTTAGTTACAGCTATACGTCCAGATCTATTGAACTGTAATATGCCGTGGGCACTTAATTCACGGTATAATAAATCGACCTCGCTTCTTCTTCCAGATTTTTCTAAAACAAAAAACTCTTTATTTACCGTTACTATGCGTGCGTTACTTTCTTTAATTATATTTTGAATCTGAGGTTCTTCAAAAAGAAGGTCAGATTTAATTTTAAACAGACAGGACTCTTGATAAATGGTCTCTTCGTCAGAGTGATAGTAGGCTTTTATAACCTCTACTTGTTTCTCTATCTGACCGATGATTTTCTTCATGTTTTCTTCGGTCATGTTTACTAAAATGGTCCATTTTGAAACCTCTTCTATTTCTGATGCAGAACCGTTTATGCTTTCTATATTCACATGACGACGCTGGAATATTGCCGAAATCCTATTCAGCAACCCTATATTGTTTTCTGTATAAATGGATATGGTAAAAAGTTGTTCTTGGTTTTCCATAATTTTTTATTTCGTTCAGCTGTTAATGAACAGCTTTGCTTTACTTTTCTCGATATCGTCGTCTTCGACAAGTTCCAGACGCATGCGATGCGCATTGTTTTAGACACATGCGATGCGTCACTGCTTGAACGCCCTGTTTTCGGACGCATGCGATGCGTCACTGCTTGAACGCTTGCGATGCGTTTCTACTGGAGGCGCACCTCTGAAACTGATGCTCCTGTTGGGATCATTGGGAAAACGTTTCCTTCTTTTTGCACTCTCACTTCAAGAAAATATGCTTCGTCACTCTTCATCATTTCTTCTACGGCACCAGCAAGATCTTTACGATCTGTTACTTGTTTTGCTTTGATGTGATATCCTTCGGCTATTTTTATAAAATCAGGATTTGTCATTTCTGTACTGGCATAGCGCTTATCAAAAAACAGCTGTTGCCACTGACGTACCATTCCTAAAAACTCGTTATTAAGCACAACAATTTTTACAGGCACTTTAGTCTGAAAAATGGTTCCCAATTCTTGAATAGTCATCTGGTAGCCACCATCACCTATTACTGCAACAACATCTCTATCTGGCGCACCTACTTGTGCTCCTATAGCTGCCGGAAGTGCAAATCCCATAGTACCTAATCCACCTGATGTTATATTACTACGTGTCTGATTATAACTAGCATACCGACATGCTATCATCTGGTGCTGGCCCACATCACTTACTATAGCTGCTTCACTTTTTGAGTGTACATTAATTTGCTGTATAACCTCAGCCATAGTAAGTCCATCTACAGATGGTTCCATATCTTCTCTTATAACTTTATCTACTTCTACTTCATAAAGTTCCTTAAATCTCGCTAACCATTTAGGGTGCTCTCTTTGTTCTAAATAAGGAAGTAATAGTTCTAAAGTGTTTCTTGCATCACCAAGAACAGCAATATCTGCTTTTACATTCTTATTCACCTCAGATGGGTCTATTTCAAAATGTATCACTTTGGCTTGCTTTGCATATCGAGATAAATCACCAGTAACACGGTCGTCAAAACGCATTCCTATCGCTATTAAAACATCACATTCATTAGTTAATAAATTAGGTGCATAATTACCATGCATACCTACCATACCGACATTAAGTGAATGAGAAGTAGGAATAGCACTTGCACCTAAAATGGTCCATGCAGATGGGATTCCTGCTTTTTCTATAACCGATTGCAATTCTTTTTCGGCCTCGCTCAATACGACTCCTTGACCCCAAATAATCATAGGCTTCTGAGCGTTATTAATTAAGAGAGCAGCGTCCTTTACCGTTTGTAAATCTGTATCTGGAACTGGCACATAACTTCTTATCGATTTACATTTTTCATATGCAAAATCAAACTCTTCAAACTGTGCATCTTTTGTAATATCAATTAATACAGGACCTGGACGACCGCTTTGAGCGATGTAAAAAGCTTTGGCTAGAACCTTAGGAATATCTGCTGCTTTAGTTACTTGAGCATTCCACTTAGTTACTGGTGTAGAAATACCTATAATATCTGTTTCTTGAAAAGCATCTGTCCCCAATAAATGAGAAGCTACCTGACCAGTGATACATACCATAGGTGTAGAATCTATCATCGCGTCTGCCAGTCCAGTGATAAGATTTGTTGCTCCTGGACCAGAAGTGGCTATACAAACTCCAACTTTATTTGATATACGTGCATAACCTTGTGCTGCATGTGTTGCTCCTTGCTCATGTCTGGTGAGTACATGTTTCAACTCTTTTTGATAGCCATAAAGCTTATCATATAACGGCATAATCGCACCACCAGGATAACCAAATGCCGTATCAACACCTTCGGCAAGGAAACATTTTATGATAGCTTCTGCACCAGATATCTTTTCTGTTACTATGCTTGAAGTAGGGGAATTTATTAGCGCATGTTCTTTCATAATCATCGATTTTGATTATTGTAATTTTTTATTCTATTTGTTGAGTAGGTATTTACAGGGATAAGCTATTAAAACTCGTCTGTAACACAACCTTTTGAAGCATTAGAAACCGTTCTTGCATATTTATAAAGAACACCTCTTTTAAACTTCAACTCTGGTGCCTGCCATTGTTCTTTACGTTTAATTAATTCTTTATCTGAGATTTCTAATTGTATTGTATTAGCTTCTGCATCGATAGTAATGACATCACCATCTTTAACTAGAGCAATCACACCACCTTCTTGAGCTTCTGGTGTGATATGTCCTACAACAAAGCCATGCGTACCGCCAGAAAAACGACCATCTGTAATAAGCGCCACGTCTTTACCTAGTCCTGCACCCATAATAGCTGCTGTAGGCTTTAACATTTCTGGCATTCCTGGTCCTCCTTTAGGTCCTTCATATCTTATGACTACTACATCACCTCTTTCTACCAGTCCATCACGTATGCCATCATTTGCTTCATACTCACCATTAAAAACCTTAGCTTTTCCTGAGAACTGCAACCCTTCTTTACCTGTGATTTTTGCAACACTACCTTCACTAGCAAGATTGCCATAAAGCATTCTCAAGTGTCCAGAAATTTTAATAGGGTTCTCTACAGTTCTAATCACATCTTGTTCTTCAGAAAGATCTTTTACGCTTGCTAGATTCTCAGCTACTGTTTTACCAGTTACCGTAAGACAGTCTCCATGAATTAACCCTTTAGAAAGTAAGTACTTCATAACTGCAGGAATGCCACCTATGCGATGAATATCTTCCATAAGATACCTACCACTAGGTTTTAAATCTGCTAGAAAAGGTGTGTTATCACTTATATCTTGAAAATCTTTAAGTGTAAAATCTATTTGTGCTGCTCTTGCTATCGCTAGAAAGTGTAAAACCGCATTTGTAGAACCGCCAAGAATTGTGACTAATCGTACTGCGTTCTCTAACGATTTACGTGTTATAATATCAGACGGTTTGATGTCTTTTTCTAGTAATTCTAACATTACTTGTCCTGCTCTGACAGATTCTTCTTTCTTATCATCACTTAATGCAGGGTTAGAAGAATTAAACGGTAAAGACATTCCTAATGCTTCTATCGCACTTGCCATGGTATTTGCGGTATACATACCACCGCAAGCACCAGCACCAGGACATGCTTTTTCTACTATATTCTGATATTCTTCTTCTTCCATAGTACCTGCAACTTTACTACCCCAAGCTTCAAAAGCAGAAACTACATCTAACTTCTTACCCTTATGGCAGCCAGAATCTATCGTACCTCCATAAACTAGTATAGAAGGACGGTCCAGTCTTATCATTGCCATTAATGCACCTGGCATATTTTTATCACAACCTACAACTGTTACTAGTGCGTCATAACTCATCGCTTGCACCACAGTCTCCATAGAGTCTGCTATAATATCTCGTGACGGTAGAGAATAACGCATACCTGGCGTCCCCATAGAGATACCATCACTTACTCCTATTGTATTAAAGATTAATCCAACTAGGTTAGCATCTAAAGTTCCTTCTTTAACCAATTTTGCAAGATCATTAAGATGCATGTTACATGGGTTACCTTCATAACCAGTACTCGCAATACCTACAAATGGTTTGAGCAGATCCTCCTTAGAAAGACCTATAGCATGCAACATAGCTTGTGCAGCTGGTTGTGTAGGATCCTGGGTTACTGTTTTACTATATTTAGTGAGTGACATATTTAATTTTTAAATCTTAAGGGCAAGCGTTAACTTACTTCCTTATAATTCTTCTATTATTTTAGATGATAGAATATCGATTCAAAATTAAAGTTTGCAATTAGGTCCCTCACTAGACAATTCATATTGCCATTGTTATCCAAACAGCATTAATTACACTTAACCATCTGTATATCAAAAATTAAACAATGATCCAAATATGATATCCAATGTTATTTATCTCTATTTTAAATTTATCATATATGAACGTGTACATTATTTACCCTACTTAATCTGTAGGGAATTAAAAATATCTATAAAGTCTTATTATAGTACATGTTAATAATCTTATAAGTGATGTGCCAATAAATAATTACATTCATTAAATTTGCAATTCAATTAAGGGGAAAGATTTGGCTGCTTGCGACCTCGTTTTCAAAAAAGAAAACATAAACGCTAAAACAGTGTACTGCGCAAAACAATACAGCCACTTTTATTTTCTTATATTATTAATCACGCGAGATTTGTATTTATTACGCTTTCGCGAAAGCGCACATATAAAATGCCCTACTTATTTACATCAGAGTCCGTTAGTGAAGGACATCCAGACAAAGTTGCTGACCAGATCAGTGATGCTTTATTAGATAATTTTCTTGCTTTTGATCCAGAATCAAAGGTTGCTTGTGAAACGCTTGTAACTACTGGACAGGTGGTTCTTGCCGGAGAGGTAAAATCAAACACTTACATCGATGCAACTCAAATTGCACGTAATGTGATCAATAAAATAGGTTATACCGAAGGTGCTTACCAGTTTTCTGGTGATTCTTGTGGTGTAATATCTTTAATCCATGAGCAGTCGCAAGACATTAACCAAGGTGTAGATCGTGCTACTAAAGAAGAGCAAGGTGCTGGAGACCAAGGTATGATGTTCGGTTATGCAACTAACGAGACAGAGAATTACATGCCTCTTGCTCTAGACATATCGCACAAATTACTAGTGGAGCTTGCTGCATTGCGTCGTGAGAATAAGGAAATTACTTATTTAAGACCAGATGCAAAATCACAAGTAACTATAGAGTATAGTGATGATAACGTGCCACAACGTATCGATGCTATCGTAATCTCTACACAACACGATCCTTTTAATGAAGATGATGCTGCAATGCTAGCTCAGATCAAAAAAGATCTTGTTGAAATATTGATTCCTCGTGTTACTGCATTATTACCTGCTTATGCTCAGGATTTATTTAATGATGACATTACCTATCACATTAACCCTACTGGTAAATTTGTTATAGGTGGACCACATGGTGATACTGGATTAACTGGTAGAAAGATTATAGTAGATACTTATGGTGGTAAAGGTGCTCACGGTGGTGGTGCTTTTTCTGGTAAAGACCCTTCTAAGGTGGATAGAAGTGCTGCATATGCTGCACGTCACGTTGCAAAGAATCTAGTAGCTGCAGGTCTTGCTAGCGAGGTTCTTGTACAGGTTTCCTATGCCATAGGTGTAGTAGAACCTACTTCTATTAATGTAGAAACTTATGGTACCTCTACATTAAACTTAACTGACGGTGAGATTTCTAAAAAGGTTGCAGAGATATTTGACATGCGTCCTGCTGCAATAGAATCTAGATTAAAATTAAGAAACCCTATCTATTCTGAAACGGCTGCTTATGGTCACATGGGTAGAACACCACGTATTGAAAAACTTGTTTTTGAATCTCCATACAATGGAAAAGTAGAAAGAGAAGTAGAGTTATTTACTTGGGAAAAATTAGACTTTGTAGAAGAAGTTAAGAAAGCTTTTGAATTGTAAATATTAGAAAGTTTATATATTTTAAAAACCTCCGATTCAACTAATTGAATCGGAGGTTTTTTTTGTTATTTTATTGAAGTATGGTTGCTCTGCAGCTTTAAAAGAATAAAAACCATTTACGATTAAGTAAATGGGGTTTTTGAATACTTTAAATTGTTGTGAGTTTATTCCTTAATCAGTTTTAAAACAGAATTCATTTGATCTCCTTTTACCTCAACAAAATACAATCCCGAAACTAAATGATCTAATGTGATATCCTTATTCATTATAGCAGCATCTAACTTTTCTTGAGAAACGATGGCACCCAAAGTATCATAAATAGTGTATTCATTGAATTCTATATTACTCATTAAACTAATCTTATTTTTAGCAGGATTAGGGTAAAGGCTGACTTGTAATAAATTATTATCATTTAAACTTAACGGAACAGCAACCCCTGTAGTTTCCATGTTAGTAATAATTGGAAAATTAAAATCAAAGTAAATCTCTGCTTGATTAGAAAAATCATCTCCTAAAACTAATGTATCTACTGTTTTAATTTTAAACAACACATAGCCTTGACTGGCAGGCGCGGTAAATGGCAGCATAATGTTTTCAAAATTGAATTCTACTTTATTTCCATCTGTAATTGTTGTTGTATAATCGTGGCTACCACTTAAAGGAGTTAAAGTAGCAATATCAAATTTAGTCGTATCGATATAATCCACAACTCTTACGTTTACCGCACTTGCCGTTCCTTCATTCTCAAAACGGATGCGGTAATGCACAAACTCTCCAACCATAGTCGGTAAAATAGTCTCGCCTTGTAAACAAGTTTTATCATTAGGATCATAAGAATTCACAACAGTTTGTTGTAAATCAAATACATTATCTAGTGGTGTATCATCATTTGCCGTTGGATTTATAGTTGCACTAAAGTCTAACAGATCATTACTATTTAATGGGAAGGTAGGATCTGTAGGTGTATTAAGATTCATGAAGAATTCAATCTCACGAGTTTCAAATGGATCTAGGTTTGAAAAATCCCAACTTAACATTCCTACATTTGAAGATGTAGTTGCTGGACTTGCAGTTAGAAAGTCCATAAAATCATCTTGGAAGGTGAAATCTATTGATCCAGATAATCTTGTATTTCCTTTATTTTTGTAAACGAGCTTATATTCAGTATCAAAGCCTGGCCGTGCATCTTCTAGTGGTAGGATGGAGATTTCTAGGTCATCAACTAGAGTTGTTGCGCTAAGACAAAAATCTTCCGTCGTTATATTTTGATTTGCGGCTGTAAAGGTTACACTTGCTGGTGTTGCCGTGAAAAGATTTGTGTCGATTATTGGAGTCATCGTGTAAGTATTATCTGGTAAAGAGGTTGAATAATTACCGTTTATATCAGTATACAATGTTAAATTAGCAGTTCCATTTGAAATTTCAATTGCAACATTAGAAAAAGTCAAATCATTTGGGTTACAACCATTATTGTCGAAATCATAAGTAATAGAACCCTGAAGTTGATTATCTAGTGCAGAACAACTAGGGTCTAATGAATCGCCAGAAATAGTCCATCCGTTTTGTAGAAGAATGTTTCTTGAAAATGTGCTACAATAAGTTAGACCTGAAGATCTCAGTCTCTTATTTTGCAAGCCAAGATTAACAAACCTTTGTAATAACTTATCATAATTATTTGTGTCCAGTCCTGAGGACGTAACAAATCTATCAAAATTTGAATACTGGTTAAAAACCCAATTATTTAACGGTTGATTAAAAGAAGAGGCATCATAAAACATTTCATCCATATTGGTAATATTAGAAATATCCCAGCTTGAAATATCTTGATTGAAAGAGGTTGCATAATTAAACATACTTTCCATAGTAGTTACATTCGATACATCCCAATTGTCTAAAGTTTGATTAAAAGAAGTTGCATAATCGAACATATGTTCCATAGTAATTACACTCGACACATCCCAATTGTTTAATGACTGATTGAAAGAAGTTGCAAGCCGAAACGCGCCATACATATTAGTGATATTAGAAACATCCCAGTTTGATATATTTTGATTGAAAGAACTAGCGCGACAAAACAAATATTCTATAACATTAACATTAGAAACATCCCAATTTGAAATATCATGATCAAAGGAGTTTGCATAATAAAACATATAACCCATGTCAATAACATTAGAAACATTCCAATTATTTAACGGTTGATTAAAAGTATATGCCTCATAAAACATAGCACTCATATCAGTAACATTTGAAACATCCCAATTACTCAGTGGTTGATTGAAACTACTTGCTCCCCAGAACATCCCAGACATATCTGTAACATTAGAAACATTCCAATTATTTAACGGTTGATTAAAAGTATATGCCTCATAAAACATATCACTCATATCAGTAACATTTGAAACATCCCAATTATTAATATCAGAATTAAATAGATCGCAATCCTCGAACATATTTTTCATCGAATTACAAGTACTTAAGTCTGGAGTGTCAGAGGCATTGATATTCAAAAGCCTACAACCATAAAACATCCATTCCATTGATTTCCATTGTGAAGTACCCCATTGAGTAATACTAGGACTATTATATGATGATGATGATAAATTAAAAACTATAGAGTCTATTGAACCTGATATAAAGACCATATTCGTTGTGGAACTGAAAGAATGTGCTGGTACAATTTGATTATTACCCATAGGAACATTAGTTGTCGTTCCATCACCCCAATCTATGGTAACACCGGCTGATGATGATATACTGAATGGCGACATATTGACTAATGGTGAGTTAAAAACAAAATCATCAGCAGTCTGCGCACTTGCAACCAACCCACAAAACAAAACAGCTACAAAAGTAAAAAGCCTCATAAAAATATATTTTGCGCTAAAATAGAAGATTATCACACCACATTACTAAAAAAGAGAGATTTATGCTATTACTTTTCGCTAAGTCGGAAACTAAAAAACCCCATTTACTTAATCGTAAATGGGGTTTTAAAATAAATAATAATCTATAAATTCAAATAGTGAACCTATTAAAAGAAGAAACCAAAACTACCAGTAACAGCTACCTGTCTAGCGTCTGGTAAGTAATTATAACCACCTCTAAAACTTACATCTATACGTAATACTTTAAAGATGTTACCTACACCAGCACTATATTCCCAATAAATATCTTCTGGAGCTAGATAATTAAGACCGCTTGCATTTAAGGCTACGTTTTCATCACTAATTCTACCATAAGCAGCTTTTATACCTACTAACTCACGTAGATTCAAATCTCTCAAACCAGGAATGCGAGAAAAAATACGACCGTTAAAATTATGATCAAGATTCACCATCAAATACTCATCACTTACAAATTCATAAAAATCCATCGTGTTAAAAGATCCTGACACATTGAAATAAGTCTGGTTACCAGGTATGACATCTAGTAATGCTAGTGGCACTTCTCCAAAGGTTTTACCAGCTTCTATACGCGCCGTTAATCTACCAAAAGCACCTATCTGGATAGGATGACTATAATAAAATTGAAACTTATCATAATCAAAATCGCTACTAAAGAGATCTTTAAAACCTTTAGAATAATTTAAGAATAATATAGGATAAGCTCCTTCATTTATAACCGTACGATCTACACCATAATTAGTCGTTTTACGTCCTGGTTTATAAGTCATAGAAAAGTCCACTTCAGCCTGGTTAGTTTCTGACTGTATGCCGCCTGGAGAGTCTGCATCAAAATAATCCAGACTAAAGAATCCAGGATTAGCCGTCGTTATCTTTCTATAACTAGTACCTAATCTAAATTCTAAGTTATATAACGGCTCAAAACTAATGGCAGCAAGACCTAGTTTAATATTAGATAATCTACCATTATTACCAGCACTTACTATCGCACTAGAAGCAAGGCTACGCCCTAAAACATCATTAGTTTTAGTAAGACTGGCAGCTAGTTGCTCTACATCTTTTCTATAACCACCACTTAGTATCAAACGGCTTTGTTTATCTAACAACCATTTACCACCTATACCGAATTTAAATTTTTTATCATCAAAACCATATGCGCCATAACCTTCTATTCTCCATGGGTCATTTGCACCAAAGTATGTTCTACCTCCAGCACGTAATCGCAAACCTTCTACATCGTTAAATCCAAAGGTGGAAAATATAGGTCCAAAATCAAAACCATCAAATTCATAATAACCAGACGCTAGTACTGTACCTATATTATAAAGACGTTTAAACTTCTTGTTCTTTTTAAGTGTATCCAGCATGGTGTACACTTGTTTCTCATCTTTATTAAGTTTTTCTAATCGATTTTCATCCCAATAAGCCTCATCGCGATTATAAATTTCTGGATCATAATCATTAACTCTACGTCTATAAAAATCTGGCTCTTTTTCTATATCAAATTTATAATCATTAAATAAGGTGGTACGTTTTCCATAAATACCTTTGGACTTCTCTTTCTTGTTAAGCGCAAAATCACTTAAGAAATAATCACGTGTAATTAAGAACAGACTATCATTAAGTACGTCATATTCCTGTTCTATATAGATTTCTTTTACCCAGTTTATGTTGGCACTTTTAGTCGCTTGCATATTGATCTCCTTGATCGCATACGACTCTGTAGCTACCCAAAAATCACCTTTAAAAGTAAGCTCACCTTTACGACGCGGATAGTAAACTATATTATATGCCTCTACCCCATCTACTATCGCCGTATCTCTCAACACATAGTTATAGGTGTCAATACCACTTTTACCCACTGGACTCGTAAAACTTTTATCAAAGAATTTTAAATAACGGTCATAGACATCTATGTCATTATATAAATCTTTTACAAATGCTATTAAAGTCTGGTTGTTTGAAAAACCAGAATTCTTGTTGGCCTTAACATCATCTAGTTCTTTATTGATCTCGTTATCTCCATAAACAGTAGAAAGCGATTCATTAATAAAAATAGGCAAATAGGTTTTACCTGTTATTCTACTCGTGTCTGCATAGTCAAATACGAATTCCATACCACGGAAAAGCTTTGAGTTGATCAAAGAACTATCTATGGTATTCATGTCAAATTCTAACTTCTCATATTTATCGTACTGGTATTGCTTAAATTGGGAAAGACCATTTTTACGTCTATTTTCCCATACTTTACGTAGTATATCGATAGCAGGGTTATTCTTTTTAGACGTTTTACCAGCATATACTACCACCGCATCTAACTCTGCCGTATCAGTTTCAAGTGTAACCTTCATATTTAGATTCACTCTATTATCTAATTTTATGGTTTGCGTTTTATACCCTACAAAAGAAAACTCAACTTTATCATACGTATTCTCTGATTGTAAATAAAATCGACCATTATCGTTAGTGATTGTTCCTTCACTAGAACCAGGAAATACAACGTTTGCAAAAGGCACCGTATCACCAAAATCGTCATAAATCACACCACCAACTTTAGTCTGTGCAACACTTGTTAAGGTGAAAAGTAATATACCTATATACAGGACTGATTCTGTTATCGCTTTCGCGAAAGCGTAACTTTTATAAAGAGTTTTCATAAGCAAAGGGCAAAAGTCAAAAGTAGGGCTACTGACGTAAATGATAGTAACTTAAGACAAAAAAAATTATATCTAGCTATAAATCAAAAAAACCCACCTCAAACGAGATGGGCTTTGATCAAAAATGTTGTCAGAAATTACTTTCTGTACATTACTTTTTTAACACCTTCTACCACATCAGTATAATCTGGTAACCACTCTGCAAGTAAACCTGGAGAGTACGGTGCTGGTGTATCTTGTGTATTTATTTTATAAACTGGAGCGTCTAGGTAATCAAAAGCTTCAGCCTGTATCATGTGAGAAATCTCTGTAGAGACGTTACCAAATGGCCACGCTTCTTCAAGAATCACTAAACGATTTGTTTTCTTAACAGATTTTAAAATCGCTTCTTTATCATAAGGACGCACAGTTCTTAAGTCGATAATCTCACAAGAGATACCTTCTTTCTCTAACTCGTCTGCAGCTTTATAAGCTTCTTTGATAATTTTACCAAAAGAAACGATGGTCACATCATTACCTTCTCTTTTTAACTCTGCAACACCTATAGGTAAAACATACTCACCTTCTGGCACCTCACCTTTATCACCATACATTTGCTCAGACTCCATAAAAATTACTGGATCGTCATCACGTATCGCTGCCTTGAGAAGACCTTTTGCATCATAAGGGTTAGATGGTACGATTACTTTAAGACCTGGTGTGTTTGCAAACCAGTTTTCAAAAGCTTGTGAGTGAGTAGCTGCTAGCTGTCCTGCACTTGCAGTAGGACCTCTAAAAACGATAGGACACTTAAACTGTCCACCAGACATCTGGCGTATTTTTGCCGCATTGTTAATTATCTGATCGATACCAACAAGAGAAAAGTTAAACGTCATATACTCCACGATAGGTCTATTACCAGTCATGGTAGAACCTATGGCTATACCAGCAAAACCTAACTCGGCAATAGGTGTATCAATCACACGCTTTGCACCAAACTCGTCCAGCATACCTTTAGAAGCCTTGTAAGCTCCATTATATTCTGCAACTTCTTCACCCATAAGGTAAATAGACTCGTCGCGTCTCATTTCTTCACTCATCGCTTCGCAAATTGCCTCGCGGAATTGTATTGTCTTCATATATTAGGATATGATGTTATTCAGTTTTTCAAGAAAACAAAAATAACTTACATGAACTTAGTATGCTAGATTTTTAGGCTAAAAAATATCTCTTTTACATACTATTATCATACAAAACATTCCTGAACCGTCTAAACATCAAGACAGACAAGAGTTACACCCTAGAATGAAAAATATTGAAAATCAATACTTGAGGAAATATTAAACAAAAATTTATTATGCATGCATAGTTTATTACTTGTTTTTTTCCTAACTTCGCAAACGATTGAAAAAGACTTTAAAGACTATAAAATATGAAGATATTAGTATGTATCAGCCACGTGCCAGATACCACTTCCAAAATCAATTTTACAGATAACGATACTCAATTTGACACTAACGGTGTACAATTTGTCATCAACCCAAATGATGAATTTGGTCTTACACGAGCTATGTGGTTTAAAGAAAAACAAGGCGCTAGTGTAGATGTAGTTACTGTAGGTGGTGCAGAAGTTGAACCGACTTTAAGAAAAGCTCTAGCAATAGGTGCAGACACAGCAATAAGAGTAGACACGCCAGCAACTGACGGTTACCAGGTGTCAAAACAACTAACTGCAGTTATAAAAGACGGTGGTTATGATCTAGTTATCGCAGGTCGTGAATCTATCGATTATAATGGTGGTATGGTACCAGGTATGGTAGCCGCTATGACTGGAGCTAGTTTTGTAAATACATGTATATCTCTAGAAATAGAAGGAACTAACGCAACTGCTGTACGTGAAATCGATGGTGGTAAAGAAACTGTTACCGCTAGCCTACCCCTAGTAATAGGTGGACAAAAAGGTCTCGTAGAGGAAAGTGACCTAAGAATTCCTAACATGCGTGGAATTATGATGGCTCGTAAAAAACCTCTTAATGTTGTACCAGCAACAGATGCTAGTACAGAGACTAATAGCGTTTCTTTTGAAAAGCCAGAGCCTAAAGGCCAGGTAACTCTTGTAGACGCTGGAGATCTTGATAAATTAATCGACTTACTTCACAACGAGGCAAAAGCGATTTAATCTTTAAAAGTTAAAAATTCAAGGTTCTAAATCTTGTAGGTTAAAATTATTAAGAGTTTCGCTTTCGCGAAAGCGAGACCCACAACAAATCAAGTAATCGTCCTGATAACTAGGATGTTTATATAAAAATAAAATATATGTCAGTACTCGTATATACAGAATCAGAAAACGGTGGTTTTAAAAAGACTGCTTATGAAGTAGCTAGTTATGCAAAAGGTGTTGCAGATATGATGGGAACAACTGTTACCGCTATATCTTTTAATGCAAATGACGCTGGAGAACTAGGTACATATGGTGTAAATAAATTACACAACGTAGCAAATTCAAAACTAGAAAAATTTAATGCTGCTGCCTATGCTAGCGCTATTGCACAAGCTGCCAAAGCTGAAGGAGCAACAGTAGTCGTTATCAGTTCTAGTGCAGACTCTAAGTATTTAGGCTCTCTAGTAAGCGTACAACTAGAAGCAGGTTATGTATCTAACGTTACAGCGCTACCTTCTTCTACAGAGCCATTTACAGTTAAGAGAACTGTGTTTACTAATAAAGCTTTCTCTAACACTGCTATTACTACTAATGTAAAACTAGTAGGGCTTTCTAAAAATGCTTACGGTCTTAAAGAGAACGCAACCGATTGTGCCGTACAAGAATTTGCACCTACTTTAAACGATGCAGATTTTAATGTAACTGTACAATCTGTAGATAAAGCTACCGACAAAGTAACTATCGCAGATGCTGAAATAGTAGTAAGCGCAGGTCGTGGATTAAAAGGTCCAGAAAACTGGGGTATGGTAGAAGAACTAGCAGACGTTCTAGGCGCTGCAACAGCATGTTCTAAACCGGTAAGTGATCTGGGATGGCGACCACACAGTGAACACGTAGGGCAAACTGGTAAGCCAGTTGCATCTAACTTATATATCGCTATCGGTATATCTGGAGCGATACAACACCTTGCAGGAATTAACTCTTCAAAGGTAAAAGTTGTTATTAATACAGACCCAGAAGCACCTTTCTTTAAGGCTGCAGATTATGGTGTTGTAGGTGATGCTTTTGAGGTAGTACCTGCTCTAATCGAGAAATTAAAGGCTTTTAAAGCTGCAAATGCTTAAGATTCTTAATAATTAGTTAAGAATTTATTAGATTTAAGGCTGTGCAATAGGAGAAAAACCTCATTTTTGCACAGCTTTTTTTTTATTTATAGCAATTAAACATAATGAGTCTAAAACGACTTAACATACGAGGCATCTCTTACAGCCAAACACAAAATGGCGCATACGCCCTTGTGCTTAAAGAAGTAGACGGATCAAGACAACTACCTATTGTAATAGGAGCTTTTGAAGCTCAAAGTATAGCTATTGCACTAGAGAAAGAATTGAGTCCGCCGCGACCTCTCACCCATGATTTGTTTAAAACATTTGCCCAACGATTTTCTATTGTGGTGAAACAAGTAATCATTCACAAACTAGTAGATGGTGTTTTTTACAGCAGTCTTATTTGTGAAAGAGATAAAATTGAAGAAATTATAGATGCTCGCACTAGCGATGCCATAGCACTAGCTGTAAGATTTAAAGCCCCTGTTTTTACTTATGAAAACATTCTTGAAGAAGCAGGTATACAACAGCACATTAAACCAGACAAAGAACTGGAAATGGAAGAGCTAGACGGAGAAGAAATGATAGAAGAATTAATCAACGCTGCAGCGCAAGAAGTGGATGACTACAGCAAATTCTCCATATCAGAACTTAACAAAATGCTCGACGAAGCAGTTTCTAACGAAGACTACGAACTGGCAGCGCAAATTAGAGACGAAATATCTAAACGATAATCATTACCATTCTATGAAATCCTTTATAGCCAGACTTTTTACTGCTTTAGCATTACTTTGCTTTTCATTTATAGGAAATGCACAAGAGAACACACCAATAGAAGGAACTTGGATATTTGATACTGCAACAATAGTTGATAACACACAAGCAAACGCTCAAGATCTAGACAGTATCTCCTTTTCACAACAAAATTACAAATTTTACACTGGAGTAGACAGCCTTAATTCTACCGGTAGATTTATAATCCAAAATGATTTTATCGCCCTATACCCTAACTCAAATAATACACAATTAAAGCAGTTTGATTTAAAAAAGGTAAATAACGATAGCTTATCAATTAAAAATAAAGATATTACTTATCATTTCTTAATCAAAAAAGAAGAAACAACTGTCGCAGCAACCTCTAATAATGTTCAAATATCAAATGACCTTGGCTTTAGCTTTGAAAGTTTCTATCGTGGTTTAATAGGTATGTTTTTTATCCTTGGATTTTGTTATCTATTAAGTAATAACAGGAAGAAAATAGACTGGAGACTAGTAATAGTCGGTGTAACATTACAAGTGGTGTTTGCTATATCTGTACTTAAATTTGAAAGTGTCGCATACATCTTTGATGGAATATCTACAGGAGTAGTAAAATTCCTAGCTGTTAGTGAGGCTGGTGCTGAGTTTGTGTTCGGTAACTTCATTGACGCTAGTGGTAACTGGGGCTATGTATTTGCATTTAAGGTTCTTCCTACGATTGTATTCTTCTCTGCATTTACATCTTTACTTTATTACCTAGGCATACTTCAAAAAGTCGTTTATGTACTCGCATGGGTTATGAGCAAAACAATGAGATTAAGTGGTGCTGAATCTCTTGCAGCAGCAGCAAATATTTTTATAGGGCAGACTGAAGCTCCTTTAGTAGTAAAGCCTTACCTAGAAAAAATGACCAAATCAGAAATGCTTTGTCTTATGGTAGGCGGTATGGCCACCATAGCCGGTGGTGTACTAGCGGCATTTATCGGTTTCTTAGGTGGAGAAAGTGAAGCGCAACAAATATTATTTACAAAACACCTGCTTACTGCATCTATAATGAGTGCTCCTGCAGCTATTGTAATTGCAAAAATGCTTTACCCAGAAGATCAAAATAACAAGATAGACCGCTCCCTCAAAGTATCAAAGGATAAAATAGGTACGAACATACTAGATGCCATTTCTAGAGGTACGACAGATGGTTTAAAACTAGCTGTTAACGTAGGTGCTATGTTACTAGTATTTACAGCCTTAATAGCAGTGGTGAACTTTGGACTTAAAGACCTTATAGGAGAATATTCTGGACTTAATTCTATTATCGCATCTTCTAGCGATGGTAGGTACGATGGCCTTTCTATGCAATATATACTAGGTAATCTATTTGCACCTATTGCATGGATTATAGGTGTACATTCTGAAGATATAATTCTAGTAGGACAGTTACTAGGTGAAAAAACAATTCTTAATGAATTCATAGCCTATGGATCTCTAAAAGAGTTAAAAGAAGCAGGTAAAATACTCCATCCTAAATCTATCATTATCGCAACCTACGCACTTTGCGGTTTTGCAAACTTTGCCTCTATCGGTATTCAAATAGGAGGTATAGGCGTACTAGCACCTGGTCAGCGTAAAACCCTAGCGGCCTTTGGTGTAAAAGCATTAATAGGCGGTACATGTGCCGCGTTACTTACTGCAACTATAGCTGGAATGCTTTTTGGATAAATTTAATTGCTTTTTCTTTAACCTAATTTTATGTTAAAGAAATGTTGTAAATTTGTTATAAATTATAACAACTAATAAGCATTGGACTTTAAAGACTACAAAAACCTTTTCAATTATAGCTTTGGCAAAATCTATTGCTATGATAACTATGTAGTTGGTCAACTACATACAGATGTTGTCGTAAATAATGAGATAGCCACTAAGATTCTCAATGATATTAATGAATTTTACGGTAAAAATAAAATCGTTTTTATTTCAAATCGTGAGTTCGGACATGCTGTAGAGCCTAAGGTGTACAAATTAGTTGATTCCAAAATGATCGTAGGGATTGCCATAATAGGCACTTCTAAAGAACAAAAAATGCAAGCCGCAAGTGAACAGTCGTTATACAGTGGCTCATTTGGATACTTTAATAACGTAGAAAGCGCTGTAGAGTGGGCAAGTTCATTTGTTTCAGAAAACCCAGACTCTCTTTTAAATTAATAAATCTGTAATCTTAGTTTGTTTTATTATCATTTGAACTAAAATTTCAAGTTCTTTGTATATTGTATTCGCTTTCGCGAAAGCGGAATCATCATTTACTAGACTCTTATGAAACAATACTTAGACCTATTACAAGACATAATTGATAACGGAACTGATAAAGGTGACCGTACCGGCACTGGTACACGCAGCCTTTTTGGTCATCAAATGCGTTTTGATTTACAAAAAGGTTTCCCTCTAGTAACTACTAAAAAAGTACACCTTAAGTCTATCATACATGAACTGCTATGGCTTTTATCAGGCGATACTAACATTCAATATTTAATAGATAATAACGTCAGAATATGGAATGAATGGGCCGACGAAAATGGAGATCTAGGACCTGTTTATGGTCACCAATGGCGCAACTGGGATAGTCAGGGAATAGACCAAATCAAAGAGGTTATTGACACACTTAAGACTAATCCTAACAGCCGCAGGATGATGGTAACCGCATGGAACCCAAGTGTAATGCCAGATACTAGCAAGAGTTTTTCTGAAAACGTTGCTAATGGAAAAGCAGCCTTACCACCATGTCACGCCTTTTTTCAATTCTATGTGTCTAACAATAAATTAAGTTGCCAATTATATCAGCGCAGTGCAGACGTATTTCTGGGCGTACCATTTAACATAGCGAGCTATGCACTATTAACTATGATGGTTGCACAAGTATGCGATCTAGAGTATGGAGATTTCATACACAGTTTCGGAGATGTTCATATATACAATAACTTAAGAGAACAGGTAGATTTACAATTAACTAGAGAACCTAGAGAATTACCACAAATGAAATTAAATCCAGATGTGAAAAACATATTTGACTTTAAATATGAAGATTTTACACTAGAGAACTACGACCCACATCCTGCAATCAAGGGAATAGTAGCGGTTTAAATTACACTTATGAGATTAATTATTGCATTTTTATTCATAATCTCTTGCAGTGTTTCCACTGCCATTGAAGATCCATATGCAAACTATCACGCTATAGACACCACGCAGTATAAACCTACTGATGCGTTATACCTATACGACCTTACCATAAAAGAATCTCATAACACTGGCAAAGTAATTTTAGAATGGAAAAACCAAAAGAACATTACCTATCACATGATAGAGATGCGCGATCCAGATACTCATAAAATTATTTATAGACAGAAACACTATACTAACATAGCAGAGTTTCCTGAAAACGGATTATTCACTATATACCCATTATACTATAAACAAAAAGGAGAACCCATTTCAATAAACCTGGCAGATGCCAAAGCTAGAAACTACGCTCCTGTAAGTCCTAAAAGTTACTATCGCGCAGTTGAGAAAGAAGAACAGGCAAAACAACGCGATAAAAAACGAATAGAACAAGAATATCGTTATGAACAGTTACGTCTACAGGCAGCAGATGAACGCGCAAACCGCATCACTCCTAAAGTAGTTATTCTAGTTATTATAGTACTATTTCTAGCCGTGTTAATAGTATTGATCATATGGCTGGTAGGCTACCTTACTAAAGACAAAACCCCTCAAATTAATTACCGCAAGAATAACCAAGGCTGGAATTAAAGTATTTACGACTGCCCTTATTAACACGATGTCTTTTTATAAAATGTATGTCATAAACTCAAATGATATCTAAAATTGATCTTTACGTTTTCTTTTTGTGATATCTTATTTTTTAATTAGCGATAAGCGATAGGACCACACACCTATACTATTATCTCACTATAAAAAAATAGACTATGCATAAATATCCATCTCAAGTTTACCGCACACAAAAAGAACTTCTTTACCTAGTAAAATTTGACACTGCAGATGTCTTAGAAGATAAAAATGAACAGAAATTAAGATTTCATGAGCTATATCGCGGCATGCAATTAGGCAACTTGTACAAAAACAAGGTATTCATCACGTTCAAAGACTCTTTAAACAATCTTTTAATGATCAACACAACCATATGGGGACTTACCCAAAAATCAATTATTCTTAAAAAAGGAGTCACTATACCCATCAACAGTATACTTAAGGTAGAATAGAAAACCTGCTAGTTGTTTAACTTTTGTTAACGCTTTCGCGAAAGCGAACAATAAAAAAACACAACAATTTCATAAAAGTCTATGAGAACAATAGACTTAAAGAAAAAACACCATAAATTTGAGAAGATGATTCCTAAAAACAAAATTCTTTCTCTTTTTAAAGAAACGAGATCAGATTCTGAACACATATGTGAACCGTTACAAACGGAAGATTATGTTGTGCAACCTATTGTTGATGTATCGCCACCTAAATGGCACCTAGGTCATACTACCTGGTTTTTTGAAGAATTTTTATTAGATCCTTACTTACCTAATTACAAAAGGTATCACGATAGCTATGCCTATGTGTTTAACAGCTATTATGAGAGTATAGGAAAAAGAGTCGTACGTACGGATCGCGGTAATCTTTCTAGACCTAGTGTCAGAGAAATTTATGAGTACAGACATCATGTGACGTCTAACATGATAGAGCTAATTGAAAATCATTTTAATGAAGAGTTTGCTCCTATTCTCGAGATAGGTATACATCATGAAAAACAGCATCAAGAACTACTACTTACAGATATTAAATATATACTAGGTAACAACCCATTACAACCTAAATATAAAGATTTCTCAAATGAACAATTAATTGAGACTGAAAAGAAAGAATTTATCAAAATCGAATCAGGTATTTACAACATAGGACACGACTCTGAGGAGTTTTGCTATGACAATGAATTACCTAGACACCGAGTGTTTTTAGAGCCGTTTTCAATTTGCTCTACTTTGGTAACAAATAGAGAATGGATAGAATTTATTAATAGTGGCGGCTATTCTGAAGTTATGCTTTGGCATACTGAAGGATGGGATTGGGTAAAGAAAAACTCAATTACAGCACCTATGTACTGGCATAACAATAATGGACAATGGAATAATTATTTATTAGAAGGTAACACTACTATAAATCCAGACGCAGCTGTAACTCACATTTCTTATTACGAAGCATTTGCCTTTGCTCAATGGAAAGGCATGAGACTACCGACAGAATTTGAATGGGAAGCTGCACAATCACACTTTAATCATGGTAATAGATGGGAATGGACAGAAAGTGCCTACCTACCCTACCCTAATTATAAAAAACCAGATGGCGCTCTAGGAGAGTACAATGGTAAATTTATGGTCAACCAGAAGGTATTGCGAGGCAGCTCTATCGCTACACCAGCAAACCATGCTAGACCTACTTATAGAAACTTTTTTCACGCGCCACTTAGATGGCAATTTACAAGCTTGCGTCTTGCAAAATCATTATGACAAAAAAAGAATCATTCCAACTGGAATTTGAACAACACGTAACAGAAGGACTAAAAGCTTTCCCTAAGTTTTTGAGTTCAAAATATATTTATGACGATCGAGGAGATGAGCTGTTTCAGCAAATCATGGCCTTACCAGAATATTATTTAACTAATGCAGAGTACAATATAGTTGATCAGTATAAAGCAGACTTAAGAATGCTTTTTGAAAACAACAAAGGATTTGACCTCATAGAATTAGGTGCTGGAGACGGTAAAAAAACCAAAGTACTCCTTAAAGAGCTGCATGAAAACGGGACTAACTTCACTTACATACCGATAGACATAAGCCAACATGCTATAGACGATCTAGCAAGTAGTATTAAAGGAACATGGCCTAATATGGACGTGCAAGGAGAACAAGGAACTTACTTCAACGTTCTTAAAGAGTTAGCAAAATACAATCAGAGACCCAAAGCCATTATAGTTTTAGGATCTAACATAGGTAACCTATCTCATGACGAAGCAATCAATTTCTTAAAACAAATTCAGGAAATAATGTCTCCAGAAGATGTTTTATTTATGGGGTTTGATCAGAAAAAAGATCCGCTAACCATTCAAAATGCCTATGCTGATACTACTGGCGTTACACAAGAATTTAATCGCAATTTATTACACCGATTAAATAAAGAAATGCAAGCAGATTTTAACGTAGACCAATTCGAACATTGGGAAGCCTATGACCCAGAAACAGGAACAGCTAAGAGTTATCTTTTGGCCACCGAAGCATGTGACGTTCATATTAAAAAATTAGATCTAAAAGTAAGTTTCAATAAATGGGAAACCATTCATACTGAAATTTCTCAAAAATATGACGACCAAATAGTAGAATGGTTAGCAAATCAATCTGGACTTAAAATAACTCAGATATTTGAAGACAATAAAAAACTGTTCAAAAACTACTTATTTAAAAAAAACTAATATGAAAGCCATTTGGAACAATCAAATCATTGCAGAAAGTAATGAAACAAAAGTAATTGAGAACAACCATTACTTTCCTGCAAACAGTATAAAGAAAGAATTCTTTAAACCTAGTAATACACAATCTAATTGCCCATGGAAAGGTATAGCAAGTTATCACACCTTAGAAGTAAATGGCAGTGAGAACAAAGATGCCGCATGGTATTATCCTGAAGCAAAACATGCAGCAAAAGAAATAGAAGGTTACGTAGCTTTCTGGAAAGGCGTGACAGTACAAGAATAGTTCACACCATATACCAACATTTAAAAAGCCACAATTTCATATAAACTTGAAATTGTGGCTTTTTAAATATACTGTTATCACTATTAATTCTTTGTATAAACCGCCACTAAACTAGTAACACCAGCAGCAGGTGTAGAATTACGACCACTTATATAACGATCCATTTCAGCACCAGTAACTGTAAATTCAAAAGTAGTAGGCGTAAAAATCACTTGTTTACTGTCTGTAATAGTACCACCATTTACATTTGCTATTACAGTAAGGACACTATTTGTATCTAACGAGTAATTACCAGACTGTAAACTTAGTGGACAACTCAAATTATTATTACTATCAAAAGACGGCTCAGCAACAGTACTTGTAAAGTCACCATTTATTAAGAATGACACATCCATAGAAGAAAAACAAGACGCCTCTAGTAACAGCTCTACATTACTGACACCATCTCCATTAAAATCTACAGGGATATTAGAAATAAGTGAAGTAAGAATGTAATCACCAGCGACAGTAGAGTTTAAAGAAGACCTAGCAGCGTCATCACTTTCACAACCACTTAACGATAAGATAAGTATACATAAAAAGAAAACATTTTTCATAATATCAAAATTTATCTAAATATAAAGCAAAGTTACCTAATAACTATGAATCAAGTAGTTATTAGATACAATCACAAATCAAGCATAAATCAACATCTTTGTTAAAAAGTAAAAAATTAAAAAAGAATCGAATTAAAAACGACGCATAACTAAAACAAAGTCATATTATTGCAAAAAATATTCTTAGTTTAGAATTTTATAATAAAATTAAAAAAAGGCGCTTGGTAATCGGAATTAAAAGATTACATTTGCAGCCCGATTTTAGTTAGTAAAATCATACACAGAATTAAAACTATTTCAAGGTGAATACTTTAAGTTACAAAACGGTTTCAGCAAACAGCGCAACAGTAAACAAAGAATGGGTACTGATAGACGCTGCTGAACAGCCACTAGGTCGTATGTCTTCAATAGCTGCAAAGTTTTTGAGAGGAAAATACAAGACTAATTTTACTCCACACGTAGACTGTGGTGATAACGTAATCATAATAAACGCCGACAAGGTATCGCTAAGCGGTAACAAGTGGAGCGAGAAAACATATATCAGACACACTGGCTACCCAGGTGGACAGCGTAGTCTTACTGCAACTGAGCTTTTTGAAAAAGATCCAGCACGTGTTGTAGAGCACGCAGTAAAAGGTATGTTACCTAAAAACAAGTTAGGAAGCGCTATTTATCGCAACCTAAAAGTGTATTCTGGTTCTGAGCATGGACATGAAGCACAACAACCTAAAACCATTAATCTTAACGAGGTAAAGTAATATGGAAACATTACACAAAATTGGTAGAAGAAAAACTGCCGTTGCTCGTGTTTACCTTTCAGAAGGTAAAGGTGACGTAACAATTAACAGAAAAGAACTTTCTGACTATTTCACAACAGGAATGTTACAATACAAAGTAAAACAACCTTTTACTTTAACTGAAACAACTGACACATACGATGTAAAAGCTACTGTAACAGGTGGTGGTATCACTGGACAAGCTGAGGCAATTCGTCTTGCAATTTCAAGAGCTCTTGTAGAGATAGATGAAGAAAATCGTCTAGCATTGAAACCAGAAGGTCTTATGACACGTGATCCTAGAATGGTTGAACGTAAGAAATTCGGTCAAAAGAAAGCGAGAAAGAAATTCCAATTCTCAAAGCGTTAATACATTATTATTACTCCCGTTTAATTTCACAATTAAACGGGATTTGTTCTTTTTTTATTTATATTAATTTGCTGTCACGCCTGGTTGCCGCCAGAGCTCAGTTTAGCATCTAAATAATGAAGGCGATTAAGCATTGCTTATGACCACTTTTTTATTGCTATCGACAGAACGTAAACTATTTATTATGGCAAATACTTCAGATGTCAAGTCATTACTTGACGCAGGTGTCCACTTCGGTCACCTTACTCGTAAATGGGACCCTAACATGGCTCCATACATTTATATGGAACGTAACGGGATCCATATTATCAATCTTTATAAAACTACTGCAAAGTTAAACGAAGCTACAGAAGCGCTACGTAAGATAGCTGCATCTGGTCGTAAGGTTCTTTTTGTTGCTACTAAGAAGCAAGCAAAAGATATCGTTGCACAATATGCTGGTGAAGCTAACATGCCGTACATCACTGAAAGATGGCCTGGTGGAATGCTTACAAACTTTGTAACTATCCGTAAAGCTGTTAAGAAAATGGCTCTTGTAGACCGTATGAAGAAAGATGGTCGTTATGAAACTCTTTCTAAAAAAGAACGTCTTCAAGTAGACCGTATGCGTGCAAAGCTAGAAAAGAACTTAGGTTCTATTACTGACATGACTCGTATGCCAGCTGCACTTTTTGTTGTAGATACTGTACGTGAGCACATCGCAGTTAAAGAAGCTTTAAAATTAGGTATTCCTATTTTTGCAATGGTTGACACTAACGCAAACCCACGTGATATCGATTACGTAATTCCTTCTAACGATGATGCTTCAAAATCTATTGACATTATCATTAAAGAAGTTACTGGTGCTATCAAAGCTGGTCTTGAAGATCGCAAGTCTGAAAAGAACGCTGAAGATAAAGCTAAAGAAGCTGCAAAAGCAGAAAAGAAAGCTCCAAAAGCTGAAGAAGCTAAAGTTGCTGCTCCTGCAAAAGACGAAGAAGAATAAACTTATAACGCTAGTTAACTAGTATAAAACTTATCAAAATGGCTAAAATATCTGCTGCTGAAGTAGGAAAACTAAGAAAAACAACCGGAGCTGGAATGATGGACTGTAAAAAGGCCCTTGTTGAAGCTGAAGGTGATTTTGATCAAGCAATTGAGATCCTTAGAAAAAAAGGTCAAAAAGTAGCTGCAAAGCGTGCTGACCGTGATTCTTCTGAAGGAGTTGTTGTTGCAAATATTAATGAAGGTAACACTAGAGGTATTCTTTTATCTCTTAACTGTGAGACTGACTTTGTTGCAAAAAACGACACTTACGTAGAGTTAGCAAATAAGATTGCTGCTGTAGCTCATAACTGTAACTCAAAAGAAGAAGTTCTTGCTTCTAAATTTGATGACAGCATGACTGTAGAAGAAAAACTTATTGAGCAAACTGGTGTTATCGGTGAGAAAATTGAAATAGGTGGTTTTGAAGCTTTTGAAGCTCCATTTGTAGGTGGTTATGTACATGGTAATAAAATCGGTGCTTTAACTGGTCTTTCTACTAGTAGTGATCACGCAGCAGAGGTTGCAAAATCTGTTTCTATGCAAGTAGCTTCTATGGGCGCTACTACATTATCTTACAAAGATTTTGACGCAGAATATGTACAAGCAGAAACTGCTTCTCGTATCGCTGCTATCGAAAAAGATAATATCGAGCGTGGACGTTTAGGTAAAAACCTTTTAAACATTCCATTATTTATCTCTAGATCTCAGTTAACTGACGAAGCTCTTGCAACTGCAAAAGCTACTTATGAAGCTGAACTTAAAGCTGAAGGAAAGCCAGAAGCTATATGGGATAGAATCATACCTGGAAAATTAGAGCGTTTTGTTGCTGACAACACTTCTCTTGATAAAGAGCAAGCGTTATTAGACCAAGACTTCATCATGGACGATAAGCAAACTGTTGCTAAGTTTGTAGAGTCTAAAGGTGCTGATGTTGTAGGTTTCAAAAGAGTATCTATCGCTTAATTAAGCTTTATTACTATAATAATTAATCCGATTTGGTTTTAAACTGAATCGGATTTTTTTTGTTTTAAATTCCGCTTTCGCGAAAGCGAAACAGTTAAAATACTTTTATTAATCGTTGCTTCAATTAACTTTTACGAACTTTATAGAATGAAACAACTGGTCCTAATTATTTTAATAGCACTATCAATACACTCTTGCAAAACAGTACAACAAGAGTCAAACCGACACGATAAGCCTCAAAGAATAACCACTAATCATGTAACAGACTTAGCGCAAACAATCACAGAAACATCTGGTCTAGAATATTATCAAAATCAGATCATTACTCATAACGATAGCGGTGACACGCCCACATTATACTTTTTAGACACTCTAGGAAACCTTCTCTATCATAAAACATACAAGCACATGACAGCTATCGATTGGGAAGATGTAACAAAGGATGACGAGTACCTCTACATAGCAGATTTAGGAAATAACTATGGCGACCGGAAAGACTTAACGATATTTAAAATTGCATTAACTGATTTACAAAATGAAAACGCTACAGTAACTCGGTTAAACATCAATTACCCTGATCAAAAATCATTTGAGAGAGGCGAGCAAAATCACCCTTATGACGCAGAATCAATAGTCGCGATAGAAGAAAATCTTTATGTGTTCTCCAAAGACTGGAAGGATCAAACGACAATTATCTATAAAATAGATAAAAATAAACAGCGTCAAACTGCTCAAAACATTACATTCTACAATATTAAAGGTCTAGTTACTGGAGCTACTTATAATGGATCTAATACCGTAACTGTATGCGGCTATAATAGCAACTTAATTCCTTTTGTGCACAGAATAAATTATCAAAACGGCAAATTTGAGTTCGCAAAAAAAGAAGAGCTTTTAATAGAAGGTGGCGCACAGATAGAAGGAATTATATCAATCCACAGTGATAGTAATAAAGAAACGTACTACCTATCTTCTGAAGCAACTAACATAAAACTAGGAGAAGACGAAGCGCTTACTACTAGTCAACTATACAAAGTAAAGTGGCTGAAATAATGATTAAAAAACCTTAACTCCTGATTTTAAAAATCTACCCCACACTTTGCTATATACATGTACATTATCTGTAGGAGTATTATTTAAATCTAGAACTTCATAACCGGCGTCTTTCCACGAGAATATACTGCCGTAAAGATTATTAACATCTGTATAACCATCTTTAAGCATCTTCTCTCCAAAGCCTTCAGAGCGTATTCCCACGCTACAATAAACTACTATTTTCACATCTTTGGCTAACTCTGGCATCCTTTTACTGGAGTACTTCTCACCTACCCATATGGCTCCTGGCAGGTGACTGACCTCATACTCTTTCTTTTTACGAGTATCTAAAATTACATACTGATCATAATCTGTTTTCAGATTTTGCACACTTAAATATGGGACAGTCATTTTATTATAAGTCTCTAATAATTCAGGAATATCTTTTTGCACAACTTCCTTTTCTTGCCCAGTAGCAATAGTAGAATAGGTAACCAAAAAGGTGAATATCACTAAACTTAAAATACGTCTCATAACTTATTTTTTAATTCTCTTTTCATTTTGTTTTACAAACGATGCCCAACCGCTGTAGTTCGTACCTACTTCGATACGGCCACTGTTATAAAAATGACATACTGCAGCAGCAAGTCCGTCGGTCATATCGAGATTTTTAGGCAATTCTTTAATCCCTAAAAGACTCTGCAACATCTTTGCCACTTGTTCTTTACTAGCGCTTCCTTTTCCAGTAATCGCTTGTTTAATTTTAAGTGGCGCATACTCAAAAACTGGTATATCTCTAGATAATCCTGCTGCCATCGCCACACCTTGAGCGCGACCTAACTTGAGCATAGACTGTACATTTTTACCAAAAAACGGTGCCTCTAGAGCCATTTCATCTGGATTATAAGTGTCTATTAACTCAATAGTACGCTCAAATATACGACGCAACTTCACGTACGGATCTTTTATTTTCCTCATATCCAACTCATTCATCTGGATAAAACTCATGGAATTGCCTTTTACCTTTATGATACCAAAACCCATGATTGCAGTACCAGGATCTACACCTAGAATAATTTTTTCTGTTGCCAATTGTTGTATTTTTCGCACATGTTTCTCGCGCTTCACAAATCTAAGCAATTCCTCGCTCCATTGATTAAATTCATCATTGTTGTAATTTGCACATATGCACTTTATTCACAATGGCAAGATCGCTCTATAAACACAGACATTATTTGGTCTACCATTAAAAATTTACCGTTTTACACATTACCATTAATGATCGCAATAAGCATACTTAGCTGGATGGTAGAAAGTAAAAAATGGCAATACTTAATAAATGATCTTTATGTGTTACGCTTTCGCGAAAGCGTAACTCAAAACCTCACCGCGCAAGCAGCCAGCTTTATAACTCCTTTTAGAACAGGAGAGTTTGCTGTCAAGTCCTTATATTACAACAAGTCTCTACGCAAAAGCATATTATCAAGAATACTAGCTGGCAACACGTCGCAAATGATAATCACTACCATTTTAGGGATTACAGGGATACTATTCTATTTGCAAAAAAACCTAATCATAGAATCGGTATTCTTACTTTTATTTACAGTTACACTACTTTGCTTGCTTGCAGTTATACTAACTCTATGGATACTTAAAAAATGGGATTCAGGATCTATGGATAACACAAAGTGGTGGTCTATATTATCTTATTCTTTATTAAGATATCTTATTTTTTCAAGCAATTGGTTAATAATACTAGCGCTTCTAGATAACGACTCTTCCCTTTTAATAATGATTAGAAACATTACTATCTTTTACCTAGCCGTTTCTATCATTCCCGTATTTCAATTGTTTGATATAGCTGTAAAATGGACCGTCGCCGCATACGTTTTTACCGAAACTTTCCATAACTCAGAAACTACAATTATAATTACAACCCTTATCTGGTTTACTAACTCCATCGTACCTACAGTTCTAGGCTGCTTGTTATTACCTTTTCAAAAACTAAAAACTGTTGAAGAATGATCTGGCTATTCTCTACAGTCATGATAGGCTACGTTCTGATTATTCTATTGCTTTCTAAAGAAGGCTTAACCTACCCAGAAACAAAAGCTATTACAGACGGTACCCCACTACCATTCACCGTGATCATTAATTACCGCAATGAAGAAAACAACCTACCAGCATTACTTGAATCAATACGAAATCAAGAATATGACTACAGTCTATTACAGTGGATTTTTATTAACGATAGCTCTACAGATCAAAGCATTCATATTTTAAACTCTTTTAAAAACAACCATCCTAAACTAACTATTTTATTACTAGAAAGAATACCTAAGTCTGCCAGCGCAAAAAAAGATGGAATTACTCAAGCCATAAAACAAGCTAAAAACAAACATATTATTACAACTGACGCTGATTGTATTTTACCTTCTAGATGGATTTCTAGCTATAACGCAAAATATCAACAGCATAAAAACGCTCATTTTATCGCAGCACCGGTTCAAATACAAGAAGGGCACAACTTACTTTCTAGCCTCCAACATCAAGAAATGATAGCCTTGCAATTAGTCACTATAGGTGGTTTTGCTTTTGATAAACCTTTTATGTGCAACGGCGCAAATATGAGTTTTACTAAAAAGGCCTTTAATGACGTAAATGGATATCACGGCAATGATCATATATCTAGTGGTGACGATATTTTCTTATTAGAAAAACTAGCTAGTAAAGATGTTACAAAATGCCATTACCTTAAATCTAAAAACGCAACTGTAAATACACAACCTAAAAACAATTTAATAGACATAATAGCGCAACGTGCACGATGGGCACAAAAGGGCAGTGAAACTAAAAGCCTGCTCAATAAATTAGTAAGCTTTCAGGTTTTAACCATGAGCTTATTATTTATTTCTAGCCCTATATTATGGCATTTTTCATTAATTTCAAGCAAGACATTTCTAGCTCTAGTTCTTACAAAGGCGTTTACGGATTTCATTACTCTATCGATAGGAGATCAAATATTTAAAAATGTAAAATGGAAAGTTGCCATAATTAACTTTACCATATATCCATTTATAGTAATTTTAATTGCGTTAAAAAGCCTATTAAAACCAAAATGGCAAGGCAGGAAAGTTAATTCCCTAGAGAATCCACAGGAATAAAAACAATAGGCAATCTATAAGTAGTAGATACTGGTATCGATCGTTTTACAGCGCTCTTTATAATTGGAAAATCAGTTAACCGATCTTTTAGTATAGAATCGAGTCGCTCCTTATTAATAGTACGAGCGCATTTAAAAATACTATCATACTCTATCACACCCTTATTATCAACGCTTATAGAGGCATAGACACTATCTCTTTGTTCCAGCTGTATAGCGATGTAATCTTCTCTCAATTTTTGATCTATAACATTACATAATGTCTCATAAAAACAATCTGACGTAGTAAGCATCTCATCACAATCATCAAATACAGGGTAACGATCTACATAATCCATATCGATATTTTGCATTTCTTTTCTAGCCATATCCAGCGCTCGCTCCTCTTTGTCCTCTTCAGATAAACAAGAAATACAAACACTTAAGAAAAGTATCATTAAAACAAAACACCCTTTATTCATAGAGCTAATTTACAACCTTTCTATTTTTTGGCAGCTAGAAAGATCTCTTTACGTAAATCCTTACTACGCGCCTCTACATATTCCATAAAAGAACTATTAGGATACTGACTTATAAATTCCTCATAAAACTCTAACTTCTTAGCTTTATCTGCATAGAATTGATCAGCAGCTAGAACATATTGATAACCTATAAAATCATTTTCAGGCTTCTCTTTCTTAGCTGTTCTAGTAGCATAAAATGCATTTTTATAATCTCCTTTCTTCACATAAATAGTTGCAAGTTGCAAGAATTCTTGATGCAATTCTGGTGTTTTAAAAGCAATAGAACTTTCTATACATTGCTGTGCTAGATCTAATTCACCTAGTTTTAAATAAGCTCTAGACATATTAAAATATATAAGAGAATTACCATCTTCATAAACCTCGTTATATATTTTATAATTGTCTACAGCTCTCTGCCACTGACTGTCATTAAGATAAGACCAGGCCAGATTCTTACGGTTATAATCGGTATCATACCCCAATTTAAAAAGCAACTCAAAATGCTTAATCGCCATATCATATCTTTTTGCACCTAGATAAGCTTGAGCAATAAGACTATTTAGTTTCAAATCGTTCTCATATAAAGCAAGACCCTTTTTTGCATTAAGAATAGCATTATTAAACATCCTTTTTTTAATAAGAATTTTCACTAACTCTATTCTAGCCGCTCTGTAAGAAACATTTAATGATACCGCTTTCGCGAAAGAAGACACAGCATCATCTTCCCTGCCCAAACCTACATAAGTCTTACCCATATAATAACGGTATGTAGCATTCTCAGGAAATTCAACTATTAATTTATCTAGAACATCAAAAGCAGTAGCAGGATCATTATTTCCTAAAGCAAGACGAGCGTACTCAAATCTAGGCTGTACACTTAAACTATCCTTCTTAAAACCTTCTTGATAACTAGATAGAGCGCTATGCACGTCACCTAACTGGCTGTAAGCTCTCGCAAGTTTAAAATAACTATCATCGGTAGTTTTATAAATCTCGATAGCATTCTTATAATCTCCTATCGATAGTAAGCTATCTGCAGCAGCAAGCTGTCCATGCATTTTAACAAAGATTAATAATAACAAAATAAGTAAATAGTTTTTCATGTTCTAAATTTAGGCACACTTATTGAAAACTAAAAATATAAACTACTTATTATGAAATACATCACTATTCTTTTTGCTCTCGCTATTACATTAACGTCGTGCAACAGTAACGACGATTTTATTGACACAGACACTGATACTATCGCACAGTCTTTTGAAACACGACCAGTTAACTTTACTGCTCCTGATTATGAAGTAGTGATCCAAACACCTAATAATATTGACCAGTTTGAAAACGATATGACATTAGTATATAGGCTTTTTGAAGTAGATGAAAACGCTGGAGATGTATGGGAACTATTACCACAAGTAATATATACTGACTTTGGTGAATTTCAATATAATTACGACGCTACAACTACTGATACAAGAATTTTTATTAATGCTCCAGCCTCAACAGATTTAAACCAACTAAGTACTGAACAGATTTCTAATCAAATCTTTAGAATCGTTAGAATTCCTGTCGGACTTTTTAGCTCAGAACTAGATTTAAACAACTATGACGCAGTTATGAACGCTGTAGGATTAGATACACAAGACATTATGGTTATCGAATAATAACCTAATCACTCATGAAGAAGGCAGTTCCTAATTATTAGGGCTGCCTTTTTTTATGCGTTTTGTTCTAACCAAAGAGCAACACCATCCTCTGCATGATGTACTGTAGAATATTTTGCCGCCTTTTTAACCACATCTCTTGCATTCTCTACTGCTACACCATAACCTACAGCACCTAGCATATCTTCGTCGTTGTAATTATCACCAAAAGCAACAACATTTTCCATTCCTATATCAGAAAATCTAAAATCCAACAGCTTTCTTAGAGCTACTTCTTTAGATGTTCCACTAGGCGTGATTTCGATATAAGTACTTTTAGATCTATAAAGTCGTACACTAGGACCTATTTTCTGTTCCGCTTTCGCGAAAGCGGAATCAATAGCATCTCTATCACCCATAAACATAATCTTGTGCGCACCACCTTTATCTTGGGTCTTTTCTAAATAATCCAAAGTAACAGAAACATCCTGCACAGTAGGCTGCACTCTAGTATTATGAATTTCTCTCTCAGACCATTTATCCATAGAAGGCACAAACCACTCCTCTTTTCTATAAAGAGATACATGAAGTCCGTTCTCTTGAGCTATTTCAGACAACGCTTTTATTTCATTAAAAGGAATACTCAACTCATATAACACCTCTTCTTCATGTAATACAAGGGCACCGTTATAACATATCATAGGAGATTTCACTATACCCAAAGCCTCTTGAAGGTAAACCATAGCCTGTGGCATTCTTGCCGAAATAAGGATTTTGGGCATGTCTAGTTTCTCAAGAGAAGCAATTGTTCTATCTGATAGGTATCTTTTATCATTTAATAAAGTACCATCTATGTCTGTTGCAAAAAGTTTTATCATAATTCAAAGATAATTATTTACATCATTCTTTAATATCAATACAGCGATCAATATATTTTTTTTTAGAATAATTAAATTTTTTTCTTCTTTATGGCTACATACTTTTTAAACACTGAATACAAGACAGTTAAACTAATAAAAGCCTAATTAACCTCACAAAACTATCGCTACAATTAAATTAATTTGAAATTATTTTTAAAAAAGTGTTGCCAGTTTACAAAACAGTCGTATATTTGCAACCGCTAACGCAGGAAACGAGTTAGCAACGTTCTTTAGAACACGGTCTGGTAGTTCAGCTGGTTAGAATACATGCCTGTCACGCATGGGGTCGCGGGTTCGAATCCCGTCCAGACCGCAATACTTTTTTAGTATGCAATTCAAGTTGTGTGTCCTCAGATACAATTGAGGACTTTGAAGGTAATCATAGATTACTTTTTGAGAAGCTTTTCCAAACGGAGAGGCTTTTTTGTTTTATAGAAGTTTAAGATTTTAAGCATTCTATTCAATATTTAAATCCTTTCCTTTTTCCTACAAACACTTCCAATCGAAATAATACCGTAGTTTTGTAATACCAATTAACCTCCCTTGAAAGCCAATCGTTTATTTTTCATTGATGCCGTTAGAGCCTTTGCTATCATAATGATGCTACAAGGTCACTTTGTAGATACATTACTTGCTGTAGAATACAGAGACGAGGATAATCTAGCTTTTCAAATCTGGAAATACTTTAGAGGCATTACAGCACCTACTTTTTTCACCATCTCTGGAATCATCTTTACATACTTATTGATGAAGTCAAAGAAGAATGGAACCAGCAACATCCGTATTAAAAAAGGCGCTATAAGAGGCGCGATGCTTATAGCAATAGGCTACGCATTAAGAGCTCCTGTTTTTGACTGGATACAAGGTGTGTTTAAAGATTACTTTTTAATTGTAGACGTACTACAATGTATAGGACTTTCTATACTACTTACCATACTTATATATCTAGCTACTTTTAAAAAGTCTGCAGTATTCTCACTAGTCATGATTAGTATCGGGACAACGGTATTTCTTTGCGAGCCCTTGTACAGATCTCTAGACACCTCACACCTACCATTATTTATTGCAAATTATTTTACTAAAACAAATGGCTCTGTATTCACTATCATTCCATGGTTTGGCTATATGGCATACGGCGCTTTCATTGCTACTTTATTCTACGGTTTTTTAGAAAAAAATAAATTTAAAACTATATTAGTCACAAGCTTATTAACAATAGGAACAACTCTTATATGGTATTCTTCTAAATCTTTTAATTGGATCTACCTTCAGTCCGATATAAATCTATTTGAAAAAGTCGCTTATTATAACTATCTCTTCACTAGGCTAGGTAACGTACTTATTCTATTGGGAATATTTTACTGTTTTGAAAAATATATCAAACAATCGTTGATACTTAAAATAGGTCAAAAAACACTATCCATATACGTCATACACTTTGTAATTATTTATGGAAGCCTAACAGGTGTAGGCCTACATCAAATCATAGGTAAAAACCTCAATCCATACCAGGCTGGCGCCGGTGCAATCATATTTGTTGCCACTGTTTGCGCACTATCTCTTTATAGAGTTAAGACCAACCAGTTTATCTATATACAATTAAGAAAACTGCTAGGACGTAATTAACCGACCATAAACAAGTAATCATAACGCATTTAAACTGTTAAAACAGCTTTTAAACGACTATTTGTATAATTATAAAAACAAAATTTTAGAAGTTCTATAAATATGTAAATTTGCGTACAATTAAAACAACATAACCATGAAAAAAGTATTTTTAGGAGCAGTAGCTTTAGGATTAATCTTCACAGTAAGCTGTAGAGAAGTAGAAAAAGGAATGGATGACGCAAAAGCTGGAATGGAAGAAGCTGGTGATTCTATGAAAGACGCTGCAGGAGACATGAAAGATGCTGCCGCTGACGGATTAGATTCAGTAAAAGAAGGCGTAAACGAAGCTGGAGAATCTGTAAAAGGAGCTGCAAATGACGGTATAGATGCTGTTAAAGAAGGAGCTAACAACGGAATGGAAGCAGTAAAAGAAGGTGTTAATGAAGCTGGAGAAACTGTAAAAGGAGCTGCACAAGAAGGTATGGACAAAGCTGGAAAAGCGGTAGATGATGCTGCTACTAAGGCTAAAGACGCAACTGACAAAGCTACTAACAGCTTAAAAGATAAAATGAACGGTAACTAAAAACTGGTCATTCATATTTTAAAAACCGCTTTATAGCGGTTTTTTTTATGCCCAATTTTTAAATCAAAGTAAAACACACGCTACCGATAAATTATTGAAATTCAAAACACAACAACACTAATTAAATATTTTACAAATAACTATAAATCAAAAAAAAGCTCTTCATAAATGAAGAGCTTTTCCTTTGTGCGGATGACAGGAATCGAACCTGCACGCCGTGAAGCACTAGATCCTAAGTCTAGCATGTCTACCAGTTCCATCACATCCGCTTACTGGTGTCCCTATTTGGGACGGCAAATATACACTCTTTTCGACAATTACAAATTCTTTATTAGAAAAATTTTCAACCTTTCTTATCTTTACATCAAACACAATTGAAATGAACACTAAATCATACGTTGAGAAAAACAAAGATCGTTTTATAAACGAGCTTGTAGAATTACTCAAAATCCCATCTATCAGTGCAGACCCAGCTTATAAAGATGATGTAATTAAGACTAGTGAGGTTATAAAAAACTCTCTTCTAGAAGCAGGTTGTGACAAAGTAGAAATTTGTGAGACCCCTGGTTACCCTATCGTTTATGGAGAAAAAATCATAGATCCTAACCTTCCTACGGTATTAGTCTACGGTCATTACGACGTGCAACCGCCAGATCCTATCAATCTATGGGACAGCCCACCATTTGAGCCTGTAATTAAAAAAACAGACCTACACCCAGAAGGTGCTATTTTTGCTCGTGGAGCATGCGATGATAAAGGACAAATGTACATGCACGTTAAGGCCATGGAATACATGACCGCAAATAACGACTTACCTTGTAATGTAAAATTCATGATAGAAGGTGAAGAAGAAGTAGGTAGTGAGTCACTAGGATGGTTCTTAGAACGCAATCGTGAAAAACTAGCTAACGATGTTATCCTTATATCTGATACTGGTATGATAGCAAAAGACGTACCTAGTATAACCACTGGACTTCGTGGTTTAAGTTATGTAGAAGTAGAGGTTACAGGTCCCAATCGCGATCTACACTCTGGACTTTATGGAGGTGCCGTTGCAAACCCTATCAATATTCTTTGTGATATGATCTCACAGTTACAAGATGAGGATAACCGCATCACCATTCCTGGATTCTATGACAAAGTAGAAGAATTAAGCGCCGAAGAGCGTGCTGAAATGGCTAAAGCTCCATTCTCTCAAGAAGCTTACAATAAAGCCTTAGACATCGCACAAGAACATGGTGAGAAAGGATATACCACTAATGAGCGCAACAGCATACGACCTACACTAGATGTAAACGGTATTTGGGGTGGATATACTGGTGAAGGAGCAAAAACTGTTATTGCTAGCAAAGCCTATGCAAAAATCTCTATGCGTTTAGTACCAGATCAAGACTGGCATGAAATTACTGACCTTTTCAAAAAACATTTTGAGAGCATTGCACCAGCTGGTGTAAAGGTTAAAGTAAACCCACATCACGGTGGTACTGCTTATGTAACACCTATTGACTCTTTAGGATATAAAGCAGCAAGTGCAGCATATGAAGATACATTCGGTAAAACACCTATACCACAACGTAGTGGTGGCTCTATACCAATTGTTGCCTTATTTGAGAAAGAGCTAAACTCTAAATCTATTTTAATGGGCTTTGGACTAGACAGCGATGCAATTCACTCACCTAATGAGCATTTTGGTGTATGGAACTATCTTAAAGGTATAGAAACCATACCTCATTTCTATAAACACTTTACTGAGATGAGTAAATAGATATAGTTGCTTACTGGTAAACAAAAAAATCCCATTCTATATAGAATGGGATTTTTTCATGTTACGCTTTCGCGAAAGCGATATATAATTTAATTGATTGCTAGATTTAACGCCACGGTAAATATTTGCCCAGTACCACTAAAACGCTCTACCCATACCTCAATATAATCGTTAGGCTCGAGATCAAATACACCCACAATAGGGACGGCACTAATATCGCGCACCGTTGTAGAAGGAGGCACAGAAGCAGCGTTATTTACTACTTTCCACACACCTGTAGCGTCTATTACCGTAGGTGTTGGATCTCCAGCACGTCCACGAGCTATATAAAAGATATAACGATCTCCTGGCGTACTTCCTTCAAAGGAGACACTAGAAGAAACATTAAAAAAACGTTTTTTCTTCCCTTCATAAACTACTCTATTATTACCAGAACTAGAGAACCTAAATAAATTATTAGATGTTGTTGCACCGGCTAATTTTATAGGAGTACCATTACTAACACTACCAAAAGTCGTCCCAGCACCACCACCAGCAGTAAAATTAAAATTAATATCGGCTACGGATACTTGATCTGTTTCTACAGGAAGTCCAGAACAATTAACATTCCAGTGTTTTGTAAAATTAAAACCTGTATAAGTACCAACGGTATAAGGATTTACATGCATACCAGATCCTACAAAACTTAATTGAGACAGTGTAGCATCATTATTAATAGTAGGATTTGCACTTACATCCACACCTACTTCACCAGTATCTGCCTCTATTCTACCACTACTCATTTGTAAATTATTGAACGTACCAGAAAAAGCAATAAACGTTCCTGTATTTGATGCCGTCCAGAATACATTACTCATTAAAAAGGTAGACATATTAGAAACTGCAAGACCATCTGTATTACCTACAAATTGCGAAATACTAAAAAACACAGTACCCAAAGAATCTAGAGTACCTACAGCGCTGGCACCTAAATAAATAGTATTGTTACTAACTAATAACTCTGACCCTGAACCAGTAATATCAAAAATAGGATTCCCATTACCAGAAACAGTTAAATTCCTTAAACTACCACCAGACGTTCCCTGAAAAAATGCCGCACCACTAGCGTTTATGATAACATCTTCTCCAGAATCTACACCTTCCACATACGCACCGTTTAAATTAATCGGAAAGTCAAATGTCACACTTCCATTAATTTCATATAAGAAATCTGTATTTAATAAATACTGAGAGCCAGACCCTGCGATCAACTCGTCAGATAAATCTGAAATATCTTTTACTAGTTTATAGTTTTCTCTTATTTGCGACCTGCCTATATAATTCCACTCGCCACTACGATAGTATTTAAAATCCTGTAAGTCTGTATCGTACACCATTAAACCATCTGCCGGCGCGGTTATTAATAATCTTTCGGCCGTGGTCATTCTAGGCACTAAAAGTCCTTTATCGTCAGATGAGATATCTAACATAGCACTAGGGTCTGGTAAATTAGTATTAATCCCTACCTGTGAGAAAACTATTCCGGTAGCAAATAATATGATAAATGTAATAGCTGATTTCATATAGTCGTCTTTGTGTTACAAAATTAGAGAGATAATAAAAACAACTCTTCAAATAAATTAACAGTAGTTAATATTCACCTTTATTTTAAAATAACTTTTAGAATTTTAACGTTTTTACTCATGTTTTTAACTCACTTTGTCGATTTAATACACAAATAACACGATTAAAAGCTGTTTTAATAATTCCGCTTTCGCGAAAGCGGAACTTTTTAATTCACATATGTGATCATAAATAGGTACAAGATTCTGACAAACACCCTACATCTATGGCTCCCAGACCGATTAAAAAGAAATACATTTAATAAAAAGCTAAGCCATTTTACCATACTAAAACTGCAATCAATATAAAATTAAATGCTCTACACTTGTAGAATTAAAATATTGTTCTACATTTGTAGAGTTGGATTCTAATAAATTATTGAGAAAATGAAATTATCAAAAACCGAAGAAGATCTTATGAGTCATTTATGGAAGCTAGAAAAAGCTTTTATGAAAGAACTGTTAGAAGAATATGAAGAGCCTAAACCAGCAACCACAACTATTGCTACTCTTTTAAAACGTATGACAGACAAAGGCTTTGTAGGCTATGAACTATTTGGTAAAAGCCGTCAGTATAAACCACTGGTTAAGAAAAGTGACTATTTCTCTAAACATGTAAATGGGTTGATCAAGAATTTCTTTAATGATAGCGCTTCACAATTTGCCTCGTTCTTTACTAAGGAAACCGACTTGACTAAAAACGAGTTAGAAGAACTTAGAAAAATTATCGATCAACAAATAAAAGATAAGTAGTTATGGAACATTTCTTAATCAACTCTACAGCTTGCTTGTTTACTTTATGGTTAGCTTACAAGCTTTTAATAGAAAATACTTCATGGCATACTTTTAAAAGGTTCTATTTGATAGGTGCACTTATCATATCGTTGATCATACCTTTTATAGTTGTCAAAACTGTAATTATACCTATGGAAGAAATTCCATTTGTAAATTATAGTCCTCTAGTACTAACAGAAACTATGGTAGATCAGCCTAGTTTTGAGATCAATTGGTTTTATGTATTCAGTGGTATTTACGTTATAGGTGTTGCAATTATGCTGTGGCGTTTTGGCAAGAATTTGAGCTCTTTTAGAATCCAACAAGAAGATGAGATCAGTTCTTACAAAGCTTATCAACTTATTTTGCGCAATCAACTGACTATACCGCATTCATTTCTCAAGCGCATTTTTATTTCAAAGAAAGACCATGAATCCAACAACTTACCCACGGTTATTCTAGAACATGAAAAAGCGCATTTAGATCAAAAGCACTCACTAGACATACTATTTATTGAGCTGCTTTTAATTGTCCTATGGTTCAACCCATTGTTATACATCATCAGGTATTCCATAAAGCTGAATCATGAATTCCTTGCAGACAGCGCTGTTTTAAACCAAGGAATCTCTACGGTATCCTATCAAGAGGTTTTATTAAAACATGCTACCACTAGCTACCAACAGGCGATGGCAAACACGTTTACATTTCCTATCATCAAAAAAAGATTTAATATCATGAAAACACATACATCAAATACCAGCCTAGTCCTAAGAAGTCTAGCGCTTATACCTATTCTTGCCTTACTTATTATAAGTTGTGGTAAGGAAGAAACCGAATTTCAAGAAATCGAAGAAATTGTAATCGTAGAAGACGATTCAAACAAAAAGTACATTATAGTAGATCCTAACGATCCTGAAGGTAAAATCGTCATAAACGGAGAACCTCATTACTATAAGATCAATGGTGATCAAATAGATATTTATAACTCCTTGGATGAGCTTCAAGATTTTGAAAGTCAAGGTTATGAAATAAGAAGAACAGATGAAGAGATAGAGATCATTGAAGTTCTTGAAAATGTAACTTCTAAAGACATTGAAGAATATAATTTTCAAGCAAAAAAGCATCAAAAATTTATAGAAGAAAAAGGCCACGTAGTAGTGTTTAAAGAAGACACAAAACGCATGCAACTTATTTTTAATTCTATGAATGACCAGCAAAAAGCAGAAAATGAACCATGGCCTTATTTATATTGGGATAATGATATGACTCCAGGAGATATTCCTCCACCGCCGCCGCCAGCTTCTCCGTCTGAAGATCACGGATATATAAAAGTAGATGGTAGAATTCACTATTATACCTTAAAAAATAATGAAAAGGCTTTTTATGATCGCTGGGGAAATAAGATAGATGTGAAGGATAAAACCGTAGAATATCTAGATCAAAAAGATTTACCGCCGCCACCGCCACCTGCAAATCCTATGGATTATATAAAAAACTCTGGTGATAATATGAACTATTACATTAATAACATAAAAGTTACCAAAGAGAAGGCAAAAGAATTCATAGAAAAAAACGGAAACAAAGGAGTACAGATCATGCCAGTCAATGGAGTGAATTCTTTGAAAATGTATTTTAATGAAAATCACCCAGATTATGATTTTAAAAGTACCAGTAACGATACTATAACATGGGTAAAAGATTTTGATAAAGGATATAGTGCTCAACAAAAAGCGCAAGAAGTAAATGAATGGGTTAAAAGCATATATAAGAAAGATAAAAAAGCAGTCAAAGGTAGCACATGGGAAGATGTAGAAAAACATTTAAAAGAAGGGTCTTCAAAAAGTGAAACCGCCCAAACATTAATAGGTGACCCTGTTGATATTATAAACATTCATAAAGATAAATACGATTATTATGTGGATGGTAGAATAAAGAGTCATGAAGACGCACTATTTATCATTTTAAAAAATGACAACTGGAAAATTTATCTAGACAAAATTAGTGATAAAGAAGTCATAATGATTTATACTTATGATGCAGCTATGGGACCAAAAGATATTTTTACGAGGGGTTGCTAGTAGATTTAAAAAGTAATTAATAATTAATAGTTAAGATTTAATATTAACTGTAACAATCCACAATTTCAAGCGTTTATAAAAGACAACCCTTTTATAAACGTTTTTTTATGCAATCTTTTTTCATCTTTTGCAGCGGTGCTGATGCTGAGTTACTTGATCAGTGCAGCGCAGGCGAGCGTAATAAGTATGCCGGTATAGGCGCAACGGTTTTCTTTACCGCACTTATGGCATTTTTTGCAGCCAGTTATGCGCTATTTACCGTTTTTGATAGTTACTGGATAGCCGGTGCTTTTGGATTGGTTTGGGGTTTATTGATCTTTAATCTGGATCGTTACATTGTTTCTACACTTAAGAAAAGTGATCGCAAAATCAATGAATTATGGCAGGCGGCACCTCGTATTGTTTTAGCACTTATTATTGCTGTTGTGATTTCAAAACCTCTTGAATTAAAAATATTTGAGAAAGAAATCGATCAGGTTCTTCTGGAAGAGAAAAACGCGATGACCTTAAATAATCAAGAGCAAGTTGCTAGTTTATTTGCTGTTGAGGAGTCCGCTTTCGCGAAAGCGATACAAGAATTAAAATCTGAAATCACCACAAAAGAAGCCGAAGTAGAAGCCTTATACTCCACGTATATTACAGAAGCCGAAGGAACATCTGGAACTAACAAACTAGGAAAAGGACCGGTTTACAAGGAGAAACGAGAAAAGCATGATGCTGCTATGGCAGAACTTAAAGAACTAAAAGCTTCAAATGCCGATAAAATAGCGGCCATAGAATTACAACTAGCCGACTTAAACACTAAAGAAACGGTACAACTAGCCGCATCACAACCGATCATAGAAAACGTAGACGGACTCATGGCGCGTATTGAAGCCTTAAATAAATTGCCTTTTATCACATCATTTTTTATCTTCTTACTGTTTCTAGCCATAGAAACATCTCCTATCATTGCCAAATTATTATCCCCTAGAGGTGAGTATGATTACAAATATGCAGAGCGAGAAGATCTCGTTATATCATGGGTAACACAACAAAAGCAACAGCAAACCGTACTTACACAAACTGATAAAGAATTAAATAACCGAGTCTATAAAGACATCGCAGACGAGGACGAACTCTATACCTACAAAAAGAAAATAGCAAGAGAACTCATGCAAAAACAAGCCGATGCTTTCTATAAAAAACAGAATGGAATTTTAGGGTAAAAGATTGGAGATTAACGATATCTGATTTTTGATTTGTCATTCCGCTGCAGAGCAGAATCGCTATAAATAAATCTCGATTCCTGAATCTAATTTCTTGAATCTTCTTTAGAATTCAGCTTCTTACACAATCCATCCATTCTCACGAGCGTGAGTAACGGCTTCTTTAGATTCTTTTACTAATAACATAGGACATATGGTAAAACCGTCGGCAATGGATTTTACTCTCAACATTTTCTTTTTGTGATCTACAGACCTTAAATAAATAGCCATTATACGATCAGGAAATTGTTGTGCGACGTCTTTATAATAATCTGCATCGTGCTCTCCACTATCACCTATAAGAATAAACTTCATATGTGGATAGTGTTTTAAGATATTGATAAGTTCGTGCTCTTTATGAGGTCGTTTTAATTTGGGCGTTCTATCCCATGGAGTCGGAAAATCTCGCAATAAAATAGGTCCTTTAGGAAACCCATGAAAGTCAAGAAATTTCTCTAGGTATTTGTATAAATTCCATGGACTATTACTCAAATAGAACATTGGGTTTTGATCGTTACTTGACGAGCCTCTATGTAATAATTGATAAAAACTAGCAGCACCTTTTAAGGGTAAACGACGGTCATAATTCTTAAAAAAGGTATTAAAAGCCACTCGCATTTTAAGAAAACTAGTCACACCAGTATGCATTATAGTGTCGTCTATATCACTTATAACTCCATAAGCCGCAGTTTCTAGAGGTATTAATGACTCTCCAGAGAATTTATTTATTTTGAGACGTTTTTGTCGTTTCGCTTTCGCAAAAGCGGAATTATCTTCATCAAAACTAACCGTAAAGGATAAGTATCCTTCTTTATCTGTTAATGCATCAAGGTCTATATCAGTTTTAATATTGAAGAGAAAATAGCCTTCGTGGTCTGCTTTTACTTCAAAAAACTTACCGTTAGGCAAAGTTAATTTTACCTGAGCATTTCTTATCTCATCTGTAGCAAAAGTACGCCAGGTATTACGCAGCGTCTGATACAAGGTCTGTTGTTCATAATGTTTTAATGGCTGGTCTTCTAGCGCGCGACCACGTATATACAAATGGTTTGCACCACTATACGTACGATAAATGTCGAGAATCCAAGGATCACGTTTAAAAATTGCCATGTTGTGAAAATAATCGTTTTATACCAACTGTCTTATAGAATGCTGGTTAATAAAAGTTTAAAAGCTTATTTATTACTTCTTAATTGCCTTAATGCATACCAGATAGCCATTAAGAATAAAAAGCCGAACCAGATAAAACTTCGGTTTTGTTCACCGTCGGCGATTTTATAACCTAAGATGCACAAACTTATGACACACATGACGATAAGTAATTTGTAAAACCAGTCTGGAATCATATTTTGATTTTAAGAGAAATGACAAAATTAAGAAATAAAGCCTAGTAAGGAAAACTAGCTTATCTTATTACTTATGATAAATAGCACTCTATATGAAACTTTAAAAGCAAGGTAATAGCATATCTAACACCTTGCTTTTAAAGTTTTTATTACATTATTGTGTTATTCAACAACGTCTGCCATGACGCCATCTTTATTGAAGATTTTATCTTTATTACATTTTAAGAAATGATCACAGTATAGACAGATATTTTTAAGTTCTTCATTCTTAATTTTTGCATCTGCTTCAGAGACACCTAGTTTTAATCCCATTTTAAGTGGGTCACCTTCATTAAGCATTTTAAAAACAAAGTTCTTACTTGCTCTATCCAGTACCTCACTCACCTTTTGTTTACGTGCGTCTCCCATAGGGAAATGTGTACCTGGACAACATGGATTAATGCGCCATAACTGTATGCTTATCTCGTTAGGTATATCTTCATGACCACCTAAGAAGTTTCTTGCACCACTTAAAATGGTACAAAAGTTATGCTCAGGATCCTTCATCCATATATCGTGCTTCATCGCTTTACCTCTGGCCCAGTTACCACCTAACCACATTTCTTCACTAGCACCCCAATAACCCCAACTTAAAGGATTTTCGGCTAGATAATGACCACCTTCTATAAGCGGATCTTTTTCTGTACCGACCACACCACAAGTATCAAAAATATCTGCTAGCTCCATTAATCTACCACCAGCTTTTTTATGGTATCTATCTATAGATGCGATGTCAAATCTAGAAACACCCTTATCTATAAGGACTTGTAACTTTGCAGGATTTAATAAATCACCGTTAGTCTGGATCATTACTTGGGTCTTACCTTTATACTTGTCTTGGATTTTATCAAGAATAGCATGTAGCAGTTTAATATCGGCTAGAGGCTCACCACCACTTAAGATAATACGCTCTATATGGTCTGGCATATTATCGATTATCGCCATACAGTCTTCTTGAGATATACGTTTCCCAAATGGACTTGAATCATTATAACAGTGGTCACAATCGTCATTACACAGCTGTGTAAACACCCAGTATAAGGACTGTAAATGGTTAAAATCTTTTTTAATTTCTGTCATCATTTTATCTTTTTATAGACTGTTGCTAGCAATCCATTTTCCTCATGTCGAGGTACTCTATCTATAAGAAAGAAGTGCCACGGTCTTTCTTTATTTTAATTGTTTTAAATCGCTATTAATTAAACTGTTTCCAGAAAGCAGCCTCTTGTTGTGCACCGCTATCTACGTCATCATAAAAATCTTGCTTAGATTCATATCTTTTAAAATGACCTAATTCTATTTTACCTATATGATCTCCCATAGTCAGTGCTTCTTTTAAATCATGAGTAATGAATATAGAAGTAAGCTTCATTTTCTTAGAGAGCTTTTTAAATAGTTCTTGCATTTGCACACGAGTCTCAGCATCTAGCGCTCCAAATGGCTCGTCTAACAGCAATACTTTGGGCTCAATGATTAATGCTCTTGCAAATGACACACGCTGTCTCTGTCCACCAGAAAGCTGGTGAGGCATTTTCTCTGCATGTTCTTCTAGACCTATTTCTGCAAGCATGTGCTCCACCTTAGTTTTAATCACATCTGGTGATTGCTTACGTATCTTTAAACCAAATGCTATGTTCTCTGAAACATTAAGGTGAGGAAATAGCAAGGGTTCTTGGTATAGATAAACTATGTTTCTTTTATTAGGTGGCGTGTCGTTCATCCGCTTTCGCGAAAGCGAAATAGTACCATCATCTTCTTTTTCTAATCCAGCTAATATTTTTAATAAAGTCGTTTTACCACTACCTGATTTTCCTAAAACACTGAGCACCTCATGTTCTTGCAGCATAAAACTAACGTTGTGTAAAACGGTCTCACTGCCGAAGCTTTTGGTAATATTATCTATGTGTAAAAGTGGTTCCAATGGTCTTAAATTACGGTTTCTGTGGCAAATATGTATCTCTTATTGATCCATATAAGAATCATGGGTGGTAGTATTAATAAACAACTCGCTAGTGCTGCATAAAATATATTTGCCTCATTTACAAAGCTGAAAACGCGCACCGTTAAGGTTTGCACGCTTCCTACTCCTATTAAGTTAGTGAGCCCAAATTCAAACCACGATACTAGAAATGTTTGAAAAAAACATAGTAACAATGCGTTTTTTGAAATGGGTAATAAAACATTTTTAAACGTTTGCCAGCTACTGCTGCCTAATGTTTTAGATAGCTCTTCTATCGCTCTAGTTTTATGATTCCAGAAGTTATTGAGAATAATAACTCCAAAGGGATATGCTATAAAAAACTGCGCTAGCAACACACCACTCACGTTACCTGATATACCAGCATATATAAAAAAGAAATGTAGTGTCGCTGCCAGTATAACTGGCGATAACACATAAGGAATGTATGCCAGCAGCATTAATTTATTGCGGTATTTACTCAATGCGATATGTTTACTCGTTATAAAAGCAAGCGCAGTAGTTACCGTTGCCACTAGAATAGAAATACCTAGAGACAAGAAAAATGTTTGCAATAGTTTACTATCTGACTTTTGTAAAAACTCCCAGTTTTCTAGGGACAGTGATTGCGGTAACAATTCTGGATACGGCCAGTTGCGTCCTAGACTAAGTAATAGCAGGAATGCGATCGGGAAAAAGATCGATAGAATAAATAATATTTGGAGGGCTTTCTTCATCAGTTTTTTTCTGGATTAAAGAATGCTGGTCTCGTTTTATAAACTACCGCTATTAAGGTTGCTATTAAAAGTATATAAATAACTGACACCGCATATGCCTGTGGTATGTCTGCCAGATTAAATTTTTGAAGTTTTTGAATTATAAAAACCGATAGCATAGATGGATCTTGTCTACCTAACAATAGCGGTATTTCATAAGTTCCCATCACAAATATGAGAAACAACATAATTGTAAAAGCACTCTTTTTTAATAAGATAGGTACTATTATTCTGGTAGTGATTTGATTTTTCTTTGCTCCTAAGGTTTGAGCAAGTGCTTTAAGTTCTGGAATGCGCTCGTTTTGATATAAATTAGAATATAAAATGATAAAAAACGGCGTGATCAGTAGGCACAAGCTGAATATAATTGCAACTCCATAAGCATCATTAGTCCAGTCTGGAAACTGACTTAGGTCATCTATCCATCCTAAATTAAAAATGACACGACTTATAAAACCACTTTTAGAAAGCAACTGAAAGCTAAAAAATGCCATTACAATAGCAGGAAATGCTAGTGGCAAATAGGTCACATAAGACAGCAGTCCTTTATATAAATTCTTAGTCCACGAGATTACTATCCATAAAGAAAAGAACAACGAAGTAGTCATTACTACTGCAGCTATAAAAAGACTGAAACCTAAGGACTTCCAGAACTCTGTAGCTAGTAGTGTTTTCTCCCAATACTCTGTTGTAAAACCTTCACTTAAAATACCTGTAAGCCCAAAACTATACAACAAAGCATATCCAAACCCTAAGAGAACAGGCACTGCTGCAAATAGGATAAAAATAGTAATGGAGATATGTTTTGACTTAAATTTCAATATTTTATGTTGCGTTATTATTGTTTAATATGATAAATAAAAAATGCTATTAATTTTGAACAAGAATAAATGAACTGGTAAATAATATACACCTATTTAACTTATTCTTAAATTGTATTCTTCTATCTAACTATTTATAATTTCTGTTCTAAAATCTTCGGCTAGTCTTATCATGTACTCAGGTGCTAACTCTTGAAGTGCTTTTTCTTGAATATCTTTTCTGTTAGGAGCTTGTTTTCTAGAAGGTATGTTTTGAAATTTCTCTTGGAATTCTTGTGATAATCTATCCAATTTTAAAACCGTACCGTCACCCCACACATCTGGATTTTGCTTTTCTAATTGTGCCTCTGGCGAGATCATAAAATTAATCATGACCATAGCCGCAGCTTTATCTACTGCGTCACTTGCTATACCTAAATAATGACTATTCTGTATGGTACCGAATTCTGGTACATAAGCTCTAGAAGATGCTGCAAAAACACCTTCATTAATTTTGTTATCTACCTCAGCATCATTATTACTCATGGTAAACAGCAACTCTCCACTAGCAAACAGCTGGTGCATTTGCGCCACGTTTTGTGGGAATGCCTCGCCATTTTTCCATAGATAAGGCTGTAATTCTTTAACATAACTCCATAATTGAGCGCTGTACTTATTATACTTTTCTTCATTAAAATCTCCTGCTAGTGCATCTTTACCACCAGCGATATCGATTAATAAAGCCTTTAAAAAGGTTAATCCTGTAAAGTGATTATCAAAGGTGAATTTACCTGGGTTTGCTTTTACAAAATCAAGTAAATCCTCACGTGATTGAGGTAAATCAGTCACGTTATCACTGTTGTAAATAAGAGTCATTTGCACATTTCCCCAAGGTGTTTCCATGCCATTAATAGGTTCTTGAAAATCTGTTCCTATAAATGGGTTATCTAGATCTATGTATTGCGCATTAGGTAATTGATCTACAAATGGACCGTATAAACCTTTAACCTGTCTTAACTGGTAGAATGTCTCTCCATTAATCCACATCATGTCTATGTTACTCTTTTTACCAGCTTGTTTTTCTGTCATGATCAGTTGCACAACTGCATTTCCCTGACCGTTAGATAATTCTACATCTATATTATGACGTTCTTTCATCGCTGGTGCGACATAGTTTTTCATGTAAGAATTAATCTTAGGGTCACCGCTCCACATCATCATGTTTACAGTTTTACCATGCGCTTCTTTTTCTATTTCTTCCCAGCTAGCACTAGTTAGATCTATAGAATTTTCTTCCTTTTCCTTACCACCACAAGCGGTTATTAAAACCGCTGTGATTAGGATAAGGTAAATATGTACTTTTTTCATAGATTCTTTACATCTTATATTAAGCTTGATAAAAGTTCCGCTTTCGCGAAAGCGGAACTTTTCAATTTTCTAAAACAAATATCTAACACCAAATTGAAACTGTCTAGGTGGACCTGCGTTGCGCTGGACAAAACGGCCACTAGAAGCAGGACCTGCCTGAATTTGATTAGACTGTGTTGCGTTGTTACTATAACCACTCAAATTCTCTACGTTAAAAACATTAAAGACATCTGCTCTTAGTTCTAGTTTTTTATCGCCTTTAAGTTTAAACTGGTGTTGTACACCTAGATCAAAGTTAACGGACCATGGAAGACGGTCGTTATTACGAGCCTCTCCCGGAGAACGATCACTATTACCCTGGTATGCATCTCCAAAACCACTACCGTCACCATTTAAATCTGTTGTTCCATATAACAAAGCATCTGGAATGCGGTTAATAGGCTGTCCACTTTGCAGGATGTTTGCAAGTGTTATGGTCGTTCCTTCTAGTGGATAATAATTAAAAATACTGTTTATGTTATGTCTTCTATCATTGATAGATGCTCCATATTCATCTCCATAGTTATTACCATCTTGTGCACGGAAGTTAATATCTTCTGTATCGTTTTTTAAACTAGCTAGTGTATAGTTAACACGGTAAGAATAGTTGTCCTCTCCACGAGATTTCTGTAAATTAAAACTAGCAGCATAATAGCGAGATTTACCACCATTTTCTGTAATAACAACACTTCTAGCAACACCAGTTCTAGTCTGCCCGTCTATTACGGCACTGTTATTAGAAATAGGAATAGGTCGTGTAGCATCAGCCTCTGCTTGTGTTCTTACTACTACGTTATCAGGATCCACCGTATACTCTGCAGCGGCATTTAAGTTTCTTAATCTTAAAAGATCTTCACCTCTATTATGAATAAGGTCTACAAAGAACAGTTTATCTTCTTCTACCTGTACTTGATATCCTATAGCAAACTGGTGTGAGTATGGATTATCATATCCATTAGGATTAAGTATACGTCTCTCATTTGAGAAAACACCTTCACGTTGATCTTGTAAAGATGCTGCAGTAGGTCCATTAAGGTAAGATACTCCTGCTACGTTTGCAGTAAGGTTACCATCAAAGGTTACTCTATCAATGTTAGTGTCTGAAGGAAGTATTCCTAAATCTACAAATTCCTGAATTTGCGCTTGATAATCTTCACTAGTTGTGTTTTGTTGTAAAGCATCACTATATACTGCATATGGTATTTTACCATAAGAAACAGCATATCCACCACGTAGACTACTTTTCTCTGTCAGTTTATAGTTTAAATTTAATCGAGGTGCAAAGTTGTTTTTATCACCTTCGTCACTACCACCTTTAGAAAGGTTATCATAATCATAACGCAAACCTAGTGTCACGTTTAAACGATCTGAAACTGACCAAAGATCTTCTGCATAAACAGAATAAATAGACTGGTCGGTACCGTATTGTGCTGGTCTTAATTCTACACCATAGTTAGTCACTTCTACGTCAGATGGTAGGTCGTTAATATTAAGAGCGCCACCTAGATTTCTTGCTCTTAATGCATCTAATTGAGCTTGAGTTAAATCTACCGTATAATTACCTGATGGATTACCACCACCTAATAATTCATGATCACCACGTATGTAGTTTAATCCTGCTTTAAGAGAGTGGTTATCTAAGTAGTATTTAAATTTCTGTTGAAATTGCACTGTGTTTTCTAAAGCGTCAAAAATATAACCTGGGTTACCAATAATAGCTATGGTTTCATCTGCTGGATTTCTTACCGTTACTTGAGGACTACCAAAGTTATTTGCTTGAGAATAATTCCATCTAAAACGAGAGTACTGAATGTTAGATTCGGCAAATACATCTCCTATATTATAACTGTTCTTTAAAGCGATGTTGATAGAGTTTCTTTCTTGCGTATCTCCTGCACTAGGAAATAACGCACCGCCATCTAGTCCACCACCCTGACGTTCTATATCCACAAAACCTACATTTGCTCTCAATGAACTACGGAAACTATCTGACCATTTATGATCAATTTTTGCAGATAGATAATTAAAGGTATTTGTTCCTTCAACAGTTTCTGCCACTCCTAATTGTGGAGACGTTAATAAATTATCTTTTACATCTGTAGTATGTTCTATGTTCAAATAATAAAAGGTTTTATCTTTTACTAAAGCACCACCTACTCCTACACCTGCTTGATATCTAGCAAATCCATCTTTAACCTGATTACCAGATAAATCTCTTTGTGCAAACTGACTAGTACCATCTATACTAGGACCTGGTCGTGTGATAAAAAAGGCTTCTCCTGTTAATTTATTGGTACCTGACTTTGTAGTAACGTCTATAACACCATTTTCTGTTAGACCTTGCTCTGCACTATAATTATTAGTAAAAACAGTAATGTCATTTACAAAACCAGAAGGAATCGCAAATCTCTGCCCTCCTAAAAATCGTTCATTATTATCCATACCATCAATAGTATATGATGTGAATAATGGGTTTGCTCCATTTACACTTACATTAGGCGCTTCTGGAAAGAAACCTGTTGCTTGTGTAACGTTAGGTAGACGGTATAGAACTCTAGTGATATCACGACCTTCTACAGGTATTTCTTGAATTTCGGCAGCTTCTAGTTCAAAGGAAACCTCAGCATCACGACGGTTAATACGGTTACTAGTCTGCGAGTTAATAACAACAGTATCTAATGTATTATCATCGTTTTTTGAGAGAATACTTAATACAACAGATGGGTTCTCATTAGAACGTATGTTAATAACAGAACTTTCTGCAGATTCATACTGGTCGTTACCTTCAAATTTTACCACATAACCATTGATGGTAGGTAAAGATTTAAAAGTTATTTTTCCTGAAGCATCAGTAGTTTGCTCCATTGAAATATTTCTAGAGCTATTAATTAAAGTAACCTTAATTTCAGGTAAACCTTGAAAAGTGGAGAAATCAGTTACGGTAACTGTTAGATCTTGAGAGAATGCGGTAATGCACATAAGTAGCATTACCCAAAAGGATAATTGTTTCATTTAATAAAAGTAAAGTGATAAAAATGCACGCAAATTTATTTTCTAAATCACGCGCTTATAAATACATATAGACATTAACAACAAGGAGATCCCTTGTTATAATAAACATCAGCATCCTTAATTAAGTAAAGGACACTACTATTAGACGCTATACTTTTATCGCTCTCAACTAATAATAAAATGAGTTGAAGTATTATTTCATTTAAAGATAATGAGTAATCTAAAATCGCCCTTAAATCTACACTTGCATCTAGATCTATTAACTTATCTAGCATTTTATATAAAACTAGACCGTTACTAAAACTATCTGTAAGAGAACATGTTAATCGAGACGTTTTCCAAGGTAACTTAGAAAAGCTAGATTCTTTATTTTCTTTATTTTCTACCTTTAAAAAAGTAGCTTTATTAATTCCTAGAAGATAAAAACCACCATCTTGGGAAGGACCTATTGTAGCAACCCCTTGTTCTAGGTTACCAATAGCCTGTTTAAAATGTGATAATTTTAAATGCGGCGTGTCATTACCTATGGCTATTACATTATCATATCCTTGCTCAAAAACTGCCTGAATAGAATTACTTAGCCTAGAACCAAAATCAAATCCCTTTTGTTGCTTTTCTGTATGTACAAAATATGGTAAACCAGTTTTACTCGCTAGAGCAACCGTTTGATCTGTAAGTGTATCAAAAAGCACATCACCGCCTTTAATACCTTTACGCCACGCATCTTTCTTACCAGAAGCGGCAAAGACTAGAATAGCAGTATGAGAAGATTTCTTAAAAATCAATTTTTAATTTTAACCGTTACATTTTTATCATTCAAAATAAGCTCGCATTCATGGAATAGAAACTACGGCATTACATACGTAAAACTTCCCTCTTCAGGTTTTACAAAATGACAATTACTCTATGATATTTGCATAATTACAATAAAATTGTCACGAAAGTTTCACTTTTTACTTTTTGATACATATTAGCATACATGAATTCTAAAAATTCAGATAAAAAGCAAAGTGAATAATCACATAAGTAACTTCATGGCATACTACTCTTAATTCTATGACTGACACTAGATATCATAAAAAAAGGCTTCCCAAATGAGAAGCATTTTTTACATTTTTGTTGAAAACCGTATTATTTTTCTACAGTAAAAATACGATATCCATACGGTGGAAAATCAAGAAAGTCACCTTCATTAAAATCAACACTACCACCACGTATCGCATCAGTTATTCTACCTGACAAGCCTTTTACTTTTACTTTCTCTCTCTCTGTAGATAAATTTACAATGTAATAAATAACATCTCCATTTTTCTCTCTCTTAATAGCATAAATACTATTATCATTACTTGTTTCTAGTCTGGTATAACTAGCAGGGTTTTTACCACCATTAAGTGCGGCATTATTGTTTTTTAACTCACCTAGTTTTTTCATAAGATCCCAAGTCTCCCCTTTAGTTTTAGGGATAGTATCTTTTTCAAAAAACTTTAATCTGTAATCCATACCATACTCCTGACCAGAATAAATTAATGGCATACCAGGTATCATGTAACTAAATGTAAGCATGGTATTTGCCTTAGATCCCATTCTTTCTTTTACAGATCCATTCCATGAGTTCTCATCATGATTAGTGATAAAATTCATTAAGATATCATCCTTCTCATAATTTTTCTCATTTCGTTCCATGTAATAATCCCATTCTTTAACATCAAAGTCACCCTTAGTCAGCTCATTCATTAAATGATGTCCTTCCCAATTATACCCCATATCAAATGCTTCTTTAAAAAGATCCTTCTTTTCACTCTCTGCTAGCATAAATAAGGGTTTGCGGTCTTCTAATTCTTTAGTCGCATAATTCCAAAATTCAGTAGGAACTTCATGAGCCACATCGCATCTAAAACCATCTACGTCATATCTTTCTATCCATGACGCCATAGCTTGTGTCATATACGTCCACAAGTCTTTATTATCATAATTAAGATCTACAGTATCTGTCCAGTCTGTACCTTCAGGATGCATCATTTTACCATTTTTATCCTTGGTGAAAAAGTCTGGATATTCTTTAATCCATCTATTATCCCATCCTGTATGGTTTGCAACCCAGTCCAGGATCACATACATACCATTATCATGTGCTGTTTTTATAAGATTCTTTAAATCATCAGGCGTTCCTAAATCTGGATTTACTTCTTCATAGTCTGCTACCGCATAGTAACTACCTAAATACTTCTCTCTTTCTTTAGGGTCCTTAATATCCTCTACCATTAAGTCAGCTTTTGCTTTTCTATTCTTTTCTGAAATAGGAAAAACAGGCATCAACCAGATTACCTTAACACCTAGTTCCTTAAGTTCTGGAATATCTTTAGTAAATTCATTAAAAGTCCCTTCTGGAGAATACTGTCTTATGTTTGCTTCATATATCACTGCATTTTCTAAGTCTTTATCCTGGATAGGAGTGTATTCTTTAACCTCATCTTTTTTTGCAAGTGTTTCTTCTTTCACCTCTTCTTTACAAGCAAATAATGCTGTTATGGCTAGTAATCCTAAAATATATTTTTTCATTAAGCTAGTACTTTATTAATAGTTGGTTTTCTTAATCTTATGCTCAGGTATCAAATGTAGGAGTTCTATATCTTATTTAAAATCTTTATTTTGAACATTTGTCATTTGTAGAATAACAAAATTACCAGGTCGTATCTGAATATTCTTATCCGTTACTATGGCATTTATTGCGGTTCCGCTTTCGCGAAAGCGTGCATTATTTAAACCCACATTAAGTATCAAAGAATTCTCATTAAAAAACACCTTTGTACTCTCGTTAAAGTAATGACGTTCTATGTTCAACAAACCATTCATGGTAACCACAAGATATAGAGCAGCTCCAGAAGAAAACTCTAGTTTCCTAGCATTTTCAACGGCCTTGTCTAGCTGCTCATATCTATATCTTAATAATTACAAGCTACCTGTTGGTCTTTGGTAGTCATGTAGAATGAAATACAATAAGTTTCTGTATCTCAATAGGCAAAACACATATTTCTCTCCTACAAATCCATTGAAACCTATGTTAGAAAAGACAATCTTTACCTGAACATGTCTGATTCAACTGGAAGATCTTAAAGCGTACTCCTTAATTTGAGATCATCGTCTACAGTAACGTCTGCCATGGCTAAAAATTTGCGCCATGAATCTTCCTGCAATTTAAGCAAACTTTCATAACTAGCTCTGTTGCTTTCTGTAAAACCTTAAATACTCAATCTCAATAAATTCATATAACCTAAAGTGATTACAACCTTTTAAATCTCTTTACACATTTGATAAAGAAACTTTTAAGCCCTAATATATTTATTTTTAATATACTCTATTGCGTCATTATAACTTATTTCAGGAGTTATTATTTGTTTCGCTTTCGCAAAAGTGAAGTTGCGATAAAAATCAATAACGATTAACGAAAACGTTTAATTTATATAATTTAGCCGTCGTGTGAGAAGAAGACATCATTAATTTTTAACTAAATCAGAAAAATGAATCAGAAATTACAAACAGTTTTACTGTTAATTTTACTACCATTTTTTGCATTTGCGCAAAGTGTCATTACTGGTACAGTACTGGAATCTAACGGCCTACCAGCCTTAGGAGCAACTGTATCTGTAAAAGGCACATCAAATGGTACATCGACAGACTTTGATGGAAAGTACACTTTAAATAATGTACCTAGTGATGCCGTAATCGTATTTTCTTTTATAGGTTATATGACACAAGAGATTCCTTTAAATGGACAGACTTCTATCAACATAACACTAGCAGAGAACCCATCAGAATTAGACACCATCGTTCTTATAGGATATGGTAGCACTAAAAAAGCAAACGTTACCGCAGCACAAACTACTGTAAAAGCAGAAGAGTTTAACAAAGGTGCGATCACCTCACCAGGTCAGTTAATATCTGGTAAAGTAGCCGGTGTACAAGTTACAGCAGCTTCTGGTCGTCCAGGTGATGGACCTGTTATTAGAGTACGTCCAGGTTCTACACTAGGTGGTAATCAAGATGCTCTTTATGTAGTAGATGGTGTACCACTAGATCAACGCAACGCTAGTCTAAATACTATTAACCCAGCAGACATTGAATCCTTTACTATTCTTAAAGATGCCAGTGCTACTGCTATTTATGGTAACCGTGCATCTAACGGTGTTGTTTTAATTACGACTAAAAAAGCTAAACTTAATAGTGATCTCAAAATAGGGTATGATGTACAGTTTGCTGTAAATCAAGTTCAAGATTATGCTCATGTATTAAATGCAGATGAATTTAGACAACTAGTTGTTGATCAAGGTAGAGACCCTGCTGTATTAGGAGATGCTAATACAGACTGGCAAAATGAAATTTATCAAAACGGAACAAGAGCTATTCACAATCTTACCGTAGAAAAAGGATATGAAGCAACTTCTATTAGAGCATCTTTAGGGTACACTAACGAGAATGGTACCTTATTAAGATCTGGTTATGAAAGAGCTACTTTGGGTCTTAACGTAAGACAAAACTTCTTAAAAGGAGATTTAAAACTAAACTTTACTTCTCAACTAGCTCAAGAAGAATTAAGAAGAGCAGATGAAGGTGCTGTAGGGGCAGCAGTTGTTTTTGATCCTACACAATCTATATTTAATAATACAGGAGAATTCGGCGGTTTCTTCGAGTACACTAACTCGACTGGACCAGAAGGTAATGCACCTCGTAATCCACTAGGGTTATTAAATAGTTTAGATTCTCAACTAGATAACAAGCAAGCGAGATTAAATCTTAATGCTGCCTATAATATAAGACAAGTGCCTGGTTTAAAATTTACTGGTAACGCAGGTATCGATTATAATGAGTTTGATGAGTACACGATTAGAGATTTTAACTCTGGTGCTGGGGCTCGTGGAAACAACAGAAGCTTTGGTGAAGGATTCAGAAGAAACCAATTATTAGATGGTCGTTTTGAATACAAAAGAACTTTAGAATCTCTAGACACTGACATGGATCTTACTCTAGGAGGTAGTTTTCAAGATTTCACACGTCAAAGCACAAGTCATTCTACAGTAAACAACGAACTTCAAGAAAATCCTATTGCTATAGATGACTCTGCATTAGTTACTGCATTTGCAAGAGCTTCTTTTGATATTAAAGATTTAGTGGTTTTATCTGCTAGTGCATCTCGCAATGGTAGTTCAAGATTTTCTAAAGAAAATAGATGGGCTAACTTCTATGGAGCAAGTGCTGCTATAAAACTTACCAACACTGACTTTGTACAAAACAGTGGATTCTTATCACAGTTAAAACTACGTGGTGGTTTTGGTCAGACTGGGCAGCAAGATATAGACGCATCATTTGCATACTTATCTGTTTTCACTCCTGGACAGCCACAAGCAGCTGTACAATTCGGTGATCAATTTGTAACCACTATACGTCCAGAAGGATCCATAGATCTTAAATGGGAAACTACAGACCAATGGAATGCTGGTATCGACATAGGATTCTTTGATGACCGTATTACTGGTAGTGTAGATGGTTTTTATAGAGAGACTAAAGATTTATTATTATTCGGTCCACTTCCAGCAGGTGGATTAGAAAATGGTAGTTTTCAAAATGCAGGTTCTACTTTGAGTAGAGGTATTGAAACTAGTATTTCAGGAAAAATAATTCAAACAGAAAATATGAACTGGACACTGTCTGCAAATGCGACTGTTCAAGAAATAGAAATTACAGACCTAGCTGGTGCAGATAACGCACCTGTTCCTGTAGGAGGAATATCTGGTGGTACAGGAAATACGATTCAAGAATGGGCTGTAGGATCTGACCCTACCTCTTTTCATGTTTTCCGTCAGGTATATGATCAGGATGGTAATCCATTAGATGGTGTGTACGTAGATACTAATGGTGATAACATTATTAATGACGCAGATAGAGTAAGGTACAAAAAAGCAAATCACGATGTTTACTTCGGTTTAACTTCTAATTTTAATTATAAGAATCTTGATTTTAGCTTCACATTTAGAGGTGCTGCTGGTGGTTACAACTATAATAACGTAGACTCTAATTCTGCTAGTTATGGAAGTATCTTCCCTACTAACACGCAAACTCCTATATATGTAAATTCAACTGTAGATATTTTAAATACTAATTTTTCTCAACAAAGACTACAGTCTGACTATTATATACAAAAAGCTGACTTTATCAAATTAGATAATGTATCGTTAGGGTATAATTTCCCAGGTGAAAACGTAGATATAAGAGCTTCTATTACAGGAACTAACTTATTAACTATCACTGATTATGATGGTACTGATCCAGAAGTATTTGGTGGTATCGATAATAACCTATTCCCTCGTAATAGAGGTCTAATCTTTGGATTAGGATTTAAATTTTAAAAAGCAACACTATGAAAATGTACAAATCAATTATTTTTCGACTTAGCTCTTTTCATAGTTTTCGATAATATATTTACGGTAGAGTCAAGAGACAATCGAGTTGCAAAACAGAATTATTTCAAGATCCACAACTTACCTAGGTACTATCGTAAAAAACTTACGCAAATCGTCTTCTAGATGAACATTCTGGTGAAGATGGTAGTACAGATCTTAGCAATTTTAAATAATATATTTACTTTATAAAAATCACAACCGCAGATCAAACACAGGTAGAAAAATTAATAAAAATGTAATTCAACCTGTTTTTCTACTTTTTAAAGATAAGTGATATTTATAAAAAGAGGTTTAAGTTATTATTAAAGTGAAGTTTACTTTTGCTTTACCAAAGAGAGATGTTTATCAGATTCCCTAAATCTTTTAAATAATTACTTTGCAGTAACCCTTTACTCTTTTCATAATTCAATTGGTTACGTAAAGCCTGTCCCTGACAGGCTTTTATTTTATTTAAAAAGTTGTCGTTCTAATAAAAAGGTAGTCATAACCACATCAAAGTTTTGTTGAATATCTACCGGCATGTATTTGATTCTATTTTGTCCACAACGTACTCTTAGTTTTTCAAAATATTCTTTTATCGCTTTTTGATAATCTTCTCTAACATTATCTGCATACAGGTTGATATGCTCTCCTGTTTCTACATCTGTATATCGTGTAGGCTTGTTAGAAAAATCAAAGTTGACCTCTGTAGCACTATCATAGGTATGAAAAAGTACCACATCATGTTTGTTATATTTTAAATGCCTAAGCGCTTCAAAGAGTTCGTTTTCATGTCTATCGCTTTGAAACATGTCAGTAAAGAGAAAAATAAGCGATCTGCGTTTTATATTCTCTGCTATCTCGTGCAGATATTTGTAAGTATCTGTAGTTTGCCCGCTAGGTTTCTCACTACTTATTCTAGTCAGTTGATCTAGAAGCATATTGTGATGTCTCTCGCTACCTTTTTCTGGCGCATAATATTCATACTCATTTGCATAAATACTCATTCCTACCGCATCTCTTTGCTTCTTAAGCAGGTTCATAACACTTGCTGCTGCCAGCGCTGTAAAACCTATTTTATTAAGCGAGCCTATCTCTTGTTTTTTAGTCAGTGGATAGTGCATAGAAGGACTGTTATCTACGATAAGATGACAGCGCAAATTAGTCTCTTCGTCATAACGTTTTGTGTAAAGCTTATCTGTTTTTGCAAACAACTTCCAGTCTATATGACGTGTACTCTCACCAGGATTGTAAATTTTATGTTCTGCAAACTCTGCACTAAAACCATGAAAAGGAGATTTATGCATACCACTTATATAACCTTCTACTACCTGACTAGCCAGTAATTGCAGGTTTTTAAAGCCAGTAGTTTTATTGAGTTCCTTTTGTACATCCATAGTGTGAAGATAAGAAAAGCATGACCATCTTAATTGACGATCATGCTTGTTTTATTTATGGGGTTTAAATTTGTTCCGCTTTCGCGAAAGCGAATCTTAAAAAAGTATCGTGCTAAAAACGTTATTAATAGATTTTAACCACCATTTTACCTTTATTTTTCCCTTCAAATAAATCAATAAATGCCTGTGGAATGGAGTCAAAACCTTCTACAACGGTCTCTTCCTTTACCAGTTTCCCATCATTTAACCATTGCGATAATTGCTTTACACCTTCAGGAAAATGCTCTTGATAATTACTAACTATAAAACCTTGCATTTTCACGCTTTGTTTTACAATAGTAGTTTCTAATCTAGGCCCAGTAGGCTTTTCAGTCTCATTATATAACGAGATCGCACCACAGTTTATAACACGACCTAAGCGGTTTATGTTTTTCATAGCTGCATCTAGCGTGTAGCTACCCACGTTATCAAAATAAATATCTATACCATCTGGCGCGTGCTCTTTAATCGCAGCAGCTAGGTCTTCTGTTTTATTATAATTAATAGATGCATCAAAACCGAATTTACTCTTAAGTAACTCCACTTTTTCATCAGACCCAGCGATACCTATGACTTTAAGTCCTTTTATTTTACCTATTTGCCCTACTACAGATCCTACGGCACCTGCTGCACCAGAGACTAGTAAAGTCTCTCCTTCTTTAGGCTCTCCTATTCTATCTAGTCCAAAGTATGCGGTAAGTCCAGTCACACCTAGAATTCCTAGATTTGCACTTAATGAATTTTCATCACTACTTACTTTACGTAAATTCTCTGCAGTACTTGTTTGATATTCTTTCCATTCTAATGACCCTGTTAGAAAATCTCCTTTTTCAAATCGGTCATTGTTACTTTCTACAACCTCAGCCACAATTGCAGATGCTATGGGAGCACCTATTTCAAAAGGCTCTATATAAGATTTTTCATCTCGCATACGTCCACGTAGATAAGGATCTACTGACACGTATTTAGTTCTCAATAAAACCTCACCATCTTTAGGCGATGGCTTTTCTTCTTCTATGAATTCAAAATTACTGTTTTGTGGTGTTCCTTGCGGTCTATTTTTCAACAATATAGTCTTGCTCATAATCATTAATTTTATTTTCAAATTAACCCAAATACTCTAGAAAAGTATTAGGGTTATATTAAAATTGAACCTAAAATGGTTAAACTTTAAACAAGATCATGATCATCTGTTTTTTTAAGAAAAGAGCAAAAAAAATCCTACTCAAAATGAACAGGCTTTACTAAGAGACACTCCCTTAATTGATTATTCTACCAAAGAAAGAATTAATATTATAAAATACAAAAGCTGTATCATTAATTTGAACCTCATTACCTCTAGCTATATAAATATCCAGACCATCACCAATTTCAAAATCAGCTAATGCATCTGGACTAATAGTAAAAGATTCCTCATCATCAGTAATCACCTCGCTTATGACACCAAATGGATTATCTTCAATGTTTGAAAAACGTTCTCCTCTATTAATTACTACTAAGAAGATTTTACCAAAAGGATTATAACTGTCTTGTGTCCAAGGTATAGTAATACCATTTTCCTTTGAAATATCAACAAATAAGCCATTAGTAAATAAATTTTCCGGCACTTCAACTAACCTAGGAACATATACTTCTTCACTAATTCCTTGATAAATAACCTCCTTTACATTCCCTATTGAAGTAACATTCGTCATGTTCATATTTTCTCCAGCACCTATGTATAAAATATTTTCAGAAAACAAATCAGTAATGAAGTTACTACCATCAATTGCAAAAGGTTGAATATCATCCCCCACAAAATCAACTTGAACAGTATTATGAGTTCCTTCAACATTATTAGCTCCAGTAACTTCTACAAAAACTTGATTTTCGGCAGAAGACAAGGCGGACTTAAAAATGTATGATTCAATATCAATAGAGCCAGAAACTTTATCAGAACTACATGAATTAAAAGCTATTATACCTAGTAATATAGCTGTATAGTTTATTATTTTTTTCATTTACTCACATTTTAATTAATTAAGCTAGTAATTAGTTATGGCCATAACTCGAAAGTAAAGAAAGTTAACAAAGATTTAAATATTTTTAACAAAAAAAGCCTGCTCAAAATGAGCAGGCTTATCTATTTTATATTTTGAATACTAGTTCAAAAGAGAGTCTAAAGCGTCTGTATAAGCATCTTTAGGAGCAACTCCTACCTGACGACCTACTACTTCACCGTTTTGAAAAACTAATACTGTAGGGATGTTACGTACACCATATTTAGCAGCAAATTCTTGATTTGCATCTACGTCCATTTTACCTACTACAGCTTTATCAGCATACTCAGTAGAAACCTCGTCGATGATAGGTCCTACCATACGACATGGTCCACACCACGCTGCCCAAAAGTCAACCAATACTGGCTTTTCACTTTTTAATACTGTTTCTTCAAAGTTTGCATCTGTTATTTCTAGTGCCATGATATTTTTCTTTAATAATTATATACAAATTTAAACAAAACTAACGCCATACACACTAGTCTGGTATTGTAGTTACTTATATTGATATTTCACTTATTAATGCTGACTATATAATAGGTGAAATATCATATCAGGAATAAATCAATTCACCCCATAAGTTATGTCGTTATCATCTAGCAGTTGCAACAGCTCTGCACTGACGTTTACCTTTTGTAATCTAGCAGACATATCTATAGAGATCTTTTCTTCATGATCTTTTAAATTAAAGAGCAGTCTATGATCTCCTTGATGTTTATCTAGTGCGTCTTTTAATAGAGCAATGCGTTCTTCTAGTATTTCACTTACATGAAATTCTATAGTAAGTTTCTTTGCAGCTTGCGCCATGACATCTTGTAACTGTGCCATCTGAACAAATAAAATACGTGGATCTCGCGGCTTACCAGTATTCTTATCTATCCAGCCTTGTTGTATTTTAACCTTGGCATGTAAGAAACTATTAGGCACTAAAAAGTGTCTGAATTTTAAATAATCCTCACCGAACATTCTGAATTCAAAGGACTCGTCATAATCCTCCATGGTAAAAATACCCCAAGGTTTATTTGCTTTACTCATCATGTGTCGTGCCTCAGATATCACCCCACAAAATGTAAGCTCTCTATTTACCAGAGGTGTGAGATCTTTCATAGCAGCGAGGTTTGCATTACAAAAGAATTTCATCTCTCGCTTATAATCGTCTAGTGGATGACCAGATATGTAAATACCTACTACTTCTCGTTCTCTTTTCAATTTCTCCATCGTTCCCCAATCTTCACAAACAGGTAGTTGTGGCTCTGGAATTTGCACATCGCTGGCCTCACCAAAAAGGCTTACTTGAGCACTGTTCTCATTTTCTTGAAACTTCTGTGCATACTTAACTACTTGTTCTAAGAATATCTGTCCGTTATCAAATTCGTGGAAAAATTGCGCACGATTCTCTCCACCTAATCCGTCAAAACCACCGCTTAAAGCTAGTGCTTCAAAAGATTTTTTATTTGCAGCACGCAAGTCTATGCGCTTTGCCATATCAAAGATGCTCTTATAATGACCATCTTTTCTATTTTCAATAATAGTCATTACCGCACCATGGCCTAAACCTTTTACAGCTCCCATACCAAAACGTATAGCACCTTTAGGGTTTACTGTAAATTTATAGTTAGATTCATTTACATCTGGACCTAATACATCGAGTCCCATGCGGCGACACTCATCCATAAATTTAGTCACATCCTTGATCTGGTTCATATTGTTAGACAAGGTTGCTGCCATAAACTCTGCTCCATAGTTTGCTTTTAAATAAGCTGTTTGATAGGCTATCCATGCATAACAGGTAGAGTGAGATTTATTAAAGGCATAAGATGCAAAGGCTTCCCAGTCTTTCCATACTTTTTCTAATACCGTACGGTCGTGCCCATTTCCTTCTCCAGCATCTAGAAATTTAGGCTTCATTTTTTGTAGCGTTGCCATTTGCTTTTTACCCATAGCTTTTCTCAAAACATCGGCATCACCTTTTGAGAAGTTTGCCAGCTTTTGAGAGAGTAGCATTACTTGCTCTTGGTAAACAGTAATACCATACGTTTCCTTTAGGTATTCTTCCATCGCATCTAGATCATAAACGATCTCTTTACGACCGTGTTTACGATCAATAAATTCTGGAATATATTCTAGTGGACCAGGTCTGTACAAGGCATTCATGGCAATAAGATCGGCAAATTGAGTAGGTTTTAACTCTCTCATATATTTTTGCATCCCCAAACTTTCATACTGAAAAATGGCAGTAGTCTCTCCACGCTGGAAAAGCTCATAAGTCTTCTCGTCGTCTAGCGGTATAGATTCTATATCCAGCTCTATTCCATGACGTTCTTTTATAATCGCAACAGTATCCTTAATCTGGCTCAAGGTTTTTAATCCCAAGAAATCCATCTTAAGCAGTCCAGCACTTTCTACGACCTCGTTATCAAACTGAGTCACATAAAGATCTGAATTTTTTGCTGTTGCTACAGGTACAAAATTAGTAAGGTCATCTGGTGTAATGATCACACCACAGGCGTGTACACCGGTATTTCTCACACATCCTTCTAGAATTCTAGCTTTCTGTATAGTTTCTGCGATAAGATCATTTCCCTCAGCTAGGCTTCTTAATTCTCGCACCATGTCTGCATCATCACCACGGAATTTTCCTGCGATTTCATTATCTTCTAGAGCAAACATTTTCTTCAACTTAGCAAAATCAGGAATTAATTTTGCCACACGGTCTGCGTCTTGTAATGGTAAATCTAGTGCTCGAGCTGTATCTCTAATAGACGACTTTGCCGCCATCGTACCATAGGTAATAATTTGTGCTACTTGTGACGCTCCATATTTCTCAATAACGTAGTCCATTACTTTGTAACGGTTCTCATCATCAAAATCTATATCAATATCGGGCATGGATACACGATCTGGATTTAGGAAACGCTCAAAAAGCAGGTCGTAATGTATAGGATCTACATTTGTAATCCATAAACAATAGGCTACCACACTACCAGCGGCACTACCACGACCAGGTCCTACAGCCACATCCATGTCTCTGGCTGCTTTTATAAAATCCCAAGTAATCAAGAAATAACCAGGATAACCGGTCTTTTTAATTGTCTCTAATTCAAATTCTAGTCGTTCTTCTATTTCTGGAGTGATCTCACCATAACGTATTTTTGCACCTTCATAAGTAAGGTGTCTCAAATAGCTATTCTCACCATTCTTAGTATTATTAACTGCGTCATTTTCATCTACAAACTCTGTTGGAATATCAAAGGCAGGTAACAGTACATCTCTCGCAAGCTCATATGCCTCTACTTTATCTACTACTTCTTGTACATTAAGTATCGCCTCGGGCAAGTCTTTAAAGAGTTCTTTCATCTCTGGAGCAGACTTGTAATAATACTCCTGATTAGGCAATCCATAACGGTAACCACGACCACGACCTATAGGCGTTGCTTGCTTCTCATTATCTTTTACACAAAGTAAAATATCATGTGCATTTGCATCTTCTTTATGTATGTAATACGTATTATTAGTCGCTACTATTTTTACATCGTGTTTACGAGCAAAGCTGACTAACACCTCATTTGCGCGATTTTCATCTTCTTGACCATGGCGCATTACCTCAACATAAAGATCGTCACCAAAGTGCTTTTTCCACCACAATAGTGCTTCTTCGGCCTGATTTTCTCCTAAGTTCAAAATCTTAGAAGGCACCTCACCATACATGTTTCCTGTAAGAACAATTAGGTCTTCCTTATATTCTTCTACCAGTTTTTTATCTATACGCGGCATGTAGTAAAACCCATCTGTGTAGGCTTTACTTGCCATTTTTGCTAGATTGTGATATCCATTCTTGTTTTTGGCTAGAATTACTATCTGGTATCCATTATCCTTGTGTGTACGATCGTACATATCTTCACACACCTGGAACTCACAACCTATTATAGGTTTTATAGGTTCTTTTTCTTCTCCTTCTTCCGCATCTGCTAGACTCGCATTATGTGCTTTTACCGCACGTACAAAATGGAATGCTCCCATCATGTTTGCATGGTCTGTCATGGTAACGGCATTCATATTATTTGCCGCAGCAGCTGTAACTAGATCTTTTACACTAGCTGTACATTGTAATATAGAAAACTGACTATGACTGTGTAAATGTGCAAAACTCGCATCTCTTAATTCATTTAAGTTCTCTTTAATTTCTGCCTTAGATATCTCTGGACTATCGTTGGACTTTAATCTTTCTGATGCTTTTTTAAGATTGACATGCTTTATTCCTACCGGTGCGATGGTTGTAGGGTTGCTTTCGCGAAAGCGTAAAAAATATCCATCTTCAAAACCTAGTTGTTCTAGCGAGTACTGCTCTTTTCTAAGTAATTCTAAGAAACAACGCGTGGTTGCCTCCACATCTGCAGTCGCGTTGTGCGCTTCTCCAAAGGGCTGATTAAACAGAAACTGGTGCAGCTCTGTAAGTGTCGGTAATTTAAATTTACCATATCGCCCACCGGGAATCTGACATAAATTTGCCGTGTGCTCTGTACAGGTATCTAGAACAGGTAACTCTTGTAAATCGTTACCTATTTGAGTGCGCTCAAATTCTGCTCCAGTAACATTAAGGTCAAATTTTAAATTCTGACCTACAATAAATTTTGTTTTACTAAGTGCTATGTTAAATTTCTCTAACATCTCCACTAGAGGAATACCGTCTTTTTGAGCAAGTGCTGTAGAGATACCATGTATACGCTCTGCATCATAAGGGATGTCAAAACCGTCTGGTTGTATCAAATAATCTTGAGCCTCTATAAGGTTACCCATCTCGTCATGTAACTGCCACGCTATCTGTATAACCCTAGGCCAGTTATCTACATCTGTAAAAGGTGCATCCCAGCGTTTAGGTAATCCAGTAGTTTCTGTGTCAAAAATTAAGTACATAAGCGCGCGTTCTAAAAGATGAAATTACTTCTATAAAAGGAATTGAAAAATATTTACATAAATCTGATTATCAATAGCATGAAATCTGTAATCTAATTATTTTTCGGATTTTAAATATAGGTCTTTGAGTTGCTTTTTGAAAGTAGAGTTATGAACAATCTTAGTTAAAATTACAGCTCTTGTAAAGACTATAGACAATTGAAAAACAAAATATTTCTTACTTATCCCGACACAATTGTCACAATCTTGCAATAACATGTGATATAAATGAAATGAAATCGAGAGGCAATCGTGAATTAAAAAATCGCTATTTGTTGTGTTCAAAAACAGTAAGCTTTTAGAGAATTAAAAACTCTTACTGTTTCACATAACAACTCGAACTTAAATTTCAATTTTAAAATTTTATCATGAAAACAAATTTTTTATTTTCACTATTACTATCAGTAGTATTTACATCTACTGTATTTTCTCAAGGACTAGTAGATGGTTTTTTTAATCCTAAAGGCGATTTATCTGTTACGGCTAGTTATACACGCAGCACCTTTGACGCATTTTATATAGGAAAAGATAAAGTAGACCCTATACCTGCTCACAATGAAATAGATCAAGACATATATAATCTCTATGCAAAATATTCCATCACAGACAACTTTACTGTTATCGCAAACGCACCTTATATAAGTGCTCAAGGAAATGGCGCTGCAGACCCAGTAAATGGGACTACAGAGCAATCTGACTTTCAAGATATAAGTTTATATGGTAAATACAGAGCCTTCAGTACAAAACTAGGTAAAGCAAGATTAGACGGTCTAGGTGCTGTAGGTGTTACACTACCTGGCGGTTATGAGCCTAATGGAATACTATCTCTAGGTTCTGGAGCGGTAACGACTAACTTACATCTAGGTGCTCACTTACAAGCAGACTCTGGTTTATTTGCTACTGCAGTTGCAGGATACAGTCTACGTGGTGATGCAGATGATAATCTAGGTGTTAATGGTGGTAACGATCTAGATGTACCAGATGCTTTATTATTCATGGGTAAAATAGGATATTCTAACGCACTTTTTTATGTAGAAGCATGGATGGATTACCAGTCTTCTTCTGACGGTAGAGATATTTCTGACGCAGATTTTGGTGGTAGATTTCCAGAGACAGAAGTAGATTACACACGTATAGGTGTTACTGCTTATGTACCTGTACTTCCATCATTAGGATTAAGTGCTGGATATGGAACACTAGTCGACGGACGCAATGTAGGAGATTCTAATTATTTTAATCTAGGAGTGACCTATTCGCTTTCAGTCGGTTCTAAGAAAGCAAAATAATTAGTTAGTTCTATTTTATAGAAGAGAACTCTTACATGAAAATCGCTTCTATAAACTCTAAAAAATAGGACATAAAAAAGCTCGATCTTAAAAGATCGAGCTTTTACTATTTTACACCTTTTCTATTAGGCTATTTCTTCCATTGCATTTACTCTAGTTAATGCATTTTGAATAGTATCTCTATGCTTTATCAACACGTTTTTTGTTGATGGCGGCAAGGTAGTTTCTGCAATAATCTCATTGTATTCTTCTACTGCGCTTTTTTCACCTCTTACGGCCTCTTCTAGAATTGCTTCTTCTTTATCTGAAGTAAAAGTAGACTTTATGTTCATCCAGGTGCGATGCGCATCTCCTTTTAAACTTGTCCCTTTTTCTGGACTCTCTCCATAACTTTTAATCTCTTCTTTTAATTCATGTCCAAAATTATAACGCTCTTCTTGTTGTTTTGAGAAAAAATCTTTTAATCTACTGCTATTCACTTGCTCTGTTGCTAGTTTATATCCAGCCTCTGCATCATAGTTTTTAGTTAGTAAATCATTTAATTTTTGGGACACTTCTTTTGTGTAGTTCATAATATTTGTTTGTATGGTTAATAATTAATTATACCACAAACATATAACAATGAACCAGTTACAAACGACCGATTAAGACAGGTTTAAAAAAAGCTTAGTAGAGATTTAAGATTAGCTTACTTTATCCCGCTTTTATGTTAAGAGATTTAAGGTTTTTATGTCTTTCAAAACAACTTCTTAAAGTAGTTTATCATTCCGCTTTCGCGAAAGCGAAACTATAGAACATAAAAAAGCCCAATCACAGGATTGGGCTTTGATACGTTTTAGTAATAAATGTAATAAAAATTATGAACCGCACATCTCACAGTCGTCACCATTACTGGCAGCGTCTTTTGCACGTTGCAAGATTAATTTATATTCTTCGGCAGTCATTTCTTCGTTTTCTGTAACTACGTTAGTATTTACAACTGGCTGCGTTTGATTCATAACGTTTGCCGCTGCTGGAGCACTATCTTCTACAAATAAAGACTGAGACTGTACTGGAGCTGCTGCTTGAGCCTGAACAGGAGCAGGTTGTGACACTTGCTGTTGTGCTCTTAGTGTGCTTGCTGCTTGTGCTGGCGCTGTTGTATTAAGAACAGGAACCTCTACTGCTGCAGGTGCTGCGATAGGTGCTGCTTTCTTTTCCTTTGTTACCGTAAATTTAATTGCATCTACTGCTGCCTTTGTTCTTAGGTAATACATTCCTGTTTTTAAACCACTTTTCCACGCATAGAAGTGCATAGAGGTAAGCTTAGAAGTAGTCACGTTTTCCATGAATAGGTTTAAGGATTGCGACTGGTCGATAAAGAAACCTCTCTCGCGAGACATATCGATAATGTCCTTCATCTTTAATTCCCACACTGTTTTATAAAGCTCTTTAATATCTGCTGGAATTCCTTCTATCGCTTGTATAGAACCATTATTTCTCATGATCGCGTTCTTTAAGCTATCATCCCAAAGTCCTAAATCTACTAGGTCTTTTAATAAATGTTTATTCACGACGATAAACTCACCAGAGAGTGTTCTACGTGTGTAAATGTTAGAAGTATAAGGCTCAAACGCCTCATTGTTACCAAGGATTTGAGAAGTACTGGCTGTAGGCATAGGCGCAACTAATAGTGAGTTTCTCACACCGTGTTCCATTACCTTAGTTCTTAGATCTGCCCAGTTCCAGCGACCGCTTAAATCTGTATCATTTACATTCCACATGTTGTACTGGAATTCTCCTTTTGACATAGGTGAACCGGCAAATGTAGAATAAGGTCCTTCTTCAATAGCCATTTCCATAGAAGCCTCACAAGCTGCAAAGTATAAGGTCTCAAAAATCTCTGAGTTTAATTTCTTTGCCTCGTCACTTGTAAATGGAAGACGTAACATGATAAAAGCATCTGCTAGACCTTGAATACCTAATCCTACTGGTCTGTGACGCATGTTAGAATTTCTCGCCTCAATTACTGGGTAATAGTTGCGATCGATAACTTTGTTAAGGTTGCGAGTTACTCTTTTTGTTACTTTATATAATGCTTTGTGATCAAATGCACCATCTTTAATAAACATAGGTAATGCAATAGAGGCTAGGTTACATACTGCAACCTCGTCTGGAGATGTATACTCCATGATCTCTGTACATAGGTTTGAAGACCTGATGGTACCTAAATTCTTCTGGTTAGACTTATTATTTGCTGCATCTTTATATAACATGTATGGTGTACCTGTCTCGATTTGAGATTCTAGTATCTTATCCCATAACTCACGAGCCTGGATAGTCTTGCGACCTTTTCCTTCTTGCTCATATTTAGTATACAATGCTTCAAACTCATCTCCATGAAGGTTATAAAGATCTGGACACTCGTGTGGACACATTAATGTCCATGTAGAGTTAGTCTCTACTCTTTTCATGAAAAGGTCTGAGATCCACATCGCATAGAATAAATCGCGTGCACGCATTTCTTCTTTACCGTGATTCTTTTTAAGATCGAGGAAATCAAATATATCTGCATGCCATGGTTCCATATAAATAGCAAAGGAACCTTTACGTTTTCCTCCACCTTGATCTACATAACGTGCCGTATCGTTATATACTTTAAGCATAGGCACAATACCGTTAGAAGTACCGTTAGTACCACCTATGTAAGAACCTCTCGCACGTATATTATGAATAGATAGTCCTATACCACCAGCGCTTTGTGAGATTTTTGCTGTTTGTTTTAATGTATCGTAAATACCTTCTATACTATCATCTTGCATCGTTAATAAGAAACAAGAAGACATTTGAGGCTTAGGTGTACCTGCATTAAATAATGTAGGTGTTGCATGAGTGAAGAACTTTTTAGACATCAACTCATAGGTCTCTATAGCTGCATCTAAATCGTCTATATGAATACCTACAGACACACGCATTAACATGTGTTGTGGACGCTCTGCAATCTGACCGTTAATTTTTAATAAATAACTACGTTCTAATGTTTTAAACCCAAAGTAATCGTACCCAAAATCACGATTATAGATAATGGCCGAGTTCAAGCGGTCTGCATTATCTTGTATTACTTTATACACCTCGTCAGAGATCATAGGTGCAGCTTTCTCTGTACGTGGATTTACGTATTGATAAAGATCTGTTACTACGTCAGTGAAGGTCTTTTTTGTGTTCTTATGCAGGTTAGAAACCGAGATACGTGCCGCAAGACGTGCATAATCTGGATGTGCAGTAGTCATAGTTGCAGCAGTCTCTGCAGCTAGGTTATCAAGTTCACTAGTAGTAACACCGTCATATAACCCATCGATTACACGCATAGCTACTTTTACTGGGTCTACATGATTACTTAAACCGTAACATAATTTACGTACTCTCGCTGTGATTTTATCAAACATCACTGGCTCCTTGTGGCCGTCTCTTTTTACTACAAACATATTGAACTGTTTTATTTGGGTTAAGAGATAAGGATTCTACTCCCTTTCTCTTGTAATTGGGTTAACATAAGTGAAAATATCTTGACATATTTTCGGTAATTTATAATGGAACAACTGTTGCAGTTGTAAGGTCTAAATAAGCTTTGCTCTAGAAATCAGCATCTAAAGAAAAAGAATCCATAGAATCTTTATCTTCTTTAGTACTGTTCATAACACCAGCTTTCTGGTACTCACCTACTCTTTTTTCAAAGAAGTTGGTCTTACCTTCCATACCTATTAAATCCATAAAATCAAACGGATTAGTCACGTTATAAACAGGCTCGCATTCTAATTCTACTAGTAAACGGTCTGTTACAAACTCTAGGTATTGAGTCATTAATTTTGCATTCATACCTATTAAACTAGCAGGTAATGACTCTGTAATGAACTCGCGCTCTATATTTAAGGCGTCCACAATAATTTCTGTGATACGTTCTTTAGGCACTTTATTAACTAGGTGGTGATTATGTAGGTGTACTGCAAAATCACAGTGCATACCCTCATCACGAGAAATCAATTCATTAGAAAAAGTAAGTCCTGGCATTAAACCACGCTTCTTTAACCAGTAAATAGAACAAAAAGCACCTGAGAAGAAAATACCTTCTACTGCTGCAAATGCAATAAGACGCTCTGCAAATGATGGACTATCGATCCATTTCATTGCCCAGTCTGCCTTTAATTTAATCGCAGGGAAATTTTCTATAGCTCTAAAAAGCTGATCTTTTTCTTTATCGTCTTTTACATAAGTATCAATAAGAAGAGAGTAAGTCTCTGAATGTATGTTTTCCATCATGATCTGGAAACCATAGAAAAACTTAGCTTCAGAATATTGAACTTCATTTACAAAGTTCTCTGCTAGATTCTCATTTACAATACCATCACTCGCTGCAAAAAATGCAAGAATGTGTTTTATAAAATAACGCTCGTCAGAATTAAGAGATTGTTCCCAGTCTGTAATATCAACTTGCAAATCGATTTCTTCTGCCGTCCATATACATGCCTGTTGCTTCTTATACCATTCCCATAAATCATCATGTTGAATAGGAAAAATAACAAATCTATCTGGATTCTCTTGTAAAATAGGTTCTGGAGTCGTCTGCATGTGGCCTTTAATTATCTCGTTAATTTCTTAAAACTTAAGAGTAACAAAGATGGCTAAAGTTTGAGGCGATATGGAGGTTTTAACATTTGCCTTTTTCACAAGTTTTCAACATAGAACTTTTGTGAATTATTTACCACAAAAAACTAACTGACAGCCATTTAACATATTGTTTCGATGAATGGTTTTTTACTCAATTTAGAAATGTTAAATCACTTATTTCATCACTACTGAGCCTCGATTTGAAGACTTTTCCTACGTCTAGTTAGCATATTTTTTACAAGAAGTTATTCACGGTTTCACAAAAGGAGAACTATAAAAAACGCTCTTTGAAAACGCAGATTTTGAATTAACGCTCTAAAAATCCTTTGCAATTTCTTCTAATTCTGAATACCATTCCTGACCGAATTTTCTGGTCAGTGGTTCTTTCAAAAATTTATAAACTGGCACGCCTAATTCTTCACCTAGCGCACAGGCGTCGTCACAAATTTGCCATTTGTGATAATTCACCGCTTTAAAATCGGTATATTCTTGAATACGTACTGGGTATAAATGACAAGATATAGGTTTATAAAAAGTCGTTTTACCATCTCTATAAGCAGACTCTATACCACACAACGCTGTACCATCTTCTTTAAAAGTAGCATAAACACACTCTTCATTATTAACGAGTGGAGTTTCTAACTCTCCATTCTCACGTTCTATCCATGTACCTTGCTCCTCTATAACCGCAATACCTTCTGGACGTAAATAAGGTTTTATCTTCTCATACTCACGATCTAGTATATCTAATTCTTTTTGCTCTAGAGGCGCGCCTGCCTCTCCTGCTACACAACAAATTCCTTTACATGCAGTAAGATTACATACAAAGTCTTTTTCAAGAAGATCGTCTGACACAATGGTTTTTCCCAGCTGGAACATAAGGTAAATAGTTAGATTGCAAAGATAGCTTTTGAACCTGAATTTGAGATTTAATCTCAGACTCTAAATACCAAGCATTTAAATAAATCGCAGATACATATGAAACGACTGCTATTATTTAGGACTGTTTCTTTAATATGTAGAGATGATTATTCTTATATCGCTTTCGCGAAAGCGATACCTAAATAAATATTTAATAGGATTTCTAATTCATTTATATTTGCAGCACACACATCTATGTTATGAAATACAATCGCATTTTATTAAAACTATCTGGAGAAGCCTTAATGGGTGAACGACAGTACGGTATCGACCCTAAACGCCTGGCAGAATATGCTCAGGAAATAAAAGAAGTTACCGATCTAGGTATAGAGGTAGCCATAGTTATAGGTGGTGGTAACATTTTTAGAGGTGTTGCTGGAGCTAGTAATGGTATGGATCGCGTACAAGGTGACCACATGGGAATGCTAGCAACTGTAATTAATGGTCTTGCTTTACAGAGCGCTCTAGAAGATGCTGATGTACCGACTAGATTACAGACTGCGATTAAAATTAATGAAGTAGCAGAGCCTTTTATACGTCGCAAGGCGATGAGACACCTACAGAAGGGACGCGTAGTAATTTTCGGTGGTGGAACAGGTAACCCATACTTTACTACAGACAGCGCCGCTGTTCTTAGAGCCATAGAAATAGAGGCAGATGTTATTCTTAAAGGTACTCGTGTAGATGGTATTTACACTGCAGACCCAGAGAAAGATGCGTCGGCAACTAAATTTGATTTTATATCCTTTGACGATGTATTGAGCAAAGGCCTTAAAGTAATGGACACTACGGCATTTACTTTAAGTCAAGAAAATGAATTACCTATTATTGTTTTTGACATGAACACAAATGGCAACTTAATTAAGCTATTGAGTGGTGAAAACATAGGTACTAAAGTACAAATGTAAAAACGGCAATATATTTGCATAGCATATTATAAAAATACTAGTGATGACTGAAGAAATTAATTTTATACTAGATAGCGCCAAGGAAAACATGGATAACGCTATCACACACTTAGAAAAAGAACTTTTAAGTATACGTGCAGGAAAAGCATCTCCTGCCATGTTAAGCACTGTAATGGTAGACTACTACGGTAGCCAGACGCCCTTATCACAGGTAGCAAACGTTTCTACTCCAGACGCTCGTACGTTAACTATACAGCCGTGGGAAAAAGGTATGATTACCGAAATTGAGAAGGGAATCATGTATGCTAACCTAGGTTTAAACCCTATGAATAACGGCGAGAGCGTTATCATAAACGTACCTGCTCTTACAGAAGAAAGACGTAAGGACCTTGCAAAACAAGCAAAAGCTGAAGGTGAGGAAGCAAAAATAGGTGTCCGTAACGACCGTAAGGTGGCTATGAATGATCTTAAGAAACTTGATATTTCTGAAGATTTACTTAAAAATGCTGAAGACGATGTGCAAAACTTAACTAACAAATATGTTGCTAAAATAGACGAGCATCTAGTTGTTAAGGAACAAGAGATTATGAAAGTATAATAGATTGCTATCTATTTAACAAAACGCCAGTGTCACCACTGGCGTTTTTTTACGCTCACAATATTCTCATAAGTACCGTAGTTTTATAACTGTGCTTATTCTATTTTTAACCTTTCTAAGCAAATCATTTTATGAAGTTAGTTTTTGGTATTTTTATTTTGCTTTTATCTATAGGTATGTTTGCACAACAGCAAAGTACCAGAGAGGCCGAGATGTTAATGACCAAGGTACTTATCTCTTCAAAAAAAAATGACCCTACTCATAAACTGAATTCCTATAAGTACGATGCTTATGAGAATCTTAAGGTTTCTGGAGATCCAGAAGCACTTACCGGACCAGGATATAAAAAAACAGAATTAAGGAAAACGCTTAAGAAAACCGGAGTCTTCTTTGCCGAAAAAACATCACAACACATTTATGATGACATAGAAGGCTACAAAGAGGTTATCACTGGGGCAAACATGCCTGGATTTGAAAAACCAGTCTACCCTATTTACAATATAGATTTTCAATCAGAAAATATATATGACAACACCTACATAATATTTGACCAAGAGTTTATAAGCCCACTTAATGAAAAGGCTCCTTCTTTATATGATTTTAAAATAGAGAAAGACACGATAATTAATGACAGGCCTGTTTCTAAAATCATCTTTACTCCTAGATATAAGAAAGAAGCACAATTATTCTACGGCTCCTTATATATAGATCATCAAACTAATGGCGTAGCAAAGGCTGTTTTTAAAAAAACAGGCGATCTTAACATTATCGCATATCATGATTTTATTTATGACCCTACCACATCACTATGGTTCAACAGCTCTAGAAAACTCTATGTAAGAAAAGAGAAAACTAGAAAAGAATTAGAAATACTAGGTGCAAGACTAGAAGTAGGTATAGAAAAAAAAGTAGGTGATGATCAAAATGCTTCTGAAGAACTCTACCTTATAATAGAAGCCTTAAACTCCAATTTTAAAACCAATAAAGAAATTAATTACGGTAGAAAAGGTCTTAAAATAGAAGTACAGGACAGCGCTATAACACAACAAGAACAGTACTGGGATAAATACCGTGGAGATGACGCCTTTTCTACCACAGAGCTTGCTCGATTTATGGATCTAGACAGTATAGTCGCAGCGTCCAAAATCACTCGCAAGCTAGAAACTCTAGATAAATTTAAGGTAGGTTATTTTCCTGTCAGCTTCTTTGATGTAGATTTAAAATACTTAGTTAAATTCAATGATTATGAAGCGTTTAGAATAGGTATAGGCGGGCAAACTAATGAAAAGTTAAGTGAAAAATTTAGGATTAATGGATACCTGGCCTACGGTACTAACGATGCTGTTTTTAAACATAAAATAGGAATAGGCTACCGTATTAACAAAGAAAAAAACACCTGGTTAAACATCTATAAACAAGATGATATCAACGAGTTTGCTGCAGAAAGTTTTCTGACAGATGCAAGGGTTTACTCTCTTTTTGAACCTAGATTAATCAACATACCTACCTTTTATTTATATAAACAGTATGGTATGTCTTTACAACAACGATTATTTCCATCTGTTATTAGTGAGGTTTCGCTTTCGCGAAAGCGAATCACCCAAACAACAAATTACCAATTTAACCCAACAGGAGATCCTTTTTCTGATTATGTATTATCAGAAATATCTCTAGGCGCTAGATGGAGTCCCGTAAGCGAGTTTATGCGCACGCCACAAGGTTATCAAGAAATAACAAGAGGTTACCCTATTTTAAGTGGGCAAATCACACAAGGAATAAAAGGCCTCGCAGAGAGTAACTTTAATTATCTTAAAGTTTCTGGAAAAGCAGAATACACCATAAATAGGCCCAATAAAACTAGTACCGATTTTATGATAGAAGGTCATTACAGCGCTGGAGAAGTACCTTTAACACATTTGTATCACGCCTACCCTAACGCGCCTAATAAAGATGAGATCCTACAACGTTTTTCTGTAGCTGGTAGACGCAGTTTTGAAACCATGTATTTTAATGAGTTTTTCTCTGATAAACTTTTAATAGGACAGGTAAAACATAGGTTTGCTCCATTTAAGATCTTCTCGTTTTTGCAACCAGAACTGGTATTGATATCAAAAGCCGCATGGGGCGATCTAGATAACGAGCAACGTCATGAAAACATAAGCTTTAACACCTTAGAAAAAGGTTATTTAGAGAGCGGTTTTGAATTAAATAAACTCATCTTTGGATTCGGTTTAAGTGCTAGTTACCGCTATGGAGCCTATCATTTACCTGATTTTGCAGACAACCTCGCCCTCAAGTTTACATTCTACCTAGAGCTATAACAGTGTTTTAAGCATAATTAAGTCTTCATTCCTTATTTAATTACGTCTTTTAAAAGTACCTTTGCGCGCCTTAAATTGAGCCATGCAAAAGTTATTTAGTTTTAGATTTTGGAATAGTATCGCTAGACTTATACTGCGCAATAGAGAAGTGATTCTAGCCTTAATAGTTATCGCAACTATTGCACTAGCCTCACAATGGAAATACATGCAGTTTACTCATACAGAGGCTAACTTACTGCCTGATGACCATCCTGTTAATGAAGAATACAATAAATTTCTAGACAAATTTGGTGAAGAAGGAAATCTAATTATTCTAGGTGTTGAAAACAATAATCTTGACAACTACCAAAGGTTCAATGCCTGGAACGCACTTGCAGACTCTCTCGCAACATTTGAAGAAGTAGAGCTGGTCTTATCCACCTCTAACTTGCCTAACCTTACTAAAAACAGCGATAACACAAAGTTTATAGTAGAACCTGTTCTTCAAGAACCTCTTAAAAACGATCAAGAATTAGCTGCATTTAAAAAGAAACTTTTTAATGAACTACCTTTTTATAAAAACCTAATCTACTCAGAAAATGATAGCGTTATACGCACCGCTGTTTATATAAAAAAGGATATCGTAAATACTATCCTGCGCAAGGATTTTATAATCGATAAATTTCAACCTGTTCTAGATCAATATGCTAGCGATAATCAGCTAGACATTAAAGTGTCTGGTATGCCGTACATAAGAACTCTTAACTCTCAAAACATAGTAGACGAGATAGGAATGTTTTTACTGGCCGCTCTAGCTATTACTTCTGGTATTTTCTTCTTTTTCTTTAGATCCTGGCGCGCTACTTTTATCTCCATAGTAACCGTTGTTATAGGTGTGATGTGGGCTTTTGGTATCTTAGGCTGGATAGGTTATGAGATTACCGTGCTTACCGCATTAATACCACCGCTTATTATCGTAATCGGGATTCCTAACTGTATATTCTTAATCAATAAGTACCAGCAAGAAATCAAGAAACACGGTAACCAGGCAAAATCTTTACAGCGCGTAATTACTAAAGTCGGTAACGCCACTTTAATGACCAACCTAACCACTGCCAGTGGATTTGCGACATTTATCTTTACACAAAGTAAATTGTTAGTAGAATTCGGTGTAGTAGCAAGTATATGTATTATCGCCATATTCTTACTTAGTTTAATGATCATACCCATCATTTATAGTTACCTCTCTATTCCTAAAGAACGTCACTTAAAACACTTAGGTAAAACATGGATCAACAAATTTGTAGACTGGAATGAACGCATGGTAAAAAAACAGCGCATTCCTATTTACATTACTAGTGTAGTAGTTCTTATTTTAAGCTTTATAGGTATATATCAGATCAAAGTTTCTGGTAGTCTCATTGAAGACATGCCTAAAAGTATGCAGTTCTATAAAGACATTAAGTTTTTTGAAGAAAGCTTTGACGGTATCATGCCATTAGAAATACTTGTCGAGAGTAAAAATGAAAAAGTAACTTCCTTAAAGACACTTAAAAGACTTAATAAACTAGAAGAACACATTATTGAGACTCCAGAACTGTCCAGACCTATGTCCATTGTATCTGCTGTAAAATTTAGCAAACAGGCACATTATGGTGGCGATCCAGAGTACTTTGACCTACCATCTACTTATGATGCAGTTACTATGTCTAAGCTGGTAAAGAAAAGCTCTAACGACATCTCTCTAATGAAAAGCTTTGTAGACAGCACCGGACAAAATGCTCGCATCACCACATTCATGAAAGATATGGGAACTGATCGCATGGAACGTGTAGAAGAAAACCTAAGAGAGAAAATTAAAACCATATTCCCAGAAGAACGTTATGAAGTAACCCTAACTGGTAAAGCACTTGTTTTCCAAAAAGGGACCAACTACCTTATCAACAATCTTATTCTATCCCTATCACTTGCAATCGTGCTTATAGCCGTATTCATGGCATGGATGTTCAAGTCTCTACGCATGATTTTTGTGTCACTCGTTCCTAACTTGTTGCCATTATTAATTACTGCTGGACTTATGGGCTACTTAGGCGTACCTATTAAACCATCTACTATACTTGTATTCTCCATCGCATTTGGAATATCAGTGGACGACACGATACACTTTCTGGCAAAATACCGTCAGGAATTGATCGCAAACGACTGGAAGATTAAAAAGTCAGTTTATGGCGCCTTAAAAGAAACCGGTGTGAGTATGTTTTACACATCTATCGTTTTATTCTTTGGCTTCTTGACTTTTACCGCATCCAGCTTTGGTGGTACCGTAGCGTTAGGTGCTTTGGTAAGTGCTACTTTACTTTTTGCAATGGCAGCAAACTTATTATTACTACCTAGTATGTTGCTTTCATTAGAAAAAAGTATTGCAAATGAGCGCACCTTTAAAAAACCAGCGATTCCATTAATCGCACAAGATACAGATGGTATAGAAGAGTAGGATTTTAGTTCCGCTTTCGCGAAAGCGAGATAAACACCAACACCATCACATTTACAATCATTATTAATTGTGCTTACGGCCCATAAAAATTATATTTGCCGTACTGAATTCATCAAGTAAACCAATGAAAAGAATAGCAGCAATACTCCAGTCTGATCCTAGTATGATCGAGATAACCGTAAAAGGATGGGTACGTAGTTTTAGAAACGATAGATTTATAGCATTAAACGATGGGTCTACCATACATAACTTACAAGCAGTAATAGAGCCGGAAAATTATGATCGTGATCTTCTAGATCAAATTAATGTTGCCGCAGCAGTTGCTGTAACAGGTACACTTACAGAGAGTGCAGGTTCTGGACAGCGCATAGAATTACAGGCTACTAAAATAGAAATACTTGCCACTGCAGACCCTGAAGAGGTGAAGAAAACTATATTATCGCCTAAGAAGCATAATCTAGAAACCTTAAGAGAACAAGCGCATTTACGTGTGCGTACTAACACCTTCGGCGCAGTGATGCGTGTGAGAGCAGCACTATCTTTTGCGGTACACAAATATTTTCAAGAACAAGGATTTTATCAGGCGCATACACCTATAATTACAGGTAGTGACGCAGAAGGTGCTGGAGAAATGTTCCGCATTTCTACGTTAGATCCTAAGAATCCGCCGCTGGATGAAGAAGGAAACATAGATTACAAACAAGACTTCTTTGAGAAGGAATCAAACCTTACTGTTTCTGGTCAGTTAGAAGCCGAAACGTATGCTATGGGATTAGGTCAGGTATACACCTTTGGCCCGACTTTTAGAGCAGAAAATTCTAATACATCTCGTCACCTTGCAGAATTCTGGATGATAGAGCCTGAGGTTGCATTTAACGATCTAGATGCTAACATGGACCTAGCAGAAGGTTTCTTAAAATCTGTTATTGATTATGCATTAGAAAATTGTGCAGATGATATTGCATTTTTAGAAAAAAGACAAGCCGACGAAGACAAACAAAAGCCAGCTGCAGAACGTAGTCCAATGCCACTACGTGAGAAGCTAGAGTTTATAGGTAAGAATAACTTTAAACGTGTTTCTTATACGGAAGCTATTGATATTCTTAGAAATTCTAAGCCTAACAAAAAGAAGAAATTCAAATATCCTATTAATGAATGGGGTGCAGACTTACAGTCAGAACACGAGCGTTACTTAGTAGAAAAGCACTTTGAATGTCCTGTAATTCTTTTTGATTATCCTGCAAAAATTAAAGCATTCTACATGCGCCTTAATGATAAGGATGCAAACGGAAATGAAACGGTAAGAGCCATGGACATCCTTTTCCCTGGAATAGGTGAAATGGTAGGTGGATCACAACGTGAAGAGCGTTATGATGTCTTAAAACAGAAAATGACCGACATGGAAATCTCTGAAGAAGAACTAGGATGGTATCTAGAGATGCGCAAATTCGGTAGTGTGGTACATAGTGGTTTTGGACTAGGGTTTGAACGTCTCGTAATGTTTGTAACTGGTATGGGTAACATAAGAGATGTAATTCCTTATCCACGTACTCCTGGAAATGCTGAATTTTAAATAGCATAAAGATTAATAAAAGTCCCGATTTCTAATTTAGAAATCGGGACTTTTTAATTAAAGCAAGTATTTAAAAGCAACATGATCTATGATTACTTATAATTTTAACAACTTTAGCACTTATCAAATAGGCTTTTAGTATTTTTACATAGTTAGAAAACAAACATGCTTAAACAGTCTTTAAATTTTAAATTATCTCAGAAGTTATCTCCTCAACAAATACAGTTGATGAAGTTGATACAATTGCCTACACAGGCTTTTGAACAACGTGTAAAATCTGAACTAGAAGAAAACCCTGCTCTAGACAGCGGAAAGGAAAAGTCTGAAGACGAGTACGACGAGTATTCTAATCAAGATGACTATGACGACGGTAATGAAACTATAGAAACCGACATCAATGTTGATGATTATTTAAGTGATGACGATGTTCCCGAATACCGCACAAAAGTAAATAACTACAGTGCTGACGACGACGATAAAAGCGTTCCATATGCAGCTGGTAAGTCCTTTACACAAACCCTAGTAGAGCAATTAAACACTAGAAGACTAAGTGAGCAACATAGAGCAATAGCAGAGTTTCTAGTGGGTAGTATAGACGGTAGTGGTTACATAAGAAGATCTATTGAAGACATTGCAGACGATCTTGCTTTTACTATGAACATATATACCGATGTTGAAGAGGTAGAAAAAGTTCTAGAAGTAGTTCATGATCTAGATCCTGCAGGTGTAGGAGCTAGAAGCCTGCAAGAATGTTTACTACTGCAATTAAAACGCAAAACAAAATCAGAGAGTAATGAACTAGCCATAAAGTTGATTAGAGATTACTTTGACGCATTTAGTAAAAAGCATTATTCTAAAATAATGACTAAATACGATATCAATGAAGAAGAATTACGTGACGCTATCGATGACATTGAGCATTTAAATCCAAAACCAGGAGGATCTTACACTGGTGGAAGTACAAGAATAGTAGAACAAGTAGTACCAGATTTTAATATTAGAATTAAAGATGGCGTCCTAGAATTAACTCTTAATGGTCGTAATGCTCCAGAATTACATGTTTCTAGAGATTACTCTAACATGTTACGAGGTTATAAAGAAGCCAAAGAAAAGACCAAATCTCAAAAAGATGCGGTTATGTTTATTAAACAGAAATTAGATGGTGCAAAGTGGTTTATAGACGCGATAAAACAACGTCAGGAAACACTTTTTGTAACCATGTCTACGATTATGCATTATCAAGAGGAATATTTCCTTACAGGTGATGAACGTAATTTAAAACCAATGATCTTAAAAGATATCGCAGATAAGATCAACATGGATGTATCTACAGTTTCAAGAGTTGCAAATTCTAAATATGTAGACACACCATATGGTACTAAATTGATTAAAGAATTTTTCTCAGAATCAATGACTAATTCTGATGGTGAAGAGGTTTCTACAAGAGAGATAAAGAAAATTCTAGAAACAGTTATAGGAGAAGAAAGTAAGAAAAAACCCCTTACTGATCAAAAACTAGCTGAATTGCTAAAAGAAAAAGGGTACCCTATTGCACGTAGAACTGTTGCAAAATACAGAGAACAACTAGACATACCAGTAGCAAGGTTAAGAAAAGAGATCTAGAATCTTATGAAGTGGTTTCTCACACTATGGAGCTATATAGTAAATCCTATATTCATTCCTTCCTTAGTATCGTTATGGTATTTTAACTTCAGTTATTACAGTGATGCTGACAGTGTCAAATTACAACTGTATTTAATTGTAATTCTTACCGCTGCTATACCGTTATTTACCTATAGCATATTGAAGGTCTTAGGAATTGTAAAAAGTGTACATCTATCTACTACTGGTGAGAGAATAACACCTTTAATTGTGTATGCTATTTTACTGATCATGCTATTGAGAACCGCTTTTGTCAACGGTTTACACCTATCTTTATACAACTTCTTTTTAGGTACTTTAATTGCCACAATAGTAGCCACAATACTCACATCTATTAGGTACAAAATAAGCCTTCATTTAATGGCTACAGGTGGCACATTAGGCTTTTTAATAATGCTATCTTATACTTTAGGAATTAATCTACTCATAGAAATTGCAGCGCTAGGCATTATTTCTGGTCTTACAGCTACATCTCGATTAAGCATGAAGGCACATAATAGCCATCAGCTAATATTTGGGTTTCTATTAGGACTCTTAAGTCAGGTATTAGCATTTAGTTATATGACGACATAACCAAAGAATACTAAAGCTATAATAAGTAGAATTCAATTCCGAATTTTATCGGCTGTAGATTAACACGCTCTGTCCCTATTACTGCGTTATCGTCAAATAAAGTATTTAGATCGTATTGAACAAATGCGTTAAAACTACCATGACCTAAGGTCAATGTCGCAGCATATCTAAATCTATTCAACTCTGGAATAGAAGTTTTCTTAACCGAAGAAACGTCATCTTTAAAGCTTGCTCTATGGGTGAACATGTAAGATAATTTCACACCGCTATATATACGCCAAAATGTAGTATTGGTAGCTGTAGAAGTACGCCATCTAAATTGTATAGGCATCTCTATTAAATTCGTGTAAAAACGATTTCTATCTACACTATCCTCATCTTCAAGAATACTAAAAACTGTTGCTCCCGAAGGGTCTTCTCCAATGAACAAATTAGAATTATAGGAATTTGTAGAAAACCCAAGACCAACGCCTAAAGCCATATTACGTCGTTTATTTACCGGCATATCTCTAATAAAACCAAGACTTAAACCACCAGAAAATCCATTTTGAGAAAAAGAATCAGGCTCGTTATTAATAAGGTTAAAAGATAAAGCTACATAAAATTGATCTTCTCTATAAAGCGAATCAACTACCGTAGGAATAGCATTTTCAGAACGTTTAACATCTTGAGCTCTTACAACTGTAAAAGCGGTTAAAAACAATAAAACAAGCAAAAATAATCTCATAATGAAAAGATAAGGCCGTAAAGTTAAAGCAAAAAAATAGCCGCTCTAAAAAAGAACGGCTATTAATATTAAATTAAAGAACTTATTATTAATTCTTTAAGTTTTTTAAAGGATCACCTTCTACTGAAGTGTAACTAATTTTAAGAGCATATGCATCTCTTAATTCTTGTTTAACATCAGTTAGAATACCAACCTGTGAATTCTGATCTACTTTTAAAGAAACAGTCATCGCATCCTTATCATCTTCGTCCATAAGATTTCTCTTAGTATTAACGAAGGTTTGAACATCACTGACTGGGGCAATCTTATCTCCTAATTGAACAACTTCAGTAAGACCATAAGTCTTTTGGAAGTTAGGACTAGGTTTACCTATGTAAATAGTAACTACCTTCTTCTTTTCCGCTAGCTTTTCAACTTGATTAGCTTGTGGTAATTTGTTTTCAATTTGTAGTTCATCATCTCTCATTACAGTCGCAACCATAAAGAAGAATAATAACATGAAAACAATATCTGGAAGAGATGCTGTAGAAACAGCTGGCAATTCACCACTCTTTTTTTTCTTAAACTTAGACATAATTATTCTCTGTTTTGAGGTTCAGCTTCAGAAAGGTTTCTAGGAAACAATTCTCTCACTTTATCAATTTTACCCTTTAGCTCTTCATATTCTGGAGACTCAACTTCTGTTGCAGGCCAATCCGACAATCTTTTTGTCATAGAACCATAAGTCTCATTATAAAGACGCTGCCCTTCTCTATCTCTAAGAGTAGCATAAGCTCTTACCAGCTCATTAGTCACCGCTAGATACATCTTATAAGACGCTTGTCTATCATTAACTAAAGAAATAATTGCTTTCTTAGGATTATCAGAAGATTCTGGATCCTTAGCACCTCTACAGTACGTACAAGCATTTCTAGCATCTGTTCCTCCACCGTTATCTAAAAACTTAACAGCAGCTGCAGTCAAATCCTTGATATCCATGTCAGCATCTTCTACAAGTAGACGATTCTCAGCGTTCACAATTACTTGGAAAATATTCTTCTCCTTAATTAATGGCGGCTGAACCTCATCAGGAAGAGGTGGTGGCAATTTACTTGCGATACCACTATCCACTTCAATCGTGGTAGTAACCAGGAAGAAGATCAATAGTAGGAATGCGATGTCTGCCATCGATCCCGCGTTTACTTCTGGTGCAGATCTTCTAGCCATAATTTATTTTTTTATAAGTTTACTTACTCCTGCCCATACTATTGTTCCAACAGCAACTACTCCTAATATGTAGAACATATATAAAGAAGCACCTATCCATTTAGAAGTTCCAGCAGTTAACAGCTCTCCATCTTCTAACTCAATAACCTTGCCAGACGCATCTAAAACGCTATCATCTGCAAGAACGAAATAAGACACCAATGCAACAACTGCAAGAAGTCCAACAGAAATCAAAGATTTCTTTAAAACCTCAGCACTAGAGAAAAGTCCTTTGAAAACAAAGATTATCACTATAACAGCGATAAGAGCTAACGAAATATAAGCCAAATAGATTAATGGCGATACGGTAACAGCCTGGCTGCCTTCCGTATTTAGTTCAATTGCTTCATCACCTAAAGCTAGCGTATAGAAAAAGAATCCCATCGCTATAAGGCTCAAAAGAAGAACTAGGTATTTTAATACTTTATGTAAAACCATGATTTGTTTTTGTAATGGTTAATTACTTACCGTTCTTATAGTCTACAAGAATATCGATAAGAGTAATAGAAGCGTCTTCCATATCGTTTACAATACTATCGATTTTAGAAACGATATAATTATAAAAGATTTGAAGGATAATCGCTACGATAAGACCAAATACTGTTGTAAGAAGTGCTACTTTAATACCACCAGCTACAAGAGAAGGCTCCATAGTACCTGCTTCTTCAATACTGTTAAATGATCCAATCATACCTATTACCGTACCCATGAAACCTAACATAGGTGCAAGAGCGATAAATAAAGATACCCAAGATACATTCTTTTCTAATTGACCCATTTGAACACCACCATAAGCTACGACAGCTTTTTCAGCAGCTTCAATGCTCTCATCTGCTCTATCAAGTCCTTGATAGTAGATAGATGCTACAGGTCCTTTTGTGTTACGACACACATCTTTAGCAGCTTCTATACCACCACTTTTTAGAGCTTGCTCTACATCAGCAGCAAGTTTCTTAGAATTTGTTGTAGAAAGATTTAAATAAATAATTCTTTCTATAGCAACTGCAAGTCCTAATATAAGACATACTAATACGATGGCCATGAATCCAGGTCCTCCATCAATAAAGTTTTTCTTTAAAACTTGGTGGAAAGACTCTGTCTTAATTACCTCTGGAGCTTCTTGAATTAATGCAGATGCTGAAGCAACACCAGTAACACCTAATGTCATGGCTGCCGTGAATAAAATTGAAAGTGATCGTTTCATTTGACTTATTTGATTTATTTGAATTTTCAGATTAAAGGAGGTAAATATATAATTTCTTGAGCTAAAATAGCACAACTAATGTTAATCTATAATTAAATATTCTAGTAAACGTATAGGAACAGCTATTTCAACGGTAAGAAAAACTGCTAGAAACCGTAAGACTTTCAGAAGTTTAGATCTAATCAAAAGATGTGATGTTATGTAAATGTTAATATTTAAAAATCTGCTTCTAAATAAAAAAAAGGAGCATCCTTATTATACAGAATACTCCTTTTGTACCTCAGGCCGGAATCGAACCGGCACGCCGTGAAGCATTGGATTTTGAATCCAACGTGTCTACCAATTCCACCACTGAGGCATTAATCAATTGGAGCGGCAAAAGTAATACATTAAAATTATTTTTAAATACAATTTGACTCTTATTTAGAGAGCCTTCTCTAAAATTATAAGTACATTTGCAGCCTTAAAATCAAGACCTAAAGGATTTTAATATGAACTACCCTTTAAACAACGCTAAGTTATTCGGCTGTCGCCAAAGTATGGACCTTGCTATTGCTATAGCAGACAAGTACGGCGCAACTTTAGGTAAGGTAAATTTTTCTACATTTAGTGATGGAGAATTCCAACCTTCTTTTGAAGAATCTATAAGAGGCCGCCGTGTCTTTATTATAGGGTCTACACAACCTAGTAGTGACCATTTAATGGAAATGCTATTAATGATGGATGCTGCAAAACGCGCAAGCGCGAGACACATCACAGCAGTAATACCATATTTCGGTTGGGCTAGACAAGATCGCAAAGACAAGCCTCGTGTACCAATAGGTGCAAAGATGATCGCAAAAATTCTAGAATCTGCTGGAGCAACTCGTATTATAACGATGGACCTACATGCAGACCAGATACAAGGCTTCTTTGAAAAGCCAGTAGATCATCTTTTTGCAAGTTCTTTATTCATACCTTATTTAAAGAGTCTTAATTTAAGCGACCTTACTATAGCATCTCCAGACATGGGTGGATCAAAACGTGCTTATGCATATGCTAAAGTATTAGAAAGTGATGTAGTAGTATGCTACAAACAACGTCAGAAAGCAAATGTGATATCTCACATGGAGCTTATAGGTGATGTAACTGGTAAAAACGTAGTCTTAGTAGATGACATGGTCGATACAGCAGGCACACTTACTAAAGCGGCAGATGTGATGATGGAAAGAGGCGCAAAAAGTGTAAGAGCAATTTGTACACACGCTATTTTATCTGGTAAAGCATATGAACGCATAGAAGACTCACAATTATTAGAATTAATCGTTACAGACTCGATTCCTTTAAAGCAGCAAAGTAATAAGATAAGAGTGTTATCTTGCGCCGAATTATTTGCAGGCGTTATGCAAAGCGTGCAAAACAATGAATCTATCAGTGACAACTTTATAATGTAATTTCATTAACTAAATATATATAACATGAAATCAATCACGATCTTAGGATCTAAAAGAGAAAGCGTGGGCAAAAAGGCAACTAAAGCCCTACGTAATGCTGGATTGGTACCTTGCGTAATTTACGGAGGAGACGAAGCAATACATTTCTCAGCAGAAGAAAAAGCGTTCAAAAAACTTATCTACACTCCAGATGCACACACTGTAGTTATCGATTTAGGAAAAGACGGACAGTTCAACGCAATCGCTCAAGATATGCAATGGCACCCAGTAAAAGAATTACTTTTACACGCAGATTTTTATCAAATATTTGATGATAAAGCTGTAACTATGGAAGTACCTGTTATTCTTGAAGGTTCTGCAAGAGGTGTACTTAATGGTGGTGTTTTACGTCGTAACAACCGTAAATTAAAAGTAAAAGCTTTACCAGCTAACTTACCAGATTACATCACAATCGACATCTCTCCAATGAAAATTGGTGCTAAGAAGTACGTACGTGACTTAAGAGTAGATGAATATGAAATCATGCACCAAGACTCTGTAGTAGTTTGTATGATCAAAACGTCTCGTACTGCTGTTGCAGATGAAGAAGAGGAAGAGGAAGAAGCCCCAGCCGAAGGTGCTGAAGCTCCATCAGCTGCTGAATAATCAGTATCTTTTTAATATTCTTAAAAGCTGCAAGATTTATTTCTTGCAGCTTTTTTATTTTTACAGCATGTTTAAATGGTTACAAAACATATGGAATAGTGAACCTCAAACCACTATCATCTTAAAGAAAGAAGACCCCATGAAGAAATTCTTGATCATAGGCTTGGGTAATCCAGGCGCAAAATACACAGAGACCAGACACAATATAGGCTTTAAAGTACTAGACGAAATCGCCTCATTAAAAGAGGCTAGTTTTGAAACTCTAAAACTAGGCGACGTTGCATCTATTAAACACAAGGGTAAAAGCGTTATCCTGCTTAAACCTAACACTTTCATGAATTTAAGCGGTAAAGCGATTAAATACTACATGAAACAAGAAGGTATCGATATAGAGAACATACTTGTTATCACCGATGACTTGAACCTACCATTCGGTACGCTGCGCATGAAGGCAAAAGGAACCGATGGCGGCCACAATGGTTTAAAAGACACTCAAATCACACTTAACACACCTAAATATCCACGTTTACGTTTCGGTATTTCCAATACTTTTTCCAGCGGCAGACAGGTAGATTATGTACTTGGAGAATGGAATAAAGAAGAACAAAAAGACCTTCCAGAACGCCTCAGCACTACTGCAGACATGGCGCTATCCTTCACTCACGCAGGACTAGCTAACACCATGAATCAATACAATGGCAAGTAGCTGGACACTTAATAATGGGTGTATATAGATCTCGCTTTCGCGAAAGCGAAACAGCAACCACCATCACACTCATTAAAAGGCTCTTAAAAACATAAAAATATGCGCAGATTATTTTAATTTGCAAGTTCTCAAAAGAAAACTCTGAATTGAATACCTACGATAATATTGATAAATATAAAGCTGTAAAAGGCGCAGTGGTAACTATAGGAACCTTTGATGGCGTGCATCAAGGACATCAGAAAATCTTGCAACGTGTAGTTAAGAAAGCTGATGAAGACAATCTAACGAGCCTTCTTCTAACCTTTTTCCCACACCCTAGAATGGTATTACAGCCAGATCATGATCTGAAATTAATCAATTCTATCGCAGAGCGTGTCGATCTAGTTGCAAATCAAGGTATCGAGAATATCGTCATACACCCCTTTTCTAAAGAATTTTCTAGAACAACTGCGATAGATTATGTTAAGGACATTCTAGTAGATAAACTGAAAGCCAAGGTAATAGTTATAGGTTATGACCACCGTTTTGGAATCAATAGATCTGCTAGTATTGAACAACTCATAGAATATTCTAAAGAATATGACTTTGAGGTTATAGAAATTTCAAAAAAAGAAGTAGAAGAAGTTGCTGTAAGCAGTACCAAGGTTAGACATGCCTTAGAAAAAGGAGCAATAGAAATAACCAATAAATATTTAAACTGCAATTTCAGCATGCACGGCACTGTAGTTACTGGAAAACAAGTGGGCCGCACTATAGGCTATCCTACTGCAAATTTAATGATTAAAGAATCTTATAAACTTATTCCTGCGCCAGGTGTCTACATCACGAGTTCTATTATCAACGACACACGTGTGTATGGAATGACTAATATAGGTGTAAATCCTACTGTCTCTAACGAAGCTATTCAAACTATAGAGACCTATTACCTAGACTTTAATGAAGATCTTTATGGTAAGAATTTAGAATTATTCTTTCATAAAAGATTGAGACAAGAAGAAAAATTTAATCATCTCGACGATCTAGTAAAAGCTATGCAACTAGACGAGCATAAAACAAGAGCCTATGTACAGCAAGTGGGATAAATGGCTTTTTACACAGGTAGACAATACTGCTCTAGTCCTTTTCAGGATGATTTTTGGATTACTTATAGCCTGTGAAGCATTTGGTTCCATTGCCTTAGGTGCCGTGAGAAGATTATTTATAGAGCCAGATTTCACATTTACTTTTATAGGTTTTGAATTTCTAGAACCATTGCCTGGTAACTGGATGTATGTACTGTACTCGATTATGGGAATCGCTGGTTTAATGGTTATGGTAGGCTACAAATACCGCATGGCGATAATATTTTATGCTATAAGCTGGGCTTATGTTTATTTATTGCAAAAGAGTAGTTATAACAACCATTGTTACCTACTTATGTTGCTTAACTTTATCATGATCTTTTTACCTGCAAACAGATCTACCTCCATAGACGCGAGACTAGACGACAGTTATAGAAAAGAGCACATGTCTAGATGGATTTACGCCTTTATAATTACCTTTATATGGATCGTTTATGCCTATGCAAGTATCGCAAAGTTCTACCCAGATTGGTTAGACGGTAGTTTTGCAAAATACTTAATGAGCACAAGAGGTAAGTCCTTTGAAATTTTACAACACGATTGGTCACATCAGGCGATATTGTATTTCGGTTTATTCTTTGATTTGTTAATCGTCCCTTTCTTATTATGGAAAAAAACAAGATGGATAGCCATTATCGCTTCTATCTTCTTCCATATATTTAATAGTATTGTTTTTCAAATAGGTATTTTCCCTTATCTCGCACTATCCTTTTTACTGTTCTTTTTCTCCACCGAGGTATTACACAAAAGATTGATTTGGAAAAAAGCCTATTATGCCGCAGCAGAGGTTATTGTACCTAAAACAAAACCTGTTATCCTATTTTGTACCGTCACGTTTTTAATCACCATGTTTTTACTACCCTTAAGACACTGGGTTATAAAAGACGATGTATTATGGACAGAAGAAGGACATAGATTAAGCTGGCGCATGATGTTGCGCAGCAGGTCTGGATATGGTACTTTTTATGTAGTAGATAAAGAAAATGGCAAAAAGATGCCTGTACATGTAAACCAGTATTTGAGTAAAAAGCAACAACGTTCTGTACAATCTAAACCTGATTTTATCTGGCAGTTTGCACAAAAGCTAGAAGAAATCTATGCCGAAGAAGGTAAAGAAATAGAGGTCTATGCTGACATAAAGGTTTCTATAAATGGAAGACCTAGAAAACAACTTACTGATCCCACGGTAGATCTTACACAAGAAGAATGGAGCCACTTTAAACACCATTCTTGGATTATGCCTTCTTCACTTTATGAAGAAAAACAACTGGATTAATAGGGTAAATAATGTCTCATTTATATAAAAACAGAGCTTTTATTTAAATCTGGCATCGCAACACCCTTTGTCATGCGGACATTTCCCTCAAGGGAAACCTTAATAACTAGCTACAGTTGTAAATTAATGCTATTGAGAAAATACCGTCTTCTCTTGAGAGAAGATAAGAGTTGGGTATTTGTAGTGTTAATAGAGAAAATATATTCAAAGTACGTCATACCAATAATCGAGAGCTATTGTTAACTATCTTTCGCGAAAGCGAAACGCAACAAAATTGCTTTTCTACCTTAAAGAAGGGAATTACTGCCTTCACTTTATGAAGAAATTCCCACGCTTAAAAACTAAGCAGCTGTTCCTATCGTTATGTTAACGATTATCCCTAATTTTACCATCATACTTTAAATCAGATCACATGCTACAAATAGCAGAAATACGTGAAAACAAAGACGCGTTTGCAATCGCATTGCAAAAGAGAAACATCGATGCACTTCCTTTATTAGAGAGCGCTATTGCTGTAGATGAAAATCGACGTAACCTACAAGGTCAACTAGATGAAATTCTTGCAAAAAGCAATAAACTATCTAAAGAAATAGGAGATTTATTTAAATCTGGAAAAGGTGCTGAAGCAAATGAACTAAAGTCACAAACTTCTGGTTTAAAAGAATCTTCAAAAGAAATAGGTGAGCAATTAAATGCTGCCGTAGAAGAGTTACAAAACATTTTATACACGATTCCTAACATACCACAAGACAGCGTTCCAGCTGGGAACAGTGATGAAGATAACGAGGTAATATCTCAACATGGAGAAATACCTACTTTACATGACGGTGCAAAACCACACTGGGAACTAGTAAAAGATTATGATATCATAGACTTTGAACTAGGTAATAAAATTACTGGTGCTGGATTCCCTGTTTATAAGAAGAAAGGTGCTCGTTTACAACGTGCGTTAATCAATTACTTTCTAGATAAAAACACCGCTGCTGGATATGAAGAAATGCAAGTACCGCATCTTGTAAATGAAGCTAGTGGTTATGGAACTGGACAATTACCAGATAAAGAAGGACAGATGTACCACGTAGGTGTGGACGACCTTTATTTAATCCCAACTGGAGAAGTACCTATAACTAACATTTATAGAGACAGTATTTTAGATAATAAAGATTTCCCTATTAAAATGACTGGTTATACACCATGTTTTCGTCGTGAGGCTGGTAGTTATGGTAGCGATGTAAGAGGTCTTAATCGTTTACACCAGTTTGATAAAGTAGAGATTTTACGTATCGAGCATCCAGAAAATAGTGATGCAGCACTAGATAACATGGTATCACATGTACAGGAAATTCTAGAAGAACTAGAATTACCTTACCGTATTTTACGCCTTTGTGGTGGTGACCTAGGTTTTACCTCTACTCTAACTTATGATTTTGAAGTGTACAGTACGGCACAAGAGAAATGGCTAGAAGTAAGTAGTGTTTCTAACTTTAAAGCTTTTCAGGCAAATCGTTTGAAATTGCGTTATAGAAGTGGAGAAAAAGGAACAGAATTGGCACATACTTTAAATGGTAGCTCACTAGCATTACCACGTATTCTTGCTAGTATTCTAGAAAACTTTCAAGTAGAGAGTGGAATTAAAATTCCTAAAGTATTGATTCCTTATTGTGGTTTTGATACTATAGATTAACTTTAAAACCTTATGCGTTACCTTTTTGTAGTTTTTACGGCACTTTTTTGCACCTTTAGTTTTGCTCAAGATTCTAAACTTGCTGAAAATTACATGGATCAAGGTGAGTACAATAAGGCATTAAAAATCTATCAAAAAATATACGATAAAAATAAGCGCAATCCCAGAGCGGTGTTTGCGCTTATTGAAGTATATCAACAGTTAGAACGTTATTCTAGTGTAGATTCTATTATCGATATTGCACAAAAAAGCACCCCTCGCAAAGAGCAATTTTACATAGAACGTGGTTATAATGCAACGCTACAAGGCAAAGACAGTATCGCAACTAACTATTACCAAAAAGCGATTCATGTTATAGATTCCTTACCACAACTTACCTATCAAATAGCCTATAGATTTGAAAAGCGTAATGAGCTAGAAGAAGCTATACTGTCCTATGAAAAAGGAATGGCTCTCAACGATAAACTCAACTACAATTATCAACTAGCTAAATTATATGGTGAACAAGGTGATCTAGAAAAGATGTTCGACACTAACGTGACCTTAATAGAACAAAATGCTGTTTACCGCTCTCGAGCACAAGCTATATTTGCTCAATATGTTACCGATAATCCAGATAATGAAGGCAACAAATTATTAAGAAAGGTGCTTTTATTGCGCTTGCGTGAAAATCCAGATCCTATTTATAATCAATTGCTCTCTTGGTTATTTGTGCAACAAAAGGATTTTAAAAAAGCATTTATACAAGAAAAAGCGATCTATAAACGTGAGGAATCTAATATGGACAACCTTAGAGATCTTGTAATAACTGCTATAGATGAAAATGATCTAGAAGCTGCAAAGGACATTCTTGATTACATGATTGAAGAAACGCAATCTTTAAGTACTAAATACATCGCGCAAAGTTTAAAAATTAAATTGCGTGCAAACGCAGCTACTGCTCAAGAGTTTGAATCTATTAAATTAGATTATGAAAATCTACTTACTACTTATGGTAGGGACAAAGAAACTTTTAGACTACAACTGGACTATGCAGATTTTCTAGCTTTTAAAACTAACGAACCTCAAACGGCTAGCGATTTATTGATAGCTCTAGAAAAAACTAATTTAAGTAAATTTCAAAAAGCAGATGTAAAAATACTTCTTGCCGACATACTCGTTCTACAGGAGCAATTTAACAGAGCACTTATATTTTACAGTCAGGTACAAAACGACTTACCTAACGACCTGCGTGCTCAAGAATCTCAATTTAAAGTAGCACGTACCAGCTATTATCAGGGTGACTTTCCCTGGAGTCTGACTCAATTAAAAGTATTGCGCAGCGCTGCCAGTAAGTTAATCGCAAATGATGCCATGGAGTTAAGCCTGACTATTGCAGACCACTCTGTAGAAGACACGACGTTTGTTGCGTTAAAAGCTTTCGCGAAAGCGGAATTAAAACAATACCAGAATAAAAGATCTGAGGCCATAACTCTTTACGATCAATTACTGTTAGATCACAAAGGAGACCCTATCGAAGATGAAGCTTTATTAAAACAAGCACAGCTTTATGAAATAGATGGCAAATTTGAAAAAGCTAGAGATAATTACCAGCTTATTATTGATAATTACAGCGATGGTATTCTTGCAGATGACGCTATTTACAGACTAGGCCTATTGTATCAAGAACACCTAGAAAACCCATTAAAAGCCAAGGAGCTTTTTGAAAAAATAATATTTTCACACGCAGACAGTATTCACTTTGTAGATGCTCGCAGGCGCTATCGCAGGTTGCGTGGTGATGAAAACGACAAAGCTTTTTAAGTATAAAATCAACAGATTTATGATCATATATAATGTCACTTGTAACATGCACTCTTCATTAGAACCAGAATGGGTACCATGGATTAGAGAACACATTGCCAAAGTACTAGGAACAGGACTTTTTATGGACGCTAGATTTACAAGAGTTCTTGTAGAGGATAAAGATGGACACAGTACTTTTTCTATCCAGTATAAGGCAAACAGTAAAGAAGCATTATTGGATTACTATGAAAATCATGCTGCAGAATTGAGAAAAGAAGGCATCAGTAAATTTGGAGAACAGGTTCTCTCCTTTAGAACAGAGCTAGAATTAATCGACGAATATAACGTGCGTAGAGGTTAGAAATAATCATTGATTTCCATTAAAAACATATTCAAACAGAAGAAAATTGGCAAAATATAAACCTAAATACACATCGCAAGACAAAGGTGTTACTGCAAAGAAACACTTAGGACAGCACTTCCTTAAGGATGACACTGTTGCTGTGCGCATTGCCGACTGTTTAACTTATAAAGGCTATGATCAAGTACTAGAAATAGGTCCAGGAACAGGTGTCCTTACTAAACATGTTTTGAGAAAAGATATTAAAGTAACTGCACTAGAACTAGACAGTGAGTCTGTAGAATATTTAACCACCAGTTTCCCGATAGAACATGCTGGCCTGGTAAACGATAAAACATTTGCCGTAATAGAAGCAGATTTTCTTAAGAAAGATCTGTCAGATATTTATGGAGATCGCTCATTTGCCATTATAGGTAATTTCCCATATAACATAAGTACACAAATTGTATTTAAGACTATAGAGAACAGAGACCAGATTCCAGAATTCGGTGGTATGTTTCAAAAAGAGGTAGCACAGCGCATTTGCGCACCACACGGTTCAAAAACCTATGGTATTCTATCTGTTCTTGCACAGGCCTACTATCATGCAGAGTATATTTTTACTGTTGGTCCAGAGGTTTTTAATCCGCCACCTAGAGTGGACAGTGGTGTATTGCTTTTAACACGTAAAGAAGATTATGATCAACTGCCTTGTTCTTATGCAAAATTGCGCCAGGTAGTAAAACTAGCTTTTCAACAACGTCGCAAGACTTTAAGAAATTCATTAAAAACAATGAATTTACCTGACGAGATGCGAGAAAAAGAACTCTTTAATCTACGTCCAGAACAAATAAGTGTCGCCATGTTTGTAGAATTAGTTCAAGAAATTGAGGCACTAGAGTCATAATTCCTACAAATTTGTAAAAAACCACACCTACTCCTATTCAAAAAATTATCTTTGCTAGCTTAAGTAAGAATCATGCAATTTAATATCACCAAAGACTTTCTTGAAGAAGTAAAATCACTTATTGAAGTCAGTGATACTAAAAAGCTAGAACATATTCTAGAAGAACTACACTTTGCAGACATAGCAGAGATTATAGACGAACTTAATCTAGAAGATGCCGTCTTTATAGTAAAGTTACTAGATTCTGAAAAAACGTCTGAAGCTCTCATGGAGCTAGACGAGGCACAAAGAGACCGCATCCTTAACGCATTATCTCCTAAAGAAATAGCTGGAGAGCTAGAAGAAATGGATACCGATGATGCGGCAGATATTCTTAATGAACTATCTGAAGACGTAGCACAATCTGTAATCAATGAGCTCGTAGATGAGCAACATGCTGAGGACATAGTAGATCTATTGCGCTATGAAGAAAACAGTGCCGGTGGACTTATGGCCAAAGAACTCGTGAGAGTTAACGAGAACTGGAGCGTTACCGGTTGCGTGAGCGAGATGCGTGCACAAGCAGAAAATGTAACACGTGTACACTCTATCTATGTAGTAGATAACAACAATAAACTGAAAGGAAGACTCTCTTTAAAAGATTTACTAACTAGTAAGGAAGACACACCTATAAAAGACGTTTATATTCCCAAAGTAGATTTTGTAACCGTAAACACACCAGGTGAAGAAGTATCTCGTATCATGCGTAAGTATGACCTAGAAGCCATACCTGTAGTTGATGAGTTAGACCGACTAGTAGGTCGCATTACCATAGATGATATTGTAGATTTTATTACAGAAGAGGCAGAAAAAGATTACCAACTAGCCAGTGGTATATCACAAGACGTAGAGGCTAACGATAGCATCTGGGAACTGACTAAAGCACGACTACCATGGCTCGTTCTAGGACTTCTAGGTGGTATAGGTGCTGCAGCTATTATGGGCGGTTTTGAAGAAATATTTGAAAAACACGCCGTACTCTTTTTCTTTACACCACTTATAGCCGCTATGGCTGGTAACGTAGGTGTGCAATCTAGCGCTATTATAGTACAAGGTATTGCAAACGACGACCTCAAAGGAAGTATAGGAAATCGATTAATTAAAGAAATACTTCTCGCGATGTTAAACGGTGTCATACTCGCTATACTTTTATTTGCTTATACATTTGCTACCAAAGGGGAGATATTCACATCTATCGCGATCTCTACATCACTTTTTGTTGTGATCATAGTTGCTGGACTAGTAGGTACATTTGTACCGCTTGCATTGCATAAAAGAGGAATAGATCCAGCACTAGCAACTGGCCCATTTATTACCACCAGTAACGATATATTTGGAATTCTCATCTATTTCATGATTGCAAAGGCTATAATAGGTATCTAGATTATAGATTTTTATTCCGCTTTCGCGAAAGCGAGATCAAAAAGATCACAAAGTATTTCTAGCATAAGATTAAGTAAAAAGTAGCATCCATTACTTATCTTCACTTTATGAAAACGGCAACTGTAAAAGAACTAAAGGAAGAACTTAAATTCAGGTCTGAAGAGGACTTGATGAAGATAATCTTGCGCCTTTCTAGATTTAAAAAAGAAAACAAAGAACTACTTACCTACTTGCTTTTTGAGTCTAATGATGAAGATGATTATGTAGTAAATGTAAAGACCTTAATGGACACTATGTTTCTAGCACTTAACACTTCTAATAATTATCGTTTACAAAAAGGAGTGCGCAAAATACTGCGTGAGGCAAAAAAATATGTGCGCTACTCTGGAAATAAAGAGACAGAGGTGGCTGTGCTTATTCATTTCTGTCGTTTAATGCGCGAGACACATCCACAGGTGATGCGCAGTAAAACTATGAGAGATTTAATGGCAAGACAAATTATATTGATAAGAACTCGTATCTCTACCTTGCATGAAGATCTTCAATATGATTTTGAAACTGAACTGAACATGGTGGAAGTTTGATGAACTGTTATTGCGCAATTGATGCCAAATCTAATTTTATCTCTCTCCATCTTAATTAATGACTCTTTATGAAAATACTCCACCTAGATAGCAACCATGATATTCTAGCAAAAAAGCTAGGAGAGGCTGGTTTTGAAAATTACTTTGACTTTACTTCTTCAAAGGAAGAAATCATGAAAGTTATCGATACCTATGATGGCATTGTAGTACGCAGTCGCTTTCCTATAGATCGTGAATTTTTAAGTGCAGCAACTCATTTGAAATGCATAGGTCGTGTAGGTGCTGGACTAGAAAACATAGATCTAGATTATACGGCAGCTAATAACATCGCCTGTTATAACGCGCCAGAGGGAAATAGAAATGCCGTAGGAGAACACGCTCTAGGTATGTTGCTCTCTTTATTTAATCACTTAAACAAAGGAGATAAAGAAGTACGCTCTGGTTTATGGCATAGAGAAGAAAATCGCGGTGTAGAGTTAGATGGTAAAACGGTAGGTCTTATAGGTTATGGTAATATGGGAAAAGCATTTGCAAAAAAGCTCTCTGGCTTTGACTGTAAGGTAATTTGCTATGACATTAAGCAAAATGTAGGAGATAAGAATAGCCAGCAGGTCTCTCTCAAAGAATTACAAGAACAGTCTGACGTGTTAAGTTTACATACACCTCAAACACCGCTAACTGTAAAGATGATAGACGCAGCTTTTATTGCTGCTTTTAAAAAGCCTTTTTATTTAATTAATACCGCTAGAGGTAAATCTGTTGTTACGGAAGATCTAGTAGCTGGATTAAAAACAAGTAAAATTCTAGCTGCAGGGTTAGATGTGTTAGAGTATGAGAAGGGTTCTTTTGAATCTCTTTTTCGCGACAGTGAAATACCTCAAGCATTTAAAGAACTGCTAGAAATGGAAAATGTTCTTTTAAGTCCTCATGTAGCTGGATGGACCGTAGAATCTAAGTATAAACTAGCAGAAGTTATAGCTGATAAAATAATTGCAAATCACAAGACGGCATGAAAAAAGTAACAGGAATAGGCGGTATATTTTTTAAATGTAAAGATACCGCAGTGACTAAAGCGTGGTATGAAAAGCACTTAGGCCTACCGGTAGATGATTATGGCTGCACCTTCTGGCAAGCAGATAGTGTGGCGCTAGATAAAAAAGCGAGCCAGCAATGGAGTCCTTTTAAGAAAGATAGTAATTACTTTGAGCCAGGAGAACAAGAATTCATGATCAATTACAGAGTACATGATCTACATGGATTAATAAACGAACTGAGAGAAAACGATGTTGAAATAGCAGGAGAGATTCAAGAATTTGATTACGGTAAATTTGGCTGGATTATAGACTGTGATGGCCGTAAAGTAGAACTTTGGGAACCGATCAATGAGCATCTATTTGAAAAATAACATACATTTACAAAAAACTAATCAAAAATAACAAACATGAGTACAGAGGGATACGATAGTTCAAAAAACAGTTTTGATAACGCAGCAGAGTCTGCAAAGGAAACATTTAATCAAGCATCTCAAGGAGCAAAAGAAAGTGCAAAGGATTTTCAACAAGGTTTTAACCAAACAATGAACAATCAGGAGAACAAGAAAGTTATGGCAGGCATCTTAGGAATTCTACTTGGAGGCTTTGGAGTACATAAGTTCATACTAGGATACAATCAAGAAGGTATTATTCAACTAATTGCAGGTATATTAACATGTGGTTTTGCAGGTATAATAGGTGTCATAGAAGGAATTATTTACCTTACAAAATCAGATGAAGAATTTTATCAAACGTATCAAGTAGGTAAAAAAGGTTGGTTTTAACACTTACTGATTAACAGATAAATAAGGTCTTAAATGTTAAGTTTAAGACCTTTTTTTGTGTGCACGAATTAATGGTCTTAACTTTGCCTTAACATTACAACTACCAGAGGTTAGAATGTTCAACACATGGCTTTAAAAATATTAGTTCTCAGTACCACTAACTCTACATTAGGGCCTATGGCTCAAGGGTTTTTAGACTATTACAGTTCCAAGAAAACGAAGGTAATTAGTGCCGGTTTAAAACCTTTGCCTATAAACGAGATGACCCTTAAGGTTATGGATTCTTTAGGTATACCAGTAGAACAATCAAGAAAGAGTTTTGAAGATATAGAAGAAATCACTTTTGACTATATATTTACTTTTTCTAGAAAAGCAAATGACCTAGCTGTTAAAACTGCTAAAAGAGCTCAAATATTCCATCTGGACATGGATAACCTTGATGAAGTAAACGGTACTAACAAAGAGGTTAAACAAGCATTTAAAGCGAGTCGTAAGGAATTACAAAATTACTGTATTGAATTCGCAGAAAATCACTTGCAAAAGAAAATAAAGAAAGACTAGATTACTTTAATTCATAATCTAGAGGCAGCATACCAGACACTTTTAAATAAGATACAAAACCACCTGTTTTGAGTACATGGTAATTAATCACATTACCAGATCCAGAAACTATTAATGTAGGGTCTTCTAAATATATCGCAGACTGGAAATTCTTAGAATCCATAATATCATATTGAGTCTCTCTAAAATCTAATAGATACTTATCACCTCGCTTTCTACTCCTCACATGTTTATCAAAAGAGACCTTTTTTCTTTTGAAGAACAACTTATAACCCTCTTTTTCAAACTCTCCTAAAGCCATTAATTTAAATAAACGCACCTCTGACACTTTATAAGCTCGCTTGCGGTGGCGTTTTACCCAACCTTTATTAGCTTTACTTTCATCTAACTCTTTAAAAAAAGCACTACCTACAAAGAAAGAAGACACCATTCTATGAGTAGGAGTTTCAAAATCACCAGTAATACGCATATTATCTAAGCTTATACTTTCAAACGTAATCTCAAAATCGGTTAAATCATAAGTTACAAGGTAATTTAAATCTCTGTTTTCTATCAATACTGGTTCTTGAGCAAAGGCTATCATCTTACCAGTAGATGGATTAAACCTCATCTTAACTTTATCTAGATTAAGAATGGTACACTGCTTTGCAATTAAAGTAGTTCCTAAGAACTGTTTGATAAAATATTGTTCTTTCTTCTCTCTACTCCATGGATCTGGATTAAGAAATACAGCTGGCAATTCTCCTACTTTAGGTTGTAATCTTATGTTAGAAAAATCTGTATGTAAAGGGTCATTAAAAGATTGAGAGACATAACCTAATAAGCTAATTGTAAAAACACTTTGACTATTATCATAATAAGGAATTTCAAAATTCCCATCAAAATCAGTGATAGTACCTTTTGATGTTCCAGAAAAATAGACATTTACAGATGCAAGTGTTTCATTAGTCACAGCGTCGTAAACGGTTCCTTTTATTTGCTGTGCACTTAGAGAAAGTGGGAGAATTAAGAGTAATAAAAATTTAAAATTCAAAGTATAATTCTGTTTAAGATTTATCTTCTACTTTATCATCATCCTGCTTAGAAAAATATTTAGATTCCATCTCTGCCTGAAATTCTTCTAAGACTGGCTTTACAGTACTTTCTGGTAAATCTGCTATACGTATATACATCAATCCATCTACTGCATTATTAAATAAAGGATCTACATTAAAAGCTACCACTTTTGCGTTTTGCTTTACGTACTTCTTTATTAATACCGGTAATCTTAACTCGTTAGGCTCTAACTCGTCAATGATTTTGTCAAATTTATTAAGATCTGCCTCGCTCTCGTCAAATATAAAATCCTTGTCGGCATCTTCTAGCTTTACTTTAAACTCTTGTTTTGGTGTAATGTACTGCGCAACATAAGGATCGTAGTAATTACTCTTCATAAACTCTATCATCAATGACTTAGAGAAATTAGAAAACTTATTACTGATACTCACACCACCTATTAGATATTTATGCTCGGGAAATCTAAGAGTACAATGCACGATACCTTTCCATAAAAGGAATAAAGGCATAGGCTTTAACTGGTATTCTTTTATAATAAAAGCGCGCCCCATTTCTATGGACTCGCTCATCATTTTATGCAGCTCTGGCTCAAATTTAAATAACTCATTAAGATAGAAACCTTCTAACCCATAAGCTTTACTTATCTCACTACCCATACCCATACGGTATGCTCCTGCAATACGGTTTGCATCGCGATCCCATAAAAACATTTGATGGTAGTACTCGTCATAGTGATCTAGATCTGTAGCGTTATTAGTCCCTTCTCCTATCGCTCTAAAGGTAATCTCTCTTAACCTACCTAATTCCTTAAGAATATTAGGGATATCATTTTTTCTAGCTAAGAAAACCTCGTAGTTCTTAGATTCTAATAATCGTTTATCACCTTTTATACGAAGCTTTTCCACCTCTTTAATCATCGCATTTTGATCTACTGTATCGATAATTTTTTTAGGCGTTTTAGTTAATTTAATAGTTTTAGGAATGTCGCTTAACTTCTTAGCTTCCTTATCATATGCCTTAGAGAGCATATACGTTTTCTTGCGTAAGAAGTCTGTAAAGTCTTCTAGCCTGTTGTGTTCTTTTTGTGCTTTAACAGAAATAGGGTTTCCTATCCTCACTTTAATCACACGTCGTTTTTGTGATAAAACTTCTGACGGTAATTTTGCAGTTCTAAAAACGGACGATAATTTTGCAAGTCTGTAAAATAACTGACTGTTTTTTGCATGAAAGTAAATAGGAATAACAGGCACCTCAGCTCTTTGAACTAATTTCATAGCGCTTTCTTCCCATTTTTTATCTACCATAAGTGTACCGTCCTTATAGGTTGACACCTCTCCAGCAGGAAAGATACCTAATGGCAAATCACTTTTTAAATGCCTAATAGCCTGCATAAAACCAGCCGTACTAGACTTTGCATCTTTATGATCTTCAAATGGATTTACAGGCATTATATAAGGCTTTAACGGCTCTATACGGTGCAGTAAAAAATTTGCTATTATCTTATAATCAGGCCTGCGTTCTAAAAGAAGTTTTAAAAGAAGAATACCATCTACTCCACCTAGTGGATGATTAGAAATAGTTATAAACGCACCTGTTTTAGGAATACGTCTTAAATCTTCTTCAGGAATTTCAAACTCAATTTTTAAATCTTCTAGAAGTGCATTTAAAAATACTGTAGAACTTTTATCCTTGTGTCTATTGTATAACTTATTAAGAGTAGAGATGCGCAATAACTTCATAAGTGACCAGCCTCCTAGGGTACCTAGAAAACCGTACTTATCTATATTGATAGCTTTGGCTACCTCTTTTGCATTAACAATTCCCATAAAAGTTGGTTAGTAATAAGTTTACAAATATAAGATAATTGTAAACCGACTATTCCTTAACGATCAACTGAAGTGTTTCTTGTGCACGTTGCTTCAATAAAACTTTTTTATCTGACTCTATCATTTCTACAGAATCTCCATCATAATGTCTTACTGTATAGAGTGATACATCTTCTACATAACTCACTTTATAACGCGATTCTAGATCGTTAACTAGCTCATTAATTTTATGATATTTATCTTCTACACAAATTGAAAAACTAATTGCACTGTTTTGCAACAGCCCTACTTGCATTTTATGAACGCTTAGTTCTTGAAAAATATCAGATATATTATTCTCTCCTATAAAACTAAAATCCCTAGAAGAAATCTTGAGAAAAACCATTTCTTTTCTCACGATATAACAAGGTATCAAAGGCTCTATAGTCTCTACAGACGTAATGACCGTACCCTCTTTTGTAGGATTAATAAAAGATTTTACATAAAGAGGTATCTTCTTACCTTGTAATGGTTGTAATGTTTTAGGATGTATCACAGACGCACCGTAAAATGCTAATTCTATCGCCTCGTTATAAGGCATTTTATTAAGTAAAACGGTGTTTTTAAAAACTCTAGGATCTGCATTGAGAACACCAGGAACATCTTTCCATATAGTCACGTTTTTTGCATTAAGACAGTAGGCAAGAATAGCTGCAGTGTAATCACTACCTTCTCTACCTAGTGTTGTGGTAAAACCATTATCATCAGACCCTATAAAACCTTGTGTAATGAACAATTGTCCCTGACAGGATTGAGATATGAGTTTTCCGCTTTTTTTCCAGTCCACACCAGCATCACGATATTTATGATCTGTTTTTATCAATTGCCTGGCGTCTTTCCACACCGTAGGAATACCACAAGCATTCATAAAAGCCGAAACGATTCTTGTAGAAAGCAACTCTCCATGACACACGACTTGATCATATAAGAAACTATAATTTTTACTCTGATTGCGTAGCATTTCACCTTTGAGAGACTCTATTATTGCTTTTATGTCTTTTTTAATTCCGCTTTCGCGAAAGCGAGACAACCATAAATCTTCCATACCAGGTACTGGCACCTCTAGATCTTCAATAATTTTTAAATGTTGGTCATACAAATCGTCAATAAGCGAGAGATAACTGGCATCATTCTCTTGATAGGTAGCGATAATAACTTCTAGAGCATTAGTAGTTTTTCCCATTGCAGAAACCACTATACCTAAATCTTCTATACCTGTAGTTTGCAATACATTTAAAACGTTGCGCACTGCTGAGGCATCTTTTACTGACGCACCACCAAATTTAAATATCCTCATCTATTTGTTAATGTAAGCTTTTAATGATTTTTTATCCATTTGAGCTAGGTACCATTCTTTATCAATAGTAGCTCCAGACTTTTCATAAAATTCTATAGCGTTAGTATTCCAGTCTAAAACTACCCATTCTACACGACCCACATTTTGATCATAAGCATAGTGCATTACCTTATCATAAAGCGCTTTACCTAGGCCTTTACCTCTCATTTTTTCTGTAACTATTAAATCTTCTAGATGAATGGTTTTACCTTTCCATGTAGAAAAACGTGGATAACACAAACTTATTCCTTCTATCTGACCTTCATGTAAACCTACAAAACATTTAAATAAACTGGACTCACCTAGCCCGTGTTCTTCTAGGTCTTTTACAGTAATATCTACAGCATCGGGCTCGTTTTCAAAAACAGCAAGCTCTGTAATAAGCTCAATAACTCTAGGGAAATCTTCTTTAACGGCCTCTCTAACTTCTATCATAAGGTGAATTTTGATGTAAATATAATTGACCAATTTTAAAGAAATCTAAAAACTATCCTATACAACGTTGTAGGGGCAGCGTTTTTATTAAGATATTTGCACAACTTATCAAATTATGGCTACAAAGAATCAATCCTTAGGAGAATTTATTATTGAAAACCAAAATGACTTTCAATACAGTAGTGGAGAACTCTCTAGACTGATCAACTCTATCAGGCTTGCTGCAAAGATGGTCAACCACGAAGTTAACAAAGCTGGCCTAGTAGATATAACTGGTAGTGCTGGTGAAATTAACACTCAAGGTGAAGACCAGCAGAAGCTAGATGTATTTGCAAACGATACATTTATAAGAACACTAACTAAAAGGCAAATAGTTTGTGGTATTGCTAGTGAAGAAAATGATGATTTTATCACCATAGAAGGGCAGCGCAATGATCACGGTAACAAATACGTGGTTGCTATGGACCCACTGGATGGTAGTTCTAACATCGATGTAAACGTATCTGTAGGTACTATTTTTTCTATTTATAGAAGAATTACACCGGTAGGAACACCTGTACAACTAGAGGACTTTTTACAACCTGGTAATATGCAGGTTGCGGCTGGTTACATAATTTACGGTACTTCTACCATGTTAGTATATACTACTGGTAACGGTGTTAATGGTTTTACACTTAACCCATCGCTAGGTACTTATTACTTATCTCACCCTAACATGACTTTTCCAGATGATGGAAATATCTATAGTGTAAATGAAGGAAACTACAGTCATTTCCCTCAAGGCGTTAAAGATTACATCAAATACTGTCAGACCGAAGAAGGCGACAGACCTTATACAAGCAGGTATATAGGTAGTCTAGTTAGTGACATACACCGTAATATGATCAAGGGTGGTATTTATATGTACCCTAGGAGTTCCAAAGCAAAAGAAGGAAAACTGAGATTGCTTTATGAATGTAACCCTATGGCTTTTATAGCAGAGCAAGCTGGCGGTAGTGCTAGTGATGGACATGAAAGAATTCTAGACCTTAAACCTACAGAGCTACATCAACGAGTTCCATTCTTTTGTGGTAGTAAAAACATGGTCGCAAAGGCAGAGGAATTCATGACCAAATATCCTCGATAATTTTACTTAAATTAGCTTATTAATATTAACCTTATGGCCAATAACAAATCACAAGCTGAAGAACCAGCAATATCTATAGATAGCAGTTCTAAACTTGAAGCGATAAAGAACCTCATCTTTGGGGAGAATATACAGCAATACGATTCTGAATTTGAATTATTAAAGAAAGACCTTTTAGCTAAACGTCAAGAGCTTAACGAGATGATCGATGATACTCGTGAAGAATTGAACAAAAGCATAGATAGCCTGTCTACTGATTTAAATATTCGCATTACTGATTTAGAATCAAAGATGGATGATAGATTAGACCGTATGGAAGATGACAAAACGAGTCGTTCTATGCTAGGTGAAGCATTAATTGAATTAGGTAAAAAAATAAAAGCCTAAAACAAAATGATTAATCAGGATGATAAGCTAGACTTATTACGCACTCTTTTACTTACTGATGACAGACAACTTGCTGAAAGCATTTCTACTAAAATTTCTATTCTCGAAGAAACTTTAAGAGAAAAAGACAAGCTTTCAGAAAAGATTTCTCCTATCATAAGAGAAGAGTTAGAACAGTACACCCTGAATATGCCTAAAACATTAGGCCCAGCTATCACAAAAACCCTTAAGATTCAAATTCAAGAATCCAAAGACGAAGTAGTTGAAGCTCTATACCCTATACTGGGTAAAATGATTAAAAAATACATCTCTAACGAGATCAAAATGCTCTCAGAAAGCATAGATAAGTCTACTAAGGAAGCATTTTCTAGTAAAGGTATCAAGAGAAAATTAATGTCTATCTTTAGTGGTGTTAAAGAAAATGATATGATCATAAGTGCCCTGGCCAAAGCACATGTAGAACAAATATTTGTTATAGAAAAAGGTTCTGGAATACTCTTAGGCAGCTACCAGACTAAAGAAACTGTAGATGAGGACATGATAAGCGGTATGCTTACAGCCATAAAAGCATTTGTAGAAGATGCTTTTAAAGAAACCCATCACGATCTTCAGTCTATTGAATACGATCTCTATGAAATACACCTACATAGTTTTCACAAATACTACATTGCATCTGCAGTAAGTGGGACATTTACAGAAAGATTAGAAAACGAATTAGAAAATTTTAATTTTGAAATTAGTGAAGATATAAGCAAAAAAAGTATCTTACACGATAGAGATGCTCTAGAAGCTTTATTACTAGACAGATTTAAAACATACAAATTCACAGAGGAATAAATAAGATGACATCAAAAAAAATAGTTATAGTAGGAAGTTTTGGAGTAGGTAAAACGTCGCTTATACGTCGTTTTGTGGACGAGACTTTTTCTGAAGATTACAAAGTTACTATAGGTGTACATATACTAAAGAAGACTGTAGAAATACAGGAAAACATAGTAAACCTTATCATCTGGGATACAGAAGGTACTGACGATATAGAAGAAATAAGAAAAGCCTATTTACTAGGAACTCATGGTTTTATCTACGTTACAGATATTACTAGACCTAAAACATATGAGAATCTAGCGGCTCATAAAACATACCTGAATGAACAATTCGGCAATGTGCCTATAATAGCAGTAGGAAACAAAACAGATTTACTTGCCAAAGGTAGCATAGCGCAAATGAAAGAAGACATGGACTTCTTAGACTTACTTATAAGTGCAAAAGAAGGAAACAACGTGCAACGCTTATTTGAAAGAATGGCAAAAATGCTTATCGCATGATACCAGATAAAAGCAACAAAGACTTTATAGTAAAAGTACAATTTATAGCAATTGATGATCAAGGTAGGATCAAAAAGTCAGACCAAAATTTAATAAAGTTTACTGAAGGAACACAAATAGTAGATGTTCATCCTTTTTTTGAATCTCTTATTACTTATTTCGATCACAAATCTGATCACATAAAATTAGATTGTGTCAACATGTTCGACCATTCTTATGATATAGAGGTAATCACTCATAAGGATAATACCGGAGTAATTATTTTAAGAGATCGCACAGACTTTTATGATCGTATCCAAAAGATCGCACAAAAGCGTAACGAGTCCCTTATATTTAATGAAGTTCTTGAATTAAAGAACAACATGCTTCATGAAAAAGAAGCGTTTAAAACTAAATTTATACAGAATTTTGCACACGAGGTGAGAAGTCCACTCACTTTAATAAGTGCCTTTTCCTCTCTATTACTTAAAGGAGAATTAAATCTAGATCAAACTAAATTAGTCGAGGCTGTTAATGAACAAAGCGATAAGCTTAGAAAATTAATGGACGATATTATAGAGCTTTCTCAACTTAAAAAAGGAAAACCAGAGATTATAAACACTCCTTTTTCTTTTCTAGAATTAATAGAAAGCATTCATCTTAATTTCAGTTCAAAAATAAGCATCTCCAGTAATATTTTTGAGATGAGTGTCTCACAAGATGTTCCTGAATTTTTAATAGGAGATAAAAGGAGAATAGAACAAATTATAAGTAATCTTATTGAAAACGCTTTATTGTACAATAGCGGTAATAAGATTAAATTAGAAATTTCAGAAAACAACAGAAGAGCTGGTAAATCTAGTTTAAGATTTGTCGTACACCATCAAGGACTTGTTCCAGAAGATCTAGAAAACCGACACCTAGTTAAAGATATAGAAAAAATAGAACCAGAAGGACTATCTTTTTCTATAGTTAGAGAGTTAGTAGATCTAATGGATGGTAGTATTTCTATTAAAAAAATAGACAACAATAGTACTCAGCAAATTATAAACATAAGAGTCTCTTTTCCATTACACAACGTAGAAATACCGGTTAAAGAAACTAAAACAGCACAACAATATAACTTTACAGATAAAGTAAGAGTTCTTATTGCAGACCAAAATAGCACTACACAATTTACCGCCTTAAAGGTACTTGTGAGTACAGGTAACTTTGACACCGTAGTATACAAAGACCCTAAAGAATTATTAGAAGCTGTAGAAAAGCATGAATATGACCTTATTCTAATATCTTCTAGCATCTCTCAGATAGATGCCGTAGAATTAATAGGTATTATTAAAGAGTTTGCAAACGATAAGAATAAGAGTATTCCTATTATTGCATTAACCGTGCGCACAAGTAAAGAAGACATTGCAACTTACCGTAAGGCAGGATTTAAAGATGTAGTAAAAAAGCCTTATACAGATGACGAGTTGTTAAACACCATCTATAAAAGGCTCAATCTTAAAAAATTCCTTTAAGAACAGGAATTTATCTGTCTTTGTTTAATAAGTGTCTATAATCCTCAAGATTAAGATGTCCATTAAATATTTGAATAGAACGCTCTACTAGGTATTCAGCATCTTCATCATTATAACCTAATGCAGTAGCATATTTTTTCAACAGAATATGCTCTGCCTCTTCCATATGGTGGTCTGCAAATACTACTTTGAAAAGATCATGCAACCACTGGATGCGTTCTTCTGATGTATTAGGAGGCGTTACAGGATAAGCTTTAGGATTTTCTACTATCTTATCATAGTCAGCATCAGAGATATCTAAGATCGCTTTAAAACGACTCAACACTACTTTTTCTTCTTCATGCATTCCAGACACTTGGGCTAGATTTACCAAAGTTGCAAAATGACTTTTATTTCTGGCACTTTCTCCAGATTCAAATAAACTTGAAAACGACATAATCTTTATTTAATTATTGCAAATATAAGGATAGCTCTTCTAGAACTTTCTAATTATTTAAGGTGAGATAGCATTTCTGTAACCATATTATCAAGGTCATACTCATGTTTCCAGTTCCAGTCCTCTCTTGCTGCGCTGTCATCAATAGAACTAGGCCAGCTGTCTGCAATTTCTTGTCTAAAATCTGGATTATATTCTATAGTAAATTCTGGAATATGCTTTTTAATCTCCTCAGCAATAGCAGCAGGAGTAAAACTCATACCAGATAAATTATAAGAAGAACGCTCCTTAATCTCTTTTAAAGGCGCACGCATAATTTCTATAGTTGCTCTTACCGCATCTTCCATATACATCATAGGTAAAGCAGTGTCTTCTTTAAGAAAACAATCATAAGAACCCTCTGCAACAGCTTTATGAAAAATATCTACCGCATAGTCTGTAGTACCACCACCAGGTAATGTTTTCCAAGAAATAAGACCAGGATATCTAATAGACCTAACATCCACTCCATACTTATTAGAATAGTACTCACACCATCTTTCACCAGTTTGCTTACTTATACCATAAACCGTGGTAGGTTCCATAACCGTATGTTGTCCTGTATTTTCTCTAGGTGTAGTAGGTCCAAAAACAGCTATACTAGACGGCCAGAAAACCTTATCTACCTTACCTTCTTTTGCTATATCCAGCACGTGCATTAAAGAATCCATGTTAAGACTCCATGCTTTTTTAGGGAATTTTTCTCCAGTAGCACTTAACATGGCAGCCATTAAATACACTTCATTAATTTCATAATGAAGGCATATATCTTCTATCTGACTTTTATTCATAGCATCTAGCGTCTCAAAAGGACCAGAAGACATTAACTCTTCATTTCCCTCACGTATATCACTAGCAACCACCTGCTCACCTCCGTAAATCTCTCTCAATCGCATGGTAAGCTCTGTACCTATTTGCCCGCAGGCACCTATTACTAATACTTTAGTCGGCATTTGTATATTTTTTCACAAAGATAAGAAGACATTAAACACGCAATTCTTAGATTTATTCTAATTGTTATAAATATCTCGCTTTCGCGAAAGCGGAATACACATAAATCAATCATTTTAATAAAATTTACACATAAAATATGTTTATTGTTAAATAAATTATGAATACCACTGATTAATTAACAATCAATTACCTATAAAACTGATTCTAGAGCTGGTAAGGCATTGTAATTTTGTACCAACAAATCAAACAATTATGAAAAAGACAATAATAGCTGCAGTATTTGCAGCAGCAGCATTAACTGCATGTAAAGAGAGTGAAAAAGAAAAAATGGTAGATATTTCTGACGACGTAATGAATGAAGTAGAAGATTCTACAGAAGACATGATGAACAATACCGAAAATGCAATGGACAAAACTGTTTCTTATACAGAAGAGCAAGCTACACAAATGGCAAACGATTTTGAGAGCAATGTAGAGGTAAAAGATGGCAAAATAGTATCTATTAAAGGATACGATGCTTATAGTAATTTAAGAACAAGCTTTACAGACCTTAAAGAATCTAGTGCTGATAACGTAAAAATGAAAAGTGAGTCATTAAGAGCTTCTTTCAACAGTTTTAAGACTAGCATCCCTGAATATTTACGTGTAGATGATGTGAACGACGCTATAGAAGACGTAGAAAAAGAGATCAAAGAATATGAAGAAGAGATGGTAGGTAAAAAAGCATCTGAAAAGAATAACAAAAAGAACATAGAGAAAATTCAAGAAGCCTTTGACGATCTAGAAAAAGAAATGGTACAAGCACGTGAAAAATTTATAGATAATAAAAAAGACGCGATGGAAGAATACATGGAAGAAATAAACAGTAGCAGAAATCAAACTACTACAGAGAGGTATCTAGACGCTACTGAAGAGTACAATGAAGAAATGAAAGACAAATAATATTTTCGTAAACTATTATTTATTAAAAGTGCTGTACGCGTTACAGCACTTTTTTTTTGTTTATATTATAATCATATTTGCATTTCATCGTTATCTATCTATGCGTTTATCAATTTTATTTCTTTTTTTAATAGTAGCCTGTAGACCTGCACCGGCAGATGTATCTACAAAATCAAATCAAATTGATTATTCAACTATGAATTTAAGTGTGACTAAAATGGCACTAGTAGGTAAAGCACAAAAAGAAGCTCTTAAATGGGTGGACTACCAGAATTTAATCACTGGATTAGAAAATTACGATCATTCTATAGGTATGACTAACGAACTTATAGATCACGTAGATAAAATGTTAAAGCTAGAGGACAGTGCGTTTAATGACCAGACTATATTATCTCGCATGCTGGTTTTAAAAACGAGGTTAAGTATTTATAAATCATACTTAGGTTACCGCATTAAAACTCCTGAAGATTCACAAAGAAAATACAACGATATCATAACGGCACTAGACCAGCTTACCGATCAAATGAATTGGTTTAAAAACGAATTTGAATCGAGCAATAGAGAAACTTTAGAAGATTTAAAAGCAGATTTAGATCCTGATAAGGTTTAATTATAAACTTCTCTTAATCCATCGATATTAAGGCTTATGTCATTTAACTTTATGACATGAGTAAAGCATTATTACAGTTTACCAATAAAGGTATCTATTGCAAACCTGCAGGAATTTATCTAGACCCATGGCAGCCGGTAGAAAAGGCGCTAATCACACACGGCCATGCAGACCATTCTAGATGGGGTCATAAAAAGTACATTACTCAAAATGATAATGTTCCTATAATAAGTCACCGACTGGGCGACATAGATGTGTCAGGAGTAAATTACAACGATAGTTTTTCAATTAATAATGTAAAGTTCTCTTTTCATCCTGCCGGCCATATTCCAGGATCTTCTCAAATAAGAGTAGAACATAAAGGAGAAGTCTGGGTATTTACAGGAGATTATAAAACAGAAGACGACGGTATTTCTACCGTTTATGAACCTATAAAGTGTGATATATTTATAACAGAATGCACCTTTGGTTTACCTGCTTTTAAATGGAGACCACAGCAACAGGTTATGGAAGATATAAATCTATGGTGTGCACAAAATCATGTAGAAAAGAAGACTTCTATTCTCTTTGCCTACTCACTAGGTAAAGCACAACGCATAATTAAACATCTAGACACTTCACAAATGAAAATCTACTGTCATGGTGCGGTTTTTAAAATGACTGAGGTATTAAGAGAGCAAATTAATTTTCCTCCTACGCATTTAATAACGAGAGAAACTACAAAAGAAGAAATTGCAGGAAACATAGTCATTGCACCACCTAGTGCTCATGGAAGTGCATGGATGAGAAAAATGGTCCCTTATGTTACCGCAAGCGCTAGTGGATGGATGACTTTTAGAGGTGCACGTCGTAGAAAAGCAATTGACAAAGGTTTTGTCCTTTCCGACCATTGTGATTGGGATGGGTTATTAAATAGTATTGATGCAACTGGTTGTGAAAACGTAATAACAACACATGGATATCAAGATATATTTGCTCGTTTTTTAAGAGAAGAAAAAGGATTAAATGCAATTAGTGAGCGCACTCAATATGAAGGAGAAAACGGTGAATCAAATGCAAGTGAAGAAGACACATCTACAGATGCTAAACAGGATCTAGTTGAAAAAGAAATTACAGACTCTACCTTATCTTCTAATTCAAATACAGAGTCATGAAGCAATTTGCAGAACTTATAAGAACCATAGATGGTACTAATAAAACTAATCTTAAAGTCGCAGCGCTTACCGAGTATTTTAAAATAGCCAGCGACGAGGATAAATTATGGACTATTGCCATTCTATCGCATAGAAGACCTAAACGACCTGTGAACACTACCTTAATGAGAGAATGGGCTACTCAAATAAGCGGTGTACCTATGTGGTTATTTGAAGAAAGCTACCATATAGTAGGCGATCTAGCAGAAACTATTGCGCTTATACTGCCTACCACAAACGAGTCTAGCGATAAAAGCCTATCACAAATAATTAAGGAGATCATAGACTTAAAATCTAAGGACGAACAAGAGAAAAGAGAATACCTTCAAAGCAACTGGCTACAACTTAATTATTATGAGCGTTTTGTGTTCAATAAAATTCTCACTGGTGGTTTTAGAATAGGTGTTTCTCAAAAATTAATGACTAGAGCGCTGGCTAGTGCTTCTGGTATAGACAAAGACATTCTTGCCCATAAACTTATGGGTAGCTGGACAGGAGAAAACACAACGTTTCAAGAGCTTGTTTTTGAAGATAATGAAGTTGCTATGCGTGGTAAACCTTATCCGTTTTATCTTGCTTATGCTATTGAAGGTGAAGTAAACGATCTAGGCGATGTTCATGAATGGAGCGCAGAGCATAAATGGGATGGAATAAGATCGCAAACTATTATACGTGCAAATGAGCTATTTGTATGGTCGCGAGGTGAAGAATTAGTAACCGACAAATACCCAGAGTTTCAAAGATTTCTAGATGTAATTCCCAATGGTACTGTGATCGATGGAGAGATACTACCGTTTAAAGACGGTGTTATTATGAATTTTAACGATCTACAAACAAGAATAGGTCGTAAAACCGTTGGTAAAAAACTATTAAAAGATGTTCCTGTAGTAATCGTAGCATATGATTTACTAGAGTGGAAAGGAAAAGATTTAAGAGAAATGCCTTTTACAGAAAGAAGAGCCCTACTCGACAAGCTAGTTTTGGACCTCAACAAAAAAGAGGAAATATTACCACAAGAAGATAAGACACCTTTACTTCTATCAGAAACTATGAATTTTAACTCTTGGGAAGACATGGCTGCAGAGCGCCATCTCGCAAGAGAAAAAAGATCTGAAGGCTTGATGATTAAAAGAAAAGACAGTCCTTATCTAGTAGGTCGTAAAAAAGGCGACTGGTGGAAATGGAAAACAGATCCCTTTTCTATAGACGCAGTACTTACTTATGCTATGCGCGGTCATGGTAGAAGAGCAAATTTATTTACAGATTACACCTTTGGTTTATGGCAGGATGGAGAGCTAGTCACGTTTGCAAAGGCATACAGCGGTTTAACTGATGCCGAGTTTAGAAAAGTAGATGCATGGATTAAGAAAAATACGTTAGAACGTTTTGGCCCAGTAAGATCTGTAACACCGCATCATGTTTTTGAAATAGCTTTTGAAGGTATTGCACCTAGTAAAAGGCACAAATCTGGTGTTGCGACACGTTTTCCTAGAATAGTAAGATGGCGTACAGATAAACCCATGGAAGAGGCAAATACATTAGATGATTTAAAAGCTTTGATACCATAAAATGAATAAACTGACATTAAAAAAGGATGGAATAAATCCACCCTTTTTTGATATAAAACTCTCCATATAGAGCAAATTTCTTTTTCTAACTCACACGACTCATCAAATCCAGTGAAAATTTCTTTAATTCATTTTTACTGTCATCACTTATAGAAAGAGTTTCTATAATAGAAAGCGCCTCGTCCGTATAAAATTTAATAGCATCTAGGGTAGCTGCTGCCCCACCACTTGCTTCAAAAAAGACTTTTACTATTTCTTTCTTTTCTTCAATTTGATCTTCATTCATTTCTTCATGATCAAGAGCAAACCATTCTTTTAATTCTGTTGCGCAATCTTCATTTTCTATACTTCTTAGGTATAAGTATGTCTTTTTATTTTCTCGTATATCGCCACCTACTTCTTTACCAAAGGTTGCTGGATCGCCGAATGCGTCTAGATAATCATCCATTAACTGGAACGCAAGACCTAAATGAATACCGTAATTATAAATAAGCTGTTGCTCTTCTTCTTTAACACCAGCGATAATTGCACCCATTTGTAACGCACAACCTACAAGAACAGATGTCTTTAATTTAATCATGTTCAAATATTCTGGAACTGTAACATCGTCACGAGTTTCAAAATCTACATCATACTGTTGTCCTTCACATACCTCTAGCGCCGTTTTAGAAAACACTTTATGCAGTTGAAAAAATTGCTCCTTATTATACCCTTCAAATAAACGATAAGCCATTATTAACATCGCGTCACCAGAAAGAATACCTGTATTAAGATCCCATTTTTTATGGACCGTTTCTTGCCCTCTTCTCAGGTCTGCCGCATCCATAATATCATCATGTAAAAGAGTGAAGTTATGAAACACCTCTACCGCTACCGCAGCGTCCAGACTGTCATTAACTGGTGCGCCATACATTTTTGCACTCATCATAGTTAATAAAGGTCTTATTCTTTTACCTCCTAAACTAAGTATGTAATGAACTGGATCATAAAGACCTGCGGGCTCATTTTCTGTGATTCTATTTTTAAGATGATCTAAAAACGTAATTCGTAAGTGTTCTAATGCATTCATGCGGTAAAAATAATCCATGAACAGTTCTATTTTATAAGAAATACGAACTGTCTTGTTAAAAAATTGTAAAACTTAGGAAACTTCTAGAGTTTCGTTAGTTTCCTAGACGTATCTTTGCGCCCTTTAATAAATAAATGAGCGAAGCAAAAATAAACATATTAGAAACCTCTCTGGATCTATTCCTGACCTTAGGCTTTAAAAGTGTGACTATGGATGAGATCGCATCTAGATTAGGGATGAGTAAGAAAACCCTATATGCGCATTTTAAAAATAAAGGGCAGCTAGTAGAAGAGTCTTCTGTACACTTGTGCAATCATATATGTAGTGGTGTGGATCATATCATAGAAGGTGAGACAGAAAATGCTATTGAAGAACTGTATACCGTTAAACGTTATGTTATGGAACATTTAAAGGGTGATGAAAGTTCTCCTATCTATCAACTACATAAATACTATCCAGAGGTACATAAAAAAATTACTGAGGTACAATTTGACCACATGGAAAACTGTATCAAAAAGAACGTTACCAGAGGTATTGCAAAAGGATTATATCGAGATAATATAGATGTAGATTTTATTGCACGCATCTACTATGTAGGTATTCAAGGAATTAAAAATTTAAACATTTTCCCTCCTAGTAAACACCCCACTGCTGCATTACATGACCAGTACTTAGAATACCATCTTAGAGGAATTGTAACTCCTTTGGGACGTAAAATTTTAAATAAAATAACCAATACAAACCACGATTAAATGAATTATAAATCATTATACATTTGGGTTTTTTGTGTTCTCGCTTTCGCGAAAGCGTACTCACAACAAGCTACAAATCAAGATTCATACAGCTTTACACTAGAAGAGGCTGTAACCTATGGTCTAGAGAATAATTACCAAGCGATAAATGCAAAAAGAGATATCGCAAAAGCACTGAAACAAAAATGGGAAACTACTGCTACAGGATTGCCACAAATAGATGGTAGTGCAAATTATAATTACCAGATAAAACAACCTATCACACCATTACCTGCAGAGTTAGTAGGCGGTGCGCCAGGGACGTTTGTACCGGTAACATTTTCACCTAAACAGAGTGCAACTTTAACAGCGACGTTAAGGCAATTAATCTTTGACGGTTCTTATATAGTCGCGTTAGAAGCTTCAAAAACCTTTTTGGACTTTTCAGAAAACGCCAATAATAAGACAAAGCTTGAAGTAAGAAAAGGGATTATAAATGCTTATGGTGGTGTGCTTCTTACGCAAGAAAACATATCTATTATTGAGCGCAATCTAGAGACACTGACTAAAAATCTAAATGAAACTACAAAGATTTATGAAAATGGTCTCGCCGAAGAAGAAGATGTAGAGCAATTAAAAATCACAAAATCTCAACTAGAAAATCAATTGAACAGCGCTAGACGTCAGGAAGATATTGCTACAGACATGTTGAAACTAGCTCTAGGTATCGATTTACAAAAGTCTGTTAGTCTTAAAGAAAATCTAGCATCTCTAGCTCTTAAGAATATGGACCCTAGTATGACCACAAATACCTTAGAATTAGAAAAAAATGCAGATTATAATATCGCATCTAATTTTACAGAACAAAGACGTCTAGAATACAAACTAGAAAGAGCAAAGGCTCTTCCTACTCTATCTGGATTTGTTAACTATGGAGTGAATTCATTTAATGATGATTTTACATTTTTAGATGGAGATAATAAATGGTTCGGGCAGTCTGTTGCTGGGATTAGTTTATCAGTTCCTATTTTTAGTTCACTAGGTAGACAGGCTAGAACAGATCGTGCAAAAATAGCTTGGGATCAATCGATTACAGACCTAGACCGTACAAAGGAAGAAATAAGATTAAATTATCAAACCGCTCTTAATAATTATCAAATTGCTATAGATAATTATAGTACGAGTAGGGATAATTTACAACTGGCAGAGCGCATTGAGAATAAGAACCAAATCAAATTTAGAGAAGGTCTTGCCACTAGCTTTGACTTGAGACAGGCGCAAACACAACTGTACAGTACACAATCTACTTACTTGCAAAGTATGTATGACGTGATCAATGAAAAAGCAAATCTTGAGACTATTCTCAATACCCCAGAATTTACTACACAAAAATAAAACCACCACAGAATTATATATCATGAAAAAATTAAGCATACTATTTATAGGCCTTTTTATTCTCACCTCATGTGGTGATAAAGAACCAACCATAGACGAGTTAATCGCTACTGGAGACACAAAGGTTATCTCTCAAAAGAAAACAGAGTTACTTAATGAAAAGAAAGAACTGGAAACAGAGATAAAAGCCATTGAAAAATATCTAGATAAGAACACAATTAAAAAAGATGGTGCTCTAGTTAGTATAGAAACTGTTAACGACACCGTGTACAACCACTATATAGAGTTACAAGGTAATGTAGACACTAAACAGAACATTACTTTAATGCCAGAAATGGGAGGTATATTAACTAACGTTTATGTTAAGGAAGGACAGCGTGTTTCTAAAGGACAGCGTCTTGCAAGAATAGACGATGGTGGTATCGCTCAAAATATTGAGCAAATGAAAGTACAAGCACAACTTGCTAAAACTACTTATGAACGTCAGGAAAGACTATGGAATCAAAAAATAGGTTCTGAAATTCAGTATTTACAAGCAAAGGCTACATATGAATCTCAACAAAATGCTATTAGATCCATGCAACAACAACTGGCTAAAACAATAGTAACAGCTCCGTTCTCTGGTGTAATTGACGATGTGATTACAGAACAAGGTAACACAGTATCTCCAGGAATGACACCGCTTATTAGAATTGTGAACCTTAAAGACATGTATATCGATGTAGAAGTACCAGAAAACTATATCTCTTCTATTCAAAAAGGAACTGAAGTAATGGTAGAGTTCCCTATGTTAGGTAAGTCTGTTAATAGCAAAGTACGTCAGACTAGTTCTTTTATCAACCCTGCAAACCGATCTTTTAAAATTGAAATTCCTGTAGATAATAAAGAAGGAAATATCAAACCTAATCTAACTGCTAGATTAAAGATTAACGATTACACAAGTGAAGAGGCTATCTTAATACCTCTTGCGGTTATAAGTGAAAATCAAAATGGTGATCAATACATCATGATAGCTGCAGACTTAAAAGATGGTGACCAATACAAAACGGCTGTCGCAAAAAGAAGACTTATTACAACTGGTAAACCTAGTGCAAATATGATAGAAATTACTAGCGGTCTGGAAAAAGGAGATAACATTATCATTGAAGGTGCTCGTAGTGTAAAAGAAGACCAACAAATTAGAATAAAAAAAGCCTAAGTCATGGGAAAGAAAAGTGAAAAAGAGTTTGGATTTTCCTCATGGGCGATCAATAACCCCACGGTAATATGGATTCTTATAGGTCTTGTACTTGTTCTAGGAGTTCAGGGTTATTTTTCTATGCCTCGAGAGGATTTTCCAGAGGTTAAAGAAACAAAAATTTATATCTCAAGTGTTTACCCTGGTAACACTGCCGAGGATATTGAAAGATTAATAACAGACCCACTAGAGGATAGATTAAAAAATATATCTGGTGTTGCAGAGGTTCTCTCTACATCTCAAGAAGACTATTCTATCATAACAGTAGAATTTGAAGAAGGATCTCTATTAGGTAGCAGTATTACTGTAGAGGCGGCAAAACAGAAAGTTAAGGATGAGTTAGATGTAGAAACATCTAATGAGGACTGGCCTACTTTTAACGGTGCTAAAATTGAACCTAACGTCTTTGACCTCAAAATGAGTGAAGAGGTACCTATCATGAATATTAACCTGCGTGGTGATTATACCGTTAGAGAACTTAAAGTATTTGCTGAATATCTAGAAGACGAAATAGAAAGTCTACAAGAAATTAAGGAAGCAAGTATAAGAGGTGCACAAGAACTAGAAGTAGAAGTAGCTGTAGACATTTATAAAATGACTGCTGCAAAGGTGAGTTTTGATAACGTTATTAATGCAGTACGTGGTGGAAATGCTACAATGAGTGCTGGTAACATTAAAACAGAAAATCAAAGACGTACTATTAGAATTTTAGGTGAAATTACACAACCAGATCAATTAGAACGTTTTGTAGTTAAAAATGAAAACGGTCCTATATATCTTAAAGATATTGCTGAGGTAAGCTTTAAAGAAGAAGATAAAACCACTTATGCTCGAGAATCTGGAGATGCTGTCGTAATGATAGATATCAAGAAGTCATCTGGTAAGAACATGATTACTGCTTCAGAAAGTATTAGAGAGATAGTAAAAGCATCTCAAGAAGATGGAAGAATTCCTGAAAATATAGAAATAACTATCACAAACGATGGTGCAAATCGCACCCTTAATAAGGTAGATGATCTGGTAAATAACATCATCTTTGGTGTGATTCTAGTGGTAACTGTATTGATGTTTTTCTTAGGTTTTAGAAACGCTCTTTTTGTTGGGTTTGCTATTCCTATGTCTATGTTAATGAGTTTTATTATCCTTAATTTACTAGGTTATACATTAAACACGATGATTCTTTTTGCCATGATTATGGGACTGGGAATGCTCGTTGACAACGGTATTGTGGTGGTAGAAAATGTCTATCGTTTAATGGACGAAGAAGGTATGTCACGCATTAAAGCGGCAAAAATAGGTATCGGTGAGATAGCAGTACCTATTATCATTTCTACTCTTACCACTGTAGCAGCCTTTGTACCTATAGGTTTATGGCCTGGTGTAATGGGAGAATTTATGAAGTACTTCCCTATCACGCTATCTGTGGTACTAGGTAGTTCACTAGTAGTTGCTATTCTCTTTAACTCTATGTTAGTTTCAAAATATATGAGTATAGACGAGAAGGTCATACCTGTAAAGAAACTGTTACTTATCACAGCTGTAATGGGTGGAATAGGTTTACTGATTTTACTTTTTGGTGGTGCCATAAGAGGACTAGGGTCTGTAATGGTAGTAACCGTTATTCTACTGTGGTTATATAAATATTTCATTAAAAAATCAACACTATTCTTTCAACGTAGAATACTGAGATGGTTAGATAATATTTATGAACGTTTCTTAAAATTTGCCTTAAGAGGTAAGAAACCATATTTCTTTACTGCTGGAATGGTAGTTATGTTTTTTGGCGTTCTATTCATGTATTTCGGTTGGTCTGTAGGTACTGGTCGTACTAAAGTAGAGTTCTTCCCTGAGAACAAACCTAACCAGATCATGGTTTACATAGAGTACCCACAAGGAACATCTATTGCCAAAACCAATAGAACAACCCAAGATATTGAGAACATCGTTTATGATGTGATTAATGAAGAGATGTATATAGAAGATGGTGAGAACTTCTTAGTAGAAAGTGCTGTATCGCAAGTAGGTGAAGGTGCTGGAAACCCTCAAACTGATGGTGGTAGTAGTGCAGAGATGCCTAACAAAGGTAAAATCACTGCATCCATGCGAGAATATAAATACCGTAATGGTGCCGATAGTGAGATATTACGTAAAAAGATACAAGAAGCTATACAAGGTAAATTCCCTGGTATTGCCATAAGTGTAGAAAAAGATGCTGCAGGGCCACCAGCAGGATATCCTATAAACGTAGAATTACAAGGTGATGATTATGAAGAACTAATTGTGACTGCAGAGCGTATGGTGAAATTCTTAAATGAAAAAAACATCGCCCCTGTAGATGAACTTAAGATAGACGTAAATAAAAGCAAGCCTGCAGTACAAGTAAAAGTAGATCGTGAAAAAGCAGGAGAATTAGGCATAAGCGCTAGTCAGGTAGGTATGCAATTACGTAGATCTATTTTTGGAGAGAAAGCAGGTGTTTATAAAAAGGATGGTGAGGATTATGACATCTACGTGCGTTTTAATGAAGAGAATCGTTATGACCGCAGTTCATTATTTAATCAGCGCATTACCTATAGAGACATGGCTACTGGTCAGGTTCTAGAAATACCGGTAAATGCTGTTACTACTCAAGAAAATGTATCTGGATTTAGTGCCATTAAACATAAAAATAACAAGCGAGTTGTTACCGTTTACAGTGCTTTAAAACCTGGATTCAGTGATGCAGGTGCTGCAGTTGCTCAAATTCAAAACGAGATGTTAGATTTTGAAGGTTTATCAGATACTATTAAAATAGATTACACAGGACAATTAGAAGAACAAAATAAGCAACAAGCGTTCTTGATGACCGCACTTATGGTAGGTCTAGCATTGATCTTCTTTATTTTGATATTCCAATTCGGTGGTATTTCAAAACCTACTATTATCATGGTTTCTATATTCTTGAGTTTCATAGGTGTATTCTTAGGACTTATGGTAACAGGATGGCCATTTGTCATTATGATGACCATGATGGGGATTATATCTCTAGCAGGTATTGTGGTAAATAACAGTGTGGTACTTATTGATTATGTAGACATCTTAAAACTACGTAGAAGAGAAGAACTAGGTATCGATGACGATAAGCACCTTATAAGCAAAGAAGACTCTTATAAAGCGATTGTACAAGCAGGTAAAGCACGTTTACGTCCTGTACTACTTACAGCTATCACTACCGTACTAGGTCTTATACCACTAGCGATAGGTTTCAACATAGATTTCTTCAGTCTTTTTAGCGAGGCAGACGCAAAAATCTATATGGGTGGAGATAATGTAATCTTCTGGGGACCACTTGCATGGACCGTAATCTTCGGATTATTGTTTGCTACATTCTTAACCTTAATTATTGTCCCTATCTTATTGTACCTAGTACATAGATTAAAATTGAGAATTTTAAGATACAAGAATCCTGAACTTGTTGAAATGGACAAATCTGAGTCTTCCAGCACAACTAACGAAGAAGAATAAACAACAGAGATAACTCTTATTATTTACAAATGAAAAGGTGTTTACTACAGAGTAAGCACCTTTTTTAATACTCAAATCTTACCTTTATTAAGCATATATAGACGACGCTACAACTAGGTAACTACATTATAGCTTTCATGTAAGGACAGGACTTTATTTAAAGGATAAGGCCGTATGTCTATTCCGCTTTCGCGAAAGCGGGACAACAACAACAACAACAACAACAACAACAACAACAACAACAACAACAACAACAACAACAACAACAACAACAACAACCCTATTAAATATGCTCCAAAAGAGTCTGAGTATCGGACATAAAAAAACCGACTGATTAGAGTCGGTTTTTTATACTTGGAAAATTGTGTTATTAATTCTCAGGTTCAAATTTAGAAGCATCATACTCTAGATAATACTGCTCTGCTATTTGAATAGTTTCATTCATTAGATCTCTAGTTTCTAGCAATAGGCTGAAATAAAGCGTGGTATTCTTAGGTGATTCTTCGTCATCCTTAGTACGTTTTACCTGCTTGTTTATTTTTTCATCTACTAGAGTAATCAGCTCTCTTTGTTCTACGATAATAGCCCCTAGATTACTGAAATCCTTTGTAGTAAAGGTCTCTTGTGCATCATTAAATATTTCGTGAATACGCAATATGATTTCCTTTAAGTCTTTTATCTGATTAAATTTAAGACTCTTGTGATTATTGCTTATGTGCGTGTTACTCGCCTTAGAAATGTAATCGAGTGATTGAGATACATCTTGAAGATTACCTAAAACATCAATGTAAAATTTACTTGCTCCCAGATTGTGTTCATCAAGGTTTTTGATAAAAAAGAAAATGTTATTACGTAGATCATCTATCTCACCGCTTAACTTCTTACTCTCTTTCTTTGACGTTTTTAAAATAGCTAGATCTTGTGCAATAAGTCCATCTAGTGTGTTTTTATAAATACGCTTAGAACGTTTAAACACAGTAGCAACATTATCAGAGCTCTCATCAATAATACCCTGTATCGTTTTGCTTTCAGCTTTTTGTAATTGATCTGTTACCTTTTGTTCTTGTTGGGATTTTTTATGCCCTATAAAACTACGTATAATTAACAAAACTGCAATTGTTACTAGAGCAACCACTGCATACATGCCACCTAAATAAATAAGGTAAGCAAATACAGCCGCAGCCGTAAATGCACTGAAGGCTGTAAAGAACCATCCACCTATTACATTAAGTACACCTGCTATTCTATACACAGCACTTTCTGTACCCCAAGCTCTATCTGCTAGAGATGTTCCCATCGCTACCATAAAAGTTACATAAGTAGTAGAAAGTGGTAATTTATAAGATGTCGCAATCGAGATCAATACACTAGCTACCATTAAATTTACAGATGCTCGCACATAATCAAACGCTGGTTTATCTGCATGTTTAGGCACCACCGTAGGCACCGGTAGTTTTTCAAATCTAGAAGATATAAAATTAGATGCAGTGTCTGGTAAAATACGTTGTACACCGTCTGCAGCCACGATAGAATATCTTACTAAAATTCTAGATAAAAAATTAGATTGAAAACGCTCTGTACCAGAATCTTGTCTCGCTAGGTCTACAGATGTTTTTACAACCGCTTGCGCTTTTGAAGAAAACCATAGTGTTGCCACCATTATTAAACCTGCTGCTACTAGTAACAATTTATTAGAAGGCAACCTACCACTTAAAAAGCTCATGTTAATCTCACTAGCTTTAAGACCAGTTCCCTCAGCAAATTCCCATGCCTGATATGCACCGATAGGCACACCTATAAAGTTTACTAGATCATTACCTGCAAATGCCATTGCTAGACCAAATGTTCCCAGGATAATAATCAGTTTATAAACATCCCATTTAATTAAGAATACATAAACAAAACTAAATGCCGTCCAGAATAAAAAGGTAACTCCTATAAAAGTATAGACATCTGTGCTGCCTATAAACTCAGTCACCACTCCTAGATCTGCTCCTTTAAGTCCTTTAAAAATGATAAAGTAAAACAAGCTAGTAAGTGACACACCACCAAAAAGTGCGGCAAGAAAAGGAGGTCTTCCTTCATAATCAAAAGTAAGTAGCAATCTAGAAAAGAACTGTACCAGTCCACCTATAATAAAGGCTACTACTACAGATAGTAATATCCCTAATATAATCTCTATAGCAGTATCTGTAGCGATATATTTACCTAGATCAAGAAGTGATTCTGCCTCATTTCCATTGATTTTTATTACAGACATACATACGGCTGCACCTAGTAATTCAAATACGATAGAAACCGTGGTAGAAGTAGGCAAACCAATACTATTAAAGAAATCGAGCAGTAGAATATCGGTAATCATCACAGCCATAAAGATGATCATGACCTCATCAAAAAAGAATTCTCCAGGGACAAAGATACCTTTGCGAGCAACCTCCATCATACCACTAGAAGACATCGCCCCAAAGGCTATACCTATACTTGCGATAATCATAATGGTTTTAAAGTTAATCGCTTTAGAACCTATCGCACTATTTAAAAAGTTAACAGCATCGTTGCTTACTCCTACTACCAGGTCGGTAATAGCCAGTCCAGCAAGGATGATAAGCATGTATATATAAATATCAGACATTACGTTGTTTTATTCAACTTGCAAAAGTCGGCTATATAAGTATTTCAAATGTTATGCTACTGTTATTAATATTCCCCTAGTTTATCAACACCGCTTTCGCGAAAGCGAAACAAACACTATCTTATAAACGCAAAAAAGGCTACTCGATAGAGCAGCCTTTTAAAAAATTATTTATTTATTGTTCTAGAAAATATAACCAGTCCAAGCAAATAATGATGCATCAGTACCAGTGTTAGCCGTTGTTACAGTTGCTGTAGCAGTAGTAGAACCGTTAGTTCCAGAGAACTTGTTATCTGTACCATCTGCAGTACCGTTTGCAGTTGCATTTACAACAGTTGCATCCGTAGCTGTTCCTTTATCATCATAAAAGTCGATAAAGTCAGAAGCAGTTGCTGTACCAAAAGTACCTGCTAGCGCGTTATTAACTGTACCAGTTGCACCACGACGTATCTTGATAAGGTCAGAAAATTCTACTGCATTACCAGAGTTGATAATAGTAATGTTATTAACTGTAAAGTCAGATTGAGTATTATCTGATGGAGAGTTACCATCTAGGTTACCATCTGCTTCAATACCTCTTGGGTCTGAAGTTACCGCTACATAAGATGCCTCACGAACACCGTAAAGGTTAGTAAGTGTACCTCTATATCCCTGTGTCACATCAAACATGTCATCTTTTGCATTTAAAACAAAGATGTTAGAGGCATTTACAGATCCGCCGAAAAACTCGATAGCATCATCATCACCATTTGCGATCCAGATGTTAGAAAGAGTTGTTCCAGAACCCACACCGTTAAGAGTAAGACCATTATGCTCTGCATCACCATCGATACGAGCACCAGTATACTCTATAATTACGTGATCTAGTATACCAGAATCTTCTGTATCATTATTACCTCCGAAAAGGATACCAGCGTTTACTTCAGTACCAGCTTCATTCTGTCCTTGTGCGTTTTGACCAGATATAAATGCATTACCGTTAATAATTACACCACCCCAAGCAGCAGGAGTTTGTGAAGTAGAAGTAAATCTAATAGGAGCAGTTGGAGTACCATCTGCTACTATACGACCACCTCTTTCTACAAGAAGATAAACATCAGTACCACCAGCGTTTGCAGTAATAGTTGTTCCTGCAGGTATAGTTAATGTCGCACCATCTTTTACAAAAACAGGACCACTAAGTACATAAGATACATTTGAGTCAAGTGTTCTACTTTCTGTAATGTTACCTATAAGGTTTGTATCATCACCACTAGTTGCTGGTCCAGCCACATCGTCATCAGTTTCACATGCAGTGAATGTTAAAGCAGCAATTGCAAGAGCAGATAGAATTAATTTTTTCATCGTTTTGAGTTTAAATTTTTTTGAATTCGTTTGTTGCTGCAAACATACCATTGTAATAAGGCGATTAAGGTTATCTAAAGTTTACGAAACTTTAAAATTTATAGCTGTATCCTAGACTAATATCAACACCGCGTTTATAATTACTTAACACTACGTTGTTAGCAGATCCGTCTCTTTCTAGCTTTATATCTGGGTTAAGAAGGTTTTTTGCCTTTAAAGAAAACTTACCATTTTCTCCTACTCCTATAGAACCTATTAGATCTAATGTAGGCACACCTACTTCTTTTATGTTTTCAAATCCACGTGTTCCTACAGAGAATACACGCTCACTGAAGTAGTTAAATACTACCGCAGCATTCACATTACTCTTACCTATAAAGGTGTTGTAGTTAACATCAAAATTTAATAAAATAGGCGCAGCTCCTTGAAGCTCTGTAGAGTCTTCACTAAATTGTGCCAGTGGATCTTCTAGGTCTTGTTTACTGTAGATATAAGATGCGTTAAAACCAGCAGCTAATTTTGATTCACGATCTATTTCTAAACCAGTATCTGGCATTTCTCTTACAAATAGGTTTTTTCTTATTTCAAATTCTGCTCCTAATACCGTTGCATTATCTCCAACATTTAAGTAAGTAAGCGTACTACCTGCACTAGGAATCTCTACTCTTGCAACTGGATTTGAAATATTCTTATAGAATCCAGTTATAGAGATCAACTCTCCTTTAGTAGGATAATATTCATAAGCCAGATCAAAGTTATAGATATCAGAGAACTCAAGATCAGGATTACCCTGTATAGAGAACTGTACACCGTCATATCTAAAAGGTGCGATTTCCTTAAAACGAGGTAACATATAAGTCTGACTTGCACCTAATCTTATAATATTATCTTCATTAATATTAAACTTCATACCTAAACTAGGTAAGAAAAATGATTCTTTAATAGTAGAAGCACCATCTATAGAACTACGTGCTATGTTTGTATTAAATTCTACTTCTTGATCTATATTTTCAAATCTACCACCTACGTTAATTAAGAATTTATCAGAAAATGCTTTTACATAGTTTACCTGACCTGCGATAGTTGTTTTATCACCTATGTAATAAAATGGATCAAATGCATTAGGATTAAGCGCACTACCACGTCCCGTCTCTAGTCTGAAGTTTCCTGCGTTAATAGATTGCTGATTATAAATAGCGTCTGTATCATTAATATCTACAGCTATTCTTGTATCAAAAGTGTGATTAAAAGTAGTCGCTTTAAAAACGTGATGCGTTGTTCTATACTCAGCTCCTAATGTGATATAGTGAGCTCTTTCATCTTCTTCACTAGTATTAAAGTTGTATTTTAAGTTTGCGATACCGTTGTAATCGTTTTCTTGCACCTCACTAAAATACCTTTGGTTATTACCACCAGAATCGATGTTTGGAGAATAAAAACCATCTCTTAACAAGTACTCAAAGCTACGTCTGTCTGGCTCACTACCTCTTATCGCATTAAAAGAAGCTTTTACATCTAGATCTATTCTATCAGAAAGCTCAAAATGAGATAGTAATTGATTTACATAAAGGTTATTGTTATTAGTTTGTTGTCTTCTTACAAATACTCTATCTCCTTCTTGTTCTGGATTATTTACACCTTCATACTCTTGAAAACTTTGCGAGTTCTTGTGAATATAACTAGATATAAATTCTATGTTGTTTTTACCAAAACGATAATCAAGATCTGCCATTGCGATTTGAGAAGTTTCATAATCGTACTTCTCTCCTTCTACATCAAAATATAAAGTACCATTACTAGTAGTGTTTTGCACCTGGCGTTCAGCAAATTTATATCCATTATCAAATGTAAGTAAACCATACACGTTCAAGTAATTATCACCAATATCGATTCTTTTACCACCAGCGATAGAAAAACCTACATTAGGACTCGTAGAACTAACATTGGGTGCTAGCTGGTTCTCAAAAGAATATAATCTTAAGTTGCTCACAGGTAAATCTGCATCACTGAAACCGAAGAAACCCTCTCCATCTATTCCTTTAAAATCTTCTCCTATAGTCTGAGTATTCACTCCAGAAGAAAGACCTACTTCAAGAGCACTTCTTCCTTTTAACCCTTTAAGATCTATATTAATATTTGCACCTGCATTATCTCCAGTAATACCAGATGTAAAAACTTTATTTACATCAACACTTTCTAAAAGGTCTGAACCAAAAAAGTCCAAAGAGATATTTTTATATTCTGGATCATCAGACGGTAATGGTAAACCATTAAGAGTAGTAGAATTATAACGATCACCTAATCCACGTACAAAAACGTTTTTCACACCAGCTTGCTTAGATATACCGCTTACCTTAGTAACAGCGCCCTCTGCATCACTTACACCTTTTTGAGATAACTCTTCGGCTCCTATAGATTGTACAATAGTGACCGCATTCTTTTTTTCCTGTATCAAAGCCTCTTGGCTCTCTCTACTTTTGGTAACCACTATCTCTATAGTTCCTAATGTTGCAGCCTCGGCAGTCATAGGGACATTCACTGTTGTAGTAGAGCCATTTACTATTTTTACATCAGTAATTTCTACAGTTTGCATACCTACAAATGTCACCACTAGTGTATAAGTTCCTACAGGTGCAACTATAGAATAATTACCATCCATATCTGACTGCGCACCTAAAGAAGTCCCTTTAAGTTGAATGGACGCAAAAGCAACCGATTCATTGTCAAAATCCTTATCAGTAATTACTCCTGAAACTTTACCGTTTTGCGCTGTTGCAAAGGCAGTTACAAATAAAATAAAAATAAAAAATAACTTCTTCATTACATGTGAATTATATTTTGCAAAAGAACAAATTAAACACCCTTGACTAGGTTACTATAATATTAAGTCGCTTATTAGCTTTGTTAAGAAACAGTAAATTTTAAGTAACCTAATCATACCTTGAAATGATTCTTATCTTGCACAAAATTTCCTTTCAAATGAACTGGCAGCAATTATTATCATTAAAGAGATATGGCGATTCACATCCTAGACCTCGAGCAAAACAAGATGAGTTAAGACTAGGCTTTGAAGTAGATTATGACCGTGTTATATTCTCACAGCATTTCAGGTCGCTACAGGATAAAACCCAGGTCATCCCTTTAAGCCAGACTGGTTTTGTACACACTAGACTCACACACAGCTTAGAAGTAAGCGTTGTAGGCCGCTCTCTAGGTAGAATGGCAGGAAAACTTATTCTAGAAAAGCATCCAGACTTAGTAGCGTCCGGTTATAAACAACAAGATTTTGGAGCGATAGTAGCCGCAGCCGCGCTAGCTCACGATATAGGTAACCCACCATTCGGACATAGTGGTGAGAAGGCTATAGGCAGTTATTTTAAAACTGAGCGAGGAGCAAAGATGATAAGTACGCTTTCGCGAAAGCAACAACAAGACCTACTTTCCTACGAGGGAAATGCAAATGGATATCGTTTATTAAATCTCGATAGCCCAGGAACTTCTGGCGGATTGAGATTATCATATGCAACCCTAGGTGCTTTTATAAAATATCCTAAAGAGTCCTTACCACACAGGCCTACTAAGCATATTTCTCAGAAAAAATACGGCATCTTTCAGGCAGATGTAGATCATTTTAATGATGTAGTTAACGAGCTAGGTCTTCTTAACAATACCGATAGTGAAGAGTCTCATTACCGCCACCCACTTACCTACCTAGTAGAAGCTGCAGATGATATTTGTTATACGATAATCGATTTTGAAGATGGTATCAACCTAGGCTGGATAAGTGAAGACCATGCACTGGAGCAATTAATTAAACTAGTAAGAGATACTATAAGAACAGATATTTACACTCAGCTCTCTACGACTTCAGAAAGACTTTCTTATCTAAGATCTCTAGCTATTAACAACTTAATTACTGACTGCATTTCTATATTTATGGAAAATGAAGAAGCGATACTCAGTGGTACTTTTCCACATGCGCTTACTGATAAATCCACATACAAAGCACAAATAGACGACATACTAGCTATTACTATTGATAAGGTTTATAACAACGAAGAGGTCATTCAAAAAGAAGTCGCTGGTTATAAAATTTTACAAGACATACTAGATGCTGCCGTAAATGCTAGTATAAATAGCCTTAATAACACAGAAGACTCTTATGATAAACTTATTTTAAAATCTTGTAAAGGGCTAAGGTTAAGTGGTACCACAAGTTATGAACGTATACTAGATGTTTGCGGTTATGTAGCATCATTAACTGACAGTAAGTCCATCGCTCTTTTCAACATTATCAATGGTAAGATCTAGAAGCAACTACTTTCAAATACCTTATCTTTAATTTCTTAATTTCTTTACCATGAATAAAAAAATACTTTTAACTAGTATACTTCTATGCTTTATAGCAGCTAGTTCATATTACTTTTTAAGTAAAACAGAGCATATCACTTCTATTCAAAAAGCGAGGGATTTACACAAACAATATGTAGAAAACAGTCCTTATAAAGAGACTATAAAACTTTCTAGAAGTGAGCGCAAAGCACTTTCTCTGCCTCCTAATGCATATAATGAGCGCCTATGGGAATTAAGTATGAATCCTACCATTGGGATTCCTACACCTTATAAGGTAGAGACTATTGCTACTAGTTTTACTAAAAGCGCACCTGGATCTTCAGGAAGAGCATGGGAAGAAAGAGGACCATCTAATATAGGCGGTAGAACTCGAGTAGTATTTTATGACCCTAACGATGTAGGTGTTAATAATGGTGATGGTATAGATTACAACCGTGTTTTTGCCGGTGGTGTAGGTGGTGGTTTATGGGTTAATGATGATATTACCTCTCCTACCTCCACATGGAACATCATGCCTGGACTGGCTGCCAACTTAAACGTGAGCGCACACGCTATAGATCCTAACGATTCTATGACATTCTACATAGGTACCGGTGAGCAATATGCTGCAGGTGCTGCGGTAGGGAACGGACTGTATAAAACTACAGACGGTGGTGCCACATGGACTAATGTAAACATCACACCTGCAGGACAAGGAACTCTAGGTAATGGACAGGCAGATTTATTTACAGCTGGGATATTCTTTATTAATGATATAATCGTTAGAAACAACAGTGGTATTAGTGAAGTATATGTAGGCGTAGGATCTACCAACTATGTATCGCCTAACTTCAATATTTCAAATCCAGTAAATGTTTTAGGAGCACAAAACGCTGGACTTTATCGCAGTATTGATAGCGGTGCAAACTGGTCGAGAATTGAGAATCCGTCTATGGGCTATTTCTTTGGCGGGCAAACTTTTTATGTGGCTCCTAATGATTTTGAAATAGGCGCAGACAACAGTCTTTACATGGGTACCATCTCGGTACCTGGCACAAATGCTGGTGGCGGTAGATTTTATAAATCTACAGATGGAATCAACTGGACTGTACAAAGCACGATTAGAGGTGGTGATCGTGTAGAAATCGCAGCCTCAAAAACTAATCCTAATTTATTATACGTAGCCTTGCAACAAGGCAGCGCTGTAGACCTATTAGTTAGTAATGACGGTTTATTAACTACCGTTGCGATTAATGAACCTAATGACGCTGACAACTCTATATCTGCTACTGATTTTGCTAGAGGACAAGCATTTTATAATCTTGTTATAGAAGTAGATCCTACTAACGATCAAATCGTTTATGCGGCAGGAATAGACTGTTTTAGATCTACAGATGGAGGAAATTCTTGGTCTCAAATATCAAAATGGATCAACGCAAACGGACTGCAATCAATTAACGCACCATTTGTACATGCAGACATTCACACATTGAGTTTTCATCCTACAGATTCTAACCAGGCACTTATAGGTAGCGATGGCGGTGTCTCATGGGCATCCAGCCTTAATACTGCTTCTTTCAACAATGGATCTATATCAACTAGAAATAATGGTTATAACGTGACTCAGTTTTACTACGGTAGTATAGATTCTGATTTTTCTAATGGAGATAATCTAGTAGGTGGCGCACAAGATAATGGAACACTAGCTATTAATAATGCCACTCCAGGAGCAAATGATTTTATAGAAGCTCTAGGTGGCGATGGTGCTCATGTAGCAATAGATAGTGACGATAACTATGCTGTTATCACATCTCAATTTAATAACCATAGACTAGTCAGCTATCCTAGTTATAATTTTGCCTATTGCATCGCTACCGCAAGTTGTGCAGATGGTGGCGCAAACGCAGATGGTGATTTTATTAACGTAGCAGAGCTAGATCGCAATCTTAATTACTTATTCTCCAACTCAAGAAACTTTAATGGTACTAATGGTATCGATACTTGTGAGTTATTAAATAACACATCAGTATGTACGACTATTACTAATAGTTTAATTTCTACTAATAGACCTACCGCTATGAAGGTTTCACCTTACACATCAGGTTCTTCTACTTTAATGGTAGGAACAGAATTTTCATTATTATTAAAAGTTACAGGCGCAAATACTGCAAATCCTATATGGACTAGTATCACCGGACCTAACTTTTTAGGTAGTGTGTCTGATATAGAATTCGGTGCAACAGAATCAGAAATCTATGTAACCATGCATAATTATGGTGTGGAGAATATCTGGTACACAAATGATGCTGGTGCTACATGGACTGCCAAAGAAGGTAACCTACCTGATATGCCTGTAAAAACTATTTTACCTAATCCATTATTACCAGGAGAGGTTATTATAGGTACTGAGGTGGGAATCTATGCCACCAGTGATTTTAACAGCGCTAGCCCTACATGGCAACCGCTTATAAACGGTATGACTAACGTAAAAGTAGTAGACCTAGATTTAAGAACTAGCGATAACACCATACTAGCAACTACTCATGGACGCGGTATGTTTACAGGAAAATTTGACACTCTTAGTATAAGCGGAGTTGATAAAACAGATTTAGGTATTAACATCTACCCTACCGTTTCTAATGGTAACATTTACATCACTTCAAGTGAAGATCTTGTAAACACAAATATTGAGATCTATAACTTAAGCGGACAAAAAGTTTTTATTAGTAAAAGCAATTTAAGCACTACAGAAACTGCGTTACAACTCGATTTAAAAAGCGGCTTTTACCTGGTAAAAATTAGCTCAAACAGCAATACGCAAACAGAGAAAATTATAATTGAGTAATTAAAGAAGTTCTTTAATCAATTTCAACACGGTTCCTTTATCGATTCCTGCAATTTTATGCAAATCGGCAGTGGGGCCGTGTTCCATGAATGAATCTGGAACACCTAGTTTATGAACTTTTCCTTGGTACGCTTTCGCGAAAGCGAGATCACCAACAACACTTCCTAATCCACCGACTACTGTACCGTCTTCAATGGTAATAATGTGATCGTAATTTTCAAAAATTAATTCTAAAGCTCTAGTATCTATAGGCTTTAAAAATCTAATGTCTAGATGAGTAACACTTAATTGCTCTTCCTTTATTACACCTTGAATCAAAGTTCCTATAGGTCCTATGCTTATTACTGCAATTTTTTTCCCTTCATGGAGTAATCTAGAAGAACCTATTTCCATAAGTGTAAAAGGCTGCTGCCAGTCCACTATTTTACCACGACCACGAGGGTATCTAATTGCGATAGGCAAGTCTAGTCCTTGAGAAGCGGTAAACATCATATCTCTCATTTCTACAGCATCCATAGGTGCTGCGATGATGATATCTGGTATACAGTTTAAATAAGCCAAGTCAAAAACACCGTGATGTGTCGCACCATCTTTACCTACTATACCTGCTCTATCTAGACAGAAAACTACCGGCAGTTTTTGCAACGCTACATCATGAATCACCTGATCATAAGCTCGCTGTAAAAAAGTGGAATACACATTACAAAATGGCACTAACCCTTGAGTCACCATTCCTGCGGCTAGCGTTACCGCATGCTGCTCTGCAATACCTACGTCAAAGGCGCGATCTGGCAATTCTTCCATCATAATTTTCATGGAACTACCGGTAGGCATCGCTGGAGTAATACCTACAATGCGGTCATTTTGCTTTGCAAGTTCTACTATGGTAAGTCCAAAAACGTCTTGAAACTTAGGAGGCAATTTACTGGTATCACTAGGTGTAATTTCGCCTGTGATTTTATCAAACTTACCTGGCGCGTGGTAACGTACCTGGTCTATTTCTGCCTGTTTAAGTCCTTTACCTTTTACCGTTCTCACATGTAAAAGTCTAGGTCCTTTTAAGCTTTTTTGTCTTTTTAGCTCTTTAATTAACAGCGGTAAATCATGTCCATCTATAGGTCCAGAATAATCTAGGTGTAGTGATTCAAAGATATTATCACTACCTGTCTCTTTACCAGATTTAGTTTTGGTCAGGTATTCTTTAAGCGCACCTACGCTAGGGTCTATTCCTATTGCGTTGTCATTGAGAATAACTAGGACATCTGCTCCACTAACGCCAGCATGGTTTAAAGCCTCAAAAGCCATACCGCTAGCAATACTCGCATCACCTACTATAGCAATGTGTTTTCTATCTTCTTTCTTTAAAGCACTAGCCATAGCCATTCCTAGAGCGGCACTTATAGAAGTAGAACTATGTCCTGTCCCAAAGGTATCGTAAACGCTCTCCGATCTTTTAGGAAAACCAGATATACCACCTAGATCTCTATTGGTATGAAAAACATCTCTCCGACCAGTTAAAATCTTGTGTCCATAAGCCTGGTGCCCAACATCCCAAACCAATTGGTCGTCTGGTGTGTTAAATACATAGTGCAACGCTATAGTTAGCTCTACCACACCTAGACTTGCACCCAAATGTCCTTCCTTAGCAGCTACTATATCTATAATAAAAGCTCTTAATTCTTGTGCGACTCTAGCCAGATCCTCTTCAGGAAGTTGCTTTAAATGAGCAGGAGAATTAATATTAGAAAGTAGTTTTTGAGCCATGTTTCAAAGGTACGTTCTAAATCTAATTCTTGATTTAAGGAATTGATAATTTTACTTAGATCAATTATCTAAAGTAAAAAGTACTGCTCCTTTTCAAATGATCATATCATTTTATCTAATCACCATTCCTTTACTTTTATTTTTAGCTTTATTTTTACTCGATGATAGAACCATACGACCATGAATATTTTATGAGAAAAGCACTTCAAGAAGCAGAGGCTGCTTTTGATCGTAATGAAATTCCTGTAGGCGCAGTTATTGTAGCGCAAAATAGAATCATAGCCAAGGGTCACAACCTCACAGAAACACTTACAGATGTGACTGCTCATGCAGAGATGCAAGCCATAACCGCAGCATCTAGCTTTATAGGTGGTAAATATTTAAAAGATTGTACGCTCTATGTAACCTTAGAACCTTGCCAGATGTGTGCCGGTGCTTTATACTGGTCACAAATAGGAACTGTAGTTTTTGCTGCAAGTGATGTGCAACGTGGTTACCTAGCTATGGGAACACAGTTACATCCTAAGACTAAAGTGATTTCTGGAATTCTAGAAGAACCTTGTGCTACGTTGATGAAAGAGTTTTTTGTGAGGAAAAGAGGGCTTAAATAAAGACAGTTCTTACTGTATTTCTAAAAGGCAGATTAACGAATCCCTTTTCTGAAGTAAAAATCACCTGTTATGGATCACTCACGCGCTACACCCTTTGTCCTGCGGACATTTCCCTCAGAGGGAAAACCCAAATTTTGAGCTGTTACAATAAGGTTACGAAATAGAGAAACTACCGTCTTCCTTTGGAGGCGATGCGCTGAGTTATGTCGAAGTGGAAGATTAGAGTTGGTTGTTGACATTGTTGTTTGAGACAAGGATTCAAATTGCAATTTGAACTATGATATTGTCATGTTGGAAAATGGGCGTGAGTATAATGTATGCTAAATGAAAAGCCTGATCACAAATGTAGTATTCATAGGTGCCGACTTCAGTCCGCACCTATGAATACCACATTATCAATACAATTATGAATCAAAACGCGCTTTAACACGAGTCGCAATATCCTGCATTTCTTCTTTACTTAGGCTCACTTTGTTACTAAAACGCATATCTTCCATATCACGTAATGGTATTAAATGCACGTGTACATGCGGCACTTCTAGTCCTATTACCGACATGCCTATACGCTCGCAAGTAACCTCTTCTCTTAATGCAAGAGCTACCTCTCTAGAAAAATCCATAAGATCAAAATAAGTCTCACTATCTAGATCAAAGATTTTATTCACTTCTTTTTTAGGAACACATAAGGTATGCCCTGGTGCATTAGGGTTGATGTCTAAAAAAGCGATAAAATCTTCATTCTCTGCTACTTTATAGCTAGGTATTTCTCCAGTAATAATTTTTGTAAAAACACTCATAATTAGTCTCTTGTAATTTCCATGATTTCTAACTTAATCGTGCCTACTGGTACAACAGCCTCTGCCACCTCACCTACTTCTTTACCTAATAATGCCTTACCTATAGGAGACTCTACAGATATATGACCTTTAGTTACGTCTGCCTCACTCTGTGCGACTAGCTTGTAATTCATAGTCATTTTATTATTTAAGTTTTTAATTTTAACCGTACTATGAATTAAAACCTTAGAAAGATCTAGCGTGTCCTCATCAATAATACGCGCATTACTAACTATAGCATCTAATTGTGAGATGCGCATTTCTAGCATTCCTTGAGCTTCCTTTGCTGCGTCATACTCTGCATTTTCACTTAAATCACCTTTATCACGAGCCTCTGCTATTGCTTGCGATGCAGCAGGACGTTCCACATCTTTAAGTTGCTTTAACTCGTCCTTTAATTTTTTTAATCCTTCTTCTGTATAATATGATACGTTACTCATGTCTTTTCAATTTTAAGTGTTGTTGTTTGTGTTCCGCTTTCGCGAAAGCGATATAACCACCAGTCTCACTGCTTACATCATGACTAAGAGGCTATAAATAACAAAATCCCATCATTGCTGCGGGATTATCAAACAAATATAATAAATATCAATCAGTTCGTTATACTTTTGAAGCCAATTGATTTCTTATGAAAATACGTAACGCTTATATACTCGCTTTATTGCTTACCGTTTTTGCTTGCACAAGCGATGACAGCCGTAATAACAACCCATTTCTAGTAGATCTAGGATTCCAGATGGACCTTAATACTAATTTACCACAATATAGCAATCTTAATTTCCCTGGTAATTTTGTGATCGTACCTAACGTAGGTTTGCGCGGTGCGGTGGTTTATAATTTTAATAACTCGCAATATGTGGCTTATGAATTAAGCGATCCTAATCACTCGCCTAACAGTTGCTCTACACTCGAAATAAGCGGTATAGAAGCGACCTGCCCTTGTACTGATGACATTAATAAATATAATATCCTAACCGGACAGCCTATAGAAGGTGACGGACAGTATGGTTTAAAAGCCTACCGTGTAGAAAGAAACGGCGCCACAATTAGAATATCTAATTAGTGTATTAATAAAGTATAATTTACCAAGCCAAACCATTAAGAATAAATGTAAACAGTTATTTATTCTTAATGGTACTGGTTGATTTTATGTTTTAAAAAATAAGCGTCGCGCCTAATAAGAAATTAGTCCCTGCTTGTGGATAGAATCCATTACCTTCTACCGTAGAGATGGTTCCTGGATTAGAAAAATCGTCGTCATAAGTAAAGTAGTACCCATTATTTTCATATTTTTCATTGAATATATTATTCACTAAACCGGTAAACACAACAGTCTTAAATATAGACTTCGGCTTTATAGTGTAGACTAGGTTGATATCGTTAGTAAAAAAACTATCTAGCTTAGAAGCATCGGCCTCTGTATTACTCATAAATTGATCACCTACAAATTTACTCAATAAAGAAACCTGAAAGTTTTTTATAGGTTGATACACGATAGCATTTGCAGCCACTACACTAGGTGAAAAAGCAATGTCTGTAGAACCTAGATTTTGTAATTCTCCATCAAAAGAGCGCACCGTCTCGTCATTCTTATTGCTACTCAATGCTATATTAGGCTGTAGAGTAAGTTGCTTAGTAACCGGCACAACTGCCTCTAACTCTATTCCTAAACGGTAACTTTTACCACTATTAGTTCTCAATGGCGCTCCTACATCATTAAGTTCTCCGCTTAAAACTAGTTGCTCATTATAAAGCATGAAGTATGTATTTGCATTAAAAGTAAAGTTGCCTTTTTTATGTCTCCACCCTAATTCAAAGTCATTAAGTTGTTCTGGTTTCACATCTGGATTGCTTTCAAAATCATTTCTATTAGGCTCTCTATTTGCTCTAGCATAAGAAAAGTACAAATCATTAGTATCATCATACTTATAAGTAACACCAGCTTTAGGGTTAAAGAAAGTAAAGTTCTCATCTACTAGAAATTCACTTAAATCAGAATTTATCCCAGATGTTTTATAGTTTACATTTCTTACCTGCACATCACCGTACAATTGAAAACGATCGTTTAATTTATAGGTAGCTTTTGAAAACACAGATAGATCATTTTTTAAAGCATTACCGTCATAATAACGATCTCTAATATTACTCTGACTAGCAAAACGCGCCCAAATCACTTCACCGAAGTGATCTCCATCATAATGACTAGCAGATATTCCAGAGGTAACATCTATCTCATTATTCTTATAATTTACACTTGCGTTAAGTACATAAAAATCATTATCCAGCCATCTACGACGTATAAGATCTGTTTCTTCTAGTGGCTGTCCATCTACTACTAGTGGATCTAGACCATAAGTAGCAAAATCTTCATCTTCTTTAAATTGTTCAAAGAAACCACGACCATAGGTATAGTTTAAACCTATGTTAGTAGACCAGTTGTTATTAAAACGCTGGTTCCAGTGCAGTTGATAATGATCTTGCTTATAATCATCTACTTCATTATCATAGAACTGTACATTTCCATTTTCATCTTCATACTCTCCAGCTGTGTTATACGTTCTATCATCTCTTAGCATGTCTTCGTCAATACCATTCCACGACTGGTATGTTACCTCACTACCACCAAAGGTGATCGCTTTAATAAGCGTGTTATCGTCCACATAAGTACCTTGTAAGAAATAAGATTTTAAATCTGTAGAGGCGCGATCTACATAACCGTCAGACGCGATATTTGATAATCTACCTGCGATTTCAAAATGCTCATTCATCAATCCGGTAGAGAACTTTACTGTATGCTTTCTACTATTAAAACTACCGAAAGAATTAGAAATCTCACCGCTCGCTTCTTGAGATGCAGCATCTGTTAAGATATTTATACTCGCACCGAATGCTCCACTACCGTTTGTACTCGTACCAACACCACGTTGCACCTGTAGATTTTCTATAGAAGAAGAAAAATCACCTAGGTTTACCCAAAATGCACCCAGTGATTCTGCATCAGTATATGGAATACCGTTAATAGTCACGTTAGTAGATTGCGAGCTCACACCACGTACTCTTAAAGCCGTATAACCTATACCAGCACCAGCGTCAGAGCTAGTTACTACAGATGGTAAAAAGTTAAGCAACATAGGTAAATCCTGTCCTATATTACGTTTTGCGATCTCTTCCTTTGATAAATTGCTGTGTGTAATAGGTGATTTTGCATTTACACGCACGGCTTTTACCAGTACTTCGTCCAGTTTTTTTGCTTTAGTAGAATCTTGTTCTTGTGAATTTTGCGCTGTTGCTAGGCCTGTTACAGTTAATGCCATAGCAATTACAACGCGAGATAAATGTTTCATATGAACTTTGTTTAAGTTCAAATAAAAGGGGCATTTATTCGGTTTGAATTAAAATTAAATGTTTGAAGGATTCTCTTGAAATAAATAATTGAGATGCACGCTTTCGCGAAAGCGATATAACAACACACATCAAAACTAATCTAAATCTATTCCCTTAGCGACATTACTCGCTCAGGTTCCTTGGGTATTATCTCAGCCTTTGTTTCCATTAGCACCCCTTGAGACAGGCGGCAAAAGTACGACTGAAATTCAAAACCAAAATCAAAATCAAAAATAATTTTAACCCTTGTTCAAAATTATTTTAATCTATTTTATTTCAATGACTTACTATTTATAAGAAAGCTTTTTGTTTTCTTGTTGTAAGAAATATACCTAAAAGTAGTCTCAGTAAAAACGGTAGACGAGTGTTTTAACTTCTTGTTATTATCTATATCATCGATGTAAGATTTCTTATCTATGTTTTTATGAATAGTAGTCACATCACCAGCCGGTATGATAGATCCATTAGTATTAAGACCTATTTCAAAAAATGAATCTTCCTTTTCTTTTACCGTATAAATAGGGTATGCGTCAGACACATCTGGTCCGAAACGCGGCAGGCTGTTTTGTAACATCATTCTGTTTTGCTGTTGTTGCATCATCCACATTTGCTGTTGCATCATCCAGTGATGGTGCCACCACCAGTTATAATTGTAACTATATAACTTCTTATTTACATAATCTATCCTCAGTTTTAACGCTCCATCTTGCGCCTCATTAACCGTAACGGTAGGTTGGTTCTTACCTTTGGTAGCATTTTTAAGAAAGCTATTTGCAGCTGTTTTACTAGAAGCTGCACTTACCACATCACTACTCAATAGGTTAAGTTGCTTGTTACTTTTATCATCTAGATTATGAACATCTAGAGTAGCAGCATCTTTTTTAAGATTCATCTGGAACAACTTATTATCTGAAACGTAAGAAGTACTTTTCTTCAACTTACCATCTCCACTGTCATTACTTTTAAAGTTAGTCAACTTTAATTCTGTATTTGAAGAATCACTGGTGTCTATTTGCGCAACATTTGTAGTACCTTCTTTAGTGTCTTCTTGTGTAATGGTAATCGTGCCTTGATCACTATAAATTCTAAAATCGTTTATGGAACCATTTTCTACAAAATCTTGACTACTTATTGCATCAAGATTATTTTTAGAAAGCGCTTTTAAAAAATCTTTATTAGCAGCCGTAGCTTCTATAGTGATATCTTTTACATCGCTAGCATTTTTAACAGCCACTATTTTAAGCGACTCTTTCTCTGAAAAGACCAGGAAATTTTGATCTTTTTCTCTAACCGTGGTTTTATAATTCTCCCCATCAAGAGCCTCAGATTTTTTAACAGTGTGATCTTTAAGGTTTACATCTACCACCTGAAACTTTCTAGACTTACCTTCATTATAAGAAGTAATTACAGATAATTGATCTCCATTATTATGAAATGACAACACATTAGGCTGCTCTTCAAAAGTAATAGGATCCATTTTCACAACCTCTTCATTCTTAAATTGAAAAGGTAAGATATCGTAGTTTTTATCTTTTTTATTTTTTGCTATTATAAAATGAAAGCTGTCCTCACCTTGAGTATTTCCAGAAAAAGTTCCTTGTACTTTATATTTCTGGTCTATTTTAAAACCATTTGCCGTATTGCGATCTGGCTTTATAAAACTGGTTAAAATGACAAAAGCTAACAATAGTTGGATGGTTGTTTTCATTGGACAGTAGGTTTGGTTAGGCTAAATATATAAAGATTAATGATATGTAGAAGTTATTCCTATTAATAATGATAAGTGCTCTTACGAAAAGTAGATTTGTGATGTAATAGCCGTTAAAAATAATTAATCAAATATTAAATCGTTATATTTAATTAGAAATCCAATTTTTAAACACCTGATTTAAAATGAATTATTTAATAAAACCGTTCTCAATTATTTGCGCGCTCATAATTCTTAGCAGCTGTGAAGAAGATGAAGTTGTAGAAAAATGTCAATTCACTGATCCCACTTATCAATTTACAACAGAGCAAGAGCAAAAAAGAATCTCATTTGAATATTTTGAAGGACAGATTATTAAATATCGTAGTAACGATAATGAAGTATTAAATTTTGAGGTTTACGAGGTGAGAAATTGTCCTAGAGGTTCTTATGAATCAGGATTTTTTGGAACTTCTTTAAAACACACTTATGACAGTCAAATTATAAGGCTACAAATTATCGAAAATGACACTGCCAAATACAGTTATAGAACTAAAGTTCAATATTTTCTAACTTCCCAAGGAAATAGATTTAGAAATGCTTTCAATTTTCCACTTTGGAATGTTAGAAATGCTGGCTACGCTAATCCAGAAGAACAAGACCCTGCAAACATTTTTATAACCAACAATGACGAAATCAATTCTATTGGTACAATGAACATTCTTAACCATACCTTTAACAAAGTAATAAAAATAGAATCTAACTCAACAGATGTTGTTTCAAGTAGAGAATTTGGCTTGTTGGATCAAAATGTTAATATCCTTTACTATGATCAAGACTTTGGAATAATTCGATTTGACGAAGTTGATGGAACTATTTGGCAAGTAAAATATCCTGAGTAACCATTTCAAATCTTAGATATTAAAAAAGGGGCAGAATTAATTCTGCCCCTTTTTTGATATGATGTATTTTAATTTCTACGCAATCACCGCACCATTCACACTAGCATCATCTGGATTTACAAAAACTAATTTTCCATCAGGATCTTCAGCTAGTAAAATCATTCCTTGAGATTCTACACCTCTTAGTTTTCTAGGTGCAAGGTTTACTAAAACCGTTACTTTGCGACCTACTAACTCTTCGGCAGTATAGTGTTGTGCGATTCCAGAAACGATGGTTCTTTTATCGATTCCTGTATCTACTGTCATGACCATAAGCTTGTCTGCTTTAGGCATTTTTTCTGCAGTAAGAATTTCTCCTACTCGCAGGTCCATTTTCATGAAGTCGTCGTAATTAGTTTCGTCTTTTTGCGGCATGAGAGTTAATTTTTCTGCAGCATTTGCTGTTTTTGTAGCTTCTAGTTTGTCTAGTTGCGCTTGTATCTGCTCGTCTTCTATTTTAGAAAAAAGCAATTCTGACTTGTTGATTTTATGCCCTGATGGGAGAAGAGCTTCGTCTCCAGCAACTCGACTCCATCCAGCAGTTTCCGCATCAAGTGCGGAAAAACATAAAATGTTTTTTAATTTCTCAGATGTATGTGGTAAAAACGGCTCGCTTAATACAGCAAGCGCCGTCGTTATTTGTATACATACATACATGATGTTCTTTACCTGTTCTGGATCTGTCTTTGCTAGTTTCCATGGCTCAAGACCTTCTTCGGCAATGTATTTATTACCTATACTAGATAAGTTCATCAATTCTTGTAATGCCTCTCTAAAACGGTAACGATCTAGACTATCACCTATAGATTTAGGGAATGTCTTAATCTGATCTAGAACTTTTTGATCACGCTCTGTAAGATTTGCCGTTTCTGGAACTATACCATCGTAATACTTATTAGTAAGTACAATAACACGGTTTACAAAGTTTCCTAAGTTAGCTACCAGTTCATTATTATTTCTAGCTTGAAAATCTTTCCAAGTAAAATTATTATCCTTTGTTTCTGGAGCATTGGCCGTTAATACATAACGCAACACATCTTGTTGCCCAGGGAAATCTGCTAAGTATTCATGCAACCATACCGCCCAGTTTCTAGAAGTAGATATTTTATCGTCTTCTAGATTTAGGAATTCGTTTGCTGGCACATTTTCTGGCAATATAAAATCACCATGTGCTTTTAACATCGCAGGAAAAATAATACAGTGAAAAACAATGTTATCCTTACCTATAAAGTGAAGTAAAGAAGTATCATCATTTTTCCAATAATCTTCCCAATTCTTACCTTCTCTAGCAGCCCATTCTTTAGTTGCAGAGATATATCCTATCGGTGCGTCGAACCATACATAAAGTACCTTTCCATCTGCACCATTTACTGGAACTGGAATACCCCAATCCAGATCACGAGTCACTGCACGTGGGTGCAGCCCGTCTGTAATCCAGCTTTTAACCTGACCTAATACGTTTGCTTTCCAGTCCTTAGAATGTCCCTCTACGATCCACTCATTTAACCAGTCACTGTATTCATCTAGTGGTAAAAACCAGTGTTTAGTCTCTTTTAATTCTGGTGTATTTCCTGTTATGGCACTTTTAGGATCTATTAAATCTGTACCATTATGCGACGTACCACATTTCTCACATTGATCTCCGTAAGATTCTGTATTCCCACATTTAGGACAGGTACCTACTACAAAACGATCTGCTAGAAACTGGTCTGCTTCTGGATCGTATAATTGTTCTGTAACTTGCTCAATAAATTTACCGTCATTGTATAATTTGGTAAAAAATGCGCTAGCCGTTTCATGATGAACTGGCGCACTGGTACGACTATAATTATCAAAAGAAATACCGAATTCCTTAAAAGAATCTCCTATGATCTTGTGATAACGATTTACCAACTCTTGAGGTGTAATACCTTCTTTCTTTGCCTTAATGGTAATAGGTACACCATGCTCATCACTACCACAAATAAATGCTACGTCGCTACCCTTCATACGCTGGTAACGTGCATAAATATCTGCCGGTACATATACACCAGCTAGGTGACCTATGTGTACTGGTCCATTAGTATAAGGCAATGCTGCCGTAATCGTAAAACGTTTTTGATCGCTCATGAAATTCTTTTGAAAGCTGCAAATTTACGACATTGCACGCTTTTAAAAGATGCTTTTAGTATTCTATAAATTGGTGTTGATCTCGCTTTCGCGAAAGCGGAATTCCAACAAACCGCAAACATATTTAATCGATTGCCGTATTTTTAAACCAAATCTCTTGAAAAATTGAACTACCACTCCATTCCCAAACTTAAAGAAGCCGACCACGTAAGGATTTTATGCACCGCAAGAAGCGCTCAAAAAAGCCAACTAGCACCTGCTAAAAACCTATTAGAATCATGGGGACTTAGGGTAAGTTATGGAAATACGATAGGGAAAATAGAGCACCAATTAGGTGGTACAAAAGAAGAACGCCTAGCCGATTTACAAGACAGCATAAACAATACTGATGTGGACGCCGTATGGATAGCACGTGGTGGTTATGGAACGGTACAATTAATAGATGCGATTGATTTTTCTGACAGTATGAAAGTAAAATCTACTGTCATTATAGGCTACTCTGACGTGACACTGCTTCATGGGAAATTACAGTCTCAAGGTTTTGCCAGTTTGCATAGTTTTATGCCGCTAGAACTATCTAAAAAACCAGATTCTAGTATAGAAAGCCTGAGGAGAGCTCTCTTCGGCGAAAGCCAAACTATAACTATCAAAAATAATTTTTCTCTATCTAGTCAGGTGATAAAAGCTCCTGTAACAGGTGGAAACCTTTCCATTTTATACAGTATGTTAGGTAGTGACACCTTTCCAGAAACGGACGATCATATTTTATTTATCGAGGATATTGATGAATACCTATACCATATAGAACGTATGATGTATTCTTTAAAACGAGCAGGCAAACTTAAAAATATAAAGGCGTTACTAGTAGGCGGCATGACAGATATGAATGATCATGAAATACCTTTTGGTAAAAATGCCCAGGAGATTATTCTATCCCTTACAGAGAGTTATGATTTCCCTGTTATTTTTAATTTTCCTGCAGGACACATTAAGGATAATCGCTCTTTAATTTTAGGTAGAGAAATGACTATAAGTATTACACCAGCGTCTATTAACTTTAATCAATAATCATGGCAGAGCATAATGAATTAGGTAATGAAGGTGAAGAGCTTGCTGCCACACATTTGATTAAAAACGGATATGATATTCTGGTAAGAAATTACACCTATTTAAAGGGTGAGATCGATATTATAGCCCGCAAAAAAGATGTAATAGTTGTCGTGGAGGTTAAAACGAGGTCTACTCCTGATTTTGGCGATCCACAAGATTTTTTAAAACCTGGACAAATTCAAAGACTGGTCGCTACGGCAAATCATTTTGTAGAAAATCTAGTAGATGAGGATGTAGAGGTACGTTTTGACATAGTTGCCATTATTAAGAATAAAGCAGGCACAAAACTAGAGCATATAGAAGATGCTTTTTATCATTTTTGAGTGAGTTGTGAGCTTTAAGTTTATGAGTATTTTACAATAAAATCAACCCAATCTTATTTTATGAAAAATATTATTTCAATTTTAATTTGTCTGCTTTTTTCTTTTGCTAATGCACAGGAAACAGAAAAAGACTCTTGGTTCACTCTCCAAGTCTCTTACGGTCCACAATACAACAATTTTGTGGATTATAATCAAGAAATACGCGTTGAAAACGATGCTATCATTCCTATCGAGGGTTTTCCTGGTGAAGCAACATTATTTCAAAAAAGAGAGATAGGAACCTATTTTAATGTAACGGCGAATTTAAGGTTAGGTGGAAGAAATTACCTAGAAGTAGGTCACTCTAGAACAACTAATCAAGGTATCTATAACATAACTATTCCTTTTGATAACGGAACTGTGGTAGAAGTAGAAGCGTTTCAATTAAGATCTCGTAATCATTTTTACAAACTTGGATACAAACGTGCTTTTTTAAGCGAGAAATTATATGGATCAATTGGATTAGCTCATACTGCTTTCCAAAATTCTAACATTCTCATTAGCCCAGGCGCTAACCGAGTAGAGATTTATGAGAGAAATGCTGAAACTGTCAATTCAGGTGAATTATCTTCTTATATCGGTTTCCAATATGATTTCTATAAAAGCGGACAGTTTTCGTTAGGTGTTCAAAGCACAGCTTACGTGATTGTGTCAGCAGGTTTTGAGTTAGAAACATTTGCTGTTGCACCTACTTTAAAATTTCAGTTTTAAAACTAAAAATTGTTACAAACAAAAAGCGCCTCAATAGAGGCGCTTTTTTTAATATCATTATACTAGAGTATAGATATCTTATTATTTTTCTTGTGCTTTACCGCTGTCCTCGATTTCTTTTACTAAGTACACAAACACTGGAAAGTGATCACTAAAACCACCTGTAAATGTACCGTCAGAAAAACTACGCATAGGATAACCTTTATACCTACCTGTTTTATTAGTCATAAAACTAGGGTTATAGATATTAGCCTGGTAATAACGGTAGCCACCTTGATTTGCTTCATTTAATAATGGATAGGTAAACATGATCTGGTCAAAAATATTTCCAGAATCACGGTATGCTAGTGTATTAAAACCATCCTTTAACATCTGTATATATGGATTATATATCATTTGTGGCTTTACGTCTTTTCTATCCTTTTGAGCATTAAGAGTTACTAGTACACTCTTATTTGTAGGATCGTCATTTAAATCTCCCATTACAAAAATCTTAGACATCGCGTCTATACTATGTAAAGAGTCTATCGCTTTTTGATTTAAAGCTGCTGCTGACACACGAGACGCGCGACTTTTTTGTTCTCCACCACTACGTGATGGCCAGTGATTAACGATAAAACTCATTTTATCACCATCTAATTCTCCTGTAACGACTAATTGGTCACGTGTATATCTACGTTTTCCAGAGCTTTTATCATAAATAACTAGCTCATTGCTCTGACTATTTAATACTCTAAAATCACTCTTTTTATAAAGTAATCCTGTATCAATACCACGACGGTCTGGAGAATCGTAATGCTCAATTCCATAATCAAATTCTATAAGTAAAGGATGATTTACTAAGTCTTCTAAAACCTTTCTATTTTCTACTTCACAAATTCCTAAAATCGATGGAGCAGATTGTGATTTTTCAGCACCTATTTTGCGAATTACACGCGCCATAGAAGTAAGTTTTTTCTTGTAAACTTCAGCTCTTACACCTTCAGACATTTCCATGATCGGACTAGCCTCATCATTGATCGTTATATCGTCTTCTGTGTCAAATAAATTCTCTAAGTTGTAGAACCCTACTGTTCTAACTTTATACTTTTTTGCTTTTACAGTGTTTTGTGCCGTTACCGCTTCCGCGAAAACGAAAACACATAAAGCACTCAATATTAGATTTTTAAACATTTTATTAAAGATATGTTAAGGTATGTTAAGTTATGTTATTGTAAACTTCATTACAAACTATGGGCCAAAGGTACGCAACTGATTATAAAATTGTAATTTTGCCCGCATTTCATAACGTATAATTAATATTAATAAATGACAAATCAACATTTTAAGAAGCTTTTTCTAGGTGTTTTTATGCTGGTATCTAGTCTAGGTATGGCACAAGAATTACTTAAAGGTCGTGTAATAGATGACGCAACTGAAGAAGCTATCCCTGGCGTAAACATTTCTGTAATCGGTACCAGCTTTAAGGCTACTACTGATGCAAATGGTTACTTTATAGTTACAGGAGCTATTCCTGTAGGTGATCAAAAAATTCTTGTTAGTTTTAACAGTTATTATTCAAAAACGATTCCTGTTGTTATAGACTTAACTAACATAGTAAACATCGATCCTCTTTATTTACAGTTAGATAATTCTGACATTACTCAATCTCAAGGTATTATTTCTTTAACAGAAAATGAACTTGCTGAAGATGAGAATGCTGCAAATAACTTTTCTGGATTACTACAATCTTCTAAAGATCAATTCTTAAGAGCTGCTGCATTTGATTTTAGTGCTACATTCTTCAGACCTAGAGGTTTAAATAGTGAAGATGGTAAGGTGCTTATTAATGGTATCGAGATGAATAAACAATTCTCTGGTAGACCACAGTGGAGTAACTGGGGTGGAGTAAATGATTTACAACGTAACCAGACATTTACCATGGGATTAACTGCTGCCGACCAAAGTTTTGGTGGTTATGCAGGTGTACAGAATATAGACATGAGAGCTTCACAACAACGTGCAGGAACTCAAATTTCTTATGCAAGTTCTAACAGAAGTTATAGAGGTCGTTTTATGGTATCTCACCGTTCTGGACTTCTTAACAATGGATGGTCTTATGCTATCAACGCTTCTAGAAGAGCTGGAGACGAAGGTTATATAGATGGTACCTTATATGATGCAAATGCTTTAGGTCTTTCTGTAGAGAAAAAGATAAACGATGCGCACTCTATTAACTTTACTGGTCTTTACACACCTAATAGACGCGGACGCCAGACGGCACTTACTCAAGAGATAAGAGATTTAAAGGGTAGAAAATACAATCCTTTCTGGGGACTACAAGACAATGTACAACGCAACAGTAGAATAAGAGAGATAGAAGAACCTATCTTTATGTTGAATCACTACTGGACGATCAATGATAAAGTTAAATTGAATACTAACGTAGGGTATCAATTTGGAAAAATAGGAAACACTCGTATCGATAACGGTGGTACTAGACTCGTTGAAACAGATGGTCAAAGCTCATACATAGGTGGAGCGAGAAACCCAAACCCTGATTATTATCAAAACTTACCTAGTTATTTCTTAAGAAATGGTCAAGATGCTATCGATTTTCAATATGCATATGAAGCACAACAAGCTTTTATCAATGATGGACAGTTAAACTGGGATGCGCTATATGAAGGTAACCGCATCGTGAGAGAAAACGGTGGTAATTCAATTTATGCTATCCAAGAAGACCGTATCGATGATAAGCAATTATCTGTAAACACTATCCTTACTGCAGACCTTACTGACAACATCCTTTTTAACGGTGGTGTTAGATATAGAAGATTAAATAGTGAAAACTACGCTCAAATTAATGATCTATTAGGTGGTACTGGTTTCTTAGATGTAGATTTCTTTGCAGAAGAAACAAGTGATATTAACCTAGACCAAGCTGCACAATCTAACGTGCGCACTCCTAACAGAATAGTAGGTGTAGGTGACCGTTATAAATACAACTATGACATTAATGCAGAAGTTGCTGCTGCATTTGCTCAGACGCAGTTCAAGACTAAAAACGTAGACTTCTTTGTAGCTGGTAATGTTTCTAGAACTACATATCAAAGAGATGGTAAATTTGAAAACGGTAACTACCTAGGAAATCTTTCTTTTGGTGAAAGTGAAGAGCTAGACTTTACAGATTACGGTTTTAAAGGTGGTGTTACTTATAAAATTTCTGGACAGAAATTCATTACTGCAAATGCAGCTTATATAACACAAGCGCCAACTATCAGAAACTCTTTCAGTAATGCGAGACAAAATAATGAAACTGTAGTAGGGCTAGAATCTCAAAAATCTTACAGTGGTGACATAAGTTATGTTTATACTACTCCTATAGTAAAGGCTAGAATAACTGGTTATTACACACAATTTACTAATGGAACTGACTTAGGTTTCTATTTTACAGAAGATCTTACAGGACTTCCACTTGATGACGGAAGTGCTTTTGTACAAGAGGTATTAACTAATGTAGAGAGACGTAATGCTGGTATAGAATTAGGTCTAGAAGTACAAGTTACTCCTACTATTAAACTTAAAGGTGCTGCAGCGGTAGGACAAAACGTTTACACTAACAACCCTAATCTTTATCTTACAAGTGATGACTTTGATGGTCAACTTACATTTGGTGACGGTACAACTAGTTTAAAAGATTACCACGTTGCTGGTGGACCAGAAACTGCTTTACAAGTAGGTTTTGAATACAGAGATCCTGAGTACTGGAATGTAGGTGTAACAGCAAACTATTTTGCAAACGGTTATGCTGACATTAGTAACTTAAGAAGATCTGCTAACTTCAGTCAAGACTTTGATGGTATTGAGTACAATGACTATGATGAAGAAGTTGCTAATGAACTTTTAAAACAAGAGCAATTTGACAACTACATGTTATGGAATGTAATAGGTGGTAAATCATGGAGAATTGATGATAAGTATGTAGGCTTCTTTGCAACTATTAACAACGTATTTGATCAAGAATACAAAACTGGTGGTTTTGAACAATCTCGTAATTCTAACTATAGATCTACAAGAGATGATCAAAATAACCCACAAGAAGTATTTGCACCACGTTACTTCTTTGGTAACGGAACTACCTATTACCTAAACGTATATTTAAGATTTTAAAAAGCAATAATGAATTTATTTAATAATAAGAATATGAGAAATTTCAATAAAATTTTTGCAATTGCTGTGCTATCAGTAATTACTTTCTCTTGTGTCGAAGACGACGACTTTAGCATTCCAGAAACTGCACCACAAGATGTGCAGATAGAAGGAACATTCATTACCCTTAACGCTCTTTATAGCGGTATGGTACAGGATGATTACATTACAACTTTTGATTCTACATCTGATGCTTATACAGTAGGATATGTAGTATCTAGTGATGAAGGTGGTAACTTCTTTGAAGAACTACTAGTTCAAGATAGTCCTGAAAACCCTACAAGAGGTGCTCGTGTAAGTATAGACGCAAGTCCTTTATTCACTAAATATAATGTAGGTAGAAAAGTATATATCAAACTAGCTGGTCTTTCTGTTACTACAAACACAGAGCCTGAGTTTGATAACTTTGGAAACATACAAAATAGTGGTCTTTTAGGAATGAATATCGGTAAAGGTACTACGGTAGGTAGAATAGACCAGATAGGTGCTTTTCAAGAAGAAAACGTATTTGTTCGCGCTGATGAAGTTGCAACAATAGTTTACAATGAATTAGAATTTACTGACTTGACTGCAGCAAATATCTATACTGCTGTAAAACTAGCAGATGTACAATTTGACCGTAGACAATTAGATTTAACTTTTGCAGGAGAAGCTTCTGATAGTTTTGATGGAGATAGAACACTAATAAGCTGTTCTTCTAACGCAACTGGTTTATTCCAGACTTCTACTTTTGCAGATTTTAAATCACTTAACATTCCTGATGGTCGTGGTTTCATAAATGCAGTAGTTGCAACAGATTTCTTTGGTGAGAACTATACACTTTCTGTAAATACTCCAGATAACATTGTTTTAACTGACTCTAATAGATGTGACCCAAGTTTCTTAGAGTGTACCACTCCAGGTGCAGGTGGATCTACTGTCGTTTTTGACGTTGATTTTGATACTACTGTAACTAATCAAAGTGATCTAGATGCGCAAGGCTTTGTTAATGAAAATGTTTCAGGTGGTTCTGAGCGTTATGAATTCGGAAGCTTCAGCAACAACAGTTATTTAAGTGTAAATGCATTCGGACAGTCAGATGACCCAATGATTGCATGGTTAGTACTTCCAGGAATGGATCTAGATGCTACAACAGACGAGGCTTTAGAGTTCGATATACAAGCTAATTTTGATGCTGGTGGTTTATTAGAAGTATTCATAAGTAATAACTTTACTGGTGACGTGACTACAACTACATGGTCTCAATTAGACGCATCAATACCTGCAGGTCCTGCAAATGGATTTGCATCAAGCTTTTCAAGTGTACCTGCTATCAACATCTCATGTGTAGATGGAACAGATGTACGTATTGCATTCAAATACACTGCATCTGACCCACAAGGAACTACTACACGTTACCACATCGATAATATATCAGTTACTGGTAACTAAGATAAGAGTACATCTTATTCATAAAAGTTATAAATATATAGCTTTCGCGAAAGCTCAATTACAAAAAGCCCCTAGGATCAATTGATTCTAGGGGCTTTTTCAAATAACAAATTGAAAACTATCTAACACACGTAAATACTTTTTACCTGATAGTATTCATAAAACAACACTAAGTTGATTGAGAAGGCTAATTTGAGGCTCAATAAGCGCTAAGACAACATTTTGTGGCAGCTCACTTATTAAGTTTATACAACTAACATTATTAATAAAATTATATCAAGTTCATATGACATCATCGTTTGCTCATTTACTGTACATGAATTAAAACTGCCTTCTTCTTCTTCTTCTTCTTCTTCTTCTTCTTCTTCTTCTTCTTCTTCTTCTTCTTCTTCTTCTTCTTATACTTATACTTATACTTATACTTATACTTAAAATACTAATAAGGATAACACATTCAGATACCTAAATCGATCTTAGTTAAATCCAAAATATTTTTTTTGGAACAATACGGTCACGTTACAAGAATGAAAAAAGTACATTAAACTTGTGTTATAACATTTAAATAGTATAGGAAATAGCATTAAACAAAATCTAATTCATTAAGTATACTTTCAGTTTAAGGCATAAAAAAAGCCACTCTTTTCAGAGTGGCTTTTTATTATTTTGAAATGTTAGTAATAACTTATTTTACTAAGTTAATCTCTACACGTCTGTTTTGAGCTCTACCAGCTTTAGTACTGTTACTAGTTACAGGATTAGCTTCACCATATCCTTTAGAACTTAAACGGAATTCATCGATACCATTCTTTACTAAGTATTCCTTTACAGAAAGTGCACGATCGTCAGAAAGTCTTTCGTTGTATTTAGCACTACCTCTACTATCAGTATGACCTTCAATTGTAAATTTAGCTTCTGGGTATTTCTTTAAGATAGCAGTAATGTCAGCTAACGTTGCAGCAGACTGAGCTTTGATAGAAGCTTTAGCTGTATCAAATAAGATAGTTTTAGCATACTCGTTTAATTGAGCTTGAACTTCTTTAGTAGGCATAACTGGTCTTGGACAACCTTGTAATTCTGCGATACCTTTAACGTCTGGACATTTATCCATAGCGTCTTCAACACCATCATTATCTCTATCTTTTACAGGACAACCTTGTCTTGCAACAGGACCTGCCTCATTAGGACACTTATCATCAGCATCAGCAACACCATCGCCATCAGCATCTGGACAACCCATAAGAGCTACAACACCAGGAGTATCAGGACATTTATCGTCTTTATCAAGAACTTTATCACCATCTCTATCTGGACAACCGTTAGTTTCAGCAGGACCGAAATCGTTAGGACAACCATCTTTAGAGTCTTCTATACCATCATTATCAGAATCTGGACAACCCATAAACTTCTCTAATCCAGCTACTGTAGGACACGCATCTTTAGAATCAACGATACCATCACCGTCAGTATCTACTGCACCCCAAGTAAACTTAAGACCAGCAGTGTGCTGCCAGTGCTTAGGTAAGTTATCTTCAAAAGCATGCTTGTAAGAAGTTTGAATGTTTGCATAAACATTATCCATTAACTTCACGTCAAAACCAAAAGTTCCGTTGAAAGTACCAAAACCTTCATCGTCTAACCACTGGTAAGAACCACCAGCACCTAAGTAAGGGTTAAAAACTTCACCACCACTCCATAATTCTGCAAGATTATATCTTAATCCACCACCTAAAGAGTAGTAAGAAAGGTCATCAACTTTAGTATCACCTACTGTGTCTATTGAATTCACAGAAAATGCACCAGTGGCAACGATACCGTCACCTACATAGTAACCTACTTCAAAACGACTAGGAACAGTCATGATGTTGTAATGATCTACATTGAAGAATTCATCAAAGTAGTCACCTAAACCAGCGTCCTTTTCTCCTACAGGATAAAGATCGATAGCATTAATTCCTACTGCGATACTCCAGCGATTGCTTTCGTCTTGCGCGTAACTCATGCTGGCAGAAAGTAAAATTGCTCCAGCAACTAATAATTTGTAAATATTTTTCATGTTGGGGTTTTTATTAATCAACATTGCAAAATTAAACCGTTCCGCCTCTATTACAAGACTTAAACTAATAAATTTGTCTAAAAATGCAGTTTTTATTGATTATTGCACGTTAATTTTAGATAACACCTAGCTTTTTCCCAATTTTTTCGAATGATGAGATCGCTTTTTCTAGGTGAATTTGCTCATGTGCAGCACTTAATTGCACTCTAATTCTTGCTTTTTCCTTAGGAACAACCGGATAAAAGAACCCAATTACATAAATTCCTTCTTCTAAAAGCATATCTGCCATTTGTTGAGACAGCTTTGCATCGTATAACATAACTGGCACAATTGCACTGTCACCATCTACGATATCAAATCCTAAATCCTGCATTCCTTTTTTGAAAAACGCTGTATTAGATTGTACCTTATCAATAAGCTCTGTACTTCTATCTATTAAGTCTAACGCTTTTAAAGATGCTCCTACTATAGAAGGTGCTAATGAATTACTAAAAAGGTATGGTCTAGAACGCTGTCTTAAGATTTCAATAACCTCTTTATTTGCGCAAGTATAACCACCCATTGCTCCACCTAATGCTTTTCCTAAAGTACCAGTAATAATATCTACTCTACCTAAAACACCTTTTGCCTCTAGAGTACCACGTCCTGTGTCACCTAAGAAACCTGCTGCGTGACATTCATCTACCATTACTAGCGCGTCATACTTATCTGCTAGATCACAAATCTCATCTAGAGGCGCAAGTAATCCATCCATAGAAAACACACCATCTGTTACAATAAGCTTATATCTAGCGCCGTCTGCAGTAGCTTGTTGCAATTGTTTTTCTAGATCTGCCATGTTTCCCGTGGCATAACGGTAACGACCTGCTTTACATAAACGCACACCATCGATAATAGACGCATGATTTAAAGAATCTGAAATGATTGCATCTTCTTTAGTAAGCAATGGTTCAAAAACACCACCATTCGCATCAAAACATGCTGCATATAAGATAGTATCCTCGCAACCATAAAAGTCAGCTAGTTTTTGTTCTAGCTCTTTATGAATATCTTGAGTACCGCAAATAAACCTTACAGAACTCATACCAAAACCATGAGAATCCAAAGTATCCTTTGCAGCCTGTATTACTTCTGGATGAGAAGACAACCCTAAATAATTATTGGCACAAAAATTAATTACCTCAGATCCGTCGTCTAATGTAATAACCGCATCTTGTGGTGATGTAATGATTCTTTCTTTCTTATATAGTCCAGCTTCCTTAATTTCAGCTAGCTCTTTTTGTAGGTGTTCCTTAATTGATCCGTACATATTTATTTATTTTTAAGTTTTACAAAGATAATAAGTCTAACGAGGCTTATCCTTGCCATTTCACTATTTCTAGAGAATCCGTATACACCAGTATTTTTTCTAAAACTTCCATATTCATGGAGATCAACAAGGCCTCATAATCATTAAGTTGAGATCGGTGTTTATTCATAACCGCTCCAGATTTATAATCCATGATTACAACACCTTCCTTTTTAATCACTAATCTATCTGGTATTAATCGCGTTCCTATAGGAAGTAAAATAGGCTGCTCATTGCGCACCTCTAACCCTTCCTTATAATAAGAGATAAGATCTGGATGATGTATCACATTTGTAATCATCACTTTCATCTCTTCTTGTTCCTTTTTTGACAAAGAAAAATCACGATCTATTTTCTTATTCACTTTGACTAGATCATCAGCAAACACTATTTGAGAAAGGTACTCATGCAGTACATTACCCTTTTGAATAGCATCACTCACACCACTAGCCCATAGCAATCCTTTTCTAGTAGAAATACTTAATCTATCTGCATCTAGGTTTACCTTATATTCTTCGAGCATCTCGCTCTCTTCTGTTTTGACTTTATCTGACCTGCGTTGCACATCACCTATTTGAGCACTTTTAAAACCTTCTTCTGCATTTAAATCAAGCCCCTTCTTATCGACAAAATCTTTTAATAAAGAAGAATAATTAGTCGTTTTACTATCTATACCACTTATGTACAATTGCTCTCTAGCTCTTGTAAATGCAACATAGAGCGTATTTATTTGATCCATCTGCGCTTTGGCAAGATTATTTTGATATACTTCTGGAGCGAGACCAGGATAGAATTCATTCTCTTTTTTCAGATTGATATAAACTTGATCAAAACCATCGTATTCTTTTTCATCTACAGCAACCCAACCAGTCGGATTTCTAGCATCATCTATTTTCTTATCGCAATGAGGTACTATTACCACAGGAAACTCTAATCCCTTAGATTTATGAATAGTCATTATTTGAACCGCATCAGCATCTGCAGCAGCTGGTACACTTAATTTTTCTTTTTTCAATTCCCAGTGCTCAATAAAACCAGAAAGTGAGACTTCATAACCTGTGGAGTATTCAAATAAGAATTCCATAAAAGATTGCAACCTGGTATCTTGTTCCTTAAATAATCCTAGAGACTCTGCTACGTGTTCTGTTGCTTGAAATAATGCCGCTTTCGCGAAAGCGGAACCTAAATCATCTTCTTCTACACCTACTAACTTTTTTCCTAAATCCAGCAGGCTCTCTTGTAAATGCGCGGTAACAAAAGAATGAATATCTTCAATATGAAACACTCTCGTGTAAGCTATCAAGAACTCAAAACGTGGCTGTTGCTGGTCTGGAACCTGAATCATCTTCATTAACGAAACTAACAACTGGACTTTATGCGATGCAAAAACCAGCAAACTATCTCCAGAAACCACACGCATCTCTTGAGACACGAGATATTTTGCAATCTCATGACCTTCTTTATTTGCGCGAACTAAAACGCATATCTCACCTAAGGCAAAACCATTTTCATGGGCCTTTAAAACCTGTTGATGTACGTGATAAGGATACGGTGTTTTAAAGTCGTCTTCATTTTCATAGGGCGCTTCAAAATCTTTATCTATAAAATCAATTTGTATGTAACCACCTTCTTTTGCCCTAGTTTTTTGTTCTAAATACTCTTTGTACAAGGTCTGATAGACGTCGCTATTTAAATGATCTCCATAAGAGTCAAAGAAATCATTATTGAATTTAATTACCTCATCAAAGCTGCGCCAGTTAAACTCTAGCGTCTCGTCTTTTTTAGGTAACATAAAAAGGTCTGGTGTAGCGAGTAGTCTCAAAAACTGGTCTGCATCGCCACCACGGAATCTATATATGGACTGCTTTGCATCTCCCACGAGCATGAGACTACCTCTTTCTTCATTTTCTCGTTCTTGTTGCAATTCATTTTCTATAAGTGGCGAGAGGTTTTCCCACTGCATGCGGCTGGTGTCTTGAAACTCGTCTATAAAATAATGACGGTAGCGCTCACCTAGTCTTTCATAAATAAACGGTGCTGGTTGGTCTTTTATCTGCTCTGCAAGAAGTGCGTTAAATTCATAAATAGGTACGATTTGTTCTGTATCCTTAATTTTATCGATCTCATGAAGCAACTCATTAAGTAATGACAATGGTGTGAGGCTGCTTGCTATGTTTTTATAAAAAAGTACAGTCCCCATGTTTTCTTTATACGACTCTGCAAATACTCTAAGATCTACAGCCATAGTATCGATAGCATCTTTAATTTCTTGCGCTTTATTTTTAGGATACAGGTCGCCAGCAATTAAATCTCTTATAGAAGCTGCATCTAGTTTTACAGTAAAATCTTCTTGAGATACTTTAACAACTACATTGAAAATGCTTCTAGAACCACCTTTAAAATCTTTGGGAGCAATATGTGCGCTTTCTGAAACTGCAACAAGAGCTTTTGCTTTTTCGGTTAAATCTTTTTGAGAGAGGTTAATTTTCTTATATAAGCTTTCGCGAAAGCGTAAAAAATCTTCTACCTCTTTACCTTTTAATTGCTTTAAATAAGGGTAATGATTTTCATTAAGTATTAATTTTGCAATATCTAAAAGATCGTATTCTACATCCCAACTTTTACCTTCTTCTATCTTCAAAAGAGAAAAATCTACCAGAAGCTGTGTAAGCTTTTTATCTTTTCCTGCGCGCGCAATAAGGTTATGTATGGCTTTTGAAATAAGTCTATTGCTATCTAACTCTACTTCAAAATTATCTGGTAGGTCAATATCCTTTGCAAATGTTCTTAAAATACGATGGTTAAAAGAATCTATAGTCACAATATCAAAAGCCGAGTAATCGTGTAACAATTGATTAAAAATAGCACGTGCTTTCTTTTTAAACTGCTCCTTATCTAGACCAGTCTCGGTCATTATATGACTAGCGATACCTGCAACACTTTGCTCTAATTCTTCTAGAGTAAATTTATGTAGGTAATCGAGAATACGCTCTTTCATCTCGCCTACCGCTTTATTTGTAAAAGTAACGGCGAGTATGCGACGATACCCATTTGAATATGGGTTTTTAAATAGCAGTGTGAGGTAATCCTTAGCTAGTGTAAAGGTCTTACCAGAACCTGCGCTGGCGCTATAAAAAGTAGTAGATGATTGGGACATAGTCAAATATAAGCATAGAAAACAGCATCAATTTGAAATTAATCTTAAAGAAGTATTTATTCTTTTAACTATTTTACTCATCATTTTAAGGTTGAACACTTTAAGTATAATATAACGCAGATTATTTTAACAGTAACTTTTAAGTACTTAATTTTATAGCTCAAGAATTAACAAATTAAAAACTATATACAATGGCTTTTGAATTACCAAAATTAAATTACGCAACAGACGCGCTAGAACCACATATCGATGCAAAAACTATGGAAATACACCATGGTAAGCATCACCAAGGTTACACAACAAAATTAAACAACGCTGTAGAAGGAACTGATCTAGAAGGTAAAACTATCGAGAACATTCTTTTAAACTTAGACTTAGAAAACAAAGCTGTAAGAAATAACGGTGGTGGTTTTTATAACCACAGATTATTCTGGGAAGTAATGACACCTAATGGTGGTGGTCTTCCTACTGGTGACCTTGCAGATGCTATCAATGCTTCTTTTGGTTCTTTTGAATCTTTCAAGGACAAATTTAGTACAGCTGCAAAAGGACAATTCGGTTCTGGATGGGCATGGCTATGTGTTCACGAAGGTGGAAAACTAGATGTATGCGGTACTCCTAATCAAGATAACCCATTAATGCCTGGTGTAGGTTGTGGTGGTACTCCTGTTTTAGGTCTTGATGTATGGGAACATGCTTATTACTTAAACTATCAAAACAGACGTCCTGATTATGTTGAAGCTTTCTTTAATGTAATTAACTGGGAAGAAGTTTCTAAAAGATATGCTGAAGGAAAATAATCCTAACTAGCTAAAATTTAAAATCCCCAAATCAACTAGTTGATTTGGGGATTTTTTTATTTAATAAAATCTAGCTCTTAATAAGCACGCTCATCATTTCCTTCAAAGAAGTTGATATATGCACGGTTCACAACACGGTTACCACCAGCAGTTGGGTAGTCACCTGTAAAGTACCAGTCTCCTAAGTTTTTAGGACATGCTTTATGAAGATCTTCTACCGTTTGATAAATTACTTTTACCTCAGCATTAATATCTTCGTCAGATAATAACTCACCTATTTTATCAGAAATCTCTTGATCTTTAAATGGTGCGTATAAATCTACTACGTGATTTACTACATCTACATCTTCTAGCTCTGTTTGTAATTTACACTTCTTGTAAATCTCTTCTATAATATGGTAAGTACCACGATCTTTATGTAAAGCTAGTGCCGCTCTAAAAGCAACAAGACCTTCTAATCGTGCCATGTCTATACCATAACAGTCTGGGTAACGTATTTGTGGTGCACTAGACACTACTACTATTTTCTTAGGATTTAATCTATCCATCATTTTAAGGATAGACTTCTTTAAAGTCGTTCCTCGTACGATAGAATCGTCTATTATAACTAGATTATCTTCCGGTTTTACCACACCATAAGTAACATCATAAACGTGAGCTACAAGATCATCACGAGAAGAATCTTCTGTTATGAATGTACGTAGCTTTGCATCTTTAATGGCTATCTTTTCCGTTCTCAGCTTACGTGACAGCGTTTCTTCTACCTGCTCTGCTGTTAACTGTCCATTACCAGCGATAATAAAATCTCTTTTTTGCTGGTTAAGAACCGCATGACCTTCTTCTACCATACCGTAGAAAGAAGTCTCAGCAGTGTTAGGGATGTAAGAGAATACGGTGTTATCAATATCGTTATCGATACTTTCCATAATCTTAGGGAACAATAATTTCCCTAACATTTTACGCTCTTTGTAGATCTCTGCATCACTACCACGAGAAAAGTATATACGTTCAAAAGAACACGCTTTGCGTTCTAATGGTGCTGTAATCTGATCTAGAGTAACTGTACCATCTTTCTTTATGATAATTGCTTTACCAGGATCCAGCTCTTTCACCTCATCAAACGGTGCGTTAAAGGCCGTCTGTATAACAGGTCGCTCACTCGCTACTACTACTACCTCATCATTTTGAAAATAATAAGCTGGTCGTATTCCTGCAGGATCACGTAATAAGAATGCATCTCCATGTCCCATAAGTCCACCCATAGCATAACCACCATCCCAGTCTCTTGCACTTTTACGCAAGATCTTTGCAACGTCTAGCTCTTCTGCTATTTTAGGACTAGCATCTCTTTTAGAGAGCCCTTTAGCTTTAAATTTCTTGTATAACTTACTTACCTGTCTATCTTGAAAATGACCTACTTTTTCCATGACAGTTACCGTGTCTGCCATATCTTTAGGATGTTGCCCTAATGATACTAACTTATTAAAAAGCTTGTGCACGTTAGTCATATTAAAGTTACCTGCCATAATCAGGTTGCGGTGCATCCAATTGTTTTGTCTTAAGAAAGGGTGTACCGATTCTATGCTATTTTTTCCAAAAGTTCCATAACGCACATGCCCCATTAACAACTCTCCTACATATGGAAGCTGTTCTTTCTGTGCAGCAACATCATCTTTAATCTCTGGATTTTCAGTAAGCCCAGTATTAATACGGTCATTGATTTGCGCAAAAATATCTTGAATAGGTTGCGCAGCATTACTACGTACTCTAGAAATATAACGTTGCCCTGGATCTAAATCTAGTTTTACACTTGCAAACCCAGCACCATCCTGACCACGGTTATGTTGTTTTTCCATCATTAGGTACATTTTATTGATACCATAAAAGGCAGTACCGTATTTCTCCTTGTAAAATTCTAATGGTTTAAGAAGACGGATAAGTGCTATACCACACTCGTGTTTTAATTGATCGCTCATGATGGGGATTATAAGGATATAAAAATAAAAAAAGCCCCAAGAATTACTTGAGGCTTTTTGATAGAATTATTAATTTTTTATTTCAAATTTTGTTAGCGCCTTAAATTGCTCTAAACGCGTTTTGATCTCTTCATTTGTAATAGTTTGCATGCGCTCTGTACCAAATTTCTCTACTGCAAAGGATGCAAAGTTAGATCCATAGATAATAGCACGCTTCATATTTTCAAAACTATAGTCGCCACTAGCTGCAAGGAATCCTGCAAATCCACCTGCAAATGTATCTCCTGCTCCAGTAGGATCAAACACTTCTTCTAGTGGTAATGCTGGTGCAAAGAAAATCTCTTCATTATGGAATAATAAAGCTCCATGCTCCCCTTTTTTAATTACTACATACTTAGGACCCATAGCATGAATCTTTCTTGCTGCAGCAACTAGAGAGTATTCTCCAGACAGTTGTCTAGCCTCTTCATCATTAATAGTGATTACATCTACCTTAGCAATTACCTCGTGCAACATATCTAGCGCACTGTCCATCCAGAAATTCATCGTATCAAGTACGATTAATTTTGCTGCTGGAGTTTGTTCTATAACACCTAATTGTACAGCTGGATGTAAGTTTCCTAACATCACCACCTCAGCATCTTTAAATGATTCTGGTACAACTGGATTAAAATCTGCTAACACATTAAGCTCTGTTGCTAGCGTGTCGCGCGTATTCATATCATTATGGTATTTTCCTGACCAGAAAAAAGTCTTCCCGTCTTTTACCACTTCTACACCTTCGACATTCATGCCGCGGTTAGTAAGCATGTCTAAATATTCTTGAGGAAAATCACCTCCTACAACACTTACTAGACCTACTTCTGTATTAAAGTGAGATGCACTAAGTCCTATAAAGGTAGCTGCACCACCTAAAATCTTATCTGTTTTACCAAACGGAGTTTCAATTGCATCAAATGCTACTGTACCTACCACAACTAATTTGCTCATGTAAAAAATTTTTGCAAAAATACGGTTTCGTTTTGAGTTATAACTTGCTCGCTATAGATTTTAAGTATAGTTATTTTCAAGATTAATTATAAAGACGTAGAACCTCTATCTATCTCCAGCAATTGGTCCATGTATTCTCTAGAATTACTTAATCTAGGTATCTTATGTTGCCCACCTAATTTATCTTTTTTCTTTAACCATTTGTAAAAGACATCTGGCTTTGCATTGTGTATGATCAACTGTTTTAGAGTTATATCATTAGCACGTTTTGCCTCATAATCACTATTTACTCGTTGTAGATTGTGGTCTAACGCTTTCGCGAAAGCGGAAACATTATCCGGCTGCGTTGCAAATTCTATCATCCACTCATGCGCACCTTTTTCTTTACCTTCCATAAAAATGGGAGCAACGGTATAGTCTTTAATAGCACAAGGAATTTCTTTAATGGTTTTCTTAAGCGCTTCTTCGGCATTTTCTATAATAAGCTCTTCACCGAATACATTAATATGATGTTTAGTACGACCGCTTACTTTAATGCGATAAGGGCTTTTACTAGTAAAACGTACCGTATCACCTATTTTATAACGCCATAAACCGGCATTAGTCGTGATGATGATAGCATAATTCTCACCTAACTCTACCTCACTAATAGGTATCACCTTTTCTTGCGGCGTTCCATAAGTTTTCATGGAAATAAACTCATAAAAGATTCCATAATCTAACATAAGCAATAGTTCCTTGCTGTCGTTAGTATCCTGTATCGCAAAGAAACCTTCGCTCGCATTATAAGTCTCGTAATACTTTATATGTCCTGCTGGCAATAATTTTTTAAACTGCTCTACATAAGGGTCAAAACTCACACCACCGTGAAAGAACACTTCCATTTGTGGCCATACCTCTAGAATATCATTTTTCCCTGTAGTCTCGAGAACATTATTAAGTAACACCATCATCCAGGAAGGTACTCCTGCAAGACTGGTTACATCTTCTTTTATCGTTTCTTGTACTATCGCAGGCATTTTAGTTTCCCAATTTGCCATAAGAGCTACATCATTACCTGGTGTAGAACTATAGTCTGCCCAGAAAGGCATGTTATCTATTAAAATACTACTTAAATCTCCAGCTACAGTTCCCGACTTTTTATCTAGGGTATTGCTACCACCTAGTCGCAATCCTTTTCCCTTAAAAATTTTAGATTCAGGATTGTTATTTAAATACATGCACAACAAATCCTTAGTTGCTGCATAATGGCAGTCTTCTAACGATTGCTGGCTTACAGGAATATACTTGCTACGCGCACTGGTCGTACCACTACTTTTTGCAAACCATTTAATATCGCTAGGCCAGAAAATATTACCTTCTCCTTTCATCGATCTCGCAATAGAATCCTGCATTTCTACATAACCAGACATAGGGACACGATTTGCAAACTCTGCATAGGATTTAATAGTATCAAAACCATATCTCTTGCCCACCTCTGTATGTCGGGCATAATAAATAAGATCTTGCAATATATTATCTTGTAATTCTTGTGGATGCTTCATAAAAAGCTCCATATCATGTATGCGTTTCTTAAGAAACCACGATACTACAGAATTGACTAGTGCGTTTGCCATTATTAATTAGAGATCATCTTATTTTTACAGATTCAAAGATACTTCGATAATTTTTAAAGTTACTAAAATGATCCTTACCGGCACTATAAGAAAAATGCAAACTGAACTGAAGGAAACTGTTCAATACTATCTGGTATTCCCAGATAACTTTGTACACATGAATCAGCTGCTGGATAAAAACATTTCTTTAAAGCATGTAGGTAATGAATGCCTTAACTGTAGTCTTGATAAAAAAATATGGCGCCAGGGCTTTTGTTATGATTGTTTTACCGCATCACCACAAGCCGGCGACTGGATCATGCGTCCAGAATTAAGTCGCGCTCACCTAGACGAAGAAGATAGAGATCTAGAATACGAGAAAAAAGTACAACTTAAACCACATATCGTTTACCTAGCAAACAGCAGCAATATAAAAGTAGGAGTAACTCGTAAAACGCAGGTTCCTACGCGATGGATTGATCAAGGTGCACATGAAGCCGTTGCCATTCTTGAAACACCTAACCGTTACCTAGCCGGTATTGCAGAAGTCGCTCTTAAAGATCACGTAGCTGATAAAACCAACTGGCGCAAGATGCTTACTAACAGCATAGAAGATGTTGATTTGTTACGCTTTCGCGAAAGCTTACTACAATACATACCACAAGAAGCCCAAGAATATATTCTCGATAACGAGAAAGAATGGGAAATCAATTTTCCCGTACTTCAATATCCTGAAAAAGTGACTAGTGTCAATCTTGCAAAAACTAACGAGTACGCAGGAAAACTAAAAGGTATTAAAGGACAATACTTAATCTTTGAAGATGGTAAAGTAATGAACTTGAGAAGTCATGAAGGTCTCGTGCTAGAAATTAAGGTAGATTAAGTAAATCAACTCATCTAGTTTCCCTTTAAAAACGCCACATAAACACGCTTTTAAAAGCCTGATAACTTGCTTCTAAAAGCCAAAAAAATAATGCGCAAAATTCCGTACTTTTGCCAGCTTTAAAACACCAGTGTAATGAGTAAGAAATTCAACGAATACAAAGGATTGAACCTACCTGAAGTAGATGAACGCATCAAAAACTTCTGGAAGGAAAACGACATTTTTAACAAGTCCATGACGACTCGTGAAGGAAATGAACCTTTTATTTTCTTTGAAGGACCACCATCTGCAAATGGTTTACCTGGTATTCACCACGTTATGGGACGTACGATCAAGGATTTATTCTGTCGTTTTAAGACCCAACAAGGTTATCAAGTTAACCGTAAAGCTGGATGGGACACTCATGGTTTACCTGTAGAACTGGGTGTAGAAAAAGCACTAGGTATTACTAAGGAAGACATAGGTAAAAAAATATCTGTAGAAGAATATAATCAAGCCTGTAAAGATGCGGTATTAAAATATACAGACATCTGGAGCAAGCTTACTGATGACATGGGTTATTGGGTAGATATGGAAGATCCATATATTACTTATAAATCTAAATACATGGAGTCTGTATGGTGGTTATTAAAAGAAATCTATTCTAAAGATTTACTTTATAAAGGATACACAATACAACCCTATTCTCCGGCTGCAGGAACTGGACTGAGCTCGCACGAGTTGAACCAGCCTGGAACTTATCAAGATGTTACAGACACGACAGTTACAGCACAGTTTAAAGTTGAGGATCCATCAAAATTACCATTTGAAAACAATGGAAATGTATTTTTCCTTGCTTGGACTACTACTCCATGGACACTGCCATCTAACACTGCGCTTACCGTTGGTCCTAAAATCGATTATGTACTAGCTGAGACTTTTAACCAATATACTGGAGAATCTATGCAGGTGATTCTTGCTGAGAAATTAGTGAGCTACCAGTTTGGTAAGAAGTATGAGCTTTTAGAAGGTGACGCTTTCGCGAAAGCGAAACTAGAATACAAATTGGGAGATAAAAAAATCCCTTATCAGTTATTAGGTTCTTGTAAAGGAACTGATCTGGTAAATTTAAGATACGAGCAGTTGTTGCCATATGCACAACCGTATGAAAATGCACAAGATGCTTACAGAGTAATTGCAGGAGACTTTGTAACTACTGAGGATGGTACAGGAATCGTGCACACAGCACCTACATTTGGTGCAGACGATGCGCTGGTTTCTAAACAAGCAAATCCGCCTATTCCACCGATGTTGGTTCTAGATGAAAATCAGAATCCAGTACCGCTAGTAACGCTTCAAGGAAAATTTAGAGATGAACTGCCAGAGGTAGGTGGTAAATATGTAAAGAACGAATATTTTGCAGATGGAGAAGCACCAGAACGCTCTGTAGATGTAGATATCGCGATTGCTTTAAAAGAACAGAATCGTGCTTTTAAAGTAGAAAAATATGTCCACAGTTATCCACATTGCTGGAGAACTGACAAGCCTGTTTTATACTATCCACTAGACAGTTGGTTCATAAAAGTGACGGAATTTAAAGACCGCATGCATGAATTAAATAAGTCTATCAACTGGAAACCTAAATCTACCGGAGAAGGAAGATTTGGTAACTGGCTAGCAAATGCAAATGACTGGAATTTATCTCGTTCTCGTTTCTGGGGAATCCCATTACCTATATGGAGAAATGAGACTGGAACTGAAGAAGTAATCATAGGTTCTATAGAAGAACTTACAGCAGAGATAGAGAAATCTATCGCAGCTGGATTTATGACTTCTAATCCTTTTGCTGGTTTTAAAACTGGCGATATGAGTGAAGAGAATTACAATCTTGTAGATCTTCATAAAAACGTGGTAGACGACATTTATCTAGTAGGTAAAAATGGAGAGAAACTAACACGTGAATCAGACCTTATTGATGTATGGTTCGATTCTGGTTCTATGCCATATTCTCAATGGCACTATCCTTTTGAAAATAAAGAAGAAGTAGAAAACCAACTTAGAAAAGCAGATTTCATTGCCGAAGGTGTGGATCAAACTCGTGGATGGTTCTACACACTACACGCTATCGCTACCATGATAAGTGATGACGTGGCTTATAAAAATGTAGTTTCTAACGGACTCGTACTAGATAAAAATGGACAGAAAATGTCTAAACGTCTAGGTAACGCAGCAGATCCATTTGAGACTTTAGGTAAATATGGAGCAGATGCTACTCGCTGGTACATGGTGAGTAATGCAAACCCATGGGACAACCTCAAATTTGACTTAGACGGTATCACAGAAGTGCAACGTAAGTTTTTCGGTACACTTTATAACACGTATTCTTTCTTCAGTCTGTATGCAAACGTAGATGGGTTTACTTATAGTGAAGCTAATATCCCATTAGAGGAACGTCCAGAAATAGACCGTTGGGTTTTATCTGAGTTAAATACCTTGATAAAAGATACCACAGCATTCTATGAAGATTATGAACCTACAAAGGCTGCTAGAGCTATCACCACTTTTGTGACTGAGAACTTAAGTAACTGGTACGTACGTTTATGTAGAAGACGTTTCTGGAAAGGAACTTATGAGCAAGATAAAATTGCTGCCTACCAGACGCTTTATACTTGTCTTAAAACGGTTGCACAATTAGGCGCACCTATTGCTCCATTCTTTATGGATCAACTATACCGCGATTTAACTAGTGTTTGTGAAAGTGACGCAAGTGAAAGTGTACACCTTGCATTATTCCCTAAAGCAGATGAATCTCTTATAGACGCAGCGCTAGAAGAAAAAATGCACAAGGCTCAAGTGATTTCTAGCCTTACTTTATCATTACGTAAGAAGGAAAGCATCAAAGTACGTCAACCACTACAGCGTATTATGATACCTGTTCTAGATGCAAATGATAAAGCACAAATAGAAGCAATTGCAGATCTTGTAAAGAGTGAAGTAAATGTAAAAGAGATAGAATTAATAGACGATGCTAGTGGAATATTAGTAAAAGAAATCAAGCCTAACTTCAAAGCCTTAGGCCCACGTTTTGGTAAAGCCATGGGACAAATAGCTGGGAAAATCAAAAGTTTTCAACAAGAAGACATCACTTTGTTAGAAAAAAACGGATCTATTAACATAAATGTTAATGATTCTGATGTTATATTGACCCTTGAAGATGTGGAAATCACATCTTCAGATATAGAAGGATGGCTAGTAGCAAATCAATCTGGAATTACCGTTGCACTAGATGTAACAATATCGCCCGAGCTTAAAAAGGAAGGGATTTCACGTGAACTGGTGAATCGTATTCAAAACATAAGAAAAGACTCCGGACTAGAGGTAACAGATCGTATTAACATAGCTATTCAATCACATAGTGAAATTGATGAAGCGGTTGCGTCTAACGAACAGTATATTAAAGATGAAACCCTTGCAGATGATTTAACATTAATACAAACTGTAGATAATGGTACGATTGTTGAATTTGACGACATTGTGACCTCAATACAGGTTATAAAATTATAGGATATGGGAACAAGTGCAGATGAAAAATTAAGATACAACGATGCTGACCTAGCTTACTTTAAAGACTTGCTTAATGCAAAAATTAAAGAAGCACAGGAACAGTATGAGCTTATCAAGAGTGCATATATGAATGATGCTAATAATGGAACTGATGACACTGCGCCACAGTTTAAAGCATTTGACGAAGGTAGCGCTGTAATGAGCAAAGAAACCAGCTCTCAACTAGCGATACGTCAAGAAAAATTTATACGCGATCTTAAAAACGGATTGATACGCATCGAGAATAAATCTTATGGTGTTTGTAGAGTAACTGGAAAACTAATCAACAAGAAGCGTCTTGAATTAGTACCACATGCTACATTAAGTATCGAGGCAAAAAACATGCAATAATTACATTATTCAGCTCATTACGAGCATTTATTTAAATCTTTGTAAATATGGATCACAGTTATACTTGTTCTAGTTTACAAAGGTTTTTATGTTTTATGAGTCTTGTTGTTTTTCTCGCTTTCGCGAAAGCGGATGCTCAAACAACTTCTTCTAATAGAAATGAGACCAGCCATAGTCTAGCTACTTTTAAGACTATAGATATACATTTACAACAACACATACAGTTGGAGATAAAAACCAGCAATTCACAGGATGTAAAATTAATTACATCTGTAAATGGAGAATATAAAAACGCAGTAATTCTATCTAGTATTATAAGGAATGACTCTTTAATAATTACAGACCCCATTCATCCTACGTTCTCTTTTCCTGGAGACAAACTAAGTGCGCATAAAGTAATAGACAGTAAGGCGACTATTGTACTACCTGAGAATAAGAAACTAGTCATTAACGTACAAAGTGCCGACTTAAAAATAAGTGGAAATTACGACAGCGTATACATAAATCAACTATCTGGCAGTTGTAAAATAGATCAACTGAAGGGTGATTTACATTTTATATCTGTTTATGCCAGTATATATGCTAACCTGAAAAACTATGATGTAACTAGTGCATCACGATCGGGAAAAGTACATGAATTTAAAAAACCTGTACAAATCAAGTATTTTGCTAGGCTAGAAACGGTATCTGGCAATATAAGCACGTTAAACAAGCGTTTTAATTAGTATTTTAGCACTTCTGAAAAAGATTAAATGAAATTAACAAAAGCTATACTCATTATACTATTGATCATTATAATTGATCAAGCTAGTAAAATTTATATAAAATTAAATTACACGTTAACGGATAGTACGAGTCCAGCCATAGTAGATTGGGGTAAATTTAAACTTCTTTTTTATGAAAACGCAGGTGCAGCTTGGGGAATGGAGATACCTGGTGATTATGGTAAGTTAATCTTAGTTATTTTTAGAATTTTTGCGGTTTTTGGGATAGGTTATTGGTTAGTGAGCAGTATTAAAAAGCACGGACACAAGATCTTAATCTTATGTATTTCGTTAATTTTTGCAGGTGCATTTGGTAACATTATAGACTCTGTTTTTTACGGTGTTATCTTCTCTGGTAGTTATCACGGCGCAATAGCTACAGCATTTCCAGAAGCTGGTGGTTATGCAGGTCTAGGATATGGTCACGTAGTAGATATGTTATATTTCCCATTATTTGAAGGAGACTGGCCACAATGGATGCCATTTGTAGGAGGAGAGCACTTCAAATTCTTTAACGCGATTTTCAACGTTGCCGATAGCGCCATTACTGTAGGAGTGATTTTATTAGTAATTTTCAGTAAGAAAGCATTTCCCGATACCGATAAGAAAAGTGTAGCCTAATTAAACAGAAAACGCTTCTATCATAGCCTGCTTGTTGATAGGCTTTGTAATGAAGCTATTCACGATATCGTGACTATTTGCCTTAGCTACTTCTACAGGGTTAATAGTAGAACTAACTACATTTATTTTCAAACCTTCTTCTTTTAATTTACCTGCATAAGTTTCCATCTCATCTAGAAACTCCCAACCGTCCATAACAGGCATATTAAGATCTAGCAAGACTACTTCTGGCAGCTCTGGATCTTGTTTACCTAACTGTTCTTCAAAAAATTTAAGAGCCAGTTTACCGTTCTCAAAAATAACTAACTCTTGTGCGAGTTTATTTTTTTTGATGAGCATTTTGATCAAACTGACATACAGTTTATCATCGTCTATTATACAAGCTTTCTTTACCAATTCTATTCTATCTTAAAATTTTACAGTAAACAAACTGCCTTTCCCTACTTCACTTACCACTGAGATATTACCACCCAGCGATTCTACTTGATTCTTTGTTAAAAATAAGCCTATTCCACGAGCATCTTCATTATCGTGGAACGTTTTATACATATTAAAAATCTTAGTTCCATTTCTATCTAGATCGATACCGATACCATTATCTTGAAACGTAAGCAATTTATTATTTCTTTTGGCTTTAGTCTTTACATTAATTTTCAATGTCTTAGAACTATCTCGATACTTAATAGCGTTAGATAATAAGTTAGAAAAAATACTGCTCAAAAATGTTGGAACATAATCAATATGACTAAGATTTGAAAAATCATATTTTAAAGATACATCAATCTCTTCTAATAATGACCTATGATCTTCTAAAACACTTTTAAAAACACTTTCTATATCCACAGGCTCTTTACTCTTCTCATGAGTATTAATAGTTACAACTTCATTTAAATGCTCTAGTGTCTCACTTAAGTTGTTAGATATATCTGAGAGGTAGCTTTTAAAAACCTTTTCATCCGTACCTACCAGTGGAGAGTTAAAAGTCTCTAAAGTCAGTTCAAGATTGCTAGAATGTACTCTTAAATTATGAGAAACTATATGAGCAAAATGGACTAATCTCTCGTTTTGAACCTCTATTATTTTTGCCGTTTCCTCTAGCTCTTTACCTTGCCTTACATATCGATCTATACTAGTAAAAACACCTCTTATACCGACTACCTTACCAGAAACGTCATCATATAATGGCTTACCAGTGGCACGCATCCATATCTTTTGATCATTGTGATCGATCATTTCTAGATCTTCTACAAATTCACGTCCTTTAACACAGTTTTGAAAATGTATCCATATGGATTTAAAATCGACAAATAAATTTAAACCAGTTTCAAAATCTACTCTATAATCATTAGGTAAACTCAACACTCTTTTACCCATATCGTCTATAAAACAACAACCTGTTTCTAGGTTTGCACTATAAGAACCAGTTGCAGTAAGAAGAGCTGCTTCTTTTAAAAAGTAATCTTTGTCTTGCAGTTTTTGTTGCAAGTTTTTTTCGGGAGTGATTTTCATCGTTTAAGGGGAAACGTTATCATAAAATCACCAATTAGTAAAAGACTAAAATGGTAACATTTGTGAAAATAATAAATAAATGTTAACATTTTGTATTTAATTTATTTGACTTTAATCAATTAAATATGACTTTCAACTGTTTTAAACGCATTTTGACCTGTTAAAATGTAATCCAGCTTAATATCGTCTTCATTCACATCTATTTTATTATCCAAAGGTTTAAAGAAAGATAAGCCTATTTTTAAAATACCTGGCTTACATTTCCTTAAAAACCTGTCATAAAACCCTTTTCCGTAACCTACTCTATTACCAAATTTGTCTACTGCTAGCAATGGGACGAATACAACATCTAGTTGTTGCTCATTTATAGGTATCCCATTTTCATCTGGTTCTGGAATACCATATTCATTATTTATAATCTTGGTCTGATCTGTTAATAAGTAATGAGACATTGAAAAATCATCAAAATTTGATTTAGAAATAACGATGTTTTTATCCTTTCCCTGGAGTATGTGTAATAAATACTCTGTATTTACCTCTTTATGACGTTTTATAGGGAGAAAAATATGATAATTAGAATACTCCCAAATATCAAGTTTCAATGCTTGATTTGCTATTTGTAAACTGTACTCTTCTACTTGATCTGAAGTAAGTGTTTTCCTGAGTTGAGCGTACTTCTTTCTAAGTTCTTTTTTACTCTCCATCTTTGGATATATGAAATATCGCATCTCCCTGGTATACTAGCGGACTATAATTCACATTAATTACATAACCAGCATGAGGTGCTTTTACCTTGTATCTTAATTCTCCATAAGGATCTGTTATAACAGCAATAAACTCATCCTTTTCTACTCTTTTACCACAATCTACCTTTGGGTGCAATAGACCAGAATATCTTGCTCTTATCCATTTTGAGTTAGTAATAATTACAGACTCCTTTTCTGCCACTGGAACTTCAACACTTGGGTCTAACATTTTTAAATGATCCAACACTCGTATTGCGCCATTTACTGCTGTAGAAACCACTTTTTTATCACTATGACTAGACATTCCTCCTTCAAAAAGCAGGTATTTCTTATCCAGACCAGAGCACGTCGCTCTAAATGTCTTTTTAATATTGCTACCATGCATCAAAAACGGCGCATTAAACACTTTGGCTAGATCCCATGACTGCACTTCTAGCTGGGACACTCGTAAATGAGGCGCATTAAAACGTTGTGCACCACCAGTGTGAAAATCCATTACTAAATCCACAAGGGGTAAAATCTCTTTAGTAATTTGATAGGCAAACCTACTGGCTAGCGCACCTGATTTAGTTCCTGGAAAAACTCTATTTAAATCTCTACCGTCAGGAAATTCTCTCTGACCATTTAGAAAGCCAAAAACATTTAAAACCGGTATGGCGATTATAGTACCTATTGCTGGCTTATTTAAATTCTTAGAAATAATCTGGCGTACCGTCTCGATACCGTTAATTTCGTCACCGTGAATACCACCAGTAATTAGTACCACAGGACCTGCTTTCTTACTACGATTAATAATAACAGGCACTTCTATACTAGTAGACGTATAAAGTTTTGCCATATTAAAATTGAGCTTATAACTTTTGCCTGGCTCAATAACCGTATCAAAAATCTTAATTTCTTTAAGCATTTACACCTTTTTCAATATATTTAATAATCTCACCTGCTATATTCTTATTTGTAGCTGCTTCTATCCCTTCTAGCCCAGGAGAACTATTCACTTCTAGTACTAATGGCCCACGACTACTCTGTAATAAATCAACACCACACACACCGAGACCTAAGGATTTTGCTGCATTTATAGCAGTCTCTTCTTCTTGCTTAGATAACGTGATACTCTTTGCGGTACCACCTCTATGTAGGTTAGACCTAAACTCACCTTCTTGCGCCTGTCTTTTCATCGCACCTACTACCTTGTCTCCAACTACAAAGGCGCGCAAATCTGCACCACCAGCCTCTTTAATAAACTCCTGTATAATAACACGAGTTTTCAATTCATTATTAGCATCAATAATAGCATCTGCCGCCTCAATTGTTTCTGCTAGATTAACTCCTACACCTTGTGTTCCCTCAAGAACCTTAATAACTACAGGCGGTCCGTCTACACGTTTACAAATATCATCAGTATGCTCGCCAAAGTTGGTAAATACCGTCTTAGGCATGTCCACACCACTTCTAGAAAGCAATTGCAGGCTTTGCAATTTATCCCTACTTCTTACCAGTGCCATAGAACTAACAGTTGTAAAACAGCCCATCATTTCAAACTGTCTTACGATTGCAGTACCATAAAAGGTAATACTAGCACCTACACGAGGTATGATAGCATCTGGTGTAACGAGACGTTCTCCATGATAATAAACCGTAGGTTTTTGCTTTTCAAGTTTTATATCACAATGGAGCACATTAATTGCTTTTGCGATATGCCCAGCTTTTCTAGCTTCTTCTATGAGTCTTTTGGTACTGTAGAGACTTGTACTACGAGATAAGATATTAATCTTCATGCTGTGATTGTAAATATGAAACGTCCTGTAACTCAGGATCTACTATAAATCTAGGGGAAAGAAATTTACGGCCTATTAAAACTGGATATCTCATTTCTTCACGATTGCTTAAAGTTAAAGAAATTTTATAGAGTTTCTTAAAAAGTCTGATATTTCCTTGAACTTCATATCGCAAGTCTACACTACCATTACTACTGCGCACACTAGTAATTTTATATACTTCAAAACTTAATCGCTTACCATGATACTGTTCATGCTCCACATCTAGAAGTGTGGCGTGTAAAACACCATCTATCTCTTCTATATCTTTGCAGTGAATACTACTGGTATATGCGCCGGTATCAATTTTAATGTCAATCCCTTCTATCTGTAATCTAGGGAAATCTGCTCGATCTGTGCGACCTATGATTATTTTTTTTGTTGTCAATTTTGCGTTTAATTATTAAAACAAAGATGCATTATTATTGCACGATACAATACGTGCATATCATAAATTATAAGAAACCTTGTGAGAGATGTTCCGCTTTCGCGAAAGCGAGAAAACATCAAACTTCATTTATTAAAAAAGCAAATACATTACAACTAAAAACAGCGCCATTAACACAGCACATATTCTTTATGAAGTCAGTGCCTGATTAAGATCTTCTAATAAATCATCTACATCTTCTATTCCCACGCTTAGTCGTATCAATGAATCTACGATACCTGTTTTCTCGCGATCTTCTTTAGGTATACTAGCATGAGTCATGCTCGCAGGATGCCCAGCGAGAGACTCTACACCACCTAATGATTCTCCTAAAGTAAACACCTTTAAATTCTCCACAACCTTAACTGCACTTTCTAATGTACCAGCTTTTGTACTAAAAGAAACCATACCGCCGTAATCCTTCATTTGCTTTTTAGCAATTTCATGATTAGGATGATCTTCAAAACCTGGCCAGTACACTTTATCTACATTAGGATTTGATTTTAATGCATGAGCAACATCTTTACCATTTTCACAATGACGTTGCATTCTTACATGAAGTGTTTTTATACCTCGCAATACTAAAAAGCAGTCTTGTGGACCAGGAACAGCACCACTTGCATTTTGTATAAAGTACAATCTCTTAGCCAGCGCTTCATCATTTACGACTAGAGAACCCATTACAACATCGCTATGACCACCTAAATATTTAGTAGCGCTGTGCATAATAATATCTGCACCTAAATCTAAGGGCTGTTGTAAATATGGTGTTGCAAATGTGTTATCTACTGCTAGAAGTAATTGGTGCTTTTTAGATATTCTTGAAACGGCTTCTATGTCTATAATATTCATCATAGGGTTAGTAGGCGTTTCTACCCAAATAAGTTTTGTGTTACCATTGATGTGCTTCTCAATGTCAGCAGCGTTCTCCATTCCTACAAAATGAAACTTGATACCGAAATTTTGAAAAATCTGTGTGAATAATCGGTAAGAACCACCATATAAATCGCTAGTAGAAATTACCTCATCACCAGATTTTAATAATTTAAGCACCGCATCAATAGCGGCAAGACCAGAACCGAAAGCAATTCCATAAGCGCCATTCTCTAGACTAGCCATAGATTTTTCTAACGCATTACGAGTAGGATTACCACTACGTGAGTATTCAAAACCTTTATGTCCATGTGGTGTACTTTGTTTAAAAGTAGTGGTTTGATAAATGGGTGGCATTACAGAATTATAGGCTGGATCTATATTCTCCTGACCGCCGTGAATGGTTTTGGTATTAAATTTCATATCCTTCTTTTCTTAGGTATAAAAGTAAAAGCTAGTTTTAAAACCGGCTTGCTTTTTAAAATTTATTTAATTGTTCTTAATCGCCTTCCTAATAGCAAGAGCATAACCTAGGTGTATACCTTCATGAATATTATTCATACTTAGCGCCTCTTCTACATTGCGCATTTTATAACCAGTACTAGTGGTGTACTCCTTAAATTCTTTAAAAACTCCACTTTCATAGTCTGTTTTAGTTTTTTCTATAAGATCTAATAGCATGACTTTATACTCTTCTATCTGTTCTTTGCTTACCTCACCATCTGGCATGGTACCGTTACCATATTTATCTGCTAATTCTTTGGTTACAGATTTTTCTAGACCTGAAAGCCCATAAACCAGACCTTGTTGTGCTGTGATACTGTGCACAATATTCCAAATGATATTGTTTCTAAAACCTTCTGGAATCAGATTTAATTCATCCACGGTAAGCTGGTCTATAAGGCTTAAAAATATTTTTCTAGTGGTTAGATTATGTTCAAATAAGTGATTCATGTAACGTTGTATTTAATTTATGATTGATTTTATTCCGCTTTAGCGAAAGCGAAACCAGCATATTAATTAATATTAAGGCTAAAGATATTCCTTATCAAAAAAGCTATCGTAATTTTGCTATATGAAAAATCTATTCATTTATCTAGATAGCTGTAATACTTGTCATCGCATTAAAGTTGAGTTAGAACTTACTGATGACATCGCTTTACAAAATACTAAAGAAGAACCTGTAACTATGGATCAGGTTGAATTTTTAAAAGAACAAGCTGGCTCTTATGAGGCACTTTTTAATAGAAGAGCGCAATTATACAGAGGTCGCGGTCTTCATGAAAAAGACCTGACAGAAGAGGATTATAAAAACCTTTTATTGGATCATTATACGTTCATAAAAAGACCGATTCTTATATATAATAACCAAGCTTATATAGGTAACTCTAAGAAAGTAGTTGCTGCTGCGCAAGAGGCTCTATCTTAAATGAGTAAAAGAACGGTTGCTATTATTTGTGGCTTTTTAGTAGCATTATTTTATGCTTATAACTTTACAGCTGCAAAGGAAGTCACTCCAGAGCATGTAGGACCTTTCGGTCTGGCATGGTATAGAGTTGTAGCTACTTGTGTAATATTCTGGGGTATTTCCCTATTTACTAAGTCCAAAGAAAAAATACCTTATCAAGAATTACCACTTATTGCTCTAGCAGCTTTTTGTGGTGTAGGTTTTAATATGGTTACCTTTATGTGGGGCCTGTCATTAACGTCTCCCATAAGCGCATCTGTTTTAATGGTGAGCACACCTATAATTGTACTGGTATTGAGCGCTCTTTTTTTAAAAGAACGACTGCATTCTTTACGTATAGTAGGTATTCTAATTGGATTTTCTGGTGCAGCTCTATTAACTTTACTTTCTACTGGAGAAGGTGCAGAGGCAAAAGACCCATTTTTAGGTAATATACTGGTTCTAGTGAACGCTATTTCTTATGGAATCTATATTTTACTGGCTAAAAGGTTAACTGCAAAGTATGATGTATTCATGCTTATGAAGTGGTTGTATTTTTTTGGTGTATTAATTATCACACCTTTTGGCATCTCTCAGGGATTAGAATTTGAAATCACAACCGCTAGCACGGAGACTTTACTGAATATAGGTTATGTGGTGATTTTTGCTACATTTGGGACCTATATGCTCAATATTATAGCTATAAGAACATTAAAGCCCAGCGTAGTTGCTGTGTTTATTTATTTACAACCTTTACTAGCAACAATTATAGCAGTAGGACTGGATAAAGATGTGATTACCTGGCAAAAACTTGTTGCTGGGTTATTGATATTTTCTGGTGTATTTTTAACAGGACTGAGGGGAAAGTCCCAATAGTATTACTTTACTATTCTCCCTTTCTTTCTTTCTTTTTTCTCTTTCTTTTTTCCTTTTTTTTATCATTAATGATTGCTACCCACTGTATGGCTTCAAAAACATCATTAAAGGTTTTAAATTTCACTGGTATAAAAATAGATTCAAAATTAGCATTTTTACGTGCTAGCTTGTTTTTTACCACAATTCCATAACCATGTAATTTAAAAGCATACATAGTAAACTTAAACCAATCAACTGGTTTTACATTATAGTCATTAATACGATTAGAAATATATACGACATCACTACCATCCGATTGATAAAAAGGAGTGATATCTTCGATAGCTACTTTTGCATTTTCCCAAGAAAAGTCAGTACCGCTTTTAATTTCTGATACAAAAAAACCATCAAAAAGATAGAAGTCCCCAAAAGAATAGTTCAATTCTTTTAAGACTTCCCCATAGAAAACAGAATCTTTAATCGATTGCATAGGCCATAAAAATAGATGACTTTATCAAAAAAAATAAAAATGATATTATATCCTTTTTATTTTTTCGATTAAATGGAGATTTATCTACTTAAAAGCACAAATACCTTATAAGGAAATTAAAATAGTAAACAAATTACAAATTGCTATAGTAAAGCAACTTTGATCATTTACAGTAGAAAGAAAACACTAACGCAATATTCTATATGACTTCTTTTATTCTAGGATATTTAATATCGTAACACTTAGAATTGGATCAAAAACATCGTTAAAAAATTGAAAGTAAATAGGTACAGATAAGGATACTAACTTTAAGTTTTAGGTCCAAGTTCGATTTATGATACAATCTTATAAGATTTCAGTCTAAGTTTATACTTGTTAAACTCACAACACATCAATAAATTATTTAGTTATATCAAGATCTTTAGCAAACTGTCCATGCGATCTAGTATCTGATTTTTGTAATATTTTAAAATCTGCAGATCTAGGAAAGTTTTTAATTTTATCGTGTAATTCTGGATGTAAAGCAGTGATTTTACGTTCTCGTAAATTCATCCATGCACCAGTCATTAAACCTCGTGCAACATTGCGACCTTTATAGTCATAAAAATTATGTACAAAACTGAATAGGCTACCGTCTTCACTCATACCGGTCACTTCACAACTTACTGTAATAGGTTTACCTTGATGTATTTCTTTAAAATAGAATATGTTTTCATTAAAAATGACCGGTCCAGTTTCATATTGAGCCATTTCTCTATGACCAAAGTCGTTCTCGATTAAAAATGCCATACGTGTATGACTCATAAAATTTTGATAGGCACTGTTTGCCATGTGTCTATTTGCATCTAGGTCACTCCATCTTACATCAAATTCTTTGGTATACATAAAATCTTATTTTTAAGTAAAGATATTATATGCGTGCATAGTAAAGAAAAGGTTTAGAGAAAATTTAATTATTTCGCTTTCACGAAAGCGGAAAGAAAATCAACTATACTGTTATTTCTAGCTTCAACTTCTTCATCGCTTTCCACAAATACCAAGCTGTGATTATAGTAGAAAGGAAATCTGCTATAGGGAAACTAATCCATACTCCAAATTCACCATATAAATTAGGGAGAATTAATAGCAATGGAATAAGAATAATAGCCATTCTTAAAAGTGTTAATAATAAAGCAGGAATCGCTTTACCGATAGCCTGATAATATGCAGAACCTATTAATTGAATAGAAATAATAGGAACCGATAGAAATACCAGTTTCATAGCAAAAGATGCTTGTTCTATCACTTTAGGATTATCTGTAAAAACATCGGCAATTTGATATGTAAAAAAGAAGAGCCCTAAAAATATAAGAACACCTAATCCACAAGATATTTTAATAGAAGTATAGGTAACCTCACGCACTCTATCCCACAATTTTGCACCATAATTATATCCTGCAATAGGTAAAAACCCTTGTGTAACACCCATAACTGGGAATAAAGCAAACACCATCATACTACCTATAATACGGAATACCGCGACACCGTCTGCACCACTTAATTCAAATAAAATATTATTCATAATTAGGAAGATAAAGCTAGAGGTTGCTTGCCTAGCAAGTGTTACAAACCCTAAACTCCCCACTTCTTTGAGAATTATCCAATCTGGAAGTAAATCTTTAAAAGTGCAAATCAACTCACTTTTTCCTGATACAAAAAACTGTAATACATAAGCAAAACAAAGAAAGTAGCTAACGGTAGTCGCCCAAGCAGCACCAGCCATTCCCATATTTAATCTATTGATGAAAATATAATCCAGTATCAAATTACCTACAGAAGGTATAAGCATTGCTATCATGGCATGCTTAGGAGCACCTTCGGCACGAATCACATTATTACCCATCATGCACAATGCAAGAATGGGAATTCCATAAAAAACAATTTGGTAATAGACTTTAGCTGGTTCAAAAAGAGCACCTCTACCACCGAATGCTGGCACTAAAGAATCTACAAATAGCAATCCGAAAACGGTCATTAACAAAGTAATGACCACAGTAAGCGATAACATATTTCCAAAGGTGCGTCGTGCTTTATCCATACGGTCTGCACCTAGAGCTCTAGATATGATACTAGATCCACCTATACCTATAGCCATCCCTAATGCTGCTACAAAAAAAGAGATAGGTAATACAACACCTATTGCTGCGAGAGCATCAGAGTTTATCCAGTTACCGACAAAAATACTATCTACCAGTATATTAAGAGACATTACTAGAATACCTATCGATGCAGGAACTGCTTGCTTAATTAACAGACTGGTTATGGTCTCTGTTCCTAAAAGTTGAGATTTACTGGCTGGCTTTGTAGACATAAGATGTAAAAGTACTCTACTCTAACTATTTTACCTATTTAACGATAAAAAGGCTTTTCAAATTAATGAAAAGCCTTTTTATAATTCTATTTACAGACATGGTTAAGCAGTGACATCGCTCATCGCCCATTCATCTATCCAGCGGGATAACACTTTTACCCAATCTTCACGATCGTTAAGACATGGTATTACATGAAATTCTTTACCACCTACTTCGTGAAAAATTTCTTCTCCTTCCATCGCTATTTCTTCTAGAGTCTCTAGACAGTCACTAACAAATGCTGGTGTAGCAATAGCCATTTTTTTAGTACCACCTAATCCCATTTTTTCAATGGTACGATCTGTATACGGTGTTAACCATGGATCAAAACCTAGACGTGACTGAAAGCTAGTAGAAAACGTACCGTCTTCCATACCTAAATACTCACCTACTAATCTAGTCACCTCTTTACATTGATGGCTATAACAAAATTCATGAGCAGGTGATGGTGTAGAACAACATTTACCATCCATTCTACAATGTGATTTAGTAATATCACTTTTTCTAATATGTCTTTTAGGTACACCATGATAGGAGAACAATAAATGCTCATAATCTTTACCTTCTAACGACTCTTTAATAGACTCTGAAAGGACACGTATATAATCAGGGTGGTTATAAAAAGGAGGCATTTGAGTAAATGACATGTGTGGAAACTTCTCCTGACGCAATTCTTCGGCAAGAACCTGAATAGTCTCTGTCGTTGCCATAGCAAACTGAGGATATAATGGAAGTAACAAAACCTCATCTACACCTTGATCATTTAATTCCTTAAGACCGTCTTCTATGGTCATAGCTCCATAACGCATCGCTAGAGCAATAGGCACACTAGTAAAAGAATCTATCTTGTCTTGTAACCTCTCTGAAAGAACTATTAACGGACTTCCCTCTTCCCACCATATTTTGCCATAAGCTTCGGCACTTTTTTTAGGCCTGGTATTTAAAATAATTCCTTTAACCAGAATAGCTCTTAAAATGTAAGGCAAGTCTATCACTCGCTCATCCATTAAAAACTCATCTAGATATTTCTTTACATCTTTGGGTGTTGGACTATCTGGAGATCCCAGATTCACCATTAATACGCCTTTTTTCATAGTTATCTTATACTGACACAAAAGTCGGCAATATGGTTAATTAATTACTAGAATCTTATTTAAAAGATTTGATACCAAGATTGATGTTCTTTATAATTGTTAAATTCACTGCATGTCTTTCAAAATACAAAATTATATTACTATAAATTTTAACTGGAAAAGTAGTATCTATTTTTTACTGGCATTTGTACTTTTCACACCACTAGGCACTGTATCTCATGAAGCTGGACATTATCTTGTTGCTCAACGATATTTCAAAAAACCGACCTTACATTATGGTTATGTGAATTATGGAGAATGGAAACAACAACCAGAAATGAATAAATGGTACTCACAACATAGCGATAGTGATGGTCAAGTTTATGAAGAGGATATACAAACTTTAGAAATTTACAGAAAGAAAGCTCAAAGACATGGACTATATTCCACGCTAGCAGGACCTTCACAAACCATGTTATTTGGAACCATAGGTTTTCTATTACTTTATTTTAATAATAGCGATAAATTCAAATTTAAAAACTGGATCGCAGTCTATCTAGCATATTTTTGGTCTAGAGAAGTATTTATTTTTTTATCCTTAGTAATAACACGTCTATTAACTGGACAAATCCCTTTACAATCAGATGAAGTCGTCATTGCTTATTATTTAAAAATACCATTGTTATTACCTGCTGCTATTTTTGGCCTGTTAGGTATTCTAGTTTTGACTTATACAACTTTCAATAAAATACCTATTGAACACCGGTTTACCTTTATAATATCAGGTATAGTAGGTAGTTTTATCGGTTTTATTTTATGGTTGCGTTTTCTAGGACCTATTATAATGCCTTAATTCAATCTACTTTTATCTTCTATATCCCAGTCTTCATCTTCATCATTTTTATCCTGATTAAAGTTGAATTTACTCAAATCTTTATTTTTATAACGCGTCCATATAAATAGAGGCATCACAATAAAGAATATAAATAAGGTAGATAGACCTATCACTTTATGCCCTAGAGCTACCTGATCATGGTCTAAAAAATAAAACCCTACTCCTATGGCTAGTAAAGCACATAGTAGTAGGATTCCAAGAAATTTTAAAAAATTCATATTTTATATATAACATCGTCTTCGACAGGCTCAGACTGACATTTTATTTATACTCCAGGTTAAACGGTTACCGTCAGATTCAATTCTGCCAGTTGTTCATTATCAATGGCACTTGGCGCGTCTATCATCACATCGCGACCACTGTTGTTTTTAGGGAACGCGATAAAGTCACGTATAGTTTCCTGACCACCTAAAATAGAAACTAATCTATCAAAACCAAAAGCAAGTCCTGCATGTGGTGGCGCTCCATATTCAAAAGCGTCCATTAAGAAACCGAATTGTGCACGAGCTTCTTCTGGAGTAAACCCTAAATGGTCGAACATAAGAGCCTGTAATTCTTTATCAAATATTCTTACAGATCCACCACCTATTTCATTTCCATTCATAACAAGGTCATAAGCATTTGCACGCACATTACCTGGATCTGTTTTTAATTTCTCTATATCCTCTGGTTTAGGAGAAGTAAATGGGTGGTGCATTGCGTGGTAACGCTCTGTATCTTCATCCCATTCAAGAAGTGGAAAATCTATTACCCATAGAGGAGCAAAATTATTTGGATCACGCAATCCTAGACGCTCTGCCATTTCCATTCTCAAAGCACTTAATTGTGCACGAGTTTTATTTGCAGGTCCTGACATCACACAGATTAAATCACCTGGCTCTGCACCAGTTGCTTTTGCCCAGTTTGCAAGATCTTCTTGAGAGTAAAATTTATCTACACTAGACTTATAAGTCCCATCTAGATTGCATTTTGCATACACCATTCCAGTGGCTCCTACTTGTGGACGTCGTACCCAATCGATTAATTTATCGATCTCTTTACGTGTCATGCTCTCTCCACCTGGCACTGCTATTCCTACTACTAGCTCTGCCTCGTTAAAGATTTTAAATTCTCCCGCTTTCGCGAAAGCGTTCAAATCAGCAAACTCCATCCCAAAGCGAATGTCTGGTTTATCGTTACCATATTTCTCCATTGCCTCGTTGTAAGTCATTCTAGGAAACTCAGCAACGTCTACGTTTTTCACTTTCTTTAATAAGTGACGTGTCATCTCTTCAAAGATATTCAACACATCTTCTTGCTCTACAAATGACATCTCGCAGTCTATTTGTGTAAACTCTGGCTGGCGGTCTGCACGCAAGTCCTCATCACGGAAACATTTTACAATCTGGAAATATTTATCCATACCACCTACCATAAGCAATTGCTTAAAAGTTTGTGGCGATTGTGGCAATGCATAGAACTGCCCTTCATTCATGCGCGATGGCACAACAAAGTCACGCGCACCTTCTGGTGTAGATTTAATAAGTACAGGCGTCTCAACCTCGATAAATTCTTTGTTTGCTAAGAAATTACGCACTTCCATCGCGACCTTAGAACGGAAAATCAAGTTCTCACGTACTGGATTACGACGTATATCTAGGTAACGATATTTCATACGCAACTCTTCTCCACCATCAGTTTTATCTTCTATGGTAAAAGGAGGTGTCTTAGAAGCACTTAAAATTTCTAGTTCTTTTACTAGGATCTCAATTTCTCCTGTAGGTATATTTTTGTTTTTAGACTCACGCTCAATTACAGTTCCTTTAACTTGGATTACAAACTCGCGTCCTAGTTTTTGAGCTTTTTCAATAAGAGCTTTTTCTGTACGCTCTTCATCAAAGATAAGTTGAGTAATACCATAACGGTCTCTCAAATCTACCCAAACCATAAAACCTTTGTCACGGCTTTTTTGAACCCAACCGGCAAGTGTTACTTCTTTATTTATATCGCTAGCACGCAGGCTACCACAATCGTGTGATCTATACATATTTAAAACTTCTAATAAGCATGCAAAAATAAACCGATTTCACACATAAATACATAACCATAAGGTAAAGATTTGATTAAAAGTAGAAGATTAACATCCATAAATACCATTTTAAAATTAAACTAATTAACTGAAATACAGATTTTTAAAAGTTTAATGTAAACTTAATGTTACTTAAATGTTGTTTTAATATGTTTTTAATGTTAACTTTGGATGTAATAAAAAGAACGAACGATGAAGAAATTAATGATTTTTGCGGCAATGATGCTTGGTGTGGTTGCAATGGCACAAGAGGTAAAACCTACTTTTGAAAACACTGAAGATGGAACAGTAAAAGCAACCTATTTTCATGAAAATGGAACAGTTGCACAAACAGGAACTTTTCTAGATAATAAAAGACACGGTGAGTGGATCAGTTATAATGCTGATGGTCAAAAAACTGCTAAGGCAGAATATAAAAACGATAGAAAAGCAGGTAAATGGTTTTTCTGGAAAGGTGACCAGCTTACTGAAGTAGATTATAATGAAAACGCTATCGTTTCAGTAAACACATGGGTAAGTAAAGAGCCTGTTGCTACTAACAAACCATAGTTCAAGATTATTTTATAATCTTAAAAATCCCTTTCTAAAATTTTAGAAAGGGATTTTTTTATGCTTATCCATTATTTAAGTTAATAGGTATGGTGTTTGATGGTTATCAAAAACCAAATCAACCAACATGAAACACATTATTCTTACCTTTACCTTGCTTTTTTCTATAATTTCCTACTCTCAAAGTGACGAGTTAGAAACCCTCCTATCTATTAAAGTAGGGGCCATTGGCGGTTGGGCTTCTTTTGAGCAACCGATTAATGATAAACTATTGATTCATCTAGAATTTGGTCAAGAATTTGGGCTCTATAAAAATCTTTTTAGTTCCAAAACTGAATTCATCGCAACGAATACTTTAAGCTTAGAACCTAGATATTATTATAATAGACAGAAGAGAAAAGAAAACGGCAAATCCATAACTACGAATACAGGTAACTATATAGCCCTAGAATTGCAACGTGTACCAGACTGGATGACCTATTCCAGCGATGATAATGTCCGTATAAGTAAAGCTACAAGCATTTTTCCTAAAATAGGTATGAAAAGAAGAATAACAAATTTCTCCACCTTTGAACTAGCAGGCGGTATAGGCTATCAATGGGATGATAATGGAAGAAACGGTATAGCTGCAGCTCTGGATATTAAGCTTTCTTTCGTTCTATTCAATTTCACACAATTAAGAAGAAATATAAACGGTCTATAACAACGTGATCTTTTAAAAAAATTTAATCCCTTTCTAAAATTTTAGAAAGGGATTTTTTTATCTTTAAAGTATAAGTTTTATACAAAACGCACGACTAAATCTTAACATACTTTTGTTTAAACATTATGTGTGATAAGTTAAACAGATTGTATCTTTACATCAAATCATTGAGATTATGGCAACTACTAAAAAAGCACCTGCAAAAAAGACCGCAAAGAAGAAGGAAATCACTAAGCACGATATCCTTACCGCATATATGGACTATGTTCTAGAACATGAAAAAACCCCTAAATCGGTTTACAAATTTGCTAAGGATAACAACATGGCCGAGCAAGATTTTTATAATCACTTCGGTAGTTTAGATAGTTTGCGCAAAGATATCTGGAATACATTCTTTACCATGACTATGGATGTCTCTCATAAAAATGAAGATTATGCACATTTCTCAAATAGAGAAAAGATGCTTACTTTTTTCTATACATTTTTTGAAATCCTGACTCTTAATAGAAGTTATGTGCTGTATACTCTTAAGGAAAATCCGCACATGATGAGCAAGATGGAACAGTTAAAAGACCTGCGCAAGCACGTAAAAAACTTTTCTAAAGACTTAATCATGCAACGCAATGAGAATAAAACTAACATTTTACTAGAACGATCTGAAACTATTTATAGTGAAGGTGCCTGGATACAAATGTTGTTCTTACTTAAATTCTGGATGGATGACGACAGTGCTGGTTTTGAAAAAACTGATATGGCTATAGAAAAGTCCGTAAACACCATTTTTGACGTTTTTGATAACACACCACTAGACGCTGTTCTTGACTTTGGTAAATTCCTTTGGAAAGAACGCATGTCGTAAATAAACTTAAGTTGAAATCTAAACTTAAATTTAAAAAATACCGTAAGCTCAAAACTTTTGACGCTTTCTAACAAGTTTCTATTATTCCGCTTTCGCGAAAGCGTAGTTACTGAACAATTTTATCATTAATAACATTCAAAAGTGTCACACTGAGCTTATCGATGTGGATTACCTAACTAGATTGCTATGAAAACACTAGACAAAATACCTACCAGTAAAATAGGCCGTACTACAGAGCTAGTAAAGACTGGCGCAAAAATCGGTGCTAATTACATCAAGTACTATTCAAAAAAAGCAGTAAACCCTTCTATGGATCGCTCTTCTCTTGATGAAGATAATGCGACAGATATTTATGATGGTTTAAAGAGTTTAAAAGGTAGTGCACTCAAGGTAGCGCAAATGCTATCTATGGATAAGAGTCTGTTGCCTGGCGCTTATGTAGAAAAATTTAGTCTAGCACAATTCAGCGTGCCACCACTTTCTGCTCCGTTAGTTAGAAAAACGTTTAAGAAATATCAAGGTGCTTTTCCAGAAGAGATTTATGATACTTTCTCAAAGGATTCTGTGAACGCAGCAAGTATAGGTCAGGTACACAAAGCGACTAAAGATGGTAAGGAACTAGCGGTAAAAATTCAATATCCTGGTGTGGCAGAGTCTATAGGTAGTGACCTCGCTATGGTAAAACCTATTGCGATTAAGATGTTTAATTTAAAAGGTGAAGACTCAAAAAGATACTTTGCAGAGGTAGAAGATAAATTAACCGAAGAAACAGATTACACACTTGAGGTAAAACAAAGCATAGAAATTACAGAAGCCTGTTCTCACATCCCTAATCTTAAATTTCCTACCTATTATCCAGAATTATCTAGTAAGCGCATCATCACGATGGACTGGATGACAGGGCAACATTTAAGCGAGTTTGCAGCAACAGACTTCTCACAAGAAACTGGTAATAAACTAGGACAAACCCTTTGGGACTTTTACATGTTTCAAATGCACGGTCTAAAAGCCGTTCATGCAGACCCACATCCTGGTAATTTCTTAATTTCTAAAGATGAGGAATTGATTGCCATCGACTTCGGTTGTATTAAAGAAATCGTGGACGAATTTTACCAGCCGTATTTTGAACTGGCCGTTCCTGCAAGCATTAATAATCCAGAAATTTTTAGAGAAAAATTATTTGAATTAGAGATTCTACGCAAAGATGATAGCGAGAAAGAAATTGTTTATTTCAGCGCTTTATTTCACGAGATGCTGAGTCTATTTACAAAACCATTCCAAGAAAAGACATTTAATTTTGCAGATTCTGGATTTTGGGATGAGATTTCTTCTCTAAGTGAGAAATATAGCAATGATAAAGAATTGCGTAAGATGAATGGTAACCGTGGTAGCAAGCACTTCTTATACATTAACCGTACGTTCTTTGGTCTTTATAATCTTTTACACGATTTAAAAGCCACTGTTAACACCCATGAATATGTGAAATATCTAGAAGAGAAAGGTTTTAAGAATCATAGTGCGTTGTAGGTAGCACAATTAATAATGATCCCAAAACTTCTTGCCCCAGCCCTAAAGGGTGGAAGTTTTTAACCTTTCGTTTATTACAGATTCTATCTCAATAACAACCTTTTCATAATCTTTTATTACCTGAAGATCTGTGAATCGGATAACATCTACTTTATATTTTGAAATTTCTAAGGTTCTGTCTCGGTCTTTTTCTTGTTGCTGTCTAGTAAAATGATAACCTCCATCAACCTCTATAGCTAGTCGTAATTATATGACAATAAAAGTCCAAAACATAAAGATTAAACGGATGCTGTCTTCTGAATTTGAAATTTTTAGGTTTAGTTTTTAAATATCCCCATAATTTATCTTCAGATTCAGTAGTATTTGCACGCAATTGAATCGCAAATCTTCTTACATCAGCGGTTGCTCCTGCAAACATCCCTTCGATTTTTAGATAATCTATCTCCTCTTTTATCATCTCATATTATTCAAGATATAGAAACCTCACCCTTTAGGGTTGGGGAAAAGGTTTCGCTTCTATAGTTCACAAAACTTATTTCATTGATAAACAATGTAAGAATGATCCCAAAACTTCTTGCCCTATCCCTAAAGGGTAGAAGTTTTTAGTCTTTCAATCAATTGTTACAAATATTGTTTTTGAAAACAGTCTCATTATAACTAGAATTACTTCAAACAAATTCCGCAGAAACCTCACCCTTTAGGGTTGGTGAAAAAATTAGGTTTAATCTACTCCTTATAAACCACACCATCCTTCATGACAAAATTTACTTTTTCTAAAATCGCAACGTTCTTTTCTGGGTTTTCAGAAACGGCGATGATATCGGCATAGAAGCCTTTTTTTAATTGACCTATTTTATCCTCTAATTTCAAGATTTTGGCTGGTACAATCGTTGCTGTTTGTAATGTCTCCATCACTGGCATACCTGCTTCGTTCATGTAACCAAATTCTTTTGCATTTTGCCCATGAGCAAAAACACCTGCATCAGTTCCAAAAACAATAGGCACTCCTTTTTTGTAAGCTCTAGCAAATGTTCCTTGAATCTGTGGACCTACAGTTCTCGCTTTAGGAACCACTATCGCAGGGTAGAAACCTTCTACTTCAGCTTTTTGAGCCACTTCTTTTCCTGCAGTAATAGTTGGAACCAGATAACAATCTTTCTCAATCATTAGTTTCATAGTTTTTTCACTCATGTAGGTTCCATGTTCAATAGTTTTTACACCACCTTCTACAGCACGATACATACCTTCATCTCCATGTGCATGGGCAGCAACATGAAATCCGTAATCGTTTGCTGCCTCTGTGATCGCCTTGATTTCTTCTACAGTAAATTGTGGATTACTACCATTCTTAGCTACACTTAAAACACCACCAGTTGCGGTGATTTTAATACAATCTGCGCCATTCTTATAACGATGTCTCACCGCTGCTCTACCTTCAGCAGGACTATTTGCAACACCTTCTCGAGGTCCGGGATCTCCCATTAATTTTTGATTACTACCATTTGTAGGATCTGCATGACCACCAGTGGTGGCTATAGATTTCCCTGCCGTATAAATTCTAGGACCAGGAACTTTACCTTTATTTATTGCATCACGTAATGAGATATTAATACCACTACCACCTAAATCTCTTACAGTCGTAAATCCAGACATTAAAGTAATTTCTGCATAATTCACTGAATCATAAGCAACATCTGCCGGATCATCAACATATTTTTGTACGTAAGCGTGTGGATTGTACTCTGTCTCCATGTGAACATGCATATCCGTAAAACCTGGCATGACCCATTTATCTTTTAAATCATGATAAGCTGCTGTTTTCATTGGATTGACATATCCTTTTTCAATTTTAGAAATCTGATTATCAATTATGATAACAGTCATTTTATCTTGCCATATCCCTTTTTTACTATCTAATAAATGACCAGCATGTATGTAAGTTGTGTTCTTTTGAGCAACAGTAATTAATACTGCAAATAATAAGAAAAAGGTAACTTTAAGCTTCATAATTTTAAATTTTGAGATGTGAAATTAAGTAATTGAATTTTTATGATGCTGTTCAATATGATTGTTATTTATTTGACAATGTTCGTACATCTTTATCAAATGATTTCATAAAGAGTTAAAGAGTATTGATATCAATAATTTATTAGTAGACAAATATTTACATGAGTATACAGTCGAAATTCTGGTGCTCGATTAAAAGAATCTATCACAAACGATGAAGTCTATACATATAAACCACAAATTACATGTCGATTTCTGTAGGTTAGAATCATATTAGGTTGTAATTTTGCACCCCTCAATTTAACGCATGAGAGTAATTATAATTTACTTATTTACTTCTTTGTATATTTTTGCAATGGCAAAACCCATCATGCCACTTTTTATCTATGTTTATAATCAAGATTATATAGCAGAATTTCTTTGTATTAATAAAGACAAACCAGAAATGGCCTGTAAAGGTAAATGTTACCTAATGCAGATGTACGAAAAAAAAAATAAGGAAAAGGGTAAGCATTTACCAGCTATTGATATGCGAGAGTATCCTATAGGCTTTGTTGAGTTTGTTGAGTTTCATCCTAAGACATTAACACAACCTAAAAAGGTAGTTTCTTTTTTCTATTGCTTCAATTATTCTTATTTATATAGTACTACTACTTTTCATCCTCCTAGCGTTTCTTAAGTTTATTATAGTATATATTTTGTCATTATAGTTTTATACGAGTTTATTAGACAAACTAGTGTTTCTATACTATATACAGAATATCGTACACCTCTAATTTTTATAAAAAACTTAAAACAGTTGATTTATAGAAGATATACTTCTATAAATCAATTATTGAAACAAACACACATGAATTTTAAAAAAATAATTATTCTATTAGTTTTACTAATAGGCTATTTTAGTAATGCTCAAACTCTTTTCAAAGGAAAAGTAATTGATTCAAACAACACTCCTTTAGAAGGAGTAACTATTATCTCTAAAACTACTTCCAAAGGAGCAACTACTGATGCAAATGGGGATTTTGAAATCAACTTAAAAGATTCCAGAATAGTACTCATAAGTTATCTAGGCTACACCTCCAAAACAGTTACACTACAATCTTCTTTTAATGAAATAACGCTAGTTGAAGAAAGTTTATTTCTTGATGGAGTTGTTATTTCTGCTAGTAGAGAAGCACAAAAAAGAAGCGAGGTGCCAGCTGCTATTGTTTCTATTAATGCTAAAGAAATAAAAGAAACGAAAGCCATTTCTATTGACCAGATTACAAATCAAGTGCCTGGGGTTTTTGTAGCAACTTCTAAAGCCAGTAGTAATGAACAACACTTTACTGCAGTACGTTCTCCTATATCAACAAGAGCATTGTTTTTGTATTTACAAGATGGTATCCCATTACGTCCAGTAGCTGTATTTAACCATAATGCACTTTTAGAATTGAACAATTTATCATTTGAACGTGTAGAAATCTTAAAAGGTCCTGCTTCTAGTATCTATGGTAGTGAAGCTATTGGAGGAAGTTTTAACTTCTTAACTAAAAAACCGACGAGAGATTTAACAGGTAGTGCTAGTTTTGAAGCTAATGATTTAGGACTTACTCGCTATGGTGTAGAAGTTTCTAAATACACAAATCCTAACTTCGGATTTTATCTTGGCACAAATTATGCAAAACGAAAAAATGGTCCTCTAGGACATTCTGATTATGAAAAGTTTGCGCTTACTTTTAAAGGAGTACTTCATTTCAATTCTACAACAAAATGGACTAACAGTTTAGACCTTATTGATTATAGATCTGATATGGCTGGTTCTATAAGTGAAGAAGATTTCTTTGCAGAAAATTTTGAGAGTGATCAAACATTTACAGAGCGAGACGCATTAGTTTTACGTATTAAAAGTACTCTAGAAAAACGTTGGAATAGCAATAATAAAACTGAATTTAATCTTCTTTTTAGAGATAATAATCAAGATCAAATTCCATCTTTTAGAGTACGTCAGTTTAGAGATCAAGGACAACTTACTGGTTTTGGTAGTGGTGAAGTTAACACTAATAACTTCAAAAGTTTCTTAGGTTTAGTTCAACATAAAGCAAAGTTTAATTTCTTAAATTCTAGTTTAATAGCTGGAGCTTCTGTAGATTTTTCACCGCAAGATTATCAAGCTACAACAACAAATGTTATTGTGGACCCATTAACCGGTATTAATCAAAGTCAAACCATCAATACGGGAGATTTTATTTTAAACTATGAAGCTGACATCTTAAACTATGCGGCTTATTTTCAATATGAAATATCGCCTATAAATAATTTAAAAATTACTGCAGCTGCTCGATTTGATCAATTTGAATATGATTATGACAACAGAACTGAAGGGATTGCAGGAGCTAACGATGCTAAAGTAACTTATACCAATTTTGCACCTAAAATAGGTTTCAACTATAACTTTACTTCAAAAATAGGAGCGTATGGTAATTTCTCTACAGGTTTTACTCCACCGCAATCTTCTAATTTATTTAGAGGAGAAGTAACATCAAATGGAGATATTGAAGATTTAGAACCTAGCAATTACCTTAATTATGAAATCGGTGGATACTTAACCTCTGAAAAATTAAAACTAGATGTATCAGCATATTTGCTAGATGGAGAAAAGACTTTAATATCATTACGTGATGATGAAGGGCGCTTATTTAACACTAATGCAGGTAAAACAAGCTCTTATGGAATAGAATATGGTATTACATATAAAATACTTCCATCGCTTGAAATACGTCATAGCGGAAGTTATGCGAAACATCGATATGTTGAATTCTTTGAAAATGGTGTTGATTTTTCTGACACTGATAGAGAAACGGCACCTAATTTATTAGGGCAAACTACATTAACTTACAAACCTACATTTGTTAAAGGCCTACGATTATCTTTAGATTATGAATCTGTAGGTGAGTACAACACTAGTTTTGAAGGACAAGTAGTTACCACTGCAAATGATGGTACTGAAACTACTAGTACTAACACCTACGATGGTCATGATGTTTTCAATATTGGAGTTTCATATGAATATAAAAAATTCGAAATATGGGGTCAAGCATTAAATATTTTTGATGAACTTTATGCTGCTAGGGCTTCTTTCAACTCATTTTCAGCAAGCAATACCTTTACCATAGGAAATCCATTAGCATTCCATGGTGGAATACGTTACAACTTTTAATATTTACATAAGATTGCCTAAACGATTTGTTTAGGCAATCTATTTTTATTTATAAAATGAAACATAAAATTAAACTAAGGAGTTGGTTGTGGAAATGGCATTTTATTTCAGGAATCATAAGCCTTCCTTTTATTTTGTTACTTTCCATAACAGGAGTTATTTATCTTTTTAAAGCAGATTATGAAGCTCTTGAACAACAAAAAATTAAAAATGTAGAGGTTCTTACATCTAATCAAAGTAGTTTTCAAGAACAGTGGTCTGTGGCTAATGATTATGCCATTAAAAAACCAAATTCTATGGTTGTCCCACAAAAACCTGGTGACGCTACTGAATTTATATCTGGTAGATTTGGTGGAAAACGTAGTATCTATGTAAACCCATACAAGAAGGTGATTACTGGAGAAATTGTTGCTAGTGAAGGCTTCATGTATAAGGTACGAAAATTACATGGAGAATTACTATTAGGTGACTTTGGGACAAAAATTGTAGAGCTTATTGCCAGTTGGATGGTAATACTTATCATTACTGGTCTATATGTATGGTGGCCGACTAGAGGCTGGAATGTTAAAGGCTTTTTTATTCCAAGATTTAAAAAAGGGAAAAGAATACTTTTTAGAGATATACATGCAATAAGTGGCTTTTGGATATCGGTTATGTTACTTCTAGTATTAGCAGGAGGTTTTCCCTGGACAGATGTTTTTGGAGAAAACTTTAAAAAGGTTCAAGAAATCACAAATACAGGTTATCCAGCAACATGGGATGGAAGAGGATTATCTTATGAAATAAAGGAAAGAGAAGAACCATTGCCTTTAGATAAAATTGTTGCCATAGCTAAAGAAATGGATCTAGAAGGAGTCGTGTTAATTCATTTCCCAAAAGGAAAAAAAGGAACATATGCCATTTCTAATCGTTCTACAAATCTTGAACAACAACAAAAAATTCATCTTAACCAATATACTGGAGAAGAAGTAAAAGTACATCACTGGAGTGGCGTAGGTATATTGATGCGTGCTCGTATGTGGCTCATGGCGTTTCATCAAGGAGAATTTGGCCTTTGGAACTGGGTATTGATGTTAGGAACTGGTGTTATACTTTTTTTAATGAGTCTTTCAGCAATATTTTCTTATGCATTACGTAAACCAAAGAAGAATTGGGGAATCCCTGCTGTCCCTGAAAGTTTTAAAATTGATTATTTTATTATTGGTGTTATCGTATTACTAGGAATTGTATTTCCATTATTTGGTATCAGTGCTGTTTTAATCATATTGAGTTATTACTTAAAATCAATATTTCAAAAAAAACCTCAAATTTAATTTTCATATCACATCAAAATGTTTCACTTGGATCAAAATGTAAATTCAATCCATTTTAAGCATTTATAAAATAACAGGTAACTGGTTTTAGTTGCGCTTTCGCAAAAGCGTAACTAAAAAGACGCATTATGAAAGAAACTTAAAAATTGCTTTCATAATGCGCCTTTAATCTATTATCAGATCTAAAATTATCTGTTTATAAACTCCTTAATATGGTCGGTAATAAACTTAATTTGTTCATCATCTAGCTCAGTATGCATAGGTAAGGATATACATTCTTTGACTAGTTGATTAGTCACCGTAAAGTTTTCTTCTTTATATCTATCGTCTACATAAGCTTTTTGTTTATGTAAAGGAATTGGATAATAGACTCCGCAAGGAATGTTATTTGCTTGTAAATGTTTTACCAGTCCATCGCGATCTACATCTTTAATAACTAGTGTATATTGATGGAAAACGTGGCAGTCACAGTTATCACAAACTATAGGTGTTATTATTTTTTCTTCTCCGGCAAATGCTGCTGTATATTTTCTCGCCGCATCTCTACGTGCATTATTATAATCATTTAAAAATGGCAATTTTGCTCTTAAAACTACCGCTTGCATCGCGTCTAGTCTAGAGTTAACACCTACTACGTCGTGGTGATAACGCTCGTACATACCATGATTTACAACACCTCTTATGATATGAGCCAGCTCATCATCATTTGTAAAAATAGCACCACCATCTCCATAAGCACCTAAATTTTTAGATGGAAAAAAAGATGTTGTACCTACATTACCTATGGTCCCAGTTTTAGATTTAGAACCGTCTGCGTGCATGTAATTAGAACCTATTCCTTGGGCATTATCCTCTATTACAAAAAGATCGTGCTCTTTTGCAATGGCCATGATCTCGTCCATATTTGCCGTCTGGCCGAATAAGTGAACCGGTACAATTGCTTTAGTTTTAGGCGTTATAGCTTTTCTTATCGCGTCTGTATCGATATTAAAGTTATAAGGATTTACGTCTACTAGAACCGGTGTTAGATTTAAAAGAGCAATTACTTCTACGGTAGCTGCAAATGTAAAATCGGCAGTAATGACTTCGTCTCCAGGCTTTAAACCCAGTCCCATCATTGCGATTTGTAAAGCATCAGTACCATTTGCACATGGTATTACATGTTTTACATCTAGATAGTCTTCTAGCTCTTTTTGAAAAGCATGAACTTCTGGTCCATTAATAAAAGCCGCCGACTCGATGACTTCTTTTAACCCATTATTCACTCTATCTTTTATTCCTTCGTACTGACCTTGAAGGTCAACCATCTGTATTTTACGCATTTGCAAATTTTATTAAGCCAGCGCGTTTAACCACGCTAGTCCATGTAAAAATAAGCAATAATGAGAGGAATGCCTAAACCTAATTTCACGTTACTACACTAAGTGTTTTGATAGATAATGATTTGTATTATCAAACACTGAGATTCTATTAAATCGAACTACTTTATTATAAACCATTACGTTTTAGCCTAGTAAATTTAACTAGTAACTGCTATTGTGCTACATTTGAAAAAAGACTGATTTTTGAAGACGTTGTATGATATTTTTTCCGCTTTCGCGAAAGCGTGCCTACCACTAGCCGGTGCCTTTAATAAAAAACTCCAATTAGGTGTTAAAGGACGTGCAAGAACATGGGATATTCTAGACCAGAAAGTAAAATCTTCTCTGCCTAAAATATGGGTACACTCAGCGAGCTTAGGAGAATTTGAACAAGTGGTACCAGTACTCGAGAATATTAACCGTGATAAATTTCAAGTGATTCTTACTTTTTTCTCACCTAGCGGCTATGAGAATAAAAAGAACACACACTTCGCAGATGTTGTTTGTTATCTACCTATAGATGCGGTAAGCAATGTGAATAAATTTATGGCAACGGTAAATCCTACGGTTGCGATTATGGTTAAGTATGAATTCTGGCCTAATTATTTAAATGCGCTTAAAAAAATAGACTGTACGACTATATTAGTTAGTGGCGTTTTTAGAGATAAAATGTCATTTAATAGCTGGTATGGAAAATGGATGACTAGATCTCTAGAGAGTTTTGATTATTTCTTTTTACAGAATAATTCTTCTCTTAAAAATCTAGAAAAGCTAGGTTTTACTAATGCAAGTGTAAGTGGTGATACCAGATTTGACCGTGCAAGCCAATTGATAGAGCGTGACAGTACAGTAAAACAACTACAAGAATTTGTAGGAGATAAAAAATGCATAGTTATAGGCAGTTCCTGGCCAGAAGATATTGAGATCATGAAAAACTGGCTCCATGAAAATGATAAAACTGGAGCTTATAAAGTCATTATAGCACCGCATGAAGTAGGAGTTTCTAACATAAATGAATTAGAAAAAACATTGAGTTATTATCCAGCCAAATGGAGCAGTCTACAAGGTTGTGTTATTCATGATTTGAAAAATCCATCTACCCTAATCATTGACACTATAGGTCTTCTTACTAAGGCATACAGCTATGCAGACGTTGCTTATGTAGGTGGAGCCATGGGAACAAAGGGATTGCATAATATTCTAGAAGCAGCTACCTATGGTGTACCAGTAATTATAGGTAAGAATTATGAAAAATTTCCTGAAGCTGGTAAGCTAGAAGACCTAGGTGGTTTATTTTCTGTTGCTACTTCAACAGATTTTGAATCTATCGCAACCAAATTATTTGAAGACGATCATTTTAGAGATAAAACTGGAATGATTTGTGGACACTGGATCAATAGCAATACTGGCGCAACTCGCGAGATAGTCGCTTATTTAAAAAACATCAATGAAAAACTTATTCTGGATTAGTCTCGTACTATTCAACTTAAACCTAATACAAAGTCAGGACATCGTTATAAAAGATGGATCTACTCAAGAGGCGATTGCTTTTGCTACCATCAGCTTTGGTAATGGTAAAGGAACATTTGCCGACGATGAAGGTAGTTTTAGGTTTACCAAAGAATTATATAAAGATGTAGATTCTTTATTCTTTTCCAGCATCGGTTATGCAGACTTAGGCATAGCTGTAGCAAATTTAAAATCTGAAGTTTTTTTAACCCTAGAAGCAGACGAGCTGGAGACCGTAATTATAAGCGCAGCACTCACTGGCAAACATAAAGACCGCAAGCAGAAGGAAATAGGACATGATAATTATTTTGACTGCTGGTTACCTACGGTAGAAAGTGAAATAGCCGTAAAATTCGATCGATACGATGGTGAACCTACTCAAATTACTCAGTTAAAATTACCAGTAGTTCTAGAAGAAAGTCAGCGCAGTAAGAAAGGGAAACTACGTAAATTTTCTACTATGTTTAGAGTTAGTTTTTATGACGTGCAAGAAGATGGAAGTCCCTCGAGAAAATCTTTATATCCTTCAAAGACATTTGTGATCAATCAAACTACTGAAGAGACATACGAACTGGACATTACAGAACTTAAAATAAACATTCCTAATAATGGGATTTTTGCTTCTATACAAGTTTTGGGTTACACAGATTCTCAAGGAAAATTGATCAAAGCAAAAAAATATAGAGAGATTAAAACAAGATCTGGCTTTGAGAAAGTTTCTACTACTTACCGACCGCTTTTACCTTTTACAAAAAAAATAGAAGGTAAAAACACCTGGGTACGACGCATCTTTTTTAATGATAAAACCTGGCAATTATTTGACCTGACTTATAATCCTAATAGTAAACTAGTTCGATCTGGTAATGACGACTATGGTATGGGTGCAGAGTTTAAGGTGTTTTATAGAGGTAAGTAATGATACTACAAAAACATTATTTATTATGACTTTCGTTCCAATCTAGTAAAGTTATTTTATTGTCCTTAATAACTAGTAAAGAAACTTCTCTCTCTAAACCTATTCCATAAAAATCCATACTTATCAGAGTATATTCCCCATATTTTCTTGTAATCGGATCATGCGTATATTTATCATTATTAAATAATGGATGAACAACCTTTATATCATTCTCTATAAATTCAGCTAAAAAAGTCCTTTCATCTAAATGTGCTAAAAACAATTCTCTGTTATCAATATCAAATTTTGAAAACAACTGAATTCCAAATATATCTAACTGCTTTTCATAAGCAGTTGATTTAGCTTTATAACCTAGGCTACCATGATCAATCTTAAGATCTTTTTGAGTAGCTTTATCAAGCATTGTTGGGTCAGATATAGTTTTGATTTCTGACATACCCATCATATGACCTAAATTAGCAACAACATGATATTGTTTATCCTTCTTTTCTATTGTGTGAGCACAATTTGATTTTGTAAAATAGGTTTCATTAGTTTTTCTATCATAAAAGTAAATAGTCCCTCCAAATTCTCCATTACATAATCGATAAACAATGAAATGCTCATCAGTGAACAAAATAGATTTATCCTTTACAGGTATTTTTACTCTTGATCTTTTCCATTTATCACCTGACCATTTATAAACACCATTTGACAAAAAAGATTGTGGGATTCCATAAAGTTCATTATCAATAATCCAATGATATTTAATTTTTTTCTTGTTTAGACTTTCCTCAAGGATATTATTTCTCTGGTATCCATCAAGATGATGACAAACAAATCTCCCATCATCAAATAAAGAAATTATATTACCGTCATAAATCACAGATGTTGATCTTGGAAAATTTATATATCGATCTTCCCAATCTTCGAAATCTTGTTTCACATTAGGGTTCAATATTACTAATGAATCAACTGTAATTTTAATAGGATTTTTACTAATCGAAACGCTATGATCATTTAGTCGATATAGGAAACTTGAGTTTATACTATCCGTTACTTTTCTTCCCCAACCAAAACTATTATACTTAAAATGATCAATAAGCTTATCAAACTCTTGAGCGTTTCCGTGAGAAATAATTAGAAGACTAAATAGTAAGAAGAGACATCTTTTCATTGATTAAAAATACCGTTTATTTTAAAATCATACAAACATAATCACACACTAACGGCCTCTGTAAAATAAGTTCTAAAAGGTTTCATCTCTTTATATAACTTGATATAAAGATCTGCAAAATCTGGAGATAAGATCTGTTCTCTTGTTAATGGATATTCTACGGCAAAAGTCTTTTTGCGCAATAAATCAATATGCTCATGATCTTTAGGAAAACCCTTTGGTGCTGTTTTTAAAGAATCCCCATCGTCATATAAATCACCATAAATCTTTTTAAAAGAAGGCTTTTCAATAATTGCTATTAATTCTTCTCCGTTATAATCTATTGCTTCTCTGATAGATTTGAGCACTTTGACTTCTGGTTTATAAAAACCACCAGCTATAAAAGATTGCTCTAGTCCTACTTGTAGATAAAAATCGTTTTGTTTTTCATGATAAGAAAGGTCCAGTCCTGCTCCAAAATGATCTTTATAAATAGGTTTGTTAGGCTGAAACATCAAGTTATTATTGATGCGGTTGATAGATCTTTTTACATTAGTATCAGTATAATCTGGATCGATTTCTACTAGACGCTCTTGCATTTCTGTAAGCCAGTCTATAAACCATAAACGCACCGTTTGGTATTCTTTGCGGTTCACTTCCATCCACTCTTTATTGTTATTGACTTGCAATCGTTCTAGAAAGTCATAAAGATGATCAAAACCCATATCATGTCACTTAAATAATTAGAATATCCGCTTTCGCGAAAGCGGAACAAACAACCTATTACTTCCCTTTTTTAATGCTCTGTATTTCTTCACGCAAACTATCTAGGCCTTGTTTTAAGGAAATCATCGCCTCTTCTCCTTCATGCACATCTAGATCAAAGCTGAGCTTAGAATTCACTTCCCAAAGCTCTTTAATCTCTACTACTGGTTGCTCGATAACTGGATATTCCCTATTTAAAGAAATTAAATTTACCGCTTCTGGAGATTCTGATTTGCGTAGTTTCTTCACAAGAACGCTATCTGCTGTAATAATTACATGAATGCGATTATCATTTGCCATCCGCACACTTTCTACCGCTTTACCCATGACCCATTCATGAGGCTGTAAAACAGGTAACATACTATCCCCTTTTACTTGAAAGGCACGATAACTTCCTTCTCTATACTGTGGCAAGGGTATATTAAAGGCAGGCAAATCGTTATACCAGTCTGTATCTTGTACATTACTGGCATATCCAGCACTTGCTTTTATAGGTACCATGATCATGTTTTCACGATCGTTAGTATCCATTGTAATAATTTTGGGTGCTGTACTCGTGCTAGTTTCTAGATACTTATTATAACTATTACCATATAACCACAAAGGATTTACATTAAACTGTCGTAAAAGCTCTGTTACTATCTTACCAGTAATTTTCTTTTTACCACGTTCAATATCTGCTGTTGTACTACCTGCATCTAGCAAGTCTGCAAACTCACTTTGTGTCTTTCCTAGGTCTTCACGAACTTGTTTAAACCTTTTTGCTTCTGTTGAAATCTCTTGTGCCATAGAACAAATATAGGGTATTTAGGAATATTTCCAATTTTAACAGTGGAATTATTCCATAATATTGGAATTATTCCATATATTTGAATCGTTAATAGGAATTATTCTAGGAATATTTCCAAAATACTACAATTATGTGTGGAAGAGCAACGATAATTACACCAGCGGCAGATTTAGAAAAGCGTTTTAATGCTGCTTTTATAAAAGGTGCTGTACTTAATGAAAATGTGAACATAAGCGCAGGTAATAAAATACCTGTAATTACAAACGAGCAACCCAACCACATACAGATGTTTACCTTAGGATATACTCCTAAATGGGCACATAAACAGACGTATATGATTAATGCGCGTAGTGAAGGTGATTTGAATCCAGAGAATAATCCTCAGTATAAAGGAGCGATGGGTATTTTTAATAAGCCTATGTTTAAACATGCTGTAAAATCACAACGTTGTCTTGTTCTAGTAGATGCTTTTATAGAAGGACCAAAACAGGAGAAACTTAACAAACCTTATCTGGTTTACCCTAATCGCGACAGAGGCCCATTTGCTCTAGCAGGTATATATGATACATGGCAACATCCATTAACAGGAGAATTGCACCATACAGTAGCTATATTAACAAGTGCTGCAAATAGAATTACACAAAGAATAGAACACCATAGAGCACCAGTTATATTAAGTAGAGAAGATGAAGAAAAATGGCTTAATCCAGATATGTCAGTTGCAGAGCTTTCTAGAATGATGGAGCCTTTTGATTCTAAAGGATTTAATGCTTATCCTATATCTTCAAAAATAAAAAGTCCTGATGCAAACGGACTTGAATTATTAAAACCTACAGGAGATAAACTTTTCAAAGATTACGATCGCTGTTTATATGAACGTCTTAAATATGCCGAAGAAGATGATTATGTTATAAGAGAAGAACGTCTAGTAGAAGGAGACCAATTTGTTTTATTTTAAAATGATTACCGACATGAATATTGAACTTATTAAAACAGAGTTAGCACAAAGGGTAGAACAACTCGTAATCACAAGAAAGACAGGAAAAAAAGCTACTATGAAAGTAGTTCATAAAGTAAAAACCTGGTCTGATAAAGTTGCTGAAACCGAAGATCTTATCCATAAGGTATATCATACATTACATGAAGTACTACAACAAAATGGCATTCATTTTAAAAACGAAATTGAAAAAGAGACTTTTGTGAATTTTATGGAGCCTACCGTAAATGATCTAGTTATTAAAAACATGATCGATTAATTAAGTAGCAACGCATAAATAATAAACTGATTAACATACACCTCACAAGAAAAATCTTGTGAGGTTTTTTGACCCCTTGTTTTAAAAAATATAAGCACGATCAAAAAACCTATTCCTAACACAAAGGGATAACACCTTATGAGCGATAAACAAATCATGCATTTAGATCTGGATACTTTTTACGTTTCGGTAGAGAGAAAAATGGATTCACGACTAGAAAACCGACCATTACTAGTAGGTGGCACGAGTGATCGTGGTGTGGTAGCCGCATGCAGTTATGAGACTAGAGGTTATGGAGTGCATAGTGGTATGTCTATGAAACTTGCTAGACAACTATGTCCAGAAGCAGTAGTTATAAGAGGTAATGCAGGCACTTACTCAAAACACTCTGATGAAGTGACAGAAATTATAAAACAAGAAACTCCATTGTTTGAAAAATCGAGCATCGATGAGTTCTATGCAGATCTCTCTGGAATGGATCGTTTTTATGGATGTTATAAACTAGCTACAGAATTGCGTAAGAAGGTAATCAAAGAAACTGGATTACCTATCTCCTTTGGTCTATCTACTAATAAAGTAGTTTCTAAAATAGCAACCGGCGAGGCAAAGCCTAATAATCAATTAATGATTAATCATGGAGAAGAAAAAGGCTTCATGGCACCGCTATCTGTAAAGAAAATACCACAAGTAGGTGATAAAACTTATCAAACATTGAGACATCTAGGTGTAAAACGCATACACACTATTCAAGAAATGCCAGAAGAGATGTTAACTAATGTACTGGGTAAAAACGGCAGCATGATATGGCGTCGTGCACAAGGTCTAGATAACCGACCTGTTGTTGCTTTTAACGAGCGTAAATCTATAAGTACAGAGCGCACATTTGATAGAGATACCATAGATGTGAAAAAACTTAATTCTATCCTTATTGCCATGACAGAAAATTTGGCTTTCCAACTTAGACGTGGTGATAAATTAACTGGTTGTATAAATGTGAAGATTAAATATTCGGACTTTAATACTTATACAAAACAAATGCGCATTCCTTATTGCAGTGCAGACCATATACTCATACCGCACATATTAGAACTCTTTGAAAAGCTTTATAACCGTAGACTCTTAATACGATTAATAGGAATTAGATTTTCACATATCGTAAATGGGCATTACCAAATCAACCTCTTTGATGATAATGAAACTGCAATAAACTTGTATACGGCTCTAGATAAAATAAGAGAAAAATATGGCGATAGAACTGTCATGAGAGCCGCCGGCATGGAAGCAAAAACCATAGGCAGAATGTTAAACCCTTTTAATGGACTACCGCCAGTTGTTCTTGCCCATCGCAAACAGTAGTATTAATTCTAATTGAAAAAAGCATCATTTGTACCTTAACAATCACACATATTATTCACTACGGTACGGCACATTTAATGAAGAAAACCTCATTGAACTTGCCTTAGAAAACGGCGTGAAAAAAATTGTGCTTACCGATATTAATAACACCAGTGCTTGCATTAATTTCATCAGGTTATGTGCAAAACATAAACTAGAGGGAATAGTAGGGATAGATTTTAGAAATGATCACCAACCACTATACGTAGGTATAGCACGCAACAATGAAGGGTTTCAAGAATTAAATGAATTCCTATCTCACCATCTAGAAAATAAAACACCTTTTCCTGAACTAGCTCCAGCATTTAAAAATGCTTTTATTATCTACCCTTTTAACAAGGTGATAGAAATCAATGTATTTCGCTTTCGCGAAAGCGAATACATAGGAATCTCCATCGCCGCATTACGCAAACTGCCATTTACCAAATATGTGAAAATGAAGGATAAACTGGTCGTAATGCAAACGGTTAGTTTTAGAAACAAAAGAGATTTTAATGCACATAGATTGCTGCGTTGTATAGATTTAAATATTTTATTGAGTCAGCTACCAGAATCGCAACAAGGTGATTTTGAAAATCAAATGATCCCTATACAGGAGATCAAAAAGACATTTGAAGACTATCCGTTTATTATTGAAAACACGACACTGTTATTAGATCAATGTCGTATTAGTTTTGATTTTGAAAATGCACAACTTAATGCAAATCAGCATATTTATTCTACTAGTAAACAAGCTGACTATAAGAAATTAAAACAACTGGCCTATAACAGAATTGAAAACAGGTACGGCGATAAAAAAGATAAAAGCGATGTAATTGAACGCATAGAAAAGGAAATAGGAATCGTAAAAAAGAAAGGCTTTGTCGCTTATTTTTTAATCAACTGGCGTATTTGTGAATATGCACGTAGCAAAGGTTATTTTTATGTAGGACGTGGTAGTGGAGCTAATAGTATTCTTGCTTATTTGCTACAAATAACTGAGGTAGACCCTATAGAATTAGACCTGTATTTTGAACGTTTTATCAATGATTATAGAACGAGTCCACCAGATTTTGACATTGATTTTTCTTGGGATGATCGAGAAGATATAACCAGATTTATTTTTGACGAATTTAAAAATGTCTCTTTACTAGCGACATACAACACCTTTCAATACCGAGCGGTTATTAGAGAACTAGGTAAAGTTTTTGGTCTACCACGAGCAGATATTGATATGCTTACTACAGGTAATTTTAAACCAGAGCGTCTAGATCAAATGCATGAGCTGGTCCTTAAGTACAGTCATTTAATAAAAGGCATGCCTAACTATACCAGCATACATGCCGGTGGTATTCTTATTACTGAAAAACCTGTTCATTATTACAGTGCGACTAGTTTACCGCCTAAGGGTTACCGCACCGTACAATTTGACATGCACATTGCAGAGGATGCTGGAATACACAAATTTGATATTCTCGCGCAACGTGGTCTAGGTAAAATACGTGACACGATAGAAATAGTAAAGTACAATCAGCCAGATGCGCAAATTGCAAACGTACATACTGACGTAAAAAAATTCATGAAAGATCCTGGGATCAACAACATGATCTCGCAAGCAAAATGTATAGGTTGTTTTTATATAGAATCTCCTGCTATGAGAATGCTATTGAGCAAACTAGCAACTAATGATTATATAGGACTAGTTGCAGCCAGCTCTGTGATACGACCTGGTGTTGCTCAAAGTGGTATGATGCGTGAGTTTATTTTACGCACGAGATATCCAGAAAAACGTAAAGAAGCGCACCCCATCATGCAGGGAATCATGCCTGAAACTTATGGGATAATGGTTTATCAAGAAGATGTTATTAAAGTCGCGCATTATTATGCAAAACTAGACCTAGCCGAAGCTGATGTACTGCGTCGTGGAATGAGCGGTAAATACAGGTCACGAGAAGAGTTTCAAAAAGTAGAGAATAAGTATTTTAAAAACTGTCTTGATCTAGGGCATGATCCTGTACAGACTAAAGAGATATGGAATCAGATCAAGAGTTTTGCTGGATACGCTTTCGCGAAAGGTCACTCTGCATCTTACGCTGTAGAAAGTTATCAAAGCCTTTATTTAAAACGTTATTTCCCGCTAGAATACATGGTAGCAACATTAAATAATGGTGGTGGATTTTACAGTCCAGAACTTTATGTACATGAAGCTAGAATGTGCGGTGCGGTTATAGAAGCACCATGTATTAACCATAGCAACATAGCAAATATTATTAAAGGTAAAAGTATCTATCTAGGTTACAGCTATCTTAAAGAACTAGAAAAGAAAACGATGATACGTCTTATAGAGGCGCGTCATTTAGATGGCTTATTTATTTCTCTAGAAGATTTTATAAATCGTGTTCTCATAAGTATAGAGCAGCTATCTATTTTAATACGTATCGATGCTTTTAGATTTACCGGTATGGATCGATATGAGTTGTTATGGCAGGCGCATTATAAACTAGATAAATCACCTCAAAAATATATTCAGAATAAATTATTTGTTCCTGAACATAGAGCAGCTACCATACCGCAATTACACACCACTAGATTAGAACTAGCTTATGAACAGATTGAATTATTAGGTTTTCCCTTGTGCTCTCATTTTGATTTGTTAGTAGAAGAACCTACAAATAATTATGGTCTAGAAGACATGAAAAGCCACCATAACAAAATGATACTCATTTATGGTTATGTAGTTAACATTAAAACGACTCATACAGCAAAGGGCAAACGCATGCAGTTTGGTACATTTTTAGACTGTAACGGTAGGTTTTTTGATACAGTTATGTTTCCGCCAGTGGCTGCAAAAATCACCTTTCGCGGAAGCGGTATTTATAAAATATATGGTAAGGTCGTAGAAGAATTTGACTTCTATTCTATCGAAGTCCATGATATGCAAAAAGCAGACTACATTCAAGATCCACGATATGCAGAAGAAAACCCACAGACCATACAACGACTAGATAAACAATCTAGTCTACGTGACCGAAGAATGGGAAATAGCAATGGCTACCGCAAACAAGAATTACCACAAGAGAAAATGGAGATTCATCAACCTAGTGGGTCTAGAAAATCGAGAAAGTCTGGATAACAAACAAGATGTCAATCTGAACTTGTCGAAGATGGTGTTAAAATAAGATCGAGAAAGTTATAAGCAGATTCCGCATCAAGTGCGGAATGACAAAAAAACATCCACCTGCGTGGACAATTAATATGAACTACGAGAGAATAAAAGAGAAACTAGAAATACTCGCCGATGCTGCAAAATATGACGTAAGCTGTAGCAGTAGTGGTAGTAAACGACAAAATAAGAACAAAGGATTAGGTGATTCTAGCGGTATGGGAATATGTCATACTTATACAGAAGATGGCCGCTGTGTATCGTTACTTAAAATTTTACTGACTAATGTATGCATTTTTGATTGCGCTTATTGTGTGACCAGAAAGTCTAATGATATAAAACGTGCTGCTTTTACTGTACAAGAAGTTGTTGACCTGACCATTAATTTTTACCGCCGCAACTATATAGAAGGATTGTTCTTGAGCTCTGGTATTTTTAAAAGTCCAGATGCCACTATGGAAAGACTCATACGTGTAGCTAAGAAACTAAGGGAAGAAGAAAACTTTAATGGCTACATACATTTAAAATCTATTCCTGGAGCTAGTGATGAGTTAATGCAAGAAGCAGGATTGTATGCAGACAGATTATCTGTAAACATTGAAATCCCAACTAAGGCTGGATTAGAATTACTCGCACCAGACAAAGACCACAAGGATTTTATCAAACCGATGAAGGCGGTTCAAAATTCTATTCAAATCTATAAATCAGAAAAGAAACTTATTAAAAGCACTCCTATTTATGCGCCTGCCGGTCAGAGCACACAAATGATAGTAGGTGCTACCGGAGAGAGTGATCGAGATATCATGTATAGCGCAAATTTTTTCTATGATAAATTCAAGATGAAACGTGTCTATTACTCTGGTTATATACCTGTGGCAAATGATTCTAGACTACCTGCCATAGGTACCGAAGTCCCTATGATGCGAGAGAACAGACTTTATCAAACGGACTGGCTACTACGCTTTTATGGTTTTAATGTAAAAGAGATTTTAAACGACACACATCAAAATCTAGATATGGATATAGACCCTAAATTATCGTGGGCATTGCGCAACCTAGATCAGTTTCCTGTAGATATTAATAAGGCAGATAAAAGAATGCTGGCGCGTGTACCAGGTATAGGAATGCGATCTGTAGGGAAGATTTTAAGTGCGAGACGTTTCAGGAAATTAAACTGGGAACATTTAAAAGCAATAGGTATCTCTATGAATAGATCTAAGTATTTTATGACCTGTGACTCTCGTGAGTTTGAATCTAGAGATCTAACTAGTGCAAAGATTAAGAACCTAATCATGCTAGATTCTAGCAGCAAGTACCACAAGAACTTCAGTAACCAATTAAACTTATTCTCATGACCACAACCTTATTATATGATGGTAGTTTAAATGGTTTAATGACTGCCATTTTTACGATTTATGATCGTAAGATAAAACTACCTATTATAGCTCTAGATTCTCGAACACAGAACGACCTTTTTGAAGGAACAGAACTGGTAATTACAGACCCTGATAAAGCACAACGTGTATGGAATCGGTTTAAATCTTTATGTAATCATCGCGATTCTCATCAAGTGTACTGTGCTTTTTTAAGCGAAATTATAGGTATAGAAAATACTATTTATGAGTACTTAAAAATGACTTTTATGGATCAAAAAGCCCCTAGTGGTGATTATGCAAACACGACTGTTCTTAAACTATCACAGGCTGCAAAAATGGTAGGTCGTGAAAAGCACCGCATGGAGGCCTTTGTACGTTTTCACCTTATCGATGAAGAAACTTATTATGCTAATATAGAACCAGATTTTAATGTTTTACCCCTTATAATGAAGCATTTTAAAAATCGCTATGCCGACCAGAAATGGATCATATATGACCTAAAACGCAATTACGGAATTAGTTATGATCTTAAAACCGTTCAAGAAGTGCAAATTGATTTTAATAAAGCGCGAGGGCAACGTGGTATTTTAAACACGACTGTCTCTGGAAAAGATGATGAAATGACTGTAAAAGGTAGCTTTCGCGAAAGCGAGAACAACTACAAAGATCTCTGGAATCAATATTTTAAGAGTACCAATATAGAGTCTAGAAAAAATTTAAAACTACACCTACAACATGTTCCAAAAAGATACTGGAAGTATTTAAGTGAGAAAGTATAATTATATTAAAAAGAAGATTCCCCAAGAATAGAATTAACTCTATTCTTGGGGAATCTAAGTATTTGTACAGAATCTACTTGGTCTTAGTAGTGTCTGTTTCTGTTTTCTTTTTACCGAACAAGTTCTTAATTAAACCACCAGCGGCCTCTTTTACTTTGTCTTCAGTACTAGTAGAAACTGGCTTAGTTGTTCCGGTAGAATCTTTAGGCGTAGTGATTTTAGTAGAGTCGCTAGCCTTAGTACCGTTACCATTTATTAAATCTTTAATACCGGTTAAAGGATTGTTACCACTTATAATATCGTTCACAGCGTTATTAACCGCATCTTCACCTTTGTCTTTTAGTTTTGCCTTTTGAATTTCTATAATCTGATTAGTTAAGTTTTTAACTGCAAGGTCTAGATTCAAATCAATTTTAGGATTTAAAAATGATCCAGAAAATTTAACCGGAATAGGCACATTTATCTTTTCTACATCTTCAGCTTGTAATTTAGAAAGTAGGCTCGCTCCTTCTTTACCTAAATACTTTGCTGGTACATCTAGCGCTAGTGTGTAATCCATCTCGTTAGTAAGGCTGTGTTTACCACTAGCGGTTGCTTTAATACCCTTAATGTTAAAGTCAAATGGAGACACTTGTACAGCACCGTCTTTAAAATTTAATTTTGTAGTAATATCAGATATATCAAATTTATCTAAATCAATAAAACTTATTTTATCGTCTAGTTTACCCAACAAAGGATTATTAGCTGCGTTGATATCCTTAGTCAATAACTGTGCAAAAGCATCTCCAGCGAGTGTGCTTAAAATAGGTGACAACTCATTATCTAACGATCCAGATAGAGTTATATCTGTATTGATTTTACCTTGTAATGATTTGAGAATAGGCACAAAAGACTTGAACATATCAAAGCCTTCAAAAGATTTTGCGATATCTAGATCTTTCATATCTAGTGCCATATTAAATACAGGTGTATCTCCCTTTGTACTTACCGAACCATTTACATCTATATTACCATCAAAAATATCGGTCTTTACATCATTAAGAGTTAGCGTCTCATCACGCACTAATGCTATACCGCTTACATTTTTCAATTCTAGACCATCGTACAAAACACGATTAGCCTGAAAGTCTAGATTTGCATCTAGAAAAGCTGGTATTTCAATAGCCTCTGTAGTAGTGGACGATGTAGAAGTTTGTGTTTGCTCAGTTGCTTTTTGTGCTGGCGCCACCTCTGTAGTAGTCATAAAATCTGACGCATCGAGTGTGTTAGATCGTACATTAAATGTTCCTTTAAGGTCTTGATCCTGCAACAAGAATCCTACTAGGTTATTAATAGTACCACTAGCTTTTAAATCTGTATTACCAGTTTGCGCGTCAAAATCTTCTAGTTTAATTCTAGAAGTGGTCATATCTATATTTGCCTTATTAATAATAAGAGGCTTAGTCATAGCGTCACCTTCATATTTAAATTCTGTTAGACTAGCAGTTCCTTTTGTATTGATACGCTCATATCGTTCTTTCTCGATGCTTTCCATGTCAAACTTTGCTGCCATATCCAGCGCCAGTTTACCGTCTAGTTTCATACCATCTGGAAGAGGAAATGCTTGTGCAAGATTTTGAAAATCTAGATTTCCTTTTGCATTAACATCTACATTCATATTAGTAGTTAGATTTTTAATCATCGCGCTACCACTTATTCTATCACTACCTATATTAAATGAAGTTTGCGCTACATTAAAATAAGTATCATCTACATTACCTGTATCATTTTTAAGCTGTGCATCTATATTTATATTAGTTACCGTTTTGGGTAAATCTGGATATTTAAAAGAAGCATTATTAGAACTGATCTTAATATCCATTTTAGGAATACGTGTATCATCTACCTCACCTTTTATAATACCGTTTACTGTAAAATCTCCAGTAGTTGTTATTCCATCTAGATTTTTACGATACGTTTCAGGAATTACTGCAAAGAAGTTTTTAAAGTCAGAAGATGGTGTGTCAAAACTTAAATCTACCATAGTATAAGCATCTTCTAGCTCTACAAAACCATCAAGTTTTAATTCTAGATCGTTTATAAATGCTTTGTTTTCTTGGAAAGAATACTTTTGATTTTCTAAATCCATAAGAATCTCTGCATCGAGTTTTACCTGCTGTCCAGATAAATAATCAACACCATCCATGGTATAGAAAACAAGTGCTTCTGTATAGGTATCTAATGTACTCTGTCCCAAAGAAAAATCTCCATTACCAGAGTGATTCATTTGAGACATCGCAAACTTCATTTGCGTGCTCTTATCTTCATAAGTAAGTTCTGTATCTGTAAGCTCGTAATGTTTCAGATCAAAAGAGAATCCAGTACCTTCTTCTGTTGTTTGAGCCTCAGTATTGACTGCAGCTGTGTCTTCCTTTGCAATATCCCAACTGGAATTACCTTCTTCATCTACCGTAAGACGACTCACTGCACCATTAACTATCAATTCATTAACATGAATAGGCTCACTAGCGTCATTAAATAAATCACCTATAGGCAAGTCTAGTTTTACCTCTCTACCGTAGAATAAAGTATCTCCAACAAATGGTGCTTTATTGATAATAGAAACACCTTCTATGTTTAATCGTGCATCTGGAAAAGCACTAAAAAGGCTCAAATCTACCTCGGCAAAATCAATTTGTGCATCCATAGATGCATTGAGTTTATCTTTAATAATTTGGGCTATTTGATCCTTAAAGAAAAATGGTGCTGCAACGATCAAAACGATAACTGCTAGCAACGTGACTCCTAATATTTTAAATAACTTTTTCATGATTTCTTTTTAATCAATTTTAATTTCTTCTCCTATTTCCAGTTTAAATAAACGTCTGAAAATGTAAACTCCACCATATAACAATGGTGTATCTATTAATGCAACCAGCATTTTAAACAAGAAACCAGCCGTTAATAATGGCCAGAATTGCTCCCATAATAATACTTCGTAGTAACATAACAATAATAACACGCTTAAAGTGTCAACAAACTGTGAAAATATGGTACTGAAGTTATTACGCAACCAAAGCATCTTACCACCAGTAAGTTTTTTCCAAAAATGATAAATCTGTATATCTACAAATTGAGCAAATAAATAAGCGGTCATACTCGCTATTACAGCAATAGTCGTAGCACCAAATACTTTATTAAAAACGGCATCTTGAATAGGGCTACCTTCTATAGCCGGTGCAACGTCTGCAACAGCAACTATTCCTAAACTAAATACAGATGCAAATATACCTGCTAGAACTAGATCATTTGCTTTACGACGTCCATAAATCTCACTAACTAAATCAGTTACCAGAAATGTTATAGGATAAGGCAGTAATCCTACTGAAATTTCAAAATTATAGAGCCCCATGGGATTCCAATGGAAGAATTTTTGAAAAATAAGATTAGAAACTACTAGCGAGCAAATAAATAATGCACCGAGCACTAAATAAATGCGATGAGCGAGTCGTAGTTTTTCACCAGTAAGTGTCTTCATAATTATGGTAAAAGTACTTCAACAGTGTGCTATTATTCCTTAATTTGCTGCAAAATTTAACGGTATCTCAACAAATCATAACCATAAGATATTCATTGCATTAGGTAGTAATCTAGGTAACAGAGCGCAGCACCTTATAAACGCTGTACGCCGTATAGAAATGCAATTAGGCCTTATCATTAAAGTCGCTAGCGTGTATGAAGTGCCTGCAGCAGGATTTACTGGTGGTGATTTTTTAAATACTTGTATACTGGCCCACAGTAATAAAACGGCCACACAGACCATAGAGGTTTTACAACAAATAGAGCGTGACATGGGCCGTGTACCACGTACTGGAGATGTTTATGAAGATCGAGTAATTGATCTAGATATAGCACTTTATGACGATCAGGTTATTGACACTCCACATTTACAGATACCGCACAGTAAAATGCAAGATCGCAATTTTGTAATGCAACCACTGGTAGATATTGCTGCAAAAATGGAACATCCTGTCTTGGGTAAAACCATGAAAGAAATTTCTAATGGTCTAGAGCAATTAGAAAATAAGGTGGTTGTTGAAATTCCGCTTTCGCGAAAGCGGTATCCTATCCAAGACCTTAACTTTATAGCCATTGAGGGAAACATAGGTAGTGGAAAAACAAGTCTAACACATAAAATATCAGAAGATTTTAATGCAAAACAAGTTCTAGAACGCTTTGCAGACAATCCTTTTTTACCTCTTTTCTATGAAGATAAAGAGCGTTATTCTTTCCCACTAGAAATGTCTTTTCTAGCCGATAGGTACCAGCAATTAAGCGATGATGTTGCACAACAAGATCTTTTCAAAGAATTTACCGTTGCAGATTACTATGTAATTAAATCACTTATTTTCAGTAAAATAACACTAGAAAAAGAAGAATACTCTTTATATAAACGCCTTTTTAATATGATGTATAAAGAACTGGTTAAGCCAGATTTATACATCTATCTCTATCAGACAGAAGATAGATTACTAGAGAATATTAAAAAACGCGGTCGTGACTACGAGAAGAATATAGAAGCCAGCTACCTCTCTCAAATACAGCAAGGCTATGCCGATTTTATAAGATCGCAGCAAGAGTTAAAAGTAAAGGTGATCGATGTAAGTGACTTGGATTTTGTGAATAATCAAGAAGATTATTTAAAGGTGCTGGAGTTGATTCTGGAGAGTTAGCGTTTACTAAATGATTGTTTCTTTAAAGACATTCACTTTCTAGTTAGTCATTGCCCTGTAGAATAAAAATCATCTTTTAATCGTCCTTACACTGCAGATGCGGAATCGCTTTAAAGTTTTCTCAATTTACTTAAAATTGATTTCTTACCGTTAGTAAACATCGAGAACTGATTTAGACAATGCCCACACGAATAGTTGACATGTCAAATCTAAAAAAAGTCATAGGTATTAATTATATATTGAAAACAAAAACCACTCTATTTCTAGAGCGGTTTTAGAACTTTCTATTCCATTCCTGTTTCTGTTTCCCTTCTTGTAGCGATGATTTTATACTCTTTTCCATTAAATTTAAAAAGTGATAAAGAAAGATTTCCATACAATTTGTAACTAAATAAAAGCATATCACCTCTAATAGCAATGTCAAAAGGCTCTACAAACAATGTTTTTTTTCTAATTCATCAAAGTTGAAATTCTCAACTAACAAAAAATTTTTATTCAGTAATTTTATATTTAGCTTATCAATAGTTAAATTTTTATTTTCAAACCAAAGTTGCTTATTATATACTGTTTCATCATCTTTATTTTTTAATAGACTTGCTAAAATAAGTTTGTTTTTTTTGTATGAAACCAACAAACTATCATATAAATGATTTTTTGAAAGGTCAATACGATTTGAAAAACTAAATTTATTTGGCATGATTACCTTTGTGTTTTCTCCAAATGATACATTTAGAATTTTGTGTATTTCTTGATAATACTTGTCTTGATCTGAAATATTCTGAGATCTACAAGAAGTGATGAAAATTAAAAATATAATTACTGTGTATTTCATTATTGACAATTATTAGTTCCTCTAGGAGTTTCATTTATTCCAGTATTTCTATCTATAACGCCCTCTTCAGCTCTGTTAGCAATGTTAGACTCTGCTTGAAACAAAGGGAATTTACCATCTGTAAATATTATCTGCTTCATGCCATCTAATTGTTGAAAAGCATCACTTTCTCTCATCGCACCAGACCAAGCTAGTCTTTGATACTCAATAGCAGGATATTGAAACCCATTAAATTCAGATAAAATCACTATAAATCTGCCATAAATTCATATTGTAACTTTTAAAAATAATATTTTGATTAAATATATAATAGATACAATCACTCATCTCCTAACGGTGGATAACTAGTCATTGTTACAAAATCATATTTTTCACCTTCTTTTTTGAATAGTGTACCAATTGGAATGGTTCCACCATGATTGGTTGCAATGAATGCAAAATTTCCATAAAATAAAATACCCTCAATATGAAACATGATAATACCGTCATGATCTTCTTTTGAATCTATAAATTGTAGATTAGGTATAACAATTTTGTTTTGATCAAATTTTTTGGTTAACGTATGTACTTTTAACTCCTTCCAGTTTTTATAATTTAATACACTATCAGGAATATGAAACCGATAATATTGTTTAGCTCTAGATAATACTGTTTTCAATAAGTCATCACTTATATTTTCTATAGAATTATCAAGATTATTCATATTATCGATGTACCCTACCTTACTTGTATTACTACTTTTTTTTGGCTTATAAACTTCATTTAAAAACTGATAGACTCTATCTTCATAAGCACTTGTTTCCTGACTTTGACACGAATTCAAATTAGCTAATAAAATTAGTATAAATATATATTTCATCATAAACAGGTTTTAGTTCCCAATAAAGGAAATTCAACATTAGGCCTAGATTCGCCTTCTTCAACAAAGTTTCTTGATATTATATTAGGCTGTTCTAAAGGGTCCAATTGAGCAAATGCATCACTAGCAAACATCGCACCAGACCATGCTAATCTTTGATATTCAATAGGTGGATGTTGAAACCCATCAGAATTTGCTAAAGATAATGCCATGGAATTAACAAACTGTTCTGCCATTAATACATGTTGAGGGTCACCATTTAAAACACCTAAATTAGATTGTAAAATTAAAGCATCTAATGACTCACCTAATTCACGATTGGGTACGTGTTGGATTACATATTGTAAATAGGCATGTACCAATTCATGAATTGCCGTTCTAGCTATAGCAAGATCGGTTGCACGATTAAGATAGTCTGCATTAAAAGTAATTATAGACATTTTTCCTGAAGTAGCTCTTCCTGTTTGAGCGTTTATTGGATTATCATTTACTAGATTTGGCTCAACATTTATTTTAACAGCATATCCTTCCTCATTATCAAATAAAGATAAAATATCTCCGGGCAAATTTAAAGCATTTAACAATGATTGATCAAGATTTGTAAAGTCTAACGTATATCCATTTTGAGAAGGTTTAAAGTCATTAATTATATCTTTCAAACATTCTGGAACAGTTTCATCATAAATCGATTTATTTTCAAAATCTACCTCAGCACCTTTTTCACATGCAATGGTTGCCTCTACAGCAAACCCTTGAGCTTCCAAAGAATTACGTTCTGATCTAATATAATTATTGATATCATTCCTTAATTCATTTTGTTCAAAGCTTTGAATAAACTCATAAACATCTGGATTATAATTACCTGAGCTGGGATCATTAAAGGAATCAAATAGAGACTGTGTATTATCAGAAACCTCATTTAAAGAAATAGGTAGTACAGGATTAGTTACTATTCTACAATCTCCGTTATTAAATGATAAACAAGGTTGATTACTTCCATTATCTATTCCAGAATTACTGTTTCCAGTTTCATTTGATGGAGGTGGATTTGTTCCATTATTTGATCCACCACCTACAGATTCACTACCGGCGTCTGGATCTTCTTCAACTGGTATCCCTGTTCCTGAGCCAAATCCTGAACCAGCGTCACCAGGGCAAACAATAGTTATATAAGTTGTAGAACGCCACTCACCTACACAATCTCTCAATTGAAAATCTGTTGTTATTTCTCTATAGGTCACATAAGATGTAAGATGATCTGGAATCGTTCCTGCAATAATATAATCTTCTAAAATATAATTCAAATCATAGGTAATTATATAAGATGTATAAGTAGAATCTACTTCTTTAGAAAACAAAAGGTTTTTAAGCTTTGTAGTATCACTATCTAAGATTCCAAAAGTATAACTCTCATAATCTCCACTAGACACATAACTTATATGATCTTCGTCTATCCAAATATTATTCAAACTATCATAAACAGCTGACTTCAATTGTACAGATGGTATAAGTTGTTCTTTTGCCTTAGAAAGAGCATCTTGAAGATCAATACGATTTACAATATCGCTTTTATTGAGCTGTGAGGTTTCAAAAATCGCTTTTTGTGTTACTTCCTGTTGTTCTACATCAACAGAGTCTTCTTCACAGCTTATCAATGAAAGACTTAGTGATAATAGCAAAAAACAGACAAATTCAGTCCATTTTGGTGTTTTGGTGTTTTGGTGTTCATATTAAAAAAAACAGGTTAGTTATTTCAAAACTAAAACAAATAGAATCAACAAACAATACCCCTTAATGGGTATAAAATGTTAATTTATCTAACAATCTAAAAGTAAAAACCGCCTTATTTCTAAGGCGGTTTTTATAAAAGCATGATACTTTTAAAATTTATAGATTGCGATAACATCAAGAGATTCCAGATAAATTTGGAACAACCATTCTCTTTAAATTAATTATTATCTCGCCAAATTTTCTGGAAAGACAATTACTAATCCATCTCTTTGCTACTTAATCTAGATCAAATTTAATCCCTTGAGCAAGAGGTAATTCTGTAGTGTAATTGATCGTGTTGGTCTGTCTTCTCATGTAGACTTTCCATGCGTCAGATCCTGACTCTCGTCCACCACCGGTATCTTTTTCACCACCGAAGGCTCCACCTATCTCAGCACCACTAGTACCTATGTTTACGTTTGCGATACCACAGTCAGATCCTCTTTGAGAAAGGAAGTGTTCTGCTTCTCTTAAATTATTAGTCATGATAGCACTTGATAGTCCTTGTGCAACACCATTTTGTAAATCTAGTGCGTTTTCTACATCACCAGAATATTTTAATAAGTATAACACTGGCGCAAATGTCTCGTGTTGTACGATTTGCATGTCGTTAGTAGCCTCTGCAATAGCAGGCTTTACATAACAACCGCTTTCATATCCAGCACCAGAAAGTACACCACCTTCTACTAGTATTTTACCACCTTGTTTTACAACTTGCTCTAGAGCGTTATTATAACCAGCAACTGCATCTTTATCGATAATAGGACCTACGTGATTATTTTCATCAAGTGGGTTACCTATTTTAAGCTGTCCATAAGCAGCAACTACTGCGTCTTTTACTTTATCATACATAGATTCATGAATGATTAAACGACGTGTAGAAGTACAACGCTGTCCTGCAGTACCTACAGCACCAAAAACAGCACCTATAACAGTCATCTTAACATCAGCATCTGGAGTAACTATTATTGCATTGTTACCACCTAATTCTAATAATGATTTACCTAGACGTTCTCCTACTTTACTAGCTACTATTCTCCCCATGCGAGTAGAACCAGTTGCGCTAATAAGTGGTACACGCTTATCTGTAGTCATCATTTCTCCTACTTTGTAATCTCCGTTTACGAGACAAGAGATTCCTTCCGGAAGGTTGTTATTTTTAAGAACTGTCGCGATAATATTCTGACAGGCAACACCACAAAGAGGTGTTTTTTCACTCGGTTTCCAGATACAAACATCTCCACTTATCCATGCAAGAGCTGTATTCCATGCCCAAACTGCTACTGGAAAGTTAAATGCACTTATAATACCTACTATCCCTAGTGGATGGTATTGCTCGTACATTCTGTGTCCTGGACGCTCAGAATGCATCGTTAAACCATGCAACTGACGAGAAAGACCTACTGCAAAATCACAGATGTCTATCATTTCTTGTACTTCTCCAAGACCTTCTTGATAAGATTTACCCATTTCATAAGAAACAAGTTTACCTAGAGGTTCTTTTAATCTTCTTAATTCTTCACCGAACTGACGTACGATCTCACCACGTAATGGTGCAGGCTTCATTCTCCAGTCTTTAAAAGCGGCTTGGGCACTAGCCACTACTTTCTCATAATCCTCTTGAGTTGTAGTAGTTACCTTACCTATTACCGCACCATCTACAGGAGATGAAGAAGTGATAGTAGCTCCATTACCGAAATGATGGTTACCAGTAGACGTACCGTGATTTGTTTCTTTGAGACCCAATTGCTCTAGAGCAACATCCATCCCAAAATCTTTTGCAAGTGTTGACATTGTATAGTTTTGGTTTAGTCCAGCTTATCAGCCAGTTTTTTAAATACCTTTTTAGGGTTTTTATTGTCGTATAAGATGCTGTAAACGGCATCTAGGATAGGAGTTTTAGCTCCTTTTTCTTCATTAATTTTAAAAGCGCTTTTAGTGGCGTAATAACCTTCGGCCACCATGCTCATTTCCATTTGTGCACTTCTAACTGTATATCCTTTACCGAGCATATTACCGAATAAGCGATTGCGCGAAAAACCAGAATAACCTGTCACAAGTAAATCACCTAGGTAGGCACTATCGTTAATATTACGTTTCATCTTATGTACTTTTTTGATAAAACGTTTCATCTCACGTATGGCATTACTCATCAATACGCTTTGGAAATTATCTCCATAACCTAGACCGTGAGCAATTCCTGCTGCGATAGCATAGATATTTTTAAGCATTGCAGCATATTCTGTACCTATAATATCATCGCTTATTTTACATTTAATGTAGTCACTTTCTATTCTCTCAGCAAGAAATTTTGCCTTTACTTCGTCAGCACATGCGATAGTTAAATAAGAAAGTCTTTCTAGGGCAACTTCTTCTGCATGACATGGTCCTGTAAGAACACCTATGTTCTCAAATTCTATATCATAATGCTCATGAAAATGTTCTCCTACTATAAGTCCAGTTTCTGGAACAATTCCTTTAATAGCACTAAAGATGATTTTATCTTTAAGAGATACCGTTAGATTTTCTAATTCTTTATATACAAAAGCACTAGGCACTGCAAAGATGCAAAGGTCTGCCAGGCTTATGATTTCATTAATATCGCTAGAAAGATGCAATTGATCTACCTTAAACTCTACAGAGCTTAAATAGTTAGGGTTGTGATCATTGCGTTTTATGTGCTCGATAGCATAATCGCTACGCATGTACCAGTAAACGGTATCGAGGTTTTCGCAAAGCATTTTTACTATGGCTGTCGCCCAGCTACCACCACCTATTACAGCAATTTTTTTGGTCTGATCCATATAATTTATTTGGAGATCAAAGATACCATTTTTTTAAAGCAATAAATTTATCAATATCGCATGCAAACAGTGCGATAACAAAGAATTTATTAATCTCTAAGACTTTGTGCTTCTTATTAAATAAAAGACTTGCACAGTGACTTTTGATTTCTTTAATCTTATTATTTACAATTCATATTTATGACGTTTCCGCTTTCGCGAAAGCGAGAACAATTTCTATCTACTCTTCTATAGCTGGCACCGTGTCTTCTACATGCTCCACTATCCATTTGAGACAGTCCTCATAATCTTCAAAAACATGTTCCTTTCCTATTAAATCAGGAATTATATCTATAGTTTCTAATCTATACAAAGGCTGCTCTTGCACAGACACTAGCAACGGCTGGATTCCTTTTTGAATAAGATTTTGCAATACGTCTTCAAAAGCAAAAAGTCCTGACTGATCTATGAATGGTACTTTTTTCATACGTATAATAGCATGAGTAGCATATTTAGGAACATCTCTAGACATGGATTGAAAATCACTAGTATATCCAAAAAACATAGGTCCAAAAAGTTCTTTAATGAAAATCTCTTCTCTTAGTTTAATCGGTATGCGAGAATAGTCTGCATGATCTAGATTCTCAACATCAGACAGTTTCTTAATAGCAGACTTATGGTTATTAGAATCTCCCATTTTTTTCATGAAAATTAAACTAGCTATGACTAGCCCTATTCCCACTGCATAAACTAAGTCCCAAAAAACGGTGAGAATCAAGACAACAAACATGACGACAATATCACTTTTAGGAATAGATTTTAATACTTTAAGACCCTTATAATCCATAACACCTATACCTACGGTTATTAATATACCTGCAAGTACAGCGCTAGGAATATTCTCAGCAAAACCACCTAGAGCAACAACTATAATAAGTAACATCACAGCAGCTATCATACCTGACAGTCTAGTCTTACCGCCAGAATTAATGTTTACTACCGTACGTATGGTTGCTCCTGCGCCAGGAATACCACCAAAGAAAGCCGCTATACTATTACCTATTCCCTGACCTATGAGTTCTTTATTAGGGTTGTGTCTGGTTTTAGTCATATTATCTGCCACTACACTGGTAAGTAGAGAATCAATAGCGCCTAGAAAAGCTAGTGTGAGAGCAGTGAAAATGTATGGAGCGACGGTACCGAGATTAAAATCTGTTATTATAGCAAAATTAGGCATAGGTAAATCTGTCGGTATTTCTCCTATCTTACGCACATCTAGACCTATAAAATATACTGCGATAGAGACACCTAGAAGGGCTACTAATGTAGAAGGTATAGTAGTAGTTATACGTTTAAAGCCAAAGATTATAAATATGGTTAACAAGGTAAGCCCTAATTCTAACCAGTTGATTTTTTGAATGGCGGTAGGTAATGTTTTCAATGTTCCTAGAACTCCACTACTATCTTTTTTGGCCTGTGTTTTAGATTCTGCTAGAATTTGATCTGGCGTGATTTCTTTTGCTTTTTCAACTGTGGCTTCTAGGTTTTCTATTACGAGTAGTTTACCGTCTACTTGATCTTTAATTATATTTTGTAATACTACTTCTCTTGCGATTGGGTTGTACTTTTCTATAAACTGATCATCCTCGGCAGGGTAGTAACCTATAGCTGGTAAAATTTGTGTGATAAGAATAATCACACCTATTCCTGTCATGAATCCAGAAACTACTGGATAAGGTATGTATTTGATGTATTTACCTAGTTTTAAAATCCCTAAAGAGACTTGCATGATACCGGCCATAATAAATACTGCTAGAATAGCTGGTAAAGCATTTGCTAGTTCACCTTCATAAACTTGTACTATTCCTGCGATGACTACCATACTAACAGCAGTCATAGGTGCGGTAGGTCCAGAAATTTGTGTGCTAGTACCACCGAATAATGATGCAAAAAAACCAATAAAAATAGCACCGTACAGGCCTGCAACTGCTCCCATACCGGACTGTACACCAAATGCAAGTGCCAGTGGTAATGCTACTACTCCTGCGGTTAAACCACCGAATAAATCTCCTTTAAGATGTTTAAACATATCTCTACTTTATTAAAATATACATATCAAATCGCTACAAGCAATAGATTAAAGTTACTGCAATAAATGTAAGATAGGAAAAGGTGTTTAAAGATTAGTAAAAGATTAAATTTTATAATTTTTTAATCTTATCGAGAGGCATCCATGCTTTATTACCATTAGACAAAGAAACTAATGCCCAGTTATTAAATTCTTCTTGCACTTCTACCTTAGTACCTTCATGAAGAATGAAACTCTCTTTGGCAGTTTCTTTAGGTTCTTCTCTCGTTATAAATTCTGCTGTGTACACTATGGCATACTGTTCTTTGTTCAAATGATCTTTAGAATAAAAAGCCGCATAAATAGCTAATGCAGAAAACAGAATACCTACAAACGTAAAAATAAAAAACAGTCTTTTTTTACCTGCTGTATGTGCATAGAAATAAAATACCGCCATCAAAACGGTAAACAGAACTAGTAGAATACTAAAGTAAGCCCACTCATCTACACTTAAAGAGGTAACATATTTTTCTAAGTTAGATCCTATACTTTCCACTCGAGTATCTTCTACCGCATCAATTTTCATCTGATTAGCAAAATTGAGATTGTTCTGTATATCTGCATTTTCTGGATCTAACTGAAGTGCTTTTTCAAAGTTATAAACCGCTGGTCCTACGGCATTAATTTTGTAATAAGCATTTGCTAGATTAAAATAAACCTCAGCACTGTGCTTTCCTGTTTTAAGTATTTGCTCATAACCAGCAATAGCAAGGTCAAAGTTTTCTGCTGTGTACGCCTCGTTTGCTTTTGTGAACGCAGCTGCCTCAAAAGACTCTTGTGAATAACCTATAAACACAAAAAGCAGTAACAATATGGATAACATCTTCTTCATCTTACTTCTTTAATTGTTTATCTATATCATTTAATACTCTACCAGCTTTTTCATAATCTTCTTTCATACTAGCCTCAGAAGATGGTGTGTAACGAGCAAATTCACAACTAGCTAGCAACTCACTAAATTCTTTTCTAGTCGTCGGACTAGCATTTCTTTGATCTAACAACTCATCTACCTTATCCTTAGACATGTCTGCCGTTTGAATATGAAGTTTAGATTTCAAATAATTATGTAAAGATTTTTCTAGTGAAATATAAAATAACTCATGATTACCCAAGTTTTTCTTTGCCGTACTAAGATATTTCTTGCTCAACTTATTTGCGGTTCTTATGCGATTGCCATCCACATCTGCACTACGTTTTTCTACTTGCCCACGGTACAATAGCACGACAGGTAAGATTAATAATAAGCCTCCTAGAATAGCCCAATAGGTAGTTGTATTAAAGAAATAGCTTTTTGTCTTATCTATTAATTGTGTATCTGTTTTAATGAATGCAAATGGCACATTGCTTTTAATCAAATTTTTAGATTCACTCTCACTAGCTACGGCAGTATCATTACTTGCTGTAGTAGGTGCATCACCTTCTACTATTAATAATATCTCGCCACTAGACTTAGTAATATACTGTTCTTTTTTAGGATCAAAATAAGAAAACTCTACTGGTGGTATAACGTATTTACCACCGTATTGAGGTACTACGGTATAAGAATCTTTAATACTACCGCGCATACCATAAATATTTGTACTCACCTTATTAATGCGCTCAGGATCATAAACCTCTAGGCTTTGTGGTGCCTTCAACTTAGGTAGTTCCATTAATTTTAAATTTCCAGAACCAGAAACACCTACCGTAGCAGTAAGACTTTCTCCTGCATCTAATTGCGCTCTATCTGTTTCTACCTTAAAATCAAATTCTCCTACTGCTCCTGTAAAACTTGCTGGCCTACCTACAGCAGGTAAGTTTTTAACTGTAATAGCTCTTTTACCTGCGCTTACCGTTCTACTTACTGTTGTTGTATAAGGTCTACCAAAAAAGTCTCTTCTACTAGTCGGTATTTGTACTTGAACATCTAGTGTTAATGGCTCTATCTCTAATTTACCTGTTTTTTGAGGATATAAAACAGCTTCTCGTAATACTAGGTATCTATAAGGCTGTCCCTGATAGGTTCCATTTTTCACCTGTCTATTACGGTTATCAATATTTTGCGACCAGAAATCTCTATACTTAGGACTGTCCAGCTCATTCCATCCAGTAACACCAGTTTCATTAGAAACATAAAGCTTGTACACTACTCTTATGGCTTCATTAAGGTAAGGGTTAGCATCTGACACTTCGGCAACTAGGTGTATGCTATCTTCTACACTTATAGATTGATCATCTGGACCTTTAGGTTGTGCCACAGCGCCAGTAACATTAATAACTTGAGGTATAGTCTTATACTCATTACCGTTATAAGTCATCACACTTTGTTGTATGGTTAACTTACCTGTTTTAGTAGGTTTTAAAACATATGTATATGACTTTGTCATACTGCTTTTACCATTTACCCAACTTTGAGAAACTGCCTGACTAGGACCAGCAACTACCTGAAATCCTACAAAATTAGGTGGTGTAAAATTATCACCATCTACATTCATTTTAAATTCAATGCGCAACCTTTCATTAACCGCAATTCTAGTACGACTAGCATTTGCAGTAAATTCTACCTGACTAAAGGTCAAATAGCTGCTCAAAAGAAATAGTATATAAATCAAATGTTTCATTACCAATCTTTTTCTGATTTCTTAGCTGGCCCTTGAGCCTTCTTAGCATTTACTTTATCTCTTATTTTTTGCTCCTCATTATTCATCGCCTCCAGTATTTGACTAATTTGTTGTGGCGTCATTTTACCTTCTACACGTTGTGGTGCTTTTTGATCTTGTTTTTTAGGCTCACCATCTCCATCTTTTCCGTCTTTAGGTTTACCGTCTTTATCCTTATCTCCTTCTCCATCACCTTTCTTATCGTCACCTTCTTTCTCGTTTTCCTTGCCGTCGTTTTTACCGTCAGAGTTTTTATCCTTATCTCCTTCTTTATTATCCTGGTCGTCACTCTCGCTGTCGTCCTTCTTATCATTCTCATCGTCGCCACCGCCACCGCCGCCGCCGCCTTGCTTCTCTTCCTCTTTTTTGGCTAGCGCTAGATTGTAACGTGTCTCTTCATCAGTAGGGTCATTTCTCAAAGCTTTTTTATAAACCTCAACTGCTTTTTTATACTCCTTATTTTCTAGTAATAAATTTCCCTGATTGTGGTAAATTCTATGCTTCTCTTCTTTAGTTGTAGCAGCCTCGGCAGCTGCTATATAATTATTAGACGCATTGTATTTTTTTGTGTGATCGTAATAAAGATTCCCTAGATTATAAGCAGCATCTGCCGCTTTAGGATTTACGGCCTTAGCTTTTTTATAGGCTGCTTCGGCTAGGTTAAAATTTCCTTCCTTTGCGTATGCTTGAGCTTTGGCAATCTCATTTTCATAAACTAGATCTATAGATGGTTTTTCTTGCGCTTTCGCGAAAGCGTAACCACCCAAAAACACTAAAACTACTATTATCTGTTTCATCATCATCTTACTCATTGAACAAGTTTAATTTTTTGAGCCATCCTGTTTTCTTCTCTAAATAAAATATATCTAAAAATAAGAAGAACAATCCAAAGCCTAAAAACCACTGGAATTGGGATTCAAAATCTGAATATTGTTGGGAATCAAAGGCAACCTTATCTATACCTGATAGCTGCTCCTTTAATTCTTCTATTACTGTTGCAGTAACCGTACCGTCTATATAAGCACCGTTACCAGCGCTAGCTATTTCTTTAAGGGTTTCTGCATTTAACTTAGTAATTACAGTTTTACCGTCTCTGTCTTTTTTAAATTCTCTAACAACGTCATTAACTTTAATAGGTATGGTACCACCTTTTTCTGTACCTACACCTATGGTAATGATGCGTATTCCTTTTTCTGCAGCAGCCTCAGCAACTGAAGCGCTATCACCTTCATGATCTTCTCCATCACTTATGATTACCAATATTTTTGCTGCTTCTGTCTGGTCGCTATAATAACTCTCAGCCAGTTGAATTGCTTCATTAATTGCTGTTCCCTGACTGGATATTAAATCGGTATTGAGAGATTGGAGAAATAATCGTGCACTACCGTAGTCTGTGGTTATAGGTAGTTGGGGCACGGCACTACCAGCATAGGCTATTAGTCCTATACGGTCACTAGCTAGGTTATTAATAATTTCGGTAACGAGTCTTTGTGATTTTTCTAATCTACTAGGCGCGATATCCTCGGCCAACATAGATTTAGAAACATCTACTGCAAAAACTATATCTACACCTTCTCGGTTTACTGTTTCTAGTTTTTCGCCTGCTTTGAGGTTTACTAGTGCAAGTATTAAAAAGGTTATACCCATACACACAGTTACTAATTTTAATACAGGTTTAAACCAAGATCTATCTGGGATTAAATGGCCCAGCATCTTTTTTGTGGCATATTTTTTTTGTGCGCGATACCTCCAGAAAGAAAGTCCTATGAATAGAACCACTAATACTGGGATAAGACACAAAAGCCAGAAATACATTTTTTCTTCTAGTATATACACTTGTTCGTATTTATTAGTCGCCGTTATTCTCTTTTTTAATGAGTGGCAGTATTTTTATTTTAAAGTTTCAATTGATTAAACGGACGCTTATTTTTAAATCAACTTAAAGTTGCAATCAATTAAGCCGCCGTTTTAAAAATGGTATACCTCAATAACATCTCTACACCTATTAACATCAATGCTAGTAAAACTAGGTCGCGGTATTTTTCTTCTACATTGTAGAATTCAAATTGTTCGATTTCGGTTTTTTCTAGCTTATCAATTTCTGCATAGATTTCTTTCAACTTTTTATTATTTGTTGCTCTGAAATATTTACCTCCAGTATCTGCGGCAATTTGCTTCATTAACTCTTCATCGATTTCTACTGGCGCCATCTTAAATTGAAATCTGCCGTTAGGTAATTGTGCATATGGTGATGGCGCATTACCGTTAGTTCCTATTCCTATGGTGTATACTTTAATGTCAAATTCAACTGCTAGTTCACTTGCTATTTTAGGATCTAAAAAACCGCTATTGTTAACACCATCGGTCATTAAAATAATCACCTTACTTAGCGCCTCACTTTCTTTAAGTCTATTCACTGCAGTAGCTAGACCCATTCCTATTGCTGTACCATTTTCTAGAACACCGTCAAATTTAATATCCTTAATCGCCTTAAGTGATATGGTTTTATCTGTAGTAATAGGTGTTTTAGTGTAGCTCTCTCCTGCATATACGACTACACCTATACGGTCACTAGGCCTACCATTAATAAAATCTGCAGCGACTGCTTTTGTTGCTTCTAGTCTATCTGGTTTTAAATCTTGTGCCAGCATACTTGCACTTACATCTACCGCAAGAACTATATCGATTCCATTTGTAGTTTTAGTCTTTGTGGTAACGTCTGTAGTTTGTGGTCTTGCTAGCGCCACAATAATTAAGGCTAATGCAAGTAAACGCAATAAAAACAATACAGGTCTTAATTTACCTAATAGAGATCCACCTGGTTGAAAACCTTTAATAGTAGACACCTTAACCTGTGCATTTTGCCTTCTAAAAGTCCAGATGTAAAAACCTATCGCTAGCGGTAAAAGCAGCAACAACCAAAACATCTCTGGTGAGGCAAATTTGATATTTGTAAACCAGTCCATTATTCCTTTTCTTTCTTTTTACCATCGTCAAAGGATGGGAACGTAATTGAACTTCTAACTCTTTCTCTCAATATTCTACCGTACTCACGATCGCGATTCTCCTCATCATCTTTTAAGTTACTAATGATAATTTGATCTATACCTATTTTATTTGCCATCATAAGAATCTCATATTGATAATCCTTATCATCTAGTTTATAAGTACCATCTAAAGAAACTCCTTTTACACCATTTATTTCTACCTCATCTTCTAGCATAAGAATATCTGTAGCCCCTAGTCCATCAAGAACTTTGGTCATGTTATCTCGTACTACGGCAGGTGGCAACTGGTCATCTTCTTTAAAACCGTCTCCTTTTAATGTGAAAGTGATAACACCTACGTAAAAGTCATCAGATATATCACCTGTTGCAAACTGGTCTATGGATGTAGACATCAATTTAAATTGATCTCCTAATGAAGTCGTGTCCTGACGTACTAAAATATCTGGCGAGTTTAATTGAACAGGCGGCATACCGTAGTCACTAGTTAACCAGGTTTGCTCTATAAGATCGCGTTGTGCGTTACCGAACACTTTATCTTTTACATTATCAAAACCTATGACATAGCTCCAAATTCCCATGGCAATAGCAAGTGCAACGATTCCTATACCGACACCTATCAATATATTGCGAGTACGTTTTTTTATTTCTTGTTTACGCCTATAACGCGCATCTTGCATCAGCTCTTCTTCAGTAGGCGGTGGCAGTACTTGATGGATATTATTGATAATTTCCATGGTGCGCTGTCTATCTTCTTTAGCACTTATTGCGTCACCACTAGCGGTTGCAAATTTTACCAAATCGGCTTTTTGAAGAATTTCTTCTAATCGAGATTGCGTTTTATCTGTAATATGCATGCCTTTTTCTGACATGGCAATTTTCAATTCTTTTATTAGCTGTCCTGTTGTACTTTCTAGTGTATGACCATAAACCTTAGAGTCTATATACCTTCTTATAATATAGGTAAGCTCTGTATAATATTCTTTCCACTGGCGGTTATCTAAGTAAGAGCCTTCGTCTAGTAATTTTAAACGATACTTAGTCCACTCATAAGGTTGTAACGTCTCTTCATAGGTTTTTTCTTCTCGTTTTCGCGTAAGCAAAACAACAGCAATAATAACTGGTATTAAAAGTAACAACCACCACATCCATCCATAAGATGCTGTAGATTTATCTTCTATATCTACATAACCCTTGATAGGGAACATACCTTGTTTAGTAGTATCTACTTCTACCTCACGCACACTTATAAGTATAGAGTCTGATTTTAAACGACGGTCATTTTTAAGAATTTCTAATCTAGGCACCCAGTAATCACCAGAATCAAATTGTGTTACACCATACTGTTTAAAGAGTCTAATTTTATCTGCTATTCTTAGACTGTCTACAGGATAACTTTGTAACACCTCTAGTGCGCCCATGGTTTGCTGCTCTGGAAAGATGATCAAATCTCCCAGATCTGCATCGACACTTATGCCCAGTTTTACTTCTTCACCTATTTTAATAAGGTCCCGATCTACAGTTGTAGACACCTCAGTTTTATCCTGAGTCTGGGCTGTAGTTATGGCAACGCATAATAAAAATAATATGTATACTAGTTTTTTAATCATCGTGCTTTGAAGTATCCTAATAATTTCTTTGTGTAATTCTCTCTAGTTTCTAGATCTATAGCGCCTGCGTCAGATCTAGTAAATGCTTCTTTAAAATAGGCAGCACTCTCTTTATGATAAGCTGCATATTTATTACGTACAGATTTAGAACTGGTATTAATCAATTGTGATTGCCCTGTTTCTTGATCTTTAAACTGGACTAGACCCATTTTAGGCATGACCGTCTCACGCTCATCATAAACTCTAATTCCTGTGACGTCGTGTTTGCGACCTGCTATTTGTAATGTCTTTTTATAATCGGTGCTCATAAAATCTGACATCACAAAAACGATTGCTTTTTTCTTAAGCACACCAGCTAGAAACTTTAAAGCTCCTGCTATATCTGTAGCCTTACCTTTAGGTTGAAATTCTAGCAATTCTCGTATAATTCTAAGAATATGAAATTTCCCTTTCTTAGGCGGAATGAACAATTCTACCTGATCAGAAAATAGAAGCAAACCTACCTTATCATTATTCTGCATCGCACTAAAAGCAAGTGTTGCACACAATTCTGTAATGATCTCTTTTTTGATTTGCTCTTGTGTACCGAAAAGTGTCGACCCACTTATGTCTGCAACCAGCATGAGGGTAAGCTCGCGCTCTTCTTCAAATACCTTTATATATGGCTCACTATAACGAGCAGTTACATTCCAGTCTATATTACGTACGTCATCACCGAACTGGTACTGTCGCACCTCACTAAAAGTCATTCCACGACCTTTAAAAGCACTATGATACTCGCCACCAAATACTGCGTCGCTTAAACGACGAGTCTTGATCTCGATTTTACGTACTTTTTTAAGAAGCTCTTGTGTATTCATACAGCGTGTACTCTATATAAGTTAATTGAAATTGATTTTTTATCAGCATCAATAGATTATGAACGACTCTATTTTTTCAAGAATCAACACCTATTGATTTTATTTCAATAGAACTATGGTACCTCTATCGTATTCACGATCTTGTTTACTATATCTTCAGTTGTGTAGTTCTCAGCTTCGGCCTCATAAGTAATACCTATTCTGTGACGCAATACGTCTAGTACTACTGCACGCACATCTTCTGGCACAACATAACCACGTCGCTTAATAAATGCATAACATTTTGCAGCTTTGGCAAGGTTAATAGATCCACGAGGTGATGCTCCAAATGAGATCAACGGCTTCAAGTCTGCCAGATTATATTTTTCTGGATAACGAGTCGCAAATATGATATCTAGAATATACTTCTCGATCTTCTCGTCCATATATACGATTTCTACCGCATCTTGAGCGCGTAAAATTTGCTCTACAGACACTACAGCGTTAGGCTCTGTAAAGTCTTTTTTTAGATTTGCTCGCATGATGTATTGCTCGTCTGCAATAGTTGGGTAATCTATTACCGTTTTTAACATAAAACGGTCCATTTGCGCTTCTGGTAATGGATAAGTACCTTCTTGATCTACTGGGTTTTGAGTTGCCATTACTAAGAACGGTTTCTGTAATTTAAAAGTCTCATCACCTATAGTAACCTGCTTCTCTTGCATGGCTTCTAGTAGAGCACTTTGCACCTTTGCTGGCGCACGGTTTATCTCATCTGCGAGGACAAAGTTTGCAAAAATAGGTCCTTTCTTGATGTTGAATTCACCATCCTTCATGTTATAGATTAATGTCCCCACAACATCTGCCGGTAATAAATCTGGTGTAAACTGTATTCTTGAAAAAGATCCACTTACCGCCTTAGAAAGAGTCGTAATAGCAAGTGTCTTTGCTAGTCCAGGTACACCTTCTAATAGAATGTGCCCGCGACCTAAGAGACCTATAAGCAATCGTTCTATCATGTATTGTTGACCTACAATTACCTTGTTCATTTCATTAACAAGTAATTCTACGAACTGGCTTTCTTGTGCTACCTTTTCATTGATACTCGCAATATCTACCTGCGTGCTTTGTTGATCCATAATAGTATTTTCTTTAATCTTATTAATTGCAAAAATGTCCAAACATTAAATTTTGAACTGTTTAAAAGCTGTTAAAATTAGCCCTACCTCTGTGACTACCAAATTTAAAGAAGGTCTAATTGATAAACTTCACAGAAGTATACTTTTATGTTATCGATTGTTAACGTTACCGCTTTCGCGAAAGCGAGGTTAAAATAAACATCTTGCTAACACCTTTTCCCTACTTTTGTACAAAGAACCTGATATGAAAACTGCTTTAATTACTGGCGCAACTAGTGGAATAGGACTGGCAACCGCACAAACTCTAGCCGATAACAATTATGCCCTTGTACTTTGTGGACGTAACGAAGAAAAGCTGGCCGAATTAAAAGAAGAGCTTTCTGAACTCGTTCCTGTGGAGACTTTATGCTTTGATGTACGTGATAAAGAAAAAGTAGAAGAACAAATTAACAGTCTTACAGAATTCCCTTTTAATGAGATCAATATCCTAATAAATAATGCAGGTAACGCTCATGGACTGGACCCTATAGATAAAGGTAACCTAGAAGATTGGGACGCTATGATGGATATAAATGTAAAAGGATTGCTTTATGTAAGTCATGCGATTATACCTAAAATGAGAGAACGTAAAAACGGACATATCATCAACATAGGTTCTACCGCTGGTAAAGAAGTGTACCCAAATGGGAACGTGTATTGTGGCTCTAAGCACGCTGTAGATGCTATCACTACAGGTATGCGACTGGATTTAAACCCATATAACATAAGAGTAGGTGCTGTAAATCCAGGACTGGTACAGACTAACTTCAGTGAGGTGCGATTTAAAGGAGATACAGAACGAGCAGACAAAGTGTATCAAGGTTACATGGCTTTACAACCACAAGATGTTGCAGAGGTTATTCTATTTGCCGTAACGCGACCACCGCATGTTAACATTGCAGACTTAACCGTGATGTGTACCGCACAGGCAAGTAGCGTAGTGTTGAAGAAAGACTAGAAACACCTTTCTTATCAAAGCTTTTAAAAGAAGATAAAATAAACAAATCATGAAAAAATTAATCCTCTTACTGAGCATTATACTTCTTGCGTCATGCACACAAGAAGTAGAACCTACTATCGAAAACATGAATTCTATTTTTGAAAGCAAAGATTTTACTATCGAGTATCATCTGACAGATGCAAGGGTAGAATCCATGAGTTTTATTGAAGACATTTTAGTTTACAAAGCAAATGATAGTGTTGTAAGAAAAACGATCTCCTTTGATGATGCATTACTGATCAACCAACTTATCCAAGAAAAATTTAAACAACACGACAGTAACAATAAGGAAACCCCTTCTATAATTGTATTAAATACGGCAAAGAAGGTAACTTTGAAAATTCCTAACTATGAGGTGGACTACCTCAATTTAATTAACAAATTAGACCTATAAATATGTTCCCATTAAGAAGAAACAGAAGATTAAGAACTAGCCCAGCAGTAAGATCTTTAGTACAACAAACGTTGATCTCACCTAATGATTTTATAGTACCATTATTTGTAGTAGAAGGAAATGGCATCAAGGAAGAAATAGCCTCTATGCCGGACTATTACCGATACAGTCTAGATCTTTTAAAGAAAGAAGTACAATTATTATGGGACATGGGATTAAAAAGCGTCTTACTCTTTGTTAAAGTACCAGACCATTTAAAAGACAACAAAGGGACCGAGGCTATTAATAAAGATGGACTGATGCAACGAGCTATTAAAACCGTTAAGGATGTTGCACCAGGAATGTATGTAATGACAGATGTGGCTCTCGATCCTTTTTCTAGTTTTGGTCATGATGGAATAGTAGAGAATAACAAAATTCTTAATGACGCTACTTGCGAGGTACTTGCACAAATGAGTATTTCTCATGCACAAGCTGGTGCAGACATGCTCGCACCTAGCGACATGATGGACGGACGTATTCTTTACATAAGAGAAGCACTGGAAGAAGAAGGGTTTACAGATACTGGAATTATGAGTTATTCTGCAAAGTATGCTAGTGCTTTTTACGGTCCCTTTAGAGATGCACTGGATAGCGCACCAGGTTTTGGAGATAAAAAAACCTATCAAATGGATCCTGCAAATCGTAATGAAGCCATAAAAGAAACTTTAATGGATATCGATGAAGGAGCAGATATCGTTATGGTAAAACCTGGACTATGCTACCTAGACATAGTTAGAGATATTAAAAACGAAGTAGATGTTCCTGTAAGCGTGTATCAAGTAAGTGGAGAATATTCCATGCTTAAAGCTGCTGCAGAAAAAGGATGGTTAAATCATGATGCCGTAATGATGGAACAAACTATCGCTATTAAAAGAGCTGGAGCAGATTTAATAGCTAGTTATTTTGCAAAAGATGTAGTGAAGTTGATTTCTTAAATAAGAACAAATTTTATCCCCTAAAGCTAGAATTAATTCTACCCTTAGGGGATTTTCTTTAAAACCATCAATTATCATTAGTTTTAGAACTTTTAAAAACCAATGCCCAAAGATTCTTACACCGTAGAAGAAGCGACTCGTTCCATAGAGCGATACTGTGCCTATCAAGAGCGCTGTCATAAAGATGTGGAGGATAAATTAAAAAGCATGGGTGTTATTCAACTAGCAATAGATGAAATCATACCCCACTTGATCCATCACAAATTCTTGAATGAAACACGTTATGCCGAGGCTTTTGCGAGGGGAAAATTCCGTATTAAAAGTTGGGGAAGAGTACGTATAGTGCGCGAACTTAAAATGAAAGGCCTTAATGAACGTACTATAAAGATAGGACTCAAAGAGATATCTGATGTCGATTATGAGATTGCTTTGGATACGCTTTCGCGAAAGCGATTACAACAAATAACTACGGAAAGTGATAAATATAAAAAGCGTAAAAAACTTGCCGATTACCTGCTCTATAGAGGCTGGGAAAGCCACCTAGTTTATGCAAAAGCTGTAGAGCTTATTCCTTGATATTTAGATTTTCGTGGGTTCTAATTATCGCTTTTTCATTTTTATAATCTATCCACTCCTGTCCTTTACGTTTGCGCATAAAGTTATCATAATGACGCATAAACAGTAAATTATAAAGCGCTTTACTTAAATTTTTAATCTTTCTAGGATAAGAACGCAAACTTATAGAAAACCCTGGCGTTAGGTAATGCATGTAATGCCAGTATCCCTCGGGCATGTACAACATCTCTCCATGATTAAGCTCACATACAAAACCTTGTGCCTGTTTTAAAGCTGGCCATTTTTCAAAATCTGGATTTGAGAAATCTATATCTTCTCTAGCAATTAAAGAATGTGGCACTCTATATAAATAAGGCGACTGATCTGGAGGAAAAATCACACATCTCTTTTTACCATGGAAATGGAAGTGAAGGATGTTAGTGAAGTCTATATCAAAATGCATAAAAACCTTAGAGTCCGTACCACCGAAGAACATCATCGGTAAACCCTTGATCAATCGCATTCCTAATTTAGGGAATTTAAAATCTGTTTGAAGTACTGGTACCTCACTCATAATATTATAGAGGAAGATTCTGAAATTAGTAGGTTTCTTTTTAAGAAGATCTACATATTCAGACATCTTCATCTCTGCGTGTGCTTGATTAAAACCCTCGTCATGTTTTACAGGACGGTCATCATAAAGAGGCACGGTTTTATCTCCAGCAACTTGCTTTATATATTCTAGATTCCATTTTTTATAAGCGGGCCAGTCTTGAGTTAATTTTTCAATAACTACAGGGCGCTGTGGCTTGAGATAATTTTTTATAAAATCATCTTTACTTATCGTGGAAACACGCGGTATTTGTTTAAGGTTGAGTTGCATAAATAGCGTACAAACTTAAGTAATGAAACAAAGAAAGTCTACGTAGTTAACTATGCTTTAACGGCTTTACCAGCTTGTTTAGCCTCCTCATTACGCTCGATCTTATGACCTGGACGAGACCATTTAGGCTTTTCACCTTGATCCTTATATTCAGAATATTGAGCTTCTACCGTTTCTGGTTGTGCCTTTTTTACAAATGGTTTCATAGGCTCTAGTCCTAATAATTCAAACATTTTCATGTCTTCATTCACATCTGGATTAGGTGTGGTAAGTAATTTATCACCTGCAAATATAGAATTAGCTCCTGCAAAGAAACACATCGCCTGTCCTTCTCTAGACATGTCTGTTCTACCAGCACTTAGTCTTACCTGTGTTTGTGGCATTACTATACGCGTAGTAGCAACCATACGTATCATTTCCCAAATAGAAACAGGTTGTTGCTCCTCAAGTGGTGTACCTTCTACAGCAACAAGTGCGTTGATAGGTGTACTTTCTGGTTGTGGACTTAAACTAGCTAGTGCAACTAACATACCTGCACGATCTTCTATATTTTCTCCCATACCTATAATACCACCACTACATACGGTAACGTTAGTTTTACGTACGTTATCTATAGTATCTAATCTATCTTGGTAACCACGAGTAGAAATTACTTCTTTATAATACTCTTCAGAACTGTCTAGGTTGTGATTATAAGCATATAATCCAGCCTCTGCTAGACGGTGTGCCTGATTTTCAGTGATCATACCTAGAGTACAACACACTTCCATATCTAATTTATTAATAGTACGTACCATTTCTAACACTTGGTCAAATTCTGGCCCGTCTTTTACATTTCTCCATGCTGCTCCCATACATACACGAGAACTACCACTAGATTTTGCTCTTAAAGCCTGTGCTTTTACTTGTTGCACAGACATTAAATCATTTCCTTCTACGTCGGTATGATAACGAGCTGCCTGTGGACAGTACCCACAATCTTCTGGACAACCGCCAGTTTTAATAGAAAGAAGTGTAGAAACTTGTACCTGATTAGGGTTATGAAATTCTCTATGAATAGTCGCCGCATCATATAACAAATTCATAATCGGTCTGTTATAAACTTCTAATATTTCTTCTTTAGTCCAGTCGTGTCTCATAATCGTATTCTACGTTAAAAAGGTAAAAATAAGGTTTCCTTAAGTAATAGCTACAATGAATTAATGTTAAAGAAAAGCACTTATTATTATCAAATTATTAGTTTTTAATTCTAGTATTATTTTTCTATCAGTAAACTTACTGCATTACCACCAAAGCCAGTCGCGTTGATTAAAATACGTTTAGGTATTCTAACATCTCCACGCGGATTCACAAATGAATCTTCTAAAAATGGAACAGTAAACATACTCTGTGATTGCAACATTTCTATTCCCATAGCTAGATTAAGCGCACTACTTGCACCTAGCGCATGACCTAATTGCCATTTATTATTACATAAACGCGGATATTGATCTCCAAAAATGCTCTTAATCGCAGTAAACTCTGCTCTATCTCCTTTTATTGTTCCAGGTGCATGAGTGATAATTGCATCTACATCTTCTAGATTCATATGCTGTGTTGCCTGCCTCATTGATTCTTGAAGACAGTCTCCACTAGCGGTTACAGATGTTGCACTAGCTAGTTTTTCTATAGCGCTACCATAACCTGTTATTGTTGCAACACTGTTATTATCTTCTTTAGAAAGTAAAAACACAGCAGCAGCTTCTCCTAGAATCATGGAGTTTTGTGTCTTATCTAGATCCAGTGCTTTACATGGATACTGATCGGTATCTCGTGAATATATGCGTAAAGCCTGCATTTGACTCACTGTAAATGGTGTTAAAGGCGCTTCACTACCACCAGCTATAAAGCTAGTCGCCATACCACTTTCTAACCATGCAATAGCATTAAGTATCGCATGGGATGCCGTTGCACAGGTAATACTATGTGAAAAAGCAGTTCCTTTAAGACCCAGATCTTGTGCTACCCAACTCGATATATTACCTAGTGTAGTTAATGGAGATGTTGCCGTTGGTACGGTTCCGCTTTCGCGAAAGCGAGAATAAAACTCTTCCCATAAACCAGTTGCACCACGACTAGAACCTATATTAATGCCCGTTTGTGATGGAACATTTTTCAAAGATCTAGCGGATAATAACGCCAGTTGCACACTACGGTCCAAGGATTTATACGATTCATTTTCTTTTAAAAATGCATTTAACTGAGTTTCTTTTCCGCTAGAAATAGGACCTACCCAAGCACTGTCTTTTTTATTAAAAAAACTAGTTTCTTGTTGATCTTTAAAAGAGTCTACCGCAGCTACCATGGCTGCATCGTTAATATATATAGGGTTTTTCACAAGCTTATTTACGACTGCAAAAATCGTGAAAAGAACTTAGATTAAAAATCTATTAATAAGTTCTTTTATACCGTTTCAACACAGATTGTTAGACCCTTAGATTAACTAATCTGATCTAAAAACTCTTCTAATAATTGATAAATAAAGTCCAATTCTGCTGACGTGGTAGTAAATGGTGGCACAATGTAAACTGTTTTACCTAATGGCCTTAAAAACAAACCACGTTTCCAAAACCACTGAAACATCTCGTTACGTTTATTTCCATAACGTTCCATTTCTATGGCAAGGTCTATAGCAAGTATTACACCTCTAGTTCTAACTGCGGCAACATTATGGTGTGATTCAATTTTTGTTTTAAACTCTAAGTTAGATGCTTCTATATTTTTTACACCTCTTTGAATACCCTCAGAGATTAATAAATCGATAGCAGCTGCAGCAACTGCACAACCTAGTGGATTACCAGAATAGGTATGTCCATGGAATAATCCTTTGGCAAGATTATCATCATAAAAGGCATCGTACACCTTTTGTGTACAAGAAGTAATTGCCATAGGCATGATACCACCGGTGAGCGCCTTTGATAAACAAATAACATCTGGTTTTGCCTCTATTTGATCACTAGCAAAATAAGTCCCTGTTTTACCAAAACCTGTCATCACCTCGTCTGCCACGGCGATAACTCCATGTTGTTGAAATTTTCTAATCACTTGGGACAGCGCAGCAGCATCATTAAGTTGCATGGCTGCAGCTCCTTGAACTAGCGGCTCATAAATAAAACTAGAAATCTCGTGTTTTTCTAAAAGAGAGTGTACTAATTCTAAAACTTGAGGAAGATTCTCATTTGTTGGAGCAGGAATACGCACCACATCTATAAAAAAGTCTTCAAATGGCCCATTATAGACTGATAAACCACTAGCACTCATGGCACCAAAGGTATCTCCATGAAAACCATTTTCTAAGGCAACTACCATATTTCGTTTCTCACCTTTATTGAAGTGATACTGAAAAGCCATTTTAAGACCTATCTCTACACTAGTAGAACCATTCTCAGAAAAGAACAGTTTTTGCTGGTTATCTGGCAAGATACCGATCAGTTTCTCACCCAATGTAGCAACAGGCTCATGAGTCATACCAGCAAAAACCACATGATGCAATTGATCTACTTGTTTCTTAATTGCGCCAGTAAGAACAGGATTTGTATGCCCATAACTACAGGTGTACCAGCTAGAAATACCGTCAAAGTATTTTTTACCATCAAAATCATACAGATAATTACCCTTTGCATGTGCAATCGCAAGAGGCTCACTAGCCGTTTTATGTTGCGTTAGTGGATGCCAAATGAAATCGGCATCATTTTTTATGATATCCTTTTTGATCATAATGCTTTTAAAGCTTTTTGAAATTTTAAAGCGTACTTCTCCACTACAGACGCGTTTATTTCTTCTTCTTTAGATATATGACCTAGAGTATTAAGTCCCGTCATTTTTTCAATAACCTCAATTGTACCATCAAGATCTACATGATTGTATATAACGCCTACACAATTGAGTCCTTTTGATTTTAAAAGCGCCGCGCTTAACAACGTATGATTGATACTACCCAAATATCCAGAACTAACTAAAATGACTTTATCCTCTGGCATTATAAGATCCACAATAGTATCCTTATCATTTAAAGGAACTAATAGACCGCCCGCACCTTCTATAACCAGAGTATTTTCAGTATCAGGACGTATTACTTTATCTAGATCGATAGTAACACCATCTATTTGAGCCGCCTTGTGCGGGCTCATAGGTGTCACTAATCTATAAGCTTCTGGATGTATAGTAGTTATTGTATTTGATAATAAAGTAGAGATAGTCGCTTTATCAGTTTCTTCTAGACCACTTTGAATCGGTTTCCAATAATCTGCCTTAAGTGATTCTGTAACTATAGCCGCAACAACTGTTTTTCCAACATCTGTACCTATACCGGTAATAAATATTTTACTCATTCACGTCAAATTTTGTATAACAACTCTTACACTGATAATTGTAAGAATTAGAAAAAGGAAAGATGTTTAAAACAACCGCTTTCATTTTATCTGCAAAGGTAGGTGCCGTTTCAATATCTCGTATTTCTCTAGCGTCTGTTTTTCCACAATTGGGACATTTTATATATTCTACACGATATTTTAATAAATCAGGATTAGATTGTTCTAAAATACCCATCGCTTTTATAAAATCCTCTTTATACACCAGCATTTTAACACCACCTATAGCGTTAGTAGCAAATGGATCTGTTGCAACGGTAAACTCATCTTTTAAGAAAACCTCTACCTGCTCACTCTCTAGCTTACCTTTTACTACAACAGCCTCTGCTGGATAAGCAAATACGGCTATGGTTTTAAATTTACTCATAAGTTTTTCAGAGTTTTGGCAAGTAATTGTAGCATGCCACTCATTTCATTTTCTGTATTAAAATTATGAATACATATACGCAGTCGTTCTTCACCCTTATTAACCGTAGGTGACAGTATCGCCCTAACATCATATCCATTCTCTTGGAGCGTAAATGCGGCTTTTTTTACCACCTCGTTATTAGGTATGATACAAGTTTGAATGGCGGTCTCGCTTTCGCGAAAGCGTAATCTCAATCCAGCTTGCAACACAAGTTTATTAAACAACTCAATGTTACTAGTTAATCGAGAGATGACATCTTCACTACGACTCAAAGTAAGGTACCCATTTAAAATACACTGCAATGAATGCTCTGGCAATGCTGTGGTATAAATAAAACTGCGAGCATAATTAATCAAATACTCTTTAAGGTCTTCACTACCTAAAACAGCTGCCCCATGACATCCCAAACCTTTACCAAAGGTCATAACGCGTGCAAAAACATCATTCTCTAGATCCAGATGTTGTGCAAGTCCGGCGCCATTTTTTCCTATAACACCTAGTGCGTGCGCCTCGTCTAATATTAAATGTGCGTTGTCAAACCTGCTAACTAAATCTATCAATTTCTTAAGATCTGGCATGTCGCCATCCATAGAGAACACAGATTCTGTGATCACATACACCTGTCGACCCTCGGCCTCACTAAATTTTGATAGCAAAATTTCTAGATGTCTTAAATCATTATGACGGTATTTAAGAGATTTAGCTTGAGACAACTGTATCCCATCCCTTATACTTGCATGAACGAGTTGATCAAAAAGTATCAAATCTGCTCGATCTGTAAGTGCAGGTATGAGACCTATGTTTGCATCATAACCTGAATTAAATAGCAGAGCAGCTGGTGCATTATGAAATTGTGCAATTTGATCTTCTATCTGGTTATGTAAATCGCTATGTCCAGAAATAAGTCTACTGCCAGTAGCGCCATTAGATTGCGCTTTATGTGACACATGTATCTTAGAAAAACCTAGATAATCATTTGAAGAGAAATCTATAAGATGATCGTTTACAGTAAGTTTACGCAAACTCCCTGAGAAGTAACGCATACCTAAAAGAGTCTGTAGTTTTTCTGGAAGCATGATGCAAAAATAAGTGTTTTAGTATTCGGTTATTTGTTGTTCTCAAAAAATACAAGTTACCATTACATCAAAATAAAAACAATTTCTTGTTAAAAAAGCAAAACAGGTAGGTGATGAGCTAGGCACAGCCGATAGACCAAGCAAAAGGGCTTTATGGTTGTGAAAACAAATCAAAGATCAAACTTCACCTTAATACATTTCAATAAATTAAACATCACATATTAAGCTATTTAACAAATTTTATTATCATTTTTCGATAATTTATTATTGTTAATCAATAATAATATGATAAGTTTGTTATTGAAAAACAATAATTATTATGAAATTAGCAAAAACTCTCAAAATCGTGTTATACAGCTTAACCGGTTTTTTCATACTAAGCTTTATTGCAAGCCCCATATCTGCATACATTGCATATGGTGGCATTCAGTCATCTGAATTTAAAACAAGTTTATTATTCACTGTGATAAATGGAGTGTCTGGCGTATTAATATGCTATCACGGCGCCACCGTTCTCAAATCATTTGAGTCAATATCTTTTGAAAACATGAGTAATTCTCTCCAACAAATAGGCTACACCCTACTATCAGCATGTCTTCTTCACAATATTATAAATTACTTTACGACCCCTGTAAAAGACGCGGCATATTGGATTCCGACTTTAGGAAACAGTATCATCATTATGATTCTCGGTTTTTTTCTACTAGCCATTTCTCAAATCATCCAAAAAGCAGAGTATTATAAAACTCAAAACGACCTAACCATATAACTCATGCCTATAACCATCAATCTAGACGTCGTACTGGCACAAAAAGGCATGAAAAGCAATGAACTCGCTGAGAAAGTAGGTATTACTACAGCTAACTTATCAATACTCAAAACTGGTAAGGCAAAGGCGGTACGTTTTTCTACCCTGGAAGCTATTTGTGAAGCACTAGAATGTCAGCCTGGAGATATACTAGAATACAGAAAATAACTCTAAAAGAACTATTCACCTGGCCAACCAATTGTATTTTCTCTTAAAGCTAAATCTCTACAAATTAAAATCTATTGATAAACAGATAAAAGGTTTTAAACGATAGTGTTATATTAGCATATCTTAAAACCTAACAATGATGAAAAAAGTTCTTTTTATTCTCGCTCTAATCCTAGCAGGAACAGTAAGCGCTCAAGATTTAACTAGAGACATGACAATTGCCCTTAAAAACGACAGTCCTACTGACCTTAAAGTTTTTATAACCGACTCTAATAAAGATAATTGTTTCCAAGCTGGTACTAGACAATCGACTTTACTACAACTAGCCGTACAAATGAATAGCGGTGACGTTATTTCTTATTTATTAGACGATGCTAAAGTAAACGTAAACCAAACATGTGGAGACAACACTCCATTAATGTGGGCAGCAAAAATGGGACGCGATAATACTGTATCTCTTCTATTAGAAGCTGGAGCTGATAAATCTGTTAAAGTAGATGGTAAGTCTGCATTAGATCTTGCAATGGCAAATGGTAATGAAGCTACCATTAAATTATTAAAGTAATTTATTATAACAACATACCTCGTTCTTAGTATCGAGGGAATTTATATAAAACCTGCAAAGCCTACTTTGCAGGTTTTTTGTTGCATTAAAATTACCGTCGGTTTCTAAAAACACAATCAGCAACAGTTTGAAAATTGATAGAAGTAATCTAGAGCCATTAAACTGATTAAACCTAAGAACATTCTAGTAAAACACACAAGAAGCTCCTTAAAGAAGCAATAGAAAGAATCTTAAGAAATCAAATGTCCTATATAAAAAAAGCCTCGATCCATAGATCGAGGCTTTAATATATTATGATAAGAACGTTATTAGTCTGCTAGGACTATCGCTTTATTATCTTTCATTTCTAGAACCCCACCAGTTATAGCAAAGTTAGTAGTACCATCTTCTTTAGTAAAAAGAGCAGCGTTAGCTTTATCTAACACTACATTACCAAATATCTTTACAGCACCTTTAGATAATAACGACACTACTGGCGCGTGATTATCTAACATCTGGAACTGTCCATTTATACCAGGTACAGACACAGATTCTACTTCACCTTTAAAAAGTGTTAATTCTGGTGTAACTATTTCTAAAATCATATTTGTATAATTTTATATCACAGTATCCAGTCGTCTTAATCAGATCAAGACGACTGTAACTGTATACTTATATTATGCTTCAGAAAGCATTTTTTCTCCTGCCTCGATAGCCTCTTCGATAGTACCTTTAAGGTTGAATGCACTTTCTGGAAGGTGATCTAACTCTCCATCCATAATCATATTAAATCCTTTGATAGTATCTTTAATATCAACTAACACACCTTTAAGACCAGTAAACTGCTCTGCAACATGGAAAGGTTGAGATAAGAAACGTTGTACACGACGTGCACGGTTTACAGCCATTTTATCTTCTTCAGATAATTCTTCCATACCTAGAATGGCGATGATATCCTGAAGCTCTTTATAACGCTGTAATAATTCTTTTACACGAGTAGCACAATCATAGTGCTCATCACCTAAGATATCTGCTGCAAGAATACGAGATGTAGAATCTAGAGGATCTACCGCTGGGTAGATACCTAATTCTGCAATCTTACGAGACAATACAGTAGTTGCGTCAAGGTGAGCAAACGTTGTTGCCGGTGCTGGATCCGTTAAATCATCTGCAGGTACGTAAACCGCTTGTACAGATGTAATAGATCCTTTTTTAGTAGAAGTAATTCTTTCCTGCATCGCACCCATTTCTGTTGCTAGTGTAGGTTGATATCCTACTGCAGATGGCATACGACCTAATAGTGCCGACACTTCAGAACCTGCTTGTGTGAAACGGAAAATGTTATCAACGAAGAAAAGAACGTCTTTTCCTTGTCCATCACCAGCTCCATCACGGAAATATTCTGCAATCGTAAGACCAGAAAGCGCTACACGAGCACGTGCTCCTGGTGGCTCATTCATTTGTCCAAATACGAAAGTTGCTTTAGATTCTCTCATTCCGGCTTTATCAACCTTCTGTAGATCCCAACCACCTTCTTCCATAGAATGCATGAAGTCGTCACCGTACTTGATAATCCCTGATTCTAACATCTCACGTAGAAGGTCATTCCCTTCACGAGTACGCTCACCAACTCCAGCAAATACTGAAAGTCCACCGTGACCTTTTGCAATGTTATTAATCAATTCTTGAATCAATACTGTTTTACCAACTCCTGCTCCACCGAAAAGTCCAATTTTACCACCTTTTGCATAAGGTTCAATAAGGTCGATTACTTTGATACCCGTATAAAGCACCTCAGTAGAAGTAGAAAGATCTTCAAATGCTGGTGCATCTCTGTGAATAGAAAGTCCATCTTTTCCAGTTTTAGGAAGATCTCCTAAACCGTCAATGGCATCACCGATTACATTAAATAGACGACCGTAAACGTCATCACCTACTGGCATTTTAATAGGATTACCAGTTGCTTTAACCGCTGTACCACGACTAAGACCATCTGTAGAATCCATAGATATTGTTCTTACTGTGCTCTCACCTATGTGAGATTGTACTTCTAGTACCAGTAAAGAACCGTCCTCTTTTGCGATTTCTAGTGAATCATAAATTTTAGGAAGTGCGCCTTCTGCACTGTCGAATGTTACATCTACCACCGGTCCGATGATTTGTGAAACGCTACCTGTAATTTGAGACATTTATATAATGTTTTAAAACTTAAAAAGATACAACTTTTAACAGCTGTTTTTCGTCGCGCAAAGATACTGCTTTCATCTCTATAAAAATAAGGTGTTTTTTAATTTTTTTAGGACTCTTTAATATTAACCGTTTAAAGAGGGACTTATCAACCCACATATCTGTAAATAAGACCAATAGGAATAAGCCGTGTTCCGCTTTCGCGAAAGCGGGAATAAAAAAAGCCATTCCTTAAAGAAATGGCTTTTCAACTTTTTAAATATAATCAACTTACTCTACAGTAACACTTTTTGCAAGGTTACGAGGTTGGTCTACGTTTTTATCTAACAAAACAGCTATGTGATAAGAAAGCAATTGTAACGGAATAGTAGTTAATAAAGGTGTCATAAACTCAATAGTCTCTGGCACTTCTATTACATGGTCAGCAAGATTTTTCACATCTACATCCCCTTTAGTAACAATACCTATAATCTTACCGCTACGCGCCTTGATCTCTTGAATATTACTAACTACTTTTTCATAGTGACCTTTTTTAGTCGCAATCACGACAACAGGCATTTGATCATCAATAAGAGCGATAGGACCATGTTTCATCTCTGCAGCTGGATAACCTTCTGCATGGATATAACTTATTTCTTTAAGTTTTAAAGCTCCTTCTAGCGCTACAGGGAAATTAAATCCTCGACCTAAATAAAGACAGTTTTTTGACTCCTTATATATAGCAGCAATTTTTTCTACAAGATCGTTAGTTGTTAACGCCTCAGCAACTTTCTCAGGAATAGTCTCTAACTCTTTAAGATAGGTATGGAAATCACTAGTAGAAATTTTACCTTTTTTCTTAGCTAATTGAAGCGCTATCAATGTAAGCACAGTTATTTGCGTAGTAAATGCCTTTGTAGAAGCTACACCTATTTCTGGACCTGCATGAGTATAAGCTCCTGCATGACTCTCGCGAGAAATAGAACTACCTACAACGTTACATACACCAAAAACAAACGCTCCACTTTCTTTTGCCAGCTTAATAGCCGCCATAGTATCTGCTGTTTCTCCTGATTGAGATATAGCAATTAGAACATCGTCTTTATCAATTACTGGATTTCGATATCTAAATTCAGAAGCATACTCTACCTCAACTGGTACTCGAGCTAACTCCTCAAAAACATACTCAGCCACGAGACCTGCATGCCATGAAGTACCACAGGCAACGACTAAGATACGTTTTGCGTTAATAAATTTATCTATATGATCATCTATACCAGCCATTTTAATAAGACCCTGATCGGCTAGCATACGACCTCTAAAAGTATCTCGTATTGCATCCGGTTGCTCATAAATCTCCTTAAGCATAAAGTGATCGTAACCACCTTTTTCAATTTGCTCAAGATTCATTTGTAACTCTTGTATATAAGGATCTACTAAAGAATCATTTTTGATTTTTCTTATTTTCATGTCCTTGTGCGTGCGCACAATAGCCATCTCTCCATCTTCTAAGTAAATAGCATTTTTAGTAAATTCTAAAAACGGACTTGCATCACTAGCAATAAAATACTCATTATCACCAACACCTATAGCAAGTGGAGACCCTAAACGGGCTACAACTATCTCATTAGGTTTTTTGCGATCAAAGACTGCAATAGCATAAGCACCAATAGTCTGATTCAGTGCGATTTGAACAGCTTTCCCTAACTTTACTTTTTCCTTCTTTTGCACATCTTCAATAAGGTTAACTAAAACCTCTGTATCCGTATCTGACTGAAAAGTATAACCTCTATTTTTTAACTCTTGTTTTAAAGGCTCATAATTTTCAATAATACCGTTGTGTATGATAACTAAATCACCATTATTAGAAAAATGAGGATGTGAATTCACATCGTTAGGCACTCCATGAGTTGCCCATCTCGTATGACCTATAGCGATAGTACCATCAGTAGAAATTTCTGCTTCAAGTTTTTTTTCTAAGTCTGCTACTTTGCCTTTTGTCTTAGAAAACTTTAATTCTTTACCGTCATAAATAGCAATTCCTGCGCTATCATAACCTCTATACTCAAGTCTTTTTAAACCATTTAATACTATAGGGTATGCCTTACGGTGCCCTATGTAACCTACGATTCCACACATATTTGTTTTTTTTAGTTGGTTGTTTCTGAATAATACACCTTTAAGACAGGCCTTTTATCCACCTCAGGGGAAAGGTTTCCATAAATAACTGTTCCTTCATGAGAAATAGCTGCACTAAGAGGGATCGCTTCTAGATCTGGATTATTGACAGGAGCATCTGAAACACCTGTATTCCCTAAAAGCGAAACATTTTGACTAGTAACAATAGCCAATCTATTATTCTCAACATTACCTTGAATAATATTATTTAAATGCTGAGTAATTCTAAGCTTATAAAACGTCCCGTCGGAATCTAAATCATCTGCAACAACTCTTTCTAATCTACCTAAGTGATTTGTATTAGCATCTACACCAGTTAAAGTAGATGTTCCAAAAACAAAATCAGCAAGCACCGTATTATCATCATAATCGTATATTAAAATACGCTCAGGTTCTGATTCTCCACCTTCAACAATAGATTGATTTACATAAAACTCAATAGAAGCTTCATTTATAAGCCAATCGTTTGCTATAATACTAGAAAGCGCAGGTGCTTCACCATCTATATCATTAGTAGCCTGACCGAATAATTCTACAACTGCTAAAGAACCAGATCCTCCTTTTAAATATAAATTCTCAGCACCATTAACCGGATCGTTTGAAGCAGCTATACCTGCATCAATAGCAGATGAGAAATCATGGTTAATCAATACCGCCTTATTACCATTAAAATTAATTATATAATCTGACTCCACTCTTATAAATTCCGTAACATTTCCATCGCCATCACTATCGTTCTCATCGATAAGACTAGTATCTGACTCTACCACATAAGTAATTGAAGCAGAATTCAGATCTAAATGAATCATATTTCCTCCACCATTAGCTCCTTCTACCTTAAAATAAAGGCCTCTAAAATAATTTTGGAAATTACTAGCAGAAGACAATTCTGTCCTGGCATCAATAATAGAACCATCCGTATCTAATTGAAACAATAATTCTTTCCATTGATCAATAGTTAAACCTACCCTAAGTCTAGGAGCCAACCGTTCTACAACCTCACTTAACCCCTCATCATCAACCTCAGTTACCAGTTCTTCAGCAGAAGAAGGCAGATAAGCCGTATTACTATAAATCAACTCTCCTTTATTCAAGTCAATAGTCTGCTCTAGGTCTGAATAATAGACAGCCCCTTGAGTAACATCTTCACTATTAAAGCTACTCAAAAAGTACCCATTTCTATAAATCTTTAAATCAACAGCCTGGTTCCCATAAATAGAATCTAGCTCATAAGTAGTTACCTCATCTTCAATAGATATTGCTGTTGAATAATAAGGAATATCTAAATAAACGTTTTGCAAAACAGCATTACCACTAAAATCAACATTAGGATTTGATAAATTAACCTGGCTTACTATACCGTAATTAGTAACACCGTAAACCGGATCATTATAAGTACCAAAAGGAAAAGAAGTGAAATTATTAGTTTGCACAGGATTAACTGGCACACTGTATGTCTTCACATCAAATACAGCCTCTTGAATCACATCAGAGGCATCTTCTCCTAAAAAGTTTGCTCCCAAAGGAGTTAAATCATTATCACAGGACACCACTCCTAACATAGCCACGACAGCAATCGCAGCACTACATAACATTTTTTTCATTTTCTTAAGCTTCTTCTTGTTTTTCGTTTAAAACTTGATCAAGATAGAACTCTTCATAAGCATCAGCAAATTCTTCTGGCGAGTAGTACTTTAAAACAGGCTTATCTTCTTGTCCGTCAATATACTCATCAATTTCAGAATCTAATTCTTCACTTCCTTTAATAATAGCATCACTATACTTAATTGCGCTCTTCATTAAATTAACATAAGTAGGGTCTTCAAATTCTTCAAGAGCCTCGTCATCTAATGCATCATATTGAAGTTTCTCAATCATCTCATCATCTAACGCACCTTCAAAGGATTGATTATATATTGAGGTAACTATTTTACTTTCCTCAAATAATGGATCATTACCATAATAATTTTTCAAATACAACGGAAGCAAACTAGCTAGCCATCCATGAACATGAATAATATCTGGTGCCCAATTCAATTTTTTTACCGTTTCAATGACTCCTTTTGCAAAGAAAATCGCACGCTCATCATTATCTGGAAACAACTCACCATCTTCATCTGTAAGAGTTGCCTTTCTTTTAAAGTAATCTTCATTATCAATGAAGTAAACCTGCATACGTTCTTTAGGAATAGACGCAACTTTTATAATGAGAGGCATATCAAGATCATTGATAATCAAATTCATACCACTAAGGCGAATTACCTCGTGTAACTGATGTCTTCTCTCATTTATATTACCAAATCTTGGCATAAAAATACGTATTTGACCACCACGATCGTTCACCATTTTAGGGGCAAAATAAGACATAGATGAGGCTTCTGTCTCTGGTAAATATGGTATAACTTCTGACGATACGTATAGAACTCTTTTTTCCTTCATAGATCTTTTTATTGTTGCCTAACTTTTAGCAAGTTGCAAAAATAAGCAATTTCTTGCACTTTGCTTTGTAAACCTTATGTTTGTAGGCACTATCATGTTAAAGAATGTTATGATTTTTGATTCACACAAACTACTTACAGAATACCTTAACAATCATATTCACAGTAAAAAAACTGTAGGATTTGTCCCAACTATGGGCGCTCTTCATGAAGGGCATATATCTTTAATGAAACAAGCTATTTCAGAATGCGATCACCTGGTAGTATCCATCTTTGTGAATCCCACTCAATTTGATAATAGAAATGATCTGGATAAATATCCGCGTACTGTAGAAAAGGACGTTCTATTTATTAAAGAACATATAGACCCTAATAAACTAACTGTTTATGCACCCAGTGTTGAAGATGTTTATGGAAATAATACCGCCGCAAAAAGCTATTCTTACGACGGATTAGAAAATGTGATGGAAGGTGCAAACCGCCCTGGACATTTTGATGGTGTAGGTACCATTTTAGAATTTCTATTTAAAGCAGTAACGCCAGACAAAGCTTTTTTTGGAGAAAAAGATTTCCAACAATTACAAATAGTTAAAAAACTAGTTGAAAAACTAGGTCTAGACTTAAATATTATAGGTTGTCCTATTAAAAGAGAACCTCATGGTCTAGCCATGAGCTCCAGAAATGAGCAACTATCTAAAACTGCAAGAGAAAAAGCAGCTTTTATAAATACCACGTTACTTAAAGCTCAAAGTTATTTTAAGAAAAACAGCATTTTAAAAACCCAACAACTAGTTCACGATCTTTTTAAAAAAGAACCTGACTTTACACTTGAGTATTTCACAATCACTAGTGAAGAGACCCTGCACCCAGTAACACGCAAATACAAAAAACACCATTATAGAGGTTTTATAGTCGCTCGTATAGAAGGAGTGCGATTAATAGATAACATCTCATTACCCCAAAACTAGCTCTTAAACAAGAAATTAAAAGCTATGATTAAATAATTTACAGTAAATCGTATATTTGCCACATGTTAATTACAGTTGTAAAATCAAAAATTCACCGCGTTAAGGTAACCGGAGCAGATCTTAACTACATAGGCAGCATCACAATTGATGAAGACCTAATGGATGGTGCAAACATCGTAGAAGGAGAAAAGGTACAAATCGTTAATAATAATAACGGTAATCGCCTAGAAACCTATGCTATTCCAGGACCTCGTGGTAGTGGAGAAATAACACTTAACGGTGCCGCCGCTAGAAAAGTTTCTAAAGGAGATGTATTGATCCTCATATGCTATGCGCAAATGAGCATGGAAGAAGCAAAGAAATTTAAACCGACGCTTCTTTTTCCTAATGAAGAAGACAACACGCTTTCATAAGCATTGAAGAGTCTTATTTTTAAAATATTAAAAATCGCCCTACCACTATTATTGGGCTTTTTTCTTATTTACATTTCTTACAACCAGTTTACTGATGAAGAAAGAGAAAAAGTATACTCTTATCTTCTAGATGCTAACTATGCATGGATAGCACTTGCAGTTACATTTGCCTTTTTAAGTCATTTATCAAGAGCATGGCGATGGAATTACATGCTAGAAACTCTCGGCAAAAAACCTAAATTCATCACTAATGTTATGGCTATAGGCGCAGGGTATGCCATGAACCTTATCATACCTCGCAGTGGCGAGATCTCTAGAGCAGCCATAATCAACCGGTCTGACCACATTCCTATGGACAAAGCGATAGGAACCATTATAGCAGAGCGTGTTCTAGACCTTATCATTCTTTTAATAATAACCGCTACTGCCATACTTAGTGCGGGCGATGCCATTATTGGTTTCTTTAAAGATCATTTAGAATCCGCTTTCGCGAAAGCGGACCCAGTAAAAGCAACTCTCTACATTGCTATCTTTTTATTAATTATCATATTGATCATTTTTATCTCTAGAAAACTTCAATTATTCAATAAAGTAAAAGGATTTATTCTAGGAATGAAAGAAGGATTTATGACCATATGGACCATGAAAAAAAAGTGGCTCTATTTCTTCCATACTTTATTTATTTGGAGCATGTACCTAGTCATGTTCTATGTTAGTATTTATGCTATCCCAGGTATTGAAACTATACCCATAAGCGCCATTTTATGCGCCTTTGTAGCTGGTAGTTTTGCAGTGGCATTCACAAATGGAGGCTTTGGCGCTTACCCATATTTTATCGCACAGGTATTGTTAGTTTTTGGTATTTCAGAAACATTAGGAACATCATTTGGATGGATATTATGGCTTTCTCAAACTATGTTAGTTCTCGTATATGGTCTAATATCTTTACTATTGTTATCCTTGAGAGGTACCGTTTCAAGTAAATAATTGTAAATTCCCGATCATAAATTTCTCTTGATGAATAAGTTTACAACCCTCGCAACCCTCCTATTCATAGGACACCTAGCATTCTCTCAAGCATTATATAGATCTTTTCCAAGTGACGTACTGGGTGAAGACCGTAATGTGAAAATTTTAAAACCACGTAATTATTCTAAAAATCCAGAAAAGACTTATCCTCTTATTATAGTATTAGATGGAGATTTTTTATTTGAACCAGTAGCAGGAACTGCAGACTATCTTGCTTATTGGGATCAGATGCCAGAGTCCTTTGTAGTGGGAATAAATCAAAGACAAAGCCGTTATGACGACACTGAAATAAATCAGGATTCTGGTTTTCCAGAGCAACAATCTCTTAAATTCATGGATTTTGTTATGGAGATAAAACAAACCATGGTAAATGAATATAGAGTTGCACCTTTTACCGTTATAGTTGCCAAAGATATTACAGCAAACCTTGCTAGCTTTTACCTAATGCGTAAAAAAATAGCAATAGATGCATTGATACAGATTGACCCAGAGTACTCTCCTATAATTCAACAAAATCTTATTCCCAAAATTAGCCAATTGCAGGAATACAACTATTTCTATGTAGCTACTCCAGAAAAGGACAACTCCCTAAGTGAGATAATAACTACCGAGACCGATTCACTATTTGCAACTAAGAAAAATCTTAACCTGAAACATGATAAGATAGAAGGAACTAATAAATACTCGGTTGCAGCACATGCAATACCTCGTGGTTTAGATTTCATTTTTCAAGAATACCAGCTTATAGACGAAGAGCAACTACTAGAACAAGACCTTGCCGAAGAAGCTAAATTTGAAGGAGATGAGAAGAAAAAAGGAATGGTACGCATCATTGATCGCATTCAAGAAAAATATCGATTAATAAAAGAGGTTTATGGAGTAGATATGAAACTGCGCCTGGTAGATCTAGTCACCATAGCCGATTATGTTGAATCTAAACAAGACTGGGATCAACTTATAGATATAGGTGTGCTAGCAAACGAGGTATATCCTGATATTCTTTATGGCCGTTATATAGAAGGACTAGGATATGAAGGAATAGGCCGACCATCTAGAGCGATAAAAGCCTTTAATGCTGCCTATGGACTAGAACCTGCAGTAGGTATAAGCAAAGAAGATGTTCTTGACAAAGTAGAATTGCTACAAATAAAAGAAAAAGAGTAAATGGCTAAAGTAAAGACTACCTGGTTTTGTCAAAGTTGCGGCTCGCAACATTCTAAATGGCAAGGACAGTGTTCCACTTGTAAAGAATGGAATACACTAGTTGAAGAGGTCGTTCAAAAGGAACAGAAAAAAACTTGGGAAAGTGCTGTTGGAGAAGTTCCGCTTTCGCGAAAGCGTGCCCCAAAACCACAATTAATATCTGAAATAAATGCTGCCGAGAGTCCTAGACTGGACACCACAAATGCAGAATTTAATAGAGTTCTAGGAGGCGGACTAGTTCCTGGCTCCATTACTCTTTTAGGTGGTGAGCCTGGTATAGGTAAATCAACTTTACTACTTCAAGTATGCCTTAATTTACCTTTTAAAACACTTTATGTGTCTGGTGAAGAAAGTGCTCAACAAATTAAAATGCGAGCAAATCGCATTAAAGAAGAAGCTGTTAATTGCTATATCCTCACAGAGACTAAAACGCAAAACATATTCAGACAAATAACTGAAGTAGAGCCAGATGTTTTGATTATAGACTCTATACAAACACTTCAAACAGATCATATAGAGAGCTCTCCTGGTAGTGTTTCTCAAATTAGAGAATGTACTAGTGAGCTTATTAAATTTGCCAAAGAAACGAACACTCCTGTGCTCCTTATCGGCCACATTACTAAAGATGGTAATATCGCTGGTCCTAAGATCTTAGAGCACATGGTAGATACGGTGTTACAATTTGAAGGAGATCGCAATCACACGTACAGAATATTAAGAGCGCTTAAAAACCGTTTCGGTAGTACGCATGAGATAGGTATTTATGAAATGCTAGGTCATGGATTAAGAGAAGTGACTAACCCTAGTGAGATTTTAATTTCACAACGTGGTGCGACACTAAGCGGTACTGCGATAGCTGCCACCATGGAAGGAATGCGACCACTTATGATAGAAGTGCAAGCGCTAGTAAGCACAGCGGTTTATGGAACACCACAACGTAGTGCGACAGGTTACAATCTCAAAAGACTTAACATGATTCTAGCCGTTCTTGAAAAAAGGGCTGGTTTTAAACTAGGTCAGAAAGATGTGTTTCTAAATATCACTGGCGGAATCACTGTAGATGATCCTGCCATAGACCTTGCTGTTGTAGCTGCTATTTTATCTTCTAACTTTGATCTAGAGTTATCATCACAGCACTGCTTCAGTGCAGAGGTAGGATTAGGTGGTGAGATACGACCAGTAAGCCGCATGGAGCAACGTGTGAATGAGGTGGCAAAATTAGGTTTTGATAAGGTTTTTATCGCGCCTAGCAAACAAGAATTTAAAAACACAGGAACTGAAGTACAAGCCTTTTCAAAAATTGAAGATTTAGTTCGATATTTGTTTAGTTAGAAACAACAAGTTTCAAGAACATCAAAGTCAAAAACAAGAAAATGAAAAATATTTTTATAATTCTAGCAGCAATACTAATCACCAGCTGTGGTGAGCAAGCTGAAAAAACAGAAAAGAAACAAGCTGTAAAATTTGCAGACGCTGATATATCTAGTAATGACATTGTACATCTTACAGATTTTGATGATAATTACACAAACCTAGATCAAATTTTAGCAGACAATAAAGGTAAAGTAGTATATCTAGACATATGGGCCAGCTGGTGTGGTCCTTGTAAAGCGATGATGCCCTATTCTGAAAAACTTCAAGAAAAATATAAAGGTAAAGACGTGACTTTTATATTTATCTCTACAGACCAAGATCCTGGAAAATGGGAAAGAGCTGCAAAACAATTTAACCTGACCGAAAATAGTTTTCTGGCCCGCAACTATCCTAAAGCAAAATTATTTCAAGATAACAATGTGAGTTCTATACCTAGATATATGTTGTTTGATAAAAATGGCCGCATGGTAGATGACAATGCAAGAAGACCAGCAGAAAAAGATCTTGAGACCACTATTGATGGGTTTCTAGCGATATAAAATGTGTTTTCAGTAATTTAAAACCCCTAACAAAATAAATTGTAAGGGGTTTTTAAATGATATATTTCCAGCTATTTCTTGCTCTTAAAAATCCACCCTTTACGTGGGAAGATGTTTATGGAAAAACTTAAATAATCTCCAGTCCAATTGTGTTGGGTTACCGTATCTGGAGATACATCAAGATTAGTTGCTAGTACGGCTTGATCTATAATATCTACAAAATGATAGTGATAAGTCATATCTATTCTCCACATCGTATTTTTAGATTTGAGATAAAAACCTAAACCTATATTAGCTCCACCAGTAATAGGACTGTCTACTTCGCTTTCAAATGATATTCTTCTAGTAATATTATTAATACCTGTGCTACCTCCTAGATCGTCACCTTCTGTTACGGCATAGTACATGACCTCTAATCCTACATGACCAGAAATAAAAAACCAGTCATTTACTTCTTTGATATAGGAGAGATCTACAGGTAAATGATAGCTCCAGTGAGGAGATTCTGAGCTCAAAATTGTAAGATCAGTACTAAGTCCTACATCTTCTGCTAAAAATGTTTGCGAATCTTTTCTAACCATATTACGAACAAAAAATCCGACACTCCAATTCCAATTTTTTCGTTGACTAAAATTGTATTCTAATCCTAAAGCTGGTACCCAAGTATCTTGAGCCTCAAAAAAAACACTAGAATCCCCTTCATTACTCCAATAAAGATTTTGATACTTTATTGAAAAAGAAAATTTAGAATTATTTTCAAATAACTTTACTGCGTCATCATCATTTTGTGCAATCGTATAAAAAGGGATCATGCAAAGCATAATCCCTAGAAGCTTTTGTTTTTTCACCTTTTAAGATTAGTTGATTAATAATTGATGATCGATCACGTTAAAGATAATTTAATTATTCCTATAATATTATATATCAACACCCAGCCTTAACAAAACACTATAATTTTAACAGAAAAACACTACATTTAAAACAGTATATAAATTTATAACTTATTATTTATGGATTGATTAAGCATTTCCATTTATTAATTTAAAAAAAAATGAAAATATTTGATATATTTAAAAAAATGCCTTCAATTGCACACTTCCTGTATGGACAGTTTGTGCAGTTTCACTACTACGCCCATTATAACTTAGATTAAGATCTAGAAATTTAGTCAGGTTTTTCTGGAATAAGAAATTCCAAGTAAAGTTAGTTCCTGGTTGTAATCCCTCTAACATCTGGAAGCCTACCGGTGAGAATGCCTGACCTTCAAAATCATTTTTTACATATTTGATTTCGCCATTTACAGCATATTTTTGAGCCTTATTAAACGCCCAGCCTAAACCTACATTATGCTGGTTTAACACAGCTACATCATTTACCTGATTGTCTTTACTTTGAAATTCATAAAACACTTCTAGACGATTGCTATTATCAAACAAATAAGACAGTTGAGGATTTAATAAAACATCGTCGATCTCGTAATTTCTATTAGAAAAGTTCTCACTACTACTAGCGCTCTTCCCTTTTTGAGCATTGAAACTTAACAACCACGTATCTTTTAACTTGTGTATAAATCGTAGTTGATGACTCTCTATATCACTGGCGATACTACCTATACTTTGCAGGTTCTCATTTGCCGTGCTTAAATAGGTATAGTTAGTGGTATAATTTTGCTTACCACGATTAAAAAACAAACTGTTTCTAAAACTTAAATTTAACCCTAACTGATCATCACTTGTACTAAACGGATTGAGATCAAAATTCTCACCTTCTCTAGCAACCATACGATCGATTAAATAACTGGTCTGGTTGTAAAATCTAGAAAGAAACTTTTTAAAACCTTTTTCACTGGTCCACGAGATAGGATTTAAAGTGAGTGTTTGTGAAAATTTATTTTGATGACTAGGTAAGAACACCTGATTAGGCAGCAATATCCTAACAAAACTAGCTTGGTCCTGAAATTGCGCTACTTCAAATTCATTGAGATCTTGAATGCCATCGTTATTATAATCTATCCATGTAAAAGTTCCTTGACCAGGATTTACTGACACATAAGTAAAATCTTGTCTTGCTATTCTTGCACTGTTCGTCTCATAAGTGGTGTTTAAAAGTATTTTACCTCCATAAATCTTACGCTTGTATTGAATTCTAGAATTAAAAGAAACCTCGTCGTCTACGTCTTCTAGCTCGCTTTTCAACTTTCTATAATTTGCATACACTAATAGAGTGCTTACCTTATTTTTTATAGGTTGAGATTTTACGTAATAATCGTTAGAAGTATTTACTCTAGACAGATTACCGTCATCACGCAAGCTATCATTGACGCGGTTTCTATATCCTACTTCCACATAAGTTGTAGTAGTATCTCCGCGGCCAGCATAAAACTCATATCCAGCAAATCTTTGAGATAAACCAGACAACTCGTTAGTCACAGCTAGTCGCTGCTGGTTATCTTCACTTTCTATTCGAGTACCGGCATAATACTTTTTTATTTTTCTTAGAACATCTACATTGATACGGTTAAACTGAGATTCTTGTTCTATAGAGTTAGTGTTAAGCACGCTTCCGCGAAAGCGAGCTAACCACAAACTATCTTGATAAGATGCTACTAATTCATGACGATTTCCTTTGTAGAACTTATCAAATTCTAAATGTTGATAGGTATATGAGCCAGAAATAGTTGAGTCTCGTGCATAATTAAGACCTAAGGTGGTAAATAACTGACTGCCTTGCACAGTTTCTAAATTCCAATCGCGATTAAATTCTATGTTATAAACACGTTCTACATTTCTGAAGTTTTCTTGTATAAAATCTGTATTAAGGTGAACACTTAACGACTGTAAGCTATCCTTACCTAATAATTGTTGTTGTGCCGCTATTTTTAAGGCAACCCCTTTATTATCACCATCATCAATGGTAGAGAATTTATTTAAATCTTTATTACTCGCTGCAAATTCTGTAAAAATCTGAGTCCCAGCGGTAGGTTCATAACTTGCTTTAAGACCAGCTATAGTAAGAATCTCTGGAGTAAACAACTGTATCACGGGCTCATAACTACCTTGCGGCACACCGTTTATAGGAGCGATATATTCATAAATATTTGCAATCGCCTGATCGTTGATAAGACGGTAATTACCTTGATTAAGTCCTAAAAAACTAAACCTTACATTAAATAAAGCATCATTAGGATCTTGAGAAAATATAAAACGTTCTACTCCATTAATAAATTCCCTACGATAGAGAATTTGGTTTTCAGAAAAATCATCAGGAATAGCGCTAGGTGCAATAGCTAGTTCAGGATCATCACCTGCTTGTACTAATATGGCGACTTGCTCATCGCTTAAATTTTGTTGTAAAGGCTGATTTTTTGCATCAGTTTCTGTATAAATATAACTGTCTATTTTAAGCTTTTTAGACTCATAACCACCTTTACCATAACCTATGAATCTAGTAAAATTACGCTCGCTGTATTGATATTCTATAGAAATACGCATCTCACTAGTGATAGGAAACGTAGGTGTAAATCGCAACTCTCCTGCGTTATAGTCAATTACATAATCCTTATTCTCACCTCGTGTTAACGGAATTCCATTAACAAAAACACGCTCACTACCAGAAACTACAAGTATGAAAAGTTCACCATTTTGACCTGTAAGTTTATAGGGTCCCTGATTTCCTTCCTGACCAGTAAACCTGCTTATATTAAATGTTCCTCTAACTAGAGCACCTGCAGCACCTGCATAACCTCTAGAATCTTCTCCATTAAATTGTACTTGCCCAGAAATTCCTTGAACACGCTTTGTAAAGTTGTTGAACTGGTAATCTTCTTGAATTAAATCTACATCTCCAGCTCTTATACTCCAGTCGTCACTATATAATTCAATGAATATTTGATCAAACTCGTCTAGACGCTGCGAATATCCATTTTGAGTTTGCGGTACATTTGCATCCTGTATGGACGCACGCAAAGAAACTTTATCACTTAATTTCCCTGTAATCCTTAAATCTAATTCTGAGTCTACAACACTATTCTGGTTGTTACCTACTCTCACACCACGTGTAATACTACCAGAAGTTTGAAGACCGTTAAAAGGTACAAATGCGTTAGTAACAGTAGGCTCTTGCAAGGTGATAAGCTGTTCTTGCTTACTATCGTTATCAAGTATAATCTTAGGATCGTAAATTCTATACGTTCTAGTAAGAAAATCTGGCAATGGATTATAAACTACATCTATAGAATCTGTCGTTATTTCTAGTTTATTTTTAAATAAAAGTAAAGACCTAGAATAATCGATGGTATATCTAGAACTATCTATAACGATGCCATTTTTATCCATAACTTTAAAATAAGCTGGACTAATACTTATAGAATCCACAAGAACAGAATCTTTAACCGCAATGCGTTTTTTTATCAAGTCTGCATATTCTTGTGCACCAGCAATACTGCTGTAAAACAAAAGAATAAGAAAGAACTTGAATTTCATATTTACAATAAACAGATCTGGATCAAAAATATTTTAAATAACTAATAATAGAACTGTATAAGATAGATTAATTCCATAAAAAAATCCCACCTAGTAGCACTAGATAGGATTTTTATAATATAATTTAAGTCTAACTTAAGCTTTAGGCTTCATTTCAAATGTATCCATGAAAGCTGTAGTATAATTACCTTCTACATAAGCCGGCTCATCCATAAGCTGTCTATGGAAAGGAATAGTAGTTTTAATTCCTTCTATAACAAACTCATCTAGAGCACGCTTCATTTTATCTATTGCTTCCTGACGTGTTCTTGCAGTTGTAATCAACTTTGCAATCATTGAGTCATAATTAGGTGGGATAGAATATCCAGCATATACATGCGTGTCTAATCTTACACCATGACCACCAGGCGCATGTAATGTTGTAATTTTTCCTGGAGATGGACGGAAATCGTGATAAGGATCTTCTGCATTTATTCTACACTCAATTGAGTGTAACGCAGGCTCATAATTCTTTCCTGAAATCTTAACACCAGCGGCAACAAGAATTTGCTCTCTAATAAGATCAAAGTCTATTACTTGTTCTGTAATAGGGTGCTCTACTTGGATACGAGTATTCATCTCCATAAAGTAGAAATTGCGGTGCTTATCAACTAGAAATTCAACAGTTCCTGCACCTTCATAAGCGATGTACTCAGCAGCTTTTACAGCCGCTTCACCCATTTCTTTACGTAATTTTTTAGTCATGAACGGAGAAGGTACCTCTTCAGTTAGTTTCTGGTGACGTCTTTGTACAGAACAATCACGCTCACTTAAGTGACATGCTTTTCCATAACTATCTCCTACGATTTGTATTTCAATATGGCGCGGCTCTTCAATAAGCTTTTCCATATACATATCATCATTACCAAAGGCAGCCTTAGACTCATAACGAGCACTATCCCATGCGTCTTGAAGATCTTCTTCTTTCCACACAGCACGCATACCTTTACCACCACCACCGGCAGTAGCTTTAAGCATTACAGGGTAACCAGTTTCCCTAGCTGTTTTTAAACAGTCAGCAAAATCTACCATGATTCCTTCAGAACCAGGAACACAAGGTACACCTGCAGCTTTCATAGTTTCTTTGGCAGTTGCTTTATCTCCCATTTTAGAGATCATGTCTGCACTAGCACCTATGAATTTAATTTGATGTTCATCACAAATGCGAGAAAAGTCTGCGTTTTCAGATAAAAATCCATAACCAGGATGGATTGCATCTGCATTTGTAATTTCTGCGGCACTTATAATGTTAGACATTTTTAAGTAAGACTCACTACTAGAAGGTGGTCCTATACACACAGCTTCGTCTGCAAATTTCACGTGAAGACTTTCTGCATCAGCAGTAGAATAAACAGCTACTGTTTTTATTCCCATCTCCTTACAAGTACGTATAACTCTTAGAGCTATTTCACCGCGATTTGCAATCAATATTTTTTTAAACATGATGTTTCTTTTTAGTTAAGGTATCGGTATATGGTTCGCTTTCGCGAAAGCGGAAGCAATACCAACACTAAGACATAAAAATCCTTCTTTTACTTAAGACGGATCTACTAAAAATAATGGCTGATCGAATTCTACCGGAGAAGAATCGTCGATAAGCACTTTTACAATAGTACCTGAAACTTCACTTTCAATCTCGTTGAAAAGTTTCATTGCCTCAATGATACATAATGTATCACCTTCTTTAATACTATCTCCTACCTCAACAAATGCAGGCTTATCTGGAGATGCTTTTCTATAAAAAGTTCCAATAATAGGAGATTTTACAGTAATATACTTATCATTACTAGCAGCAGGAGCAGCCTCTGGTGCAGGTGCAGCAGGTGCCGCTGCAGGAGCAGCTTGTTGCATAGGTGCTGCTTGTTGAGCAGGAGCCATTTGCATAGGAGCAGCTTGAGAAACGTAAGTTACATCACCAGTTTCACTACCAGTTCTAATGGTGATTTTAATATCATCCATTTCTAATTTTACCTCACTTGCTCCAGATTTTGCAACAAATTTGATTAAATTTTGTATTTCTTTAATGTCCATAAATTAGGGTGGTTATTAAGTTTAACTATCGTAAGCCCACGTTAAATATACAGAACCCCAAGTAAATCCACCACCAAAGGCAGCAAATACTAGTCGATCTCCTTTTTTTAACTGAGTTTCATAATCATTTAAGCATAAAGGTAATGTAGCACTGGTGGTATTTCCAAATTTATGAATATTTACCATAACCTTCTCTTCTGGAAGATCTACCCTTCTTGCTGTTGCATCTATAATGCGTTTATTTGCCTGGTGTGGTACTAACCAGTCTATATCTTCATTAGTTAATTTATTGCGTTTTACAATTTGTTCAGAAACATCGGCCATATTTGATACCGCGTGTTTAAAAACATTTTTACCATCTTGAAAAACGTAATGTTGTTTATTATCTACAGATTCATGAGAGGCAGGCATTAATGAACCACCTGCTTCTATCTTTAAAAAATTACGCCCTATACCGTCACTGCGTAGTATTTCATCTTCAAAACCATAACCTTCTGTATTAGGCTCAAAGAGAACCGCGCCACCTCCATCACCAAAAATGATACAAGTCGCGCGATCTTCATAATCTATAATAGAGGACATCTTATCTGCCCCAATAAGTAGAACTTTTTTATACCTACCAGATTCAATATAACTACTAGCAGTACTCATACCATAAAGAAAGCCAGAACAGGCCGCCATTAAATCATATGAGAATGCATTTACCGCACCTATTTCTGAAGCAACGTAAGCAGCCGTAGATGCCACTGGCATGTCTGGTGTTACCGTAGCAACGATTACTAAATCTATAGTAGTAGGATCTAATTTCTTTTTATCAATTAGATTTTTTGCTGCCATTATAGCAAGGTAAGAAGTACCCTTATCTTTATCTTTAAGAATGCGCCTCTCCTTAATCCCTGTACGAGAAGTGATCCATTCGTCGTTAGTATCGACTATAGTTTCTAAGATGGCGTTAGTAAGCCTATACTCTGGTGCGTAGGCTCCTACTGCTGTTATCGCCGCTTTGACTTTACTCATACTGGTGATTCTAGTGGTTTAATTAGAGCTGCGAAAGCTACTAAAAAAGCTCTAGAAACCACAAAAAATGACACATTTTTAATAAAAACGTGTCATTTTTTATGATCTCATATTGAAAACCAAGGTTTTCTAAGAAATATATAATTGAGATTAAGCCTCAGCTACCTCAGTCTTGTCTATAAGTACATTACCGCGGTAATATAATTTACCTTCATGCCAGTGTGCTCTATGGTATAGGTGAGCTTCACCAGTTGTTGAATCTGTTGCAATTTGAGGAACAGTCGCTTTGTAGTGTGTTCTTCTTTTGTCTCTTCTCGTTTTCGAGATTTTTCTCTTAGGATGCGCCATGGCTATAAGTTATTATCCGTTTTTAATTTCTTTAATGCGTCCCATCTGGGATCTGTAATCTTTGTGTTATTCTCTTCTTCAGGATTTGAAACTCTCAATTCATCTAGTTTATCTAATACGTCTGATTCTAAAGAACCGTCTTCAACACCTGGATGAACTCTTCTATGCGGTATAGAAAGCACAAGCATTTCATACACATATTGCGCGATATTGAATTCATATTCCCCATGTGGTAGGATCAATAATTCTTCATTATCATCATTAAAAGCTTCTCCAAATTTGATGACTAGATCCATAGACGTATCTATGTCTAAATCAAAAGGCTCGTTAGTCACATCACAATTAACATTAACTGATCCAGTAGCTTCCAAAGAAAGTTCCATAATGGTGTTTTTCTTATCTAGCTGTGCATCAACAATAATTGATGAACTATTAAACTCTTCAAATCCAAAATTTTCAAAAAACGTATTATCGACCTCGAATTGAAACTGATGTTTCCTTTCTTTTAATCCAGCATAGGATATTATAAAAGCTTTGAGTTCCATAATCTTACTCTTTCAAAGAGCGGGCAAAGATAATAAAAGTTATTAAAAATCTAGTGTTAATATTATCTTCGTTTGCGAGAAAGTTTTTTTAATGGATTCTTATTAAGAATATCGTACTCTTTTCTCTTGCGATAAATTTCTATCGCGTAATTAATCGCAGCTATAAACGAATCAGGATTTGCCTCTCCTTTTCCAGCAATATCAAAGCCTGTCCCATGATCAGGACTTGTTCGTACATGACTGAGTCCAGCAGTAAAATTCACTCCACTACCGAAGGCAATAGTTTTAAAAGGAATTAATCCCTGGTCATGATAACTAGCTAAAATAGCGTCAAATTCTTTATATTTTTTATTCCCAAAAAAGGAATCTGCAGCATATGGGCCGAATATTATGTTCCCATCTTCTCTTAATTGTTCTAAAGCTGGAATTAAAGTATCTTGATCTTCTGTCCCTATAACACCATTATCTCCTACATGCGGATTGATACCTAAAACAGCTATTTTAGGTCTACTGATCCCAAAGTCTTTTTTCAAAGATTCTTTTATCGTACCTATTTTAGTTTTAATAACCTTAGCATTAATACTAGCAGGAACGTCTTTTACCGGCACATGATCTGTAAGTAAACCTACACGTAACTCATTTGAGACCATAAACATTAAGCTCTCGCCTTCTAATTCTTGATTCAAATAATCTGTATGACCTGGAAACTTAAACTTATCAGAATGTATAGACTCTTTATTTATAGGTGCAGTCACCAACACATCTATATCTTTATTCTTTAACGCTGCAGTAGCAGCCTCTAGACTTCTTACAGCAATTTCACCAGCTTCAGGACTTACCTCACCCCAGTTTACTTTAAACGGCTCCTTAATTAACCTAAACACATTAAGTTTACCTGGAACCACATCGTTCAAGGAAGTTATTCCATGAATTTTGACTTTAAGGTTAAACGTTTTAACGTAATAGGATAGTAATTTTGTACTAGCAAAAACGACTGGCGTAAACATCTCTAGCATTCTAGAATCTTCAAATGCCTTTAAAATAACCTCTCCACCTATTCCGTTAGGATCACCGATAGTGATTCCTACTTTGATATTCTCTTCCTTATTCATGTATTGCGCGCTTTAAGCCTTATTTTTGAAAGGATAAAAGTAAAGTTTTTTAATCAGTTATGTTTACAGGAATTATAGAGAGTGCTGCAAAAGTTATGCAGATAAGAAAAGAAAATACAAATTTACACCTCAGCTTGCGTTGTGAATTAACCACCGAGTTAAAAATAGATCAAAGTGTAGCGCATAATGGAGTGTGTCTCACAGTTGTAGCCATAGACGGCGATCAATATACCGTAACCGCTATAGAAGAAACCCTTAACAAGACAAATATAGGAGATCTAAAAGAAGGTGCTATAGTTAATATAGAACGTGCCATGAAGATGAATGCACGACTAGACGGACATATCGTACAAGGTCATGTAGATCAAACAGCTATTTGCACGCAAGCAGAAAACAAAGATGGCTCATGGATATTTAGCTTTGAATATGATCAAGAACTAAATAATGTAACTATTAAAAAAGGGAGTATTTGTATAAATGGAGTAAGCCTTACTGTCGTAGACTCTAAAACTAACAGCTTCTCTGTAGCTATTATCCCATATACTTATGAGCACACAGGTTTTAAAACCTTATCTCAAGGCGATAAAGTAAATCTAGAATTTGATGTGATAGGTAAATATGTAAAAAGATTAATGAATCTTTAAGCTACCTTTTTAAATTTAGAAACAGCTACATATCCAATTAAGGCTACAGCAACCGCAAGCAATATCCACAAATTAGTATCTAAAGGCACGACATCTCCTACAGGGGTAGGAGCCATTTTTGTCTCAAACTCAGGTGGCGGCGGTGCTTGCTGAACAAGCATCAAAATAAAAATGTGAAACTTAACTAACATCATGTCGATTATTGTAGGGAATGCGAATGTAAATATTAAAATGAATTAGAACAAAAAAGAATCGTTATCTATACATAATCTTTTTATTTTACGCACTTCATCGATTTTTTTATTAATTATACCGTTAAAATAAATATAAACTATGCATTTGAACCTAACATATAGCATTTATTAAAAAGTTTTCATGTTAATAACTTATTATATTAACATACTAATTAACGTATATAAAGCAGACTTTAGTTTACAGAGATTAAATTAAAATTTCAATAAAAAAGCGGATATTCTTATGCTAAGAATATCCGCTTTTTATTTTCTTGAATCTAATTAAATCTTAGAAGCAAGTATAAGTGCATTATAAAGATTTACCATTTTACCAGAAACCGTAGTCTCTGCAAACGGTTTAGTATCTTCTGGATTACCACCTACTATTACTCTAGCGCTAGTTGTCAAACCACTATCCATAATAACATGCTTTACTTGTGACGCTGTTAATTTAGGATACTGTGATCTTATTACCGCTGCAACACCTGCAGTTGCTGGAGATGCCATAGAGGTACCACCTGCATTGCGATATTCGTTAAGTGGTGCAGTAGAATATATTGCAACACCTGGAGCAAATACATCTACACTACTTTTTCCATAGTTAGAGAAACCAGCTAATAAACCAGAACCGTATTCAAAGTTTAAAGCTCCTACCGTTAAGAAATTATCAGATATTTCAGTACCTGCCATAACTTGATCCTGAGGATACACCTGAGTAAAATCTGTATCAATACCTTCGTTACCAGCTGCATTTACAAAAAGAACATCTTTAGTCTCTGCATACTTAATAGCATCCCAAACCCATTGTGCATTAGGAGAATGATATTTACCAAAACTACCGTTAATTACTTTTGCCCCATTATCTGCAGCATAACGTATTGCTTTTGCTATATCCTTGTCATATTCATCTCCAGTACTTACAGCTCTAAGTACCATGATCTCAACATTATTTGCAACACCGTTAACACCTAGACCATTATCACGCTCTGCAGCGATAATACCTGCGACATGCGTACCGTGAAAAGCATCTGCTTTTTCTGGATCTGGACCAGAGTATTCATTATTACCATAAACTGGTGTATCCCACACGTACTGATCATCATTAAGGATGTCTTTACGGTAGTTAGTTTTTAAATTATCTCCGTTTAACAAACCTATTACACCATCTATGAGACCTGTTAAGGTTTCTCTTCCTTCCTGCGCACTACTCAAGCCTCTAACATAAAAGAAATTTAAAGCTCCTTGTGCATTGATTATAGACTCATCTTCTGTTTTTATACCTAAAACTTCTTCTTTAGTATAATCAGATTTCCCTAAATGAGCAGTTAAAACTTTATCTGCTTCATTCAGACTTTGTAATAATTCTTCGTAACGGTTCTTTTGCAGTGTAGCTACATTTACTTTACCATCATATTCTTTCTGTGCTTTTGCAACAACATCTGCAGGAAGCATAGCTTTATCTCTTACTATTCTCTCATATTCTAGATTTTCATCAACGATATCTCCTAAGAAATTCCATCCATGAACATCATCTATATAACCGTTGTTATCGTCATCCTTACCATTACCAGCGATCTCGCCTTTATTAGTCCAAATAACTCCATCTAGGTCTTCATGCTCAACATCTACACCAGAGTCTATAACGGCAACAATTACTGTTTTACCTTTTTCACCCTTTAGTATTTCTGTATAAGCTTTATTCACACTCATACCTGGAATAGTGTCAGACACAAGATCCATGTCTTTCCAGTTCTTTGCTTGCTCATCTGTTAGAGCTTGTGTTTTTAACGGCGTACTGTCTATATTACCTATAGCTGGAGATACTATTGCACCACCGCTACCACAACTAGCTAGTAAACCAGCTGCTGCAACAGTTAAAAATGTAGATTTTAAAATTGAGTATTTCATTTTCTATTAATTATTGTTTGTTAGTTTTAAAATAAGTCTTTGAAAGTAAATGTTTGATCTAGTCTCACTCCTTTATCCGTATGTTTTACGGTAATAATTTCATTAAAAGGATCGTGTTCTAAAATGAGGTAATATCCCTTAGTTGCAGCTTCATTTAGAAATTTTTCTTTTTCACCTAGCGTGATTAATGGTCTGGTATCATACCCCATTACATAAGGCAAAGGAATATGTCCCACTGTAGGAAGTAAATCTGCCATGTAAACGAATGTTTTACCATCTAAGTGTATGTGCGGAATCATCATCTTTTCTGTATGTCCATCTACAAAAAGAATATCAAAATCCATTTCATTTTGTTTCTCATAATTGCTGTTTTGAGAAATAAAATTAAGCTGTCCGTTTTCTTCTATGGGTTTGATGTTTTCTGTTAGAAAACTAGCTTTCTCACGATCGTTAGGTTCTATTGCCCAATTCCAGTGACTAGAGTTAGTGTGACATACCGCCTTCGCGAAAGCGGGCTCAAAAAAATCTCCTTTACTACTCTTCTTAATTACACCACCACAATGGTCAAAGTGCAAGTGCGTCAGAAAAACGTCTGTAATGTCGTCGCGAGAGAATCCTTTTTCTTTTAGCGAACTATCTAGATCAAATTTATGATCCATATAATAATAGCCAAAAAACTTCTCTGACTGCTTATTACCCATTCCAGTATCTACCAAAGTAAGTCTATCTCCATTCTCAATAAGCAGGCATCGTGCCGCCATATCAATCATGTTATTAGAGTCTGCAGGGTTAGTGCGTGTCCATAGACTTTTAGGCACCACACCGAACATAGCACCACCATCTAACTTAAAATTACCAGATTCTATTGAGTGTATTTTCATAGTGCATGCAAAATACAAAATGTAGCACCATGCTTACAATGTCTTTAAGAATAAATAAGCATTTTAATAAGCGACTAGCGCTTCTTTAACCACGATTTTTCTAAGTCGGTTCCCAAAGTCGATCAATTTCTTTATTTCTTTAACCCCAGAAGTACGTTGTGTCCTGAAAATTAATAAGGAAACACCGTCAGATTCTACATGATAATATGAATTACATTCAAAGAACTTCACTAAATCGTCATTAAAATATTCCTGAACTTGATAAGGATTTTTCCCTATAAGGTAAAAGCGTTTTGTAAAATCAGAATGGTTATCAATAGGTATATCTTCATATCCTGCAATAGCATATAGACGCTCCATAAAACCTTCTCTATCCAGGGTAAATTCTGGAATAGCATGCTCTAGTTTAATGTGTAACATCGTAGTACGCACATCTTCTTTGGCTATAAATTCACCTTCAGAAAAATGAATATCAAATAAGGAGAATGAACTGTCTTCATTGAACAGTCTATTGTATATTTTTTCAATCTTTTTAGTCTTGAAGTATCTAAAATTATCTAAAACCTCTGTATTTCCCTTTACATCCACCTCATACTCTAATGAATAGTCTTGGGCAATTTCTTTTAAAGTAGTCTGTCTTTTAGTAAGGTTACCTGTAATAAAAGGTATACCTGGTATAAGCCTGCGCAATGCAAATGGATGTTGTGAATCTGTGCCATGTAGATCTAGCCCTATAATTTCTAGATGCCCACCTCGTTTATGAAACACATCTTGATAAGCACTTAGATTTTCCATTACTGTGTGATCGACAAATTCACATAACGATAAATCTACCACAACGTCTTCTGTCTCTGGAATGGCATTTAATTTTTCTTTAAGTCTGTAAAAGTTTAAAAAAGTACAGAAATGCTTGACATTAATATAATAATGCTGATCTCCTTTTTTCTCTTTAAACATCAACACATTAGGTTTGCGCCAGTTTTTTATGAAAAGCTCCAGATCCTTATTTAATATTACATGGATAACAAAGGTCATTAAAACACCTGCCAGAATTCCTGAAATTAACCCAATGAAAAGTGTTACTAATAATGTGGTGAAAAAGATTATAAGCTGCTCTTTTCCTATCTTAAAAATCTTTGCTACGTTACTAGGAGACGCCAGTTTATAACCTGTATACACAAGAATGGCCATTAAAGCTGGCAACGGTATGCGTGTTAATTGCGTACTGAATAAAAGAATAAAAACAACTAGAAAAGTAGCGTGAGCAAAGTTAGAAGATCGATTGCTACCACCATTATTCACATTTACAGAACTTCTTGCTATTACAGTAACGACATTGAGACCTCCTAAAAAACCACTACCTATAGTTGCAAGACCTAGTGCTTTAAGATCTCTATTTACGTTAGACCTTCTTTTTTCTGGATCTAACTGGTCTACTGCCTTAATACTTAACAAAGACTCAATACTAGCTATTAATGTAATCGCAAGAACACTACCCCAGAAACCTATGGAGTTAACAAGATTAAAATTAGGAGTAGGTATGTCAGACACAATCTGGCTGCCTGTAGGAATATTTGAGATCATGTATCTAGGATCTACTGGATGCGGCTGTTGTAATACTAATTCATAGAAGTAACTAACTCCTATAGATATCAAAACTATCCACATAGGCGCTGGGACTAAGTGAAAGTATTTATTTCTAATTTTAGGATAAAACACCATAATAGCTAGTGCTATAACCCCAGATATCGCGGCATAAGTAAAGCCCGAATGGTTATAAGAAAAGACTCCTATTATAGTAGACGGTATAGCAAGTAGGTAATCTATACTACCTGGTAACTTCATCTCATTACCCATCATGATATGAAATTGCTTCCCTAAAATAATAAGGCCTATGGCAGCCAGCATTCCCTGAATAGCACTAGATGGAAAAAAGTCTGCTAGTTTTCCCATTCTTAAAAAGCCCAGTATGGTTAACAACACGCCAGAACATATAATAGCAGCATAGGTACCATTTAAACCTAATGTCGCAACCGCGACTAATATGACACCCACTAGCCCATTACCAGGACCAGAGATAGTGACATTACTACCACCTAGAATAGAGACTAAAACTCCACCTACCACAGCAGCAATAACACCAGCAATAGGTGGTGCCTCACTAGCCATAGCCAGACCTAGTCCTAATGGTAGCGCGATAAGACTAACCACAAAACCACTAAAAATATTTTTGGGTAATGCTTTAAAAAACCCTTTGATGTCTGTTTTCTTCTTCGTCATCTTACTATAAGTACATCAGTAGGCAGTTCATTTAAAATATGCTCTAGATCATGTGGGAAAAACCGATCTAAAAAACTAGACTTTTTAGGCGCGTTCATGACCAGTAAATCTGCTCTTACTATTTGAGCATAATGACCTATAGAATAACCACGCTGTCCAAAGATAGGTTGCGTACTTACCTGAATATCTTTCTTTTCTTCGCTAGGTATATGGTTCAATATACCTTGAACACGTAATTCTTCTTGTCGTTTAAGTTTCTCTTTCAGCAAGTTTGCTTTACGTAAACTTTGATCGTCGTCAATTTTTATAGAAACCTTTTCTTGTTCTATCTCTTCCACAATGGTCAGTTGATTGCTTCCTAAACTATGTGCAACATAAAAAGCAGTTTCTATGGTATGCTCTGTGTGCGCATCCTTGAGACCATTTACCACCATGTGTTTGCATGGTTTTCTTATCACACTAGGATTAGTCATCATTAAAACAGAACATGTCGCTTTTCTAGTAAGTTTACGTGCTATAGAGCCTAAATAAAACTTGACAAATTTTTCTTGCTTTAATGCTCCCAGAAGTAACAAATCTATTTTATGCTCCTTAACGGTTTCTAAAATAACCTCTACAGGGTCGCCCTCGTTAAAGATAATTTCATAAGATAATTGTGACTGTCCACAATTACCTATGTATTGATCTATAGTTCTTATTTTTTCATCACTTCTCTGCCCCACATGAATTAAAGACAGCTTTGCACCGAACATGCAACTTAATCTTGCAGCCTCGCTTACGTTTGCTTCTAGTGTAGGGGAAAAAGCGATTCCTATCGCTATATTTTTAAATGAGGTGTAACTCAATGCCTATTATTTGTTAAAAAAACATAAATATAGGCTTAATTATTACTTATTTCGCTTTCGCGAAAGCGTAACCGCTATAAAACTGATAAAAAAGGTTGTAATTTTCCTGAAAATTTAAAAATATGCTAGAACTAGCAGGAATTATTATACTTGGAATACTTGCACAGTGGATGGCATGGAGATTAAAAATCCCTGCTATATTACCGTTAATCATCATAGGTCTACTCGTAGGGCCTATAGCGTCGCTTTACACTGCAGACGCTTCAAAAATTATCGAACCTATGTGGAATGGGGAAAATGGCCTATTCCCTGGTGACAGTTTATTTTACTTTGTGTCACTGGCTATAAGTATCATTCTTTTTGAGGGCGGATTAACTTTAAAGAGAGATGAAATTCTTAACACCGGACCAGTTATCGGTAAATTAATATCAGTTGCTGTTATCATCACATTTGTAGGTGGTGGAGTTGCTGCACATTATATATTTGGTCTTACATGGAAGATTTCTTTGCTATTCTCTGCATTGATAATCGTTACAGGGCCTACGGTTATCACACCTATATTACGTAACATACCTTTAAAAAAAGATGTGAGTTCCATCCTTAAATGGGAAGGTATTCTTATTGACCCTATAGGTGCATTATTTGCCGTATTGGTATTTGAATTCATAAGTGCTGGTGCAGGCGGAGAGTTTACACTAGTGGCTTTAGAAGAATTTGGTAAAATCGTATTGTTCGGTTTTTCTTTTGGTTTTTCTTTTGCCCATGCTCTTGCTTTTTCTATTAAGAAAAAACTTATACCACATTATTTATTGAATGTTTTTACACTGGCAGCCGTTTTAGGAGTCTTTGTATTGAGCGACAGTTTTGCTCATGAATCTGGATTATTATCTGTAGTGGTAATGGGAATGGTTTTAGGAAACATCAATTTACCTAACATTAAAGAACTTCTTTATTTTAAAGAGTCTCTAAGTGTTCTTTTAATCTCTATCCTATTTATATTACTGGCTGCAAACATAAATATGGAAGATCTTTATCTTATCTACAGATGGGAAACTCTCGTATTATTTGCAATCATGGCATTTATCATACGACCACTAGGGGTTTTTGCTAGCTCGATAAATAGTGGACTTAAATTAAATGAAAAATTATTCATTTCTTGGGTAGGACCTCGTGGTATCGTTGCCGCAGGTATCGCATCACTTTTTGGTTCTAAGCTAGTCTCTCAAGGAATACCTGGTGCAGAATACATTACTCCTCTAGTATTCATGATCGTGTTAGGAACCGTATTACTTAATGCTACTACGGCTAGAATGTTTGCAAAAATAGTAGGCGTTTTCCTTAAACAATCTAATGGTATCATGATAGTAGGTGCCTCTAAATTCTCTAGAGTCATTGCAAAATACCTTAAGGAACACGGCCGCAGTGTCGTATTAGTAGACACCAATGCAAACAATATACGCATCGCCAAAGAAAGCGGACTGGATGCTGTTACAGCAGACATTTACTCTGATTCCATATCAGACGATATTGAATTTAACAATATAGGCTTTTTACTAGCACTGACTGGCAACTCTCAAATTAACGATTATGCTATCGAGCGATTTGAAAAACGTTTTGGAGAAAATGGAGCGTATAGACTGGTACATTCTAACGAGATTAACAATCCTAATAAGAACCCAGTCACTGGTTTATTTTCTGCTACAGATGACTATGTAAACATGATGGAAGTTACACGTCACCACGGTAAAATTCATGAGATTACAATTAAGTCTCAGGAACATTTTGAAGGTCTTATAGAGATTACAAAAACTGACGAAGACATCGTACCTCTATTTATACGTCACGATAACGCCATAGACATCGTACCATCGATGTCAGGTAAAATGGAAATAGAAGAAGGCAGTATTCTTGCTTATATAGGTAAAGAAATAGTAGAACAAGCCTCTGGAGAAGTAACTATGGAAGAAGAGCAAGATTAATTTCTCTTCTTCTTACATAAAGCAAAAACCCTCATCATAACTGATGAGGGTTTTTTATTTGTGCACACTTTTATAAAGCAGGACTAAAATCTTACTAGTTAATCATTTAATTTAAGAACAGCCATAAACGCTTGCTGTGGTATCTCTACATTTCCTACCTGACGCATACGTTTCTTACCTTTCTTTTGCTTTTCAAGAAGCTTACGTTTACGAGAGATATCACCACCATAACATTTTGCAGTTACATCTTTACGCAATGCTTTAATCGTTTCACGAGCAATGATTTTTGCACCGATAGCTGCTTGTACAGGAATATCAAATTGTTGACGTGGTATTAACTCACGTAATTTTTCTACCATTTTCTTACCTATGGTATATGCATTATCAAAGTGAATTAAGGCACTTAAGGCATCTACTGTCTGTGCATTTAATAAAATATCTACACGTACTAATTTAGATTCACGCATTCCTAAAGGAGCATAATCAAATGATGCATAACCTTTAGAAACAGTCTTAAGTCTGTCATAGAAATCAAAAACAATCTCTGCTAGTGGCATGTCAAAAGTCATTTCTACACGCTCTGTAGTAAGGTAAGTTTGATTAGTTACCACACCACGTTTTTCTATACAAAGTGACATTACATTACCTACAAAATCAGATTTTGTAATAATAGTTGCTTTTATATAAGGCTCTTCTACTCTATTAAGACTAGAAGGCTCTGGTAAGTCAGAAGGGTTGTTTACAATAAGAATCTCGTCTGGATTCTTATGAGTATATGCGTGGTAAGAAACGTTAGGCACTGTAGTAATTACCGTCATGTCGAACTCGCGTTCTAGACGTTCTTGAATAATCTCTAAGTGTAACATTCCTAAGAACCCACAACGGAAACCAAAACCTAATGCCGCACTACTCTCTGCCTGAAATACCAATGAAGCATCATTCAGTTGTAGTTTTTCCATACTAGAACGCAAGTCTTCATAATCTTCAGTATCAACAGGGTAAATACCTGCAAAAACCATAGGTTTCACATCTTCAAAACCGCCTATAGGGTTTGTAGTAGGCTTAGCATGATCTGTGATCGTGTCACCTACTTTTACTTCTTTGGCTTCTTTAATACCTGTAATTAGATACCCAACATCACCAGCTTTTATTTCTTTTTTAGGAACTTGATTTAGTTTCAAGGTTCCTATTTCATCTGCATAATAACTCTCGCCAGTGGCTACAAATTTAATATGCTGCCCTTTTTTAATAGAACCGTTTATAACTCTAAAAATAGTCTCAACTCCACGGAACTGATTGTACTGTGAGTCAAAAACAAGTGCCTGTAATGGCTCATCAGGATCTCCAACAGGTGCAGGGACTCTTTCTATAATAGCATCTAAAATATCTTGAATACCTAATCCTGTTTTTGCACTAGCCGGTATCACCTCACTAGGATCACAACCTAAAAGATCTACGATATCATCTGTAACCTCTTCTGGATTTGCACTAGGAAGATCTACTTTATTTAAAACAGGTATAATTTCTAAATCATTTTCTAGTGCTAGATAAAGATTAGAAATAGTTTGTGCTTGTATACTTTGTGCTGCATCTACTATTAACAACGCTCCTTCACAGGCAGCGATAGAACGAGACACTTCATAAGAAAAGTCTACGTGACCAGGCGTGTCTATTAGGTTAAGGATGTACTGCTCACCGTCTGGCGCCGTATAATCCATTTGTATAGCATGTGATTTAATAGTTATCCCACGCTCACGCTCTAGATCCATATTATCTAACAGTTGCGCCTGAGATTCTCTCTTAGTAACTGTTTGTGTAGCATCTAAAAGCCTGTCTGCCAGTGTACTTTTACCGTGATCAATATGTGCGATGATACAAAAATTACGTATATTCTTCATAGTCCTTTACAATAGGGTGCAAATATAATCTAAAAGATGTCCTTAAGTTTTCTTGATCTTTGGTATTTTAGCTAACCATTAACCGCTCAAAATGAAACACCTACCTTTTCTCACCTTTCTTATAGTATATAGTACGACTGCACAAACTAATCTTACAGGTACTGTAAACAGTAAAAATAAAGTAGGAATACCTTATGCAACTGTAGTTACATTTAAAATGCCTGACAGTGTTTTTCATAAAGCCACCTCGGCAAATGAAAAAGGAGTTTTTAAATTTAATAATTTTGAACAAGGCACTTATACATTTCAGTTTTCTTCAGTTGGATATGTACCGCTTTCGCGAAAGCTAAACATAACAACTAATGAATCGTTAGGAGAATTTATCTTAGAAGAAGACACAGCACAGCTAGACGCAGTAGTATTAACAGCTGCAAAACCTACTATCGATAAAAAAGCAGACCGACTGGTTTTTAATGTTGAGAACACCATTTTAAGCGTTGGTAATACTCAAAACCTTTTAAAAAAGACACCTGGTATATTTGAGATGGAAGGAACTTACATGGTTCAAAACTCTCCTGCTGTAATTTATATTAACAACAAGCGTGTGTATTTAACTAATGAAGAGCTAGATGCATTATTACGTGGTTATAGTGCTGATAACATAAAGAGTGTAGAGGTTATCACAAATCCACCTGCTAGTTATGATGCAGAAGGTGCTGCCGTCATTAATATCAACACCTCAAAAGGTATCTCTCTAGGCTATAAAGGAAACGTAAGTGGAAAATGGACTCAAGGTACTTTTACTAAATACCAGATAGGAACCTCTCACTTCTATAAGAATAACTGGTTAAATGTTTATGCTAACTACAACTACAACCCTAGGAAGGATTTTAAATTTGACGACTCACAAATAGGTTTCTTTAATCCTGATGGAAGTAGGTCTGAAAGACGTTTTACTGAGTTAGAAAAAATAGAACGCAGTGCCTCTCATAATTTTAATACGATCGTAGACATAACAGTAAATGAAAAAAATTCATTGAGCTTTTCTGGTAATTACAGCAGTAATGAAAATAATGATGCCAGTTATCAAAATGAAACTTTTATCCTACAAGAAGGCGCCACTACTTTTTCTGGCTTTAATACCGATTCTGATTTTGAGAAAAACAGAACTAACGGTTTTGTAAATGCACAATGGCAACATGTTCTTAATGATAAAGGTGCAACATTAAACCTAGAAGGTAATTACATCTTTACCGATAGTGATCAGGTACAAAACCTTACTTCGACTTTCTTTGATACTAGCCAAACTACTACAGGTACTAATAGTTTTTTAACAGATGCTTTTCAAGAAATAGATATCTACACCGCAAAATTAGATTACAACACGAGTATAGGCAACTACCAGTTAAGTTCAGGACTTAAATTTTCTAATGTAACATCTACAAGTTCACAGAACTTTTTTGACACTGATAGTGGCAGTACACTTAACCCAGCCTTCTCTGATTTGTTTTTATATGACGAGAGCATTTATGCTGCATATGCACAAATAGAGCGTAATTGGGAGAAATGGTCTATTGCAGCTGGATTGCGTGCAGAACAGACAGACGTAGAAGGCGATTCTCAATCTCTAGGACAGGTTAACACACAGGAATACCTAGAGTTTTTCCCTAATCTAGCTATAACTAATCAGGCAAATGAGAATAACTCCTATACCCTAAGTTATAAAAGAACCATAGACAGACCTAGATATGCTGACTTAAATCCTTTTAGCTCTTTTATAAATGACTTTAACTTCAGCACAGGAAACCCAAATCTACAGCCTGCTTTTAATAATAAATATACTTTAAGCTGGAATCATAAAAACACGTGGTTTGTAGATGCTTATTTTCTATACACAAAAGATGTGCTAAGTGAGGTGCCTTTTCAAAATAACAGTAATAACCAGTTAAACTCGCAAAGCATAAATCTAAATTATGAATTGCAGTATAGTATAGATGCAGCAACCTATAGATACATAAATGACAGCTGGTATACAGGACTAAGCAGTAGCTTGTTCTATATGGAAAATGAAACTAGAGCAGTACAATCTGGTAATGTGGATGTGAAAACATCTACCACAGGTTTATATTTAAGTTCTTTTAATAGAATCAATCTAGCAGATAATAGAACTTTATCCATGGACATAGAAGCGTCTTATATCTCCAGTCTTCTATTCGGTACTTATGAATGGGGTGGCTCATTCCCGACTAGCATCAGTTTTAATAAAAGCTTATGGAATAGAAGAGCGCAATTAACTCTTGCAGTTAACGACATCTTTAAAACCCAAAATCAAAGACTTACTACACGTTATTTAAACCAAGACAATTATTACCTAGCACTACCAGAAACTAGAACCATAAGCGTGGGCTTCACTTATAACTTTGGTAACTTTAGACTAGAAAACAATGAAGTAACCACTCCAGAAGAACAGAATCGTACAACTAAAAAAGAAGTAGGTTTATAAATAACTATAAATCTTGTTCAAAATAAAAAAGGCTTTCCATTTCTGGAAAGCCTTTTTAAGTAAAAGAAATATATTGTTTTAGAACTTGTAGTTAAGACCTACTAAGTAGTAAGACTGTAACTTGTTATCTACTGTATCAAAATCTAATGGAGTAGCACCTACCGCTAGGTTATCGTTAGCAAAGTTTAAAGCTTCTTGCTTATTACCTCTTAAACCAAATTCAAAACCTACACCTATGTTTTTCCATAATGTGTAACCGAATGAGTTGATCCAAGTATAATTAGAAAGGTCGCTGTCTTCATAGCTATAGAAAGCAGATAAATTAGATTTAAAACTTACTTTACCAATACTACGAGTATAATCTGCAACTACTTTTGCACCTAGAGAAGATTCAAAAACTGCGTCATTCTTAGCAAATACGAAGTTGTAGTTTAATGGGTGCACTACTACTACAAGATTATCTGTAGGAGTCCATGTCGCGCCTACACCTACGTCTAGGTAACCTGGGTCATTAAAGTTACTTAAGATAGTAGTACGGTATTCAGCTAGTGTTGATACAGCAATTTTCTCAGTTAATTTATAACCATAAAGAGAAGAGATATTAAAAACATCTGTTGCCTCTTGGAAACTATCATCATCAGTAGGATCATCTTTATCGTCAAATTTTACCCAACCTAGGTTGATGTTTAATGAATTTCTCCAGAAGTATTTAGGTTGCTTTAAGTTTGCAAATGCGTTTGCAGTAAGACCTATATTTCCAGCAGATACGTTTGCACTACCTTGAGAGTACCAGTTATCAAAACTAGATAGGTTAACACCCAAAGTACCAAAAGCACCTTTTTTCCATCCTGGAAGAGCATCTATTTTTCCTTGAATAGCATTTACTCTAGATTGAATTTGAGCAATTGAATCTTGTTTTACCTTTTTCAATGCCTTTAATTCGGCCTCAGTTTGGGCAATTGCAGTGCTCACTGTAAATAAAAGCACTAGAGATAATAATATTTTTTTCATAGTAACTATTGTTATAATTACTGCAAAAATAGCAATACCCTAACCTAATCACTTAAAACATCTTTGCAGGAAAACTAAAAATACGATTAAACGCACTTTTTAAGGATAATTAACGATCTTTAACATACGTACTTTTTAAAATATAGATGTCTTCAATAAGTTTTAATACATCTTCTTCACTCGTACCGTCATAAGAACGACCTCTTAATCTACCTTCTTTATCTACTAGAAGAAAGTTTTCTGTATGGATAAGCGCATAGTCACCACCGTATTTATTCTCCTTTGCAGCGAGGTAAGATTTACGAGCTAGATCATAAATTTGCTTGCGATCACCAGTAACGAGATTCCATTTAGAATCCATCACTCCTTTTTTAACAGCATACTTTTTAAGAACCTCTACACTATCTATTTCTGGAGTTACACTGTGAGAAAGAATCATCACATCAGGATCGTTCTTAAATTCTTCTTGTACTAGCGTCATGTTCTTAGTCATCACAGGACAAATAGTAGGACAGGTAGTAAAGAAAAAATCTGATACATAAATTTTATTATCATAATCCTTATCTGTAATGGTATCACCATTCTGATTCACTAATTGAAAAGGAGCTATCTTGTGATACTTCTTTACAAAAAGCATAGAATCATCTACCAGAGTAGGATCAAATTTATCTGGCTGTAATATAGGTAAGGTCTTATCTGGTGTTAAGGCGTATTGAAAAGAGGCCATTATTCCACCACATAAAATAGCCATAAATAAGATGCGCCATTTATTTTTACTAAGAAATTGAAGCATTTGTGATACTTTTTTACAAAATTACAACCTAATAATCCTATTGGTGACTGTTTAACAACTTTCCTTACTAGAAATTCCAACTTGATGAAGAATTTTAAAATAATGTATTTGATAGTTTTAGTTCTCGCTTTCGCGAAAGCGGAACAGTCACAAGCACAAATCACGACATCTCAAGAAGGTGTTGAAGCCTGCCTCTTAAAATCTACATTATTCAACTCAGGAAATAGGGTAATAAATGGACGAACCTCAAATTACGACCTCAAATATGTACGATTAGAACTAGATGTAGACCCAGATGTTGCTGTAATTTCTGGTACAGTAACGTCACATTTTACTGCGGTAGGTGATATGGATCAGGTCGTTTTTGATCTAGCGTCTAATATGATTGTAAGTCATGTAACTCAACGAGGTACTGCGCTTAATTTTATAAATAATGGCAATGATGAACTAGTAATTGATCTTCCTGCGATTCAAAACAACAGTGTTTTAGATAGTCTGAGTGTTACTTACAGCGGCAATCCTATAGCAAGCGGTTTCGGTAGTTTTGCACAGACTACGCATAATAACGCCGGTATTATATGGACACTTTCTGAGCCTTATGGAGCAAAAGCATGGTGGCCATGTAAACAAGATCTTAATGATAAAATAGACCAGACAGATGTAATTTTAAATGTACCGACCGGCAACACTGGTATTTCTAATGGTCTAATGACTTCAGAAAGTATAACGCCTACAGGTAAAACTTTTAAATGGCAACACAATCACCCTATACCTGCCTATTTAATAGCTATCGCAGTAACAAATTATTCTAAATATACCGAGATGGTAGGCAGCGGTGCAACGGCTTTTCCTATAGATAACTATGTGTATCCAGAAAATCTAGTCAGCGCACAATCGAGCACCGCAGTGACGGTTCCTATTATGAACTTTTTTGAAAACACCTTTGGCCCTTATCCTTTTAGAGATGAAAAATACGGGCATGCACAATTCGGTTGGGGTGGTGGTATGGAGCATACGACTATTAGTTTTATGGGTAACTTTAGTCGTGGTTTAATCGCTCACGAACTAGCCCACCAGTGGTTTGGTAATAAAGTAACCTGTGGCAGCTGGCAAGACATATGGCTCAATGAAAGTTTTGCCACTTACTCTACAGGAATGACAGTAGAGCATCTAGATGGTAACGACGCGTTTAAATCATGGCGCGTTAATGCAAACAACAGAGCAACTACAGACTTGGACGGCAGTGTTTATGTGCCAGCGACAGATACCTTAAGTGTAGGCCGTGTTTTTAATGGTAACTTATCTTATAATAAAGGCGGTATGGTTTTACACATGCTACGCAAAAAATTAGGTGATGCTGATTTTGAACAAACACTCCAAAATTATCTTAACGACTCGCAACTCGCTTACAACTATGCCAAAACCCCACAATTTAAATCAATAGCAGAAACAACTAGTGGACAAAATCTAGACGAATTTTTCAACGATTGGATTTATGGCGAGGGCTACCCACAGCACAACATAAACTGGATAGATATACCGAATGGTATCTCTATAAATTACATTCAAACACCTACTCATCCTTCCGTAAGTCTATTTGAAATGCAGTTGCCTATTAAAATAATAGGTGCCGCCGGAGAAGTACAATGGGACACCATTCTGGTCAATAGTCTGACTCAAAATAAGAGAATACGCGTACCATTTGTGGTTAGTTCTATAGAAATAGATCCAGATGTTGATACCATAAGTAAGAACAATACTGCTACACTAGGTTTAGATACCGCTTTCGCGAAAGCGGAATACCAACTCTACCCCAACCCAACTTCTTCCACCTTTCAAATTATAGGCATTCAAGAAGATTTTACAGCCCTTAAAATCTATGATCTACATGGAAGAATGATTATCGATTATAAAAAACAGCTGCTTAATAATCCTTCTCTCACTTTTAAAGCGCCACAAAACAGTGGGATATATTTTCTAAATCTAACTACAGAAAGAGGTACAACCATAGAGAAACTACTTGTACGCTAAATCTATAACTGCATTATGTGGACTGTTATGAATGACCTATTTTTGCTGGTCTAAAATTAAAATTATATGCACCCTACGGTTGTTCTTATTATAAACTTTTTAATGAGTCTTTCCCTTCTCATCGTTTTACACGAGTTGGGACACTTTATACCTGCTAGACTATTTAAAACACGAGTAGAAAAATTTTACTTATTCTTTGACATCAAGTACTCACTATTTAAAAAGAAAATAGGAGAAACTGTTTATGGGATAGGCTGGTTACCTCTAGGTGGTTATGTAAAAATATCAGGAATGATAGATGAGAGCATGGACAAGGAGCAAATGGCTCAGGAGCCTAAAGAGTGGGAATTTAGATCTAAGCCAGCATGGCAACGATTAATAATCATGTTAGGTGGTGTATTTGTAAATGTGGTGGTAGGTTTTGTGATCTACATCTGTTTAATAGCTTTTAACGGTACAAATGAAGCACAAGGTGAAGATTATAAATACGGTTTTGGTTTTCCAGAAACACTAGAAGATATAGGTTTTAAACAAGGTGATAAAGTACTTCTTGCAGACAATGACACTATAGAATATGCTCCATCATTTAACCATATGCTTATTTTTAGAGACATCTCTACCGTTACTGTAATAAGAGATGGTAAAAAAGTAGATGTTACTATTCCTGAAGATATAGGTAGCAGGATGTTCCAAGCAGGAGTCCCTAGTTCTCTAGAAGCGAGATACCCATTTAAAGTAGGTGAAGTTGCTGCAGGCACAAAAGCAGATAGTATAGGTATAAAAACTGGAGCAACTATTAAATCTGTTGCTGGATTCCCTATCAATTATAACACAGATTACACCTATGCAATAAACCACAAAGTAAAGAATCATGAACCTTTTCATGTAGTATGGGAATATGAAGGTAAAACTTATGACAAAGAAGTAATCTTCACAACTAAAGAAGTTAAGAGCTTTATCTTTTTTACCAAAACTGTTGAAGAACCTAAAATTCTAGGATTCACTAAACCTTCTACAGACAAGGACTATGCATCTGTAACAAGAAAGAAGTATTCATTCAGTGAAAGTATTTCTGCTGGTATTTCAAAAGGTTACATGACCATGCACGATTACGTTGTGCAGTTTAAATATGTTTTCACTAAAAAAGGAGCGAGCCAGCTAGGTGGTTTTGGAACTATTGCAAAATTATATCCGGACACATTTGATTGGTCGGCTTTTTGGGGCACGACAGCGTTTATATCTTTTATTCTCGCTATCATGAACATACTACCTATTCCAGCTTTAGACGGTGGTCACGTGATGTTTTTACTGTATGAAATTATCACTGGACGCAAGCCTGGAGACAAGTTTTTAGAAAAAGCGCAAATTATAGGTATCGTTATTTTACTTTCTTTAATGCTCTATGCAAATGGAAATGACCTCTTTAAGGCACTGTTTGGATAAAAGTTTTAAAAAATATCAAATTTTTTAGTTTAAAAGTTTGTCAAATATAAAAAACATACTAAATTTGCCATCGCTTAAGCAAATAGCTTGAGTTTGTGTATATCACAGTCCTCCTTAGCTCAGTTGGTTAGAGCATCTGACTGTTAATCAGAGGGTCCTTGGTTCGAGCCCAAGAGGAGGAGCAAAAATCCCAATCAGCAATGGTTGGGATTTTTCATTTTAACACCTGTAGTAATCTTCTCTCCTTCTTCTTCTAGATTTTACGCCCGACTACTAACAATATCCCACACTTTTAATTGTTATATTTACGATTCGAGTAAAGAAATCAATTGTGCGAGTTAATCGTTTCAATTTCAATATATAGAGAATACAAGAATGAGCTGTAATAGTTGTGGAACTGGTGGTGGTACGCCTGGTGGATGTAAAAATCATGGAACCTGTGGTACAAGTGGATGTAATAAATTAACGGTTTTTGACTGGCTAGCAAACATGGAGCTGCCCGATGGTCAAAAAGCTTTCCCATATGTGGAAGTACGTTTTAAAAATAGCAGAAAAGAATTCTTTCATAATTCAGAAGGTCTTCAGCTTAAAATAGGCGACATAGTTGCTACCGAGACTCAAAGTGGTCACGATATAGGAATAGTAACCATAACTGGTGAGTTAGTGCGTGTACAAATGAAACGCAAACGCATTAAAATAAATGGAGAAATTCCAAAAGTTTACCGCATCGCAAATGAAAAAGATGTTGAAAAATGGGTGACTGCTCGCGAGAAAGAAGAACCTATGAAAGTACGCGCTAGACAGATAGCGATACGTCTTCAACTTAAAATGAAGATCTCTGACATAGAATTTCAAGGTGATGGTTCTAAAGCAACCTTCTACTACACTGCCGATGATCGCGTAGATTTCAGAGAATTAATTAGAGAATACGCTTCAGAATTCAAGACTAGAATAGAAATGCGTCAGATAGGGCTGCGTCAGGAAGCTGCTCGTTTAGGCGGTATAGGATCGTGTGGTCGTGAATTGTGTTGTAGTACATGGTTAACAGATTTTAGATCTGTAACTACAGGTGCTGCTCGTTATCAAAACTTATCATTAAACCCACAGAAACTAGCGGGACAGTGTGGAAAATTAAAATGCTGTCTTAATTACGAGCTGGATTCTTACATGGACGCACTAAGTACGTTTCCTAAACAAAATCAAAAACTTTATACCGAAAAAGGAACCGCCGTATGTCAAAAAGTAGACATATTTAAAGGCCTAATGTGGTATTGTTATGAAGGTGACTGGATGAGCTGGCATACTCTTACTACAGAGCAAGTTCATGAAATAGTATCAAAAAACAAGGCTAAAGAAACAGTTGCTAGCATTGAAGAATATGCGAGCGAATTAATAGTAGAGGAAGAAGTTAGTTTTGAAAACGTAGTAGGTCAGGATAGTTTAACACGTTTTGATCAACCTAAGTCAAAATCAAAATCTCGCAACAAACGCAACAAGAAACGTAGACCTGCAAAACCTCAAAATAAAACAACAACAGCAACTGCTGCTTCACCTAAAGAAGGACAGCCTGCTCGTAAACCTAGACCTAAACAAAACAACCGAACACCTAAGGCTAAAACTAACAACAACAACAACAACAACAACAAGCCTAATACTAAAAAACCTGCTAGCGCAAATAGAAACACTAATAAACCAAAACCGGCAAGTGACAATGCCACAGGTGAAACAAAGCCTAATAAGCCTAGAAATAACCGTAATAAAAGCCGTAATCGTAACAAAAACAACGATAGTAAACCGCCTAAAAAAGAAGATTAGTGAGAGTATTAATATGCCTTTTAATAACATTAACGATAGTCTCTTGTGACGACTTGTTAGTAGATGCAAATTATGAAAGTCTACCACCTTCTGGATGGGACATTAATGACACAGCAACTTTTAACATTACACCGCAAGACACAACTACGGTCTATAATCTATATTTGAACCTGCGCAACACGCATGAATATGAGTATAATAACCTCTGGTTGATCTCACAGATAAAATTTCCTCATGGAAAAATCGTTACAGATACATTACAGTATGAAATGGCGGCACCAGATGGTAGTTTTTTAGGCACAGGATCAAATGACATCTATGAAAATAAATTATGGTTACGTGAAGGGGTACGCTTTCGCGAAAGCGGAACATACCAACTAGCACTTAAACACGCAATGAGAAAAACAGGAGAAGTAAAAGGAGACACCCAATTAAAAGGGATTCTTGAAGTAGGATATAGTATAGAAAAACAAGTGCAAGATGGCAGCAACTAAAGCACAAATAGCCCAAGAAAAAGCAGACAAGAAAAAGAACATTTCTCTTTTCTGGAAAATTTATGCAGTAGGAATAGGGCTTGTAGTCCTTATGTTCTTACTAGCAGCATGGGAAGTATTCGGTGATTTACCAGATCACACAGCCCTAGAAAACCCACAAACAGAACTAGCTACCGAGATAGTAACTGTAGATGGTAAAACATTAGGTAGTTTTTATAACGATAACCGTAAACCTGTAAAATTTGACGATTTACCTCAAAACCTTATAGACGCACTAGTCTCAACAGAAGACGAGCGTTTCTGGGATCACAGTGGTATAGACGGTTATGGGACTGCTAGAGCCGCGGCCTTTTTAGGGAGTAAAGGTGGTGCAAGTACCATAACACAACAACTGGCAAAACTCTATTTTACAGAACAAGCTAGTAGCAACAAGCTAGAACGATTAATCCAAAAATTACGCGAGTGGATAATCACCTCTAGACTTGAGAAACAATATACTAAAGAAGAAATTATTACTCAATACCTTAATGAGTTTGATTTCTTAAAGCAAGCTATAGGTATACGTAGTGCGTCTAATATCTACTTTGGTAAGGAACCTGATTCACTTACTGTTTCAGAAAGTGCGGTTTTAGTAGCTATGCTTAAAAATCCTAGACAGTTTAATCCGCATAGAGAAATCTCAAAAGAAAAATCTTTTAACCGTCGTAATCAGGTGTTTTTCCAGATGGTACGTAATGGTAAAATGACAGAAGAGGTAAAAGATAGTCTTACAGCCTTACCTATCGTTTTAGACTACAATCCAGAAGGACATAATGATGGTATGGGAACTTATTTCCGTGAACATTTACGTGACTGGTTAAAAACCTGGGCAAAGGATAACATTAATCCAGAAACTGACAAACCTTTTAACCTCTACAACGACGGATTAAAGATTAACGTGACCATAGATCACCGCATGCAAAAAATGGCCGAAGAAGCTGTTTATGCACACATGGAACGTTTACAGACAGAGTTTGACCATCAACAGACACGTAACAAGACAGCACCTTTTACAGATCTTACAGATAACCAAATAGAAATCAGATTACAGTCTGCTATGAAAAGGTCGGAAAGATGGAGAGAAATGAAGAAAAAAGGTATTGCCGAAAAAGACATTATCAAAAGCTTCAATGAAAAGACAGACATGACCATCTTTGACTGGAAAGCAAAAGGCCGCGAGCGTGATACTGTAATGACTCCTATGGATTCCATACGTTACTACAAGAAGTTTTTACATACAGGTCTTATGTCATTAGAACCACAAACAGGTCATGTAAAAGCGTGGGTAGGTGGTATTAATCACAAACATTTTAAATATGATAACGTAGAGCAAGGTACACACCAGGCTGGTTCTACTTTTAAACCATTCTTATATTCTACGGCAATTGATCTTTTACATTATAGTCCATGTAAAACATTATCTGATGGAGAGTACACCATACCTGCAGGTAAACATGGTAATACAAAAGACTGGACACCTAAGGATTCTAACGGTGATTATGGTAACATGATGACGTTAAAAGAAGCACTAGCAAAATCAAAGAATACAATCTCTGCTAGACTTATGGATGAAGTAGGCCCACAGGCTGTACTAGATCGCGCAGCACAACTAGGTATAAATACAGACGGTATGGACGTTGTCCCTTCTCTAGCATTAGGTACTGCAGATGTAAACCTGTATGAAATGGTAGGTGCTTATGGTGTTTATGCAAATGGTGGAATTTATAATAAACCAGTTCTAGTAACGAGCATAGAAGATAAGAACGGTACAATTCTTTATCAATACATGCCAGAGAGTAAAGATGTAATGAATCCGGAGACCGCCTATGTTACGGTAAATCTTATGGAAGGTGTAACTAGAATAGGTAGTGGAGCTAAATTAAGAGGTAGCTGGGCAACTAAAAACAGTTTCTATAAAGAGGTAATCACAGATTATCCATATGATTTTAAAAACGACATTGCTGGTAAAACAGGAACGACTCAAAACAATTCTGATGGATGGTTTATGGGAATGGTTCCTAACCTAGTAACTGGTGTTTGGGTAGGTGGAGATGGTAAATCTATTCACTTTAAATCTACTAAATACGGTCAGGGTGCTACCATGGCATTACCTATATGGGGTAGTTATATGAAACGCCTTTATGCAGACGAGACCATTGATGTTTCAAAAGCGCCTTTCAAAAAACCAGAAGACCTATCTATTGAGACCGATTGTGATGAGTATGAAAAGACTCAGAACAGCTCTCCTTTAGGTGGTAGTGAAGATGACGACTCTAGAGAATTTGACATGTAAATTATGATAGCAAAACTTTCATTAGAAAATATTTTATTTCTAGATATTGAGACCGTACCTCAACAGGAGAGTTTTGATTTATTAGATCCTATAGACCAACATCTATATGCTGATAAAACTAAATACCAGCGCAAAGAAGAATTCTCTCCGGCAGAGTTTTATGATCGCGCTGGTATTTGGGCAGAATTTGGTAAAATAGTATGCATATCTGTAGGTTATTTTGTTAACCGAGATAAAAAACAATTTAGGACTCGCAGTTTTGTCGGTGAAGAAAAAGAACTGTTAGAAGAATTCTCCAGTCTTTTAAAAGAACATTTTTCTAGTAGAAACAATCTGCTGTGTGCGCACAATGGTAAGGAATTTGATTTCCCTTACATTGCAAGAAGAATGATTATTACAGGTGTTGAGATTCCAGAAAAGCTGAACCTATTCGGTAAAAAGCCCTGGGAAGTGCCACACATAGACACCATGGAGTTATGGAAATTTGGCGATTATAAACACTACACTAGTTTAAAATTATTAACGCGTATTCTAGGTATTCCATCGCCTAAGGATGACATAGATGGATCACAAGTACGGGATGTATTCTATCTAGAAAATGACGTGCAACGCATAGCAAACTATTGTGAGAAGGATGTAGTTGCAGTAGCGCAAATAGTTCTCAAATTGCGTAAAGAATCTATACTTACAGATGAGCAAATCATCTCAAAATAATACCGTAGCATCCATAAAGGATCTTAACGTTAGCTTTTCAAATGGAAAAGAGAACGTTAAGGTGTTACATGATATCAATTTTGACATATTTAAAAACGAGATACTTGCCGTAGTTGGAGAATCTGGCAGTGGTAAATCTGTCACTAGCAAGGCGCTTATGGGTTTACTACCTAATGCCACAGCACAAATAACTGCTCAAGAACTTTCTTTGTTGGGCAAGGATTTATTACTATTAAATGATGGAGAATGGTCTCGCTTTCGCGGAAGCGAGATAAGCATGATCTTTCAAGAACCTATGAGTTCTCTTAACCCTACTATAACCTGTGGACAGCAAGTCATAGAGATACTACAACAACATCAAAAAATTGATACATCGAGTGCTAGAAAAGAAGTTTTTGAGCTTTTTAAAAAGGTAAAACTACCTACTCCAGAAATAACGTTTTCAAAATACCCACATGAAATAAGTGGTGGACAGATGCAACGCGTTATGATTGCTATGGCAATTGCGTGCAAGCCTGCATTGTTAATTGCAGACGAGCCTACTACTGCACTAGATGTAACCGTGCAAAAAGAGATTATTTTATTACTCAAAGAATTGCAACAAGAATACGGGATGAGTATTCTCTTTATATCACACGATCTATCATTAGTACGTGCTATTGCAGATAGGATACTGGTTATGTATCAAGGTAAAATAGTAGAGCAAGGAACAAGTAAAACTATTTTTGAAACTCCTAAAGAAACATATACCAAGGCACTTATCGCATCCAGACCTAGTACTACAGAGCGTGTTAAAAAACTACCGACCATAAGTGATTTTATGCAACATACGGTAGACGGAGATTTGATCACTCCATCGCAACGAGCGGCTACACATAAAAATATTTATAACCAAGACCCTTTATTACATCTAGTTGACATAGTAAAAGATTACCCACTCAAGGTAAAGCTTTTTAAAAAGCAAACCTATTTTAGAGCAGTAGATGGTGTCAGTCTTAATCTATATCCTGGTGAGAGTCTAGGACTAGTAGGAGAAAGTGGTTGTGGAAAAAGCACTCTAGGCAACCTGATTTTACGTTTGAAAGATGTGACCAGCGGTAAAATTATCTATCGCAATAGAGACATTACACATCTTACAGGCAAAGCAATGCGCGAGTTGAGAAAAGAGATTCAAATAATCTTTCAAGATCCTTTTGCTTCATTAAACCCACGACTTACTGTAGGGCAAGCTATTATTGAGCCTATGAAATGGCATGGTATAGGAGATAATCACGCTCATAGAAAAGAAAAGGTACTTGCTTTATTAAAACGAGTAGGATTAACTGAAGAGCATTACAACAGGTATCCACATGAATTTAGTGGTGGCCAGAGACAGCGCATAGGTATAGCAAGAACAGTAGCCTTAGAACCTAAGTTAATCGTATGTGATGAAAGTGTAAGTGCTCTCGACATTTCTGTACAAGCACAGGTTTTAAATCTTTTAAATGAGTTTAAAGCAGATTTTGGATTCTCTTATTTATTCATTTCCCATGACCTTGCGGTAGTTAAATACTTTTGCGATCAGGTTATTGTAATGAACAAAGGTAAAATAGAAGAAAGAAACGAGGCAGATGCTCTTTATGAAAATCCGCAAAGCGATTATACTAAAAAATTGATTGCGGCAATACCACAATAAATACCCTTTTTGAGAAATCATGCCTTATAAGCTGACAAAAGTCATCGTTGTGCAAGAGGAGTAATTATACTTTTGACTCAAAATTGAGATTATGTGTAGTTTAACTTCAAAATACAATGTTGCAGGACCTAGATATACCAGCTATCCTACAGTTCCATATTGGGATGCTAGCAACTTCTCTACAGATTTATGGAAACAAACTCTAGTAAAGAGTTTTAAAGAAAGTAATAGCACAGAAGGTATAAGTCTTTATATTCATTTACCTTTTTGCGAGAACATGTGTACATTTTGTGGATGCAATAAACGCATTACAAAAAACCATAGCGTTGAGATACCTTATATAAAATCTGTTTTAAAAGAACTTGATCTTTATATAAATCTCTTGGAAGAACAACCGGTTATAAAACAAATACATTTAGGTGGTGGTACACCTACATTCTTCTCACCAGAGCATTTAGATCAATTGATAAAAGGAATATTTTCAGTAGCTGTAAAAGCTCAAGAATGCGAATTCAGTTTTGAAGGACATCCTAACAACACGACTAAGAAACATCTGGAAAAACTAGCTCAAAATGACTTTACCAGGGTTTGCTACGGCGTGCAAGATTACAACCCTACTGTACAAAAAGCAATTAATCGCATACAGCCTTTTGAAAATGTGGAGAAAGCTACGGTAATGGCTAGAGATGCAGGTTTTAAATCTGTAGGACAAGATATTATTTATGGTTTACCATTCCAAACTATAGATCATGTTATTCATACCATTAACAAGACTATAGAATTGCGTCCTGACCGTATTGCTTATTATAGTTATGCACACGTGCCCTGGATAAAAGGAAACGGGCAGAGAGGTTTTAAAGACTCTGACTTGCCTACAGCCGTACAAAAACGTAAACAGTACGAGTTAGGTAAAAAAATGCTTACTAGCGCTGGCTATATAGAGATAGGAATGGATCATTTTGCATTACCTACAGATAGCTTATATACTGCACAAGAAACTGGCACTATACATAGAAACTTTATGGGATACAGTGATAGTAAAACACAATTAATGATAGGTCTAGGCGTGTCTTCTATTAGTGATAGCTGGTACAGTTTTGCTCAAAATGTAAAAAACATAGAAGAATACCAGACGCTTGTAGAAGAAGGAATCCTACCTGTCTTTAGAGGTCATATTTTAAATCAAGAAGATCTTATCATAAGAAAGCATATTCTTAATCTTATGTGCAAATTTGAGACCTCATGGCAAGATGATACTATGTTCTTTAAAGAACTACCTGACGTACTTGTAAAACTATTAGAACTAGAGAAAGATGGTCTAGTAATTACTCATGCTCATAAGATTCAAATTACCGAAAAAGGAAGAGCCTATGTGCGTAATGTTTGTCTACCCTTTGACATGAGATTGCAACGTAAAAAACCAGATACTCAATTATTTTCTATGACGGTATAGATTGACATTTAAGTTTTAACTAAAAAAAGGAAAGCCTGCGGCTTTCCTTTTTTGTTATCTAGAAAGAACAAACATTAGAGGTCTACTTCTCTGTATCAGTACTTTTTTTATCACCGTTTGCGAGGCTATAAACTACTAACACTAGCGCTATACAAACCACGGCAAACACACCTATTATAACAGTACCCATTCCCCAATTTACAAGAGGTAAAAAAATTGTATTCATATCTTTAATTTTATTAGTTAATGACAACTCTGGTTTGCCGATATCGTTTCCATAGCAACAGATTCTGATGGTGATATGTATTTAATACCTAATCCCAGACCTCTTACTATAAATAGTAATCCTATTATTATTACAAAAACAGGTATCAGTTTTAATACCTTTTGTTTTGCCTGTCCCTTTAAAAAATTACCTAGGTATATCGCGGTAGTCATTAAAGGCACTGTCCCTAGCCCAAAGAGAACCATGTATAAAGCGCCATATCCAGCACTACCAGAAGCTAAAGAACCGAAAACTGCCATATAGACTAAACCACAAGGCAATAAACCATTAAGAAAACCCATAGTGAAAAAAGTACCTGGATCTTTCTTTTTAAGTTCTTTTCCCATCGCACTTTTCACCCTTCCTACTAGAGCATATATAGGTCTAGAAAAGTTGTATTTATTAAATATCTTAGTAGGTATCAAAACCACTATAATCATCGCGACACCTATAATGATAGATAGCTGCTGTTGTATACCAAAAAGGTGCATGCTTTTACCTAAAAAACCAAATACAAAACCTAAAAAGCCATAGGTAAACAACCTACCTCCATGATAACCCAATAACTGGAAAAAGCGTTTACTCTTACTCTTGCGATCTAATGGCAATAAAAATGCAATAGGACCGCACATTCCCACACAGTGAAAACTACCCAGTAAACCAAATATGAGTGCAGACCACAACATTCTTAATAAAGTATTTCTTCTTTATACATGTAAGACTGCCCATCATACGTCCAGTCTATAGTAATATTCCAGCGACCGCCTATCATTTTATTGTCAGGTATGAGCAAATTATGATCAGATAGTGAAAGTTCAGTCTCAAAATCCAATACTTGATTAGACGGTCTATAAAGGAACATTTTACCTTTAATTCTCTCTACGTTTAACTGCGATGGAAAAGTAATCATCCATCCGTTTTCAGTTCTTTTACTTACTATTTTCTCAGAGAGGTTATTTGCATTTGTCTCTGCATCTATCTCATTTTGATAGTACATTTCTTTCTCATAGTATTCTTCTGTTACTAGGTCATGACTATATCGCTGGTCTGTAATCATGGTGATTACAAAGTATAGTATAAAGCCTATAAAGCAAGACATACCTACTACTATTCCTGTTCCCCAATTCCATTTCATCTCCTTAATCCGATTTAGTCGGCGGCTATTAATTATTTAACTACTGCTTTCTTTTCTGTAGCAATAGATTTATTGGCCAGTTTTTCCATCATTAATTTTGCCTGGCAACTTTGATTTAAACCTGGTTGCCCTTTTTTACAACCCTGACAGCAATTCTTTTTTTCTGCACTCATAGTTAGATGTTTGTTACGCTTTCGCGAAAGCGGTATTAATTATAACTACGTGGTCCTAAAAAGGCTGTAGTAGTAGTTTCTATTACTTGATCACCACTCATAATTTCTATTTCTAGTCGCTCCTTATCAGTCTTTATAGCACTAGCATTAATTTCTATAAAAAGAGTTCCTTGCGTTAGTCCTGCCTCTGGCACAGTTACACTCGTGTTAGAAACCAGCTTAATTGTTCCTTTATGAGATTTTAAACGGAAGGTGATACTATCAATAGGTTCTACCGTTTTATTTACCAGTTTATAGGTGTAGACATTACTAATAATATTATCTGCCTTATGTTCATATAACTGACCTGGTAATCTTAAAATACTTGCCTCTACATCATTGCGCAGAAATAGCATTCCTATTAAAACGGCAGTAAGAATTCCTAAAACAACTATATACCCTTTAAGCCTAGGAGTCAGTTTAAATTTCTCACCCTTTTCAATGTTGTCTTCACTAGTGTAACGTATAAGACCCTTAGGTAGATCTACAGCTTCCATCATGTGGTCACACGCATCTATACAGGCTGTACAATTTACACATTCTAGTTGTGTACCATTACGTATATCTATTCCTGTAGGACAGACATGTACACATGCAGAACAGTCTATACAGTCACCTTTTCCTGATGCCGGACGATCTTCTTTCTTTTTAAACTTTGCTCTACCTTCTTCTTTCTCACCACGTTTATGATCATAGGCAACTATTATAGATTTATTATCAAGAAGAGCACCCTGTAAACGTCCATAAGGACATACTATAATACATACTTGCTCTCTAAACCAGGCAAAAATGAAGTAGAATACTCCTGTAAAAATCATTAAAGAAATGAGCGTACTTCCATGTTGCGACGGCCCGTCTGTAATGTATCTTATCAACTCATCACTACCGATTAAGTAAGCTAAGAATATGTTTGCAATTAAGAACGAGATAATAAAAAAGATGCTCCATTTGAGAACTCTTTTTCTGATTTTTTCAGCATTCCATGGCATTTTTGCAAGACGTATTTGCTTACCTCTATCTCCATCTATCCAGTACTCGATACGTCTGAAAACCATTTCCATAAAAATGGTTTGTGGACATATCCAGCCACAAAATAAACGCCCAAAGGCTACTGTAAAAAAGATAACAAAGACTACCCCTATAATCATCATGATTACAAATAAGTAAAAGTCCTGAGGCCAAAACGGAAAACCGAATATATTAAAACGACGTTCTAAAATATTGAACATCATGAACTGGTTGCCATTGATTTTTATGAATGGCGCAGAGAACAAAATAAGTAATAAAGCATAACTCACATACTTGCGATACTCATACCATTTACCTGAGGGCTTTTTAGGGAATACCCATGCACGCTTACCTTCTTCATTAAGCGTGCCTATGGTATCTCTAAAATTTTCTTGACCTTGATCTGCCATGATGATTTATTTATTTTTAAAAAACAGTCAACTCTTTTGAGTCGCCTAGTAGCAGTAAAAAAACAGCGTCAAAAACGCCTACTACAGAATGTTTTATATCCTTAGGGATATCAAAAGAGTCAAAACGTTCTAAACGATAACTGTGTGTTGCCGTATTAAAATCTATCTCTCCTTGTACTACCATTAATTTTGCCTTTTCTTGTGCAATATGTTCTGGTAATTCTACTCCACGACGCAATCCTATCGCTAGCAGTTTCTTTCCTGCTTTCTCATAAATCTGTTTTATGAGAGGTTCTTTACTCGATGCTAGCGCTTCAGACATTTCATTAAGAATAAGCATCTTACTGTTTTTAATTATTAATATCTACTACTATAATAGAGTCCTGAACGATCTCTTCTACCTCTGGTTGTGTTTCTACTGGCGCATTAGGGTCTATCCATAAATCACCTTCTGGCTCTTTAGGGTCTGCAGGAGTTGTACCTTGAAAATTGATGACATAACTAGCTACTTGAGCCATTTGTGCTGGTTTTAAATCTTTTTTCCAAGAAACCATTCCTTTTCCAGATCTACCACCTTCAGATATGGTATTAAATACATTTTTAATACCGCCACCTAGAATCCAGTGTTTATCGGTAAGATTAGGACCGATACCACCACCACCATCTATCTTGTGACAGGCGATACAGTTCTCTCCAAAAATGGCTTCACCTGCTTTAAGGTCTGCAGCATCGGTAAGCAACACAACCGTATTTACATCTACTAGATCTTTTGCGGTTTTTTTCCATTCTTCTATTTCTATTTTTGCAGCAGCGACAGCTGTTTCATATTCTTCTTCTTGATTATAGTCATTAAAGACTTCAAATCTTACCAGATAAATAACTGCAAATATGATAGATGCATAGAATCCATAAACCCACCATGGCGGTAAATTGTTATCTAATTCTTGAATACCATCATAATTATGGTCTAGAATAATCTCGTGCTCATCTTCTATATCTCTACTTCCTAATGATGCTTTGTATTTATCCTTAATCCATTTAAATTGATTTGCCTTTGCGACAGCGGCATTCTCATCGTACTTTTCTTGAGCTTCTGGTTTAAGACTTTGATATAAAATACTTTGTAAAGTCGTCACACAAGCTTCTCCTGCTATATAAAACAGTATAATAACACCTAGAATAGCCCATAATAATGGTTGCTCTATAAATATAGATTCTTCTCCTGTGGTCCCTATCCAATCAAGGAATAAGTACCCCAAAATAGCTACTCCTAATACACGTAAATATGATGCTGTATTTCTCATTATTTTAATTGATTAGGGTTAATAGTATCATCATTAAGCGGGATATTACTTACCTCTACAATATGTGATTTCTTTGCGGTAAATACCCACCAGAATAATCCCATGAAAAAGAAGAAAAATATAAGTAATGATATCAATGGATAGATCTCTACTCCATCAATGTTTTCTAGGTTTCCTTTTATAAATTTCAACATAACTTATTGATTTATGTTTAGTGCAGTACCATCTGCAGTTGTAACTTTGATATCTGTTCCTAAGCGTTGTAGGTATGCGATAATTGCGATCAATTCACGGTTGCGCATTTCTATAAACTCTTCTCCATTATCTAGAGCATACTTCTTATCTGCCTCATAGGTTTTTGCAAAATCAGGATCGCTATAAAGATTTTTTTCTATCTCGATACCTTGTTCTAGCATCCATTCTTGTGCGCGGTCTATTTCTTCTTGAGTATATGGCACACCTAAGGACACCATAGCTTCCATCTTAGTTTCTGTAGAACTTTTATCCAGCTCATTTTGAATAAGCCATTTATAAGATGGCATTATAGAGCCCTCTGACGTACTCTGCGGATCGTAAAAGTGATTTAAGTGCCAGTTATCACTGTACTTACCACCTACACGTAATAAATCTGGACCGGTACGTTTACTACCCCATAAAAATGGATGGTCGTAAACAAATTCTCCTGCCTTAGCATATTCTCCATATCGCTCTACTTCACTTCTAAATGGACGCACCATTTGAGAGTGACACCCTACACAACCTTCTCTTATGTATATATCACGACCTTCTAGTTCTAGAGGTGTATATGGTTTTACACTTGAGATTACTGGTATATAATCGTCTACCATTAAGGATGGAATAATTTGCACCATACCACCTATAAGAATAGCTACTGTAGCAAACAAGGTTAATTTAACCGGTCTTCTTTCTAACCAGGTATGGTATCCTTCTTTATTAGTACGGTTCTTAGTTACTTTTTCAAGAGCTGCTGCTTCGGCAAGCTCATCAGTTACTTGAGAACCAGCTCTAGCTGTCATAATAAGGTTGCAAACACCTGTTAAAGCACCTATAATAAACATAGTTCCTCCTATAGCACGCATCCAGTACATAGGGATAATTTCTATAAGTGTTTCTAAGAAAGAATAGGTTAATCTACCATCTGGATTAAATTCTTTCCACATTAACGCTTGTTGAAAACCAGCCACATACATAGGCAGTGCGTATAATATGATTCCTAATGTTCCTATCCAGAAATGCGCATTGGCTAGTTTTGTAGACCATAACTTTGTCTTAAATAATCTAGGTACCATCCAGTAAACCATACCAAAGGTTAAGAAACCATTCCACGCTAGTGCTCCTACATGCACGTGAGCGATAACCCAGTCACTAAAGTGAGCAATAGCATTTACATTTTTAAGAGATAACATAGGTCCCTCAAAGGTGGCCATACCATATCCTGTAATGGCTACTACCATAAATTTTAAAACAGGATCTGTACGTACTTTATCCCATGCACCACGTAGGGTTAACAATCCGTTAATCATACCACCCCAAGATGGAGCAAGCAACATAATTGAAAAAGCAACACCTAGGTTTTGTGCCCAGTCTGGTAATGCAGAGTATAGTAAATGGTGCGGTCCTGCCCATATATAGATAAAGATCAATGACCAGAAGTGAACTATAGATAATCTATAAGAATACACCGGTCTATTTGCTGCTTTAGGTACAAAGTAATACATCAAACCTAAGAAAGGTGTGGTTAGAAAAAAGGCAACCGCATTATGTCCGTACCACCATTGCACCAGCGCATCTTGCACACCAGCATACATAGAATAACTCTTAAGAGCTCCTACAGGTACTTCCATACTATTAACTATATGTAAAACTGCTACGGTAACAAATGTCCCTAGATAGAACCATATCGCAACATATAAATGTCGCTGTCTTCTTTTGAGAATAGTACCTATAAGGTTAGCACCAAAAGCAACCCAAATAATAGCGATAGCTATATCAAATGGCCATTCTAACTCTGCATATTCTTTTGAAGTTGTATAACCTAGAGGTAGTGTTATCGCAGCACCTACTATGATAGCCTGCCAACCCCAAAAGTTTAACTTACTCAACCAGTCTTTCCACATTCTTGCCTTAAGAAGACGCTGACTGGAATAATAAACTCCAGCAAAAATGGCATTTCCTACAAATGCAAATATGACCGCATTAGTGTGTAAAGGACGTAAACGACCAAAACTTAACCACGAGATACCATCTGTCAGGTTAGGAAATAAAAACATAAAGGCTAGTAGCAGCCCTACACTCATTCCTACAACGCCCCAGAACATTGTAGCAATGATAAAATTGCGTACGATTTTGTTATCGTAATAAAACTTTTGTAATTCCATAGTTACTTGAGTTGATCTTTCAATAAAATAGGTTGATTTGATTTTGCGCTGTCCGTGCCCTTTTCCTTAATAAGCTCATCGTCAAAAAGCATGCGCACAGACGGTGTGTATGTGTCGTCATACTGCCCCTTTTTAACCGATAGAATAAAGGCTACAAAGAAGATAACTGCGACACAAACGCTTATTGCGAGAAGCATATAAATGATATTCATAGTTGTTTAATAAAGTGGTAAAATTACCGTGGTAACCTTTTACAAACGATGACATATGTCAGCTTTTGAATTTAATTGTGTGTAAAAAATCACACCATTATGTATAATCCTAACAGGGCTGTAGACTGCTGTAATGTATTGATAGAGATACCTTTCACATCTTCCTTTGTAAAAGACTGTTGCTCTAGTGACTTTAATTGTGCTTGTGCATTATGGTATTCTCTTTTAAAATACTGTTGCATCACTGCACACGCAGTACAATTACTCTGCATGTATAAATTCTTGAGAGTGTTTAATTCTAAATCGAGTTGAAGAGCTTCCTTTTTCATCTTAAATTGTTGTTTTGTGGTTAAGTTTTCTCCCTAAGAAATAGGTGTAAATAGTAGTAAATACAACTATACTTATAGAACTAAGCGGCATTAAAATAGCAGCAACTACAGGAGCTAGATGTCCAGAAATGGCAAACCCTAGGCCTACTAGATTGTAAATAAGCGAGAATATAAAGGCATACTGTATGACCTTTTTCCCTTTACGAGATAGATCTATAAATGTGGTGATATTCTTAAAACGTGTGGCATCTATAATACCGTCACAAGCAGGTGAGAAAACATTTACATTTTCTGAAATGACCAGTCCTACATTACTTTGAGCAAGTGCACCAGCATCATTTAGCCCATCGCCTATCATAAGGACTTTCTTACCATGACTCTGTAATTCTTTGATGTAATTAAGTTTATCGCCTGGTTTCTGATTAAACACTAATGCGGTATTCTTAGGCAGTATATTTTCTAAATGCTCTTTCTCTCCTTCATTATCTCCAGATAAAACTGCTAGATCACAATCCACAGAAAGTGTGTCAAACACATGCTTCATGCCATCGCGGTATTCATTATAGAACACATAACAACCTTTATACACTTCATTTGCACTTATGTGCACCGTGGTTTGATTTAAATCCGCTTTCGCGAAAGCGGAACTACCATCAGACACAAATGCATAAGAACCCACTTTTACACGATTGTTATTGAGCACACCAGTAATTCCTTTACCTATCTCTTCACTAAAATCGTCTAGTGAGCTGATGTTGTTTTCTTGTAACATACCATAAAGTGAACGGCTCAATGGATGGTTAGACGCTCGCAATGTAGAGGTAAGTAAAGACTGCTCATCTACCGTTAATGCGATACCCTCATAAGTAATAACACTTTTATGACTGGTAGTAAGCGTACCTGTTTTATCAAAAACCACGGTATCTATAGAAGCCAGCTGTTCTATAATGCTGCTGTTTTTTAAGTAGAATTTATGCTTACCAAATATTCTAAGTAAATTACCTAGAGTAAAAGGTGCTGCAAGAGCTATGGCACATGGACAGGCTACTATAAGAACCGCGGTAAATACATTAAGCGCAAGAGAAGGCTGGTACCACAACCAGAACATAGTTGCCAGTACCGCTATACTCAAAATACTGATGGTAAAACGCTTACTTATCTGGTCTGTAATACTTTGAAAAAGACTCTCGGCGCTTTTATTAAAAATCTCGTTAGACCATAATTGCGTTAAATAACTTTGCTCTACAGATTTTAAAACATCCAGTTCTATAACGCCAGCCTGTTGTCTACCACCTGCATATAGTTTATCTCCAGAGTTTTTACTAACAGGCTCTGCCTCGCCAGTTACAAAGCTATAATCTATAAGTGCGTTACCTTTAATAAGAATACCATCTACTGGTATGAGTTCTCCGTTTCTTATCACGATCCTGTCGCCAGCTACTAGATCATAAACCTGTGCTTGTTCTTCCTTGCTAGAATCTGCTTTGTTTAATCGTGTTACCGCTATCGGGAAATATGATTTATAATCTCTTTCAAAAGATAAAAATGAATAGGTTTTTTGCTGAAAAAACTTACCTAATAATAAGAAAAAAACCAGACCAGCCATACTGTCTAAAAAGCCAGTACCCCAATCCATTACTATCTCTACCGTAGAACGTAGAAACAACACAAGAATACCTATCGCAATAGGTACATCTATATTAAGCATTCTAGAACGCACACTTTTATAAGCAGACACTAGGTAATCACTACCAGAATAGAATACCACCGGTAACGCAAACACAAACATTAACCATCTAAAAATATATTTATAACGCTCTAACCAAAACTCTGATACCTCAAAGTACTCTGGAAAAGATAAAAACATAATATTACCAAAAGCAAAACCTGCAATACCTAACTTATAAATAAGACTGCGATCTATAGTAGAGGTTTTCTTTGTTGCGTCATCTAGAGATATATAAGGCTCATACCCTATTTTACACAACAGTAAAACCAGTTGATGTAAATTTAATTGAGCAGAATTATAAGTAATACGCACACTTTTCTTAGGGAAATTAACCTGAGAGGTAGTAACATCTGGATGCAATTTATTTAGGTTTTCTAAAACCCATATACAAGAACTACAGTGTATAGAAGGAACAACAAAAGTGACTACCTGTACATCTTGCTCGTCAAATTCTAGTAGCTTTTTTGCAATTACATCGTTCTCTAAGAAATCAAACTTACCTTCAAATCTAGATGGTGTTGTCCCAGGAGATTGCTCTAACTCGTAATAATACGAGAGATCATTATCATTAAGAATATCAAAAACGGTTTTACACCCATGACAGCAAAAATGCTTATCCTGGTGCTCAATAACTGTAGTTGTACAGTCATCACCGCAATGGAAACATGATTCCATAGTTTATTAAATTTGCTCATTATACCTAATGCAAATTTGCTCATACTTCTCGCTTTAAAACGATGACTTTTGTCACCTGCCTTTTTTAACTTAATTATAAGATTATAATCACAATTACTTTGCGATGATAAATAACCTCTGTACCTTTAAGACTTTATCCATAATATGAATAGCCACGTAGAAGGTCGTTGTGAAAACTGTATAGTAAGACAGTTAAACTCATTAAAAGCTCTTAATAAAGAAGAGCTTAAACGTATTTCTGATAGTAAAACCTCAAAATCTATTAAAAAAGGGGAAACCATTTTTGAAGAAGGTGAACGTCTAGATGGTGTTTATTGTGTGCGCAACGGTGTTTCTAAATTATCTAAGTTAAGTGATAATGGAAAAGACACTATAGTAAAAATAGCTGCCAAAGGTGAGGTACTAGGTCAACGCTCTGTCATAACTGAAGAAAAGACCAACCTAAGCGCTGTGGCTTTAAACGATATGGAAGTGTGTTACATTCCTAAAAAACACCTTACAGACAGTCTAGATTCTAATCCTAATTTTACTAAGGCTATATTAATCCACATGGCAAATGATCTCAAATTTGCAGATAATGTGATTGTAAACATGGCACAAAAGACAGTAAAACAACGTGTTGCAGAGACCCTGATGTATCTAGATAAAAACTTTGGCGCAGATGCTGACGGTTACATAATCATGACTCTTACTAGAGAAGATATCGCAAATGTAGTAGGTACTGCAAAGGAGGCTTGTATAAGAACTCTCACCATATTTAAGAAAGAAGGTTGGATAAGCACCGACGGTAAACGTATAAAATTAGAAGATAAAAAAGCCCTCTACAGGTTAGTAGAAGGCTTATAGTTTTTTGTGTGTTTCGCTTTCGCGAAAGCGTAATCTACTTACATCTTTACCGTAAGAACAGGCACCACAGAGTGATTTGCAATATCTTCACTTATACTTCCTTGAAAGAAATGAGAAAGTCCAGTCCTACCATGAGTAGGAATAGCAATCACGTCTGCAGCAGATAATGATGCATAATTCATAACACCTTTTTCTACCGTGTGGTCTGCATATCGGTTTACTGTTTTAATAGCCGCAACAGGATCAGGGTGTTTTACCTCACTAAAGAAATTAAGTAAAGTCTCGTCCATTTGAGATGTGCTCTTAAAGTTTTTACCTGGTAAATTGATATATAAGAAGTCAATACGAGCATTAAGCATAGTAGCTGCTTCTATAATTCTATGGTATGCACCTACGGTTTCTAGATGAAAATCGCTAGCGTACAAAATACGCTCTGGAGCAAAATTGATATCATTATCCTTAACCACTAGAACCGGCACTTCTGAAGATCGTACTACCTTCTCTGCATTACTACCTTTTAAAATCTCTGTCATGCCCTTTGCACCGTTACTTCCCATAACGATAAGGGATGCGTCTATCTCTTTGGCAAAGTCATTCATACTACCGAAATCAAGATGCTGTTTTAAAACCGTATCATATTCTACATTTTCTAAAAATGGACGGTCTAGAAATTCTTCAAACTTTTTACCTATCAGTCTGCTATAGAAAACAACCTCCTCTGCAGTGTTAGGCTCTTTATTTAAACCATTTTCTACGCCTGCCATGTGGGTAAGAACAATTTTTGCTTTGATACGTTTTGCAATAGTTACTCCTACTTCAAGAGCTTTATTTGATGTACTAGAGAAATCTACAGGAATAAGGATGGTTTTCATAAGAATACTTTTTAAAAATTTAATATGTCAAAAGTAATCCAGTACACCATTTACAAACGGTGACTTTTATCAGTGTTTAAAAAAAGGAGCAGATTTTTTAATTTAATTTTCTCTATTAATATCCTTAACCCTTATTGAGTAGATCACGAGCGAGGACACTTTTGCTGGCAGGGGAATAACTTTAATTATTAATTAATAGACACTTCAATACATTTAAAGCACTGTTCATAATATTGTGGTACCCAATTTTTTATTTCTAATAATAAACCTTTGTTTCTATCGCATTGTGAAATGAAAAGAAAAGACCTCATCACCTCCCCTTTTTGATCATGCTTATAGGACAACTCACAAATCTTAGTACTATCCAATAGAAGAACCTTCCCTCTGTTTATTTTAGAGGATATTATTTTCTTGGAAAATTCGTTTTTCAATATAAGGATCGTATCATTAGGAATAGGCTTAGAAATGTCTTTACCTACCCCTTCATTATAGATTTTAAATTTATATCCATTAGTTAGTGTTTCATCATCGGTATTTGATAAAAAAGTATTGATTTTGTAATTTAAATTAGACTCTTCAATTTCATTACAAGCCGAAAAACAAAGATTCAGAAAAAACAGAACTATTAAAATTTTAATTTTCATCTATGTTTGACATTTAATACATCTGTACTGACATCGCATTTGCAAAATTAACCCAACAATAGGAAATATTCTCAACTAGCTCTAGTACTCATCTCTAACGAGTAGCAACAAAGTGATAAACCTATTAATGATTTTATCTTTTAACTACTAATAGATGCTTGCTACCAGCTAAAGCAACTAATAAATTTAAATATAGTATTAAAATGCGATAACTACCCACCGGTATCAATCAGTGAAATGAATATTTCAAAAATACTCGCCTTACTAAATCAACATAAAAGTGAGGCTTACTATAAACAGATAAAAGAAGTATTAAAGTAAATCGAAAAGATAAGAAATATGTCATTAAAAGACAAAAAAAAGCCTCGTAATCAAAAGATTACGAGGCTTACAAGTACTCGAGACGGGACTTGAACCCGTACGGGCATTACTACCCATTGGATTTTAAGTCCAACGTGTCTACCAATTCCACCACTCGAGCGATTGTGTCAGCGACACATCATTGGTATTTAAAATCTATTTAAGAACAAATTTTAGAGCGAAAGACGAGATTTGAACTCGCGACCTCCACCTTGGCAAGGTGATGCTCTACCCCTGAGCTACTTTCGCAAAATTGAAAAACTCAGTTGCTTTTCAAAGCGGTTGCAAATTTAACAACTTTCTTTATTCTACAAAGAAAAAAACGAAAAATTATTGATTTACTTTCTCTTTTTTTACAAGCATGCGTTTTATCTCATTCAATTTCATGAGTGCTTCTACTGGTGTTAAGGTGTTTATGTCCACTTGAAGGATTTCTTGTTTGATATTTTCTAGCAGAGGATCGTCTAGATTAAAGAAGCTTAATTGCATTTCTTCTTCTTGTAAATCCTTCATCGCCTCTTTAGAGTCTTCTTGTTTGTGCGTTTTTTCTAGTCTTTTGAGGATCTTGTTAGCCTTAGAAATCACTTGTTGTGGCATTCCTGCCATTTTTGCAACATGGATACCAAAACTATGATGACTACCTCCAGCGACTAGCTTGCGCATGAATAGCACCTTATCTTTAAGCTCTTTTACTTCTACATTAAAGTTTTTTATACGTTCAAATTGCGAGGTCATCTCGTTAAGCTCGTGATAATGTGTTGCAAAAAGTGTTTTAGGACTAGAAGGATGCTCATGTAAATATTCTGTAATAGCCCATGCTATAGATATACCGTCATACGTACTTGTACCACGACCTATCTCATCGAGCAACACAAGACTCTTCTCACTTATGTTATTCAAGATACTTGCACTCTCATTCATCTCTGTCATGAAAGTAGATTCTCCTTGAGATATATTATCACTTGCACCTACTCTTGTAAAAATCTTGTCAACGATTCCCATTTTCACCTCTTGGGCAGGAACAAAGCTACCTATTTGAGCAAGCAGTACAATTAATGCCGTCTGTCTTAAAATGGCACTTTTACCACTCATGTTAGGCCCAGTAATCATGATTATTTGTTGGCTATCCCTATCTAGTTGTACATCGTTAGGGATGTATGGCTGGTCTGCAGGGAGCATTTTTTCTATTACAGGATGACGACCATTTTTTATAATCAAGTCATCGTTATCCAGTAATTCTGGACGCACATAATTTGATTTAACTGCATGAGATGCAAAAGAAATAAGACAATCTAGTTGTCCAATTAATTGAGAGTTAGTTTGAATAGTTTTTATAGAAGGAAGTATCTCTCTTACTACTTTATCAAAAAGCTCTTGCTGTAATGCATTGATGCGTTCTTCGGCACCTAATATTTTACCCTCATATTCTTTAAGTTCTTCAGTAATGTAGCGCTCTGCATTTACCAGTGTCTGTTTTCTAGTCCATTCTTCTGGTACTTTATCTTTATGTGTATTTCTTACTTCTATATAATAACCAAAAACATTATTGCTGGAAATTTTAAGGCTAGTAATTCCAGTTTCTTCAGCATGTCTGGCTAGCATATTATCAAGGTAATCCTTTCCTGAAGTTGCAAGACCACGCAACTCATCTAACTCTGCATGATAACCTTGAGCAATCGCATTACCTTTTAAAATATTTACAGGAGCCTGCTCATCAATAGCTTGCTTAAATAAATCTATTAAATGTACACAAGGGTTTAAACTCTCTCCTATGATATTAAGAGCTTTATTATTTGAGCTAATCGCCTTTTCTTTTACTGGTATTATAGCTTCTAAACTGTTTTTGAGTTGCACTACTTCTCTTGGACAAATCTTACCAACAGCAACTTTAGAAATCAATCGTTCTAAATCGCTCATGCGTTTTAGATATGATTTAATCTCTTCTTGTTGCTCTTGTGATTTAGTAAAAAACTCTACGACCTCATGACGTTTCTTAATTTGAGAAGCATCTTTTAATGGAAAAGCCATCCATCTTTTGAGCATGCGACCACCCATTGCAGTTGTAGTCTGGTCTATGATATCTATTAAAGTAACTGCACCCTGACTAAGCGGTGTATAAAGTTCTAGATTACGTACTGTAAAGCGATCCATCCACACAAAATTATCGTCTTCTATACGAGAGATATTTGATACATGGTCTAGTTTATCATGTTGTGTCTCTTCTAGATAATGTAGGATAGACCCAGCAGATATTAATGCTTGATCTAATTTCTCTACTCCAAAACCTTTCAAAGAATTTACCTTAAAATGTTTAAGCAAAGATTCTTTTGCAAAATCTATTTGAAAAACCCAATCGTCTAAGTGGAAGAATGGTAAATCATATGGAAACTCTATTGCTAGTTCTTTTTTATCATTACGAGTGACTAAAAGCTCGCTAGGGTTAAAATTTTGCAATAACTTATCCACTTCTTCTTTAGAGCCTTGAGACACGAGAAACTCTCCTGTAGAAATGTCTAGAAAAGCTACACCGTATAAGTTCTTATTTACAGAAAGAGCTGCAAGAAAGTTATTTGTTTTAGAACTAAGAACCTCATCATTAAGTGATACTCCAGGAGTAATTAACTCTGTAACCCCACGTTTTACAATACTTTTAGTCTGTTTAGGGTCTTCTAGTTGATCACAAATAGCAACACGTTCACCTGCTTTTACCAGTTTAGGCAAATAAGTATTTAACGAGTGATGTGGAAAACCAGCTAACTCTATCTGGTCGCCACCATTATTACGGCTAGTGAGTACGATGTTAACAATGCGTGCTGTTTTGATAGCATCTTCACCGAAGGTTTCATAAAAATCTCCAACTCTAAATAACAATAAGGCATCAGGATATTTAGTCTTGATCTTATTATACTGCTGCATTAAAGGCGTTACCTTCTTTGATTTAGTGGCCAAATTTGATACTTTTTTATGAATGTCAAAAGTACGATTTAGCCACTGTCATCAATCCCAAACCAAAGAACTTTTTTCAACAGTACATTATACTCTTACAAAAGTTCTTTAGTAGAAATAATTTAATTATTAGGTAATTGTTTGATATCTATAGGTCCATTAGGACTTACCACATATACCTTAGGATGCGGTGTTTTAACAGGAGCAGGTTTCGGATCTGGTTTCTTTTCAACAGGTTTGAGAGTGTATTGTAGACTTAAATCCATACCTAATTGTATTACTGGTTTTGTAATTGCAGCATTTACAACAATATCATACCCATTATACGGTATAGGATCATAGTAATAAGAAGTAGGTTTTCTCACCTTAGTCACGCTCTTTTGATTCTTTAAGGACTCCATACTTACATTTTCGGCAGCGAGGTAGCTTTTATAAAAATCCTTAGGTGTATGGTAGTATTTTTTATCGGCCATCATGACGTTGTAATTCTTCATTTCAAAACCTAATTTCTCATAATACGCTTTCTTCTTAGCCACCTCAACAAGTAGTTTATTTTGTAAATCTTCATAAACTGCCTCTAGATTCTTTACGTAATAATCCACCTTAACCAGGTTATAAACTTCAGCTTTTCCACAAGCAGTGAGAATTTTTTGAAAATCAGTGTCTTTTCTATAACTGATTAATAAATTTTGCTGGAGTTCAAAACCTACAGGAACTTCTGTGTAGGTTTTAGAAAATAGTTTTTTAGTCACTTCTATTTCATACTGCGGTACAAAGGAAATCATATCAAGTGCAAACTGTCCTTGAAAACCTTTTTGCGTCAGTTCTTTCTTAATCAACTCAATTTTATCATTCATAAGTTGCGTCGTCTCCTCGGCAGTTTTACCTACTTGGATTATGTTAAACACAGCCGTATAATCTGTTGCATCAACATTATATAGCGATCTTAGATTAATACTTAACACGTTAGTAGGTCGCAATGGTGTGTGTGCTTCTGCATAGGCTTTTCTATAAACAGCACCATTTCCCATACTGGTCGCAATGTTTGCTCTTGATATGGACAGGTCTTCTGCCTGATTTTGAAAATTACCCATATGCTGAGCACTGATTATTAACGCAGTAAGCATTAAAACTGTAGTGAAGATCTTTTTCATTTTGACTTGATTTTGAATCAAATCTATCAGTATAAAAAACCTTTATATAGTTAGAATGAGGGAAACCGCAGTTTGAATGAGGGAAAATAGATAGTTGGTGAGTCAGCTTTCGCGAAAGCGGTAAAAACACCATCTATACTGCCCAAAACGAACATTTTAACGAGGTGCATATATTTTTTAATGACTAAGTTTACACCATAATGAGACAGCTATTTACTTTACTAATTGTGTTATTGAGCCTTCAAACACTGATGGCACAAAACACTGGATTTAAAACATCGAGGACTCTAGAAACCACGATGACTCTAGAAGGACGTGTTCTTAATGAAGACGGAACGCCTATTTCTGGAGCAAATGTAGAAGGTAAAATGGGCCGCTATGCCACTACAAATGGAATGGGCTATTTTAAACTACCTGCAAATATGGGAGAAGAAATAGTGATAAGAGGTCTTGATTTTGAAACTGTTTATTACCGCATTAGATCTAATGAAGATATAGAAATACGCGTTCAAAATCCTGAACAAGACACTCAAAAACTAAGTACTCTGTCTTATAAAATCGCTATGGACAGCGCACAATTTTATTTAAAGAAAGACGCTCAAAAAACTGCCGATTTTCTTATCGCAGCACTGTCTAACAACCCTAAATCATTATCTACAGCTCAAGAAAGTGCTGCCTATGAAAAGCTAGGTGATCTTTATACGTTTAATAAGCAGTATGATCTTGCGATAGATAATTATACGCAAGCTGAAGCACTAGAGAAATCGTTTAAAATCACAATTAAAAAAGCAGACGCCCTGCGATTAAATGGTAATTATCAAGAAGCCATTACTGCTTATAAAATTAATCCTAATAAAAAAGCTGGTGCTCTTACTACTACAGATCAACTCGCAAGACTTAATGGTCTGGCAGATGCTTATTCAAAAACAAACAATGAGACTAAGGCACTAGAAACCTACAAGGAAGCGCTATCGATAGCTGCACTGGCTAATAGAAAGAGCGAAATGACTAGCATCAACACAAATATTGCTAGTATTTATAATTCTCTAGGTGAACTGGACGACGCAGAGTCCTATTACAACACAGCTATTAAAGAATCTAAAAAAGAGAGCCCCAAGGCAAATGTGGTCACACAATCTCAAACTGCAGATTTCTACAATAGCAATGCACAATTTGACAAAGAAATAGCACTGCGTAAAAACAACATACAACTGCTAGACGAAATAGCTGCTGACAAAAAAAGGATAAAAGGAAAACCAGAAAGTGTTGCAACAGACCATAAAGAAGGTTTTTTAAACAGCCCTAAATTAATGGCCGAATCAGAAAGTGTTTCTAGCGAATATGACATGGAAGAAATAGTCATGGATAGTCCAGTAGAAACTACCTCAATTGCTCCTGTGACAGAAAACACTAATCTAGGACTGACCAAGCAAAAAGAACAACTTAAAATAGCTGAGGCTTTAAAATCTCAAAATAAAATTAGTGAAGCAATTTCCTTTTTTGAAGCTAGTCTAGAAGAAGCAACTGTTAATAATGACCTTGCTATCAAGAAAGACGCGGCAAAAAGTCTTTATGAATTGAATAAAAAAGCTGGGAATACTAAAAAAGCTCTCTCTTATAATGAACTATACATCAATACCGTAGATGCGCTTTATTTAGAAAAGGAAAATGAACTAGAAGAAACGGCTAGAAAAGCAAAAGAGCTCGTTTCAAAACAGACCAGAATCCTAACCCTAGAAAAAGATCGCGAGCTTACTGAGAATAAAATAGCATTAATCAACACAGAGCGAGAACTGACTCAAGAGATGAACCAGCGACAGCGCTGGATTATTTATTCTCTAGTTGCTCTAAGCCTTTTATTACTTACACTGGCTTATTTTATGTACCGCAATAACAAGCAGCAAAAAATTAACAACCACTTGCTAGCCTTAAAGTCGTTGCGCAGTCAGATGAATCCGCATTTTATATTTAATGCATTGAACTCTGTGAACAACTACATTGCTCAAAATGACGAGCGTGCTGCAAACAAATACCTAGCAGATTTCTCTAAACTCATGCGCAGTGTTTTAGAAAATAGCGAGTTAGATTTTATACCTCTAGAAAAAGAAATAGATCTTTTAGGGTTGTACTTGAAACTGGAGCACGAGCGATTTAAAGATAAGTTTGATTTTAAGCTAGACATAGATCCCGCTATAAAAGAAGCTCATTTGCAAGTGCCTCCTATGTTGTTGCAACCTATAATTGAAAATGCCGTGTGGCATGGATTGCGTTATAAAAACGAAAAAGGCTATTTAAATGTTGCTTTCGCTAGAGTGGAAAACGGAATCCAAGTTACCATAACCGATAATGGAATAGGTAGAGAACAATCTAAGGCTATTAAAACCGAACATCAAAAGAAGCGCGATTCTAAAGGATTGGGTAATATCAAAAACCGTGTCGCTTTATTGAATGAATTACATGATTGTGAGATTGATATAAAAGTAAGCGATGCTGGATTGAGTCCAGATGTTGGGACTACCGTTGTTGTGAATTTTAAAAATTAAGCACCAGTTCAAAAAAAGATCATGAAAGAGATGGAAGACAAAATACATGAAGAGATCAAAAGCTTATCCCAATCTGGAGATACGCTAGCCGAGGAAGGGAAATATGATGAAGCACTTACAGAATACTGGAATGCTTTTAATTTAATTCCTGAACCTAAAAATGAATGGAAAGCTACTACCTGGGTTTTGGCAGCCATAGGAGACGCTAACTTTCTCGGAAAAGATTACGAGGCAGGAATAGATAATTTGAGCAATGCTATGTACTGTCCCGATGCTATAGGAAATCCCTTTTTACACTTGAGATTAGGACAATGCTTATTTGAAATGGAATTCTTAGACCAGGCGGCCGACGAATTAATACGTGCTTATGCTCTAGAAGGAGAAGAACTTTTTTCTGAAGACGACCCAAAATATCTTGATTTTTTAAGAACTAGAATTGAATCATCTAAGTAAACTAAAACCTATGAAACTAACCGCCATAATAGTAGAAGACGAGAAAATCTCTAGAGACATTTTAAAAAATTACATTTCAAAATATTGTCCGCAAGTAGAGGTTCTTAATGAGGCCACTAATGTAGAAGAGGCGTTTACTTTACTTGAAAAAACAGAGGTAGACTTGGTTTTTCTAGATGTAGAAATGCCTTATGGAACTGCGTTTGATCTTCTTGATAAATTACCTAACCGTACGTTTGAAACCGTTTTTGTGACCGCTTATGATCAGTATGCAAAAGATGCGCTTAATCAACAGGCGGCTTATTACCTGACTAAACCTATTGACATAGATGAATTGATAAAAGCCACCGAAATAGTAAGGGCTATTAAAGAACGTGAAAATGAAGTCAATGTAGATTTGAGCATTAAAGAAGAAAACAGCTCACAGCTTACTGATAAAATTACTATCCCTACCCAAGAAGGTTTTGAGGTATTGCCTATAAAGGATATTATCTATTGCACTGCAGACGATAATTACACTCATATTTTCTTAGAAAACGACAAGAAGCTAGTCTCTAAGACCTTAAAACATTTTGATGATATGTTATCTGATAAAGGTTTTGCACGCATTCATAAATCGCATTTGATTAACGTATCTCATGTAACAGCTTATAAAAAAGGTAAAGGTGGCAGTGTGATGTTAGGCGATAAAGAGCTGCCCGTAAGCCCGAGTAAAAAACTGGCTTTATTTGAGTATTTCTCTTAAAAGTCTAGTAATTGAACCTCGCGATTTGCAATTTCTTGAGTTAATGCATCTAGCACATCTGTCTTTAAATTAGAATAAAGTAAGTGTTTACCAGGCGCTGTATTCAGATTAATTAAGTTTTGAGACTTTAATATATTTAAAGTTTGTCTGGCTACTGCTGCACCAGAGTCTATAATACGCACACGAGCAGGAAGCAGCTCTTGCAGCATTTCTTTTATATATGGATAATGACTACAGCCTAGGACTAGATAATCGATACCAGAGATCATAAAAGGCTCTGTAATACTTATAAGAAGATCCTGCATCTCTTCACTATCTGTCTTACCAGCTTCTATGAGTTCTACAATACCAGTCCCTACTATCTCTATAGTATTTACATCTTGGGTAAATTCTTTTTGAGTTTTATTAAACAACTCACTGGAAAGTGTTCCTCTAGTCGCTAGAATCCCTATTTTTTTAGTATCACTTTTAAGCGCTGCAGGCTTTATAGCCGGCTCTATACCTATAAAAGGCACGTCGTAATTTGCTCTTAAATAAGATATAGCATTAGTAGTAGCTGTATTGCATGGTATAGCTATCAGTTTGCAATTTTGACTTAATAGATATTCTGTGTTTTTAATACAAAGCTCAATGATTTGTTGCTTTGACTTGCGTCCATAGGGTGCATATTTAGAGTCGGCAAGATATATGGTATTCTCATGTGGTAATAACTCTATCACCTCTTTCCACACACTCGTGCCACCTACTCCAGAGTCAAAAAAACCTATCGGGCGATCATTCATATGGTAAAAATAGAAAATTCTAGTCTAGATAATTGATTTTAGTCTCGCTTTCGCGAAAGCGGAACCGTCAAAATCTAATGGCAGCCACAATCACCATCACCACAACTAGATGAGTTGAATCTTTTAGGGAAAATAGATTTTCTAAATAGCCAGAGAATAGCAACAACAGCTATTACAAATACAGATATAGTTTGAAATATTTCCATTACTTGAGAAATTGATAAGCTCCTAAAGCTGCAAAATAAGCCGCAGCGGTCATGAAGAAAAATTGAATTGCTGGCCATTTCCAGCTATTGGTTTCTCGTTTTACTATAGCAAGCGTGCTCATACATTGCATGGCAAACGCATAAAATAGCAATAAAGAAATACCACTGGCAAAGTTAAATAAAGGCCCACCTAGAATAGGATTAGTCTCTGCAGCCATGCGGTTTTTAATCGTTTGCTCTTCTTCTCCATCGCTTTCTACACTATAAATAGTAGCTAGTGTACCTACAAAAACTTCACGTGCTGCAAACGAGCTTACTATGGCTATTCCTATCTTCCAGTCGTACCCTAGAGGTCTTACGGCTGGCTCTATTCCTTTACCTATGTAACCTATAAAACTGTACTCTAATTCATGAGAGGCGATCTTTTGATCCATTTCTTGATCACTTAAGTCCTGTCCTGCATATTGCTCTTTTACAATAGCCTCTGCATTATTAAATTGTTCTCCTAAACCATAACTAGCAAGAATCCATAGCACAACAGATATAGCCATGATTATCTTACCTGCTCCTACTACAAAGCTTTTGGTCTTCTCAATTACCGTTATAGCTACGTTTTTAAACATAGGCAGCTTATAAGCAGGCATTTCCATAACAAAAAATGTTTTGCGCTTAATAGGCAGTATTTTATTTAATACCCATGCAGAAAATATAGAAGCAGCAAAACCTAATAAATACAGCAACATAAGTGTGAGTCCCTGCATATTAAAAGCGCCACCCAGTATACGTTGATCTGGAATTACTAGAGATATAATAATTAAATAAACTGGTAATCTAGCAGAGCAGGTTGTAAACGGCACTACTAGTATAGTTATTAAACGCTCTTTCCAGTCTTCTATGTTTCTAGTTGCCATTACTGCTGGTATCGCACAAGCTACTCCAGAGACTAACGGCACCACACTTTTACCACTAAGGCCAAATCGTTTCATGATATGATCCATAAGAAAGACCACACGACTCATATAACCGCTTTCTTCTAGAATGGCTATAAAGAGAAATAAAAAGGCTATTTGCGGTATAAATATGACTATCCCACCTAGACCTGGTATGATACCTTCTGACAGTAAATCTGTGAGTGGTCCTGCTGGAAGCAAGTTATTAACCCAAGTGCTCATACTAGCAAATGCTGCATCTATCCAGTCCATAGGATAAGTACTCCAGTCATATATGGCCTGAAAGATGACAAATAGAATCACAAAAAAGATCAAGTAACCCCACACTTTATGTAATAGAATGCGATCTAATCTTGTTCTTATATCCTTAGCATTTGCCGCGTCTACGGAAAGTACCTTTTTGAGTAAACCATTAATAAATTGATAACGCACCACGGTTTCTTTGTGTTGCATCTTTTTGAGATCTGCCTCGGACTTAATATCAAATTTATGCTGTTTCAGGTCGTCTAATTCTCTATTACGGTCTAGTTTACCAAAGTTGACATCTTGTGTAATTACTAACCACAGTTTATAAACCTGCTGGTTAGGGTATGTTTTTTTTAGTGTATCAAAATAAGGTACATCAATTACAGATGCATTTACACAAGGTTGAGAGGTGAGTTGTTTATAATTTGCTATCGCATCTTTAAGATCTTTTATCCCTTCGTTTTTACGAGCACTAACTAGAACCACTTTAGTATTAAGCTCTTCTTCCATGAGCTCGATATCTAGAGAAATCGCCTTACGCTTCATACGGTCTGCCATGTTAATGACTAGTATGGTAGGGATTTCTAAATCTTTAATTTGTGTAAAGACTAGTAAATTACGTTTTAGGTTTTCAATATCAGACACCACTACGGCGACATCTGGAAAATCTTTAGAATTTTTATTAAGTAAAGTTTCTATAACTATACTCTCGTCTAAAGATGTGGTATTAAGGCTATACGTCCCTGGAAGATCTAGAATATGTGCTTTAAGACCACGATCTAGTTTACATATACCTTCTTTCTTTTCTACCGTTATACCAGGATAGTTTCCTACCTGTTGATTAAGACCAGTAAGTCTATTAAAAAGCGAAGTTTTCCCAGTATTGGGATTACCTATTAACGATACATTAATTGACTTACCCATGAATTTCTACACTAATTTTAAGCGCTGTTTCTCTTCTTATCGCAAGATGAGTACCATTAATATCTAGATATATAGGGTCTTTAAAAGGTGCAGACTGCATCATAGTAACACGATTACCTGGCAGGCATCCCATTTCTAATAATTTTAACGGCACGTCTATTTCATCAAACTGTTTGATTATAGCCGTTTCTCCTCTTTTTAAATGTGCGATAGTAATACCCAACTCTTATTTAGAATAAATTTGAATAAGCAAAAATAAGCTAACGCAGTGGTTTGTTAAAATTTATGTTGTTAAAGATGTGGGAAGGTTGCTTTCATCTCGCTTTCGCGAAAGCGGAATTTTCAAAAATCTAATTACCGGATAGAGAAAATCGCAATCCCAATGTTAGAGTATCCATATCTAACCGATCTTCGAAAACAAAGTGATATCCTAAAAACACTCCAAAGTCGTCATTCAAATTATAAGTAAGCAAGGGCATGGAAAATGTATGGACTCCAATCTCAGAATCAGGAATTTCATTATTCATGCTGTTTAAAAATGCCACATCTGGTTTTCCTAATGGGATTTTTGTACCAGAGTCTATTTGTAAAGTAAATTTTTCTGTGATTTGATATATAAGGCTAAATGCCAAAGAACCGTAAAGCTTACTATCCTTGCTAAGATTATCGTTATTAAAATTATAATAATAACCACCTAATTGCGCACCTACATTGAATTTAGATTCTTTTTTCAATAAATAATTACTATAATCTGCCGCATAATAAGAAGATACGTCACTACTTAGACCTATTCCTCCATGAAATCTCGTATCGCTTTGAGCTATCGATAATGCTGAAATTAAAAGGAAGAGATAAAAGAGAACAGTTTTCATTTTTTTCATAATCTTATAGTTTTAAGTTAGTTACACCATAAAGTAAATCACCAAATTTATTAGTAGAAAACCTAATTAACCCCCTAACCATCAGTGTCGAATCAATCGTTAAACTGTTGACAACCTTTAAAAGTTGATAGCGTAAGAACAGTAAAAGAACTTAGATTTTTTGAAAAGCATGGAAGAATCAACAACGATTTAATAAAAGCGCCTTAGAACGTTCATAGTAAGATTCAATTTCTTCTTTAAACTTCTCTTCTTTAATAGATTCTATACCTATCCCATATTCAATAGGTTTACGACATCACTCAAATAAAGAGTAATAGAGGATTAAATTTCAAAGCGTTACATACAAGATTAATCAGATTAAATCATGGATAAGAATTATATATTCATGGGTGAGTGAACATAATCTAAATAGATATTTTAATGAATTTTAAAAAAAAAATCAACAGACCACAAACTAAGTCAACTGTATTTAATAACCTTGCTAGTAAAATGGTTAATTAAGATATAATTTAGCAAACTAAATTAATACGTGATTAGCTACCGACTTCTACTGTAATATTAACTTATTTCATTTTTTATCATATCACTTATAAAAAAATTAGTAAATTGAATCTGTAAGAAGAAAACAGTGTTATTATGAAAAAATTAATTCTATTCCTAATCTTGATATTTTCAAATCAATTTATTTACAGTCAGGTAGGTATAAATACTACTACACCAACTGCTGAATTAGACATTAACACATCGCCACTAAATTTACCTGCTCTACATATTGAACCACAGTCAACTCCTACAGGTACAGCAACAGGCCAGATAGCAGTCATAGGAGATCAATTATACATGTATGATGCTACTCGAGCCAAATGGTTATCTACAGATGCTATACCGTTAATTTTTTCAAGATCTGGAGATGTTACAGGTACCCAAAACTTAAGACTAGCAGGTAATGCTACTTCTGTAAACTCAGGTTTATTAATGCCTTATAATGGTACTGTCGTAGCCATAACTACTAATTCTAATGTTAGTAGTAACACTACAACTAACAATCTTTCAACTCCTTTTAATATAAGAATTAGAGAAGAAGACAATACAGTTGCAGGTGGTGAAATAAACTTTAATCTCCTCGCTGGAAAGCATATAGATACAACTATTAATTTAGACTTCGTTATTGGTAATCATATTACTGCAAGAACAACTAATACAGGAACAGACTCTATAAACAATCCAGTTGTAACCGTATGGATAAAATGGCGAGCAAACTAATAATTATAATTTCTCAAATTCTTCATCAATAAGGTGATTACTTTTATTAAGAGCCGCATTAACCGCCAGCGCATCACAACGTTCATTAATAGGGTGATCGTTATGACCTTTTACCCATTGCATTTTAGGTTGTGTACGGTTGTAAACTTTTAAGAAACGTTTCCATAGGTCTGGATTCTTCACATTTTTCCATTTGCGTTTTATCCAGCCTGCCATCCAGTTTTTATTAATAGCATCACTTACATAACGACTGTCTGTAAAAACAGTGATAGTTACTTTATGATCTGGCTTTATCTTTTCTAGTGCTTCTATAACCGCCAGTAATTCCATGCGATTATTAGTGGTCTTGCGATATCCTTGAGAAAATTCTTTTTTAAAGTTCTTTCCTACGGCTATCATCACTATTCCATAACCTCCTGGTCCTGGATTACCACGAGAAGATCCATCTGTATATATATGTACCTGATCCATTATTTAAGTAATTCTTCTATAGTCTTAGCAAAGTGTTCTTGTTCTAACTTATGAATTTTTGCTGCAAGATCATCGGCAGTATCGTTTTGAGAAATACGACAAGTTGCTTGCTTTATTATGGCGCCTTCGTCATAATTTTCATTCACATAATGGATGGTTATCCCACTTTCTTGCTCTTTATTTTCAATAATTGCACGGTGTACATTCATGCCATACATGCCCTTACCGCCGTAATTAGGTAATAAAGCAGGGTGAATGTTAATAATTTTATTTGGAAATAATTTTACGAGACTTTCTGGGATTTTCCACAAAAAGCCTGCTAACACTAGTAAATCAGGCATTTCTGCCTTTAAAAGAGTTTCTACTGTTCCCGCTTTCGCGAAAGCAGATCTATTAAAACTCATCGCAGGAACACCAAATTTACTCGCTCTTTCTAAGACAAATGCTTGAGGTTTATTAGACAAAACTAAAGAAACCTGAACAGAATCCACCTCTTTAAAATGATCCATAATAGACTGAGCATTAGTACCATTACCACTAGCAAGGATTATTATTTTTTTCATAAATTTATTTGGCAGGCTTGTTGCAAAGCCAGTGATGAGTTAGTTATTATTATTAAAATAAATGAAATTGCAAGTTAACTCAAATGACTAAAACATGGTATTAACCCAAAGTTTGTTATTTTTGCGATTCATTTAAAATTAAAATTAGATTATTATGTCAGACATTGCATCAAGAGTAAAAGCGATTATCGTAGACAAATTAGGTGTTGACGAAAACGAAGTTGTAACAGAAGCAAGCTTCACAAACGACTTAGGCGCAGACTCACTAGATACAGTTGAGTTGATCATGGAATTCGAAAAAGAATTTGATATCCAGATCCCAGATGACCAAGCTGAAAACATAGCTACAGTAGGTCAAGCTGTTTCATACATAGAAGAAGCAAAAGCGTAATTTATATTACATGGAATTAAAGCGAGTTGTCATTACAGGAATGGGTGCCCTTACTCCTATAGGGAATAACCTAGAAGAATATTGGGAGGCGTTAAAAGCTGGTAAGAGCGGTTGTGCTCCTATCACATACTTTGATACAGAACATTTCAAGACAAAATTCGCTTGTGAAATCAAGAACTTTACGGTGACTGATTTCATAGACCGCAAGGAAGCTAGGCGTATGGATCGATTTGCACAGTATGCACTGGTAGCAGGCGATGAAGCGATAGCCGACTCTGGATTAGATATCGACTCTATAGATAAGTATAGAGTCGGTGTTATCTGGGGTGCTGGAATAGGTGGTCTAGAAACATTTCAGGAAGAAGTTAAGTCATTTGCTGCCGGTAACGGTACGCCACGATTTAATCCTTTCTTTATACCAAAAATGATTGCAGATATAGCTCCCGCTCATATTTCTATAAAATATGGCTTTATGGGACCTAACTATACTACAGTATCTGCATGCGCATCGAGCGCAAATGCTATGCTCGACGCTGTTAATTATATTAGACTAGGACATTGTGACGTTATAGTAACTGGTGGCTCTGAAGCTGCAGTTGCACAAGCAGGTATGGGTGGTTTTAACGCCATGCATGCATTATCAACTCGCAATGAAAGCCCTGAGACTGCAAGTCGTCCATTTGATGCGACCAGAGATGGTTTTGTATTAGGAGAAGGCGCTGGTGCTCTAGTTCTAGAAGATTATGAATATGCAAAAGCTCGTGGAGCAAAAATCTATGCTGAGGTTATAGGTGGTGGTTTCTCTAGTGACGCATATCACATTACAGCTCCAGATCCAGAAGGACGCGGCGTAATAGCTGTAATGAAAAACACGCTACAAAATGCAGGTATTAATCCTGAAGACGTAGATCACATTAACACTCATGGAACATCTACACCTCTAGGTGACGTTGCAGAGTTAAAGGCCATAAAAGCCGTATTTGGTGATCACGCTCCTAACATAAGTATCAATTCTACTAAGTCTATGACAGGCCACCTTCTAGGTGCTGCTGGTGCTATAGAATCAATTGCAAGTGTAATGGCTATCAACGAGGGAATTATCCCACCGACGATAAATCATACCACTGTAGATGAAAATATAGATCCATCATTACGACTGGTATTGAACAAACCTGAAAAAAGAGAGGTAAACGTTGCATTGAGTAACACTTTCGGTTTCGGTGGACATAACTGTTGTATTGCCTTTAGAAAGATCTAAACCGATCTTTTAATCCGTATGAATAGAATACGCAAAATATTTAAATCTCGAAGTAAAGCTCATACTAACGAGAAATTATTTAGTGCGATTAAGAAAATGACAGGCCTAAAGGCCCATGACATTTCTTTATACGAAACTGCTTTTACCCATAAATCAATGGGATTAAAGACAGACAAAGGTTTTGCGCAAAGTTATGAACGTCTAGAATTTTTAGGAGACGCTATTCTAGGTGCGGTCATAGCAGAATATATTTACAATGAAGTACCTAGCGGTGACGAAGGTTATCTCACAAAAATGCGTTCTAAAATCGTAAGTAGGGAACATTTAAATGAATTGGGTAGAGATTTTAATCTAATAGATCATGCACAAACACAAGTTCCTACTCGCAACTTTGGCGCAAATATTCACGGTAATTTATTTGAAGCTCTCGTAGGTGCGGTTTATCTAGATCGCGGTTATGTAGTTTGTAAAGAATTTATTTTCAAAAAGGTTATAGAACCTTACGTAGATATTGAGAAGCTAGACGGTAAAGTTATTTCTTATAAAAGTTTATTTATAGAATGGTGTCAAAAGCATAAGAAGAAATTTGACTACGACACCTATGAAGACACCGGTGCTAGTGATGTAAGACATTTTTCAGTTAAGCTTTCTATAGATAATCGAGTAATTGCAAAGGCAAGAGCTACATCTAAGAAAAAAGCGGAAGAAAAAGCAAGTAAGAGAGCATTCTTTGCGTTACAAGATAAATTCTAGAGACTCTATCTGAGCATATCTTAATTGCATTTCTCGCTTTCGCGAAAGCGGAATAATACGAAATACTTAAAATAACACCATAACTACTATCGTTTTCGTAATTATTTACGTTTAATTAAAGTGAATAGGCGGTAAAATTGCATATGGTCTTCTTAAATTAGCAAGGTTAATAATATCAAATATATGGCGGTTCACAAATTAACAGATTGGGAATTAGAAGAAGAGCCTTTCATATTAATTGCTATACATTCTACCATAGAGCCTTATAGAATGGCTTATTTACTTAATAAGTTTTTACAAATTAATTTTGCAAGAACTGCGGTAGATCAAGATATTATAGAACCAGCTTATACCGCAAATTATCCGGTGTATAAACATTTTGACAAAGAACAGAATGCACCGTTCTATTTGATACCTAATAAATATTGGGGAATTTCAAATGAAGAATCGGTATCGTTAAGCTTATTTGATCAAACAGATGCAACGCAAGTTAAAACTGTACTGATCAAAGAATATGGGACGGTAGACTTTTTACTTAAAATTGAGAAAGAAGAAGACTTTTTCCCGCTTAAAAAACTAATAAATACTCTTGGGGAAATACCTCAAGTTATTAGTGTCTATCCTGTAGATACTTTTAAAATAAAACAACAAGATTATTTAATATTTGAATAATGCCAAAAAACAAAAAAACTAAAATCGTCGCAACTCTAGGGCCTGCTACTGCTTCAAAGCAAGTATTACTAGATATGATGATCGCTGGTGTAAATGTGTTTAGAATTAACTTTTCACATGCAGACCATGAAGATGTAAGAGAACGCGTGCAAATGATACGAGATATTAATGAAGAGCATGGATTTGCTACCGGTATTTTAGGTGACCTACAAGGCCCTAAATTGCGTGTAGGTGTTATGAAAGAAGAAGTAGTTGTTCATCCAGGTGATCAAATAACTATTTCTACCGGAGAGCCCTTTAAAGGTACTGCAGAGCGTGTTTATATGAACTACGAGCACTTTCCTAGAGATGTAAAAGCAGGAGAACGCATATTACTAGATGACGGTAAACTCATGTTTGAAGTAATCTCTACAGATGGTGTAAAAGACGTTGTTACTAAGGTTATTCAAGGTGGTCCATTAAGATCTAAGAAAGGTGTTAATTTACCTCAAACTGACATATCTCTTCCTGCTCTAACAGAAAAGGATGTAGTAGATGCTATTTTTGCTTGTGAACTACAAGTAGACTGGATGGCTCTTTCATTTGTACGTCACAGCCGTGATTTAATGGAATTGCAAGAATTAATAAGTGAGCACTCAGAGGAGAAGATTCCTATTATTGCAAAAATAGAAAAGCCAGAAGCAGTTGAAAACATTGATAAAATCGTCGCTTACTGTGACGGTTTAATGGTGGCTCGTGGTGATCTAGGTGTAGAAATTCCTGCACACGAAGTACCATTGATACAAAAAACACTAGTTCTTAAAGCTAAGAAAGCTCGTATTCCTGTAATTATCGCAACACAAATGATGGAAACGATGATTACTAGCCTTACTCCTACTAGAGCAGAGGTGAATGATGTAGCAAACTCTGTAATGGATGGAGCAGATGCTGTAATGCTATCTGGAGAGACATCTGTAGGTCAGTATCCTGTTCAAGTGATTGAAAAAATGGCGAGTATATGTAGAGCTGTTGAAGACAGTGAATTAATATCTGTTCCATATAGCGCACCACATATTAAGACTAAAAGATATATTACTAAATCGGTATGTTATCACGCTGCAAAAATGGCCGATGAAATAGACGCAAAAGCTATTACTACCATGACTAACTCTGGTTACACAGCATTCCAGATAAGCGCCTGGAGACCAGATGCACACATACTTACTTTTACTAGCAACCATCGCATACTTACTCAGTTAAGTCTACTTTGGGGTGTTAAAGCATTTTTCTATGACCGTTTTGTTAGCACAGACGAGACTATCGAAGACGTAAATAAATTTGCAAAAGAAAATGGCTATGTAGAAAAAGGAGATTTCTTAATTAATCTTGCTGCAATGCCTGTCACAGATAAAGGAATGGTGAATACCTTAAGAGTATCAGAAGTAGAATAAAACTAAGTATATAGTTACATAAAAAGCCTCATCTGTTAGATGAGGCTTTTTTAATATATTAAATTACACGTCGTACTCTTGTTGAAATACTATATAATGTGAAACTTCATCTTCTCCATTATAAATCGGAAAAGCATATTTATCAGACATATAAGGAGTATTATCCTTTCTATAATTAATCATTCTTATTTGATAAGGAATACCTTCAGCAACAGCAACACCCATTAAGAAAATCACATCTTCACTAGTGTCTTTACCATAAAGAGATCTACAAGAAATATTAATTAATTCTTTAGACTGATATCCTGTTAGTTCAAATATATTCTTAGAAGCTACTTTTATAATAGATTGAGTATCTACTAAAACAATAGTATAATCTTTAAAATGACTGAATCTATCTATAAAATATTTAAAGTGCCAGTTGTGCTCCACACCTATTTTATCTAGAGCCTCGAGTACATCTATATCTAGATCCCACAATAATCTTTTAATAATACTCCACGATAGTAATGGAGTACTTTTTAACTCATTATGTAAAACGGTAAATTGAGAACTTTGAAGTTTCATAAAGTCACAAAGCTATAAATTAAGATCTTAATTTCTCCCAATATAGTGTTTATCTTTTAAAAGCCAAAACCCAATTGCACTTCAACAATATCGTTCTCATCTTCATCCTCTTCTTCTATCTTTGAGGTATTGAGGTTACTAAGTGTAATACCTAATAATCTAACGCTCTCTCTAAAACTTTCTTGTTCTAATAGATCAACTGCCGTACTTAAAATCGTTTCTTTATCTCTTATATAGTAAGGCATCGTTTTACTACGAGTTTGAGTTTTAAAATCGCGGTATTTAATTTTAAGAGTAATCGTTTTTCCGGCAACATCAGACTTTGCGATACGTTTTTCTATTTCCTCTGCTATTTGAACGAGGCGTTCTTTCATAAAAACCTCACTAGATATGTTTTCAGAAAAAGTACGCTCGGCACCTAGAGACTTTCTTATTCTGTTTGCCTTTACTGGACTTTTATGTATACCGCGTACTATTTTATAGTAGTGACCACCACTTTTACCAAAATGTTCTACAAGAAACTCTAGAGACTTTCTTTTAAGATCATTACCTGTAAAAATTCCATGCTGGTACATCTTCTCTGCCGTCACTTTTCCTATTCCGTAAAACTTACGAATGTCTAGCTCCTCTAGAAAAGGAATAATCTCTTCTGGAACGATGGTTTTCTGTCCGTTAGGTTTGTTGTAATCGCTGGCTATTTTGGCAATAAATTTATTCACAGAAATCCCTGCACTAGCAGTAATACCTGTAACTTCATAAATACGCCTTCTTATCTCGTATGCGATAATAGTAGCACTCGGGAAGTTGTATTTATTCTCAGTTACATCTAGATAAGCTTCATCAAGAGATAGAGGCTCCACTAGATCTGTATAATCATGAAAAATCTCTCGTATTTGTGTAGAAACCTCTCGGTATCTATCAAATCTATGCTTTACAAAAATAAGATCTGGGCACAATCTTTTTGCAGTAACACTAGGCATAGCACTGCGTACACCATATTTACGTGCTTCATAACTAGCTGCGGCCACAACACCGCGATCACTACCACCACCTACAGCTATAGGTTTACCTCGCAATTCTGGATTATCATATTGCTCTACAGATGCATAAAACGCATCCATATCTACATGAATAATTTTTCTATCTGCCAGTTCGTGCATGCATCAAAATTACTACCTTTAAAATACATAACCTTAAACATTAACATACTTCACCATGGGATACACAGGCATTATTATAGGAGCAACAGGATTAACCGGAACTGCATTAGTATCTCAGCTTTTAGAAGATGAGAAGTATGATAGAATAATTACGCTTTCGCGAAAGCAAATTACCAACAACCACCCAAAACATGAAAATCACATAGCAGATTTATTTGATCCCCAAACTTATCAAGAGCAATTAAAAGGAGACCATCTATTTATATGCACAGGCACCACGCAATCAAAAACACCAGACAAGGAAGAATATTACCGAATTGAGCATGATCTACCTATTCAAGTTGCACAAGTGGCTTTAAAAAATGGTGTTTCTAAAGTCGTAGCAATATCTGCACTAGGTGCAAGTCCAGATAGTAAGTTTATCTATAATCGTGGGAAAGGTGACATGGAAAGAGATATAGAAGCTCTGGGTTTTCAAGAATCTTATTTTGTACAACCTGCATTAATAGGCGGTAAACGAGATGAAAAAAGACTATTTGAAAGTGCTATGAAAAAAATCCAAAAACTCATTGATCCATTACTATTCGGTTTTCTTAAAAAATACCGTACTATAGAACCAGAAACGATTGCCAGTGCAATGATTTATGTTGCCATAAATGGTTATGATAAAGTAAGAATAGAGAGTGATGAACTTAAAACAGTAGTCAGTCGCAGTTTTTAGTCACAGTTTTAAGTAGGCAGTGAGCAAGATTAGTTTTTCGCAAGATTAAAACTTTAGTCGATAGTCATCTTGGCCTGGATATTTGAAAATTTAAAAACTCCTTTCCTTAGAAAAGGAAAGGTGGGCAAAGTAAGCGATAGCGAGCTTTGGTCGGAAAGGTTGAACAAGGCTAGAATTTGACTAAAAACTATTTTTATTCGCGATCTAGCCTTAACATTATATCAAAGGAAAAAAAATGAGCAACTTTGCTGTAAACGCAAAGGATTTGAAAAAGTTCTAGAAATACATCAAAATTGTTTTACGTTAAAATCAACAAATCCCAGATAAATTTGAAATAAGCCATTTATCCTTATTAAAAATATCAATAACCAAATTTCTTGGGATAACCATCCTTACAAATCATATATTGCTATCATGACCGAAATAGAACGCAAATTCCTACTTAAAAACACCGATTTTCTAAAAGAAAAAACTGGAAAACGCATTACTCAAGGCTATCTTACTACAGATAAAGAACGTACCGTGCGTGTAAGAATAAAAGGAGAAAAAGCCTTTCTAACTATAAAAGGGAAATCTAACGATAGTGGTCTATCTCGATATGAATGGGAAAAAGAAATAGATCTAGAAGAAGCACAACAATTATTACTTCTTTGTTTGCCAGGCGTGATTGATAAAACCAGATATGAGATTGCTATAGAAAAACACGTTTGGGAAATAGATATCTTTCACGGAGAAAATAACGGACTCACTCTAGCCGAAATCGAACTACAATCTGAAACAGAATCCTTTTCAAAACCAGAATGGATCGATAAAGAAGTGACTGGAGATGTGCGTTATTACAATTCTTATATAAGTGAGAAGCCTTTTTGTGAGTGGTAGATTTGAATAATTATGCGTTTACTCAAACATCACATAGATCTTAGTATCATTACCATCTTCATCTACTGCGGTAATTAATCGCTTGCCCTTTTTTCCTTCTATAGCTATTTCATGAAAGTTTTTAGTAGCTCCTAAAAACTCATTATCCATGTACCAGAATACCTCAACATCATTCTTTTTATGAGCAATTTCAAAAATGGCACTATTCAGCTCGCCATCTACGTTTTTAGTTAGTGTGATTGTAGTATTATGCTTAGGCATTATGAAACGCATAACATCTTCACTAGCAGGAATACAGTCCTCTCGGTAATCTGGCAATGTTCTATAGCTAGGGTTAGACCTAGCATAATAATAAGACATAACCGGCGGCAATGAGAACCAAGGTTGCGTTACAATTTGTGATGCAGGTTCACAATCTGCATTTACTTGATAGGTTCTCGTTGCGTCTAGATGTACTGTTTTGTGATATGGACATGAGTCAAATTTTTCTCCTACAGCCGGAATGTACTGATTGATCGACTCACATAACGGCGTTGCTAGATAACCAGATTGCTCACAAGTTTGCACCTCTATCATGTCATCATAAGGTGGTGCAAACCATTGTTGTGTGGGCAATCTGTTAAACAGATCAAACAGTACTGGTGCAGCACTGTCTATTCCGGTCATTTGGGCACGTCCTTCTCCGTCTGCATTACCTGTCCAGACACCTATCACATATTTGGGCGTTACACCTATCGCCCAGGCATCACGATTACCAAAACTCGTTCCTGTTTTCCATGCGATCTCTCTATCTGGATTAAAAAAGTGCCAGATCTCTTCACCTTGCGGTCTATTTACCTTTTTCATGGCTTCAAAAGTGTGGTAAATGCTTCCTGCACCATAGATAGATGGCTCTAAGGACCAGTTTATTTGCTCTGATGTTGATTTTTGTTCCGCTTTCGCGAAAGCGGAATTACCATCTAAATAACTCAATCGATTCATAATCTCAGGATCGTACTGGCTGCTATTTTCTGTATAGAGTTCTAGAGTTTTGGCCATACCCAAATAGGCACGACTCATGTCCCAAAGACTGCTCTCGCCACCACCTATAATAAGACTTAACCCATAAGTACCAGCGCAGCGATTTAAGTGAGATAATTTTAATTGCTGCAGTTTATTATAAAATCTAGGCACGGTATGTTCTCGTAACATAAGTACAGCAGGCACATTTAAAGAACGAGATAGTGCACGAGAGGCTGGTATTGCACCAGTATATCTCTTATCATAATTTTCTGTAGAAAACCCATCGATAATAGTAGGTGTGTCTTTTACCAGACTGTGTGGCAACAACTCGCCGTCATCGAGCATAGCAGCATATAAAAAAGGTTTTAACACACTACCGGTAGATCGAGGCGCGGTTATAATATCTACATCTTTACTGTGTTCTCGAGTGGTAGGCGCATTACCTACGTAGGCCGCTACGGTTTGTGTTTCTACATCTAGAACCAGCATAGCAAGGTTATTCACGCCATTTTGCTTTAAAATATTATGATGATTCTTTACAATGCGATTTACCGTTTCCTGCATCTCATAATCTATGCTGGTACGCAATTTTTGAGTTCCATATTCTTTATTAGCTCGTTGCAACAAATGTGGTGCAAGTTGTGGTACTCTAAAATCATGAATAGGTACATTTTCTGAAATAGCGAGTTCATAATCCGTTTCAGAAATGATATTTTCTTCTTTTAATTTAAGCAATACCTGATCACGTTTTTCTTTGAGCAAGCTCTCTCTTTTACCAGGGTAGACTAATCCTGGCGCGTTGGGTAAAACTGCCAGTGTAGCACTTTCTGCCCAATTGAGTTCGTGTGGTTTTCTCCCAAAATAACGCCACGCTGCCATATCCAGACCGATTACATTACCACCATAAGGCGCATGAGATGCATAGAGTTCTATAATCTCTTCTTTAGAATGGCGCAATTCTAATCGCGTTGCCCAGATAAGCTCGATAAACTTCTCGTAATATTTGCGTTCTTGTTTACGCGATAATCGTATTACTTGTTGGGTTATGGTACTACCACCTCGGACTACTTTACCTGCCGATATGTTATCGACCATCGCTTTTGCTATAGAAACTGGATTAAATCCTGGATGGTCATAAAAGTGCGCATCTTCATATTGTAAAAGACTTTGTTTATACCGATACGGGACGCTATCTACCGCAGGAAATCGCCACTGCTCATCTCTAGCGATGTGTGCGTCTAGCAACCTGCCGTCTTTACTTTCTATTACCGTAGAGTAAGGAACATCAAATAATTTATCTGGTAAACACAATGCATACCAAACCAGTAATACCGTCAGTATACTGAGTTTGATTTTATGTTTATAGAGGTATTTTTTCAATGTGATTTCTAAGGATGTTTTGTTTGTTTAAAACAGCTGATTGCAATAATAATTGTCTTTATTGACAACTTCTAGTTTCTGTTACTTTTTCGCATTGCTCCAAAAAGTAACCAAAAAGATCTAGGCTGTGGAACACCTGTCTAAAAATTTCATTCCTTGCGCTAAAGAAAAATAAAACTCTTTCGAAATTATAAATTCTTGTGAAATTTAAAAGAATATTTAAAAAGTGTCAACCTTATATAGACATCAACAATTTTTCTTTTTAACGCTACATTCTTTTCATTTTTTACGACAGACTTTCCAATGCCGTTCACATAACAGCAGTGTTTTTTAAGATTAAAGAACGTGAAAATATTTGCTTGATGTACCATAAGGGTGGAATTAATTCTACCCTTATGAAAGAGTAGGGTTAATACAAACGTAGAGAGCAGGTTTAAACAATGCCAACACAAATAGTTGGCATGTCAAATCTTTTAAAATGAACACAACTAAAACTTCTTTCCTTAATTTCAAGGAAAGGTTGAGCGGTGCTGGTGTTTTCTGTAAAATATGATTTATAGAAAATTTTCCATATCGCAAACACCCTTTGTCCTGCGGACATTTCCCTCAAGGGAAAATTATAAACCAGAAACAATCTTCTTACCTAAACTCCTACTATTCAATTCAAAACGAGGACTTTCTAACCCAAAATCCTTAGCTGCTTTTTGATAATATTCTTCACGACTTTCATGTGGTTCACTAACCGCATGAATTACAAAAACATTGAGTTCTCCTGTAATTACTTTAAAAATTAAAGAATTTACATGATCTCTAGTGACTAGATTTACTGGCGCATCAGGATTTTTTACCTCTTTTCTACCTGCGAGATATTTGATAGGATGACGATCTTCTCCTATTAAACCGCATGGTCTTATAATGACAGGTTTATCTATCATTTCTTGAACGACCTGTTCTGCAGCTGTGATTTTTATACCATTGTTATCAGTTGCATTAGGTAGAGAATTCTCATCATAACTAGGTATATCTTCCCGATCTTCAAAGACTGATGTGGACGATATAAAAATGACTTTACCTATTTCATACACTTGTACAAATCTTAAAAACATCTTGATTCTGTAAGCAAAATCACTTTCTTGATTCTTGCGCAATCCTGGAGGTATATCAATTACTAAAATATCTAAACCTTCTAAGAATCCTTGAATATCTCCATAGATTTTATTTTCTTGTAGGTCTACATGAAATGATTCAATTCCTTTTTCTGTAAGTTTTTTAAGCTTTTCAGAGTTTCTGGAAGTTCCTCTTACATTATACTTTTGGCTTTTTAGTTTTAAAGCAAGGTCATAACCTAACCAGCCACAACCTAGGATACCAATTATTTTCTTAACCATGAGTTACATCTTCAACTGGTGGTAACTCTTCTGACTTCACATTTTTGGAAAGTTTAATAGTTCTTTTTCTCAACACCGCATCATTTAAAACAAACGGCATAGACATATGATCTAGCGGTCGCTGGCTTACATTAAATTGTTCTTGTTCTAATAAATCAAAAGACGCAGCATAAACAATAATTTCTGGCTCAGTACTAGCATCAAAAGTGAGCTCCATTTCTAGTGCTGCATTATCGGTTACATAATAACTTAAGAATCTATTTCCCCATCGATTGCTGAATGGTCGTTGATCATCACCACTTTTTCTAATCTCTAAACCATTCACGGTGGCTTTTTCAAAAGAATATTTATCGTCTGCAAAGGCCTCATATCTGTGTACAACACTTTCACTCGTTACTTTAAACTTAACCGTACGTAAATTATTTACGGTAGAGTCTGCCGTGATTTCTAGTTCTATTTTTGGCAAGTTTTTATAATCCGTTTTTGCAGCATAGGAGAATCCTGTCCCATATTTAGAATCTATGGAATTTGCATTTAATTCTTTTGCGCGTTGCGGTTCTGTACCCAGTTTTTCTTTAGTCCAGTCAGAAAGTACTTTATCGTATGTTGCCCATTGTGCTGTATTATCGTCTTGATTGTGAACATAAACTAAGCTGGTAGGTTTGGGCTGTGTTTGTGAGAATTCCGCTTTCGCGAAAGCGAAACATAAACAAACTACGGTAGCTATCAATGAGCCAAAAGCAAGCAAACCTTTCTTGCGATAATGTCCTAAAATAGGAATCAATAAACCAAATAAAAGCGCACTTAAAACAGCTGCAACGAAAAGAATACTCATTCCTAGAGCTACTGGAAATGCTTTGATAAACGGTGCGAAGACAAAAATAGCTGGAACGGCTAAGATTAACAACAAGATATAGCTAGGTCCTTTTTGGTGAATATTGAGCCATAACATGACTAATCCTGCGAGTAATGGTACTAGAAAGAAACCTGCACCACCTAAATAGACATTAGGGATAAGACCGCCATCGCCTACAGGAAATGCAATAGCTAGCGAGATAATCCATAGCAATACCAGTGGCGCGACACTTAAACTAGCGATGCGATCGCGATGGTAAAATTTATGATACAAGAAAAATGAAACAGTAATCGCTGCAAATGCTGCTGTGGCAATCATCCAATAACCGTTATATGGAAAAACGGTATTCATGTCTACATAAATCTCGTTTGTTTTAACTGCAGCCCAGCCATAATTACTTAATAAATAACCAATTACTAAACTACCTAAGAAGGGTACAAAACCACCAAAAAGATGTTTTAAAGTAATGCGTCTTTTACGTATTCCATGTACTATTAAAAGTAATAATAAAATACCACTACCTATTATTAAAGCAGCTAGCCAGCTGAATGGAAACGTAACCATTTTAAATAATGGCAACGGAAAGTAAACTAGATCTTCTCCTTTATCCACCATAACACGGTCTGTCATGTCTAGATTACTGAAATGAGATAGTAAAGGCATTAAATAAGAACCTTGATGCGCGAGTGTATTGCGGTCTAGTCTTTCATAAGTATCTAGCTCTGTATGGTAATCAAAATGATCTCCTATAAAAGCAAAGTTTAAACCATTAATATCTCTGTCTTCTCTAAAAATGGTAAGATCGGTATCGTTAGGTATCATTTGATAGATGCTGTATGCAAGCGAGTTAGCTACTGGATAATCGGTACCTGCAGCCATAAATTCTTCTATAATCTTGCGGTTACCACCATTAGTTTCTACCAGCATATAACTAGGTCCACCACTACCACGTGCTTCAAAGTTGAGTACAAAACCTACATCTTTTGCCCATGGATGTTGATTTACAAATAGACTTGCTCCATTAAGTCCTAGTTCTTCACCATCTGTGATACAAATAATAATGTCATTTTTAGGTTGCTTATTTTGTGCCAGAAAAGCTCGTACACCTTCTAGAATAGTGGCTACTCCACTACCGGCATCACTCGCACCTTTACTGGAATGTGGATCACTATCATAATGAGTTAGTAAAACCAATGCTTTGTTATCTGGTTGAGAACCTTTTATACGCGCAATGATATTTTCTGGTTGCGACATGTTACCATTCCAACTGATATCGTACCCTTTTTGAGTAGTAACATTAAGTCCTAGTTTTGTAAACTCATCTTTTATATAATCTCTTACTTCATTGTGTCCATTGCTCCCTACATAATGTGGTTTTAAAGAAATCGCTTTTACATGTTCTAGTGCTCTAGCCGTAGACCATTCAGTCGCTGGTAAATTTTCTTCTACCTGCGCAGATGGTGTCTGACTGTGAAAAGCATACCAAATCATTAAAATAATGACTACAAATGATGCGGCAGAGGTAAGGTGAGACTTGGCTCTCATGTTTTATTTTTTTTGGGAAATGGAAAGTTAAGGAAAATTCAGAAACCTTTCCCTAGCCCTAAAGGGTAGGTTTGTTTTGAAATTAAATTTGAACTAGAACTAGAAACCTTATGCTATCCAATTTTGTGGAAAGTTTACTCTTGTGCAAACACCCTTTGCCTATCGGCATTTCCCTCTAAGGGAAAATCATTTTAATATAAAATAAATATCTAATCAAATTTGTTTCTTTTGGCATTGGAAAGTCTGTCGTGAAAAATGAAAAGAGTGTAGTGTAAAAAAGAAAAATTGTTGAGTGCACAAATAGCTTAAGTTTTCTAAATAATAGTAGATCTTCCTATTACTTATTTAATAAACTTCATGGCTTTATTTTTCTTTAACGTAACGATTGAAGTTTTTAGACAGGTCTTCCACAGCCTAGATCTTTTTGGTTACTTTTTGGAGCAATGTGAAAAAGTAACAACAGCCGAAAGCGAAGAAAAGTGTTATTACTCAACCGCAAATACTCTTTATTATGAAGACATTTCCCTAAAAGGAAAATTTATCAAAAAAAACATCTCTACGATTATATGGAATTCTGTCATGCAGTGTAATGACATCATTTGTTTTAACCCTAGTTGTACTCAAATTTTAAGAATGATATTCTCAATTAAAATAGTAACTTTGTATCTTATCAAAATCAAGACTTGAAACTTAACCCTAAAGATATAGAAACGTCTCAACTTCATGGCATTATGCTGGGAGCTGTACAACCACGACCTATTGCATTTGCAAGTACTGTGGATGAAAATGGAAAGGTAAATTTATCACCCTATTCGTTTTTTAATGTGTTTAGTGCAAATCCGCCGGTGATGATATTTTCTCCTGCGAGACGTGTGAGAAACAATACGGTAAAACATACATTACTTAACGCAAAAGCTACTGGCGAGGTGGTGATTAACATTGTAAATTATGACATCGTACAACAAATGTCATTATCTAGCACTGAGTATGCTGAAGGTGTAAATGAGTTTGAAAAATCTGGTCTTACTGAACTAAAAAGTGATCTGGTAGCTCCACCACGCGTGGCAGAAAGTCCGGTACAATTTGAGTGTAAAGTAAAAGAAATCGTAGAGCTAGGTCAAGAAGGTGGCGCTGGTAACCTTATCATATGTGAGGTGGTTATGGTGCATGTAAATGACAAGGTTCTAGATGGAGATAATAAGATAGACCCTTTTAAAATCGATACGGTAGCAAGAATGGGTGGTAACTGGTACTGCCGTTCTAAGGACGCAATGTTTGAGGTGGCAAAACCGTTGTCTAAATTAGGTGTAGGTGTTGACGCATTACCTGATCATGCTAGGAATAGTGATATTCTAACAGGAAACGATCTAGGGAAACTAGGAAATATTGAATTGATACCAGAGCAGGAAGAGGTGGTAGCTTTTGCAAAAGCAGAACAACTATTCAACCTTTCTACAACAGAAAAACATAACAAAGCAAAAGAGCTTATCGCTAAAGGAGAAATTCTTACAGCGTGGAAATATTTATTACAATAGAGAGAACATGGAAGTACAAGGAAAAATTAAAATAATAGGAGAAACTAAGACATTCGGTGCAAATGGTTTCCAGAAACGTGAATTAGTAGTAACTACTGAAGAGCAATACCCACAACACTTGATGATCGAGTTTGTACAGGATAAAACAAACTTATTAGACGCATTTAATGTAGGTGAGCCAGTAAAAGTAGGTATCAATTTAAGAGGTCGTGAGTGGCAGTCTCCACAAGGAGAGACTAAGTACTTTAACTCTATCGCAGGATGGAGAATTGAAAAAGTAGGAGCACAAGCACCAGCTGGAGCACCAGAAGTACCACCATTTGATGAGTATGAGCCAGTTCAAAACTCAAAGAATGAAGATCATGATGATTTACCATTCTAGGTAATTACCATATTAGAATACTTAAAAAAGCAGCAGGTTTACTTGCTGCTTTTTTTGTTTGATAAATCTGCTAAATTTGTGCCATGGAAAGCCTGAGTAAAAATCCATCTTTTGAAATACTAAGTTATTTACCAGCTTATGGTAAAATGTATATTCCTATTCCAAAAAGAAATCTCTCAGAAGGTTTAGTGGTAGAGTTCACTAAAGATAATGGTAACACTTGGGTCGCTAATTTTGAAATTAGCAATGATAAAGAATCGATCAGTTTCATTTCTGAATTATCAAATTACAAAGAGGTTATTGTAATAATAAATGAAACTGCATATCTCATAGATAGAAATGTGGAATCACCAGTTTTGGCATTTAAAGGTTTGTTTCAAAAGGCTATTCAGGTTGACAGCTTTGTTGTTCTGATATGTAATAACTCTATTACAATAGTTAAAAATTCTAAAGAAATTAAATTTATAGATAATTTAAACTTTATGTCAAGTCATGATATATCATTAGGAAAAGATTGTATCAACGTTGAAATACTTAATAATAGTTTAGCTATTTATCAAACTCATACTATTAGACTAAGTGAAATAAAATTTGATGATTTATATTCTTCTAATTATTATCAAGCTCATAAAATAATTGAAGATTAAACAAAATGCTCCACCTCAAACGCACCACTTCAGAAAATAAAGATTTCCAGTCCTTAGTAAAACAACTCGATGCTTTTCTTGCTATAACTGATGGTGATGAGCATGATTTCTACAACCAATTCAACAGTACCAAAGGTTTACAACATGTACTAATTGCATATCTAGATGATACGGCTGTAGGTTGTGGTGCTATTAGAAAATATGACGAGCAAACTATGGAAGTAAAAAGGATGTTTACCACTGCTCAAAGTCGCGGTAACGGCATTGCCTCTCAAGTTTTAAAAGAACTGGAAAAATTGACAAAAGAATTAGGTTATAAAAAATGTATTCTAGAGACAGGAACAAGGCAACAAGAAGCAATTGCTCTTTATAAGAAAAACGGTTACCAACAGATTCCTTGCTATGGACAGTATTTGAATGTTGAGAATAGTTTGTGTTTTGAGAAAACCCTATAGCCTGCTGATCCATAAAGCAATAAAAATATAAAATCCCGACTTTCTCAAGATCGGGATTTCCTAATTTAATAGGTTAGTCTTCAAACAAACTCAAAAAAAAGCAATGATGAAAATAAATTTAAATTTGAAGACCATTCAAATATTGTTAATTTTGAGGGCTTTTCCAAACTTAAACTACTATTTATCTTGCATTTACTTGACGATTCTTTAATTTTTCCTAATCCTAGTGATGCTCCAGATCATGGACTTGCTGCTATAGGTGGTGATTTAAGTATAGAACGATTGCTACTTGCTTATAATTCTGGTTTTTTTCCATGGTACAATGATGGAGAACCTATTTGCTGGTGGAGTCCTGATCCTAGAATGGTATTTGATCTGACCTCTGACACACCTATGCGCATTACTAAATCTATGCGACAGAGCAAGCGCAACCGAGGCTATGAGATAAGAGAAAACACTTGTTTTAAAGAAGTCATGCAACATTGTGGTAAAATAAAACGCAATGACCAAGATGGCACATGGATTAACGATGACATGCTACAGGCTTATCAAAATCTTCATGAACTAGGACATGCAAAAAGCATAGAAGTTTTTAAAGACAACCAGCTCGTGGGCGGACTCTATGGTATGGACTTGCCAGAAAAAGGTGTTTTTTGTGGCGAGAGTATGTTTGCACTAGCTACCGATGCTAGTAAAATTGCCTTCATGTATCTCGTAGAAAAGCTACAAACTCTTAATTACAAGCTTATTGATGCTCAGGTTTATAACGATCATTTAGATAGTCTAGGTGGCATAGAGATGGATCGAGAAGTGTTTTTGAGTTATTTGAGATAATTACTCATTATATGACCACTTGAATTTTAATAGAAAATAGGCTTGTAATTATTCCGCTTTCGCGAAAGCGAGAACCATAAAAATCCATACGTATTTACACCTCATCATACCTAAAACAATTTACCTCGTGATCGTTTACCATACCAGTCGCCTGCATGAATGCGTACATTATGGTAGAGCCCACAAATTTGAAACCACGCTTTTTTAAATCTTTAGAAATCTGGTCTGACAGGGGTGTGTTAGCAGGTGATTCTCTATAATTTTGCACCGTATTTTTAATAGGTTTACCATCCACATAGGCCCAAATGTATTTAGAAAAACTACCGTACTCTTTTTGGATTTCTATAAACAGCTGCGCGTTATTAATAATGGATTTCACCTTTAGTTTATTGCGTATAATTCCAGCATTTTGAAGTAACTCATCCTGTTTTGCCTGGTCATAAGCAGCTATTTTTTCTATATCAAATTGATCTAGGGCATCAAAATAATTATCTCGCTTTTTAAGAATCGTTATCCAACTTAAACCTGCCTGCATGGTTTCTAGAATCAAGAATTCAAATAGCGTCTGGTCGTCATAAACTGGTTTACCCCATTCCTTATCATGATAAGATTCATAAAGATCATCGCCCAGGCACCAGCCACATTTGTGTTTTTCCATTTTAATTGAGTTGAGATAATTGAAAGAATAATTGAGATCCAAAATACAATAAAGGTCCCACAATTAGTGTGAACAGTAATGACTTTGCATTGTTCATTTTCAGCAAGAATTTAAATATTAAAAAGCAAATACCGAGTATAAAATAGAACGACAGTATACTGATTAATGAGCCGAACAAGAACGCTTTTTGAAGATCCATCATATTATTTATTCAAATTTAGGGATTCTAGACAGTTCGCATTAAGAATAACGATTCTATCTTTATCTTTACTACCTATGAAACAGTTTCTATTACTTCTATCCGTTATTTTAATTTCTAGTTGTGCAACTCAAAAAGCCATTAATCCTAATGATGTAGAACCATCTATAGATGCCTGGCATGAGGCTGCAGCACAAGCCGATTTTAAAAAATATTTTGACCTAATGACAACAGATGGCGTTTTTATAGGAACTGACGCTACTGAGAACTGGCAAATTGCAGAATTCAAAGCGTTTTCAAAACCTTATTTTGACAAAGGAAAAGCCTGGTCCTTTACAGCATTAGAACGTCATGTTTATTCAGAGAACGGTGTCGTTTATTTTGATGAATTACTAGACACTCAAATGGGAATATGCCGTGGTAGCGGTGTTATGAAAATGGAAGATGGCAACTGGAAAATTGCTCACTACGTGCTTTCCATCGCTGTGCCTAATGAAAATGTATCCTCACTTACTCAACTGAAAAAAGAATGGGATGCAGAGTATATGAAAAAACTGCGCGCTCAATAAAACACTTACTCTTCTTTACTATCACTAGTCTCTTATTATGAAAAACCTACTCCTACTACTAGCCTTTATTATTTCTATTACAGCAATAGCTCAAAAAAAGGTCCTTACTCATGCTGATTATGACCTGTGGAAACACGCTTCTAAAACTGAAATCTCGCCTGACGGTAACCTAGTTGCTATAAGTGTAGTTACTGCAACAGGTGCTGGCGATGGTTATCTAGAAATACACAACATCGCAAAAAATACGAAGCATACTTTTTTTAACGGTATAGATCCACAAATAAGTGCCGATGAGAAATATATTTATTTCCTTCAAAAACCAGAATACCAAAAACTGAGAAAAGAAAAGAAAAAAGAGGTTGATAAAAATGAGCAGTCAAAAAACACTTTTATGGTTTATGAGGTTGCTACAGGAACTATAGTAGACTCTATTCAAAGGATAAAAAGTTTTGAGGCAAGTGATAAACGTAATGACTTTTTAATCTTAGAGAAATTTAAAGATCTTAAACCAGAAAAGAAAAAGGATACAGCAGCTGTAAAAGAAGAAAAAACACCTTTAAAAGAAACTAAAAGGCAGAAAAAACGCCGCTTAAAAAAGGAACAAGAAGAGCTATCAAAAAAGCTTAAGGAACTCAAGAAAGAAGAGCCTGAAGAGAAAAAAGCAGACTTTACTAAAGAAGATTATCTAATCGTATACCAGCCATTTTCTAAAGCAAAAGATAGTATCGATAGTTTTAAAGAATATGAAATGCCTAGAGAAGGAACTGGTTTTATCTATTCTAGAGAACAAGGCAAAAAGAAAAAAGACCATGGAGTTTATTACTATGATCTCTCTACTAGAACATCTACGCCACTTATAGAAAATGCATGGAGATATAAAGATCTCGCTATAGATAAATATGGAAAGCAACTGGCTTATAAAGTTGCACTAGATAGCGCCTCTACAGACTCACTAAAATTTGAATTATATTATCATAAAGACTTTAAATCGTATACCAGACAGTTAGGTTATGGTGACGATAACATTAAAAAAGGCTGGAAATTAACTGAAAAGAGAAAAGCCATATTCTCAGAAAGTGGAAAACGTCTTTTATTTTATGTTCAACCTAAAATAGCATATACCATTGACACCACATTGATGGACGACGAGATAGCACAGGTAGATGTATGGAACTATAAAGACCGCATGACACAACCAGAGCAAAAAACACGTTTTTCTAGTTTAGAAAATAAATCTGCAACGGTGGTATGGGACACAGAAAACGGTACAGTAAAATTTCTTAATGATTATGAAATGGGTGATACAGACTGGGATAACGACCTAGATGGCACTTATATTATTTATGCAAATAACGACAAATATGATGTAGCTAGATCGTGGGAATATCCATGGAGATCTGACTACCTCGTAGAGAATTTAAAAACACGTAGCAAAAAGTTTATCATCAATAAATCTGGTAGTTACCCTATTAGAAATCCAGAAAATACGCACGTGATTTATTTCAATTTTGACACCCAAGACTGGCACATGATGAATCTAGAAACGCAAATAGGTAAAAACCTAACTAAGTTTCTAAAAGTAAGCTTTGCAGACGAAGATGACGACCATCCAGCACTAGCAAATGCTCATGGCTTTGGAGGTTTTGATAAGGACGGTTTTGCACTGGTATATGATAAATACGACGTCTGGAGACTCGATGTAAATGGTGTTTTGCCACCAGAAAACTTAACTAAATCAGGTCGTCAAAATAAAATTACTTACCGAACAGAAAACCTAGACAGAGAGCATCGCGAGCTGGCTACCTATTTTAATAACAAATTATTACTCACATCATTTGATCATCGCACAAAGGCAAATTCTATAATGACACTAGGTGCAAATGGTATCGAGCCTCTTTACGAGGTAAGTGATCGTAATGTTACCGCTTTCGCGAAAGCGGAAAACTCAAACACCTTATTAGTAAGATCTGGCAATTTTACAGATTATCCAGATGTAGAATACGTAAACACTCAAGTTAAAAAAACACTCACAGATATAAATCCGCAACAGGATGGTTTTAAATGGGGAACTGTAGAATTATTTAAGTGGAATGCATATGATGGCGTGCCATTAGAAGGTTTGATCTATAAGCCAGAAGATTTTGACCCAAAGAAGAAATATCCTATGATCGTTTATTTCTACGAGAAATATTCTGAAAGATTACACGATTATAAATCTCCATTACCTAGTGCAAGCACCGTTAATTTTTCTTATCTAACGAGTAATGATTACATCGTTTTTGTGCCTGACATAGTTTACAAAGATGGACACCCAGGACAAAGTGCTTATAACTGTATAGTTTCTGGAACTGAAGCTGTGGAGAGATTAGGCTATGTAGATTCTAACAAAATGGCCTTACAAGGACAAAGTTGGGGTGGTTATCAAACCGCATATCTAGTTACTAGAACTAATAAATATGCTGCAGCTATGGCTGGCGCACCTGTTTCAAATATGACTAGTGCTTATGGAGGTATACGATGGGGAAGCGGTTTAAGTAGAGCATTTCAATATGAAAAAACACAAACTAGAATAGGAAAAAACCTGTGGGATGGATTAGACCTCTATATTGAAAACTCTCCATTATTTCATATCCCTAAAATAGAAACACCCTTATTAATGATGCATAATGATGCAGACGGTGCCGTGCCGTATTATCAAGGTATAGAAATGTTTATGGGAATGCGCAGGTTAGGAAAACCGTCATGGTTACTGGTTTATAATAACGAGGCTCACAATCTACGTAAGATGAAAAACAAGAGAGATCTCTCGGTAAGAATGATGCAGTTCTTTGATCATTATCTTAAAGGCGCGGTACAACCTACATGGATGCAAGAAGGCCTTTCTAGAGATAAAAAAGGTAAGCAGACTGGGTATTAATAGATCAATTAAAAATAAATATTGCATTTGAACAATCAGTGTACGTGATACTTATGTCATGTGTTTTTAATGTTTGGTTATAAAATCGTGATACATGGTAATTACATTGCGCTAACAGCAATTTGAATTGCCATGATTAAGGTGATGGTTATTATTTATAACCCTAGAAAACCACCTGTCATGAAGAAAAACAAGATCATGTCATAGACATGAATCTAAAACATAACTTTATGCAGCGTATCTATTTTATATTATTTCTGTTTCTTTCCTATGCTTCTATTTCCACACTCCATGCTCAAGTGGGTATCAATACAAATACCCCAGACGAAAGTTCTATACTAGATATTACCTCTTTAAATAAAGGAGTCCTTATTCCTAGGATTTCTCTCACTGGCTCTCAAGATCTTACTACTATTACTCTCAAAGTAGGTGAAACTAAGCCCGCAACTGGCTTATTAATATACAATACTGCTACCACAACCAATGGCTTAGATAATGTTTCTCCGGGCTTCTATTACTATGAAGGTACAAAATGGGCTCGATTACATGACGAAGGCTACCGTCTAGAATTTAAACAAACTGCAGAGATTCTTACCGACAATAATCCGAACACTTTTATTGCCATACCTGGCCTAGATACAGGAACTATTAAATTTCCTTATGCAGGTATTTATAAGATTTCAGGTAATGGATATTATTCTGCAGGTCCACAAACTGGTAATGGAGATGGGGTTTCTATAGGCTCACTTGCATTAGAAATGGAAGTAAATGGAACACCTACAATAGTTAAGGAACGTTTTGTATCTGCTGTATCACTTGATTTAGGAAACAATACTCGTTTTGACACTTTAGGGCAGCAAGTCTCGTACACTTTTAATTTTGAAGCAAATACTTCTGATAGTTATCGATTCACTGCAAAAGGTAGGGAATGGAATGCTCACAACACATCTACAGCAGGTTATTTTGGTAGAGATTCTGATGGGTTTACAAGGTCTAATCAACAGAATGAAGCATTTAGAGGCTCTCTAATAATCACCTTAATAGAACAATTTTAAAGTTATGAATAAAGTACTACTTATCACCTCCTGTCTTATCACTATTCTTATAAATAGCACTTACTTAAATGCTCAGGTAGGAGTGAATACTGCTAATGTAGATCCAAGTGCAGTATTAGAAGTTACGTCAACAGATAAAGGTATTCTTATACCCAGAGTAGCATTAATCGCCTCAGATAATGTTGTCACCCCAATAACTAATCCTGCAGCGGGACTTTTTGTTTTTAATACTGCAACATCTAACACACCTAGTTCAAACAGTGTCTCACCAGGTTATTATTATTTTAATGGTATTAGATGGAAACGTATTTTTAATAATGGATTTACTCTAGAATTTAAACAAACAGCAGAGCTTATGGGGTTAGTAAGTTCACAAGCGCTACCTGTTCCTGGTCTCGATACTGGAAGATTTACAGCGCCATTTAAAGGAACTTATCAAATCAGTGTTACATGTTATTATACAGCAGGTGATCCTATAAATAATTCTGATGCAGCGTGTCAAGGAGATTTTAGACTCTACCAAGTAGAAGACGATAATAGTCGTACTTTTTTGGAAATGGCATATTCCATGTCAGAATCTAAATTTATTCCTCAAAGACCTGGTGAATTTAATAATCTAGGTAATCAATTTACTTTAATTCATAATATTGATCTAGAAGCAAATACTAGTTATCAATTCTTAGTAGCCGGCAGTCAGTGGTTATGTCACAATACAAATGTGAGTTATTTTGGAAAAGACACGAGTAATTATGAAGGTTCAAATGGAATAAGTGAAGGTCAGTATGGAGAACTAACCATATCTCTAGTAGAACAAAAGTAATCACCTTAAAAATTTAAATTATGAAATCAAATTATATATACTCTTGTGTTTTTATCATTTTATTCTCATTTATATCTAAAGCGCAAGTAGGCATAGCTACCTCTACATTAGATGCAGGAGCTATTTTTCAGGTGGAAAGCAATGACAAAGGGGTATTAATTCCACGTATTAATTTAACTTCTACAATAGACCAAGTTACTATAGCAAATCCTGCTGTAGGACTCATGATATATAATACCAGTACCGTAACAATAAATGGTAATGATACATCAGTAACTCCAGGACTTTATTATTGGGATGGTGCTAAATGGACTCGCATATTTACACAAGGATGGAGCAGACAGTTTACTCAAACCTCACAAAATGTAGTAAATACTTTAGGAGACATACCAATTAATGGGTTAGACCAGAATATAACTGTTCCATCATCTGGAATCTATAGAGTTTCTGTTACTTCCTATTTTGGCGCTGCCCAAGTACGAAATACAAATCAATTTGATGAGAATGTTGCAACTGCTTCTATACGATTAGATATAGACGGTGCAACTATTGCTGAAAAGCTTATTCCTACGTTTTCAAAATTTGTAGACGATACAGCTACTGGAGGTAATGGATCTATAAACTTCTTTGCTTTATCTAGACAGGCTGTATTTCATAAAGATGTAGAGCTTATTGCAGGCCAGAATTATAATTTTAATGTTATAGGTAGGTTATGGGATTGGTCTAATGTAAATCCAGCAGTAGGTGGTTTTACTTATTTTGGCCTAGACACATCACTTTATGCTCGTAATCCAGGACTAACCGACAATGCTTCTCGTACTAAACTCACAATTAACCTTGTACAACAGTACTAATATAATACTCAGCTTCTATTAATAAGATCGATAAAAAACATGTTTTGTTGACTATAATGACCATAAAAGGCTATAAAACTTTATAATTCAAGGGTTTTGACCTGATAGGTTATGAATTCGTGACATTCAGGCATTATATTGCATTATCCCCAATTATACCTATATGAAATATTTCATTGCCTTATTAGTACTTACAATCGGTTCATTTACTGCTGCTCAATTAGGAACAGATGCTCCATGGATGCAAGATTTAATGTTGCGTAAAAATGGATCACAACCTACATATCAAGAAATAAAAGCTGCAGGAGACGCTTATTGGTCCGTACATGATAAAGATGCAAAAGGTAGTGGTTATAAACCCTTCATGCGTTGGGTAAATAAATCTGAAGCTTTTGTAAAAGCAGATGGGACACTACAATCACCCATAGATTTACAGAACGAGATAAACAAGAATATACTTAAAAATAGTCTGGTAGATAATTCAAATTGGGTTCCTGCTGGTCCATTTACATATACAGAAGCTGGCTCGTGGTCACCTGGTCAGGGTCGAGTAAATACCGTTGCTGTAGATCCTAATAATCCAGACGTTTATTATCTCGGTTCACCTGGTGGTGGTGCCTGGAAATCTATAGATGCTGGGGCTACTTGGAATCCTATTACAGACTTTTTAACTGAAATAGGCGCTAGCGCAATTGCCATAGATCCTAACAATTCTAATATAGTTTATGTAGGAACCGGAGATGACGACGGCGGCGATACAGAAAGTATAGGACTTCTTAAATCTACAGATGCAGGTGCTACTTTTAATCCAACGGATTTAGTATTTACTAGAGGTGGTAATATAAGTGAGGTTTATATAGACCCTACTAACAGTAATACTATTTACGTCTCTTCTAGTAATGGATTTTATAAATCTACAGATGCTGGAGCAAATTTTACTAGAACGTTAAATGAAAATGTAAAGGATATTAAACTTAAACCTGGTAGTCCAGATACCATTTACCTTTCTACAACAAGTTCATTTCATAAATCTATCAACGGTGGTGATACCTGGACACAAATAACCTCTGGACTTCCATTTAATCAAGGTAGATCTGTTATAGGTGTAACACAGGCAAATCCTAATTATGTATACCTACTTATAATTGATAATAATGCAGACCTAGTAGGTGTCTACAGATCTGGAAATAGCGGTAGCTCATTTACTAAAAGAGATACAAGCAATATAGATATTCTAGAAAACAATCAGGGATGGTTCGATCTAGCATTAGAAGTTTCTCCCACTAATGCAGAAACTATTTACACGGGATGTCTTAACGTATGGAAATCTACCTCAGGAGGTTCTTCTTTTTTTAAAGTAAATAGCTGGAATAATAGCGCTCAAGCAAGTTATACGCATGCAGACATACACCAAATAAGACAGTTTAACAATGAGCTATTTGTACTATCTGATGGAGGAATTTATAGAAGCACAAATGATGGTGGTAGCTTTAGTGATTTAACTTCTGGTGCTCAAATAGGACAGTTTTATAGAGTCGCAGTAGGCAACCAGTCTAGTGCTGACATCGCTGGTGGATTACAAGATAATGGTGGTTTTACTAGAAGTGCAAATGCGTGGACTAACTACTATGGGGCAGATGGTATGGAGGCAGGTATAGATCCTAATAATCCTCAAATACGATATGGGTTCACACAACGTGGTGGTGGTTTATACATATCTACTAACGGTGGTGCGAGTTTAACAAATAGTGTAAACGGCCCAGAACAAGGCAACTGGATTACTCCTTTAAAAACAGATAGTAGAGGAACTATTTATGCTGGCTATACTAGTTTATATAAAGTATCAGGCGGAGCTTTTACTGCAGTTTCTCCATCATTCGGCAGCAATATTGATGTATTAGAGATAGATCCTAATAATGATAATAACATTTTTGTAGGTATAGATCAAAATCTATATTTGAGTACCACTGCAGGTGCTACTTTTACCTTAGTCTCTAGTTTTAACAATAATATTACTGCTATTGAGGTAAATGCAAACGACAGTTCTATTGTTTATGCAGCCACTAGTTTTTCTAACGGTGGTGTTTTTAAAAGTAATAATCAAGGTCGTACTTTCCTAGATATTACTGGTAATCTACCCAACCTAGGTAAAAATACTCTTGCACATCAAGGCTCTAGTATAGACGAGCCTTTATATGTAGGGACCACAGTAGGTGTTTATAAATATGATGAGTCATTAAGCACATGGGAGATTTATTCAAATAACTTACCTAATGTAAACATAAGAGATCTAGAGATCAATACAAACGATAACACGCTTACCGCAGCAACCTATGGTAGAGGTATCTGGCAGTCTTCAGTACAGCAGGCTGCACCTAATTCTGACATACAATTAGTAGAAATACAAAATAATGGAGGTGATATTTCTTGTGGTATAGATGACCTTATGGTGGTTGTAAAAAACACAGGTCTCAATGATATTAGCTCCGTAGATATAAGCTATATCATAGATCGCGGAACTACTGTTTCACAACAAATGACGGTCTCTATTGCTCCTCAAGGACAGACTTCTATAGCCTTATCCGGTATTAACCTAAGTCCAGGCACGCATGCTATTAATATTACTGTAAATACCCCTAACGACTATTTCATCAATAACAATAATCAATCTATTGATATTCTAAGTAACTCTAGTGGTGTAATAAACGACCTACATCAGTTTGAAAACAGAGAGTTTCTGGTTTCTAATTCTGGCAGCGCTTCTTCTTTATGGGAACGTGGTACCGCGAGTGGAGCGCTATTAAGCAGCGCGACAGCAGGTACTTCAAATGTTTATGGAACCAACCTTTCTGGGCAATACGGTAATAATTCTACTAGCTATTTATATTCTGGATGTTATGATCTAACTGATATTCAAAACCCTGTGTTATCCTTTGACATGGCTTATGATCTAGAAAATAATTGGGATTTACTTTACATGGAATACTCTACAGATAGTGGTAACAACTGGAATACCCTAGGTACTGCCAGTAGTCCTAACTGGTATAACTCGAGTAGATTTCCTGATGGAAATGACTGCTTTAACTGTGTAGGTGCACAATGGACAGGCACCTCAGCAACATTAAATAATTATGATATATCACTTAACTTCTTACGCCGTTTTCCTCAAGTAGTATTTAGATATGTACTTAGAACAGATCAGTCTGTAACTGGAGAAGGTGCGGTAATTGATAATTTTGTAATCAATGGTATTTTAAGTAACGACGCTACATCTATAGAAGACATGTTCACCATATATCCTAATCCGTCTTCAGGCATGTTTAACATCAACTGGAATGCTACACAAGATTTTGATTATGATGTGTACGATGTAAGCGGTAAAAAAATAACCTCGCGAAAAAACAATACTGGCACATCACATAATGTAGATTTATCAGGTGTGGCCATAGGTATGTACTTTATCAAAATCACCACCACATCAGGCTCAGTAACTAAAAAACTAATAGTAAAGTAAGGAATAAAAATACTTTCATTTAAAAAGACTTTTCTTTTTAAGAAGAGTCTTTTTTTGTTTCCGCTTTCGCGAAAGCGAGAACAACAACCACCTTAATTCATTACCAAATACTTAACAATTAGAAGAAATAATTTTGATATTTTGCTTCATTAATTCTATTTACATAGAATTAGAATAATCTTCTTAAATATAAAACATGAAAAATTACATTCTTATTGTTGTGGCTGTTTTTAGTTTCGCTTTCGCCAAAGCGCAATCTAAATCCAACTACGTAAAAGAAAATTACACAAAAACGGTAGAATATATCTCTATGAGAGATGGTGTTAAATTATATACCGTAATCTATGCACCTAAGGATACCTCAAAGGAATATCCTATCATGATGCAACGTACACCATACAGTGTAAGGCCTTATGGAGAAGGTGAGTATAAAAGATCACTAGGACCCAACAAATTCATGATGCAAGAAGGTTACATCTTTGTATATCAAGATGTGCGCGGTAGATGGATGAGTGAAGGAGATTATGATAACATGAGACCTCACATACCTGGTAACGACGTAAATAATAAAGAAGATATAGACGAGAGTAGTGATACTTATGATACTATAGAATGGTTAGTAAATAATCTCCCTAACAACAATAAAAAAGTAGGTCAATGGGGAATTTCTTATCCAGGACACTACACCGCAGCTGCATTACCAGAAGCGCACCCATCACTAACAGCATCTTCACCACAAGCACCCATTGCAGATTTTTTCTTTGATGACTTTCATCACATGGGAGCGACATTACAAAGTTATTTAATGGCATACCCTTTATTCGGCTATCAGTCAGAGCCTACCTCAGAAAGCTGGTACAATGATAAATGGGATAAACTGCGTGCAGCAGGAAACATGAAGGATGGTTATGATTTCAACATGAAAATAGGACCGCTTAAAAATGTAACTAAAAATATTTTTCCAGATAACTTCTTCTGGAAGCAAGTTGCAGAGCACCCTAATTATGACGAATTCTGGCAAAAACGTGCTATAATCAATCATTTTGATGACGTAAACCATGCCGTAATGACCGTAGGTGGCTGGTTTGATGCAGAAGATCTTTATGGACCACTTAATATCTATAAAAGTGTAGAAAGCAAAAACCCTAACAATAAGAATAACATGATTGTTATGGGACCATGGAGTCATGGAAACTGGGCAAGAGAGCGTGGTAAGCAAATGGTAAATCACATTCACTTCGGTGATAGCATTTCTACTTTTTACCAGAAAAACATTGAAACACCTTTCTTTGAGCATCATTTAAAAGGAAAGAAAAACCCACAATTACCAGAGGCATACATGTTTGATACTGGCGCAAAAAAATGGGAACAATTTACACACTGGCCACCACAACAAGAACAAGTTTCTTTTGGATTTGGAAATAATGGTGAGTTATTGATCAACAAGGCTGGCGATAAAAAACAGGAATTCACTTATACGAGTGATCCTATGAAACCAGTACCTTTTAGAAGCGAGATAACACCAGTAACATTTACACCTAGAGCTTACATGACAGACGACCAGCGTCATGCATCTAGAAGACAAGACGTACTTACTTTTCAGACAGAAGTGTTAGAAAATGACATGCTTCTTGCAGGAGAGATAGAGGCAAATCTAGAGGTGATCTTAAATAACATTACAGACGCAGACTTTATAGTAAAAATAATAGACGTATATCCAGATGACGAGGCTAACGGTGCGTATACTCCTAAAGATATATCTCTAGCAGGTTACCAGCAACTGGTGCGTGCAGAAACCTTCAGAGGTAGATTTAGAAATGACTTTTCTAAACCAGAACCTTTTAAAGAAGGAAAGAAAACTAAAGTGAATTTCCCTTTACAAGACATCTTACATACCTTTAAAAAAGGACATAGAGTAATGATACAAATTCACAGCACCTGGTTTCCTTACATAGATCGCAACCCACAGAAGTATGTGGACAACATCTTTGAAGCAACAGAAAGTGATTTTACAGTAGGTCAAGTAACCATACTAGGAAGCAGTAAAGTAACCGTAGGAGAAAATGACGGTATTGAAAAAATGTTACCTAAAATGAAGAAGTAAGATTTAATAAAACATCAACAAAAAGCTCCTTAAATCGATTAAATTTAAGGAGCTTTTTTTATACTTGACATTTAGTAAAACACATCAATAGATGTATTTTGTCGAATAATTAACGCTTTTCAGCTGTGATAAGAGAATAATTTACATATTCGCAATCCTCTTAAAAAACAGTATTATGGAAGCAAATTACTTAGAAGAAAAAAAGCATAATACCATAGTTGCAACTTATAAATTAATCACTGGATTAATAAAACTAATTGCTAAGACTTTCTTTTCTTTTTAAAAGCTTCTTTATCCAGTAGTTAAACCTGATCTGCGGCATGCCACTCGGCATAGCTGGTTTCTGTTTCTCTTAATCGTAATGTGTGCAAGGCGATATTACTAGGTAAACGTCTTTTGATCTTATCTGCAAAGTCTATAATCATCATCTCGCTAGTCGGTTGATAATCTACTAGAATTACATCGTGACCACGGTCAGAAAGTTCTTTGGCTAGTTCCACATGCGGTGTGTTTTTATTAAACACTGTCGCGTGATCAAATGGATCTACAATCTCTTCTTTGATAATCTTCTTTAGATCACCAAAATCGATCACCATTCCATGCTTCACATGACCTAACTCATCTATAGGTGTCCCGATTACCGTAACGGCTAGTTTATAACTATGGCCGTGTACATTGCGACACTTACCGTCATACCCATAAAGTGCATGACCAGTTTCAAATGTAAATTCTTTTGTTATACGTACTTTTCTCATCCTTTGCGTTTGTATCTATTGTAAATCACTACAATAATGAGAAGTACACCCAATACTAGGAAAAGTCCTGAGCCGCCTAAAAATCCTATGATATCTAAGAACGTATTGTCCTCTATAAGTAACGCTTGCATATGCTATAATTAAGGCGCAAAGATAATGAGATTATGTGAGGATTGTGTGGTGTACGCTTTCGCGAAAGCGGAATTAACACCAACTATATTTCCTTTAAAAAGAATCTATTCTATTACCATGGCAGCCACCTTACTTTTAAATTTAAAGTACAAAACGGCCGCACGTCCTATCATCCAAGCAAAGAAAGCAAACCAGACGGCATGAAGGTTATCATTAAAATAGTCTAGAATAAATAAAACAGGTAAAAACACTAATGCTGTAAGAAGCCACAATAGATTGCGCAGGTAAGAAGCCTCTCCCCAACCTTTAAAAATGCCATCATAAACAAAAGCGACTGCATTTATAGGTTGCATGAGTAGCACGATCCAGAAGGAGTTTGCAATAATCTCTAGCACCTCAGGATCGTCTGTAAAACGTGTTCCCAGATAAGGATATAATATGGTGCAAATAACAGCTAGAATAGCCGCCATAACAACACCATAAAGAGAAGTTTTATTTGCTAGATATTTGAGAGAATCGGCATCTTTAGACCCAAATAACTTACCACCTATTGCGTTACCAGCATTTGCAAACCCATCTACTAGAAATGAGAAGAACAACCATACATTCATAAGAACAGCGTGTGCTGCCGCCTCTTCTACCCCATAACTATTTGCAAATTGATAAGAAAAGTAAATCGCTACATTAATGGCTACGGTACGCAAAAAGAAATTTGCAGTAAGACCTATATGTTTCTTCAGTTTTTCATGAGGTTGCCATAGCGTTAACTTCATGCTGAAAATGGTCTTTTTATACAAAAAGAAGATAGCTATCAATAACATGACTAACTGTGCGGCGAGACTAGCATATGCAGCACCCATAATACCATAAGCTGGGACAAAACCCTTAATACCGTAAACAAGTATAAAGTTTAAACCTATGTTTACTACTGCGCCAGACAGACTTGCTATCATGGCCCAAGAGGTGTTTTGAAGCCCTCTAAATATTCCGAAAATAGCAAAAGCACACAACGTCATGGGAAAACCTATTGCTCTTATTTGGTAATAACTAGACGCTATAGAAAGCACCTCGTCCTGAGCTTTATAAAGTGTGAATATATAACTAGCCATAGGTGCGGTGACTAGATAGATACAAGTACCTAGAACAATATTTAACCACACCACTTGTGGTATCAAATCATTGATTTTTTCTAGCTGATTTGCTCCTAGCGTATTAGAAACTATAGAAGAGATAGAGGTTTTAGTTTGTGCCAGTGTCCAGATTATGGCACTTAAAAATGTACCTACCAGTCCTATGGCAGCAAGTGCATTTGTAGTATCGCCATCCATCTTACCGATAATTGCAAGATCGGTGATGCTTATAAGAGGCTCTGCTATACCTGCAATTATAGCTGGTATTGCTAGTTTAAGTATTTGAGAAGTATTGATTTGAATAGCCATCGAGATTGCAAAGATAATCTCTTAAATATGACTAGATGGCTTTTTAAATTTATCCGGTTTCTGCCCTAAGTTGTTCATACTCTTATGAAACTTAAAAAATGGAAACAAATAAAAACAGCAACTGAATGAACCAGCTACTGTTTTTATAAGTATTGAATTTTATTTTTATGCTTGCGCATTTTGTGGAGCCCAGTGAGAACATAACATTCCTGGAGCTGCTTTCTGTGGGTTTGCACAAGTAGGTCCTTCATACCTAGCACATGATGTACAATTAGGATCGTTTTTTAATGCTGCTTTCATTTCAAAACTATCGCAGGTGTAACTCGTACTTACCTTAACACCGTGAATTTTACAATTTTCATTCTCCATTAAATTCTCACAATTCACACAACTGTTTCCTATTCTTATAGACATAATATTCGATTTTAAGTTAACCAAATATAATCTCAGGCAGGATTAGAAACAATATAAATACTTGATATAAAAGAGTTTATATTTAGACCACTTAAAAATAAAATGAACTATTTACTTCTAAGATACTATTCATTATCAGATTTCTCATTTTTTGTAGCATAGAAATATAAAGAGTGAGTATCTATGGAAACATCAAAAACCTCTTCTATAGTTTTTTTAATTTCTTGAACCATAGGGTCAGAAAATTCTAATACCTCGCCAGTATCTGTCATGATAATATGATCGTGTTTACCGTCAAAAAAAGATTTCTCATAATAGGCCACATTATCACCGAATTGATGCCTGCGTACTAAACGAGATTCTATTAAGATATCTAGGGTATTATAAAGTGTTGCTCTACTTACTCTATAATTCTCCTCTATCATTTTTGAGAAAAGTGTATCCACATTTAAGTGCTCTTCAGATTTATATATCTGTTCGAGAATAGCATATCGTTCTGGTGTTTTGCGATGACCGTTTTCTTCTAGAAAGACGGTAAATCTATCTTTAATAATATTAAAACTACTAATACAAGCCATGTTGATTTATTGAGAAGGGTGAGAATTTAGGAAGCTAATAGGTATTAAAACAATAGGAATGATCAGATTTTAATTAAAAGACTCCTCAAACATTACATAGAAGAGCCTTTTAAAGAACTAATCAAACTAAAATCTATAAAGAGGTATCTCCTAAATTAGGATTATACACATAATTAAAAGTGTAAAAACGACTGCTAGCTGTAGTGTCTTGGTTTTCATAATAACTTAAGATTTCTACTTTAGCATACCTACCATCTCTAGTTCTTATAACTAATACTTTTCCTGGAATAGCAGAAATTACGTTAGTCATGAAGTTATAATTGTACCATCCATTATCGCTACCTGCTGGAATCGCGTAGCCCGCACTGGCGTCTTGAGTAAAGACCAACCCTTCTGCTGTAACAACACTAGCAAATGTTCCTGTAGCAATAGCTGCTGCTGCGTCGCCATTTCTTTCAGGCTCGTCTGCAGTACCAGTAGATACTCCACCATTAATAGCAATGGTAGTACCTCTAAAAGCAATATCCCATTCTGTATCACTAGTAGTTTCTAATCCTGTTGAAAAATCAAATTTGGTAAAGTCACCTCCTATTTCTTGTCCCTGACCACCAGTTTGTGGTGCTGGTAAATTAGAAACTGTGTTAGATTCTATAGCTGCTTGTGATACATCGTCATCGCTGCTACAAGATCCAAATCCTAAAAAAAGAATGGCGATGGCAATAGTTTTAAGTGTGTTGACTGTTTTCATTTTGGGTAATTGTTTATAGTTAAAATTGATAGTTAAGTTTTATGTATCCTTGAATCCCTGGCTGTGTAGGGATGTTATTATCTGTATAATCCAGTAGGTTATTTGCTCCTACTTGAAGATTAAAGTCTTGGTAAAAAGTTTTATTTGCAGCAATGTTAGCAGTTACATAACCGCCTATAAAACTTGTATCATAGCTATCTATGAGTCCGTTTCCATTGGTATCAAATTGGGCATATTTACTACGGTATAGCAATCGCAGGTTCACGTTTGCCTTATATTTTTTTAAATCATAAAAGATTTTAAAATTACCGTTGTGTCTCGAGCGATTAACAAGACCAAAATATTCTGATCGATCAATCGCAACGGTCTGATTAGTCTGTGCATCGCGCACAAATACATTACCATCTTCAACAGCTTTTTCTTGAGTTTTATCAAATGCGTAGAGTAATTGATAACCAGCACTTAATTTAATAGCATCTGATACTTTATAGCTAGTATTTACTTCTAACCCAGTAGTATATATCTCATCAAAATTCACGTAACTAAAAACATTCTGTCCATTATTCTTGCGCGCTATAATTCTAGTATCAATTAAGTTTTTAAAATCATTACGGAAAAAATTAAGTTCTGAATTCCATTTTCCTTTCTTAAAGGTCATGCCTAGATTATAACCTATACTACTTTCTGCCTCTAGTGGATCATCTAACTCATTAAGCGGCACAACCACATCTAGAATCTGACCTTGCGCTTGCAAGTCATTTAATTTATCTACCGCAACATTATATCCTAAAACCGTATATCCTACCGCCGAGTTTGTAAAATCAAAATACAACTGTCTAAAATCTGGAGCTTTAAACCCATAACCTACAGATGCCTTTATGGCTATAGATTCACTAAGTTGGTATCTCGCAGCCAGCTTAGGACTGAATTGATTACTGTACTCTGAATGGTTATCAAATCTAGCACCTGCTATAACATTTAATTTTTCTGTAGGATTCACATCATACTGTCCATAAACGTATTGCGAGTTAAAATCTACACGCTCGTCAAAATATGTTCTATCCAGCGATTCTAGTTGATATCCTACACCAGCCGTTATAGTACCAGCCGATTCTAACTTATAATTTGCTCTAATCTCAGGACGTATCAAGGTCTGGTTAAAATCACTATCGGTAAAAGCATCTTCTTCTATAGGATCTTCTAGTCGCTCGTTTGCACGATAATTAGTATAATAAAACTCATAAGAAGTAGAGAGCTTCTCATCCCATTTATGATCTAATCGTGCGTGCGCGTTCCATTCCTTTTCATTGCTATCGCCTTTGTATTCTATATCTTCAAAAGTAAATCCAGCATCTTGAGTCTGGTCATAATATCGAGCCGAGGTAAATAGAGATATACTCTCGTTAAAATCATAATATAAACGAGTGTTAAAAGTGTAATTCTCAAAAGGATTAACGGTTTGCCCGCCAGTTTCTGGACTCAAATCATAACCATTGCTAGAAAAACGATTTGCAAAAAAGCCTATTCTCAGTTTATCAAAACGTTTTTTTACATCTAGATTAATGTCTTGTTGTGTAAAACTGCCCAATCTATAAGAAACGTTTCCATTTAGTTTTTCAGTTTTAGGCTTTTCAGTAATAATATTGATGACTCCACCCAGCGCTTCACTACCATAAAGACTACTCGCCGGACCTTTAACCACTTCTATTTGTTTGATATTACCTACTGTAATTCTACTAAGGTCAAAATTACCTGCACTGCGTCCTACTAGTGGTACACCGTCTACTAGAATAAGAATATAGTCTGACGATATTCCTTGTATTTGTACACCTTCAAAACCACTCTCATCAGACACCGTTATGATACCTGTTTGCTCGTTAAGAATTTCATCTAGTCGTATAGTTCCTGACTGTAAAATGTTCTTTTTAGAAATAAGAGTCACTGGTAATGGTAGTGAAGATAATTGTCTTTCTGTACGTGTTGCTGTAAGGACTATTTCTTCTAGCTTTTCTGTTGCTGTAGAGTCGATTACAGTTTGTTGGGCTACCGCTTTCGCGAAAGCGATAAAACTCAATACACTTATAAACAAATATTTACACATATCACTACTTAGAATCATTCTTAATAAAGTGCAAATATATAGTTTATTATTATTTAGAATAAATAAATATAAGTATTTTTGCAGAAGAATAATTTTCAAAAAAATCCAAAATGAAAACTAGCTATCTTACCTTAATAACTTTTATTACCGTCTTGTTTGCGACTGCACAAGACAAGAAACAACAAGACCAAACAGCCATTAAAGACATGTGTGGTTGCTATGAAGTAACTTTTAATTTTACAGAGACCTTTAATTATTCTAACGACTCTCTTTATAAACCGTCTGCAACTAAAGTGGATAAGGCACTAGAATGGGCGCAGTTAGTAACTGATGAAGAGGATAAAATTCAAATACAGCATTTATTACAAGTAGGTAACCCTGCAGAGCCTATGATTATCAAACACTGGAGACAGGACTGGTTGTTTGAAAATCAAGATCTATACACGTTTGATGTAAATAACAAATGGGTTTATGAGCATAAAGCAAAAAATGATGTTGCAGGACAGTGGACACAAAAGGTATATCAAGTAGATGACAGCCCGAGATATGAGGGAAGTTCTACGTGGGTGCATGTAGATGGCAAGAGTTATTGGGAAAACACAACTCCAGCACCACTGGCAAGAAGAGAATACACCACACGTAGTGACTATAATGTTCTTTTAAGAGGTAACAGACAAGAAATTACAGATTATGGCTGGTTACACGATCAGGATAACCATAAAATAATCAAAGAAGAAGGAAAAGAAGATGTACTTCTAGCTAAAGAAAAAGGTTATAACACTTATGTAAAAGTAGATGACAGCCGTTGTAAAGCTGCTGCAAACTGGTGGAAAGAAAACACAGCAAAGTGGGAACTGGTAAGAGCTAAATGGGATAATGTCTATGCTCGCAATAAAGACCTAACTCTGGAAGAAAAAGTGGATAACAAAGTTCTTTACAAACATCTCTTTAATGACGAGGTAACTGAAAAGGAACAAATAGACCCAATTATTGAATCATTTGTAAAAAAATAAATCACCATGAAAAATATTTTTATGAAACTAGCCTTCTTGCTGATAGGCTATAGCTCAATTGCTCAACAAAATACTTTCTATTCCGGTGATTTCTGGAAAACAAATCCTAGCCTCAATGAGGTGAAATCGCTAATAGAAAAAGGAAATGATCCAGTGTCGATGAATCAGAACGGTTTTGACGCAACAGTATATGCGATTATACGTCATGCAAATAATGATGTTATAGAACACCTTCTTTCTATAGAAGGAAACATACCTAATAAGAAAACTCATGACAGCCGTAATTATTTACATTGGGCTGCCTATTCTGGTAATGTAACTATCGTAAAGCAATTATTAAAGCTAGGATCTTCTGTAACACAGCCAGACAGTCACGGAAACACACCTCTTATGTTTGCCGCAAATGCCGGCACTAAGGATCCTGCTATCTATGACGCTTTTAAAAATCATGGAGTAGACTTAGTAAATGAGAAAAATGAACAAGGAGCCACTATCTTACTAGCTATTGCACCACATTTAGAAAATGAGAAAGAACTGTCTAGTTTTTTATCATACGGTTTAAAACTAGAAACAGTAGATAATGATGGTAATAATGTCTTTCATTATGCTGCAAAAAAAGGAACCCTTTCTTTTTTACAAGTGCTTATAGATAAAGGTGTAGACTTTAAAGCAACTAATAAGAATGGTGGTAATGCTATTCTTATGGCTAGTCGTGGTGCACGTAACTATCAAAATACTCAAGATGTGTATGCCTTTTTAGAAAATCTAGGAATTAAGGTAAATGTAGTTGGTGATAACGGTCGCAATCCATTGCACAGTATCGCTTATAGAAACAAAGATCTAGATCTTTTTACTTATTTCTTAGACCACGGTGTAGATGTTAACCTAAAAGATGATAACGGAAATTCTCCTTTTATGAATGCTGCAGCAAGTAATAACTTAAAGGTTGTACAGTTTTTATCTGAAAAAGTAACCGATATAAACGCGCATAATAGCGCTGGTAACACGGCACTTTCTATGGCGGTAAGTAGAAATAAAGCAGCCGTTGTTGAGTTTTTATTAGCTCATAAAGCAAATGCACAGGTAACAGATAATAAAGGAAATAACCTGGCTTATTATTTAGTCCATTCTTATAATTCTAGAAACGTAGAAGACTTTAAAACAAAAATGAAATTATTGCAAAGTAAAAAAGTGTCTATGACTGCAACACAATCTGGCGGTAATACTTTATATCATATTGCTGCAGGTGAGAATGATTTAAAGTTAATACAGTTGCTTGAAGGTCTCAAAATAGACATTAATAAAAAGAATGAAGAAGGTCTAACTGCCTTACACATCGCAGCAATGAAAGCAAAAGATGATAAGGTCATTAAATACCTTATCGATAAAGGCGCAGACACAAAACTTACTACAGATTTTGAAGAATCTGTTTATGATCTAGCAATGGAAAATGAAATTCTTCAAAAGAATAACACCTCTTTAAACTTCCTTAAATAATGAAGACACTTTTCAAAGTATTACCAGTTTTTATATTAAGCTCTTTTTTATTAATCAGTTTTATATCACCAGTAGAAAAAGCCAGCTATAAATGTATGATCCAGTTAAAGAATTATACTGGAGAAGGTGCTTATGTAGTTATCTCTCTTCTTAATCCAGCAGGAGAATATGAAGAGACCATCTATGTACAAGGTAAAGATAGTGAGTGGTACAGCGAGCTAGGACAGTGGTGGAAATTCTATGGTAAACACCGTCCAGATATAGATGCTATATCTGGTGCCACTATAAGTGGTGGAGAGCGCACAATAAGTGTTATTAACTTGCCTAAGGATAAAATAGATAAAGGATACAGCATCCGTTTTGAAACTGCAGTAGAAGATCAAGAATACTATGCTCAAGATCTTCAATTTGAACTTACTACAGCAAACTTAAAAGGTAAAAAAGAAGGAACCGGTTTTATACGTTACATACGACTATTGCCACAGTAACCTATATTTTATGACGCTTTCTTTATGGAGATATAGTCACTTACTCCTCGCATTATTTTCTTCTTTGTTTTTAATAGTCGCATCAGTTACTGGTGTGGTACTTGCCCTGGAACCTATTTCTAATGCTACGCAAAATTATCATGTTGTAGATCTAGAAGATGTTTCTCTAGCAAGAACTCTTACACAATTAAAAAAAAACAATGAAGAGGTATTATCTATAAAAGTAACTGCAGATTCCTATGTGATAGCGTCAGTTATTACACTAGATGGGACGAGTCAAGATGTTTATATACATCCAGAAACTGGAACATCATTAGGGTTAGTAATAGGGAGAGCGCCTATCTATAGATGGACCACTAATCTACATAGATCTTTGTTCTTAAAAAGTATAGGGCGCATTTTTGTAGGTATCGTCTCTTTACTTCTTTGCTTTATCGCCTTCACTGGTATTTTATTATTAATACAACGTCAGGGCGGTTTTCTTAAATTATATGGAAAGATTAAAGAACGTGATTTTAATCAGCGTTATCATATCATATTAGGTAGGTGGTTGTTATTCCCTATTCTAATAATAGCAGTAACAGGCGTCTACCTGTCTGCAGAGAAGTTTGATCTAACGCCTAGTTTCTCCATAGAACATAACTGGAGTAAAGAACCTTCTATAGAACTATCTAGTGGAGAGTTAATCGACATTCCGTTTTTTCAGGAATTAAAAATGTCGCAAATAGACCAACTTAGTTTCCCTTTTTCTGAGGACCAGTTGGATTATTTTGAGATTACCTTACATGATCGCGATCTTTTAGTAGATCAATATTCTGGTGAGATCATAAGTGAAGTATCGCATCCTTTTGCACATGTTCTATCCTCGTGGAGTATGACATTGCACACAGGAAGCGGCAGCGTCATCTGGTCTGTAATTTTACTTATCTCTAGTGCTAGTATTTTATTCTTCATCTTCTCTGGTATTGCGATGTACCTAAAAAGACGCAAAAAAGCTGTAAAAACTATAGCTCTAGCAAATAAAGAAGATGCAGAAATAGTAATTCTTGTAGGATCAGAAGGTGGTAGTACGTTCGCTTTCGCGAAAGCGATATCAAATCAATTATCTCAACAAGGGAAAAAAGTTTACTTAAGCTCTCTGAACGAATACAGCATCTATGAGAAAGCTACCCAATTTATCATATTCACAGCCACCTATGGCGATGGTGATGCACCTACTAATGCGAGGCATTTTCTACAAAAATTAACTGTTATAGAACAACCTAATCCTATACGATTTGCAGTCTTAGGATTTGGCTCTAGAGATTATGATCACTTTTGTAAATATGCCGTAGAGGTAGACACAGCTTTACAAGAACGAGCTGGTTTCACACCTATGTTACCACTAGATAAAATTAATAGTAACGATGCTCAAGAAATTGAAAAGTGGTTAGAAAAATATAAAAGACAGACTGGTATAACATTAAAAAACGCCGATTTTAAAGAACCTACATATTCTACATTCAAGGTATTAGAATGCTCCGTATTAAATCTAGACGACACCTTTTTATTGTGCATCCAGCCTCATAAAAAATTAAAATATAAGTCTGGAGATATATTATACATTTTGCCACCAGATGAAACTAAGCCACGTGCTTATTCTATCGCTAGAATAGATAATTACATACTATTAAGTATTAAAAAGCACGATCGCGGTGTATGCTCTACTTATCTCAATGAATTAAAAATTGGTGATCAAATAGAGGCTTACATAAAACAGAATGAAAGATTCCATCTTCCTAAAAAAGAACGATCAGTTATTATGATTTCTAATGGTACTGGTATTGCACCATTCTTAGGAATGATTAATGAGAAGAAAAGTAAAAAAAGAGAACTACATCTATATTGGGGTGGTCGTAGTACAGGTAGTTTTGATTTATACCAGCCTTATCTCAAACAGACATCTTTATCTAGTCTACGACTGGCCTATTCTAGAGAAATGGATAAAAGGTATATACAACACAAAATATGGGATCAAAGGGTAGAAATAGCAATTCTACTATCTAACGGTAGTCCCATTATGATTTGTGGATCTCTTGCAATGATGAATGATGTGCTAGCAACAATAGAAAAAATAACCATAGAACAACTGGGTAAACCTTTAAGTGTTTTTGAACAAAGAGGACAAGTACTTACCGACTGTTATTAAAACGATAGACTTATGTGTAATAAAGTAAAAACACTTGCCAAAAACAAACAAGGACAGCTGTCCTACTGCACTGGATGCAAAGTCTATAAACTTATCTTTAATAATCTAAATTTTGAGTTGTATCCTAAACAGTTTAGAAATTTAAGAGCTTATGTAAACGAGATAGAGGTAGAATACTGGGAAATAAAGCATGATCGCATGCCTATGAAACGTAAAATACCAATACCTTCTACTCAACAAAATCTTACTATGATGTTTGATAAACATGAAATCGTGCTGCTTAAATCACTTCTTAATGAAGAAACGGTTAAACCTATGGAGACACTCGCTATTACCGATATTGATTACACCTTGTTCTTAAATTAAGAAGCAGTTTCTAAGTGGGATCGCAATTATTACAACCACCTATTAAATATCTCTACAAAATAGCTATAACTAGTAACTTTAAGAACTATATTTGCGCCCCAGCAATATTAAACTAGTTAAATTAACTTTTACTTGCTGCATTTCTCTAACGATAAATAGAGAGAAAAGACATTTATAGAAAAGAGTCCTTTATATTGTTATGTTGGACTACTAGAAAAAGCTGAGGAGCTCCATCCTTGGCTTTTTTGTTTTATAGAATTATGTTAGAAATCATCTCAAAAAGTTTATCATGCACTGCACTGCTTCTCTTAAATGAGCAGGCAACAAACTAGATTCCCAAGGATGCGATGCTCCTAGAGTATGGTTAGCCTCTCTTATTAACTTTAATTGAGAGTTAGGACTGGCTTTATGGATAGCCAAAGCGTCTTTTACTAGAACGGTTTCATCATTCTCACCATGTAAAATAAGGTGCGGCTGCTTTATTTTTTCGGCTTGTTTGAGAATGGTTAATGCTTCTTCATTTTGGACAAAATCTTCATAAAACTGATAGAAAAGTGGCATTTCTTGCTTTGTACGGCCATTTTTGATGTACATCACTTCATTTTCTTTCCAGTCTTCTAGTGCTTTACCGCTAGGAAAACGCTCTGCATAATTAGCTACTGCAGCAAGTGTAATCAGTTTTGAAACCCTATTGTCTTTTGCGGTGACAATTGTGGTGATTCCTCCAGCTCTAGAGTGTCCTAATAAATTGATTTGAGTGCTATCTATAGGCAACTGAGAGTTCTCTATCCAGTCCAGTACTGTAACAGTATCACGTACTTCTTTACTATAATTATTATTTCCGAAGGCATCGAGATCTGGAAAATCTATAGGTTGCTTTACCGTGCCGCCATTGTGTGAATAGTTGAATTTTATGAATAGAAATCCCGCTTTGGCGAAAGCCGAACCCATCAAACTCCATGCACCCCAATCTTTATATCCTTTATATCCATGACAAAAAACTACGACAGGCAAAGGCGTACCAGATTCTAAATATTCATAGTCTAACAGTATATCACGGTTGTTCTCTCCTTTTACTATGTTATTATTACTAGTTATCATACGGGCTTTTCTGTTAGAGGAATATTTTTATTAAATAGTTCTTTGATCAACACAAAAAGTACTTGTTCAAAATCCTGAAGTACTGCGACATCGATCATTTTTTCTTTATAAGATCTACCGGCTTTAAAACCAAAAGGTATGTAGCCCTGATCAAAATTCTTAAAACTTATTATACCAGCACTTGCTTCTGTAAAAGGCTCATTATGGCTGTATAAGTATGTGTACATGAGTACTTGAAATGCCTTAGCTTTTCCATAATCATCGATTATGATATCAAAGTTCTCTGGATCGATACCTACATTACCCTTAGCCGTTGCACCAGATTTATAGTCTATAATACGCAACTTACCATCTAACTGATCGATACGGTCTACCATACCATGTATTTTCACCTTTCCTATTTCAGGAACATCAATTACAGCTTCTAGTTTGCGCTCTACACTTTTAATAATTAGTTCGCTACCGCTAGCAACTAGATCTAAATCGCTTTGCACCATCATTTTTATATAATGTAGTGATACTTCATAAATGATTTTATTCTTTCCTAGCGGTGTAGAATCTGACTTATAACATTCTTGATAGGCTACATCTAACTCTGGTTTTATCTGTTTTTTAATTTTATCAAAATCTTCGTTGATTAAAATCTTATTTACATAGGGCTGATAGAGTTTATCCAGCGCCTCATGTATGATAGAACCCATGGTATTTGCTGCTATATTTTCTTCTACGTCTTCCATTTGAGAAATGCGCAAAATCTTACTCGCATAAAAATCTATAGGATTGCGCACATAACTCGTTAAGGCAGACGGGCTGAAACCGCTGCTCGCTATTTGTTGCAATCTTTCAAAATAAGATGGCTCTTTCTCGACCACCATTAATTCTTCTTTTACCGCACTATTTTTAAAAATATAATGCTGGTGAGAGACTATATGTTTAGAATTAGGATCTGTTTCTAGTTGTGTTAAGAACCTACTTTTCTCACCACCGCCTAGTGTATCACCTTCTGTATTGTAAATAAATGCTGCATGATTTACTCTGTGCAATAATCTATAGAAGTGGTAAGCATAGACACTATCTTTCTCTGAATAGGTAGGCAGTGCAAACTGATACTTCATATCGTTAGAGATATAAGAGGCTGTAGATTTTCCAGCTGGTAAAATCCCCTCATTTACCGATAACATTATGGTATTTTTATAATCTAATGCTCTAGTCTCTAAAAGCCCCATTATTTGCAAGCCACGTACAGGTTCTCCTATAAAATCCAGATTTTTAAAAGGAACAAGTTGCTTGTATAAATAAGCCACTGTTTTAAGATCCTTTATCTCTTCATTATTATCTACTATGGTAGACAAATTCTGTACTACCTCTGTAATACCTAATAACTGCTCTATTTCTAACCTTCTATTCTCCTCTTGCAACAACTTAGTTTTAAGCTCTAGAAGAACGTTTTCTATTAACTTGATAAGCTCACCTACGTTTTGAATAGGTGTCATGATTTTATTGAGAATAGTACCTTCTATCACCTCATCAAAACTAGATGGAGTCACATAGATTAAGTTATTCTCTTTAATATATTTCACTAATTTACGAGAGTCGCTGTCTATTAAAACAAATGCAAATGAAGACTCTAGAATATTTACTACTCCTTTATAATAATAGCCATCTTCAGTAGCCTCGGTATGCATTTTAATAATATCATATACAAATGCAGATAGTGGTAACTGGTCTAGAGACAGTCCCATAGTCACATTAAAGTGTGCAATATTATCAGGTATAGCGTCTAGTAATGGCAAAAGCAATCTCTCGTCTGCGAGAATAATTGCAGTATCTTCTAGCTCTTCTTGAGGTATTTGCTCCATTAACTTTACCGCAACCTGGATCATACTTAAATTACCAGCTGCGCCATGAATATCTATTTTCTTATTGGACTGGTATTCATTACCATATATTTTAAGTTCGTTCTTATCATAATACTTCCAGTCTTTTTTAAACTTGCGTATAAATTTACCAGATTCATGATAAGACAATTCCATAAGGTATTGATCTATATCCCAGTAAATACACGCCTGATCTTCCTCAAGGAGTTTTTGTATAATATTAGACTCGGCAGTGTTGAGTGCGTTGAGCCCTAAGAAAATGGTCTTATTTTTAGTGGTAGAATTATTGGATAATTGTTCCGCTTTCGCGAAAGCTAACCTATAAGCCATCCCTTGATACACCGTTTCATTTTCTAGACATAATTGTTGGAAAGCATTATAGTACAAGTGGAGTTTTTTCCAAAACCTCAAATACTTAGACACCATCAAAGTTGGGTTTTGATTTAAAGCCCAGTGATCCATCTCTTTTACACTACCTAGGTAATTAAAAAACTGTTCTGGATCTACGAGATAACGATCCATTTCATTAAAATCTTTGAGTATAGTTGTTGCCCAACCTATGAATTCATCAAAGCTATCTACATTCCCTTCTGTTTCTACACTTTTATAAGCCTTATAAAAAAGTGGTAATAAATCTAGATCATTAACTATTTCTACCTGACCTAATTGTTCAATATACTCTGTAACGCTATAGATTTTAGGTAAAAAAACAGGCTGTTCTATGCGTTGTGCAAGATACCTACTCAAAAAAATACCGACACGTCTAGACGGCACGACATAAGTTGCTGTTATGACATCTATATTGTTATTCTCTAAGTCTGCAAGGACTTTTTCTAAAAATGAATTCATCTGGTTAAGATAATTAATATGCTCATTTTAGAGAACAAATTTGCATAGCTTTTAGAAATAAAAAAAGTCCATTTGCAATTGCAAATGGACTTTTAAAAGCATTGGCTGGTTAGTAATACTTTTTATCTTTTTGTGATCGTAAATTCAGATCTACGAGATAATTCATATTCGTCTGCCGTACATTTTTTAGATCCACAATCCACAACTGGATTAGCTTCTCCACGACCTGCAGCAGTTAATCTAGAACCGTCAATTCCTTGAGACTCTACATACTTGATAATGCTATTTGCACGTCTTTCTGTAAGAGCAAGGTTATAAGAGTCAGAACCTCTAATATCTGCATATGTTTCTGCAAGAACTTCTAGAGTAGGGTATTTTTTCATAAGACCTACTAGTCTATCTAACTCAAGTGCAGCATCTGGACGTATGTTAGATTTTGCAAGATCAAAGTATATCTTATTCAAGATAATTTTATCCTCAACAATTTCTGGTTCTGGAGCCATCATTACTTCTACCATAGCAGCTTCTTCTTCAGCAACTGTTAGAGTAGCTTCACCACTTTCATATTTATCTTTTGCACCACGTGCAGTAAGCTCTAGGTTACAGTCTGTAGTAAATACAGCAACACCGTTAGCATCTGTAGTCTGTCCTGGCATACTGTTTCCTGCAGCATCTTGTAAAGATACTATAGCACCTGGAATAGCTTTTCCTGTTTCTTTGTCTACTGCTTTAACTGTTACAGCAACTTCACAGATTTCGATTCTTTCTACACCGTAGATATCATCACCACCTTTACCACCTGCGCGGTTAGAAGATACATAACCTTTACCTGTTTCATCAGAATAAGTAAATCCAAAATCGTCTAAAGAACTATTGATAGGCGCACCCATGTTAGTTACTTTACCATCCATAAATTTAAATACATCTAGTCCACCTAGACCTAAGTGACCATTACTTGAGAAGTATAGAGTACCATCGTCTGCAACATGTGGGAAAGAATCATCTCCAGATGTATTAACTGTAGGACCTAAATTTACTGGGTTAGAAATTTTTCCATTTTTAAGATCTGCTTTATAGATATCAGTTCCACCTAATCCACCTGGTGCTTCACTAGCAAAGTAAATAGTTGAACCATCTTTAGTAATAGAAGGGTGACCTACACCATATTCTTGTGATTCTAAAGAAGTAGTTGCTACATCTCTCCACTCACCGCCAGCTTTAATAGCACGGTAAATATTTAATTTACTCTCACCATCTGTAGCTTTTTCATAATCGCCTTTTAAGTAATCTACTCTAGTAAAGAACATGTATTTATCATCTGGTGTGATATCCATAGTACCTTCATGATACTTTGTATTTACGTCACCTTCTAAAAGCGCTGGTTTACCAACAACACCAGCGTCATCGATAGTAGCCTCATAGATATCTAAATAAGGTTCTTTGTTCCATCCATATTTACCTCTACTCTCATTACGAGCACTAGAGAAATATAATTTGTTACCTATTTGAAGTGCTGAGAAGTCACTTGCTTCTGTATTAAATTTATGAGCCTGAGTAGTAAATGCATCTTTCATCCCTTGTATATCTTGAATATAGTTAGGATTAGACTTGTATTCTTTTGCACGGTCATCACCAGGTGCAAGACTTGCAAACTGATTCATAATCGTGTTAGAAAGGTCGTATTTTTGAGATGCTTTTAAAGACTGTGCATATCTGTAAAGCGACTCTGCTTTAGGATCACGCTTTATAGCTCTTGCATAGTTCTTCTCTGCATTTTTAAAATCACTATTGAAATAGTAAGAATCTGCTAGTTTAGTATAAACATGCTGTGTTCTTACACCGTTGCTTAAAAGCTTTTCATAAGCTTTGGCAGCATCTACATAACGTAGTTGCTCGTATAATTTATCTGCTTTTGCAGTTTTATCACTTTGGGCTTGCGCGCTCATCGCAAAACCAACGCATAAAATTAAGAGTATATATAGTTTTTTCATGGTTGTATTCTTTGCTGTTTGAATTAGAAGAAACGTGGAGACTGCATCACTTTACGAGGGAAAGCTAAACCGAAGGTTACAAACACCTCGTGAGAACTGTTAGATACCACAGAGATATCTGACACTACACGGTCATAAGCATATCCTACTTTTACATTATCAGTAACATTCATTCCTATTAAACCACTAAATGAATCTTCCAGACGATAAGAAACACCTACTTCAAATTTTTCATTGAATAACACGTTTGTGTTTAAATCAAAACTAACTGGAGAGTCAAATGCACCTTTTACTAATACGTGTGGCTTTAATTTAATATTGTCTGCAACATCAAATACATATCCACCTGTTACAAAGTAATGTTGTGTTTCACTTCCGAATTCTAAACCGTCCTCATCTAAGTGAGTACTTTTTAACATGTTAGGAACAGAAAAACCAGCATACCAGTTAGATCCATATAAAAATGCACCTGCACCTAAATTAAGATAAGTCTCATTAAGTTCTTCGGCAAAAAGTGGATCACCTGGTACCGTAGTCTGTACGGTATTTAAATTCACATCAAAAAAGGTAAGTCCTGCTTTAAGACCTAAGGCTAGAGTAGTTTCTTTACCAACTTGAAGTCTGTATGAAAAGTCTCCATAGGCATTAGTCTCGTGAACCGGGCCTACATTATCAGAAATTACAGATAGACCTAAACCTGTGCGCTCACCTATAGGTGAACTACCTGACACTGTAATAGTCTCTGGCGCTCCATTAACACCAGACCATTGCTGCCTGTATAATGCGGTTATATTTAGGCCATCTTGTGTACCAGCATAGGCTGGATTGATAACATTCTGATTGTACATGTACTGTGTGTACTGAGGATCTTGTTGTGCGTGCACTACGCTTGTAGCAGCGATAGAGAAAAAGAGCCCCATTGCAAGTAATTTTTTCATTCTCACAAAGTTAGTTTTAAGGTTGTGTTATAGTTTTGTCTGGCTAAATATAGTCTGAATTATTCCAATTAAAGGACTTCTACTGTTCTTATTTTTGCTTTCGCGAAAGCGAAACTACAATCTAACAATAAAATTCTGTTTAAAAGATACCAGTCATATATCTAGAATGGTGAATATATAAAAAATCTAAGCCTAGTTCTATTTAACAATTTCATAATAGATTAAGGGTTGCATTTCATAGTCAAATAACGTTTAATTACGTCTGAATATCGCAAAAACAGGAAAATGGTCACTATATCCACCTTTATAATTGCGACCTACAAATGTTCTTGCAGGCTGTCCACGGTATTTTCCTTTCCACTGTCTTAACATGATATCATCAAAAATATCTGCCTTATAAAAGTAAAGGGAATCTGGTACGTCGTTATGTAAACTATCACTAACCATAATCTGATCAAAAAGATTCCACTTAAATTGATGATTTAAAGAACCGCGATGAAATTTCTTTAATGGCGCAGTGACGTTATCAAATCCGTTAGGTAATATCCCTTCTCTAATACTATTATTCTCAGGGTCATCATTAAAATCTCCCATAATAATGACATGATGAGACGCCTCTATTTTTAGATCGCTTTTAAGTCTTTTAGACTCCACATCCTTAGTTGTTATGTGATGCATTAATTGTTTTGCTACTTCTACTCTTTTATGGTCGGTAGTTTCTGCACCGTCACGTCTGGACGGCCAGTGATTCACATAGATACGCACAGGTGTACCAGCTAGAACACCTTCTATATAAAGTATATCTCTAGTAGTATCTATGACACCTTGCTCATCTTCTAGATGAATATTTACTGGTTCTGAATGTGTGGGCTTAAAAACAGTAGTATCATACAATAAAGCTACATCGATACCTCGCTCATCTGGACTGTTATAGTGTATGTAATCGTAATTATGATTGGCCAGTTTGGGTTGCGAGACTAGATCGTTAAGCACCTTTTTATTCTCCACCTCTGCCAGTCCTACTATCGCAGGTAGTTTACCGGTTTGTTCATAACCTATTCTACTAATAGCATCACTTATTCTTACTAGTTTTTTTTGATACCTACTTTCTGTCCATTGCTTGCGACCAAATTCTGTGAATTCTTGATCCATAATAGAAGGATCGTTAATTACATCAAATAGGTTTTCTACGTTATAAAAAGCAATCGTGTACTGTTCAAATGACTGTGATGGTATGGACAACTGAAGATATTTTAGTTTTCAAATGTAATCTATCTAACAAGCTTTTAAAATGATTCATAAAGTAATTTAAAGGATACTATGTTCTTAAAAAAATAATACCGATAACTAAGTATATATTTTCAACACAATGAAAACTACATATTTTACCTCATCAATTACTTGATCATTAAGCTAGTGTATTACTTTGAGAGTTAATTAAATTATTGAGTTTATTCTATTCTCTGGTTACTTTACAGCAACTAAAATGCTTTGATTTAAATTTCTTAAAAAATCTATACATGTAGTAATTGCATCATTATTGCGCTCTAATTTGCTCATCATCATAGCACCTTCTAGCGTGGCAATATAAACGTGGACCATTTGATCCACATCTGTATTTTCTTTAATGTGATTTCGTTTTTTTGCACTTTCCATTATCCTGCGCAATGTAGATTTAAAAGTAACCAGCATGCCGAAGGATTGCTGCCTTAAAACTGGGTTTGCATCATCACTTTCTACTGCGCTATTAAGTAAAGGACAGCCACCAGCATATGGCGGATTCACTAGATAATTTTTAAAAAAAGTAAAAAACACCTCTATCTTAGACTCATAACTAGTCGCGTCTTTAATTTCTTTATTAAGAATATCAAACATTTGACGCCCTAAACTCCTCAACGCTTGCTGCTCAAGGTCTTCTTTGTTCTTAAAGTGTTTGTAAATAGCACCTTTAGTTAAACCAGTCGCTGTAGTGATATCACTTAAAGATGTGGCTTTATAACCTTGCACATTAAATAGGTTTGCGCTTTCTTTTAAAATCGTTGCTTTAGTATGCTTTGGATTTCTCATGGCATAAAGATACCGCTTGGTATTTTAATATGCAACTAGCTTTTCTTAGGTTATTTAATCACAGCCTAGATCTAATTTACTCTGGTCGTCTGCATTAGGAAAACAATTTCCTGACTTAACAGACTCCGGCACATAACGCGATAACTCTGGATCATAAAGACTATTCTCTACAAAGAATACTAGGTCAGAAATCTCTTCTTCAGTTAAATTAAGCGTACCTTTTTCTACAGCTATGTTGTTAATCGCATTATTATCTTGAAGTGAAGCACCATTCTTATAACGGATTACTTCTTCTATAGTACTAAATGTAGAGCCATGTCCATAGAATCCTGCATCTTTTAAATTATATAATGTTGGTGTTTTAAATTTATAATCATCGGCACTGTTACCAGTAAAACCGCCTCTTCCTTTCTTTACATCATCAAAACCAGCGTCATCTAACACAACAGCATCAATAGAATCATCAAAATGACCAAAACCGAATGCATGGAATTCCTGGTCTTTTAAAGCAGGACCAGTATGACAGTTCATACATTGCCCTTTATCTGCAAATACTATCGCACCTCTTTTCTCTTTATCAGTAAGTGCTGTATAATCACCTTTTAAATAAAACTGCCATCTAGAACGACTAGCTAGCAGGGTTCTATTAAATGCTGCAATAGCAAGCGCTGCATTTTGCGGTGTGTATCTATCTACCTCTGCAACATCTTCAAATGCCTTATTAAACAACCATCTATAACCATTATTATTAATGAACTCTTCGTCTATTTTAAGTCTGTGTGTTGTTTGCCCTATTAAACCTTGCATTTCTACCCCTTGAAAACCTAAGTTATTTTCTGGTATACCTGCAGCTGTCCATCTAGATTCTGTACCTACATTAGGTCCTGTTGCACCCAGCATACCATTCCATAAAGCTGTTTCTTGATAAGCTACATTTAACAAAGTCGGTGGTCGCACCGGTTGTAAGTCTACAGAATCTAGCGGCATAGTTAGATCTATACGTCTACCTTCTCCTGCAAATCCAAAACCAATACCTGATTCTCCCACACCTTGTCTCACACCTGCATAAAAACTAGAAGCCACAGGATGACAGGACGCACAAGAATAAGTTCCTTCCATTTGCTCCATTTTAGGAACACCTCCAGCAGCTGTTTCATGAACTAAAAATTGCCCCAATGCAACCTTATACGTATTTAATGGATTTAAAGGATCTTGAGGTATGGCGTTAAAATCATCACTTTCTGGTAAAATAAAAAATCCTTTTCCCTCACCATTTGCACGTTCTTCTAATAAATCATCTAATCGTATATCTAATTCTGACCTAGCTATTTCATAATCGTCCGTATCATCACAAGATATAAGAAGTAGAAATATTATACTTAATAGATAAAAATTCTTCATTGTAGGCTGGTTTTGACGGCTAATTTAACTAAAATTTCACAGTCGTGATATTTTTGTGATATTTAAGACTCGCTCCAGAGACTACCTTTGCCACATGGATAGATTACACTATGAATATATAAAGAACCAGAGACCTGTTTTACTTTTAATACATGGCTTTTTAGGCAGTATGGAACAATGGGATTATCTTGAAAATGGACTATCTAAACATTATTCCCTTTTAAAAATCGATCTCCCAGGTCATGGTAATAGCCCAGAGTTCACATCTCCATACACTTTAGAATCGCTTACCTTATTAATAGACCACATACTGATAAAAGAAAAAATTGAAAAAGTAGCTATTCTAGGTCATAGTATGGGAGGATATTTGGGTTCCGCTTTCGCGAAAGCGAGACCTCAAAAAACATCTTCTCTTACCTTATTAAATAGTATAGCTGGAGAAGATTTAAAAGAGAGGAAGATAATGAGAGACCGATCTATTAATCTCATAGAAAAACACCAAGAAGCTTATGTAAACATGGCAATAGGCAATCTTTTCACTACTACAGAAAGAGAATTATATAGTGATCGCATAGAACTCATGAAAGAGCAAGCACATTCCATTACTATTAAGAGTATTGTACATGCACTGGTATGTATGCGTGATAGAAAAGACCATCTTATCGATTTACAAAACGCTCTAGTAGCAGTGAATTACGTTTACGGCACAAAAGACCAGATAATCACAACTGATCGCATAGAAAAAGAAGCTAACTACCTTAATTGTAAAGCATCAAAGATGGATTGTGGTCACATGTCATTGTTGACAAATGCTGAAGACATCCTTAAAAAAATGCATTTTATCGAATAATTATGCGTTTAGACAAATTTTATTAACAATTTGACTTATATTAGTTGGCTTAATTCTAACCAGAATACTATTACTCTAATTCTCCCTATCGATGCGTAAAAAATATTCCCCAATTAAGGCCGCAAGATGCTCCATTACAAAGCACAACTACCAAGTTTCTCATGTAGTTAATGAACGCGTACAAGAAATGTGTTGTTCAAAGTGCGGTAAACAAATCACTAATACTATTTATGGAGAAGTCGTGCCGCTTAACGACTTACATTCACAAATAAATGAAGCGTTAAACGACATGGCTCGTAAAAGACAAAAAGCAGGGTTAGTCGTTTCTTATTCTTGAAAACTATTCCATCCCATAGCTCTTATTGGGATTTGCTCACCACCACGCGTCACTAGATTACTGCCTAGAGATGCATCTACCACATGCCCGATTATAGACAGACTAGGATTTGCTTTAATTTTAGGAAAATCTTCCTGCTTTACAGTGAACAATAACTCATAGTCTTCACCACCGCTTAAAGCAATAGTTGTACTATCTAGATTAAACTCCTCACAAGCAGTAATTACTGTAGGATCTAGAGGTATTTTATCCTCATAGATAGTAATTCCTACATCACTATGTTTACATAAATGTATAATTTCAGAACTTAAACCATCAGACAGGTCTATCATACTAGTAGGTAGAACATCTAACTCTTCTAACAATTTAGGAATATCCTTTCTTGCCTCAGGTTTTAACTGGCGTTCTAATAAATAGCTATACGCATCGATATCTGGCTGGTTTTGTGGATTTGCTTTAAAAACAGCTTTTTCTCTTTCAAGAATTTGAAGTCCCATATAAGCAGCACCTATATCACCAGAAACCACTAATAAATCACCATCAGCAGCTCCTTTTCTACGCACTATCTTATCTGCATCTTGCTCACCTATAGCCGTTACCGATATAACAAGCCCACTTCTAGAAGCTGTTGTGTCACCACCTATTAAATCTACATTATAAGTTTTACATGCCATTTCTATACCTTCATACAGTTCTTTTACAGCCTCTACAGGGAATCTGTTAGAAATAGCAATAGAAACAGTCACCTGAGTAGCAACTGCATTCATGGCATAAACATCAGATAAATTTACCATAATCGCTTTATACCCTAAATGCTTTAAAGGAGCATAACTTAGGTCAAAATGAACACCTTCTACCAGCATGTCTGTAGTAACTACAGTAGATTTAGCATGATTTAATACAGCGGCATCATCACCTATACCTGTAACCGTAGAAGAATGAGTGATCTCAAAATTCTTAGTTATAAAATCAATAAGGCCAAACTCGCCTAGGTTCTCTACAGGAGTACGTTGTGGATTTTTATCTTCTATCATGTTGCAAAATTACGATATAGCCCACAATGACAGCATAAAAAGAACCTAATCTTTAAAATATAGCTAGCAATAAACAGATTGTATATCACTATATGAGAATATCATGACTCTCCAATGTTTACCGTTCTTAGTGTCGTATATTTGTATGCATTTTAAACAAGCAATTTATATGATAAGTGTATCAGAAACTGCAAAGATTAAACTTACTCAATTAATGAGTGAAGAAGGTTTTACTATAGGTCAGGACTTTGTACGCGTAGGTGTTAAGAGTGGTGGATGTAGTGGACTTTCTTATGATTTAAATTTTGATAAGGCAACTACAGAAACCGATAAGGTTTTTGAAGCAAACGATGTAAAGATAGTCGTAGATAAGAAGAGTTTTCTTTACCTAGTAGGTACTACACTAGAATTTAGTGGCGGTCTTAATGGTAAAGGTTTTGTATTTAACAACCCAAATGCACAAAGAACTTGTGGTTGTGGAGAATCGTTTTCTCTATAAAAAACAGTAGGTAGTGACGCTTTCGCGAAAGCGGAATTAAAAGAAAATATATGTCAAAGTATACAGAAGAACAATTAGAAAAAGAGCTTCAGAATAAGGAATATGAGTACGGATTCTATACCGAAATGGAATCAGATACTATTCCTATAGGTTTAAGTGAAGATGTCATACGCATTATTTCTGCAAAGAAAAATGAACCACAATGGATGCTAGACTGGAGATTACAAGCCTATCGTGTATTTATCGAGATGGAAGAGCCAGAATGGGCAAACGTAAATTATGATAAACCAGATTTACAAGCTATCTCTTATTACTCTGCTCCTAATTCTAAACCTAAATACGACAGCCTAGACGAAGTAGATCCAGAATTACTAGAGACATTTAAAAAATTAGGGATATCTATCGACGAGCAAAAGAAACTTGCTGGTGTAGCGATGGATATTGTGATAGATTCAGTTTCTGTAGCGACTACATTTAAAGAAACTCTAGCCGAAAAAGGAATTATTTTCTGTCCTATTTCTGAAGCGATACAAGATCACCCAGAATTAGTTAAAAAACATCTCGGTACCGTAGTTCCTCAAAAAGACAACTATTATGCAGCTCTTAACAGCGCGGTATTTTCTGACGGTTCTTTTTGTTACATTCCTAAAGGTGTAAAATGTCCTATGGAACTTTCTACATACTTCCGTATTAACGAAGGTGGTACTGGACAGTTCGAGAGAACACTAGTTGTTGCAGACGAGGGCAGCTTTGTCTCTTACCTAGAAGGTTGTACGGCACCATCACGTGATGAAAATCAACTGCACGCTGCTGTAGTAGAATTAATCGCTATGGATGATGCAGAGATTAAATATTCTACAGTGCAAAACTGGTACCCTGGTAATGCCGAAGGAAAAGGTGGTGTATTTAACTTTGTTACTAAACGTGGTATTTGCGAGAAAAACGCAAAAATATCTTGGACACAAGTAGAAACTGGTAGTGCTGTAACCTGGAAATACCCAAGTTGTATTCTTAAAGGTGACAACTCTGTAGGAGAGTTTTATTCTATCGCGGTAACTAATAATTACCAGCAGGCAGACACCGGTACTAAGATGATTCACCTAGGTAAGAATACTAAAAGTACTATTATCTCTAAAGGAATAAGTGCTGGGAAATCTCAAAACTCATATCGTGGCCTTGTTAAGATAGGTCCTCGTGCGACTAATGCTCGTAACTTCTCGCAGTGCGATAGTTTATTAATGGGTAATGAGTGTGGTGCACATACATTTCCATACATAGAAAATAGTAACAGTACTTCTAAGGTAGAACACGAGGCTACAACTAGTAAAATAGGTGAAGACCAGATTTTCTATTGCAACCAGCGTGGTATTGATACAGAAAAAGCAATTGCGCTTATCGTAAATGGTTTTTCTAAAGAAGTATTAAATAAGTTACCTATGGAATTTGCGGTTGAAGCGCAAAAACTACTAGAAATAAGTCTAGAAGGATCTGTAGGATAAAAACCGATAACCAATTAATTTATTAAATATGAAACGATTAATCGTTTTTAGTTTTTTAGCATTAAGTATTGCCTCTTGTAAAAATGAGAGCCAGTCTACTGAAGAAACTGTAGTAACAAAAGAAGTGACAGAAAACGCACTTCCAGAAGGAGAACAACTCTATAGAGGTGAATTTATTTACCTAAAAGACGCTGCTGTTCTTACTACAAGAAACGAGATCTATGCCGTAAAGATCAATGATAAAATGCACGAACTCAATGAGGTGGCAAAAGCATTGAAAAAAACGGAATTTGACATGGTAAATGTCGTTATACATGGAACAATACAACCTAATCCAGTAAAAGCTGAAATAGGTGAAGGATGGGATCAAATGGTGTCCATCACAAAGATTATAGAAGTAACTCCAGCAACAAGTGCAAACGTGATTAAGACTGGAAAAACGTTAGATATTAAAGAAGTTAAATAACAGATATGTTAAAGATTAAAGACCTTAAAGCAACTATAGAGGGAAAAGAAATCCTTAATGGAATCAACCTAGAGGTAAACCCAGGAGAAGTTCACGCAATAATGGGACCTAATGGTGCTGGTAAATCTACACTAGCAAATATTATCGCTGGTCGTGAAGAATACGAAGTTATTGGTGGAGAAATATCTCTAGAAGGTGAAGACATTGCAGATTTAGATCCTGAAGAAAGAGCTCACAGAGGTGTTTTTCTTTCCTTTCAGTATCCAGTAGAGATTCCTGGTGTTTCTGTAACTAACTTTATGAAAACCGCTATCAACGAGACTCGCAAGGCTCAAGGTAAAGATGACATGACTGCAAAGGACATGTTAAAGATGATACGTGAGAAGTCAGAGCTTTTAGAAATAGACCGTAAATTCCTTTCTCGTTCATTGAATGAAGGGTTTTCTGGTGGAGAGAAAAAGCGTAACGAGATTTTTCAAATGGCCATGCTAGAGCCTAAACTTGCTATTCTTGATGAGACTGATTCTGGACTAGACATCGACGCACTACGCATCGTTGCAAACGGTGTAAATAAGTTGAAAAACAAGGATAACGCAACTATAGTTATCACACACTACCAGAGACTTCTAGACTATATCGTTCCTGATTTTGTACACGTACTATATAATGGACGTATTGTAAAATCTGGTGGTAAGGAACTAGCTTTAGAATTAGAGAAGCGTGGTTATGACTGGATCAAAGAAGAAGTAGAAGCATAAATTTAATAGGATTGTGATGATCTCGCTTTCGCGAAAGCGGAAACAACATCCAACTCTTTAAACAACAACAATTATGAGTTTTAAAGACCATATTCTTTCTTCTTTTATCGCCTTAGAAAATGAGGTAGAAACTAATAACTACGTGCATAAACTACGTGGTGAGGCATTGAAAGATTTTGAAAATCTAGGAATTCCACAACGTAAAGAAGAAGCATACAAATACACTTCATTAAAATCTTTATTTAATAAAGACTATAGTCTGTTTCCTAAAAAGGAAACATCTATCGATTATGGAGATATTAAAAAATACCTTATCCATCAAATTGATGCTTACCGCATTATATTTATAGACGGTATTTATAGTTCGCATCTTTCTCAAACTACGCATGATAAATTTGACGTTTGTTTAATGTCTAGCGCATTAAATAATCCTAAATATGCATCTGTAATTGAGAATTATTATAACAAACTAGCGACTAAGGATGGACTTACCTCTTTAAATGCAGCGTTTGCAAAAGAAGGTGCTTACATACACATAGGAAAAAACATAGCGGTAGAAAAGCCTATCGAGATCGTTTATTTCTCTACAGGTAACGAGGCAGAGATGATGACGCAACCTCGTAATCTAGTAGTAGTAGGAGAAAATTCTCAAGTACAAGTTATAGAGAGACATCAAAGTCTAAGCGATAATGCTGTACTTACTAACTGTGTTACAGAAATATATGCTGCAAAGCGTGCTCTTGTAGACTGGTACAAAATCCAGAATGATAAATTGAGTGCATCTTTAATAGATCACACATTTGCAGAGCAAAAAGACAACTCTGAGGTGCGTATTCACACGTTCTCATTCGGTGGTAAAATAACTCGTAATAACTTGAGTTTTTATCAGCGTGGTGAGCACTGTAACTCTGTACTTAACGGTGTTACTATTATAGAAGGTAAACAACATGTAGATCACTCTACACTAGTACACCACACAGCGCCTAATTGTGAGAGTTTCCAAGAGTACAAGCAAATCTTTGACGAGCGTGCTGTAGGAGTTTTTAATGGTAAAGTTCTTGTAGATAAGATTGCTCAAAAGATCAACGCTTATCAACAAAACAATAACATATTAGTAAGCGATACTTCTACTATTAATGCAAAACCTCAATTAGAGATCTTTGCAGACGATGTAAGATGTTCTCATGGTTGTACTATAGGTCAACTAGATGACGAAGCATTGTTCTACATGCAAGCTCGTGGTATTCCTAAAAAGGAAGCTCGTGCGCTATTGATGTTTGCTTTTGCAAATAGTGTATTAGAAACAGTAAAAATACCAGAGATTAAATCTCGCATCACTAAACTTATTGCCACTAAACTAGGCGTAGAGATCGGTTTTGATTTGTAAGAGAGACTAATTACTTATATATTAAAAAATGCCTCATCTTTTGATGAGGCATTTTTTATAGAGAGATTTTACTCGAGTACAACAGAATATCTTCCTCCAATTTAACAATGCCTTCACGACTAGATCGTACCTTTGCAGGTATGCTAGACATCAAGAAAATAAGAGCTGACTTTCCTATCCTAAACCGCAAGGTAAATGGACATTCATTAATCTATTTTGATAATGCTGCGACTTCTCAAAAACCACAACAGGTTATTGATAAAATCGTTGAGTATTATACATTATATAATGCAAACATACACCGTGGTGTACACGCATTAAGTCAGGAAGCAACAGATTTATTTGAAGAAAGCCGCGAGAAAGTAAGAGCCTTTTTTAATATTGCTCATACTAAGCAAGTCATCTTTACTTCAGGTAACACACATTCTATAAATGCTGTAGCAAACGGCGCTCATGCCTTTGTAAAAAAAGGGGATGAAGTAATCCTTAGTGCTGTAGAACATCATTCTAATATCGTTCCATGGCAAATGTTATGTGAACGTGTAGGAGCAACTATAAAAGTTATACCTGTACTAGATAATGGAGAGCTGGACATGGCAACTTATCATCAATTACTTAATTCTAAAACAGCTTTTGTAGTTGTAAATCACATTTCTAATGCGCTAGGAGTTACTAATCCAGTTAAAGAAATTATAGATGCAGCACACGAGCATGGAGCAATGACACTTATTGACGGTGCACAATCTTGTGGACACATGAAGATAGATGTACAAGCTCTCAATGCAGATTTCTATACCATGGCTGGTCACAAAATGTGTGGTCCTACAGGAATAGGGATCTTATACGGTAAAGAAGAAGCATTAAACGCATTGCCTCCTTATCAAGGCGGTGGTGAGATGATAGACCAGGTAAGTTTTGAAAAAACTACCTATGCTGGTTTACCACATAAATTTGAAGCAGGAACACCTAACATAGCTGGTGGTATTGCCTTAGGCGCAGCTATAGATTACTTAAATGAAATAGGCATGGATGACATCGCTGCCTATGAAAATGAGTTGCTTATTTATGGAACAGAGCAAATTAAAACCATTCCAGGAGCAAAGATCTTTGGAGATGTGACTGACAAAGCTGCCGTAATAAGTTTTAACGTTGCTAGTCTACATCCTTATGACATAGGTACCATAGTAGATAAACTAGGTGTTGCTGTAAGAACTGGACACCACTGTGCACAACCAGTTATGGAGCGTTATCAAATACCTGGAACCATAAGAGCTAGTTTTGCATTTTATAATACTAAAGAAGAAATAGATGTTATGGTACAAGCTTTGCAACGTGCTGTAAATATGTTATCTTAACTTTTAAGATAATTTAAAACAAATTATATGAAACTAACTACTGCAATACTCGTTTTAATGACCCTTATGGTTACCAGCTGTAAAGATATAGATGCTATTAATGGTGATTATGATATCACAATGGTAGGTAGCAACGACTACTCTGCTCACGATATTACCATGACTATAGAAATGGGAAAAGAAAATAAGATTTCTGGTAAATCTGCTTGTAATGGATACTTCGGTACTTTTAAAAACCCTGAAGATAATCAAGTAGAAATAGGAATGATGGCAGGCACAAAAATGTACTGTAAAGAAACTGCAGCCGTAGAAAAAGATTATTTAAATCATCTATCTCTAGTAACTGCTGTAAATAAAACTAAGACTGGACTAGACTTACTTAACAAAGATGGTGAGGTAATCATAGTTGCAGTAAAAAAAGAAACTAAGTAATGGCAAGTATTCAAGAAATACAAGAAGAAATCGTAGAGGACTTTTCTATGTTTGACGACTGGATGCAGCGTTATGAATATATGATCGATTTAGGAAAAAGTCTTCCATTAATAGATGAGAGTCTTAAGACTGAAGACCGTATCATTAAAGGCTGCCAGTCTAAAGTATGGGTAAATGCAGAGCTTGTAGATAGTAAAATCGCTTTTACTGCAGACAGTGATGCTATTATCACAAAAGGTATAATCGCCATTCTTATAAGAGCATGGTCGGGACAGAAACCTGCAGATATTATTACTGCAAACACAGATTTCATAGATGAGATAGGCCTTAAAGAACACCTTTCTCCTACACGTGCAAATGGTCTCGTGTCTATGATTAAACAATTAAAAATGTATGCGGTTGCATATCAAACTCAAGTAAATTAAGATGGAAGAAGTAAACGGACAAGAACTAGGAGAGAAAGTAGTAAAAGTACTTAAAACTATATATGATCCAGAAATACCTGTAGATATCTATGAACTAGGTTTGATCTATGATGTTATGGTAAGCAGCGATGCCGAAGTAAAAATACTCATGACTCTAACATCTCCTAACTGCCCAGTTGCCGAAACGCTACCAGTAGAAATAGAAGAAAAAGTAAAGTCACTTAAAGAGGTAACTGATGCTGAGGTAGAGATCACTTTTGACCCACCATGGAGCAAAGAATTGATGAGTGAAGAGGCAAAACTTGAACTAGGAATGCTTTAAAATGCAAGAAGAAATCATTAATCGCGTAGCAAACTCTAAGTTAAAGAACTTTGACTTAGAAGATTTCTACGCGCCAGGTTCTCGTACAGTTATTGATATATCTCAATGGCTATTAGAAGGAATGGTTTTGATAGAATCCCGCTTTCGCGAAAGCTTAAACACAACAGACTTTACAGTTTATAATGAACATTACGTTGCTATAATATGTAGCACAGACGCTATTGTACCACAATGGGCATGGATGTTAGTGCAAAGTCATTTACAAGGAATCGCAAATAAAGTAGTTTACGGTTCTCTAGAACAGTTAGAAACTGAAATTTACAGAGAGGTGATTCAAAACCTAGATGTAAGCGAGTTTAAAGACGCACCGGTTATAGTAAAAGGTTGCTCTAATAAACCTGTTCCTGTTGCTGCCTATGGTATGATTACTGAAAAGTTACAGACCGTTGCTCGTTCTATTATGTATGGTGAGGCCTGCTCTTCTGTACCAGTTTATAAACGTAAAAAATAACTGCGATCGCCATTTTGTCACGCTATAATAGACATTTGTTAATGGCACATTCCTTGAAAAGAATATGCTAGAAACGAGAGTATTCTCGTAATTACAACCAGCACCCTACCATATGCAATTTTTAAGCTATATCGCTATATTTTTTGTTCTTAGATGGCTTTACAACACTTTTTTAAGTGATGGAAGGTCTCAACAAAGAAGAACAACTTACTCAGGTAATCCATATCAAAGAAGCACTACAGTAAGTCCGCAAGATTTTGAATTGAACTTACTTTCTTTAACCTCACTAGTCATTAAGGCAGATGGTAAAGTGACACAAACTGAGCTAGATTATGTAAGACAGTACTTTGTGAGTTCTTATGGTAAAGAAAAGGCAAATGCCATTTTTAGAGTATTTAACGACGTTGTTAAAAAACGAGAAGTAAGTGCTGCTAGAATATGTAATTACCTCAACGCAAGAACTAGATACGAGTCTAGGTTGCAAATTCTTCATTTCTTATTCGGTATTGCAAAGGCCGATGGTCATGTAAGTACAGACGAGATACGTGTTATACAACAAATAGCTGGTCATTTAAGACTTACAGAGCGTGATTTTATTTCTATAAAAGCCATGTTTGTTCAAGATCAAGATAACGCGTACAAGATTCTAGAAATAGATAAATCCGTACCAGATCATGAGGTAAAAAAAGCCTACAGGACTATGGCAAAAAAATACCATCCAGATAAATTAATGGATATGGATGAGGCTTATCGCAAAGGCGCTGGAGAAAAATTTCGCAAGGTGCAAGATGCTTATGAAACCATACGTAAAGAGCGTGGCATGAGTTAAGTTTAAGTTTAAGTTTAAGTTTAAGTTTAAGTTTAAAATTTACTTAAATCATAAATCAAATGCCTGGTCTAATCCTTTTTCATTACAAATTTCTTTCCTTTGCAACCTATGCAAGATCTAGATAATCCATATTTAAAAGGCCAAGTATTATTAATCGATAAACCACTAGAATGGTCTTCTTTTCAGGTGGTCAACAAGTTGCGCTGGTTGATAAGAAAAGAATATAAGATTAAGAAAATAAAAGTAGGTCACGCAGGCACATTAGATCCGCTAGCTAGTGGGCTTCTTATTATATGTACAGGTAAAGAAACTAAGAACATAAACACTTACCAGGCACAAGAAAAAGAATATACCGGTACGATAACACTAGGTAGTACCAGACCTAGTTATGATATGGAAACTGAGATAGATCAAACCTTTCCAATAGATCAACTTACTGACGAGTTAATTAAAGAAACTACCGCACAATTTACTGGAGAGATTCAGCAAAAACCGCCTATTTTTTCTGCTATTAAAAAGGATGGAAAACGTCTTTATGAACTAGCACGAGCTGGAGAAACCACAGAAATAGCCTCTAGAGCAGTTACCATTCACGAATTTGAAATCACAAGAATTGAGTTGCCAGAAGTAGATTTTAGAATCTCTTGTAGTAAAGGAACTTACATTAGATCTATAGCACATGACTTTGGTGCTGCGTTAAATAATGGTGGTCACTTATCTGCTCTTAGAAGAACAGCCATAGGTAATTATCGAGTAGAAAACGCGATGTCTATAGAAGGTTTTGAAGAGCTGGTTAAAATAGATGCTGGAGACTAGAAATTAAATTTTACGGGAACACTTAAACTGTCCACCACTGGTACAGTAAAGTTAACCGCTCCTTTCCCAACTTTTATACTTCCTTGATACTTTACGTCTACCTTTTGACTTGCAAGTATTTGTAATGCTGCACCGAGAATTCCTTTTCCTTTTTCTCCATAAACTTCTTTAGGGTTAATAGAAGTGCGTATAGGAAATTCAAATTCTGAATTTGCTGGCATAACCACATCTTCATGCTGATTTACAACCGCTGTTTTCTTACCATTAATATAAACATCAAAGTCTGCCTCTTTAAGATTAAGACCGACGCTATTAGGATTAAAAAGCACACAAGTAGCAACTACATCTAACTGACTAGCCGTTGCTTTTTCTAACTGAGCATCTTTAATCTCTACAAAGACGATGTCTTCATATGGATTACCACAAGAACTTAGAAATATAAATACTAGAAGAATAAAAAGCTTTTTCATGGAGCGATATTTGTGCAAAGATAGAAAGATGTAAAGAGTTTGAAATTAATAATCAATCGAGATAGAACGAGCCGATCCCTGATAAATTTGGAACAAGCTAATAGTATAAATTCAATTTCTGAGAGCCAAATTTTCTGGGAAGACATTTAAAAACAGCTGCTTTTCATTTGAAATAGCTTGCTTTGATTTAAAAAACACTTGTTTTCCATCTTTTTGAGCAACTATAAGAAAATCTGCACCTTGAAAAAAGGACTGTTGCACATCAACCTTAAATCCTGTTTCAGATATTTTTAATTGATGCGGATATAAAATTAAATCCTTTTCAGAATTCAACCATTCTTTAGGTATAAGGTTTACTTCGTCGAACAAAGATGCCGTATAAACACTTAATGGTTTTTCATACACTTGTGCGGTAGTTCTATAATCGATAATGGCACCTTCTTGCATGATAACTGTTTTATCACAAAATGATAGTACATCATCGCGATCGTGAGTAGCAACGAGACAACTGATATTATTAACCGTTAAGTAATCAAACAATTTCCTGCGTAGCGCGTTTTTTCTAAAATTATCAATATGTGAAAAAGGTTCATCTAATAATAATAGTTGAGGCTCTTGAGCAAGTGCTTTTGCTATCGCTACACGCTGTTTCTGCCCGCCAGAAAGAGTTTTTACCTTGCGATCCTTGAGGTCGCTCATATCTACTACATCGAGTAATTCTAGAATGCGACTTACTCGATCATCTTTTTGTAAAGAAAGGTGTTCTCCCACATTCTCAAATACACTAGTAAAAGGCATGAGGTCAAATTCTTGCGGCACGTACTTCATCATGGGGTGTCCTGGCACTAGATGATGGTCTGGACCAGTAAGTTCTTCATCATCCCACAATATTTGTCCCTTTTTTGCCTGTAATAAACCATAGGTTATGTCTAGCAAAGTACTTTTTCCACAACCGCTCTCTCCTATCACGGCAACATGAGTACCTTGTATTATGTCTAGAGAAATGTTTTTTAGGGTTTCCGCTTTCGCGAAAGCGAAACTTATATCAATCAATTGCAGCATCTAACAAAGATAACTACCGATAATAGAGATCTTGCTAATATTTTATAAAAAAGCTGTAGCAAAAAGGTGCCAATCTTTACTCGTTTTTATATTTAGTTTTTTATTAATAGATTTTCTATGCGTGGCTACAGTAGATTCTGATATGAATAATGTCCTTGCAATATTTTTATTAACTTCTCCTCTAGTAATTGCTTTAAAAACTTCTAACTCTCTTAAGGTTAATTGATCAAATTGATCAGTATGCTGTATCCTGAAATGAAACTGCTCTTTTAATCTATCTAAATGTTTTATAGCATGTGCTAAATGCCTGTTATGGACCTCTAATAAAATTTCTGTTTTATCAATGGAACGAGAAACTTGATAATTTACCTCGTTATTTTCATTTCCCGTAATACCATCATTCAAATAATTCATCGCTTTTTCTTGACTAACAAAATAACGAGGGTTCATAACAGAACTTACTCGATTAAATGAGTCTATTAATGAAAGGTGTGCCCCTTGATCTAGGGGAACAGTTAAAGCTAGTTTACGTAAACCAGATTTATATTGCGGTTCAAAAATATTTTTCTCTATCCATTGATGAAGATGTGTAGGAATTGTGAATTTAAATTTTTCTTGCACCCAAAGAACACCTTGTGGTTTACATTTTTTAAAGTAATCTAAAAATATTTTTAATTCATTTACAAACTGATTCTCGTCTAGTAACTCTTCAGTCCATTCTTGTATTAAAATGTTATTAACGTAATCGATTTTAAGGTTGTTAGAGGAATATATTTGAGACATTATGGTTGGTTTTAAATTGATTTTAAACAATCTATTTTCACCAAAAATGAGACAATACACTCTCTCAAACCTCATAAACATTAGGCTATGTCATGAAACACACTATTTGTAACATGAGTAACCATCTCATTTTATTCATCTTCTTTAATTAATTATTTAAATGACATTAAAAACATTTTCAATCTCAGGAAAGCGTTTACATAATCATGTAAATAATGGATGATCTTCTTCTTTTAAACGCTGTTTAAAAGTACGAGAGAGAGGGATTTTATTACCTGTCTCCATAATTACCAAGGCGCTATGAATAGTTTTTACTTTTTTAATATTAATCACATAAGATCTATGAACTTGTAAAAAACCACTAGTTTCTAACTGATTTATTCTTTCTTTTAACGCGCTACGTTCTGTAAGCGGTAATGACGTTCCTTCTATGAAATAATCTAGATAATGACCCTCACTTTTAACATACTCTAACTGGTCTAATTTCACAATATGTTTTGAATTTAATAGTATATGATCTGGTGCATTTGGTTTTTTGTTGTCAATTATTTGTTCTTGTAATTTTTCAAAAGATACTAAGATTTCCTTATGCTTTTTTTCTAATTCTTTCTCTCTGATTTTACTGTTACGGTATCTTTTAAATAAGAATAAGAGTGCTATAATTATCAAAATCCCAATGATTGACAACCAAATTATAGTGTTTTGTGAGCTCTCATTTTCTGTAAGAGCAATAAGTAAATCTTCTTCTTTCTCTTCTAGTTGATAAAAATCGGCCGAATTTTGAATTATGGCCAAATTTGTATTATTATCTATACTATCTTTAAATACAGTGTATTTATTTAACGTTTTGAAGGCTTTTTCATATTCTTTTTTCTCTTCATATAGAGTTGCTTTTTCTAATAGAAAAGGATAATTAATCTGATTTAACTCACCATTGTTGGTTATACTCATTATTGAGTCAATAAATACCTCTGCAAGTTCAAAATCTTCTTTTTTACGTGCTATCTTTTGTTCTATCGATAGAAAAGAAATAGCAGTATTGGAATTTTTAATATTTGGTAAGTTAAGTGTTTTAGCTAGCTCCAAATGTTTTATTGCTTTATCTACTTCACCCATATCTACATTTATTCTAGCTAGTGAAAGGTAAGCCCCCATTTTTTGGAATGGATTAAGTTGATTCTCTTTTTGTAATAATTTAGAATAATAAAACTTACTGCTATCTATATTCTTAAGTAAATGATAATGACTAGCTAGATTATTAATAGCGTTAAGTTCAGATCTTACATTTTTATTCTTTACTGCTTGTTCTAGTGATTTTTTAAACCATGGCAGTGACAGTGCTGGCTGGTTCATGTGGTTGTAAGTAATAGCAATTTGTGTGTACATATTTGCTAGAGGTCTAGAATCTACCTTCTCTTGAATATTTACTGCCTTTACAATGTTCTTCATCGCCTTCTCAAAGTCTCCGAGACCGTCCTGTGCTCTAGCTTTTAAGCTAAGTGCTGCTGCTAGCTGTCTTTCATCTTTCATTTTTAAAGCAATCTGCTCTAAAAGTGTAGCTTCTTTTAACGCAAGTTCAAATTTTCTAGTTGCAAGAAAACAAGAAGTTGTAAAATTAATAACACGTGTTTTTAATCTTAAACCTTTATTAGGTACTAGATTATTTGCCTTAGAAGAGTAATAAATGGCACTATCTACTTTATTAACTGTACGCATAGCGTGAGCATTAAATAAATAACCTTGCGCTTGTGCACTACTATCTTTAATAGCTATCAACAGGTTTCCATAATGCTTTAAAGAATCTTGTTTACCGAAATTACCACGTGCTTTACGCACATAATTATTAATTAAATCTTGTTGAGAATAGCAAATTAAAGTGGAGAAAAAACAAAGTAAAAATAGTGTAACTCTTTTAGTATTATTAGAAATAAACATTACTGTTAGGGGTTGATTAGTAAATAGGTGCTCAAATTAATAAAAGCTTATAAATCAAAATAGGCATCGACTGATTATTTTAAAGAAATAAAAACCCATGCCTTTTCAGACATGGGTTATATAAAATATTACTTAATTATTAATCAGTAACTACATTTTGATATATGTTTACTGTACCACTGTCTTCATTACTTACTATTAAAAGCGCTTTATCATTACCACTATCTTCACGTGGTATCATTACAAGACTTTCTGGTGCTTCATCACCCATAGCTTGTAACCATGTTAAAAATACAGGATTACTAGGGTTAGTTACATCATATAGTAAAACACCATCAGTGCGTTCCATAGCTACTGCTAGTATAAAACGATTAGATAAAGGAGTGGTTTTTTCTATACTACTTTTAATCTCTAATATAGCAACAGCTTCTGGCTCTGCACCCTTATCATCACTTCTTTTGTCTTCATCATTAAATCTAGCTGGGTTAATAGCTAGTGTATTTTCTGCAATGCTATTACCGCTATCATAAACTAGGTCACCGTTAGTATTCCAGAAACTGAAACTACGACCTCCATAACCATAAATCACATCATAATCACCGTCATTATCTACATCACCATTTGCAGTAGTAATTTTTAGGCGACCTACGTTTTCATCTTCTTGTAACATTACTGCATTAGGAAAAGCAGTTGGGTCTAGGGTGATATCTTTAAGACGTTCTTCTTCAGAATAGCCGTCATAATCACGAGCGTCACCTTCATTTGCAGTAACGATTAATTCTAATCCATTAATATTTGCAATGTCCATGCCATCTGGATGGTAATAAGATAGTACCGGCCAGTTTTTTAATTCAGTAACATTATCTCTATCGCTAGCATCTAGGGAATTTAATGGCTGGCTATAATCTTTAGTTCCATATGCTTTAATAAAATTAATCGTAGCCGTTTCTAGGTTAACACTCATAAGAGCATTGTTTTCCTGACAGGTTACAAAAGCTGTTGTACCATCTTGAGACACTACTATATATTCTGGTTCTAGATCTTGTGCTACACTTGCTCCTGGACCAAAAATTCTAACACCGTCTGCTTTTAAACTGGTCTCCTGACTGTTTAAAACTGAAAAATCTACTAGTTGCACGTTACCACTTACAACGTTAATAATCCCCACGGTGCCTTCTGGATCAATAGTATAATCGTCATTAGGTTCTCCCTCACAAGCAACCACTATTTTAGAATTATCTGGTGTAAAAGTAACCATGTCTGGCAACGCACCTACAGTATATGTATTTAGTAAATTTTGAGTTGCAATGTCATAAGTAGCTACGGTACCATTAAGCTGCTTATTATCATTTTCTATAGCGACTGCTATAATACCATCTCCTACTGCTACACTATTAGGCGCACCAGATGTTAATAATATAGCTGGTTGTTCTAGAGGTATACTAGGATCTGTAAGGTCATAAACACTTACTTGATTAACATCTGCATTGATGACAAAAAGTTTTTTACTTACTTTATCATAAGCACTTATTTCTGCACTTCCTTCACCTCCTACTTGTATGGTAGCTGCTCTTTGAAAATTAACTTCGGTAGACTGGCTGATTAACTCTACACTATCATCATCTTCTTTACAACTTAAGAATGCTAGCGCACAAAACGCATAAATAACTTTTTTCATTTCTTGGTTTATTAGGTAACTACAAAGAACAACTACCTTTGTAATAAAGGAGTTAACGCAGTTTTATGAGATCATTTTTGTTAGGTTAATTAATTGTAACTAGAGTATGGATGGTTGTTATTCCGCTTTCGCGAAAGCGGAACACTTATAAATATTGAGGCAAAAGAAAACCCATATCTTATGACATGGATTTTCTATATTCTATAATACGTACGATTACATTTTTACTTGAGATTTTACCTCTGGTAAAGTTTCATATCCCATATTAAATAGACCGAAACCATAGATATCTGTCCATTCTTGAATCTGTTGCTCGGTAGATTTTCCTGCGCCATGCCCAGCGTCTGTTTCTATTCTTATTAGAGTAGGTGCATCACCTGCCTGCTTAGACTGCAGCTCTGCCGCAAACTTAAAGGAATGTGCTGGTACTACACGATCATCATGGTCTCCTGTGGTAACCATAGTTGCCGGATAAGAAACGCCTTCTTTAATGTTATGAAGTGGAGAATATCCTTTAAGGTATTCAAACATTTCTGGATTATCCTCGGCAGTTCCATAATCGTATGCCCAACCAGCACCTGCTGTGAATTTATTATAACGCAACATGTCTAGAACTCCTACTGCAGGAAAAGCAACTCCTGCTAGGTCTGGACGTTGTGTCATAGTAGCTCCTACTAACAAACCACCATTAGAACCACCTTGAATAGCAAGGTGTTTTGTGTCTGTATATTTATTTTCTTTGAGCCATTCTCCTGCGGCTATAAAATCGTCAAATACGTTTTGTTTTTGCATTTTAGTCCCTTGGTCGTGCCATTTTTTACCATACTCTCCACCACCACGTAGGTTTGCAACGGCATAAACGCCACCCATTTCCATCCATGCTGCTCTAGTAACTGAAAAACCAGGATTAAGAGAAACATTAAAGCCTCCATAACCATATAGAATCGTTGGATTCTTACCATCTAATACCATCCCTTTTTTGTAAGATATGATCATAGGTATTTTTGTACCATCTTTAGATGCATAGAAAACTTGTTTACTCTCAAAGTTGTCGCTATTGAACTTAATTTCTGGCTTGCGATATAACTCTGACGTTCCTTTTTCTATGTTGTATAAATAAGTACTACCTGGAGTTGTATAGTTAGTAAAGCTATAATATAAAGTTGCGTCTTTTTCTTTTGCTCCAAAACCACCTACGTTACCTATTCCTGGTAGTTTTACTTCTCTTACTAAAGTACCATCATAACGGTATTGTTTTACTTGAGAAACCGCATCTACCATATATTCTGTAAAAATATACCCACCAGCAGTAGATGGAGATAACACATGCTCTGTTTCTGGAATGACATCTTTCCAAGTGTCCTGTGTAGGATTTGAAAAGTCTGTCATTACTATTCTTTTATTAGGTGCGTTGTAGTCGGTAACTAACCAGAGTTTTGTCCCTTCATTATGAAGTAAGTACGTATTGGTATCAAAATTATCTACCACAGCAACTAGAGGAGCATTAGGTTTATTTAATTCTTGCATCCACATTTTACCACCGTTAGTAGAGGTGCTACCTGAGATGACTAAGAATTTTTGATCTTTTGTAACACCACCGCCTATATATCTGTATTTCTGGTCTGGTGTACCACCAAATATGACTTTGTCTTCACTTTGTGGAGTTCCTAATTTATGATAGTATAACTTATGCTGGTCTGTCATAGCACTTAACTCACTACCATCTGGTTTATCATAACTAGAATAGAAGAAACCGTCATTTCCTTTCCATGACATACCTGAGAATTTTACATCTATGATGGTATCTCCCACTTGCTTCATGGACTTTACATCCATAACGATTACCTTTCTCCAGTCACTACCACCTTCACTTATAGAATAGGCAAATAAAGAACCGTCTTTTGTAAAACTAGTACCACCTAAAGAAGTGGTTCCTTTTTCACTAAATGTATTGGGATCTAGAAATACTTCAGCAGTTTCTGGATCGCTATCTTTCATATATCTATAAATAACGTACTGATTTTGTAAACCATCGTTCTTATAGAAATAAGCATAATCTCCTTCTATAAATGGAGCGCCAACTTTCTCATAGTTCCACAGCTCAGTAAGTCTTTCTTTAATCTCATCTCTATATTTAATTTGAGATAAGAAGCCTTGAGTAGTTTTATTTTGATCTTTTACCCAATTACCTGTTTCTTCACTACGGTCATCTTCTAACCATCTATAAGGATCTGCTACTTCTGTACCGTGATATACGTCTACGGTATCCACTTTTTTAGTTTGCGGATAAGTCATTGCCATACTTTTTTGTTCTTTCTTTTCTTCTTCACAAGAGATTAATGTTGCTAGAGCTGCTACTCCATAAAGCCATTTTTTCATAACTATTGTTTTATAAATTTAGAAGTTCTTTTACCTAAATCTGTAGTGATTTGAGCTAAATAGATTCCTGACTTCAATTGATTAGTGTTTATGATAGCACTTGTAGAAGTGGTTATCAAGCGACCATGTAAATCATATATATCGGTACTCAATATATTTTGATCTGTGGTGATTTCTAACTGTTCTTGAATAGTATTATGAACTAAAATTACGTCAAATCTATCTTCTATAGAGTTTTCACTAAGTACATTTCCTGTATAGGTAAATACACCTTGACCAGTAGTTGCGTTACTAAAACTACCGCTATAACCTACTGTGGTATTAAAAAAGACATTATCTACATGTTGATCTGTATCGATATTAATCCATGTAACACCATCATCACGAGAGTAAGAACTACCTGCAAAACTCACTTCACCACCTGTACTCACCATACTGGTAGTATTAGGAATGTAGGTAATGGCACCACCATAAGGTGCGCCGGTACCTGATAAGACTATAGTCGTCCAGTTTGCTCCTGCATCTGTAGATCGGTATAAATTTCCTGAATTATCTTGAATAACACCTCTAGTTGCGGTTGCAAAAGAGATATCTCCAGAAATAGCTGTCCCGCCAAAATTGCTTAGTGGAGATTGATACACACTCCAACTCACACCTCTATCTGCAGAATGAACGATACGTCCTGCGCTGGTGGTAAACCATATACTATTTCCTGAATAGGCAAATTGTGCTAAAAATCCTGTCTCATTACTCAACGGACTCGGTAAGCTTGAAGAAGGGATTCTGGTATAAGTGGCACCTCCATCATTAGAGCTGTAAATTTCCCAGTATCCATTTGCTGGGTCTCCTATTGCAAGACCATTATTTGCATCAAAATAATGAACTACATTAGGAAAACTCGTAGCCGAATTAAAAGCTGCGCCTGTCTGTTGTGTCCATGTCATACCTGCGTCTATAGTTTTCCAAATACCACCTTGTTGTCCTGCTTGCCTAGGATGAGCAGCTACAAAAGCTGTAGTGCCATCTACACCACTCACATCAGAAATACCTAAACCGGTATCTCCCAGGTCAAAGGAACCTGCACTCCAAGTATTACCAGAGTCATCTGTTTTAGAAAACTGTTGTACATTATTTATAGTATTCACACCATCATAAGCAATGGCCCATGCTACATTTTCATCAACTACATGAAATCTATTTAAACCGGTTAGGTTATTCGCAAATCCAGAAGAGTTTTCTGTCCAGAATTGTGCATGAACTACAAAACAAAAGGATACTAAAAAACCAGTGAGTATTTTTTTAAACATAACTTATAACGTTAGATACGTAAAGTTAGATAAAAATACTCACTGGCTTGTTAAAGGATGTCTTTTTAAACTAAATCATTCGCTATAAGGTATTCTGCGATTTGAACAGCGTTAGTAGCAGCACCTTTTCTAAGGTTATCTGACACGATCCACATATTAACGGTATTTTCTTGAGAATAATCTCTTCTTATACGGCCTACAAAGACGTCATCTTTTCCATGTGCCATTAAAGGCATAGGATATACATTAACATCTACATTATCTTGTACTGTAATACCAGGTGTATCTGACAATAATTTTCTAACAGCAGACTCATCAAATTCATTTCTAAATTCTACATTCACACTCTCTGAATGTCCACCTACTACAGGAATACGTACCGCAGTTGCAGTAACAGCGATGGTTCTATCGTCTAAGATTTTTTGAGTTTCATTAACCAGTTTCATCTCTTCTTTTGTGTATCCGTTTTCTTCAAATACGTCACAGTGAGGAATGGCATTTTTATGAATCTGGTAAGGATAAGCCATAGGACCTTTTTTACCTTGAAATTCATTTTCTAGTTGTTCCACTGCTTTTACACCAGTACCTGTGATGGACTGATATGTAGAGATAACTAATCTTTTTATACCGTATTTCTTATGAAGTGGCGACATAGTAGCCACCATCTGGATAGTAGAACAATTAGGATTTGCTATAATTTTATCTTCCTTAGTAAGAGAAGCAGCATTTATTTCTGGAACGATAAGTTTCTTATCTGCATCCATTCTAAAAGCACTAGAATTATCTATAACGGTTGTTCCTACTGCAGCAAACTGTGGAGCAAATTCTAAACTCACAGAACCACCAGCAGAAAACAGAGCTATATCTGGTTTCATCTCAATAGCCTGTTTCATACTTACTACCTTATACTGTTTATTCTTAAAGGTAACCTCAGTACCAACAGATTTTTCTGAGGCAACTGGTATAAGAGTTGAAACATTTAGGTTGCGTTCTTCAAGGATACGCAGCATGACCTGGCCTACCATACCGGTAACACCTACTACAGCTATTTTCATTATTTTAAATTTAGGAAGTAAAAGTATATAGTCAGACCTTCTTAACCATACAATTATCCAATATTTTCAATTTTGCACAAATTGTTTAATAATTAACAAATGTGACTTACCAGCATACTTATTAAGCACAAAAAAACCGCCTTATCTTACAATAAGGCGGTTTAATAAGTAGGTTAAAACCTATATATTATTTTTGCGTTTTGATAGCATCACGTATCTCTGCAAGTAATTTTTCTTCAGCTGAAGGTCCTGCTGGTGCTGGAGCCTCTACTGGTTTCTTAGTTTTGTTATAAGCTTTTACAATCATGAAAAGTACAAAACCAACAATGATTAAAGAGATAATTGTATTTACCCAAGCACCATATAAAATAGCATTTTCTGGTTTAGTGATTACACCATCTGCACCTACCATTGCTTCAGTTAGTACTACCTTCATATCTTTGAAGTCTACTCCACCAGCAAAATGTCCTATAATAGGCATCATGATAAGGTCTACAAATCCTTTTACTACTGCACCTATTGCTCCTGCAAGGATAACTGCTACTGCTAGGTCTATGACATTACCTGTCATGATAAAACTCTTAAATTCTTTAAGCATCTTTTTGATTATTTAGTTAAAATGATACTGCAAATTTAATTTATTTAAACCTGTTAACAAAAACTTAAGAAAAAATGGTTGCACTCAGAAACAAAAATCAGACGTTATACATCTATTACCGATTAATTACTTAAATAAACACGTTTTACTCTTTTCTGGATTCCGGTAAGTAATTCATATGATATTGTACCAGCATCTTCAGCCATTTGTCTTGAAGTATGTACTTGTGGATCAAAAATGACAACCTCGTCACCTACGCTTGCTTCTATACCAGTAATATCTATCATTAACATGTCCATACATATAATACCTAATGTAGGTGCTGCATGCCCATTAACTTGAACTTTTAATTTTCCATAACCATAAATACGGTTAATACCGTCACCATGACCTATAGCTACTACTGCATAAGTAGTACGATCCTTTGCCACAAACATGCGGTTATAACTCACCGTTTCTCCAGCTTCGATGGTTCTAATTTGTGAGATGTTAGAGATTAAAGTACCTATAGGTTTTAAATGCTTATCAAATTTTAAATCATTACCAAAACCATAAAGCCCTATCCCAGATCTTACCATACTAAAATGCGCACTCTTAAAATTGAGTATGCCACTGGTATTTGATTCATGTTTGAGAATTTCATAGCCTAGTACATCTTGCATTCTATCTGCTAGTTTTTCAAAGAGCAAGATTTGTTTATTAGTAAACGCCTCTTCATCTAAATCTTCACTCGCTGCAAGATGCGACTGTAGTCCTCTTACTTTTATTTCTGGAGAGGACTTTATTTTATCTAGCACTTTATCTAGATCTACCGCATCTATTCCTATACGATTTAATCCTGTGTTAAACTCTATATGTATGGGATAAGACTGTTGGTTTTTCGCTTTCGCGAAAGCGGTAAAAGCATCCAGCATTTCTACACTATAAATAACTGGTTCTAGACAGCGATCTATACATATCTCTAAATTGTGCTGTTGTGCATGTAAAACTAAAATAGGTTTAACAATCTTATTATTTCTTAACTCTACCGCTTCTTCTACATAAGCAGTGGCAAAATAATCTGTACCTAAATCTTGTAATTTTTGTGCTACTTCTACAATACCATGACCATAGGCGTTTGCCTTAACGACCGATATAAATTTTGTGCCGTGGTCTAATTTGCTGCGTAAATAATGGTAATTATGCTCTAAGGCATTAAGATTCACTTCTAGCCTCGTACCCTTTGGTTGCATTTTTATGATAAATTTTTATCGTTTACTTCTTCTACATCCACATCCATATCCTTCACCTTATTTGCTATCATCGCTTTATAATATGCTGCGCGACTTAATGGTTCATATTCCTGTTGTTCACCTAGCATGACCACATCTTCGTCTGCCGTTTTACGGTAAGAATATTGAGCGAGATTACCTGTTCTGGTGCATACTGCATGCACTTTGGTAACATACTCTGCTGTTGCCATAAGTGCCGGCATAGGACCGAATGGATTTCCTTTAAAATCCATATCTAGTCCAGCAACGATCACTCTTATACCACGATTAGCCAATGCATTGCACACCGCTACTATCTCGTCGTCAAAGAATTGAGCCTCATCTATTCCTACTACCTGGCAGTCATTTGCTAGTAAAGGAATATTTGCTGCTGCAGGAACTGGTGTACTTTGAATCTCATTAGAATCGTGAGATACCACCATCTCCTCATCATATCGCACATCTATAGCAGGTTTAAAAATTTCTACTTTTTGTTGCGCAAACTGTGCTCGTTTTAAACGTCTTATAAGTTCTTCTGTCTTACCAGAGAACATAGATCCACAAATTACCTCGATCCAGCCGAATTGCTCTTCATGATTAACGGTATTTTCTAGAAACATTTTGTAATTTACAGGCGTTAAAAGTGGGATGCATTTCCCATTTTGAGAATTCAAAAATACAAATAAACCAGCGGCAATAATCCCAATATGAAAAAGAAAATAGCAGCAGATCTTACTAGCCTAGCACACCGTATTCTACAACTGAAGAAAAAGGACGATGTGAATGAGCTACAAGCCATTGCCAAAGAATTATATGAAAAGCTTACCGTTCTTGCCTTTACAGAAAAACATTTTGCCGATGTGCAGCCCACTGCTGGTGATGCAGAAATAGAACGCAGACTCTCAAATGCATTTACCGAGGCACAAGAAGACGTAGATTCTATTACTGGAGAGGTAGAGCAAGTAATGGAAGACACACAAGAAGAGGTAGAAGATGCTTTTGCAAACAATGATCTAAGTGAACTTTTCATGCCTAATGGTGAGGATACTAGAGAAGAAATAGAATTACCAGGAATATCTACCATACAAAAAATGGTGGTAGAAATGCCTGATGAAGTTCCTGAAACTAGTGCTCAAATTGAAATTCCAGAAATTAAAACACCTGAACCAGAACCTATAAAAGTAGAAACACCAGAGGTAGAGAAGACAGAAGAAGCAAAACCTGTAGTAGATGAAAAAATAGTAATTCCAGATGTAAAGAAATATACAAAGAACGATCTAGAAGAAATCACTGCAGATTTTCAAACTATGCCCGTTTTTGAGCGTAAAGTAAATGACACTAATGCAAGCGATAAACCTCTATCCCTTAATGACCGTTTAAATCGCGGTCTTAAAATAGGTATGAATGACCGTCTAGGTTTTATTAAGCACCTTTTTAACGGTAGCGACCAGGATTTTAATCGCGTGATATCGCAATTAAATACCATGACTACTTTTAACGATGCATACAGTTTTATAGACACTATGGTGAAACCAGATTACAATAATTGGGAAGGAAAAGATGCCTATGCAGACCGTTTTCTAGAATTAGTAGAAAGGAATTACTAGCCCTTAAAAATATTTAAATTTATAAAAGCAGGATTGAGGTCTTGCTTTTTTTGGATTCCGTTTTCGCGAAAGCGAGACAACCATTAAATATTATATCATAACTTACTTAAATTGAGTTACATATAATTAAACCAACCCTAATTATGTCATTATACCTACAAAGACTGGAAGAGGTGAAAAGCTTCTTTGATAATAAAGATACTGTTCTAGGCTATCGCAAGCTTATGGATTGCGCGATGGACACTCAAGATATGGACGTCTATAAAAAAATGATTGCTCTTACCGACTGGAAAGAACAACATGTAAATAATGAGACCGGATTAATCTCTAGATCTATGGAGGTTTTGAGTCTGTTACAAACTAAAAAGGTAGAACCTGCATCTACTCAAGGCCCTGTAATAACAGCTAGTGATATTACTAAAACTTATGGTAGAAGCGGTTTTCAACTAGGACCGGTTTCTATAGATATTAAAAAAGGACATATTTATGGACTGGTAGGAGAAAATGGTAATGGTAAAACTACCTTACTGCGCATTCTAGCTAGAGAGCTTAATAATACGAGTGGTTCCTTAAACTATGTATTTAAAGAAGATATTGCCTCTGACTATGACCTGCGTGCAAAATTAGTTTACATACCGCAACGCACAGCAACCTGGTACGGTAGCCTTAAGGATAATCTCAAATTTGTTCTTTCTAATTACGGCGTTGCTCCAGAGGAAAATGAGACTCGTGTTCTCATGATGATTGCTAGACTAGGTCTATGGAATTATAAACAGCTTAAATGGAGTGAACTTTCTTCTGGTTACAAAATGCGATTTGAACTGGCTAGAACGTTACTACGCAAACCAGAGGTCATGCTATTAGATGAGCCACTGGCAAATCTAGATGTACTAGCCCAACAGGTAGTTCTAGAGGATTTAAAATCTATATGCAACTCGGTAGTAAATCCTATTGCTTTAATTTTAAGTTCACAGCAGTTGTATGAAGTAGAAAAAGTATCTGATAAAGTGATTTACCTTAAAAATGGTCAGTATACAGATAACAATGCTAGTTTTAAAGGTGAGACTCTCGATCAATTAATTATAGAAATAGATAGTACCAGCGATAGAGAAGCGATTAAAAAAGCCTTTGAAAATTTACCTATTGAGAAACTAGTTTATAATGGTGGTGTTTACCTAGCTTATTTTGCTGGTGACACACAATTTTATCGTGTACTCTATGCTCTAGGTGCTGCCCAAATAGAGGTTACTTACATACGTAACATATCGAGTTCTACTAGAAGATTCTTTGTTTCCTAATCCAGCCAAATCATGAAAAAATTTATAACTGCAAAAAACCAAGCGCTTTTAGAAAACCATCCTACGCTATGGAATACTAAAATAGTATGGATGCTAGCCATTTCTCTTATTTTACACATCTTGTTTTATTTACTAGGTTGTGTGGCGCTTATGAATCCTGAGTCTTTACAGAGATATAGTGCGATAGAAAACTTCTTTAGTAATGGGGTTATTCTTATATCTGTAATGGTAAGCATATTACTGCTTGTGTTATGGCTCATTTCATTATTTAGAAATAATGCTTTTAAGAATTTTTATCCTAATAGCAGGGTAAAGCTATTTAAACAGTTTACTAGCTATTTTATCATATTTCTAGCGGCAACTACCTTTTACTATTCTTATACACTAGGTATGCAAACCTATGTCACATTAACGTATAATGATGTGCGCATGGAAAAGGATATAGCACTTACTAACGCTGCTGCACCGTTCTTCACTCACGATCTCTCTCGTTATGAACTGGACCAATTAAGAAATCCTAATCCTTTTGATAAATTATACTGTGCTACCGCAGTCAGTACGGTAGATGTAGACCAACCTTATTTTGAATTTAAAGATAATTATTATCAGTTCTATAGTCTTAGAAAACAGGTTTACCCTATAGACAAATCTGTTGATCCTTATGATGTTACTGGTAACATACTCAATGAAACTAAAGACAATAAACAAATCTTTTATTTTAAAGATGAAGTCATAGATGTGAATCGTTATGTAAAAACTAGCGCACCTAGTTATTACAATTACAATAAGTTATTTTATAACGGTGAAGAAGATGAGTATAGTTCTTATGACTATCAATATAGAGATGACTATAATCCATTTACTAAGATTACAAAGAAGCAAAAAGACTTCATAGAAAACCACCAAGCTTTTATTACCCAACATGATAAGGAAGCCTATAATAAATTATTAGGTGATTTTATAGAACTAGCAAGTGATTACAGTATATCGCATAACCTAACGACAAAGTCTTGGCTAGACATAGCTTATACAGAAAGTCCTTATGAGGTTAAGAAAATAATATATGATGGCTCATATCCTTATAAACATAGCGTTTCTTATCAAGAAGAAAACGACTTTGTTATATATGAAAATTCTTTAAGATCGCGCACCTATTACCTAGACAGTAATTCTTTAAAGCAAGCTCTTAAAAACATAGATGAGATAAAAACGACTAACATATTTGAAGGTACCATCCATATCTTTTTATGGATGGCATTTTTCTTTGCTTGTATTGTCTTTATTTTCAGAACGACCAGTTTAAAATCTTTACTGTTTTCTATAGTAGCCAGTGTATTACTCGTGATATTAATAGGTCTGATAGCAGCATTTTTTGGGTTTGTAGTTGATTACAGCTCGATGATACAGTATTTTGTTATGTATTTTACCTTAATACTAGGTACGTTGATACTTACAGTAGCCTTTTTAGGACTTTCTAAAGTAAATAAATTGATAGGTTCTATCTTTATGAACATTACCATAGTAGGGTTTGTACCTTATATCTTTTTGATATTAATAATTATAGATACACATCAAAATGACTGGTGTGACTATCATTATGAACAATATAATACTGTCGATCCATGCCTAACCATTATGGACTATTTAGATATCTACTGGAGCTATGCATTACTAGCAGCTGGAGTATTATTTATATTCTTATACTGTAAGAATATTTTAAAATGGCGCGCACAACCAGATGGGTAGAGAAAAGTAAGATGATGGTTCCGCTTTCGCGAAAGCGGAACTATTATCAACTATACACTCAATTTACACCTATGAGATAGAAGTTTCTTTATATAATTTATCGAGAATAACTTGTTCTTTTTTGATATGATATCTAATAAAAAACAGCATCGCTATCGCAATGGGAATACTGGATATCCATGTGTAATTGAACCAAAAATGAGATAAGTTTTCTTTAAACGTAGGTATAAGCATTATAAAACCTAGCCAATAAACAACAAGAATAATAGGAGTCAACACTTTGTGTAATATTAACCTAGACCTGTAGTATTTTTCAATTGCGCTCTTATAATTGTTATAAGAATTATCTAGTGCTATTTTTGCTAATTTTTGTGTAGAGAAAAGTTCAGCAATCACTCGATAAGCTATTGATCCTACCATTAAAAACAAACCTACATAAAAGCTCACAGGCGCTGTGTAACCCACCCAAATAAGGTATGCAACAAGAACAGCAACCGTAGCTATTAAAACCGCTATAGTGATTCTATTTTTGTTTTTTAAGCGATTGACGCGATTAGATATAGTTGGCAACAGAGCCTCATCTATAGGTTCTTTATTCTGTGACCAAGAGTTTTGTATTTCTTCAAATGTTTTCATTATTTACGCATTTAGTTAGTTGTGTCTTAATACGATTTAATCGTGTTCTAAGAGCATTATGTTCTATTCCTATAATTAGAGCGATTTCCTTCTGAGGGATTCCTTCTAACTCAAGTAAAATAATCGATTGATTTTCTTTGGTTAATTGATAAATACAAGAATAAAGGCTTTTAAACTGCTGTTCTTTATCTATTGATTCAGATACAGTAGTATCTTTATCTAATATTTCTATGGAGGTTTTAATATATTTCTGGTGAGTACGTAATTGTTGTAAACAAGTATTTACTGTTATGCGGTATAGCCATGTAGATCTTTGTGAACCACCTTTGAAACTATCCCAATGCTGCCATACTTTGATAAATACCTCTTGCAGCAAATCTTTTGCTACATGCTCGTCACCCTGTACATAACCCATGCATAGCCGCAGCACTTTATTATACTGCTCTCGATACAGTTTTTCAAAATCTATTTTAGAATATTTATTCATTAGACTAATATAAGTTGGAGTTGCTTTTGAAACCAGATAGGAGCATCTAACATTATAAAGTGCATCGCATCCTTATTAACAATTAAATTATAACTACTTAGATTCTTATATTGGTTTTTATAAGTTTGAGTTGCTCCTTCTACTCCATATAATTTACCTGCTCCAAGAATAGTGACTGGTACAGTGATCTTGTTTAATAGGGGTCTCACATCTAGTTTTAAATAATCTGTAAAACCATATACATAAGTTTTGCGATCACAATTAAGTATGCTCTGCTTAATTTCAAGTTGGTGTTGAGAAGAGGTGACCATTCCTTGTGCCATACCCATAGCCATTTGCTCAAAAGCAGCATCTTCCATAGACAGCATGTTTTGATTATAAGGATTATCATAGGTCATGCTTTCTGGTGAGAAATTAGGAAACATTAATGCTCCAGTACAAGGTAAACCATCTACTATAATAATTTCTTTGATTTTTAAATCTGACTGCGAGGCGAGCCATGTTGCAATAGTACCACCCATACTATGACCTACTATTACTAGTTGATCATTATCAATGGAATGTACATAGGCTTTTAAATCTTCTAATATGGTAGGCAACCATGGAAAGTCTATAGGCTCGACTTTTCCAAAACCAGCATAATCAATGATATGACATTGGTTTGTTTTAGAAAATTGAGTTACTGTTGCGTCCCATACAGATGCATTACTTGCAAATCCAGGAAGAAATAGTACTGGATTCCCACTACCAGTAACGATAGGACTCACACTCTCTAATTGTGCACTAACTTGTTGAACAAAAAATAAAACAGCGATTAATGATAGTTTAAATAAAAATTTCATGATTGGTATTTTAATGATTTATCCTTTAGATACAAAATCACCAAAATGTTACATCAATATCTACATTATTTTACTATTTAAAATTCCAGCCATTAAAAAACCCTTTCAGAATAATATTCTGAAAGGGTTTATTTATGTCACTCCGGTTATGGAGATTCCTGCTTTAGTAGGAATTAATTAGTTATTCAATGCTTCAGCACCACCTACGATCTCAAGGATCTCGTTAGTAATAGCTGCCTGACGTGCTTTGTTATACGTTAGTTTTAATTGATCTCTCAATTCTGTTGCATTATCAGTTGCTTTGTGCATAGCTGTCATACGTGCACCGTGCTCACTAGCCCAAGAATCACGCACTCCTTTGTACAATTGCATCTTTAATGACTTAGGAATTAACTCTTCAATGATTTCTTCCTTAGAAGGCTCAAAAATATAGTCCAGTTCCTTTTGTTCTTGAATCGCTTCTTCATCCTTAGCTACTGGCTTAAGAGGTAAGAAATCTTCAGTTCTTACTATTTGAGTAGCAGCATTTTTAAAACTGTTATAAACGATAACGATTTTATCAAACTCTCCAGTAACAAATAATTCCATCAACTCTTCAGCGATTACTGCAACATTATCATAAGATATGTCATCAAATAAATCACTTTTATTAGATTGAACAGGAGATGCTTTACTTACAAAATCATTTGCTTTTTTTCCTATAGCCATATAAGAAACTGCAACACCTTTTAATTCTTCCTGATTTAAACGAGTCAGTTCTTTAATGATGTTAGAGTTAAAAGCACCTGCAAGACCACGGTTAGAAGTAATAGCAACTACTAGTGCTTTATTTACCTCACGTTGTTCTGCAAATTTACTACCTGCATCGCCTTCCATAGTCGAACTAAGACTTTGAAGAATTTCAGTAAGCTTATCAGAATAAGGACGCATTGCAGTAATAGCATCTTGTGCTTTTTTAAGCTTTGCCGCACTCACCATCTTCATAGCAGATGTAATCTGCATGGTAGATGATACTGACGATATTCTGTTTCTTATTTCCTTAAGGTTTGCCATAATTTGTTAGAAGTTAGATTTTAGGGTTAGAGATGAGAAACAAATTTCTCATCTCTAACTTCTAAGTTCTTAGTATCTACTAGAAAGATCTTTTGCTACTGCTGTAAGTGTATCAATCACCTCGTCAGTAAGCTTTCCAGCTTTAAGAGTATCTAGAGTACCTCTATGCTTTGCATTAAGAAGTTCTAGGTAGTCTCTTTCAAATTCTTTTACTTTCTCAATAGGCACATTTCTTAACAAGTTCTTAGAACCTGCATAGATAATTGCGATTTGATTTTCAACAGGGTAAGGATTGTTTTGACCTTGTTTAAGGATCTCTACGTTTCTCTTACCTTTTTCGATAATACTTAAAGTAGCTGCATCTAGATCAGAACCAAATTTTGCAAATGCTTCTAATTCACGATAAGCTGCTTGATCTAGCTTTAAAGTACCAGATACTTTTTTCATCGATTTGATTTGTGCATTACCACCTACACGAGATACCGAGATACCTACGTTAATTGCTGGACGTACACCAGAGTTAAACAAATCACCATCTAAGAAAATCTGTCCATCTGTAATAGAAATAACGTTAGTTGGGATATATGCAGATACATCACCAGCTTGCGTTTCAATAATAGGAAGTGCCGTAAGAGATCCACCACCTTTTACGATAGGCTTTAAACTCTCCGGTAAATCATTCATACTTGCAGCAATTTCATCATTATTGATAACCTTTGCAGCACGCTCTAATAATCTAGAGTGTAAGAAGAATACATCTCCAGGATACGCCTCACGTCCTGGTGGACGACGTAGTAAAAGAGATACCTCACGGTAAGCAACTGCTTGCTTTGATAAATCATCATAAATAATAAGTGCAGGACGACCAGTATCACGGAAATACTCACCTATCGCTGCTCCAGCAAACGGTGCATATACTTGCATCGGTGCAGGATCAGATGCATTTGCAGCAACTATAGTTGTATAAGCAAGTGCTCCAGCCTCTTCTAGTACTTTAGAAATAAGTGCCACGTTAGACGCTTTTTGTCCTATCGCAACATATATACAATATACTGGTTCCCCAGCATCATAAAATTCTTTTTGGTTGATAATCGTATCGATACAAACGGTAGATTTACCAGTCTGACGGTCACCGATTACAAGCTCACGCTGTCCACGACCTACAGGAATCATTGCATCAATAGATTTGATACCAGTTTGCATAGGTTCTGTAACTGGCTCACGATATACTACTCCAGGTGCTTTACGCTCAAGAGGCATTTCATAAAGATCACCTTCTATAGGACCTTTACCATCGATAGGCTCTCCTAGTGTATTAACTACACGACCTACGATTCCTTCACCTACTTTAAGGGAAGCAATACGCTCAGTACGTTTTACAGTATCACCTTCTTTGATACTTGTAGATTTACCTAGAAGTACAACACCTACGTTATCTTCTTCAAGGTTAAGAACGATTCCTTCTAGTCCACTTTCAAAAGAAACAAGTTCTCCATATTGTGCGTTAGAAAGACCGTAAACACGTGCGATACCATCACCTACGGTAAGTACGGTTCCCACTTCATCAAGAGATGCAGTTGCATCAAAACCTGATAATTGTTGCTTAAGTATTGCAGATACTTCTGCTGGATTTACTTCTGCCATGTTCTTATTTTTATACTTGTTTCAATGATCCTTTTACAGATCGTATTGTTTGTTATGATATCGCTTTCGCGAAAGCGGAAAACTTTTAAACCTTACTAGTTAGTAGCAAATGTTCTTTTAAGTTCACCAAATTTATTCTGTACACTTGCGTTTATCTCTCTATCACCTACCCTAAGGACAAAACCTCCTAATATAGATGGATCGATAACTTTTTCAAGTGTTACTTCTTTTCCTGCAAGTTCCTTAGCCTTAGCTAGTACTTTATTCTCCAGATCTGCACTGATTTCTACAGCAGTAGTTACCGTTGCGATCTCACGTTTATTCATTTCTTCAAAACGTAATATATAACTTGTTGCTACATCTAGAAGAATATCAGCACGTTTGTTTCTTACTAAAAGGTCAAAAGTACTCATGGTTATCGCACCAGTATCTTTAAATACCTGACGTAAACCATCTCGTTTTTGAACATCTTTTATGATAGGACTCACTAAAAAGTTACGTAATTCCTTGTTTTCAGAAACAGTCACAAGGATGCTTTTCATATCTTCATTAACAGCAGCAGCCTCATTCTTATCGACAGCTAGTGATAGAATGGCCTTTGAGTAACGTGATGCAGCTCTTGATAATTTCATAGTTTCTAAATATTTGCTTCAGCAAGCATTTTATCGATAAGTGCTAATTGTGCGTCTTTCTCAGAAAGCTCTTTACGAGTTACTTTCTCAGCAATATCTAGAGAAAGGTCAGCTACTTGAGATTTAATATCTGCAAGAGCAGCTTTTTTCTCAGATTCTATAGCTTCTTGAGCACTAGCAATAATCTTATCTGCTTTTTCTTGAGCCTGACCAGCAGCATCTGCTATCATTTGCTCTTTAATCTCACGTGCATCTTTAAGCATCTCATCTCTTTGAGCACGAGCATCTTGAGCAGCAGCTTCATTAGAAGCTTCTAATCTTGCCATTTCTAGCTTTGCATTTTCAGCAGCTTTAAGAGCGCTTTCTATACCTTCTTCACGCTCACTTAAAGCACTAAGAATAGGTTTCCAGGCAAATTTACCTAGCAATACAATAAGAATGATCAAAATGATCGCTTGCATAAAAAACAAGCCAGGTGAAAAATCTTCTAATAAATTCATTATTCTACTTTAAAATACTAATTTTTAATTTTTAAAAACACTACCTGTAACCAACCGTTACAGGTAAGTGTTCTTTTTGTAAAATGTTATCGTTAGATATTAACTACCTAAGATAAGTGCTCCAAATGCAAGCCCTTCAAGAAGTGCTCCAATGATGATCATTGCTGTTTGGATTTTTCCTGCTGCTTCTGGTTGACGAGCAATAGCTTCCATTGCTTTTCCACCAATTTGACCAAGACCAAGACCTCCACCGATTACGATAAGACCTGCACCAACTAAATTAAGAGTTCCCTCCATGATTATTGAAATTAAAAATTAAACAAAAAAATTAAATAAAACGTTCTCTTACTTCATCTACATCATCTTCTTCTGTACCGGCATGCTCATGGTGATCATGCTCTGCAACTGCCATACCTATAAATAGTGATGACAACATGGTAAAGATAAACGCTTGTAGAAAAGCAACTAATACTTCTATTACTGATATAAATAAGGTAAGCACAACAGATAATCCTGTAGAACCTACTGCTCCAAACTGAGCTTTAAGTGTAATCATTAATGCGATAAGACTCATCACAACAAAGTGACCTGCAGTTATGTTTGCAAAAAGACGTATCAATAGTGAAAATGGTTTTGTGAAAATTCCTAATAACTCTATAGGAATTAAAACTATCTTCATTAAAACTGGCACATCTGGCATCCAGAAAATGTGTTTCCAGTAATCTTTGTTTGCACTAAATTGTACAATAAAGAAGGTAAACAAAGCTAAACAAGAAGTAATAGCGATCTGACCTGTAATGTTAAAACCGAATGGTGTAAGACCTAAAAGGTTAGAAATCCAGATTAAGAAAAATACCGTTAATAAATAAGGCATGAATTTTTTGTACTTGTTCTCTCCTATGTTAGGACGAGCAATCTCATCTCTTACATAAAGAACTAAAGGTTCTAAAACACGACCTACACCTGTAGGAATACTTTTAGTCTTGTACTGTCTCGCTAGAGAACGGAATAACAAGAAAATAATTAAACCTACTGCTAGTAAACCAAAAACAGATTTAGTAATAGAAAAATCAAACACCTTGTGAGCATTTGAAGGATGGTGATCACCATCATAACTTACCGCTGCAGCACCAGATTCTAATTCATAAATCTTACTGTGTAGTTTAAAGAATGTAGCGTCACCTTCTTTTACAAGAACCTGAGCATTATCATCATGATGAAATTTTGATGATAAGAAAAATTTAGGACCTGCACTAGACCATACCATAACTGGTAAAGGGAAACCTATGTGCTTGCGCTCATTTGCATCATTTGTGTAAGAAAATAAATGAAAATCGTGAGAGTCTTGTAAGTGATGTTCTATATAAGACTTGATCTCTTCTTTTGTATTCACTTTTCCACCATCGGCAACCACCTGTTCATGATGATCAACATCACCATGGTTATCCTGTGCTTGTGCTGTTGCAAAAGCTGTTAGGATTAAAGCAAAAAAAGCTGTTTTTAAGTACGCTGTAAACATGTAAATCACCTTAAAAAGTTAGGTCTTTTAATTCGGCTGCAAATGTATGACAAAAAAACGTGTAAAAACATAGCTTTTAAAAGTTAATTTTTTCACGATTTTTAAAGAGGTTTTTAACCGCCAATTAATTCTTATTAAGCCACTTAATAACAATTGCCGCTTCCATAAATAAAAAGATAAAGTATGGTACTAGAAAGCCTAGTAACTCTACCTTAGATAATTTAGGATCATCACTCAATAATTCAGGGAATAAAAGAAACACTACACCGAACTTTACAAACACTAGAGCTAAGAATGAAAAGCCTAATTTATCAGGCACTAAACCAAAAACATATTTCAACGCACTCACTGTTATAAACGTCGCTGCACCTAAAAATGAATAAGTTTTAATTAAAGAAATCGCAGGGTCTTCTACTATAAGGTAATGTGCACCATAAAAAACGGCTGTTAATAATAAGACTACAAGAAATGTTTTAAGATAAAAATTCACTGGATGATTTTAAGGTAAATAATAGTACGACTTTAATATGCGACAAAGAAAACCCTAAAACTGGTGATGACTACCATCTCTAGTGCAAATTTTAATTACCGACTATACGATAGTAATTAACTACAGGTAGTAATCGTTATCACATAAATATTAAAAAATGAATGCCTAGGCTGTTTTCCCCCTTTTACCAGCGGTAATAGATTTTACTGGAGCATCCATTTTACAACTTGCATTAAAAGTAGCTCCAGGCTCTACGGCCAGTTTTTGAGTAGAGACATCTCCTTGAATATTTGCTGTGGACTTTAAACTAAGAAGACCGTTAACCACTAATGTTCCAGAAAACACACCTTCTACGTCTGCATTTGCGCACTCTAGAGTACCATCTATCTTACCATCCTTACCTATCACTACTTTACCAGGCGTTTTAAGTGTACCGTTTATAACACCATCTATTCTAAAACCTCCATCACTTACTACATCGCCATTGATTGTTGTTCCATGACCTATTCTATTTTGTGATTTACCTGCTTCCATAGAAGATTTCTTATTTTTTTTATCGTTAAACATATGATTGCGTTAAAGCATTTCTTTTTGGTACTTATCTAGATTCTTATAGACCTGAATAATCTTATAATTTTCTGACGCTATAGCAAAGAATGATTTTGTTATGTTATAATTATTCTCTGGTTTTGCCATAAGGTCACCTAGACCTCTTGCGCCTAGTTTTGAGTTTAAACCATGAACTACTACTAGTTTCTCGTCCTTATTATATACATCTACAGAGACTCTAAAGTTATAATTTTCGTTTTTAAACACCTCTAATAACTTATTCTTTAGATTCTCCATTGCTATGGCATCTGTAGTATTAAATCTATAAACTAGCTTAAAGTCTTTTAAATTATTTTCTGGCTGGAAAGCCTCTGCAATTTTAATAGTCTCAGCATCTGAGGCTAGTTTTTGAGCGCTTTTACCTACTTCTGTATTTGGAAAGTTTAAAGCCACGTAGTCCAGACCTTTTTTATACTCTTCAAAACCATACAGTCTACCAGCTGCAAATGCCTTTAATAATTCTAGACGCGGCACTATGTCATCACCACTAAAACGATTTGCATAATTCTCTGCACTAGATATAACTACTTCATAATTCTCCTTTTCATACTCTTTGTAAAGTCTATTATAAACAGCTAGTGGACTAGCACTATCATCTAGTTTTGCCTCTGGATTCCTTAATATTTGAGCATATCGTGTATCTGGATAGTTAGATATGATTTTGTTTTTTAATTGTTCCGCTTTCGCGAAAGCGTTACTACCTCCATCTTCTTTATAAATTAAATACAAGTTATAAAGTGCTGGCAACAATAATTTCTCTTCAGGATCGTGAGTTAATAAGGTGTCAAAACGATTAATAGCAAGATCATTGCGCTTAAACTTCTCCTTATATATCACTCCTAATTGATAGTAAGCAAAATTTCTAGATTGCGCGATGCTGTCTAGCATGATTTTACCTTCTGGCAAAGTGCTTGTGTAGAATTCTGTTTTAAATTCTGGTCTCACTTCTTCTACCTCTGTGATTTGCTCATCTATCACCTCGGTCTCTAGTTCTTCTTTTTTGTTTTTACGTCTCCAGTTATCTTTAAGATCACGTTTACCCCATTTTCTTCTAAAGTCTACCTTACCGCGGGCAACAGTTTGCTGGTTATAAAAATAAAAAGAACTACCAGTGTTTTTTAAAGTACCTATCGATGATCCAGGTGTAGAAAATGACGGACCTGTTTTACTACGTTTTGTTACACCTTTAATAGTCTGAAATGCATTCTGATTTTGTGCTTCTTTTGCAGCTTCTACCTCAGCGGCTTGTGCTATGCGCTCTTCTTCTGCCTTAAGCTCGTCTATGTACTCTTGGTAATATACCGCTTGCTCTTGCGGCGTCATTGCTAGCACTTTAAAAATACTATCGGCACTGCGACGTCTACCTTCATAGAAAATAACATCTTCTAGATTGTTTCTTTTTTTAGTAACTAGTCTGTGTTCTTTTGTACGTTCTACATAATTTGCAACAGCACTATCATAATATTTACCTGCGTTTACAAACTTAGCCTCGTCAAAACTGATTTTACCCAAAGCAGAATGATTGTTACCTCTCAAATATCTGTCCTGACCGTTTCTTGCACGCAAGGATTTGTTATAATATTCCTTTGCACCTTCTATACTGTCTTCATTCTCATAATAAATAGCTTTACGAGAGTAGATAGCGTCTAACCATGGTCTGTTTTCTCTATTCTCTTCTAGATCTGTTATGGTCTCTAGCAGTTCTACTTTAGAATCTTGAGAATCGTCAAAGTTTTTTATTTTTTCAATGTAGGCATTGATATAATAACGACGTGGGATCTTGCGATGCATGTCTATAATTTCATCATAATGTGCAAATGCACTATCGCGCTGCCCTTGTTTTGCAAAAAGTTGTGCTGTTATAAATTTATATCTAGCCTGTGTTTCTCTATTTTTAGTCTGTCGCTCTGCACGATTCATGTAAAGTAACGCACTATCTACTTGTTCTATGTTTAAAAAAGCTTGAGACAGAGTTGCGTTTGCAATAGCGAGATCTTCTTGTTCTATATCGCCTTTTTCTTCTTTAAGTAATTTACTTAAATTTTTAATTGCTATTTCATTATTATCCAGTCTCATATGAGTTCTCTCACGCCATACTTTGGCCTGGTTGATCTGGTCGCTCTCTGGCATAAATTGCAATATGTAATTAAATGCCTCTAACGCAGGTATAAAACGCTGGTCATAATATCTAGCCTTACCTAATAGCATGTAAGCCTCGTCCACTTGTGGATTATATTCTGTTTCATTTATGAGCATGGAGTGCTTTTGCACTGCTTTTACTGCTTTTTCTTCGGCACGTTCAAAGTTAGGATCTGCTGGTTTTTCACCTGGCAAGAATACTTGATCTTTTAAAGTCATGCGTTCTACCGGGAGAATATCCCAGTAATTATCTTTATAAGTTTGTTCTAGTCCATCGAGACCAGCCTGTAAAGCAAGGTTACCGTTATAAAGAACATTATACTCTGTCCCGACAGCATGAAGATTACGACTTATAAAAGAATTGTTTTTCCTACTACAGCCGGTAATAATAGCTATGAGTAGAAATGCGATACAAATATTGTAGAAAAACTGTTTCAAAAAATAGGTTTTAAACTAACGTCCATAACTCCAAATACCGCGTTGATATTGTGAAAGATGGTAAAAATAAGGATTTTTTACTTTCTGTGATGTTTAGATCTTGCAACTAATTAATTTTATAGAAAGGTGAATATAAAAACAGATCGTTAAACGTTTGATTTCAAAATGTCTTTGCCCTACTTTTAGACATCTATACTAGGTATCATTTTTGATAGCTTATTTACTTTATCATTTTATATGAAATATTATCTTTTATTTATAACAGTCGTTTTATTTTCTTCCTTCTCAAAATCACAAACAGATAACAGCCTGTTATGGGAAATTAGTGGAAATGGTTTAGAAAAACCGTCATATTTATATGGTACCATGCATGTAAGTAGTAAAGTAGCTTTTAGACTAGACGATGTGTTTTTTACTTCTTTAAATAAAGTAGATGCTATCGCACTAGAATCTGACCCAACACAATGGATGGGAGAATACTACAAAGAACAAATACTCTCAGTTCAAAACCCATCCATGTCCTATAGATCTTCTTTTTACAAAAGTATCTTTAAACTAGAGCATCCAGATCCTCAAATGGTTAGATCTAGTATAAGGATGAATGATAGAGCATTAAACGGTTATCTATATCGTAAAAGCAGCGAGTCAGATAACTTTGAAGAAGAGACTTATCTAGATATGTTCATATTTCAGGCTGGAAAAAAGGCTGGAAAACCCATAATAAGTCTAGAAGATTTTAAAGAATCTCAATACCTAACTTCAAAAGCCGCGACTAATCCTGGAAAAAAAGATATTGATAAATGGTTGCTAGAGCGTCTAGAAAAAGAAAATCGATATGACATACAAGAAAATGTATATCGAGATCGCAATATTTCTCTACTAGATTCTATAGGTGCGGCAACTAATACAGAGTATTATAGAAAGAACATGCTTTATGATCGCAATGAGAACATGGTACAGGTTATGGATTCTATCATGAGCTCAAAATCAATATTTGCAGGTGTAGGCGCCGCACATTTACCTGGTAAAAAAGGGATGATACAAATGCTGCAACGTAAAGGCTATACTGTAAAGGCATTAACCTCTAAACAAACTGAGTTAGCTAAAAGAGAGAAGAAAAATCTGGACGAGAGTTTTGTTGCTCCTACGCTTTCGCGAAAGCGTACCCCTGATCAATCCATTTCTTTAAATACATTTGACAATCTACGCGAATTTAGCATCAGTAATCAGTCATTTTATATGATGCCAGAGATGACTAATGGTGCATTCTTAACTATTTCTAGAATCAACACTCTCGATTACTTACACACCAATAAAAAAATTATTGATTTAGAATTTTTAAACAATGTGCTTTTTGAAGATATACCAGGAGAAATTATTGAAAAGAAAGAGTTTACACTTCCTTACCCTGGCTTTTCTATTCTCAATAAAACTAAAAAAGGGGATTACCAGAAATACCATATTTATAAAACTCCATTAGAATTAGTGGTTGTAAAATTGGGTGGTAAACTGGATTATGTAAAACGATATGAAAAATCCATATTTGATTCTATCACCTTATCACCTGTCAGTAAAAAGTTAAAAAAATTTATTGCCCCTTACAACAAGTATGAGGTTCTATTTCCTGAACATATAGTAGGTACCAATATCGATAACCCTGGTAAAACATTTTTACAAGGAACTGATGGAGACTCTTTTTATTTTCTACAAGAATCTCCAGTTTTTGATACCGATTATATCGAAGAGGATAAATTTGAAGCACAATTTATAATAGATGAATTTCTAGAAGATCTAGATTATAAGAAAGAGAGCGGCTCTATAGAAAAAACACCTTATTACAGTTATCGTGCGACAGCTGTCATGGACACTATTACCGACTCTAAAATCCAACTTAAAGCAATAGTAAAGGACGGTAGTTATTATTTATTAGGCTATACAGGAACTGATCAAAAAAATGCCGATGCTTTTTTCAATTCTCTATCTTTTAATAAAATAGACTATAAAGAATTTGAAACTGTACAAGACACTGCTCTATTCTTTAACGTTAAAAGCCCTGTTATAGCTCCTACTGCAAGAAACAGATACTCTCGTGATGAGATTAAACCTTATGAAGCGAGTAAGAAAACAACTTACTATACCACAGCTGCAAATGAGCAAATAGAGGTGAAAATGGAAAAGTTTCATGATTTACAAATGTTTCATAAACCTAATGATCTATGGAAAGAGGTAGATACCGAAGACTGGTCTACCATGAAGTTATATCGCAATAATATGCGTGCAAAAAACAAGAAAAAAACTCAAAAGGACAGTCTCTTTATCTATGAAAGAACTTTTAAAGACAGTCTAAGTGCTAAGCATATACTGGCAAAAAGTATGTATTATAAAGGACGCATTTATCATCTTAAAACGGTAATAGATAGCACGGCACAAACATCTCCATTTGTAAGCCAATTCTACGATAGTTTTACACCTAGCGACACCTTATTGGGTAAGGATGTTTTTAGCGATAAAACAGAAATATTCTTTAAAAATGTAGCTGCAAAAGACACCATAGTCTTTGAAGCAAGTGGAAAGATAAAATTTAAGGCAAAGGATATTCCAGAGATGATTAATTTAATCAATACGGTAGATATAAATGATAAGAGTCTTAAAGACATTAAAGAATACACTCTAGGAGAATTAATGAAGTTAGAGGATTCAAGAGTACTTCCATACATCACAAATTTATATGAAACTTCTTATAATGACCCTGATGTACAACTTATTATACTTAAAGAGTTATTAAGAAATAAGACCACTACAGATCATGATAAGGTACTGGAGTTACTAGAAAAAGATCTTCCTTTAAAACAGTCTGGCATCTCTAGTGCTTTAAATAGATATGGAGATTCTTTAAAATTATCTTCTAGATTATTTCCAGACTTACTTACCTATGCATCTATAAGTGAATATAAAGAACCTGTTTATGAGCTGCTAGCACGAGTAAAGGATTCTAATTATGTAAAAAAGAAGGTCTATAAAAAATACCGTAAACAAATAATTACAGATGGAAAAATAGAGATCAAAAGAACATTGAGTGCACGCAAATCTAGTTATAGTTATAACTCAAATGGCTTGCTTACTAGTTATGTGAAATTGATTTTTCCATTTAGAAAAGATAAAAACGCACAAGACTTTTTTACTAAATTATTAGATAGCGGTAAAAAAGAAGCCCTGGCAGAGTATTTTACACTATTAAAACAGAATGAAGAATCTATACCACTGCGATTACAAGAACTTATAGAAGAAGATAATTCTCTTAAAGCGCAAGTAGTTATCACTGCTTCTAAGAGAGGTGTAATGCTCTCTCCACAAGTAACTCAAGAAGAACTAGCAAGGAGTATTGCACTTACTGCAAAATTGTTTGATAAGAATGAAGAACAACTAAGTCTCATAGAAAAGAAAGTAATCACCACAGACAAAGATGATAAAGTAGCCTTATACCTCTTTGAATTTAAAAAGAAAGGAAGTTACCAGGAGCAAACATATATTAGGTACGTGGCTTTTAAACTAGGTCAAAAAAACACTCTAGTAACTAAAACTTATTCTAAGTCCTATAGTAATGGTAAACGTTATGAAACAGATAAAGAAAAAGCAGATGCCATAAAAGAAATAGTAAAAGAACTAAAACACCAGGGCCGCTGGAGAGTACAATAAGAAATTACATCTTAAACGGCTTCTTAAAAAAGATAGACTTTAAACCGTACTCTCTACCGTTTTCGGTTTCTTCTATGTGTGGTTTAGGTGCTACAACCATGGCTACACCTAATGGTATAAATGTAGTTAACATACCAGGCTCCATTAACAACATGACTATATATCTAGAAATCAAGAATAATACAGTAAACGAAATACCATAAATAAGGAATGATTTGATTTTAGGGCTCATGATAATTATTTTCTTCAAAGATACCTACATCTTCATTACCTTCTTACCAAAAAGGAATTTAAGCCCATACTCCTTGCCAGACTGTAATTGAGTAACATGAGGTCTGGGTGCAATTAACCAGGCTAATCCAAGAGGTAAAATTATCGACATCGCGTTAGGTTCTTCTATAAATTGCATCATTATAATTCTTAGTATCAGAAATGATGTAAGAAAAATAATCACGTGAATTCCTAACATTTTAAATCTTGGACTCATATTAAATTATTTAAATTAGTATTGAAATTCAACAAAGTTTTACTCTTCCTCGCTTATCGCTGCAGTAGGAGCATAACTCTCAGAGATCCCTTTAAAATAACCTTCTAACTCTGCAAAAGTTCCTGATGTTTTTACTTTATCCATCATTACTTTTCCTTTTTCTAACAACACAACTCTTTGTGCTACCTCAGTAACATGTTGTAAATCGTGACTAGAGACTAAAACAGTAGTATTAGGATCGTCAGCAAGTCCTTTAATAATTTTCTTTAAACGTATTTGAGTAGAAGGGTCCAGATTTGCAAACGGCTCATCGAGTATAACCACTTCTGGATTACCTATTAAAGAAGCTATTATTCCTACTTTCTTTTGGTTTCCTTTAGAAAGATCACGCAAGTACTTTTTCTGTCCCACGGCTTCACCATTAAAAAAGTCAGAATAAGAAGCAATCAGTGCGTCGATATCTGCTTTATTCTGCCCTCTTAATTCACCTATAAAGTAAAAATATTCTTCAGGTGTTAGATAACCTATTAAGAAACTTTCGTCTACAAAAGCGCTCGTAAAAGGTTTCCAGTCCTCGCTCTCGCTTACTTTAATATCATTGCTCAAAATATAACCAGTCGTAGGCTGGATCAAATCGAGTAGCAAAGAAAATAAAGTTGTTTTTCCTGCACCATTATTTCCTACTAGACCTATCGCTTGGCCTTTTTCGATTTTTAGCTCTTCTATATTTAGAACAGAAACGCCGTTATATACTTTTGAAAGGTTTGTTATTGAAATCATAATCTTGTTGTATTAAAAGTTGGTTATTATTCCGCTTTCGCGAAAGCGGAATCTAAACAGTCCTCACAGACCAGTTAATCCTTTTGAGCATAAGCAGCGATCGTGTCGTACTTCTCTGTTTTATAGATTTTTTCTATTAAAGTAAAGATCTTGTTTCTAAACAATAGACCCAGAACCCCTGTTACTGCAATGGCTATAAAACCATAATTAGAACCTAGTGTCTCACCAAATAAGGCATAAATACCTACCGGTAAAAGCATTTTAGGAATAATCAATAAAAAGGTTTTTGCATTAAAGGCTTTAGAATCTCCAAAAGCTTTTTTAGAACTCATTAAATCTATAGGTGTTTTTACATAAGCACCGCCTAAAAGTACTACAGAGCTATTAAAACCTATGTTATAAGCTGCACCTGCTAGAATAGCAAACCACCAGTCCCAACCAAAGTATAAATAGAAAGTAGCTAATACCGTACTTACTGCAGTTGCTATAACCATTAACCACCATTTACTCATTAAAAAATCGCGGTAAGGAATGTTTTGAGACATCATGAGTTTATAATAACTACTATCCCAAGAAGGTACTAGACCACCAAAGCTGAATAAGAATCCACCTGTTGCAAATATTCCTGCAAATACTTTTCCGTAGTTACCAAACTGACCTGACATAAAAAACAAACCATAGAAAACAATTAAGAAACCCATTATAAAAGTCATTTTGGCTCTTTTATTACGTTTTATTAATTTGATGTCATTTTTTAAATAAGTAGAAATAGAGCCAAAACGATTTAAGAAACTCAAATCTTCTGTTGTAGCTTCTTTAGCTTTAGACTTAAGTCCTGTATCTAAGTACAGTTGCTTTAAAAAATAACCGTAAGCAAAGTAAGCTAGAGATGCAGCAATTAACAATGGAATTACAAAACTCCATGGTTGATCATAAAAGAAACTGAAAACAGGTTCTGTGTGCTGTGTAATGTCATAAATCTCATATCGCTGTAGAATACCTAGTCCTACCAGAATAACTAGCATAGGATAAAAAACTTTATCCATATTATTCATGAAAATATTTAAGAAATTGATACTTAAAGTGATAAAAACGGCAGCAAGATGCCAGCTTATAACACCTACTGGATTATAACCTTGTACCAACAATACTATACTGAATGGCACAAAAAAGAAAGCTGGTAGAAGGTTAAAAAATGATAGTAGAGTTTTACCTAATGCATACTTTACAATTTTACTTTTTGAAAATGGTAAATACAGTAATGGTCTTATGTTTGCGACTGGCATCTTTTGTAACATATAACGGTAACCTAAATCTGCAGCAAACCAGTAGATAAGAAATCTATTTACTACTTGAAAAGGGTCTGTCCCTGTAATTGCACCATCTTCTATCCCGTCTTCGATTAAAAAGAAACTACCTGCCCCTACTGCTGCAAATTCTAGAATCAATAACAATGCAAAAAATCCAAGAAAGATTTTAAAGGCTAGATTCTTTTTAAAAGCTGCACTTCTAAAAAAGCTTTTCCACTCAAGGTTGATAAATTGTTTGATCATTTTGGTGTGATTTTGATTTATAAGTAATCATTTTGTTAAAAATGTTACAGCTCGATTTCCTTTATTACTTTTGCAGCTTTAAATATACCACATGATTTTTCATCATCTTACTATAAAACAAGTTACCAAAGTTACTTCTCAGGCAGTAGAGATTATATTTGATATACCTCAAGCCCTCACAGCAGATTTTAACTACATCTCTGGTCAGTACTTAACGCTCAAAGCTACCATAAATGGAGAAGAAGTACGTCGTGCTTACTCTCTATCCAGCGCGCCGCATGAAAATGATTTAAAAGTGGTTATTAAAGCAGTAGAAAAAGGTGTTTTTTCTAACTATGCCATGACATTGCGTGCAGGTGACCAGCTAGAAGTTGCTACACCAGACGGTCTTTTTATTCATGAAAAAAGTGAAACCGCTCAAAATTATTTGATGATAGCAGCAGGTAGTGGTATTACTCCTATTACTTCTATTATCAAGGAAGTACTTACGAATGAGCCAGAAAGCAAAGTGGCCTTGATTTATGGAAATCAGTCGGTAGCACAAACTATTTACTACGAGCAATTCAATGATCTTAAGGATCAATATGGAGGTCGTTTTTTCCTTAAATATTGTTTCTCTCGTGAGGAGCGCGATGAGGCATTATTCGGACGTGTGAGTAAATCTAACCTCAACTTTTTCTTGAAACAAGAGGTTGCTGATCTCACTTTTGCAAAAGCATATCTATGTGGACCAGAAGAGATGATTTCTATGGCGACAGATAATCTGGTAGAAAAAGAGGTTCTTACAAAGGAGAACATCAAGTTCGAACTTTTTGCTGCCAAAGAGAATAAAATAGAAATATCAGAAGACAGTCATTTAACTGAGCTTACGGTAATACTCGATGATGAGAAGCACACACTTACTGTAAAAAGAGACGAGATTTTACTAGATGCCATGCTTAAAAATGACATCGATGCACCGTACAGTTGTCAGGGCGGTATTTGCAGCTCTTGTATATGCCAGATAGAAGAAGGTAGTGCACAAATGGCAAAAAATGCGATCTTAACCGATAAGGAAGTTGCAGCTGGACTCTCACTAGCATGTCAAGCTTATGCAACTAGTGCAAAGGTTGTGGTGAATTTTGATGAGGTGTAATCATTTAACATAACTACCTGTTATTCAATATTTGGCATTAAATGTCACTGCTTTGTCAAGAAAGTGACAGGTGAAAATCACTTTATTTTTTAGTAAATTCAATAGGTTTATGAAAAATAAAAAACGAATGGAATTTATTGGTAATCGAATTAGTTCTTTGAGGATAGAAAAAGGAATAACTCAAGAAGAATTAGCAGAGCTTTCTAAAGTAAATCTAAGAACGATTCAACGTATAGAGAAAAACGAAACAACACCTAGAAATTCTACTTTAGAATTAATTTGTGAAGTTTTAAAGATCTCGACTTCTGACTTAATAAAAGAAAACTCAGACGATAATAATATTGTTACCATTATTACTCACTACTTCTTTTTAATCGTTTTTAATATCGCATTAATGGGAATTATAGGATTTTTAACTCTTGATCAAAATACAAATATAAATAGTCGATTTGGCGGTGTGATTACTAGTTTTTTCTTGCCTATTTGTATCGTGTTTTTCACCTCTAAAATGTCAAACGGAGAAAGACTTCTAAAGTATGGAACAGGCTACATAGCTTATTTTATTATGTGTCTCATTTCAATGGGCTTTGGTAAGGCCTGGATTACTGGAATTTACTCCATGCTATTTCCTTGTTTAATAATCTCTATTTTGACTTTATTTTACGGAGATCGATTGCTACCTAAAGATTGAATAAAAATTCAACATGAAAAACTTCTTTCTCATTACCTTTCTAATTCTTATATCAGTAAGCTGTAATAATTCTGAAAAACCAATTATTACTAAAGATGATTTGATAGGGAAGACTTTTAATTATACTACTTCAAAAGTAAATCTTCTTTTTGATTTTCAAGATTCTACATTCTGTCGTTTTGATAATCCACCAGATTGCTTTTTATGGGAAATTGTTCAAAAAGAAGGAAGTACTATTTTGTACTTACAAAGTATAACATCAGAAATGCACGGTTATTTTATTACTAGTAAAACAAATGAAACGATAACCGGCTATTCTTTGAAAAATCCTACCTATACATTTGTAATGAATGAAAGGCCTGAAAAATGGAACCGTAAGTTATTACAAGGGAAATGGATTAATGAAAACTTTCTAGATTATAATGATAATGTTCAAGATTTAGAAAAACACCCTATGTCTCTATTACCAGGTCCTAAAGGTTTAAAAGTAATATGGCCTCCATTACTAACATTTAAAAAAGACACAATATATTCTGATGTATATTTTGAAACGGTAAAATCACCTTTTAATATAAGTGGCTCAAATGAATATATAACACTAGAGTTATGGAATGAATATGGTTTTATCGACAAAGTGTGGGAAATAACAACATTAAATGATTCTGTACTCATTGTAAATCAAACATCTGAAGAAGAAATGGGTTCTTCAACTAAGAATAATGTAAGATTTGTAAAACAGAAATAACAAAGCTTTAAAATTGACATGCCAACAATATGCGTTGGCTTAGTTTAAATTCTTTATCGATAATAGAATGAAGATCAATATCTTAATTTATCGCCTTTAACCAAACATGCCAAGACAAATACTTGGCATGTTGGTTTCTAAAAAGCTGTTTTAAGCTTAGTTAAAAACCACTATTATTCAAAATCATAATGATGGTATTATTGCGATTTGCTATAAAGTCAAATTTCTCTTTAAGAACTTCGATATCTTCTTTACCGTTATTCATAAACAGTTTTATTAAAGTGTATAGCCCACCTCTTTTATTAGTTGCAAGACCACGATCATGTTCTATATATTGTTTCACTTCAGTAGGTGAGATTTGTGGTATAGAAGTCAATAATTCTTTTACAAAATCATCATTATGCTCCACGACATAGTGATGTAACATTTTTAGGTTTCTTTCATGAACAATTAAAAACTCAGAAACCGTATTTATACTATGAGTATTTTGAGCAAAATCTGCCACCATTTGAAGTGACTTTTTTAGGATATTGTAATCCATACTTATGATTTGATTCCCAAGGGTAGAATTAATTCTACCCTTGGGAAGTAAAAAGTTTTAAATACTCATCTCAGGAATATCTCCATCGATAATCAGTGTTCCTTCGGTAGCGTTTTGAATATCTTCTACGCTTACACCAGGCGCACGTTCTAAGAGTTTAAAACCTTTATCAGTTACTTCTAGAACTGCAAGATTAGTCACTACTTTATTGATACAGTTTACCCCAGTAAGAGGTAAAGAACATTTTTTAAGCAGTTTTGATGCTCCAGCGCGGTTAGTGTGCATCATGGCAACGATTATATTTTCTGCACTAGCTACAAGATCCATAGCGCCACCCATTCCTTTTACCATTTTCCCTGGTATTTTCCAGTTAGCAATGTCTCCATTTTCTGCTACTTCCATAGCTCCTAAAATAGTAAGATCCACATGCTGTCCACGTATCATCCCAAAACTTGTTGCGCTATCAAAAAAGCTTGCTCCTGGCATGGTAGTAATAGTTTGTTTACCAGCGTTAATAACGTCTGCATCTTCTTCTCCTTCAAATGGAAAAGGTCCCATTCCTAAAACACCATTCTCTGACTGAAACTCTACTTCCATTCCTTCAGGGACATAGTTTGCTACCAGTGTAGGAATTCCTATTCCTAGATTAACGTAGTAACCATTCTTTACTTCTTGTGCTATTCTCTTTGCTATTCCTATTTTATCTAACATGATTTTTTCTTTGGTAAACGTTCTCGACTATCGCTCGAACTGACATTGAATTTCCGCACTTGATGCGGAATCTGTTCTTACTTTCTCCAATTTAACTATTCTCTCTTCCTAACAGTCCTTTGCTCAATACGTTTCTCATACTTCTCACCTTGAAAAATACGCTTCACAAAAATTCCCGGAATATGAATTTCATTTGGGTCTAATTCTCCTGCAGGGACTAGTTCTTCTACCTCAGCAACAGTAATGGTTGCAGCACCACACATAACTGGATTAAAATTACGTGCTGTACCTTTAAATATTAAATTTCCTGCGGCATCACCTTTCCATGCTTTCACAAAAGCAAAATCTGCATTAAAGGCATGTTCTAGAATATGTGGTTTTCCATTAAAGTCTCGTACCTCTTTACCTTCGGCTACTTCAGTACCATAACCAGCTGGAGTAAAGAATGCAGGGATACCAGCTTGTGCAGCGCGACACCTTTCGGCTAGCGTACCTTGAGGGATAAGATCTACTTCCAGCTCTCCACTCAACATCTGTCGTTCAAACTCATCATTTTCTCCTACATAAGAAGAGATCATTTTCTTGATTTGCTTTCCTTGAAGTAATAACCCAAGTCCAAAATCGTCCACACCAGCATTATTAGAAATACAAGTCAGATTCTTTACACCAGATTTTACTAGCTGCGCGATGCTATTTTCTGGAATACCAGACAGTCCAAAACCACCTACCATTAAAGTCATATCGCTTTTAACGCCTTCCAGTGCCTCTTCCACACCTTTTACCGTTCTATTGATCATATCAAAATTCTTTGGTTTAAAAATACGGCAATTAATTGAAGATTTAAAGCGACTATCCATAACACAAGCTTTCTTATTTTGTTAAATTGCTAGCTCTTAATCAACTATTCTGCTTATGTCTTTTAAACATCTTATCGATCCTGCATACAGTAAAAGTGATTATTTCCCTATCGACCTATCGGTTAATAATACTTTTTGGAATGAGAACGATGTGAGTGACATCTCTACATTTGAAAAATATCTAGAAGAAAAGCGTACCCTAACCGGTAAATACATCGCTCATGGTGGTTATCTAGAACAACGCGCCTTATATAGAAAATCGGCTAGATTCCAGGCTGGTGTGGTACGCGACATCCATATGGGAATAGACCTTTGGGCTCCAGCTGGCACAAGCGTTCATGCTTTTATGGATGGCGTGGTACATAGTTATGCGCACAATGACGACGCAGGGAATTATGGACCTACCCTAATCTTAGAACATGATTTCAAGGGCAAGAAACTCTACACACTTTATGGACATCTCTCTATAAGTGATATGGATAAATGGGCTGTTGGATTCCGCTTTCGCGAAAGCGAGACCATAGCAACTCTAGGAAAACCAGGAGAAAACGGCGGTTATTCACCACATCTTCATTTCCAGATCATGACAGATATGCAAGATTACAAAGGTGATTTTCCAGGTGTTGCAGCGCGAGAAGAACTCGATAGGTATGATGGTGTTATTTTAGATCCTAATGAGTTTATTTTTGAAAAAATATTATAATGCTAAAGAAAGATCAGTTAAGAAAATGGAATACTATAGCAAGTGAAATTCTATACTTTGACAATAAAAGTAATAACTATAATTCAGTCAATTTTGATTTCTTGAGAGAAATAGGAATGCCATCAGAATGTTGGGAATTTTCTTTTGAAAATTTAAAAGAAAAGAACCTTAAGACAGTCAATTATCTGTGGAAATTACAAGATATTAACTACGATAATTTCTTATCAATAGGATCTAATGGATCAGGAGATCCTGTAGCTATAAATATAGCAACAGAAGAATTTATTTATTTTAATCACGATAATTTTTTTGAAGAAATATTAATTAATTCTAACCTCTCATGCTTTGCACAGTGTGTCCTTAAAATCGATTCCTTCTTAAATAATTTAATTAGAACCTAATTCAATTTTTGAAAATGAATTTACTGATCAAAGTTATGAATTACTTTTATCTGAACTTAAAGAAATAGACCCTAGGGTTTTCTCTCTTAAAACAAATCACTGGAATATTATGTTAGACAGTTTAAAATGGGAAAGAGATGAAGAACGTAAAGACAGAAAATGAATATGAATATTATTCATTAAAGCCATCGCTTTTATGATTCCAAAGAAAGCGGCATTACTACCCTTTCAATTTTGCTATCTTTACGATCTTATTCAATTATCTATTAAATGAAAAAAAGAGTTCTTATTACTGGTGCGGCTGGATTTTTAGGTTCACACCTTTGTGATCGTTTTATTAAAGAAGGTTACCGTGTGGTAGCAATGGATAACCTTATTACTGGTGATCTTAAAAATATAGAACATCTTTTCCCTCATGAAGATTTTGAATTCTATAATCACGATGTATCTAACTATGTGCATGTTGCTGGTGATGTGGATTATATCCTGCATTTTGCCAGTCCAGCAAGTCCTATTGATTATTTAAAAATACCTATCCAGACTTTAAAGGTAGGTTCTCTAGGAACGCATAATTTACTAGGTCTTGCCAAAGCTAAAAATGCACGTCTATTAATCGCTTCAACTAGTGAGATTTATGGAGATCCACTTGTGCACCCTCAAGATGAGAGTTATTATGGTAATGTAAATACTATAGGACCGCGTGGTGTTTATGATGAGGCAAAACGTTTTCAAGAATCGATGACTATGGCTTATCATAGATTTCATGGTCTAGAAACTAGAATCGTACGTATTTTTAATACTTATGGTCCTAGAATGCGACTTAACGATGGTCGTGTAATTCCTGCTTTTATGGGGCAAGCGTTGAGAGGTGAGGACATTACCGTTTTTGGTGATGGGTCACAAACCAGATCTTTTTGTTATGTAGATGACCAGGTAGAAGGAATTTATAGATTGCTACTTAGTGATTATTCTGACCCTGTAAACATAGGTAACCCTAATGAGATTACTATAGGTGATTTTGCTGAGGAAATTATATCCATGACTGGAACTGACCAGAAAGTAGTTTATAGAGATTTACCTCAAGACGATCCACTCAAAAGACGTCCAGATATTTCACTTGCAAAGAAAATTCTAGATTGGGAACCTAAGGTAGGTCGAGAAGAAGGAATGAAGTTAACTTATGATTATTTCAAATCGTTATCTACTGCAGAATTAAACAAACGTGACCACAAAGACTTTACAAAACATATCCGCAGATAGTATAGCCTATCGTAATGGCCGGTTTTCTGGTTTTATAAGACCTCTTTCTTACGTTGTAGATTTAGGTTTGATCATTCTTGCTGCGTCTTATTTTTTTGTAGAAAATTTTGACCTACTCACTTATAGCATTTTTATAGGTATCTGCTGGATTATCGTATCTATGCAACTAGACTTTTACAAGATACGCAGGAATACAAAGTTGACCACTTTACTCATGCGCCTTGCAAAGCAATCTGTCTTTTTTGGTTTTGTGGTATTTGCCTTTTTTGGTTATTACTATGATTTAAATAGAGAGTCTACTCTTATCTTTAATTATATAGCTGCCACAGTAGCTAGCATCTCTATCATTAAAATAAGTCTGTTTTTCATTCTTAAGAATTATAGAAGTGTTCTAGGTGGTAATTATAGAAATGTTGCCATACTAGGTGTAAATGAAGAAACAGAGCGTTTAAATGAGTTCTTTGAGATACATACAGATTATGGTTATCGTTCTAAAAAAGTAGTCGATGTACATTCTCCTGCGTTCTCCATAAACAGTTTTCTAGAATGGGTCGTAGAACATCAAATAGACGAGATTTTTTGCTCTGTTAAAGAGTTGAATAATGATCAACTAGTAGAACTCACTGACTTTGCAGATAATAATTTGAGAACTCTCAAATTTATACCAGACACCGAGGCTGTACTTTCTAAGCAGTTGCATTATGACTATTACGGCCTGACACCTGTGCTTTCTTTAAGAGAAATACCACTGGATGACGTCGCAAATAAATTTGGTAAAAGAGCCTTTGATATTATCTTTTCCCTATTTGTTATTCTATTTGTTATGTCCTGGTTAACACCTATAGTTGCTATCATCATAAAGTTAGAATCTAAAGGCTCTGTCTTTTTTAAACAAGCACGTAATGGACTAGATTACAAAGAGTTTACTTGTTATAAATTTAGATCTATGGTCCCTAATAAGACCGCACATTTACATCAGGTAACACGTGGTGATCTTAGAATTACTAAAATTGGAAGATTTTTACGCAAGACCAGTATAGACGAGTTGCCACAGTTCTTTAACGTACTTCTAGGAGATATGAGTGTGGTAGGACCGCGACCACATATGGTAAGCCATACACACATGTATGCAGAGCGTATCGATAAGTTTATGGTGCGTCATTTTGTGAAACCAGGCATTACGGGACTAGCACAAGTAAGTGGATATCGAGGCGAGGTAGAAACTGAAGAAGACATAAAAGGACGCGTGCGCAATGATATCTATTATATAGAAAACTGGAATATTGCTGTAGACATAAAAATCATCTTTAAAACCATTGCAAATGTTTTTAAAGGTGAAGAAAAAGCCTACTAGATGAGCCTCGTTTCTATCATAATGCCTACTTATAACAGCATGGCAACGGTTCAAGAATCTCTAGACAGCATTATATCCCAAACTCATAGACCGCTAGAAATTATTACTATAGACGACTGTAGTGTTGATGGTAGTTATGCTTTCGCGAAAGCGTATGCAGCAAAAAACTCTTCTCAAGAAATAACTTTTATTACCTTAAAGAACACCACTAATTCTGGAGCTGGAATAACACGAAACAAAGGCATAGATGCTGCAACTGGCACCTACATCGCTTTCTTAGATGCAGACGATTTATGGAAACAACATAAGCTAGAAACTCAAATTAACGCTATGAAGTCTCAAGATGCGCTAGTCTGTTATGGTGCTTATGAAATTTTTAAAACCATACCAGAAAAGCCCATAGCTATCCACAAGGTATTTGAAAAGCTAACGTATCAAAAACTACATAAAAGTAATTACCTAGGTAATCTAACCGGTATATATAACGCTGCTGTTTTAGGTAAAATAGCGGTTCCTAATTTACGTAAACGACAAGACTGGGCGATGTGGTTAGATATCGTTAAAAAAGCAGGTAGTGCCATAGGTATTCAAGAACCCATAGCTAGTTACCGTTTAGGAGATGGTTTATCCTCAAATAAACTGGACCTTATCAAGTATAACTATGCCGTGTATAGATCGCATTTGGGATATTCTACTATTAAAAGCTGCTGGATGATGTTGCGATTCTTTTATGAGCAGTTTATTGTGAAGAATAGGATGAAGGTAAAAGTCGATTTCTTAAAAAGCGAATAATTTATTGAAAAACAATAGGTAAGTTACTATTTTCAATTTTCACTATGTAAAACGGTTGTTGAACTATGTTAAATTCGTTTTCACCAAAGTTGATATTATTTACATCCACAATAATATTAGAGGTGTTTTGGAAGATATGAACTTCTAGATCGTATGCACTAGAAGGTCTCACCTCATCAAAAACAGCGATAACTGTATATGTGTTAAAATCTATAATAGTCTCTGTAAATTGATCTGATACCATATTTACAGAATCCATTGAGGCTATCAAGTTATTCCAAGTAACACTGTCAGTTATAACCCTATTTTGTTCAATAATACCTTCTTGTCCATTACCGTGTAAACTGTTTTCTGAAATTAAAGTAATTGGCACTGAAGTAGAATCATCATCAGAATTACAACTCACAAATACTATTGAGACGAATAAAAATAGAATAATCTTTTTCATTTGGTTTAGTTTACTAGTAAGATGCTGTTACATCTAATAGGTTGCGTTGAAAAAGTTTTAAAATCTTAAACCTCACTCATAAACTGTTTCAACTTGCCACGTTTACTTCTATCAAGAACCTCAAGTCTTGTAAATTTTAAGGATAATCCTGGTTCTAGATATTCATCCATGGCATTTTGAATACTCTCTTTTACAGATGTATTTATCTCACTTTTACTCACATACTGAATTTCAAAAGCATCTGGCTTTTTCTGAATGACCACAAACTCGAGAATATCTATATCTTCTTTTATGACCGTTTTAGTAACATAATAAAAAGTCAATCCTGGCACAACTTTACCGCTAGGTAGTATTGCTATATCACTAGTACGACCTTGTAGGTCTTTTAATATTCTAGTTCCATTTTCTAAAGTTTCTAAACTACCCAAATCTCCTATTTCATAACGTGTCATAGGATGTGCTAGATTATAAAGATCTGTAACTAGAATTCTACCTATCGTTCCGTCAGGAACTGGCTGGTTGTCATTATCTACTATTTCAACATACAGATTTTGCTGATTGACCTCAAAGTTTCCTTGAGTATTTTGCATAGCTATTAATCCTACTTCGCTTGCTCCATATTCATTTATAACAGGAATTCCTAGCCATTTCTCTAACAATAATCTGTCATCTGGAAAAAGCATTTCGCTTGTTACAATACAAATTTTAAGAGTTGGGCAAATATCTTTAAGAACCGTATTTTTCTGCTCGCAATACTTAGCTAGTAATACAATACTGCTCGTATAACCATTTAAGTATTCAAATTTATTTTTCTTGAACTTGTTGAGAAAGCTTTCTAGAACCGCATCATTCATATTAAAAATAGGAAAGCGCTTGCGATAGCTCACAAAATCTTTAATAAGCTCAAGATATTTTCCTTTACCGCTTAAAGGAATACCATAAAAACGAGCTTGTAAAGAAGTGTTTAAATTAATCCCATGCTGCTCATAAGCATGGTGAAATGCTGCCCAAGTCATAGCGTGTGCATACTTATTTTTACCATAAGTAAATGGGTGCCCACTAGAACCACTCGTTTTACCTTTAAAAATGTTCTTTACGGTATAACTTTTACTTAGTCGCTCGTGCAGCGGTTGTTGTAAATTACGTTTACTTAAAACAGGTAAATCTTTCCATAACACCTCTTTATTCACAACTAAACTATTGTAAAAATGATTGTTAGTAAGATGGTGTTTTACTATAGATTCTTTGCGATTTTGCAAACCTACATTACCGTTAGAAACCAAGTTATCAAACTCTTTACGAGCTGTATTGATCTCAAAACCTTGTAGTTTTAATATGTTGTCAAAAAGTTTTAGTGGCATTTTGATAAATCAAGCTATCATTGAGCAAGGTAAAACTTATTTTTGCATTCCATAAACACAACTCATGAATGTTCTCATTTTAGGAAGCGGTGGCCGCGAGCACGCTTTTGCACAATCGATTATTAAAAGTTCACTTCTTAACAAGCTATACGTAGCACCAGGAAATGCAGGTACTCATGAAATAGCAACTAATGTAGACCTGGGCATCACAGATTTTCCTGCAATAAAGAAATTTGTCCTTGATAATGATGTGACTATGATTATAGTAGGTCCAGAGGCACCACTAGTAGAAGGTGTTTATGACTATTTCCAGACAGAAGAGTTAAAACATGTAAACGTTATAGGACCTTCTAAACAAGGTGCTGTTCTAGAAGGTTCTAAAGAATTTGCCAAAGAATTCATGGAACGTAATAACGTCCCTACTGCAGCTTATAAAAGTTTTACTAAGGATAATCTTAAAGAAGGAATGTCTTTTATAGATAGTCTTAAACCTCCATATGTTCTTAAAGCAGATGGTCTTGCTGGCGGTAAAGGTGTTCTTATTATCGAGCATGCAGACGAGGCAAAAGAATCTCTAGAAGAAATGCTGGTAGGTGGCAAATTTGGTGAGGCATCTAATAAAGTCGTGATAGAAGAATTTCTAGACGGTATCGAGATGAGTGTTTTTGTAATGACAGACGGTACTTCTTATAAAGTAATGCCTACTGCAAAGGATTATAAACGTATAGGAGAAGGCGACACTGGTCTTAATACTGGTGGAATGGGCGCTGTATCTCCAGTTCCATTTGCAGACGATGTGTTGATGCAAAAAATAGAAGAACGCGTTATAAAACCTACTATTAACGGTTTTGTAAAAGAGAACATCGTTTATAAAGGATTTGTATTCATAGGTTTAATGATCGTAGATGGAGAACCAGAAGTAATTGAGTATAACGTGAGAATGGGAGACCCAGAGACAGAAGTAGTCTTACCTCGTATTTCTAGCGATTTATTGGCTCATTTACACGCTTTCGCGAAAGCGGAACTACACAAAGAAAACCTAATCCTAGATTCTAGAAGTGCGACAACAGTCATGTGTGTGGCAGGTGGATATCCAGAAGCCTATGAAAAGGGAATGGTAATATCTGGACTAGAAAATGTAGAAGACAGCATAGTCTTTCATGCCGGTACTGCTCTTAAAGATGGAAAAATAGTGACTAACGGTGGTCGCGTTATGGCGGTAACTAGTTTTGGACCTGATTTCAAACAGGCACTAAAAAAATCTTACCAAAACCTAGATAAACTAAGTTTTGATAAGATGTATTATAGAACTGATATAGGTTTTGACCTATAAAAAGTGATTTCTTATCCTAAGAAAGAGTGACCAGTTTGAGTTTTATCCTCATCCTTATCGTACTCTTTAAGTTGCTTCATCCAGTACACAAAAGCAACCACTAGGATAGCTATTGCGATCCATGATACAGTGTTTGCAAGAAACCAACTAGAGTTTTCTAGCTCTCTCAAGGCATCAAAAGGAATTAAAATAAGTTCAAATAAGCTTACTATTGCGTCTAATAAAGTTTCCATTGCTGTAAATTGCTTGTTACGACTGCAAAAATAGTTAAAAATCTCTATGCTTTCCAGTTTTTTTAAAACTAGTAAACCCATTCATTACATCATCACATTTTTGATGGTGGCAATTATGGTAGGTTATTTTGTAATAGACCATCCTTTTCTAGGTTGGAAATACATTTGGATTTCTGTTCTAGCCATGGCATCCATAGCTATTTTTCAGTTTATAACACTTAAAAATGAGCTTACTCATAACAACTCATTTTCCTTATGGATTTACAGCTGTTTACTCGTCATAGGATTAGTATACTTCTCTGATATGCAAATATTTATAGCATACACCTGTATCTTACTCGCATTAAGGAGATTGCTTAGTATGCGTACTAGAAGAGGGCTGGTTAGAAAAATATTTGATGCTTCCTTATGGGTTTCTCTAGCTACCGTATTTCACTCTTGGAGTGCATTATTCTTTATCGTTATATTTTTAAGTATCGTCATTTATGCTTTTAAAAATATTAATTATTGGACCCTACCTTTTATCGCAATTGCTTGTGTATCTATACTTACATTTACTCTAGATCAATATATAGGCACAAATTTCTTCCTTAGAATATTTAATAAATTTGATCTAAGTTTTTACTACATAAACTTTGAGATAGATGTATTATTTGCTGTTTCTTCTATAGTAAGTAGTCTAGGTCTCATCATGTCTATCGCGCTTTTATTTGGGTTTCCTAAAATATCCATAAGTGCTAGATCTCGATTTTCTGTACTAGGATTTTCTGGTATTTGCGGCTTTTTATTTTTTGTAATGAACGGTAGCGCCCTACTATTAATACCATTACTGTCTATATTTATCGCAAGAATGGTACAAGAAACCGAAAATAAGATCGTTAAAGAAAGTCTATTATGGATTCCATTTATAACTATGGTAGTTCTATTTATTCTTAGATTCTAGAGCGTTCTTAAATCTTTATATTTGCACTTTTAAAAAATGAATATGTTTTCAGATAAAGCCAATAAAATTTTTCAAACTGTTATCGATACCTATCACGTAGTGAATACGGTAGATCAAGATTTTGAAAACCCATACGACCGTAATTCTAACCTTATAGAGCATTTATTATATCGCAAGTGCTGGATAGATACTGTACAATGGCATTATGAAGACATTATCAGAGATCCACAAATAGATCCAGTTGCTGCACTTACTCTTAAACGTAAGATAGATGCTAGTAATCAAGATCGTACCGACATGGTAGAGTATGTAGATGGTTATTTTTTAGACCTTTATAGCGATGTAACGGTTAAGGATAATGCGACTATCAATACAGAGAGTCCAGCATGGGCTGTAGACCGTATGTCTATTCTTGCATTAAAAATATACCACATGAATGAAGAAGCTACTCGTACCGATGCTTCTCAAGATCACCTAGATGCTTGTAGTAAAAAACTAGACATTCTTCTAGAACAACGTGTAGATTTATCGACGGCACTAGACCAACTGTTAGAAGATATCTCTAATGGTGACAAGTATATGAAAGTCTACAAACAGATGAAAATGTATAATGATGACGAACTTAATCCAGTCCTCAGAGCTCTAAAATAAATCATGCCGCTACCTCAACGCATACTCGTCATTAGACTAAGCGCTATGGGCGATATTGCCATGTGCGTTCCTGTTTTATTAGCCTTAAAAAGAGATTATCCTAGTGTTGAGATAGTTGCGCTTTCGCGAAAGCGATTCCGTTCCATCCTAGAGCATATTCCAGACATCACGTTTATAGAAGCCGATGTAGATAATAGACACAAAGGTGTATCTGGACTCTACCGACTTTCTAAAGAAATTAAGGCTCTTAAAATAGATGCCGTAGCAGATTTTCATAATGTGCTGCGCAGTAAAATATTACGTACTTTTTTAAGAGGAATCCCTAAATCTAAAATTGATAAAGGACGCGCTGAAAAAAAGAAATTAATCAACGATCCTACTTTTTTTAAACCCTTAACACACAGTACAGAGCGCTATGCAAACGTGCTGCGTGAGTTAGGTTTTAAAGTCGAATTAAAAGGAAACGAGTTCTTACCCAAAAAAGCCGTTTTACCTCAAATTCATGATCAAATAGGTAGAAAAACATCAAAATGGGTAGGTTTTGCACCATTTGCTGCACATGAAACCAAAGCGGTAACTATAAAAAAAGCAAAGAAACTCGTAAAGGCCATCTCTCAAGATGATCAAATAACGATACTTCTATTCGGTGGTGGGAAGAAAGAACAAGAACAACTGCAAATTATAGCTGGCACCACCTCAAATGTCATTAATATGGCAGGCATTACTTCATTTGAGAACGAATTAAGCGTTATGTCTCAACTAGACGCCATGATTGCTATGGATAGTGGTAACGGCCATCTAGCAGCTTTATATGGCGTTCCTGTTATTACATTATGGGGTAACACACATCCTTATGCAGGTTTTGCTCCTTATGCACAACCAGAAGAAAATCAATTAACCGCAAATAGAGATAAATTCCCTCTAGTACCTACTTCTATTTTTGGGAATAAAGTGGTGAAAGGTTATAAAAAAGCGACTAGTTCTATTAAAGTAAAACAAGTTGTGGAACGGCTAAAGATCGTATTAGAGTCTTAATATTCAACAATCGCTGAGAATTTTCCAAGAGATTCTGCTATGCAGCGGAATGACGCAACAATCTGTATTTAATTATTTAAGTACGTTGACATATTCTAACACCGCAAAACCCCTTATTTAATTCGTACACGAATTAAATTTTCCCCTTTTAAAAAAGGGGAAAGCTTAAAAATCGTAATTGAAAATATCTATCTCACCACCTCAATCCATTGTCCTTTATTTCTCACGATATAATCTACATCATACATCGCTTCACATTGTAAACCTGGTAGATAGTATTTACCTAAGTAACTGGCGTTAATAGTAGTTTTAAAAGTAAGCGTTTCTTTACCTTTTAGGTCAAAATAATAGTTGACACGATCGTCTCTTATGTCTGTGTAATCTATACTGCTGTTAGTTTCTTGTGCTCCATAATCTGTAAATCGAGTATTTACTATTTCCCAACCAGATGGTAAGATTTGAGTAAGTGCTACATCTTCTATTCTAGAACCAGTTGTGTTAGTAATAGTAGTTACTGCAGTAATTTCTGTTCCTTGAGTCACCTTACTTACATCTACCGTATTTCCATCTTTATCGGTATAGGTAATGGTAGCTCTTAAATTACTTTGTGCTGTTTTTTCAGTCCCAACTGGTAATTTACCTGTCATAGCATTGGTGATAAAAATCGTGTTACTACCGTTGTTTTTTACAGTAACGGTTGTTTGATTTTCGTCTATATCTAGATTGCGATTTGCGATGCTTTTTATACTCGATACTTTACTAGTTTTACCTTTAAAAGTATATTCTACGTTAACGCCTTTACCACCTATGTGGTTTGCATATTTACTGATAGCAATAAAACTATAAGCTAGTGCTTGCGTGTTATAATAACGGTCAGAATCTAAGTTTCTAGCCATTTCTTCCATAAGTTTTCTGGCACGCTCATCCTTTTTCATGATCGTATAGGTTTCTAACGCCATTGCACGATTACGTTGTGGAGATCCATAGGTTCTATAATCGTATTTCTTAGGTTGAAAATCTATATTACTCTTTGAAAGAAGCTCTTCAGCAGCCTTGTTCTGACCTACTAATGCATATGCTGCAGCTAGTCTCAACTTACTATCGTTAGAAAGGTTTGCGTTTTCGCGTAAGCGGTTCATAGAAGATAAATCTGGTGCTCCTGCTACTGCTAGTGTGTATAATCTATAGGCTTGGTACAAGTCATTGTGATTGTTATAACGCCATTGTTTTGCCACTCTTTTTTGATAAGCAATCCAGTTAGATTTGAACGAAATAGGAACTGTATAACCAGCTTTTTCGGCCTCGATAATGAAGTGTCCTGCATAGGTTGTACCCCAGTCATTTACACTACCACTGCCTGGCCAGTAAGAGAAACCACCGTTTGCTTTTTGGTAGTAACCTAATTTATTTATCGCTGCCTTTATATTAGAACTGATTTCTTTTTGCTGATTGCTATTTAAATCAATCACGCTGGCAAGGTGCAGTTGTGGAAATGCTGCACTAGTGGTTTGCTCTACACAACCATGTGGATAACGTATTAAGTAATTTAATCGTTTACCTATGTTCATCGCTGGTAAACTAGAGAATGAAATAGTAGAAGCGTTGCTTCCTTTAGTTCCAAAAGGGTTTACAGCAATAGTAGCTGTTTCTCCTACTTTAAGGATTGCTTTTTCTGAAATCGTACTGTATGGATTTGGGTTGACCACATCTATTTCTGTCTCATAAGCAGCGGTCTCTCCATTTCCTCTTGCAGAAAGTTTTAACTTTGCTATTCCAGATGCATTCTTAACTTTTACATCAAAATAAGCGATTTGATCTCCTGTTTCTGTAAATTTTAATTGCTGTGTATTGCCATTTAATAACTCAAAGAATGGTGAGTTTTCTAAGGTCACTTTTACATCTTTTACCTTATCATCCATAGCAAAAATGGTAACCGGTAATTTTACTGTTTCTCCAGGTGACAGCTTTCGCGGAAGCGATGCCAGCATCATTAATGGTTTCTTTACTGGAGTTGCAACCTGGGCACTACCGTAGGCTTCACTGCGGTCATTACCAGCTACTACCATCGTGCGCACAGAACCTACATATTGAGGTATGTTAATAGTGTGCGTTTTTTTCTCGCCTGGTTGAAGTGTAAATGGTCCTAAGTGAATGACCATAGGTTTAAATCTATTTGCTTTCTTAGCCTTAGAAGCTGCTGCGCTACCATCACCACCTATAGCAAATGCGGCATCTATACGACCTCCATAAGCACCGATAACATCGTCAAAGATGTCCCAAGTCTTTACTCCTAGCGCCTCACGTGCAAAGAACGTGTCCCATGCGTTAGGTGTTTTAAAGTTAGTTAAATCTAGTAATCCTTCATCTACAACGGCCAGTGTATAGGTCATTGCTTTGTTATTTTTCTCACTTACAGTAACCTTAGCGCTAGTTTTAGGCGCTAGTTCTTTAGGCATCTTAATTTGTGGTTCTAGATGCGTTGCCGCATTTTCTACTAATAATGGTATGACACCATACATTCTCAATGGAAGATCGTTTGCCGTTTGTGCATGAGGTTGCAAATAAGTGATATGCACATACACATTAGGCACATAAAGATTATTGAGCGGTATGCTTACCTCTGTTTGTTTGTCTTTAGTTTCTGCCCATTGTGCGTCTAGAACTTCGGTTCCATTCTCTACGGTGATTAACGCGCGTCCACCTGCGGTAGACGGGAATGTGATTTTTGCGTTCTCTCCTACTTTATAGGTTTTCTTATCTGCATTAAAAACAAGCATAGATGCCATTTCTGGATCTACTTTACGGCTTTTTCCTGCCCAACCTGGCCAGTCTACATAAATAATTTTACCGGTAGAATGTCCTGATTCTGGATCATAAACGCGCACTAAATATCTTCCCCATTCTGGATATTTAAGTGAGAATTTAAAGGTTCCTTTACCGCTAGAGTTGGTATTGATCGTGTTGTTATACACTTCTTCTCGGTATTCCTGAGCTTCATATCTAGAAAGGCTACCTGACTGAGATTGCCACCACCAGCGCCAGTTTACTTTATAAACTTTTACCTCAAGATTTTGAGTCGCCTTAGGGTTACCGCTTTGATCTACAGTTACTACATCAAATTTATGATCTGTATCTGTAAGCAACATTCCTCTTTGCTTGTCTCCTGGTGGTACGTTCATACCTACATAGGTATCATAAGGAGAATAGGTTTTAGTAGTCACATTTGTACTGAAGTCTCCACCGTTTTCATACACCTTAGTAAGGAAACTCGCTTTTAACATTCCTGGAGCTTGAGAATCCATGTTAGGTTCAAAATCAAAACTAGCGTTTCCACTTTGATCTAACTGACCATCAAAAATCTCTGATTCTTGAAGATCAAAATATCTTGATGGATCATCAAAAACATAGCTCTCATACTTTTTAAAACTTGTAGTAGTTGCATAATACTTTGCCGTAATATTTGCTTTAAGACCTTTGGCAATTGCGCCGTGCAACCACATACCATTTAAAGAACCGTATACATTATCTCCGGACTTAATTATTTCTTGATCAAAAAATAGTTTCACCTTTAAACGGTTGGGTTTAATGGTTTCTATTTTTAGTGTTTTATTAAAAGTAACACCACCTACCTCAACTTTTGCATTCCAGTTTCCTGTCGGCGCATTATCATCTGTTTTTAAGTCAAACTGGTAGAAGTTATTTAATCCATTTTTTTGCACATCACTATGCGTGATTTTACCATTAGGATCTCTTAATTCTAATTTAATAGGATGACCGTTAGGTAATTTATTATCGGCATCATTAAGCATAAAGGTGAGGTAAATATTATCACCAGGGCGCCACACGCCTCTTTCTCCATAGATGTAACCTTTAATTCCTTTACTTAATTTTTTACCAGAGGTATCAAATTTACTTACCGACAGTGCACGACCGTCGTCCAGTTTTACATAACCATATTGATTATTATAAGTAACCTGTGCAAAGTATGCTGGTTTATCTAGTCTTATGTCTAATAACCCTTGATTATCTGTGCGAGAACTAGCTATCTCTTGTTGTTGAAAGTTATATAATTTTACTTGTGCACCACCTAAAGGTCTGGTAGTAATGATATCATTTACTGCTATTAAATAACTGTTATCATCTCCTTTTTTAACGGTTATACCTAAATCACTTGCTAGGACATTTGTACTAACTGATTTATTTCTATAGAAAGAATGAGAGCATGGATCTTCACGATCTCTCCAGTTATAATCATAATAACCGTACTCGTCATCATAATAATAGTTTTGTGCACTATCCCAACTGCTAGCCTCAAAGGAATCGTCGTAATCTATTTCTTCTACTTCTGGCTGATTCTCTGCCGTGTATTCACATTTATAAGCACTGTATGCCAGCTTATATTTAAACTCTACTCTATAAATAGCTCCAGGATCTGGAGCGATCACCTCACTAAGATCTACAGAATATGTATTCCATTTATTTACATCGTTACCTGTTGCTTTAATATCTATTACTTTGCGAGCAACTGGTCTACCTACATTACGTAGATTACCTGTAGAACCTATATTATTGTTCTGTAAAAACTGAAGTACGTTATTATTAAATACTTTATAAACCCAAACGTCTACTGCATTAAGATTAACCGCCTTAAAATTAATTTTTGAATTTTGAGAAGACGGTAAAATTGTTCCCGATCTCACTAGTTTTACTTCTGGATTTACTTGTTCAAAAGCAATGAAGCTAGAAAAGCCATTTTTAAGTTTATAACCAGCCACGCTAGAAATACCTGTAAAAACCTCAACCTTTTTAGAACCAGTCACCGTTTTTGAAGGATATACCTTCAATTCATTACCATTACTTTCAAATTTCATTTTATCAACACCTTCTATCTGGATCATTCCATCTAGATTTTGTCCCTTTTTTATAGGATCAGAAAAGTTGATTAAAATGTACTGTACATCTCCATTAACCAGTTCAATATCGGTTACAGAAAAACTGTTTTTACCAGGTAGTGTAATCGTGTTATTACCTTTATCGGCGACGCCTATACTATTTCCATTCCATGAAATTTCTACTTCACCATCTTCTACAGGTCGTTGTATGCTGTCTATTTTAAATTCAAAATATTTACCGAGTGCCGTTGAGTTAGGGAATTTTACCGCTAGATTTTTACCATTTAATGTTGCGGTAACTAACTTCTTTGCATTTTCTAAATCCATGATATCACTAGAGCGTATGGTTCCATTGATATATTGATAATCGCTTTGATAACTTCCTACAGGATCTGTACCTACGATAAAGTCTTGAGCAATGGTTTTAAAATTAAAAGTAAATTCTTTTAAATCGTCACTTACCTCTCTTACTTTATCCAGCTTAAACTTCACCTCATATTCCGTATCTTCTTTTAAAGGTTTTTCTGGTAAAAAAGATACCGTTTGTGCATCTAGAACTGTCAATTTACCAGAAGCACTAGGATTTAATTTCACCCAACTAGCATCTAATTCTTTGCCTACAGTCCACCCTTCTACAGGTTCGGTTAATTTGATAACTATAGGTTCTCTAGTAGAAATTACATGATCAGAAACCTGACTGACGTATTCCCTAAATTTGAACAATTCATTTTGTTGTTCTTGGAGTTTTTCTTCGTCAGTTTTTGTGTTACAAGAAGCTAGAATAAGCAACGAAAACAGGAATAGAAGTGCTTTTTTGATCAAAATAGGTTGGTAATTAGTGGTTAGTTGAGAATTTCTATAAAATTATAGAAACTAATTGAGGTGCAACTAGATAACGCACAGTAATTTTAAAATATTTTGTTTTCTAACTAATAAATTGATTTAGTAGAGATTCGCTTTCGCGAAAGCGGGAATTGATTAGCGATATCTGATTTTTGATTTTTTTACTCAACCGCAAACACCCTTTGTCCTGCGGACATTTCCCTCGAGGGAAAGCCTGAATATAGAGCTAAGGCGATAAGATCAAAAAGTACCGTCTCTGAATATCGCTGAGACTAACACTGCCTCTGAAAACTATTTCAAAAGAAAAATGCCAAGAGGAACACTTGGCATTTTAAAATAGATTCAATAAATTTTTAGGTACTTACTCACATTCCTTTTTTGCATCTAGTGCACCGCTTTTACCCCAGCTAGGGTTAAAACCAGTTGGCTTTTCATTTTCAAATAATGTGATGGCTTTATCAATCTCACCGCAATAAGGAGTAATATCTTTACCGAAGAATTTTGCACTACCCATTAACCATCGCGCTCTATTACTTATTACTCTTGGGTTTTCTGGAGCTATTTGAATCGCTTTTTCATAAATCGCATTAGTCTCACCAGACAGTTTCATACCATAAACACGGCTGTCGTATTGAATCCAACAGGTGTTTAACATACCTTGTAAGACCATTATTTCTGGGTTGTTTTCAGAGAGCAATTCTGCATTATCTATAAATTCTTGTGCCTTATTCATGGTTAATAAAGTTTGTTCTTTAGGATTATTACCCCAAGACCCATTGATATTACATAGCGCTGCATAGTATGATGGCAACCAGTTTTCTTTTTCTGCTTTTGCGACACGTTCAAATTGTTGTGATGCTGCCTGTAAATCTGTTTGCATTAATTCCAGTCCTTTTTTCATGGCTTTTTCATATCCAGATTGTGCGGTAAGAGTTAATGTGAAAAATAAAATTAAAGTAGTAGCTATAGTTCTCATAATAAATAATTTACTTGATTTATGATACAATGATAATGGTGATCTCGCTTTCGCGAAAGCGGAACAAACCCAACTGTAAAAACTAGTATCTGAATTGTTGTTTTGACATTTTTATTCCACCGCAAACACCCTTTGCCTATCGGCATTTCCCTCGAGGGAAAATAAGAATTGGGTGTTTGTGATTTGTAAATACTGATTTCGTTAATTCTTACAGATTATCCAACTGATTATCGCTGCCGCCTATGGTCCAAAAGAAACCTACAAAGAAGAAACGGTCTGCTGCCTGGCCTATCGTACGACGGTTAAACTGTCCTTGAACATCTGGTGTGTCGCTGTATTGATAACCAAAAACGTTATCTCTACCCAACACATTTGAAACTGAGAAGTATAATATCTTTTGTTGATCAATAAGGTAGGCCCAATTAAAATTAAGGCTTTGGAACGAGCTGGTTTTATCGTTTAAGAAACCTGTCTTATTTGCATTAGTAAATGGACGGCCGCTGGAATAATTAAAGGTGGCTCCTATTTGAGATTGTAGGTCTTCTATCCAGTATTTAGTCACCATACTGAAGTTATGATCTGTTGCAAAATTAGGTGTTGCCTCTATAGGGTAATTACGGAACTGTCGTTGCGTATCTAAATAAGAGTAACTTACCCAATAATCTAGATTTTTAATAGATTTCTCATCTCTCCAGAATAGATCTAATCCAGCGGCATAACCGTCACCATCGTTACTTAAATCGCTATCAAATTGTACACGAGTCGTGTTGTATGTTAATAACTGATCGTATTTTTTATAATAAGCCTCTGCTCTAAACATGCGATCGTTCTTTTTATAAAGGAAGTTTGCGATGTAATGTTGGGCATTTTCTGGTTGGAGTTCTTTGTCATACTGCTGCACATTATTTTGAGCAGATTGATAAAAATTACCATAAGCTAGAGAGAATTGTGAAGATGGATTGATACTTACCGCAGCGCTTAATCTTGGTGACACTTTAAATTGATCACTGGCTCCATAATAGTCGCCACGTAAACCTGCTTTAAAGGCGAGATCTTTAGAAACAAAAACCTCAGCCTCTGTAAAAGCACCGGTTATTCCATGATTAATACCGGTTTCAAAAGTGTCGTTTTCCATTAACACATCTTCCTTATAATTAATAAGAAACTGTTCTACACCCATGTTGATTTTAAAGTAATTATTGTATCGTTTTTGCAATTTAAATTTAGCATGCAGTGCATTTTCTACAGCATCTATTTTTGTGGTTTCTATGGTCATGTCATTATTATCATGTGCTAGACTTAAACTTGTTTCTATATTCCAACTATCTGATAAATAACCGTTATAATTTAAATTACCATAATAATTTCTATTTCTTAATCCAAAATAGAAGCCTTCTTCTATATCAATATCTTCTTGAATCAATGCTAGATCACTATAGGAATATGCACTGTATGCTTTAAAAAGTCCTTTATCAAATTGATGTCTAAAAACAGCTTCGGCATTAAGAGACTGATAGGGTTTTTCAAATTGATTATTCTGGGGAACCAACTCATTATACGGAGCTAGGTTAATGTATTGGGCATTTAAACTAATGCTGTTTTTACCCCAAATTTTTGTGTTGCCCAAATTAGCTCCTAAACTCATGATTCCTATTTCGGTTTTTTCTTCTTTGGGCACATCGTTTGTATTTAAGAGTAATACACTAGAAAGTGCGTCCCCATACTCTGCGCTATAACCACCGGTAGAAAATGAAATACCGTCAAATAAGAACGGTGAAAAACGACCACGTGTAGGAATGTTACCAGTAGTAGGTGTAAAGGGTCTGAAAACACGAGCACCATCGATAAAAATTTGGGTTTCTTCTGCACTACCACCACGTACAAAAAGGCGGCCGTCGTCTGCATTATTAGATGTTCCCGGTAGGGTCTGTAACGCACCTACAAAATCGCCCACCGCACCAGCCGTAGTAACTATATCTAACGGTTTTAAAACACTGGCCTTAGAACTATCTCCTGCACTGAAACTTCCTGCGCTTAGGACTACGGTGTTTAATGCGTTTAAGCTTTCGCGAAAGCGTAATTTTAAACCCACCATATCTACTATAAGAGCTTCTAATCTATAATCTTCATAACCTATATAGCTGGCAATTAATATTCCTGTTGAAGTTTCTTCTGTAGAAAATGAGAATTTTCCTTCGATGTCTGTAGTAGTACCGTCATAAGTACCTTCTAGGTAAACATTTACACCCATAACAGGTTGTTTTTCTTCATCTAGTACAATACCTGAAACAGTAGTTTGCGCAAAAGTAAAAGAGGCAATTAATAGACAAATAATCGAGAAAAGCGTTTTCATATCTTGTGGTTTGATAAAACAAACTTGCGACCGATCAAGGCTTTTTAAAATTAAGGATGACTGAATTGTAGAATTTTGAGAATGGGTTGTAAAAAGGAAGTTGAAGTAAACAGGTCATTGTTCTAGATAGCAGCACTGCTTCAATCTATCATGAAAATGAAACTATGTATTTTACAACAGAGCAATCAAATCAAAAATATGCTGTCGTTAATCATTTTTAAACTTCCAATTCGAGTTCAGTTACGTTATCCTTATCTTAGCAACATTAAAATTATCTCATGAAAAAAATAGCTTTGATTCTTACAGCTGCTATTGCACTAGCAGGTTGTAGTTCTTCTAAAAATGTAGTCTCTAGTCAGGACGCTAGTTCTGGTACGTACTGGCAGCAACATGTTAATTATGACATGGATGTAAATATGGACGTGGACCGTTATCAATATACTGGTAAGCAAAAACTGGTTTATACTAACAATTCTCCAGAGACACTAGATCGTGTGTATTATCATTTATTTTTTAACGCTTTCCAGCCAGGTAGTGAGATGGATGTACGTTCTCGCACTATTGCAGACCCTGATAGAAGAGTAGGTTCTCGCATTGCGGCATTAGAACCTAATGAAATAGGTTATTTACATGTAAGCAACATGACACAAGATGGTCAGGCTGTACTTGCAGACGAAGAAGGAACTGTACTGGTTGTAAAACTAGCAAAGTCTCTTGCTCCAGGTGAGTCTACTACACTAGAATTAGATTTTAATGGTCAGGTTCCTGTACAAGTAAGAAGAAGTGGACGTAATAATAAAGAAGGTGTTGCGCTTTCTATGACACAGTGGTATCCTAAAATGGCCGAATTTGATAAATACGGTTGGAATACCAGTCCTTATATAGGTCGTGAATTTCACGGTGTTTGGGGAGATTTTGATGTAGAACTTACTATCGATAAAGATTATACCGTAGGTGGAACAGGTTACTTACAAAATCCTAAAGAAATAGGTCATGGTTATGACAAAGCAAATTCTGGTCCTGCAAAAAGTAAAGATGGAAAATTAAAATGGCACTTTAAAGCACCTCAAGTACATGACTTTGCATGGGGAGCAGATAAAGATTTTATACACGATATCTATAAAGGAGCAAATGGAGTAGATCTTCATTTTTTCTACAAGGATAATGAAGCGATCAAAGAGAATTGGAAAAAATTACAACCTAAGACTAACGAGTTCTTAAAGTATTTTAATGAGCATGTAGGTGATTATCCTTACAAGCAATATTCTGTTATACAAGGTGGTGATGGTGGTATGGAGTATGCTATGTGTACTTTAATTACAGGAGAGCGCAGTTTTGGTAGTCTTGCTGGTGTTACAGCTCATGAATTTGCACACTCATGGTTCAACCATATTCTTGCAACTAACGAGTCTAAAGACGAGTGGATGGACGAAGGTTTTACTACTTACATTTCTAACTATGCAATGAATGCTGTTTTTAATGAAGGTAAAGAAAATCCTAACTCTGGTTCTTATAGAGGTTATATAGGTCTTGCAAATTCTGGTAAAGAGCAACCACAAACTACTCATGCAGATCGTTATGCATATAACGCAGCATACGGCACAACAGCTTATTCTAAAGGTGCTGTTTTTATGGCACAATTAGGTTATGTAGTAGGTGATGATGTACGTGATGATATTATCAAAGAATATTACAATACATGGAAATTTAAGCATCCAGATCCTAATGACTTTAAAAGAGTTGCAGAGCGTGTAAGTGGTTTTGACCTAGAATGGTACTTAAGAGACTGGACTATGACTACAAATACTATCGATTACTCTGTAGAAAACATGAGCACACTAGATGGTGTAGATGTCATTACTTTTAAAAGAAATGGATTAATGCCTATGCCACTAGATGTAGAGGTAACTATGAATGACGGTAGTAAAAAAATGTATTACATACCATTATCTGAGATGCGTGGTGAGAAGAAAGTAGCTAGAAATGTAACTACTGTTGCAGACTGGGCTTGGGCATACCCAACCTATGATCTAGAATTAGACGGTGTTGATATGAAAAACATAAGAAGTGTCACCATAGACCCTAAAGGAATGATGGCCGATGTGAATAAAGAAAATAATACTTGGCAACTAGAAGAATAGATTTCAGTTAACAGTCGCAGTTTTCAATAGGCAGTCTTTTTAAAGGCTGCCTATTTTGTTTTCTATTATTCTAAACACTCGCGGTATGCGCATCTTTTATGGCTAGAGTAGGTAAACCATCTTATCCATTCACCCATTAACAAACTCAAAGACTATATTTGCAGCGCTATGAAATTAACCCTAGGCAGAAATAAAAAATTAAAAAGCAAAAAGGCTACAGACTTAATTTTCAGTGATGGAAAATCATTGAGAAAAGGGCCTTTGCGTGTCGTTTATTTCATAGAGCCTACCACTGCAACACAACATCAAGTAGGAGTGAGCGTAGGAAAACGTTTCTTTAAAAGTGCCGTAGACCGCAATCGTGTAAAACGATTAATGCGTGAATCTTATAGACTGCATCAAGAGTTATTACCTGTAACAAATGGTGTCCATTTAAAGGCTATGTTTATATTTCAATCTGGTAAAATGCCTGATTATGAATATGTCGAGCAGCTTACTAAAAAGCTGTTGAAGGAGTTAAGCAAGAAAATTGCTGTGTAAGATTATAGAGAGTAAAAAATAGAACACTAATAATAAAATTGTTAGGAGCTTAATCGAAAACGATAACTATTCCCAATACCTTTTACCCAAAACCTCATCCCTTAAAACTGGCACTAACCTTGCGTACAATTGTTTAAAATAAGTGTCGTTAGTAACTATTATGGTGTTTCTTACTATTTATCCTATATTTAATGCACCTTACTTGAGCCACAAATAAAGAAGATGAGTCAAAAGATTAATATAAAAAGACAGATCCTGCTACCTATCGCTGCAGCTGGATTATTATTTACTACAGCTAGTTTTCAAAACGATTTTTTTGAAATCGCAAAGCAGATTGAGATTTTTACAGAGATGTATAAACAACTCAATATGAACTATGTGGATGACACAAATCCAGCAGACCTTATGGATAATGCCATAGAAGGAATGCTAGAAGGACTAGATCCATATACCGTATACTGGACAGAGCAAGAGGTAGAAAAATCAAAAATAAACCGCCGTGGTTCTTACACCGGTATAGGTGCAAACGTGCGTACTAAAGAAGATAAAATTACCATCATTGAGCCTTGGAAAGACTATCCAGCAGATAAAGCTGGACTTAAAGCAGGCGATGACATCATAGAAATAGATGGTGTAAAGATTAAGGATTATAAAGAAAACGCTGGTGATTTATTAAAAGGATCTGCCGGGACAGAGCTTAGTATTACCTACACACGCCAGGGAAAAAATAAAACCACAACACTTAAAAGAGAAGGTGTAGAGGTAAATGCCGTACCATTTTATGAAATGGCAACACCAGAAATAGGCTATGTGGTCTTATCTAAGTTTAATGAAAAAGCATCTAGAGAGACTAAGGCTGCTATAAAAGAATTAAAAGAAAAAGGTGCTACTAAAGTTATACTTGATTTAAGAGGTAATCCAGGTGGGTTATTAAGTGAAGCTGTAAATGTTTCTAATCTTTTTATTCCTAAAGGGAAACTAATCACCAGCACACAATCTGTTGTTTCTAAATACAATAGAACATATCTTACTAAGCGCAGTGAAGAATTTGAAGGTATGAAAGTGGCCGTACTTATTAACGGTCGCAGTGCCAGTGCTAGTGAGATAGTAAGTGGTAGTATACAAGACTATGATCGTGGTGTGATAATAGGTGCAAGAAGTTTTGGTAAAGGACTTGTACAACGTCCTAAACCACTTTCTTATGGTACACAGGTTAAGATTACCATTTCTAGATATTACACACCTAGTGGTCGTTGCATACAGGCACTAGATTACTGGAATCGTGATGAAAATGGAGATGCTGTACGAACTAAAAAAGAAGATTATAAAGCCTTTAAGACCGTAAACAGTGGTCGTACGGTTTATGATGGTGGTGGTGTAGAACCAGATATCAATATAGAGTCTGCAGTGTATTCACCTATTACAACAGCACTTCTTAAAGAAAATTCCATATTTGATTATGCTACAGAGTATTATTATAAGCATCAATTTAATTCTATGGACGAGATTCAGTTCACAGATGCAGATTTTCAAGAGTTTGTATCATGGATAGAAAAACGTGGTTTTGAATTTGAGACGGTTACAGAGTCCGCTTTCGCGAAAGCGTACCAAACAGCAGCAAATGAAGAACTAGATGATGATATTAAGAACTCTTATGAGATCATGCTAGAAAACATCAAGACAGCAAAAAAGAAAGAAGTAGTAGATAAAAAAGCCGAAATTAAAAGTCTACTTACCGACGAGATTGTGAAGAGATACTTCTACAAAGAAGGCCTTTACAATTACCAGATTAAATACAATCCAGAAATAAGAGCAGCCATAGAAGTCCTTAATGATGAGGGAAAATACAATCGCATACTCAAATAATGAATTTTATAAAACTAGTAACTCCATTTTTTTTATTCCTTGCCCTAGTAAGTACAGCCCAACTTACAGAAACACATTCTGTATACTTTGATCTAGATAAAGATCAGTTTCCATTTACCGAAGGAAAACAACTCAATTCCTTCTTTGATGACCTGTTATATAAACCGCTCCTAGATGTAAAAATATTAGGTTATTGTGATGATCGTGGTTCTTATGAATATAACCTAGATCTATCTAATAGACGTGTAGAGACCGTTTCTAAATGGTTACAAGAACATTCTATTACTGTAGAACATATTTCTAAAATCATAGAAGGTCGTGGAGAGGTAGCTCTAGAAGAAGGCTCTGAAGAGTTATCCATAGAAGATGAGCGTGCTCAAAACCGCAGGGTAGATATTATATTCTCGCTTAAAGAAAGTATAACACAACGCCTAGAAATAAAGAAATTAAATAAAAGTGATCTTACTACTAGTGAGGCAGTAGAGATAAAGACCTATGAAAAGAAAGTGGTAAAGGCTGTCTTAAAAGATGAAAAAAGCACCGTTGCCATTCCTGTATCAAAGAATTCTAAAACAACACCTCAAGAAAAAGTAAAAGAAACTGCACCGGTAGAACCTACAGAAAGTATAGATGATGAGTATCTAGATATACCTACAAATCTAGATCCGCCGGTGGATAATACACAAGAACCTTTTAAATCCCTACTAAGTAAAAACCTTAAAAAAGGTCAAGTTATTAGGTTAGAAAACATCTTATTTTACAAAGGTAGATCTACTGTCCTAGAAGAATCACAACCGCTTCTAGATCGTGTTGCAGAAATTCTTGTTGCACGTAAAGACATACATTTTGAAATACACGGTCATGTATGTTGTATCAACCCTGTATATAAAGATGCCTATAATCGAGACACAAAAAAGTCTAATCTATCTCATGATAGAGCAAAGGCTATCTTTTTTATTCTTAAGAAAAGTGGTGTCTCTTATGATAGAATGAAGTACAAGGGATTCGGTCGTACTAAGCCATTGGGCGGTATCGATAAGTTGGACCGTAGGGTAGAATTATATATTACTAAGATAGACGAACAGTAAATTTTTAATATAAATTATATCTAATTAGTTTTTATATCGTAATTTTACGATTAATATTATGGGAGTTACTAAAACCGAAAAATTTACCGAGCATCAAAATCAAGTGGCGCGCATGGCCAAAGCTCTTGCGCACCCTGCTAGAATAGCTATTTTAGAATATCTATTCTCTATAGATTCTTGTGTGTGTGGTGATATAGTAAATGAAATAGGTCTTGCACAACCCACAATATCACAACATTTAAAAGAATTAAAAACAGTAGGTTTAATAAAAGGTAATGTAGAAGGTACCAGTGTGTGTTATTGTATCCATCACGATAACTGGCTATTAATGAAAAACATGCTTTCTACTATTCTAGATTTAGATACTAAATCTATAGATAGTTGTTGCTAAAAAAATTTACTATTCTTAATCGTAATATTACAATAGATAAAAATTAAGAACATGAAAATATCAGAATTTAAAACAGTACTCGCAGCCCAAGAAACTATTAGTTTTCAACTACCAGATGGTAGCCTAGTTCCATCACATTTTCATGTGACAGAGGTAGGTAAAGTAATTAAGCATTTTATAGACTGCGGTGGTACAGAGCGATTAGAAACTGTAATTAACTTTCAGTTATGGGAAGCAAATGATTATGACCACAGACTTCACCCAGAAAAACTAGTTTCTATTATCGAGCTTTCTCAAAACAAACTGGGGTTACCAGATGCAGAAATAGAGGTAGAGTACCAGGCTGGTACCATAGGTAAATATGGTATAGATTTTAATGGTACATCATTTTTACTAACTAATAAGCTAACTGACTGCCTTGCAAAAGACGCCTGCGGTATACCACAAGAAAAACCAAAATTAAAACTAATAGATGTACAGACAGACGCTCAAAATTCTTGCGCACCTGGTTCTGGATGTTGCTAAATTCATAAAAAATAGTCATGACATTTACTACCATAGAAAATACTATCGATACGTTAGATACGGCAAGTATTGCAGAAGAACGCAAGCAAATTCTTGATAAATTAACCGGATATATACAGCAGAAAGTAGATCAAAAAGAGTCTATTAACCTCAACTTTATCTGTACTCATAATTCTCGTAGAAGTCACCTAGGCCAGATATGGGCACAAACGCTAGCTAACTTTTATAAAATAGAAAACTTGAAAGCCTACTCTGGTGGGACAGAAGCTACTGCAGTTTTCCCTAAAATTGTGGAAACCATGAAAAATCAAGGTTTTCAAATAGAGGTTATTGAAGAAGGAAAAAATCCTTTGTATGCAGTATACTTTGATGAGGATTGCGATCCTGTAATTTGTTTTTCTAAAGTATATGATGATGTCGATAATCCAGAAAGTGATTTTGCAGCGATTATGACTTGCGATAGTGCAAATGAAGGATGTCCTTTTATACCTGGCGCAAATCAACGAGTAGCAGTTACTTATGAAGATCCTAAAAACTCTGACGGTACACCACAACAGGATGAAGTCTATAGATTAAAAAGTCTAGAGATTGCTACAGAATTAAAATATGTATTCTCTCAAATAAAGTAAAGTTATGAGTGCTAAAAAATTAAGCTTTCTTAATCAGTATTTAACGCTTTGGATTTTTCTAGCCATGGCCATAGGAGTAGGTTTAGGATATGCCATTCCTGATATTGCGAGCTCTATAGACTCTATGAGTTCTGGAACAACTAATATTCCTATAGCGATAGGGTTGATATTAATGATGTATCCACCACTCGCAAAGGCAGACTATAAATTGTTACCTAAAGTTTTTAAGAATACTAAAGTTCTAAGCATCTCTTTATTACTCAACTGGATTATAGGACCAGTTTTAATGTTTGTACTCGCATTAGTCTTCTTACATGACTATCCAGAATATATGGTAGGTCTTATTTTAATAGGTTTAGCGCGATGTATAGCGATGGTACTGGTATGGAATGATCTTGCAGACGGTTCTCCAGAATATGGTGCAGGATTAGTAGCTTTAAACAGCGTTTTTCAAGTATTTGCCTATTCCTTTTATGCCTGGTTGTTTATAACCGTGTTGCCACCTTATTTTGGTTTTGATGGTGCGATAGTAGATATTTCAATACCTACCATTGCAGAGAGTGTTGCTATTTACCTAGGTATTCCATTTCTTATGGGTGTACTAAGCCGTTATTTTTTAGTAAAAGCCAAAGGAAAAGACTGGTATGAAAATGTATATATACCAGCTATTTCACCTATTACCTTAATCGCATTATTGCTTACCATCATTTTAATGTTCTCATTAAAAGGCGAGTTGATTGTTCAAATACCATTTGACGTACTATTAATAGCTGTTCCATTAATGATCTATTTTATAGTCATGTTCTTGATAGGTTTCTTTATTAGTAAATACCGCGGTGCTAGTTATAGTGAAAATGCAGCTATCGCATTTACCGCAGCAGGTAATAACTTTGAACTTGCTATCGCAGTTTCTATTGCTGTTTTTGGACTTAATTCTGGTCAGGCATTTACTGGTGTCATCGGGCCGCTAGTAGAAGTTCCTGCATTGATACTGCTGGTTAGAGTAGCTTTCTGGTTAAAGAAGAAGTATTATTAAAAGCTTTTTAAAATTTAGATAACATATTTTACGGTGAACAGATTTGAAATCTTGTACTTTGATAAACTACGACGATATTTGTAAAACAGATTGATTTGCTCACTAACTAAACTAATACAATGATAAATAGATATGTTATAGTACTAATTGGAGCTTTCTTTTGCAATACACTTCTTTCTCAAAGCATTCCAAAAGATTATATTTTTACCAACAACGACACTATTTATGGCTTTGTAATTGGTGATCAATTAAAGGTATATGATAATATCACTAAGCAGTTTGATTATTACAATTTAAGAAAAGTCGATTCCTTTGTGAGAAATAAACAGAAATTTAAAAAATTTGAAAAAGAATATTACGATGGTATTTATGAAGATAAAGAAACGGATTCTTTATTTATAGAGGAATATTTTATCAACCATATAAAGAAAGAAAAACGATTACCAGATTATATAGTCAAGGAAAGTAATGACACTATCTACAGTATTATTTATAAAAATATTTTTGGCAAACCGTACTATATAGAAGATTCTAAACTAACTAAAATTAGTCCTAAACAAATTAAGAGTTACCGATTCAAAAATAAGATTTTCCAACGTTTGAACCAGCTAAAGAAAAAGGGTGCTTTTTATGAAGAAATCATTGTTGGATCATTAAGTTTGTATGGTATTACCAAAAAAGGACATCACGTTCTACCTATTGGGGTAGTAGGTATGATGCCTATAATACCCTATAAAGAAGTTGATTATTATGTTTTTGAAAACGGTAAATTAAATAGAATTCATAAACTTACAAGAGGCGTTTGCAATCGCCTTTTCAGAGAAAATCCAATGATCTGGAATGAAATGAAAAGAAATAAATTAAATAAAAATAATCTTCCTTTGATAGTTGAATATTACAATCTTTTACAAACTCAATGACATATTTTGCGGTGAATAAAAACCTTATTTGCCGCATATTTGCGTTGAATAAATTACTATTTAAAACTGAAAATTTACTTCAAAATAATAGCCTTAGCATCTTACTGCTGCATCTTTTTAATGGGTAGTATGATTCCTGTACCGTTTATTTTATGGTTAATTTTTAAACCATTTAATCCAGATTCAAGCCTAGATTTCACGTTTGCAGTTCTCGGTTCAGTTGGATTTATTAGTTGTTTATTGACTTTTATAAAACTAGGCTCCATAACAAAAGTCCTACTGGAAATAATAGCATTTTTACTGCTTTTAAGTCCACTAATTTATAAGTTAGATGCTTATCCAGAGATAAAAGGTCATTACTTTTTTGTTATTCCAAGTCTTAGTTTTATAATATTCTATCTGCTCCACTTTATAAGTTTAGGGACAAAGAAGTTTCAGTAATCAAATGACCATCCTTATCTTTACCGCGTGAAATTCATACTATTCCTTTTTTCGTTTTACTTCCTGGGACTCAACATCATGCCATGTAATGATGTAGAAGGCCAGTCTCATGATGAGGTAGAACAAGTTGTAGATACTGGAGGTTTTGATAATCAACAAGATCATGATCATGAAGATAAAGATGATTGCTCACCATTCTGTCAGTGCAATTGCTGCTCTGTACACGTAATAACTTACCTTTTTGAAACGCAGGAATTGACCGATATTCCTGAAATCAATTCACAAATTTCTTCTTATATCAATCCATTTTATGATGGATATGATGGCTCTATTTTACAGCCACCACAATTAAATAGCTAGAATTTATTGGGAGTATTATGCTCCATTTTTTAGACTATTTAAACTTATTACATGAAAAAACTTATTTTATGCAGTGTGTTGTTGCTGTGTTACGCTTTCGCGAAAGCGCAATCTAAAACAACCTATGATATCAACATTACCGTTGTATCAGAAGAAGATAACGAACCCTTGTTAGGGGCAAATGCTATTATCACAACCCTTAAAAAAGGGGCAATGTCTGACATTAATGGTAAAGGAATTATAAAAGATGTACCGGCAGGTACTTATGAACTTACCGTTTCTTATGTAGGACATGAAAGTAAAACGATAACAGCAGTTATACCAGATCAATTAAACTATAATTTTAATCTTCATGAAGTAGAAGGTGAACTAGACGAGATAGTCATACAGTCCACTCGTTCTTCTCGTACTTTTAAACGTACACCTACACGTATAGAATTAATAGGAGGAGAGGAGCTGGTAGAAAAGACCGCTATGAACAGTACAAATATCGCTATGATGTTGCGAGAAAGTACTGGGATACAAATGCAACAGACCTCACAAAGTAGTGCTAACCAGTCTATACGTATTCAAGGTCTAGATGGACGTTATACACAGCTTTTAAAGGATGGTTTCCCGCTTTATGGAGGTTTTGCTGGCGGATTAAGTATTATGCAAATACCGCCGCTAGATATTGCTCAATTTGAAATTATAAAAGGTAGTTCTTCTACTCTTTATGGTGGTGGTGCTATCGCAGGACTAGTTAACATGCAATCCAAGAGACCAGAAGAAGAAAAAGAACTGGATTTAATGCTGGTAGGAACTCAGGCACTAGGTATTACAGGAAATATATTTTATAGCGCTCGTAAAGAAAAATGGGGAGTAACTCTATATGGTAGTGCAAACTCTCAAAAGGAATACGATCCTGATGGAGATAATTTTTCTAATTTACCACAAGCACGTACCGTATCTCTTAATCCCAAAGTTTTTTATTACCCTAGTGATAAAACTACGGTATGGCTAGGTCTTAATGGTACTTATGACCAGCGTAAAGGTGGTAATCTAGATGCTATCAATGATGAAAGTAATGCATATACCGAAGAGAATATTTCTAGAAGATTCAGTACACAAGCAGTTTGGGAAACTAATCTAACAGACCATTCTAGTTTTCAATTTAAAAATAGTATTGCTTATTTTAATAGAGAACTATTGATACCTAGTATGGACTTTAAAGGAAGTCAGGTGAATACGTTTACAGAGGCTAATTATAAAACTAATACGGATAAAACGGACTGGATTTTTGGTGGTAATTTATACACGTCGGACTTTGATGAAGATGCGGTAATCAATCAAAGAGATCAAAAAGATCTTACTGCCGGATTATTTGTTAATAACGTGACCGATTTAAGTGATAACTGGATACTAGAAACAGGTTTACGCACAGATTTTACTACAGATTGGGGTTCTTTTATTTTACCTAGAGCTTCTATTTTATTTAAATCTGATGGTAGATTTACCAGTCGTCTAGGTGGTGGTCTAGGTTATAAAATTCCAGATATTTTTACGGAAGATGCTGAGAGATTAAATTTTCAAAACGTACTAGCGATCGATAAAAATGAACTAGTAGCTGAGACTTCTTATGGGATGAATCTAGATTTTGACTATGGATTTGCTATTACAGATCAGATTAATTTTTCAATAAATCAACTCTTTTATTTAACAGCTATTGATAACGGTCTACTACTTAATTCTAGCACAACTAGTCCAGGTAGTTTTGAGTATAGTAATGCTAGTGATCTAACTTTAAGTCGCGGTGCAGAAACTAATATAAAGTTTACCTACAAAGACTTTAAATGGTTCTTAAACTATGCCTTAATCGATACACAACTTAATTACTTAGATGGAAATCCTGAAAAACCATTAACTGCAAAACATAATGCTGGTAGTGTTATTATGTATGAAAATGAAAAATGGCGCATAGGTTATGAAACCTATTATACAGGAAAGCAACTACTATTTGATGGGACAGAATCTAGAGATTATTTATTAATGGGGCTACTGGTTATGAAAAACTTTGACTGGGGAAATCTATACATGAATTTTGAAAACCTGACAGATAGAAGACAAAGTCGTTATTCACCTACGGTAACTATAGATGCTGGTGGTGCACCTACTTTTAATGAAATCTATGCTCCAACAGATGGATTTATATTTAGTGCTGGTGTGATATGGAAACCATTCGGTAATAAAAGTCACCACGGTCATGGACATCATGATGATTAAGTGATTTCTAAAAATAAAAAGCTCGTTTTGATAAAATTATCAAAACGAGCTTTTTTTATATGTAATAAGATTACTTTTTAATAGGACAGCTATTAATGCCTAAAACAGCGTATAATGGACAAAAGTTCATAAAACTAGTGGCTAATAAAACTCCACCTACTATTAATAAAATAACGCCTAATGTACCTGTAACAACATTAGTAAAGAATAAAATAGATACTACTACTGCAAATAATATTCTAATTATTCTATCGATGGTTCCTAGATTTTTTTTCATGACTTATACCTTTTTAAATTGAGGTACAATAGTAGTCTAGTAGCTCGTTATAAAAAGTGACTAAAGTCACAACTATAAAATTTTAATAGATTGATGTGATAGAACAAGCTTATTCTCGTTCTCTAACTTCTTTAAAATACGGCTTATTACTTCTCTAGAAGTTGCTAGATCGTCGGCTAGTGCTTGATGAGATATCTTTATAATCTTTGTATTAGATAGAGTTGCTTTATCATGCAGTAGACTTAAAACACGCTGATCCATTTTATGAAATACCATGTTTTCTATGGTATGCAATAAGTCTGCATAGCGCATTTCATATTGTAAGTTAAAAAGGACATTCAACTCTGGATATTGCTCTAGCCATTTTTTAAGTCTTTGCGCTGGTAATAGAAGAATTTCAGTCTTTTCTAGAGTCTGTGCATAAATCTCGCTAGTACCATTCTTAATACCTGCAGCAAATGACATTACACAACTCTCACTAGATTTAATGTGATAGAGTAACAGTTCTTTATCTTCATGCGTTGTATACACACGCAATAGACCTTTTAAAACAACTGGAATTACTTTTACATACTGACCCTTGCGCAGTATTTCTTGTTGTGTAGGTACAGTAATAATTTCACATTCTCTCGTTAATAATATAATTAACTCGCTTTTAAAAAATGGGAAAATGTTTTTCAAACTATATATTTTTAATAACTAAAATTAGTTGTTTTATTTAACAACTAATTTTAATATCTGAGAATCATTGCTTTCTCCTACCTTAAGTAAGTATATACCACTGTTTAGAGAAGATACATCTAGTCGCGTGAAAGAATCTCCCTGTATTAAATTTACATTTTTAATCAATTGTCCTAATGTATTATAAATCAATATAGTTTCATTATCATTAGCAACTACATAATTTATAAAAACAAAATCACTCGCAGGATTAGGATATAACTCTATTTTATTAATCGTAGTTTCTTCTATTCCTAAACTCGTTGTACAATTTGCTGTAACAGTATTAGAGCTCTCTATGGTGCCAGCAGGTGTTAATATTCTTCCATTAAAGGCAGAATAGCTATCGGGATAAAAAGTAGCTCTAAACACTGCATTTTGAGTAGGAGTAATACCTTGATTAATCACACCAGAACCATTTATAGGGTTAATATATCTCCATACTTCTGAACCGTTAGTATCTACTTCTATAAATTCACCAGTAGGACCGCTACAAATCAACACATTTCCATTAGATAGTAATTGAGAGCCTGATATGTTTTGAGCATATAGGTTTTCTGTATTTCCAGCATTATATTCATAAGAGGCGCTTGCAGGTAAATATGGCAAGGTTGAATTATATGTAAATCCTGTTTGTGGTGTATCGATAATCTCTACACTAGAAAAATTTCTTCCTAGACCGTTATTAAAAATCATCAACTGTCCAGCATATGGAAAACCAGTTTCTATCCAGTACACATTGTGCTGTCCATAGAGTTTTTGATCACTTGCTGTTCCCATACCATAAGCCGCAGGGTTACCCCAACGGTATAATAAATCACCACCTTTTAAAGAATTACCACCAGCATGACTAGCCGCTTGTGTAGTAGTTGTACTATGATCTATAATCCATACCTCATCAAAATTATGTACACTTATAACTATTTGATCTAGTGCTGCATTATAATCTACCGAATTGAAGTGAATCCAGTCTTCTTGATTTGCAGTTGCTTTATAATTTAAATCCACAAGTTCTTCTTCTATAACGGCACTATAATTAGGCTTATTTGTATCAAAATCTTGAGTAAGATGATCCCAAAGATGCCATTCCCAAACTATATTACCTCCATTTGTACCTACTGGTTGTACTTCTATTATTTTTTCTGACCATAAATCATTAGGTACTTGTGCAGGATTTCTACCTTGTGCAATAGCCATTGCAGCCGTTTTTAATTCCCATGAAATAATCAAAATATTACCGTTAGGCATCATTTTCACATCATGATGTTGCAACTCTGTAGTGCTGGCAACTGTATAACTCCACACTACATTTCCATTCCAGTCTATACGTTCTATAAGACCGCCTTTACCGCCAGCATTAAACGATTGATTATTTACATTTCCTGTACGTAATAAATCTCCATCTGGTAGTAAGTAAACAGACTGTCCCGGTCTATTATTACTGCTCCATCTATGCACTTCATTGCCACATTTATCTATTAAAAAAGTGTCTTGACTAGAAATAGGAGCAAAAAGCACATAACCATTATCTAGATTTCCTGCAGTATTATTTTGTAAACCTACGGTTTGAGCATTTGTAAAAAGACTCAAAATAAATGCAATTGACAATAAGTAATATTTCATAATCTTCTTCTTTAAAGAATTTACTATGTGTGATATAAGTATGCTTTCGCGAAAGCGGAACACTTATAAATAATACTAGAAAGGTTCTATCTCTTTATAATAATCTTATGTGTAACCATGTTTGCATCGTTACTTATTTTCACAAAATATATCCCATCATAAAATGCCGAAGTATCTAAAATACTCAACGTACTACCTTGGAGAATTTTTTGCTCCTGTATTATCTGACCTATACTATTGTAAATAGCTACATTCAAATCTGATTGAGATAAAGTAGATTGTATAGCGATAAAATCTTGTGATGGGTTAGGGTAAACTTTTAAAGCATCTAGGATATCTACACTCTCATTACTTAATACAAATGCAGTAGTCGTTTCTGTAATACTCGTTACATTACTCGCAGTTACATTACCGTAAAAAGTAGGCCCTACAGCATAGGGGTAAGCACTGTTATGATTTGCATCTACAGTAGCAAAATAGGCATAAGTACCGTTAGGGTATTCTGGTGTTATGGAAAACCTACCGTTGTGCTCATCTAGATAATCTGGTGCTGCGTTTGCTGTAAAAATGTAATCTTCTCTAAAATATCCATTAAAGTAAGTAGCATCTACTGCTGGTCCATTTGTTCTAGTGGTTGCTGTATTGAGATTATAACCAGATTTCATCCTGGTGATTGCTCCTGTACCGTCTGTATTAGTATAAGCATATGCACCATAAATAGGGTAACCGTCGTAGGCAAAACCTATAAGTGGAGAATGTGTATTTTGATCAATAACGTATAGTCCATCTGCTGGATAAGTAGCACAAACGTTAGAAAGTACGATAAGATCTAGATCAAAAGCACTCGGATTTTGATGATGGTGATAATTACCATTTGCAGGATGTGCTTTATTACAATCAAAGCCGCCCATTTCGGCAGGAATTGCATCTCTATTCCATTCTTGATTAGCCATAGGTCCACCTGGGCAATTTGCGTTGCCTGGTCCACCACAAAGCGCATTTGTATTGTTATTCCATGATACTCCATCTCTAAAATCAAATAAAGAAACGCCATTTATAAAAACACCTATGTTACCACCAGAAGTAGCTGTAAGCGTACCAGTATTTTGAGTAGGGTTTAATGGAAATCTATAAATGGCATTTTGATCTGTCGCTAGTGATGGATTTCTATCTAAAAATGGTCCTGTTATATAAGCTGGAATACCAGTCGCAGAAACATAAACCCAGTTTGTAGAATATTCTACCTGCTGGACATTTGCATCTACGTTATCTGTAATAGGTGTAGGATTACCATCTATGTAATGCCTTCCTTGTATACCTGTAGTATTTTGAAGCCATTCTGTTATTATAGGATTAGTTTGTGCTTGTCCTATAGAAGTTGTAATAACAAATAATAGTAGTAGTATTTTTTTCATAAGTTAGATTAATTAAAAGTTCTAGGAAAGGAATATTTTTTATTGTATAAAAATTCAAAATCTGAAAGTGTTTTTAAAAACACAAGAAGATCTGTTTTTTGATTAGAAGTTAATTCTATTTTATTATTAAGTTCTGGAGCTAGAGTTTTTGAATACTCCATCCCAGTTGTGTAATGATCTAGTACTTCTCTCAAAGATTCAAAACGGCCATCGTGCATATAAGGTGCTGTAAACTGGATATTTCTAAGTGTAGGAACTCTAAATTTTAAAGAGTCTAAAGGATCACGAGTCACTCTATACCTACCATAATCATTTAAAGTAGGGTCTATAGATAAACCGTTATTCTTAAATTCTGTAGAAGTAAAAAGTGGTTCTTTATGACAGCTAGAACAATTAATTTTAAAGAGTTCTAGACCGCTGAGTTCTTGTTGTGAAAAGGTAACATGATCTTCTTTTCTTATATATTTATCGTACTTTGAATTATAAGAATTAAGCGAAATAGTAAATTGAGATAACGCTTTTAATGTATGTTGTCCTGTAATAATACTATCATTAAAAACTTGATAGAATAAGGTTCTATATTCTGGGATGTCGTTAAGTTTATCTACTACTTCTAGTAGTGAAGAATCCATTTCATCTGGATTAGTAATAGGTTGTAACGCTTGCATGTCTATATGGTTAACACCACCATCCCACATGAAAGATTCATTCCATGCAAGATTTATTAATGCTAAGGAATTGCGTGTACCTATTCTACCTTCTATTCCATGACTAAGATCATGATCTACATGTGTAAATCCAGTAGCTTGTAAATGACAACTCGCGCAAGAAATACTGCTATCTCTAGAAAGTATAGGGTCATAAAATAATTTTCTACCCAATTGAAAACCATCTTTAGTTACCGGATTTTTCTTAAAATCATATACTGGAACTGGCCAGTAATCAGGATAATCAAAGTAGTTCTCTTTAATTTTTATAACTGTAAAAGCAGTTGTAAATAACAATAAGCCAGTGAGTAATATGTAGATCCACTTTTTACTCATTTGTAATAGAAAATAACTGTGGTAATTGTAAAGAACATTGATATGCCTCTTCTCCAGGAGTCATCACTTGATTTATATCTGTAAGAGATAAGTCATTAAAAAAAGATGAAATATCCATTTTTATAATAATATATTTTTCCTTATTATATAGATCTAATCTTACATCTCTAGTGGTGGAATAAGGCATTTTATAACCGCCTAAATGGAAAGTGAATTTATTTTTACGAGTATTGCAACTAGGGCTTTTTCCTTCTAATTTAAAGTTAATAAAACCACTTTGCCATGCCCAGTACATACCGTTTATAGGATCTAATGCGCCACTTTGTGCTCCAGCATCGTGTAATTTTTCATCTACGCCTATTTTATATAAAATATGCTTAAAATTAGTTTTCTTAATAGTTTTTAAATCAAATTGAAGTGTTTCTTGATCAAAAGCATCTATTAAATAATTGCTCTCTGGTATTTTTATACTATTATTTTGAGCATCGATAAATTCAAAATTGGTGAGATAAAATCTTAGTTTACTAATTTGAATAGAATCATTTTGAGATGTAATAAGCCAAGTGTTTTTAGTAAAAGAATGACCATTAAAAGTAGGTTTAATCTTTACTACCAGTACTTCTTCTCTATTTAAAACATGTTCTTTTATTCCTCCTATATACATAAGGAAGAAAATTGAAAAGATAAAAGGTAAAATAAGTTTCAAAGGAAAGGTTAATTATTCCTTTAAGACTTTGTTAACAACAAATAGTTTAAAACGAGCTTACTAAAATGTGTAAACCATCTCTTGATGAGGTATACCGTCTTCTAAGTATTTTTCTCCTTGAGATACAAAACCTAAATCGGTATAAAACTTATGTAAATAACATTGTGCAGATATTTGAATAGAAGGATAACCTTGATCTTTACAGTAATCTATACTGGCAGTCATGATTTTCTGACCATAAGCCAGACCACGCATTTTAGGACTTACTACCACACGACCTATACTCGCCTTTTCAAAATAATCACCTGGTTTAAAGATGCGTGTATATGCAGCAAGTTCTTGATCTTTATAACCTAAAATATGTATGGCTTCTTTATCCTTACCGTCTAGATCTTGATAGACACAATCTTGTTCTACCACAAACACTTCAGAGCGTAATTGCATGACGTTATATAGTTCTAGGGTAGAATAATCATTAAATGATTTTATAAAAACCTCCATATTTAAAATTGTTTAGGAACATTTTTAGGTTGTGGTGGTTTAATACCTATTCTTATATCTGTGATAATTTTTTCTAGCATATTACCGAATTCTTCATCACCGGTAGCCATTAATTCCTGGCGTCTTGTATCTAGGTCTTCTAGAGTTTCTTCTTTTTCATCTTCTTCATATAACTCTAGCTCGCGCCATATTTCCATGAGTTTTTTCTCTGGATGCACCGCAGTTCTTAACTGGTGGATAATAATACTTGCTTCTTTTTTCATGAATTCCACACAGGTGAGAATCATTAAGAAACCTGCACCTAATTTAAATTTATTGTCTATTTACTACCGCAGTAGAAAAATATTGATCTTTTTACTACATCAAATTTACAATGATTTCTTCTCTCGATATGCTAATGAAATCCTATTATGTTCCATTAATAATTGCTCATCTTTTAAATAGCTTTTTAATAAATGAATGACATAATCCAGTTGGTCTTCTGTTATATTTCTATAGGCAGGAGCTGGTACCACATCTTTCCATCTTGCAAACAAAGTATTATCTAACGCAATGCGCCAGTAACAATGATTATCAAAATCTAGGTGTAAATGTTTATTAGGTAATTGATTACCTAAATCCAGATACTGTTGTCTTTTATTAAGATTCATTAAAAGTATTGAAATAAGTTAAAAAATAAGATCACAAATAAAATAGATATTATGAATATAAAAACACTTGCCAAAAACTTATATAATCTCGTTTCTATTCTTTTAAAAAGTTTTATAAATAGAACATACCTTAAAACTAAAAATAATATGATACTAGGTAAGAATATTATTATTAAAGCGAGCATCAAATAAGCATTTGTATCACCATGTAAAATCATTATATAGAACCTTTTATATGTTCCGCTTTCGCGAAAGCGTACTTATGAACAAGCTATCTTGTTAACACGAGTAGCATGACGTCCACCAGCAAATTCTGTATCTAGAAAAGTCTCTACCATAGCAATTACTTGTGGTATAGAAGTGAAACGTGCTGGAATACAAATAACATTTGCATTATTATGCTCACGTGCTAGTCCAGCTATTTCTTTAGTCCAGCATACTGCACCACGTACATTCTGGTACTTATTAACAGTCATAGAGACACCTTGTGCACTACCGCAAATAACTATTCCTATTTCTGTAACGGCCTTATCAACATCCTGACCTACTTTGTGAGCAAAATCTGGATAATCTACGCTATCAAAGGTATCAGTACCGTGATTATTAATTTCATGACCTCTTTCTTTAAGCATTTTTACTATTGCTTGTTTATAATCTGGTCCTGCGTGATCGTTTCCTATTGAGATTTTCATGTGTTGTGTGTTTGTTATACAAATTTACACTTACTCAACCATATTTTAAGGTTATTAACATCGATGGTTTTACACTATTCATAAACAAAGGATAACCTGTTAATAGAATTGCAAAAGTTATATTAGGAATATTGATATGAATAGTCCATACCCACTTTTAATTGAGAAAACCAAAATATAACTCATCAATTTTCTAATGACTTTTCAGACCCATATGGTGAGAAATAAACAATGAAAAAGAGGTCATTTTCTCTACATTTATATGTGGATAACGGTTGTCAACAAATGTGAATAACCATAACTATTAATGAGTATCAATTTACTTTACAATGAGTTAACGCTAGGATAACATGTGTATAACTATAGATAAGTTACCATTTCTACCTAATCCTAATTTTTATTTAAAAAGTTATACCGCTATTAACACTATATAATAAGCAACATATTTTATTTAAATTTTAAAAAAGAAAAATGATATTGTTTATATGTGTTGATAACAGTAAATATTAAAAAACAAAGAAGGAGTTATACAAGCTCATGGTATTCTCAATTAAAATAAAATAGGGCATCGTTTAAAAAACGAAAACAGAGTAATTGTTCTCTATTAAAAATAGAAAAGTGTAATTTTTAAAAAGGAATAAGGTAAAACGAGTGGTTTATTACAGTAGGTAGTTAAACGGTAGCCTCTACTTTAATAGTCTTAGTAAGGTTACCATCATTAGTAACATCTGTAGTAGTGTCTAGCGCTTTAGAAACTAAAATGTATAGTACCACTATCCCGACAAGAAGAATTCCTGCAAAAATCAATGTAGATAAGAGTGGTTTTTTTACACGCATATGACAGCTTTAACGATTTCTATGAAGAAATAGTTGTACAAAGATAACTTTATTTCTTAATTTAATGTTAATGAATGTTATCTAGAGGGTTATATTACTGGTTTTCACACGTATTTAATATACAGCAACTTTAAAAGTTTAACTTTGTAAGTAATATGAATAAAAAGAAAAAAAGAAGCTCAAAGACTAAGTTTCAGAATTTGAGTCAGTCGGTACTCAGTGCTATTAAGCAAGATCCGAATAAAAGTTACAACTACAAGCAAATTTGTGCACACCTAGGAATATCAGATTCTAGTGGCCGCAATCAGGTTATAAAAAAATTACATCAACTCAAATCTAAAGGAAAGATAGAAGAGATAGACCGTGGTAAATTTAAAATTATTAAGGCTATCGACTATTACACTGGTAGAATAGATGTAAGTACACGTGGTACCGGTTATGTAATTACCGAAGAACTAGAAGAAGATATCATGATACCTAAAAGATCACTAGGCCAGGCGCTTAATGGTGATGAGGTAGAAGTATATGTTTATAATAGAAAACGAGGCTCACAACCAGAAGGTGAGATAACTAAGGTTATTAAACGTAAGAAAACTGAATTTGTAGGTGAGATACAGGTGCATGAAAAATTTGCTTTTGTAAACGTTACAGATCCTAAGATTCAAACAGATTTCTTTATACCAGGTCGAGAGATCAATGGGGCAAAAGATGGACAGGTAGTTCTAGTAGAATTTGTAGAATGGAATGATAAACAAGATTCTCCTAACGGTCGTGTTAAAGATATTCTAGGAGAACCTGGAGAACATGATACAGAAATACATGCTATTCTAGCACAATACGGTCTTCCTTATGAATTCCCTGCAGAGGTGGAGGAATACACAGAAAAACTGGATAAATCTATATCTTCTCAAGAAATAGAAAAGCGTCGTGACATGCGTGACACGCTTACTTATACCATAGATCCTGCAGACGCAAAGGATTTTGATGATGCATTATCATTTAAGGTTCTAGAAAATGGTAATTATGAAGTAGGTATTCACATTGCAGACGTTTCTCATTATGTAAAAGAAGGAACTGTTCTTGATGACGAGGCTTATGAACGTGCGACGTCTGTATATCTTGTAGATAGAGTAGTGCCTATGTTACCTGAAGTACTTTCTAATGGTGTGTGTTCTTTAAATCCACATGAAGATAAATTGTGTTTTTCTGCCGTTTTTGAAATGGATAATTCTAGTAAGATTCATAACGAGTGGTTCGGTCGTACAGTAATACACTCTGACCAGCGATTTGCTTATGAAGAAGCACAACATATCATAGAAACTAGAAAAGGAGAGATTCCTGGTGATATTTCGCTTTCGCGAAAGCAAACAACCATACAGCCTGCAATAGTAGAAGCTACTTTAAAGTTAGATGAACTAGCTAAGATCATGCGTGGACAGCGTATGGAAGATGGAGCTTTAAGTTTTGATAAAACAGAGGTGAAATTTAATCTTAATGATAAGTCAGAACCTGTAGGAGTTTATTTTAAAACATCTAAGGATGCTAATAAACTTATAGAAGAATTCATGTTACTGGCTAATAGAAAGGTGGCTGGTTTTATAGGTAAACAACAACCTAAAAAGACATTTATTTATCGTATTCATGATGAGCCTAATGATGAGAAATTAGGAGCACTTAAGAATATAGTTGTAAAATTTGGCCATACTCTAGATTTAAGAGATCGTAAAACGGTTACTAAGTCGCTTAATAAGTTATTAAGTGATGTAAAAGGAAATAAAGAGCAAAATATGGTAGACACGCTTGCGATAAGAACCATGTCTAAGGCTGTTTATTCTACTAATAACATAGGTCATTATGGTCTATCGTTTGATTATTATTCTCATTTTACTAGTCCTATACGTCGTTATCCTGATGTTATGGTGCATAGATTATTACAGCATTACCTAGATGGTGGTAAAACAGTAAGTGAAGAATTATATGAAGAAAAGTCAGAACACTCTTCAGAAATGGAAATTCTAGCCTCTAAGGCAGAGCGTGATTCTATTAAATACATGCAAGTTAAATTTATGAAAGATCACTCTGACGAAGAGTTCTTAGGTGTGATTTCTGGGGTTACTGATTGGGGTATTTATGTAGAAATCATTTCTAACAAGTGTGAAGGAATGATAAGACTAGGCGACCTAGATGACGATAGTTATGAATATGTAGAAGAAGAGTTTGCTGTTGTAGGTCGCAAGACTAAGAACACTTACACGCTAGGTGACGAGGTTTATGTAAAAGTAAAAAATGCAGACCTTGTTAAGAAACATCTAGATTTCTGGATGATAGGTAGTAGAGAAGCAGTAGAAAAATAAACTATTCTATTTTAAATTATAAACGATCCATTTTTTATAAAATGGATCGTTTTTTTACACCTTAAATTCAAATTATAAATAGGTCCGATCATGAAAAGTATTTTATTAATAGTTGTAGCATTATTATTTCTGTCTTGTAAAAATGAGACTGGGGATACCACAAATTTTTCATGGTTATCAGGATCATGGAGTAGAGTAGAAGAAGCAGGAGAGAATAAAACATATGAAAAATGGATACCTACTATTAATGGTAATTACAACGGACATGGTTTTACTCTTCATAAAAAAGATACGGTATTTGAAGAATTTTTATCCATAAAACCTTTAAGTAAATTATCTAAAGGAAAAGAATCTTCATGGGTTCTAAAAGTTACTGGAGTTAATGAAGAACCTACTATTTTTAATATTGAAGACACTACTGTAAATAGCTTTACAGCGGTTAACTTAGAGAATGAATTTCCTACACATATTAGGTATTCTTATAAAAATGATACACTTAAAGCGCTAGTTTCTAATGATAGTTTACAGATTGATTTCAAATTTATAAAGCAATAAAATGCTCTTTTTGCGTAATACAACGTATTTATTGTACATATTATCTATAATTAGAATTATAAAATATTCATTTTTAATTTATTAATGGTATAGCTAGATATTTGTACTGTAATTAGAGCGTGAGAAACTTTAATTCAATTTTTCATAATAGTTTCATTTTTATAAAGCTTCTCAATTGTAAGGTTTTTGAGAAGTAAATTGAAACATTAGTATAGTTTTTTGGTTGGTTAGTAGGGAATCCTAAGTTGTCGTCTTTGATACTTAGGATTTCTTCGTTTAAGATGTTTTCTTAACGTATCATTATATGCTGTTATCCTACTTTGGCACACGATTTGATTAATATATAGAGAAGGTTATTAGTAGTAATTTTCATAAAGTTTTTTGGTTGGTTAGTAAAAGACGATGTTTAGCAATAAGCATCGTTTTTTCATGTTTAACCTATCGTGGACTGTAACATCACCTAATAAATAAAGTCTTTATAAAAATACTCTTATCATGAATCGATTATTATCTATAGTAACTATACTTTTTTGTGCCTTTTCTATAGCACAAAACCCAATTGAAATGACCATCTCAGATTTTGATACCATTAAAGTTTTTGATCTAGTCACAGTTAATCTGGTAAAATCATCAGAAAATAAGATCATCATTTCTGGAAAAGATGCAGATGACGTCGAGTACGTTCAAAAAAATGGATTATTAAAAGTCCGTATGCGCTCAGAGAAGACTTTTGACGGTACAAAAACGTTTGTACATGTATACTACAAAGAATTAGATATAATCGACGCAAATGAAGGCGCTAGAGTTTTATCTAATGAATTAATTGAACAGGACAGATTAGAAATAAAAGTACAAGAAGGTGCTATGGTAACAGCAGGATTAACTGTTAAGAATCTTGATGTAAGAGCGGTTACTGGCGGTATTGTAAGATTAAGCGGTCAGGTAGAAGATCAAATTCTAGTTGTTAACACCGGTGGAAAAGTAGAAAACGAAAAACTTAAATCTGATTATTCTAAAGTAAAAGTACAGGCCGGTGGTGAAGTAGAGATCTTTGCAACACAATCTGTGGATATAAATGTTAGAGCTGGTGGTGATGTTGTGGTTTATGGTAACCCTAAAGATGTGAAGAAAAAAACTCTATTCGGTGGTAGAATTAAGATCGTTGATAATGATTAATTAAAATTATTAAAAGCGTTCTAAGGCTTCAATATGTTTCCTAAACCATATAAATAACATTTCTAGTTCTGTATTTGAAATCCCTATGTGTTTTCCTACCTTTGAGGTTCAACACAATTCTGAATGCTTGACGATATATTAAAGGCCATTCCATTAGGCCTTGTTATGGCTTTTCTTATAGGACCTGTTTTCTTTGCTCTACTTGAAACTAGTGCTATAAAAGGATTTAGGGCGGCTATTGCATTAGATGCAGGTGTTCTCATTGCAGATATTATTTTTCTACTAGCGGCATATTTTATGACTTCTAGTATTCTTGAAAAATTAAAAGATGACCCAGGACTATTCATATTTGGCGGTAGTATACTCTGTATTTATGGTATTGTATCCTTTGTTAAGACCGATAAATCCTATTTAAAAGAAGTTGATACTAAGGTTCTCATAGTTCAAAAGAAAAATTACATCGCTTTATTTATAAAGGGTTTTCTACTCAATTTTATAAACATAGGTGTACTAGGTTTTTGGTTAGGATTGATCGTAGTTTTTAGTCCGCAATTAGAAAATGATGGAGAGCGTATAACTATATTTTTCTCTACCGTTTTACTTACTTATTTTATTGTTGATATAGGTAAAATCATACTTGCTAAGAGTTTAAACCGTTATTTAACTCCTTCTAGAATATTCTGGTTAAAGCGTTTAATCGCCGTAATTATGTTTATAAGTGGAGCGGTTTTAATTTTTAAAGGTGTTTTTCCTAGTGCCACAGAAAATATTGAGAATCAATTTCACATCTTACCAGAACAAGTAGAGCCTATAGATCCAGATCTAGAAGGTATGGAAGAGTTCAATGAAAAGGTAATGCCTGTAATAGACGCAGACAAAGATTATCCACAGCCTTAAAAACTTAAAAATCCCCAATCAGTGAAGATTGAGGATTTAAGAGGTACCAAGCGGATTCGAACCGCTGTACTAGGTTTTGCAGACCCATGCCTAGCCGCTCGGCCATGGTACCATAATGGATGGCAAAAATAACAATAATTTGCTCTATTCCTACTTTATTAAATCTAAAATTGATAAAATTGAAAAGTTATTTTCTCTCTTCACTCATTATAATTACTACACTTTGCACATCACCACCTATAGGTGGATTTATCTTAGCTACTTTAACTTCAGCATTTTGAACTAGAGATTCTTCTTTAAAAATGCGAGTAAGAATGCGCTGTGCAACATGCTCTAAAAGTTCTGACCTTATAGCCATTTCTTCTACTATTATTTTATTCAGTGATACATAATCTACTGTATCTGCCAGTAAATCTGACTGTGCACTCTTAGAAAGGTTTGCTGTTATTTCTAAATCTACACGATATTCACTACCTATTAAGTCCTCTTCATGTAGGCAACCATGGTTGGTATATACCCTTACGTTTTCTAGTTGTATTTTATGCATAGAACAAAGATAGGCCGTACAGTGTTAGGAGTAAAATAAACTGTAAATTTGTGTTAGTAAAAGAGAATATCATGAGCGAAGAGAAAAAGCCTAATAATTTTATAGAAGATATCATAGAAGACGATTTAAACAATGGTCTCTCTAATGATAAATTACGTTTCCGTTTTCCACCAGAACCTAATGGTTACCTGCACATAGGTCACGCCAGTGCTATATGTTTAAACTTTGGTTTAGGAGAAAAGTTTAATAAACCAGTAAATCTACGTTTTGATGATACTAATCCTGCAAAGGAAGAAGCAAAATACGTAGATGCTATAAAGAAAGATGTAGAATGGCTGGGTTATAAATGGGATAACCTTTGCTTTGCATCAGATTATTTTCAAGAACTTTATGACTGGGCCATTCAACTTATTAAAGAAGGAAAAGCCTATGTAGATTCACAATCTAGTGAAGAAATGGCTGCTCAAAAAGGAACTCCTACAGAACCTGGAGTAGATGGACCTTACCGCAATAGATCGGTAGAAGAGAATTTGACTCTTTTTGAAGGAATGAAAAATGGAGATTTCGGTGAAGGTGAACATATCCTACGTGCCAAAATCGATATGAAGTCCAACAACATGCTCATGCGTGATCCTATCATGTATCGTGTCGTAAATCGCGATCATCATAGAACCGGTGATACATGGAAAATCTATCCTATGTACGACTGGACTCATGGAGAAAGTGATTACATGGAACAAATTTCTCACTCTTTTTGTACACTAGAATTTAAACCTCATAGAGAGCTTTATAACTGGTTCTTAGATCAAATAGTAGATACTGACAAAGTACGCCCTAAACAACGTGAATTTGCACGTAGAAACATTTCTCATACTGTTACTAGTAAACGTAAATTGCAAAAACTAGTAGAACAAAATATTGTTACAGGCTGGGATGACCCACGCATGACTACTATTTCTGGTTTAAGACGTCGTGGTTATACCGCTGCATCTATTAAGAATTTTGCTGAGTCTATAGGAATAGGTAAACGTGATAATCTGGTAGACATGAATCACCTAGAATTTCACTTGCGAGATGATCTTAATAAAGTCGCAGACCGTGTGATGTGTGTTCTAGATCCTATTAAAGTTGTTATTACTAACTATCCAGAAGATCAAGTAGAAATGCTTCAGGCAGAAAATAGTCAGGAAGATGAGTCTAGAGGTTTTAGAGAAGTTCCTTTTTCTAGAGAGATCTACATAGAACGTGAAGATTACAGAGAAGAAGCTAACAAGAAATTTTTCCGTTTAAAGAATGGTAAAGAAGTACGTCTTAAAAATGCATACATCATAAAAGGTGAAGGTTGTATCAAAGATGAAGACGGTAATATTACAGAGATTCATGCTACTTACGATCCAGATTCTAGGAGTGGAAGCGGTACAGAAGCAAGTATGCGCAAGATAAAAGGAACATTACACTGGGTAAGTGCTGCACAAGCCCTACCAGTAGAGGTGAGACTGTATGACCGCCTATTTACCGTACCATCTCCAGACACAGATAAAGAAAAGGACTTCATGGAATTTGTAAATCCAGATTCTCTAGAGGTGATCACTGCTATGGCAGAGCCTGCAATGAAAAACCTTTCTATAGGAGAAACAGTGCAGTTTCAGCGTATGGGGTACTTTTGCGTAGATCCTGACACGACAGATGATAAAATGGTCTTTAACCGTACCGTTACATTGCGTGATACATGGGCTAAGTTAGATGCTTAGATAGAGTAGGATAGAGGTTCCGCTTTCGCGAAAGCGAGATCACTTTAAACCTATTTACATTACATATATAGAATAATTTAAAGCCCACTTAATCGTGGGCTTTTTTGATAAATGATAATAAGTATCTACTATTTTAACTAATTTTAATATTAAATATAAGTTTTTAGCATGTTTTTAATAGTAATTCATGTAAGCTTAACTCACTATTAACTACACTAAAATGTGTTTAGATTTACCTTTGTTAGTGAACAAAAAAAGAAAAAAAATGTCTAAATCAACTAATACCTTAATCGCTTTAATAGCAGGTGCTGCAATAGGTGCTGCTGCAGGAATGTTATATGCTCCAGATAGTGGAGAGAAAACTAGAAAAAAATTAAAGAAACAAGCAAAAAAAGCTCAAAAAGATATTGATGCGCAGGCTCGTAAAACGTACGCTCAAGTATCAGAAAAAGCATCTCAAATCTCTTCTACAGTAAACTCTAGAGCTACTGAATTGAGAGGTACTGTAGGTGATAGAATTGAAACAGCTCTTTCTAGTGCAAGCTATAAAGCAGACGATGCTATCGTTGCTCTAGAAGAAAAACTAGAACAATTACGTATGAAAAATTCTCAATTACAGAAACCTAATTCTGTAAAAGAAGGTATCAAAACAGCATCAGCTAAAGTTAATATATAAACTTAGGATTTGGGAAAACAACTAACCGACAATTTTAGAGAATTTACTACGGCGACTCAAGATTACATCGAGTCGTCGATAAGTTATCACAAACTAGACCTTTTTAAGAAGGTTATGAAGGGTGTGGTATCTAGTAGTTACCAGATTATTTTAGGTTTTTTCTTCCTTATAGCGCTTATTTTTTTAAGTGTAGCCATGGCTATTTATCTAGGAAATGTTTTAGAAAACATTGCATTAGGATATCTTATAATGGGTGTATTTTATATACTTTTAATGATTGTATTATCCTTATTTCTTAAAAAAACTCTTGAAAAAATATTGGTTAAAAAAGCTAGTGCTCAATTTTTCAACGATAATGAGGATATTAAAATAGAACAACATGAGGGTTTACAATAATTTTGATGAAATAGATCGTGATTTAAGGTACCTTAAATTACAGCAACAAATACATCAAGAGACGATGAAGTTAGAGTTAAATGAAGTAAAAGAGAGTTTCTCTGCCGTTTCTATTTTAACAAGTGTAGTCAGTTCCATCGCAAAGAAAGCTGTGGTCCTGAAGGTTGTAAATAAACTAGTAGGTCTTAAAGGGAAAAAATAATATTTTGTGGTAAAGTGAATTGTTTAAAAAAGCAATGATATAAAAAAAACGCTATCAGTAATGATAGCGTTTTTGTGTTTATAAAAATGGACGTAAATTATTCTATCCATCCATCTTCTAGGCCATCATCATCATAGCCACTTTCTTTATCTCTTTGCGATCTAGAAGACTGTTTTACCTTTTCTTCTTTATTAGCATTAGTCTTCTTCATTTGCTCACCTATTTGTGCACTTGCTGTAAAACTAGCGATCATGTTATTTAACATATCACTACCAGCTTGTGGTGAATTAGGTAGTAAGATCAGGTTAGACTGTGTTGCCTCACCTATAGACTGTAATGTATCATAATGTTGTGTAACAACTATAAGAGCACTTGCCTCTTGAGAATTGATACCTACATTATTAAGTACATCTACACTTTCTTCTAATCCACGAGCTATTTCACGTCTCTGGTCTGCGATACCTTGACCTTGTAAACGCTTAGATTCAGCCTCTGCACGTGCTTTTGCAACAATCTTGATACGGTCAGCCTCTGCTTCATACTCAGCAGCTGTTTTCTCACGCTCTGCAGCGTTAATTCTGTTCATGGCTGCCTTTACCTGTATATCTGGATCTATGTCCGTTACAAGCGTTTTAATGATGTCATATCCATAATCCATCATTGCTTCGTTCAATTCACGTTTTACCGCGATTGCGATATCATCCTTCTTTTCAAAAACGTAGTCCAGTTTCATTTTAGGAACTTCGGCACGTACTACATCAAATACATAAGCGGTAATCTGATCATGAGGATTTTGAAGTCTGTAGTAGGCATCATATACTTTTTCTCTTCTTACTTGAAACTGTACAGATATTTTGAGACGTACAAATACATCATCTTTTGTTTTAGTCTCTACGATTACATCTAGCTGTTGAATCTTTAAATTGATTCTTCCAGCTATCTTATCAATGATAGGTACTTTAAGCTGTAATCCTGACTGTCGCATACTGGTAAATTTACCAAAACGCTCTACTACTGCAGCAGTTTGTTGTTTTACAGTAAAAAAGGTACCTAATAGAACTACCAATGCTAGTAGGCCTAGTATGGCATAAATAATTAAATCCATGATTTTTGTTTTTTAATGGTTAGTGTTGATTAGATGTTTATAAAAGTAAACTAGTTTATCGTTAAAGTGGCAGTAAGGCTACATTTTAATAGCAATCTTCTAGCTTACTATAGATTAGTAGTATGTTTGTGTACTTTGTTACAACCTCTATGAAAAATTCCTTTTTAGTATTTCTCGTTGTTTTGGCTATGAATAAAGCTTTAGCTCAAGATCAATTTGATAATTTATCCACGTTAGATCACTCTATTTTTGAGGTAAATGAGTCTGTAAATGACGATGTGTTTATAGTAGAAGAATTAACTATCAATGCACCTGCAACTCGTAAATATTCCTATAATAATCGCATAGGATTAGGTGGTGATGCCACTTTTTTCAATATCGATAGTGATAATGTCGAAGTTACCCAGGGAACTGGATGGTCTGCCTCTCTAGAGACTCGTGGAGATTTTAGAGATGATTTTGATATGATTTATTCTATCGGAATCTTTAATCACAATTTTTCTGTAAATGAAAATATCACTAATGATCAGATAGACATGAGCGTGATAGGAGCAGAGGTTAAGTTTTTACTGGCTTGGAAAATTGCACAAAGTGATTTCTTTTCTATAGAAGCTGGGCCTGCGTTACAGCTCAATGGAGAACTAAAAATAGATGATGAAGATCGTTATGAAAACTCTTTTACTGGTGGTGTAGTAAATCCTGTAATTTTAAAAGATTTTCAAGAAACATCTCCTATAAATGTTAATGGAATTATAGGTTTTTCAGGTGGTGCGAGAAATTTTAGGGTAACTGCTCATTATCACTATTCATTTATTGATGCACTAGCTGGTACTACTGTTGCTGGTGATAATATAGATGGTAACTTCAGTTTTATAAGTGTAGGAGCTAGGCTATATTTCTAGTCTATAAATATCATAAAGTAAAAGCCTGCTAAAATATTTTTAGCAGGCTTTTTTTAGTATTACAAAGAGATTTTATTATCCCAATTTCTCCATTGCAGTTTCTATGCGATTTACTGTTTCTGTTTTACCTATCATAGAGGCTATTTCAAAAACATCTGGTCCCATAAGACTTCCTACTAGAGCTAGTCTTAATGGCATCATTACTTTACCAAATCCCATTTCTTGAGCAGCAATCCAGCCTTTAATAGCGGTGCTTAATCCTGCGGCGCTATCATCTTCTGTATCATTTATAATTTGAACTACTTGAGACATGATCTCGTTAGTATCTTCCTTCCATGCTTTCTTTGCATTTTTCTCGTCATAGCTAGAAGGTGCTGTAAAGAAGAAGCCTGCTAGTTCAAAAAGATCTTCTGTAAAAACAGCGCGTTCTTTGACCATGCCTGCTACCATGCTTACATAATCTTCAGAACCGTAAGAGATATTTTGTTCTTGTAACGCTTTCGCGAAAGCGGAACCTATAACAGCATCATCCTGTTGCACATACCACTGTTGTTGAAACCATTTTGCTTTTTCTGGATCATACTTTGCACCAGAGCTATTTACTTTGTCAAGGCTAAATGCAGCGATCAGTTCTTCTAAATTAAAGATTTCTTGCTCCGTACCTGGATTCCATCCTAAGAAAGCAAGTATATTAACCATAGCTTCTGGTAAGAAACCATCTTCTCTAAAACCGGTAGAAAGCTCTCCAGATTTAGGATCTTTCCATTCTAGTGGGAATACCGAAAAGCCCATTTTATCTCCATCACGCTTGCTTAATTTTCCTTTACCAGTAGGTTTAAGAATAAGAGGTAAGTGTGCAAATTTAGGACGTTCCCAACCAAAGCTTTCATACAACAACACGTGTAACGCCATACTAGGTAACCATTCTTCACCACGTATAACATGAGAGATTTCCATAGTATGGTCATCTACCACATTTGCCAGGTGATAGGTAGGCATACCATCGCTTTTGAAAAGTACTTTATCATCTAATAGACTCGTATCGATTTCTATTCCTTTACGGATTTCGTCGTACATGTTTAAAGTCTTCAATTCTGGTTTAAAACGCACGGTGTAAGCGTCTCCACGGTCTAGTCTTTCCTTTACTTCGTCTGCACTTAGAGTAAGTGAATTGGTAAAGTTTAATCTATTGTTGTGGTTGTATATAAATGTCTTTTTATCAGCCTCGGCAGTTGTTCTTGCCTGGGTTAATTCTTCAGTTGTGTCAAATGCATAATATGCAGCCCGTTTTTCTATCAATTCTTCAGCATAGGCGCGGTACATTTCTTTGCGCTCGCTTTGACGATATGGGCCACAATTTCCTTCTTTTTCTGGTCCTTCATCATAAGGAATCTTGCACCAGTTTAATGCTTCTATTATATAATCTTCTGCACCTTCCACATATCTGTTCTGGTCAGTATCTTCTATACGTAGTATAAAAGTTCCATTATGTTTCTTTGCAAATAGATAATTGAAAAGCGCTGTTCTCACACCACCTATATGAAGTGGCCCTGTAGGACTAGGAGCAAATCTTACACGTACATCTGTACTCATTTCTTAGCATTTTTAAATGTGGCGGCAAAGATAGTAAGATGATTTCACTTCTATCCCTATGATTTCTTAACAGTATTAGATTTGGATTTCTTTTTTAAACCAATATTTTTAAAAAGTTTTTTTGCGTTTTTTAAGAAATATTATCACCTGTAGATTACCTAGGTTTATTAACAAAATTCGTAGTATTGTTAATAATAAGATTATCTTATAGTTTTTAAGATTTTAATCAAATAACTCTAAAAAATCGGTTGATTTTAATAGCTATTTACAGGCCTTTCTAGATTTTTTAAGGCTAGGATATATTGATAATTTAAACGTCGCTGTAATCCGTTATATTTACGGTAAGCACATGATACTATACAAAATGACAAATTTTGAGATAATAGAGCTCAAGCTCAAGCGGTTTATAAGTAAATATTACCGCAATGAATTGATAAGAGGTATACTTTTATTTTTGGCCTTAGGATTACTGTATTTTTTGTTTACCGTAGTGATTGAATTTTTTTTGTGGTTAAGTCCAGTAGGTAGAACCGTATTATTCGGTCTGTTTATAATGATGGAATTGTTTCTATTAGTTCGTTTTGTTCTTTTACCACTTGCAAGATTATTTAAGTTATCTCGAGGTATAGATTTTAGAGATGCGAGCTCTATGATAGGTACTCATTTTCCTGAAGTGTCAGATAAATTAATTAATGTTTTACAGCTTCATAAAAATGGAGGAGATGATGAGCTCACATGGGCTAGTATTAATCAAAAAAGTGAGAGTCTTAAACCCATACCATTTACACTTGCGATAGATTATAAGAAAAACAAAAAATACCTACCTTATCTTGCTATTCCGTTGGTAATTATAGCTGGTTTATTTTTTACTGGTAATAATGAAGTTTTAACAGATAGTGCAAAACGTGTCGCAGATTTTAATAATGAATACATTCCACCTGCGCCATTTACTTTTACCATTCTCAATGAAGATCTCAACACTTTACAACGTCGGGACTTTAAACTCAATGTAGAGGTAAGTGGTCGTAAACTGCCAGAAAATGCGAGTATTCATTATAACGATCAGACCTATTTTTTAACTCAAGATTCTCCAGGTAAGTTTAGTTTTATTTTTTCTAAACCTACTCAAGCTACTCAATTTTATCTATCGGCTAATGAAGTTAACAGTCTTAATTATACACTTCAGGTAGATGACGTTCCGGTTTTAAACGGTTTTGATTTATTCTTGGATTATCCATCGCATACTGGTAAAAAGGATGATGTCCTTGCTAGTACAGGTAATACTGTTGTACCGCAAGGCACTAAGATTACTTGGAAATTAAAAACTTCTAAGACGAGCCACGTAGATTTTATAACCCCAGAAGAAAGATTTCCGTTTAAAAAGAATGATAATAGTTTCGCTTTCGCGAAAGTGGTATCACAACCTTTTAAATATTCGATTGCTACCTCTAACGATAACATCAAAGATTTTGAAGTTCTTAATTTTAAAATTGATGTTGTAAAAGATGAATATCCAGAACTAGATTTAGAGATGAAAAAGGATTCTGTGGATTCTGATTTGATGTATTTTAAAGGTCAAGCTTCCGACGATTATGGTATACGTAAAATGCAGTTGGTCTATTATCCAGTAGACGATGTTTCTAAAATTAAAAATTATGATCTGGGTTCTAATCGTGGCACTTTTGATCAATTTTTACTAACCTTTCCTGGTAATGTCAAATTAGAAGGAGGTAAGAGTTATCAATTTTATTTTGAAGTTATCGATAATGACGCTGTGAATAGTTTTAAATCTACAAAGTCAGAAGTGTTTTCTTATCGCAAATTGTCTATTGATGAGTTTCAAGAAAAGCAACTCTCTCAACAAAAAGAATCTTTATCAAATTTAGAAGAAGCTGTTAAGGAGCAACAGAAACAACAAGAAAAGCTAGATCAATTATCTCAAGAACAATTCCAGAAGAAGAATCGTAGTTTTAATGATAAACGCAAGTTAGAACAAGCTTTAAAAAACCAACAAAAGCAGGAGCAAAAAATGCGACAGCAGTTGGATAAAATGAAACAAAATCTTCAAAAATCAAATCTACAAGAATATGAAATGAAAGATGTTCTTGAAGATCGTATAGAAAAAAGTGCCGAGGAACTTAAAAAGAATGAAGAATTATTAAAGGAATTACAGGAGTATCAAGAAAAACTTTCCGCTGAAGAATTAAAGGAAAAAGTGGAGAAAGCTAAGAAGAATTCTAAAAAGCAGCAACGTAATCTTGAGCAATTATTGGAATTAACAAAGCGCTATTATGTAGAGCAAAAGTTTGAACAATTAGGTAAGGAGCTTCAAAAAATTGCACAGAAACAAAAGGAACAATCAGAGAAGGAAGGTGAAGATAATAAGAAGGAAGATCAGGATAAGTTGAATGAAGAATACAAAGAATGGGAGAAGCAACTTAAAGAGTTAGAAGAAGAGAATGATGGTCTTAAAGATCCTATGAGTTTAGAATTTGAACCTGAAAATTCTGAAGAAATTCAAGAAGAACAAGAGCAATCTAGTCAAGATCTTGAAAACTCAAAATCATCTGCTGCGCAAAAGAAACAGAAAAGTGCTGCTCAAAAAATGCAGCAACAAGCTCAGAAAATGTCTTCTCAAATGGCTCAAATGTCAGCTGATCAAATTAAGGAAGATGCTGATAGTTTGAGACAAATTCTAGATAATTTAATTGTTTTCTCTCAAGAGGAAGAGGGTTTAATGGAATCTATGCGCGACATGAATAGATTAAGTCCTAATCTGGGAAGTAAATTAAAGTTTCAAAAGGATTTAGAAAGCGCCTTTAAGCATGTGGATGATAGTTTATTTGCTCTAGCAACTCGCAACCCTAAAGTAGGTCAGGATATTAATGAAGAGGTTACGGATATTTATTATTACCTAGATAAATCTCTAGATCAAATTGCAGAATTTGAAATGAATAAGGGTCAGGTGTCTCAGCAATTTGTTTTTAAAGGTGCTAACACTTTGGCAAATATGTTGAGTGCGTCTTTAGACGCTATGAATAATAGTATACCCATGCCAGGTATGGGGCAATCTGGTGATTCTGGTCAGGGCTTTCAATTACCTAATATTATTAAAAAACAAGAAAGTTTATCTAAGTCTGGGGCAGGAGAAGAAGGTAAGGATGGAGAATCTGGTAAGTCTGGAGAAAGTGGTAAAGATGGAGAAAGCGGTCAAGGCGGAGAGAGTGGAGAAGGTGGTGAGTCTGGACAATCTGGTAAGGATGGTCAGTCAGGTCAAGGAGGTGAGTCTGGTAAATCAGGACAAAGTGGAGAAGGTGGTGAGTCAGGTGAAGGTGGTGAAGGTGGACAAGGCGGTGAATCTGGAAATGGTGGCCAAGGTGGACAAGGCGGCCAAGGTGGTGATTCTGGAAAAGGCGGCAATAATGGTTCTGGTAATGGAGGAAGATCTGGTGGTGAAGATGGGGAACAACAAGGTTATAGAGAAAGTGAACAGGAGGCTGCTCGTATTTATGATATTTATAAACAACAACAGGAGTTACGTAATCAGCTAGAAGATATGATACGTCGTGAAGGTTTGGAAGGTAAAGTTGGTGATATAACAGATAAAATGAAAGCTGTTGAGCGCAAACTATTGGATCAAGGTTTCAATAGAGAAGTGCAACAACGCATGATGGATATACAACACGATTTATTAAAATTAAAAGATGCCGGTTTAGAACAAGGCGAGGAGAATCAACGAGAAGCCACAACCAATGTTAGAGATTTTAATAACAATACAAAAGCCGAAATTCCTGATGCTTCTAAGTACTTTAATAACAAAGAGATTTTAAATAGACAAGTATTACCTTTGCAGCCCCAATACCGCAATAAGGTAAAGGAGTATTTTAAAGCTAATGATTGAATTAAATTACCAGAATAATTTTGAGCAACTCGATGAGGTTGTTTACTCAAAATGGTTAGAATCCATAGTCATTTCTGAGGGTAAAACTATAGGAGAATTGTCCTTTGTTTTTTGTTCAGACGAGTATCTTTTGAAAATTAATCAAGATCATTTAGATCATGATACCTATACAGATATTATAACTTTTGATTACTGTCTAGACGGTTTAATAAATGGTGAGGTTTATATAAGTACGGATAGGGTTAAGGAAAATGCTGTTAGCTTTCGCGAAAGCGAGATAAATGAATTGCATCGCGTCATGGCACATGGTGTATTGCATTTATGTGGTTATGGAGATAAGAGTGATGAAGAAGCACGTATTATGCGTGAAAAAGAGAATGAAAAAATCGTGATGTTTCACGTGAAACAATAAGCAATGTTTGATAAAGAATACGATGTTATAGTAGTAGGAGCTGGCCACGCTGGTGGAGAAGCTGCTGCTGTTTCTGCAAATATGGGAGCTAGTACGTTACTTGTAACCATGAATCTAGAAACGATAGGACAGATGTCTTGTAATCCTGCCATGGGTGGTATTGCAAAAGGACAGATTGTTCGTGAGATAGATGCTTTAGGTGGATTAAGCGGTATTGTGTCTGATAAGAGTGCAATACAGTTTAAGATGCTTAATAAGTCTAAAGGACCTGCTATGTGGTCTCCTAGAACACAGAATGACCGCATGCGTTTTTCTGAAGAATGGAGATTGCAGTTAGAGGCAATCCCTCTATTAGATTTTTATCAGGAAATGGTTTCTGGTTTAATCGTTGAGAATGGTAAGGCAGTAGGTGTCCGTACTTCTTTAGGCATTGAAATTAGATCTAAATCTGTTGTACTTACAAATGGTACGTTTTTAAATGGACTTATTCATATAGGAGATAAACAGTTCGGTGGTGGTAGAGCTGGTGAAAGAGCCTCTACAGGAATCACTGGTCAGTTAGTGGAATTAGGTTTTGAGTCTGGTAGAATGAAAACGGGAACGCCACCTCGTGTAGATGGTCGTTCTTTAGATTATTCAAAGATGGAGCCGCAACCTGGAGATGTAGATACTTCTAAGTTTAGCTATAGTAATCTTACATCTTCTTTAAAGCAACAAAGAGATTGTCACATGACTTATACGAGTCCTGAGGTGCATAATTTATTACGTGAAGGCTTTGATCGTTCTCCTATGTTTAATGGTAGAATACAGTCTTTAGGGCCACGTTATTGTCCTAGTATAGAAGATAAAATCGATCGTTTTGCAGACAAAGATCGTCATCAATTGTTTGTTGAACCAGAAGGATGGAACACTTGCGAGGTTTATGTAAACGGATTTAGCACTTCATTGCCAGAAGATGTACAATTTAAAGCATTACGTAGTGTAGTTGGTTTTGAAAAAGTCAAATTTTTCAGACCTGGTTATGCTATAGAATATGACTATTTTCCACCTACACAATTAAAGCATACGTTAGAAACAAAATTAGTAGATGGTCTTTATTTTGCAGGTCAAATTAACGGTACTACAGGTTATGAAGAGGCAGCATCTCAGGGTTTAATGGCTGGTATTAATGCGGTGCGTAAAATTAGAGAAGAGGAACCTTTCATATTAAAAAGAGACGAAGCATATATAGGAGTTCTTGTAGATGATCTTATTACTAAAGGTACAGAAGAGCCTTATAGAATGTTTACTTCTCGTGCAGAATATAGAACCTTGTTAAGGCAAGATAATGCTGATTTAAGATTAACACCACGAGCGGTTGATTTAGGTATTATTACCGATGAGGCTCTTAAAAGAGTTGATCGTAAAGCAACAGAATCTGAAAAAATGGTTCAGTTCTTACGTGATACTAGTTATGATTTTAAAGAGATGAATAATTTACTTGTCGCAAAGGGAAGTAAAGAGGTTACTCAAAATGATAAATTATTTAAAGTGTTTTCTAGACCTCAAATTGATTTAGAAGATATTAAAACCATTTCTCAGGTTAAAACTTATTTAGAAGATAACGACCTTGATAATGATATTTTGGAACAGGTAGAAGTACATGTAAAATATGCAGGTTATATAGCAAAGGAAAAAGATAATGCAGATAAGCTACATCGATTAGAGAATGTAAAGATTCCACCTAACTATGATTTTAAAAGTATCAAATCGCTTTCTTTTGAGGCTAGAGAGAAACTAACAAAAATTCAACCGGTTACTGTTTCTCAGGCTAGTCGTATTTCTGGTGTTTCACCTAGTGATATTTCTGTATTATTAGTCCATATGGGTCGATAGTTTCACGTGAAACAATTATATGAATTTTAAATTTTCAAAACCTTTTTTAGAACTTAAGGATTACTTTCTAACTCAAGAAAAGTTTGAATTATATCTAGATCCAGAAACAGAATTGATAAAGACTATTCCTCAACCAGAGCAATTAGATCTTTATTATGAGAGTGAAGATTACCTATCTCACGATGATACTCAAAAATCATTTTTTGCGTTTTGCTATAATTTTGCAAAATCCTTTAATCTTAAATCTAAGACTTCGCTTATAGGTAGATTTATTAAAAATGGAAAAGTATTAGATATAGGTGCTGGAGTAGGAGACCTTGTAAACGCATTACAAAAAAAAGGAATTACAGCAACTGGATTTGAACCTAGTCCAAAAGCCAGAAAAATAGCAGGAGAAAAAGGAATTGTTTTAAAACCCAATTTAGAATCTTTTAAGGAAAATAGTTTTGACCTTATTTCTATGTATCATGTTTTAGAACATGTAACAGATGTCGAAAAACAAAAACAGGAAATACTTGCGTTACTAAAATCTCATGGCATTTTAATACTAGCTTTACCTAATTATAAATCTTATGATGCACGATTTTATGGAAAGTATTGGGCTGGCTACGATGTCCCAAGGCACTTATTCCATTTTAATAAAAAAGCAGTAAAAAGTTTATTTGATAAAGAATTTGAAATCGTAAAAATGAAACCTATGTGGTTTGATAGTTTTTATGTTTCTATTTTGTCATCGAGATATGAAAAATCATTTTCTCCTTTTATAAAAGGAATAATTATAGGCTTGCTATCAAATTGTGTAGCTTTATTTAATAAAGAGCCCAGTTCTATCACTTATGTACTCAAAAAGCGCTTTTAATTAGTTTTAAAAGCGCTTTTTCATTTTGTTATGACATATGTATACAATTTGTTTAAAACCGCTTAAAAACCATTATTTGAAGTCAATATTAATAAGATGTACCTATCATTATTAATTTTCAGATAGATTATATATATTGAGACCAAAATAAGCCTGCAACACTGACTATGAAGTAAATTCCTAATCTAGATGCGCCAGCAAAATCTTTTACAATTCTAAGACCTACTAATAAAATCAAAAGAAGAATACTGGATAGTATAAATGCATATTGAGCATAAAGTAAACTTTCTTCTGTTACTATATTAAATAATGCAATTCCTATTATCGTGCTAGTCGTAATTTCTATACCTAGAATTACTATAGTACTTATCAAAACTACAAAAGGGCTTAGAGCATCTTTAAATAAGCCGCAAAAGTCCTTATAGGTCTGTTTCCAAGCAAATATTTTTTCAAAAGAAGAAATGAGGTAAGTAACAAGTAAGAAGATGAGAAGAAGTATAATACCGGAATAGGTAAGTAGCATGGCTTTTGTATTGTGTTACAATTATACTATCCTTTTAAATACTACTGCTTTTTAATCGATAAAGTACTTAAAGATGGTAGTTTATCCTTATTTCTAGGCTTTTGAATGTAATATACGCGTCATTCCGATACTTAAATCGGTAAGCACTATTTTTCCATTTGCATTACGTTCTATGTGATAAATAGCTTCTTGAAGTTGTTTTTGCACTTCTATCATTCTATTTCCATCGACGAAAGGAGCAAATTTACTTAGGTCAAAACCGCTTTGCGGAGCTAGATATACAGCGCTCTCTGCCTTATAGTTTTTAAGCATAGCCTGTCTAAAAAATTCAATACAGTAATTTAAAAATCTTATCTGTGTTTCACGATTAACACTAGCTATAGTTGTCGCCCAATCCATAAGCTCGTTAATCGCAGTTATCTTAGTCTTTGCGACAAATGCGGTGCGTACCCACTGCACAAACCACTGTTCAAATTGTAAATCTTCGGCATTATTTTGTGAAAATTGTACCGCTTTTCTGTAATCTCCATCTGCCTGCCTAGCAATTATAGAGCTTTGACTTTCAGTTAATTGAAGGTTTTTTTGTAATCCTTCGGCTATTACAGCGGCATTAAGTTTTGGTACATGTATAATCTGGCACCTAGATTTAATAGTATTTATGATTTTATCTTCAGATTCTGCAACGAGTAAAATAATGGTTTTACTAGGTGGTTCTTCTATAAGTTTAAGTAGCTTATTTGCTGCCTCTGTATTCATTTTATCTGCACCCCAAATAATGAGTACTTTGTAACCACCTTCATAAGATTTAAGGCTCAACTTTTTCATGATAAGTTGCGCTTCGGCTACACGTATTTCGGCATTCTTTTTTTCTATATCGATGGCCTTGTACCAGTCCGGTAGACTACCATAAGAGTTCTCTTTTAAAAAAACACGCCATTCTTTTAAAAAAATATCTGAGGTTGCTTTTGTACTACTACTTCCTGCAGACGATGGCATAGGAAAAGAAAAATGTAAATCTGGATGCGCTAGATTATTAAGTTGTGCATGGCAACTCTCATTATGCTCTCCACATAATATATCTCTAGCATAGGCAATTGCAAGTGGTAAAACACCACTACCGGTAGGTCCTACCAGCATTTGAGCATGTGCTATACGGCCATTTTTTACAGTAGACTGTAAGTGGCTTTTTATATGAGTAAGTCCTAAAACATCTTGATATTGCATAGTGCAAATATAAGTGGATGATGGTAAAGATGGGAATACATCCATCTCTAGTCTTCCTTTAAGAGAAGATGATACTTTATGAATTTAACAACCTGTTTCACATAGGTAGATATTACTGTTTTCCCTCGAGAGTAAACAACTTACACCTTTTTCCATTCCCTACAACGATATTGTAGATCGAGAACCGTTATATTTGTTTTTAAACAATTTTGAATATAATAAGATGACTATAGACCAGATTAATTTTGAGAATAAAAAAGCACTTATAAGAGTTGATTTTAATGTACCTCTAGACGAGAATTTTAAGGTTACTGATGCTACTAGAATTCAGGCAGCAAAGGACACGATTATTCATGTTTTAGAAAAAGGTGGTTCTGTTATATTGATGTCACATTTAGGACGTCCTAAGAATAAAGAAAATGATTTCTCTTTACGTCATGTGGTTGATACAGCCAGTGATATTCTCGGTGTTCAGGTTAAATTTGTAGAAGATTGTATAGGAGAAGTAGCTCAAAAAGCTGCTCAAGATTTACAACCTGGCGAGGTTTTACTTCTAGAAAACCTGAGATATTATAGTGAAGAGACTGGTGGAGATTCCGCTTTCGCGAAAGCGTTATCACAATTAGGCGACGTATATATAAACGATGCTTTTGGAACTGCTCACAGGGCTCATGCTAGTACTGCTGTAATAGCACAATATTTTGAAGAGAAATGTTTTGGACTACTTATGAATCGTGAGATCGATAGTCTAGATAAAGTAATGGAAACGCCAGAAAGACCACTAGTTGCTATTTTAGGTGGTGCTAAGGTGTCTTCTAAAATCACGGTTATTGAGAATATTCTAACTAAAGTGGATGACTTAATTATAGCTGGTGGTATGGCTTATACGTTTATCAAAGCACAAGGTGGTAAAATAGGTGACTCTCTAGTAGAAGATGATAAACAAAGCCTAGCGCTAGAAATTCTTGCTAAAGCTAAAGAAACGAATACCAGAATTCACTTACCGGTAGATGTTGTGATTGCAAATTCTTTTTCTGAACTTGCTACTATGGATAAAGCTGCCATAGATCAAATTCCTGATGGCTGGATGGGACTCGATGTAGGAGAGAAATCTAGAGAGCTATTTCATGAAGTGTTACAAAGTGCCAAAACTATTCTATGGAATGGACCTGCTGGTGTTTTTGAAATGGAACCGTTTGCAAATGGTACTATCGCCTTAGGTAAGTCTGTTGCAATGGCAACAAAAAACGGTGCATTCTCGTTAGTAGGTGGTGGTGATAGTGTATCTGCGGTAAAACAATTTGGTTTTGCAGATCAGGTAAGCTATGTTTCTACTGGTGGTGGCGCCATGCTAGAAATGTTAGAAGGGAAAACACTTCCTGGTATAGCTGCTATTAAGGGATAACCCCATATTTTACAAACAAACTAATTTCTGGCTTTGCATAATCTTATATGTTTGTGCAAAGCTTATTAGTATAAATATAGTTAGACGTTATTGTCTAAAAAATTCTCACACTTTTACTATTTGTATATCTAAACTCATCAAATAGAAAATATTATTTCACAGTAATTACAGAAACAATTCATGAACAAATACCTTTTATTATTACTATCTTCAGTAGTCTTTACACCACTAGCGGCACAAGTAGAACAAGATTCTACAGCTACTACGGGCAAAGTCATTTCTTATGAAGAGTATAAAAGACAACAAGCTCAAAATGATTCTATAGAATCTGGTACTATATTATCTAGAGAAATACCTGTTCAAGAAATAATGATGGATACTACGGTTGCAGGTACGCCACTTATCGTGCATCCTGAGGTAGATGATCTGGATGAAAAACTACTCAATGAATTGTATAACAATGATTTATATGAGTATATGTACAAAGAGATTGTACAAATGGATTATAGTGAGACGGTAAATCAAACCTTACCTACTGACACACTTAAAGCTAGACTAGCAGCGATTAATGAAAGCACGCCTTTCCAGATAGATTACAATCCGGTGCTGGAAAAACTGATCAATAAAAAACTCAGTTACAAACGTGTTTACATGGAACGTTTGATGACGTTAAGTGATTATTATTTTCCCTTATTTGAGCCTTACTTAGATCAGTACGATATTCCATTAGAGATGAAGTACCTGGCTATAGTAGAAAGTGCGTTAGACCCACGTATTAAGAGTAGAGTAGGTGCCACTGGATTATGGCAATTTATGTTTACCACAGGTCGCAATTATGATCTAGAAGTAAATTCTTATGTAGATGAGCGCATGGATCCTATAAAATCAACAGTTGCTGCGTGTAAATTCATGAGTAGTTTATATAAAATTTATGGAGATTGGGATCTAGTTCTCGCGGCTTATAATTCTGGGCCAGGTAATGTAAATAAAGCGATACGTCGCAGTGGTGGTTATAAAAACTACTGGAATATTAGACCATATTTGCCACGTGAGACGGCCGGTTATGTACCAGCTTTTCAGGCGATGATGTATCTCTTTACTTATGCTCCAGAACATGGATTCCAGCCGCAACAGACTATTTATAAAACTATTGCAACAGACACGATAAGAGTTAAAAGAATGATATCTCTAGAACATGTGTCGCAATTTACAGACCAAGATCTTGAGGTAATACAGTTTCATAACCCTTCTTATAAATTAGATATTATTCCTTTTGTAAAGGGTAAAAATCATAACCTGAGACTTCCTGTTAGAGATGCCGCAAAATTTGTTAGTAATGAGGCTGCTGTGTACGCTTTCGCGAAAGCGGAATTTGACAAAATAGAAAAACCTCTTCCAGAATTGCTAGTTGCAGAAAGCCGATCTGTATATCGAGTGAAAAATGGTGATTACCTAGGTAAAATAGCTAATAAGTACAACGTAAAAGTTAGCCAATTAAAACGCTGGAATAACTTGAGAAGTAATAATTTGAGAATAGGACAAAAGTTATATATACACTCTAGAAAACCAGTAACTACTTCTAAATCTAGCTCTTCAAAAGCGCCAGCCACTTATAAAATTAAAAGTGGAGACAGTTTATGGAAAATAGCCAATAAATATGGCATATCTATTGCTAGCATACGTAAATTGAATCCTACCACATCTGACGACCTTAAGGTAGGTGCCACCCTTAAATTAAAGTAAAATGAAAAAATTATATGTAATACTTGCAGTATGTCTAGTTTTTATAAGCTGTGATGATAAGGCTATTGTAGTGCAAGATAGTGCCGGTAGACTCAATGATATACTCGTAGTTATAGGAAATAACGATTGGGATGGACCGCTAGGTGATACGATTAGAAAAGAGTTTGCTAGACCACTAGATGGCATAGTAAGAGAAGAGCCTATGTTTACATTAAATCATGTAAAACCTGCTGCCTTCACTGGAATGCTTAAAAAATCACGTAATTATTTGATCATTAAACAGTCAGATAGTAGTGGAGTGAGTATTAAAAAGGACCTGTACGCAAATCCGCAATTAGGTATAGTGGTACGTGGTACAGATAAGGTAGATATAGCAAAGGTAATCTCTGATAATGCAGACGATATGATAGCTGTATTTAATAAAGGAGAAGTAAAGCGCAAGCAATACCTTATGGATAAGGTGGCCTTAAATACAGATAGGATTACAGACCGTTTTGGTATAGAACTTATTGTACCTCGAGCTTATCATTTTGCTACTTATAATGGAGAGATCGACAACGATTTTTTCTGGTTACGTAGAAGTATTAAAGAAGGGACTATGGATCTTATGATCTATGAAGTAGAGCGAAATAGAATAAAACGTAGTGATAGTACTGTGCTGGATATTGTAAAAGTACGTGATTCTATAGGTGCCATAAAAATTCTTACAGATGGAGGACCATTCCAGACAGAACCTGCATTCTCACCTTTTCTTAATGAAAGTCAGATAGACGGTAAATTTGCCTATGAGACTAAGGGAACTTGGGAAGTAAAGAATATGTTTATGGCAGGACCATTTGTTAATTATGCTATTTACAATAAAGAAAAAGACAACTGGTTAATTATAGAAGGATATGTGAGTGCACCTGCTAGTGCACAGCGTAATTATTTATTTGAAATAGAATCTATTTTAAAGAGCGTTCATTTTTTGGAAACGAAGAAGAAATAGTAAAATAGTAGACATAAAAAATGCGCATCATTCCATGAATGATGCGCATTTTTTGTTTTTTAAAGTCTCTAAATTATCTGTCTAGATTATTAGTATCTTCTTTCTTAGTCTCGTCTTCTTTAGTAGCATCCTTAAATTCTTTGATTCCGCCACCTATACCGCGCATCAATTCTGGTATTTTTTTACCTCCAAAAAGAATTAATATAGCAACCACGATTACAACCCACGTTCCTACACCAGGCATTCCTAATAATATATAATTTGATAACATCGCTTAATGATTTTATGATACAAAGATACAACAAGCGGTATAATCACAAGATTTTAGGCTGTTAATCTTTAATAAAGCTTATTTGAAAACCCAAAACGCTAAAAACTTGTTTTTGAGATACTCAGTTGATATCAATAAAATCAGGTACTATTCTCAATACGAGTTTAGCAAAAGCATATTTACACTCTAATTAGTCATGCTTTTATTTTACATAGCTATCGTTTAATCACCTAGCTGTCTAACACCTAAATACCCAAGACCTAATCACCCTATACCTAGAAAAACTATTTATATTTGTTACACGTTAAGATCACATGGCAAAGAAGAAAAAAAATAGAAACCAAAAGAGCAAATGGACACACCATTACCGCATGGTCGTGCTCAACGATGACACTTTTGAAGAACGTTTTAGTCTCAAACTCACCAGACTTAATGTATTTGTAGTGACCGTAATAAGCGCTATTTTATTAATAGGATTAACCACGGCACTTATAGCCTTTACACCTATTAGAGAGTACATTCCTGGTTATGCAGACGTGAGTATGCGTCGCGATAATATAGAACTGGCAAAGAGAACAGACTCATTAGAAATAGCGATAAGAAGTAACGATCAGTTTTATGGGCGTATAAAAATGCTTCTCAATGGTGACATCACTACAGAAGAGTATGAACGTATAGACAGCATTGCAAAAGTTGAAACCAGTACCGAGATTCCAGATCTTACACCTATTAAAGAAGATAGTCTATTAAGAGAAGAGGTAGCACAAGCAGACCGTTACAGTGTTATCGCCGGTGCAAAAGCAAAAACTAATTTTGTCTTCTTCCCGCCAGTTAAAGGAACTATTTCTAGTAATTATGATACAGAGATAAAACACTATGCCGTAGATGTTGTTACTACCGTAGGAACACCTATAAAAGCCGCTGCAGACGGTACAGTGGTTTTTGCCAGCTGGAGTTCAGAAACAGGATATACCATGCTTATCGAGCATCCTTATGGACTTATTACAGTATATAAACACGCAGGTAATTTGCTTAAAGAACAAAATGATCAGGTACTAGCTGGTGAAGTAATTGCTACCGTAGGTAATACAGGAGAGTTAACCACTGGTCCACATCTACATTTTGAGATATGGAGCGATGGTTACCCACTAGATCCTACTAATTTTATCAACTTTGAATAGATGTCGTTAAAGTCACTCGGTGCAAAAGTTTTTGCTACCATCATCGATAGAAAAACTAAAAGTTGGGCTTCTAAACCGGTAGCCTCTCAGGAAAAAGTGTTTCATAATTTAATTAAGACTGCTGGTAATACCGCTTTCGCGAAAGCGCACTCCTTTTCCAACATAAAAACACATAAAGACTTTGTATCACAAGTACCAGTGCGTGATTATGAAGAATTAAGACCCTTTGTAGATAGAGTAGTAGCTGGTGAGAGTGATATCTTATGGCCAGGAAAACCCCTTTATTTTGCTAAAACGTCTGGAACTACAAGCGGTGCAAAATATATTCCGATTACCAAAGAGTCGATGCCCGAGCACATAAAAGCAGCTCGTAATGCGATTTTGAGTTATGTTCATGAAACTGGAAAAGCACAATTTGTAGACGGTAAAATGATTTTCCTACAAGGAAGTCCAGAGATGGAATCTAAAAATGGAATTCAACTAGGTAGATTAAGTGGTATTGTTGCTCATTATGTTCCTAATTATCTACAAAAGAACAGGTTGCCTTCTATGGAAACCAACTGTATAGAAGACTGGGAAACTAAGGTAGAAGCAGTTATTGATGAGACTCTACCAGAAAATATGAGCGTTATTTCTGGAATCCCAAGTTGGGTACAGATGTATTTTGAACGCATCGTGCAACGTACTGGTAAAAAAGTAGGTGAGGTATTTCCAGAATTTAATCTATTCATTTACGGCGGTGTTAATTTTGAGCCTTATAGAGCAAAATTTGATCAACTTATAGGTCGTAAAGTAGATAGTATAGAGCTTTTTCCTGCTAGTGAAGGTTTTTTTGCCTATCAAGATAAACAAGATGAAAAAGGAATGCTTTTGCTTCTAGACGCAGGTATTTTCTATGAATTTATACCAGCAGATCAGTTTCATGATAAAAACGCACCTAGATTAACCATAGGCGAGGTGGAAACAGGCGTTAATTATGTCATGATCATTTCTACTACAGCAGGATTATGGGCCTATAACATAGGTGATACCATTGCATTTACTAGTACGGCACCATATAGAGTGGTGGTTACAGGTCGTATAAAACATTACATAAGCGCTAGTGGAGAACATGTTATAGGTAAAGAAGTAGAAGAGGCGATGAAAGCAGCCTCAAATAAATTGAGTATTGTTATCAATGAATTTACTGTCGCACCACAATTAAGCCCAGCAAATAATGAATTGCCATATCATGAGTGGTTTGTAGAATTGGGTGATGCTACAAATGTGGATCTTCATAAACTGGCACAAGTACTTGATATTCAAATGAGAGAACAAAACTCTTATTATGACGATTTAATCACTGGTAAGATTCTACAACCTTTAATTATCACTGCAGTACCAGAAAATGGTTTTAAAGAATACATGAAAACAATAGGCAAGCTGGGTGGCCAGAACAAACTGCCTCGACTCTCTAACGATCGTAAGATTGCTGAGGTACTCGAGAAGATTATAGGTTAATTAGAATTACAATCTGTAAATTGATTTCTACTGCATTGTACTTTGATAAGTAACGCAGGCATTAAATAAACTTTAATTCTTATTGACATTACTTAAAACAGTGCGCCGGGACTGAAAACTACATAGTTAATAATAGTATCTTTGCTATGAAATAATATTTATGCCAATAATTAACGTAGAACCACGTACCAGAGCTCAAGAAAGTACTAACGCCATAGAGCGCATTTATATCACAATGCGACATCTGTTTAATAGAGGCTTTTATAAACCGATGGGTGTCAGTGGTGAATCGTTAAGAGAATCTCTTCTTACATTAAGACCAGAAATTTATGGTTCTATCGCCGAAGAAAAGATAGAACTGAGTGGTTTATTATACGTAATGGATAGATTACCAGTAGGTATAGAAGAATGTACTTACATTAACCTAACTAGTGATGAAGGTTATGAAGGTTCTCATTTTAAAGCTATCATTCCTTCTAAGAGACGTCGCAATTGCTATCGCATAGATCGCGAGCAAATGAACATAGAGGTAACTCGTGGACGTTCTGAAATCTATGATATATTAACACACCTTACCTTTTTAATGATCGAGTCTCACAAGATCATGAAACAAGTTATAGTAGGTGATAACGGTAATACATCTAGAGACTGGAAATGCTTAGAAAACGCTATTTCAAAGAAAAAATTAACTCAAGAAGAGAAAGAAGTTGCTATTACTCATGTAGCAAATATTTTAGGCAGAACCTTTGACGAGGTGAAATCTGTATATCCAGATTTTGCTACTAAAGAAAATCCTAACCGTTTCTTAAGTGTTATTTATCACCTAGGTAGACTAGCAAAACAAGAAATCTTAGACGAAGAAAAAAGACTAGTAACTTTTTCTCCAGTACTAAGAGAACGATTAGGCCACCATATTCATGGAGATAGATGGGCATATCGCATTAAAGAACACTTAGTAGAACAAGGACTTTTTGATAGACCATTGCACATTATTAGTGCAAACTTGCACAGTGTAATGAACTCGCTTTATGGACCTAAGGCACTTGCTGCTCAAATGGCCAAAAAGAGTCGCATGGAAATCTTTGCAGACTTGAGTAACGATAGCGGTAAGAAAAACCGTGACCTGATCAAGAAACACGCGCTAGCAAATGGTATGACAGAGCTTAAAGATGCGAGCGGTACTAATATCGATGTGCAAATTTTTGATCTAGCAGCCTGTGATTTTGAAAACATAGGTTTTTGTGATGCAAGTTTTCGCAATAGCGAGACCGAAACAAAACCAGTTCTTATAGTAATGGATTATGCCTTTGGTGAGCAAGCATATGAAACTATGGATGAGTTACTTAAGCCATTTAAAGATGGCCAAGGTAAAACACACCAGATGAATATGCACTCCATTAATGTAATGGGTAAAGCAGGTATTCTAGAAGGTGATAAAGGTGATATAATGGTGCCAGATGCTCACGTATTTGAAGGTACTGCAGATAATTATCCGTTTAAGAACAGACTATCTAAAAAAGATCTAGAATGTGAGGATATTAAAGTAGTAACCGGTTCTATGGTTACCGTTTTAGGAACATCGTTACAAAATAAAGACCTCTTAGAATTTTTCTATAATTCTAGTTGGAGAGTAATAGGTCTAGAAATGGAAGGTGCTCACTACCAGAAAGCAATACAGGCGGCATCAAGAGTAAGACGCAGCATACGCAAAAAGGTAAAAGTAAGATATGCTTATTATGCAAGTGATAACCCATTAAAAACAGGACATACACTAGCTAGTGGTGGACTAGGTTTAATAGGTGTAAAGCCGGTATATGTGATTACCGAAAAGATTCTTGAGCAAATCATGGAAAACAGTATCAAAGTAGAGCAGGTAGAAGATCTAGAAATAGATCAATTAGAAGATCTATAAACTTACTTTAAACATCGCGCCTTTATAATTGCTATACTTCAATTATATTTGAAAACTATACAATACAAAATTCATGGATAACCAGCCTAATAATAACCAAGAACAAGAAGTAGATCTAGTACCTGTATTTGTCTGGATAAGCAACGGATTTAAAAACCTATTCAATGCTATAGGAGGTCTTTTTAAAGGGTTAGGGCATTTTTTAATATTGTTTTTAATCTTTATTAAAAACAATATTATTCTATTAGGTATTCTATTTGTTTTAGGAGCTGGATTAGGTAATTATCTAAGTAGACAATCTAAAAAGAATTTTACAGCTCAATTGAGAGTACAACCTAATTTTGAAAGTGCTGGACAGCTTATTTCTAACTTAGAATATTATAATTCTTTAGTAGAAGAAGAAGATTTTACAACTTTAGGAAAGGAATTAAATCTTACTACAGATGAGGCCAGTACACTAGTTAGTTTTGAAATCACTGCAGACTATAACGATACCGAGCTTCTTGAAGAGTATGATTACATGGCGCGTCGTGCAGACACTATCGCATTAGAGAATTACACTTTTGAAGGCTTTAAACTAGCCAAAAGAGATATCGATTATCAATTTTATAAAGTAGAGATAGCTGCAAAATCTAAGACTGCTTTAGAAAAAGCAGCCGTACTAGCCATAGAAGTGGAGGATAATCCATTAATAAAAGCGCAAAGAACAGCTGGTCGCGAGACTACTGCTTTTAATATTTCAAAAATGGAATATCAACTAGCAGAGATAGATTCTTTAATAAGCGCTTATCAAGTGGCTATTAAAGATAAAGAATCTAGTCTGTCTAGCGGTACTAATGTTTTTGTAAACGGTCAGAGTAAAACAGAGACATTTAAAGACTTATTTAATGAAAAAGCTAGAATGCTTTTTAATCTAGAAACAGAAAGAGAGAAGAAATACGGTTATGAAAATACAGTAAACATCGTTTCTTATTTTGTTAAAAAAGGGGTTATTGTAAATAAACATCTTACGGTAACTTTTGCTTTTGTGTTCTTTGGTTTTGGTCTTCTAATTGCTTTAATTCCACTAGTATTTAGATTTCTTAATACGTATCAAAAAGAACATAACTCGTGAATATAATTGACACACCATTATTAGATTGTAAAATTATAGAACCTGCGGTTTTTCCAGATGCTCGTGGCAAATTCTGTATTGCTTTTGATAGTTTCGCTTTCGCGAAAGCGGTACCCAATCAGAAACCTTTCATTACCATAAACGAGAGTACTTCTACTTATGGAGTTCTTAGAGGTTTACACCTGCAGAAAGGAGATGCTGCACAAGCAAAATTAGTGCGTTGTATACAGGGTAAAATACTAGATGTTGCAGTAGATTTTAGACCAGAATCTTCTACTTATTTAAAGCATTTTTCCATTGAGCTCACAGGAGAAAACAATAAACAATTGTTAGTTCCTAGAGGTTTTCTTCATGGCTTTTCTGTACTTTCAGAAACTGCTATCGTAAATTATCAGATAGATAATACGTACCAGCCAGCAACGGAATATGGTATACGTTATGATGACCCACAACTTAATATAGACTGGCAATTACCTAAAGAAGATATCATACTTTCTGAAAAGGATGAGAAACTAGGATTTATTACATTATAAGTTTTGCCATACGTGGATTAAATAGAACCACCTTTTAATCTGTAGGTCAATTAAAATCACATAGCTTGAAAAAAATTATCATTACAGGAGCAACTGGCATGTTAGGAACTGCTATTACCAATGCGTTGCAAGGACATGATTTGTACGGTTATTCTAGTAAAGAATTAGATATTACCTGTAGTTTTAAACTAGATCAAATAGTAAAAAGCATAAAGCCAGATTATATTATTAATTGTGCGGCTTACACAGCAGTAGACCTAGCAGAAACGGATCAAGAAAAAGCTCTTAAAATAAATGCTCTTGCCGTTCAAAAAATGGCACAAGTGGCAAATCAGTATCAGGCCACATTAATTCATTTTTCTACCGATTATGTGTTTAATGGAACAGCAACACAGCCCTATTTACCGTTACAAGAAACAGATCCTATAAATGTTTATGGTGCTAGTAAACTGGCAGGTGAGAAATCTATCGCACAGGTTAATGGTAGACACTATATTTTTAGAATATCGTGGTTATATGCACCACATGGTAAGAACTTCTTTAAATGGGTAGCTGGCACAGATATGAATGAGCTCAAAATAGTAGATTCTCAGACAGGTTCTCCTACTAGCGCCCTAGATGTGTCTTCATTTATAAAACACCTCGTTAAAAACGACCCAGAGACTTATGGTGTTTACCATTTTACAAATCAAGGTGCGATGACTTGGTTTGAATTTGCCATTGCCATAAATAAAAAACTAAATCTCGATAAAATCATTCATCCCGTAGCCACTTTTAAAACCGCCGCAAAACGACCTACTTATAGCGTTATGGATGGTAGCGATACGATCCAGGTTTTTAATTATCAAATCCCTACTGTCGAGGAAGGACTTGATGAGGTGGTGAGGATTTACAATCCCTAAGGAAACCGTATTTTTACAGATTTACAACTAGAATATGTCTGAGAATAATCATAAAGTAGCATTAATCACTGGAGTAACCGGTCAGGATGGTGCTTATTTAAGTGAATTTTTATTAAAAAAAGGATATGAAGTACACGGTATTAAGCGCCGTGCTTCTTTATTTAATACAGATCGTATCGATCATCTATATCAAGATCCACACGAGACTGATGTAAAGTTTAAATTGCATTATGGAGATCTTACCGATACGACTAACTTAACCAGAATAATCAAAGAAACACAACCAGACGAGATCTATAACCTTGCGGCTATGTCACACGTTCAAGTTTCTTTTGAAATGCCAGAATACACTGCAAATGCTGACGGAATCGGTGCTTTACGTATTCTAGAATCGGTACGTTTGTTAGGGATGGAAAAGAAAACGAAAATTTACCAAGCCTCTACGTCAGAGTTGTATGGTAAGGTTCAAGAAATTCCACAATCAGAAACGACACCATTCTACCCACGCAGTCCTTATGCAGTTGCAAAAATGTATGCCTATTGGGCAACGGTAAATTATCGTGAGGCTTACGGTATGTTTGCCTGTAACGGTATTCTTTTTAACCATGAATCTCCAGTACGTGGAGAGACATTTGTAACTAGAAAAATTACACGTGCGACTTCTAAAATCGTAAAAGGACTTCAAGATAAATTGTATTTAGGAAATCTAGATGCAAAACGTGATTGGGGTCATGCTAAAGATTATGTACGCATGATGTGGATGATCTTGCAGCACGATCAACCAGAAGATTGGGTTATCGCAACCGGAACCACAACCAGTGTGCGTGATTTTGTACGCATGTCTTTTCAATACATAGGTATTGAATTAGAATTTACTGGAGTAGGTGTGGACGAAAAAGGAACAATTAAATCCTGCTCAAATCCAGATTACCAACTAGAAATAGGTAGAGAAGTAGTAGCGGTAGATCCACGATATTTCCGTCCTACAGAGGTAGATTTATTGATAGGAGATCCTTCTAAGGCCAAAGAAAAACTAGGCTGGGTTCCAGAAATCGCACTTCAAGAATTAGTGAATGAAATGATGGAAAGTGATTTACACCTTATGTCTCGAGAAGAATATTTAAAAAGTGGCGGATACCGCATCAATAATTACTTTGAATAAATCCCTTCCCTTGAGGGAAGGTTAGGATGGGTGTGACACAGGCATGTTTCTCTCTTTAAAAATTATCAAAGTTCTTGTCAACAAGTAAGATTTTAAGGTAAGCTTATAAAAATGAATAAAGATTCTAAAATATACGTTGCTGGACATAGAGGTCTTGTAGGAAGTGCTATTGTGACCGAGTTAAAGAAACTAGGTTACAGTAACTTTATTCTACGCACTCATAAAGAGCTAGATCTTACAAATCAACAAGCGACAGCAGACTTTTTTACTATTGAAAAGCCAGAATATGTATTTCTTGCCGCTGCCAGTGTAGGTGGTATAGTTGCTAATAATACCTACAGAGCAGACTTTATTTATAAAAATCTCATGATTCAGAATAACGTGATACATCACAGTTATTTGAATGGAGTGAAGAAATTGTTGTTCTTAGGAAGCACCTGTATATATCCTAAAATGGCACCACAACCCATGCCAGAAGATAGTTTACTTACTGGGCCATTAGAATACACCAACGAACCTTATGCTGTTGCAAAAATTGCTGGTATAAAGATGTGCGAGAGTTATAACTTGCAATACGGTACCAACTTCATATCAGTGATGCCTACTAATTTATATGGGCCTAATGATAATTTTGATCTTGAAAAATCTCACGTTCTTCCTGCATTGATTAGAAAAATGCACCTAGGTAAATTGCTTATGGAAGGTAAAGAACAAGAATTGTGTAAAGATTTAGGTGTTGATAGTTACGCTTTCGCGAAAGCGGAATTACAAAAAAACGGTATCACAGAAAAAGGCATCGCACTATGGGGAACCGGTTCTCCTAAACGTGAATTTCTATGGTCTCACGACATGGCTAGAGCTTGTGTGTATCTCATGGAAAATATTAATTTTGATGAGGTTAAAGGAACTGATAAAGACATAAGAAACACACATCTTAATATAGGAACAGGTGAAGATATCGCTATCAAAGACCTCGCAGAGATGATCAAAACCACCGTAGGCTATCAAGGAAACCTAGATTGGGATGCTACAAAACCGGACGGTACACCACGCAAGCTTACTGATGTTTCAAAACTACATGAGTTAGGGTGGGAGCATGAGATAGACCTTGAAAAAGGTGTGGAGATGATGTATTCGGCTTATTTGAACTCGTAAGGGCACTAAAAAGTCTATTTTAGCGTTTATCGAGGTAACCCAACCGTCAAATGAGTAAGCTTTCTAAAAAACTATCTTCTGAACAAAAGACTATTGCTAAAAACTATAGTTCTTTGGTTGTTTTACAAGGTCTTAATTATATATTGCCACTTCTGATCATTCCGTTTTTAGAAAGGCAGTTGGGTCTAGAAAAATTTGGACTTGTAATGCTTGCTCAATACTTAATGGCTTTTTGCGTTGCAGCGGCTGACTTTGGTTTCAATGTAACAGCTACAAGAGAAATATCCATAATTAAATCTCAAGGAGGTGATTATTCAACGGTATATTTTAAAGTTTTTTGGGCTAGAATGATTCTATTGATCTTAGTTTTCGGTTTGCTTTCTTTAGTAGTTTTTAGTGTTCCTAGATTTTCAATAGAATGGCATATTTATTTACTGAGTTATGGTGCTGTAATAGGTCAAACGTTATTACCTGATTGGTTTTTTCAAGGAATCGAAAAGATGCGACTACTTACAGTAGTTAATGTAGTTGCTAAAGTTTTATTTACAATATTACTTTTTGTTTTTATAACCGCTCCTTCTGATTATTTTTATGTACCTATTTTCAATTCTATAGGCTTTTTAACAGCAGGAATTTTTACTTTCTTACTAAGTATGAAATATGTGAAATGGCAATGGCCCAATTTTAAAGAGTCACAAGAGTTTTACAAAGAGAGTTTTCAAGTGTTCACTTCAAATATAGCTTCTCAGCTTAGTTATGCCGCAAATGGAGTCATATTAGGAATCTTTGCTGGGGATGCGGTTGTAGGTATATTTAGTGCATTTGATAAATTAATAATAGCCGCTAAGAAAATGTTCCTTCCTTTTTATCAAGCGATGTATCCTTATATGGCAAGAAAATCATTTTCTGAAAAAAAGCAAATGATGAAAAAACTTATCCCTATAGTTGCCTTCGTGGGGTTAATTGGAGTTGTAGTCATACTATTAATAGGAGATTGGATTATTGAATTTTTATACAATGATGTAACTATCTATAAGAATACTTATTTGTTCAAATGGATGAGTATAATTGCTTTTTTTACTGGATTAAGTTCATTATTCCAAGCTTTATATGCTCCGGCTAGAAAGCTGTTTAAAAATAGAATGATGATGATGATAATAGCAGGTGTGTTCAATATTACTCTAAGTCTTATTATTGTACCTTACTTAGGGTTAAAAGGGACAATAATCGCTGCAATTGGTACAGAAGCTATTTTGTTGGTTTTAGCAAGTTATTTTTACCGTAGTGATATAATACGACATGAATAAAAAATTACTGTTAGTGCAAACTACCATAGCTACTTATAGAGTTCCTTTAATTCATGTAATTAAGGATTCTCTGTTAAGTAATCTTACCGTTTTTTGTGGGGAACGATTCTTTGATTCGACCATTCGTTTGAGCGATAACTATCTGCCAGACATTTTATTGAAAAACCGTTTTTTCTTAGGGAATCGTCTTTTATGGCAATCAGGATTATTGAAACATGGAATGCAGAGTGGAATAATGGTTTTAAGCCTTAATCCAAGGGTAATCTCTAATTGGATTTTATTAATTTTAAGAAAATTATTTAATAAACCTATCTTAATTTGGGGCCATGCATGGCCTAAAAACGGACAAACAGCAAACAGTGATAAATTAAGGCACATAATGCGTCTTTTATCTGATGAAATTATTGTGTATACTTATAGACAAAAAGAAGAATTACAGCTCAGGATGCCTCATAAAAAGATACATGTAGCACCCAACGCATTGTATTCTATAAAAGAGATGAACGCTGCCTGTGTAGAGCAACCGCGAGACATTATCTTTGTAAGTAGAATGGTTGAAAATAAAAAAGCTGATTTATTATATGAATCTTTTAAAAGCTCCATTCATAAATTACCTATTGAAACTAACTTAATATTGATAGGTGAGGGTCCAGAAAGACAGTTTTTAATAGAGAAATGTAAAAATGATGGTTTGCAAGATCGAGTGACTATACCAGGCTCAGTCACTGATATTAAAAAACTCTACGATTATTATAAATCTTGTTTAATTAGTGTTTCTCCAGGTAGAGTAGGATTAAGTTTAACTCAAAGTCTAGGATTTGGAGTTCCCATGATTATCGCTAAGAAAGAACTTCATGGACCAGAGATTGAATCTGCACAACAAAATTTAAGAACTTGGTGGTTCAAAGAGGACAGTGTAGAAGATTTATCAAATAAAATTTTAACGTGTTTTAAGCAAGAAAAAGCTATTTTAGAAAACCGAGGATTTATTAGTGATTTTTGCAAGAAAAATTATTCTATCGAGGCTATGGCAAGTACCTTCATAAAATTAGTAAAGGATTAATGATTCTAAGAAATACTTTTATACTTGTTTATTTACTTGTTACGGTAGCTATATTTTCATTTCTAGATGCGAGTATTTCATTATGGCTCTCGTTTTTTAGTAATGCAGTTATTCTCAGCTTTTTTACTTACTATCATATTTTTATTGAGAAATTTTACAGCCCTTTTTTAAGTACTTATATAGTTTTTAATTATCTATTTTTTCTTGTTGCTCCTATGTCACAGGTAACAACGATGACATCAATGGATATTCCCATTTTTTCAAATAACTTTCCTTTTGAGGAATCTCTTTTTATTAAAACAAACTTTTTAATTTCCATTTTTCATATAACCTTTTTCTTGTTTTACGTTGGAGCTAAATCTCTGATCAGACAAAAAAATAAAAAGACAAGTGATGTTTTTAAAAAAAGCAGCTTATCCATTCTATACTTGTTAGTTTTATTGTGTATCCTAATTATTTTAATGAACTGGTCTTTTATATTAGATGAATTAGTTAGACCTAACTGGCTTGTCTCTAATTATAGTGTAGGTGATTTACTTATAAGGAAAAAAGTTTTATTTCTATTTCCATTGTCAGGAGTTGTTTTAGGGTTGTCTTTTCTTAAAGCAAACAAATTGAATAGACAGAGGTTTTTCCTTTTCTTATTTGCCATACTTCTTTTTCTTGTTTTTTTAATATTACTTAAGAATCCATTAACTGAAAAAAGAAATGCTTTAGGGCCTATCTATCTATTACTTATTTTTCTGTTTTACCCTAAATTCATGAATAGTAATGTAAAAACTACGTTTTTATTATTCTTCTCAATGATTGTCGCATTTCCAGCTATACAATTTTTAACACATGTTGATTATGGCTTTGCAGATCTTTTATCTAATCCCAGTCTTATCTTTCGTAAAAACGACTTAAATGAAGGATATATGTCCCTCAATTACGATGCTTTTATAAATATAGGAGTAGTTATTGAGCATGTCAGTTTTGATGGCTTGTCCTATGGGTATCAACTGTTAAGTGCACTTTTGTTTTTTGTTCCTAGAAGTATATGGAGCGGTAAACCTGATTCTTCTGGGTTAATTGTGGGTAATCATGTTAAAGATCATTACGATTTTCATTTCACAAACTTAGCAAATCCTTATATTGCTGAAGGCTTTTTAAATTTTGGAATTGTTGGTGTAATTGTGATGGCAATAGTACTGGCTTTAGTGATAGTTTATTTTCTCACATGGCTTAAGAGTTCTGATTTACTTAAAAAATCAGTTGCTTTTTATTTTGCTATGCATTTGATATTTTTATTAAGAGGTGATTTTACAAATGGCTACAGTTATTTTATTGGAACTCTTTTTGGGTTGTACATCATCCCTAAATTAATAATCAAATTATATTGTTTCGTTTTCAAGCAGAAAGTATGGGTCTCAAGGAAAAAATAGATATTTATTTACCTCAGCTAGTTTTAGCTTTTTGCGCATTATTATTTTTAATGCCTATTATTCCTCGTGGACTAAGACCACTAGTAATAATTTTGTTGCTTTGTTGCGCTATTATCAGTGCCATTTTTGATAAAGAAAAGTTTAGGTGGGGGAATTTTCTACTCAACTCTTCTATCATCTTTATTTACTTGATTAGTCTTTTATATACAGAGGACATTGATTATGGATTCCGTAAAATAAGTACCGCCTCATCTATCTTATTATTTCCTCTCATCTTTTCTTTAATGAGTAAAAGATGCATTCGTTTTATTTTAAATAAGAGATTTGAACTTATGTGGCTCTTTATAATCGGAACTATAATTCTGTGTGTTGGTTCTTTCTTAAAATTTACTACTCATTATACTTTTAATGATAGTATTCTACACTTTCCAAATATTATTAGATCAGATATTTCAGGATGGAAAATACATCCCATTTATTTAAGCATGCATATAGGAATATCAATGATTTTCTCACTAACCATTTTTAATAAAGGAATAGATTTGAAAAGAACTCTAATTTTAATATTTCTTAATATTACAGCGCTTTTTTTCTTAATGATCATGATTAAAAAAGGTCCTATTATCGCTCTGGTCTTAGTTATTCTGTTTCTTACTTTGGTATTTAAAAATAAGAAATTGTATCTAATTTCTGGGATTGCAGCAGCAGCTATTATAAGTACTATAATTTTCAACCCTAAAGTTCAATCTAGATTTGCAGAATTATTACAGGTACAGGATTCAAATGGTGATATGACTAATTCTACTAATATTAGATATTCTATCTATCATTGTGCAGTTAATATATTACCTGAAGCTGGAGTTTTAGGTTTTGGTATTGGCGATGGAAAAAATGAACTCATTAATTGTTATGAACAAGATGCCGCTTTTCTTGCTGTAAATAGGTATAATTCTCACAATCAATATTTAGGTTTCATTCTCAATGTAGGATATTTAGGTTTATTCGTATTCACTATATTCATTCTGTACCATTTATTAAGAGCCTTTTCAATGAAGAATTATTTACTTATAGCTATCATTTTATTTTACTGTATAGTTATGTTTTCTGAGAATATTTTAGAACGGGAAAATGGCGTTTTGTTTTTTGCGTTCTTTATTAATTTTTTCATTATGTTGGATTGGACTTTAGATGGAAAAGAAATAAGCTTTAAAGAAAATTTAATTAAGTCATAATGCAGTTATATCATATTACCGAAGATATTTCTCGAGCTAGTGGTGGTGTCCGTCCTGTTGTTAAAGTTCTACAATCCCAATTCTACAATTCCCAAATACTTACCACAGAAAAAGATCGTGATGACCTTAACATATTAAGTTTTTCTCATAAAGGTCCGTGGTTATATTCTAAAGATCTAAAAATTTATTTAAACACAATAGATAGTAATTCAATATTTCATCTCCATGGAGTATGGATGCATGCGCAATATATAGCTGCCAAAATTGCGATAGCGCGTGAAATTCCTTTTATCATTACTCCACATGGTATGTTTGAACCATGGTTGTGGAAAAGTGGTAAGCTCAAAAAGAAATTATATTTAAAATTATTTACCAGTTCTGCTTTCGCAAAAGCGAGATATTTACATGCTATAACACCAGAAGAGAAAAAAACTTTACAAATTTTATTTCCTAAAACTGAAGTTATATGTATTCCCAATGCTATTGAAATAGAAGATGTTATAGATAGAAAGAAGCCTATAAGACCATACTTTCTTTTCTTAGGACGCGTTCATCCAGTTAAAGGTGTGCAAATGCTTATTGAGGTTTTTAAGACGCTTAAAAGCCTCGATTTCGACCTTGTAATTGCAGGTCCAGAGAGTGAACATCGTAATGAATTAGAAGCATTAGCATTTAATGATAAACGTATTAAATTTATAGGAGAAATTAGAGGATTAAAGAAAAAAGAACTTTATAGAAATGCACATACATTTGTTGCTCCTAGCTACTCTGAAGTAGTAGGTATGGTAAATCTAGAAGCAGCGATGATGGGTACGCCGGTAATTACAACATTTCAAACTGGATTACTGAAAGAATGGGGGAATAACGGAGGCATACTTATTAATCCTATTTTTAATGAATTGAAAACAGCTCTAGTAGAAGCGTCAAAATGGAACGATCAACAAAGAAAATTGAACGGTAATAAGTTGCGTAATTTTATGATTCAAGAATATTCTTGGAAGGTAAATAAGCCTAAATGGGAAGCGCTTTATAACTCTATGAAAAAAAAGATATGAAATTTATATTACCCCTATTGATAATTTTCTCTATGCTATCAGGTTACTCACAAGAAATACCTAAACATAATCTCCCCACAATTAAGGTGTCAAATCAACTCGTAAAATCTTTGAAAAAAACATCTTCCATTTTGACAAATACATCTGAAAAAAAGGTGTTCAAAATTCAATTCTATGGTCAGTCTATAGTGTCTGGAATAGACATGAGGCGTATCACAAATTTACTAGAAGATACCTACCCAAACGTAAAATTTGTAATTTTAAATAATGCAATTGGAGGATATCAGGCACCAAAACTGGTGCGTACTGCAGAGCATGATCTATATCCTCAATATCCAGATCTTATTATTTTTCACGTTTATGGAGGTATTGAGAATGGCGAATTAGAAGAAATATTTTATAATATTAAAAATAGACTAACCAGTGATGTTATCATATTTGATCATCATATTTCTTATGTAGATAATGATTTAGGCCAAGAAAAATTAAATAAAAAGCAAGACGAAAATTCTAAAATAATTAAGAATCTAGCGATTAAGTATAATTTTGGTTTTATAGGTGTTAGGGATGTTTGGAAGAATTATTTAGAATTAAACACATCATTAACTATTAAAGATCTTTTGCGAGATATTGTACATCCTAATGATGAGGGTAAAATTTTGTTAGAATGGATTCTAATGAAGCATTTTATCAATGCAGTTCAAAAAACTAACGAAAAATCTAATATGATATCTGAACAGGTGATTAAGGATAAGGGTGCTGTTGTGAAATTCACTTTTAATGGGAATAGATTTGACGTTCTCCCAACAAAAAGGAATATTGGAGCTAATTTCTCTATAAAATTAGATGGAATACCAATTGATAAACATAATGATTTATATGCAGTGTCGAGAACATCCTCTTTTCCTAAACAATGGTGGCCAACATTCAATCGAATTACTTTAAATAAGAGTGTTAGGCAAATAGAAGAAAAATGGATAATTCATATTAAAAATTTAAATCTTGAAAATCAAAGTTTTGAATTTGAATTAATAGGTGATGTTTCTGGTTATCAGGGAAAAGGAAAGAGTGGTGAGGATTTTGTCTCTCTTAATAGAGCTATTGAAATATTAGCTTCAGACATGTCTGCTTTCCCATATGAAAATACAATAAAGGAAGATGTTATACAGATTTCTTTCAAAGTATATCCGCTCTTTATTAACCCAGTTAGTATAGAAAAGGTAGAAGAGATTAACTTAGCAAGACTATTAGACAATAAAATGCATACGGTAGAGTTGAGAGTTGAAGAAGGAACACTTTTAAATAGTAAATTGATTTTTTACCAACCTGAAAGCTTAAAACTTGAAAATTAACTTTGAAAAACTACCAACAACTTGATAAATTCCAATTGCCACAAAACTTCCGTGGTAAAGGATCGATTACTGTACAATTATGGTGGCTTGTTCAAAATACACTTTTTGCGTGGTCGCCTCAATTCATGTATGGCTGGCGTAGATTTTTATTAAGATCTTTTGGAGCAAAAATTGGTAAAAATGTCATTATTAGACCTACGGTAAGAACACAATTCCCATGGAAAGTAAATATAGGTGATCATAGCTGGATAGGTGATGATGTGGTTCTTTATAGTCTTGGAGAGATAGAAATAGGAAACCATGTGGTTATCTCTCAAAAATCTTACATCTGCACAGGAACACATGATCCACAAGCTGTAAACTTTGATATTTACGGTCATAAAATAATTATAGAAGATCAATGCTGGATCGCTACAGATGTTTATGTTGCTCCAGGGATTACCATAGGCAGAGGCACGTTAGTAGGCGCACGCAGTAGTGTTTTTAAAAATTTACCATCTGGTAAAATATGTTTGGGCACTCCTGCCCAAGTGATAAAAGATAGATAACCTTGAAAGAAAAACACATCACATTCATAGGTCTTAACTATGCACCAGAAGATACTGCCATCGGTTTGTATTCTACTCAAATGGTAGAAGCACTAATTGATACTGGCGCGCAAGTAAACGTTGTTACAGCCTTTCCTTATTATCCACAATGGAAAATCGCTCAGGAATATCGAGATAGGCCTAACTACATTCAAGAAGATCATAAAGGAGCAAAATTGTATCGTTACAAACAGTACGTTCCAGAACAACCTACTTTTTTAAAGCGTGTAATTCATATTTTAAGTTTTACTAAAGGGAGTTTCTTCAATCTGAGAAAGATTAAGCATACAGATCTTGTAATTTCTATCGTACCATTCACAGCTAGCGCCTGGTTAGGTAGTTACCATGCTAAAAAACACAAGGCTCAAAGCTGGATTCATATTCAGGATTTTGAATTTGACGCAGCATTGCAATCAGGACTTTCTAGTGGTGGTAAAAAGTTTATTTTTAAATTTTTATTTGGTCTTGAACGTCGCATTTTCAATAAAGCAAATGTTATAAGCACGATCAGTCATAACATGATTGATAAGTTAAAGTCCAAAACTAGCCAGCCTACTTATTATTTACCCAACTGGATTGATGAGAGTCAGGTAAATCCAGCTACGGCAAAGCAACATGATTACTTAAAAAGTAATAAATTTAAACTTCTTTATAGCGGTAACGTCGGTGATAAACAGGATTGGGATTATTTTCTCGCTTTCGCGAAAGCGTTACCACAACAATCTTATGAGATTATAATTGTAGGTGCTGGAGCAAAATACCAGCAATTAAAAGAAAGCATTCAACAAGAAAACATCGATTTTTACGATCCAGTTCCTTTTGAGGATTTATCAGATTTACTTTGCAGTGCAGATGCCCATTTTCTATTCCAAAAAACAGAAGTGCTAGATACCGTAATGCCCTCAAAATTGTTAGGCATGATGGCGAGTGAAAAACCGTCATTAATTCTTGGAAACAAAGCAAGCGAAGTAAAAACAGTAATGGAAAATGCAAATGCAGGACTTTATTTTTCTAAACCAGATGTACAAACTGCAGTAGATCAATTAGAAAAATGGCGACTTGATTCTGATTTGAGAAAGTCCATGGGAAAAGAAGCGAGAGAATATGTTGTAAAGCACTTTTCTCGTAAAGAGATTTTGAATAATTGGGTTCATAAACTTTCTCAATTATAGAGATAGATTTTATAAATTATTTACCAAATAAAAACTCCTTTCCTTAGAAAAGGAAAGGTGGGCAAAATGAGTGAAACGAATTTTGGTCGGAAAGGCTGAAGATGTCTGTTCTATACTTGAAAGCATAAATAACATTAAATTCAATTTCATTTATCGCATCTATTGCTGTGATTTTTAAATTTTAGCTTAGATTTAAATTTACTTTTATCATGGACCAACAAGAACTTCTTTCTTTACTAGCACTCAAAAAAGCACCGTTAATAGGTGATATTATGGCCAAAAGGTTGATCAGAACCTTTGGTAACGCGACTGGAGTTTTTGAACAGCAATACAAGGATATAGCTGCCATAGAAGGAATAGGAGAGAAGAAGGCACAGTTTATAAGAAACAAAGACGGTCTGTTTGCAAAAGCAGCAAAGGAGCTGGAATTCATAGAAGAGAATAAAATAAAGTACCGTGTTTATTATAATGAAGATTATCCAGAGCGTTTAAAATATTGTGTAGATGGGCCTATCATCTACTTTGAAAAAGGAAACATAAACCTAGATAATCCGTACACACTTAGTATAGTCGGCACAAGACAAATTACGAGTAATGGAGCCGCGTTTTTAGAAAAATTCATCTCAGAAATAGCTCCGCTGCAACCTATTATAATTAGTGGTTATGCTTATGGAGTCGATATTCTAGCGCATAAAATGGCGATAGAGCACGGTTTACAGACCATTGCGGTAATGGCACATGGATTAAATCAAACCTATCCACGCAATCACGCCGCGCACAATGAAGAGATGTTGCAAAACGGTGGTTTTATTACCGATTTTTGGCATACAGATAACTTTGATCGCAAGAATTTCTTGGGTAGAAATAGAATCATCGCAGGAATGAGTGAGGCGACTGTGGTTATAGAAAGCGCTTCAAAAGGTGGTTCACTAGTCACTGCAGACCTTGCTTGCGGTTACAATCGAGAGGTGTTTGCAGTTCCAGGTCGTGTGAATGATAAATATGCCATAGGTTGTAACGAGTTGATAAAACAGTCTAAAGCACACATGCTCACAAAAACTGCCGATGTTCCCTACATTCTAGGATGGAAAGAACGCGACGTAGCGGTGCAAAAACAGCTCTTTGTAGAACTTACTGAAGACGAAAAATTGATCTACCGCTACCTGAAAGAACACAAAGAAGAATTACTAGATTTAATTGCTCTAAACATTAAACAACCAGTCCATAAAGTAGCCTCTTTACTCATGAGCATGGAGTTAAAAGGTGTCGTTAAACCTTTGCCTGGAAAGCGATTTCAACTGGTATAAAAAGAGAAATTTTATTCATAGGTGAGGACTTAAGTCCGCACCTATGAATAGTTAAATACAATTAGATTGAATAAAAATCTCAAACAAATTAAAGAAGACATCTACGATAATTGCGGTCTCAAGCTATCCCATTATCAAGAAGAGAAAGAAAGCAAAGAATACGAAGCCTGTACCTTTCAACTTAACGAATTAAAAATTATTTCCAGAAGTTCTAAAATCACTCCTAAAAAAACAGGTCAGTTTGTGACCTTCTGGAAACGTCAAGGAGCTGGACCTATAGCACCATTTGATGACACAGACTCTTTTGATTATTTTGTGGTCAATGTAAGAATTGAAAATAAATTAGGTCAGTTTGTCTTCCCTAAATCTGTTCTTATTAAAAAGGGAATTATATCGACAAGTAAAAAAGAAGGCAAACGAGCCATACGTGTATATCCTATTTGGGATACCCCATTAAATGCCACTGCCATACGTACTCAAAAATGGCAGCTGGATTATTTTGTAGATCTAAACAACTCCAGCGAAATAGTAATACTAAAATCGCTCTATGGTATTACGAATTAAAGCTTTTTAAAATTGACATGCCAAGTATTTGTCTTGGCATTGTCTAATTTCTAGATGAGAAGTGTAAAGTAAAAAACGACCTCTTCATTATGAAAAGGTCGTTTCTGTCATCAAAACAGGCTCGTCATTAGGCACGAGCCGGTTTTGTTAAGTCATTTCATTATTTTTTAATTCTAGATTATAATAATCCTACGTATTATTTTAGTTTCAATTTAAAGAAATGTCTTTTAGGACAAAGGATGTTTACATCAGAGTAAACAAATCAAAAATCTGATATCGTTAATCTCCAATCGTTAATCATTTTGCCTCTTTCTAATTCCCATCAAGAAACTTCACATCTCTGGTGTTTTTTTGCACGGCGATAGAGGCAAAAAGACTTAGCAAAAAGGACATTCCATAGAATCCTTTCTCACTTAAAAGCAAGTCTGCATTCCACAACCCTATAACCAGCAGTACGATCGATGCGATGGTGACAAACCAGCTTATACCGTAGTACATATCGGTCACGGCCAGGCCTTCTTGTTTATCTCTCACGGCTTTTTGTACCGATATCACTGAGAATAAACCGAAGAGTAGGATCACAAAATAGTACCCTTTTTCATTGAGCACCATCTCTGCATTCCATAATCCTATACAGTAAGAAACCATTCCTACTAGCAATGCTGTCCACGATGCGGCTATAAATGCTGCTGTCGGTTTACCAGTAAATGCCTCTGTTGTTTTAACTTCTTTTTTTTCGGTGTTGTAATTAACTTGATTTTCCATGTTGTTTTGTTTTGATGCTGCAAATATGTGATGAGTTCGTACTTGTAAATAACCTACTTTTGCCCAATTCATACGATTGAAAAATATTTAGTTAAGCATATACTTCAGTAAAACAATAGATTAAGTTTTTTATATGAACGATTTAATTAGTCTTATTAATTCATTTAATAGCGATGAGGTGAGTGCTTTTCTCGCTTTCGCGAAAGCGAGAAACCAACGTACCGATGTAAAGAACATAGCATTATTCCAATTCATACAACAAGGTGCAAGAGTAGATCTCGATATAAAAATCTATGGAAAACCTAATAAAAACGCCCTGCACGCTCTCAAAAACCGTTTAAAAGAGAGCCTTATAGATTTTATAGCTATAAATGGTTTTGCCAGTGAGTCACAAGAAGAGATGCAGCTTTTTAAACTGGTTCTAGCAGCTCGTATATTCTTAGAGCGTGAACAGTATAAATTAGGTTTTAAAACGCTTAAAAAGGCCGCTTCTATGGCTATTGCGTTAGAATCTTATGTTGTCCTGCAAGAGATTTATTATACTCAGGTTCAATATGCGCATTTAAATGATGTGATGTCGTTAGAAGAAACGATAAAAGCTTATCAAGAAAATGAAAAACGATATCTAGCAGAATCTAGACTGGTGATGGCCTATGCAACGGTGCAAAAAGCATTAAAGACACATCCAGTAAATGTTTATAAGGTCATTAAAACACAGTTAGATCTTTTCCAAATCTCTATAGATCAACACCTTTCTTTTAAATCTCTATATCAATTAATGAATATCGCTACAGAAGCGGCAACTTTAAAGTCTGACTATGCTGGGGTTTCTATTTTTATAAATCACATCTATGATATTGTAGAGTTGAAAAAGCACCAGGCAGCAAAGCACTTGTACTACCATTGTGAGATATTATACCTCATGGCAGGTTCTTGTTTTAGAAACAAAGATTTTAATAGGTCTCAATTATTAATTAACGAGTTAGATCTAGAGATCATAAAACAAAAAGGGAGGTTCAAAAAACAATTTGAAGAGCGTGTATTGCTTCTCAAAGCACTCAATTATAATTATACAGGTAATGCCGCAAAGGCGATAGAAGAGGTGAGTAGCTTTAAAAAAATATCTTTAAGAATACGACTGGCACATGCAACATTTTTATTTCAACAAGAGCAACCTCAGGAGGCGAGACGTGTTATAAATTCATTTATGCATAGCGATGTGTTTTATGAAAAAAAGGAAAATCTATTGTGGGTGCTCAAGAAAAATGTTCTTGAAATATTGATTTATATGGAACTCAATCAGCCAGATTTAGTAGAGTCCAAGATGCGTAGTTTTAAAAAGAAATTTAGATCGCGTTTGCTCGATTTAGAAGAAGATCGTGTGCTGACGTTTATGAGTTTATTACGTTTATACTTTGAACATCCTTTTCATATTACAGAAGATTCTTTTAAAAATAAAGTCACTGCTGCATTTACCTATAAAACAGTAGATCGAGAAGATATTTTTATCATGAGTTTCTATGCTTATCTTAAAGCAAAAATGGAAAATAAAAGCATTTACAACGCTACGTTAGAACTTGTAAATTAATTACTAGATATAGTCTCAGGGAATAATGTAACATAGCTTGTGACTTTTATCACCTTTTTTAAACTACTTGTCGCCTTACTTTTGTACTATGGAATTACAACAAATCATAAAAACAGCTACAGATAATTCAATTTCTTATCAAGAATATCGTGATCTAGTAGCAACACATACTGAGAACAATACCAACACAGGTGCTGAGGTTACCGAAGCGCTAGCAAATTATACGATGCTTAATAACCAGCGTATGAAACGTCTGGATAAGACCATGAAGATTCTTCCCGAAAATCAAGAGTTCTTATCGGCATTTGATAAAGAAGTGTATTTTTTAATCATTACAGAAAGCTGGTGTGGTGATGCTGCACAAACGATGCCCATGATGAATAAAGTAGCGCAAGCTGCAGGTGTAGATCTAAGAGTCGTTTTAAGGGATGATAATCTAGATTTAATGGATGAGTTTCTAACTAATGGAGGTCGTTCTATAGCAAAGCTTATTTTAATAAATAAAGAGACAGGTTTACCAGTTACTACATGGGGACCACGACCTACTACGGCTACACAATTAGTTGCAGATGAAAAAGCAGCAAAAGGTGTTCTCTCTCCAGAATTTAAAGAAGAACTACAAAACTGGTACAACAAGAACAAGGGAAAAGATACAGAAAATGATCTTTTAAATATGTTGAAAGCTGTCTAAAAAGAATCTCTTCCCTCTATCAGCAAATGAGAACTCATAGAGAGAAATAGTCGTTTTTAAAATCCTATACCCTAAATTTTAACAAACATTTTCTTTTTGTTTTAATCATTAAGCCCTTTATTTGTACATACAAATATAATACCTACAACATTATGAATGTACTTAGAATAGATAGCAGTCCGTTAAAAGAAGCGAGTGTAAGTCGTGGACTACTTGATGTATTGCAAAATAAATTAGAATCTCAAGGACATGAAATAACTAGTAAAAGAGATCTTTACTATGACGATAAAGTTACCTTAGGTAGCCAAGACCGTTACATGGGTTATTTCACACCGGCAGATCAACAGTCAGACGCTCAAAAAGCAGCAGTCGCAGGTAGTAATGAACTAGCACTAGAATTTGCCGCAGCAGAGGCTTACATAATCGCAGCACCTATGTATAACTTTGGTGTTACTGCAGGTTTAAAAACTTATATCGATTTAATATCTCGAGCAGGAATTAGTTTCAACTACCTTCCAGAAGGTCCTGTAGGTCTATTAAAAGATAAAAAAGCATACGTAGTCGTTTCTACTGGTGGTACTCCTGTAGGAAGTGAGGTAGACTTTGTAACTCCATATCTTAGAACTTTCTTAGGCTTTTTAGGCATTACAGATGTCACCTTCATTGCAGCAGATCTTTCTAATGTAAATAGAGAAGAAAGTATAGCAAAAGCTACACAACAAATAGAAGCTCTTTAAATAGCTTATAGAAATAAGTCGTATTAAAAATGCAAAGTGAATCTCATTCTCTTGGCATTTTTCAATTTAAAATAAGATATGGGAAATTTACTTAAAATCGTACCTCTATCCCTCCATAACCATTAATACCTGGAGCAGGCTCATAAAAACGTGAGCCAAAAGCATTAATCCTTACGTTATCTGTATATTCTTGATCAAGTATATTGTTTAAACCGGCATAAGGCTTTATCGCAATCTTCTTATAAGTAAAACTATAGCTAGTTCTAAAATTGATATTTTCATATCCATCAACAGTAGCTTCATTACTATCATTTGCATATTGCTTACCTACTAGTGATGCTTGGACGGTAGCAAAAAAGCCTTTTTCAGACTGATATTGTAATCCTATGTTTGTTAAGTGTTTTGGAATACCAGGTAATAAATTACCATCAAAGTTTACATCATCTACTACAAAGTCACTGTATTTAAATTCAGAAAATGTGTAAGCAGCAGTAAGTGACCATGCTTTTGTAAAAGCATATGCTCCTTCAACTTCTATACCTTTACGTGTAGTTTTTCCTGCATTTCTATAAAAAGTACGATCTGGAAAAGCGGCCAGTTCAAATGGGACTAAATCATCTTCTGTATCGATGTAAAAAATAGCCGTTTGATAACTTAATCCTTTTGCTAGTTTTCCTTTAATTCCTACTTCATAGTTAATAGCTTTTTGCGCTTCTATATTTTCATTGAAGCCTTGATCACCAGTAGGGTTTGCAGATAACTCTGATAATGCAGGAGTTTCAAAACTTGTAGCAATGTTTGCATATACGTTGTGCGCTTTCGCGAAAGCGTAACTAGCACCTATACTAGGGTTTAAAGAATTTAATGTGATATCACCAGAATCGTCACCATTGTCTAAAAACTCATCTACTGCAGTAAGTTTGTTATAGTCAAAACGAATTCCTCCAGTAAGATACCATTTGTCAAGCTCTAAATGGTCGGTAACGTATATACCTAGGTTTGTAAAACGCTCTTTTTGATCAAGAGTTTGCTCACCTTTTATACCTTCTAGATTTCTGAAGCGTTGTCTATCGTCATTTTGATATCCAAAATCATATCCTGCTTTTAAAGTGTTTTTCCCTTTTGAATAAGTGATGTTTGCACCTTGTCCTACATAATCTCTTCCTAAATCGATCAGACCTCCAAATTCAAAAGGCAATCGTCCTTCAAACTGTCTATTGTTATAAAACAAATAACCTTCTGCAGTGGTATTTGTATTGATATTCCAGATCGCACTTAGTCCAGCTTTAAATTGTTGGATCGTTTCTCCTGTTTGAAAAAGTACATTTCGGTCTCTTGCTTGTCTTCTGTTTTCTTCTACTGAGGTTAAATCGATACCACCTGCATCATCAGCTTGTGGAGAATCGCTATAATTAAGTAAAGCCTTTAAAGTAAACTTCTCACTTAATTTAAAATTAGCTTTTACGTTAGCATTATATTGTTCAAAACCACTTTGATCTCTGTATCCGTCTGATTTTACATAATTACCATGGAATATATAGGTTGCTTTTCCGGCATTAATTCCAGCTGTAGCTTGTAAATTTTGAAATCCATAAGATCCGGCAGTTGCTTTCCAGGTAGAGAAAGGCTTTTCTACCTGATCTATAGTTTGAATAGAGATAACACCACCTGAAGCATTACCATATAAACTAGAACTAGGTCCTTTTAAAACCTCTATACGGTCTATAATCCCCAAGTTAAGATTGTCTAATTGTCCTTGACCATCTGGTGTAGTTTCTGGAATTCCATCTACTATTAATTTTATTCCTCGTATTCCAAAAGCAGATCTCGCACCGAATCCACGCATTGAAACCCTTAAATCTTGAGCAAAATTATTGGCATTTTGAGTAAAAACACCTGGAGTCTGTTGTGTGTATTCTTGTAGAGAAAGTTGCTGTCTTGTTGCATCATCAACTGTTGCTTGATAAACAGATACCGCTGCAGGTAATTTTTGTGCTGTAGTAGAAATACGTGCAGACTTAATGTAAACAGTATCAATTTTTTGAGACGTTGTTGGTGTCTTGGTCTGGCTATAACCTAGTTTAATAAAAGCTGTACATAGGATAGAATAGCAAAGTAATGTTTTCTTCAATGAATTGATATTTTTGCGAAAATTACACCTTTAACATGTGCTATTCAAGAATATTTAAAGCAAAAAAAATGCTAAGAGGTTTTTATTCTCTTAGCATTTCTATTATCAATCATTCGTAAATTATTGATTGCAGGCTGTAAAACAATACTTTAAGTGATCTTAGCTTCATATATATTACTTACTAAGTCCTTTCCTCAACACCTCTTTAATGCCTTCTAGATTTTCGGTGAAATCCATCATTTGACTCAGGACTTGAGACATCTGATTTTGTCCACCTAGGCCACTAAGCTTATTGTTCTTGGCAAAAATCCCTTTGATGTTTTCCCATCGTTGTTGCTCTTCTGTAGTGATGGTGTTGACGAGTTCTTTATACTTCAACAGGTTGGCTTCAGCAGCACTAGTTAATGTTTGTGATTCACTTTCATAGTGTGATAATAAGAGCGTTTGCAACTCTTTATCGTCCATTATAGGAACAACCTTAGCGACCAGTTTATTCATATCACGGTAAGAACCTTGTAGTTTAAAACTAGGCTCAGTACGGTAAGTGTCTTCCATTCCTGCGCTTGCGATGTAGGTCTGGTTCACTTTAAGAACGGTATCACGTATTTTCAATACCTTCTCAAGTACAGCTACATAATCGGCTATTTCTTGATTGCTGTGATTTCCTTTCAACTCATTATCACTTGCTCCGTTTTGAACACGATCTATAAGCGCATACACATCATCAAAATGCTTGTTACTCAATTGTTGCAATACAGGATTACTAGTCAGTGCATTTTCTACCAGACTCAGCTCAAATAAATGAGCCGTATCACCTATGATATCACCTAGATTATAGATATCAGCACGGTTTGCAAGCATATCTGGAATCTGGAATTTATCTCCACTTTCCGTATATGGATTACCAGCCATAATCACGCAAAATTTCTTACTACGTAGATCGTAGGTTTTAGGCTTTCCATTATAAACTCCTTCAATTTTACGAGTTCCATCAGACAGGCTGATGAACTTCTGTAAAAACTCAGGATTACAGTGCTGGATATCATCTAGATATAACATCACATTATCACCCATTTCAAAAGCAAGATTCAGCTTTTTAAGTTCTTCTCTCGTTGCTGCATTAGTTGCTGCTTCAGGATCTACTGATGTAATCTCATGACCTATCGCTGGACCATTTATTTTCATAAATATCAAGCCTAATCGGTTTGCTACATATTCCATCAAGGTTGTTTTACCATAACCTGGTGGTGATATGAGTAGCAATAATCCCATGCGATCGGTACGTTTTGTATCACCTACCGTACCTAATTGTTTGGCAAGATTATCACCTATTAGTGGGAAATATACTTGATCGATCAACTTGTTACGGACAAAAGAACTCAATACACGTGGTTTAAATTCTTCTAGTCGCAAGGACTCTTTTAACTCTTCAGTTACCTCTTGCTTTGCTTTTCTAAAGGTTTCATAAGCAGGTACTTTTATCGTTGTAAAGTGCTCTAGTGTATGTACAAATTCATGGTAATTAAACACAAACACGCCTTCTTCAATCGTCTGGTGCGACCCTTTTAATCCATTGATGTTTTCACTAGGTGAGATGGCAACTGTTTTATCAGCTGTCAGCTCTCCATAAAGTATGTTTGCCACACATTCGTTTACATATGTCAGTAAAGATTGTTTTGAGTCCGCTTTCGCGAAAGCGGAAACCCAATGTCTCACCAGTTCCACTTTAGACTTCTCGTCCTCACAAGCTTCTAGACTTTTCTTAAATTTTAAATCGGCATTTTGAGATTTTATTTTCTTTTCAAAAGCTTCTTTTAATTGAATAGCGCTCGTGCTTACTGTGAAATGATCATTGTCTTTAAGTTCATTGAATAAGTAACTTGCGATAGATAAACTATTAGCAGACTCAGAAGTTTTAAAAATCTCATCAGCCAGTTCTTCTATTATAAAGTCGTACTCCTTACTATCTGGAAAAACAGATAATACCTCACCAGCACTTTTTAATATACGGTTGAGGTTGGATTGATGTTTGGTATCTAGTGCATTCCAGTAAAACTGTGCTTGCGCTCTCGTATCAGGATCATAAGTAAGCAAGCCCAAATCATGGTGTTTGTGTAATAAAACGCTTAAATATTGAGCAGCGTCATGGTCATGAACACCTTTTACATAGCCACCAGAATAGTTACCACTCGCGATTTCTTGAACCGTTGTCAGCAAATCTGCCGGACTCATTATTCTTAAAGCTTCTTTATCTCCAGATTTAAAAATAGAGTAGGCGAGGTAGGCAGATCTGTAGACTTGGTTATTTTCAGACACCAAATCTTGATTCCATATTCCTTGAGATTGTGTGAGAATCTCATTATGCAATTCTTGATAAAAGTCAGTTCCTGTTAGGTGATAGAACAGCGCATTATCCTTAAATACAATGGTCAGATCCAGTTGCTGTTTATTAACACCAAATTTATGTTTCCCTAGCTTGATGATGTTATCACCATCTTCATAAAGTTCGTTCTTATCCTTGAGTTTTCTCAAAGCATCTTCACGAGCCACTTTAAGCGCTGTTTCAATTGCTTCGGCTTTTCCGGCATCATCGAGATCTTTTAATTGCACGACAATGTCACGCACTTTATTGATCATTAAATCACTGGCAAAATAACCGTTAATTTCGGTAACGCTATCTAATGATTGTGCCCTTTTTTGAACACCTTTTAGAATACGCTCGGCAGCATTTTGAAATGCCATTGCCTTTTTATTGCGCGCTTCTACAAGACTACTTTTACGATTATCAAAAGCAGCGTAAACCTCTTCACGCTTGCCTATAATCTCTGTAATGTACTCCTCATAATCGGCAAATTTCCCTTCCAACTCTTCTAGTTGTATAGAAACTTTGGTAAGAAACTCATCACACTTTTCTGGCGTGTTGGCAATGTCCAGATAATTGATAATACTCTGGTCAATCAGCTTTAACTGTGCGGCAAAATCTGCTTGCGCTTCTTTTTTACCTACGGTTTTCACTTTATTCTTGATCGCCGCTTTTACCTGATTGATAGTGGCAAAAATCAACGATATGTTCTCAATAATCTTAGTAGAGTGAGAAGTGTCTTCTATCTCTAGATTAGAAACGATGTCTATTAAAAGCTCGAGATCTTCAGCAATTTGATTCACTTCTTTCTCAAGATTTTTAATCTCGATCACTTTTTTTGTGTCGTCTAGTGCATTTTGTTTTTCTGCAACAGCATCGTGATAAGGAGCGAGTGCTTTATCATCGAGTAAAAAAGTAACCGCACGACGTGAGATCACTTCATTTTGTTCTACGATTTGCTCCTCGATTCCTTTGATGAAATCGGTATCTACATAACGTATTTCATAAAGTCCTATCGCTTCACCTCGCAAACTGCGCAACTGAGTTAATAGCTCTACAAAATCATTGATAGACTTAAATGAGGTGCTTTTAATTTTACTAAAAAGCTCATCTGCCTTTTTAGAAATATCTTTAGTATCTGCAGCTGCTTGTTTACGCAGTTGTTTTACTTTCTCAAACTCGTCAATTGCTGCGTTAGACGCTTTGTTGATCTCGTTAAGAGGTAGATTAATTTGTTTAGTTTCTTCTTCAGGCAACCAGTAATAGGCATCTAGAATATCTTTTGAAGAACGTGCAATGTCATCATATAAACCACCATAACTATCTTCTTTGTTAAGAAGCGTGAGCAGCTCATTTGCCTGCGCCATGGCTTTAACAATATCCTTGTTACCTATCTTAAATAACATCGTGTCTTGATGCTCAGACGGCATGATATTACCTTTTAAATATGGTGTTTGCCATATTTGCATCATGTGATGCTTGGTCTGTTCATCTTCTGTTCGGAAATAACACAACTCACCTTGTTCTAAAATCGTAAATCCATTACAAACGATAGGTGTCTTTACCGTTTGATCAATCACATTGTAAGACATGAGTACATACAATCCCTGCGCAGCATTATAAAACACATACAAATGATCTTCACCATTAGGTGATGCGATTCTTTGCTGAAATTTTAATTTACCAGCATCGCTAGGGAATACGTTATACTCTCCAGTTTGCAAGTAATAACCACTCGGGAAAATAATACCTTGATCATCTGGTAGCAATACTGCAGCCTCTGCAATACTATTGATGCGTTCTACTTCCTTAATCTTGTGGTTGTACACAAAATAACGAGGCTCTTCTTGAAACGGCTTTATTTCTAGAACAATAAGATTGCCTAAATCGGCATAACGATATTGCCCGTCATCTAGTGTCTGGTCGCGGTGTTCTACATCTTCACGATAAATTCCCTGACCATCGTCGGTATTATCTTCAACCTTTATGGTTAAATCACCACCTATAGTTTCTACAAAAACCTTGTCTAGAATCGATACATGTCCATGCACACCAGCACGTTGATTATCGCGTCCAGCCTCTTTCCACTGGAAACCATATTGCGCTGGAAAACGATATTCATGCTCACTACGGTTATCCACATATTGCAAACCGTCGTCAGTTATCAACCACTTAAAAGTCTTGATGTCGGTAACCGAATCACTGAGCTGAAATACCATATGCAGGTAATTCCCCATAATCGCAAACTTGGAAAATATCGTGTTGCGATAGTATTTGTACAGATTTTCAAAATCAGTCTGAAAAATAGGATCTGTGATGAGGTTTAATTTGTTCCCGCTTTCGCGAAAGCGTAACACATCACCATCCACACCGTCACGATCAAACTCATAGATACTAAAAACATCGCTCAATTGCATCTCAGTGCGCAATCCTAGATGCACGTTGTACCCAAAGATGCTGTATTTACCGATGGTCACGATGTCACGAGCGATACAGTTATTTTCTGTATTCACGCGGTCGTTTGCAATCAATCGAGTTTCTAGAGAACCGAAGACCTTTTTACGTTCTTCATTAAGCTCATTAAGTCGCTGCTGCAAGTCATTCTTTTGCTTGAGCAGTCGGCTCTGGATGATCTCGTAGGTTCCTGAGTCTAATTGTGTAGTATCTTTTATATCTTTTTCTGCCATTGATTTCTAGTTAGTAGCGCATCGCATGCGCCTTCTCAGTGTTGGGGCGCATCGCATGCGCCCTTTCATTGCGGCGCATGCGCCTTTTCATCAGTCTAGATCCAGTTTCTGTTTTAGATTTTCATCCCACTTCTTTGGATTATCATTGATGTATCTGGTTACATTGTCATAGTGTCTTTGAGTTCTGATGATAGCTTCGTTATAGTTGCGTACCCATATGGTTTTTTCAGCTCTCAGTTGATTATAGATGTCCATAAGCTCGCTATTTTTCAAGGTCGATTCATTATTCTGATTTTCTGATATGATACTTAAAACCTGTCTGGTCACAGCACCTTTGTATCCTCTGACTACTGCTCCTAAAGAACCTGGCTTATTCATGTGTTTTCCTGCAACTGCTCCTGCTCTGCGTTCCAACTCTTCTGCCGTGTATTCCTTTTGTATTCTTTGTTCTTCTATATGAATGACAAAATGAATATGATCTGGCATGATCATGAATGCTCCCAGGGATACGTTGTCTCTTAAATTTATTGTTTGCTGCCATTCTTTAGCCGCAATCTCTCCAAATTTATTGAGTATCATTTTTTCATCAATCACCTTTCCAAATAGATGCAACCGATTACGTATTACAATAGTCACAAAGTACCTTCCTACTGATGTGTAGTCATGTCCTTTGAGACGTATTGATTTACGATTATATTGCTTCATACTAGCTTAGCTTGTTCGACCCATTGTATGTGCGTTGTTGACGCATCGCATGCGCGTTGTTGACGCATCGCATGCGTCTTTACAGTAATTGGGCGGATGCGATCCGCCCTTACTGGTTGGTTGTTTAGATATCTCCCAGCTTTTTACCAGAAAGTCCCATGCCTTTTGCCATGTTCAACAAGTTGCTCAGCATGTTTTTCTCATCACCATCATTTGATTTACCGTGTAGGTTGTTCAAAATGTTTGCGATACTCAGGTTCTTGATGTCCTCAGAGCTGATGTTATACTTGTCTGCAAAGTCTTTTACTTTATCCAGTAAATTTCCCTTTACATCATCACTTCCTAAAATGGCATCTTTTACTTCAGATACTGTCTCAGAATGATTTACGAGTCTGTCATAACCTTTTGCCTTAGTGATCTGACCAATGATTTGTTCAAAGAACATAGTCTCGCCACCTACGATATCAATCTTAGCCGCTTTCAATGCATCTCCTATTACTTGCGCTTGTGCGTCTGCAATATCTTTCTGGATATTGATTTGTGCTAGGTCTACTTGAAGTTCCTTATCTAGACGTAGTTTAAACTCTTCATGTTCTTTACCTACACCATCTAGTTTCTTCATTGCTTCAGCTTTCTCTTCGATACCAGCAGCATCTGCAAGGGCTTTTTCTTTGATTACCTCAGCCTCTGCAAGTCCGTCCTTACGTTTAGCCTCAGCTTTTGCAGCGATACCGCTTGCTTCAGCCTCAGCTTTTTTCTGGATGATGAGTGCGTCTACAATTCCTTGACGCTCGCTAGCCTCAGCTTTTGCGTGCATTACTTGTGCTTCAGATAATCCTACAGTTGCTTCTTCTTTAGCTTGTGCTTCAGCAAGAATCTTACGTGCGTCTGCTTCTTTTTCACTAGCTTCTTTATGAGCAAGTGCTTCTATGTTGATTTCTTCAGCTTTTTGAACTGCAGCTTGTTTAGAAGCCTCGGCAGCCTTAGTTACTTTAATTAAATCATCTTGAGCTTTTGCTTCAGCATTTGTGATAGCAACTTGCTTAGCACGATCAGCAGTTTTGAAAGCCTCGATATCTTTCATGTTTTCTTGCTCTTCTACCACACCTTTTTCAAGAACTACGCGATCTCTAATGACATCTTGAATGTTCTTTTTCTCAACCTCTACTACTTTTTCTTTCTCGATTTGAGCTAGAGTTACGACTCTTTCTCTCTCGGTAAGTTCTAGCATGCGATCTTTTTCTACACGTTCTGTCTCTACAGCAGCAGTACGTTGCTTATTTTTCTCTGCAACGATAATCTGACGTTGCATATTTTCTTCGGCAACCTGAACTTTTTCTGTAGTAGCGATACGAGCTGTTTCTGACTTCAATCTTTCTTCTTCAGCTACTTTTAGTGTTTCAGCATCTTCACGAGACTTTATGTTGGCAATCTCACGTTTTTGTTGCTCTTCTTTTTCGGCCAGTTGCTTATCTAGTTCTAGAATCGCTTCACGAGCTTCAACATCTTGCTTGCGTATTACCTTTTCCTCATCACGCTTAATCAGGTTTGCTTTAATGTTTTGTGCAGCAGTAAGATCTGTAATCTTCTTGATACCTTCAGCATCTAAGATGTTGTCAGCTTTTAAATGAGAAACACTGGTTTGTTCTAAGAAGTCAATCGCACAATCCTCAAGCGTATAACCATTTAAGTCTGTACCGATAATATCTACGATCTCATCACGAAACTCGCGACGTGCTTCATACAAATCGATAAATTCAAATTTCTTACCTACGGTTTTTAATGCTTCAGAGAACTTTGCTTCAAAAAGATCTTCTAGTGTCTCTTTACGAGATGCACGAGCTACACCAATTGTCTGAGCTACTTTTTTAATGTATTCTACCTCGTTATTGACACGCACGAAAAACGCTACTTTAATATCGGCTCTCATGTTGTCTTTACAAATAAGACCTTCTACGCCCATACGCTCAATTTGGATTTTCTTTACAGAAATATCCATAGTTTCTACACGGTGAAATACCGGTACGACATAAAGTCCTTTATCCGTAGCGACTTTAGTACCTCCAAAACCAGTACGCACGAGTGCCTGTCCTTGATGTACTTTTTTGTAAAACATCGCAATAATTGCGAAGTAAACAATTACAAGAAATAGAAAAATACCTACTCCTATTACAATGATTCCTAATATTCCGTCCATAGTTTTTGTTTGGTTTTTGTTGTTTATTTAGTTAATTTTATTGTTGTTGTAGCAGGTTTAAGTCTGCAGTTGTTCTACTTGTTTGTATTAGATTTTTCTATATAATCGATAGCACAGTCTTCTATTGTAAATCCATGTAAGTCTGTACCAATCAAAATAAGTGTTTGATTACATAATTCCTTTCGATTATCGAGTAGTTCTGTAAATTCAAATTTTCTAATGGTTGATTTTAATGCTTCTGAAAACTTAGCTTGGAACATGTCTTTTAAAGACTCTGTATTTCTAATTTTTCCTGCACCGATTGTTAAAGCGACTTTGGCGATTGATTCTACCTCATACTTTACGCGTATTAAAAATACCGCTTTAACATCAGTCCTTAAATTATCTTTGGATATAGCACTCTCTTTTGATAAACAATCTATCTGAATTTTTTTCATAGATATGTCTATCGTTTCTAATTGATGAAATATAGGTATGGAATAGATGCCACCATTTATAGCGACTTTAGTACCTCCCAAACCAGTGCGAACTAGTGCTTGTCCTTGCTTTTCTTTATGAAAAAACAGTGCTATGATTATAAAATATACGGTTATAAAAAACACCAATATTCCTAGTGCTGTTATTATAATTGGTAGTATTTGTTGCAATTTTTTATTTATTTGGTGTTTGAACTCTTCCTTTTCTAATTTCTAGGCTTTACTCACTAAAAAATAGTTCTTATCATCAGATCGTTTGATGATGAGCACGCTTTCGCGAAAGCGTAATTCTGATCCATCTAAAGATTTTACATAGATACTCATCAAGTTACCATCTGCCATGACCTCTGCATTACCTAATTTATCTCCAGAAATAGAAGATAAAAGTAAGGCTTCACGACCTAAAAAGTCTACTGCTTTGTCTCCATCTTTATTCAAATTTTTGAAAAAGGATTTAAATGGTGTGGTGATCACTTTAGTCAGTATTAAGGCTGGTACAAATGCCGCAAGAACAATTACATATCCAAATGAGTTGTCATAACTACTGGTTATAATTGTGGTAAGTACGGATGATATCCACCAGATAAAAATCCAAAACGTAAATGTGAACATGAATGGCAGGCCTACAAAGTTGAAGTAGATCAAAAAGACTTGCCACCATTTAAGTTTACGCGTGCGTTTATTTACCACGTGCTCACGATCAACTTCAGCATTTGCAACATCTTGAAAATCCATATTTCCACCTTCTAGACCAGTGTCTAGATCAATGTCTGCATCTATATCTACGTCTACGTCCACATCGATGTCCAGGTCAAAATCGATACCTGAAATCATGGTAGCAAGCCAGTATAGAATGAGAATGATCAACAACACGGTAAGTGTGATGTTCACTTCAGAGAATAATATGTTGAAATAGTTTTCCAAGGTTGGTTGGTTTTTAATGGTTAGTATTTATTAAGATTTCTTTGGATAAAATCATCCAGCACCACCGATTGAATTTCTGATTAAGCTCGATCCGTATAAGTGACCATATAATGTCAGTAAAATATTGAATTTACTTACATTTAAATCGGTCACTTTAAATCTCATATTTTCCGTTATCTAAAAAAGAGTTCTCGTTTCTAATTTTTAAAAGAGTATTTTCTTTATCATCAATTAATTTAGTTGCCCATTTTATTCCCCATTCGCCCGTAATTTTATGCCCAGTTTCTAATACTTCTGTATTTCCTAATAATGAATTAGTTTTAAGATTAAACTTTTCTATAGAATCTTCTATGATTTTAGTTTTCCAACCATCTCGAATTAACTTGAACGTTTGATTATTTAGAACAAGTTCTGATTCTTTAAAATTAGATTTTATTTTAAGACTGCCTATTAATATTTCATTATCATCATAAAGATTTATCAAATCATTTTCTAATCTAGCGTTCATAATGTTAATTTTAATGGTTAGTGTTGGTATGCATGAGCTTCTAGCGGATGCGAACCGCCATTAAGCCTCATCTTTTTTAATACCTAGTTGTTCTTTCAGTTTTGCCAGGTCGTCGTCCAGTTTAGATTCTGTCATGTCTGCTGCGGCATCGATTTCATCATCTACAGATTTATTTGTTTTTGCGAGATCTCCATAAGCCTCTGCAAGCGCTTCGTCTTGAGCGACTTTTTCTTTCATACGCTCGAGCATGCTTACTGTTCCTGCGCTATCAAGTTCTGCCATTTGTTTATTGACATTTTTTGTTGCATCACTTACTTTAACACGTGCTTTAAGTGTTTTAAGTTCGTTTTCCCAGTTGGTGATGTTTCCTTTGATGGTCTCAATGGTATCTTTTAATTGAGAAACATTTTTTTCAAACTTTTCTGTGTCTGCAGCGGCACGATTTGCGTGTTGTTGAGCTTCTTCTTTTTTTGTAAGTGCTTGTTTAGCCAGGCGATCTGCTTCTTCTACTGCCATGTCGCCAGAATGTGCTTTTTTGAGAATCAACATAGCTTTGGATTCATAATCCTTGGCTGTTGCAGTGTGCTCGTCGCGTTCATTTTTAGAACGTATGGCCATTGCTTTTACTTGTGCGACAGCTTCTACACTTTTATTAAGGTCTTCTTTCATATCACGTATTCCTTGTTCGGTCATTGTGATAGGGTCTTCTAGGTTATCAACTGCTTTGTTAGCTTGTGCTTCTCCTATTTTGAATATTCTTTTAAATATGTTCATAATGTTGTGTTTATATGGCGGATTACATCCGCTGTTATACTTTGGCGCAAGCGTTGCGCCCGTACTAATATTTTGAAAATTTGATAATCTGGTCTGAGTACTCGCTCATTAATAAACTCAATGAGTTAAGAGTACCTTCTAACTCGTTAAGGTCTAGATTTTCTATTTGAAGTGTGTCTCTAAAGATGACTTTAGTTCCACTTTCATCGAGTACAAATGCGCCGTGAATGATATCTCGATTTTTTTGTAAAAGACTTTTAAAAACCTCTTCGTTTTTATTATTAATTTTAAAAATATATTGTTCCATAATGAGAATAGGCGGTGCGATTCCTAAAATCATATTTTTAACACCAGCGCTTTCTTTTTCTATCACCATTATTCCATCTTGTGGATTTTCTCTGATGATGTCAAAATCAAGCTGTAAGAGGTAGTCTTTTATTGTATTGAAGTAATTATTCATAGGTTTTAATTGGCAGGTTTAATATTACGAAAAAGCTTATTGTAATCCCACTAAAATTTGGGTAGCTATTTCAATAACATATATAATAATGGGTATCATAGTTTTTTAGTTTAAGGTTATCTCGCTTTCGCGAAAGCGTAAATAGCAACGGCCTATTGCATTATTACAGTGGTTTTAAAAAACAATTGTTCTAAAAAGGTTGGTACATTTTTAGAACTTTTGCTCAAAATATTAGTGTAAATAAAATCATTTAGCTAATATTGTTAGTGTAAATATACATAATATTTTAATATTTGCAAATAAAATTAGCAAAATATGTCATTTTTCGGAAAGAACATAAAAAAAATACGTGGCGTTAAAGGGTTAAGTCAGCAGGCATTTGCAGACCTATTTGATTTAAAGAGAGGTACTTTAGGTGCTTATGAAGAAGGTAGGAGTGAGCCTAAGATAGATACTATAATTCTTATTGCTAATTATTTTAGCATTGCTATAGGAGATATGCTCACTGCAGAATTAACCGTAAATCAGCTCTTGCGATTTAACGATAGTCTTACTTTAACACCAGAAGAATTAGAGAGAGAGCAGTTTGCACAAATACCTTGTATTACAGAAAAAACGGCACATGATTATATAGAATATTATGACAACGATGCTTTTCTTGCCGATTTACCTACACTTACATTACCGCTCAATACAGAAAAGGACTTTATAGGTTATACGGTGACTAACTTAGAAATGACAACGCATGACAAAGGACTGTTTCCTAAAGATGTAGTGATAGGTGAGAAGGTGCCTAAAAATGTAATTACAAAACTTAATAATGGAACTGTAGTTCTTGCGGTAACTGATAAGACACTTATTCTAAGAAGGCTGTATATTACAGACAAGGGGCTGGTCCTGAGAGCAGATCACAAAAATGTTGATGATATTACTGTAGATAAAAAAGCTGTGAAACAATTGTGGCGTGTGCGTTATGTGTTCTTTAGAAGAATGCCTGACTTTTCTGACAGTATGGAAGATAAAATGGCTTTTCTAGAAGCGCAAATGAAGGAGTTGAGAGATTCTATTTAATAAGGTAAAAACAAATCAGAGGTATAGATTGCATTCTATACCTCTGATTGTTTTATATAAAGTAAGCCTGATTCTTTATTGTCTTTTAATCCACTTAAAAGTCTTTTGAGCTCCATTTTGCGATAGTGTCACGATGTACAAACCGTTTGATATTTCTGGTTTTAAGGTTTGATTATCTATTATTTGAGAGGTAAAAACTTCTTTACCTGAGAGCGTGTAAAAATAGATTTGAGCATTTACATCTATGTTTCCATTAAAAGTTAAGAATTGAGATGGGTTTTGAGTGATACTAATATCATTCAAAGCTGTTGTGTCTATACCTAATGTGATTACATTTTCACAATTAGATAGTAGTGTACATCCATTTAAAGTAAGTTCTACAGCATAATCTCCTACTGCGGTAGGTGTGAATGTAGCTGCTGTCTCACCATTTATAGCTATACCTGTTGAGCAATCTATCCATTGATAGGTTACTCCGGTTTGTGCAGCGGTTAAAATACCTGTGTTTTGAGTAATATTTGTATCCATTAATTGAGTTATAGGAGCTCCTGTTACCCAGTTAGATGTGGTTCCTGTTAAATTAAAACCGCTTAAGGCACCGTCATTGCTGTTAACTAAATCTGGTAATGTAGATAAACCTGTGTTGCTAGCACTTGCTGCACCTTCATTAAATTGATAATAAGCGACTAGGCCGCTGCTAGATGGGCATACTTCACTAGTTCTATTTGTATTGATAACTGTCTCGCTTAGTGCTGCGTCCCATATTCTTACTTCGTCGATTTTTCCTGCGAAAAAAATGTTTCCTCCAGGTACGCGGCGGCCTATTCTTAGATCTGTAGATCCGGTAGTGTTCACCCCAGATAGATTACCAGTTCCTACTTGAACTCCATCGATATAAAGAAAACCGGTGCCATTATTTAAAACAAAAGCAACGTGAGTCCACTGTCCGGCTGTTATAGTTCCTGTCGTTGAAGAAAGATTACCATTTGTTCCTCCAGCAAAAAAAGACAAGCCTCTATTTGAATTAACCATAAATGTATTTCTAGCTCCAGAAGCTCCAGAACCGTAATCTAATATTGTTAAGTTAGTAGTAGGAGCGTTAGGACTTATAGAAATCCAAGCTTCAAAAGTTCTGTTTGAAGTTGTGTTTATGCCTGAGAAATTTGTTTGAATAAAATCATCACTTCCATCAAAATCCAAACCGTTATGGGTTTGTGCTTTTGAGCATATGGCTAGTAATAAAAAGGAGCTGGTTAGTATTGTTTTTTTCATGGTTGTTGGATATTAATTGGTTATTAATCATAATGATACATATTTTTTATGATAAATAAAACTTCATCAATACATTATACTGCCCAACCTTAAATAATTTAGTTTAAGCTATTTTATTTGATAATAATCGATATTATTTAAGATGTATTTTGAGAATATGATATTTCTTAAATTTTAATAAGTCCATCTGTCTAACGATAAACAATATTGATATAAGAGCTTTATATATTTTAATTTATTGATGTTAAACATTGATAAGTTATCTAGATTTAGGGCACAAAAAAACCCCAACTTGCGTTGAGGTTGATATTGTGGGCCCACCTGGGCTTACCGTGTCAAGCACGGCACTGGCTTCTCGCTCAGTTTGGGAATACCTTGGGAAGTAATATTTAATTTTGGGGGTAAAAAAAGCTCCAACGAAATGTTGAAGCTTTTGTGGGCCCACCTGGGCTCGAACCAGGGGCTTTCTGTCCCGATAGCTATCGGGAGAGTCAGATTATTTAGTTTGGTTTACGATTTTGTCGCGTAATTCTTCATACTTCATTAAGTTCTCGATGTACGTTCTGCTTTTCATTCTTTTGATTTTCTTTTCTAATCGAGTAGCATGTGCATAATCATCACATTGTATAGTTAGTTTTATTTCCCAATCATGAGCAGTAGCTGTAAATTTTCTTTTACCGTATTTGCCTTGATTGTGTGCACTGAGCCTTATTTCAGGACTCTCTTGAGTAATACCTACATAGAATTTATTCAATTGTTTGCTAAAAATGATATAGAGCCACGCCATATATGAATAGGTATTAAAATAAAAAAGACCCTAGCGTTAACTAAGGTCTTGTTGTGGGCCCACCTGGGCTCGAACCAGGGACTTTCTGATTATGAGTCAGATACTCTAACCAGCTGAGTTATAGGCCCAATAAGATAATAGCTGGTAATATCTTATCTAAAAAGTCTGCAAATTTAATCAATTATTAGATAACTGCAAACTTTTATTCAATTTCTTGGCATAATTCTACAAGAACTCCATTTGTTCCTTTAGGATGTAAGAATGCTACCCATTTATTATCCGCACCACGTTTAGGTTCTTTATTGAGAATTTGAAACCCTTCTTTTTCTAATCTTATCAGTTCTGACTTAATATCTGTTACGGCAAATGCTACGTGATGTATACCTTCTCCCTTCTTTGCGATGTACTTTGCTATAGCACTGTCCTCACTAGTCGCAGCAAGAAGCTCTATTTTATTATCACCACTTTTAAAAAAACTTGTGTCTACAGATTCACTCTCTACCGTCTCTGTTTTATAAGGTTCACGTCCTAAAAGTTTTGTGTATAATTCATTTGCTTGATCTAGATTTTTAACTGCAATTCCTAAGTGTTCTATTTTTCCAAACATATTATTTACCTTTTGTAAGGCAAATTTACTATAGATAAGGTAATAGAACGTATTTCTATAGTCATATTAACTACTGGTCTATCAACTATTAATGAGGAACAACTTACCTTTGCAGCATGGAAGAAAGTAATAGACAGAAGAAAATAGCCGGAATTTTACAAGGAGACCTATCTACGGTTATTCAGGACGTGATGAGAAAGAATGCTGTAAACAATCTTATAGTATCAGTTACTAAGGTTACTGTTACTCCAGATTTAGGTTATGCAAAGGTGTACCTGTCTGTTTTTCCAGCAGAGAAATCTGTTACAGTTGTTAAGGAAATAGTAGAAATGGGTCATGAGATACGTTATGAAGTGGCTGCAAAGGTGCGTCACCAGTTTAGACGTATGCCAGAACTACAGTTTTTTAATGATGACTCTTTAGAATACATGGATCAAATAGATCGTGAACTGAGAGGAGAGAATAACCCAATCGATAATCCAGACCTTCTACCACGACGTAAAAAGTCTTAGTGAATTTTTCTCTTTACATAGCGCGACGTTACCTCGTTTCAAAAAATGGCAAAAACGCCATTAACATTATCAATATCCTTAGTTTTATTATTACTGTAGTAGGGACTGCGGCACTATTTATTGTGCTTTCTGGCTTTTCAGGACTCAAGGATTTTAGTACAGAATTTTCAAATTATTTTGATCCAGACCTTAAAATTTTACCGGTAAAAGGTAAGACTGTTTCTATTCCGCTTTCGCGAAAGCGAGAACTTGAAAAAATCCCTGGAGTAGAATTAATATGTGCTGTTATAGAAGAAAAGGCGTTTTTGAACTATGAAGAGAAAAACGACATAGCTTTTATAAAAGGGGTTCCTGATGATTATGTGAACATGATCCAGCCAGATTCTATTTTATATTACGGTAGCTGGTTATCTAAAAGCGATGCGCAAGTAGTAGCAGGATACTCACTAGCTTCTCGATTATCACTTACTGTAAATAACTATGGTAGTTACATGCAAATTATGGTGCCTAAACCAGGTACTAATGCTATTAATAAATTAAATATAAGTAGTTCATTTTCTAGAATGGATGCCATACCTGTAGGAACTTTTAGCGTTAATGAGGCACTGGATAGCAAGTACATTTTTACAAGAATAAGTGCAGCACGACAATTATTACAAATGGACGATTCTACAGCTAGTGCTGTTGAGGTAAAATTATCTCCTACGGCAAGCGAGAACGATGTGCGCAGGGCGATTAATGATGTTTTTAAAGAGCCTATTAAGATTAAGGATAAATTCCAGATGAATGATGCGCTTTATAAAATGCTTAATTCAGAAAATCTAGTCGTTTATTTAATCTTTACACTGGTCTTAATTATTGCATTATTTAATGTAGTAGGTAGTATTATCATGATGATTCTTGATAAGAAGAAGAATATGAAAACCTTGTTAGACCTAGGCGCACCGGTTGCGTCATTGCGCAAGATATTTTTTATACAAGGTAGTCTTATGACACTTTCTGGTGGTGTGATAGGTCTTGTTATTGGAGTAATATTTGTAGTGTTACAAGTGGAGTATAAACTGGTTTACATAGCACCTGGTTTACCTTATCCGTTTGCGATGGATTTTTGGAATGTGATTATATCTCTGGCAACTATTACCGTATTAGGAATAATCGCCAGTTATATAGGTTCTAGAAGAATAAATGATCGTTTGCTTTCTCAGGCAAAATTATGATCACCGAATTTTGCTAACACTTCATCAAAGGCCGCAAAAACCCCAGCAGAATCGTCACTAGTGACCATTTTCATGCGGTATTCTTTAAAATTAGGTATTCCTTTAAAGTAATTTGTATAATGTCTACGTGTTTCAAAAACACCTAGTGTTTCTCCTTTCCAGTCTATCGCCATTTGTAAATGTCTGCGAGCTACTTCTACACGGTCTGCCATAGTAGGTGGCGCCATGTGTGTTCCATGCTCAAAGAAATGCTTGATCTCGTTAAAAAACCATGGATAACCTATGCTAGCACGTCCTATCATGCAGCCGTCTAGACCATATTCATCGCGCATTTTCATAGCAAGCTCTGGTGTGGTAACATCTCCATTACCGAATATAGGGATATGCATGCGTGGGTTGTTCTTCACCTCTGCGATGGGTTTCCAGTTTGCGTTACCTTTATACATCTGTGCTCTTGTACGACCATGGATGGATAGGGCTTTAATACCTACATCTTGTAGACGCTCTGCGACTTCTACTATTCTTATCGAGTCGTCATCCCAGCCTAATCTTGTTTTTACAGTAATAGGTAAAGAGGTGTGCTCTACCATAGCCTTAGTAAGCGACACCATAAGATCTATATCTTTAAGGATACCTGCTCCAGCACCTTTAGAAACTACCTTTTTTACAGGACAGCCGAAGTTGATGTCTATAATATCTGGCTTTGTGCGTTCTACTATCTCTACACATTGTAACATAGAATCTAGATTTGCGCCAAAAATTTGGATCCCTACAGGTCGTTCACTTTCATAAATATCTAGTTTCATGGTGCTTTTTGCAGCATCACGTATAAGACCTTCACTAGAAATGAATTCTGTATAAACCACATCAGCACCGTTTTCTTTACATAACGTACGGAAAGGTGGATCGCTCACATCTTCCATAGGTGCAAGTAGTAGTGGGAAATCTGGTAATTCTATGTCGCCTATTTTAACCATGTTGTTAGGGTAAGGATTGAATGAAAATTCCGCTTTCGCGAAAGCGGAACTAGTAAAATCTTAATTTAAATTTCTTAAGCTATTTCTTATAAGCCAGCTTTTCTGAGCGGCCTTTTTTGAAAATGTTATTGCTGTTGTAATGTCCTGCTCTCAAAGCTTTTTGCTCTTCATAAGGCAGCTTAATAATATCATTACATTCTTCACTACAACAGTTTTCATACTTCTCTTTGCAAGAATCGCACTGAATAAATAGTAAATGGCAGGCGTTATTTTCACAATTAGTATGTGTGTCACAAGGAGCACCACATTGATGACAGTTAGAGATAACCTCGTCACCTATCTTTTCGGCAAGTCTGTGGTCAAAGACAAAGTTTTTACCTCTGAATTTATTCTCTAGATTTTGTTCAGTTACCTGTCTGTGGTATTCTATAATACCACCTTCTAGTTGGTAAACGTCCTTAAAGCCTTTGTGTTTATAATAGGCGCTAGCTTTTTCACAACGTATACCACCAGTACAATACATGACTAGCTTCTTGTCTTCTTTATGATCTTTAAGTTTATCTTCTATATAATCTAAACTGTCTCTAAAGGTGTCCACATCTGGAGTCCAGGCATTTTTAAAATGGCCTATTTCTGACTCGTAATGGTTGCGCATATCCACTAGAACTGTATTAGGGTCGTCGATAAGTTCATTAAAAGCAGTCGCGTCTACGTGTATACCTTTATTAGTAACGTCAAAGCTCTGGTCCTCAAGTCCATCTGCGACTATTTTTTTACGCACTTTTACTTTGAGTTTTAAGAAGCTCTCGTTATCGTGCTCTCTTGCGATATTTAAACGTACGTTTTCTAAGAAATCAATACCGTCTAAAAAGGTTTTAAATTCTTCAAAACGATCTCCAGGAACAGATAGTTGTGCATTAATACCTTCATGAGCGACATAAATTCTCCCTAGAACATCCATGGGATGCCAGTGAAGAAATAGATGATCTCTAAATAGTTGTGGATTACCGATCTGGTGGTACTGATAGAAAGATATGGTAAGGCGTTCTTTTCCAGCCTCGCGTATTAATACACGTCTTTCTTCAGCACTTAGTTTGTTATACAGTTGCATGCTATAAACAGTTTATGTGTTGAAAATTTGCGCAAAGATACTGAGAATTAATAAAAGACTAAAAGCAGTATTTGGTCTGTTAAAAGAGTCATTTCAACTACTTAATACTAGTTTTTGAGATAGGGTTTAAATTAACTGTACTTTTTGGGCCTAGAATTTACTCTAGAATCTAAAATCAATATTATATGAAATTAAAATTACTCTTAACCACTATGGTGGTATTCACCTTTGGACTTGTTGCTCAAGGACAGTCTACTATTAATATAACAACAACTATAGATGTTTGTTGTGGTACAGAAAAATGGGTTAGTATAACCGACATGGCAGACGGTGCAGGAACTCAAATATGGGGTCAAGGTGATGGGACTTATGGAAATGGACAAGGAGTTATTAATCAAGATGTTACTCTAGCGCCTGGTACCTACTGGGTGAACTGTTATGATAGATATGATGACTCGTGGGATGGTACGACCATAGATGTTACTGCTTATGGTACTTCTATAGGTAATAATGGTGGTGTATCGCCAGATGACGGTAATGATGTAGATGGTGATTCTTCTTGGGAAACGCCAGCAGATGAATTAGAAGCTTCTTTTATGATAGTTGTACCTAATCCACCAGCTTGTTCTCCTCCTACTAGTTTAACTGCTGTGTCAAATACGACAGACTCGGCAGAATTATCATGGACTGCTAGCGTTAGTGGTGAGGTTTTATGGGATATCGAGTTGGGTGCAGCTGGATTTACACCTACTCAAACTCCAACGGATATAGGTGTGTCAAATCCATTTATCGCAACTAATCTTATTTCAGGAAATAGCTATGATTATTATTTAAGATCTGACTGTGCAGCAGCAGGAAGTAGTGTTTATACAGGACCATTTACTTTTAGAGTGCCTGGCTTTGGAGATACTTGCTCAACTGCTCTAGCATTGAATGTTGAGGTAGATTGCAGTGCTGCAACTCCATATACTTTAGATTTTGCAACTACAGTTGATATAGGTACTACTGCTGCAAGCTGCGATACTTTTGGTGTAAATACAGGAGCTTGGTTTGAATTTACTGCTCCATCTGTTGGGTCGGTAATTATTAATTCTAGTACTACAATGGAATTTGCTCTGTTTGATACATGTGGTGGTGCTGAGATAGTTTGTGAGAGTACTGCAACTACTACAAGTGATATTATTACAGGTTTAACGCCTGGTAGTATATATAAGCTTGTGATGTGGAAAGATAGTACTACTGCAGGTCTTACTGGGACTACAGATATATGTATTCAAGAGGGGCCTACCTGTTTATCACCTAATAATCTTTCCGTTTCTAATATAACGACTAATACGGCTATGTTATCTTGGGTATCTGGTGGTAGTGGAGAAGCATCTTGGGATGTAGAGTTAGGAGTTGATGGATTTACACCAACAGGAACTCCAACTGATTTTGGGGTATCTAATCCTTTTATGGCAACAAACCTTATGCCTGAGACGGCTTATGATTATTATGTGCGTGCAGATTGTACTGGTGGTGATACAAGTGAATATTCAGGACCTTATAGTTTTACGACAGCTTGTATTGCGATTGTTCCTGATTATAATGCTGATATGTCTGTAAATGTTCCTAACTGCTGGGAAGAGGCAGATAGTGGAAATATGACTACTGGACCTTCTGATATTGGTGCTGGTACTTGGACTTCTTCAAATCATAATGGTACATCTAGTAATAGAATTAACATGTGGCAAGCGACTAGAAGTGACTGGATTATATCACCTACTTTTGATTTATCTACTGCTGCACCTAGTGAATTAAATGTGTACGTAGCTTTAACTGAAGGAGGTACTAGCGGTTCTGGTGCAGACTTAGGTTCTGATGATAGAGTGAGTTTATTAATGACTATTGATAACGGTACTACGTGGACCGAGATGCAAGCCTGGGTACAAGGAACTGTGCCAACAGATGTAGGTGAAGAAATCACTTACGATTTATCTGCAATTACTGGTAATGTACAATTTGCGTTTTTAGGAGATGAAGGTTCAGTAGATGATGCTGAGGATGTATATTTTCATGTAAGTAAGTTTCAAGTAAGAGAAGTACCTAGCTGTCCAGATACTGCAAATCTCACGCTAGTAAGCGCTACCGCAACAGATGCTATTATTAATTTTGATAGTAGTAATGCTATGAGTGCAGGTACTTATGAATATGCATTGATGTCTACAGCTACAGCAACGCCAGTTGTTACAGGAGTATGGTCTGATGTTGCAGGAGTAAATCCTAATGTTACCTATACAATAATGGGACTTAGTGGAAATACAGAGTATTTTTTATATGTAAGAGAAGTTTGTGCTAATGGTGATCAAGGTTCATGGAATCCTACACCTTTAATCTTCTCTACAGCTTGTGGGGTGGTTACTTCATACCCTTATACAACAGACTTTACCATAAATGTTCCTAATAGTTGTTGGGATGAGGCTGGTAATGGTGAGATAGTAGATGGTCCTTCAGGATTCGGTACTTCAGACTGGAGAGCTAGATCTTATGTTGATTTTGCTGGAACTTCTATACCTAGTAATGCAATTAATATTTTTGCAGGTGATACAGATAGAGAGTGGCTTATTTCTGAACAATATGACATGACAGGTACGAGTAATGACGTACTTACTGTAGAGGTGGCAGTAACTAATTGGAATAGTACAAGCGTTCCAGATACTATGGGGTCTGATGATCAGGTAGATTTACTTATAACTACAGACGGTGGTACTACATGGACTTCTTTACTAACATGGACGGTTGCAAACCAGCCTGCAGTAGATGGTACAAGAGCAACTGTTGATTTAAGTTCTTATAGCGGTACAGTTCAGTTTGCATTTCTTGCTAGCGATGGGGTAGCAGATGATTTTGAAGATTATGATTTTCATGTAGGTAGATTCATTATAGATGGTACAGCTGGTAATGAAGATGTTTTTGAAAATAATTTATCTCTTTATCCTAATCCAGTAAATGGCGATGTGGTAACAATAAATATGAATGGCTCTAGTGCACCTTCTTTAGAGGTTGCTATTTATAATTCTATAGGACAGCAAGTAATGACTCGATCATTTGACCAAGTAAGTAATACAATTAATATTGATAATATTTCTAGTCTTTCTACAGGTATGTACTTTGTGAAAGTAGTTAATGGTAATTCTCAATCTACTTTGAAATTTATAAAAGAGTAAGAATGTAGTTTACACATTTAATCTATTTAGAAATGGGAATCTTGTAATGAGATTCCCTTTTTTTATGCCGTTCTATTTGTTGTTGTTCCGCTTTCGCGAAAGCGGAATTATATCATAAAATCATCTATGAAATAAGTTGTTTTGTATTATGTAATCGTACTGATTAAAAAGTGCCGAAAACGATAAATGAAGCACAAAGTAAAGGTATAGCTAGATTTTAAATAGTTTTTCTAGGGTCAATATCAAGAAATGATGATCAATTGTGTGCTAATGGAATAAAAATGTATCTTAATCCTGTAAATGGTTATATAATTTATATATTTAGGCTCGTTTATAGAAGGAAAGGTGCAGGTGATATTATTTAACAAAAAAGATAATTTTAGAATAAAAAAAATTGGGAAATGAAAAATAACAAATATTTAGTTTTAGCAATCTTTATATTAATAGGTACAATGGTGCATGCGCAAGCTCCTGTTTTTGAAGAAGATGTTACTGACGTAGCACCCATTCCTGGTCTTTTACTAGCACTTTGTGCGGCAATCGGTATAGGAGTAGCAAAATTAAGAGCGAAAAAATAACTTTAAGTTATTCAATTAATTAAAAAGGGAATCTTGTTATGAGATCCCTTTTTTTTATGTTTAATGGTTGGATATAAGATTCGCTTTCGCGAAAGCGGAACTTTTATAAACATCGTTAATAACCTAATCTCTATACTATTGTTTCTACTTTATCTAGACCGTATTTTTACCTAAAATAATTACAATGGCAGACGATAAAGAGAAAGAAGCAAAATTAAAAGCCCTTAAATTAACCCTTGATAAGCTGGATAAGGCTTACGGTAAGGGAACGGTAATGAAAATGGGTGATAAGCAAGTTGTTGAGGTAGAATCTATTTCTACTGGTTCACTTGCCTTAAACGCAGCTTTGGGTGTAGGTGGTTATCCACGAGGTAGAGTTATTGAAATTTATGGACCAGAATCTTCTGGTAAAACAACTTTAACCTTACACGCAATAGCAGAATGTCAAAAAGCAGGTGGTATCGCAGCATTTATTGATGCTGAGCACGCTTTTGACCGTTTCTATGCAGAGAAGCTAGGTGTTGATCTGGATAATTTAATTATTTCACAACCAGATAATGGAGAACAAGCTCTAGAAATTGCAGATAACCTAATACGCTCGGGAGCAATAGACATAATAGTAGTAGACTCTGTAGCAGCACTTACTCCTAAAAGTGAGATAGAAGGTGAGATGGGAGATAGTAAAATGGGTCTTCATGCTCGTTTAATGTCACAAGCACTAAGAAAACTTACAGGTTCTATTTCTAAAACTAACTGTACGGTTATATTTATTAATCAGTTACGTGAGAAAATAGGTGTAATGTTCGGTAATCCAGAGACTACAACTGGTGGTAATGCCTTGAAATTTTACGCTTCTGTAAGACTAGATATAAGAAGATCTACACAAATTAAAGATAGTAGTGGTGCCGTGTTAGGTAACAAGACTCGTGTAAAAGTGGTGAAGAATAAAGTAGCACCACCATTTAGAATGGCCGAATTTGATATCATGTACGGTGAAGGTGTTTCTAAACTAGGAGAAATTATCGACTTAGGTGTTAATTATGAAATCATCAATAAGGCTGGTTCATGGTTCTCTTATGAAGATACTAAACTAGGACAAGGTCGCGACTCTGTTAAGACTATTCTTAAGGATAATCCAGATCTAGTAGAAGAGTTAGAAGTTAAAATTATGGATTCTATAAAGGCTATAAGTAACTAGTCTTTTACCTATTATAAACTTTAAAACCGCTCTCTTTAAAAAGAAGCGGTTTTTTTTATAACTAGACGCAACCTTTTATATAAGTGAGCATCTATAATGTATAATACTGAAAATGAAGATGAGATTAAAATTTATTATGATTCTTGCACTAGCAATAATCACCCTTAATAGTTGTAGCATAGATGATGGTAATAGCAATGCTATCATCAATTATGAAGCGCTAGCTGTAGAAAGTGTAGAGCTGCCACAAGCGTTTACCTTCGGTGATGTGCATGTAATTCCTGTCACTTTTGATTTTACTAATAGCTGTCAGAACTTTGCAGGCTTTGAAGTAGATTCTAACTTAAATGAAAGAGTCATTACCGTGGTAGCATCAGTTAGTAACGGTAATTGTCTTGATGAGGTAGTTAGAACAGAACAAAATTTAAGATTTTTAGCAGCAAGTAATGGGACTTATGTATTTAAATTCTTTACCGGATTTGATGTAAATAACCAACCTACTTATTTAGAATATACAATACCTGTAGAAGAATGATTGAATTTTAAATTGTGGTTTATAAAAAGATAGTTTCATTATGTCAAAAAAATGATCCTAAAGCCCAAAGAGAACTCTATGAAATGTTCTCACCTAAGCTTTATGGATCCTGCTTAAGATATGCTCCTAATGAGCAAGAGGCACAAGACATTTTGCAAGATTCTTTTATAACCATATTTAAAAAAATAGATCAGTTTAAATTTAAAGGTTCTTTTGAAGGCTGGTGTAAAAGAATAACGGTAAATACAGCCTTGCAAAGGTATAGAGGTACAAAAGTATTTGACTTAGTTAATGAAGATCAAATAGAAGATGTAGAAGCCGTTGAGGTAGAAGAGTCTGATGACGTACCACTTAAAGAGTTACTTTTTATGGTACAGCAGTTACCAGAACGATATAGACTGGTCTTTACTATGTATGTAATGGATGGATACAGTCATAAAGAAATAGCAGAGATGATGAAGATTACCTTAGGTACGTCAAAATCTAACCTTGCTCGAGCAAGGCAAAACTTGCAAATAATGGTTAAATCATGGCGAGAATCGCATAATTCTAACGCCAGCTAATTATGAGTGAAAAGAAAAATATAGATAGACTTTTTCAAGAAGGTTTTAAAGACTTTGAGGTGAAACCACCTGCTATGGTCTGGGATAATATTGGCCAAGAAATAGGTCATAATAAAAAGCAGAAAGCTATTTCATTATGGTGGATTCTAGGCGGTGTAGCTGCTGGACTAGCTATATTATTTACATTCATTTACACCGGTGTAGATAACGATAGCTTAATTAATGACAGTTTACCTATTGTTAACACTCAAGAAAAAGTAAGAAAGAGCAATGATTCTCAAATAAAAACTGAAACTAAAGATGTTGATAGTAGTCTAGAAGCACCATCTTATAGTAAAGAATCAATTAAGGATGTACAATTAGTAACTAAGGATCTTGATTCTGAGCAAAACGGTTTAAATAATTTAAATGAAAACCCTGTTAGTGATACGAGAACAGAGACTCAAATAAACGCTCCTAAAAAATCGAGTAATTTATTAACTGCTGGTAATTCTTCTACTAAGAGTGATTTAAATAAAAATACGGTAATAAATACATATTCCAGTCCGTCCAGAACTGGAGCTAATGATAGATATAATAAAACTCCTATTGCTCAAAATAATAATCAATCTGTTTTAGCAACTCAAAGTGATAATTCTCATGTACTAAATGACAATTCTAACAAGGTAAATGCGATCACAGAAAATAATTCTACGGGCTTGAATACGGCTGGTAAGAAAGCAGGTATTAGTGATAGTTCTAAGAATAAAGTAGACGACATTCTAAATAAAGATGCCTTAGACAGTGCTGTCGCAGCAGTAGATTCCATTAAGAAAAAACTACCTACTCTAGAAGAAATAGCAGCAGAAGAAGAAAAAGAAGACAGTTTAAATGTAGCTGTGTTTAAAGGAAAATGGGCAGCAAGTACACAAGTAGGGCCTGTTTATTCCAACAGTTTAAGTGGTAGTGCTATAAACAGTGAAGTAATCGATAATAATCGCGATGCAGGGCTCAACCTGAGTTATGGTATAGGATTAAGCTATGAGATTTCTCCTCGATGGAGTGTAAGAACCGGTCTTAATCAAGTAAACATGACTTATAGCACACAAGATGTTAATTATCAGGTAAATGTAGACATAGCCAGTCGCGGTCAGTTTCTTCCACAGGCTTATTCTTCTAGTGCTATAACGAGTGCAGTGGTGACTAATGCTAGCCCACTTTCTAATGATGCTTTAGATACTGGTTTTGCAGTGCAAGAGTTAGTAGATAGTCAGTTACAAGGCTTTAAAGGAGAGCTTTCTCAACGATTAGGTTACATAGAAGTACCGTTAGAACTTAGATACAGTTTGATAAACAACAAATTTAAGATAAACGTATTAGGTGGTATGAGCGCTTTATTTCTAACAGATAATATGGTGACTGTTCAAAATGATAATCAGCGATTAGAGTTAGGTGAGGATGGTAATTTTAATGAATTCAACCAGAGCGCAAACTTTGGATTAGGATTAAGCTATGACTTTACATCTAAATTAGGTGTGTTTATAGAACCTACATTTAAATATCAATTAAGTACTTTAAGAAATAACGTTGCAGACTTTAAACCCTATACCATTGGGGTACAAAGTGGTGTGGCATTAAAATTTTAAATCACTAGCAGTCATTGTGAGCTAGTTAAGATTTCAGTGAAAAAGAAAAAGAAGAATATTGAGGTTGGTTATTGAAACTCAATTTTTGCAATGATGATGAAAAACCGTTTCCGTGCCATGGAGCGGTTTTTCTATTTTAAGCCTTTTCTAGAGAGTGAAGAATGATGTTTCTTACGCTTTCGCGAAAGCGTGCCTTATCCTCCATCACCTTCATACCTACCGTCTCAATAGGGGCATGAGTTTCTGCTCTCATAATCCCAGGACTACCTCCCCAAAAGTGGAAAGGAAATCGTTTTTTATTATCGTATAAAGTAACTGGTAATAAAGGTATTTGATGCTCTATGGCTAGTCTAAATGCACCATCCTTAAAAGGATCTAAAACCACATTTAAATCGTCAGAAACGCCGCCTTCCGGAAAAATACAAATCCCAACACCATCTTGCATGCGCTGTCTAGCACGATCAAAAACCTCTTTTCTACTTCTAGGATTTTTTCTATCCACTAGAATACAAGTACGCTTATAGAAAAAACCAAAAACAGGAATCTTAGAAAGCTCTTTTTTACCTACAAAGACAAAAGGGTTTTTAGAGATCAACAACATCATCATAATGTCAGTCATACTCGTGTGGTTGGCAACCAGCATATAACTTTGATTCTTTTTCATGGGTTGGGCACGCTTAATAACTGGCCAGAAACCCATTCCATAGATAATTATTGCCGACCAAAATCGAGCTACCTTAAAGAATAAATGATACGTTTTTTCTGAAATAGTAAGCAGTACCAGTAAGGGAAACATAATAATAATAGGTACACCCATTAAAATATAAAACCATACTCGGTACAAAGGCATCAATATGTAGCGCATCCATTTCAAGGTATCAAAAATAGAAGAATTTATGACTTTATGGACATCTATTTCTATGGATCTACTTAAAATAATTGCCCTCATGATATTTTATAAAGCTTTAACGTCCTTTCCATTGTGTTGATCGCTTTTTACTATTTATCTTTGATCCTCAATTAAAAACAATGGCAAGAATACTTACTGGCGTTCAATCTACTGGAACACCGCACTTAGGAAACCTTCTAGGAGCAATTTTACCAGCGATTGAAATGTCTACAAATGAAGAAAACGATTCTTTTCTTTTTATTGCAGACATGCATTCCTTGACACAGATTAAGGACGGAGATTTATTAAGAGAAAACACCTATTCTACAGCAGCAGCATGGCTGGCATGTGGTTTAGATATCAATAAAACCGTTTTTTATAGACAAAGTGATATACCGCAAGTAACAGAATTAAACTGGTACCTTGCTTGTTTCTACCCATTTCAAAGGCTAACTCTAGCGCATAGTTTTAAAGATAAAGCAGACCGTCTAGAAGACGTAAACGCTGGTCTTTTTACCTATCCTATGTTAATGGCTGCAGATATTTTATTATATGATGCAGAGATCGTTCCTGTAGGAAAAGATCAATTACAACACCTTGAGATTACTAGAGACGTTGCTGGAAGATTTAATAATAAGATGGGAGAAACTTTTATTGAACCTCAAGCAAAGATTCAAAAGGATGGAATGCTTATTCCAGGAACTGATGGAGAAAAGATGAGTAAGTCTAGAGGCAATTATATCGATATTTTCCAGACCGATAAGAAATTGCGCAAACAGTGTATGTCTATAGAGACAGATAGTACACCTTTAGAAGAACCTAAAGATCCAGAAACTTGTAATGTTTTTGCATTATATAAGTTAATTGCACCAGAGCAAAAGATACAGGAATTGCGCAATAACTATGAGGCTGGTAACTATGGTTATGGACATGCAAAACAAGCGCTTTTTGAAGCACTTTGTGACCGATTCAAAGATGCCAGAGAACGTTATAACTATCTTATGGATAATAGACATGAAATAGATGAGGCACTAGAAGAAGGTGCTTTTAAAGCACGTCATATTGCAAATGATGTATTAAAACGTGTACGTAGTAAAGTAGGGTATTAATACTTGAATACTTTTTATAACAAAGCCTGTTCTAATATTTAGAACAGGCTTTGTTAATATATTCTTTTCACAAGAGTGAATAAATCAAAAATCTCCAATCGTTAATCAGATATCTTTAATCTTTAAGCAAAAAGCCCAGTTAACTCGGCATCAATTTTATTAATAATACCACCTAGATCTTCAGGATTATTTACAAAATCGATATCATCTACATCGATTATTAATAAGTTACCCTTATCATAACCATGAATCCATGCTTCGTAGCGCTCATTTAAGCGGCTTAGGTAATCTATAGAGATCGTGTTTTCATAATCGCGACCACGTTTATGAATTTGGCTCACTAGATTAGGTATAGAACTGCGCAAATAGATCAATAAATCAGGGGCAGCAACTACCTTTTCCATAAGGTCAAATAAGGAACTGTAATTATCAAAATCACGTTGAGATAATAATCCCATTGCATGTAGGTTAGGTGCAAATATGCTTGCATCTTCATAAATAGTACGATCCTGTATGATTTTATTTCCACTCTCGCGTATATCCAGCACCTGACGGAAACGGCTGTTTAAGAAATAGACCTGTAAATTAAAGGACCAGCGCTCCATATCTTGATAAAAATCTTCTAGATATGGGTTTTCTAAAACATCCTCAAATTGAGGTGTCCATTTATAATGTTTTGCAAGTAAGTTAGTTAGGGTAGTTTTACCAGCACCTATATTTCCGGCAACGGCTATATGCATCTTTATTTCTTAACAGGATTGATCTCATAAACGTCCACACGTTTATCATGCCAAAGATAAAGTTTTCCGCCCTTTAGATAAAGGGTTTTAATGTCCTTTTCTAAGATGGTGATGGTTGCGATCTCGCTTTCGCGAAAGCGGAACGTTTTATCTAACTTATAAACCTTAATTATACCTTGTTTAAGTATAACTAGACTTTCAAAATCATAATCTATAAGTGTGGTATTTTCTATAGCTAGGGAAGAGGTTTTACTACCGTAGGAATTAAATGTTTCTATAGAATGATCACTCAGCACATGACAAAAATTATAATCACTGTATAATTGAGATGTAGTTTCTTTTAAAACAGCAGTGCTTATTAGAGTCTTGTTATTAATGTAATCGTATAACTCTAGACGGTTTTGGTCCAGATCGTGTAACCATAAACGGCGCTCGCCGGCTAGTCTAGCGTGTTCTATAAATCTGCTAGGTGTTAGTTGATTTAAAAGAATACGCTGCTTTTCATTAAGCCTATTATCTAGTAAAACTATGGTCTGAGTGTCTTTATAGAATAATAAAATGCTTAATGGGTTGATAAGATCTACCTCAGTTAAATCGCCTAATTGTAGGTCATAGAATTGTGTGACCTCTTTACCGTTTTTCTTGAAAAAGGCATCGTTTTTACCATAATAAACAGCGCCAAAATCATCAAGACCATAGAAAGAGTCTGCCGTAAGATTAAAACCTTGATCTATTTTTTGAGCCCAAGAAAGCGAGCTTATAAAAAGTAAAAAGAATATCCATTTCATAAAAGCAAAGTACAACTAACTAAGGACTTTTATAATATGATTCTATTTACTTTAATAACTAGTAATATTAACTAACGACTATTTTACGGCGCCATTAATTTATATCCATAACCACGCACGTTAACTATTTCTAACTGGTCGTCTTGCGCTAGTTTTTTTCTTAACTTAGTAATAAATACATCCATACTACGGCCAGAGAAAAAGTCATCATTACCCCATAATTTTTTAAGAATAAAAGTACGGTCTAGTACTTTGTTTTTCTTTAAAACAAGGTGGTATAACAAGTGTGATTCTCTATGAGTCAATTTAGTAACCTCTTCTTTATAAATAAGTTGTTGTTTTGGGAAATTAAAAGAATAGTCGCCTAGTTCATAAATAGCAGCGGTTTTTTGAACCGTCTGTCTACTCAATAGGTTTTCTATGCGCACTATAAGTTCTTCCATAGAAAAGGGTTTTTTAAGGTAGTCATTACCACCTACATGAAAACCTTCTAGAACGTCTTCTGTTTGAGATTTTGCGGTTAGAAAAATAATAGGAATTTCTTCATTCTCTACGCGTATTTTCTTAGCAAGTTCAAAACCGTCTAGTTGCGGCATCATTACATCTAGTACCAGTATGTCTGGTTGTTTTTCATGAAAAGCATCTAGTGCTAGTGCACCGTTTTCTTTATGTCGTACACTAAAACCTCTAGTCTCTAGACTTTCTTTTACGATCATTCCTAATGCAGGTTCATCTTCGGCTAGGATAATGTCTATGGTGGTATTTTTATTCATGAGGCATCGTGATTTTAAAAGTGGTTTGTGGTTGTGCAGCAGCAGTAATCGTACCGTTGTGTTTTTCTATAATAGATTTAGTATAAAATAAACCGATACCGAATCCTTTTACATCGTGTCGGTTTCCTTTTCCTACTCGGTAAAACTTGTCAAAAATAAGTTTTACGTCCTTATTGCTTAAATTCTGTCCATTATCGCTAACAGTAATAATAGTGGAATTAGAATTGTTTTTTAAATCGACTGTGATCTGGTCACCACCGTATTTTATTGCGTTATCTATAAGGTTATTAATGGCATTTTCTAGGTGAAAAGCATCGGCAGTAATGGTGATGTTTTTATCTAACTCGTTAAATGTAATTTTTTTAGAAGTTTGATTTTGATGTTTTTTAATGATTACATCTATCAATTCATTAATCTCAAAAGCACTTTTTTGTAGCATGAGATCTTTGCTGTCTAGCGTGGCAGTTTCTAATATGCGCTCTACCATACCGTTAAGCTTTACTAACTGGTCGCGACCCATACTTAAATACCGATCGGTTTTATCGAGATCTCCACTATTTGTAAAGCTTTGTACACCTTCTAGTGCCGCGCTAGCAGTAGCGATAGGTGTTTTAAACTCGTGTGTGATGTTAGAGATTAAATCGTTTTTCATCTCTCCTAGAGCTTTTTGTTTTTTAATTATCTGTAATAGATAAAAGAGACAGAGAACAACTGCTGCGATAAGAAGCGCGCTTAATAGAATACCGGTTAGGTTTAGTTTATAAATGTTAGGGGACAGACTAGAGTAATTTAATAACAACGCATCCCCACGTCTTATTAATTGAGAATTTGCTCTAAGAACGTTTTTGTCGATACTTTTTAATAAAAAATTATTCTCGTCTGTCTCTACTACTTTAAATTCATACTCTACATCTAGACCTCTATGAGTGAGATGTGTATTAAGAAGACTGTCTAGTCTTTCCAGATTCATTTCTTTTTCTTGTAGACTTCTCACCACTTTTGCAGTAAGGGTAAACATGGTGCTAGGTAAATTAACTCGGTCTGTAAAAAAGGTTTCTACAGGAATGTAGTCACCATCAGGTTTTTGAATTTCATAGTTAGGAAAATTCCACAAATCCTTCATAGGTTCTAGTTCATTTAAACTAGCCATATCACCACCTTGAGTAATGAAAATCTCACTCATTTCATTAGTAGGTCTGTTTTCTAACAGAAAACCTAAACTATCTACGTTACTAAAAAGTTTGTCAAATTCTTTCTTACGATTAGTCGTCTGTTTAACAATGATTCCAACGTTATTATCCTTAACGAGCTGTTCATAATAAGTATCAACACTTTGGTCTAGACTCTTCTGCAAGTCAGTAACCAGATTTTTTTTTGATTCTTGAAAGTTGTTGTAATTCCAGTATAGTTGAATTGCTAGGGTAGTAGCAATAACAACACTTATTAAAACTAGAAGAAAGTGATATTTTCTATCATTCATAATTTCAAAGGTGCGCTATTCCTACTATACATAGAAGTCGATTAACATATATTAACGCAACTTAACCCTGACAACTATAAAAATAGTTGATATTTGAATAACTAATTAAAAACCAACTACATGAAATCATTTAATCTAAGTATGTTATTCTTTGTCGTTCTCGCTTTCGCGAAAGCGTACACAGTACAAGCACAGCAAGACTTTACTGGTATCGCCCATTACCAAAGTAAAATGACTATGAAACAATCTGAAGATAGCACTCAAATGGCAAAACTAGAGCCTGCTATGCGAGAGATGATAGAAGAGGCTATGAAAAAAGCTGGTGAGGCAGAATTTACTCTCAAGTTTAACCGTACAGAGTCGCTTTATGAAAAAGTAAAGAAACTTGCTGCACCTAAGAAACCAGTAAATGGTATGAGTATGACCATTGAAATGAGTGGTAATGGAGATACTTATGGTACTACTTACAAGGATCTTACTGCGCAAACCTTTCTAAGAGAAGATAACATTCAAGGAAAGGAATTTCTCGTAACTGATAAAATTGAAAAGCTAGATTGGAAAGTGACTGGAGAGACTAAAATGATAGGTAAATATACTGCGATGAAAGCAACCTATACTTTTCCTAAAGAAGAGAAGGAAGAAAGTGAAGAAGAATCTACAAGTTTATTAAACATGGTAGATGACAAAGAACACGTAGTAACCGCATGGTTTACTATGGATATTCCTATAAGTAATGGTCCTGGAATTTATCAAGGATTACCTGGTTTAATACTAGAACTCAATGAAGGAGAGATAACTATTTTATGTAATAAAATAGAAATGAATCCAGAAGATTTTGAAATTAAAAAGCCTAGAAAAGGAAAAGAGATATCTACTGAAAAATTCAACAAACTAAGAGATAAAAAGGCAAAAGAAATGAGAGAACGTTTTAAAAGCGGCAGTGGTGGTGTTTTTATCGAGACGCACTAGGCACTGTGTTAAACTTATCTTAACATGAAACTATTGTTTTTTTTGGACGTCTAAGATTTGGCTAACTGTTTAAAAGCTGATAATCAAATTACACGATCATGAAAAAAAAGGTATTATTAATCATTGCTATAATCTTCACTGGTGTGCTGAGCGCACAAGATTTTTATGGTGAGGCAACTTATATGTCTAAGACTAAAACCGACACTAGTTTCTTACCAGAAGATGCATCTCCACAACAAAAAAAGCGTTTTGAGGAAAGAATGAAGGCTTTTAATGAAAAGACTTTTGTACTTAAATTTAATCGTAATGAATCTACTTATAAAGAAGAGAAAGAACTTTCTGCACCTGGACAAGGTGGCGGTCGTGGCCCTGGAAACTTTTTAGGGACAGCTATGGCTGGTGAAAAGTACAAGAATCTTAAAGATGGTGAGTGGATAGAGCAACGCGATATGATGGGTAAAACTTTCTTGATAAAAGATAGTATCCCTAATCTAGAGTGGAAAATTACTGGAGAGACTAGAATGATAGGTCAGTATCAGGCCATTAAAGCAACTGCTGTTAAAAACAACAATGAATTAGATTTTTCTGCTTTTAGAAGACGTGGACGCAACAATTCTAGTGACGATAAAAAAGAGGAAAAAGTAGCTGAGAAAGTTGACCAAATAGAAATTACAGCATGGTTTACACCTCAAATTCCTGTACAACATGGTCCTGCAGAGTATGCTGGCTTACCTGGTTTAATATTAGAAGTTAACTCAGGTAAAACTACCTTACTATGTAGTAAAATAGTAGTGAACCCAGAAGATAAGGAAGAGATTAAACCTGCTACAAAAGGTAAGGAAACTAATGAAGAAGAGTACAACGTCCTTTTCAATGAAAAGATGAAAGAAATGTCAGAACGTTTCGGTCGTGGTGGTCGTGGAGGCGGCGGCGGCGGTCGTGGCAGAGGATAAATAACACTTAAATCAAAACTTTTTGCGAGAGTAACCTAACCATTATTCTCGCTTTTTTTAATCAAAAAACTTAACATGAAAAAGACATTACTCTTAACTCTTATGGCTTGCTTCCTGCTTTCTCTAGCAGGCGCACAATCCATTAAAATATCAGGTGTAGTTGTGGATAGTACAGGTACGCCATTACAAATGGCAAATGTGATTGCCTATCAGAAAGACAAAAACCTAGGTGGTTTCGGTATTACAAATGACGCTGGTAGATACCAGTTGCAAGGTCTTAAAAAAGATAGTACATATGTACTTAAAGTATCTTTCTTAGGATTAAAAACGATTGAAGACACTGTGAGAAATGTTCAAGGTGATCTAGTAAGAAATTATGTCATGTATGAAGATGAAAATACATTAGACGCTGTAAACATAGTTTATGATATGCCGGTTTCTATAAAAGGTGATACCATAGTTTATAACAGCGATAGTTTTACAAATGGTACAGAACGTAAACTAGGTGACGTACTTGAAAAATTACCTGGTGTAGAGGTTAATGAAGATGGTGATATACAAGTAGAAGGTAAGACAGTAGAAAAAGTAATGGTAGATGGTAAAGAGTTCTTTGCAGGAGATTCTAGACTGGCTACAAAAAACATTCCTGCAGACGCAGTAGGTAAAGTAGAGGTTCTTAAAAATTACAATAACGTAAGTCAATTAAAAGGACTAGGTAATGATGAAGACCGTATTGCTATCAATATTAGATTAAAAGAAGGAAAGAAGAATTTCTGGTTTGGAGAGATTACTGGCGCTTTAGGTGAAGGTGGTGATGAGTTAAGATATCAGGCAAAGCCCAAAGCTTTTTATTACAGTGAAGATGTATCACTTAACATACTTACAGATTTTAATAATTTAGGATTACAATCATTCACCTTTCAAGAGTATAGACGTTTTGTAGGTTTTAATAGAGGTAATACTCGTAGTACAGGTTCTTCTATCGATATAGGTGCTGGAGCAGGTGGCTTACTAAATTTACAAGCTAATAGAGCCAAAGAGATAGAAAGTAAATTTGGTGCCTTTAATGGATCATGGGCGGTAAATAAAAAACTGAATATAGAAGCATTTGCTATCTTATCTAGTGTAGATACAGAGCAAGAAACTATCGCTAGTAGAACTTTTACAGAAAGTGGTGTTCAAGAAAATACAGAAGACCGTTCTTTCCAGCGCAATCAAATAGGTCTTTTTAAATTAGGGGCAGACTATAAACCTAATGCAGATTTCTCTCTGGAATATGATGGACAAATTAATTTAAGTGATGTGAGTCAGTTCAATGACTTCACATCTGCACAAGAAGGTGTAGTTAGAGATATAGATCAAAATGAATCTCAAAAGCCGATTACTATAGATCAATCTGTTAACTTATATTACACTCAAAGTGAGAAAAACATTTTTGCATTTGAAGGTAGGTATGTTGATGCAGAAGAAGATCCTTTTTATAATGCAATATTAGATCCTGAGGTAGATAATGCTGGTAACGATATCGAGCCATTTACAGGAACATTAGGTCTGGATGCAGCAAATCCTTATGACATTAACCAGGAGAAACTAGTAGAAAGCACTAAGCTAGATGCTAAGGCAGATTTCTGGAGAGTATTAAATAAGAAGAGTAATGTTAACTTTACAGTAGGTACCTCGATAGTAAATCAAGACTATAATACTAGCATCTTTCAGATACTAGATGACGGTAGTCGCAATGATCTTACTGATGCACAATTTGGTAACGACGTGAACTATAAGTTCAGAGATTTATACGGTGCCATTCATTATAAATTTATCACTGGTAAATTTACCATCACACCAGGTGTTACAGCACATTCTTATAAAATAGAAGATACACAGTTAGGTAATACTAACGAGCTTGATTTTGAAGAAATCCTTCCAGATTTTAATGTGCGTTTTGCATTAAGATCTAGTGAGAACATCAATTTTGATTACCGCAGGACGGTAAGTTTTACAGACGTAGAAAACTACGCTTTAGGAACTATTTTTAATAATTATAACGCATTATTTAGCGGTAATAATCAATTGACAGGAGCGACTAATGACCGTTTTAGTTTAAACTATTTTAACTTCAACATGTTTAATTACACTAACATTAATGCAGGAGTAACATATTCACGTCAGACAGACGCTATTCAAAACAGTATTGTTATCGATGGAATTAATCAAGAAAGTGCATTAATTAATTCACCTTTTGCAAATGAAAGTGCAACTGGTTTTGGACGTTTTTCTAGAGAATTTGGTAAGATAAGAGCTAGCGTAAATGCAAATTTAAGTTGGAGTACCTTTAACAACATCTTTAACGGTAACGCTACAGAGTCAGAAAACATAACACATAGTTATGGTGCAAGTTTTAGAAGTAATTATAAAGATGGAGTAAACTTTGATGTAAGGTATAACATCGCTTTCAATAACTCTGATAACGGTGGGCAGGTAAATGATGCAACGACACAAACGATAACTTTAAATGCAGACTGGCAAATCAATAAAGCGTGGTTCTTTGATGTAGATTATGACTTGAATCTTTTTGATACATCTGCAAACGTAGATAACAACTATGATTTTCTAGAAGCAGCTTTATATTACAATAAGCCAGATTCTAAATGGGAATATAAACTAGCGGCAAGTAACTTGTTAAACACAGAGGCCTTGAACAGAAACACTTTTGGACAGATAGCTACTAGTACTAGTTTCTATACTGTGCAACCTAGATATGTATATCTACAGTTAAAGTACGATTTATAGATCACGATTTATTTAAATTTAAAAAGCAGCTCTTTGTTATATAAGAGCTGCTTTTTTGTGTTATAGATGTTTTGTGGTCTCGCTTTCGCGAAAGCGAAATTATTGCATCCCCAAACTTAATTATATAGTGTGATGTATGTGATCTAATACAGTTGCTGTTGTTTTCTAAACTTTTATTGAAATCACTTAATTTAAAGGCTACTTTAACTAAAGAGTAATCGCAAGATTAAGTTATTGCGTGTATGTCAGTTAAACTGCTCTTAAGTAGTAGTTAATTATGTTAATTCCTTATACTTTTGGTACTATGAAAAGAATTTTATTGCTATTAGTGATTATTGCGAGTAGTGTTGCCACTGCACAAGAATTTACAGATACTCGTATCAAAGAAATGATCAATGAGTACCGACAGCTCGATCGTGGACCGTACAAGAGTATCAACTGGTTTTGCCCAGACGGTACCATTAGAGACGCAAAAGATCCTTGTCCAGATGCTATAGGTGAAGGAATACAACATGCTAGTTATAAGAAAGATGTTGAAGAACTGGCTAGAAAACGCAATATCTATTTTGCCGAAATTCTTGCCTCTAATAAAGTATGGAGTTTCTGGGATGGTAATAATAATCACAGCCGTGTAAAACAATATCAATTAGGTAAATACCTAGAGTCTGTTGATAATGGCTGGATACAAGAACGTTCTAAATTTTATCGCGGTGCAAAACAAATTGAGGACGAAGAAGAATGGGGACGTAAATTCTATTATACCATACTATCAGATAACGATCTGGTAGAGCGCGATTTCTTTTTAATAAGAGAGAGTTTGCGAGATATACCCCATGACGGTGATACTAACCTGGCTCAAGATATTAGAAGTCTAAGTAAGGTACTTGCAGAGCGTCACTCAAAGTTTATGGACATCAGGATTAAAATTCACGGTAATCCACAAGCTGCGGATATTGAGTCTGTAAAAAAATGGTTAGATAAAAATGAAGGCGATATAAGCGAGCAGTCTAAAAAAGACTTCAATAAGCTTATGGTTGACATGCAAGAGTTTTTTGAACCAGTATCTGTAAAAGACTTAAGTAAAATGGTGGCAGACTGGAATGAAGACGCCTACATAAGAACACAAACAGAATGGTTCTCAAAATTTTATGCTACTGAAACAGATCCTGCCATATTAGTACCTGCAGCTGCAAATTTAATGTGCGATATTAAAACCAATATTAAGGATGATAAAAGAGGTACACGACGTACTAATGCACTAGAATTAAGTATAAGATTAGAAGAATTAATCTTTCAGCAGGCAGGTAGCTGGGAGCCGGTAGATCTTCAAGAACATTTGGATAAAATATATTCCCTTAGTGAGGCGCTGGCAAGTGCTGGTTATGTAGAAATGTGGGAATGGGACGCTATAGAGAGCGAATTATTTCTAGCCAATGGTGAGACTATAAAAGCACATGAATTACTCGATTTTATCAATACTGGTCGCAGCCAGGTAGAATGGGGAACAGGTATGGTAAACGCTATTTATGGAGACGTGGTAGAACAATATTCTCAGTTTGAACCTAAGGCATATGGTTTCTATGACGACCGTATAAGAAGTTCTTTGCTTTTACCTCTAGGTGATGCGATAGGTAATTTAGGCGGTTTAGTCTCTAGACAGATAGGTCTTACTAGTCAGATAGCAAGTGTAAATAATGTGAGTACCATAAGAGGTCTTAATCCTGGATATACAAAAGGAGAACTGGTAGTAGTAAGCGGTAATGCCGAAGGTATGCAGGTAGACCCTAATAAAATCTACATTTTTGATCATCCACCTAGTGATTTAAAACCTGTCGCTGGTATAGCAACAGTGTCAGAAGGTAATCTAGTTTCTCACGTGCAATTATTGGCGCGTAATTTAGGTATTCCTAACGCTGCTATTTCTATAGATAACTTAAATGATTTAAAAGAACTTGATGGAGAAGAGATTTTCTATGCTGTGAGTAATCGTGGTACGGTGGTTATTAAATCGGCTAGGGAGATGAATGATAAAGAAAATGCTCTTTTCAATACCGCTAGCAAGAAAGAAAAGAAAACCATCAGAATTCCAGAAGGTAAACTTAAACTAGATGGCGTCTTACCTTTAGACATGGCTGCTGTAGGCAGTTCGGACAGTGGTATTCTTTGTGGTCCTAAGGCGGCAAATTTGGGTCAATTAAAACAGCTTTTCCCTGATAAAGTAGTGAATGGGATTGTGATTCCGTTTGGGGTTTTTAAAGATCATATGAATCAAAGTATGCCAGAAACTAATGGTAGTTACTGGGATTTTTTGATGTCCGCTTTCGCGAAAGCGAAACAGTTAAAAGCAGATGGAAAATCAGAACAAGAAATTATAGATTACCAACTAGGTGAACTAGCTATTCTTAGAGATGCTATTTCTAAAATGGAATTTAAACCAAGTTTTATAAATGCTCTAGAGGCTGATTTTAAATCTATTCTAGGAGATAAACTAGGTAATGTGCCTGTATTTTTGCGTAGTGATACCAATATGGAAGACCTTGAAGAGTTTACTGGAGCCGGTTTAAATCTTACTGTTTTTAATGCTGTGGCAAGAGAAAAAGTAATCAATGGAATACGTGAGGTATGGGCCAGTCCTTATACAGAGCGTAGTTTTAAATGGAGACAAGTATATCTAGAAAATCCAGAGAACGTATATCCATCGATATTAATTATTCCCACGGTAGATGTAGATTATAGTGGTGTATTAATAACCAAAGATTTTATTAATGATAATGAGAATTCTATTACGGTTGCTATGAGTCGTGGTGCTGGTGGTGCCGTAGATGGACAGAATGCCGAAACGTATTTAATAGATCAAGAAGGAAAAGGCTTATTGATCTCTCCGGCTAGAGAAAACAAGCAACGCAAATTACCTGTAACTGGTGGGTCTGTGATGGAGCATGTAGATTTTGACACAAGTATATTAACGTCGCAAAATTTAAAAACCATTAGAGAGTTTGCTAAAACGGTGCACGAGATCATGCCAGGTTCTAAAGACGGTAGTTATACTGGCGCATGGGATATTGAGTTAGGTTTTAAGGATGGTAAAATGTACTTATTCCAGATAAGGCCATTTGTAGAAAATACACAAGCTGTAAATTCTGAATACCTAAATTCTATCGATGCAGATGTTGATGTAAACACTGCTTTATTATTACATAAACCTATTGCAATTTGAAAAATACAACTAAAATAATAGCGGTCTTATTTACAGCGGTTTTCTTGCTAGCTTTCTATCCTATTGATGGATTTAATAAAACAGGGATAAAGCGACTTAAAAGACTTGAAAAGACTCTAGATAGTACTCTTAATGAATACTATCTTAGAAAAGGATCTTTTAAAAAGTATGACGAGATCAATCTATGGATGTGTGAAAAAACAGATTCCATAGATAAGATTATGTCTGTAGATACCCAATTCCAGAAAGAGATGTTGCGACTTTTCCCTAGTCGTTCTGGGTACGGTATAACAGTGTTGGATATTACAGATGTCAACAACACGCGCTATGCAGAGATGAATGAGAATACTGGTTTCCAGCCAGGTAGTGTGGGTAAAATAGCGGTAGCAACTGCATTTTTTACAGAGTTAAAAAACCTGTGCCCAGAAGATTTTAATGTGCGTACTAATTTAATGCGTAATAAGGTGGTAAAATCTGGTAATTGGGGTCTTTATGACCATCATACGATTCCTATTTATAATATAGAAAAGGACAGTTATGTAAAACGTACTGTTATCGCTAGTGACGAGTTTACCCTTTATGAATGGGTTGATCACATGCTAAGCGTTAGTAATAACGGCGCAGCGAGTATCGTGTGGAGAGAAGCGATGTTAATGCGTGTTTTTGGCGATGAGTACTTTAATTTAACTCAAGAACAAGCAGACGCTTATTTTGATCAGGTTGATAAGAGTGAAATTACTGACATAGCAATAAGTGTGGTAAATGATCCTTTAAGAAATCTAGGTATTACCAATGATGAGTGGAGATTAGGTAGTTTGTTTACAAATGGTCCAGATCGCTATGTAGGTAGTAAAGGCGGTTCTATAGGAACACCCAAAGGTTTAATGAAGTACTTTATTAAACTAGAACAAGGTCTTGTAGTAGATGAGGAGTCTAGTCTTGAGATCAAACGTTTACTCTACATGACTGATCGCAGAATACGCTATGGAGCAAGCCCACAATTAAATGATGCTGCAGTGTATTTTAAATCTGGTAGTTTTTATAGTAATAATAAATCCTTAGGGACTCCATATGGAGAGTATAAAGGAAATGTGTACAATTATATGAACAGTGTTTGTATAGTAGAGCACCCTAGTGGTGTCAATTATATAGTATGTCTAGAAAGTAACGTGTTGAGTAAAAATAGTGCCGGTGCACATCTTTATCTAGCAAGTGCTATTGACAAAGCTATTAGAAAAAAATATGAGATAGAGGAGAAGTAATATTTCTATGGTTTCTAAAAAAAAAAGCTGACTTCTTAATGAAGTCAGCTTTTTTTATTTGAATTATCTAGGCACTGCGTTGTTTGCCATTCTTAAATTTTAATGCTTCTAAGACAGCGTCTGTTACTTTATTAGATGCTAAATCTGAGGCATCTATTAGTAATTTATAAGAATAGTCATCTTCTAAAATCTTTAATAGAGCGATGGCTTTGATTTGTAAGGACTCATCTTCTAGATACATAATCGTTTTAAGGCAATCTTCTTGATTAAATAAAGAGACATGTTTATGGTAGTCACTCATTTCTTGATTAGGAGAAGACATGCCGCTTTCTAGTATCGGTAATAGAAGCGTTTTAAGGTTTCTACTTAGTAAGCCGTCTAAGTATTCCATAGCGTGTAGTTGAGACTCTTTAGTGTCACTTTTTAAGCCTCTGTATGCTACAAATACATCTTCTGGATTGTAGTATAAGGCGAGTAAGTTGAAAACTCTTTTTAGGTTAAGTTCTAGAGATGTTTTTAATTGTTGAATTAAATGAGACCTTTCTGTTTTTTCAGGTAAGGAGATTACTTTGAGCGGTTGCAATTTTGATCGTTCTATAATACGTATGGAAAAATAACAACCTAATAATTGTCTATACAATTTAGACTCATTTGCTATCATTAATCTTAAAGTACGCTGATTTATAGAATAATCAATTCCCTCTTTGCGCCATGTATAAAGTAAGTCGGCTACTTTAGTTCTCAATTTAAAATCACCACGTTGACTCATTTTAAACAGAGCACGATAAGCCTTCTCAGTATGGATGTTACTGATAATAGTCGGTATCTGTGATTTTTGTTGGTTGTTAAGGTTTGCATTTAGATACTTTTTATACAGAGTGGGTATAATAGCGTTACCAAAACTAGAGATGGCTTTAATGCTACTCTCACGATAAGCGATATTCTCCAATTCGCTATAAAGTACAGGCAAGAATTTTTCTCTTGCTGTTTCTCCAGCTGCTAATATTGCAGCATTTTTTAGAATAGGATTAGGGTGTTTTAAATACGTTTGAATAATGTCATGATACTTCGTTCTTTTTACATAACCTAGAGTTTCTATTAGTCTAGCTATTTCAGATATTTTCAGGTCGCTATCTTCACTTTCTAGCTCGTCGATAAACATTTTTATCCTCAGGTGGAGATTGTATTTTGCAGCTAGAGTAGGGTTGTCTTCAGACTCTCTTGCTAGCGCTAGTAAAGCGGCAGTTGCTATAAATTCATTTTCATAATCTAAGTACTGTTCAAAGAACTGATAAGAGATTTTGTCTTGTGACATTAGATAACGCATAGTAGCCATGATAAGAGTGTCATCTTCTATATAAATAAAATCTTGAACCTTAGTTTGAGGTTCTTTTGTAATATATCTAAGACTATCAACAACAGCAGCTTTTACTTTATGACTTTCATGGTTTAGTAATTTGAGAACATCGTTTTTAAGAGATGGATGCGTTATTTCTGGTAAACGCTTAATAATTTCTAGAATATCTTTTTCTGATCCTGATTCAAAAATCACACGCATATTCTGACGTATGCGACCTATTGATTTTTTAGTGCTGCCCATGTTTTCTCGCATCATGATGCTTTCTTTAAAAGTACCTAGATAGGCATCTCTTACTTTAAAGACTACTATTATCCATACAAGAACTATAAGGATAGTAATTAAAGTGATGTATGTGGCAGATAACTCTAAACCTTTGATTACAAATATCAATAAAAATCCAGCTATACCTGTGGCCAGGCTATCCACAACTACATCTATAAAAGTTTTAGTTTTATTCTTAATGCTAGACGGTATAGGTAACGCTAGTAATTCTACAGCACTCTTATGTAATGATTGTTTTAAACTACCATCGAGACCTTTAATGATAATAACTATCCATAGCTCTGGAAAAACGAGTAGAGCAAGACAAAGCAAAACTATACCTATAGGTAAGGCGATAAGACTTACACTGATGTCTGTATTTTCTAAAATTTTATTAGTTACAAAAAGCTGAATTAATAAAGAAACAATATTAAATGTACTGAACCAGAAGCCGAAGAAAGAAGCTAGTTCCTGTGGGTCAGGAATTTTTGCAGCCGCTATGTAACTGAATTGATAATCGACTAGCTTTGCAACCAGAACGCCTAGTCCTATAACAGCAGCAAGGTAAGTGAGGTGTTTTGATTTGTAAATAAGCTTTATAGAAGATTCTGTAGATACGGTAGCGCGTTCTTTCCTTTTAAATTTACTCAAGCTTTGTACACGTGTTTTCCAGATACGTTTAAAAACGACCGTACAGGCCGCTATTAATAGTCCTGCTAGTATCATTAATATACCATTACCTACATATTCTGCAAGGATAGAAGTAAGATAACCACCTATAATACCACCAGCAATACCACCGGCACCTATAAATCCAAAAAGTCTTTTTGCTTCTCTAACATTAAATACCACATTTGCCAATACCCAAAATTGAGATGTCGCTAAAAGAGCAAACATACCTACCATGGTATAAAAAAGGTAAGAGAAAAACGGTGTTACCCATCCTAATGCAACTATGCAACCCATAGCAATAAATCCTACAGAAAATAAGATAAGTGTTGTTCTTATGATGTAGCGCAGGGCAAATTTTTCTAAGGACTTGTTGTAAATAAAAGATACCACTACCGCTGTTACAGCGATTATGATAAAGGCAACTGATAAGTTCTCTGCACCTAACTGAGATAAAAAAAGCGCACTCACTGTAGGTTTAACTATCAGTAGTGCGCATATAATTAGGAATATATACAGCTGCATCATTAAGGAAATGGATTCTTCTCCATCCCTAATGTCAAAAAATTTATGAATCTGCTGTAATAATGACTTCATTCTTTTGTAAATCTGGGGCTAAGGTACCGCTTTGATCTAGTGCAATCTCTGCAGGTTTTACTAAACTTCTTATAATTTGCTCTCCATCTGTATCCTGTACCATCGCTACTAGAATGTACTTTTTACCTCTAGCTTCGTCTATAACCATTATAGAATCGCAATGCCAGTTTTTCCAAGAACCACTTTTTCTATAAAGAGTAGCATCTGGAGCAATAACATCTAGTGTATTAACAAACTTGTGATGCAATCCTGGGTTTTTAAGATACTTAAGCATTTGCGCGCTACGGCTTTCATTAATTAATTGTCCTGTAGCAAGTTGGTAATAAAATTTTGCAACAGCATCAGTAGTAGCAGCATGACTTAGACCTCTTATAGGTTCTGGATTACGTTTTCCTTGTGCAGCATATCTTTTACCTACCCATAAACCACCGTTTCCTTCTTTATCATAAAAAGGATTTTCAGGATTACACATAAGATCTTCTATTCTTTGAAAACCTACACGATCTATCATTCTCGTAGATGCAGCATTATTAGATTTACTAATCATTAACCACATATCGTTTTGAACTTTCTTAGTAAGTCTAAGGTCACCTTCTTCTATAGCATCCATTGCAGCATATAAAACAGCGATTTTAGGCATACTAGCAGCATACATCATGTTATCACCATTAATATTTGCATACTTGATATTATCTTGGTCAGACATATCAACTAGACTTATAGACATCATTTTTTGCTGGATAAGATTTCTCCAGTGAGCGTTTGCGTTAATTTGATCTTGTAGAGCTAACTGTAAACCAGCATCTTGATAATTGACGACCTCAAATTGAGGATTTTGAGAAGTTATTAAAGGAGATTTATCATCTGCCAGGGCTAAGTTAATCACCAGTAAACTGAAGAAAAACATCAATTTATGTAACATAAATAATTTAGGGATTTGAGTTAATGTAATGTACACAGAAACGAGGCCGAATATAAATTTATTGTACGATTTAACACCTTAAAAACCAACATTTAACACTTTTAAGTGAAAATAAAGATTTTTTGTCTGATGCCTTGATTTTACTAGTGTTTTAACTAGTACTTTTGCCACCATGAGCGGCATTTACATACATATTCCATTTTGTAAGCAGGCTTGTCACTATTGCGATTTCCATTTTAGCACTAATTTAAAGTATAAAAAGGATATTATAGATGCTATTTGTGATGAGTTACGCTTTCGCGAAAGCGAATTTAAAAACACCACTGTGCAAACTATTTACTTAGGTGGTGGGACGCCTAGTGTGCTAGAAGTTGCTGAGGTAGAAAAAATTATACAAACCGTTTTTGATGTTTATACGGTAAGCTCAAATCCAGAGATTACTCTAGAAGCAAATCCAGATGACTTAACTAAAGAAAAGATAGTCGCTTTTTCAAACACACGTATCAATAGACTTTCTATAGGAGTTCAAAGTTTTTTTGAAGAAGATCTCAAACTCATGAATAGAGCGCATAATGCTGTGGAAGCGCATGAGTGTATAGAATTTGCCGTGCCTTATTTCCCTAACATATCCATAGATCTCATTTATGGAATTCCAGGCATGAGCGAGGCTCGGTGGAGAGAAAATCTACATAAAGCTATAGATTTAAAAGTGCCACATATTTCTAGTTATGCATTAACGGTAGAGGATAATACAGCGCTTAAATCATTTATTGAAAAAGGAATGATTGAAAACGTAGATGATGAGGTGGCACAAGAGCATTTTCAAATCTTGCTAGATGTTATGCAACTGCATGGCTTTGAAAACTATGAGTTTTCTAATTTCAGTAAACCAGGTTTCTTCTCGCAAAATAATACCGCTTACTGGACAGGTAAAAGCTATATAGGTATAGGTCCTAGTGCACATAGTTTTGATGGTAAAAAACGCGGCTGGAATATCAATAATAACGTCAAATATCTAAAAGCTATTCAGGCTGGAGAGTTACCTATGGAAATAGAAGAACTCACCGTAGTTGATAGGTATAATGAGTACATAATGACTGGTTTACGGACTATTTATGGAGTCTCACTACATAAGATAGAAACTGATTTCGGTCCTAATTTTAAAGAATATCTTTTAAAACAAGCTGCCGAATATCTTAAAGATCACTTGTTATATATAGATGGTGATACACTATTAGTGACTAGAAAGGGTAAGTTTTTAAGTGACGGTATTGCTAGCGCCCTATTCATGGTTAATCTGTCCTAGTTTTGGGTATGTTAGGTTCGCAGGTTAATGACGAAAGATGGAGTTAAAACTCTAATTGTCTTCCAGCAAAATTTGGTACGACAATACTGAAGAAATCGAGAAAGTTTATTCCAAATTTGTGCGGGATCTGCTAGAATATTTTTCATTAGTAGAATTATCACTAGTTGGGTCTAGATTTATGAGTTATTTCTTCCTTATAACTCGCAATGTTTGTAGATTCCATTATATTAGTTATAAAGATTACAAAGCACGACGTCATGCATAAACGCTTCCTCTTATTATTTTCTTTCTTGTTACTTATTTCTTGTAAAGAGAAAGAAGAAGAAAAACTCACGCGTATTAATTATGAAGAGATGACAGACCTGATATTAGTAAATGACTTTACTATGTCCGACGATGTTGCTTATTATAATAAAGAGGGGAAACTGCTAACTACCACAGAGAAAGATGCTCTGTCTGAAGATTTACCTTATGCAAACTGGTTTGTAAATGATCAAAATGTACTTAGAAAAGTCGAGTTTCAAGATCCTGAATTGGCACGTATAGCGCTTAAAAAAGAACCTGTCTTTAAAGATATAAATAAGGTAGACTGTAGTAATTTAAATAGAATTCTAGAACGCATTTACGATAGGGATCAGGAAAATAGAACTGATAACTTAATGGATGAAGAGTTGGATTTAAACAACTTAAAATCGGTAGAGCAAATTCTTGCAAAATGCGGTATGCCTAATGTAGATACCGCTGGAGATAAAGGGATGAGTGCTATCTGGTTAGTGATACAACATGCTAGTGCAGATAAAAGGACTAAATATTTTCCGCAACTGCTAGAAGCTGCAAAAAAAGGAGATTTAGAACGTCAGGATATTGCTTTAATGCAAGATAGAATGCTCATGGATGCTGGTAAGCAGCAATTATACGGCTCTCAAATTACTATGAATGAAGACGGTAATTATGAACTTTATGATTTAAAGGAGCCTAGCAAAGTAGATTCTAGAAGAGCGATTATGGGCTTGGGACCACTTTCTGAATATGTTGTTTTTTGGGACTTAGAGTTTAACGTCGCTCAAGAACAATAGTACTGTCCTAAAATTGAAAATAAATAAAAGGTTGTACTTCACTGCTAGCAGTAGCGCTTATCACCCAAATTACCGCTGCAAATAAAATCATTTTACCTACAACCGGTATTCTATGAAAAATGGCTAGTTGTTTATCTTGCCATTGTTGAGGTACAAAGTGCCATAAGAAACCTATAAGTAGAACAATAGCCACGTTTTGATAGCCTGTTAAAACAGTCCACCAGATTTGTGGGTTCCATTCCATCATTCCTATATTACTAACTACGTTTAAAGCATTATCAAAATCTGACGCCCTGAAAAATATCCAGCAAAATGCCACAAAATGAAATGTAACTATTCCTGCTATAAATTTTAAAGTAAAGTGTTTGCTAGTAATCTTAGTAATGTTAAACGCCTTTTCTACCGCAAGTACAGTTCCATGCATGGCACCCCATAAAACAAATTTCCAGGATGCTCCGTGCCATAATCCGCCTAGTAGCATGGTCATGAAAAGATTAAAATAGGTTCGTAGTTTTCCTTTGCGATTACCTCCCATAGATATGTATAGATAGTCACGCAGCCAGCCAGAAAGTGATATGTGCCACCTGCGCCAGAATTCGGTCACACTGGTACTTTGATACGGTGTTCTAAAGTTTGCTGGTAATTCAAATCCCATTAATAGAGCTAGTCCTATAGCAATGTCAGAATAACCTGAGAAATCGCAATAAATTTGTAGCGTATAACCATAGACAGCTAGCAGATTTTCAAACGCGCTATAATTATCTGGAAAATTAAAAACACGATCTACAAAATTCACACTTATATAGTCAGAAATCACTGCTTTTTTAAGCAATCCGCCTATGATTAGAAACAGGGCATAGCTCAGTTCTTTTTTAGAAAGGGCTAGTTTTTCATATATCTGCGGTATAAAATCTTTGGCTCTTACTATAGGTCCAGCTACTAATTGTGGAAAGAAGGAAACAAAAAACATAAAATCCCATACATTTCTCGCTGGTTCTAATTCTCTTCTATAAATATCTATCGTATAAGACATGGTTTGGAACGTATAGAATGATATTCCTATAGGCAGAAAAATATTGCCAAAACTCAAGTCGCCAGAAAACAATGCATTAAAATTATCGGCAAGAAAACCGGTGTATTTGAAGTAAGCTAATAATCCTAGGTTGATAATACAAGAGGTGATAAGTAACCACTTCCGTTTACTTGCATCATTGCTCTTGTAGATAAGATCAGATATATAATAATCTACAAAAGAAGAAAAGATGAGTAGTAAGAAGTAAATCCCACTACATTTATAATAAAAGAAAAGCGAGAAAGCGATAACGTATAATATACGCATCCTGCGCACATTAGTCATTAAGATATAAAGCAAGTAGAATCCTAGAAATAAATACAAAAATGCCTCACTGTTAAATAGTAAAGGTTTTTGTGAGTCATAACTGAGCCAGTTCCATATGCTATCTAATCTACTCATTTTTTATAATTATCATAAGAGTTGAAAATAGACTCTACTAGCAATTGTGCTTGTAGTTGATAACCTGGTTTTATAAAATGAATTCTATCGCTAGACGTTAATTTTGCAGCATGCCAGTCAGGCATTGCTGCACTCGTTCTAGAAACAGAATGCAAATCATAAAACGCCCAAGAGTTTAAACTTGCAAAAACTCCCATTTCATAAGCATACACCGTTGCGGTAGAATTGATGTGCTTGCGTTTCTTCATGGACGGTGGTGGGCTAGTTAATAACACACTACCAGTCATACCTCTTTTAATCATCTCACGATTAAAAATATCCATATCAGATTTGAGTTTTTCTTCTGTATAAGTGTCATAAAAACTCTCATTAGTCCCTAGAGAGATAATTATAAGATCTGGATCTATGGCTGCTAGTTGATCAAAAAACCTCGGGAACTTGTTGTAATCACTAAATTTTGTGCCGTTAACGCCTATTCCGTGAAAATTAACACCGCTCTTTCCTGTACTCAGTAAAAGTCCGTCTAGGACGTATTTAGATTCTTTTCTTGCAGCTCGCAAATAAAGTTGTTGTGTTCCTGCAGGTATTTGATAAGTAATACCATCTATAGATGTTAGGTCCTTGAAATTTGCGTTTGCACTTACTTTGTTTGTAGACGTAGCACCAGGTATTTTAAGTGATTGCCCAGCACGCAAATTCACATTTTTCATCCCATTTGCTCGCTGTATTTTTTTTACTGATGTATGAAATTTTGCAGCTATTTTACCCAAGTAATCGCCAGATTTTACCTTGTACGTTTTTGTGTTACTTACTCGTTTAACAAGATTGCTTTGATCACTTGTGCTTAGTTTAAATCGCTCAGAATGTGGTGATGCTATGGTTACCTCTGTAACCGTTTCTAGAGATTTATCTAGATCTACTTCCATGATAAAATTGCTGTCTGTAGTTTCTAGATTTATACCACTTAGACCTACATTATCATTTCCTTTACTTTTTACATTGCGTACGGCAGTCCAGTCACCATTTGCTTTAAATTTAACGTCTATGGCACCATTAGTTCCTGCTACGCGATATGGGAAAACAAAACCACGACCAGCATTACCTAGTTTATTTTGTAACCCTTGTCTTATAAACTGTGGGAAATAAGGTCCTTGGACATGAGAGTCTCCTATTTGCATAACGGTTACTTGACTACGTGTGCCGTTTTCTAATTCTACTACCTTTTTAAAGAAATCATTCAACACCAGCGGATTCTTGATTTCTTGAAAACTGCGGTCTATTAATAATGGATTGATTTGTAAATCTTCCACATCTTGGGCAATTACTGGCAGGGCTAGAATTCCTAACCATAAGAAAAGTAACTGTTTAATCATGTAAAGGTGTGTTTTGTAGACTGTCATTTAACGTACTTGTTGCCAGACTATCTGCTTTATGTTGTTCTATTTGTAACTGTAATTGTTTTGATCTCGCTTTCGCGAAAGCGGAATAATCTTCCATCAATGTTCCATAAATCATGCGACCTATTTTACGAGAGCCCTTAGGGCTGAAATGTGTAAAGTCATTATTAGCTAATTTCTGATCGGTCCATATAGGCATAGTATTCACGCCGCCCATCAGGTGAAAAAGACTCATAAAACCAGACTCGGTTTTTGCTGCATAATGTTGCTGTGCACGCAATAATTTTACCACGCTAGTATCTGTTTTCACAAGGTTTTCAAACTTAGTGCCCTTATCTGCAGTACCTAAAATAAGAATGTCTGTATTAGGAAAAGCCTGTTTTAGATGGTTTATAACCTTTGTCATTCTGCTAGAATACCAGTTGTAACTTTTAGACTCGCGAGTTAAAACATTTGCGCCAAATTGTAGGATGATGAGGTCGTAACCTAATTCTTGATCAAATTTTTTCATTTGACCTATGTTCAAAATACTTAAAGGCAATCCAGAATTACCACGATTAGAAAACCCATCAACAGCAACACCTGTCGCGTCAGAAAAGTCTATTCCATAAATAGGTGTGTTTTGTGCACCAGAAAAGTCCAATTCTATTTTTTTGAGATTTTTACTTGATAGGTTTACGGTATTTAATCCGTTCTTACCTTTTAATGCGATTGAGTTAAAGGTGGTATCTTTTTCTTCTGTTACTTTTAAAAGAGCATTATCTGTTGCTGGACCGTAGAAAAGACGTGGAGAATTGAGTCTGTACGAGTTCTTTATACCACTAGCTAGATATTTTACACTCGCAGTAGAGTCTGCTGGAAAAAAAATAGCGCCATTTACACCATAAGGCAGGCTGTCTGCTCTTCCTTTCATATAATTGCGCTGCGTCCAGTTACCGCTAGCATAATGTTTAACAGAATATCGAGATCGAGCACTTTCTGATTTTATCGAGACAAAACCTACACCACGACCGCCAAAACGAGTCTGCAATGCGCTTCTAAAATCTTGAACGATTAAATCACCATCTATCATGGAATCTCCATAATATGCAATGCGTACTTTTCCTTTTTTAGATTGTTCTAGCTGGTATAATTTTTCAAAAAACCTCGCTAGATTTTCACTGCCCTTATAGCTAGTGTATGAAATCGAGCCAGGAATAAGTGCAATACCGGCAGAGTCTACAGGGTGTTCTAGGTTGTAATTAAAATCTGTAGTTCTAATAAGGCTGGCATACGAGATCTTTTTTTTAGGTGTTATGATAGAGTCTTTTACTATTACCGGTATGGAAACAGTATCAGTTGCAATCTTAGGACTAGTTAAGTTAATGGAGTCTTGGTCAAGTGTCAGAGGTTCTTGTTCTACGTCTTCCATTGCTTTTAACATTAAACTATCCACGACTATGTTAGTAGAGTTGGAGTTTTCTGTAAAAATCTTGCTAGGTAAGAAAGGTTTTGTAAAATAAAATAAGAGCGCGCCTATAGCTATAATAAAGAAAGCGTAGAAAAATTGTTTTTGATCCTTAAAAAGCATGTGAAAATGGAACGCTTTTTACTCGCGTTATATTGGACGCAATTTAAGAGAATACTCAGGATTATTATAGTAATCGATATATTGTTTATTAGATAATTACTGACCGTAATTTATAAAATTACCTTTTAATGTAATTTACTTTTTTATTTTGATCTTGATTCGGTTTTTGATTTAGTATTAGTTTTAATTCCGCTTTCGCGAAAGCGAAACAAAACAACAACATTTAATTAACCATTTTTATGAAAGGAAAATAAGAAACATCCTACTAATTGTGTGCATTGAGGCTAGAGAGCTATTAAGATTCAATCCAAATAAGACAAAGTTAAACGGCTTTTGGCTATTACGATTGAAATTGATGGATCGGAAAGTTATCTTTGCGTCAAACTAAAAAATTACACATGAGCGCATTAGTAAAATCATCGCTTGCCAGAAAGTGGGTAATGGCACTTTCAGGATTATTCCTTGTTGTCTTCCTTACACAACACTTTGTCATCAACATCACATCTGTCTTTGCACCAGATACCTTTAATGAGATTTCTCATTTTATGGGGTACAATCCTATGGTACAGTTTATTGCACAGCCTATCTTGATAATTGGACTTATAGTTCACTTTATAATGGGTATCGTGTTAGAACTTAAGAACAGAAGTGCTCGTCCTATTAAGTATGCAAAGTTTTCAGGTAACGCAAACTCTCAATGGGTATCTCGTAACATGATCATTACTGGACTAGTTGTACTTGCATTTTTAGGATTGCACATGTACGATTTCTGGGCAGAAGAGATAGGTTACAAGTATATCAGTGCAAATCCAGAAGATCCTACTAGATATTATGAAGAGTTGGTTCATAAATTTGCGCCATTCTGGAGAACAATCATCTACGTGATTGCAAACGTTCTTCTTGCAATGCACTTATGGCACGGATTTAATAGTTCGTTCCAGTCTATGGGAGCAAAGGCTATTAATAAAGGTGATGGATTAAGAAAGTTCACTTATGCATGGTCTGTGATAATTCCTGCTGGATTTATCTTTATCGCATTGTTTCACCATTTTTCTCACTCCTAATAAGAAGTTATGTCAGTATTAGATTCTAAAGTACCTAAAGGACCACTTGCTGAAAAGTGGGTAAATCATAAAAATCATATTAACCTAGTTAACCCTGCAAATAAACGTAACATAGATGTTATCGTTGTAGGAACTGGACTAGCAGGTGGAGCTGCGGCTGCAACTCTAGCAGAGCTAGGATATAATGTAAAGACATTTTGTTATAACGATTCACCACGTCGTGCGCACTCTATTGCTGCACAAGGTGGTATTAACGCTGCAAAGAATTATCAAGGTGATGGAGATTCAAATTTCCGTTTATTCTATGATACTATTAAAGGTGGTGATTATAGATCTCGTGAAGCAAACGTACACAGACTAGCAGAGGTTTCTGGAAATATTATCGACCAGTGTGTGGCGCAAGGAGTTCCTTTTGCACGTGAATATGGTGGACTATTAGATAACCGTTCTTTCGGTGGTGTATTAGTTTCCAGAACATTTTATGCAGCTGGACAAACGGGACAACAGTTATTGTTAGGAGCATATTCTGCTTTAAACAGACAGATTAACCGTGGTAAAGTAACTCCATTTAACCGTCATGAGATGTTAGATCTTGTAAAGGTAGATGGTAAAGCTCGTGGAATTATTGCTCGTAACTTAGTTACTGGTGAGATAGAAAGACATGGAGCGCATGCGGTAGTAATTGCTTCTGGTGGTTATGGAAATGTATTTTTCCTTTCTACAAATGCAATGGGTAGTAATGTAATGGCAGCGTGGAGAACACACCGTCGTGGTGCACACTTTGCAAACCCTTGTTATACTCAGATTCACCCTACTTGTATTCCTGTAAGTGGTGAACACCAGTCTAAACTGACATTAATGTCAGAGTCTTTACGTAACGATGGTCGTATCTGGGTTCCTAAAAACATAGAAGATGCTAAGGCTATACAAGAAGGAAGACTTAAAGGTGTAGATCTTAAAGAAGAAGATAGAGATTATTATCTAGAAAGAAGATATCCTGCATTTGGTAACCTTGTACCTCGTGATGTTGCATCTCGTGCGGCAAAAGAGCGTTGTGACGCAGGTTATGGTGTGAATAAAACAGGTCAGGCAGTTTATCTTGATTTTGCTGCATCTTTCTTAAGATATGGTAAAATAGAAGCATTAACTAGTGGTCATAAAGATGCTAGTGAGGCAGAAATTATTGCATTAGGTAAAAAGGTAATTGAGAATAAGTATGGTAACCTATTTGATATGTACCGCAACATTACAGATGAGAATCCGTATGAGATGCCTATGAAAATATATCCGGCAGTACACTACACGATGGGTGGACTTTGGGTAGATTATAACTTACAGACTACAGTGCCAGGTTGTTTTGCAGCTGGTGAGGCTAACTTCTCTGATCACGGTGCAAACCGTTTAGGAGCAAGTGCATTGATGCAAGGTCTAGCAGATGGTTACTTCGTATTACCATATACTATAGGTGATTATCTTGCAAACGAGATTAGAACTGGAGCTATTTCTACTGAAACAGCAGAGTTTGATCAAGCAGAAAAGGATACCCGTGCACGCATCGAGAAATTGATGAATGGTGCTGGTGTACATTCTGTAGACTATTATCACAAAAAGTTAGGTTTAATCATGTGGAACAAGTGTGGTATGTCTCGTAATGAGGCTGACCTTAAGTCTGCAATGAATGAAATAGCTGAACTTAGAGCAGATTTCTGGAAAAACGTAAAAGTTCCTGGAAGCGCAGATACTAAGAATCAAGAACTAGAAAAAGCAGGCCGCGTAGCAGATTTCCTTGAATTAGGTGAGCTGTTTGCAAAGGATGCTCTTGATAGAAACGAGAGTTGTGGTGGTCACTTTAGAGAAGAGTACCAGACTGAAGAAGGTGAAGCATTACGTGATGATGTAAACTTTGCTTATGTAAGCGCATGGGAATATAACGAGAATCCTCGCGATGCTAAATTACACAAAGAAGGCCTAGTCTTTGAAAATGTGGAATTGAAAACTCGTAGTTATAAATAATAGAATTTTAATTGTCTCGCTTTCGCGAAAGCGGAACAAACTAAATACATAGAAGTATGAAACTTACTTTAAAAATATGGCGTCAAGCTAATTCTGAAGCTAAAGGAAACATGATCACTTACCCTATCGATGGTGTAGATGGAGATATGTCTTTTCTTGAAATGATGGATATCGTTAATGAAGGATTAATTAATAAAGGAGAAGAGCCTGTAGAATTTGATCACGACTGTCGTGAGGGAATTTGTGGAGCTTGTTCTATGATGATTAATGGACAGCCTCACGGTCCACAAAGGTTGACAACAACATGTCAGCTACACATGAGAAAATTTAATGATGGTGACACCATTACTATCGAGCCATGGAGAGCGGCTGGTTTTCCAGTAATTAAGGATTTAATTGTTGATCGTTCTTCTTTTGATAGAATACAGCAAGCTGGTGCTTATGTATCTGTGAATACGTCTGGTAATACACAAGATGCTAACTCTATTCCTGTAGAAAAAGCAAAGGCAGATGAGGCATTCCACTCAGCAACTTGTATAGGTTGTGGAGCGTGTGTTGCAGCATGTAAAAATGCAAGTGCTATGTTGTTTACTAGTGCAAAAGTATCTCAATATGCTTTATTACCACAAGGTGAGGTAGAGGCTACTGATCGTGTTATGAACATGGTACGTCAGATGGATATGGAAGGTTTTGGTAACTGTACGAATACTGGAGCATGTATGATCGAGTGTCCTAAAGGAATTAAATTAGAAAACATTGCTAGAATGAATCGTGAGTATCTTAAGGCAGAAACATTAGGATAGATTCAGGGTTGTAATTACGGCTATATAATTATAAAAAGGCTCAAGAACTTTCTGTTCTTGAGCCTTTTTTTTGATCCATCTATTTAGTTTGATCATCGGTTTTTATAGCATCCATTAATATCTTACTGTCTGTAGATATTGTAACATGGTGTTTAAACACCTGTATAATTACTTTGTTATGTTCTAGTAGCGTTTATTCTAGCGAGTTGTAATGGTCTTAAATCATCCTAATCAACGTATTTCATGATGATTTTTGGTGTTGATTTAGATGTGTATTGTTGATTAAGAATTTAATTGAGTTACAACGGTAACTCGCAAGTAGTGTTGTTGGGTTGTGGTCTAGTTAAATGCTAGTAATTTAATGTTTTTAAGAATTGTAAAAGTAAAAAGCTCCTGTACAGTTTTGTACAGGAGCTTTTTAATAAACCGAATTTAGATAAGTGTAATCTAATATTATCTAGTGTATAGAGAACCTGCTATTTTTTGAACAGTACCGTTTGCTACATGAATTATAGCTTCTTGATCTCCTATTAGGTTAACAGTGTGAGGTAGAAAACCGTTATTTATTGTCAAAGAAACGCTACCATTAGTATTTACGTTAGTCGTTGCAGTAGCTAATCTAGTTGCTACTTCTTGATTATCTTGCAACTGTCCTATGTAGTGACTTCCTGTTACAGATATGTGAGAGTTGATAAAGTCTCCTAATCTATCGCCAACTGGTGCGTTATTAGAGTCAGCATCTAATACAAGCGCAGCTGTAAGTACATCTAGTCTTGGTAAAAACACTGTAAAAGGTGTGTCAGAACTTCTTAAAACTTTTTGATTACATAAAGCTATGATTTCTTCACTAGATGAACTCTGAGAGATAATGTCGTTCATGATATTGAAAGATTCGCAAGTTGTGATTAATGATTGTAAAGTAGAAGGCTCTATAATGTTATTTACTATAGTTGCGCTACCATTAGAAAATGACAGTGTTTCATTCATTACATCTACCCCATTTAATGTTGTGGTATTGCCTTGGTGTTGTACTACTGCAGCAATATTAATATCGCTGTTAAATAACTGAGTTGCTTTGGTTGTGATGATTAATTCTGGAGCAATGCTGTGTGATTTAATATCTACATCACTATTCATTACATGATTAAGTAATATTTGTTTTAAGTAGCTATTAGGTATTTCTTCAATTGATTGATAATCGTTTTCTTGTAGGAATTCATCAAAGGCATTGTTGTCTGGCAAGAAAACGTAAGAAGTGCCCTCTTCATCTAGCGATCCTAAAAGGTTCACTTGTTCTAATGCTGTTGCTAGCGTAGTAAGGTTGTTTTGAGATTTAATGAAAGAAGAGATAGTACCTCCGGCAGGATCTACATATAAATCTTCGTTAGTTAATTCGTCCTTTTCACAAGAAATAAGAACAGATACAAAGCACATTAAAAGTACGGTACGTAAGAAGTAAATATTTTTCATAATTTTCGGTTTATTCGTTTACATGTATAAATATCAGGCTTATCAGTTAAATATCGCTATTTAGGTTTGTAATTTTTTAATTAAAACCGATATTATTGCATTACAACGATGTTTTTAAACTTGATTTCAATCATTAATCAACTGATAATCAATTGTTTAGATTCTAGATGTTTTTATTGTGTCGTTATTGGTTTAATTTTAATTAAAAATGCATTTCATCGATTTCGTATGCTTATATCATTTTTGAAATAGTTATAATGTGTAGATATACACGTAGTTAAGCGTTTTTTGATTTATTCTATGATGTTTTTTAACTAGTAAAAACAATCTTAAAAGGTATTATAATTAACAAAGGTGAATTTATTAACATGAATTTAAGGATAATGATAGTTAAATGGAAACTTTTTTAATTTTGATTTGATGGTATTGTAAAAAGAATCTGTCCTGCGGACTATTTGGATTAGTTTTATACCACTTATTTATTCCGGTTTTATAATACTATGTTGTAATTTACCTTCATGATTTCAAAACTTCCCAACGTTACAGACTCCATCTTTACTATAATGAGTAGGCTGTCGCAAGAACACGGCGCTATTAACCTTGCTCAAGGTTTTCCTAATTTTTCTGTAGATCCTATATTAAAGGACTTGCATATTAAAGCTATACAAGAAGACAAGAACCAGTATGCACCTATGGCAGGATTGCTTTCTTTGCGAGCTGCTATTTCTAATATGACACAGCAACAGCATAAAGCGTTTTACAATCCAGAAAATGAAATATGCCTGACTGCAGGTGCTACACAAGCTATTTATTGCGCCATACAGACAGTGGTCCATCCAGGTGATGAAGTGATAATTTTCACTCCTGCTTATGATTGTTATGAACCGGCTATTCAACTAGCTGGTGGTAAAACGATAAGTATCCCAATGACTTTACCAGACTTTACCATAGACTGGCAGGAAGTAAAAGATAAAATAACGTCACGTACAAAGATGATCATGATCAACACGCCACATAATCCTAGTGGTAATGTGTTAAGTCATCAAGATATGTTGATTTTAGAAGAGATAGTAGTAACAAATAATCTAGTTCTTCTCAGTGATGAAGTTTATGAACATATTATTTATGACGGTATACAGCACCGTAGTGCTGCGAGATACCGAGGTTTGCTAGAACGCAGTTTTATAACTGGTAGTTTTGGTAAGACTTTTCATGTTACGGGATGGAAAATGGGATATTGCCTCGCGCCACGACATCTCATGGAAGAGTTTTATAAAATACATCAATACATGGTTTTTTGTGTGAGTCATCCTGTGCAAGATGCAATGGCTCATTATCTTCAAAAACCAGAACGTTATCTAGATTTAGGTAAGTTTTATCAACGTAAGCGAGGTCTATTCCTTAACTTGATTCAGGAAAGTAAATTCACCTTTAAACCTGCGCAAGGTTCTTATTTCCAATTGCTAGATTATAGCGCGATAACTGATGAAGGTGATTTTGATTTTGCAAGAAGACTTACTATAGAACATAAAATTGCAAGTATTCCTATCTCTGTTTTTATGAATGGTGCAGACCCTAAAATATTACGTTTTTGTTTTGCAAAGAAAGATGAAGATATAATTGCTGCTGCAAAAATATTGAATAGCTTGTAAAAAAAAATGTTTGATTGCAACTCCTGATTTTATTAAATTCTTATTATTATGAAATACCTTATTATATGTATAGCGATTGTTTTGAGCTCTTGCAGTTCTCAAAAAATAAATGAAACCATGACTCCATCAGATTTTCAAACAGGGCTAGAACCTTATTATCAATCTTGGTCAGGTGGTGCGCCAGGATCTAGCAGTGGTGTATCGCTCTATTTTCCTGCATCGATACTAGAAGGAAATCAGTTTCTAGCGATTTACTTCCGTGGTATGGAGAAAAAAATTGCCAGTTTTACCTCTAACAATAAAAAAATGTTGGTAACTCGTTTTGATTCTCCACAGCGAGATAAAGAAATGTCTCTAGATCCTAAAAAGGAATATGGTAACGAGTCTCCATCTTTAGAGAACTTATCGTTTCAATTAAATAATGATCAGGCAATTGTTGCTTTCTTAAAAAATGGGAAAACGATTTATGTGAAACTAGATAAGATGATTCAAAAAGAAACTATAGCTTATCCTAGTGCGCCACCTCAAGGTAACAGGAATTAAAACGAAGACATATATCTTTCACTCATTCATATAAAGGACTCACTCATTGTAACTATGTGTGAGTCCTTTCTTTTTATAGGTTTATCAAAATATTTAAATTATGAAAAATCTAGTTATAGTTGCGGTTCTTGTTTTAAGTTCCGCTTTCGCGAAAGCGCAAGGAGAACAAATCGCAAAGGAATTAAGAGGCTACATCAATGCCGATGTATCTGAGGAAATGATAGAGGTAAAAGATAAATCTGGAAAAACACACTACGTAAAAAGTGCCAAAGCTAAGACAGAACATCATATAGGTGGGACAAGTACTTCTAATAGTACGGTTGTTTTTGATGCATTTAATGCACATCCAGAATGGCAAGACATGTCAGTCATTGTGGACTGGACTGGTAGTATGTATAGTTATGTAGGACAGGTGGTGAGATGGCACCATGTAAATAAGGACAAACAATTAATACATAACATGGTGTTGTTTAATGATGGAGATGATAGAAACCGCAATGCAAACTCTGGTGCAAAGATTATAGGTGCTACAGGTGGTATATACCATCCAGATCATTCTGATATCGATGCATTTTTAAAGACTGTAGCTACTGCAGTAGATAATGGAAATGGAGGCGACGGTCCAGAAAATGATATTGAGGCGGTTCTTGCCAGTCAGGAATTGTGCAACGGACAGAAGGATTTTGTCCTCATAGCAGACTCTAGCGGCATAAGAGATATTTCGCTTGCTAGTCAGATTAAAAGACCGGTACATATCATTATATGTGATTACGTAACTGACGATTATATCAAACTTGCTCAAATGACCAAAGGGAGCATCACATGGCCAGGTGGTTATACAGACTATAGTGGAACTAACTGCAATAAACGACATGTGCATAGTCATGATGTCGTTTGTGCTGGGTAATTTTATAAGGACTATTTATATTTTTCAAAGGATAGAATTAATTCTGCCCTTTGGAAAATAATCCTACCTTTGAAATTCAAATAATCTACGTTTTTGAGTTCCATAAAAAACCTTTTTAAGAATACTTTTATTTACGGTCTGGCGACGGTTTTACCACGATTGCTTACTGTTTTACTTACTAAGTTACTTACAGAGTATTTGCCAGGTAAAGTAGAATTTGGTGAGGTTTCAATAATATTCTCCTATATTATTTTTGCAAATGTTATCCTGACTTATGGTATGGAAACAGCGTTTTTTAGATTTTATAACGACGCGTCTACTAAGGCAAAGACATTGAGTACTGCTCTTATTTCTTTATTAGTAACGACATTAGTTTTTGGAGGTGCGGCTTATTTATTTATGGATCAAATTGCGGCAGTGACAGAGCTCTCTGCTCAATATTGGAAATGGGTGATAGCTGTAATTGTTTTTGACACTTTAATGGTGATTCCGTTTGCTTATATGCGTGCTCAAGGAAAGTCTACAAATTATGCGTTAATAAAGTTGTTTAACGTGGTGATTTCAGTAGGGATGACTTTACTTTTCTTTACTGTTTTAAAGGATTTCCCAGCAATTCAAAACGTTTTACCTACAGATAAAATTGAACTATTCTTTATAGCTTTTCTCTCTGCTAGTGTTGTGACATTTTTAATTGTAATTAAACCTTATTTCTCAAAATGGGAATTTGATAAGAAACTGTGGAAAACGATGCTTTCTTACGGTTGGCCTATTTTATTAGCAGGTTTTGCTTTTGCTATTAATGAAACAGTAGATAAAATTTTATTACAAAAACTACTACCTGTAAATGAAGAAGAGGCCGAAGGTATAGTAGGTGTTTACACCGCAGGTTACCGACTTGCAGTAGGAATGACCTTATATGCACAAGCGTTTAGGTTAGGAGTAGAGCCATTCTTTTTTAGTCAGTCTGGCGATAAAAATGCGACACAACAATATGCTTTGATAACTAAGGCATTTGTAGCCCTAGGATCGGTAGCTCTAGTTGCCTATGTAGTTCTGGTAGATTTTATACGTCCATTTATAGTGGACAAAGGTTTTGAAACAGCCATGGAAGTAGTGCCATTGATCTTAATTGCTTATTTCTTCTCAGGTGTCTATCAAACGCTATCGGTGTGGTATAAAATTCAGGATAAAACTAGGTATGGAGCTTACATTTCGATTACAGCAGCGATTCTTACTATTGTAGTAAACGTTCTGCTTATTCCGCATATAGGATATATGGCAAGTGCTTATGCTACTTGTGCAGCTTATGGATTAATGATGGTGGTTTCTTACTTGATAGGTAGAAAACACCTCGCTGTTCCTTACGATCTCAAAAATATTCTGCTATATTTATGCCTTTCTATCTCATTATCATTAGTTTTCTTTTACTATGTAAGAAGTGAATTAGGTATAGAAACATGGCAAACGTACCTAGTAGGAGTATTAATGACTCTTATTATATTAGGAGTAGTTTGCTTGCGCGAAAAAGAAATTATCAATAAAATCCTCAGAAGAAAATGACCATCAAGATTATAAATAAATCATCGCACGCTTTACCTCATTATGAAACTGAAGCAAGTGCAGGAATGGATTTAAGAGCAAATTTAGAAACAGCAGTGACATTGCAACCACTAGAAAGAGCGATCATAAAAACAGGATTATTTATTGAATTACCTATAGGGACTGAGGCGCAAGTAAGACCTAGAAGTGGTCTAGCAGCAAAAAAAGGAGTCACTGTCCTTAATGCGCCAGGAACTATCGATGCAGATTATCGTGGCGAGATAGGTGTGATTCTTGTAAATTTATCTAGCGAGTCGTTCACCGTAGAAAATGGAGAGCGTATTGCACAACTAGTTATTGCAAAACATGAACGTGCAGACTGGCAAAAAGTAGAAGAATTAACCTCTACAGAACGCGGAGAAGGCGGTTTTGGGAGTACTGGATTGAAGTAAGCTCTAATTCTTGCGCAAGCAGGAATCTCTTTGAAAATTTAATAATCATATTTATGAAAAACAATCAGATATTTTTTATTCTCTTCATTTCTCTGGGAATGATATCATATGCTCAAGAAACTGAAGAAGAAGTAGATCCAGCAATAGAGGTTATTGCAGCAGATGCTTGTGAATGTTTAGTTGATATAAAGCTAGATGCAGCAAAAAAGAAAAGATATAACTCTATTAACGATTGTATTGAAACCGCATCTAATACTTTTCAAATGACAGAAGGTATTAAAAACACCTTAGGTATTGGTAAAGATTCTACTATTACAAATGATATAATAATTGATCGGGATAAGTATAAAAGAGAAGTTCAAAGCGCCTTGCTAGAAAGATGTCCCAAAATGAAATTATTGATGTCTAGCGATGAAGTAGAGTCAGAAGTTTCCATATCTGAAAAGAAAAAAGCTGTTGAGTTTTATGAGCAAGGAATGGATTTTTATGTAAAAGAAGATTACAAAAATGCCATCAAATCTTACAAAAAAGCGGTAAGAAAAGATAAGAATTTTGCTTTTGCCTGGGATAATCTTGGACTTTCTTATAGAAAAGATGGTCAGTTTAAAAAAGCGGTAGAGGCTTATGATAAGTCTATAGAATTAGACCCTACAGGAGCGGTGCCGCTTATGAATAAGCCTATAGCTTTTCTTATGGACGGTAAATTACAAGAAGCAATTCTAGCATATCAAGACTACATTAGAGTATTTCCCAACGATGCTGAAGGTTATTATGGTATTTCACGAGTTTATATAGAAACAAAAGAATTTGAAAAGGCTCTTGATAATATTCTAAATGCCTTTGTTAAATATAATGAGGTGAATAGCCCATATGCAAGAGATGCAGAACATGTTATTCAGGTAGTTTATAATAATCTCAAAGAAAACGATATGCTTTCTATTTGGGATCAATACTTGAAGAAGTATGAGGTTACTGTAGGAGAGTAGTTAATTGAAGGAAATTTATACGACCTTATCTTTTAAATTGTCATTTGCAAGGCGCAATTATTGATGTAAATAGCTGTAATCATTTATAAACCAATCATGTGTAAATTTTCTATTTTCCTAGCTTTTGTTTTTTGTGTTTTACTATCGAGCTGTAAGCCTGATAATAAGAATAAAGAATTATCGATACCGGAAGTTGCACTAGATAGCCTTATTGATAGTTCGAAAAAAGATAGCCTTACTATAACAGTTGAGCTTCCAGCAGAAAGTTCTGTGATTTTGAATATGGTGGATAAATATTCCCAGCACTTCATTATTGAGCATATAAATAAAACAGATCAAGACAGTGTTTTTGAGACTACAATTTTAAATCCGCATAAAAATCAATTAATCAAGCATGGTATGAGAATGTTTGGTAGCAGTAAATTTGATAGACCGAGTACTTCAATTTTGATCAGTGATACTACTTCTGTTCTTAGTTTAGTCTATAAAGACGATAAACTATCTCTTACACAAGAAGATATGGCGCCAGATGTAACTCGTATGGTTGAAGCTTACGATAGTTTACAAGTCGCAGTTTTTAAGTGGAAAGGTGACGATTCAAAATTCATGAAATCCTTAGATAGTATCAAGAATTTGTATGATTTTCAATACTCTAGCAACACGTTTAATGTAGCGGACGAATTTAGTCAGATTGACGAAGAGCGTTTTAAAGCTCACAAAGCACTCAATAAATACGGATATTATTCTGTTTTGCAAAAACTAGATTTTCAAAGCACTACTATCGATTCTATAATTAAGAATGAGTTTCTGTACATGCCATATTCAGATGGAAGTGGAGTTGTTTTTATTTATTTAAGAAATGAAATTGAAAACATCCCTTTTGATAGTTTGAATAATCCCTTCTACACACAGGAATATCGAGATAACCTCACTCATGGTTTAGTTAAATTCTTAAGTTTTTCAGATTATAAAAGAGCAGATAAATATTTAGATGCTAAGGAATGGCTGCGCACCACTGATTATTACAAAGAAAATAGTAAACAGATTGAACGATTAATCACTCCTATGGATAAGAAGAAATTCAAATCTCTTTTAAGCAAATTTGAATTGCAAGATGTTGATAGTACTACTATTCTTATAAAAGATGTGATTAAAAATCACCCATCTAAATATTATATGATAGATCTTTGGGCAACCTGGTGTGCGCCTTGTATAAGTAATATGAAAATGCTAGAAAAGATGTCTTTACCTAAGAGTTTGACTATTATTAATGTGAGCACCGACAAGCTTGAAAATTGGTATAAATGGAAAGAAATGACTTTAGATTTAGGTCATGACGTGACTTATTTTGCAAAAAGAAAATCAGATGTAAATAAAGAGTTTTTAGATTTTATTGAGATAAAATCAATTCCTCGTTATGTGCTATTTGACAAGGATTTAAAACTCATAGACCACGATTTTTATGCTCCATATGAGCCTCAATTTAAAAGTAAAATAGGAGATCTTAAGAATCATAAATACTGGTAATGTTTGAAAATAGCACGTATAATTTAATTTATAAGTTCTTCTAAATTTTTACCTTAGCATTTCAAAGATTTTTCTAGTATAAAATCAACTAATCAAGAGGTAGAAAAATTCAGTTCCATCTCAATAATATATAAATTCCTACCTGAATAGGAATAACGCCTATGAAAATAATCGTACCTATGGCAGGTCGTGGCTCACGACTTAGACCACATTCACTTACCGTTCCTAAACCATTAATCCCTATTGCAAACCAGCCTATTGTACATAGACTAGTTAAGGATATAGCACGCATACTTTCAGAACCAGTTGAAGAGATCGCTTTTATTCTAGGTGATCCAGCTTTCTTTGGAGAAGAAGTGGTAAAAAGTTTAGAAAAACTTGCTGAAGGTCTAGGTGCCAAAGCTAGTATTTACCGTCAGTTAGAACCTCTTGGGACTGGTCATGCTATTATGTGTGCAGAGCCTTCTCTTTCTGGTCCGGCAGTAGTTGCTTATGCAGACACGTTAATAAGAGCAAGTTTTGAACTTGATCCTGCAGCAGACGCTGTTATATGGACCAAGCAAGTAGACCGCCCAGAAGCTTATGGTGTTGTGAAATTAAACGACCAAGAAGAAATTGTAGAGCTGGTAGAAAAACCAGAACAATTTGTAAGCGACCAGGCAGTTATAGGTATCTATTACTTTAAAGAAATAGAAAACCTTAAAAAAGAACTGCAATTTGTGATCGATAACGAGATCATTAACGGTGGCGAGTACCAGATCAACGATGGTATAAAAAGAATGATGGCTGCTGGAAATATTTTTAAAACAGGTACAGTAGACGAGTGGATGGACTGCGGTAACAAGAATGTTGCCATAGAGACCAACCAGCGCATCATGACCTTTATGGAAAAAGATGGAAGTGAAGAAATCAACTCGCAACCTACTCTAGAAAACTCAACTATCATACAACCCTGCGTTATCGATAGCAGTGTAGTTCTTAAACATAGTACCGTAGGACCGCACGTTTCTATAGGCGCAGGAACAGTCATAGATAACTGTACCATTACTAACTCACTGATACAGAAAAACTCTAGTATTAAAAATGCTACATTAGACGAGGCTATGATAGGTAGTCACGTAAAATACGATGCTAATTTTACTAAAATAAGCATCGGTGATTATTCTACTATGGAATAATTATTGAAAACAACAACTTATGATCAAGTCACTTCACATTCTCTCGTTTATAGCTCTATTTTTCTTAAGTAACCTTATTGTTGCTCAAGAAGAAGTAACTTCAGACGATGTGAATGTGGATGATCTAGGTGATGTCTCTGACGGTTTTAAGGATAATTTTTTCAACGCACTTTCTGCAAAGGCTATCGGTAATCACGATAAGGCTATCTTATTTCTAGAGGCTTGCGAAAAAATACAGCCAGATACTGGAGTGGTTCAGTTTGAAATGGGTAAGAACTATTTGATGAGTAACGCTTTCGCGAAAGCGGAACAGAAAATCACTCGTGCCATAGAACTATCTGGAGAATCAGAATGGTTATTAGAAACTTTATATGATGTTTATAACAAACAAACGGAATATGAAAAATCATTAACCGTACTTGAGAAATTGGCAAGAATTAATGAAAATTATGAGGAGCTGCTGCCATTTCAATACTTGAGAGCAAATAAAAATGAAGAAGCGCTAGCGATTATAGAAAAACTAGATAAACGTCTAGGAGAGGACGACCGTCGCATACTGGTTAAAAGGCAGGTGCAAGCAAGACTAGGAGCAAATGAAGCTAGAGATGGTAATATTGAAGATCTAGAGGCTGCCATCGCTGCAAATCCCAAAGACGAAAAATCTTATATCAATCTCATTTACCTCTACAGTAAAAAGAATAATACAGATAAGGTTCAAGAAATAGCTGAGGAGCTGGATAAAAATTTGCCTAAAAGTGATAAAGCGCAACTTGCCCTTTATAAAATCTATCTAGAAGCTGGTAAAACACGCAAAGGAATCAGGAGCATGCAAAAGGTTTTTGAATCTACACAGTTTGATACAGAGACTAAAATAAATGTACTGAACGATTTTATACAGTCTGACGCTACAGACGTAGAAGATAATGATATTGATAACGCGATAAATGATTTTGCAGACCAGGTAGAAGATGTAAAAGCATTTAATGCACTGGGTGATTATTACCTTAAAAGAAAAGACGTAGGTAATTCTATAGCTTTTTATCAAAAAGGACTGGATATCGATAATAAGAATTACGACCTTATTAAAAAGATAGCGCTCTTAAGTATCGATATAAAAGATTATAATAAAACAGTAGAGATTACTGAGGAGGCGCTGGACGTTTTTCCTGCGCAGGCATTGCTCTATTTGTTAAATGGTGTTGCACATAATAAATTAAATGAACCAGATAAGGCGATAGATCAGCTAGAATCTGGATTGAGTTTTTTACTCGATGAGCCTAAGTTAGAAAGTGATATCTATCAACAACTAGCGATAAGTTATGATCAAAAAGGTGATACAACTAAAGCCGCAAAAATGCGTTCTAAAGTAAAGACGCTGTCTAAAAATTAATAATGAGATACTTAAAATACGCATCCATAGTCCTTTTTATATTACTAGCCAGTTGTGGTGGTACACAACGCGCTGCAAATGATGCTACCGCTGCTGCAAAAAGATCTAAAGTAGTGAAGTCTCACAACGCTGCCCGAACTGATTTTGAAACCATGAAAGCCCGTCTTTCTATGAGTTATGATAACTCAAAAAACACGAGGTCATTTACGGTTAATTTGCGCATGGAAAAAGGTAAAAAAATATGGATGAGTGTGACCGTACTAGGTTTTACAGGTGCAAAGGTCTACATAACTCCAGACCGTGTGCAATTTTATGAAAAGCTCCATAGAAGATCTTTTGATGGCGATTTTAGCCTTATAAGTGATTTTTTAGGAGAAGAAATCACCTTTGAACAGTTAGAAGATTTGTTATTAGGTCAGGCAGTAGAGCCTCTGGATAATAAAGATTTTAAAATTGTAGATAACGAGTATCAGTTTAAACAAGAAGGCATCGTGACTAAGCTTTTCAGCCTGCGTCCGTCTGACTTTAAGGTTTCTGAGCAATCTATTGCTAAGCCGTCAGAAAATAGCTTCTTAAAAGTTAATTATACCGAGTATCAAGTGGTAGATGGAAGAATAATCCCAACTGAAGTAAAGATAGATGCTAACCAGCGCGACCGAGTTTCTAAGGTAGAGATGGAGTTTAAAAATGTAGAGTTTAATCAATCGATGACGTTTCCTTTCAGCATGCCATCTGGTTACAGTGAGTTTAAATTGTAGATGAAAAAGCACTTTTACTTATCGATATTGTTTTTGTTGTGTTTCGTTTTCGCGAAAGCGCAATCAGAAAAAGCAGCTCTAGAACAACGTAAAGCAGAAATTCAAAGAGAGATCAATCAATTTGATAGGTTGCTCAAAAACGTGCGTAAAGAAGAAAAAACAATGGTGCTGCTGGTAGAGACCATTGATAAAAAGATATTACGTACTCAAGAGATTATTAATATTACTAATAAGCAAGCAAATAATCTGACAAGGAATATTAAAGCTAATGCTGCTGAGATTAAAAAATTAAATACAGAGGTAAAAGCTCTAAAAGCAGAGTATGCAGAGATGATTGTGAAGTCATATAAATCACAAAATGATCAAAGTAGACTGATGTTTTTATTGAGTTCTGAAGATTTTTTACAGGCTTATAAAAGAGTACAATATTTAAAATCCTATGCAGACTACCGTAAGAAACAAGCAGAAGAAATAACGATAAAATCCGACGCTATTGCAGCAAAAAATGTAGCGCTAGAAGAAGAGAAAAAAGAAAAGAATAAAGTTCTAGCACTCAATAAAAAGCAAAGGGCAGCACTTAAAATTGATAAAGTAGAACAAGAGAACCTGCTTGCGGTGGTTAAAGAAAACGAGAAGAAGTATGCCGCAGATATAAAGGTAAAAGCAAAAGAGCGCAACAAAATAGACCGAGAACTTAAAGCACTTATTGCAGCCGATATTAAAGCATCTAATAAAGGTAAAACAGGTGCCGTAGCAAATAAATTCTTCTTAACACCTGAAGCAAAAATTCTAGCTAATAATTTTAAAAGTAATAAAGGCAAATTACCATGGCCGGTAGAAGAAGGTTTTGTTTCTAGACGTTATGGTACGCAACCACACCCAGTAGTAAGATCGCTTACCATTGATTCAAATGGAATTAGATTACAAAGTCCTGGCGGTGCAAAAGTGCGTGCTATTTTTGAAGGCGAAGTGATACGTATTACAAAAAGTAAATATGGTATACTCGCGGTACACATAAGACATGGTAACTACACTTCTATATATGATAATCTCAAGTCTGTAAGTGTCGAAAAAGGAGATATGGTAAATACAAAAGATATCATAGGAGAAATTTTTACCTCTAATTCTGGAGAAACAGAACTTAAATTTGTCCTCATGCAGGATAATGATACCGTAGACCCTGCACAGTGGATTGCGAGAAAATGATTAACGATATTAGATTTTTGATTTTTCACAAAACGATGCTTGGTTGAGCGATAGTCGAAACCTATTTTGAACTTGACAAATATTTTTAAAGCAAGGAACTATTTTGATTAACGATTTGAGATCAAGGATATCAGATTTTTGATTTTTCACTCTTATTGGAAATTACAAAAGTTATAGATTGATAGCGATTCTAGCAGATTGCGCATCAAAGGCGATATGATAAGTTGTAATTGTGTTTTTTCACAACGACACATGAGTTTAAAACTCCTTGCCTAGAAAGAGATTCAGGATTTAGGATTAATGAGGTTGACTTTTTGATTTTTCACTTTTTTTGTAACGAGCAAGTCTTGGTTAAACATAAAAAACCGCTATTTACCTATGATTAGGTATATAGCGGTTTTTTAATGCTGGTAGTTTGTATACTTTATTCAGCAAATAGTGCTTTTAATTCTGTCGCGTCTTTTGCTTTCATTTTTCCAGCAAGAACAAGACTTAATTGCTTACGTCTTAAAGCTGCATCATAACGTTGCTTTTCAAGTTCGCTTTCTGGACTTATAGGTGCAACTGCGATAGGTCTTCCAGTGTCATCTACAGCGACAAAGGAGTAAATGGCCTCATTTGCCTTAGTACGCTCACCGCTTTCACGATCTTCTACCCAAACGTCCATATAAACCTCCATAGAGGTCTTAAAAGCTCTTGTTACTTGTGCTTCTATGGTTACAACACTTCCCAATGGCACCATTCTATTAAAACCTACATTATTTACAGAAGCTGTTACTACTATACGTCTAGAATGACGTCTGGCAGCAATACTCGCCGCGCGATCCATACGAGCTAGTAATTCACCACCAAAAAGATTATTAAGCGGATTAGTCTCACTAGGTAATACCATATCAGTAACGGTAGTAAATGATTGTGAAGGTGTTTTAGCTTGCATAGTACTCAAATTTTTTGCAAAGGTACTCGGTAATTAATGTGGTAAGGAATAATTTTAGAAAATATTGAGAAATAGACGCTCAACCTTTTTTTAATGTCATTCAACCTTTAATTCTACAGTTAATTATTGGATTGTGGAATTAAGTACTTTTCTTAATGATTATAATAAGATCTGTAAAAAGCTTGAATAACCACCATCTTTTAGTGAATAATCATGTGTTTAGGAGTTTTGCATAACTGTTTTCTGTCGTTACTGGTGTGTGATTTGTTAATAAAGCTTGTTATTAACTCTCTTTAGCGAAAGCGAGACCCTAAAAATAACCCACAAAAAAAACGCCTACAAGTCTAAACCTGTAGGCGTTTATAATTATTTAAGTTCTTTACCGTCCTTATCTTTAAATTTATATTCTAGATAAGTATAGGCATCTCTAGGTACTACCTTGACCCATTTTTTATGGTTCATAAACCATTTAGATCGTATAGAAGGATATCCTTTTGTTATAAAAGCAGCGATAAAAGGATGCGCATTGAGCGTTATCTTTTTTACGCCAGCTTTAAGGTGTCGTTCTAATGTTTCGGTAATTTCCTGTATGACTAGAATAGGAGCTTGTATTTCCTTTCCATTTCCATCAGGATTTTCCTCACGAGTTTTAATATTTACTTCTTGTCTTACACGCTGTCTAGTAATCTGGATAAGACCAAATTTACTAGGTGGAAGGATCTTGTGTTTTGCGCGGTCTTCTGACATTTCATCTCTCATGTGTTCATAGAGTTTCTTGCGATTCTCTGCTTTACGCATGTCGATAAAATCTACGACTATAATACCACCCATGTCTCTAAGCCTTAACTGGCGTGCAATCTCAGTTGCAGATATCATGTTGGTTTCTAGTGCAGTGTCTTCCTGACTGTCTGCTTTATTAGATCTATTCCCAGAGTTTACATCTATAACATGCATAGCCTCAGTATGCTCTATAACAAGGTATGCACCTTTGCTCATTGATACTGTACGGCCAAATGATGTTTTGATCTGACGTTCTATACCAAATTTCTCAAAAACAGATGTTCTCGGATTGTGGTATTTTACGATAGACTCTTTATGTGGGGCAATAGTTTTTAAATAGTTTTTAATTTCTTCAAAAACCTCTTGGTCATCTACGACTATAGAAGTGTATGTGTCATTAAAAACATCTCTCATAAGGGAATTGGTACGACTTACTTCAGTCATAACCTTAGTAGGGAATTGTGCCTTGTGTATTTTGCTACACATGGTTTCCCATTTTGCTACAAGATTTTGTAAATCTTGGTCCAGATCTGCTACGAGTTTACCTTTTGCGACTGTACGTACTATGACGCCAAATCCTTCAGGTTTAATGCTTTTTACAAGTCTTTTTAAACGGCTTTTTTCTTCTTTATCTTCTATCTTTTGAGATATAGAGATGCGATCAGAAAAAGGAACTAGAACAACATACCTACCTGGTAAAGAAAGCTCTGCACTTAGGCGAGGTCCTTTGGTAGAAATAGGTTCTTTAACTACTTGAACAAGAATAGGTTGTGTAGGTGTGATTGCATTTTCAATTGCACCGTGCTTTTCTAAATCTTTTTCAAATTTTATGTCCTTAAGCGTAAAATTTTTACGTCTACCACTTAAAACTTGTTTGGTAAATTTAAGTTGGGTAAGGTATTTAACACCTAGGTCGTGATAGTGTAAAAAACCATCTTTTTCATAGCCTACGTCTACAAATGTAGCGTTAAGACCAGAAAGTACCTTGCGTGATTTCGCAATGAATATATCACTTACCGCAAACTTATTTTCTTCTTCATCTTTGTGTAATTCGACTAGTCTTCCATTTTTGGTAAGAGCATAATCGATTTTTGTAGCACTGGAACGGATAATAATTTCTTTATCCATAATTCCTGTAATGTTTATAACCTTACATGTACTAACGATTAGTAGCAAGTAAAGTATGTTTATATGTTTTTAATACAAGTTTGTTACTACTTGTATAATCAACGAGTTGTCAGTTGCAACCCTATTTCAAAGAACTCTTAAAAATAAAAAAAAAGTAGTCTGAGACTACTTTTTCTTCTTGTGACGATTAGCACGTCTACGTTTTTTACGTTTGTGCGTTGCTACCTTATGTCTCTTTCTTTTTTTACCGCTTGGCATATCTCTTATTTTTTTACTTAACTTTTACGTTTGATTTTACTCCGTCTACAAAAACCTTAGCTGGTTTAAAAGCAGGTATATTGTGAGCAGGAATTTTAATTGTTGTGTTCTTAGAAATGTTACGTCCAGTCTTTTCAGCTCTAGTTTTTACAATAAAGCTACCAAAACCACGTAAATATACGTTCTCTCCAGTTTCAAGAGAATCCTTCACCTCATTCATGAAAGACTCAACAGTTGCCTGTACATCAGTCTTCTCCATTCCCAGTTTGTCTGAAATCTTAGATACGATATCTGCTTTAGTCATTTTTAAATTTTAATTTAATTAGGGTTTATTAAACAGGGCGCAAATATACCCTAAAAAAGTAAATATGAAATCTCTAATCAATTAAAATTTAAGAAGATATATATTGCAGGCTGCAATTTAACGCTTTTTATGGACTTTTCTAGGCAACTTATTGATTGGTATGTAGTTAACAAGAGAGAGCTGCCGTGGCGCGATACTCAAAACCCATATTTTATTTGGCTTAGTGAGGTCATATTACAGCAAACTCGCGTTAAACAAGGGTTACCTTACTATAAAAGTTTTGTTAAAAACTACCCTACAGTTCAAGAACTAGCCGCTGCACCCCAAGATGATGTGCTTAAATTATGGCAGGGATTAGGCTATTATTCCCGCGCTACAAATTTACAAGCTGCCGCTGTGCAAATAGTCGATAATGATCTTAAATTTCCTAATACTTATAAAGAACTGCTTACTTTAAAAGGAGTAGGTGATTATACCGCAGCGGCGATTGCTAGCTTTGCCTTTAATGAAGCGGTTGCTGTCGTGGACGGTAATGTGTATCGTGTCCTGTCACGTATATATGGTATCGCAACACCTATTAATGTGCCGGCTGGTGTTAGAGAATTTAAGGAATTAGCTAGTAAATTGCTTAATAAGAAAGACCCTGCTACGCATAATCAGGCGATAATGGAATTTGGTGCGATGCAGTGCATGCCCAAAAATCCTGATTGTGACACCTGTCCTTTTCAAAAAGATTGTGTCGCATTTAATGAAGGTAGAATTGCAGAGTTACCAGTAAAGATTAAGAAGACTAAGGTTAAGAGCCTTTTCCATCATTATATAGTTATACAGACGCCGTCCAAAAAACTTCTATTTAATCAGCGCGATAACAGTAGTATATGGGCTGGGTTATTTGAGTTTCCTTATATAGATGCTAGTGGCGGACTGTTGCCAGTAGAGTTAACAGAGCATGAAGTGTTTAAAGATGTTGTTGGTGGGTCTCGCTTTCGCGAAAGCGTATACAACCAAGAGCCTATTATCCATAAATTATCTCACAGAAAGATACATGCCTATTTCTGGATTGTGGAGGTAGAAGATGAGATAAACGGTGCTATTACTATTGAAGAGGCTCAAGAAAGACCTGTACATGTATTGATGGAGCGTTTTATGAAAGATTTTTGGCAATTGAAATAAAACAATTTTGTAATTTACATGGGCTAACAATCTCACGACGTGGGCGTTTTTCCATATCTTTGACAACTTTTTTAAACAACCATACAAGACAATATATTTATAAATTCAATACAGACTAATTATGGCAGGGACAGTAAATAAAGTGATACTTATAGGTCACACGGGAGACGAAGTGAAGATGAAGTACTTTGAAGGTGGAAATTGCATAGGTAGATTCCCACTGGCTACAAATGAAGAATATGTAAACCGTAGTACTGGTGAGCGTGTTTCAAATACAGAATGGCACAATTGTGTTGTACGTAATAAAGCTGCCGAAGTATGTGAGAAATACTTGAAGAAAGGAGATAAGGTATATGTAGAAGGGCGCATTAAAAACCGTCAGTGGACTGGAGAAGATGGACAGCAACGCTACACGACCGAAATTCAAGTGCAAGAATTTACTTTCTTAACACCTAAAAATGAAGCTGCTGCACCTAGTAGACCACAACAAAGTGCTCCTGCTCGTCCTCAAACACAGCAGCAACCTCAGACTGCAGCGCCACAACAGCCGCAATCACCATCTAGTAATACTTACAGCCAGCCTGTAGCTAGTGATAGTAGTGCTAGCGACGATGACGATTTACCATTTTAATTTAAAAGAATTAATTCATACTAATTGGATCCTGACCCAGCGCTTTTACTTAATGTTTCAATGATTTCTAGTGGAGATCAATTCATATATCTAGCCGTTTTTATATTGCTATTAATAGGTAGCGCACTTATAAGCGGTGCCGAAGTAGCTTTTTTCACGCTATCTAGCACAGAGTTAGATGATGAAAATGAAGATTTTCCTAGACGTAGTATAGTAAAGAAACTATTAGATAGGCCTAAGAAACTGCTGGCTACCATATTGATAGCAAATAATGCGATCAATATAACGTCGGTTTTAATATTTGGTATTCTTAGTGAATCGTGGTTTGCAAATATTGAGCCTGTTGCTGTAGATTTTGGTTTTCAATTTGACCTAGACATTAGGTTTGTTCTTGAGGTAGTGGTTATTACCTTTTTGATATTGCTATTCGGTGAGATTTTTCCTAAAGTATATGCAAATCGCAATCCTAAAGGTTTTGCCAGTTTCATGGCTATACCGCTTAATATTCTAGATAAAATATTCAGTTTTATCAGTTTGCCTATGCGATACGTGACCTTGTTGATTCAGGACCGTCTAGGTAGTAAGAAATCTAATATTACCATATCTCAATTATCACAGGCTCTAGAACTGACAGATGAGAACGATACTACAGACGAAGAGCAGCAACTGTTACAAGGTATTGTGAGTTTCGGTAACACGCATACTAAGAACGTGATGCGCAACCGTACAGATGTTTTTGCTCTAGATGACACTTTGCCTTTTAAAGATATTATACCACAAGTAATTGAACATGGATATTCACGTATACCATGTTATAAAGAAAGTATAGATCATATTACAGGTGTTCTTTATGTAAAAGATTTACTTCCTTATATAGAGCGTAAGAATTATGAATGGACTAAACTGCTTAGAGAAGTCTATTTTGTGCCTGAGAATAAAAAGCTAGACGATTTATTACAAGAATTTCAAGAGAAGAAAAAGCATATAGCTATAGTAGTAGATGAATATGGTGGGACTAGTGGTTTAATATCTCTAGAAGACATTATTGAAGAGATAGTAGGGGACATCAGTGACGAGTTTGACGAGGAAGATCTAGTCTATTCAAAGCTAGACGATAAGAATTATGTTTTTGAAGGAAAAACGCAATTAAAAGATTTTTATAGAGTTCTAGATCTAGAAGAAGAAGACGCTGCAATCTTTGATGGTAGTAAAGGTGAGTCAGAAACTCTGGCTGGTTTTATATTAGAACAAACAGGTCATTTTCCTAGAAAATTAGATAAAATAACTTTTCATAATATTACCTTTTTAATAGAGGTGATGGATAATAAACGCATTAAACAAATCAAATGTACGCTAGCTTAAGAATACTACTTGTACTAACTCTTATTATCACAGTCTCTAGCTGTAACGATAAGGAAGTGTTGCCTAAACCTAGTGCACAGCTCGCACTAGATTTTCCTGAAGGTGACTACGTGCAGTCTAACAATTTGAACTGTCCGTTTTCTTTTGAGGTAAATGAATATGCTAGAATACTGGCTAAAACAGATTGTTCTATGAAAATAGAATATCCAGGTATGGACGCTACCGTGTATTTAAATTATAGACCGGTACAAGATAATTTGAGAAAACTACTTATTGATGGTCAGAAACTGTCTTATGACCATAATCAAAAAGCAGATGTAATAGGTGATTACCCATTTGTTAATAAGATGAATAAGACCTATGGTATGATGTACGAGATAGAAGGTAATGCGGCTTCTAATGCGCAATTCTATGTGACAGACAGTACAAAACACTTTCTTACAGCGTCTTTATATTTCTATACACAGCCTAATTATGACTCCATTTTACCAGCGGTAGATTATGTGAAAAAAGACATGATTAAAATGATGGAAACTTTAAAGTGGAAAGAATAAAAGGAGTCCACAACACTTTTGTAAATATTTTGCAATTCTAATAGTTATAAAGTTCATCTTTGTCCTTTTATTTTTATGGATAATTCTAGACTCAAGTACGTTTACCTAGTTGTTTTAAGCCTTATTTGGGGTTCTTCATTTATTTTAATTAAAAAGGCTCTCGGTGAGAATAATGGAGAATTAGTATTGCAGCCTTTACAGTTAGGCGCGGTGCGTACCATGATTTCTGGGGTTATACTTATCGCTATAGGCTGGAAATCCTTTATAGAGACTAAAAGAAAAGACTGGCCATGGCTAGCTGTCTCAGGTTTACTAGGTACATTTTTTCCCGCTTTCTTATTTGCCTATGCGCAAACAGAAATAGACAGTGCTATAAGTGCTATTCTCAATTCTACCGTACCATTAATTACCTTGATAATGGGAAGTGTTATTTTTGGGATTTCATTCTCAAAAAAGCAACTTCTAGGCGTGATCATAGGTCTAGCAGGAGCTGTAGGGTTAGTGCTTACAGGTATGGATAGTCATCCAGATCAGAATTATCTATTTGCTGGACTGGTTCTAATAGCGTGTACTTGTTATGCGAGTAATGTAAATATTATAAAGAGGTATCTTCAAAACATTAAACCACTCGCTATCGCGACAGGTAATTTTGTATTCATCGCTCCACTTGCGGCCATAGTATTTTTCAGTGCAGACGGTGCTTCTCTAGAGTATTCTAGTCCAGCGGTACAACGTAGTTTAATGTATATGGTAGTCTTATCTATTTTTGGAACCGTTGCAGCAAAAATTATGTTTAACAAACTTGTACAGATCACTTCTCCGGTTTTTGCTAGTTCTGTCACCTATTTAATGCCTGTTATAGGTCTCACATGGGGTATTATGGATGGAGAACAATTCCACTTTTGGCAAGGAGTCTCGACTGGTGTTATAATTCTAGCCGTAGTTTTGGTAACTAGAGAGAAGAAAGTAGTGATTAAATAAATTAATCTATAACCTCGCTTACTACCATATAGTTTACAATCGCTTCTTTCATTAATAAAGATTGTTCTCCAGCTTTAAGAGGTGGCAAATTTTCCTTAACAATATAATGCGGCCATTTATCATCGTCATAATGAGAAAATTCATAATAACCATACGGTTCTAAAACTCTACATATAGCAATATGCATCAATTGCAATTTCTCATCTTTTTGAAACTTGCGATGCAATTGTCCTAGTTCTTGTAGGCCTATTATAAATAATATAGCATCCAGATCCATCTCATCACCATCTGCAAATCGGGATTGAAAAAACGCCACTGTGCGTACCCATCTATCTTTTAATTGCTCATCTCTATTCATGGAACAAAGATACCTCTAGATTGCTTTATTAAGGAGTATATATTTGTTTTAATTCCGCTTTCGCGAAAGCGGAACACCAATAGCCATCTCTATAAAAACATACTGTGTTATATAAAATGTTAGAGATTTAAAAGTCATTTCTTACATCTATACTTCTTTATCTTTGTAAAATAAATAAGACACATGAAACTTTACCTCGTTCCTACACCTATCGGTAATCTTAAAGACATGACCTATCGTGCGGTAGAAATATTAAAAGAGGTAGATATTATTCTTGCAGAAGACACTAGGACTAGTGGTAAATTATTACAGCATTATGGTATTGCTACTCAAATGCTATCTTACCACATGCATAATGAGCATAAAATAAGTGACACTATTGTAAAGAGAATACAGGCAGGTGAGACTATGGCTCTTATTACTGATGCTGGTTCTCCAGGGATAAGTGATCCAGGTTTTTTACTAACTCGTAAGCTTATTGAAAATGAGTTAGAAGTACAATCGTTACCTGGTGCAACGGCTTTTGTGCCGGCTCTTACAGTTTCTGGAATGCCATGTGATAAATTTATATTTGAAGGGTTTCTTCCTGTTAAAAAAGGACGCCAGAAACGACTAGAATTCTTAAAAGAAGAAACTAGAACCATAGTTTTTTATGAATCTCCCCACAAATTATTAAAAACTCTAGCCGATTTTAAATCGCACTACGGAGAAGAACGACAGGTTTCTGTATCTCGTGAGATAACAAAACTCTACGAAGAGCATTTTAGAGGTACGGTTACAGAAGCTATTGCCCATTTTGAGCATAAGAAGCCTAAGGGAGAATTTGTGGTGGTGCTACAAGGTTGCTCTTAAAGGGTTTGCGTATAGCTATATGTTTTAGGTCAAAAAAATAAACTAATAATAACTGTTTATGTTCTTATTAGTTTATTTAGATTTACTTAGTGTTTTAAGTGATTAGAAACTAGTCTATCTCCACCATTACAGGACAGTGATCACTATGCACCGCTTCGCTTAAAATTACAGCGCGTTTTACTCTGTCTTTTAAAGAGTTGTTTACCATGTGGTAGTCTAATCTCCATCCTTTATTTCTAGCACGAGAACCACCACGATAACTCCACCAGGAGTACTGGTCAGGCTCTTGATTAAACATTCTAAAAGTGTCTATAAAACCACTTTCTACAAAACGGTCCATCCACTCACGTTCTTCTGGTAAAAAACCAGATGTTTTCTTAAGTCCAACTGGATTATGAATATCTATAGCTTTATGACATATATTGTAATCACCACAAACTAATAGATTAGGACGTTCTTTTCTTAATTCCTTGGAATACTCTAGAAACTGCTCCATATATTCAAATTTAAAGCCCAGTCGTTCATCATTAGTACCGCTAGGTAAATACATAGACATTATGGATAGATCGCCAAAATCGGCTCTAATGTTTCTACCTTCAAAGTCCATAGTTTCTATACCAGTACCATATTCAACATGATCTGGTTTTATCTTAGAAATGATAGCCGTACCAGAATAGCCTTTCTTCTGTGCGCTATAGTAGTATTGGTACTCATATCCAGCTTGTTTAAAAGCCTCTGTATCTATCTGGTCTTCTTGAGCTTTTATTTCTTGTAAACAAAGCACATCAGGATTTGCCGCTGTTAACCATTTGATGAATTCTTTCTTCATCGCTGCTCTGATACCGTTTACGTTATAGGATATTATTTTCATTTTGTTTTATAGTTTTTTAATCTTGAGACCAAATCAAAAATCTGATATCGTTAATCTTCAATCGTTAGTCGATTTACTCTTTATACATCCCAACGGTAAGTTTCCCATCATCATCCATCATTGCGCGATACATTCCCGCGGTATTAAATTCCATGGAAATGTTTCCTAATCGATCTAGAGCGACTATTCCACCAGTACCACCTAGATCAACTAGTTTTTCTTGGATTACTTCTTCTGTAGCCTCTTCTAGTGTGCGGTCACCGTATTCCATTAATGCGCTTATGTCATAAGCTACTTGTGCTCTAATAAAAAACTCGCCATGTCCAGTACTTGATACACCACAAGTTTTATTGTTTGCATAGGTGCCACTTCCTATAATAGGAGAATCACCTATACGACCATATTTTTTATTGGTCATACCGCCAGTGCTGGTTCCTGCTGCTATATTTCCGTTTTTATCGAGAGCAACACAGCCTACAGTACCATATTTAGAATCCTTTACAAAAGGATCTTCTATTTCTAATCGTGCAACTGTTTTCTCATCTTTAGCTTTTTCTCTTTCTAAGACGCGCTGTAAAGATTTGAAACGACGTTCTGTGTAGAAATATTTATTATCTACTATTTCAATGTTCTTGTCATCAAGGGATGTTGCAAAAGAGTCTGCACCAGCCCCACTTAATAATACATGTTCAGAATCTGTCATCACTTTTCTGGCTAGTGAGATAGGGTTTTTTACAGTAGTTACACCAGCAATTGCTCCAGCATTGAGTGTTGTGCCGTCCATAAAACTAGCATCCAGAGAATTGATGCCGTCATGCGTAAAAACAGCTCCTTTACCAGAGTTAAATAAAGGTGAGTCTTCCATTATTCTAATACTTGCTTCTACAGCATCCATGGCACTACCGCCATTTGCAAGAATTTCATGACCAGCTTTTATGGATTCTGTTAATTTCTCATTGTATTGCGCTTCTAGTTCTGGAGTCATGTTCTCCTTTTTTATTGTACCTGCGCCACCATGAATGACTATAGCAAATTCATTTGTTATTTCTTCTACTTCTAAAATGTTAGAATCTATAGGAGTTGTTGTGCTGTCATTAGTTTTTTGATTACAAGAAATCAATAAAACTGACATGAGCATGTATAGCAAGTTCTTCATAGTAATAGGGTTTAATATCTATAATTGCGATCTTTCTTTTTGTCGCTATGTTTCTTCTTATCATTAAGACGTTTTCGTTTAACAGACTTAGGTACAGTCCTTTTTCTACGTACTTTAATGATTACACTAGCTTTGGAAAGTATGGCTAGTAATTTTTTAAAAACCAGTTCTTTATTTTTGGCCTGACTTCTAGATTCTTGACAATTGACTTGTAAAACGCCATCGCTAGTAAGTTGTTTAAATAGCGCTGTTTTAATCCTTTCGTGTTCCGCTTTCGCGAAAGCGAGACTATTTAAAACATCAAAATACAATTGAACCTTTGTGGCCACCTTATTTACATTTTGTCCACCGGGACCACTGCTGGCAACTGCTTTATATTGCACTTCTTTATGTAGTTGTTCTATATTCATTAATCTAGCTGGTGTGCAGATTTTAATAAGTCGTTAACTGTTTTCACAGGGTTAAAAGTAATAAGAGGTACTTCTACAAAAATGGTGTTCCAGTATGCCATGCCGCCATTCCATAATCCTGGTAATTCTTGTGCTTTTATACACATTCCTTTGCGAGATTTATGAGTTATGAAACCAGTTTCTTCATCACAAAAATCCATGAGATTAAATTTGTTTCCTTTGTAATCACGTACACTACATATAAGGTCTACCGGATTAAAGTGGGTAGCTTTTACGGCAATCGCTTGCTGACTTTTATTTTTAGGATCTATTTGCGCGCTTTCTATAATTTGAAGAGAGAGTTCTCCTTTTTGATTGTGAATCCAGAAAGGGCCACCGCCAGGTTCTCCTTCATTTTTAACCATACCACAAACTCTCAACGGGCGGTTAAGTTTTTCATATAAATAATCTAATTGGTACTCATAAGCATATTTCTTATAATCTGTCGGTAGTACATTGTCGAGCTGTTGGGTGATAAAACCTTCTATTTCTAGTTTTAATTCATCACTTACTTCCTTGCTATCTATAGTTTTAAGGTAGTCATATGTTTTATTCCTAATTTGTATTAAATAACCAGCAAGAAATTTTTTGTATTCACTAACCTGCTTTTCATAAGCTGACGTAGTTACATTATCAATGTTCTTGATGAAAATCAAATCGGCGTCTAACTGATCTAGATTTTCTAGCAATGCTCCATGTCCAGCAGGACGGAAAAAAAGGCATCCGTTTTCTAGAACAATAGCTTCATTATTATCATCTACAGCAACAGTGTCTGTGCTAGCAGATTGATGTGAAAAACTGATCGCAAATCTAGTGTTTGTTTTTTCTTCTACTATTTTTTGAATGCGATCAAATTCTTCTTTAAAGTGATTTTTAAAAGCTGGTGCTATGGTAAAATGAAGTCTGGCTAGCTGATTACTACTAGCATATATAGAAGCTTCAAATAAATGCTCTTCAAAGGCTGTCGCTGTGTGGCCTTTATATTTATGAAATGGAACTAAGCCTTTGGGCATTGAGCCATAGTTAGAACCGTTTTCAGAAAGCATTTCTTCTATGAATAGAATCTTTTTAGATTGTACTGGTTTTGCAGCCCAATCTGTATGTTTCCTTTTTAAAGATTTTATAATCTTTTTATAGAAAGGGAATTTTTCCATTCCTATAAAGAAAGTGAATAATTCTGGTGCTTTATTAAGGTTGATGTAACTATTTATAGAGTCTTCTTGTGGGTCAAACCCATTTAAAAATTCATGTAAAAATTTAAACATGCGTGTGGCAGCGCCACTTGCAGGGACAAATTTTATAACATCTAGATGTTTGACTTGCTCTTCATATAAGTTAATCGATTCTTGTTTATCTATTTTTTTCAACGAAATAATTCCGTCGCTTATTGTAGCAGGTCGGTTTAGTCTAATTGCAGGAAATCCTGTTTTGAATCGATCTAATTGTCTGAGTAGTACTTCTTCAGAAATACCTTTTTCAATGAGTTGCTCTTTATGTTGGTCAGTTAACTTCATTAATTTGTAATGTTTTCAATGGCGGCTAGAGCATTTTTAAATCTATCTTCTCCAGTGCCAGATATGGTTACGTATTTTTTATCAAAATCTTGTAATCCTTGTTCAAAACGTTGAAACATTCCCTTGCGATCTTCTGGTTTATCTCTTAAATCGTCTGCGACCCATGGAATGTCAACATCTAGCAGTAAATATAAGTCATATTCGCTTTTACTTACAGCTGTTTTAAGCTCTTCTGGTGCTTTGTCAAAATATGCTATGGAATACACGTAGGTTTCTAAGGCGTCTGTATCGCAAATTAGATAATCAGTAGCGTTTTGAGCGGCTTCATTTTCAGTAATGCGTTGTCCTATTGTGATAGGTATTAAATCTTCATAAGTGCAAATTTTACCTGTTCGATCAAATTTTTCTTGGAGATATTCTCTGGCATACTCGTCTACTTTTACTGTTTTAAAATGATCGGTAAGTTGACGTGTGAGCGTGCTTTTACCAGTGCTTTCAGGTCCATAGAGAACTATTTTTAAGCCACTGAATTCTGTTTGTTGAGGTATTTTTTCCATTCTTGATAGCCAATTATAGACATTATCGTGAAAAATATATACAAAATTGCCGTAAAAGTTAGTCCCTTATAAAAATAAAGCGGAATTGAAATAAGGTTCCCTACAAGAAGTATCAACCAATGTTCTAGCTTACGCAATGCCATAAGCCACGCACCGGCAAAGAAAATTCCAGTAGTAATTATATCTACATAACTTACTAAATTTTCAAAACGATCGAATTTCCAATAAATAAAATAAACAAAGATTCCAGAGCAGACAAAAATTCCTAGTGACTTGAACCATTGTAAAGATGTAGTAGATGTTATAGGAGTTACAGCAGTAAGATTGTCCTTTTTAGTCCATATATACCATCCATATATACTCATAGCAAAATAATAAATACTAATGATCATATCACCCAATAGATTCCAGGCATCTAGTAGATAAACAAATATGATAGAACCTATGATTCCAAAAGGAAATACCAAAACACTATTGCGATAAGAATAAATAACACTTATCACACTTGCTGTAATAGCTATCTGTTCTAAAACAATATGCGATGTACTATAGTCTCTATACTGGCCAAAAATAAATTCTAAAACCTCCATTAAAAGAAAGGCTCATAATCATGACGGTCTGTTTTAACCACTTTCATGTAAAAGAGAACTGCTTTAGTCTCTTCCATACTTTTTGCCATTTCCTTAGTTAAGAAACTCATCATAGCAGTAAAATCTCCATAAATTTGTGTAGCTAATGGGTTTTCTAAGACCTCAAATTCAGAATCACGCAGCGTTTTTATGAATTTGATGATGTGTTGCTCATAATCATCTTGTAATGGCGACATAGTAAGTTCAATAGATGCTTTCATTTTTTTTGGTTTCGGTGTTACAAAGCTAGCCATTCCATTTGATATTCTCTTCAATTGCTGTTCCTACTACTACCATTTGTGCGCCTGCATCATAAACGGACCGTATATCTTGAACAGTTCGCAAGCCGCCGCCTACTATTAATGGAATATGAAGTTGTTGTGTTACTTCACGCACTATGTCTGTAGAAACCGATTTTAGAGCGCCGCTACCAGCTTCTAAATAAACTAATCTATTTCCCATAAGTTGTGCAGCATATGCATGATTCACAATAGAATCCATATCGTGCTGTGGTAATGGCAGAGTTTGCGAGATGCGTTGCACGGCTGTCTCTTTGCCGCCATCTATAAGTAAATATCCAGTAGGAACAACTTCTAGATTTGATTTCTTTAATTTATTTGAAGCACGGACTTGTTGTTCTATTAAAAAATCAGAGTTGCGTCCTGAAACTAGATTTAAAAATAGCAATGCATCCGCATTTTCAGATAGTTGATGGTGAGATCCCGGAAAGATAACGATCGGTATATTGCTATTTTCTTTTAATTTGTTAACCCATTTGTCAAAATTTACGTTCTCCATCGTGCTGCCACCTACAAAAAAATAAAATTGATCTATTTGTAGTTTTTCTTTAAGGTTGTGGATGGTTATGGAAACCGCTTTCGCGAAAGCGGGAATCGCATCCATCTCCATTTTTTCTGGATCTATAAGAATGGATAAACAGCGATTTGCTTGCTCAATTGTTTTGAGAATATCAGGCATTGCGAGATGGAATTACATAAACTAGCATGAAATTCTCGATTTCTTGAAAATAAACATCAAACTTTAAATTATCATTTTCATAAATAATACGAGAGATAGTTAAATCGCTACGCATTGTAAAAGGCTCTACTAAACAATGGGCTTTAAAGCCCAAACCTTTTTTACCGTAAAGTTTATACATGGATTCTTTTGCGCCCCAGACTACAGTAAGTTCTTTTATGGAATTATCGATAGAAGATATAAAATCTTGTTCGTAGCCTATAAACTTAGGAGCGATACGTTTTATTTTATCACGTTGCTTTTCTATATCTATACCTATGGGTACATCACTTATGATAATAGCAGTAAATTCATAACTATGTGTTATAGAAATATGCTTGCCATCTTCTAGATGGGGTTTACCGTTATCTGTGTAAAATAGTTGTAAATCACTATATCCAGCTATTTTAAGTAAATGTCTTATACTTAAGAAACCTCTTCTATGCAGGTCTGAACTCATGGTGAATAACCTATTCTTAGAGTTTTCTGACAGTTCTATGTCAGTTCTTAGAAAGGCTTCAGTCTCAGTGATTTTCCAGATAAAAACCTCTGTATTCTCACGGTTGTTAAGGGAATGAAAAAGTGGCATAAAAACCGGTTGATTTTTTGTAAGTTTGCAGCCGCAATTTAATAAATAAAAAATACTTTTAATTTGTTGATTTTGAATAGAATCAACGACTTATATATTAAAATAAAATTCTATGAGCAATAAAACAGTTCCTTACGTACCTAATAAAGTAAAAGACATGTCTCTTGCAGAGTATGGACGTTTAGAAATTCAACTTGCCGAGGCAGAGATGCCTGGTTTAATGTCATTGAGAGAAGAATACAAAGATGAGCAGCCACTTAAAGGTGCTCGTATCGCAGGATGTCTTCACATGACTATTCAAACTGCAGTTCTTATTGAGACTCTTGTCGCTTTAGGAGCAGATGTTACTTGGTCTTCTTGTAATATATTTTCTACACAAGATCATGCCGCTGCTGCTATCGCTGCTGCTGGTATCCCTGTTTATGCTTGGAAAGGTATGAATGAAGAAGAATTTAACTGGTGTATCGAGCAAACTCTTTTCTTTGGAGAAGATCGCAAGCCGTTAAATATGATTCTTGATGATGGTGGTGATTTAACTAACATGGTTTTTGATGAATATCCAGAACTAGCTGCTGGTATCAATGGTTTATCTGAAGAGACTACAACTGGTGTTCACAGATTATACGAGCGTATGAAGAATGGTACTCTAGTAATGCCAGCCATCAACGTTAATGATTCTGTTACTAAATCTAAGTTTGATAATAAATACGGTTGTCGTGAGAGTGCTGTAGATGCTGTACGTCGTGCAACAGATACTATGCTTGCTGGTAAGCGTGTGGTAGTTTGTGGATATGGTGATGTAGGTAAAGGTAGTGCTGCTTCTTTTAAAGGTGCTGGTTCTATCGTTACGGTTACTGAAATAGATCCTATTTGTGCATTACAAGCAGTTATGGATGGTTTTGAAGTTAAGAAACTTGAGAACGTGGTAGGTAATGCAGACATCGTTATTACTACCACTGGTAATAAGGATATTATACGCGGTGAGCACTTTGAGGCTATGCGCGATAAGGTTATTGTTTGTAACATCGGACATTTTGACAATGAGATAGATGTGGCTTACTTAAATACTAATCATGGTGACTCTAAAGTAGAAATTAAGCCACAAGTAGATAAGTATACTATTAACGGTAAAGACATCATACTTCTTGCTGAAGGCCGTCTTGTGAACTTAGGTTGTGCGACTGGTCACCCAAGTTTTGTAATGAGTAACTCATTTACTAATCAGACTCTTGCGCAAATTGAACTTTGGAATAATAGAGATGCTTATGAAAATGAAGTATACATGTTACCTAAGCATCTTGATGAAAAAGTAGCTGCGCTTCACTTAGAGAGAATGGGAGCAGAGCTTACTGAATTGAAAGAAGATCAAGCAGAATATATAGGCGTAAAAGTTGAAGGTCCTTTCAAGCCAGAATATTATAGATATTAAGAATTCTTAAATATTCTAGCCATTTGTTAGGAAATTCAAATAAATTGACTAACTTTTGGCATCGTAATTGCTTTTAAATAGTTACGCTTTCGCGAAAGCGAGATAAAATTAAAGAAGAAATGGATATAATAAAAGACGCAAATGAATGGCTAGGAGCATCGATGAGTAATATGTCGACTAGTGATAGAGTACATTCATCAAGAAAAGCAAAAGAGCTTATTCTAGGCCTTAATGAGATTTACAAGGAAACGAAAGATGTAGAGATAATGGATCTTATGAAATTGCTTACTGCAAAAAAACAAAAGATCGAAAAACGTCTTAAAGGAATTAGAGTATAATTCTCTATAAAAGTTAATAGGAATCCCGATAAAATGTACATGACATTTTATCGGGATTTTTTTATCTTTTAAGTATCGCTCTTTGTTTCTTTCTAGAATAAAGAAACTTTATATTCGTTATTCCTAATGAACCCTTTATTATGAAGCAGTTTTTTATAGTTTTATTGATCGCATTGTGTATAACATCATGTAGTACAGATTTTCCTAAAAAAGAAGTGAAAACCACTCACCTTAGTGGTTTTATAATGGGTGGAAATGCAGCTGGTGTTTATGGTAAGGCAGGTCTTAAAATTACTGGTGATTCTATTAAAATGAATGACTGGCCTATTTCTAGACTAGTAACAAGTCTCAATACTCTTAGAGATACCTCTATAGTTGATCAGACAGGTTTTACTGATGTTTATAGTATTCAAATAGCAAATATAGGTGAGTTGGAAGAAGGTGCTTTTTGCGACTCTCTTATAGTAGAATTGGGTAGAGCTGGGCTTGCCAGGTAATTTGTCTTTAAATACGCTGTCTATTGCTTTATACCGCTCTTAATTTGGTTGATATATATGTTCCTATAGTAATGCTACTTTAGAAATAATAGTTGCTCAGGTAGTTAGTTTTGATGTTATTTATGTCACGATGGCATTATAATTATTCTGTTTATTTAATGGATATGCGCTTCTATTTTACTGAATTAGTGTAAAGTGGTCATGTGTTAGAATTCTAGTTATAGTCTATAAAACATAAAAAATCCCAAACCGAATAAATCGATTTGGGATTTTGTCTTTTAAAAAGAACTCGTTCTTAAGCCTCAGCTACAGGAACGATAGATACGTAAGATCTATTATTTCTTTTCTTAGTAAACTTCACTAGTCCGTCTACTCTTGCATGTAATGTAAAGTCCTTACCAGCATATACGTTTTCACCTGGGTGGTGTTCCATACCGCGCTGACGGATTAGGATGTTACCAGCGATTGCTGCTTGACCTCCGTAAATCTTAACGCCTAGACGTTTTGAGTGAGATTCCCTTCCGTTTTTCGAACTACCTACTCCTTTTTTATGAGCCATGATAATTTATTTTATGATCTGTATAAAATTCAGATACGGTTAAACTTATTTTTCTACTCCACCGTCTAGACGGTCTTGTAATTCTTGTAATTCATCCCATTTACCGTCCACTGCAAGCTGAGCTTGTTGTGGCCATGTAGTTGGTACGTGATTACCTCTTACGCCAGCAATGATTTCAGAAATGTTTGCTGGATCTGCTTTAGCAAGATCTGCAAATGTTGCGATACCAGCTTCTACTAGAGTAGATGCTATTTTAGGACCGATACCTTCAATTTTCTTAAGGTCATCTGCTTTACCAGCAGATTTCTTAGCTGGAGCTTTTTCTGCTTTTGCAGGTGCTGCAGCTTTCTTAGATTCAGACTTCTTTCCACCAGATGCAGAAATACTTGAAATTTGAATTTGAGTTAGGTACTGACGGTGTCCGTTTTTCTTACGGTATCCTTTTCTACGTTTTTTCTTAAAAACGATTACTTTGTCACCTTTAAGGTGTCCCAGAACTTTTGCTTCTGCAAATGCTCCTTCTACAGCTGGGGCGCCGAGTGTGATGTTGTCACCATTACCTAAAAGAAGAACTTTGTCAATGTTAATTGACGCACCTTCATCTTCTTGTAAACGATGTACAAACAACTTTTGATCTTTCTCGATCTTGAATTGCTGCCCTGCTATCTCTACGATTGCGTACATAATTGTTGCTTATTATTATTAATTTCGGGCTGCAAATATAGTTCTATTAGCTTAGATACCAAAGTTATCAACAGATTATACAATTTTTTTCTATCCTATTGATTTAACGGCTTTTGCTTTTCTCTAATATCCCTCGTATTCCATGATTTTTTATATAATGGTAAAATAACTAAAGGCAGTACTATTGAGGTGGCTAGACCAGATAAGAAGATAAATAATAATAAGGCAGCTTCTATACCTTCTCCTGCTATCGCAACTTGTTCTTTTAATTCTAAGCATAGCTCTGGATGTATTTCAAATAAATATATCGCCATAAAAATGGTATATAATATGGTAGCAATAAAACCTGCTTTGATACCAGCTACAAAACCATCCATATACTTAAACTTATTTGCATTCTTGTAAACATCTTTAAGTACAAAGTAAATACCAGCACCTACTATTATAGCATTGAAAAAACTAAGATAGCTTTGTCCTGCATATCCTATAATGTCGATCAGTATAAAATAAATGATTAAAGCCGAAGCCATGAAGAGTGCGTACTTTATAGTATGTGTTGTTTTCATAATAATTGGTTTACTTCTAAGTTCGTACATAGCTGTCTATTTATCAGGTATTTTGATTTTACTTTAACTCAATTATTGTAAAAAGCTTTTATTTTTGGGAAGTCTTTAATTTTTATGTAACATTTCATATAGATAAGACACTAACCACAATAAGAAACATAAAAACTATCAAATGAAAAAAATTGTTTTAAGTCTTGCGGTTGCTTTTGCAACAGCTACTGGTTTTGCTCAAGAGGTACAGTATACCGAGTATGACCTTGATAATGGACTTCACGTTATTTTACATCAAGAAAACGGCGCGCCAGTTGTAACTACAGGTGTTATGTATCAAGTAGGTGCAAAAGATGAAGAGCCTGGAAGAACTGGATTTGCTCACTTTTTTGAACACTTGCTTTTTGAAGGTACAGAAAATATAGAGAGAGGTAAATGGTTTGATATTGTTTCTGCAAACGGTGGTAGCAATAATGCAAACACTACCCAAGACCGTACTTATTATTATGAAACCTTTCCTTCTAATAATCTAGAAATGGGTTTATGGATGGAAAGTGAGCGTATGCTACATCCTAAAATCGAACAAATAGGAGTGGATACTCAAAACGAAGTTGTAAAAGAAGAAAAGCGTCAGCGTATCGATAATGCACCTTATGGAGCTATTATCTATAGAACTGGTATTGATAAACATTTGTTTAAATCTCACCCATATGGCCAGAGTGTTATTGGATCTATGGAAGATTTAAATGCTGCAAAGCTTTCTGAATTCCAAGATTTTAATGACAAATATTATAATCCTAATAATGCAGTGCTTGTTGTAGCTGGAGATATCGATATCAATGCTACTAAGAAGATGATCAAAGATTATTTTGGTCCTATCGAGAACAAGGCACCTAGAAATGTACGTAAGTCTATTGTTGAACAGCCTATTACTTCAACACGTTTTGCTACAGAGTATGATGCTAATATCCAGATTCCAGTTAAGATATTTTCTTACATCACTCCTAAATCTACAGATCGTGATGCTTATGTAATCGACTACATCTCTGCAGTACTTACAGGTGGTGCTAGTTCTAGAATGCAAAAAAGAATGGTAGATGAAGAACAAATAGCTCTTCAGGTACTAGCTTTCGGACAGTCTAATCAAGATTATGGAACTTATACAATGGGTGCTCTTGCAAAAGGGGATATTGAGTTAAGTAAGTTAGCTGAGGTTATGGATGAAGAAATTGTAAAACTTCAAACAGAATTAATCTCAGAAAGAGAGTATCAAAAACTACAAAATCAATTTGAAGCTCAATATGTAAGCTCAAATTCTCGTGTAGAAGGTATTGCAGCGTCATTAGCTCGTTATAATATGTTAATGGGTGATACAAGTTTAATTAATCAAGAGTTAGACGTTTATAGAGGTATCACTCGTGAAGATATTAAGCGTGTTGCAAATCAATACTTAATGCCTAATCAAAGATTAGAATTAGATTACCTAGCAGGAACTGCTCCTACAGAAGAGGAGATGAAAGATGCCATGGACGATGTTAAAGTGGTAGATAATAAATTACAAATCAATAAGATTTACTTTGATAACGATAAGGCAGTAATTACAGCTAGTGCTAGTAAAGAATTAGATCGCATTGTTAACATGATGAATAAGAATGCATCAATGGAGATTCTTGCAGAAACGTACACAGATACCAAAGGAAGTGATGCTTACAATAAAACTCTTTCTCAAAAACGTGCAGATGCTGTAAGAAGTTATATGCTTGCAAAAGGTATTGCTGCTAACAGAATTAAAGCTGTAGGTCGTGGAGAAGAGAATCCTATTGTAGATTGTGAAAGCAAAAACTGTTCTGATGAAGAGTTAGAACAATCTAGAAGAACTGAATTTACCATTACAAAAAAATAATTACCACAATGAAAAAGCAACTTATATTTTTAATGGTACTATTCCTTACAGGAGCTACTGCCATTGCACAAATAGATAGATCACAAATGCCTACTTCTGGACCTACTCCAGAAATTAACTTAGGTAAACCTTACACATTTGAATTAAAGAACGGACTTCAAGTTCTTGTGGTGTCAGATAAAAAACTGCCTACTCTTAACATGAGTCTTGACCTTAATAACCCACCTGTTTTTGAAGGTGATAAAGCTGGAGTACAGTCTTTAACTGGTGCTTTAATAGGTAAAGGTTCTACAGAGACTTCTAAGGAAGAGTTTAATGAAAAGGTAGATTATCTAGGAGCAAATATCTTTGTAGGAGTTAACGGTGGTTTTGCTGGTGGTCTTTCTAAGTACAAAGAAGAAATTTTTCAACTTTTTACTGAAGCAGCTTTTAAGCCTAACTTCACTCAAAAAGAATTAGACTTTGAAAAGTCTCAAGCTATTGAAGGATTAAAATCTGGAGAGAACAGTGCTGCTGCTATTGCTGGTAAAGTACGTAGTGCTTTAGTTTATGGTAAAAATCACCCAGCTGGTGAGTTTTCTACAGAGGAGACTATCAACTCTGTAACTCTAGAAGACGTTAACGCGTTTTATACAAATTACTTTAAGCCGTCAAATGGGTATTTAATCATCACTGGTGATATCGAGAAAAAAGAAGCTAAGAAGTTAGTAAAGAAATACTTTGGTAAATGGGATAAGGGAATGGCACCTAAACCAGTTCTTCCAGAGCTAGCTGATGTTGAGGAAACTCAAATCAACTTAATTGATGTGCCTAACGCAGTTCAAACAGAACTTGCTGTTATGAGTCTTTCTGAATTAAAAATGAGCGATCCAGATTATTATGCTGTTCTTGTAGCAAACTATGTATTTGGTGGTTCTTTCGGTTCTTACCTTAATATGAACTTGCGTGAGGCAAATGGTTACACATACGGTGCACGTTCTAATATAGGTACAGGTAGAAACTATAAAGGAACTTTTAGTGCAACTGCAAAGGTGCGTAATGAAGTTACTGATAGCGCTCTAGTAGAGACTTTTAAAGAATTGAATAGAATTAGAGATGAGTATGTAGAAGATGAAATGCTTTCTACTGCAAAGGCAAAGTTCTTAGGTAGCTTTATCATGCAGTCAGAAGATAAGTCGGTAGTAGCGAGTCGTTCTATTAATATCGAGAAGAATGATCTTGATAAAGATTTTTACAAAAACTTTATTTCTAACATAGATAAAGTGACTAAAGAAGATGTGAAACGTGTTGCAAACAAGTACCTGAGCCCAGATAACTTACGTATCGTATTAGTAGGTAAGGCTGCAGATATTCTTGAGCCTCTTGAAAAAATGAAATTAAATGGTAAAACAGTACCGGTTAAATTTTATGACAAAGATGCAAACGAGACAGAGCGTCCTTCTACTATAGAGATTCCTGCAGGTTTAACAGCTCAGACGGTAGTAGATAGCTATGTAAAAGCTATAGGTGGAAAAGATGCTGTTGCTGCGGTAAATTCTACTTCTTACTTTGCTATTTATACGACACCTCAAGGTGATCTTATATTAGACATGAAAGCTGCCAAAAATGATAAACTAGTAAAAACGATTAAAATGGCTGGTAATACTATGATGCGTCAGGTTGTTGCAAACAACAAGGCAAGTGTTAGCGGTATGGGCGGTAGTCAGGAATTATCTGGTGCAGACTTAGAACTTGCACAAGTAGAGGCTATGTTTATTCCAGAATTTTATTCTGCAGATAAAGCAACTCTTGCAGGTGCTGAAATGATGGGTGATAACCAGGTTTATGTAATTAAATGGTCTGATAATAAGAAGGCTTTTTATGATGTGAATACAGGTTTAAAAGTAGCTGAAGAAACTACTCAAGAAGCACAAGGTCAGAAAGTAGCTGTTATGATTAAATATTCAGACTATAAAGAGACTAGCGGTGTTAAATTTCCAATGACTATTACTCAACAAATGATGGGTCAAAATCTTGCCTTTAAAGTAGAAAAGGTATCTGTGAATACAGTTAAGGATGCAGACTTTAAATAAAAGGGTATAATGGATAGGTTTTCCGCTTTCGCGAAAGCGAAATAAATCTATTTAATAATAACTGAAAATGGCTTCTAGAGATAGAAGCCATTTTTTTATGCAATTAATTAAGAATCTACCAACCACTAAAATTAGGTGGTGTGATGTCTTTAAGATTAAGATAAACCAGTAACTGACCACGGTGGTGTGTTACATGATCCTGGAGTAAATTCATGAGCTGCAATTTTGATTTAGGTCCAGCAAAGAATTTTACAATCTCTTTTAATTCCTCATCTGTCGTGGTACTTATGCTGTTGTGTGCGTCATTAAAAGTACGCTGTAGTAAATCAATGATTTGCTTTTTATTAAAGCTGTAATAATCTTGTGACGCTGTTTCTGTCTCGCGTCTTGAGAAATGAGAGCTATCTATCCAATTGATATTACCTTGAATATGTAAGAGTTGTTCTTTAAAAGACTTTTGGCGTGCAGTAGGTTTATAATCATAAAACTCTTCTGGCATCGCCTCAGCAACAGCGATAAGGTAATCGCGTGAGTTATTCCATTTTTCTAAAAAAGCGCCTTTAACGGTTGTTTGTTGTGCCATGCTAGCAGTACTTGTAAATAATATGAGAGCTATAATTAATTTTTGCATTTCTAATTTTTAGTATGCTAAAAGTAATTATTTATTCTGAGCTAGATTATTTAGGAATTAACTACACCAGCGATAATAGCTATTATACCTACCGCAAAGCAGTAGTAAGAGAAGTAATGAAGTTTTGCTTTACGTACTAAGGATATCATCCAGGTACAAGCTAGTAACCCTACTATAAACGCTGCAAAAAAGCCAACAATTAAAGGAGTTGTAGATACATTTTCTATAATAGTGTCACCTTTTACTACATCTAATAAATCCTTTGCGATTTTTCCAAAAATTAATGGAACAACCATTAAGAATGAAAATCGAGCGGCTTTTGCTCTATCATTACCTAGTAATACTGATGTAGAAATGGTTGCTCCACTTCTAGAGATACCTGGCAACATAGCTATGGCTTGTGATGCTCCTATAATTAAGGCATCTTTCCAGCTGACACCTTTCTCTGTTTTTTTTGCGCGACCTGCTAGAAATAATAGTAAACCAGTTATAATTAACATGAAGCCTACAAGTATAATTCTACCTTCAAAGAGTTCTTCTAGTTGTTTCTCAAATGATAAACCTACTATAACGGCAGGTATCATAGAAAGAACAATTTTAGAAGCAAATTGAGTCTCTTCATTCCACTTAAAAGCAAAAATACCTTTAAGTAATTCTATAATATCTTTTCTGAAAACGATAATGGTACTTAGCGCTGTGGCAAAATGTACTACCACTGTAAAGAGTAAATTCTCCTCTTTGTTTGCTATATCGGTTCCTAAAACGGCTTTCCCTAATTCTATGTGTCCACTAGAAGAAACAGGTAAAAACTCGGTAAGCCCTTGAATAACTCCTAAAACAAATGCGTCTATAGTCTCCATTTACTTTTTATCTGGATTTAAAAGAATAGCATACATCTCGATCCCAAAACCTGCAAGAACCATCATAGGTGCAAGTCTAATGCGTCTCCATGAGAAAATATCTTCATTAAAAACAGCAGGGTCTTCACTACCACCACCGGCCATAAGAGCAAATCCAGCAGCAATAACTACGAGTCCTATAACCATCCACAGATAGTTTTTCTTTTTGAAAACAAATTCAAAATTAGGCTTGATATTCTCTTCTACTTCGACAGCCTCTTGTCTATCAAGAGGTTTAGAAGCTTTATGGTAAGATTCTTTAATGATTCCTTTTTTCATTTTTATAATATTGCCATTCCGCATCAATCGCAGAATCTGTTTATATTTTCTCAGTTTTCATTCCTCAATCCTAAAGGTTGAGAAGACTTTACTTTAATCTCTCCTTATAGAAACCTGCCCTTTAATGCTAGGGAAAGGTTTCTTACCTAGTAATACAACTGATCTGTTTTTAAATTCAAATAACGAGTTGTTGCAAAAAATGTACTGATCAAACTTATTAATATTCCGAAAACTAAGACACCAACAAATAGAATAGTCAGCATTTCATAATTTTCAAGTATTTCTAATTCTGGCACAAAACCGTCTGCATAATAAACTACTACGGCTAGTAATCCTAGAGCTAGTATGGCAGCGATTAATCCTAATTTTATGCTAGTCATGATAAATGGTCTGCGTATAAAACCTTTAGTAGCGCCTACCATTTGCATAGTTTTTATCGTAAAACGTTTGGCATAAACGCTTAGTCTTATAGAACTGTTGATTAATAAAAATGCGATTAAAACAAAAATTCCAGACACAATAAGCATCCAGAAAGAGATGCGCTTTACATTTTTGTTAAGTAAAGAAACCAGTGGTTTATCATAGCTTACTTCTTGCACGTATTCTTTTGCAGCAAGATCATCTGCGATTTGTTGTATCTCGGTTGCGGTAACAAAATTTGCATTGAGTCGCACATCTATAGAGTTAGGGATAGGGTTAAATCCATCTAATTTTGCAATAAAATCTTCTCCTAGATCTTCTTTGGTACGTTGCGCACCTTCTTCACTACTCACAAAAACAGCATTCTTTGTATAGTCTGCCATTTGTAGTGTTTTTTCTAGTTGTCGCATGTCCACATCCTTTGCGGTGTCCTTAAAATAGATAGACATAGGCACCTGCTCACGGAAATAATCGGCTAGTTTCTGGCTGTTAAGCAAGAAAAAACCTTGTAAACCTAGCATGAATAAAACCAGAAACAAGCTGATTACCACCCAAAAATAGGAGCTGAATAAACGACGTTTCTGATAACTGGACTGTGATGACATAAATTTTACAACGACTAGAATTGATTTACAAAAATAACAAAGTAACACACCTAGAACGATTTCCAGATAGTTATTTTATCTCACAAACGGTATAACTTGTTTTTTAGTCTTTAATTATTGACAAAATGGGGTGGATATGGTACTCAATAACCATTTTCTATCTCAAAACTTATTTAATACCACAATTCACAAACGCTTTAGTATTTTTGCTACTTACAAGAAGAAACTATGTTACTCTACGATCACAAAGAAATAGAAGCAAAATGGCAAAAACATTGGGCTACTAATAAGACTTTTAAAGCTACAAATAACTCTGATAAACCTAAATTCTATGCACTCGATATGTTTCCATATCCTAGTGGTGCTGGGCTACACGTAGGGCATCCGTTAGGTTATATTGCTAGTGACATTGTGTCTCGTTATAAGCGTCACAAGGGTTTTAATGTCTTGCACCCTATGGGTTATGATAGTTTTGGACTACCTGCAGAGCAGTATGCGATACAGACAGGTCAACATCCTGCAGAGACTACTAAAACAAATATTGAAGGAGGAACTGATAAGTCTGGAAACAAAATTGCCGGATACCGCAATCAGATGGATCGCATCGGTTTTAGTTTTGATTGGGATCGTGAGGTAAGAACTTCTTCACCAGATTATTATAAATATACACAAGAGATTTTTATCATGCTATTTGATAGTTGGTATGATAATGATGCAGATAAGGCGCAACCTATTAGTTTGTTAGAATCTCGCTTTCGCGAAAGCGGAACAAATAACATCAACGCTGCCACAGAAGAAGATTTGAGACAATTCACAGCTGCAGAGTGGAACGCGTTTACAGAAAAAGAGCAACGGGAGATATTGCTTGATTATAGATTAACTTTTCTTGCAGATACGGAAGTAAACTGGTGTCCAGGACTAGGAACAGTTTTGGCAAATGATGAGATCGTAAACGGCGTTTCAGAACGTGGTGGACATCCTGTAGTGCGTAAAAAAATGCGTCAGTGGATGATGAGAATTAGCGCATTTGCAGAGCGTTTATTAACAGGTCTAGAAGGATTAGACTGGGCAGAATCTATCAAAGAAATACAACGCAACTGGATCGGGAAATCTGTAGGTGCGATGGTGTCTTTTCAATTAGATGACCATAAAATAGATGTATTTACAACGCGTCCAGATACCATCTACGGAGTTACATTCATGACACTTGCTCCAGAGCATGAACTAGTAGATCAAATTACTACTGCGGCACAAAAAGACGCGGTAGAAGCTTACAAAAAAGCAACAGCGGCACGATCAGAAAGAGAACGCATGGCCGATGTAAAGACTATCTCTGGAGTGTTTACAGGAGCATATGCTACGCATCCATTAAGTGGTGAGCCTGTGCCGGTTTGGATAGGTGATTATGTGCTTGCAGGTTATGGAACTGGCGCTGTAATGGCAGTACCGTGCGGTGATGAGCGTGATTATGCATTTGCCAACTACTTTGCAGGTCAGGAAGGAATGCCTGCTATCAAAAACATTTTTGATGGTGTGGATATATCTGAAGAGGCTTATGGAGCAAAAGATAAAACACCGCTTTGTAATAGTGATTTCTTAAACGGAATGAGTTATCAGACTGGTGCAATGGCAGCAGCGATTGAGAAATTAGAAGAAGTAGGATCTGGAAAAGGAAAAACCAATTACAGATTGCGTGATGCGGTATTTTCTAGACAGCGTTATTGGGGTGAGCCATTCCCAGTATATTATAAGGACGGATTGCCACAAATGATAGATAGCAAGCACTTGCCTATCGCATTACCAGAGGTAGATGAATATTTACCTACTGAAGATGGTGCGCCGCCATTAGGTCGTGCAACAACTTGGAGCTGGTGTACTCAAGAAAATAAAGTAGTTTCTAACGATGACGATCGCGATTGTGTATATCCACTAGAATTGAACACCATGCCAGGTTGGGCAGGTAGTTCTTGGTACATGTTCAGATACATGGATGCTAACAATGAAAACGAAATGTTTTCTGCAGCAGCACAAGAATACTGGAATAACGTAGATCTATATATAGGTGGTAGCGAGCATGCGACAGGTCACTTGTTGTACAGTAGATTCTGGGTAAAGTTATTGCACGATCTAGGTAAAGTCACTGTAGAAGAACCGTTCCAAAAGATGATCAATCAAGGTATGATTTTGGGTGAAAGCGCTTTTGTGAAGGAATTAGAGATTGAAGTTGATGGTAAGATTGAAAAACGATTTATTTCTCAAGGTGTAAAAGCTAAGGATTTAAACATCAAGTCGGGAAGAAAGCTTCATGCAGACGTTTCTTTAGTTAATCTTCAGAATGAATTGGATATGGAAGCTTTTAAAGCTTGGCGTCCAGATTATGCATCTACAGAATTCATTACTGCTGAAGACGGAACATTCAAAGTCTCTAGAGAAGTAGAAAAAATGTCTAAGTCTAAATACAACGTCGTTAGTCCAGATGATATTTGTGATCAGTATGGAGCAGATACCTTGCGTTTGTATGAGATGTTTCTAGGTCCGCTAGAACAAGCAAAACCATGGAATACTGCTGGTATTACAGGAGTTTATGGTTTTATGAAAAAACTATGGAAACTGTATCATAACGATGCTGGTTTTTCTGTTAGTGATGAAAAAGCATCACCAGATAGCATGAAAACCTTGCACAAGACCATTAAAAAGGTGCAAGATGATATTGAGAACTTCTCATTTAACACGAGTGTAAGTAGTTTTATGATTGCGGTAAATGAGTTAACTGCTCAAAAATGTAATAGTCGTGAAGTGTTAGAACCACTTGCTGTTCTTGTATCACCATATGCACCGCACATAGCCGAAGAATTATGGTCATTATTAGGTCATAAGGAATCTATAAGTGAAGCGCCTTTCCCAGTGTTTGATGAAAAGCACTTGGTAGAAAGTAGTAAGACGTATCCTATTTCATTTAATGGTAAAATGAAATTTACACTAGATTTACCGGTAGACGTTTCAAAAGATGAGTTGGAGAAAATGGTACTTGCAAATGAGAAAGTACAGCAACAATTAGAAGGAAAACAAATACGTAAAACGATTATTGTACCTGGTAAGATTGTGAACTTTGTAGTAGGGTAGTTTTTAAACATTTGATAATAAAAAAGGGAGTGGTGTATAACCACTCCCTTTTTTTTGTTTTATCATTTGGTAATTATTTTGAAATTCCCCTTTCGCGAAAGCGAAACTTATAAAATTCATTATTATCAATTATAGCTTTAAATATTTCGTTATTAATTGAGAAACAAGGTTCTGCGATTCGTTAAACGGACTTTGTAATCTACTCAACGAAAAGATTTTATTGTTTCCTTAAAACGCTTTCACGATTGAGATGTAAATGAGTTATTTGCTGTGAATTAATTTAAGAATTATGAATAGGGGAATTCTAAAGACCATCACCTTGGTGGTCATGACCTCTTGTGCTATAGGGAATGCACAAGTATGGTCTAACGCTGTAATGGCGCCAATGCTGCCTTCTGGAGCAGATAATGTTAATATTTCAATTGATCTCGTAAGTGATACAGATCCTACCTATGATAGTGCTAGGTCAGGTATCTTTTATTGTTTAGGTGCTGGTTGTGATCCACTAACGGTACCTACTGGTATACGTGCCATACCAGAAGTGTTGCCACTTAGTACTACAGATGGTTTAGGTACTTATTCTGGAACCGTACCTCCATATTACGGAACGGTAAGATGGGTAGCAAGAAAGGTGTCTGCATTGCCATCAGAGAGAATAACAGATTCTCCTGTACAAGAATATACAACGCCGCTACCTAGTGGTGTACGAGTAGAGATGGTTACTGCTAGTGCGCTAGAAGGTGATAATGCTACTGATGGTGGTACCTTAGTGTATAGATTTGTAAATACCAATATGGGTGTTACTACTATTAATTATTCTGTCTCGGGAACAGCAAACACTATTCCAGGTGAGGATATTGTAACTAACCTCACTGGTACAGTTACCACCGGTGCAGATGGTGTTGCATTATTAAATGTTGCTATTAATGGAGATGATGTTTTTGAACATCATGAAACAATTGTTTTAAGTATCGTGCCAGACACTTCTTATGTGGTGGATTTAAACTACAATAGCGCGACAGGAACCATTATTGATGATGAGGTAGGTAGTTATGTATATAGAAACGATACCATGGGATGGGTTAATGACCCTACTGGTGCAGACGGTGGTAGACCGTCTTCTATGCAGGATGTAGTGATTATTGAGGCGGGAAGTTCTGCTGGGATAAGTGGTTTTCTGTGTAGGGATCTTATTATAAATGATAATGGAACGCTTAATGTCTCATCTGACGTGCATGTGGGTAGGGATATTATTTTAGGAGATAACACTGCTGTGTTAGGTAGTGGTTATTTAGTGCATGGAGATCGTAATGATGTGGTAGATGCTGTGTTAAGATCTACAGCTACTTCATTTGAGATATCCTTAAGTAATTATAGAACGGCTAGTGATAGGAATCAGATTTTATGGCTAGGTGCTGTAAGCGGTCAGACTGTTCTTAATGTAGCTGGAGAAATAGATCTTGCTGGTAATGATGTGTCAACTTCTGGAGATGTTTTAGGTAAGGTTGTTTTTAAAAGTAATGCTGTGCATACGGCGCAAATAGTAGGTGATGGTAATTTTAACCCTAATCCTTTAAATGGGATAGAAGTAGAGCGTTATATTTCTGGAAATCGCGCATTTAGATTTTTAACATCTCCTGTGTCTGGAGAGTCTTTATTTGATACATGGCAAGAAGGTGGTAATACACCTGTAGGATATGGTATGCAAATAACAGGTGTATTAGGTTCTTTAAATGAAGTAGGTGGCCCTGCAGATGCAGTTACAGGATTAGATTTTACTACAACTGGTAATCCAAGTGCCTTTGAATTTAATGGTGGTAGCTGGAATGCAGTTACTAATACTAAAACTACATTACACAGTGTAGGGAAGGCTTATAGAGTTTTAGTAAGAGGTGATCGTAATCTAGATCTTAATAACAACAGTTCTGGTCAGGATATGACTACTACGCTTAGAGCGACAGGAGTTTTAGAGCAGGAAGATGTTTCTTTACCTCTTGCGGCAGGATTTAATCTAGTAGGTAATCCATATCAGTCTAAGATGGATTTAGGTCTTGCAACTAGTGCAACAGCGATAGGGTTTGCTTATTACTGGGACCCTACTTTGGGTACTAGAGGTGCGTATACAACTATTACATTACCTAGCGGTAGTGCAACAGGAGCGTCTCTTGCAAGTAATGTTTTAGAACCAGGACAGTCTTTCTTTATAGAAGCTCTTACACCTGGTACCATAGATTTTCATATCGATGATAAAGTTTCATTAACAGACGCAGGTATATTTTCTGCGCCAGTGTTAGATAATATGCTAACGGTAGATCTTTATGAAACTAGTAGGTATATGGGTAATTTAACTGCTCAAGATGGTGTTTTAGTGAGGTTTTCTAATGTAGAAAATCCTGCAATTGATGAGCGTGATGCAGTGAAGTTTAGTAATCTAGACGAGACATTATCTATAGTGAGTAACCTTTCTAATCTAGCAATTGAGTCAAGACCATTTCCTGTGAATGCAGACGTGATTCCTTTAAGTATTACTAATTATAAGAGTACTAATTACACGTTAGCTATTAAAATGGAAGCTGTGCCAGGAGTAAATGCATATCTAAGAGATAATTTTGCAGGTACGATAACAGCTATTAGTTATGGCGTAAATAACGCTATAGATTTTATAGTAGATCCTGCAGAGATGGAAGGCCGCTTTGAATTATTCTTTGAAAATGTAACATTATCTAATGAGTCTGTTACGGACGCTGTGGTTTCTGTATATCCTAATCCAGTAACAGGAGATGTGATCCATATAAATACAGGTAATGTGGTTTCGGAAAAATGGACAGCTCGTTTATTTAACTCTTTAGGACAAGAAATTTTGAAAGAAGAGTTAGATGTAAATCAACAGACTTTAAGTCTTTCTAATATGTCTAGCATACGCTCTGGATGGTATATTCTTCAGGTAGAAGGCGATGATAATGTGTTTACTGAAAAAATTATGATTCATTAAATGATATTATTTTAGATTTTAAAAAGCTGTCTCTTGTTATAAAGAGGCAGCTTTTTTTGTTAAAAAAGGTTGAGGTGGTTCTCGCTTTCGCGAAAGCGTAACGACTATCAAATTCCTTTTTAAAACAATTAATCGTACAATCAATATAAATTAGACCGAAAGCTTTTTAAAACCTTTGCAACAAAGTAGTTGTGAGGTATCTTTGCACTCCTTTAAAAACAGCTTTTTTTTGACAGAAGTAAATGCCATAGAACGATCTCCTAGTATGTTGAAAAATTACATCGAGATTACTAAGCCTAGACTATCCATAGTTGTGGTGTTTTCATCTATTGCTGGATATTTTCTAGCTGCAAATACTTATGAGTGGCAAACCCTTGTTCTTTTATGTATAGGTGGTTATTTTCTTGTAGGTTCTTCAAATGTTTTTAACCAGATTATAGAAAAAGATCTAGACGCTTTAATGAAGCGTACTCAAAACAGACCGCTACCTACCGGTAGAGTGTCCGTTAAAAACGCTTGGATTTACGGTGTTATAATGGCTTTAAGCGGTATTTACATGCTGTTTTTAATCAACTTTGCCACGGCATTTTTTGGTGCGTTAAGCATTTTGCTTTATGCCGCTGTTTATACTCCGTTAAAGACTAGGACGCCATTATGTGTCTTTGTAGGTGCTTTTCCAGGTGCGATTCCTTATATGTTAGGTTGGGTTGCTGCTAGTGGAAATTTTGGTATAGAGCCAGGAACTTTATTTATGTTGCAGTTTTTTTGGCAATTTCCTCACTTTTGGGCGATAGGATGGATGTTAGAAGACGACTATAAAGCTGGAGGGTTTAAAATGCTCCCTACCGGTGCGGCAGATAAAGGTACTGCGGTACAAATTATATTATATACTATCTGGACGGTCATGGTGTCTTTAGTACCTGTTTTTGGCGTTACTGGAGATTTGTACATGACTCCTTATAGCGCTGTGATAGTTGGGTTGTTAGGAGGCTGGTTTTTATACTACGCTATTAAATTATATAAAGAAAGAAGTAATGCTATTGCAAAAAAATTAATGTTAGTAAGTGTGAGTTACATTACACTTATTCAAATAATTTATGTAGTAGATAAATTTATAAGATAAAAATGATAGATATAACGCAATTACCTATTGAGGAAAAAATCGCAAGATCTAAAAAACAGATGATGTGGTTTGCCATCATGAGTCTTACCATGATGTTTGCTGGGTTAACTAGTGCTTATATAATAAGTAGCAGCCGTAGAGACTGGGTAGATGTAGATTTGCCTTCAGAGTTTTTTTATAGCACAGGTGTTATTTTATTGAGCTCGCTTACTTTGTTTTTAGCAAAGAAAAGTCTGAAAAGTAATAACCTATCTGGCGCTGCGATTCTTACTTTTATTACTTTTTTATTGGGAACTGCCTTTGTAATTATGCAATTTATGGCTTTTGGGTCATTAACCGATGCTGGAATTTTCTTTACAGGAAAAGGAAGTAGCGTCGCAGGATCGTTTATTTACATCATGGTAATGGCGCATCTAGCACACATAGTTGCAGGCCTTATCTCCTTAACAGTCATTACCTTTAAGGCTGTGACAAAAAAATATTCTAATGAAAAAATGTTAGGTTTTGAATTAGGAGCGATCTTCTGGCACTTTGTTGATGTGCTATGGATTTTTCTTCTTCTGTTTTTAGTTTTTGCTAAAGATATTTTTTAACCTATTTTTGCAATATATTACAACTAATCTAAAGTTATGGACACAACAGTAGCTACTACTGGTACCGAAGGTCAAAAATGGGGTGGAGCGTCTAAGCCGCTTAACGTCAGCTACGGGAAAATGATGATGTGGTTTTTCATCCTATCGGATGCATTAACCTTCACAGGGTTTCTTGCAGCCTACGGTTTCTCGAGATTTAAATTTATTGAAGAATGGCCTATCGCAGATGAGGTATTCAATCACTTCCCATTCTTACATGGCACTGATGCGCCTATGTTCTATGTGGCATTGATGACCTTTATTCTTATCGGTTCTTCTGTTACTATGGTACTTGCAGTAGATGCAGGACACCACATGAACAAGAAAAAGGTATCTCTTTACATGTTACTTACCATTATTGGTGGTTTAATATTCGTAGGTTCTCAAGCCTGGGAATGGAAAAACTTTATCGCTGGTGAATATGGAGCAGTAAAAACTAAAGGAGGAAAGATTCTTCAGTTTCTAGATGTTAAAACTGGTGAGAGAGTTGCTTTAAATGAATTTGTTGAAGTAGGTCCTAGAGATGTAGATACTTATGGTAACAGTGAAGGTATATGGTATACCACATCTGGTGAGTATAACGCAACTTATACCATAGAAGAGGTTAAGAAAGGTTTTGTAGATAACCCTAACGTTACTATAAGAACGCAGCAGTTAGTCGTAAATGAAGAAACTGGTGCTAGTGAGAAACTAGTTCTTTCTAGAGAAGATGCTCTAGTAAAATTAAATAAAGACGCTGTAGGTGTTGTAGAAGGTGCAAACCTTACTGAAAATGAATACGGTGCTCCTCTATTTGCAGATTTCTTTTTCTTTATTACAGGTTTTCACGGTTTTCACGTTTTCTCTGGTGTAATTTTTAATCTGATCATTTTCTTTAATGTTCTTTTAGGAACTTATGAGAAAAGACGTAGTTATGAAATGGTAGAGAAAGTAGGTCTTTACTGGCACTTTGTAGATTTAGTTTGGGTATTTGTATTTACATTCTTCTACCTAGTATAATTTTTTAAGATATTAAAATGGCAGATCACGCAGCACACGACGGACATAAATTAGCGATTTTTAGAGGAACTTTAAAGTTCAAATCTAATACGCAGAAGATTTGGGGTGTATTAATATTCCTTTCTTTAATAACGATAGTAGAAGTAGCTTTAGGTTACATTAAACCAGATTTTTTAAATGCAAAGGTTATAGGTCTCAAATTATTAAATTGGATATTTATAATTCTTACATTAGTAAAAGCTTATTACATCACATGGGACTTTATGCACATGAGAGATGAGGCAAGTGGTTTAAGAAGATCTGTGGTTTGGACTTCAGTTTTCTTAATCATATACCTAATGGTTATTCTATTAGTAGAAGGAGAATATATTTATCAAGTTTATAAAAATGCAGCTGTAAGTTTTGACTTCTAGTGGCTACTAAATAAACATATAAAAAAGGACGGTTTTTCCGTCCTTTTTTATACCTCATTTTTAAAAAAGAATTATGTCTAAATTTCCTGAAGCCGAAGGGATTAAGCAAACTAGTAGGGTGGCGATAATAAGCGTTCTAGTAATACTATTTGCGTTGCCATTGCTTACTTATTTGTTTTTCTTAAATGGAGAACATCACTTTAAAACATTGCCTATTGTAACAGAAAAGGTCTCAAGCCTAGACGGTTTTAGGAACTTAGATGGTGAGCCTATTCATTTAAAAGATAGTGTGTCTATTGTTACCTTTTTGGGAAATCAGCCTTATAAGAGAATAGGATATGTGTCTAATGTGAATGAAAAAATCTATAAAGACTTTCATGAGTTTGATGGGTTTCAAATGATAAGTATTCTTCCAGAAGCTGGAGTAAAAGATATAGAAGAGATTAAGTTGCAAATGGCAGAAAGTACAGATCTTAATGACTGGCATTTTCTAGTGGGTAGTGATGATGCTATAAATAAATTATTCAATTCTTTTGAGTCTGACTTAAGTCTCAATAAAGATCTCTCTTCAGAGCATGCTTTTATAATCGATAAACAAATGTCTTTAAGAGGTCGCAATGACGACCCAGAATTGGGTATGGTTTACGGTTATGACACTTATCTTATTGCAAATCTTAATAAAAGAATGATGGATGATATAAGAGTCTTGCTTGCAGAGTATAGATTTGCATTTAAGAAAAATAGAGACGAAAAAATACAGAAAGATGAGCGATAAGAAAAGCGATACTCCATACTACGTAGGGTTAGGTATTATAATTATCATTTTTGGTTACTTTGCTGTTACTAATGTTATTCATTATGTAAATAAAGATAAGATAGTAGATAGCAACAGGTCAGAAGATCGCGTGCCTGTAGGAGATAAGTTCCTAAAGAAATTCAATAAAGTCCCAGATTTTAAATTTATAAATCAAGATGGCGATACTATTACTAACGATTCACTACTCGGTAAGGTTTATGTGATAGATTTTTTCTTTACCACATGTCCTACTATTTGTACTCCTATGAGTATCAATATGTCCAAGGTTAGTGAAGCGCTTTCTAGTCATGAAGATTTTAGAACTGTTTCAATTACTATTGATCCAGATCATGATCAACCTGCGGTTTTAAAAGAGTATGCTGCTAAGTATGATGCAAATGATCACTGGCAATTTCTAGTAGGAGATAAAGAAGCTACTTATAAACTAAGTCGTGAAGGGTTTAACGCCTATGTAGGTGAGAGTGATGACAAGGCGATACGTTTTGAACACAGCGGTAATTTTGCGTTAGTAGATCGTGATGGTTACATACGCTCTCGTAAAGTGCGTATCGATAAGGATAATGAAAACTGGATATATCACTACAGTGGTGTTCAGGAAAATGATATACCTGCCCAATTAAATGAGATTATTGAAGATGCAGAAACACTTTTAAACAAGTAAAATATGTTAGAGAAAAGAGGTCCCGCTATAATTATAATTATTTCTATTCTAGTACCGCTAGTAGTTGTTTTTTTAATGCTTATGCCAGAGCGTTATAACTTTTTAGGTATAGAATCAGGTTTGTTGCCATTATTTCATGCAGTTATTAATGGTATGACCGCTGTGTTGTTAACTACAGGTTTTATTCTTATTAAAAAGGAAAGTAGAACAGCGCACAGGTGGGTTATGACGACAGCCTTCTTATTGAGTGCTGTGTTTTTAGTAAGTTATGTGATTTCTAAAATCAGTAACGATCCAGTACCTTATCCAGATGAGGCACCGCTCAAAGCACTTTATTTATTCATACTCCTAACTCACATCGTTCTTTCTGGAATTATACTGCCATTAGTGTTATACACGATGTATTTTGCATGGAATAAAAAGTTTGAAAAGCATAAAAAGATAGCTCGTTGGACGTTTCCTATTTGGTTATACGTTGCGGTGACTGGTGTTTTAGTGTATGTTTTCATGCAACCTTACTACTAATATTGTACTATGAAAAAATTATTTATTCTAGTTATTGTTTTTAGTTTTCCCGCTTTCGCGAAAGCGCAATGCGCCATGTGCCGTGCCGTTATAGAAAGTTCTGGAGATACCGCAGCTGCTGAAGGGCTTAACAACGGAATCACCTATTTAATGGTTTTTCCATACTTGTTAGTAGGTGCGATTATTTACATGATTTATAGAAATACTCAAAAGGGTTCTAAGGAGATGGAATCGTAATAATCTGTTAGTCACTATCTATAGAGATTTCAAATAGATGTTGATTTATGTATATTAACATTTTATTATAATTTTTAGTGTAACAAGTGCGCAATTTTAGGGTCTATTAGAAATAGGCCTTTAAATTAGGTTTCATAAACACTAGCCATGATCGAAATTACTAATCTGCAGAAGTCTTACGTTACAGGAAATACGTCATTACATGTTTTAAAAGGTATTGATTTTTCTGTAAAAGAAGGTGAGTTGGTTTCTATAATGGGTTCTTCAGGGTCTGGTAAATCTACTTTACTTAATATATTAGGTATGCTAGATGAGGCAGATCAGGGTACGTACATGCTAGATAATACGCCTATAAAAAACTTAAACGAAAAAATTGCTGCTCAATACCGCAACAAGTTTCTTGGTTTTATTTTCCAATCATTTAATCTTATTAATTATAAAACCGCCGTTGATAATGTGGCCTTGCCTCTTTATTATCAGAAAGTAGGTCGTAAAGAACGTGATGAAAAGGCTATGCATTACCTAGAAAAAGTAGGTCTTGCAGACTGGGCAAATCACTTGCCTAATCAACTTTCTGGTGGTCAGAAACAACGTGTTGCCATAGCACGTGCTCTTGCTAGTGACCCTAAAGTGTTACTTGCCGATGAGCCTACTGGAGCACTTGATACTAAAACTTCTTACGAGGTAATGGAACTTATACAAGGTATCAATGAAGAAGGTAGAACTATTCTTATCGTTACACACGAACCTGATATAGCCGAAATGACTAAACGTGTCGTGAATCTTAAAGATGGTAGAATTATAGATGATAGATTAGTAAATCAGATTAAAGCATCTGCTCATGTTTAATATTGAGAGATGGCAAGAAATCTTTGAAACCATAAGTAAGAATAAGCTACGTACTTTTTTGACTAGTCTGTCGGTAGCAGCTGGTATATTTATATTGGTTATTTTGTTAGGTTTTTCATCAGGAATTGAAAATGGTGTTCGTACTCAGTTTGAGGGTGATGCTACTAATCGTATACAAGTAAGTACACGTACTACTACCAAAGGTTTTAATGGACTTAATCCTGGCAGGAAATTACAAATGACTAATTCTGACTACGAGACTCTTAATGTTAAGTATGAGGATCAAATAGAGTATAAAACTAGTCTTTATAATACTTGGGGTGGAGAAATTAATTATAAAGAAAAACAAGGTAGTTATCGCATAGAAGGTGCCTTCCCAGATCAACAATTTATTGAAAATGCAACTTTAACTCAAGGACGCTTCTTAAGTCAGTCTGACGTGGACGAGTCTCGTAAAGTTGCCGTGTTAGGATATCAAATGAAGGAGGATCTTTTTCCTAATACGGATCCTATAGGTGAGATTATTTTGGTTAATAACAACATCAACTTTACTGTGGTAGGTGTTTATACAGATCCAGGCGGTAGTCGAGAAGAGTCTAGGTTATTTATACCCATGACTACAGCGCAAAAAGTATTTAACGCAGGAGAGAATATCAACCGTATTGCTTATACGGTTAAAATGAGTGACAACTTTGACGCAGCTGTAGCTCTTAGTGCTGCAATGAGACAATCTATAGATCAAGATTTAAGAACAAAATTTAGTGTTGCTCCAGACGATAGAATTGCTGTAAGAGTTAACGATACTCTTGAAGAAGCTAAGAAAATATACAGTTTAATCGACACAATAAGAATGGTGTTTTGGTTTATAGGTATAGGTACTATTATCGCTGGTATAGTAGGAGTAGGTAATATCATGTTGATAGTCGTTAAAGAGAGAACAAAAGAGATAGGGATACGTAAAGCACTAGGTGCATTACCTAGTGAAATTATATGGATGATTTTACAAGAGTCTATCTTTATAACTGCGCTTTCTGGATTAATAGGTCTGTTTGCCGGTGTAGGATTATTACAGTTGATCGCGCCATATGCAGAGACTGATTTTATAAATAACCCTACAGTAGATTTTACTACTTCTATAACCACGGTAATTATCCTAATTGTCGCAGGTACATTAGCTGGTTTTATTCCTGCTAGAAGAGCTGCAAACATTAAACCTATAGAAGCCTTAAGAGACGAGTAATATGTTCAATAGAGACCGCTGGATAGAAATAATAGAAGCACTTAATGCTAATAAGTTGAGAACATTGCTTACCGCTTTTGGTGTGTTTTGGGGTATCTTTATATTAGTAGCATTACTAGCGTTAACTAATGGATTGAGAAATGGCGCTACTGCAAATTTTGCAAATAGCGCTACTAACTCTATGTTCATGTGGGGTCAAAGTACCTCAGTACCTTATAAAGGAATGAATAAAGGTCGCAGAGTTCAATTCAAACTTGCTGATGTTGAAGTGCTCAAAGAAAAAATGCCTTCACTTAAATATGTTTCCCCTAGACAGCAGTTAGGTGGTTATCAGGGTGCAAATAATGTAACTCGCGATGAGAAAACTGGAGCCTTTCAAGTAAACGGTGATTATCCAGAATACATATACCAGCAATATATGGATATTGTAAAAGGTAGGTGGCTCAATTATTCTGATATTCAAAAAGAGATGAAAAGTGCCGTAATAGGTACTGACGTGGTAAAATCACTTTATGATATAGGTGAAGAGCCTATAGGAACTTATATAAAATTACAAGGAGTAAACTTTAAGGTCGTAGGGGTTTTTGAAAATCCGAATACCCAAGGAGATAGTGAGGAAGAGGCTAATACTATTTTTATTCCATTTACATCATTTGCCAAGGCTTTTAATACTGCTGATAATGTACAGTGGATGGCTATAACGGCTCATGATGACGTCAGTATAACAGATGTTAAAGAGCAAGTGCTTTCTATTATGAGAGAACAGCGTAGTGTTCATCCAGATGATAAACGTGCGATAGGTAATTTTGATAGAGCAGAGTTATTTGCAAAATTTACAGGTCTATTTGATATCCTTTCTTTTGTAGGATATTTTGTAGGTGCATTGGTATTGCTTTCTGGTGGTATAGGTATCTCTAACATTATGCTTATTGTAGTTAAAGAACGTACTAATGAAATAGGTGTACGTCGCGCTTTAGGTGCTACCCCATGGGCTATTAAATCTCAAATTTTACAAGAGTCTATTGTATTGACATTAATTTCAGGGCTTGCAGGTATTGCTTTTTCCGCAGGGCTTATTTGGTTTATGAATTACTTCTTAGATAATAATGGGCCAGTAGAGAACTTTGCAAACCCTTCAGTAAATATTGTAGTAGTAGTTATTGCTTTAATAATATTAAGTATAGCCGGACTACTCGCTGGTTTTATACCGGCTTCTAGGGCTACTACCATGAAGCCAGTAGACGCTTTAAGAACAGAATAAAAAAGAATCATCCATTAATACATTATAAATGAAACGTACAGGAACCGTCATAACATTATTAGTAATCTTGTTTGCAGCAGCAGCAGGAATCTGGTATATCTATACTAAAGATCTTGAAGATCCTATGGAGTATAAGACAGAGCAAGCTGAGACAAAGACCATACTAAAAGAAACAGTTGCTACAGGTAGTATAGTCCCTAAAGAAGAGGTGAATATTAAACCTAATATTTCTGGTGTGATTGATAAAATACATGTAGAAGCAGGTGATTATGTAGAGGCTGGTGACTTAATAGCAGATATTAAAGTAGTTCCTAACGTGAGCTCTCTTACTAATGCAAAAAACAATATTGCAGGACAGCGCACTACGGTAGAAACAGCAAAACTTGCTAGAGATAACCAAAAAGCTATTTACGACAGACAAAAAGCGCTCTTTGATAAAGGAGTTATTGCAGCAAATGATTTTGATCTAGCACAAAATGCATACAATAATGCGGTGCAACGTTATAAGCAAGAACAAGTTAGTTTAACCAGTTCATTGCAAAATTATGACATCATTAGAACAGGTACCACTGCTGGATTAGGTAAATATGCTAACACAAGTGTACGTGCAACAGTATCTGGTATGGTGCTAGATGTACCAGTAAAAGAAGGAAATCAAGTAATTGAAGCAAATAACTTTAATGACGGTACTTCTATTGCCGTAATTGCAGATGTTAAGAAAATGATTTTTGAAGGTAAAGTGGACGAGAGTGAAGTAGGTAAAATAAAAGAAGGGCTGCCACTGGAGATTACAGTAGGAGCTTATAATAACAAGAAATTTGATGCCGTATTAGACTACATCGCGCCTAAGGGTATTGCAGAAAATGGTGCTATACAATTTGCCATAAAAGGAACATTAAAAACGGTTGCCCAAGATTCTACATTTGTACGTGCAGGTCTCAGCGCAAATGCGAGTATTATCTTAGATAGAGTAACTGATGTGCTAGCAGTTAAAGAAGCGCTTGTGCAATACGATCCTAAAACTAAAAAACCTTTTATAGAAATTCAGACAGGTGATCAAGAATTTGAAAGAAGAGATGTAGAATTAGGTTTAAGCGACGGTATCAACGTAGAGATTAAAAGTGGTGTCACAGAGTCGGATGAAATTAAAGTTTGGAACCCTCTTAAAGCACCTATTGGGCGCTAATTTTTAGAGGCTTCTATTTTTTCTGTAACAAATTACATTTTTAATCTACATATAGACATTATCACATTATGAAGAAGTTAATAATTTGCAGCATTGTTCTTTTAAGTTTCGCTTTCGCGAAAGCGCAATCGACAAAAATCTGGACCCTACAAGAATGTGTCCAGTATGCTATTGAGAATAATATAGATATAAAACAAGCAGACCTGAATACAGAGGTTGCAAAGTTAGATAAGAAAGATGCCCTAGGTTCTTTCTTGCCTTCACTTAATGCAAGTGCTAGTAATTCATGGAATACTGGTCTTACTCAAAATATTACTACAGGAGTTTTACAAACTCAAACCACTCGTAATTCTTCTTATGGAATTACGTCTGGAGTTACCTTGTTTGATGGTTGGGCAAATGTTTATAGATTACAAAGAGCAAAGATGAATATTCTTGCTAGAGAATATAATTCTGAGTTAATAGAAGATAATACATTACTTAATGTTGCAAACTCTTACTTAAATGTTCTTTTTAATAAAGAGAATTTAAAAAGACTAGAAACTCAACATATATTGACTAAGGCTCAAATAGATCGTACTTCACAACTAGTAGAAGCTGGTTCTTTACCTCGTGGAGACTTGTTAGAAATAGCAGCCACTTATGCAAATGAAGAGCAACAAATTATTGCTGCAACTAACAGTATTGTAAACTCAAGAATCGCTCTTGCACAAATTTTAAATTTAGATGACTTTACAAATTTTGATGTGCAAGATCCTAATTTAACTGATCCTAATGGTTTTGTGCTGGATAAAGCGGTGACAGATATTTATGAAAATGCACGCTCAAAAAGATTTGAAGTAAAAATAGCCGAACAAAATACATTACTGGCAGAGCAAGATTATAAAATTGCAAAGTCAGCTGTGTTACCTAGACTTTCAGCTTTCTTTAATTACAATACTAGAGAGTCGGGACAAGGTAATTTTAATTCTTTTTTAGATCCTAATGCACCTACAAGACAGATAGGTATTGTAGAAGGGACTAACCAGAGTGTCGTTGCTCCTAACTTCACATCTACGGTAGGTAATCCAGATCCATTTTTTGATCAATTATCACGTAATGATGGTATCTCTTATGGATTAAGTCTTAGTGTACCTATTTTTAACGGTTGGTCTGTGAGCAATAATATTGCACGTAGTAAGATTAATGTAGAAAGTAATAAACTTACAGAAGACCAGACTAAACTGACTCTTAAACGTAATATTTATCAAGCATATAATGATGCTAAAGGTTCTAAGGCAGCTTATGAAAGTGCGTCCTCAGCATTAGAGGCTAGAGAACAAGCATTTGAATACGCTAGAGAACGTTATAATGTAGGTCTTATGAATGCCTTTGACTTTAATCAGGCACAGACGGCACTTACTAATGCTCAAAGTTCTTTGTTAAGTAATAAATACGATTATATCTTCAAGCTAAAAGTATTGGAATTATTCAATGGTATAGCTCCAGAAGAATTAAAACTTTAAAACCCAACCATGAAGAAGGCGATAATAATTATAGTAATACTACTAGCTTTTATAGCTATAGGCTTTTTTGGCTACCAGAAAATCGCTGGTTCTAGCGATAAAGGTGTTTCTGTAGAGGTTATGGATGTGCAATCCATGAACATCGTAGAAACAGTAAGCGCCACTGGTAAAATAACACCAGAAGTAGAGGTAAGTATATCACCAGAAGTGCCAGGAGAGATTATAGAATTACCTATAAGAGAAGGGCAGGCCGTAAAAAAAGGAGATTTACTCGCAAGAATAAACCCAGATTTACTACAATCTAGTGTTAGTAGGTCTAGAGCTGGTCTAGCAAATACTAGAGCAGGTTATGAGCAATCAAAAGCAACTCTTGCCGAAGCTAAGGCTAACTACCAGCGTAGTTCTACCCTTTTTGAAAAAGGCGTGATCTCACAATCAGATTTTGATACAAGCACTGCGTCTTATGAAAGAGCAAAAGCAGCAGAACGTTCTGCTTACTATTCAGTTCAAAGTGCTGGAGCGACAGTTAATGAAGCTACAGATAACTTGGGGCGTACTAGTATTTTTGCCCCTATGACAGGTACTATTTCTTTGCTAGCGGTAGAGTTGGGAGAGCGAGTAGTAGGAACACAGCAAATGGCTGGTACAGAATTACTACGCGTTGCAGACCTTTCTCAAATGGAAGTAGAGGTAGATGTAAATGAAAATGATATCGTTAAGATAGAAGTAGGTGACAAAGCTATAGTAGAAGTAGACGCTTATCTTAAAAGACAGTTTAAAGGTGAGGTTACAGAAATAGCAAACACGGCTACAGGAACATTAAGTGCAGACCAGGTGACTAACTTTAAAGTAAAAGTGAGAATCTTGCCAGACAGTTACAAAGAATTAGTAGAAGGTAAGAGTGAAAATTACAGTCCTTTTAAACCAGGTATGACTGCTACAGTAGATATCATAACTAGAGAAAAGAATGATGTAATCGCGGTGCCTATAAGTTCTATAGTAATCAAAAATGATACGGTAGAAAAAGCTTTCCCAGCAAAAAGTAGTGTTTCTACGAGCGATGAAAAATTTGAATGTGTATATCTAGAAGTAAATGGTAAGGCAAAATTAAGAGTAGTAACTACAGGTATTCAAGATGATAAAAATATCGTTATACTTTCTGGTCTTGATAAAGGTGATAAAGTAATTACCGGACCTTATAGAACGGTTACCAAGACATTAAAATCTGGTAAAGCGGTTAACTCAAAGAATAACGATACTTCTAGAGAATACTCTACAGAAGAATAAGTAAACTAGCACATCTATCCCTATGGCTTTAATTTTATGTGTAGAAACTACCTCTACTAATTGTTCTGTTGCACTAGCGTCTGATAATGGAGGTTTTGATAATGAATATGGCATTGTCCACTGTCTAGATTTAATAGAAGATAATAGTGATGGTTACAGCCATGGAGAACGACTGCATATTTACATAAATGAGATTTTAACACGTAATAATATCACTGCAAATGATCTAGACGGTATTGCTGTTAGTGAAGGTCCAGGTTCTTACACCGGTTTGCGTATAGGTGTGGCTACAGTAAAAGGATTGTGCTACGCTTTAAGCATACCTATGATGGCTGTGAGTACCTTAGAATCTTTAAGTAAACAAAATACCAGTTCAAATGTTTCTATCGCAATGCTAGATGCTAGAAGGATGGAGGTATATGCGGCTGTTTTTAAGGGTGTAGAACAAATAGAGCCAGTTAGTGCGGTTATATTAGATCAAGAAAGTTTTTCTCGCTTTCGCGAAAGCGGAACCGTAACATTCATCGGGACTGGTATTACTAAGTTCGAAGAGCTTATAAAAGAAGAGCAGCATACTTATACTACTTCTAATCCGACGGCACTTACCATGTGCGATCTAGCCATGGAAAAGTATAAAAAAAGCGACACCGTAGATGTCGCTTATTTTGAACCGTTTTACCTTAAAGAATTTAAAGCAGGTTAGAATTAATTAACCTCAAAAGTGATTTTTACATTCACTCTGTATTCAGATACTTTACCGTCTTTTACCTGAGCACTTTGCTCATTTACGTAAACAGATCTTATGTTTTTCACACTTTTTGCAGCGTGTTCAACGGCTTTATTTGTTGCCTCTTCCCAGCTAGTGTCACTGTTTGCTAATACCTCGATTACTTTTAAAACTGCCATGATTGTATTTTTTTATGATTAATTAATCATAAAAGATACACTTTTTAGCCATTTAGTGCAACAACTCTATCTATTTTACCAGGTATCATATCTTTAAGCATAGTTTCAATACCATTGCGCAAAGTCATGGTAGAAGATGGACAGCCGCTACATGCGCCTTGTAAAATAACTCTTACCTCACCACTACTTTCTTCATAACCTTCAAAGACTATATTACCTCCATCACTTGCGACAGCTGGTTTTATATATTCATCTAGAATCTCAACTATCTTTTTAGAAATGTCATCTAGATTTTCAAATTTAGGTAGGTCTGTAGACTCTCCTTTTTCTTTTACAATAGCGGCACTTTCATGTTTTGTTTCTCCTATGGAATTACCGTTTTCAATAGATTCTCTTATGAAAGAACGCACCTCGTGAGTTACTTCGTCCCAAGAAATGACGTCATGCTTTTGAATAGAAATATAGTTTTCATCTACATAAAGCTCCTTAATAAAAGGGAATTTATATAAATCTCTCGCTAGTGTGTTTGCTTCAGTATCATTGATACTTTTAAACTCCTTGCTGTTTACAGTAAGTTTTTTATTGGCAACAAATTTCATTGCATTAGGATTAGGGGTAGCCTCTGCATAAACAGTGACAGGCACTTTCTTTTTCTCTTGGTCTGTGGTAACTAGAGTAGCGCCACTATTGAGAAAAGTCTCAATTTGCTCTGCCACCTCTGTTTGTACATCTGCCCATTCTACAATATCATATTTTTCTATAGCGATAAAGTTCTGTGCGATATAAACTGTTTTTACAAAAGGAAGGTAAAAAAGCTGTTGTGCTAGAGGTGATGGCTTTGCGTCATCTATATTTTTAAACTCGTAACTATGGTTTTTTACTAAGAAATGATTGCTTTCGAATTTCACAATCGATTCATTACTAGTGTTTACAACCTTAATTTGATGATTTTCCATAATTATTTTAATCTAACACAAAGATAAGGCGCTTAAGAAGGTAAAGCTTCATATAAATCAATCGATTAATTTTATGAAGCTTTTTGTTTTACCAATTCTGTGAGATTATAGGACAAATTTGTGATTTTATTTCATTAGTTGTTCAACATAATCCTTATAAACCCTTGTTCTAAAACAAAAATTTATATATTTGAAACCTTGTCATCTAATCCTAGGTTTTTAGACGATGTTTTTCAGAAAATGCGCCCAAGCAATTCATTTGTTTCATTTTTGAAAAATCAATTAACTAACAAGGTATAAAACATTTTTAACGTTGATAACGTTAGAGAGTTACACAAAACTAAACATGAAAAAACTATTCATTTTACTAGCTATCGTTTTTAGTGGTCAGCTAGCCATCGCACAAGAAGGTGTTCCAGTTTATTTAGATTATCTAACAGATAACTATTACTTACTTCACCCTTCTATGGCAGGAGCTGCGGCATGTGGTAAAGTAAGAGGTACAGTAAGACAGCAATGGTTTGATCAAGAGGACGCGCCTAACTTACAAACGTTAAGTTTTAATACAGGTATAGGAGAGAATAGTGGTATAGGAGCAATATTATTTAATGACAAGAACGGTTACCACTCACAAACTGGTGCTTACCTTTCTTATGCTTATCACTTACAAATAGGTGGTGGTTTTGAAGATTTAAACAGACTTTCCTTCGGTATGAGTGCTGGTCTAGTACAAAGTAGACTAGATGAATCAGATTTTAACCTTGCAGATTTTGACCCTATTATTACAGGAGTTCTTAGAAGTGATTCTTACTTTAATGTAGATATAGGTATGTCTTACTTCTACAAAGAATTTTATGCACACTTTACTGTTAAAAATGCTCTTTTCCAAAACCGTGAAATTTATTCTGAAGGTTTTGAAAGTACTAACCAGCGTCGTTATGTTGCAACAGTAGGTTATTTATTTGCGCCACGTAATAGTGACTGGCAGTGGGAACCTTCTGTATTATATCAACGTACGGACCGCACTGGAGAGCAATTTATGGACATAAATGCAAAGGCTTATTATGACCTTAACGATACTAGTGTTCTTTACATGGGACTTTCTTACCGTCAGAGTTTTGATGGGGCTGAGTTCTTAGATGGAACTAGCGTACAAGAACAAAACCTTTCTCTTCTTTCTCCTATTCTTGGTGTAAAGTACAAAGAGTTTACATTTGGTTATAACTACAGTTACCAGTTTGGTGATGTACAGTTTGCAAATGGAGGTTTTCACCAGATTACCTTAGGTATCGATTTCTTATGTAGAAAAGATAGATGGAGTTGTAACTGTCCTGCGGTTAACTTATAATATTACATAAATCAATTATAATATAAAAGGATAGCTTTATGGCTATCCTTTTTTTGTGTTCCGCTTTCGCGAAAGCGGAATAACTTTAATGCCATTACCTAAATAAAGTTTCTAGAAAGAAAATACAACTTCTTACCTTTGACACATGATGAGAAAACTACTTAACGATGAACTAGATCGCCTTACTACAGAAGGTTTTAAAGAAAGTGATAAAACACCTTTGATAATTGTCTTAGATAACGTGCGTAGTTTAAATAACATCGGTTCCGTTTTCCGTAGTGCAGATGCTTATCGTGTTGAAAAAATTTATTTATGTGGAATCACTGCACAACCACCTCATAAAGACATTAGAAAAACGGCCTTAGGAGCTACTGAAACCATAGAATGGGAATATGTAGAAGATACTGTGGATATAGTAAACAGGCTCAATGAGCAAGGTTATACAACCTGTGCAATAGAACAAGCAGAGCGCTCGCAAAACCTTTATAATTTCTCACCATCAAAAGGTGATAAGGTAGCCATTGTTCTCGGTAACGAGGTAAAAGGTGTACAGCAAGAAGTAGTAGACGCATGTAAAGAAGTCATAGAACTAGATCAATATGGTACTAAACACAGTTTAAACATATCAGTTTGTGCTGGTATTGTTATCTACGATGTCTTTAATAAGATTAGTCTGTTAAGAGATTAATACAGGTAGAGTATATGACTGAGAAAACTGCAAAAAGAGTTTATACTTATTCTTTATTTCTAGGTTTTGCTTTATTGTGTTGGCAAATTTTAATCTATCGTAAGACTATTGTAGATCCTAAATTATTAAGTGCTATAGTAATCATAGCTACTATAATAGGTGTAGTTATGATATCAAGAAACTACAGTAAAATATATCCCATATATAGTGGTATAAAACTTATGTTTTTTACTGTGTTACAATCTTTAATCAGTTTTGGCTTTATCGTTTCTGGTATTTTTATTTTGATGAATTTTTATTTATCAAGTGGGCAAATAGAAATTCAACAACATACTATTATAAGTAGATCTTCCATGTCTGGAGGGAAAAGACATAGAAATGAAAGAAAGCCAATTTTTGAAATTCAATTCAATTCGTATTATCGTAAACAGCTAGTTTTCTCACATCAATTTTATGAACGAAGAAATGAGTTCAAAATAATTGAGTTAGAAGTAAAAGAAGGTTTTTTTGGTTTTGATATTTTAGAAAATAAAACGCTTAAATAACTCGATCGTTTAAGTTAAAACTTAACGTCATTATTTGTAATGGAATATATTTTGTCTACTGTCTACTCATCGACAATTCCCATTTTTCTCAACAAGAAACTCGCATTCATATTAGTAGCAATACCATCTTTGAATTTGTAGTCAAAGGTGAGCTCGTCATTAGTGATGTCTGCGTCAAAGAAATAATTGGAAATGGTATCGTATTCGTTTGCTACTTCAGTAAGGCTTAAATCGTGTGTAGCGATAATTCCTGTCGCATGTTTTCTAGAGAGCTTTTCAATAAGCTTGCGAGAACCGTTAGCTTTATCCTGACTGTTAGTTCCTTTAAGAATCTCATCTAGAACAATAAAATACCGATCGGTTTCTATTTTATCAACTATATATTTAAGACGTTTTAATTCGCTAAAGAAGTACGACTCATCATCTGTTAAAGAGTCGCTGGTTCTCATACTTGTAATAAGCTTAATCGGGCTATAAGTTGCTTCTTTAGCACGTACTGGTAAACCTACGTTAGAGAGTACTATTTTCATAGATACAGTTCGTAAGAAGGTACTTTTTCCAGCCATGTTTGCACCGGTAATGATAAAGAACTCACCAGAGGATATATCTATGTTGTTGCCTATGGATTTGTTTGGATCTAATAAAGGATGATGTGCCTCTGTCGCTTTTAATTGAAAATCACCTGATACTATTTTAGGATAGGTAAAGTCAGGATGGTTGTAAGCAAAGTTACCTAGCGAGCTCATTGCATCTATCTCTGCAGCGGCTTGTAACCAGTTTTCTATATGACTCGCGTTTTCTTGTAGCCAGTTTTCTATGGTATGTACTTGTTTTAAATCCCAAAGTCCCAGACCATTTGCCATAACGCCAAAAAGCATGTTGTTTCTTTGGTCCAGTCTTCCTATGGATCTTGCTAGTTCATAAAAACGTTCTGAAGCCGGCGCTCCATCGGTTGTTATTTTTGACTTCAATTCTACTAACAATTCACTTTCAAAATTTTCATTTTCTATCGCGAGAATTAACTGACTGTACTGACTAAAAAATAATTCTAGACTACTTATGTTACCAGAAAAAGCAGTGATTCTTTTAATGTATTTACCTGTAATTCCTAAACCTGCAAAAAACACTACAGATGGCACATAACCAGTAACTAGATCGTAGAAGTATAGAGCAAATGTCGATATACTCAGCGCTAACCATAACCAGCACAACCAGGAGAATATCTTAGGGACAAAAGGTTCATAGCCTTTTACCCATTCTAACATCGATTTGGGATTGCGTTCATTATCAAGCAATGTAGCTGTTGCCCAAAATTCTTGTCTAAAATCTACCTTGTTTGCTAGTTCTTTTACAGCGCCTTGTTTTTTCTCTATTTGAGAGATGTCGTTGCTGTTTAGTTTATGAGCAAGTGATTTAATTCCATCTTTAGTAACACTTCTATTGAGGTATTGAAATATAGACCCTGCACCGAATAAATCAATATCACGACCATATTCATGATCTTCCGTTAGAAATTCTTTACCATCAGGGAAGCCATGAAAATCACGATCTAGAATTTGTAATTCCTTACCATTAATATCTCTTAATGCTATTTGAAAATCGCGCTTGCGTTTTAAATTCTCATGTCTAGAAACTAAAAACAGAAAGATACCAAATATTACAAATGCTGCTAATAAGGCATATTGCCAATAATCAAAAAGTAAATAAACGGCAGCACAACCACCTATAAATACTAGAAACCGTATCGTGCTAGATAAGCGCAATTGATTTTGTAAACGGTTGCTAGAGTCTGTAAATTGAGCAATGCGCTCGTTATAAAAGGTGTGGAGTTTTGAATCCAATTAGCTGTTTTTTAAAAGTTCTTTGTCTTTGCGAGTCAGTTTTGCAACGACTAGATTATAACTGTGATCTATCCATTGTTGCAATTCTTCTCGCGGCATATCACGGTCTGTGTATATGGTATTCCAGTGTTTTTTATTAGAATGAAAACCACCTATTACAGTGCCATCATATTGCTCTCTTAACTCTATGGCTTTGTCAGGATCGCATTTAAGATTTATAGTTTTTTCTCCACGTTCCCATTTTTCAAGACCAGCGAGACAAAACATCTTATTCATTACCTTAAAGACTAAGGTCACCTCGTCAAAGGGGAACTCTTCTGTAGCTCCTTTTTTAGAAAGACAGTAGTCCCTAAGTTGGTCTATTTCCATCTTATGAATCTAGTTTTTTAGTCTCCTCGTGTTTTTCTAAAACTAAGGCATTATAATCTAGAGTCCAGCCTATAGTTGCTGCGAGTCCTTCCATCATTTTAATAGCAAGAATAGCTTCTTTACGAGCTTGTTCCATAAGGCCGCTTTCTGGTACTTTATCGATAATGTGTTGCTTTGCATTGCGTGTTACCTCAGTAAGATCATCGCTGGTAAAATAATTTGCCCATCCTTCTGACTTGTCATAGTAACTAAAATCGGTTTCTATACTCAAAATTTGCGGTTGCGGAAAGTTCTTAAGAACAATCGTTTTTCTCTCAGGATCGCTATCCATTTCTATTTTAGTAAGATCAAAACCTATATGTGCCTTTGCATTAATTAAGATAATGGCTTTTTTCTTCCCTAATAGAAAGTTGGCAATTTTGTCTTTTACATTTTGATAGTGGTAGATTTCAGAAAAATCTCCTTCTACGGTTATAAATTTACAAACCGAGCGTATTTTCTCCATAAGAACAACACTCTGCTCGCGTGTGTTTTCTTTTTTGCTATTTTTAAAAAAGAATTTAAAAATAAAAAATGAAGCGACTGCTCCTAATGCCAGTCCGAGAAAAAATAATAATTCCATAAATCAAAGTTACAATATCTCGTAGAGAATAGGACGAGAAGGTGCAGCATCATTTTCTATAGGCGCTACTTGAAGATCTAGCATGTAAAAGCCGTCCTTTATCACATCAGGTACATAAATCAACTCGGTGATAGTAGCGTCTAGTCGTTGCTCACCATTAAAATTCCAAAATTCTTTATGTGCCAGTAACGCACCATTATCTTTTTCTTTGTCCACACTAGGTAAATCTATGAGAATGTGTTGGATTCCGCTTTCGCGAAAGCGTAACATTAATCCAGCATCTACATACGGTGGGTTGCTATTAGAATAATTCTTGCTCTTATTACTTTCTGGATTAGGCATGGTACGCAAGATCACAGCCTTTATTCCAGCAGCGACAGGAGTTGTCACCGATTCATTAATGACTAAATCGCCATCTATTTCTTGTGGTGTTACACTTATCAACTGCGCTTTAAAGAAGGTCCCATCTAGTGCATTATTCACACTATGAAACTCTTCTGTAATATGCCCAATACATTCCGTATGTGTTCCATGACTATGCGGATTAAAATTAACGTCATTAAAATTAGTCGAGCCACCCAATTTTACATTCCCCACATATCCATCTACCTCAACATGTTTAATAACAGGTTGATCGATGTACCACGCACCAACTCCAGCATTATTTTGTACCGCTAGACTAATATCATGTGGTTTTGAAAGATCTATAGATATTTGCTCTTTTTCTAGCTGTATGGTTGTTTTCATGAATGATATTTGTGGTTCAGACTTATTTTGTTCTACGCAACTAGTCAATACAATGGTAAGTAATAGAAAGTAATATTTCATATATAACTTATTAATTTACATTTCGATAACTGAGTGATTCTACATCGTTTTTTACGAATTAAAAACTCTGATAGTTGATGTTTTAAAATCTTAGACTCTTCGTAACTTATATTTAATTTAGTTAGAGGAATTGAAAGCTGTTGATTTGCATCAGTTATTTCTAAAACGCTTTTTATCCCATTATAATTTATAGTTTCAAAATCAGATAGAGTGTACTCATTAGAAACTTTATTTCTAATGATTAAAATTATTCTTTTTTCAGTTAAAACGAGATAGTTAAGTTTCTTTTGACTTAAAAAATATAGAACAGAAAGAAAGGATATCCAATTATTAAGAATTGCCTCAAAAAAGGTTTGCCCTGAATCTTTTACTAGTAAAACAGTACCAGATTCTTTCTTAATAATGTGATCGATCTCTTTTTTTGTCATTTTAGAAAAACAAATACTTTACTCCACTACTAACTCCTGACTAGCGTTTCCACCACTACCACTTAACTTAACAGAATAGACTCCTTTAGGCAAATAATACTTTCCGTTTTGTGCTTTTACTGGTCTGTTTTCTTTGTCAAATCTTTTCACAGCATATTCTCCTACAGTACCATTATAAGTGTAAAAGTTAATACCGATAGAACTCATGCTAGCATCTTCAAAAATGGTTTTTCCATCTTTGTTGAGTACCTCTATCTTTACTTTTCCAGCCATAGGAGTGTAGTAAGAAAGTTTTATAGCAGGTTCTGGTCCTTTGCTCCACATAAATCCTTGTGATCCATATCTAGACGAGGCTCTGGTTTTATCGATTTTCGCGAAAGCGAAACCATCATTATTCATCAATGCAAGTGCATCTAAATTTGCAGTATAAATAGAACGACCGTGCGTACCGATTAACAAGTCGTTTGCAACTGGTTGTATTTTCATATCGTGAACGGCAACTGGTGGCATACCGTTATTTAAAATGTCCCAATTTGCTCCACTGTCTGTGCTTATGTAACTACCATTATCTGTTCCTACAAAGAGAGTATTCTTACTTTTAGGATGCTCAATAATCACGTTTACAGGAGAGGTAGGAATGTTGTTGCCTATGTTTTCCCAGGTAGTTCCATAATCATCACTCATGAAAACGTAGGTAGTGAAATCATCAAATCGATAACCGTTTAAGGTTACATAAACACGTTCTTTTTTATGTTGAGAAGCAACGACACGACTTATCCATAAGTTTGCCGGCCAGTTGCCTTTAACACTTTTCCAGGTAGCACCGCTATCTTGAGTAAGTTGTACTAAACCGTCATCTGAGCCTGTGTAAATTAATCCGAATTGAAACGGAGATTCACTAATAGTCGTTATAGTTCCATAAGCTACATTTCCTTCTTTACCACCTTGGGTAAGGTCTGGTGAGATAGCGGTCCAGTCTGTACCATTGTTCATAGAACGGTGTAATTTATTGCTACCTAAATAAAGGATATCCTGATTATGTGAGCTTAATAGAATAGGAGTTTGCCAGTTGAAACGGTATGGAGATTCTCCTAATTCATGTTTAGGTTGTATGTAAGTGCGTTTTCCAGAATCGCGATTTATTCTATAATAGTTACCAAACTGGTATCCGGTATAAACGATGTCGCTATTTCTAGCGTCTATTTGAACCTGCATACCATCGCCACCCATAATGGTTTCCCATGGGTAGTGACCTCTTTGTTGCCATGCTCTGTTTTCTCTTGCGTTGTGTGCGCCTACCCAAACGCCGTTATCTTGTAAACCACCATAAATATTATACGGTTTTTCTGTGTCGTAATTAATAGAGTAGAACTGACCTACACTAGGTGAATTGTTTTTGATCCACGTCTCACCGTCATCATAGGAGATGTTAAGTCCACCGTCGTTACCGTTAATAATATGACCACGTTTATTAGGATTTACCCATAAAGCATGATGGTCTGCATGTACGTTTTCTCTTGAAATGTTGATCCAGTTCTTACCGCCATCTACAGATTTAATAATCGGTACGCCCATAACGTAAAGGTGATTTACATCGCTAGGGTCTACACGTACTTGTGCAAAATAGTATCCATAGCTATAAAAAACGCCATCTATCTGTCCTTCATGAGTCTTATTCCATGTCTTACCACCATCATTAGAACGATACAATTCGGCGCCCTTTACAGGTGTGTCAAAAAGCTGTGTGTTTGCCGTTTCAAGATATTTTGCAACATCCATAGGAGTAGCATCTCCTGCACGTACCATGTTTTTTACGTTTTGGGCGCGGTATTTTTCTTGAAAACCGTTTTGTTTTAAAAAGGTATTTAGTTTTTTATCATCTAGTTGTAAGAAGTCCTCTTTGGACATCGATGTAAAATCGTTTTTAGAAAGTTGATTTCTAGTCGATTTTTTAGAATCTGTTTTTTGAGCAGGTCTTCTAAATTGGGAATCATGAATAGCGTATACGGTGTTCTCATCATAGACAGCTAGTCCTATGCGGCCTGTTCCACTTCCTACAGGAAAACCACTTGCCTCTGTAGTGATTTTAATCCAGTTTTTTCCAGCATCGGTACTTTTATAAATGGCACTTGCCGTTCCATTTCCATCAAAATTCCATGCTTTGCGATTTTTCTCCCAGCTGGCAGCATACATAATATTAAAATTATCTGGTGCTGTCGCTAGATCTATAAAACCTGCAGTACTGGTTGCAAAAAGAGTTTTATCCCAAGTTGTACCACCATCTTGAGTAGTGTAAATACCATGATTATCACTTACTGAATATAACGGACCAGTTACAGCAACGACTACATGGTCGGTATTTTTAGGATCTATTAAAATACGCCCTATATGTTGAGAGTCTGTAAGCATGGGCTTGCTCCATGTTTTACCCCAATCGGTAGATTTAAGTAAACCTATACCGGCATAACTACTACGGCTAGAGTTGTTTTCTCCTGTTCCTGCCCATATGGTTTTAGAAGTCCAGTCTGCAGCGATATCACCTAGATTAATTGTGCCAGCATTATCCATAATGGGAGTAAAGCTAGTACCGTTATTATTAGTATACCATAAACCGCCACTGGCATATGCGACTAACATTTCTGTTGGGTCTGCTGGGTTAATGTCTATATCTACTACACGACCAGACATTACTGTAGGTCCTATGTTTTTAAATTCTAGATTTTTAAAAGGAGAAGATTGCGACAGTTGCTCTTTTTTATCTAGACTACTTTGCACATCTGTACCGCTTGTGGCAACGGGATTTTGTGCAAAAGTGAAAATAGAAGAACTGATAAATAGAAAAGACAAGAGCTTTTTCATGAAGTGTTTTTTAAGTGGCGTTTAAAGATAAGGACTTTGAGTTATAGTTTTAATCCATATAATTCCTTACCACAAGAATATAATAATTTTTTCTAGGGTAGTTTTCTTCTAACTTAATTTTATAATATCCCTAACATAATCGTGATACTCTTTATTTATTTTCCGCAGATGAAAAAAATTATACTAGCTTTATTTGTAGCGACATTGATGGTGTCTTGCAAGACCGAAGAGAAGAAAGAAGTTTCTGTAGAAAAAGAAACCGTTGTAGAAAAAACTATGGTAGACCTATCTAGATATCCTCAGGGATTGAAAGATGTTCTTGCTGCACATGGCGGACTTCAAAAATGGTCTGAAATGAGAAGTCTTACTTACTCTCTAGATGAAACAGAAACTATTGCAGATGTGCAGACTAGAGATATAGTGGTAAAATCACCTACTCATACCATAGGTTCTCTAGACGGTAAAGTGTGGATCGCACAGGATAGTGCTTATTTTCCAGAAGCTAGAGCAAAATTCTATCATAATTTAATGTTCTATTTCTACTCTATGCCTTTCTTACTTGCAGATAGTGGTATTGTGTATGAAGATGTAGAACCACTAGAATTTGATGGAGTTACTTATCCTGGTATTAAGGTTGGATTTGAAGCTGCAGTAGGAGATTCTCCTGATGATAATTACCTAATGTATTACCACCCAGAAACTAAAAAAATGACATGGCTAGCTTATACAGTTACTGCTGGTAATAGAGGTAAGTCAGATAAATTTAACTTTGTGAACTATAATGAGTGGAATGAGGTAAACGGTTTATTGTTACCTACACAACTTACTTGGTATAAAGTAGAAAACAACAAACCTACGGTGCCTGCTGGTAAAGTAAGAGAATTTAAGAGCATAGATATAGACGGCGGTAATATGGATACAGCAACATATGCAAAACCTGAGAACGGTGTTTATGTAGACTAGATAGAGTTTAAAATATTTTAAAGCCCTGTTTCTTAAGCTAAGAAACAGGGCTTTTTTTATTGCTAGCTTTTCTATAAATTTAGAAGATTAATCTAAATTACTTATATCATGGAAGTTGCAAGATATTTTATCATCGGTGTTACCATTGTTATCGTACTACTTTTAGTAGTTACTTTTATAAAAAACCGTAAAAAGAAACGCTCTTAAATAATCTAGTGATTCTTTAAAAAGGGTGTAGATCTTGTTGTTAATGAATTCTAGTTTTCTTTGCCGTCTATAGAGCTATTCTTACCTTGCGGTAGGTTGTAGTTCCGCTTTCGCGAAAGCGGTATAAGAACCATTATCCTAACTCAATTATAGATTTTACATATGAAATATCATCCTATAAATCCGGCTCTTTTTATTAAAAACCGTAAGAACTTCATGGCCAAAATGAAGCCGTCTAGTCTAGCTGTTTTTAATTCTAACGATGTTTTTACAACAGGAGCTGATAGTACGCTGCCGTTTAAACAACACCGCGATATATTCTATCTAAGTGGTGCAGATCAAGAGAATACTATTTTAGTTCTTTTTCCAGATAGTCCAGATCCAGCACATAAAGAAGTGCTTTTTGTTACGGAAACTAACGCGCACATTGCTGTATGGGAAGGTGAAAAACTGACTAAAGAAAAGGCGACTGAAGTAACAGGTATAAAAACTGTATACTGGTTAAGTGATTTTGATAAGAAGTTTTTTGAAATGATGACGCAATGCGATACCATCTATTTTAATACTAATGAGCATTACCGCCAGTCTGTAGAATTAGAAAGTCGTGAAGATCGATTTATTAAAAAAACCAAAGCTCAATATCCAGCGCACAATTATGCAAAGTCTGCACCGATTATGCAACGTTTAAGAGCGGTTAAAGATCAAATCGAAATAGATTTAATCCAGAAGGCTTGTGATATTACTAATGCAGGTTTCCGTCGTGTATTAGATTTTGTGAAGCCTGGTGTGATGGAGTATGAGGTAGAGGCAGAGTTTTTACATGAATTTATAAGAAGCCGTAGTGATGGTTTTGCCTACACGCCTATCATTGCGAGTGGTAATAATGCAAACGTACTACACTATATAGAGAACAATCAAGAATGCAAGAGTGGCGATTTAATTCTTATCGATGCTGGTGCGCAGTATGCTAATTATGCAAGTGATATGTCTAGAACTATACCAGTAAATGGTCGTTTTACAGATAGACAGAAACAGGTGTACAACGCGGTATTAAGAGTGAAGAATGAGGCTACTAAAATGCTTGTGCCAGGTACTTTGTGGAAAGAATATCATGTAGAGGTAGGTAAGATAATGACCAAAGAACTTCTAGAACTAGGTCTTATCGATAAGGCAGATGTTGCAAACGAAGACCCTAACTGGCCAGCATATAAGAAATACTTTATGCACGGTACGTCTCACCACATGGGTCTAGATACTCATGATTATGGTATTTTATGGGAGCCTATGCAAGCAGGAAATGTATTTACGGTAGAACCTGGTATTTATATTCCAGAAGAAGGATTTGGTATACGACTAGAAGATGACGTGGTTATCAATAATAGTGGTGCGCCATTTAATCTTATGAGAGATATTCCTATAGAAGCAGAAGAAATAGAAGATATAATGAACGCTTAATTTTATAGTATTTACATTTATTATCTAACACAATATTATAGGCAGTTCTTTAAATAGTGCTGCCTATTTTTTTTAATTTAAAACAGACTCATGAAAAAGGATATTTTAAAAACATCGATTATTCAGACTTCTTTGGTTTGGGAAAATCCAAAACAAAATTTGAAGAATTTTTCTAAGAAGATAGAGTCACTCAATGGAAAAACAGATTTAGTAGTGCTTCCTGAGATGTTTACTACAGGTTTTTCTATGAAGCCTGATGGTCTTGCTTGTGACTCTGGTGTTATCGATTATTTAAAAGACCATGCAATAAGAGGTGGTTTTGCTATTTATGGAAGTGTCATGTTTCAAATAGGAGATAAATTTGTAAACCGCGGTATTTTCATGCGCCCTGATGGATCTTCTACCATTTATGATAAAAGACACACGTTTACACTTGCTGGTGAGCATGAGGTGTATGAGAAAGGTGGAAAAACCATAGTAGCTGAATATCTAGGCTGGAAATTTAACCTGCAAATCTGTTACGACTTGCGTTTTCCTGTTTTTGCAAGAAATACTAGTAATTATGACGTTTTGTTATATGTTGCTAACTGGCCTGTACCTAGAATAAACGCTTGGGATGCTTTATTAAAAGCTCGTGCCATTGAAAATATGAGTTATTGCATAGGTGTGAACCGAGTAGGAAAAGATGGTACAGGAATGGATTATAACGGACACTCTCAAGTTTATGATGTTTTAGGTAATGAATTACTTAATCAACCTTGGGAAGAAGAAGGAATACAAACTATGGAGATTCATAAATCTCAAATTGAGAAATACCGTTCTAAGTTGCGCTTTTTAGAAGATAGAGATAAGTTTACTTTAAATTGAGGTTGTAAACTCTGTCCCAATTAGGTTTTAATTCTACTACTTCAGGATGGTAAACTACCTTTTCTGGTTGTATGCCTTTTAAGAAATTACCTGCATCATATTTGCCATTTCGGTTAGTGTCATAAACGACTCTTATATAATAATTTCCAGGGTTAAGATAGAAGAAGTTATAAGTTCCATTCTTATCAACTGACTGTTGTAATTCTATACTCAAATCTTTTTTTGTAATTTGAATAAGAATAGGGAATTCTCCTGTATTATTTATAGTAACACTTATATTACCTAAAGATGTTGATTTTACTGTGTTAAAATTATAGCTTAAAGTATCTGTGTTTTTCTCACCATAAAAATCTGTTACAGCACCTGGAAAAAGGGTTAGATTATATTTTTGAGACTCTTTTCTTTCAAAGTCTACTACAGCATTATTTTTAAGACTGTCTAACCTTGTGGTAAAAGATACTTGTAGACTGTCTTTATCAATAAGTTTCATAAAACTGGTGTCCACCTTTTCTATAGGAGTAGATGCTGAAAAGGTAAATGGTTTATTTAGTGAGAAATCATTGCCTTTTTTTATGCTTAATGTGTCTTTTGTCAGCTCTTTTAAGCGTACTTTAAATTCTTCTTCTTGATTTGAAACTGTTGTACTTATCATAACAGAATCTTGCTTGATAACTGGTTGATACCAATATTGTAAGGTGTCTTTCTTTTCTAATTGCGTTAAGCGACTTTTGGTAATTAGTGATTTGTTAGTAGGTTCTATATTTAAATCGTCTACGTTACCTGTATAACCTACATATAGTCTAGATGGAGCTTGCTGTGTGATTTTTTTAATGCTAGGATCTAGTTCTTGCTGGTACATGTTAAGTTCATAAACTTTATCACTAGGAATAGTTATATGTTCTGTTATAAAGCCTATTTTATCTCTTGTTACATCAAAGCGTAAATCGTAATTCTCTTCTTTGAGAGCTACCATTTTGTAAGTACCTTCTTTAAGGTTTTCCATAGTAAAGGTAGTCAGACTGTCTAGGGTGTTTAGAACATATCGCGGTTGTTCTTTATATATGATACTATCTGTATATTCTTCATTTACTTCATATAGCAAAACGTTTACAAACTCTTCTGCCTCATAATTTAAGGCATCAGTTATTTTACCTTTTAAGGTTAAGGAGTCTATCACGGTCCCAGTACTGAAAACGTATTTAAAAAATGGATATGGATTCCCTTCATTGTTGTCTACTATACTTTGTCCAAAATTGAAAACATAAGTAGTATTATCTTTTAATGTGTCGGTAATCTCTATAGTTATTTTTCTCGATGGAGTTCCCTGTGGTGTAATAGTAGGACGCGTTTTTAAAGGCGGTGATATAACCAGTTGTTTTTGTAAATCATTAAGTTTTACAAATTCGTCAAATTCTATCTCGATAATTCGATTCTTGAAATTACGAGTATAATTATCTGGATACATACGTAATATTACTGGTGGCTTTTCATCCACTGGACCACCTGTAGGTGAGCCTTTTTTTGCACATTGAACTAGTGTGATGGCTATTAATAGAACTGCGAGTATGTTTAAAAGATGTTTTTTCACTGGTATATTTAACGTGTGCAATTTAAGATGATTGTTTTAAATTAGGTCTATTAAGTTTTAATTTTGCTATTTATGAAGTTTTCTACTCTTTTTGTCCTCACTTTAACCTTCTTAAGTTTATGGAGGTGCGCTAGCGATGTGGATGATGTTGAGGTAAATGGAGTAGTACTAGATGGTAAAACAAATTTACCGGTGCACAATGCTACTATTAATATGGAATGCTGGTATTATGGTAATAGTCCAGATGAAAGTTATGAAGGCAGTGTGATTAAATCTGTTAAAACAAATAGGGATGGAACCTATCAATTAACTTTCTCTAAAGGTGCATTTCTTAGTTTTACTATTAATGCATATACATATGAAGATCAAGACTTCGGAGAATATGTAAATACTGAAGAGGTGAATTTAACCACTAGGTTAAAATAAAAACCCCTTACATCATCTAATGTAAGGGGTTTAATAATATATTTAATGAAGTGGTTTAACTCACTGCTTTTAATTTTTGAATAGCACTTTTGTCTAATTTAGACGCAGCATACTCTTTCGTAACAACTAATTCTTTAGTATCTCCACCTGGCATGTCGAACATGGCGTCTGTTAGTATGGCTTCACATAAAGAACGTAGTCCACGAGCTCCTAGCTTATATTCAATAGCCTTTTCTACTATATAGGTAAGCGCATCGTCGGTGATTGTGAAATTAATATCATCCATGTCAAACAATTTTTTGTATTGTTTTACTATGGCATTTTTAGGCTCTGTAAGTATAGCTCTTAACGTATTTGCGTCTAGCGGATTCATGTACGTTAATACAGGTAAACGACCTATGATTTCTGGAATCATCCCAAAATCTTTAATGTCTTTAGGTATAATATATTGTAAAAGATTATCTTTTTCTACAACCCCATCGTTAGACATACTCGCGCTGAAACCTACTGCCTGCATGTTTAATCGCTTACGTATTACTTTTTCAATACCGTCAAAGGCACCACCTGCGATAAACAAGATGTTCTCTGTATTTACCTCGATAAATTTCTGATCGGGATGTTTACGTCCACCTTTAGGCGGTACGTTTACCACAGTTCCTTCTAGTAATTTAAGAAGTCCTTGTTGTACACCTTCTCCAGACACATCTCTTGTAATAGATGGGTTATCACTCTTGCGAGCAATTTTATCTACCTCGTCTATAAAAACGATTCCTGTTTGTGCTTTTTCAAGATTATAGTCTGCTGCCTGTAATAATCGAGTTAAGATACTTTCTACATCTTCTCCTACATATCCAGCCTCAGTAAGTACCGTTGCATCTACTATGGCAAGAGGCACGTTCAACATTTTTGCAATTGTTTTTGCAATAAGTGTTTTACCGGTTCCTGTTTGCCCTACCATCATGATGTTAGATTTTTGTATCTCTACATCGTCATCGGTATTTTTTTGTAATAATCTTTTATAATGGTTATAAACCGCTACAGACATTACTTTTTTAGTGAACTCTTGCCCTATGATGTATTCATCAAGAAAAGCTTTTATAGCTTTAGGTTTTTTAAGTTCTAATTCTGCACTAGAAACTCCAGGTTTATCGACTGTAGTATCTTCGAGAACTATTCCATGAGCCTGCTCTATACAGCGGTCACAAATATGTGCGTCCAGTCCTGCAATAAGCAAATTAGTTTCTGCTTTATTGCGTCCACAAAAGCTACATTCTAGTTGTTCTTTACTCATATTTCTGTTTTTGACACGATAGTTTGTGTCCTTTTAGATAGGAGTCGTTTTTCTATAAAGTTAGAAATGCGATTCTTAATTTTAATATAGGCAGTTTAAGTGTTGTGGTTTCCGCTTTCGCGAAAGCGGAATAACCACAATTTTATTGCAAGAAACGTTCTTAGTCTCTTCTTAATACTTCATCGATCATACCGTATGCCTTAGCCTCATCAGCTTTCATCCAGTAATCACGGTCAGAGTCTGCATAGACTTTATCATAAGTCTGTCCAGAATGCTTTGCTATGATGGTGTATAATTCTTCTCTAAGTTTTACAACCTCACGTGCTGTTATCTCTATGTCACTAGCCTGACCTTGCGCCCCACTAGAAACCTGGTGTATCATTACACGACTGTGTGGTAGAGCACTACGCTTACCTTCGGCACCGGCACATAATAAAACAGCTCCCATACTTGCAGCCATACCGGTACAGATAGTGGCTACATCTGGCTTTATAAACTGCATCGTGTCATATATACCTAGTCCTGCATAAACACTACCACCTGGTGAGTTAATGTAGATCTGTATGTCTTTCTTTGCGTCTGCACTTTCTAAGAAAAGCAGTTGCGCCTGTATAATGTTTGCTACTTGATCGTTTACTCCAGTTCCCATGAAAATGATGCGGTCCATCATTAAACGTGAGAATACGTCAAAGATCGCGATATTCATCTGGCGCTCTTCTATAATGTTAGGAGTAAGATTAGTTGGGTACATGCTACCCATAATTTTATCGTAATACATAGGATTTACTCCTTGATCTTTTACGGCAAATTTTTCAAATTCTTTAGATATATCCATGTTGTAATGATACTATATGAGTGATAAAAAAGGCGTTAACTAATTGATAAAATAGTCAACGCCTAAAGATATGAATTATTGACAGGAATAAATTATGCTTCGTAAGCTTCTTTAATGAAGTCTTCGTAAGTCAATTCTTTCTTTTTCAATTTTGCGTTTGCTTTGAAGAAATCTAGCATTTTCTCATTTTGAAGTTGCTCGCTCATGCGTTTTACTTCTTCTTGATTGCTCATGATACGTGCTACTACACCGTCTACCTCTTCGTCAGTTGCACCGGTATGACCATATTGAGCCATTTGTAAGCGTATCATCTTACGAGAATATTCTTGTAGGTCTTCAAACTTTAATTGTAATTCTTCATTGTTTTTTACAATGTTAGATTCAATAAGTTGGTATCTCAATCCTTTTTCAGAACGCTCGTACTCTGCTGCAGCTTCTTCTTCTGTTAATTGATTCTCGCCATTACTTGCGATCCATCTTTTAAGAAAGTCTGCTGGTAAATCAAATTTTGTGTTCTCAATAAGTGATTCTGTAACGTCTGTTAATAATTTCTGATCAGTTTGTTGAGCAAATTGTTTCCCTGCGTCTTCACGTAGTTTTTCAACTAGTTCTTCTGCACTCTTGATAACATCTTTTCCAAAAAGCTTATCAAAGAATTCTTGATTTAGCTCTGCTTTTTCACGCTCGTTAACTTCAGTGATTTCAAAAGTTACAGGTATTTCAAGACCGTGTGCTTTATCATGTTCTACTTTAAGAAAATTCATTAGATCGTGATCATCATTAAAAAGACCTTTAGTTTTAAGTTCTAAAGAGTCGCCTACTTTAGCACCAACAAATTTCTTAAGATTGGTCTTTCCTTTGATCTTTGATGTAGAGAATGTAGCGTCAGAATTGATTTCTTCGTCGTCATTTCTAAAAACTCCAGTAACTTCATTTCCTTCTTCAACTTCTTTCTTTGCGATTAACTTACCATATTGCTCACGTATGCGATCGATTTGGTCGTTAATAGTTTTGTCATCAGTTTTGATTTCGTACTGTGTAATGGCTTTTTTAGCTTTTACATCTACATCAAATTCTGGAGCTAGACCTACTTCAAATTCAAAAGTAAAATTGTCTTGATCCCAGTCAATGTCTTCTTGAGCCTTAGGAAGTGGGTTTCCTAAAAGATTCATTTTTTCACTGGTGATGAATTTATTAAGTTGAGATTGAGTCAGTTTATTGATCTCTTCTACTAATACGGGAATGCGGTACTTTTTATTGATAAGGCTAGCAGGTACATGGCCTTTTCTAAAACCAGGTATGTTTGCTGTCTTGCGGTGAGTTGCAAGTACGTTATCTACTTGGTGGTGATAATCTGCCTTTTCAATTTCTATGGTAATTGTCGCATTTAATGCGTCTGTGTCCGTACGTTTTATATTCATTTAAAGACTTTTTTATGCTGTTAAAATTGGGCTGCAAAATTAAGCTTTATTTACTAGTTATCAAAGTGTTTGTCTTATTGCTATTGACCTACGTGGTGGTTAGATATTTTTAGTTATCTTCTTTGTCTAATAATTTAAAGAGAAAAGATCGTGCCGCTGCGAGTAATAGTGAAAATATAAATGCCCAAAATAAACTTGTTACCGTAAAACCGCTTACAAACCAGTCTGCTAGGTAGATAATGATAACGTTTATAAATAATAGAAATATACCTAATGTGACTATAGTTATAGGTAAGGTTAGTATAACAAGTATGGGTTTTACTATAAAATTTAATATAGATAAGGTAAGGGCAACTAGTATGGCGCTTACATAATTAGTAATACCTATACCTGGTAATATTTCTGCCAGTCCCATAACTAGAGCAGCTGTAATAAGTAATTTTATAATGAATCTCATAATATAGAATTTGTGTAAAAATAAAAAATCTGCTGAAGAACGAGCCTTCAGCAGATTTATATAGAAATTATATGCTCTGTTTATTGAGCAGAATCACTTAGTTGAATAGAATCATAAGCACCTATGTCTACTTTAGGTAAAGTAGAGCTGTATTGTGCGTTGATAGCATCTATTATAGTGTTTGCGGTTAATGCATAACCTCTAGCTGTAGGGTGAACACCATCTAGTGAAAAAGCACCACCTGAAGCATATGTAGAAGTTAAAACGCCACCGTTATAAGAAATCCCTGTAGTAGCTACTGTAGAAAGTTCTGTACGTACGTCAACATATGCAAGACCATTTGCAGCAGCAAGTGCTTCTATAGTTGCGTTATATGCAGTTTGTGCAGTTGTTATTCTATCTTGCTCATCTTGGGTAAGTACCCACTGGTCTTCAAGAGGGAAAGTAACACCGTTAATAGAAAGTTGTCCAGCAGTAGCAGCGTCTAAACCAGCTCCTGTAAGTTGTGCAAAACGAGCTGCGTTTAACTCACCGATAACTGTCTGACTTGTAAAAGTTAATAAATCTGTAGCGTTAGCTTGTCTTGCCTGACCAAATTGTTGTCCGAATAGAGTAGCTGTAGCAGCGTCTAATCCGCCACCTATTAAAACTTGCGTTAATTGTGCAGATAAGTCTGTTAATGACTCATCGTTAATTACTACAGCACTTGCAGCAGTTTGAGAAAAAGTAATTGATCTTTCTGGAACACCTAAAAATGCAAACGCTTGATTTAGACCAGCAAATGTTGCGTTTAAAGTAGGTATCTGAGGACCGAATGTAGGGCTTGCAGGGCTTAATGGAGCAAATGGTACCGTTGTAAAGAAAGGAATAGAAGTAACATCTGGAATGTTAACTAGAGCTCCTTTTGCACCGTTTGCAGTAAGTCCAGCAACTAATTGTTGGTACACGGCAGCAAATACATTATTGTTAGTTATACTGTTGTCTCCTTGTGCAGCTGGGTCTATGTTGTTTAATTCGTTGTTATCAACACCTAACCCACCGCTAGTAGCATATCCTAATATATCATTATTACCTATCCATAGAGTAAAGAACGTTCCGTTTGCAGCAATCGCATCATCTATTACTGTAGAAGATTCTGAGCTAGAAAAACGAGCATAGTATGGGTTTGCAGTACCTGTAGCAACACCAGCTAAAGCACCGTAACCTGGAGCTGCTAGGTGAAATACTCTTGCGCCTGGAACACCAAAGTTGTTTAATGGTCCGGTAACTTTGTTAGTAATGTCTGTTGTAGGAGTTGCGTCTAGAACAACTGGTCCAGCAGGAGTTCCATTACCGTCAGACGCTAGTACAAAACGATTAGGTAGTATTTGTACCCCAGCGGCAAGTAGGCCACCAGCATTATCATTAACGAGTGGTTGATTAAATTCACCACCACCAGCAAACTGCATTTGACCTGCAATAATGTTAGGGTAAGAATTTAATTGTCCATTTAGGTACAATGCGTTATCTGCAAATCCTGCCGTTAAAGAGTTTCCTACAGTTACAAATTTAGAGAAGTCTGCTTCTCCAGATGTGTATACTCCACCATCTTCGATAGCGTTGTCAAATTCGTCATCACAGCCTATTACTGCAGCACCTGCAAGAAAAAGAGCAATGAATTTTATATTTAAGTTTTTCATTATTTTATTTTTTTTACATGCTATAAGTTATACCTAGACCACCGATAAATGCTGATGATTTGTAGGTTCCTGCAAATGGTGCAGTAGTAGTTGCGCCAGTGTCAGAAAAGAAATCATAAGATTCATTAATTTCTTTAAATTGTACAAATAGGAATGATGTGTCAATAGATAACTTCGAATTTACTTTGTAAGAAAGACCAAAAGTATAGTTGTTAGAATCATTACGTGGTGTTTCTGGAGCAAAGAATCCAGATTGTACAGGAGACTCGTCAAAGTAATAACCACCTCTTACGGTTAATTTTTCAGTAAACTCATATTGAGCACCTAATCTCCATGTAGAAGCATCTTTATAGTTTCTTGGGTTAATAGAAGCAACACCATTACTAAATTCTAGATCTAGACTGTTGTATTCACTCCATAGAGTTCTATTGTAATCAAAAGCTAGAAGTAATTTGTCCCATTTATAAGACATTCCTATAGTAAGTTCTGCAGGTAAAGGAAGTGTTGCAGTAAATCCAGTCTCACCATTACTAGGAGTTAATGAACTGTTAGGGAAGTTTGAGAAAGTAGCAGTACCTTCTGTACTATTAATGTCTATTAAAGAACGGTAGTTGAAACCTAGAGTAAATCTATCGTCTGGAGTAAACATAAGTCCAGCAGACCAACCCCAAGCCGTAATACCAGAATCTTCTATTTCAATGTTAGAACGAACACCTTCTTCATCAGTTAGTGTTCTACTTGCGTTTCTATTAAATGTAACCGCTCCTATAGCTAGGATAGGTCCACCACCTATACTTACACTATCAAATAATTGATAAGATAAAGTAGGCTGAATAAAAATTGCACTTAAGTCTATTTCATTAACTAGGTGAGATCCTGCCCAATCAGTAGGCCATGTTACATTACTACCATAAGGTGTGTAGACACCTAAACCTACAGCAAAATCTTCAGATACTTTGTAAGTAGCATAAAGATAAATAGGAGTACTAGTTTCACTTTCTGTTTCAAATGTGGTCCCAAATTCTTGATTTTGGTACTTTACATCAGAAAATACACCGAAACCACCGGCGCTTATATTTAATTTGTTTTCCAGGTGTACTATTCCAGCTGGATTAAAGAATAAGATGTCTGCATTATTAACGACAGCGACACCAGTATGTCCCATTGCTAATTGCGTGTTACTTTGTGTGCTAACACGATATCCACCTGCATAAGCAAACGTAGAGATCAAACAAAGTACAACAAAAACTTTCAGTTTGTTCATAATCAAGGGTTTGAGGTATAAGTTAAATTTGTATGTGTCAAATTTAATATTAAATTAATATTACGCAAGCGTTTTCGTTATTATTATGCAAGCATAACAACTGTTATTTTACGAATTTCGTAACATATGTTAAGAATTCTTGCGGTTTCTCTGCATGAAGCCAGTGTCCTGCATTTTCTATTGTTTTTAGTTCCGCTTTCGCGAAAGCGTGCTCTATAATCATCACGTCACTGTCTAATATGTATCCAGACTTACCACCTCTTATAAAAAGGGTAGGTGTTTTTATAGGTGTAGTAATAGGGTCGTGAACACCGACTTTTTCTTGAGACTCACCTAAGACATCTAGATTAAATCGCCATCCATAACGACCTTTCTCAACGCGATAAAGACTTTTTAACAAGAACTGACGTGTGCCGAAGTCAGAAATTACTTTTTCTAACATCTCGTCTGCATCATTGCGAGAGCTTACCTTATCAAAGTCAATGCTTTTTAGTCCATTTATAATATCGCTATGGTGTGGTGGGTATACTTTAGGGGCGATATCTGCTATTATCAATTTGTCTAAATAGCTTTCATTTTCTGCAGCAAATCGCATGGCTACTTTACCACCCATGCTGTGTCCCAAAAGAATAATGTTTTTAAGCTCATGCTCATCACAATATTCTTTTATGTCTTGTGCCATTAATGAGTAGTTAAACTCGTCGCTATGTAAACTGCGTCCATGATTGCGCTGGTCGATTAGATGTACTTGAAAACCGTCTTCACTCCATTTGCGACCTAGAGTTTTCCAGTTATCTGCCATGCCTAAAAAGCCATGTAGGATTAAAAATGGCTGTCCTTCACCTAAAATTATAGAATGTAACATTATGCTAGTCTTGATTTATACATGTTAACTACATTTTCTAGTCCTAGATATAAACTTTCAGAAATTAAAGCATGACCTATGGATACTTCTAATAAGCCTGGTATTTGCTCGCTGAAAAACTTTATGTTTTCTAGAGATAAATCATGACCAGCATTAATTCCTATTCCTAGTTCTGTTGCTTTTTTTGCTGCTGTTATATAAGGAGCGATTGCTTTATCTCTGTCCGTATCATAAAGACTAGCAAAATCTTCTGTGTATAACTCAATGCGGTCTACACCAGTTTGCGCAGCGCCTTCTATCATTTCTATAGTAGGGTCTACAAATATGCTGGTGCGTATCCCTTGATCTTTAAAATGTTTCACGATTTTAGTCAAGAAATCTTTATGTTTAATAGTATCCCATCCAGCATTAGATGTCAAGGCATCTGGTCCGTCTGGTACTAGGGTTACTTGAGCAGGTTGTACCTCGTCCACTAGTTTTATAAAACTTTCTATAGGGTTTCCTTCTATGTTAAGTTCTGTTTGCACTACTTTTTTAAGATCTCTAGCATCTTGATATCTTATGTGTCTCTCGTCAGGTCTAGGATGAATTGTTATTCCTTGTGCGCCGAATGCTTCTAGATCGATCGCGACTTTTAGTAAATTAGGTACATCACCACCTCTAGAATTACGCAAAGTTGCTATCTTGTTGACATTTACACTTAAAATTGCCATGTTGTATTTTTATTTCAAAAATACAAAGGATTGCGTCAGACGCATAAGTGTAGAATTGATTAATTTGCGTTAAATTTTGCACTCTATGGATATTAAGCAATACATAATTAATGATGTAAAGCCATTGGACATTTCGTCAGACATGAAAAAGGCTCAAGAAATATTCTCGCAGCTTACTTATTCTCATTTGCCTATTATGGAAAATGATATTTATATAGGGTGTCTGTCAGAAAATGATGCGCATTGTTTTGAGTCAGATCAAAAATTACAGACCGTTAAATATTCTATGACTGCTTTTCATGTAAAAGAAGAAACGCACTGGTTAGATGTTTTAGAAGCGTTTGCACAACATCAATCTAATATGATGCCTGTCTTAGATGGTAAAAATGAATATTTAGGCTACTATGAGCTTAAAGATATTATGGAGCTATTTAATGACGCACCATTTATGTACGAGTCTGGTGCAGTAGTAGTCGTTCAAAAAGGATCTAATGATTATAGTTTTAGTGAAGTAGCACAAATAGTGGAGTCTAATGATTCTAAGATATTCGGTTGTTTTGTAAGTAATTATAATGATCATATGTCTGAGATTACACTCAAACTGAGTCCTCAAAATTTAAATACCGTTCTGCAAACTTTTAGAAGGTATAGTTATGAGATAGTAAGCGCTGCCGAAGAAGATTCTTATCTAGATACCTTAAAAGAACGCTCAGATTATTTGAATAAATACCTAAATATGTAAATGAAAAAAGTCGCTATATACGGTCAGTATCTTCATGATGACACAGTGAAAACGTGTCAGAAGCTCATCGATCTTTTAAGAAGTAAAGATTGCGTCGCGCTAGTGGAGTCTGGCTTTCATGATTTGCTTAAAGGTCAGGGTGTTGCATTGGGGTTGGATTCTTTTGATCAATTAGATAAATCATTTGACCTGCTTATAAGTATGGGTGGAGATGGTACGGTTCTTAGAGCTGTCGCCTACATAGGTAAAGTAGATATTCCAGTAATAGGGGTTAATACAGGTAGACTAGGTTTTCTAGCAACACTGCATAAAGACCAACTAGAAGAAGCGGTAAATGCTTTACATAATGGAGATTATACTTTAAGTAAGCGCAGTCTAATCACGCTGGTTTCTACACATGAAGAAAACCATCCAGAACCTCGTAATTTTGCACTTAATGAGGTGACTGTTAGTCGTATGAATACCACTAGCATGATTCAAATAGAAACTAAATTAAATGAAGAGCTGTTAACTGTTTACTGGGCAGACGGTTTAATAATATCCACACCTACAGGTTCTACAGGTTATAGTTTAAGTTGTGGTGGTCCGGTAATATCTCCAGATACAGATGCATTTGTGATAACACCTATAGCGCCTCATAATTTAAATGCACGTCCACTTGTTATTCCAGATCATACAGAGATCACTATTAAAGTAAGTGGTCGTGAAGAAGAATTTCTTGCATCGCTAGATAATCGTATAGCATCCTATCCTAATGAGACACAATTGACACTTAAAAAAGCAGATTTCACTATAGATCTCATAGAGCTAAAAGGACAAAGTTTCATTAAGACCATCAGGGAGAAGTTGCTTTGGGGTGAAGATAAACGCAATTAAACAATAAAAAACATCAATACTAGTTCTGTATTACTAGAATCGAGCATGTAAACATCATGCTGGGTAAAGAGAATTGTTATATTTGCACGTTTTAAAAATTCCATGCGGTTAGTTTTTTTATTTATTGTTTTTTTTAGTTTCGCTTTCGCGAAAGCGCAAACCTATGAGTTAGGTATTTTTGCAGGAACCTCAAATGTGGTAGGTGATGTAGGAAGTACTCAGTACATTCAATTTAACGATGTCGCAATAGGTGGTGTTTTTAAATGGAACCGTAGTCCACGACACAGTTTTAGAGCTACCATTATATCTGCAAATATGGTAGGTGATGATAATGATAGCGACGATATTTCAAGAGATTTAAGAGGTTTAAACTATGATTACAGGATGCTAGAAGCGAGCGTAGGTATAGAGTATACCTTCTGGGATTGGGAATTATATTCAGGTAGACCACAATTTACACCCTATTTATATACTGGGCTTACTGCGTTTCATTATGAGTTGTTTGCACTAAATAACACAAATGAGTTGGAAGAATACGGTGAAACAACAGATATTGCGGTGCCTATAATTTTTGGAGTTAAGATGTCTCTTACTCCTAAATTGATACTCGCAGCAGAGATAGGCGCTAGGTATACTTTTACAGATAATCTCGATGGAAGTAGTCCTGTGAGAAGTAAAGATTTTGACAATTTGAAATTTGGTAACTTAAATAACAATGACTGGTACGTGTTTAGTGGGGTGACTCTTACCTACACATTCGGTCGTAAACCTTGTTATTGTAACTTTTAAGTATGGCACAAGAACTACTCGATCGTACTAGAATCCCTAAGCATGTTGCTATTATCATGGATGGTAATGGTAGGTGGGCAAAAAAACAAGGTTTAATGCGTGTGCGTGGACATGAAAAAGGCGCAAAAGCAGTTAGGCAATCAGTAGAAGCATGTGCAGAATTAGGTGTGGAGCACTTAACTTTATATGCTTTTAGTACCGAGAACTGGAAAAGACCAAAGTTAGAGGTGGACACCTTAATGAGGTTGTTAGTTTCTAGTCTTAAAAAAGAGCTTCCTACTTTACAGAAGAATGATATTTCTCTTAAAGCTGTAGGTGTTCTAAGTCTTTTACCTAAGTCTGCCCAAAAAGAGCTGGCTGAGGTTATTGAGGCGACTAAAGATAATAAAAGAATGAATTTAACTCTAGCTTTAAGTTATGGATCTAGAGAAGAGTTGATATCAGTTATAAAAAATGTGGCCGGTCAGGTAAAGGAAGGTTCCTTAGAGATCGATCAAATAGATACAGACGTTATTAATAAACATCTATATACGAGTTATATGCCAGATGTAGATTTATTGATACGTACTAGTGGAGAACAACGTATTAGTAATTTCCTTTTATGGCAAATTGCTTATGCAGAATTATATTTTACAGAAGTGCTTTGGCCAGATTTCAGAAGAGAAAATCTGTTAGAAGCAATACATAATTATCAAGATAGAGAAAGAAGGTTTGGTAAAACAAGTGAACAATTATAGAATGATAAAAAAGTTAGCAAACTCGCTACTACTGGTAACATGTTTACTATTAAGTGCAGCTACATACGCTCAAGAGAAAAGAGGAGACCTAGCTATAGGTGATGCCACCAAATATAAAATAGGTGAAATTACGGTTACAGGAAGCCAGACTTATAATGAAAATACGGTAATTGCTTTTACAGGACTACGTAAAGGTGAAGAGGTTTTTGTGCCAGGTGAACGTATAAGTCAGGTAGTAAAGAAAATGTGGGATCTAAAACTATTTAGTGACATAAGAATTTTTGCTACAGATATTATAGGAGATCCAGAAGACGATGTGATGGATACTATTAATCTAGAAATTAATATTATCGAGGTACCTAACCTTAATGAGGTAACTATACAAGGACTGCGCAAAGGGCAGACTAAAGATCTTAGAGAAGAATTAAAGTTAACTAGAGGACGTAAAGCGACTGAAAATCTTATTACTACAACTAGATCTTTTATAGAAGATAAATACAAAAAGAAAGGATTCTTGTACGCTGATGCTAAAGTGAAAACTCGCACTCTAGTGGATACAACTGGAAAGAATAGAGTCGATATGAAAATAGATATCGATAAAGGTAAGAAAGTTAAAATAGCAGAGATAAATTTTGAAGGAAATTCTATGCTTACCGATAAGGAATTGCGCGGTGCAATGTCCAACACTAAAAAGAAGAATTTTATAAGACTTTTAAAAAGGTCTAAATATATTGAAGACGATTTTCAAACCGATTTAATCGCTGTTGTAGATAAATACAAAGAGAGTGGTTATCGAGATGCTCGTGTTATATCAGATACTTTGACTAAGGTAGATGATAAAACCATCTCTCTAGATATAAAAGTAGAAGAGGGAAGAAAGTATTATTTTGGAGATATTAAGTTTATAGGTAATACTGCTTTTTCTGATGAGCAATTAAAGAGATTACTTAAAATAGAAAAAGGAGATGTTTATAATGGTGTTGCTTTTGATGAACAAATTAGTAATCCACAAGATCCAGATTCTGATGATTTAACTAATCTATATCAAAACAGTGGTTATTTATTCTCTAGTGTAAACGCTGTAGAAACTCGTGTTCAAAATGACACGATTGATTTTGAAATTAGAATAGTAGAAGGTAAAGAAGCTTATTTTAACAACATTAGTGTAAGTGGTAATACAAGAACAAATGACCATGTTATTTATAGAGCAATAAGAACGTCTCCAGGAGAGAAGTACTCTCGTCAGAAGATTATTAACTCTATTCGTGAGTTAGGACAGTTAGGTTTCTTTGATGCCCAACAGATTAATCCACAATTGAATAATGTGAATCAAGAAGATGGAACTGTAGATGTAGATTATGAACTAGTAGAAGCAGGTGCAAGTCAGATAGAATTGCAAGGTGGTTATGGTGGTGGAGGTTTTGTAGGAACGCTAGGTTTACGTTTCAACAACTTCTCATTACGTAATTTATTTAATGGCGAGGCATATGAGCCAGTACCTATGGGTGATGGTCAGACTCTAGCCATAAGAGCACAAGCAAGTACTATTTTTAGAACCTATAGTTTAAACTTTACAGAGCCTTGGTTAGGTGGTAAAAAACCAGTTTCTTTTAATGTTTCTTTTTCACACAGTGAGCAATTCCGTGTAAATCAACAAGATTTTAGTGAAGTAGATAGAAATCAAAGATTCTTAATTACTGGTGGTACGGTAGGTATAGCAAAGAGATTAGAATGGCCTGATCAATACTTTCAGTTCTCTCAAGCTATTTCTTTCCAACATTATAACTTAAAAAACTACCAGACTAGTTTATTTAATTTCCCTAACGGTTTTTCAAATAACCTGGCATACACAGTTGGTTTAAGTCGTAATAACGTGGGTGTAAATCCTATTTTCCCTACATATGGATCTTCCTTCTCACTTACAGCAAAAATGACTTTACCTTATTCTGTATGGAATGGAGTAGATTATGAAAATCTAGAAGATGATCCAGAATTTCAAACTAATGGAATAGCAGATAGTGGTAAGATAGATCAAGAGAAATTTAAGTTTTTAGAATACTATAAAATCAAATTTGAAGGAACGTGGTATACGCAACTGTATGAAAAATTGATTTTACAGACTAAGACTGAATTTGGTTTCTTAGGAGCGTATAACAATGATCGCGGTCTAGTTCCTTTTGAAAGATTCTTTGTGGGTGGTGATGGATTAGGTTCTTTCTCTCTAGATGGTCGTGATATTATTAGAATGCGTGGTTATGATAACAGTGCATTAACTACAAGTGATGATGGAGATACGGTATACAATAAATTCTCTATGGAATTACGTTATCCTATATCATTAGAACAAGCAGCATCTATATATGTATTAACTTTTGCTGAAGCTGCAGGTTCATATGACCGTTTTAGAAGCTATAATCCTTTTGATGTACAGCGCTCTGCAGGTGCAGGATTACGTATATTTATGCCAGCATTTGGATTATTAGGTGTTGACTTTGGTTATGGTTTTGATAGTGTTCCTAACGTTGCAAGTGATGAGCCTAGTGGCTGGAACGTTCACTTTATAATCGGACAACAGTTTTAAATATGGCATGATTATTTCTTTAAACAACTAGCTTATGAGAACTAAGATTTTAATTATTGGAGTAGTAGCTTTTTTTAGTTTCACTTTTGCGCAAGCACAAAGAGGAGCAAGAATAGCTTACATAGACATGGAATACATTTTAGAAAGTGTTCCAGAATATCAAGAAGCATCAAAACAACTAGAGCAAAAAATGCAAAGGTGGAAAGGTGAGATAGACCAAATGTCTAATGAGATTTCTCAAATGAAAGCCTCTCTTCAAAATGAAAAGGTTTTACTTACTAAAGAGCTTATTGAAGAAAAGGAAGAAGATATCTCTTTAAAAGAGCAAGATCTAGCAGACTATCAACAAAAACGTTTTGGTCCACAAGGTGACTTTCTATTGCAAAGACAACAGTTGATACAGCCTATACAAGACCAAGTTTTTAATGAGGTGCAAAAGATAGGAAAGCAGAAGAAATACGACATGTTAATCGATAGTTCTGAAGCTGCTTTGTTATATAGTGCAGACCGTCACGATGTTAGTGATTTAGTTTTAAAAGCTATCGGTAGAACCGGTAAAAGAAAAGATGCTCAAGAAAAGCAAGATGCAAGAAATAATCCTGTAGAAGATGATGAACCTTACTTGTCTGTTGTAGAGGCAGAGGAAAAGGAGAAAAAGGAACAGGCAAAAGAAGATAAAAAAGAAGCGGTTCAAAAAGCGATCTCAGAGCGTGATGCTGTCCGTAATGAGCAAAGAAGAGTGCGTGACTCTGCAAAAGCAGCAAAAGCAGCAGCTTACAAAGTAAGAAGAGATAAGCTCATGGCAGACCGCAAACGTAGAAAAGACAGTGTTCTTGCAGTAAGAGCAGCGGCTAGAGCAAAGAAACAAGCTGAGATAGACGCTAGAAACGCAGAGAAAAATAAGAAAACACCACCTGGTGGTGAATAATATAGGAACTCCTTATATTTGCAGCCGCCTCAGTAGGCTGATGGAATTAAAAATTGATAACAATTAATAAAGAAATGAAACAAGTAAAAACACTAATAGCAGTAATCGCATTTATCTTTGCAGGTATTAATCTAGGTCAGGCACAAGATGCGCAACCGACTAAGGTATGTCACGTAGCTTCTCAATCATTAGTAGAGTCGTTACCTAGTGCTATTGCAGCAGATAAGCAATTAAGAAATCTTGCAAAAACTTATGAAACTAAGTTAACTGCGATGGATAAAGAATTGAAAACTAAATATCAAAATGCACAAGAAGCTGCACCGCAAAGAACTCAAGAAGAAAACGAAAGAATTCTTGCAGAGCTTGCTGAAGGTCAGAAAAAATTAGAAGAGTATTACCAAAATTCTCAAACTGCAATGGGTCAAAAAAGAACGGACTTATTAAAGCCACTTTATAAGAAAGTAAGAGAGGCTATCTTTGCAGTTGCTAGAAGAAAAGGATTTGATTATGTACTTGATTCTACTACAGGAACTGGTATCATCATGGCAGACGGTTATGATCTTACTAATGATGTAAAAGCAGAATTAGGAATTAAGTAATTCAATTCTATAAAACACATTTTAAAAAGCCGCTGTAGTCATACAGCGGCTTTTTAATGGGCTGTAATTAATTACACCCATACTCTTTACCATAAAAAAAAATCCCAACTCATTTAATGAGTTGGGATTTTGCTTTTTCTATGGAATGAAAATTAATCTACTAGTCTTACATTAACTGCGTTCATTCCCTTTTTTCCTTCTTTTTCTTCATATTCTACGTGGTCACCTTCTCTTATCTCGTCGATAGTTCCTGTAACGTGTACAAAGCATTCTTGGTTAGTTCCTTCTTCAATGATGAATCCAAATCCTTTTGATTCATTAAAAAATTTTACAGTTCCTTGTTTCATGGTTTATTTTAATAATAGTTTAGATCATAAAAGTAAAAACTTTCATCGTTTTAAAATTAAAAATGTAAAATTATTTTAAGTCTATTAGGACTCTTTTGGAACACCATTTATGTAGACATGATTTCCTTTTACGCTTCTATCATACATGATTATACTTCCTGCAACTGCCACGTTTAGGCTTTTGGGAGTATTAAATTTTACTATATGATGTGATTTTGTGATGGCCTCGTTAGTTAATCCATGGTCCTCTGCACCTAATAAGTAAACACAATTGCGTGGGTGTTTAAAATCTTCTAGCACCACAGCACTGTCAGTTAACTCTATTCCCACCACCATAGCGCCTTTAGGTAAATGACTGTAAAAATCTTCAAATGTTTTATAATGAAAATAAGGTATAGCACCTACAGCGTTGTGAGTGTCACAGGCTTGTTTTGCATAACGTTTACCTATGGTGTAAATGAAATTTGCTCCTAGATTTTGTGCCGTACGCCATAATACACCTAGATTTTCTGGTGTCTTGCCATGCATGATTCCTATTCCGTAATATCCTTGCTCTAGATTATCTATTTTCATTATGCAAATCTATTAATTTAACTGATTATATGCAGTCTGTCCTCGCGCAGAGTTTTATGGACTCTTTATAGATGGATGTTGTATTCGCTTTCGCGAAAGCGGAATTAAAACACCATTCACTTATAAGATTTAATATTTTTTTACAACTGGCTCGGTTATTGTTATTTTTACCTTAATGAAATTGTATAAAAATAGCCTTAGAAATCGCATCTTCTTCTCCATGATGGTGCTAACTATTATTGCGAGTGTCTTGATTGCTGGTATGTCTATATATCAATTTCAGGAGCAGGCAAAGGATTATCATGAAAAGCGATTATTACGCAAGGAACAAGCAATTAAGGAACATATTGCGTTTATTCTAGATGAAACTACTTATGAGGTGGTGACTAGTAATTTGCCTTATATTTTTAAAAAAGATATTTATGATTTGAGTGCTGTACACGGTATGCCTATTTATATGTATGATTTAAATGGAGCTTTACTTAAAAGTTCTAAAGCACAATTTATTAGTGATAGTTTACATAATCAAATATCACCAGGTATTATTAAAAGACTCAATAATGCCGAAGATGATCGTTTTGTAGAACAATTTGAAGTAGATGGTGAGAGTTATCGCTCTAGTTATACCTACCTAGTAGATAATAGGTTTAAGGATATTGCTATTCTTAACTTACCCTACATAGAGAACGACGACTTTATGAATCATGAATTAGAGGAGTTTCTTAAGAGACTGGCATTAGTTTATGCGCTTATGTTCTGCTTTTCTATAGTCCTAGCATATTTTTTATCCAGATATATAACTAGATCCATTAGAAATATTTCTGATAACCTGAAAGAGTTAGATATTTCAAAACGCAACCGTAAGCTAGAAATAGATTATAAAGGAACTGAAGAAATAAATACTCTAGTAGAGTCTTATAATAAAATGGTGGACGAGCTAGAAGAAAGTGCTGTAAAACTGGCAACTAGCGAGCGAGAACAAGCATGGCGAGAAATGGCAAAGCAAGTCGCGCATGAGATAAAAAACCCACTAACACCTATGCGACTTACAGTGCAAAGTTTTCAGAGAAGATTTGATCCTGAAGATCCAGATGCTAAGGAAAAACTAAATGAATATTCTAATTCTATTATTGAGCAAATAGACGTTATGAGTAATATTGCTAGTGCATTTTCTACTTATGCAACTATGCCGGCTCAAAAAAACGAAGAGACTGATGTGTGCATGGTAACCCAACTAGCGCTGGATATATTTAATGAATCTAATATTAATTATACAGAAGATACAGATTCTTTAATGATAGTTTTTGATAGAACTCAATTGATACGTGTGGTTACTAACCTTGTTAAGAATGCAATACAAGCTGTGGATAGTAGCCGAGAAAATGTTATAGATGTGTCAGTTACTCACAATACTCAACATGTATTTCTAGAGGTGAAGGATAACGGTACAGGTGTACATCCTGATAACGAAAACAAAATATTTGAACCTAAATTCACTACTAAAAATAGCGGTATGGGATTAGGTCTCGCTATGGTAAAGCAAATCGTAGAGAACTTCAATGGAAAAATAGAGATGAACACGGTCTATGGAGAAGGGACCACGTTTACAGTAACGCTACCTAGAAGTTAAGCTCTCATAATCGTTGTTAGATCTTGTTTAGAGTAATTTCAAAGGTAGTTCCTAGGTCTTTTTTACTATCGGCTACTCTTATTTTACCGTTGTGATAGTCTTTAATAATGCGCTTAGCAAGTGATAACCCCAGGCCCCAACCTCTTTTTTTAGTAGTAAAACCAGGTGTGAATATTTGATTCCATTGCTGTTTTGGAATTCCTTTACCAGTATCTTTTATTTTAATGAATACGTTGTACACGTCTGCTTTGAGGTAGACAGATATATTTCCTTTTCCCTTCATGGCATCGATACCATTTTTAATCAAGTTTTCTATCACCCATTCAAAAAGGGGCTCATTTAACTTAACCTGTATAGGTTGATCTGGTAGGTCTATGTCAAATTTGATGAGCTTTGAAGACCTATTAGCTATATACTCGACGGCTTGTTTAGTTTGCTGTACGATGTCCACTTCGGTAAGTGTAGGGATAGAACCTATTTTAGAAAAACGATCGGTAATCATTTTTAAACGGTTTATATCTTTTTCCATCTCATCTATGTAAGAAGGATCTACATCTGTATCTCTTAAAATAGTAGTCCAACCTACGAGAGAAGAAAGCGGCGTGCCTATCTGGTGTGCACTTTCCTTAGCCATACCGGCCCAAAGTTTGTTTTGCTCGCTGGCTTTACTAGATCGATAGAAAAACCATATAACTGAGAAGAATAGAAGCATTATAATTACCAGCGCCATTGGGTAGTACTTAATCTTTGTAATTACGTCGCTATTTCCATAATAAATGGTACTAAATGGCTCTCCTTCAAACTCAGTGACTATAGGGTCATTTTCTTGTTTAAAAACCTCGATTAATCTTTTAAGTTCTTCTGTATCGCGCTCTGCTTTTTCTGGTAAATTACGGGCACTCATTTCACCTTTATAGTTAACCACTATCATAGGTACTGATGTAGTATTTCCCATTACGGTAAAACCTAAATCACCTAAGTCTGCATTAAGAGATTGATTTTGAAGATCTGTTGCTGCGATACCAAACTCGCGTATATTCTTACGTTCGTTCTCTTTCAATTGCTGGAAAAAATCAAAAGTATTCCATAGAATTAATGAAGTAATAATGACTGCAACTACAATCATGATCCATCGGTAGATGTCTTTATTAGAAGTGAAGTTCATGTAAGAATGAGGTGTTTGTATAGAGGTGTTAACGTGCGTTTACGTGTTTTATTGATCAGTCGCGTTTAACAATTAAATAGTGATCATCGTCCATAGGTAGATAGCCCTGATCGTATACAAAGTAATAGACGGTACCTTTTTTAGTAGTGTAAATGCTAGTGAAAAAATTAAAGTCAAAACCTGCTGCAAGCATTTTATTTTTGGTCACCTTAATCTTATCTGAAGGGTTGAGTTCTTGTAATACTCTATGATTTTTACGTAATCTATTATTGATATTGCGCATTAAGGCGTTACTATCTCTATTAAGCTTATTGTTAGCCACATTACGGCAGTAGTCGCTACAGTAAATCTTATCAGCTCTACCGCGCACTTCTTCCTTACATTCAGGACATTTTTTTCTAGCCATAATTAACTTACTATCTATTTTTTAAAGATACTAAACATTTGTAAACGGTTAGGAATGAAATTAGAACAGAAGCAGCTCTTTATTATAAATTTACTGATATGAGTGAAATAAATAGGGAGTGATTGTTTTTTTTAAAATTTACTCACCAACTCACTTAACTATACATAAAAGCATTCTTATAATAAACTTAAATGATAGGATTACTATTTTATAAAGAGCTAGAAGTCTTTACCTTTGTAAAAAATTAATATTATGTACCCAGCAGAATTAGTTCAGCCGATGCGTGACGATTTAGGTAACGCAGGATTTGAACACTTATATACACAGAACGACGTAAAAGAAGCACTAAGTAAAGAAGGTACAACACTTGTTGTTGTAAACTCAGTATGTGGTTGTGCAGCAGCAAATGCACGTCCAGGAGCAAAAATGTCTTTAGACAACTCAAAAAAACCTGATCATATCGTGACAGTTTTTGCAGGAGTAGATCGTGATGCAGTAGATGCAGCAAGAGCAGCTATGATTCCTTTTCCACCTAGTTCTCCATCTATGGCATTGTTCAAAAACGGAGAGTTAGTACACATGTTAGAGCGTCACCACATAGAAGGAAGACCAGCAGAGATGATTGCTGAGAACCTTAAAGAGGCTTATAATGAGAATTGTTAGAAGCTTATTAGATTAATAATTTAAAAAATGGTTGTGTAAAATACACAACCATTTTTTTATATTTCATCTCATATAAAGCTCTATTTATGAAAACCAATTATCTATTTCTCTTTTTAATATCATTATTAATTTTCACGAGTTGTAAAGAAACTCCTAAAGAAGAAATTATAAAAAATGAAATTATTATTGAAGGGATAACTGTTGGAACAGATGCGACTAAGTTATTTTTAATTGTTCCATACCAAGATTCAAGAACTGAAGATGTTGTTATTATTCCGGTTAAGGATAATAAATTCTCTTATCGTATAGAATCAGATCATCCATTGTTTTTTATAATGTTTGTAGATAAGAATTACGGTTTAGGAACGCCCTTGTTTTTAGAGCCAGGAAAAATGCATTTAACAATCCATGATGAAGATCATAGAAAACAAAATATAGTTGTAGGTAGTAAATTTCAAGATGAATATCTTGTTTATGATAAACTTGTTAATGACCCATCTAATCTGGTTTATGATTCAATTAGCCCTTTAATCAAGAGATTAGAAGAGAAAGATAATTACTTTACTCAAGAAGCAAAAAACATTTATAAATTACTTGAAACTAGTTCTAGAGAAGAAAGTGTGGAATTGTACGAGAGTATAGAGAGACTAAAAGTACAAGATAAATTTTATACAAATGAAGCTCAAAATTTATTAAGTATAAGTGAAGAGTCCTTTGTGATTCGTGAAGAAAAACTAAAAGATTATATGGCTAATAATGTCAATTTAGTAACTTATTATCAGTTAACATGGGATTTATCTTTTAAAGGAGACTTACAAGATTATAATGGTAGAAAGAAACTTATGAAGAGCTTGGATAGTATGTTTCCTAATCATCCATATAGTGAAAGAACTAATAGCATGATTGAAAGTCAAGCTAACCCCATAGTAGAAAACACTTTTATTGATTTTACTGCTCCAGATTTGGATGATAATCTAGTAAAATTATCAGACGAAATAGAAGGGAAAGTAGCTGTGTTAGATTTATGGGCAACATGGTGTGGTCCATGTATTGTGCATACTAATAGGCTTAAACCACTTTATAAAAAGTATAAAGATCAAAACTTTACAATGGTAGGTGTTGCAGGAGAATACAAAAATACTGATGCCTTAAAATCTTTTTTAGACAATAATAAAGATTGGAAATGGAAGCAATTAACAGAAATAAATGCAGAGAATAGAATTTGGCAAACTTATCAAGTTAATGGCGGCGGAGGCGGTATTTTCTTAATTGATAATAAAGGAAAGGTAATAGCAAAAGACCCATCTTATGAGCAAGTAGAAAATGCTATTTTAAGTCAATAAAATTATTTATTATGCACGCATATAGATTAAAGTCATTCTTTTATTATTGATATGTATTAACAAATTACCTTTGCGGCATGCAAAAAATTATTTCCTATCCATTAACAGTTGTTCATTTATTGTTATTCTTCTTGTTTTTGGTTATTTTTCATCCTATTCAGTTATTATGCTATAAATTGGGTGGTTATAATTCTCATAGAAAGAGTGTTTATATACTGAACTGGTTTTTAATGCAGTCTCAATTACCGCTCTTCAATACCTTTAGCATCAATTATAAAAGCGAACTACCTGTTGGTCCATCTTACGTATTTGTATGTAACCACCAGAGTATGTTTGATATACCTCCATTAATTTATTATCTTAGAGATTATCATGCAAAATTTATTGCAAAAAAGGAATTGGCCAAAGGTATTCCTAGCATCTCACTTAATTTAAGAATAGGAGAGAACTGCGCTATTGATCGTAAAGATCGCAAACAGGCGATAACAGCACTTATTAAATTTGCTAAGAACGTACATGAAAAGAAACGTAGCGTAGTGATTTTTGCTGAAGGAACTCGCAGTAGAACAGGAGTTCCTAAACCATTTCAAACTAACGGTTTAAAGACTATTTTTAAATACGCTCCAGACGCCGTTATAGTACCAGTAACAGTTAATAATAGTTGGAAAGTAGATCGTTATGGAAAATTCCCTTACGGTATGGGAAATAAAATAGCATTAACCATTCATAACCCTATTCCTATTCAAGGAAGAGATATGGACGAGGTGATTCTAGAAACACAAGAAATTGTGCATAACGGCGTTACTTCTACAGCGGTATAGAGCTAGATAATATTTCCGCTTTCGCGAAAGCGGAACAAATTCAAAACGACTACCTTTACATAATAAGCTATACTTATGAGCAAGCCCCTTAAAAATATACGCATCGAGGTGATGCAATCGCTAGAAAGTAAAGTACAATCCTTTATGGATGAGTACTTAATTCCAGTAGATAAGATCTGGCAGCCTACAGATTTCTTACCTAATTCTCAAGAAGACACCTTTTTTGAAGAAGTACGTGAGCTAAGGGAACTAGCTAAAGAATTACCCTATGATTTTTGGGTAGCTCTAGTAGGAGATACTATCACTGAAGAAGCATTACCTACCTATGAGTCTTGGTTAATGGACGTAGAAGGTATTAATCAAGTAGAAGGAAAAGGAAACATTTGGTCTAAATGGATCAGACAGTGGACTGGTGAAGAAAACCGTCACGGAGATGTGCTTAATAAATATCTTTACCTTTCTGGTCGTGTTAATATGCGTCAGATAGAAATTACAACACATCATTTAATTACTGATGGTTTTGATATAGGTACAGACCGCGATCCTTATAAAAACTTTATTTACACAAGTTTTCAAGAGCTAGCGACATACATTTCACACAACCGTGTAGCAAAACTTGCACGTGGTTATGGAAATACTGCTTTATCAAAAATGTGTCGCATTATCTCTGGAGATGAAATGCGTCACCATAAAGCCTACAGTACCTTTGTAACAGAGATCTTTAAAGTAGATGCTAGTAATATGATGATTGCATTTAAAGAAATGATGGTGCATAAAATTGTAATGCCAGCCATGTTTTTAAGAGAGCAAGGTGAGAGTATAGGTAGTGCGTTTGAAGATTTTTCAAACAGCGCACAACGTATAGGTGTTTATACAGCTCAAGATTACATAGATATCATGCAAAAGCTTATAGATCAATGGGATATAGCAAGTATGAGTCATCTTACTGAAGAAGCAGAGAAAGCACGAGATTATTTAATGAAACTACCTGCACGTATGGAGCGCGTTTCTCAACGTGTTAAAATACCGGCAGAGTCAGCAAAATTTAGTTGGGTAAATCCAGCAATCGTAGGAGGATAATTTAAACTCTTATTTTTGAGAGGTAACTTATATAGAAAGCAGTTATTATTTAAATAGCTGCTTTTTCATTTAATAAAGTCAGACCTAATCTTAAAGATCCATAATCTATCTTACCGTCAAAATGCTCAAAGATGCTTTTAAGGCTCTCAGCATCTTTTATTTGCTCAAAGTCTGCAGCTATTAAATCATAATCCTTAGGATCTATCAATTTTTCTAAATCTATATCGTTGTGGCTTTCATAACGTTTAGTAAGGTGATTTAAGATAGTACCAGGTTGGTAATTTCTAATTGCAGCTATTTCTTGAATCGTTTTACCTTCTCTAAATAAAAGGACCGTTTCCATTACAGTATCCTTTTTAGGACCAGTACTTTTCTTTTTGGCTTTTTTAGGTTTTATTATTTCATCCCTATAGACAAAGTCTTTTTTACGGTCATCCTTAAATTCTGATATCATTTTTAAGAACTTTGCACCATAGGTATCGTGTTTATGAGTTCCAACACCGGTAATGTCAGCAAATTCATTATCATCCAGTGGTATTCTGGCTGCCATATCTTTTAAAGTCGCATCACTAAAAATCATGTAAGGTGCTAGATTTCCAGCATTAGCCAGTTGTAATCTAGTTTTGCGCAATGCTTCATAAAGATCGCGATTCACCTCTGTCGGTAGTTCTTCTTTGGTACGTTGTGCTCTACGAGAGGGTAGTTCTTCTGGTTTAGGTATAACTGCTAGCGATACCTTGCGACCGTTAAAAAGCACCTCCTTACCTTGAGGTGTGATTTTTAAATGATTGTTCTCATGAAAAGCTATTTCTACCAGACCTTGATTAATCATTTGTACGATGTACTGTTGCCAGTTGTTCCATGTAATTTCTTTACCAGCGCCATAAGTTTTAATATGCTGGAAACCACTTTCCATTATGGCGGCATTTTGTGCACCACGTAGTACATCTATTAAAAGATTAAGAGATGCTCGTTCATTAGTGCGTATAATGGCGCTCAATGCTTTTTGTGCAGGTAGTGTGGCGTCAAAGAAGTCGGGCTTGTTAAGACATACATCACAGTTGCCACAGTCTTCATCTAGATATTCATTAAAATAGGATAAGAGCATTTTCCTGCGGCAGGTTAGTGCTTCGGCAAACTGCTTCATGCGCTCTAATTTTGCTATTTGCAATTCAGAGTTACCACTTCCCTCGGCAAATTTGCGCAGCTGGATCACGTCTGCATAACTGTGAAATAATAACGCATGCGAGTTAATACCATCACGACCAGCACGACCTATTTCTTGATAATAACCTTCTATGTTTTTAGGCATGTTATAGTGCAGTACAAAACGCACATTAGACTTATCAATTCCCATCCCAAATGCGATAGTCGCACACACAATTTTAAGGTCGTCTTTAATAAATTTCTCTTGTACATTTTCTCTTTCTTCATGACTTAGACCAGCATGATAAGCTGCCGCATCAAAACCATATGCCGAAATTTTGCTAGCAAGTGACTCACAGGTTTTACGGCTTAGACAGTAGATAATACCAGACTCGTCTTTGTTCTTTTGTAAAAAACGACGCATTTGCTGCAGTCTATTATTTCCTGGACGTACTTCTAGAGTTAAATTGGGGCGGTCAAAGGAAGAGACATATTCTTCTGCATTTTGAATGCCTAATTGTTTTTTTATATCTGCTCTAGTAGCTCTGTCTGCGGTGGCGGTTAGTGCTATCAGGTTAGCGTCTGGAAAACTCGTTTTAAAATAAGATAACTGTGTATATGCAGGTCTAAAATCGTGACCCCATGTAGAAATACAGTGCGCCTCATCTACGGCAATTAAAGAAACAGGAATTCCTTGAAGATGATTATTCAGTAAACCGATGCTCTCTGGAGCTACATAAATTAATTTGAGACGTCCAGAGCGCAATTCTTCTAGCATTTCTTGTTGCTGTGTAGCGTCTTGTGAACTGTTAAAGTAAGATGCTGCAATACCGTTTGCTCGCAACGCATCTACTTGATCTTTCATTAAAGCAATAAGTGGCGATACAACTAGTGTAATGCCGTCTAGAAGTAAAGAGGGTAATTGAAAACACATGGATTTACCTCCACCAGTAGGCATGACGACCATAAGGTCTTTTCCAGCAATAACGCTGTCTATAATTTCTTCTTGTAATGGGCGGAAACTGTCGTAACCAAAATACTTTTTGAGTAGTTCTAGCTTTTTCATGATATTGATTTGAATGGCGTGTAACGTCTTAAAAGACAAGTTTCAAAGGTAGGGTTTCAGTGTGTTTTTATAAAGCTTTGTTTATAACTTGATGAGGCCACTTCCTGATTTAGCTAGTGAGATAGACACTTTTCTATCTAGTTAATTTGTATTTTTCCGCTTTCGCGAAAGCGAGATTTCTAACAACATAAATGCCTTATTTATCGTTATAGAGAAGTTTTACAGTTCAATTTATATCAGTTTATGAAATATCTATTTGCATTTTTATTTTTTACAATAACATTTTTTGCAGTTGCTCAAAATCAAGATTTGAATGATTATAAATACATAGTCGTAGAAAATCAATACGATTTTCAGAGTGAGGCAAATGAATACCGATTAAACGAGTTGATTGTTTTTGAGTTTAAAAAACGCAATTTTAATGCTTTTAGAAATTCAGCAATTCTGCCAGAAGATATGAATAGAGGAGTGTGTAATGCGCTTCAATTGAAAATAGATAAAAGTGGTAGTCTCACAAGAAATTTAATTTTAAGACTGGTTAACTGTGCTGGTGATACTGTTTTCACAACTAAAAAAGGTGTAGGGAGAACTAAGTCTAATGACAAAGCCTATTTTGAAGCACTAAGAGATGCGATGACTTCTTTTGACGCTGTTGATTATAAATATGTAAAGCCTAATGATATAAAAACACTTCCAAATAGTGAAGCAGCAGCTATGGGAATAGATAGTGTGCAAACTATGTCTAGTCAACCAGGTAATGTCGTAAAAGAAACAGAAGAGGTTAAAAAACCAACTCAAAACTCCTTAATTACAAAGGTAGCACTTGACGAATCGCCAAAGTTTGAAAAGGACGTGGTAGATGATGCTGCGCCGTCTAGCGAATATGAATTCACTTCAAAAGAAGGATATGCATTAATGAAAAGCGCCAAAGGCTTTTTAATCTTTGATAACAATCTACCTATAGGTGTAGCACTTAAGAAAAGTAATAATGCTTACCTAGTTCATACATCAGAGTTTGCAGGTGTAGGATACATGAATGGTGATAATTTTGTTATCGAGTACATCAACAACAAGAAAGAACAGATTATTGAATTTGTAAATGTTCCATAATATATAGGTTCATAAATAAAAAGGGTGCTGGTTTAAACCAGCACCCTTTTTATTTGAGGAATTTCTAGAGTAGCTTAAACATGCTTGCCTACTTCAAAGCCATGTTTTCCTAAGTATTGGTTACCGCTATCGATAGCATCACCTTCTAAGGTAGTTCCCATAGAATCGTTCCATCTGTTTAAGTAGCCGAATAGTGAGATTACACCTAGCATTTCAACTATCTCTCCATCATCCCAATGTTGGTGTAGTCTGTCATTTATGTCTTGGTTAACGGCATTAGGCACCTGACTAGCGGCTAGAGAAAAATCTAGTGCAGCACGCTCTGCTTCACTGAAGGCGGAGTGTGTGCGGTACTCCCATATATTATCCAGTTGTTTTTGTTCTGCTCCATAACGTTCTGCAGCTCTTATGGCGTGTGCCTGGCAGTACCTACATCCTGTTGCGTTACTAGATACCCAAGCAATCATTCTTTTTAAAGCGCTGGTTACACGACCTTCGTTTGCCATGACAGCTTTGTTGAGGTTGATAAAAGCCTTAGATATGGCTGGGCGTCGTTGCATGGTAAGGACAGAATTAGGGCAAAAACCTAATGTTTCATTAAAGAAATCTGCTAGTTGCGCTGTTTCTGGATCATGACTGGCGTCTAATGGGGTTACTAATGGCATGTTTGTTTTATTTAAATTTTCTTGTCTTGTAATTTACGTTTTAAAAATAAAGGAAACATCACAAAAGTGAAAATTGCAAATTAAATTAAAGAGCTTAGACTCTTTTTTAGACCTTATCTTTACCAAATGCGTTGGACTTTAAAACCGGTACCAGATTCTCAAAAACAACAGCAGCTAGCTCAAGAGTTAGGAGTAGATCCTTTTCTAGCTGGTTTGTTAGTACAACGTAGTGTGGACGCTTTCGCGAAAGCGAAATCCTTCTTCAGACCTGATCTTGAAGAATTACATGATCCTTTTTTAATGAAGGATATGGAGCTGGCTGTTAAACGTATTCAAAAAGCAGTAGGTAATAACGAGAATATTCTTGTTTATGGTGATTATGATGTAGATGGGACTACTAGTGTTGCATTGATGTCTACGTTTTTAGAAAGTTTTTATGATCGTGTTTCTACTTATATACCAGACCGTTATGATGAGGGTTATGGGGTGAGTTATAAGGGAATCGATTTTGCGGCCGATAATGATTTTTCATTAATTATTGCATTAGATTGTGGTGTTAAGGCTGTAGATAAAGTTGACTATGCAAAGGAAAAGGGAATAGATTTTATTATTTGCGATCACCACAGACCTGGTAAGGAACTGCCAGATGCGATAGCAGTTCTAGACCCTAAACGAGCAGACTGTAGCTATCCTTATAATGAGTTGTGCGGTTGTGGTGTTGGGTTTAAATTATGTCAGGCTCTTGCTATTGTAAATGATTGGGATTTTGATATTTTGATACCTTATCTAGATCTGGTAGCCACTGCGATAGGGGCAGATATTGTACCGATGACTGGAGAGAATAGAATACTAGCATATCATGGTCTTAATGTTATAAATACTAGTCCGAGAGCTGGTTTTGAAGCTATTATTGAGAATTTAAATAAAACGGTCCTTACTATTACTGACGTTGTTTTTACCATTGCGCCACGTATCAATGCTGCTGGTAGAATGAAACACGGGCTGCATGCGGTAGAATTGCTCAAAGAGACAGATCTAGATAGGGCTAAAGAATTTGCGGCTGCTATAGAAAATTATAATTCTGATAGAAGAGAGCTAGATCGATCCATAACAGAAGAAGCGTTAGATCAAATTATAACAAATAAAGAAGAAGAAAAATTTACAAGTGTTGTTTATAATGATGGATGGCACAAAGGAGTGATAGGTATTGTGGCTTCTCGTTTAACTGAAACCTACTATAGACCTACTTTAGTGTTTTGTAAATCTGGTGATAGGCTGGCTGCAAGTGCTCGTAGTGTTAAAGGTTTTGATGTCTATAATGCATTAGAACAGTGCTCGGAATATATAGAACAATTCGGTGGGCATATGTACGCTGCTGGACTCACCTTGTTACCGGATAATTATGAGAAGTTTAAAGCAAGATTTGAAGAGGTGGTTTGTGCTACCATAGAGAATAAACATCTTACACCAGAAATACATATTGATTCTAAGCTGCCTTTAAGCGCAATTACACCTAAATTTTATCGCATACTACAGCAAATGGCACCATTTGGCCCAGGTAATATGCCCCCTGTGTTTATGACAGAAAACGTGGTAGATACTGGGTACGGTAAACGTGTGGGGAAAGATGAAGACCACCTTAAAATTAAGGTGGCCTCAAAAAAAGGGGAGAAGAATGGCTTTAATGCCATAGGTTTTAATATGGGTGAGAAATGCGATCAAATTACCGATGGTAAAAAATTCCACATTGCTTATTCCATTGATGAAAATGAATGGCAAGGAAATGTTTCTTTGCAATTGAGGTTGAGAGATATCACTTCTTAAAGTACAGACGGTAAGGATTCTACTTTACCGATGAGTGTAAGTAGTTTAGACTCGTCATAGAGTTCTTCCCAGTTGTTATCTATTACATCGCTGAATGATGGGATAGAAGTAGCTATTTCATTTTTAAATTTGTTAATATCACCTTTACTTAGTTTTGCAGCCCTGCGCAATGCTTTTTTATTGTTTTTAAAAATAGCTTGGTCTTTGAGTGATGATTTTTTAACTGTTATGGTTATTTCTTCTAGAGAATTAGATAAGCTGTTTGATGTTTTTTGAGCTTCTTGTGCAAAGGAGAATAAAGTGAAAAATAAAAAAATAATACTAAATGCTGCGGTTTTTAAATTTGAATTTTTCATAACTATAATGTTTTAAGATTAAACTTTTAATTACCCTACAAAGATCGGTAGGTTATGGAGTTTAACGCTTAAATATAGTTCTTCAAGAATGTTATATTATTCCTTTATTTTAAGGATTCCTTATTCATTTATTATGCTTTTTAGATCGTCTAGTCTTAGAGGCTTTTTATTTATAGAAAGTAAAGGTTCTGTTGCTTTAAATTCTTTAAAATCCTTATTAGAATACAGCTCGCTAGTCATGTGAAATTTGATATCTAAATCCTTCTTCTTTTCTGACATATCTGTAATAAGATCCCATCCATTTACTGCATTAGTCTTGTTTTCTGTGATGACTAGAATGGATTCTTTTGAGTCGGTAGTGTTTAATTGATCTAAATTTTTTAGAGCTTCTTTGTTATCAGAGAATACTTCTATATTATTTGCTAGATCGTTTACTTCTAGCATGGTTTTAATCACGTATGAATCTATAGGATTATCGTCAATTATCCAAATTTTAGATGTGGTCATAAGACTTGTAGTTTTGAAATATAAATTTCATACTTTTAAACTACGTTTTGAGAATAGACGGTTAACTTAATTTGTAATCGTTCAAATGTTTGTAATAACGGCTGAAAAGCACTTTTTAAAAGACGCGTTATACCATTAGTAGATTTATAATTCTATGGTAAACTTTGTTCCAGTTCCCACTTTACTTTGCACAGATATATTTCCTCCCATAGCTTCCACTTGATTTTTAGTCATGAATAAGCCTAGTCCGTTTGAATCTTTATGTTCATGAAATGTCTTGTACATTCCAAATATTTTATCCTTATTTCTTTCTAGGTCTATTCCTATTCCATTATCAGATACCATAATGGTACAAGACTCGTTACGGATCTTTGCAGAGATTATTATTTTTAATTGTTTATTAGGGTCTCTATATCGTATACTGTTAGTAATTAGATTAAGTAGAATACTTTCTAAATAAGCAGGGAAAGCCACGATCTTTGTATCGTTTTTTATGTCTACTTCTATATCGTATTCATTCTTCATTACTTCTAAAGAGACACTTTCTAAAGTATGAAGGACAAAGTCTTTTAAAGCTATGTTTTTCAATTCTATTTTATTAGAATGTACAGAAACTACTTGATTTAGATCCTCTATGGTTTGATTTAAGTTATCGCTAGATATATCCAACATGGATATGATTTTAGAACGAATTTCTAGCTCTTCACTTTCTTTATAAAAATCAATAAGTCCTTTAAAATTACTAGAGTGCGATCTTAAATTATGAGAAACTATATAGGCAAAGTTGAGCAGCCTTTCATTTTTACTCATTATTTCTTTAAGAAACAATTTCTTTTCCTTTTCCACTTTTCGCTCATTGGTAATGTCTAGTATTTGTATAACTAGATTTTCTGGATCACCATGTTCATCATGTAATACGTTACATATAGTTTGAGTGTAGACTGTCGCCCCATTAGATGCTCTTAGGGTAATAGCTTGTTTTATATGATCGGTTTTCTTATTTAAAACTTTTTCTAGATGATGGAACCATTCTCCAAAATCAGTTTCATCGATCAACTTATCAAATGAGGTAGCTAAAAGTTCTTTGTTTTTTAGTTTAGTTATTTGTTCTAATGTCGGATTTACATTCAGGAACTGCAGTGTTGCAGTATCTAATATGGCAACACCTAAGTTTGAATTAAAGAATAACTTTTGAAATTTTTGTGATGTAACTTTAACCTCGTGTTCCTTCTTTTTGCGGTCACTTATGTTTTCAAATGTCCCGTATTGTGTTATACATAACCCATCTTTAAACTCACTTTGACCTGTTGCTCTTACCCAAATGCAATTACCCTTTGCGGTTACTAATTCTAATTCTAGATCGTATGGTTCATTTCTAGAAATAGAGTTGAGAAAAGCTTCTGATATTTTATTGCGAGATTCACCGTTTCTATAAAAATTTATAGCTTGAGTAGGATTTGGTATAAAATCATCAGATACTTCATGAAGCTCTTTTGTTGCATCTGACCAGTACAGTTCTCTAGTCACATTATTGTATTGCCAGGTACCTATGTTTGCATGTGAGCATAGGTCTAGCAAAATTTTAAAATCTAATTGATCACGTTTTTTAATAAGAACCTGTGAGCTAATGTCTTCTGTAACCATGACTATACCAGCTATTTTTCCATCATGGTAATACCATGGTTTTACACTCCACTTTAGCCACTGTTCACTGCCATCTTCACGTATAAACAGTTCTTCATCTCGCGATTCTTCGGCACCATTTAAAACTCTTTGATGTTTTGCCCTCCATTCATCACTTATTTCAGGAAATAGATCATAATGATTAAGGCCTCTTAAATCTGTCTTTGATAATTTATAATCAGTACACCATTTTGCAGAGTGTGCAACATACCTCAATTGATTATCTAAAAAAGCTACTGCAATAGGAGCCTGAACAATAATATTGATCTGATCGTGTACTTTATGATTTTCTTGCTGCTCCATTCTTCGAATTTAGAATACTAATCGAGATAACTGGTGATTTCCTAAAAAACTGTTAAATTTTTAAGAGTTAAATCCGATTAACGGTAGATTGAATTAAGAAGTTATTTTTTCTAGCCTAAAGTTTTCTCCATCAAACACTCCATAGGTGTAATGATTTATCCAATCACCTAGGTTAATGTAAGTAGAAGATTCTCCCACTTTTATCTCCATAGGTAAATGTCTGTGGCCAAAAACGAAGTAATCAAAATGTTCTGTTTCTAATTTACGCTTTGCGTACAACGCTAGCCATTCTTGGTCTTCACCTAGAAACTTAGCATCTTCATCTCCAGATATAAGTTTGTTTTTAACAGATAAGTATCTAGCTATTCCTACACCTATATCTGGATGTACCCACTTAAAACACCATTGAAAGAATTTACTAGTAAATATCTTTTTCATGCGTTTATAACCTTTATCACCAGGTCCTAATCCATCACCATGACCTATTAAAAATTTCTTATTGTTAAATTCAAAAGTCTGCGGCTTGTGATATACTGGAATGCCTAATTCTTCTTCAAAATAACCGAACATCCATAAATCATGATTTCCGACAAAAAAGTAAATAGGGATACCGCTATCTGCAATCTCAGCAAGTTTACCCAATACTCTTACATGGTTTTTTGGTACGACATGTTTGTACTCAAACCAGAAATCAAATAAATCCCCTAATAAGAATATGGCAGCTGCATCTTCTTTAACCTGATCTAACCATGCTAGAAATTTCTGTTCACGTGGTTTACTTAGTTCTTGAGTAGGCGCTCCTAAATGGTTGTCGCTAGAGAAATATATTTTTTTTCCTTCGGGAATTTGCATAGATACAAAGATAATACACTTACTGCTATCTGACTTATGGAAGAGGTTAATGTATAGCTATGATATTACAGTTTATTTAGCTTAATTTTTACATTCCTTTCATTTGTACATCGCATAAAGAGAGTATATTAGACCTGATGATTAATAAACGACTTCTAGTTAAGAACTTGCTTGCTCATAACGACGAGAATAGTTTCTATGATAAAAAGTTAAAAATAGATCTGAGCAGTAAGGAAGGAAAGGCGAAGTTTTTAAAACATATCTGTGCCTTATCAAATTCTAACCCTAAAAATAACAGTTATATAGTAATAGGTATTGATGACAAGACTAATGCTATAGTAGGTGTAGATTTCTTTGATGATTCAAAACTTCAAAACCTGATAAATGCTTACTTTACAAATGCTCCCATAATTCAATATGAAAATATCCCTTTTCCTCACTTGCCGCTGGGTAAAGTTGTTGGGTTAGTTACTATAAGAGGGCAAATAGGACTCACATCATTGCGTAAGAATATATGGAAGTATTACGGTGGTAGTGTATTCTTCAGAGATGGAAGTATGTCAATGCCTAAAACTTTTGATCTTGAAATCAAAGATGTCAATTCAGAGATAGTAGAGAAATTAGAAAAACAAGCTAGCAATAATATAGAACATACCTTAGATAGTGTTGTAGAGTTTTTAAATCGTAAAAACGAAGATCTAGAGTCCCATTATAAGGTGTTTAAAGAGCAATTTGTTATCTGCTGGTCTGGAAAGGTAAAGGTGAATAAAGGACAGCGATATTATCATCGAGTGGACATTGAGATGGTAAATGAACAGGTTAAAATTTTTTACAGTACGTTAGATGAGGTTCAAATTTCTTTTGACGAGGACAGCTTCAGTATCTTAGAGTTTGTTGAATTAGGTATAGGAGACCGACAGCGTTACCATCCACTAGAAAGACAGACGCTCCGGTTTTTTCCTAATGGAACCTATCTATTAGAGAATAAGATTTTATTTAATCCACCTTATTATGATCGTCGTACCTTGCATCATATTTATAACACGAACTTGTCCCTTTTACATAAGATCTCAAACGGCATTCTTTTAAAAGATCAAGAGTTAATTGATCTTAGACAGTTGCCTGAGACTATGTTAATTTGCCAGTTTAATAATGTAGGAGAACCCATAGAAAAGATGAAATCTCATAAGAGTTTTCTTAAAAACTATCCAGATACCTATAAATCATATAAAGAAGCATTACGCGTTTTGCGCAAAGTAAAATATAATTCATGAGAACTATTGCAATAGGAGATATTCACGGCGGTTATAAGGCCTTACTTCAACTTATAGAAAGGATAGATTTAAAAGATGACGATCAGTTAATCTTTCTAGGAGATTATGTAGACGGCTGGTCAGAAAGTTTTGAGGTAATAGATTTTTTAATCTCGCTTTCGCGAAAGCGGAAACAAAACAATCAAGTTGCACCTATTTATTTGAGAGGTAATCATGATGAATTAGTGGTAGATAATTTACAAGCAACAATACCTAGTGAAATGTGGTTATTTCACGGTGGGCAAAGCACAGTAGATAGCTACAAGAATAGAAGTAAAAACGAATTAGAACTGCATTTTAATTTTTTGAGAAACGAACTTCATAATTTCTATGAGTTAGACGGCAATGGTTTTTTTCATGCAGGATTTCATAATTTAAAAGGACCGCATCACGAGTATTATGCAAATATCACTTATTGGGACCGTACTTTATGGGAGCTAGCTCTAGCATTAGATCCTAATCTAGAAAGAGATAACGATCGGTATCCAGGTAGATTAAAAATATATAATGAGGTGTATATAGGTCATACTCCTACAGATCGTCTAGGCTCTCATCAACCTATTAACGCGGCCTGCGTGTGGAATATAGATACCGCAGCGGCTTATAAAGGCCCATTAACAGCCATATGCGTAGAAACTAAAGAGGTGTGGCAAAGCGAGCCTGTGCATACTTTTTATCCAGATGAGAATGGGAGAAATTAATCTCCATCATTATCATTAAAAGTAATGACTATGCTCGCAGCACTAGAAAAATCTACTTTAAGTAATCTAATGATATTCTGAACATCATCTTTAAGAACCTCTAGCTGATTAATGTCTGTTATAGCTATGTTTTCTAGAGAATCATTCATGTTATTTAAAGTGCTGTATGCGGCAGTAAAAGCAGATTGTAATTCTACGTTTAAATCTTCACGGTTAAGAACTTCAGAAGTGTATTCCTCTACACCAAAGCCTTCTATATCATTAAAATCACCTGTGTAGGTAAAGTAAACAGCATCTAGATTTGCTTTTATAGCCTCTTTGCTTATTTGGCTTCTGTAGTTTTCAAAAAGGGTGATGTCCGTAGGAGAACTATTTAATACTTCTTCTATTTTACGTCCTTTTATACTTTCTAAACCGGCAACCATTGCGTTGATTATTCGGTTAAAATTACCATTAACGCCAGACTCTAGATTTGTTTTAAAATCTGATTCAAAATCTATCCATAAGTCTTGTGATTCTCTAGCTCTAGATGCTAGATTTTCTGACAGTGCATTTAAGTAAGCTTTTCTATCTGTAGTTGTTGCTCCCGTAGTGAATTGATCTATTACTACCTGATCATTTTGATTGAACAACATATACTCTATAGCCGCATAGCCTTTAATGGTAGCACCTATAATATCGACATCATCACTGTTTTGCACAGTGGCATCTATAATCCTACTTTCAATACCTGTACTGCTTACTGGCCATGTATGCACTCGTGGTATTAAGAAAGCGTTTTGGATAGGTCCTACATTAAAGATCTCTATGTTCTTCCAGGTTAGGAATGCTGCTTTCCAAGAATCACGAGCTTCTAGTAGAGTTACCGAAGTAGGATTTAGGGTAAACGCGTTGCTCGTATTAATTAAATCATTAGCTTGATTAACATGCTGCTGTTGCAATAAGATGATGTAGTTATCATATAAATGCGCCATTTGAGTCTCGCGCGCTGCTGCCGTATCAGTATTGCTAGAGCTATCATCACTATCACAAGAAATAATAAGAGTTAAGGATATTGCAAAAAGTGCAAGTATTCGAAGAATTGAAAATTTCATAATTACAGTGAATTTATAAATGCAATGATTTTACTACGCTCGCTCGAGCTTAATTCTTTAAATCTTTCTTGGGCTGGGCTCGCTTCTCCACCATGCCATAAAATAGCCTCTTCTACATTACGTGCTCTACCATCATGTAATAGATTTGTATGGTCGTTTACAGTTTCTATAAGTCCAGTTCCCCACAAAGGTGGTGTGCGCCATTCATTTCCTGTGGCCAAAAAGTCTGGAGTATTATCTGCAAGATCATCACCCATATCATGTAGCAATAAATCTGTATAAGGTCTAATGGTCTGGTTAGATAACGCTGCGATTTCATGGTTGCCAGTTTGTAGCAATGCTACGTGGCAAGAGGTACAACTTATCTCATTAAAAAGCTGTTTGCCTTCTAATACAATTTGATCTTCAAAATTTCTTCTGGCTGGGACAGCAAGTGTAGAAGAATAGAAGGTTACTTTATCTAGATTTGCGTTATCTATTTCTGGTGTACCTCCATTGGGTATTTGAGAACAATCTACTCCAGTAGGACAATTTTCATCAGGAAATAGGGAAGAGGAAATACCTATATCACCGGAAAATGCACCTGCTACCTGTTGTCTTAAATTAGGTTGGTTTGCTTTCCATCCAAAACGTCCTAGAGTGTTAGTCCCACTCGCAATATCATATACATAGTTAGCTTTTCCAGAAATTCCATCGCCGTTAGTATCAAACGGATCTGCTAGTGCTAGAATGGTAGTCTCAGGAACTGCTTCTAAAAGTCCTAAACCTATCATTTGATTTGCTACACGTGGTGATATTTGTACATTATTTACCATCGCACCGTAATTAAGCAAAGGGAATGTGTACGTAGGACTGCGTAGACTTACTGTTGTTCCATCACTATATGTAACTACTTTAGGTTCATACACTACTTCAAAAATTCCTTCGTCCATTTGTGATAGAATAGAGTTGTCTTGAAACTGTCCACCGTAAGTAGGTTCTGGTAAGTTACCACCATTAACGCCAGTACCTGGTGTACTTAATCTCAATAACAATCCATGAGATAGCTCTCCTGCAAATGCACTTGCTCTACCTCTACCATCCTTAAAATGGCAACCAGAACAATTACGAGCATTAAAAAATGGACCTAGACCATCTCTTGCTGTGGTAGATGCTGGTGCAGTCACCCAACTCTGATTAAATAATGAGTTTCCTACACCAAAGGTCACACGCTCCTCAAAACTCAAATTAGGAGCTGCAAACCCAAAAGCCTCTGCCGAAAAATTGAACGACGTATTATCTCCACCAGATAATTCTTCTCCTATTTCTGGCGTTAGAGCTGTGTAAGAATCGTCTGTGTTGCATGAGGTAATGAACAACAGTAGTGGCAATATAAATAACTTGTAATAAACGCGCATGAATGATAATTTGTATGAATCAGAAAACTGGACGTATAGAAATACGTCCAGTTTTAAATAATTTATTAATCTAGTAATATGCGGTGTCGTCTTTTAATTAAGACCTAAAACTACCTTTGCATCTAGTAATCTATCTCCAAAAGCAACAAGCGCTCTCACTGCATTTTGTACTTTAATTCCTTCTGTACTTGTTGGCCCATTAACTATAGCTAGATCAAATGGAGATAAAGTTGCATCTACCTCTGTAGTAGCTGTTGCTAGTAATATATCTAGTTCTGTACCTAAATCACTGTCTGCTTCTGTAATAATGTCTTTAAGAGAAGCGCCATTTACAGTAGCATAACTACCATTATATACATTTACGATACCTTCTAGGTTAAGACGTATATCTCGATCTGTATTATCGCTGAAACAAGAGTGCTCATCTTCTTGATCCTGATTTTGTAAGGCAACGGACATACGTTCTATAGCTAGTTCACTACGTGATAATTCAGATATACTGTTAATCATGTCTGTAAGTGATGTGTCTGTGTCTTGTGCAAGAAAAGTATTTTTATAATCTCCAGTCCATTGCTCTATCATTACTTCTAGGTGGTCGGTGATTAAGTCTGCACATACATTGATATATGTTCTTCTTCTGTCTTGATTTGAGGCAGTTCCTGCATCTACAAAATCAGTGAAAGGACGCTGTCCTGGTAGGCCCGCGCTAGGTGCAGTATTGTCCTGTCCCCATAATAAAAACTCGATAGCGTGGTATCCTATGGAAACCTTTTCTTCACCACCATTACCATTTTGATTAATTAATGTGTTTTTATCAATCGTAGGAAATAATGTTGGGTTGTTAATGATACCAGCAGTTAGATCACCATCTACATAATCTACATGTGCCTCGTCCATAGGCCATGAATTTAAATAACCTTCTATATCTTCTGTGCTACCTGTGTCGATAGGTCCGTTTGCAAATCTAAAAGCCTCTGTAGTACCATAAGATTCTCTAGCTGTAAACCATGCATTTTTTGCAGCTGTAAAGTTAGCATCTGTAGGCGTAGTGGTAAATGTTTGTAAAGCGGTTTCGAGAGATTGTGCATCTGTAAGTGCATTTTGATAATTTGCAAGAACAAGATTTGCATAATTTGTTGTTACTGCGCTTTTTTGTGTTCCTGTAGATAGGTCATCGTCGTCAGAACAGGCTGTGAATACTAGTCCGGTGGCTAATAAAGCTGCCGTTAGGTAGTTAAATTTAAAGTTCATTATATAGTTATATTAATTAAGACTAATTATAAATAAGGCGCAAATATAGTGGGTCATTTCATTTTAACAAGACTTTATTAAGATTAATTCTAGATAAGAAGGTTAAATAGTTGTTTGCTAGAGTTCTCAAACTGTAACAAAAAAGAGCTGTAATAGACGTATAGAGGTGAATGGTGTTAATTCCGCTTTCGCGAAAGCGGAATATTTAAAAAAACTGTACCTTAGAAATCCAAATTAAAAACAAACCAGCATGAGCATATTTGATAAGATTAAAGAGAAATTAAGTCACGAATTTATTGATATAGTCGAGTGGCTAGATTACACTGATGACACCATCGCGCATAGATTTGAACGTTATCAAAATGAAATTAAAAACGGTGCTAAATTAATAGTACGTGAAGGGCAAATGGCTGTTTTTATTAATGAAGGACAACTGGCAGATGTATTTAAACCTGGTACTTATGACCTGACCACTCAAAATCTTCCTATTCTAAGCACGCTTAAAGGATGGAAATATGGTTTTAACTCACCATTTAAAGCTGAGGTTTATTTTGTAAACACGACTTTATTTACTGATGAAAAATGGGGTACTAAAAACCCAATCACTTTAAGTGATGATCGTTTTGGTCTTGTAGAAATTAGAGCATTTGGTACTTATGCATTTAAGATAGCCGACGCTGGTAAATTTATCATAGATATAGTAGGTACAGATAACAATTTTACCAATTTTGAGATCAATGAGCATCTTAAAAGTCTTATCGCAACTAGATTTACAGATACAGTAGGAGAGGCAAATTTACCTATAGAATTATACGCAGCAAATACAACAGAGCTTTCTGAAACCTGTCAGGAAGTAATGAAAACCGAATTTTTAAGTGTAGGTATATCATTAGAAAAATTCTACATCGAGAATGTTTCTATGCCAGAAGAACTCAAAAAGGAGATCTTTGAATACAGTAGATTAGATAAAATTGACCTAGATAAACTCACTAAATTTAAGACTGCCAAAGCTATAGAAGCTGCAGCAAATAATGATGGTGGTACTGCTGGTGCAGGTATGGGAATGGGAATGGGCTTTGTCATGGCGCAACAAATGGGCGGTATGATGTCACCACAAATGGGCGGACAGCAACAAATGCCTCAACAACAGCAACAGTACCAGCAACCTCAAGCTGCTGCTGTGCCACCACCTATGCCACAAGCAGTAAGTTATTTTTATGCTTTAAACGGTGCGCAGGCTGGACCTGTTTCTTTTGATCAATTAAGATCTCTTTTTGCTAGTCGTACGATTAATAAAGATACTCTAGTATGGAAAGCAGGTATGGATGGTTGGAAAGCAGTGAGTCAGGTAGAAGAACTAAAAGTTTTTCTAGGTGGTAATACACCGCCGCCATTACCTATGTAATTAGATTTTATTAACTTTATTAACCTAGATAGAATGATTAAGTCCTAATGTTAAAATACTAGGGTTTTAATCATTCTATTATTTCTATTTATCCATTGAACGTAACATCTTCCATAAATTCTGAACGTAAAAAATCCTGTATCAATTGTGGTGCAGAGCTTACTTATGAGCCAGGAACAGATCTTATTACTTGTGATTATTGTGGTCATAAAGAAGTTATTGAGCAGTCTGACCAGCCATTTCAAGAACTGGAGCTTAATAAATACATGGATCAAATGGGTGCCCAGTCGCACTCCATGGAAATTACCATGTTGCACTGTGATAATTGTGGGGCAAACCAGCATGTAGAAGAGAGTTATAAATCGTTACATTGTGTGTACTGTACTATGCCGCTTATAATTGAAGAGGCCTATAAAGACGATTGGATTCTACCTGGAGCTGTTGTGCCTTTTGATTTTAAGTCTGATAAAGCGCATCAAATATTTAAAAAGTGGGTCTCTGGTTTATGGTGGGCGCCTAATAATTTACAAAAAGCAAGTCTAAGTCCTGAGAATACAAAAGGGCTCTATGTTCCTTACTGGACCTTTGATGCAGAGTTAGATGCTCAATATGAAGGAGAACGTGGTGAGTATTATTATGTTACAGTAACACGTGGTTCTGGCAAAAATAAACGAACCACGCAAGAACGTCGTACGAGATGGTATGACGCATCTGGTGAGATTTCTGGTTTTGTAGATGATACATTAGTAAAAGCATCTCAACAAAAAGGAGGTCAGATCCCATCTCAAATTGCTTCATGGAATCTAGATCACCTCAAAACATTTGATACTAGATTTCTAGCCGGTTATGTGACAGAAAAATATACCATACCTCTTAAAGATGGACATCTAGATGCCAAAGAAAAAGCAAGAGATATTGCCGCAAATTGGGTGAGGCGTGATATAGGTGGTGATACCCAGCGCATTCATAGATTAGAAATGCAATTAAGTGACCAGACCTTTAAACATATTCTATTACCAGTTTACATAAGCTCTTATAAGTTTAATGGAAAACGTTATAACTTTTATGTAAATGGACAGACTGGTGTTATTCATGGAACAAGACCTTATTCTTTTTGGAAGATATTTCTAGCTATTCTAGCTGCATTGATTGTTATCGGTGGGATAGTTTATTTTATAAATACTCAACAGTAATAAGTTAATGTAATAATCAAAAATGCCCGATAAAATATCGGGCATCTTCTAGTAACATAAATTATGGTTTTATTCCTTACCGCCTTTATGTTCATCTTGCCATTTTGATAATTGAGACCATTCACCTTTAAAAGCCATGCCTGCTTGTTTAGGCCAGCTACCAGGTTTGTGTACCTGAAATCTAGGACCGCCGTTATTTAAAATTTCTTTTAATTTAACAGGGTCAGTTTGTGATAGTTTATACCAGGTTCTAATTCCTGCTGCATGAAATAGTTCAGAAATTTTAGGACCTATTCCCTCCACTATAGTAAGGTCGTCTGGTTTTATTCTTTTACCCATTGCGGCCTTTGCTGCATCGGCATCATATTTTAAATTGCTGTCTTCACTTGCACTGTCGATAACAGTATTAGCAACTGCTCCTGCTACAAATCCGCTAGCTAGATTTGCTGTGTTTGTTGCATCTACTGCAGGTGCTTGATCTAATTTTAATTGAAGTGATTTTGCATCAGCCACTGCCTTTGATGCTTTTATTTTTAGATTGTTTGAATTTTCAGTTAATTGAGATACTTTGTTTTTTAAGCTAGAAGAATTGATCTCACAACTTTTTAATTGATCCCTTAGTTGGTCTATTTCTGTTTGTAATGATTTATTCTTATCTATCCAGTCATCACAATCATTAGTAACTATAGAATTAGATTTACCCCAGTAATAACCTATTATTGCTGAAATAATACCTGCTAATAATGGTAATAACCAGCACCATGTATTTGATAAACTCATAATATTAATTTTTAGTTGGTTTTATTTAATTGTTACTTCTACACGTCTATTTTCTGCTCTTCCTTCTGCTGTATTATTGTTTGCAATAGGAGCGTCTGGACCTTTACCCAAAGTCTCTATTTTAGACTCAGGTAAACCGTTTTCGATAAGGTATTTTTTTACCTCTACGGCACGTTTTTTACTTAAGGTGATGTTAGAGTTTCTATTTCCTACATTGTCAGAGTGTCCTATGACTAGAATTCTATCTTCAGGTCTTATATTAGTGTAATAGTTAATGTCAGATATTTTCTTACGTTGTACCGCTGTTAATTGTACCGTATTGCTTCCTGTCTGAAAATGTAAGATCAAGGGATTTGCTTTAATTTGAGCTTTTAACTCGTCTAGCTTTTGGTTTTCCATTTTTGCAGCATCTCCTTGCGGTATTAACGCTGTAGAATAGGTAATAGGTCCTTTAAAAATACTATCAGTAGCTGTCATGTCATCATTTAAGCTGCCATAAATATCTATTCTAGAATTGTCAAACCCTAAACTAGTTAAATGGTTTTTTACATCATTTGCCCTCGCCTCACCTAGGTTAGTAAAAGCACTAGAGTTAGTTTCTCTACTCGTATAGAGACCAGTAATATTTAATTTTTTATCAGGGTTTTTTTCTAGATAACTTTTGATAGTGTTAAAGCTAGTAGTTATGTTATCTGATACAGGAGTGATATGGTGATAATCATTGCTTTTAAAATCTAGATTATCATCTGATCTTTCAATTAATTCTTGATTACTATCATAGAGTTCAATTCCGTTAAAACGATCTTTTTTTGATGCTGTTTCAATTTGAGAAGAGCTGTCGCTATCTGTTGTGATAGATGTTTTTGTTTTCTCCTGACTATCACAATTGCCACTATAACATGTGCCGCAACACAACCACATGGTGAGTAGTATGCCTATGATAATAGTTAGAAGAATTCCTATCGGATATTTTAGTTTTCCCATTATTTAGTTGATTATTAGTGAAGTACTAAAATTAGGGTAAAATCAGGGTAAAAGTATAAATCGTGCTTAAGAGCGAGTTAAAAACCGTTAAAAAGTATTTTTAACCGATAAGGTGCGTTTTGTTCCGCTTTCGCGAAAGCGGAATTTTACAAATAGCTTAAAATGATAATTAAGATCTAAATCCAGTCAATAGGTTGTTGAAGTACCTTAAGTAATTTTTCTTCTTCACTACCAGACTCTGGATGGTGATCATAAACCCACTGGACATGTGGTGGTAGACTCATTAAAATACTCTCTATACGACCGTTTGTTTTAAGACCGAAGAGTGTCCCTTTATCATGCACTAGATTGAATTCTACATAGCGTCCGCGACGTATTTCTTGCCACTTGCGTTGTTCTTCTGTATAAGGTAAACTTTTTCTTTTTTCTACTATAGGTACATAAGCTTCTAGAAAATGACTGGCCATATCCATTTGAAAAGCAAGCCATTCTTGCATGGAGAATTTTTCTGATACTTTACAATAATCATAGAATAAACCACCTATTCCGCGAGCCTCATCACGATGTGAGTTGTGAAAATAGGCATCACACTTCTTCTTAAAAAGAGCGTAGTCTGCAATTTCATGACGGTCACATACATCTTTACATACCTGGTGAAAATGACGGGCATCTTCTTCAAATAGGTAATAAGGTGTCAGGTCTAGTCCACCACCGAACCACGAGTCTACTATAGTTCCTGACTGATCGTACATTTCAAAATACCTGAAATTTGCATGTACGGTAGGTACCATAGGGTTCTCTGGATGCAATACCAGACTTAAACCAGTGGCAAAGAAATTACAATCCTCTACTTTAAAATAGGCTTGCATTGCTGGTGGTAAATCACCATGAACGGCACTTATACTCACGCCACCTTTTTCAAATACATTACCATTTTGAATAATGCGAGAAAAACCGCCGCCGCCTTCTTTGCGGTGCCACTCATCTTGATGAAAGGTTGCACCACCATCTATGGCTTCTAATTTTGAAGTAATGGTATTTTGAAGCTCTACTATAAAGGAGTAAAATTGATCTTTCACGATTCTAGTTTTGGAGTGTGTGATTGTTCTAACTGTTGCTGTTCACGTTGTACCAGCATTTTACGTTCTCTTAATAATTCTAGTGTTGTTTTACTAGCAGCAGTAACTGCAACTGGTAAAACAAGTATAATACCTATAATAGGCAGAAATAACATCGCCATAAACACGATTCCATTTCCTATGGCATAACCACGACTTTTTTTAACAAAATTGACACTGTCTCTATATTTATAATGACGTTCTAGAGTATAATCCATATTACCAAAACCTGCATAATATGCCTGCACTAAAAAGAGTAAAGGTGTGGTAATAAAGTTAACTCCTGGAATGAACGATAAAAAAAGAAGAGGTATGCTTATAAAAATCTCGTAAAGTAAATTTCTTATGTTAATACGTAAACCTCGCATTAATTGTTCGGTATTACTTGTTTTGCGATGTTTAATATCGTCATGTAAATCAGGATAGAGATGTTTTTCAATACGCTCTGAAACAGGTGACATGAAAGGAGCACTTAATGCCATTACAACGTGTTTATATAATATAAACCCTAAAACGGCTATCGCTAGTCCACCTATCCATGTGGCTATATCGGTAAATGTTTCTTTACCCCATTCCCAAAACCATATTCCAGCAATAAAACGGCCTAAATTATCTGATAGACCGTAAATCGCTAAAAATATACATGCTCCAAAAAGTAAACTTATACCCATAGGGACTAGAAAAAACGACCATAGTTTTAACTCTTTGATCAGTTTAAGACTGTCTTTATAAGATTTAAGTCCTTTAAGGATGTTTTTAAACATAGTAGTCTTTTATTGTCCGTATTCCTTCACAGCATCTACAAATGCTTGTGCGTTCTCTACAGGAATGTTAGGTAAGATACCATGACCTAAGTTAGCAATAAAGCGATCTTTACCGAAGTCGTTAATCATTTGCGTTACCATTTTCTTAATCTCAGCAGGTGGCGAGAATAGTCTAGAAGGGTCAAAGTTACCTTGCAATGTAATTTCTCCACCAGATAAATAACGTGCGTTTCTAGCGCTACATGTCCAGTCTACACCTAGTGCACTTGCGCCACTCTTTGCCATGTCATTAAGTGCAAACCAGCATCCTTTACCGAAAACGATAACCTCTGTATGAGGTTTAAGTGCATCTACTATTTGCTGGATGTATTTCCATGAGAATTCTTGATAATCTGTAGGAGATAACATACCACCCCAAGAGTCAAAAACTTGAACAGCATTCACGCCGTGATTTACTTTTTCTTTTAAGTAAGCGATGGTAGTGTCTGTAATTCTTTGAAGTAATATATGAGCCGCCTCTGGTTGCGTAAAACAAAATTCTTTTGCTTTGTCAAAGTTTTTACTTCCTTGCCCTTGTACACAATAGCAAAGAATAGTCCACGGAGAACCTGCAAAACCTATTAAAGGCACTCTGTTATCCAGTACTTTTTTAGTCATATCTATGGCTTCATAAACATAACTTAAGGAGTCTTTTACATCAGGTACTACCACACGGTCTAGATCTTTTACAGATCTAATAGGGTTGGGTAACCATGGTCCTATACCGTTTTTCATCTCTACATCTATATTCATTGCTTGTGGTATCACAAGAATGTCAGAGAATAAAATTGCAGCATCTGGACCTATTTGATCAATAGGCATTACGGTAATTTCTGTAGCTAGTTCTGGAGTTTGACATCTAGTAAAGAAATCATATTTTTCTTTAAGCTTCATGAAGTCAGGTAAATATCTACCTGCTTGTCTCATCATCCATACTGGTGGACGTTCTACGGTTTCACCTTTTAATGCTCTTAAAAAAAGATCGTTCTTAATCATTACGTAATGCTTTTATTGCTGTTATCAATGTGTTTTCTATAGTCTGTTTATTTGCGACTGCTATATTTTTATAATAGAGCCTTGCAGTACTGGCTGTTGTTTCTCCTATACAAACTGCGATTAGAGGTTTGTTGTTAGGATTCGCTTTCGCGAAAGCGTGCACACCACGAGGACTATAGAAAGCTATAGCTGCAAAAATACGATCAAAGCTTTTCATGACCGCAATAGAACTATAAACAAAAACTTCTTTTAAAGGTATTTTTTTATCTAGAAAGAACGCAGGAAGTTCATCACGGCGTTGCTCGCTGCACAAATAATAAAAGTTTTCACCAGAATAAGTTGAAGTTAATTCTACCGCAAGGTCTGCTGCGTTTTGTGCGGTATAATTGGGATGGAGTCCATTTTCTTGTAGTAAAGCGGCCGTTTGATTACCCACGCAGTAAATGTTTTTAATTTGATTTAAATAAGGTAATAACGCTGGGATTGCATTTTTACTAGTTATTATTATATGGTCCCAATTAATGTCGTCCTTAATGACTATGGGCTTTGTTCTCAATATATTATAATGTGTTAATCCTATTCCTGTATTAAGAACTAGTTCTTGCTGGGCTGGTGTGAGTGTTTTAGTAGAGAGTAAAGAGTTCTTCATAAAGGGAACAATATATTCTTTTTGAACGATTTATTCGATTTTAGATTCATTAAACCTTTTTTAATGTCTAAAAAGTTCATTTTTCATCAAAGTTTTTTCTTAGAAATTCTGTTAATTTTTTGTGGAAAGTAATTTGGCTTCAGTTTTACCATTTACGGCTTTAATCTTACCGAATTCAGGACGGCTAGTGATTTTTATCCGACGAGTAACATAGTTTTGATTTTCTTGATTCACTAACTGTGTTTAATTAAGTATTGATAATCAGTTAATTAAGATTTTAAATTTGCTTCGTGATTTTTATTCTATGCGCGATAAGGTTTTGAACTTTGTTTAATTATTAATTTTATCGATATTTACTAGTAAACGAGTAAATAAATCTAATCCATATTATGGAATTACCATCATTTTTATACGATTTAACTGGAGAAGGTGATAAACCTTCATTAGAGTATGCTAATGAAATTTTTAGCATGCTCGAAGTGTCTAAAGTGCACAAAAAACAGGTTTTACTTCACTTAGGTGAGGTTGCAGACTGTATATTTATAGTTAAATCGGGAATACTGAAGGGAAGTATTATTGATGAGTTCGGTAATTTACATACGGTACGTTTTATTGCAGATGGTAATGTCATGGCATCTATGTATAGTTTTATAGATCAAAAACCTTCTGAACTACAAATAACTTGTGTAGAGGCAGGTGAAGTGTTGTGTTTTAAATATCAAGATTTTGAATACATGAGCAAGTTGTATTCTGGTCTGTCACCAGCTTTTCATAAGATTATGTTGAAAAGATATCATGATATGGTGGACGAGAAATCGAGAATGATAAGTCATGATGCTACTACTAGATATCTTAAATTTATTGAACGTTACGATCGCATAGTAGACAGGTTACCGCTTAAGGAGATTGCATCTTTTCTAGGTATAAGGCAACAGTCTTTAAGTAGATTGCGTGGTAAGATCGATGAAACTAAAGCATAAACAAAAATCCTTTTCTTAATTGTTATCTTTGCCAAAAAACTAGGGAATGGTTACTTCTATGACTGGCTATGGTAAAGCAGTCAATCAATTATCAGACAAAAAAATAACTATTGAGATAAGAACTCTTAATAGTAAAAATCTAGATCTTAATATAAGATTAAGTTCTTTATATAGACAGCAAGAATTGCCTTTAAGGCAGTTAGTTGCAAAGTCTTTATTGAGAGGTAAAGTAGATTTTTCTGTTCACATCGAGCAAACTGGTGTCGCAGCTACTGCAAAACTTAATTTAGAGGTAGTAGAAGGCTATATGAAGCAAATGGCACAGTTAGATGGTGTTTCATTTGATAGTTCGGAGCACAAGCTGCAATTGCTAGAAATGGCAACTAGATTTCCAGACGTTTTTTCTCAAGAAAGTAAGGAAGTAGCAAAGGAAGATGTAGCTGCTATTCAACAAGTTGCTGTAGAGGCTATTGCTGCGGTGCAAGAGTTTAGAAAAGAAGAAGGTAATGTGCTAGAACTAGAATTCAATAAGCGTATTACTAACATTAAAGTCCTTCTAGACCAAGTGGTAGAAGAAGATAAAGAACGACTAGCTGGCGTAAGAACTCGACTAGAGAAAGCTGTGTCTGATCTAAAAGAAAAGATAGATCAAAATAGATTTGAACAAGAGCTTATCTATTATCTTGAAAAATATGACATTACTGAAGAAAAGGTACGTCTAGAAAATCACCTCAACTACTTTATGGATACTATGAGTATCACAGAATCTCAAGGTAAGAAACTAGCTTTTATATGTCAGGAGATAGGTAGAGAGGTAAATACGATAGGTAGCAAAGCAAATGATGCTACTATGCAACAACTAGTCGTACAGATGAAGGACGAGTTAGAGAAAATAAAAGAACAACTGCTTAACGTATTATAATGAAAGTATTACCTAAACTAATAGTTTTTAGTGCTCCTTCTGGTGCTGGTAAAACCACTCTAGTAAGACATTTATTGACTCAAGAAGATCTTAATCTTGCTTTTTCTATAAGCGCAGCTTCTAGAGAGGCACGTGATGGAGAGGTTCACGGAAAGGATTATTATTTCTTAGGAACCCATGAATTTAAGAATAGAATTAGGGCAAATGATTTTCTAGAATTTGAAGAGGTTTATAAAGACCAGTTTTACGGTACTCTTATAGAAGAAGTAGAAAGACTTTGGGCTCAAGGTAAACATGTAATATTTGATATAGATGTGGTGGGTGGTTTACGTTTAAAGAAAAAATTTCCTAATCGTACACTAGCTATTTTTGTTAAGCCACCATCTATTAATGAGTTGCAAATACGTCTTAAAAAACGTAAAACAGAAACGGCAGAGAAAATCGCTATGCGAGTGGCAAAGGCGAGTACTGAAATGGCGACAGCACCGCAATTTGACGTGATTATTGAGAATGATAATCTTGATGCTGCAAAGTTAAAAGCGTTCCAGACGGTTCATGAGTTTATAAATAAAGAAGTCAGTGATGACGAAGAAGAGTAAGATAGGTCTGTACTTTGGTACATTTAACCCTGTACACATAGGGCATCTAGCTATTGCAAATTACCTAGTAGAAAATAGCGATCTAGATGAAATCTGGATGGTGGTTACACCTCATAATCCTCATAAGAAAAAGAAAACATTGTTAGATGACTACCAGCGCTTACATATGGTACATCTTGCTACTGATGATTATGATAAGATAAATGCAAGTAATATTGAGTTTAACTTACCACAACCTAACTACACGGTAAATACTCTCGCATATCTTTCTGAAAAGTATACTACAAAGGATTTTACTCTTATAATGGGAGAAGATAATTTGAAAAGTTTACATAAATGGAAGAATTATCATGTGATATTAGAAGATTATAGTATCATAGTTTACCCTAGAGTTTCATCTGGTGATGTTCCTGAGCAGTTTGTAAACCACCCTAAAATCACTCTTATTCCTGCACCTATTATGGAGATTTCTTCTACCATGATACGCAACGGTATTGCGTCAGGTAAAGATTTGAGATATTTTATGCATCATGATGTGCAAAAATATGTGGAAGAAATGCATTTCTACGAATAGATTAAATTATCGCGTTCGGTTCTTCTTTTGACTTAATTTTTAGTCTAGCCTAAAAATTAATTTACCTAAATCAAATAAAAACTTTACCTTTGCCGCATGCATTCAATATCCGAAGAAAATTATATCAAAGCTATTTACCACCTACAAGATGGTAAAGCACTAGTGTCTACTAATGAAATTGCAGGGCGCATGAATACAAAAGCATCGTCTGTGACAGACATGCTTAAAAAGCTAGCAGATAAAAACCTAGCAGAATATGTCCCTTATAAAGGTGCGAAACTGACGGATAAAGGAGTACAATGTGCCAATCAAATTATTAGAAAACACAGACTGTGGGAAGTGTTTCTAGTAGAGAAACTAGATTTTTCATGGGATGAGGTGCATGATGTGGCAGAGCAACTGGAGCATATTCAGTCACAAAAACTTATTGATCAACTCGATAAACATCTCGGCTTTCCTAAGAAGGATCCTCATGGTGACCCTATTCCAGATAGTCATGGTAATTATGAAAAAACTAACAAAACCATACTCTCTAAATTGAAAAAAGGAGATAAAGGTACCTTGATAGGTTTAATAGATTCATCAAAGAACTTTCTCAAGTACCTAGATAAACAACATATGAAGTTGGGAACTAACATAGAGATCATAGAATTTGAAGAATTTGACCTATCCTATTCTATAAAAGTGAATGAGTCGCCTCTTCAAATTTCAAAACAAATTGCCGATAACCTTTATATAAAATTGAAATAATGAAAAAAATAATACTCGCACTAACTATACTTTTATCCTCGACGGTTGCCATCGCTCAGACTGATGATATAGGCGCACTGGTAACAGACAGGCCCGATGCAACAGAATCTCCTAACATAATAAGAAAAGGATTTTTACAAATAGAAACAGGTGGCTTTTACACAGAAAGTGGAGAAGATAGTTTTAAAACTAAAGAAACCGTTTATAATACTACTTTATTGCGTTACGGACTTCTAGATAATTTAGAATTGAGATTGGGAATAGATTATCTAACTACAGAGTTTGAAGCTAATGGTGAACGAGTAGGAGAGCGACTCAATGGTACATCTCCATTATTGTTAGGAGCAAAAATAGCTATAGCCGAGGAAAATGGGTGGATGCCTAAAATAGCAATTCTAGGTCATTTGAGTCTTCCATTTAGCGCTGCATCAGATTATAAGCCAGAGAATACAGGTTTAGATTTTAGATTCTCATTTGACCACACACTTACAGATAAGTCTGGAATAGCTTATAATCTAGGAGCAAAATTAGATGCTGGAAATCCAGAACTAGCTTATATCTATACACTGGCTTATGGTTATGATTTAAGTTCTAGGATAGGGGTTTATGCAGAGCTTTACGGTGATTTTCCTGAAGATACAAAGGCAAATCATAATTGGGACGCAGGATTTACCTACTTAGCAAATGATGACTTACAATTTGATTTAACCTTCGGTTCTGGAATTACAGATGGTCAAAACCTTTTATTAAGCGCTGGTTTAAGTTATAGAATTAGAAATAATAAATAGAGCTTTTTTTAATTCCGCTTTCGCGAAAGCGGAACATTTAAAATTTACAAAATGAAAAAAATACTATTCCTCTTAACAGTCTTATCGATAGTGAGCTGTGGAGAAAAAAAAGAAGATAACGGTAAGCTACAAGTTGTGACAACTACTACCATGATTACAGACCTAGTAGAAAACATAGGTGGTGATCTAGTTGATGTAAATGGTTTAATGGGTAGCGGGATAGACCCTCATTTATACAAAGCAAGTCAAGGAGATGTGATGAAACTGGATGGTGCAGACGTTATTTTTTACAACGGTTTACATCTAGAAGGGAAACTGGTAGAGGTTTTTGAAAAAATGAATGAGCAAGGTAAAACTACTATCGCGATAAGTGATGGGGTGTCCGAGAAATCACTTATAGGTAGTGAGTATTTTGCAAGTAATTACGATCCGCACATATGGTTTGATCTGACTTACTGGAATGAAATCACATACTACGTCACTGAAAAGCTTATTGAATTAGATCCTGAAAACAAACTAGCTTATGAAGCAAATAGAGATGCTTACCGACTCCAATTAATTGATCTAAGAGCGGCTTTAAACGTGAAGATACAAGAACTTCCTAAGGAGCGCCGTATTCTAGTAACTGCTCATGATGCTTTTAATTATTTTGGTAGAACATTTGATTTTGAAGTGGTAGGTTTACAAGGTATTTCTACTGCTACAGAGGCTGGAGTTAAAGATGTTCAACGCATAACAAATTTTATAATAGAAAATAAAATTAATGCGGTATTTATAGAAAGTAGTGTCCCTAGACGTACGGTAGAGGCATTACAAGCTGCGGTTAAAGCACAAAATCATGATGTAAAGATAGGTGGAGAGCTTTTTAGCGACGCATTAGGTAGTGCTGGAACGATAGAAGGTACATACATAGGTATGTATAAACATAATGTGAGTACTATTGTAAACGCACTTAAATAATGGAACAGAAAATAGCAGTAGCGGTAGATGACCTTACGGTGGCTTATAACTATAAACCAGTTCTTTGGGATATAGATTTATCTATTCCAGAAGGTGTATTAATGGCGATAGTAGGTCCTAATGGTGCAGGAAAATCTACGTTGATAAAATCTATTTTAGGTATTATAGACCCCATTGCAGGTTCTGTTGCTATTTATGGTAAACCTTATAAGAAACAACGTGATAAAGTGGCTTATGTGCCACAAAAGGGTAGTGTTGATTGGGATTTCCCTACGACAGCACTAGATGTGGTCATGATGGGTACTTATGGCGCTCTAGGCTGGATCAAAAGACCAGGTGCAAAGCAAAAAAAACAAGCGCTTGAAGCACTGGAAAAAGTAGGAATGCTTGCTTTTAAAGGAAGGCAAATATCTCAATTATCTGGTGGGCAGCAGCAACGTATATTTTTAGCACGTGCATTAGTTCAAAATGCAGCGATCTATTTTATGGACGAGCCTTTTCAAGGTGTTGATGCTACTACTGAAATAGCAATCATTAATATTTTAAAAGAACTGAGAAAAGCTGGTAAAACGGTAATAGTAGTGCACCATGATTTGCAGACAGTTCCTGAATACTTTGATTGGGTTACTTTTTTAAATGTAAAACATATCGCTACAGGTCCTGTAAAAGATATTTTTAATGATGATAACCTTACAAAGACTTATGGTATCAACTATAAAGTAGCTGTTCAAAAATAACCAGATGGAATTAACAGATTTCTTTACAGATTATACGTTGCGTACCATAACACTAGGGACAGCTGTTCTAGGGGCTATTTGTGGTATGTTAGGTAGCTTTGCTGTGTTGAGAAAACAAAGCCTACTAGGTGATGCGATTTCTCATGCCGCGTTACCAGGTATTGCGCTAGCGTTTTTATTCACTGGATTAAAGGATTCTAATGTCCTTCTTTTAGGGGCTTTAATTAGTGGTTTTATAGGTACGGTGTGGATACGTGGAATAGTGACTAAAACACATCTTAAAACAGATACGGCTTTAGGTCTTATTTTGAGTTTGTTCTTTGGCTTTGGAGAATTGGTTTTAAGTTATTTAAAGAAACAACCAGATGCAAATCAGGCAGGATTAGATAAGTATTTATTTGGGCAGGCGGCTACACTTGTGCAAAGTGATGTAATAGTCATGATTATTGTAACAGGTATAAGTCTTGTGGTAATGTTGCTGTTCTGGAAAGAGTTTAAACTCTTGTTATTTGATAAGAATTATGCCATGACTCTAGGTTTTAATACACGATTCATAGATGGATTGATCAGCTTTTTTATAGTGCTAGCTATAGTTATAGGTTTACAAACGGTAGGTGTTGTTTTAATGAGTGCCATGTTGCTAGCTCCAGCAGCAGCGGCAAGACAGTGGACTAATAGTCTTGGGACGATGGTGATTCTAGCAGCTGTATTTGGTGCTTTTTCTGGTGTTTTTGGTACAGGAATAAGTGCTAGTTATAACAACCTATCTACTGGTCCAGTGATTGTTTTAGTTGCCGCAGTTTTTGTAGGAGTGTCATTTATTTTTTCTCCTAGTCGTGGTGTTTTATTTAAACAAATACGTTTGATAAGAAACCGTAGAGATCTAGAGTTGAAAAAGACTTTGTATTTCATGTATGGTATTGTAGAAAAACATGAAGATATTTCTAGACCTCACTCTATTAAAATTTTAAATGGTTTTCAAGGTTTTACAAGAGGTACCTTAAAAGCGCTGTCAGATAAGAGCTGGATAACCATAAAAGGACAAGACTGGTCACTAACAGAAGAAGGTTTTCAAACAGCAGAGAATTTGTATAACACTAATATGCCTGAATCATGAATGCAGAATTAGCTATTATCTTAATTGCTTGCCTTACTGCTGTAGCTTGTGCTATACCAGGTGTGTTTTTAGTTTTACGTAAAATGGCGTTAATTAGTGACGCGATAAGTCACTCTATTCTTCCAGGTATAGTAATCGGTTTTTTTATTACAGAAGACCTTGCTTCACCATGGTTGATATTGCTTGCCGCATTCAGTGGTATTATAACTGTTGTGCTGGTAGAAGCTATTCAAAAAACCGGTTTAGTAAAAGAAGATACAGCGATAGGATTAGTATTCCCAGCCTTATTTAGTATAGGGGTTTTATTAATTGCTATTTATGCAAACGATATTCATCTAGATACCGATGCTGTATTAGTAGGTAGACTGGAGTATGCTGCCTTTGATAAGTTAATGATAGATCATGTAAGCTATGGTCCCAAGAGTATGTGGACCATTTCTATAACTCTAGTAATAACGTTAGCTCTATTATTTGCTTTTTATAAAGAATTGAAATTAAGCACGTTTGATATAGGGTTGTCATCTGCTTTAGGTTTTTCTCCTGTTATATTACATTATGGTTTAATGAGTGTTGCATCAGTAACTACAGTGGTTTCTTTTGATGCAGTAGGAGCTATTCTTGTGGTCGCATTAATGATCGCACCAGCCGCTGCCGCTTATTTACTTACTACAGATTTAAAAAAGATGATCGTCTTGTCCATTCTTTTTGGAATCATGAGTGCTATAGGCGGTTATTATTTTGCAGTATGGTTAGATGCTTCTATTAGTGGTTCTATTACAACAGTCTTGGGATTAATCTTTTTACTGGTCTATCTTTTTGCACCGACTAAAGGCTTGATAGCAGTTCTGTTTCGACAGAAAAGGCAGCGTACAGAAGTTTCTTTATTGACATTCTTACTTCATCTGAATAATCATGATAGTATAGAAGAAAGAAGAGTTGCCCACTTACAAGAACATATCAATTGGGGTAAAGTACGTGCCAAAACTGTTCTTGAATTAGCACAAAAAAACAACATGATTACCATGCAAGATGAGGTGGTTTCTCTCACTAATAAAGGTCTTAAGTTTACCGAGAAAGCACTGGACTATATCATCACTAATAAAGATGAACAAATCGAAGACATGAAGGATGATTTCTTCTTGTTTAGAGGATAGAAGTCTCAATACTTACATTACAAAAAAAGGGCAGAATTAATTCTGCCCTTTTTTAATGAATAACTTTATTGATTTCTTGTACTACTATTTTTTACTGCTATTGCTAATGGAATCACAATACCAAAACCTAGCACAGATTCTAAAAGACCAAAACTTAAAATTTTAGTAAGCCAGAAATAAATTACCATAAAGATGACAAACCAGAGTATAAACTTAAAACCGCTTAGTAAATACTTCTGGTCTTTTTTATAATCATAGTAATAAGCTATTGCTATTAAAATAAAAACAGGCGATAGTAATAAAGGTAGTAAGTTGAGAAGAATAGAATTCATGATGCTAATAAACCATAAATATCAGGTAATTAATTAACAATCATATACCACAAAGGGCAGAATTAATTCTGCCCTTTGTGGTATTAAATAAAATTTTTATTTCTAAAACTGTGCTTTACGTTTCTCAAGAAAAGCTGTTGTTCCTTCAGTAAACTGTTCTGTACCAAAACAAGATCCAAAGTTATCGATCTCAACCTGGTAGCCATCAGTACCATCTATATAGCCAGCGTTTACTGCGTCTATGGCAGCACTTATTGCCATCGGGCTATTTTTGATAATCTTAGAAGCTAGTTTTTCACAAGTAGGGATCAATTCTTCTAGAGTCACTACATGATTTACAAGTCCATAAGAAAGAGCTGTGTCTGCATCTATCATTCCTGCAGTCATGATCATTTCCATAGCACGTCCTTTACCTACTAATTGTGGTAAACGCTGGGTACCACCATAACCAGGTATCACACCTAGAGATACTTCTGGAAGTCCTAGTCTAGCGTTATCGCTAGCTACTCTAAAATGTGCCGCCATAGAAAGCTCCAGACCACCGCCTAGAGCAAAACCATTAATGGCAGCAATGACTGGTGTAGAACAATTTTCAATAGCATCAAATAATGATTCCTGACCCTTACCAGCTAGTCTCTTACCTTCTTCTGGAGAGAAGTCCGCAAATTCTGAAATATCAGCTCCAGCCACAAATGCCTTTTCACCACTTCCAGTAAGGATGATAACACGCGTGTTAACGTCCTCTTCTGCAGTAGATATAGCCTGACTCAATTCTTCAATGGTCTCTTTATTGAGAGCATTTAATTTTGTAGGTCTGTTTATGGTTATGGTTGTAATTTTATTTTCGGTAGCAACTAGAATATTGTTCATAGTAAATGTTTGAAAACAAAAGTAAAAAGAATATTAAAGCCATGATTAAAGAAAATCATAAGTTTCAAGTGACAACAATCTACGGCTCTGCCTTCAGAATCTTGAATTAAGAATCGTCAGGTTAATAGTTTGCTCTACACAGATATGGCCATGGTCGCAATAGAGATTTTAATATTAGGATTTTTGTGCAGCTCCTTGGCACAAAGGGTTAGTGTCGTTCCAGTAGTAATTACATCGTCTACCAGTAAAACATGAGTGCCTGGTGCAATTTTCTCAACTAGTTCATATGGAGATTGCGTCTCGTCACTACGCTTTACTTGACCCAATTGAGCTTGGTTTATGGTATTACGTTTTTTTATGAGTACGCTTTCGCGAAAGCGAGCACCCAAAACAGCAGCTAGTTCTTTTCCAAAACCATCCACCTGATTATAGCCTCTTTTTGCGCGTCGTTTGGGATGCACAGGAACAGGAATTACTAGATCTATGTTTTTAAAAGCAGGATCTTCCTTAAGATTGGTAGCAAGCCATTTTCCTAAAAAGGGGCTTACTTCTTCATGTCCATTGTATTTTAACTGATAGATCAACTGTTGTACAATGCCTATTTTTTCATAATAGAATAAACTGGTGGCAGTCTCGATATTTACTCTAGCAAAGAAAAGTTCTTTCACTTTATCGTCTTTTTGTAAATGATTGAGAGATGTAGGGATTTCGGCACGGCAGGTGGTGCAAACAATCTGTTCTCCAGTCGTTAAACTGCAGTCACAACCCATACAGACGACAGGAAAAAACAAGTTAATAAAATCAGAAATCCACCTCAGAATAAAATATTTTAGTCATATTTATTTTAATTATAAATGTGGTGTTCATAAATCAAACGGACGAGAAGTGAAAAAAGCAACAATATCTGGCAAGGTCATTACCGTAGGATGTTTTTTTAATGCATTTACACTTTAAGACAACCGATTTATAGGCGATATTTATAATTGAAATAGGTATAATTACGTTCTAAATATAAACAACCCAACATGGCACAGCAAAAAGATAACCGAATATTTAAAGTTTTACTAGCAGTTTTACTGTTGGCACTCATAGGATTAGGAGTGTGGTCCTATAGTACGTATCAAGAAAATGAAGGTATCAAGGTAGCTTTAAAAGATGAAAAAGCACAAATTCAAAAAGAACTAGAGAACATCTCTACGGAATATAGTATAGAAATAGATAAGGGTAACGCCCTTAATGCAGACCTAGTAGATGCAAGAGATCGCATTACAAGATTAGTAGATAGTGTCGGTAAGTTAGAAACAGATGTAAGAGTGCTGTCTAGAATGCGTGCCGAATTATCTAATATTAGAAAAGAGCGTGATTTATTACAGGATAGAATAAATACCCTTGAAATAGTGAATCAAAACCTATCTAAGGTTAATGATAGTACATTATCGGCTTTAAATAGTGAAATCTTAAAAAATCAGGATAAAAATTCGACCATAGAGAACATGAATGCTAATATGGCTCGTGCAGCTGCGTTAGTACCTACTAATTTTGAACCGGTAGGAATTATAGTAAGAAGTTCAGGTAAGCAAATAGAAAACGATAGAGCGCGTAGAGTAGATGATATAAAAGTATGTTTTACACTGCCAGAAAATCCACTTGCTAGTACTGGAGTCACTTCTTTTTACCTGCAAGTAATTAATCCAGATAATAATGTGCTAGGTCTTAATAAGAAACAAGTTTTTGATGGTCAAGAATTGACTTATTCTAAGATAGTACAATTTAATTATAAAGGTAAAGAGCTAGATCTTTGTGAGGTAGTAGATGCAAACGAAGATAATATTATAAAAGGACGTTATAGAGTAAATCTTTATAATGGGCCTATACGTGTGAGTAGTAATGAGATTACACTGAGGTAATTTTAAAACACAATGCTATATTTTAAAGGTGTAATGTTTTATTACACCTTTTTTTGTGTTCCTTTTCTATTGCTAGGTTTAAATAAAGAGTTTGATAAATCAACAGTTTTAGATACTAGTAAATAATTGATTTTTTTTCTCGCTTTCGCGAAAGCGAAATACACAAAATCACAACGTTAACTAATCACATTTTTTTACATTTGCAGCTATGGCAAAGAACAACGACCAAGATCAGTTTAAGAAAGTACTCTCTCATGCAAAGGAGTACGGATATGTATTTCAATCTAGTGAAATCTACGACGGTTTAAGTGCCGTTTATGATTATGGACAGAATGGAGTTGAGTTAAAGAAAAACATCAGAGAATACTGGTGGCAAGCGATGACTCAATTAAATCAAGATATAGTAGGTATAGATACGGCGATATTTATGCACCCTACGGTATGGAAAGCCTCTGGTCACGTAGATGCTTTTAACGATCCATTGATCGATAATAAGGATTCTAAAAAACGTTACCGTGCAGACGTGCTCGTGGAGGACTACTGTGAGAAACATTTACAGAAGGCAAATAAAGAAATTGCTAAGGCGGCAAAACGCTTTGGTGAAGACTTTGATGCAAAAATGTATGCTGAGACTAATCCGCGTGTGATGGGTTATATGAAAAAAGCTACTGAGCCTACAGCAAGACTAGCCCAATTGCTAGAGGCTGAAGATCTAGAAGGTGTAAAAGCTTTAATAGAAGAACTAGAAATAGCAGACCCTGATACAGGTTCTAAAAACTGGACAGATGTACGTCAGTTCAACCTTATGTTCGGTACTAAAATAGGTGCTAGTGCAGACACTGCTACAGATTTATTTCTTAGACCAGAAACGGCTCAAGGGATTTTTGTAAACTTCTTAAATGTACAGAAGTCCGGTCGTATGAAGATTCCTTTTGGGATTGCACAGACTGGTAAAGCTTTTAGAAACGAGATCGTTGCACGTCAGTTCATTTTCCGTCAGCGAGAATTTGAACAAATGGAGATGCAATATTTTGTAAAGCCAGGTACAGAGTTGAAGTGGTTTGAGATATGGAAAGAAAAGCGCATGGCGTGGCACAGATCTCTTGGGATGGGTGATGAGAATTACCGTTTTCACGATCATGAAAAAATGGCTCACTATGCAAATGCTGCGACCGATATCGAATTTGACTTCCCATTTGGTTTTAAAGAATTAGAAGGAATCCACTCTCGTACAGACTTTGATTTAAAAGCACATGAAGAACACAGTGGTAAAAAACTACAATTCTTTGATCATGAAGATAATAAGAGTTATGTTCCTTATGTTCTAGAAACCTCTATAGGTCTAGATAGAATGTTTCTGGCTGTATTTTCTAATTCTCTAGTAGATGAGAAACTAGATGGTGGTGGCGAGCGTACGGTACTTAAATTACCTGCGGTTCTTGCACCGGTTAAAGCTGCTATTTTACCATTGTTAAAAAAGGATGGACTGCCGGAAATAGCAAACGAGATCGTGGACGAATTAAAATGGTCTATGAACGTAGCTTATGAAGAAAAAGATTCTATAGGAAAACGTTATGCGCGTCATGATTTAAATGGTACACCGTATTGTGTAACGATAGATCATGATACTAAAGAAGATCACGCTGTAACAGTAAGAGATCGTGATACCATGACGCAAGAACGTGTGGCAATTAAAGATCTTAAAAGTTATCTAGAGTCGCGTGTGAGTATGAGTGAGTGGTTGAGAAAGATCTAATCTTCTTAAAGCAAAAGAATAGGTTCTATGTTTATTTAATATAGAATGATTTCTTTATAAAATAAAAAACGGCACAGATTTTTAAATCTGTGCCGTTTTTTCGTTCCATATAGAGTCGTGGATTGTCAGTATTTATGGAATAATAGCATCTAGAACGACACATAATTCACCTTCTAGGCCGTTTGCCGTTACTACGTCAAATCTGAATTCGTCTCCTACTGCAGTACCAGATCGCTGGCAGGTTACCGCTACCGTATAATTAGTATTACCTAACCCTAGCGTACCACCGTCACTAGAATTGGCTGTTACTGCTTTAGTAAGCAACCATATGTTGCCAGGGTTAGTTGTTTCATAAATCTCTATTTCTGGTATGCCGTTACCGCTACCGTTAAGAAAAAGTTCGGTAGTTAATTGTGATTCAGGGATAAGTGTTTGTGTAGTGCCGTCAAAAAAGGTAAGACCTTCATAAGTGCACACGTTTTGATTATCGGCCATTCCATCATCATTGTCACAACTAAAAAGTAGGATGGATATGAAAATTAAAAGGGATGTTTTAAATAAATTTTTCATGGATGAGTTTGTTAAATGAATATGTAATTGAGATGTGAAAATTAATTATAACCTCTTGTTATATCTATACTCAATAGATATGCATTCACTCTCGTACTATGAAAGGCGCACTTGATTAGTTAAACCGTCTTGATAGGATCTCATGCGACTATGAGTTTGCTTAACGGCAATTTTAACTAACTTAGCCCGATGAATTGGTTAGATATAATTATTTGCATTGTTTTATTAATAGGTCTTTATAAAGGTTATTTAAATGGCTTTTTTGTAGAACTAACATCTTTAATAGCGCTAGTTGCTGCTATTTATGGGTCCATTTACTTTTCTAACTATGCTGGTGACTGGTTGCGAGAACAGGTGCAATGGGATGACGTTTATATTACTATCGCTAGTTTTATAGTCACCTTCCTGGTTATCATATTTGTAATTACCTATGTAGGTAAATTAATTACTAAGGTGCTTAAAACCGTTAATCTTAGTTTTATTAATAAACTTGCTGGTGCCGCCTTTGGCATTGTGAAAATGGGATTTCTAGCTAGTGTGATTTTAATGTTTATTAATTCGGCTAGTGGTGAGTTTCATATTATCGATAAGGATATTAAAGAGAAAAGTATCGTTTATGAGCATGTAGAACCACTTGCTCCATTCTTATTGCCTAAAATTCTAGAAGAGGCAGATCGTGTAGACAGACAGTTACGTGGTGAAGATGCTGTAGAAATTGATGAGAATGAAAATCAAGAACAGGACCTAGAGCAATCTCAAGACTCTACAGGTTTTAATATATTCTAGTGTTTTATGGTTAAATAGTAGGTTGATGTTATTCCGCTTTCGCGAAAGCGTAACTATCAAAACGCTTTAAATCAGTAGTTTGAAATTTCGGCATGGTTTTAGAAAACCACTTAGTAACTTTTAAATATTACTATTATGAAAGCAATAACTACTTTTTTAGCATCTGCATTACTAGCTTTTTCATTAACGAGCTGTGATACAGAAATAGTGATAGGTGACGGATATAACGCTCCTACACTAAATGAAGTGCTTGCTTCTAGCGAGGTATGGTACGTAGATTTAAACAGCACACAAGGAACACCTAATGTGCCATTTATGACTCGAGCGTTTACGTTAAGTTTTGATTTTGGTACCGTGTATGCAAATAATAACCTAGTAGGTGTAGGAAGTGCAGGCGCAGGGTTAGGAATAGATGTAGGTTCTTATAATGCGGTTAATAATCAACTTGCTATTCTTCATGATATAGATGGGTTGCATGATTTTGAAGTCATAGTCAGGGCATACGACAGATTAGAACTAAGAGATCTACATAACAATACGAGATATTTTCTAGACGGTTATGATAGGGCAAACTTTGATTACGATCAGTTGTTTTATGACAACGTTCAGTATTTTTTACAGGAATATCAAGCTTGGGAAAAAGTTTATACCAGTAATGTTGGGGCTATCAATGATTTTGACAGAGAAAACTACCTGAGATTCTTTCCGGGAAATAATGAAGATATTTTTGAAAGTTCTCAAGATAGAAACGGACTAAACTCAAGTAGTTTGTTTTGGGACTACAGTGGTGATTATACCGTCCGCGATCAGTCTCCAGGAAGTATTAACAAGCAATTAACGTTAGGTTATGATTTTATATGGAATGATTATTTCGATCTTTACATCGTAGATGATAGGACTATAGAAATGTATCATATCGATAGCGGTACTACTTACAGATTTAAAGGTCGTGGTTATATACAATTAAAAAACGCTTCTAGCGTTAATAGTACAAAGAATAGAATGCTCGATTATAATAGAGCAATGGAAAATAAAAAATAATCAGGTAAAACTGATTTAAGATTTGGTTGGTTGGAAGCCGCCTGTTGAGCAGTCTTTGCTCGCAGGCGGTTTTTTTTATGTCTTGTATTTTCAACCTGAACTTTATTCAGGATCTGCTTTTGACTTTCTTGATGTATAGATTTTACTATTATCCACCTGAGTTAACAAATCAAAACTTGTTACTCTTTTAAATTTTGGCAAAGGTTTTAAATTTCATTTTCAAGTTTTGATTTGGGTTTTGAATTCAATCAATTCTCGATGTATAAAATTTTGACGATGAAATACAGCAGTGCTAATAATGAAAATACAAGCATAAGAATCAATAGAATTGGTAAAATCTTCAAACTGTGCTTTCCATTGTTGTTTCTTACTTTCTGTATTTTTTTATAAATAATGAATAGTAATATAAACAGAATGCATAATGATAAAGTATCATAAATATAATTGGTTAACATTATTGTAATTTCTAGATCATTCTAATCAAAAATATGACTGAAACCTCACTCTTTAAGGCTGAGGAATGGTTGCATTATATGTTAGATTTTAAAAACTTTTACCTTCTCAAATTCATTCTTATTTCCCAGATATATATCTCTTAGGCGTTGTTCCGTATTTCTTTTTAAATGCACTTATAAAATGACTACCAGTAGAGTATCCTACTTTTAGGCCTACCTCATTTACATTATGCTGGCCGCTATCGAGCAACTGTCTAGCATAATCCATTTTATGACTTAGTGCAAAACCAAAAACCGTATCGCCATACACTTCCTTAAAACCTTCTTTTAATTTCTTAAGAGATAACCCTATCTCTATAGATAGCTCTTGTAGAGAAGGTAAATCGATCATGCGTTCTATTACTATTTCTTTGGCGCGTTTTATTTTGCGCATATTTTCTTCGTCAGCTAGAAATGGACATGCCTCTAGATTTGCTTCTTCTTCGGTATTAAAATATAAGGATAGCAACTCATAGGACTTTCCTTTAAAGTAAAGCTGTTTTATTGTATCGTTGAGGTTATAGTTCATTAACTGGTGCAAGGCAACAGCCATAGATGGAGATATTTTTCCATCTACATAGTATTTTTTATCCTTATTATCGGCACTTAAAAAACTAACATGTTGTGCGTCTGGAGAAAAAAGAGAGTGAAATTTCTTAATAGAAACCAGTACAGATATAAACCATGTGTTAGGCGCTATACTTAAGTCCATAGGTAAGTCGCGTGACGGATTATATAGCAAGTAGGAATTCTGTTCTTTTAAATCTAGTTTGTAACTACCTTCATTAAAAGCTAGTTGCACGCTTCCTTTTAGACAGTAGTGAAACTGTAAAAAACTGCTATCGACATGATGTGAAAAAGTTGTTTTTTCTGCACTATCATTTTTTAAACGTATGACGTGAAATCCGTCTTCTATGATAGTTACCTCTCCAGCACCTTTAGCGATGTTTTCCATTTTCATTGTTATTTAAAACGACTCTAAATAAGTGTTATTCCGCTTTCGCGAAAGCGAGATAAGCACCATCAATAGTCTATTATACAGTTTGATAAAGCAAAGATAACTCATAGCGACGAAAAAGGATCGTTAAGCGTTATTTTTAAAGCCAATCCTCTGTTAATTTTGTCGACTACTACAGAAAGTAATTTATGGCCGCGGCAGCAGCATCACATTTCACATTTTACGCAATAGGAATTAGTTACCGCAAGGCAGACGCTGTCACGCGTGGCTCGTTTTCATTGAGTGCAGACGCTATTGATAACCTGCTGATACAGGCTAAGGCTGAAGGTATTCCTTCTCTAGCTGTAATCTCTACTTGTAACCGTACAGAGTTGTATGGATTTGCTCAACATCCTTTTCAATTAATTAAATTGTTATGTGAGCATTCTCATGGAACGGTAGAAGAGTTTGAGAAAATAGCTTACATCTATAAAAATGAAGCTGCAAATGACCATCTTTTTACAGTAGGAACTGGTCTGGATAGTCAGATTTTGGGAGATTTTGAGATTATAGGTCAGCTTAAAATGTCTTTTAAGAAATCAAAATCGTATCAATTAGTCAACCCTTATATGGAGCGATTAATTAATGCCGTAATACAAGCTAGTAAGCGCATTAAGACAGAAACCGATTTAAGTAGTGGTGTAACATCTGTAAGTTTTGCTAGTGTGCAGTACATCTTAGAGAATTTTGAAAAAGGATCTAATCAAAATATAACTTTATTCGGTACCGGTAAAATAGGACGCAATACTTGTGAAAACCTTATTAAACACACTGATAATAAGGAGATTACTCTTATTAATAGGACAAAGGATAAAGCTGAGCGTATTGCAGGTAAATTTGACCTAGTTGTAAAAGATTATGCGCAATTAGAAGAGCAAATTGCTCAAACAGATATTCTTATTGTGGCCACTGGAGCGCAAAATCCTACGGTTTCTAAAGATCTTATATTTACCAATAAACCTTTATTGATTTTAGATCTTTCTATTCCTAAGAATGTAAACGAGAATGTAAAAGAATTAAGTAATGTAAATCTAGTGCATCTAGATGAACTTTCTAGAATTACTAATCGCACCCTTCAAAATCGCGAGAACTTTATACCACAAGCGCACCAAATTATTAAAGAGATACATAGTGAGTTTAAATTATGGCAAGAGTCACGTCGTTTTGCACCTACTATGAATGCCTTAAAAACAAAGCTTTCTACTCTTAAAGAAGCAGAAATTAAAAGCAACAGGACTAAAATTACTGATTTTAATCAAGAACAAGCAGACCTTATTGCTGATAAAATTATACAGAAAATAGCCGGTCATTTTGCAAATCATTTGCGCAATGAAGAAGAAAGTACTGAAGAGGCTATCGAGTTACTAAATAAGGTTTTTAAGCTAGAGCAAATAAATTCCTAATAACCGTAGATTCTGGTTATGGAAATACTCTCAAATATTCAAGAGTTTATTAATGCAAACTTCGTTCGTCTGGGCTTTGTTATTATTCTATTTATCTACTTCCTATCGTTACTACCAAAAATATCGAGTAAGATTGCCTTACAAATAATGAGATTTTTGATTCTAATTAACTGTTTATTCCATTGGTTATTGGTAATCACTTCATTTTTTACGGACCAGGCAATTTTTAGCTTAAATAGATTAAATGGTCCTTATTCTTCTTTCTATATAATAATGTTGTTAGGAAGTTTGATTCTTCCTTTAGTATTATTTATTCCTAAGGCGGGCAGTAAAGTATGGATTCTTTTCCTTGTAAGTCTTTTATCTAATATAGGTTTTTGGATGGAGCGTTGGGTTATTATAGTGACTTCTATACATCGCGATTATTTACCACCTACGCACACTGCTGAGATAGACCTTATGTTAGGTACACAAGCATTAGTTTTAGCTCATTCCTTATTTATTGCAGTTATATTTGTGCTTTTAGGAACATGGTTAGAAAACCGCGCTGAAAAACTTAAATTAAAAACCACATTTTTTAAATAGATTTAAAAGTATGTCTAGTATAATAAGAATAGGAACCAGAGATAGTGAGCTTGCTATGTGGCAAGCAAAAACAGTGCAAGCACAGCTAGAAGCTTTGGGACATAAAACGATCTTGCATCCTGTTAAATCTCAAGGAGATCTTAACTTAACAGAGCCTTTGTATGAAATGGGTATCACTGGTATTTTTACTAAAACACTAGATGTGGCGCTGGTAAAAGGAGAAATAGATATTGCCGTGCACAGTTTAAAAGATGTTCCTACACAATTGCCTAAAGGAATGGTCCAAGCAGCGGTTATGGAACGCGCGTCTTCTAAGGATATTCTCGTTTATAAAAGTAATTTTAATCCAGATGAAGAAACTACCATCGCGACTGGTAGTTTGCGTCGTAAATCACAATGGTTAGATTTATACAGTCATCATAATGTGGTAGATCTACGTGGTAATGTAAACACACGATTATCTAAGCTACATACTAATAAAGAATGGAGTGCTGCCATATTTGCCAAAGCAGGTCTGGATCGCATAGGTCTCTTAGCAAAATTAAAAGCAAATTACGGTTTTGAATATACTGACCTAGATAGTTTTATCCCAGCACCAGCACAAGGCGCGATGATGATCACTGCTATGGGAAACAATAAAGAAGTTCTTACTGCTGTAGCAGCGCTTAACCATCAACAGACTGCTGTATGTGTAGATATGGAACGCGCATTCTTACGAGATCTAGAAGGTGGATGTACCGCGCCTATAGGTGCCTTTGCTGTTGTGAAAGATGATCAATTATCGTTTAAAGGTACATTGATGAGTCTCGATGGCAAGCAACGTATAGATGTTAGTGATTCTATGCCATGGTTTGATAATGTAGATAAAGATGCATGTATCGATTTCGCGAAAGCGCAATCACAAAAAGTTCTTTCTCAAGGAGGAAAAGAATTAATGGCAGAGATTAAAGAGTCTCTTGGCTAACCAAATCTTACTACAATTTGTGCGTTGTGAATGATTAGGTAATCTCGTACCTTTAATTTCTAAAAAACGATAAAAAATGGCTATTCAAGCACCTTTTAATCTTAATAAGTGGATAGAAGATAATAGAGATCTTTTAAAGCCACCAGTAGGTAATAAGAATCTGTACAAAGATGCAGGAGATTATATAGTAATGGTAGTGGCAGGTCCTAATGCTCGTAAAGATTACCATTATAACGAAACTGAAGAGCTTTTCTACCAATTAGAAGGTAATATAGAGGTTCATATTCAAGAAGATGGTAAGAAGCGTACTATGAAATTAGGGCCTGGTGATATGTATTTACATCCTGCTAAAGTGCCACATTCTCCTGTACGTCATGAAAACTCTATAGGTCTGGTAATAGAACGCAAGCGTCTAGAAGCTGGTGCAATAGATGGTTTATTATGGTATTGTGATAATTGTAATCATAAATTGCACGAGACATTTTTTATTCTAGAAGATATAGAAAAAGATTTTCAGCCACGTTTTAGAGAGTTTTATGCAAGTGAAGAATTGCGCACCTGTGATAATTGCAATACAACCATGCCTACTGATCCTAGATTTGTCGAGTAAGAAGGTTTAGTTTTAATAACAAAAAAAATCCCAAACCTATAAAGTTTGGGATTTCTTGTAAAATATAAATAGGGATTTACATTTTAGGAAGTAATACTGCGTCTACTACATGTATAACACCGTTAGATTGATTTACGTCTGCAATAGTAACAGTTGCGCTACCACCGTTTGCGTCTGTTACAATTACTTTGTCACCACTAAGAGATAAAGTTAATTCAGATCCTGCTACTGTTTTTACAACTGCTTTTCCATTGTTCTTTTTGATTAACGCAACTACATCTGCTGCATTAAATTTTCCTGCGATTACATGGTAAGTAAGGATGCCTTGTAATTTTTCTTTGTTTTCTGGTTTTACAAGCGTTTCTACAGTTCCTGCTGGTAATGCTTCAAAAGCAGCATTAGTTGGAGCAAATACAGTAAATGGTCCTGTACTAGATAGTACATCTACTAGGTCTGCAGCTTTTACAGCAGCTACTAGAGTTGTGTGGTCTTTTGAGTTTACAGCGTTCTCTACAATTGTTTTAGAAGGATACATTTCAGCACCACCTACCATTACTGTTTTTTCTTTCATCATTTTACCCTCTTGAGCAAATGTTGACTGTCCTGCAAATAATGCAATTGCTACGAGCGCTACGCTCAAAAAATTTGACTTTTTCATAATTGTTTGTTTTAGTTATATCGTTAATACGTTTGATATACTAGGTTAGTATGCATATGGTTTTGCAACTAACCTGTTTTAACGCTCTATTAACCTAAAACAATCTTTTTTAAGACACTTTGTGAAAACGGGCTATTTTTAATGAAAAACACCTTAATTAAATATTAATTAAGGTGTTTAAGGTTTTGTAAATAAGTCAATTAGAACTGTTTTTGACAGTGTAAATTGATCCTTATAATGGGGTTATGATGAAAAATATAGCAATTTAAGAAAGTAATATACCTTCTTGTTTCATTATTGGTAAAGCAGTGAAATGGTCCTCACTTAAAGAGTGTGGTGCTGCAGTAAATACACGGTCATATAGAGTAGGTCCAATAAAATAAGTGAGAATAAATTCATTCTTAAATGGAAATACGTCTTCCATGATCAGTTCTACTTTTAAAGCAGATTTTGCTGCAACTAATTTGAAGGCGTGTCTAAATGTAGATGTCTTGCGACCGTCTTCATGTTTACCACGACTCATGATCATGATAGATTCAATAGGTTCTAGACCGTCATTAATTAAGTACACGATCCAGTCTTGTGCTGTTTTTTCTTTATTATCTTCTTTTACGATAGCGATGTAAACGTCCTTTACCACTGGTATAACGATGTCTTTTTTCATAAATTGATGTATTGATTAGTATCTACAAAAGATAGCGCGACTATAGTATTAAATAGCTTTCATTTTAGATTCTAACGCATTAATAAGGTCTGGTGTAGTAGTGATTTCATTCATTTCACCAGCGCTCATAAAAATTTCAAAACCAGAATCTGTCTCAGGAGTTTTTAAAAGAATACAAGGGTATTCATATTTAGGCAGCCACTTTGAGGCATATTCTTTCTCAAATTCATCTATGTGTAAGAACTTTAATTCTATCGATGGATAGGTGTTAGTTACGCTTTCGCGAAAGCGTGCCCATTCTGCATTTTCTTTAAAAATACCATAAGTAAGATCGCAAAGTCTGCACTCATAAGTTTTGGGACTTATTATTTTATGCGCGCTATCTAGCCATGCATTAAGCTTACCAGAGTTTGCATTGTAAACAAAAATGAGTTGTGATTTCACGATACTAATTTTTATAAAGCGTTAGAAAACTGCTTGAGAAAACGCACATCGTTTTCAAAGAACATACGTATATCACCTATCTGATATAACAACATTGCGATACGTTCTACACCCATACCAAATGCAAAACCACTGTACTCCTCTGGGTCGATACCGCAATTAGTAAGTACAGCGGGATCTACCATACCACAACCACCTATTTCTAGCCAGCCAGTACCTTTAGTTATTTTATAATCTGTTTCTGTTTCTAGACCCCAATAAATATCAATCTCAGCACTAGGCTCTGTAAAAGGGAAATAAGATGGACGCAAGCGTATTTTAGACTTACCGAACATTTCTTGAGTGAAATACAGTAAAGTCTGCTTCATGTCTGCAAAGCTTACATCCTTATCTATATAAAGTCCTTCTACCTGATGGAATATACAGTGTGCACGAGCACTTATCGCTTCATTACGGAAAACACGACCTGGAGAAATAGTTCTTATAGGTGGTTTATTATCTTCCATATAACGCACCTGTACACTAGAGGTGTGCGTTCTTAATAATACATCTGGATCTGTCTGTATAAAAAACGTGTCTTGCATATCACGAGCTGGGTGATGTGCAGGTAAATTAAGTGCTGTAAAGTTGTGCCAGTCGTCTTCTATTTCTGGACCTTCACTTACATTAAAACCTATGCGAGAGAATACATCAATAATCTGGTTTTTTACTATAGATATAGGGTGTCTTGCACCTATTTCCATAGGATATGCAGTACGCGTAAGGTCGCCGTAAATTCCAGCTTCTTCTTCCTTAGACTCTATAGTTTCTTTTAGAGATTCAACCTTTTCTTTGGCCTTTTCTTTAAGTTCATTGATTGCCTGACCGAATGCTTTCTTCTGCTCGTTAGGGACTTCTTTAAACTTTGCAAATAAATCCTTGAGTAATCCTTTACTACCTAGGTATTCAATTCTAAAAGCCTCGATAGACTCTTTGGAATCTGCTTTAAAGGCTTGTACTTTCTCAATATGTTCTTTTACTTTATCCAGCATGATCTCACGTTATAAGCTGGCAAATTTAATCATTTTTAAGGTGCTTTCTAGTCATATATCGCTCAGAATTCTCGTTGTCCATATAAATGTATCTCATTAAGAAAAACACAGCTATACCACCGAAGGTATGCCACAACCAGTGAGTGCCCATATATAGAAACTCTATGTCGTATTTTTTATCTAGAGTTCTAAAAGAAACTGCGGTAATAAAGGAAAGTAGAGCAAATGCTATAAATTTAAAATGCTTCCATTTATGACGGTAGGCATATAGAAAAATAGGAAGTAATACGGCAATAGCGGTACCTATATAGCCTATAGAGTTGCGATAACCTTTGGGTATAGGTAATGTTCTAGGGATGATGTTTAGTCCTAATATAGCAAGACCTAATGCGATCTTTTCCCAAGAACTTACTGGAGACCTAAATATGAAATATAGAGAACAGGCAAAACACAGCACGACTATGGGAACCCAATCTAATAAGAGCCAAAACTCATCACTACGAGTGGCGTGATAGATAGTGTCGCCTATAAATCCTGCTAGGAAAACAGGCATGCAACAGGATAAAAACCAGTGTTTCTTTTTTGACTTATAAATTAAAATACTGAAATAAATAATGGAGGCTAGAAAAATAAGGTTGCTAGCCGTGTTGAATGGTTCCACAGGGAATCGTCCCATTATGGTTTCTTTGTAAATAGGACCGCTATCATTTACTTGTTGCAGCAAGAAGTTGATCATATGTAGCTGTTTTTAGCGACAAATAAAGGGTTTTTGATAGGTGTTTATGGTTAAATGAATGTAAAAAGTTACGCTTTCGCGAAAGCGGATACGTTAAAAATTAATGAGTTAGATACGTTGACCTCAATTTCTTAATAACTAGTTACCCCAAGTGCTTGATCGTTTTGTTTTAATTTTTATGTTTGTGACATGCAAATCGCTACTTACATATCAGATTTATTGTACCGCCACGAGTGTGTAGTTGTTCCAGGTTTTGGAGCTTTTATCTCACGTCGCGTTCCTGCACAACATTTTGCTAGCAGTCATACTATATATCCACCTAAAAAAGGATTGAGTTTTAATGCTCAAATCCAACAAAATGATGGGTTACTGGCTAACTATATAGCAAGTGTTGCAAATCTGACTTATGATGAGTCTATTCAAGAGATACGTAATTATGTACGTTTTCTAGATCAAGAAATGGATAGGAATGGTTCAATAACTATACATAAGGTGGGTCGTTTTTCTCGTAATGAAGAAAAGGCGTTACAGTTTACACCTATGTATCTGGTTAATTATTTGCCAGAAGCTTTTGGCCTTACTTCTCACGAGACATTTGCTATCGATAGAGTTCCAGTTGCACCGGTTACTGTTGCTGAAGAAGAAATGGTTGTAGAAGAAGTTGCTGTTGTAGAGTTAGAAACTGCTAAAACTAATTCTGGTTCCTGGATACGTTATGCTGCGGCAGGTGTTATTCTTTTAGGATTAGGTCTTGGTTTTAAAGGTTATCAAACTCAAGTGAAAACCGATACCCTTGCAGTAGAACAGTTGTCTACTGATAAAGTGAATTCTACTATAGAAAGTGCAAGTTTTTTAATTAATGAACCTTTACCTACTATATCTATAGATGTTGCACCGTTAACAAAAAACTTTCATGTAGTTGCTGGCGCTTTCCGTGATCCTGCAAATGCAGACAAGCGTGTTGCTCAATTAAAACGTAAAGGTTTTGATGCAAAACGTATAGGTGTTAATTCTTATGGTCTCCATAATGTTGCATTTTCTAGTTTTGTAGATCGTGATGACGCAACTAATGAGCTTAATAAATTAAGAGCCCTTGGTTTTGATAAGGCTTGGTTATTTACTGGTAGTTTACCTAAATAAGATTTCAATTACTTTTATCGATTTATAATATGAACTACCTACTTACAGGAGAATCTACGGTGCGTTCTACTTTCAGACTCTTAAAGAGAGAAGATTATCAAACATGGTTATCTATATTTAAAGAAGAAGATACCGGTCGGTTTCTAGGGATGAAGCAAGGTCTAACCGCTCAAGAACAATGTGATGTGTGGTTTGAAAAAGCTTTCTGGCGATATGATAAAGGTACTAGTGGTATGAATGTGATGATCCATAAAGAGACCAATGAATTTATAGGTCAGTCAGGTTTACTAGTCCAGACTGTAAATGGATTAAAAAAGACTAGAAGTAGGTTATTCTATTTTACCTCATTTCTGGAAACAGGGATTTGCAAAAGAGGCTGCAGTAAGGTTGAGAGACCTAGCATTTGAAAGAGGATACGATAAGAATTTTGGTAACAGTCTAGTTTCTGTAATTCATGAAGATAATATAGGTTCCATAAAAGTTGCTTTGCACAACGGCATGTCTCTAGAGTCTGACTATATAGATAGTACAATTACCGATCGTTTTTTAGTTTACTCTATCAACAGAAAAACATGGGAACAGATTAAAAAGGACTAATAAATCAGGTCTTAATAACAAATTAATAATCACAGCAGTAGAATTGTTTATTTTTACGTGATCAAATCAACTTATCATGACATTACTTATTATCTATGCCGTTGTTTCTATTTTCTTTTCATTTCTGTGTTCTATACTAGAAGCAGTTTTGTTAAGTGTCACAGGAACATTTGTAAAGGTAAAGGAGCAGGAAGGTGCTTCTTATATTTCTTCTTTGAAAATCTTAAAAGAAGATGTGGATAAACCATTAATCGCTATTCTTACTTTAAATACACTAGCGCATACGGTAGGTGCTATTCTAGTCGGTGTACAAGCTGAAGCATTAGTAGGAGAAGGTTATCGTGCTGACGTTTTTGGAATTCCATTAGTAGGTGTGGTGTCAGCAATTATGACGGTATTAATTCTAGTAGTTTCTGAAATTATACCTAAAACCATAGGGGCGACTTACTGGAAAGGTCTTGCTGGTTTTACGACTCGCGCTCTTAATATCATGATTTTTCCATTGAAATGGACTGGAATTTTATGGGTACTCCAATTAACAACTAAGGCTATCGGTAAAAGTGCGCACATGAATTCAATGACTCGTGAGGATTTTGTTGCCATAACTGAAACAGCAGAACAAGAAGGTGTTTTTGAACCTACAGAAGGTCAGTACATTAAAAGTTTAATGAATTTTAATAGCATTATGGTGCAGGATATTATGACTCCTAGGTCGGTTATGTTTATGGCGCCACAAACTACTCTTATTAGAGATTTCTTTGATCAAAATCAAGACTTGAGATTTTCTCGTATTCCTATATTCGGTGCAAATAGAGATGATATTAAAGGGTATGTTCTTAAGGATCATATACTGTCTGATATTATTAATGACAAACCTGCAAATACACTTGAAGACCTAAAAAGGGAAATCACGATGGTGCCTGCTAGTTTGCCTATCCCACAGTTATTTGAAACCATGATCGCTACTAAAGAACACATCGCACTTGCGGTAGATGATTTTGGTAGTATTCAAGGTGTAGCTACTATGGAAGATGTTATAGAGAGTATGTTAGGTCTTGAGATTATGGACGAGAGTGATAAAGTAGAAGACATGCAACAACTTGCTCGTAAGAATTGGGAAAAGCGTAACAAGTAGTCTTAGTAATCAGTTGTATTTAATTCTTGAGAAATGATTTTTTATTATCTAACTGTTGCGGTACAGATATTTTGCTGTTATCATGCCTATAAGAATAGAAGTGAAGTATATTGGTATGCGATCATATTTCTTCTTCCGGTTATAGGGAGTCTTATTTATCTAGTGCTTAATGTACTTAAGAAGAATGACGCTCAAGTAATTACCGACGAGATTACTACAGTCATTAATCCGACTAAAAAGATTAACGACCTTATTAATAAAGTGAAATTTTCTGACACCTTTGCAAATCGTGTTGCACTAGCTGATGCTTATTTTAATAAACAAGAATATCAAAAAGCATTAGATAATTATGAGACTGTTTTGGGCGGTGCTCATAAGGATGATGCCTATGTACAAGAGCAACTAGTGATAACTCATTATCATCTTAAAAACTATAATAAGGTTATCGAGGTCGCTAGATCTTTAAAACCCAATTCAGAGTTAAGAGCGTCCAAGGTTCATTTCTTTCTTGGGTTATCTTATAAGGAATTAGGTAAGTTAAATAATGCCGAAAAGCAATTGAGATCTCTCGATGTTAGATATTCTCATTATCCAGAACGACTAGTTTTAGCTCAATTTTTAATAGATCGCAAGAAGCCAGAGGCAGCAAAGGAACTTATAGAAGAGCTTCTTACAGAGTACAGTCATATGAGTAAGCCTAATGTAAAATTGCATAGAAATACTTTTGCCGAGGTGAAAAGACTTCATAGCACTTTGGTTTAAGCTTATATATAAAGATTGTTTTTTAAATCCTCTTCATTTTCCACAGCTACTAGAGTAGATTCTTTAAAGACATAACAAGAGTCTGACATCTCGAGTACGTTATCATAGTAATGATCACTCATCAGAATACCTCTTCTAGGTTTTACTGTTTTGATAATTTCTTTCACACGTTCTATTTGAAGTGGAGCGAGCATAGAAAATGGCTCGTCCAGTAAAATAATTGGTCGCTCTGAGTTGATGACCAATAAGAATTCTAAAAATCGTCGTTCTCCTATAGAAAGAGCTTTTACTTTTACGTGATGTACTTTATGAATAAGTGGCTCGTATAAGATCTTGTCCTGGTCTTTGGGATCTGGATACCACATTTGTACTGCATCTACTACAGTTCTTGCACCTATCATAAATGGATCTTGAGGTAAATAAGCAACGAGTTGGTGTTTTAGATGATCACGTAATTGAATAGGTTTTCCATCAAAATGAGCCACGGTATCTGCTTTTGATTTTCCAAAAATAACATTCATCAAAGAAGATTTTCCACAACCGTTTCTACCTAAAAGTCCTGTAATCTTTCCTTTTTCAAGAGTTAAATCCAAGTTATTAATCAAAGTCATTTTTTTAAATCGGCCTACTTTGTATCTATCGATATGAATATGAAGTCTAGACATAGTCCTTAATCAACCAAATGAGTGAAAATGCTACTAGAGAAAACAAAATATGCCCAACATAAGCAAATGTGTACCGTTGTACATTAGAAATTGCTAAATTTTGAAAAACATATTCTTCTGGTTTATGAATATTTTTTTGAGCTAGTAACCCAACTATAAAGCCACCAGTTAGAAATACAAAAAGAGTAGAATAAGGATCGCCTTTTGCGAGGCTTAAAAAGGAGAAGCAACTGTTGTAAAGCATTACTCGCCAGGTAAACCAGAGATTAATTTTATGGTACCACATGCGTTAATTAAATTCTTTTAGTTAGTTCTATACTCTCATTTTTAACGCTTTAATTAACAATCTATTATTGTGAAACAGGATTACTTTTTAAAAGATTCTAAAATCTCTTGATACGTTTTAGTATTATCAGGGTGAGATTCTAAATATTCATAAACCTGTCCTATCACATTTTTTGAAGCGCCTAATTCTTGAAAAAGGTTGATGTCTTTATTCCAGTTTTTGAGACTTCCTTTGCGTGTGGCAAGAGTTTTAGAAAGTAAAGTAATTTTCTTTACTTGTGTGAATCCGCTTGTTGCTTTAATTTTTTCTATTTGAGTAAATAAATCTTCAAAAGTCAGTTGTTCTATTTGCTTCTCTTTGGTCATCTTGCGCAACATGGCAGACATAGACTCCATGCGGCCAAAGAATTTTACATCAAACTCATCTAAACCACACTCCTTTAGACGGCTTATTTCTTTTCTTAGACTAGATTCATCTTGAAAACTTCCATTGATTAAAAAGTCTAATTTGCTACTTAATAATATCTTACAATTATCAGTTAATGGTAGTTCTACTGTAGTCTCTTTTTCTTGAGCATTGCTCAAAAAGGTGATGAAAATAAATAGAAAAATAAAAGGCAGTCTGGTCTTCATAATGTAGTTAACGATGCTTTTGCAAAGTTCGCATATCTTAAGTCAAAGAAAGTGCCAAAACTTTTATTTTCTACAAAATTTAATTTTTAACATAGAAGAAACTGATAGATTTATTTTGTTCTTTAAATACAGTATATGTAATCACTAGTTCTTTAATGTTAATAATAGTTAGTATTTTAGTTGTTTAAGTAAGAATATATTAAATTTATAACTTAACCTTTAAATATTTAACTTATGGCTTACTCTACTAAACCTAAAATGTGGTTTTGGATCGTGACGATCCTCTTTCTAGTTTGGAATCTTATGGGTGTCGGCGCATGGACTGCCGAGGCTATGGGAAGTACAGAAACTCTTATGGAGAATTATACTGCCGAGCAAGTCGCTTTTTATGCCAGCTTCCCGATTTGGTATACTTGGGCATATGGAATAGCGGTATTTGCAGGTGTGTTTTGTTGTGTAGGGTTATTGTTTAAAAGAAAACAAGCCGTTATGCTAGCTTTAATCTCTTTACTAGCCGTGATAATTTGTAGAATTTATGACCTTTCTGTAGATGCATGGAACATGATGGAAACTGCAGACCGTACTTTCTTTATAGTTGTCCCTGTATTATCAGTGGCACTTTGGTTATTTGCTCGTAGTATTAAAAGTAAAGGTTGGCTCAAATAAATGATTAACCAACTAGATTAAGAGAGGTTTTACATAAAAATCTCTCGTGCTGCTCTAAAAGTATTGGCATGTGCCTCGATAATGGTTTTAATTTCTGGAGAATAACCGCCGCCCATACTGCATTGTATAGGTGGGAAAGAATTATTTTGTGATCTCGCTTTCGCGAAAGCGGACAACGCAAATTCATCTCTTCTTTTACAACCTTCTAGACTCATACTTAATCTACCTAATTTGTCACTCTCTAGGACATCTACACCACATAGGTAAAATATGAAATCTGGTTTTTCTTGATGGATGAGATCTGGTAATGTGTTTTTAAGTTCGTTGAGATAATAGTCGTCACCTGATCCATCTGGTACAGCAATGTCTAAATCTGATTGTTCTTTTTTAAATGGATAATTTCCCGCACCATGCATGGAAAATGTAAAAACACTGTCATCGTTTTGAAATATTTGAGCAGTGCCGTTTCCTTGATGCACGTCTAGATCTACAATTAAAATTTTATCAGCAAGATGGTGGTGTTGCAAATACCTTGCAGCGATAGCCTGGTCATTTAATAGACAGAATGCTTCTCCATGATCGGTATAAGCGTGGTGTGTGCCTCCTGCTATATTCATAGCGATGCGGTGATCATATGCCTTGATGCAGCCATCTATGGTACCTTGGGCAATGCGCAATTCACGTTCTACTAATAATGCACTGAATGGAAATCCGGTCTTTCTTATAGCTTTCTTATCTAAAGTAAGCTCTTTTAAATCTTTAAGATACTGATCGGTATGTGCTCTTAAGACATCTATATCAGGACATAGTTTGCTAGGCTCAAAAAAGTCTGAAGCAGTAGCTGTTCCTTCATGTAGTAATTGTTGAGTCAACAATTCATACTTAATCATGGGAAAGCGATGTCTGTCTGGGAGCACATGCTGGTAGATAGAATGATAAGCTATAGGAAACAATGAAGTGTTGTTTTAGATTATTTAATGGTATTTTCAAAAATAAGTCTTAGTAAGGTGAATAGAATTACATCTATTTGAAATTTAAAACACATTTATTTTAACGACCACTTACTGTCAATTATCTTTGCAATAAATAGTATTTTATCAAATCACTTTTTGCAATTTTAATGTTAATGACTTTTGGCATGCGACCAGCATATCAGGCGAGTTATTATCTCTATTTTCAAATGAATATAGATGTGATAGTGGCAAAGTATTGCGTGAATAAAGAAAGACCGCAATTAAAATGCAATGGTAAGTGCCATCTTAACAAGCAAATTACACTAGCTGCTCAAGAAGACGCTGGTACAAATTCTAAGACTGTACAGCTGGCAAATGCTTTTTACCCTATTTTTTTTCAGGTAATAGATAATGATTATTTGACACCTGTTTTCAGTACTCATATTCATAATAACTTCAGGTATCATAATTCTTACAGGTACTCTAGGTCTTGGAGTTACAATCCGCCTCCTAGGTTACTTTCTTAATTACTTCAGTTTTACTTATTCTATGCCATCGCTTTGATGGGATATTCTCTTAATTATTTATGCCTCTAAAAAGAAATAGGCGTGAGTAGAAATATATTACTATGAAAAAATTTCAATTTATAGCTGTACTGCTTGCTGGTATGTCAGCTTTCGCTCAAAGCGATAACAACACAACATCTACAGAGCATACTTACAATGGTAACCGACCAGATGGTCATGCGCCGATTAATGTAATGGGAGACCATACACATGCAAAGGGAGAATTTATGTTCTCTTATAGATTTGCCACAACTACCATGAAGGATCTAAAAAGAGGTAGTGAAGATGTTTCTTTTGAGAGTGTTTTACTACCTAACGGTGGCGATTATATGGTTACTCCTACAGAGATGACCATGAATATGCACATGCTAGGAGCTATGTATGCGCCTACAGATAAGTTGACACTTATGGCAATGACTATGTATATGGATATGAGCATGGAGCATTTAACTGCTATGGGTGGTACTTTTACTACAGAGTCTAGTGGATTAGGAGATACATCACTGTCTGCATTATATCAGTTCTTTAAGAAACCTACTTATAGACTTCATGCACAATTAGGAGTGTCTATTCCTACAGGTTCTATTGATAATGAAGATGTGATTCCTGCAAGTATGGGTAACGACGTCGTTTTACCTTATCCTATGCAGGTAGGTAGTGGTACTTATAGCGGTATTCTTGCTGTTACTTATTTAGGACAAAGCAAGAATTTTTCTTGGGGTTCTCAAATGAGAGGTGAAAAAAGATTCAGCGATAACGATAATGGTTATACGCTAGGAGATCGTTTAAACTGGAATAACTGGGCTGCTTACAAGGCAACAGACTGGTTAAGCGTGTCAACTCGTATAGAGGCAGTTAAGGTAGAGGATATTGATGGCGCAAACCCTGACTTGAATCCGCTTATGGTTATTACGGCAGATACTCGCAATTCTGGTGGTAGCTGGTTAAATGGTGGGCTAGGTGTTAATCTTTATGCGCCTTCTGGATCATTAAAAGGTTTTAGATTAGGCTTAGAATATAGCTTACCTATTGTACAAGAATTTAACGGTGTACAACTTAAGAATCAAGACGTGTTTACTGCAGGATTGCAATACGCATTTTAATTTATATCTAGAATAACTACAATCTATTGATTAGATTGTAGTTATTCCATTAACTTTGAAAGAAAAACTATGAAAAATTCAATTTATATTTTATTACTAGCTGTTCTAACTCTTGCCTCATGTAAGAACGAGCCTAGTAAAGAAGAGATAGCATTACAAAAGCAAATAGAAGCCTACGACCTTCTTATGACTGAGGCCATGGATGTACATGACGAGATCATGCCTAAAATGGGAGAGCTTATAGAGCTTAAAGGAGAACTAGTTGCTAGTAAAGAAGGAGCTGAGTTAAGTGAAGGTCAATTAATGAAGTTAGATGCAACTGCAGGTAACTTAAAAGCATCTCACGACGGTATGATGGACTGGATGGCAGACTATTCTGAGAAATTTCCTTATGGTGAACCATCTCCAGAGACTAAAGCTGATCTTGATAAAAAAATGCCAGTTTTAGAACAAGAAGTAGTAGAGATTAAAGAATTAAGAGATCACACGATGACGGCGATTACTAATGCTAAAGAAATTTTAGCTAACTAATTAAAGTTTTATCTATTTTAAAAGTCGCATTATCAGCTGGTAATGTGACTTTTTTCATTTCATAAGCTCTTATTAAATAGTATGCTCGCTTTAAGGGAAAAAAGTATCTTTGTTATAGTCTAAAAATCTTTATGTTAGAATTAGAAAATCACGAATACGAAAAAGCAATCCTCGTAGGTGTTGTTACTCAACAACAAAATGAAGATAAGCTTAATGAATACATGGATGAGTTAGAGTTTCTAGCTTATACCGCTGGTGCAACCGTTAGTAAACGTTTTCATCAAAAAATGCAAAAACCCAATCCTAAGACTTTTGTAGGAAAGGGTAAAATGGAAGAAATCGCAGCCTATGTGCAATCACATAATATAGGTACCATTATTTTTGATGATGAGCTTTCTCCATCTCAGCAAAAGAATATTGAAAAAATTCTCGAGGCAAAAATTATTGATAGAACCTATTTGATTCTAGACATATTTGCACAACGAGCACAAACCAGTTATGCACGTACTCAAGTAGAACTGGCACAATATGAATACCTCTTACCTCGATTAGTTGGACTATGGACGCACCTTGAAAGACAAAAAGGTGGTATAGGAATGCGTGGTCCTGGAGAAACTGAAATAGAAACCGATAGACGTATTGTACGCGATCGCATCACATTACTTAAGAAAAAACTCCTGACCATCGATAAGCAAATGTCCACACAACGTGGTAATCGTGGTGCATTAGTTCGTGTAGCGTTAGTCGGTTACACAAATGTTGGAAAAAGTACGTTGATGAATACCGTTGCAAAAAGTGAGGTATTTGCAGAAAATAAACTCTTTGCAACATTAGATACTACGGTACGCAAAGTAGTGCTGCGCAACATGCCTTTTTTATTGACAGATACGGTAGGGTTTATAAGAAAACTGCCTACACAACTGGTAGAGTCTTTTAAATCGACGTTAGATGAAGTCCGAGAATCTGATTTACTGCTTCATGTTGTAGATATATCCCATGAATCTTTTGAAGATCATATTGCTTCTGTAAATAGAATTTTGGGAGAAATAGACGCGACCGATAAGCCTATGATTATGGTTTTTAATAAAATTGATGCTTACAAGGCTCAAGATTATGACGAAACTGATTTAATGGAAGAGCGTACTTCTGCTCATTACTCACTAGAAGAATGGCGTGAAACATGGATGGCAAAAATGGGTGAAAACGTGATCTTTATTTCAGCTACCGAAAAGGAAAATATGGATGATTTCCGTAAGAAAGTATATGATCGTGTACGTGAGATTCACGTGAAGCGTTTTCCTTATAACGCATTTTTATATCCTGAATATGTAGAAGAAGAAGAGTAAAAGAAAATATTGTTTATAATTAAAAAAGGGTGGAGTTAATTCCACCCTTTTTTATATTTAGGTATTAAAAGTTGCCTTATGAAAAAAGTCATTTTTGCACTAGTTTTACTAGTAACTTTAAGCTCTTGCCAGCAAAAAGAAACTGCACAAACGTTTATTGGAGAAGAATTGAAAACTATGGAAGATAGAAAAGCATTTCTTCAAGAGGTGTTTGAATCTGACCAACAAGTAAGAGAAGGTTTATCTGAAACTGAATTAAGTGAAAAAGCCTACTACGATAGAATGGATGAAGCAGATGACGTTAATTTGTCTAAAATCAAATGGTATCTAGATAACTATGATTATCCTAGTAAAAAGGTGTTCAATGAATCTCAATCTATGATTCCTGCCTTAGTGGTTCATCATTCTTTTGAGCCTAATATTAGAAGAAAAATGTACCCTAAATTCAAGACGGCTTATGATGAAAAAAATCTGGATCCAGATTTTTTTGCTCTTTACCTAGGAAGACTTTTCGAAATTGAAAACGATACATATTTTAGAATGCAAAGTCCTTATAGTATTGAAGATCAAATATCGACTCTTATCGATACTTTACAATTAAAAAAATAAACTATAAGCTCCTATAACAAAGAGGGGTATTCGTTACACCATTTTTGATAAGAGCAATTAATAAAATCATCGTCGTTTTCCTTAACTTTAAAGCCTAGGGGAAATACATAATATAATTGAATGACTGACGACGTTGCAATAGATAAAAAGGCACTTTTAGAGCCTTTTCCATACCATAAAAAACTAAGAGACCATTTAAAAAGTCGCAAGAAAACCTGGCAATGGTTTAAAGACGAGAAGGTTAAAGCACAACAAGTAGAGTCTTTTAAAAAGAATCTGCTTAAAAACACTTACCGTCTAGATCTAGATAGTCATGCAAATTTATACCGTGTGTCTGACGCTATTTGTAAAGACCTAAATATCGATGCACAAGTCACTTTCTATCAAGAGAACAACAGTCTACAAGTAAATGCAAGTATTTCTGTAATTGAGAGAGAAGCGCATATTGTTTTTTCTGGTAATGTTTTACAGTTGTTAGATGATAAACAGTTAAAGGCCTTAATAGCTCACGAGCTCTCGCACTACCTTTTCTTTAAAATAGAAGATGGAGATTATGAGGTGACACAACGTATAGTTCTTGCTCTAGCAAACGACTCTCGTAGTGAGGATAGCATCATAGAAACGGCACGTATTTTTCAACTGTACCTCGAACTTTTTTGTGATACAGGTGCTTTTAAATCTTGTAGAGAACACTACACGGTTATACAAATGCTCATCAAATTAAATACAGGGCTGGCAGACGTAAATGCACAAAGTTACCTAGACCAGGCCAAAGAAATCATAAGTCAGGAAGATGAATCTACTAACCAGCAAACACACCCAGAATCCTACTTGCGCAGTATTGCTCTAGATTTAAAAGCACGCAATTCTAAAGATTATGAAGAAGAACTACACAGGTTAATAGAGGGAAAGTGGGATATCAATAGCCTAGATATTTTTGAACAAGAAGAGACTCGAGCATTAACATCTGACTTTATACAGCTTATTTTAAGGCCTCAATGGATCAATTCTAATGCTGTGATGAATCTAGCACAACAGTTTTTTCCAGACTTTAATAGAAGTGAAAAGATAGATACGAGTTCGCTTTCGCGAAAGCTGAAACACACCACACCTAGTACTAAGAGTTATTTATGTTATCTCTTATTGGACTTTGCTAGAATAGATAGCGCACTAGAAAAATTACCGCTCGCGCATACTTTGGAGGTGTCAGAATTATTAGAGTTAAAAGAAGATTACGAGCGTATTCTAAGAAAGGAGTTAAAACTGACTATTAGAGATTTCAAGAAATTAAAGGAAGAGGCTATGAATGATTTGAGCCGTGTAACCGAGAACCCAGATAGCAGTATTTACGACAATGAGTGATTATAAAGCAAGTTTTTTCAGTCTGCTAGATGAGGTTAAAGAACATGGAGGCAGTACGACACCAGATTTTATAGCTAGAGTATTACCACTTTTAGAAAAAGCACATTTTCTTAGAGAGCGCAATCTAGTTTTAGGTATTTATTCTATCGATTCTATTGATTATAACGGTCGCGTGCTAGTAACTGAATCTGAGGGAAAAAATTTCACACAGTCTAATAAAGTATTCAAGAAGCCTAAACAACGTTATGCGGTTGAGGTAAGTGTAAATTATAAAGAGGTAAGTTCTCTTGACCCATTAGATGCTCCAGATGATTATGGTGATAGACTTTATGATCATGACGCGATTCATAAAGATCTAGATGTTCCTATTTCAAAACCGGTCTATTTACCGCATTATAAAACTTGGGATTTTGAAACTGGTCATTACGATCCTATTACCGAGATTTTTACATTAGGTTTTATACTAGCTAGTGTAGCCTATGGTATAGATTTTAGAGATGTAGAAGAGTTAGAGCGTTTTGTAGAAAACAGAGAGCGACTTTATTTTTATAATAAAAACTTGCACCCTACTATACATCATGTAATTAGGGAGATGACACCACTTTATAGAGAAGGTCGTGCGCCTAGTCTAGAAGAAATAATAGCAAAGCTTAAAAATTATCGTGATTTTAATCCAGAAAACTATGTAGATCTTACCGATACAGAAGGTTTTAGAAATCTAAATCTGTCGGATCGTGGTAGTTATATTCTAGATAAATTAAAACGCAGACTCTTTGATATCTCTAGAAGAAATAAATTACTCTATTTTAATGATCGAGGTGGTTTTTTAAACCTTACAGAGTCCTCTGTACCTATGTTGTTGGACTATAAAAATATCAATGAGAAAGATTTAATATTTTGGAATAGTCATATACAGACTCAATTTATAAGCAAGAAAAAGATAAATCTTAACCGCTATCTAGACATAGATCAAAATAGATTTTTATCTCCAGCACTTAATAAAATACGATTAGAAGCGCGCAAGAGTAAGAACGAATACGGTTTTGACCAGCTGCGTGTTGTAGTCGCATTTTTACACTGGTATAATTTTAAAGAAAGCGCAGACGAGCGTATAAGTTCGCCACTTTTATTACTGCCAGTTTCTATCACAAAGAAAAAGGGGATAAAAGATAAGTATGAATTAACGGTAAATGATACAGAGGCCGAGGTGAATCCTGTCTTGAGTTATTACCTCAAGGATCTTTATGACATAGATTTGCCAGATTTTGTAGATCTAGAAACGAGTAGCATAGAAGAGCTGGTACAAAGTATAAAAAATCAGATTGCTCTAGGCGGCACAGGAATAGATTTACAATGGCGCGATAAGCCTAAAATACAGCTCATACATAAAATTGCAAAACGCAACTTTAAACTTAAAAAGCGTAAACTTAATAACCGTAATTCTGGTTTAAGCACTCGTAGTTATGACTATTCTTATGACGCTGAAAATGTGAAGCCGTTAGGTCTCGCAATTTTCAACAATCTAATTGCCAAAAAACACAACCAGTTAGAATACATCATTAACGAAGACATTAATCCCTACACAGATCTTGCTGTTGCAGAGCGCAGGCGTAGTTTTTACCATACCGATAACGATGGAAAGGTGAATCCGCTGGTGTGGGAAGTGGATACTTGCAACATGACTCTAGGTAATTTTAAATACCGTAAAATGAGTCTTGTACGTGATTATTCTGAGATCTTAAAAGCAGATATTAAAGATGATGTTTTTGATGAGCTCTTCAGCGATCAGCCTAAAAATATTAATCTAGACGCTTATAAAAAAACCAGTCTAGAAGAGCTGTATCCTATTATACAGTCCGACCCAACACAATCGCAAGCGGTTTTAAAAGCACGATCTGGAGAGAATTATATTATTCAAGGACCACCAGGAACAGGTAAATCACAAACGATTACTAACCTCATAGCCGACTATGTGGCGAGAGATAAAAAAGTACTTTTCGTTTGTGAAAAGCGTGCAGCGTTAGATGTAGTTTTTCACCGTTTAAAAAATAAAAAATTAGATGAGTTGTGTTGCTTAATTCACGATTCTCAAACCGATAAAAAAGCTTTTATCATGAACCTCAAAGATACGTATGAGGCTTTCATGAAAAAGAATATGAATACGAGCACGCTTTCGCGAAAGCGAGATAAAACCATCCAAGAAATAGAAACACATCTAGGTAAATTAGAAAAGTTTCATATAAATATGCGAGATGGTGAGCCGCCTTTATACGATTTATATCAAGTATTGATCGCTTATTATCAAGAAAAGGAAATGCTCTCAGATCAAGAGTTGATTTATGTACCTTTTTATAAAGAATGGGCAGATAATGAAACGTGGATCACAGAATTTATCTCGCAAGTAAAGCTTAATGACCACGGCAGTTCTATTGCAAACTATGCTTTAAATGGTGTTGCTGTAGAAATATTACAGGCATCTAATGTAAAAGGAGAGGTGCTTGAGAAGATAGAAAAAGCTACAGATGGATTAGATGCCCTGGTAGAACTGTTAGATCAACAAGAAGTTGAGGTAAAAGAACAATCTATAGAGGCGTGGCATCAAGAATTTGATTTTGCAGAGAAAGTAGCGAGAATAGTAGAGCGTGATTCTTTAGGTATTTTTGATAAAAAAACCATCGCCGCGTCAGAGTTAGATAACCTGAATAGAAAATTAGAGAAACAAAGAAGGCTGCACGAGCGACTTATAGAAGAGAATGAAAACTGGACTCAAAAATTTGATGATACAGACGCAAAGACAGCTCTCCAAAAATGGGAGAAGCTAGACGGTAGTTTCTTTAAATTTCTAAATCCGGGCTGGTATAAATTAAAAGGACAGGTAAAAGCTTCTTATAATTTTAATGCCCACCAGATAAAACCAGAAATAAGCAATGTTCTTAAATCGCTTAATGAAGAATATGAAGCGTTAGAGCAGTTAGAGGAGCAAAGAGAAGAGGCGGCACAAAGATTTGGTCTTACTAATTTTGTAACAGATTATCATTGGATTCAAGAGCAGCAAGATAATCCAGATCATATTATCAAAGCATGGACGACTAGAGATCATACTTCTTATGTACGTTCCTTATTAAGTTTTAAATCTCAATTTGATGAGTTGTATAATCATCTAGAAGGTCTGTTCTCTAATCATGGAGCGCAGACACTATCGCAAATTGAAGACCAATTGCAGCGTGGAAGAGCCGCTGTACATACCCTAGGTTTATTTGCTCCTTATATAGAGCAACTTCATGGGTTGAGTCCAGAGATGCAACAGAATCTACGCACCAGAGACTGGCAAACAGATGATATTGCTTTTCACACCGCTTATAAATCTGTAAAGGAGGTTTATGAAAAGGATCCTGTGTTTTCTCAATCTAGTGAAGACGGTTTAGGAAATTCTGTGCGTAAAATAAGCTCGCTATTAGATAGTTATTACGATTCTAATGTCGCATTTATACGTTCTAAGATTAGAGATAAATTCTTAAATAAAGTGCGTATTACAGAGTCTGTGGCTGCACAGTTAACAGAAGAAGAGAAAGTTCTTAAAAAGGAATACAATGCATCGCGCAGGATTCTGGAAAATGAATTCGGTAAGAGCATGCGTTATAAATCTATACGTGAACTTGCGACTGGAGATGCCCAAGATATTATGACTACACTTAAACCAGTGTGGTTAATGAGTCCGCTTAGTGTTAGTGATTCTATGCCTATTGACACCTCTATTTTTGATGTGGTTATTTATGACGAGGCATCTCAAATAACGGTAGAAGAAGGTGTTCCTTCACTTTTCAGAACTCATCAAACTATAATTGTAGGAGATGAAATGCAAATGCCGCCTACTAACTTTTTCAGTGCAAATGTTACCGATCAAGAAGAAGACGAAGAAGAAACAGAAGAAAAAATAGGTATAAGTCTCGATGCAGATAGTTTATTAAATCAAGGGGCTCGTAAATTGAGTTCTGTAATGTTAGGCTGGCATTACCGCAGCCGTCGGGAGAGTTTAATAAGTTTTAGTAATGCAGCATTTTATAAAAGAAACCTACTTACTATACCAGACAGTCGCATACCTAATGCTGGTATTGAGCCACTAGCTCCTATAATAGATCCAGATCAAGAAATCGATTATAAAGATGTTTTGAGCCGCAGCATCAGTTATCATTATATGGAAAATGCTATTTACCATAAACGTACTAATAAAGATGAGGCTGCTTATATCGCAAACTTGGTACGTACTTTCTTAATGAATGACATTAAAAAAAGTATAGGTATTGTAGCTTTTTCTATGGATCAACAAAGTGAGATAGAGAGTGCTCTCGATAAACTAGCGTTAGAAGACCCTCAATTCGGTATACAATTAGAAGAAGAATACCAGCGTACAGAAGAAGATCAATTCATAGGTTTATTTGTCAAAAATCTAGAAAATGTTCAGGGTGATGAGCGTGATATAATTATCATGAGTATTTGTTATGGGTTTAATAATCAGGGCAAGATGTTTATGAACTTTGGACCTATTAATAGACGCGGTGGTGAGAAGAGGCTTAATGTTATCTTTTCAAGAGCAAAGCAAAATATGATGATCGTTTCTTCTATTCAGGCAGAAAATATCAAGAACGATTATAATGAAGGAGCAAATTACTTTAAGAAGTTCTTGAAGTACGCAAAACATACATCTGATGGTCAGTTAATGGCGGCCAATTCTGTTCTCGATAATTTACATGCTCACGAAGATGAAGCTGAGAAAACCAAACGTCTGCCTATTATTAATCAGTTGAAAGAAAAGCTGGAAGCCAAAGGTTATACGATAGACGATGCCGTTGGGCAATCTCATTTTAAATGTGATATCGCTGTGCGCGAAAACGAGGCGACTTCTTACAAACTTGCTATATTAATAGATCGTTCTACTCATTATGCAACTGATAATATCTTGGAGCAATACTGTCAGAAACCAGATGTTCTAAGAGCATTCGGCTGGAAACTGCAACATGTTTATAGCAAAGACTGGTTAGAACAACCAGAACGTGTGATGGAAAAAATCATGCAAAGGTTAGAAGGTGAACTTGAACTCGAAACGGAACTCGAACTTGAAAATGAACTTGAGAACAAATCTGAAAACGAATTAGAGACTCCAATTGAAGAGCAGATTTCATCTACTGTAAATGAAGAATTACCAGCTGCAAAACCTCAGGAAAAGAAAGATCTATTAGAACTTGATGAGGATTTGAAACCTAAAAAAGAAGAAAAATCTAGTAGCAATTTAATCTTTAAACGTTATGAATTCTCAGAAGGTTCTAGTAACAAGTTTTGGGAAATTTCTGTGGATGGATTTGATATCATTACTAGATATGGTCGCATAGGTAATAAAGCACAAGAAAATAGAAAAACCTTTGAAGATCAAGTATCAGTTCTTAAAGAAGAAATGCGATTAATAGGAGTGAAAACTCGTAAGGGGTATAGACCGGTTTAGTTTTTATTCCCACTTAATCTGCATTCTCTTAATACGATCGGCGAGCTTTTCACTAGATAACTTTTCGCGTAAGCGGTCTGTAATTATAGGAAATGAAAATGGAGTAGGTTGTTTGCAAGCTTTCCATACTATCGTTTGGTTTTCAATACGTTCAAAAGCTTCTCGCAAGCGATATTCTTCAATTTCTTGCTCGTAGGTTTCTGTGTATGCCTGACGGTAAAGTAAATTATCAGGTTCATTATCTCTAAATACCTCAAAGAGCAACTGACTGCTGCTTTGCAGGTGTTTTACTTTTACGGCTTTGTTAGGATAGCCGGTAAATACTAATCCAGAAATAACAGCGATATCTCTAAATTTTCTTTTGGCAAGCTCAGTGGCATTGACACTGGCTTCTAAATCTTCAAGAATCATGTCTGATGTGATGAGGTTGTTGTCCAGCACATTTTGCATATCAAATTCTTGATCACTTAGTATTTCAAAACCGTAATCGTTATAAGCTAGCGTAAAACTGATAGGCTGTAATAAACTCATGCGATAAGCCAGGAGTCCTGCCATAGCCATGTGAACTAATCGACCTTCAAAAGGGTAAAATACCGAATGGTATCCTTCTCTAGTCTTAAACGTTTCTATCAAGAATTCATGATTCTGTGGTACAATGCTTTCTTGCTGTTGTCTATTAATAATGTCTTTGAGCGCTTTTACCTCTGGAGTTCTCTTTTTACCGCTTTGAAAATGCTGCATTTCTTCTCTTAGTAATTCACCTAATTGAGAGGTTAATGGCATGCGGCTACCCATCCAGCTGGTAACCTTTGCTTTTTTCTTTGAAGAATTACGCACTTGTGCTACCATTCCCTTTAAACGTACAAATTCTAGAGTACGACCGGCAAATACAAAAACATCACCACGTGATAATTGACTTATAAAATACTCTTCTATAGAACCTATGTAGCCGCCAGTAGCATATTTTACAGTAATACTAGTTCCTGTTACTATGGTTCCCATTTGTAAACGATGTCGCATGGCGATACCGCGATCGTTTATAAAATAACGACCATCCTCATCTATGGAGACCTTTTTATACTCATCATAAGATTCTAATGAAGCACTACCATAAACTATAAAGTGCAAGCACCATTCAAATTCTTCATAAGTAAGTTCTTGATAACAAAAAGTAGCCTTTACCTCTGGATATATATGATCAGGATAAAAACCTCCAGAAACGGCTAGCGTGCATAAATATTGAATAAGTACATCATAACAATTTAGATAAGGCAGTCTGTCCTCAACAGCTTGGGTTTTAACGGCCACCTGTAAAGCGCTCGCTTCTATAAGTTCTAACGCATGTGTAGGTAAAAAGTAAATAACCGACGTTACTCCAGGTCGGTGACCAGATCTTCCTGCGCGTTGTAAAAAACGAGCTACCCCTTTGGGACTTCCTACTTGAATGATGGTTTCCACAGGCGCAAAATCAACTCCTAAATCTAGTGAAGAGGTGCAAATACAAGCTTTTAGAGACTCGTTTCTAATAGCATTTTCTACCCAAATACGTGTTTCTTTATTGATGGATCCATGATGCATAGCTACCTCACCAGCAAATTCTGGATGTTTATGCATTAATGCCTGAAACCACAATTCACATTGCGCTCTGGTATTAGTAAAAATCAGTGTTGATTTACTTTCGTTGATAATCTTTACAACATCTTCAAGGAGATGCAATCCTAAATGACCACGCCATGGAAATTTCTCCATCGTTTCTGGAATGATGGAGCGTACTTCTATTTCTTTTTTAAGATTTGCTTTGATGAGTACACTATTGTCATAGCGGTAAGAATCCACTCCTAATAAAACCTGTCTAGCTTGTTCTAGATTTCCTATTGTTGCACTAATTCCCCATATGCGCAGGTTTTTGTTAATTCCTGAGAGTCTAGAGAGGCCCAGTTCCATTTGTACACCACGTTTGGTGCCTAGTAGTTCGTGCCATTCATCAATAATAATGGCGTTACAATCTTTAAATACATTTACATGATCCTTAGTGGCAAGCAATAAATGCAAGCTCTCTGGGGTGGTAATTAATAAATCGGGCATGGCTTTTTTTTGCGCAGCCCTTTCTTTTGTGGTGGTGTCACCAGACCTTATTCCTACCGTAAATGGTAAGCCTATACCGTCCACAAATTTTTGCGAAGTTTGTGCTATTTCTTGAGATAGCGATCTTAAAGGTGTGATCCAGATCGCTTTTAACCCTTTTTTATTTTTGGTTTTATAATCTGGGTTTGATTTAATATAACTAAGAACTATTCCTACCCAAAGTGCGTATGTTTTACCACTACCAGTAGGTGCGTTGAGCAGTCCGTTTTTACCAGATAGAAAAGCATCCCAAGTCTGTTTTTGAAACGGAAAAGCTTTCCAGCCTTGGGTCTCAAAATAGGATTCGGCGATATGGAGTAATTCTTTTTTTGTCATGAAACTTTCTGCGTTGCTGGAAGTCTTTTAGTTAGTCGGTCTATTTGCTTCTTTTAAGTGTCTTGAAGGTCCAGTAGAGATCTTGAGATGGATTTTGTTATTTCTCGCTTTCGCGAAAGCGTAAACAAATTATAAATCAAGAATAAGAAATAAAATAATGGACTTGTGTTAGTAACCTATTAAATTTGAATCTTTAAAGTCAACATATGTCAGAAAAGCTTACCATTTTACAAGATAAATTAGAAGATAGGCATCATGTTTTTATGGTGTACAAGAGTCAGGTAAATAAAGATTTACAGCGATCTGGTTATGAGTCTATAGAAATTAATGAACCTAAGGAATTTCTAGATGCTCTAGTTTCTTTATTAAACGAGGCAATAGAAGATAGTGATCCTAAATTGCAACAGTTATATTACCTGGCAGATGTGCAAGAAAAAAACCTAGAACAAGGTATTATTCTAGGTTTCATTATGAGAGAATGGAGTAAAATTCAATTTAGATTGAGGCAGTAACTCCGTATAATTATAAAACAATTCATTAAAACAGCACCCTAACAAATGGTTGTATGCCATTTTGATACACACTTTTACGATCATTATATAGGACATCATATCGAGCGCCTATTACAAAATTACCTTGTTGATATCCTGCGCCTAAAAATAAGGCAGGCACCCAGTAGGTGTCATTAAAAGCAGGATTATCAAAGTTTCTATTCACATGTAAATATTCAAAATCACCACTAACCTGGAGAAAATCTAGCGGTTGCGCAATAGCTATTAAACTACCACCAGCAATGTTAGATTTATAACCTTGTACGCTAGAATTATTGTTAGGATCAAATTCTGAATAGCTATAATTGAGACCAGCACCTAGACCAACAAACTGATTTACCTGATAAATGGCTTGTGGTGCGATTAATATAGATGTGTAGCTATTTCCAAAGTTTGCGCCTACATTTCCTCCAAATCGGACTTTTTTCCAAAATTCGGATTCATTTTGATTCTGACTGAAAGAAATGCAAGAAAACAGACCGAATAATGATAATATGATAATGTTTTTAAAATAATAGGTTTTCATGATAGAATGATTAACAAATTGTAGTGTTATAAATATACAAAACCTTATGCCATGACAACGTATTTCTTTATTTTTGCCATAACAATTGATAAAAAGGATAAATTTCCTTCCATATATGGACAAGTTTTCATTTCTCAATGCAGCTCACACTGCTCAGTTCGCACAACTTTACGACGAATATTTAATTAATCCTGATCAAGTAGAGCCGTCATGGCGTGCTTTTTTTCAAGGATTTGACTTTGGTATGGAGAGCGCCCACGAGGGTGATCTTATAGTAGAGCACTCAGGAACACCGGTTGCGGTGCCTGAAAATGTGCAAAAAGAATTTCAAGTAGTTAAATTAATTGATGCCTATCGTACAAGAGGTCATTTGTTTACTAAAACAAATCCTGTAAGAGATAGACGTAATTATGAACCTAAACTAGATCTGGTCAACTTCGGTCTTTCTGATAGTGATCTAGATACCGTTTTTGATTCTGGCGAGTTAATAGGCGTAGGTAAAACTACTCTTAGGAACATAGTCGCTCATTTAACTAAAATCTATTGCGAGAGTATAGGTGTAGAATACATGTATATACGTAAGCCAGATGAGGTGAAGTGGATACAAAACTGGTTGCACAAAAATGATAACCATCCTACTTTTAATAAGGAAGAGAAAATACAGATTTTAAAGAAACTTAATGAAGCTGTTTCTTTTGAATCATTTCTTCATACTAAATATGTAGGACAGAAACGTTTTTCTCTAGAAGGAAACGAGTCTTTAATTCCTGCACTAGATGCGTTGATAGAAAATGCAGCAGATAAAGGTGTGGATCAATTTGTTTTAGGAATGGCTCACCGTGGTCGTTTAAATGTGTTGACTAACATTTTTGGAAAGCCTGTAAAGGATATCTTTTCAGAATTTGACGGTAAAGACTACGAGCAAGATATTTTTGATGGTGATGTAAAGTATCACTTAGGATATACAAGTAAAAGAAAAACCGATAATGGTAACGATATCAACATTAATATCGTACCTAATCCATCTCACCTAGAAACAGTAGGTGCGGTAGTAGAAGGTATTACACGTGCAAAACAAGATATGCACACGCCTGAGAATTTTTCTAAGGTGTTACCTATTGTACTACATGGTGATGCAGCAATTGCTGGTCAGGGAATCGTGTATGAAGTAGTGCAAATGGCACAACTAGATGCTTATAAAACTGCAGGTACTATTCACTTAGTTGTAAATAATCAAGTAGGTTTTACCACTAATTACCTAGACGCAAGATCTAGTACCTATTGTACAGATATTGCAAAAGTGACTCTTTCTCCGGTATTGCATGTAAATGCAGACGACGCTGAGGCAGTAGTTCATGCGATGAATTTTGCACTAGATTACCGTATGGAATTTGGTCGTGATGTATTTATCGATTTATTAGGTTATAGAAAATATGGTCATAATGAAGGTGATGAGCCTCGTTTTACACAACCACAATTATATAAAGCGATAGGAAAGCATAAAAATCCACGTGATATTTATGCAGACAGATTACTTAAAGAAGGAATTATAAATAATTCTAAAGTAAAAGAATTAGAAAAGCAATATAAAGAACGTCTAGAAGAAGAACTTGCTACTTCTCGCCAGATGGAAAATACCATCATCACACCATTCATGCAAGATGAGTGGAATGGTTTTGAACAAGCGACGGAAGTGGAAATGATGCAACAGGTAGAAACTGGTGTAGATCGCAAAATTCTAGAAGAAATAACTGCGACTATTTCTAAGCTGCCAGAAGATCGCAACTTCATTAGAAAAATAAAGAAGATTGTAGAAACACGTCAGAAAATGTTTGATGAAGACCGACTAGACTGGGCTATGGGAGAACATCTAGCTTATGGTTCTTTAATGCAAGAAGGTTTTAATGTAAGAATGAGTGGTCAGGATGTAGAAAGAGGTACTTTTTCTCACCGTCACGCAGTGGTCAAATCAGAGAATAATGAGCATGAGTTTATTTTACACAATAACCTTGATGTAAAAGGACAGATGTATATTTACAATTCCCACCTTTCAGAGTATGGAGTGGTAGGATTTGAATATGGTTATGCACTGGCACGACCTAAAACTCTTACAATATGGGAAGCACAATTTGGAGATTTCTCAAATGGTGCACAAATTATGATGGACCAGTACATCAGCGCTGGAGAAGATAAGTGGAAAAACCAGAACGGTCTTGTAAAGTTATTGCCTCACGGTTATGAAGGTCAAGGAGCAGAGCATTCTAGTGCACGTATAGAAAGATATTTGCAGCTTTGTGCAAAGGATAATATGTTTATGGCAAACTGTACAACGCCAGCAAATATATTCCACCTGCTACGCAGACAGATGAAGACTAATTACCGTAAACCACTTGTTGTATTCACTCCTAAATCTTTATTGCGTTACCCTAAAGCGGTAAGCGCGGTGTCAGAATTTGAGAACGGGCATTTTCAAGAAGTTATAGATGTTGATGGTGACGCTTTCGCGAAAGCGGAAACATTAGTATTCACCTCTGGTAAATTCTATTATGATCTATTAGAATATAGAGAAGAAAATAACTGTACCGATGTGGCGCTGGTAAGACTAGAACAATTGTTCCCACTACCAGTAGATCAAATGCAAGAAATTATTAAAAAATACGGTTCTAAAGATGTCGTTTGGGCACAAGAAGAGCCTAGAAATATGGGAGCATATTCCCACTTGATGTTACACATGCCAGAAACAAGAACATGGCGCGTGTGCTCCAGAAATATGTATGCAACACCTGCTTCAGGAAGTTCTACAAGATCTAAGAGAAGACAGGCAAGAATAATAGAAGATGTATTTAATACCAATAAATAAATTATGGCTCTAGAAATGAAAGTGCCTTCACCAGGCGAGTCGATTACAGAAGTAGAAATAGCAGAATGGTTAGTTGCCGATGGTGACTGGGTTGAGAAAGACCAAGCCATAGCAGAGGTAGATAGCGATAAAGCTACCCTAGAATTACCAGCTGAAGCGAGTGGTATTATTACCCTAAAGGCTGAAGAAGGTGATGCTGTTGCGGTGGGTGCTGTTGTGTGTCATATTGATACAGAAGCTGCAAAGCCAGAAGGTGATGCTCCCGCTGCCAAAGTAGAGGCTACTCCTGAAGTTAAAGCCACCCCTGCACCACAAGTTGAAAAGACTAAAGAAACTTATGCTAGCGGTACTGCAAGTCCTGCAGCAAAGAAAATTCTTGATGAAAAAGGTGTAGATACTAAATCTGTTTCTGGTAGCGGTCGTGATGGTCGTATTACTAAGAACGATGCAGTAAATGCAAAACCTTCTATGGGTACTCCAGGAAATGGATCTCGTGGTGAGTCACGTTCTAAGCTTTCTATGTTGCGTAGAAAAGTAGCAGAGCGTCTAGTAAGTGTTAAGAATGAAACTGCAATGTTGACTACTTTTAATGAAGTTGACATGAAACCTATCTTTGATTTACGTAAAGATCATAAGGAAGCGTTTAAGTCTAAACACGGTGTAGGATTAGGATTTATGTCTTTCTTTACCAAAGCTGTAACTAGAGCGCTAGAAATGTATCCAGCGGTTAATTCTATGATCGATGGGAAAGAGATGGTTTCTTATGATTTTGCAGATATTTCTATCGCGGTTTCTGGCCCTAAAGGATTAATGGTTCCTGTAATTAGAAATGCAGAAAACCTTTCTTTTAGAGGAGTAGAACAAGAAGTAAAAAGACTTGCATTAAGAGCAAGAGATGGAAACATCACTATTGATGAGATGACTGGTGGTACGTTTACGATTACTAACGGAGGTGTTTTCGGTAGTATGATGAGTACACCTATTATCAACCCACCACAGAGTGCAATTTTAGGAATGCACAACATTATAGAACGTCCAGTAGTAGTAGATGGTAATATCGTAGCACGTCCTATGATGTATCTAGCTGTTTCTTATGACCACCGTATCATCGATGGAAAAGAATCTGTAGGCTTCTTAGTGGCTATTAAAGAAGCTCTAGAAAATCCAATAGAGATATTGATGGATAATGATGTGAAGAAGGCGTTAGAACTTTAATTCCTTTTTTAATTAATAATTATTGATTTGCATATATGAAATACCAAGCTAGAAATGGCTTGGTATTTTTTTATGCTGATTTTTATTATTCATTAATTTGGGTTTGAAAATATTTCATCCCCTTTTATGTATGTAAAATGAATATCAACTAGTAAACCAACCAGGTGGAGATATGGGTAGAGCGATTGATGAATTATTTGCGCAAATATTTTCTGGACTCAATTTTGGTGATCCTCAACATTTGTTGATGGCCAATGCCTTTGTCGAAGCTATTGGAAATTCATTAGAACAATGGCATAATGATCCTAGTGTAAGTAGCATTGAATATGCTAGAATGGCTTGGTCTGGTGCGATGAAAGCTAGTACAGCCTTTCAAGATCTTGACTTTAATTTTCAAAATGATTCAAATACTAGAAATGCCGTTGAATCTCAAGTTTTTTCACCAAATCAACAATTTCCATTATTGGGAATAATACCAAATGATTGTTAAATGAAAACGATTCTTTTTACTTTTTTGCTGTTTGTATTTAACTGTGAAACACAAACACAAACATCAGCCTCATACGATAGTGAGGTTTATCGATTGATCAATGCGATTTTTAAATCAAAAAATAACCACAGTCAAAACACTTTAATACCGATTAATATTTATCATGATTTAAATCAATCTAGCAAAAATATTGAAGATGAGTTGTTATCGAGATTATTAAATACTGCAAATAATGAAATAGCAATTTCTTTGCCTGCAAGTATTCTTGAGGCCAAAAATTGGAAATCTACTAATACAGACTTTAAAAGTGATCGTTTTGATCAAAATAAGGTTATCGTTAAAAATGTTGTTTTTTGCGATCCATCAGATTGTAATCTCGTTAAGAAAAATGACAAAACAAATTTAATTTATACTATAAATGCCATCTTGTTTTTAGATAATTACGCTATAATTTAAACTACGCATATGTCATCTTTCATTACTGTTTATTTATACAAAAGAGTAGGTGATGATTTTCAAAGACAAGCAATGATTACAGATCCTCCACTAGGATACGAGTAATTTTAAATATTATTTGAAATAAAAAAACCTCCCATGAAAAACGTAGTTTTTCATGGGAGGTTTTTTTTCTGAGAATGCAATAAACTTTATTCTCCTTGATCTAATTTCTTACTCGGCAATACTACCTTGACTCACTGTGGTAGAGCGATCTATTTTCTTAATCAAGCCTTGTAATGCTTTTCCTGGACCTACTTCTATAAATTCTGTAGCGCCGTCTTTAATCATCTCTTGAATAGACTGTGTCCATTTTATTGGTGCATCCTTCTATAGTTTCGATCGTTTTAACATTCCCTTTAGGATCTATTTTTACTAATTTACCTCTCTTCATATTATTGTCTTGTTCACATAGAGGTTTCCTTTACTGTCCATAGCACTGCCCATAGAGTTTTTAAGACTTTCTATATACGTGTCGTTTTACCTTTAGAGTTCATTTATAAATGTGTTTCATTTCCAGAATCTATTTCTCAAGTTTCATATTCTGAAATATATACATGGTCATCTTTTGCAAACTGAATGAAACCGTTTGTAGGAATACCGCTAGTAAGTGTTAAGGTGTTAGGATTTTCTTCTGAAGGCACTGCGGTAAATAACAATCCAATAACAACAATGAGTTTAAACGATATAGTTTTTATCATGATATAGATATTAAGTAGGTAAACATCTAGAATTGAAAATATACTCTCGACTCTTTGAGTACATATGTACAAATATTTATTGGGTGACATAAAGGTTTTATATATTTCATTTAATTGTAAATGGATATAAAATGTAAGTTGAATACTTATCAATGCGCACAATTAAATCGATAGTATTACTATAGGTAATGCTGTAAAGACTCGGTTGGAGTTATAAATGAATCCTTTTATTCTGCTTTTAAACAGTATATCCACCTTCATGAATAAGCATATGAGGTAATGTGCAAGTTTATGGAATTACCGGCATGCATTAATAGATTTTATCTATTAAAAACCTATTGACAATAGATTTATCACAATATCTCATGGTTTGATGATAGGTTGTGATAAACATTTTTTATAAGTTGATATTATCTACTATAAAACGTGATAACATAGGAATATGTTTGTGTCAACAAAGAAAGGAAATATATCAGTCAATTTAAATGAATCATGAAAACTAACATTTACACTCAAACAAATATTAAACAAATATTAAAAATAAAGTATATGAAAAACTTAAGAAACTTTGCGTTAGGAGCGCTAGCTGTTGCCTCTTTAATAGCCTGTAATGATGATGATGATAATCCAGGAATTCCTGATGTTCCAGCACAATCTGAAGCACAATCTATTTTAACAGCATTTGCTGAAGATGGAGGTACTCCATTTGATGCAGCAACGGCAGTACAATTTTCAAGTGATTATAATGTGTTTATTCCTTCTACATACGGATTAGACTTAAATTTATTATCTCCGAGCAATCCTTTTGGACCAGTAACACGATTACCTTTATATAAAGGATGGGATCCTAATGGAAACCCTGTAGATTACATCATTACAGAAGCTTCTGATAGAGAAGTAGCAACAATACTAGGAGTTGTTTATGCGCCTAGGATGGCAGCAGCAGTAGGTAGTAATGGAGTGCAAAATGTACAAATAGTAGATGGTAGACTAGCTTTTCCAGGTACAGTAGATTTTAGTCCTTCTAGATCAGTAACACCTGGAGATCCTAATATTGCTGGATCACCTAATGAGGCTACAGGAAGTGCTTTCCCACCTAGTGCTGTATCACCTGGAGCTGTAGGAGATAGTGAATGGTCTTCTTTTGTAGTATTACCTAGTGGAGTAGTATTAAACGCTCAATTAATGGCAAATAGTACAGGAATACACGATAGAATACCTAAAATACAAGAAGATAACCAGAACAATGTTAACTTAGATCGTACAAACAGAGCGGTTGTACTTCAAATTCTTGATGGATGGCATGATGGTGGTAAATACTACTACCACTTAGTAACAGATGCTTCTCAACAAGGGCCAGCAGCTATTGAGCAAGGTGTGTATGCATCAAAGTTAAATGACCTTCCTACATTCGGTGTTTTCCCTGATGGTTCATTATTAGGATTCTCCCCAGTAGGAAATGGAGTAGCAGGCGAACAAGGATTAGATACAACTACATTAGATCAATCTATTGACCCAGTAAATATCTTTCCTATAGACCCAAGTAATGAGTTGTTTTCTCCTATGTGGGATGCTCATATTAACATGTGGACAGAAGATGCTATAAGTCAAGGATTGCGTCGTGTAATTACAAGTACTGATGATCTTAGAACATTAGTAGATGGTGGATGGGTAACGTCATTTGTAGGTAATCTACAAGGTCCATCAAATCCATTTATTGCAGGATTAAACCCAACAGGAGCATTAATTAACTGTCCAGTAATCGCACAGCCTAATGCTTCGGTAATAGGAACAACGGTAGGAACACCATGGAATAACTAGTATTCTATTTAGTTTTTTTTTACACGAAGACCCCAGTAACGATGCCGTTGCTGGGGTTTTTATTTGTGTAAAATGTAATATTAAAACCACCCATGAAAAACTACGTTTTTCATGGGTGGTTTTTTTTCTGAGAATGCAATAAACTTTATTCTCTATAATCTAACTTCTTACTCGGCAACACTACCTTGACTTACTGTGGTAGAGCGATCTATTTTTTTAATCAAGCCTTGTAATGCTTTTCCTGGACCTACTTCTATAAATTCTGTAGCGCCGTCTTTAATCATCTCTTGAATAGACTGTGTCCATTTTACAGGTGCAGTAAGCTGGTAGATAAGATTGGTTTTAATGTCATCTGTGTTTTCTACGGCAAATGTGGATACATTTTGATAAATAGGACACATAGGTTTATTGAATTCTGTGCTTTCTATTGCTTTAGCAAGTTCTTCTCTCGCTGGCTCCATTAATGGTGAGTGAAAAGCACCACCTACAGGTAAAATTAAAGCTCTTTTTGCTCCTTTTTCTTTTAAGATTTCGCAAGCTTTTTCTACTGCAGGAATAGCTCCTGAAATTACTAACTGTCCAGGACAGTTATAATTTGCTGCTACTACAACACCTTCTACATCTTTACAAACTTTCTCCACGTCTTCGTCTGCCATACCTATAATGGCTGCCATAGTGCTAGCCTGGTGCTCACAAGCTGCTTGCATAGCAAGTGCGCGTTTTGAAACTATTTTTAACCCATCTTCAAAGGTTAATGCACCTGCTGCGGTAAGCGCACTTAATTCACCTAGTGAGTGTCCTGCTACCATATCTGGTGCAAAATCATCACCCATCATTTTTGCAAGAACAACAGAGTGTATGAATATAGCCGGTTGGGTAACTTTAGTTTCTTTTAATTCTTCAGCCGTTCCTTCAAACATTATTTTTGAAATCTCAAAACCTAGAATTTCATCTGCTTTTAAGAATAATTCTTTTGCTGCTGGATAAGTATCGTATAAGTCTTTACCCATTCCTGTGAATTGAGCTCCTTGACCTGGAAAAACGTATGCTTTCATTTTATTTGCGTTAGTTAATGTGGTAAAAATAATGTAATAACTATTAATTACTAAAAGAACTGTATAGAAGTCTCAGTTTTCAGTTGCAGTTTGCAATCTTAGTATCAGTTTTATTTTTCACTTCGTTAAAAAATATGACCAGTTGTATTGAGTTACTCTTTTCCTACTCCAAATTTCCCTGGATTGTTGATCATATAATTAATTAGTTTCCCAACTTCTTTAGATTTTGCAAGTAAAGGCTCTTGCTGAGATTCGGTAATGTAGTGACAAGCTAGAGCATATTTTAACCAAACCAAAGTTTCTGAATTTTCTCCATCTGCATCTGTTAGTTTACTTATAAAATGTTTTGGATACCGTCTTTTTCTATAAGCTTCAGCAATATTAGCATTAACACTCCTAGAAGATCTTCTAATTTGATCGGTTAGACTGTATTTTTCTTCATTTGGAAACGACTTACTTAATTTAAAAATTTCCATTGCATTTTCAAAAGCCTTTTTGTAAGCTAATAAATCTTCAAAATCCATTGCGTCTATTTTATTAATTGCTAGATTCAATATTTCAAATTAGATAGGAGATCACATTATTCACAACTAATTAACTCTGTGACTAAATCTCCATAACTAATTAAACCTGTGACTGAAACCTGCGACTGCGACTAAAAACTATTTTCTCACCCAAGTTTCATAATCAAAACTATAAGCATGCTTCTCATCTGCAGGATGGTGTAGTGATGTTTTTATCTCCCATTTTGTAGTATCTATTTTTGGGAAATACGTGTCTACGTCAAATGTGCCGTGAACCCTCGTTAGCTCTATCTCATTAGACATAGACATGGCTAGTTTATAAATCTCGCCACCACCTATAATAAAAGGGTTATTATCACCAGTAGTAGTTGCAAGAGCTGTTTCCATATCATGAACTACTATACCGCCGTCTGCTCTGTAATTTTTATCTCTAGTTAGTATTACATGGGTACGGTTAGGTAACGGTTTAGGAAAACTTTCAAAAGTTTTACGTCCCATAATGATGTGATGTCCTGTAGTAAGTGATTTAAATCTCTTAAAATCATCTGGTAAATGCCATACGAGATCGCCATCTTTACCCAGCTCATTATTCATTCCTGCAGCAGCGATCATAGTAATTTTACGATCGGCATTTGGATTATCTATAGATAACGTGGTTTTAGGAGCTACGTATTCCTTTTGTACTTTCTTTTCTAATTGTGTGATGCGTTCTTTTTGTTTCTGCACCAGTTTTGCATATTGTCTCTTTTCCCATTCAGGACCTAGCAGCCTTTTAGTAATAAACACATTGAAAGCGTGGTAACAAAGTAAGAGCAACCATGCAAAAATTACCCATATCCACCATTCTATATCTAGAATGCGTATAGGTTCTACTTTCATAAGCACTTGACTAATTATAATTAGTCCTACCGCACCTACTAGAAAAACAATAAAATGAGTAAAGAGACCACGCTTTTGCTTAATGCGTTTTTGCGCATTCTCAATCATTTCTTTTTGCTCTAAATCAATTCCAGGTATATCTTTTTTCTTTCTACCGAACATTCTAGTTATTTTTATACTCAAATTTACGCTATTATCCACATAGACGTTCTTAGCAATTGTATAAAATGATCGATCAATTTCCTATTCTTAAAGAATATACTTATCTCAATACGGCAAACCATGGCTTACTGTCTCAAGATATAGTGGACTATCGCGCTTCTCTAGATTTAAAAATGCGAGACCAGGCTTCTCTTTTTACTAATAATCGCCATGTGTTTATAGAAGAAGTAAGAAATACGGTAGCAAATTTCATGGACGCCGATCCTGATTTTACAGCCGTGATTCCTAATTTTTCTACCGCTTTTAATACCTTAATTAACGGTTTTGACTCTGCAAGTAGTTTTTTACTTTTAAAAGATGACTATCCATCAGTTAATAATCCTGTAGACGCTCGAGGGTTTAATACACATTATGTGGTTATTGATGAGCAAATGGAGCAAAATATTATGGCAGTTTGTGAGAAGGAGCAGCCAGATTTCTTCTGTTTTTCTATGGTTCAATACATATCTGGTATTAAGATGGACTTAGATTTCTTGAACGATCTAAAAAAACGATTTCCTAAAACAACTCTCATTGCAGATTTTACTCAGTATGTAGGTTTTGAAGAATTCCGCTTTCGCGAAAGCGGAATAGACATCATCCTCGCGTCCTGTTATAAATGGTTGCATGCAGGAGATGGAAATGGTTTTATATGCGTGAAAGAAGAGGTACAGGAATCTATTTTTCCTATTGAGAAATTAGATGGTAATGCAAATAGTGGCATAAAGTCTAACGTAAATTTTATAAGCACTTTTGAACCTGGTCACCAAGATATGATGGCTTTTGGGACGCTGCAACAAGCTATTATTAAAGCACATGAATTGGGGTGGAAAACAATTAGTGAACCTATAAAGGAACTGGCGCTTAAGGCAAAACTAGCTTTTCAAGAACGAGAATTACTTTCTACCGTCGTTTGTGCTAGAAAAAATCATTCTTCTATTTTCAATATAAAAGGAGATCAAGAGTTATATGACAAATTACTACAACATAAAATTATTACCTCCTTGCGAGGCGATGGGCTTAGAATAAGTTTCTCTTATTTTAATACAGAAGAGGACTTGATTAAGTTGTTGGAAGTCTTAGATTTGTAGTGCTATGATCACATTTATGAAAAAGTTCCTTGTACTTTGCCTAATTTTATTTTCACAATTCGGTTTTTCTCAAAATCCGAACGACTGTATAGACGCCATTTTACTTTGTGGTGATACAGATCTAGGAATAATTCCCTCAGGTATAGGTAGAAACGAGTTTGCACAATTCGGTAATCCAGTGCCGAGTTGTTTTAATTTTCAGACAGATCAAGCCTGGTTTAGGGTAGAAATAGAGACTACAGGAACTTTTAGTTTTGCATTAACACCTGACGCACCTCAGGCCGATTATGATTTTGCGGTTTTCGGACCGGTAATAAATTGTGATAATCTAGGGCCTGCCATACGTTGCTCTAGTACTAATCCATCTGATGCTGGCGTTACAGGTGATACAGGTCTTAATGACACAGAGGTGGATTTAACTGAAGGTCCTGGGCCTAATGGAAACGGTTTTTTACAGGAAATAACCGTTACGGCAGGAGATGTATATTATATAGTTATAGGTCTAGCAGTAGGTAATGGTGGTTTTTCACTATCTACTAGCGGTAGTGCTACATTACCACCATCACCTACGGCAAATGTTGTTGCAGATCTAGATGTTTGTGATAATTTAGGAGTACAAGATGGTTTTAGAGAATTTGATTTCACACCACTCGATGCAGATGTCCTTCTCGGACAAGCTAATACAACAGTGACTTATCATGAATCACTTAATGATGCTAACATAGGTATTAACGCACTTACTTTTCCTTATACTAATGTTTCAAATCCACAGGAGATATTTGTGCGTGTTATAAGAAATGATTCTAACTGTACCGATTTTACACAGTTTACTGTAGAGGTAGACGATACTAACGTGGCGACAGATGTAGATCCTTTTATTATATGTTCTGATAATGCTACAGAAGTTTTTGATTACAATACGGTAATTGATACACTGGTTCCTAATAATGCCAACTTAAACATTTCTTACCATCTTACTACTGCAGACGCTAGTAGTGATACCAACCCACAAGGCTCTACATTTACTGCCACTACTACCGAAGAGTTTTACTTTATTAAAGTAATAGACCCAACAGGATTAGCGTGTGAATACATTTTAAACACTTCTCTTTTTGTTGCAAACCCACCATTGATCGCTACGCCTAACGATCTTGTATTGTGTGATGACGATTTTGATGGTTTTTTAAATGTCACCTTAAGTAGTCAAAATACTGATATTTTAAATGGTCTAGACCCAGCTTTACATCAGGTACGATTTTATGCGACACCTGCTGACCGTAGTCAGGAGCAAAGCGCATTAGGTAATACGTATACCACAACTCAAAATCCGCAACGTATTTATGCACGAGTTACAGAAACGAGAACCTTGTGCTTTGCAGACGTAGAATTTGATATAACCATTAATCCTAGACCAGTACTTGCAGCCCAAGATGATATTATTGTTTGTGTAGATGCTGTTAATTCAACGAGAATAAGTGTGGAGACAGGTTTTGATCGTTATGAGTGGAGTACCGGAGAGATGGGTGCTACTTTAAACAGTATCGAGATAGATCAACCTGGAGATTATACAGTGACGGTAACTAATAATTTTGGCTGTCAGAGTTCATTAACTATTACCGCTCTACCGTCGGATATAGCTGTGATAGATGATATTATTACACAAGATTTTAGAAACGGAGATAATACAGCACAATTTATCGTTTCAGGCCCTGGAGATTATGAATTTTCTGTAGATAATGGCGCTTTTCAAGACTCTAATTTCTTTTCTGGGCTCTACAAAGGGTTTCATACAGTTAGAATACGCGATAAAAATGGTTGTGGTACGCTAACTCAAGAATTTGTGGTATTAGATTATCAGCGCTTCTTCACACCTAATAATGATGGTTTTCATGATTATTGGACACTAGACGGCATCACTACTTCGCCAGAAGCTGTGATTTTTATTTATGACCGATACGGCAAGTTGTTGCATCAAATGGCACCGCTAGGTCCAGGATGGGACGGTACTTATTTAAATACACCGTTACCTTCTAGCACTTACTGGTTTACGTTACAAATACCCAATAAGCCATTGGTTAAAGGTTATTTTGCTTTGAAAAGATAGATTTTCTTTCTCGCTTTCGCGAAAGCGAGAACAGTATTCCAATTTTATTCTTACTGTTAGCTTTTTTAACAGATAATTATTAATGATAAGGTTACTAATATTTAGATACTATAACTTAAAAAGCTTAAATAGATGTCGTTAATCGATAAATAACTATGTAGTTTATCGATAGCAGCCTCTCTTAATCCTTTAAATCAGTATTTAGTCGATAATAAATTTTTGCATCTTTGATAAATTCATTTTATTTCTATACTCATTTATTTTGCAGTTATAACCTGGTATTATGAAGTTTACAAAATTAATTGCGACCCTGACTTTTTTATTAACTGTTACTATGACTACTGCTCAGGTAGGAATAGGTGTTGCGCAACCGGAAGCAGCATTAGACATTAACTCAACCGACTCTGGTGTTTTGATGCCTAGGATAGGTTTGCTCTCTGCAACAGACGCAACGACTGTTGTTAATCCGGATGGTGGTGCGTTGGTAAATGGAACCATGATATGGAATACAGGAGATGCTGGTTTAACACCAGCCGGATATTATTTTCATGAAGATGGTGTGTGGTATGAAGTAGCTAGAGGTACTACTCCTCAAGTGTTTTTTGGTAAACTTATTATAAGCGCCAAAGGATCACTGAATATTACAGACGTTCCATTTAAACCAGAATCTATAGAATTCCTTGCCGTAAATAGAGTTCAAGATTATGATGAAACTTATAGATCTGACACTAACAATTCTAATGATATAAGAATGGCTGGTGGACAGACTATGGGATATGCTCAAACAGTAGGTGCAGGTATAGATCAACAGGTGATTTCTAGTGCAGCAAGTGGCTCAAGTCTTAATAATATAGGAACTTATTCTTCAGACAGTCACTGTATAGCAGCGTTTTTTGTAAATAACAATGGTGAGCCTATACATGATAATGGAACGGCAACTGGCGGTACAGATGCAGAAGGCGGATTAATATCTGCATCATTACAATCTTTTGATGCCTCTGGTTTTACTCTTAATGTAGATAATTACTTAGGAGAGTCTTCTACTGGAGTGAGAACAAATCAAATAGTGGTTATTTACAAAGCATATAGATAATTAGTAAGTATTGTAAACGAACAACTTCTTAATATAAAAAAAAAGACCTTCGATAGCAGGTCTTTTTTTATAGTTTAATGCGCCTCTAACCAATTCATCCCAATTCCAACTTCTACATCAAGAGGAACACTCATTTTATAAGCGTTTTGCATCTCGTCTTGAATAAGCTTTTTCATATCTTCTAACTCGTCGTTATGAATGTCAAAAACCAATTCATCATGAACTTGTAACAACATTTTAGACTTGCAATTCATATCTTCAAACTTCTTGTGTATGTTGATCATGGCAATTTTAATAATGTCTGCTGCGCTACCTTGTATCGGTGCGTTTACTGCATTACGTTCTGCTGCGCCACGTACGATACCGTTAGAGCTATTGATATTATTTAAATAACGACGTCTTCCTAAAATCGTTTCTACATAACCATTCTCACGAGCAAAATCCACTTGGTCCTGCATGTAAGTTTTAAGTTTAGGATAAGTAGCATAATAGGTGTCGATCAATTCTTTTGCTTCTGCACGAGTAAGATCGGTTTGATTACTTAAACCAAAGGCACTTACACCGTATATAATCCCAAAATTCACCGTTTTCGCATTGCTACGTTGTTCTCTAGTCACATCTTCTAGTGCTACATTAAAAACTTTGGCAGCTGTAGAGGCGTGAATATCTTCACCGCTTTGGAATGCAGCGATCATGTTTTCTTCTTCACTTAACGCAGCAATAATTCTTAATTCTATTTGAGAATAATCGGCAGCGAGTAGTGTGTAGTTTTCATCTCTTGGGACAAATGCTTTACGCACCTGACGACCACGCTCTGTACGTATAGGTATATTTTGTAGGTTAGGATCTGTAGAACTTAATCTTCCCGTCGCAGCTACCGTTTGCATGTAATTAGTGTGTATGCGTTTTGTATGAGCATTTACTTGTAGCGGTAATGCATCTACATAAGTAGATTTTAATTTGCTTAAACCTCTATAATCAAGAACATTTTGAATAATCGCGTGATCCTTTGCGAGGTAACTCAGTACGTCTTCTGCAGTAGAGTATTGACCAGTTTTAGTCTTTTTAGGTTTTTCAACCAGGTTTAATTTTTCAAATAGAATAATTCCTAACTGTTTAGGAGAACCTATATTGAATTCTTCTCCAGCAACTTCATAAATATCTTTTTCTAGTTGTGCAATATCAGTTTCTAGATCACCAGAAAGGGAGTTTAAAAATTCTTCGTCTAGATTAATACCTTCTATTTCCATAGCAGCCAGTACATCTAGTAAAGGCATTTCTATATCGTTAAAAAGTTTATCGGTTCCTGCGCTAGCCAATTCTGGGGTAAAATGTTCTTTTAATTGTAATGTTATATCGGCATCTTCTACCGCATATTCTTTTTGTTTTTCTAGATCTACATCACGCATAGAAAGTTGGTTCTTCCCTTTCTTACCTATCAGTTCTACTATAGATTGCGGTGTGTAGTTCAAATAAGTTTCTGCCAGCACGTCCATATTGTGACGCATATCTGGATTAATAAGGTAATGAGCCAGCATGGTGTCGAACATAGGTCCTTTTACATCGACTCCATATTTGTCTAATACTTTGATATCGTACTTTAAATTCTGACCTATTTTTTCAATGCTTTTGCTTTCAAAAAATGGTTTTAATTCATCTACTATAGTTTGTGCAGCATCACGATCTTCTGGAATAGGTAAGTAAAAACCTTTTCCTTGTTCCCAAGAAAAAGCAATTCCTACTAACTCGGCAGCAAGAGCGTCTAGACCTGTGGTCTCTGTGTCAAAACAAACGCTAGATTGTTTCATTAAAGACTGTAAGAACAATTTAGTTCCCATTCCTTCTTCTACTAACTGGTATAAGTGATCACTGCTAGCAAGACTATTGCGTCCTGTAGATTGTGCTTCTGTAGTGGTGCCAGAACCTGGAGCGTCAAATAAAGAGAACTGTCCAGCGCCAGCGTCGTCAGTTTTAGTGCTTTTAGTTTTAGTCTCTGGTAATTCTTTAGAAAATATTTTTGCTAGCGTTTCCTTTGCACGACGAAATTCTAACTCGTCAAAAATGTCGTGAACCTCTTCTACGTTAGGGTCGTCCAGTTCGTATTTTTTGGCATCAAAGGTTACCGGGCAGTCCAGTCTTATGGTGGCAAGTTTTTTAGAAAGAAGACCTAACTCTGCATTAGCGATTACTTTTTCTTTCATTTTACCCTTAAGCTGGTCGGTATTTTCTAGTAAACCTTCCATAGAACCGTACGCAGCGATAAATTTCTTAGCTGTTTTATCACCTACGCCAGGTAATCCTGGGATGTTATCACTCGCATCACCCATCATTCCTAGGTAATCGATTACTTGTTCAGGTCGCTCTACTTCAAATTTCTTTTGTACCTCAGGAATTCCCCATATCTCAATTCCATTACCCATACGGGCAGGTTTGTACATAAAAATGTTTTCAGACACTAGTTGTGCATAATCCTTATCTGGTGTTACCATGTAAGTAGTAAAGCCTTCCTTTTCAGCTTGTTTTGCTAGGGTTCCTATCAGGTCATCTGCCTCAATTCCTTCTACTACCTCTATAGGAATGTGCATTGCTTTAAGAATACGCATTATATAAGGAACCGCTATTTTGATAGCTTCGGGCGTTTCATCACGGTTTGCTTTGTAATCTTCGTACATCTCCACACGGTCTGCACTACCACCTTTATCAAATGCAACGGCTAGATATTCTGGTTTCTCACGTCTAATTACATCAAAAAGCGAATTTGTAAACCCCATAATGGCACTGGTATCCATACCGGCACTATTGATTCTAGGGTTCTTAATAAGTGCATAATAACCTCTAAATATCAAGGCGTAAGCATCTAGGAGAAATAATCTTTTATCGTTTGTACCGTCGTTAGTCATCGTGAAATTTTATGGACGCTAAAGATAAAAAACGAACCTAGGAAAATAAGAAATCTATAAGGCAATTATGACTTTTTATACACAAGGATGACCTGTGTAAAAAGCTATTTCTGTAAGAATGGATGGATAGGTGTTCCGCTTTCGCGAAAGCGAGATCAGAACAATTATTTTCTATAATGATGGCTCATCGATACTACTATCCTTAAAATCTTCTCTCAGATCTAAATTTCTAAAAGTAGGAGAGACCACTGCTGTAGTGATTACAGTAATTAATGTCATCGTACCACCGAATACCACGGCAGTTACTGTTCCCATTAATTTTGCAGTAACACCACTTTCAAAAGAACCCAGCTCATTTGAAGAACCGATAAACATGGAGTTCACTGATGCCACACGACCACGCATATGATCTGGGGTTTTGAGTTGGAGTATAGTCTGTCTTATAACCATAGAAACGCCGTCTGTCACACCGCTGAAGAATAAGGCGACTACAGAAACCCAAAAAGAAGTAGATAAACCGAAAATGATAATACAAACTCCAAATCCAAAAATGGCTGTAAGCAATTTCATACCAGCATTTTTACTGATGGGTATATAAGCGGTAGCAATCATGGTTAATATGGCACCTACAGACGGTGCGGCTCTCAAAATGCCAAAACCCTCACTACCTACACATAAAATATCCTGTGCAAAAATAGGTAGTAAAATCACCGCACCACCGAATAGAACAGAGATCATATCTAGTGTTAGTGCGCCTAGAATAGCTTTGGTATTAAATACAAAACTTAAACCTTCTTTTAAACTTTGTAAAATAGGCTCGTTGACTTTGGTATTTAAGATGGGCTTTTTAGAAATAAGGAAAACGGTAAAAAATGATAACACGACTAGACTGAAAACAATACATAATGACCAGTGTACGCCGAACCAGTTAATCGCAAAACCGGAAAAAGCAAGTCCTACTACAGATGCTATTTGCCAGGCAGAACTGCTCCAAGTAGCTGCGTTAGGATAGACTTTTTTAGGTACGATAAGAGCAATCAAAGAAAATAGAATAGGACCGAAAAACGATCTTAAAAAACCGCCAAAAAATACCAAGGCATAAATACTATAAAGAATAGTACTGGTAGACCAGTCGCTTACTATTTCTGGCCACGTAAGAAGAAATAATCCTAAACTAATTAGAGAAAATGCGGCAATACATAGCGCTAGGAGATTGCGTTTTTCTTTTTGATCTACTATGTGACCTGCAAATAATGCCATAGAGAACGCCGGTACAAATTCCATCAAACCTATTAATGCTAGCGACCATGGATCTTTAGTTAAAGAGTATACCTGCCACTCGATAACTATAAATTGCATGGACCAACCGAATACTAGGAGAAATCGCATTAACAAAAACGTGTTGAACTCCTTAATTCTTAATGCTGCGTATGGATCGTTTTTTGTCAAAATAATAGAATGAGGTATTGAGAGTGTAAAATTAAAGTATGTCTACGGTATAAATTTTACTTTTTAAGTAAAAACACCGAGGTTTTTGCTGGTAAATTATTTTGAATGATTTTCATTTTCAGTCTTTAACGATATTTGAACATTTTAAAACCCAAAAGACAGTAATTTAGCATTATGATTAGACTACTTATTGTTCTCGCGGTTTTTATCGCTCTTGAGTTTTATTCCTTTCAGTTAATACGCACCTTATCTAGAGGTCACTGGTGGAAATGGGTGTACCTAGCAGTTTCTGTTTTAGTTATTCTCAATGTGTTTTTACAGTTTTATTTAAATCCAGATCGCAGTCAGATATCTGCTTCTAGAGATGTGGCTATCACTATTACATTAGCATTTTTCACTTTGAAATTAGTGTTTGTCTTATTTATGTTCGGTGAGGATATTTATAGAAGTATAGAGGGTTTGATAAGCACGCTTTCGCGAAAGCGAGAATCAGATCAATCTTTTTTACCTAGTAGAAGGGCTTTTCTGGCTAAAGTAGGTCTTGCCGTTGCCGCATTACCATTCGGTGCTATTTTATACGGTGCATGGCGTGGTAAATATGATTATCAAGTAAGAGAATACGAATTAACCTTTGACGATTTACCAGACGCGTTTGATGGGTATAAAATCACACAGTTAAGTGATATTCATGTAGGTAGTTTTGATGATAAGGAAGAAGTGAAGTATGCTATTGATCTAGCAAATGAACAACAAAGTGATTTGATCTTATTTACTGGTGATCTAGTTAATAACGAAGCCAAAGAAATGCATGGTTGGGAAAGTATATTCGGTTCTTTAAAAGCAAAGGATGGAGTGTACTCTGTTCTAGGAAACCATGATTATGGAGATTATGTGCAATGGGATACTGACGAGGCTAAAGAAGAAAATATGCAGCACCTCTATAAAATCCAGAAAGATATGGGGTGGAGATTAATGCTCGATGAAAATGAGAAAATCACTCGTGGTACGGACTCTATTTCTCTAGTAGGTGTGCAAAATTGGGGTGGCGGCCGTTTTCCTAAGTATGGAGATTTAGAAAAAGCATCTCAAGGATTAAGTAAGGAAGAGTTTAAAGTTCTTTTAAGTCATGATCCTACGCATTGGGATTTACAAGTTAAAGACGACGATAAGAAATACCACTTAACTTTGAGTGGTCATACACATGGTATGCAGTTCGGTATAGAAATCCCTGGTTTTATTAAATTAAGTCCAGCATGGTTTGTTTATAAAAAATGGGCTGGAATTTATAAAGAAGCAGGTCAATTCTTGAATGTGAATAGAGGTTTTGGTTTCTTAGGTTACTCTGGACGTGCGGGAATATGGCCAGAAATCACTGTGATCACTTTGAAAAAGGGTTAAAATCATAGATTTCTCAAATTATTTTATGGCTGTTACTGTCTTGTTAAGAATAGTTTATGTTTTGTTTTGACGATTTTATGTACATTTGGTAGTATAATTTGTGATTATGTCAAAGTTCGGCGAGCTTATTAGTGCAAATGTTCCAGTATTGTTTAACTTTTTTACTAACTGGAATGAAGATACCGTTGCTATGAATGCAGTGTTACGTAATGTAGCTGCAGCTCTAGGTGATAAGGCCAAGGTTATTAAAATAGATGTAGAGAAAAATCAAGAGCTCTCTGAAGCGCTTAGGATAAAAGGTGTTCCTACCTTTATTATCTATCAAGGTGGTGAGATGAAATGGAGGCAAAGTGGTGTGCAAGATGATAATACCTTGATACATCAATTAAAACAACTGCGTTAAATAGATTTGGGTTGTGAAATAGACTTACTATTCCATCCTTTTTCTTTTAGAAATGCCAGGTATTCTGGTAATATTACTTTTAATTTTTCAAAAGATTTATCGCTATCGTGAAAGACGATGATACTGCCGTTGCGCGTATTTTTCTTTAAGTTTTTAAGGCAAGATTCTGATGTTCTACTTTGATCAAAGTCGCCTGATAAGACATCCCAAAGAACAATTTTATATCCTTTTTTAATCAACCTTTGGGTGACGGCACTAGTTATACGACCGTATGGTGGTCTAAATAGTTTTGTCTCTACCACTTTGCTGCACTCGTCAATATTATCGAGATACCTATTTTTTTTAGTGGTCCAGGCATTGAGATGGTGGTAAGTATGGTTGCCTATTTGATGATTTTCGTTTTTTAGAAGCCTATAAGTTTCTGGATAACGATTTACTTTATCTCCTATACAGAAGAAAGTTGCTTTAAATCCGTATTGAGATAAAAGGTTTATGACGTAGTCGGTAACCAGTGGAGTAGGACCGTCATCAAAAGTTAGATAGACTGTTTTTTCTCCACGGTTACCGTGCCAATAATAATTTTTAAACAAGTTAGAGAACTTGTCTGATATGTGATCTGGGTATAATTTAATCTTGTTCTAATGTATCTACTACAGTCTCTTGTTGAGAAGTAGTAACGTTATCTACAGAGTTATCTAGAAGTTCTCTTAATTCCATCGCTTCAGCAGAGTCTGGGAATGATTCTTCTGGGCTTTCTCCTTTTATTCTGATGTAATAAGCGTCATTCATAAATCTTATAAACGGCTCAAAGTACCCATTATAAGTATCTACATGTTTATCGATCATTTCTTGATCTTCATAAAATACTGGAACCTCGGCAATAGAATTATATCTAGAAATCGCTGTTGCAATTCTTAGATAATTATTGTCTTGTTCCTCTAGACTCAATTGGTTGTAATGATCCAATTCATCTTGGTATTTTGCAATGACTTTATTTAATAAATCCCTTGCCTTTTCTTGCTTGTTAAGTTCATAATATCCGGATATGAAAGGTTCTAGCATCGAGTAATTGCCGTAATGTTCTAAAGGCATATGTTTCATTCCTAAGTCTAAAATTTCTTCAGCCTTAGTTAGTTGCCCATCTTTCATCAATGCCTCTGCAGCACGAGTAATGTTGCTTCTGTAACCTACACTATTACGTCTAGTCTCTACATCATGATATATGTCTGAAGAACCACCGTTACCCCAGTCCCATTTCTTGATTACTTGATATGCATAATCAGGATCTACTCTACCCATGTCAAATGGATCGCGTGGATCTTCTGGTGTGGTTTTAATAGGTAGTAATCTGTAGGCGCAACCATCTAGTTGCAGGTAGTCCTTCATCCAGATATAATCTTCGTCACTAAAAGCGCCGCCAGAGAAATAAATAGGACGTTCCCAGTTATTTGCATTGATGATGTCTAGCATAAACATTCTGTTTTTATAAACTGCATTGCTTTTTATGTTGATGACTATTTCTTCTACGATTTTATCAGCATCTTTTTGAGGTACAACACCGTTTTTAAGAACAGCTTCTTTATTTACAGGAATAGAGATAAACTTTGTTGGGAATGTGTGCTCAAAGTGCTCGTTTCTCATTTGTTCTTGAGTGACTTTGTTATCGCTAGCTACCCATTGCATCCATTGATCTAATTGCATCGTATCAGGATAAACATAATTTGGATCTTGATTTAAATCCTGCATGCGTTGTTGAATACGTTCTTTATCTGAATAATACAGAGCATCTCGAGTACCGTATTTATATTTGCTATGAGTTAAAGTGCTAGGTACAGGCTCGCTATCCCATGCTTTCTTTTTCATATCATCCATGTACCAGTCTGTACTTAATAGAGAAGTACATACGACACGCACGTCTGTACGATAACCTTCTACCTCTTGTGCATACCATAATGGAAATGTATCATTATCTCCTATAGTAAAGATCAACGCATTAGGTAAACAGCTATCTAGATATTTCTTAGCACTTGCTAGAGCGGTGTATTTATCTGACCTGTCATGGTCGTCCCAGTTTTGATATCCCATAAGTAATGGTGCAGCTGCAAAACATGCTGTCAAAGATATTATTTGTGCAATCCTAGACTTCATGAGATCGCGCAGCATTTCATAAATGGCATAAACGCCCATTCCTACCCACATGCTGAATACCAGAAAAGATCCTACATATGCATAGTCACGCTCTCGTACTTGAAACATAGATTGATTAAGGTACACAAGTATGGCTAGCCCTGTAAAAAGGAAGAGCACTAGAGTAACATAAAAGGATTTTAAATCTTTGCGCGCATGGAAAACAGCACCTAATATCCCTAAAATCAATGGTAAGAAAAAGTAAGTATTGCGTCCTTTGTTATTAAGCATGTCATCACTTAGTTCATCTTGTGTACCTAGGTGTGCCTCATCTATAAAGCTAATACCGCTTAACCAGTTACCATCATAAGAATCCCATTCTCCTTGTACGTCATTTTGTTTACCGACAAAGTTCCACATGAAATAACGCATGTACATATAGCTTATCTGATAGTTTGCCATGTATTTCATGTTGTTAGCAAAACTAGGTTTGTCTATTTCTACAGCTTCCCTTAAAGACATTAATACGTCTATATATTCTTCGGTATCAATTGTCCCGCGTTGCAACCTACGTTCATAATCGTCTAGAACAGAAAGTAGTTCTTGATTGTTTTCAAAGCCTTCCTTTATAGTGTAGTCTAGGCCGCCCATAAATTCTATGTAATTAGATGCTCTAGATGGGTCTGTCATACGTGGAAAAAATCCTTTATGACTGTCATTAGTATTAGGTATCGCGTCCTTGTAATTATTAACTATTACGTACTTACCTAATTTATAGTCTTTTTCATATTTAGGTTTTTCGTCTTTAAAAGCTTCATTTTCCTCAGTAGTAGGATCGTCTTCGTTATATCCTGCGTACATGTCTGTAAATGATTCACCAAAGAAAAGTCCAGGTGATGGGTATTGTTCACGGTTATAATAAGCTAACAAAGAACGAGCGTCTTCCGGAGCGTTTTCATTAATAGGTGTACCAGCATTTGCTCTTATAGGTAGCATGGTCCAAGAAGAAAAACCTACTAATACAAACATGATGCATAAAGTAATCGTGTTTAATAGAGGTAGGTTACGCTTTCGCGAAAGCGAGATTAAAAAAGCAAATAATCCAATTATAAGTAAGAGTACGATAATGGTACCAGAGTTGAACGGTAAACCTATGTCGTTAACAAAGAATACTTCTAAGTATCCAAATATGCTTAATGTATAAGGTAATAATAGTTTGAAAACGAATAGTAATACAGCTACTACTGCTATGTTAGCAACAATAAAGTTGAGAACGGTTATTTTTTTATAGTGTTTAAAATACCATAACAATCCTATAGCAGGTATAGTAAGGATACCCATAAAGTGAATACCAAATGATAGTCCTACTATAAAAGAAATCAGTATTAACCAGCGGTTGCCGCGTGGTAATAGCATGTCACGTTCCCATAACAAGCCTATGTAAAACATAAGACTCATGAGTAATGTTGCTGGTGCATAAACTTCTGCTTCTACAGCGTTAAACCAGAAACTGTCAGAAACCGCAAAGGTTAATGAGCCTATGGCTGCTGCTCCTAAAATCATCAGGTCGTTTGCATGATCTTTTAATATATGTCTCTTTAAAAGTAAAGTAAGCGACCAGAACATAAATAAAATAGTGAATGCACTAGAGAAAACTGCTAGTAAATTAACCGTGTATGCTATGTCTGTTGCGTCTAGAGCAAATACAGAAAAAGCGGCACCCATCATCTGGTAGAGCGGTGCTCCTGGTGGGTGGCCTACTTCAAGTTTTGAAGATGTGGCGATATATTCTCCAGCATCCCAGTAACTTACCGTAGGTTCTACAGTGCTCCAGAATATAAAAAGTGCTGCTGCAAAGACTGTCCAGCCTATGATTTTATTTAATTGTGCGTAGTTCAATTTCATAATGATGGTTAACTCTGGCGAAAATAAGATTTTATGGCCTTATTAACCATATAAACGTCTAAGAGAAAATTACAGTATGTGAGGTGTTGTTGATTTTTATTTAATTATTTTCAATCATATTTTTCTAATAATTATGGGCTGTTCAAGAGATTTGATATATCCTATCGGAAGATTAATTTAAATTTTCATGATTTTTTTTTGCAAGATTTAAGAAATGTTATAAATTTGCACTCGATTTTGTCCCATGGTGTAATGGTAACACTCCGGTTTTTGGTACCGTCATTCAAGGTTCGAGTCCTTGTGGGACAACAAGTAAATCCTGATTCTTAATTGAATCAGGATTTTTTAGTTTTAATAGTTTCGCTTTCGCGAAAGCGAAATACTACTTAATTCTAAACGTAACTACAGGTAGGCTAGAGTGGTTTACGATGTCTTCACTAACGCTGCCGTTGAAAAAATGTGAGAGTCCGCGGCGACCATGAGTTGCCATACCTATTAAGTCTCCTTTTACGTCTTTAGTGTAGTTAAATACACCTTCTTCTACAGAGTTGTCATTATATATAACATAGTCAGCAGGTTGAACGTTTACATCTTTTAGGTATTTAGTAACCTTTTCTTCTGCCTGTCTAGTGCTTAGAAATTGAGATGGAGTGTTTACGTATAATAAATGGAGGTTACATTTAGTCTTTGTAGCAAATGTTGCTGCCTCTTTTAACGCGCTAGTAGATTTGGGATCTAGATCTGTTGCAAATACAAATTCATTCACATCTAGTCTGTTTTTTCTGTCTTTTACGACAAGAACTGGGACTTCAGAATTGCGTACTACTTTTTCTGCATTAGAGCCTAAGAACATATTTTTTATACCGTCAGCGCCATGACTACCCATTACTATAAGGTCTGCACTGTGTCTTTTTACGGTATCCATAATTCCACTGAATGCGCCTCCTGTTTCCACGTCACCATGAATGGTAACGCCTTCTAGAAAGTCTGCATTTAGTAGGTTATCAAATTTTTCTTTGGCAAGCTTCATGAAAAATACAGCCTCTGGTAAGTTTGAGCTACCGTTATTTGCAAGGTGTAATGGTAGGTCTAATAGGTGAAGTAAAAATAATTCTCCGTTATTCTCTCGGGCTATGTCAGCTGCTACTCTAAGTGCGTTTTCTGCCTGTATAGAGAAGTCTGTAGGTACGATGATCTTTTTCATAATGGTTGTTTTTTATATCACTTAAAGATACAAAAAAATAGCATGTTTATCACTCTGTTTTTTAAGGCTTTGGAAATGCTTAAAAAAACAGTATATTTGCAAAGTATTTAAACAAGTATGAGGGGACTAGAGTCCCCTCTTTTTATAAATATGTTGAAAGATAAAGTAGAAAAATTATTAAACGAAGCGTTTGAAGAGCGTCCAGATATCTTTTTGATTGATTTCAAAATGGGTGCTGGGAACGAGATCAAAGTCATTATAGATGGCGATGATGGTGTAAAACTGTCTGATTGTATGTTTTTTTCTAGAGCGGTAGAGCATAATTTAGATCGAGAAGAATATGATTTTTCTATAGAAGTTCTAAGTGCAGGTGCTTCTTCCCCTTTAAGTTCTCCTAGGCAGTTTGTTAAAAATATCGGTAGAGATATTCAAATAACAGATAGAGAGAAGAGAACTGAAACTGGTTTGTTAAAAAAGGCAGATGAGGAAGAAGTTACTATTACATGGAAAGCTCGTGAGCCTAAACCGATAGGTAAAGGGAAAGTTACTGTTGAAAAAGAGTGGACTTTGAACTATGAAGACGTGAAGCAAGCAAAAGTTGTTATAAAATTTAATTAAGAAGTAGTATGGAAAATCTCGCATTGATCGAGTCTTTTTCTGAGTTTAAAGATGATAAAATGATAGATCGTGTCACGTTGATGGCGATCTTAGAAGATGTGTTTAGAGCCGCTTTAAAAAGAAAGTATGGTGAAGATGACAACTTTGATATTATTATCAATCCTGATAAAGGGGATTTAGAGATATGGCGTAATCGTGTTGTTGTGGCTGATGATGAAGTTGAAGATGATAATTCTGAGATTTCATTAACAGAAGCTCAGAAAATCGAGCCTGATTATGAGGTTGGTGAGGACGTTGCAGAAGAAGTAAAGCTTATTCAATTAGGACGTAGAGCTATTCTTGCTTTAAGACAAAATCTTATTGCTAAGATTCATGAACATGACAATACTAATGTCTTTAAACATTTTAAAGAATTAGAAGGTCAACTTTATAGTGCTGAAGTTCATCATATTAGACATAGAGCAATTATATTGTTAGATGACGATGGTAATGAAATTATCATGCCTAAAGATAGACAGATTCCATCTGACTTCTTTAGAAAGGGTGAAAACGTGCGTGGCGTTATAGAAAGTGTTGAGTTAAGGGGTAATAAGCCTAATATCATATTATCAAGAACCTCTCCTAAGTTTTTAGAGAAGCTTTTTGAACAAGAGATTCCAGAAGTTTTTGACGGTGTTATATCGGTAAAAGCTGTTGTTAGGGAGCCAGGTGAGAAAGCTAAGGTTGCTGTAGATAGTTATGATGATCGTATAGATCCTGTAGGTGCTTGTGTAGGTGTGAAAGGTTCTCGTATTCATGGAATAGTTCGTGAATTAGGAAATGAAAACATTGATGTAATTAACTTTACAACAAATACACAACTTTATATTGCTAGAGCATTAAGTCCTGCAAAGATTGTCTCAATGGTAATCAATGAGGAGACAAAGAAGGCTGAAGTGCGTTTGAGTCCTGAAGAGGTTTCTAAAGCAATAGGTCGAAGAGGTCATAACATTAGATTAGCCGGTAAGTTAACTGGTTATGATATTGATGTGATTAGAGAAGGTGCTGAAGAAGATGTGGAATTAACTGAGTTCACCGATGTTATCGATGGATGGGTTATTGAAGAATTAAGTAAGATAGGATTGGACACTGCCAAAAGTGTTCTAGAGCAAGACGTTGCTGACTTAATAAAACGTACAGATCTTGAGGAGGAAACCGTTTTAGACGTAGTTAGAATCCTGAGAGCAGAATTTGAAGATTAGATTAGAAATTAAAGTCAATCCTGAACCATTTTATGGCCGAAGTAAAAAACATGAGACTCAACAAAGTTCTAAGAGAATTTAATATTTCTCTAGACCGTGCTGTGGAGTATCTTAATTCTAAAGGAATTGAGATAGAGGCTCGCCCTACCACAAAAATAGATGCTAGCGTCTATAAAGCACTTGCTGATGAGTTTCAAACTGACAAGAGCAAAAAAGTAGCCTCAAAGGAAGTAGGTGCTGAACGTCGCAAGGAACAAGAAGAATTGCGATTGCAGCGAGAAAAAGAACTTGAGGAAAAACAAAAGAGACAACAAGAGGTTATAAAAGCTAAGGCTTCTATAGGTGGTCCTAAACAAGTAGGTAAAGTTGATCTGGATGCTGGTAAGAAAGCAGAAAAGTCGACTAAAGAGCCTGAAAAGGCTTCTGAAGCTGTTGTTAAGGAAGAGTCTCCTAAGGTTGAGAAAACTACTGTTGCTCCTCCCAAAGAAAAAACCGATTCTGAAGAGTCTAAAGAAATCACACAGGTTTCTAATAGACCTAAAGCAATGGGTACTACCTTAAAAGGTAAAATCGATTTAGATGCAAATAAGAGATCTAAACCTAAAAAGAAGCCAGAGGCTGCAAAAAAGGTTGAGGTTTCTAAAAAAGAAGCTAAGCCTAAGGTAGAAGCTGTTGCGCCTAAAGCAAAATCTAAAGTAGAAGAAGTAGCTAAAGAGGCTAAGCAGCCTAAACCTGCTACTAAGTCTGTTGATGGTTCTAAGACTGAAGCAGCTGAGCCTGTGGTTAATTCTGAGCCAGAAGTTATTAAGACCGAGTATAAGAAATTAGGTGGTCTTAAAGTTACTGGTAAAAAAATTGACCTTTCTCAATTTGCTAAGCCGAAGAAAAAAGCTGCAGATACTAATAGAGGTAAACGTAAGCGTATTTCAAAACCTGGAGGTTCTGGAGGTGGTAATCGCTCTAATAATAGACGTGGTGGTAACAATAATAACACTGGTCGTAAAAATATTGTTAAAGAAGAGCCTACTGATGAAGAAATTCAAAAGCAGGTAAGGGAGACTCTTGAGAAATTACAAGGTAAGTCTTCTAAATCTAAAGCGGCTAGATACCGTAGGGATAAGAGAGAAAGTCACCGTGATAAAGTTGATGCTGCAGAGCAAGCTCAAGCAGAGGATAAGTCATTACAAGTAACGGAATTTGTTACTGTAAGTGATCTTTCTATTATGATGGATGTTCCTGTAAATAAAGTTATCGGTGCATGTATGTCTCTAGGGATGATGGTAACGATGAATCAAAGACTTGATGCTGAAACGATGTCTATCGTGGCTGAAGAGTTTGGCTTTGATGTAGAGTTTGTAAACGCTGATATCGAAGAGAGTGTTGCTGAAGTTTTAGACAATGAAGAAGATTTAGTTTCTCGTGCTCCTATCGTTACTGTAATGGGTCACGTAGATCATGGTAAAACATCTCTTCTAGATTATATTAGAAAAGAAAATGTTATTGCTGGCGAGAGTGGTGGTATCACACAGCATATTGGTGCTTATGGTGTTGAGCTTGAAAATGGTCAGAAAATAGCATTTTTAGATACGCCTGGTCACGAAGCTTTTACAGCGATGCGTGCTCGTGGTGCTCAAGTTACTGATATTGCAATTATTGTTGCTGCAGCAGATGATGATATCATGCCGCAGACTAAAGAGGCTATTTCTCACGCGCAAGCAGCTGGAGTACCTATAGTATTTGCAATTAACAAGATCGATAAGCCACACGCTAATCCTGAAAAGATAAAAGAAGGTCTTGCGCAAATGAATTTACTTGTAGAAGATTGGGGTGGTAAAATTCAATCTCATGATATCTCTGCAAAAGTAGGTACAGGTGTTAAAGAATTACTTGAAAAAGTTTTACTTGAGGCTGAGTTACTAGATTTAAAAGCTAATCCTGACAAACCGGCAACTGGTACAGTAGTCGAGGCGTTCCTTGATAAAGGTCGTGGATATGTTTCTACTATACTTGTTCAAGCTGGTACATTAAAAGTAGGAGATTATGTTCTTGCTGGTCCTAGACATGGTAAGATTAAGGCGATGCAAGATGAGCGTGGTCATGATGTTCAAGAAGCTGGTCCTTCTACTCCTGTTTCTATATTAGGTTTAGATGGTGCTCCACAAGCTGGTGATAAGTTTAACGTATTCCAAGATGAGCGTGAAGCTAAATCTATAGCAGCAAAACGTACACAATTACAACGTGAGCAATCTGTTCGTACTCAGAAGACATTATCTCTTGATGAAATCGGTCGTCGTATTGCGTTAGGAGACTTTAAAGAGCTTAACTTGATCCTTAAAGGTGATGTTGATGGATCTGTAGAGGCGTTAACTGATTCATTCCAGAAATTATCAACTGAAGAAATTCAGGTGAATATCATACACAAGGCTGTAGGTGCAATTACTGAAAGTGATGTGTTACTTGCGACTGCATCTGATGCGATAATAATCGGATTTAATGTACGACCACAAGGTAATGCAAGAGTTGTTGCAGATAGAGAAGAAGTAGATATCCGTACTTATTCAATTATATACGATGCGATCAATGATCTTAAGGACGCGATGGAAGGAATGCTTTCTCCAGAGCTTAAAGAAGAGATTACTGGTAATGCAGAAGTTAGACAGACATTTAAAATATCTAAAGTTGGTACCATTGCAGGATGTATGGTTACAGACGGTAAGATATTTAGAAATGGTGGTGTAAGATTGATTAGAGATGGAGTAGTTGTTTACACAGGAGAACTAGTTGCTCTTAAGCGTTTCAAAGATGACGTTAAAGAAGTTGCTAAAGGTTATGAATGTGGTATGCAGATTAAGAACTATAATGACTTGCAAGAGGGTGATGTTTTAGAATCCTTCCATGAAGTAGAGGTAAAGAAAACTTTGAAATAATAAGTTATACCTTAATAAATAAAAAGCGCCTTCATGAAAATGAAGGCGCTTTTTTTATGTGTTAAGTTAGTTTGAAAAATCAATTGGTAAGATTCTTCTCGAGCCTATTTAGTTATCTAAATGACTAATTGGAAGTTGTTATAAAGTTAACTTGTTATTGAAAGATTGCATTGTTCATCTTGTTCCGAGGTAAATATTTTTTCAGGGTTTTAAATTTTCAAAATGTTGAATTGAATTTGAATGTCAATTCTGTTTGTTTGATAAGCTGTTGGAGTTTGTGGTTTTGGTTTTACAGAGGGTTATTGATTTTCTTGTATAGTTAGAATCATGTTGTTTCTGTTTTACTAAGCTACTCCAATTGGTGGTTGTATTGTGGTTGCAATAGAAATTGAGCTTTGCTTGTTTAAAAGGCCGATGAATGGTTTAGCGTTATGTTTCTGCTTCGATTTTAAATGATGTTTTGTATTTTAATTGTTATGTGTACGAATCCAATTTTGGTTTAGTTTCAAATATGTTATGTAGAATTTTATTCCGTTGTCTGGATTCTTTTAAAGCTTGGAATTTATAAGTGATAAGGGCGATGGTGTTGATTGTAGGATGTGTTTTGATTTTACCGTATTTGGATCCGATTTTTGAGGTTTTGTTGTGTGAATTGATTTTTTATATATTGATATAAATAAAAAAAAGCTTAATGATATTGTTATCATTAAGCTTTGAGTTGATATTTGATAATTCACAATAATTATCAAATATTAAAGAGTTATTCCAGTTGATTTATGGTTTTAAGATAAGCGCATTGGAATACTTTTCTTTTATTTTAATTAGGGCTCTTTCTGCTTCTAATCTGCTTCTGTAAGTTCCTACACATATTTTGTGATAAGGGTGTTCCCATGTTAATTCTGATTTCCATTTGTGATCTAAGGCATCATATTGACGTTTTGTGGCGATGGCTTTGTTCCGTTCACCGTAAAAAATTTGTATGGTATAGTGTTCTTTAAAGTCACCAGATTTGTCCATGGCGATTTTTGTAGAAACTAAGGCATCCAATTTTTGCTTATCAATTTGCTTTGATTCTTGTGCAATTCCTTGAAATGCAACACCGAACATGGTTAAGCTTACCATTAAAATTTGTATTTTTTTTCTAGACATAGCGTGTGTTCTCTTATTGTTAGCTTTCGCGAAAGCTAATCTATTTAGAATAGTTATAAATTATTTTCTTCATTTTATTCACGGGCAAAAATAAACGATTTATGACCTATTTTTGCGGAAGCATTTACGATACGGTAAAATACCGTAATTATTGTGCCAAAGTTATAGTAATATTCATTAAGCGAGATGATAAATAGGAAATTACATTTTTCCGCATGGCAGTTCATGCTAGCGTTTGTTTTCGTAACACTAGGTTCTATTAGTGTTTACGGACAGGATGCTACCACCTCAGATGGTGAGCCAGCGGCGCCTGTAGAAGCTACTAGTGGTGGAGACGCTGCTTTAGGAGAGGCTCTTTTTAAAGCTAATTGTGCATCGTGTCACAAATTGTACAAAAAAGCCGTCGGTCCGGCGCTTTTTCAGGTAAGTCAGCGTCACGATAGAGAGTGGCTTTACAGTTGGGTTAAAAACTCAACGGCATTAATTGCTACAGGAGATGCTGAAGCAGTTGCTATTTACAACGAGTATAATCAGTCTAACATGAATGCTTTTCCACAGCTTTCTAATACTGATATTGATAACATCATTGCTTATACAGATACTGAGAAGCCTAAACCTACTGGTCCAGTTGTTGATGCGGCTAGTACTGGTTCTGCTACTGGTGGTTCTTCAATCTCTAATAATATTATATTAGGTGCGCTAGCGGTAGTTTTGTTACTGTTAGTAGTGTTGTTGATAGTAGTAAATAAGACGCTAAAGAGATTTGCTCAGGCAAATGGAATTCAGACTGAATTTGAAGAAGAAGAGCGCACTCCTATTTGGAAAGCGTTTGTTCAAAATCAGTTTTTAGTATTAGTTACTTCTGTATTCTTGTTACTAGCAAGTGCTTATTTTGCATATGGTGCATTAATGAGTGTAGGTGTTGATCAAGGTTATGCGCCGGTACAACCTATTCATTACTCTCACAGAATACACGCTGGTTCTAATGAGATAGATTGTAAGTATTGTCACTCTAGTGCTCGTGAGTCTAAGCATTCTGGTATTCCTTCTTTAAATGTTTGTATGAATTGCCATAAGTCTATCGGTGAGGTAGCAGATGCTACTTATCAAGAAGGTATCGATGAGTATGGAATTGATTATAATAAGGAGATTCAGAAACTATATGCAGCTACAGGTTGGGATAGTGATGAGCAGAAGTTTGTAGGTGAAGAGAGTCCTGTAAGATGGGTTCGTATTCATAACTTACCAGATCTTGCTTACTTTAATCACGCACAACACGTTACTGCTGGTAAGATTGCTTGTCAGACTTGTCACGGTCCTGTTGAAGAAATGGAAGTGATGTATCAATATTCACCATTAACTATGGGATGGTGTATCAACTGTCACCGTGAAACTAATGTAGATCTTCAGGGTAACGGATATTATGAACAAATTCACAAAGAACTTTCTGAAGCTCGTGGTGGTCGTCAATTGACTATCGCAGATTTAGGAGGACTTGAATGTGGTAAATGCCACTATTAATAACATAGTTTTAGATATTTATGGCTACTACTAAGAAATACTGGAAAAGCACTGCGCAACTTGATGACAGCAATGAGATTGTAAAAAATCTTGAGCAGAATGAGTTCGCGAGTCCTATTCCTTCTGATGAGTTTTTAGGAAATGATGAGGCGATGGAGTCTTCTAGCACTTCACGACGTGATTTTCTAAAGTATGTTGGTTTCAGTACTGCGGCAGCATCGCTTGCGGCATGTGAAGGACCAGTAATATACTCGGTACCTTACGTTAATCAACCAGAGCAAATCATTCCTGGAATGGCTAACTATTATGCGACAACTATCGCAAATGGTTATGATTTTGCTAGTATATTGGTTAAAACTCGTGAAGGTCGACCTATTAAGATAGAGAGTAATAAAGAGGCAATGTATCGTGGTCATGCAAATGCTCGTGTTCATGCTTCTGTGTTATCTTTATATGATAATAACAGATTGAAAACTCCTATGATTAAAGGAGTTGAATCTAATTGGGAAGAGTTTGATAAGCAAGTTGGGGATCAACTTTCTTCTTTAAATGGAAAAGAACTAGTTGTGTTAGCGCAAACTTTTGCTAGTCCATCAATGAATAAAATCTTTTCACAGTTAAAAGCTAGGTATTCTAATGTGCGTGTCGTTACTTATGACGCTGTTGGTGAAGATGCTGCTCTTGCTGCTTTTGAAGCTAGATATGGCTCTAGAGCATTAGCTGATTATGATTTTACCGATGCAGAGACTATTGTTTCTATAGGAGCTGATTTTGTAGGTGACTGGCAAGGTGGAGGATTTGATAAGGGTTATGCAAAGTCTCGTGTTCCTAAGAATGGTAAAATGTCTCAGCATATCCAATATGAGGCAAACTTATCTTTATCTGGTTCTAATGCTGATAGACGTTATCCTGTAACGCCTACTGAGCAAAAAAATATCATTGCTGCATTATATAGTAAAATAGTAGGTGGAGGAGCAAATGTCTCTCTATCTGATAAAGTTGCTAAATCTGTTGAGCAAACGGCTATAAGTCTTAAGCGCGCAGGTAGTAAGGCTGTTGTTCTTTGTGGTGTTCCTGATCAAGCAGCACATCAATTAACTATTGCAATAAATGAAGCGCTAAGATCAACTATAGTTGATACAGTTTCTCCTATCATGACTCGTCAGGGTAATCGTAAGTCTGTTGATGCTTTGGTTAAAGATATGAATGCAGGAAAGGTAGGTGCTATTTTTATAGCAGGTGTTGATCCTGTATATAGTTATAATGATAGTGACGCTTTCGCGAAAGCGTTAGAAAAAGTGTCGCTTAGAGTGTCTTTTGCTTCTTCAATGAATGCAACAGCTGAAAAGTGTAATTATGTTGCTACTACTCCTCATTTCCTTGAGTCTTGGGGTGATACTGAAATAAAGAAAGGGCATGTGTATTTAACGCAGCCTACTATAAATCCAATTTTTAAGACAAGACAATTACAAGACACTTTATTAAAATGGTCTGGTAGTTCTCAATCTTTTAAAGATTTCCTAAAAGAAACTTCTAAAGCGTCAGGTTCTAGTTGGAATCAATCATTACAGGATGGTTTTTATAAAACATCTGTTGTAGTTAACGATTCTGAAGAGGAAGTTGAGCGCGAAGTGATAAGTAACTCTGCTGCGTTAAGTGCTATGGCTAGCGCCAAGAAGCCTTCTGGCTATGAGCTTACTTTATATACTAAAACTGGTCTAGGTGATGGTGTTATGGCAAATAACCCATGGTTACAAGAATTGCCAGATCCTATTACTAGAACGACTTGGGATAATTACGTAACTATTTCTCAAGCAGATGCGGAGAAGCTAGGTGTTGTTAATGAAAATGTAGCTAACGGTGCTCTTGATGGAACATATGTAACGGTAACGTTAGATGGTGTGCAAAGAAAATTACCTGCTCTTATTCAACCAGGACAGGCTGCTGGAACAATCGGTATAGCTTTAGGTTATGGGCAGACAGCTGCTATTCAAGAAGAAATGCAGACTGGTGTAAATGCATATCCTTTCTATAAGAACGGTGTTGCAGTACAAACTGTTTCTGTGAAGGATGCAGGTGGTACACATGAGTTTGCTTGTACTCAATTACAAAACACTATGATGGGTCGCGATATTATACGTGAGACCGATCTAGAAACATATAGAACTGGTAATAAGGATAATTTCAATCCTATGCCTGAGGTTTCTTTGAACCATGTTGAAACTCCGGTTACTTCTCCAGATGTAGATCTTTGGGAAAGTTTTGATAGATCTGTAGGTCATCATTTCAATATGTCTATCGATTTAAATGCATGTACTGGTTGTGGTGCTTGTGTTATTGCTTGTCATGCAGAGAACAATGTTCCTGTTGTTGGTAAGACTGAGGTTAGAAAATCTCGTGATATGCACTGGTTGCGTATAGATAGATATTACTCTTCTGAAGATAGTTTTGAGGCAGATGAAGCTAAGAAAGATGGCTTCGATGGATTATTCGGTGATAATGGTTCGTTAGGTGGTTTTGGAGAGTTGGAAGTCCCAGCTGATAATCCACAAGTGGCTTTCCAGCCAGTGATGTGTCAGCACTGTAATCACGCACCTTGTGAAACTGTATGTCCAGTGGCTGCATCTTCTCATGGTCGTCAGGGTCAAAATCACATGGCTTATAACCGTTGTGTAGGTACTCGTTATTGTGCAAACAACTGTCCTTACAAGGTTCGTAGATTTAACTGGTTCTTGTATAATGGTAACGATGAGTTTGATTATCATATGAACAACGATTTAGGTCGTATGGTTATTAATCCAGATGTTACTGTAAGAAGTCGTGGTGTAATGGAGAAATGTTCTCTATGTATGCAAATGACTCAAATGACTATTCTTGAAGCTAAGAAAGACGGTCGCATGATTAAAGATGGTGAATTTGCTACGGCATGTTCTAATGCTTGTTCAAGCGGTGCGATTACTTTCGGTGATATCAACGATAAGGAATCTGAGATTTTTAAAGTGAAACAACAAGACCGTATGTATCACCTATTAGAAGAAGTGGGAACTGAACCTAATGTGATGTATCAGGTTAAAGTGAGAAACGTATAATTAACTAGCAAAACTAATCAAGATATTATGGCTCATTATGAAGCGTCCATAAGAAGACCTCTCGTTACAGGAGATAAAACATATTCTGATGTAACAAGGGATATCGCGGCACCAGTAGAAGGTGTTGCAAATAAGCAATGGTGGATTGTGTTTACAATCGCTCTTATTGCATTTCTTTATGGATTAGGATGTATTACTTATACGATCTCTACTGGTATTGGAGTATGGGGATTGAACAAGACCATAGGATGGGCTTGGGATATTACTAACTTTGTATGGTGGGTAGGAATCGGTCACGCAGGAACATTAATTTCTGCAGTACTTTTATTATTTCGCCAGAAATGGAGAATGGCTATTAACCGCTCTGCAGAGGCGATGACTATCTTCTCTGTAATTCAAGCAGGTTTATTCCCTATTATTCACATGGGACGTCCATGGTTAGCTTATTGGGTATTACCTATTCCTAATCAATTTGGTTCTTTATGGGTTAACTTTAACTCGCCATTACTTTGGGATGTATTTGCAATTTCAACTTACTTATCTGTATCGTTAGTATTTTGGTGGACTGGTTTGCTTCCTGATTTTGCAATGATCCGTGATAGAGCTATAACACCTTTTAATAAGAAGATATACGGAATACTTTCTTTTGGTTGGTCTGGTCGTGCAAAAGACTGGCAACGTTTTGAAGAGGTATCTTTAGTTCTTGCAGGTCTAGCAACTCCATTAGTACTTTCAGTTCACACTATTGTATCTTTTGACTTTGCAACATCAGTAATACCTGGATGGCATACAACAATTTTCCCTCCTTACTTTGTTGCTGGAGCAATCTTCTCTGGTTTTGCAATGGTAAATACTCTTCTTATTATTATGAGAAAAGTATGTCACTTGGAGAACTACATAACTATTCAGCATATCGAATTGATGAACATTGTAATTATGATTACTGGTTCTATAGTTGGTGTCGCTTATATCACTGAATTGTTCGTAGCTTGGTACTCAGGTGTTGAGTATGAACAGTATGCTTTCTTGAATAGGGCTACTGGTCCTTATTGGTGGGCTTACTGGTCTATGATGACTTGTAACGTATTCTCTCCTCAGTTCATGTGGTTCAAGAAATTAAGAACTAGTATTATGTTCTCTTTCTTTATATCGATTGTTGTAAATATTGGTATGTGGTTTGAACGTTTTGTTATTATTGTAACTTCTTTACATAGAGATTACCTTCCGTCTTCTTGGACTATGTTTTCTCCTACCTTTGTAGACATAGGTATCTTTATAGGTACTATTGGGTTCTTCTTTGTACTTTTCTTATTGTACTCTAGAACATTCCCAGTAATAGCACAAGCAGAAGTGAAATCTATACTTAAAGCTAGTGGAAGTAAGTACAAGACTTTAAGAGAAAATAAAATGACGTCTAACGCAGGAGCTTCTTCAGGAGATCCTATCGCTCACCCAGGCGAGTAGAACTAAGATATTATGTCAACAAAAATTATACACGCTTTATATACTGACGACGATGTTTTACTGCAAGCGGTGAAACAAGTTAGAGATAAGCATTACCATATTGATGAAATATTCACACCGTTCCCGGTGCATGGTCTAGAAAAAGCTATGGGAATTGCAGATACTCGCCTTGCGATTAATGCTTTCTTATATGGAATAGTAGGTTTGTGTGTAGCAACTGCTATGATGAATTATATAATGATAGAAGACTGGCCACAGAATATAGGTGGTAAGCCTAGTTTTTCGTATTTAGAAAACTTGCCAGCTTTTGTACCTATCATGTTTGAGTTAACAGTATTTTTTGCAGCCCACTTAATGGTTATTACTTTTTATATGAGAAGTAGATTGTGGCCATTTAAAAAAGCTGAAAATCCTGATGTAAGAACGACTGATGATCATTTCCTTATGGAAATTGATACACATGGTGCTGATGTTGAAGAAGCGACAAAGTTTCTTTATGACACTGGTGCAGTAGAGATAAAATTAATTGACAAAGAAGCGCACTAATGAATAGATCTGTAAAAACGTTCTTGTTTGCATTTGCTTCAATTCTTGTTGTTTCCTGTGGAGGAGATGATAAGTCGACAGCAACTGATTCAAATAGAAGTGTTCAGTATTTCCCTAACATGTATGAGTCTGCAGGTTATGAGGCTTATCAAGAAGGAGAGATATTTCCTGGAAATGTAGAAGCTCAATTACCTGTTGAAGGTACGGTTTCTAAAGGGTGGATGCCATATGATTATGATGATACTAATGATGGTTACGCTTCCGCGAAAGCGAACTTAAAAAATCCTCTTCCATATACTGAAGCTAATTTAACTAATGGTGAGGCTCTTTTTGGAATTTACTGTGCCATATGTCACGGTAAAAAAGGTGATGGTCAAGGTACTCTAGTTAAATCTGAAAAGATATTAGGTGTACCTAGTTATGATGCTCGTGATATTTCACAAGGTTCTATTTATCATGTTATGTATTACGGTATAAATTACATGGGTTCTTATGCTGCTCAAACTTCTATAGAAGAGAGATGGCAAATAGCTCATCATGTAGATGCTTTAACTAGAGATTTGAAAGGTCAGGCTCGTCAAGAGTTTGTTACCGAGGTTTCTAATGAAGATGAAACGGCGATGATGGATGTACACCACGATGAGGAGACTCATAGTGTTGATGATCACGTTACAGAAAATGAACCAACAACTGAAGGGCATTAAGCCCTAGTAGATATTGTATATATGTATAAGGTAACAAGCAAATTAAAGATTGTAGCATTCTCTCTTATTATTTTAGGAGCACTGCTAACTGCGGTAGGATTTTGGCAAGTACCAGCTTCTCAAGATGCAGTTAAAGAAATGCTTGCAAATGAAGCAGCGCACGGAGGTGGGCATGCTATAGAAAGTAACGAACATCATGATGTTGCAACTGTATCTCATGGTGATGCAAGTCATGAGACTTCCGTTTCGGGAGAGCATCATGGAGAATCTGCTCATGGTGTTAGTCATGAAGATGAGCATGCAGAGCATGTTTATCATCAACTAAAAAATAGACCGTGGTCAGCTGTTTATGTAGCAGCTTTCTTCTTCTTTATGATAGGATTAGGTGCTCTTGCTTTTCATGCAGTTCAAAAGGCAGCACAAGCAGGTTGGTCACCAGTACTATTCAGGGTAATGGAAGGTGTTAGTAGTTATATTTTGCCAGGTGGTATTATAATGTTTCTTCTTCTTTTAGCTACTGGATTAGGTGCTAACCATATTTTTATATGGATGAATGAAGGTGTAGATGTTGTAGGTCATGAGAATTATGATGCAATTGTTGCTGGAAAAACAGGCTTCTTGAATGTTCCTTTCTGGTTATTCAGAGCTGGTGCTTTTCTTGTAGGTTGGAATATTTATAGATGGAATATTAGAAAATTTGGTTTAAAGCAGGATGAAGCTGAGGATGGTGACATAGCTTGGTATAAAAAAGGCTTTAAGCACAGTGCTATGTTCTTGGTGTTTTTCATCGTAACTGAATCTATCATGTCTTGGGACTGGATTATGAGTTTTGATCCTCACTGGTTCTCAACTTTATTCGGTTGGTATGTATTTGCAAGTATGTTTGTATCTGCTATTACTGCGATTGCTCTGGTTACTATTTTCTTAAAATCTAAAGGTTATTTAGAATTTGTAAATGATTCTCATATTCATGATTTAGCTAAGTTCATGTTTGGTATTAGTATCTTTTGGACGTATTTATGGTTCTCACAATTCATGTTGATTTGGTATTCTAATATTCCTGAAGAAGTAACTTACTTTGTTACTCGTATAGAAGATTATAATATTGTATTCTTCGGTATGGTTGCTATCAACTTCTTGTTCCCATTATTGATTCTTATGAATTCTGACTTTAAACGTATCAACTGGTTCGTAGTAACTGCTGGTTTGTTTATAATTGTAGGTCACTATTTAGATATTTATGTTATGGTTATGCCTTCTACGGTAGGTGAATCTTGGTTCATAGGTTTCCCGGAAATAGGTTCGTTCTTATTTTTTGCTGGTCTATTTATCTTTTATGTATTCCATACGATATCAAAAGCTCCTTTATTAGTTAAAGGTGATCCTTATGTAGGAGAGAGTAAACATTTCCATTATTAAAACCCATAGAAAACAACTGTAATGACAGCATTTCTAATCATATTTATAGCAGCCCTTTTTGCGATCTCTGTATGGCAAATATCTAAAATCGTTAATTTAGGTAAATCTCCTGAACACGATGTTGAAGCAGCGGAAGTAGCAAACGACTCTGATAATAAACGTCAAGGTCAAATGATGCTTGTTTTTGTAATAGCCATGTACATCATGATGATTGCATGTTTCGTAGGGTATCAAGATTATTTCCTTCCTGATGCAGCATCTGCACATGGAGCAGATTATGATAACTTATTACTTCTAACAACCGTAGTTATTATGGTTGTACAAGTTTTAACGCAAGGTCTACTTCACTTTTTCTCATATAAATATCACGGTAGAAAAGGTCAAAAGGCTTTGTTCTATGCAGATAACGATAGACTTGAGTTTATTTGGACAGCGATTCCAGTTGTTGTATTAGCTGGTTTAATTCTTTGGGGATTATTCTCTTGGAATGATATCATGGATGCAAACACTGATGATGATCCATTAATAGTGGAAGTATATGCTTATCAATTCGGTTGGAAAGTAAGATACAGTGGTGCAGATAATACTCTAGGAGATGCAAATGTACGTTTCATCGAAGGTCAAAATGTTATCGGTATTGATCCTACGGATAAGGACGGTATGGATGACAAAGTAGGTTCTGAATTACATTTACCTGTTAACAGACCTGTTATTTTCAAATTCAGAAGTCAGGATGTTTTACATTCAGCTTATATGCCTCATTTTAGAGCTCAAATGAATGTGGTGCCAGGAATGGTAACTCAGTTTAAATTCACTCCTTCAGTTACTTCTGAAGACTATAAGTCGACTGAATTTATGACTGAAAAAGTTCGTAAGATTAATGAAATTAGACGACAAAAAAGTAAAGAGTTAGTAGCTGAAGGTGATGTGGCTTTAGATCCATATGAATTTGAATACTACCTTCTTTGTAATAAAATTTGTGGAGCTTCTCATTACAACATGCAAATGAAGATCGTTGTAGAAAGTGAAGAAGACTACAATGAGTGGTTAGAAACACAACAAACTTTTGAAAAAACTTTAGCTAACGCTGAAAACTAGAAATATGGCACAATCAATAGCTGTTACTGCAGATCAGGGACATGATGAAGAACACCACCATCATAAGCAAACTTTTGTAACTAAATATATTTTCTCTACAGATCATAAGATGATTGCTAAGCAATATCTTATTACTGGTCTTATCATGGGTGCGATAGGTATCGCGATGTCTGTGTTAATGAGATTACAACTGGCTAATCCAGGTGAGCCAAATATGGTATTTGAAGCATTGTTAGGTAAGTGGGCTCCTGATGGAGTGATGGATCCTAATATGTATCTTGCTTTAGTTACTATACACGGTACTATAATGGTATTTTTTGTACTTACTGCTGGTCTAAGTGGTACGTTCTCTAACTTCTTGATTCCATTGCAAATCGGTGCCCGAGATATGGCATCTGGATTTATGAATATGGTTTCTTATTGGTTGTTTTTCCTTTCGGCTGCGATTATGATAGGTTCTCTTTTTGTAGAATTAGGGCCTGCTGCTGCTGGTTGGACTATTTATCCTCCATTAAGTGCGCTACCTGAGGCTATGGGTGGATCTGGTTTAGGTATGACTTTATGGTTAGTTTCTATGGCCATTTTCATTGCATCTTCTCTTTTGGGTTCTCTTAACTATATTGTAACTGTTATAAATTTAAGAACAAAGGGAATGTCTATGACGCGTCTTCCTTTGACTATCTGGGCATTTTTCGTTACTGCTATTATTGGTGTTGTTTCATTTCCAGTTTTATTTGCCGCTGCGTTACTGCTTATAATGGATAGAAGTTTTGGTACTTCTTTCTTCTTATCAGATATTTATATTAAAGGTGAAGTTCTTGCGCATCAAGGTGGTTCTCCTGTATTGTTTGAGCACCTTTTCTGGTTCTTAGGTCACCCAGAGGTTTATATTGTATTGCTTCCAGCATTAGGTATTACTTCTGAAATTATTGCAACTAATTCACGTAAACCTATCTTTGGTTATAGAGCGATGATAGCATCTATTCTTGCTATTGCATTCCTTTCTACTATCGTATGGGGTCACCACATGTTTGTATCTGGTATGAATCCTTTCTTAGGTTCTGTATTTACATTCACAACTTTACTTATCGCTATTCCTTCAGCGGTTAAATCTTTTAATTACATAACCACATTGTGGAAAGGTAATTTACAGATGAATCCTGGTATGTTGTTTTCTATAGGTTTGGTATCTACTTTTATTACTGGTGGTCTTACAGGTATTATATTAGGTGATAGTACTCTAGATATTAATGTGCACGATACATATTTCGTAGTTGCTCACTTTCACTTAGTAATGGGTATATCTGCATTATATGGTTTATTTGCTGGGGTTTACCACTGGTTCCCTAAAATGTTTAACCGCATGATGAATAAAAACTTAGGTTATGTACACTTCTGGTTAACTGCAATTGGTGCGTACGGAGTATTTTTCCCAATGCACTTTGTTGGTATGGCTGGTTTACCTAGACGTTATTATACAAATACTAACTTCCCGTATTTTGATGATTTAGCTGATACTAATAAGTTGATTACGTATTTCGCAGTCGCTACAGCCTTTGCTCAATTATTCTTTGTATATAATTTTGTTAAATCTATCTTCTTTGGTAAGAAAGCTCCTGCTAATCCATGGAAATCTAATACATTAGAATGGACTACTGGAGATACTCATATTCACGGTAACTGGGCTGGTCCTATTCCTACTGTTTATAGATGGCCTTATGACTATAGTAAAGTTAATGAAGAAGGTGAGTATGTAATCGCAGGTCAAGATTATGCACCGCAACACATTCCTATGCAAGATGGTGAGGAAGAAATGAATCACTAATTCCTACAGATTATAAATAAAAATAGCCGCTCTAAGAGCGGCTATTTTTATTTGCAGTTATTTTATTTTGATTTAATCTTCACCTCTAGCAGGGTAATTTTTCTCTTCTACAAAGTCTACAGCTTTAATAACTGCGTCTATTCTTGGTCTTGTGAACGGCATGGTTTGTACTGATGAGAAGTATAAAGTTCCATCTGCTTTTATTAAAAACATTCCTGGTTCTGAAAATAGATCTGGCTCCTTATCGCTTATTCCTTTAGAAAAGTATAGTCCCCATTGTTCAGCTGTTTCTCTCTTTAATCCATAACCGATAGGTAGTTTCTCTACATTCCAGCTGGACCCTGCCTTTTTAGCTCTTTTCTCGCTGTCCATGCTTACAGCTATAACGTTTATTCCTCTTTCCTCTAACTCATCCAGATGTTTGGTAACGTTTTCTAATTGTTTTTTACATACCGGACAGTGTAATCCTCTATAAAATATAACTAATGTATATTTTTCAGGATGTTGTTTGTCTAATGACCATGTAGTGTCGTTTATTAAATTAATTTCTAGGTTTGGTGTTTGTTGAGTAGGTTTCATTTTTTTATTTCAATATACACATTAGTAGTGTTCAGTATTGCTAAGTTATTATTAAATCAAGTTAAGCTTATGTTATACCGCTTTCGCGAAAGCGGTATCCCTTCATCCTTTTTATTACTATAATTAACAGTGTTACTTTAATAAAGGCTGCGCAATGAGTAGTATCTTTGAGATATGAACGAAAATCTAGATCCTAACGGCGGCCATTTTTCTAATGAAGAACATGATGTAGATAGAGCACTACGTCCTTTATCCTTTGATGATTTTGCAGGGCAAGATCAAGTATTGGAAAATTTGAAAATATTTGTTGCTGCTGCAAATGGGCGTGAAGAAGCGTTAGATCACACTCTTTTTCATGGACCTCCAGGATTAGGTAAGACTACTCTTGCTCATATTCTAGCAAATGAGTTAGGTGTAGGTATTAAGGTTACCTCTGGTCCGGTGTTAGATAAACCTGGTGATCTCGCTGGCTTACTTACTAATCTTGATGAGCGTGATGTGCTGTTTATTGACGAGATTCATAGGTTAAGTCCTATTGTAGAAGAATATCTCTACAGTGCGATGGAGGATTATAAGATCGATATCATGATCGAGACAGGTCCTAATGCGCGTACAGTACAAATTAACCTTGCTCCATTTACTTTAATAGGTGCAACGACTAGGTCCGGTCTTCTTACTGCTCCTATGCGAGCAAGATTTGGTATTGCATCTAGATTACAATATTATACTACAGAGCTTTTATCTACTATCGTAATACGTAGTGCCGAAATTTTAAATATGCCTATCGATCACGATGCAGCTATTGAGATCGCAGGGCGCAGTCGCGGTACTCCTCGTATCGCAAATGCCTTGTTACGTAGGGTGCGTGATTTTGCGCAAATTAAAGGTGATGGTAAAATAGATATGAAGATCGCAAAGTATGCTCTAGAAGCACTTAATGTAGATGCTCATGGTCTGGATGAAATGGATAATAAGATTCTTACCACTATTATTGATAAATTTAAAGGTGGTCCAGTAGGTATTACTACATTGTCCACTGCGGTCTCTGAGAGTGCTGAAACTATAGAAGAGGTTTACGAGCCGTTTCTTATACAACAAGGCTTTATTATTAGAACACCTAGAGGTCGGGAAGTTACAGAAAATGCTTACAAGCATTTGGGACGTGTTAAAGCCAATAATTTAGGCGGTTTATTTGAATAATATATGAGAGAGATTGAACAAATACCGGCGCTTACTTTTCTATCTAAATCTATAGAGATTTACAAAGATCCATTACCATTTCATAGAGCTAACTTTTCTAAATACGGTAATACTTTTAAGTTAAGTCCTAAGCCAGGTCTTATGATTCATTTCACTTGTGATGAAAAAATTACGCAACACATACTTCAAAAAAATCAAAAAAACTTTCATAAGTCATCTTTACAAACAGATGATTTAGGAAAATATATAGGTCATGGTTTACTTACTGAAAATGGTGAAAAATGGAAGGCCAACAGAAAGCTAATACAACCTGCGTTTTATAAAAAATCTATTGCGATGCTTATGCAGACTATGGATCAGGTGATCACGGAAGAGTTAGACGGTATTGAGTTAGATAAGGTAACTGATGTGTTTTCCATATTTAACGATCTTGCATTTAAAGTGGTTGCTCGTAGCCTCTTTGATCTGGCAGATATCGAGGACTTAGATAAGAAGATTAATCGCCTACAAGAGATCACAGAACATGCGCAAAAAATGCTTATTAAAGAATTGCGTATACCGTGGATGAAATGGTATTTTGACCGAGAATGGTTATCTGGGCAAAACAGTATTCCTCATGCCTTGTCAGGAATTGAAGAGGCACGGGATTTATTACTAACTATAATTAAGAATAGACGCCTTAGTGATAAAGAACCTGGAGATTTACTTGACATGCTGCTCCATAGTACTTATGAAGACGGCACTTACATGCAGGACGATCAGCTAGTAGACGAGATTCTCGTATTATTTGTAGCCGGTCATGAAACTACGGCAAATGCGTTGAGCTTTGCAGCGCAATTGCTTGCTCATCATCCAGAGACTATTACAAAAGCGAGATTAGAATTGGGTAATCTTGATACGGAAAACCTCATGTCTGGACTTATGAAAATGCCGTATGTAAAGCAATGTGTAGAAGAGACATTACGTCTCTACCCACCGGCATATGTGACAGACCGTGTTGCTTTAGAGTCAGATGAGTGTGAAGATATAGCCATAGAAAAGGGCAGTATCTGGCTGGTTTCTTTTTATGAAATGCACCGTCGCAAGGATTTATGGGATGCTCCAGATCAATTTGATCCAGATCGTTTTGCTCCCGAAAAATCAAAAAAGTATAGGGATTTTTATTTTCCATTTGGTGCGGGACCTCGCATGTGCGTGGGAAACAATTTTGCAATGTTTGAAATGATGCTTGTTATTGCTAGAATGCTAGAGCGTTTTGAAATAACACCAGTTAATGGAACTGTTGAATACCATCCTTTAATTACATTAAAACCTAAAAACGCTCTTCTTACATTTAGTAAAAGGTCAGGAAATTAAAAAGATGTTTTATAAGATTTCGCTTTCGCGAAAGCGAGAAAATAACCCATCCTTTATACAATACAGTTAAAGTCTAATAGGGGTGACTCAATATTTACTACTTCTCAAATGCATAATGAAACATAAGCGCTATCTTTGATTTACGAAAAATTCTATCGGATTTATGAGTGAAGAAAGTAAGAGAAGAGAGGCGTTAGTATATCATGCAAAGCCTACACCGGGAAAAATAAAAGTAGTTCCTACTAAAAAATATAGCAGTCAGAGAGATCTAGCGCTAGCTTATAGTCCTGGAGTGGCAGAGCCTTGTCTAGAGATAGCAAAGGATAAAGCAAACGTTTATAAATACACGACAAAGGGAAATCTAGTTGCTGTAATTTCTAACGGTACAGCTGTTTTAGGTCTAGGAGATATAGGTCCAGAGGCTTCTAAGCCAGTAATGGAAGGAAAAGGATTGCTTTTTAAAATATTTGCAGATCTTGATTGCTTTGATATAGAGGTAGATACTAAGAATGTAGAAGAGTTTATTCAAACGGTTAAAAATATCGCACCTACTTTTGGTGGGATTAATCTGGAAGATATAAAAGCTCCAGAAGCCTTTGAAATAGAAAGAAGATTAAAGGAAGAGCTGGATATTCCTGTAATGCACGATGACCAGCATGGTACAGCTATAATTTCTAGTGCGGCACTTTTAAATGCATTAGAACTAGCTGACAAGAAAATAGAAGAAGTAAAAATTGTTATTTCTGGTGCTGGTAGTGCAGCTATTTCATGTACTAGTTTATATGTAACGCTAGGTGCTAGAAAAGAAAACATCATGATGTTTGATGTAGATGGCCTTATTACAAAGGATAGGACAAATCTAGGAAAAGAGCAAATGCAGTTTGCTACTGATAATCCTAAGGTAGATTTAAGAGAGGCTCTTAAAGATGCTGATGTTTTTCTAGGTCTTTCTGTAGGTAATATCGTAGATGGAGATATGTTAAGGTCTATGAGTGAATCGCCTATTGTGTTTGCAATGGCAAATCCTACTCCAGAGATAGATTATGATCTCGCTATGGCATCTCGAGAAGATATCATTATGGCTACCGGTAGGAGTGACCATCCTAACCAAGTAAATAATGTTTTAGGTTTTCCGTTCATTTTTAGAGGTGCGCTAGATGTTAGAGCTACTAAAATTAATGAAGAGATGAAAATGGCAGCTACTAAAGCCATAGCTCAACTAGCTAAAGAGCCTGTTCCAGAACAAGTGAATATCGCTTATGGTGAGTTGAAAATTGCCTTTGGTAGAGATTATATAATTCCTAAACCATTTGATCCTAGATTGATAGCTACTATACCGCCTGCAGTTGCTAGAGCAGCTATGGAAAGTGGAGTAGCAAAAGAACCTATTACAGACTGGGATAAGTATGAAGAACAATTGCTTAGCCGCATGGGGTCTGATAATAAGCTGGTACGTTTATTACTTAATCGTGCGAGAATTAATCCTAAAAGAGTCGTATTTGCCGAGGCAGATAATATAGATGTTCTTAAAGCTGCACAAATCGTACTTGAAGAAGGTATCGCTACTCCTATTCTTTTAGGACGTCGTGATATGATTGAGGAGCTTATGGAAGACATAGGCTTTGATCAGCCTTGTTTAATTATAGACCCTAAGTCTGACGAAGAAAAAGCACGTAGAGATCGATATGCTCAAGAGTTTTGGAAACTGAGACTAAGAAAAGGAACCACAGAATTTGATGCTGGTAAAACTGTAAGGCAGCGCAATTACTTTGCTGCAATGATGGTGAAATTGGGTGATGCAGATGCGTTGATAACAGGTGTTGCGCAGTCTTATCCTATATCGGTAAGACCTATGATGGAAATTATAGGAAAAGCACCTGGTGTAGATAAGATAGCAACGACTAACTTAATGATTACCGCCAGAGGTCCATTATTTGTGTCAGATACTTCTATAAATATTAGTCCAGATGCATTAGAACTTGCAAAAATTGCTCAAATGACTGGGCGTACAGCAAATATGTTTGGTATATCGCCTGTAATAGCGATGACTTCTTATGCTAACTTTGGATCTTCTTCACATCCACATGCGACTAAAGTTACAGAGGCCGTTAAATATTTACATCAATACTATCCAGATTTAGTGGTAGATGGAGAGTTGCAAACAGATTTTGCACTCAATGCAGATTTGTTGCAAAGCAAGTTCCCATTTTCTAAACTAGCTGGTAAAAAAGTAAATACGCTTATTTTTCCTAACCTAGAAAGTGCAAACAGTACTTATAAAATGCTTAAAGAACTTAATAACATCGATTCTATAGGTCCTATAATGATGGGTATGGAAAAACCAGTTCATATACTTCAGTTAGGAGCAAGTGTAGATGAAATTGTAAATATGACTGCTGTTGCAGTTATTGATGCACAGCAAAAAGAAAAACACGCTAATAGGAAAGAGTAACCACCCAATTTAGTAGGTTATAATTTATTACATTTGAGTTCTTAAAAACTGTTAATTAATGATTGCGCAACTTCAAGGAAAACTGGTGGAAAAGAATATGACCGATGTGGTTATAGACTGTGGTGGAGTAGGTTATCTAGTAGAGATATCCCTTCATACTTATTCTTTAATTCCAGAAGGAGAACTAATTAAATTGTTTACTTATCAATTAATTAGAGAAGATGCGCACCGTTTGTTCGGTTTTATAGAAAAAACAGAGAGAGAGGTTTTTAAATTATTGCTCTCTGTTTCTGGTATTGGGGCAAATACGGCTAGAACAATGTTGTCTAGTTTAGACCCTAACCAAATTGCACAGGCTATTGCATCTGGAGATGTGAAAACTATTCAAAGCGTTAAGGGAATAGGTGCAAAAGGTGCTCAAAGAGTAATTTTAGATTTAAAAGATAAAATCCTACAAGTCCTCGATAATCCACAATTAACAGTCGTGGCAAGCAATACTGGAAGGGATGAAGCGTTATCTGCTTTAGAAACCTTGGGATATATGCGTAAACAAGCACAAAAAGTGGTTGATAAAATCCTATCGAGTCAGCCAGATGCTAGTACAGAACAGCTTATAAAACAAGCACTTAAACAATTATAGGATTTGAGATACAGTAATAATAACCTAAGGGCTTTTGTCTTTCTTTTGTCTTTATTTGTTTTCGCTTTCGCGAAAGCGCAACAACCAACAACTACTCCGCAAGATTCTGTCAGAACAGGTGCAAGAATAGGTAGGGTAAGTTTACCTAATCCACCCAGTATAGTTACTCTGTACACTTATGATGCAAATCTAGATCGCTATGTGTATTCCAGTAGTTTTAATGGGTATAACATAGATTTTCCATTTATACTTACTAGAGAGCAGTATCTAGACCGTGTTCTTAAAGAACAAATGTCAAATTATTTTAAGGAAAAAGCTGCAGCCATTGCTGGTAGAACAGAAGAAGATAAAGAAAAGCAAAAAGATTTATTACCTAATTTTTATGTAAATTCTGAGTTGTTTGCGTCCATTTTTGGAGGTACAGAAATCGATGTGGATCCACAAGGGTCTGTAGAAGTGGATTTAGGATTGCTTTTCAATAGGTCAGATAATCCTAGTTTTTCTCCAAGAAATAGGCAGAATTTAACCTTTGATTTTAATCAACGTATTAATTTAAGTCTGGTAGGTAAAGTCGGTACAAGATTACAGGTAAATGCAAATTATGATACTCAAAGTACGTTTAACTTTCAGAATCAAATTAAGTTAGATTATACACCTACAGAAGATGATATACTACAAAGTATTGAGGTAGGTAACGTGTCTATGCCGCTTAACTCTCAATTGATACGTGGGGCTCAAAGCCTTTTTGGTATTAAGACAGAGTTGCAATTCGGTAAAACTAGAATAACTGCTGTGTTTTCAGAACAGCAGTCAGAATCCACTACGGTACAGGCCGCTGGTGGTGCGACAATTAATGATTTTGACTTTTTCTCATTAGATTATGATGAGAATAGGCATTACTTCTTATCTCATTATTTTAGAGATAATTATGATACTTCTTTGGAGAATTATCCTTTCATTAATAATAACATCCAGATTACACGTGCTGAAGTATGGATTACAAATAGAGGTAATAGTACTCAAGATGTACGTAATCTAGTCGCAATACAAGATATAGGAGAGGCAAATCCTGATAATATAGGTCTAGGCACACAGCCAGGAGGTTTTATTAATGTAGCTGCAAATAGCTTTCCTGATAATGAAAATAACGATTTTAATCCAGAAGGAATTAATGGTGGTGGGCAAACGATTTTAAATTCTCAAATAAGGGAAATAGCAACTGTTCAAGCAGGTTTTGGTAGTGCTACGGTTAATGAGGGTTTTGATTATGTGACCTTGGAAAATGCACGTAAACTTACCGCTCAAGAATATACTTTAAATACCCAACTAGGTTATATCTCATTAAGACAGCGTTTAAATAATGACGAAGTTCTTGCAGTTGCGTTTCAATATACTGTAGGTGGTCAGGTATATCAAGTCGGTGAATTTGCAAATGACGGTGTTGTAGCTACAGATGTTGTGGTAAATGCAAATCCTAATCAACCAGCTGTAAATAATCAAAGTCTAGTTGTTAAACTTCTTAAAAGTAACCTTACTAACGTTAGTCAACCTATCTGGGATTTAATGATGAAAAACGTCTATAATTTAGGCGGTTTTCAATTAACTCAAGAAGATTTTAAATTAAATATTTTTTATCAATATCCGCCAGAGTTAAATTACATCACGGCTGCCGAGGGAACCTTAACTAATCCTGCTGTTCCATTACCAGGAGATGTTGATCAAACCACATTAATACGAGTATTTAATCTGGATAGATTGAATCAGCAAGGAGATCCACAGCCAGCAGGTGATGGTTTTTTTGATTACCTACCTGGTATAACTATCGATCCGGAAAATGGTAGAATTATTTTTACAACGGTAGAGCCTTTTGGTAGTCATTTATTTGATAAGTTGAATACTGGTTCAGGTACTGAAGATTATGAAGTTCCTAGTACCTATAATGCTAACCAAGAGCAGTACGTATATCGCGATATGTATCGCACCACAAAAGCGCAAGCATTACAAAGTGCCGATAAAAACAAATACTTAATAAAAGGTGAATACAAAGCAACTGGTCAGGAAGGGATTCCTATAGGTGGTTTTAATGTGCCTAGAGGAAGTGTTACGGTAACTGCTGGTGGTAGGACACTTCAGGAAGGTATCGATTATACCGTAGATTATCAACTAGGTCGTGTGATTATTCTAGACCAAGCATTGCTTAACTCTAATACGCCTATTCAAGTTTCTACAGAAAACAATTCTGTTTTTAATCAACAGACCAAACGTTTTACAGGGATTAATGTAGAGCATAAATTTAGTGAAGATTTTATTTTAGGTGGTACTTTTTTAAATTTAAAAGAACGACCTATAACTCAAAAATCTACTTATGGCTTTGAGCCTATCAATAATACTATTATAGGAGCCAACTTTTTGTACAATACGGAAGTTCCTTTTTTAACTAGGCTTGCAAATAAGTTGCCTAACGTAGATACCGATGTGGTGTCTAATCTTTCTTTAAGGGGTGAATTTGCTTATCTGTTTCCTGGATCACCTGCCGGCGATAATTTTGGAGGAGAAGCTGCTGCTTATGTAGATGATTTTGAAGGATCTCAAACTTCTATAGATATTTTAACCCCATTTTCATGGTCGCTAGCTAGTACACCTATGGCTTTTGAAGGTAATGGTAGTACTGCAACCCCATTAGAGTATAACTTTAGTCGTGCAAAATTAGCATGGTATTCTATTGATCCTATCTTTTATGGAAATCAAAGACCTGATGGTATCACAGATGATGATGTGTCTGACTATAGAACTAGACGTGTTTTTGTTGATGAAATATTCCCAAATGTAGATTTGCAACAAGGTCAGCAACAAGTTATAAATACTCTTGATTTATCATATTATCCTAATGAAAGAGGACAGTACAATTATAATCCGCTAGCTGCAGGGACCAATGTGTTGCCTAATCCTGCAGATAATTGGGGTGGAATTATGCGTTCTTTTTCTAGTACAGATTTTGAACAGACTAATGTAGAGTATGTACAGTTCTGGATCATGGATCCGTTTCAATATGATGCGACTAATAATGGTGGTACTATTTCTATTAACTTAGGTAGTATTTCTGAAGATATTTTAAAGGATAATAGAAAACAATTTGAAAATGGATTGCCTAACGATGGTGGTACATTGCTCACTACAAATACCGCTTATGGTAAGGTCCCTGTTAATCAATCTTTAGTTTATGCTTTTGACACAGATGGGGCAGAGCGTGATAATCAAGATATAGGTTTAGACGGTTATGATGATAATGAGGAATTAACAGATTTTCCAACTTTTGGACCTTTTGATCCTGCTGGAGATAATTATGAATATTTCTTAGCGACCACAGGCGATATATTTACACGCTATAAGAATTATAACGGTACTGAAGGAAACTCACCTACTACCGTAACTCAAGATGATCGTGGTGCGACAACTTTGCCAGATGTAGAAGATATTAACCGTGATAACACGATGAATACTATCGATAGTTATTATGAATATGATATTGAGATTTTTCCTGGTATGGATGTAACCACTAGTGATTACATATTTGATACTAAAACAGTACAAACTGTTTTACCTAATGGTAATACACTTGACACGAGATGGGTTCAATTTAGAGTTCCTTTAAATGACCCTAATAGAGAAGAAGTAGGAGGAATTGCAGATTTTAGAGCTATACGTTTTATGAGAATGTATCTGTCAGACTTTGAAGTAGACACTTTTTTAAGATTTGGTTCTTTAGATTTAGTTCGTGGTGATTATAGAAGATATACAGAGTCACTAGATGATACAGATCCCATCGCATCAGATGATCCTACTGTATTTGAAGTAGAAGGAGTTAATATTGAGAATAATGAATCTCGTACACCTATTCCTTATAGATTGCCACCTGGTGTAGAAAGAGAAGAATTGCGTACACAAAATCAAAACATACGTCAGAATGAGCAATCACTAGCATTAAGTGTTTGTGATTTAGAACCTGGCGATGCGCGTGGAGTTTTTAAGAACATCAGAATTGATATGCGTCAGTATGAATCTCTTAAAATGTTTGTTCATGCAGAGTCTTTAGTAAATGAGATTTCTGTAGATGATGATGATTTAGAGGCATTTGTAAGAATAGGAGTTGATTTCACTCAAAACTATTACGAGATACGACTGCCGTTAAAACCTACCGCTTTTGGTACAGATGTTAGAGAAGAGATATGGCCGGTTGCAAATAATTTTGATATAGATCTATCGTTGCTTCAGTCCATAAAAGCACAAGTTTTAGGTGATAACACGCTTAATATTAGTAATCTAAACTTCTTTGATCAGGCAGATTTAGATCCGGCTAGTGCTGGAGAAGAAAATCAACATCAATACGGTATTAAAGGTAATCCTAACTTTGGTGATATACGTGCTATGATGATAGGTGTGCGCAACGCAACTACTAATAATATTTGTGGTGAGATATGGGTGAATGAAATGCGTCTCGCTGGTCTTAAAAATCAAGGTGGTTATGCCGCAGTGATGAATATGGATGCAAACATTGCAGACTTTGCAAGTGTGAGCGCGACTGGTAGAAGAAGTACAGTAGGTTTTGGAGCTATAGAGCAAGGGCCTCAAGAAAGAAGTCGTGAAGACGTTACTCAGTACGATGTAACAACTAATGTGAGCCTGGGTAAGTTACTGCCTCAAAAATGGGGTGTTTCTCTACCTTTTTCTTATAGCATAGGAGAAGAAACGATTACACCGCAATACGATCCTCAATTTGAAGATATAGAACTAGAAACCAGATTAGATAACGCAACTAGTGATGCAGAGCGTGATGCCATTCAAGAACAGTCAGAAGATTACACTCGTAGACAAAGTATTAACTTAATAGGTGTGCGCAAAGAAAGAACAGGAGATGCAAAACCGATGCCTTATGATATTGAGAATTTCACTTTTTCTGGGTCCTACAATCAGACAGATCAACGCAATTTTGAAGTAGAGAAATTCCAAGATCAATCGGTTAATGTAGGTGGTACTTATAATTATGCTTTTCCTAAATTAGAGTTAGAGCCGTTTAAGAATGCGGCATGGTTAAATAACTCTTACTTGAAGTTTATAAAAGATTTAAACTTTAATCCATTGCCTAATAATTTCTCAGCAGGATTAAATGTTTTACGACAGTACAATACACAGAAGTTTCGCGATTTACAATTAGATACTAACCCTGTAGATTTAAATGGTGATGGGCTACCAGATGCTCAAAATATAACCATTGCACCGCTTACTAATCGCAATTTCACAATGAATCATCAATATGCGATCAATTGGGATTTAACTAAATCATTGCAAGTAAATTTATCTGCAAACAGTGATCGATTGATACGTGATTATGTAAATGAAGATGATACTATTGATGAGAATTATACCGTATGGACCGATTTCTTTGACGAGGGTATTCCTAACTCGCACTCTCAACAAATGCAACTTACTTATAAATTGCCATTTGATAAATTTCCTTTTCTCGCTTTCGCGAAAGCGAACTACACATACACATCTAACTTTAACTGGACTCGTAACCAGCAACAATTTGCACAGCTAGATGGCATTCCGGATTTAGGAAACTCTATTCAAAATGCAAATACACATCGCATTAATGGAACGCTAGATCTAGATAAATTATACAGATATGTAGGTCTTGAGAAAAAGAAATTTGGTGTGACAGCAAATGCTGCTAGATCTAGAACAAGATCCAGAACACCTAGACCTAACGAGGCTGCTCAAAATGATAAGAAAGACAAGACCCCAAAGAAGAATTTTGGTAATAAAGCATACAATACACTTATAGGTGTCGTTACATCTGTAAAACGTGCTCAAATAAATTATCAAGAAACTAATGGTATTTTCTTACCAGGTTATACACCAGATATTGGTTTTATTGGGACATTAAAACCTACTTCAGGTTTTGTATTCGGTAGTCAGGCAGAGGTGCGTGACCTTGCCGCAAGACGTGGATGGTTAACCTTATACCAAGATTTTAACCAACAATATAGTGAAGTAGAGACACGACAGTTAGACTTTAATTTTAAAGTAGATCTGTTAAAAGACCTGTCTATAGATATATTAGGTAATCGTGCTTATCAAGAGACGCAGACAGAAAATTATGTTATTAACACGGACAATACAGGTTCTTTTTCTTATCAACCTTTAACACCTAATACTTTTGGTAATTATAATATTACTAACCTGATGATAGGTACTGCTTTCCAAAAAAGTACTATAGATGAGTCTGCAACATTTGATACTTTTAGAAGCAATAGACTTGCTGTAGCAGACAGGCTCGCAACAAGTTTTTATGGAGCTAACAATTTTACACGTGATGCAGATGGGTATCCATTAGGTTTTTCTAGAAACAGCCAGCAAGTATTATTACCAGCATTTCTAGCAGCTTATGAAGGTAGAGATGTAGAGAAGCAAGATTCTAATGCGTTTAGAAATATTCCATTACCTAACTGGACGGTAAAGTATACTGGGTTGATGAATTTAAAGTGGTTTAAAAAGAACTTCCGTAGGTTCTCTATTAATCATGGATATCGCTCTAGTTATACGATCAATCAATTTCAGACTAATCTAGATTTTACTGCAGGAGATAGTGCATTTGCCTATGCTGATCAAGGAGATGCTCTGAATCAAAATGGTGATTTTAAATCAGAGCGACTTTTCTTTAATATCAACCTTGCAGAGCAGTTTAGTCCTTTGATAAAGATAGATATGGAAATGAAAAACTCGTTGTCCGTTGCGGCTGAATTAAGAAGAGATAGAGCAATATCTTTAAGTTTTGATAATAATTTACTTACTGAAATTAATGGTAATGAGCTTATTTTGGGATTAGGTTATCGTATTAAAGACCTTAGATTTAAATCTAACTTTGGAGGTAGAAGTAAGATTATCAAGAGTGATTTAAATTTAAGAATGGATGGGTCTGTAAGAGATAATGTTACTATCATTAGATATTTAGATCTAGGAACCGAAGAAAATTTACAAAATGGAATTTTCACAGATGCTAGTCAGGCTACCGCTGGTCAGACCATATATGGTCTTAAATTTACTGCAGACTATAACTTGAGCCAGGCATTTACAGCTATCTTTTATTACGATCATACGTTCTCAAAGTTTGCTATTTCCACGGCGTTTCCACAAACTACCATACGTAGTGGATTTACTTTAAGGTACACATTTGGTAATTAATTCAAGTATCATGCATAATTCAACTTTAAGGTTTGAATTAATAGATAGAGTTATCTTAAATTTACGCTTTTAAAAAATCATATAAAATGAATATTCCATCAGAATTAAAGTATACTAAAGATCACGAGTGGATCAAAATAGAAGGAGACGTTGCTACCATAGGTATTACTGATTTTGCACAGAGCGAGTTAGGTGATATTGTTTATGTAGAAGTAGAGACTGTAGATGAGACTTTGGATCAAGAGGAAGTTTTCGGTACGGTAGAAGCGGTAAAGACTGTTTCAGATCTTTTTCTTCCGTTAACTGGAGAGATTACTGATTTTAATGAAAAGTTAGAAGATGAGCCAGAACTTGTGAATTCTGACCCTTACGGAGACGGATGGATGATAAAAATGAAGTTTACTGACGCAACTCAAGTAGATGGATTATTAAGTGCTGACGCTTATAAAGAGTTAGTAGGATAATGAAAAAAGTTATTTATTGGCTAGCTGCTCCATTGTTTACTGTATTCATTACAGTAGCGTCTATGATAGCAAACCCAGCGCCGCCGGTAAATATCGATAACGTAGATAAGATATACCATGCTACCGCCTATTTTATAATGGCGATCTTGTGGTATATTTTCTTTTACAGTCGTTTTTTAGGAAAGCAAAGCCTTTTGAGTTTTGGTCTAAAAACTATTTTAAAAAACTGGTCTAGAACTATTGCGATAGGAGCAAGTGCTTTGTCCTTGATTATAGGGGTGTTAATAGAACTAGGACAGGAGTTTATTTCTGTAAATAGAACAATGGACATAATGGATGTACTAGCAAATTTTGCTGGCATCATTATTGCTATGTTATTCTTAATGATAATTGATAAATTATTTAACAAACATAAAGTTGCATAAATCTTTTGTTAGCACAAAGAATTAGTTATTTTTAACCTCTTATAAATACAACCATAATGGAAGTAAAAAAATCAGAAAAAGCAGATTTACGTAAGAACATTACGCTATACGCCTTATCAGGGCTGGCGTTTATGTTGTTATTATCTTGGCAAGGACTTGAATATGAGTCTAAAACCGTAGAAATAGAAGAGGTGTACGAGGAGCATGAAGAAATCTTCATCGAGGAAGAAATTCCGATTACTCAAATGTTGGATACTCCACCGCCACCACCGCCACCACCACCAGCTCCAGAAATTATCGAGGTAGTTGAGAATGAAGTGGAAATAGAAGAGGTTATCATTGAAGATACAGAAACTGATGAGCAAGAAGAGATCGTTGAGATCGAAGAGGTTGCTGAAGAAGTAGGTGTTGAAGAAGTAATTGCTGATGTTCCATTTGCGATTATCGAGAATGTACCTATCTATCCTGGTTGTGAGAGTAAAAAGAACAATGCAGATCGTAAGAAATGTATGAGTGAAAAAATCACAAAATTTGTAAACAAACAGTTTAATACTGGACTTGCAAATGATTTAGGTCTAGAAGGAAGACAGAAAATTTCTGTTCAATTTAAAATCGACTCAAAAGGTAATGTTGTAGGTATTCAGTCTAAAGCAAAGCACCCTAAATTACAGAGTGAAGCAGCTAGAGTAATTAATAAATTACCTGCTATGACTCCAGGAATGCAAAGAGGTAAACCAGTAGGTGTGATTTATGCACTACCTATTATTTTCCAAGTGCAAGACTAATAATAGACACTATTTTATATATAAAATCCCAACCTGTATAGGTTGGGATTTTTTTTTGGTACACTTCTTGATTTCTCTTTGAAATAACATAAAACCATTGATTATGAACACTTCAAATGAGAAAAGAGATGCTGCAACATCTCAAAACACTCGCCGTGAAGACAAAAAAGCGGCAAACACAAAGGTCAATCCCATCGTTAATTTTCAAATTGGACTCATAGCTGCATTAGTAGCTGCGTTTCTTATTATAGAATTAACGACTGAGGTTCCTGAAACTACTGTCTATCCACCTATATCAGTTGATATGACAACTGATGAGCCATATCTGGGCTCATTTACAATTATTGATAATTCTCCTAAACCAGTAGTAAAGAAAACACATAAGCCAAAAGTCGAGACACCTAAAGTAGATCCAAATAAACCACCTAAGGTTGTTGAAAACGATCAGCCAGATGTTCCAGAACAAGATGAGGATACAAAGGAGCCTGTTGAAAATAAACTTGTAGATACTGATACTAGTGATGCAGATGCAGCCAGTAGTAACAATGACGCGCCAGCTAGTAAACCATCTGGACCTACAGTAATAGCTGCACTGCATGAAGTGCCGTTGTTTCCAGGATGTAGTTCTAGAATGGATAGTAAGGAGCGAGTAGAATGTCTCAATAAAAAAATGGGAAGGTTTATTCAAAGAAAGTTCGACACGAGTCTGGGTAATGACTTGAATGAAAATGGTATGGTTAAAATCGCTGTGCAATTTACCATAGGTGTAGATGGCTTGCCTAAAGATATTCTAGTAAAAGCACCTAATAAAAAACTAGAAGAAGAGGCGTATAAAGTGATCTCTAGATTACCTAAAATGACACCAGGTAAGATAGATAATGCTGCGGTTAATGTTACCTACGCGCTGCCTATACGTTTCCAGATTAACGATTAGTAACTTTACTATTATACGATTTTTAAAAAGCCATGAATTTTCATGGCTTTTCTATTTTTGGGACAGTAGGTAAAACAAGTATATTTGTCACTTATCAAGGGACTATGAAATTTTTATATACTTTACTCTTTCTTACATTTTCAAGTGCATTATTTGCTCAGTCTGATATAGAACGGTTTCCGGTTTTTGAAGATTGTAAAGGGAATACGAGTAAGCAGTTAGAAGATTGTTTTTATAGTGCTCTTTATGCTCAGCTTAAAAATAGTTATCAGCATCCTATTAAAAATGATACGCTTGCAGATCAGTCGGTTACCATAAGATTTGAGGTGGATCGCGATGGTAAATTTGTTCTAATTAGAACAGATGCATTTAAATCTTCTTTAAAAGAAGAGATGATTAAAGCGTTTTCAAAACTACCAGTTATAGAAGCTCCTACATTTAATGGAGACGCTACGTTCATGCAATTTATACTTAATGTGCCAGTGCCTATGAAAGAGTCTGGTTCTTTTAAAGTGTATAGCAACTCTCAGTCTAAAATAGATAAACAAAATGAGGTTAAAAGGAAGGAAGATAGTCTCGCTTTCGCGAAAGCGAATGAAGAATACAACACCATAATTAGTGACCAGTATGATAACCATCAATTAAGGTCTGATGCAGTAATACCTCTTTCTTACCAAAGATATCATAGATATGAAGCAGCTATGAACCGTGTAGGGAATAATGCTCATACGGCGGTAAAACCTTATACTTTTAACTATGTAGACCAATATTTTGATTTAGAAGCAGAGCGTGAGTCGCTGCTCGAAGATCGCAAAACATGGTTGGGACGCAAGTGGCATAATGAACATTTCTTTGAACTTGCTGGAGAAGATTATTGGGTAGTTATAGATCCAGGTGTAGATCTTCAAGTAGGTAAAGATTCTAGAGATGATGTGACTACTTATAATAACACCAGATTAGTTAATGTGAGTGGTGGAATAGGAGATCAAATCACATTCGGTGCTAGTATACAAGAGTCTCAAGCTAGATTTCCTGGTTTTTTTGAAAGAGATGTTATTTCTAGAGCGCCAGATGGTGGTAATCCTGGTATAGTGCCAGGTAGAGGTATCGCCGAAGATGGTGGCGACAGAATATTTGATTATCCAGTAGCTACAGGTTACATTAATTATAAGCCTAGTAAATATTTTGATTTACAATTAGGGCATGGACAGCACTTTATAGGTGATGGTTACCGCTCATTAGTATTAAGTGATAACTCGCAGCCTTTTCCTTATTTTAAGCTCAATGCTAAGTTCTGGAAACTAGATTATACGGTATTGTACACATCATTAAGAGATGTGAGACCTGAGGTAACCGCAGACGATTCTTTCCGTACGAAGTTCATGACGCACCATTATCTAAGTTGGAATGCAACTAAAAGATTAAATCTAGGTTTCTTTGAGAGCGTTTTATGGCAGGATGATAACCAGAGAGGTTTTGATTTTAATTATTTAAACCCTGTGATTTTTTATCAAACCGTAGAACTAGAAACAGGCTCTAGAGGTGGAAATGCTTTGTTAGGTCTAACAGCTAAATATAAAGTCAGTGATAAGGTAACTGCATATGGACAGTTAGTTCTTGATGAGTTTTCTGGAGGATCTGTTGTGAGTGGTAATGGTAGTTATCAAAATAAAAGTGCTTATCAATTAGGTGTAAAATGGCAAAATGCCTTTAAGTTACCTAATTTAATGATGCAACTAGAATATAATAGAGTAAGACCTTACACGTACTCTCATAATACAGTGGTGTTGAATTACGGTAATAGTAATCAGGCGCTAGCGCATCCATGGGGTGCAAATTTTTATGAAACGGTATTAATAGGACGCTACACAAAAGACCGCTGGTATGGAATAGCTAAGGCTATTTATGGAGAGCGAGGTTATGATGTGCTTACTGATGGTGATAACGCCTTTTATGGAGGTAATATTTATGGTACAGAAGATGATCGTATTTCTGATAATGGTAATGTAACCGTTCAAGGTAATATTTCTAACTTTTTCTATGGACACTTAGAGGCTGGTTATGTCATAAATCCAGCAAGTAGGTTGAAGGTTTTTGGACAGATAATCTACCGAAGTTCAAATCCGATAATAAATAATAGTGTTGTACGTGGAGAAAGCACGACGTGGTTAAATCTAGGTTTACGTACTGATATTATGAACTGGTCATTTGATAGATAGGTCTATAGTTTAAGGTCTAGCCTCAAACATTTTTATAAATAGTATACTGGCCATGTTTCTCGCTCGTCGCAATGCGAGGTCTGCTATATCGCCGCGGTACATTTCATTTATGGTTTCTTTCCATAGGTTTATCCATATGCCAAAATGGTTCATATCTATAGTATGATTTTCCTGTACATCTAGTTTTTTATGTGCTGTAACAGGGTTTCCTTGATAGCTTTTGGCCATTAGTAGACTGCTTTCCCAAAAATCTGTTATGTGCTCTAAATGTGTGTCCCAGTTCTCAATCGCTCTATTAAAAATAGGTCCTAGGGTTTTCTCTTCTCTTACTTTACTGTAAAAACAGGTAACAAGTTTATTGATGTCATCTCTGTTTTTTAAGTCTTCTAGTGGTGTCATCAGCGCTGTAGTTTTGGTATGGGCAAGTTAGTTTTTTCAACTCTATACTTTGTATTTCATCTATGTAATTAATAAATGAAAATTTAATTTTAAAGATGTAACTTTAAATTCTTAACTTGATTGAAATTATAAATTATGATGGGCGGCGGCTTAATGGGTTATTATATTATCGGTGGTATAGTTATGCTGGTAAGTACTTTAGTAAGTAAAAAACTAAAGTCAAAATTTGAGTACTATTCAAAATTGACTCTCAAAAACGGAATGAGTGGGGCAGAGATCGCTCAAAAAATGCTCGATGATAACGGTATTACAGATGTAAAAGTAATTTCGGTAGCTGGACAGCTTACAGATCATTATAACCCTAGCAATAGAACGGTTAATTTAAGTGAGGTGGTTTATTCACAACGCAATGCAGCTGCAGCGGCAGTCGCAGCTCATGAAGTAGGTCACGCGATACAACATGCTACGGCTTATTCATGGATAGGAATGCGTTCTAGTCTAGTTCCTATAGTGAGTATTGCGTCTAAATATTCTCAATGGGTAATCATGGGTGGTGTTGCTCTCGCGGCAAGTACTTTTTTTGGTAAATGGGTATTGCTCGCAGGTATTATTATGTATGGAATGGGAACATTATTTGCTTTTGTAACCTTGCCAGTAGAATATGATGCTAGTAATCGCGCACTTGCGTGGTTAGAAAATGAAAGAATGCTTACTCAAGAAGAACACGCTGGTGCAAAAGATGCTTTAAAATGGGCTGCTAGAACTTACTTAGTTGCAGCCATAGGCTCACTTGCTACCTTACTGTATTTTATTTCTATCTTTTTAAAGAGGAGATAATACTTAATACTCTATCAAAAAAAGTCACTTATTAGTTAACTAGTAAGTGACTTTTTTTTATTGGCTGATTTTTGAGAATAGTTACAAGTGTAATTTATTATAACCTAGATATTCTGTCTCGCTTTCGCGAAAGCGAATGCCATATCCTTCTAATTCTTTAAGAATAGGCTTGTATACAGATTCTTTAATAGGAATTTGCACTCCAGGTTCTGTAATTTCTTTATTTAATATTTTTAAAGCAGCTATAGCTACAGGTAATCCTACGGTCTTAGCCATAGCAGTTTGAAGTTTCCCATCGCCTAGACAGACCATGGTGCTGTCTATTTGATATTGTTCTCCATTCAATTCATAGCCGAATTTATGATACATCACAATCATATCCTTTTCTCCAGGTTGTAATGTCCATGAATCTTCTAGAATGGCTTGCAACATCTGTGCAGGTGTGGCATCTTTAAGACCTATTTTCTTTTCACTATTAAAAATATCTAACTCTTCTAGTTTTAACCACATAATGTCGTCTTGATCTATTTTAAGTTCATGACGCATTTTTAGTTCCACACTATCTGTAGGAGAATAAGGTAAAAAGCTATTGACAAAATCACGATAGGTCATGTCCTCAGAGTCTTCTATAGTATAGGTGTCGTCTGTCATGCCTAGTTGTACAAACATGTTCCATGCTTTACTGAAACCTACACGTCTCATGGTGCCTCTATATAAGGTTAAGACATCTTGTAGGCCATAAACTTCTCTATATTTGAGACTATTTCTATTTGCTAAAGCTTCAAAACGTCCATAACCATCTACATCTAGAAACTCTGTTCTTCTAAAAAGGCGATGGTACGGTATGTATTTGTATTTGCCTTCTTGAATAAACTTTGCAGCGCCACCTTGTCCTGCCGTGACTACATTACGTGGGTTCCATGTAAATTTATAATTCCATAGATTATTATCGTCTTCTGGAGCAACAAGGCCACCAGTAAAGGATTCAAATAATAAAAGTTTACCACCTTTGTTTCTAATGCTATCTATTACTTGCATAGCACTCATGTGGTCTACTCCAGGATCTACGCCTATCTCGTTCATAAAAACGAGGCCTTTTTCTTTAACTTCTTTATCCAGCGATTCCATTTCTGGGCTTACATAACTAGCAGTCACCATGTTTTTGTTATAAGTTACACAGTCTTGGGCTACTTCTATATGGAATCTAGCAGGTAGCATGGATATAACGATATCTGCTTTTTGAATGTGTTTTTTACGCTCTTCTGGATTAAAAATATCTAGTTCTATGGCGGTTGCATTTTCATGATTCTGACTTAACGATTGAGCACTCTCCACGTTTTTATCAGCGATGATTAGATGTAGGTTATGCTCGTTAGATTTATTAAGAAGATAATCTACTAATACTCCTGTAGATTTTCCTGCTCCTATAATTAAGATGTGACGCATGGCTGTTGTAATTTAGTGCCAAGTTAAGTGACTTAATTAAAATTTAGGAAATAATGGAAAGAAAGTTATTAATCGTCGGCTGTAGTTTTGCGGTTATCGCGGTAATTTTAGGAGCCTTAGGTGCTCATGCTCTAGAGAAAGTGTTAGAGCCACAACAGTTAAAAAGTTTTGAAACAGGTGTGCGTTATCAATTATTTCATGCCATTGCATTGATTGCTTTTTCTCAAGTAAATATTTTAACAGATTCTTCAAAAGGTGTTTTGTTGTATTTGTTTGCTATCGGAATTGTGTTGTTTTCATTTAGTATTTATGGACTTTCAGTATCAAAATGGCTTAAAATAAGCTTGAAATTTCTTGGTCCGATAACTCCTTTAGGTGGCCTAAGCCTGATATCAGGGTGGTTCTTTGCCTTATGGAAAATCATTTCACATAATTCTATTAATAATTAGTGAGAGCCATTTGAGAGTTATATTTTTGCAGAAATCTTAATTAAAGGATTATCATGAATTCAAACACCTCTATTACGCAATCGATTGCGTTAACCGAATGGGGAATCAAAAATTCCAAAATCAATTACCAACTCGCGCCTGAAATTTTACAAGAGAAATCTGTAGAGAACTATGGCGGTAAAGAAACTGATAATGGCACGCTCGCGGTTCATACAGGTGAATTTACCGGTCGCTCTCCTATGGACAGATTCATTGTGAAAGATGAAGTTACTGAAAAACTAGTCTGGTGGGGAAACATTAACCTTCCTTTTGAGTCAGATAAATTTGACGCATTACTGGATAAAGTAACATCTTATCTAGATGGTAAAGAGCTTTTTGTGAGAGATGCATATGCATGTGCTCATAAAGACTACCGTCTCAAATTAAGAGTGATCAATGAGTATCCATGGTCTAATATGTTTGCTTATAACATGTTTATCAGACCTGAAGAAGAAGAGCTTAATGGCTTTGATCCAGAGTGGACAGTGATCAATGCGCCAGGATTTATGGCGGTTCCAGATCAAGATGGGACAAGACAGCACAATTTTGCTATTTTAAATTTCTCAAGAAAAATCGCCTTAATAGGTGGTACTGGTTACACAGGAGAGATCAAAAAAGGAATTTTTAGTGCTCTTAACTTTATCTTACCTGTTTACAAAAACACGTTACCTATGCACTGTAGTGCAAACGTAGGGAAAGATGGTAGCACAGCTATATTCTTTGGCCTTAGTGGTACTGGTAAAACGACACTCTCTACAGATCCTAATCGTGCTTTGATAGGCGATGATGAGCATGGATGGACTGAGGATAATGAAGTCTTCAACTTTGAAGGTGGTTGTTATGCAAAGGTTATCAATCTGGATCCAGAAGGAGAACCAGAAATTTTTAATGCTATACGACCTGGGGCAATTCTAGAAAATGTTATTTTTAAAGAAGATAATACTGTAGATTTTGCTGATACTTCTATAACACAAAATACAAGAGTAAGTTACCCTATTTATCATATCGATAATATAAAAGTACCGTCTCAAGGAAAAAATCCTAAGAATATATTCTTCCTTACTGCAGATGCTTTTGGTGTACTGCCTCCTATTTCAAAATTAACACCTGGTCAGGCTGCATACCACTTTATAAGCGGTTATACAGCAAAGGTAGCAGGAACTGAAGCTGGTGTTACAGAGCCGGTGCCTAGTTTTTCTTCATGTTTTGGAGCGCCATTTATGCCGCTACATCCTACTGTGTATGCAGAGATGTTGAGCAAGAAAATGAAAGAAGCTGGTGTAAACGTGTGGTTAGTAAACACAGGATGGACTGGTGGTCCTTATGGTGTAGGTTCTCGTATGAAATTAAAATATACTAGAGCTATGATTACCGCAGCGCTAGATGGTTCATTAGAAGAAGCTAATAAAGGAAATTACCACGTGCACTCTATGTTTGGACTTGCGCAACCTAGAACATGTCCTAATGTACCTACTGAGGTCTTGAGCCCTCGTAAATCATGGAATAATGATAAAGGTTATTATGAAACTGCCGAAAAATTAAGACAGTTCTTTATTGATAACTTTAAACAATTTGAAAGTGAAGCATCAGAAGAAATTCTAGCTGGTGGTCCACCTAGAAAATTATAAATTTAACCTCTAAAATGGTTGCATAAAAAAAGTCCTGAATAAATTATTCAGGACTTTTTTGTTTGTTGTAATTCCGCTTTCGCGAAAGCGGAAAAATTATCTTATGCTTTATCTTTAATATAATTCTCGATAGCCATAGTCATTGATGGAGACTCTGGTGTAGGCGCTTGAATATCTATTCTTAGACCTTTATCTTCGGCAGCCTTCATGGTAGTGTTTCCAAAAACTGCAATTCTAGTCTTCTCTTGAGTGAATTCAGGAAAGTTTTTAAATAAAGATTCTATCCCACTAGGGCTGAAGAATACTAATACGTCATACTTGACATCAGCAAGATCAGAAAGGTCACTAATTACCGTACGGAAAAAAGTACCACTAGTCCATTTAACACCTAGTTTATCTAATTCTGCAGGAGTAGAGTTTCCTAATTTATCAGAGCTAGGTACTAAGAACGTTTCGTTTTTATGTTTTTTAATAAGCGGAGAAAGTTCTGGAAAAGTTCTTTTACCTACATAAATCTTACGTTTACGGTATACTACATATTTTTGTAAATAATAAGCAACAGCTTCACTCTGACAGAAGTATTTTAAAGAATCAGGTATCTTATATCTCATTTCTTCAGCAACTCTAAAGAAGTGATCTACAGCGTTACGGCTGGTTAAAATAATAGCTGTGAACTGAGATAAATCAATCTTTTGTTCTCGTACTTCTTTGGCTGCAGCTCCTTCAACATGAATAAAGGAACGGAAGTCTATTTTCACCTTTGTTCTATCGACCAAATTCTGATATGGTGAATTTTCCATTTTAGGTTCAGGTTGGGAAACCAAAATTGTTTTCACTTTCATAAACTCATTTTTCTATTAAATACAAGTCCTCACAGCATAATATACTTATATAAAAGTAGATAGGGCGCGATTTCAAGGGCGCAAAGGTACAAAATAAAATAGAAAGGAGCTGAAATTAATAGGGCTCGATACGTATAAATCAAAATTATGTTATAAGTAAACAAGAATAATGCTACAATTATAAAGGCTATTAGGAATGGAATTTGCTCCATATGAAAGGCATAGATGACTATACAATTGATTAAAAGTAGCCCAAAAGAGAATATAGATCTGTTAATATTTCTGTGATGATCGATCACTTCAACGATTTCTTCAAAATGGCACAGGTTTGCAATCAATTTTCCTAGATAGTGTTTGCCTAATAAAAAGGTGACTATAAAAGTTAAGACTAGAATAAAATTGATAAACTGTGGAGGACTTGCTATTCTCGATTGATAGAATAAGTAAACAAATAGAGAAAGACTTATTCCATAAACTACCTGACTAGAAATAAGGAGTAATGAAGTGCTCTCACCATTTGATTTTGAAATTTTTATAAATCTATCTTTAAAGTAAGAACTGAGTAAATCACCTAACGGTATAGAAGAAAACCATTTTGCTACAGCTAGAATTACTATACATATTAATAATGTAATGGTGATCCAGTCGTTGGGAGATATGTGACGTAATTCAAAGTTCATATGAATCAGCAAAAATAATATGATTTATCAAACGTTTAGTATGCTGCTAGATTAATTGTCTATTTTTGCCGCTTGTTATGAAAAACACAGTAATTATTATTCCTACTTATAATGAAATCGACAACATACAGTTAATGATCGATGCCGTTTTAAGTCAAAGTGATGATTTGCACTTGCTTATTGTAGATGATAATTCTCCAGATGGTACTGGTCAGGTTGTTAAAAACAACCTTGCTAATTATTCCGGTAGATTATTTCTAGAAGAGCGCGAGGGTAAACAAGGCTTGGGTACTGCGTATATTCATGGATTTAAATGGGCGCTTTATAGAGATTATGAATTCATTTTTGAAATGGATGCAGACTTCTCTCATAATCCTAATGATATACCTGTATTGTACAAGGCTTGTAAAAATGAAGGTGCAGACCTTGCTATAGGCAGTAGATATGTGCGTGGTGTAAATGTTGTTAACTGGCCCATGTCTAGAGTTTTGCTTTCCTATTTTGCCTCAAAATATGTAAGATTCATAACTAGAATGTCGATACACGACACGACTGCAGGTTTTAAATGCTATAAAGCATCACTTTTAAGTAAAATCAACTTAGATAAGATTAAATTTGTAGGATATGCATTTCAAATAGAAATGAAGTTCAAAGCTTTTTTATTAAAAGCTAATATTATGGAAGTTCCAGTAATTTTTACAGATCGTTCTAGAGGACAGTCTAAGATGAGCGGTGGTATTATACATGAAGCGGTTACTGGAGTATTTATTATGAAAATTAAAAGTTTGATAGGGAAGCTTGAATTATGAAGAAGACATTAATTAAAAACGCAAAGATTGTTACTGACGGTGTCACTAGAGAAGGTGATGTTTATATAGAAGGAGATACAATCAAAGAAATAGCAGAAAGTATAAGCGCAAAAAATGCAGATACTATTGTTATTGATATAGAGGGTAAATACTTATTACCAGGAGCAATTGATGATCAGGTACATTTTAGAGAGCCAGGTCTTACACATAAAGCAACTATAGCTACAGAAAGTGCTGCTGCTGTTGCAGGTGGGATTACCACATTTATGGAAATGCCTAATACAAATCCACAGACTACTACCATTAAAGAATGGGAGAAAAAGATGGAAACGGCTGCAAATGATAGTCATGCAAACTATGCTTTCATGTTCGGTGGGACTAATGATAACCTAGAAGAAATCCTAAAAGTAGATACGTCTAGAGTACCTGCTTTAAAATTATTCTTAGGTTCTTCTACAGGTAATATGCTTGTAGATGATAAAGAAGTGTTGCGTGAAATATTTTCTAAAGTAAAATTGCGCATCGCTTTACATTGTGAAGATGAGGCTACAATTAAAGCAAATTTTAAAGAAGCTTTTGATACCTATGGAGATGATATTCCTATGGATCAACATCCTAAAATAAGAAGTGAAGATGCTTGTTATATAAGTAGTAGTGGTGCGGTAGAACTAGCTAAGGAAACTGGTGCTAGAATACATGTGTTCCATTTGTCTACAGGGAAGGAGACCTCACTGTTTTCTAATAAAGAGGCAATTAAAGATAAGAAAATCACTGCAGAGGTATGTATACACCACCTATGGTTTAGTGATGAAGACTATGCTACAAAAGGTAAGTTTATAAAGTGGAATCCAGCAGTAAAAACAGCTACTGATAGAGAAGAGTTGTGGCAAGCGCTATTAGATGACCGTATAGATGTGATCGCAACAGACCATGCGCCACACACACTAGAAGAAAAATCAAATCCATACACTAGTTGTCCTAGTGGAGGTCCATTAGTGCAACATGCATTACCTGCAATGTTGCAATTTGTTCACGACGAAAAGATCTCAATAGAAAAGGTAGTAGAGAAAATGTGTCATAATCCGGCATTACTATTTGATATAGAAAACCGTGGTTTCATAAGAGAAGGTTATAAGGCAGATCTTGTTGTGGTAGATACTAACAATCCATGGACTGTGACTAAGGAGAACGTGCTTGCAAAATGTGGGTGGTCACCATTTGAAGGTGTTACATTTAAAAGCCGCATTATGCAAACCTTTGTTAATGGAGAGCTAGCATATAAAAACTTTAAAGTGAGCGATCATAAAAGTGCTCAAGAACTTTCTTTTAAACGATGAAAAAAATAACCGCCATAATCTTAATCCTTTTTACACTTTCATGTTCTAATGTAGAGACATCTGCAAAACCAGATAATCTGTTTGATCAGGATAAAATGGCAGCTATCATCACTGATCTATATATAATAGAAGGTGCGATATCTTCTAATAGAACCGCTTATATTGAAAAAGGTGTACAGCCTAGTTCTTACCTTTTTGAAAAGTATACTATGGACAGTATAAGTTTTCAAGAGAATTTAAATTATTATACAGATAGGGTAGAAGATTACGTTCTGATAATGCAAAAAGTACAAGATAATTTAAAGGTTCTTCAAGACTCTGTAAGTTCTAGGCAAGAAAGGTTTAATAAAGAACAAGAGAATCTAGTCCCTAAAAGCACTGTTGAAAAAGGTAAGAAAAAGGAGAAAGTAAAAAATATTGAAGAAGAACTTTAGTGTTTTCTTTCATTATAAAATTTACAAACTCTTTCTATACTTTCAGCTACAGAGATGAAATCAAAGCTTAAAACAGTTTTTGCATTTTCATTAGAATACTTAGTATTTGAGCTTAGTGAATTAACAGTTGCTGTGCTAAGTTTTCTTTTTAACCCTAATAGATTGGGTATTTTTAATAAGTAAGAAACAGCTGTCAGTAAACTTTTAGATAGTTTTATGCTAGGCTTCTTTTTGTTTAGAGAGATCGCTATATAGGCTAATACATCTTTGTAAGATTTATTTTCAGATACTAATATGACACGCTCGTTAGTATAATCACTCTCGGTAAGTTCTTGCATGGCCTTTGCTACATCTCTTACATCTACAAAACCACTGCTGCCATCTGTGTAGAAACTATTACCGCTGGCCGTTTTACTAAATAATTGACCAGAGCCACTGTTCCAGTTGCCTTCTCCTAGAATTACACCAGGATTAACAATAACTACTTCTAGGTTTTCTTGTGTTGCTCGCCATGCCTCCATTTCTGCGCCAAATTTTGTGATCGCATAGTCTGTGTTGAGTCCGTCTAGATTAAAATAGTCATCCTCATTTACAGCCCTGCCGCCTACAGATTCTCCTAGAGCAGCAATGCTACTTACGTGGCACAATTTACTCACGCCACGCGCTATGGCTACATTAATCACATTCTCTGTGCCGCGCATGTTTATGCTTTTAAGATGTTCAAAATCTAGACCATCAATTGCGGCAGCACAATGATAAACGGTAGTGATATTTTCCATTGCTTTTTCAAGACTTGGAATCTCAAGAATGTCGGCTTGTAGCCACTGAAAATTATCGACTTGTACACTTGCACCTTTTTCATAAGACTCAAAAATCTCACGTGTATTATCAAGAGTTTTTAAATCTCGATAAAGAGCAATGATGTTGTTTCCGCTTTCGCGAAAGCGGTATAACAAATGTCCACCTACTAATCCTGTTGCACCTGTGATTAAAATCATGCAGTAAAAGTACACAATACAAGGCTTAAAAAACCTTTAAAAAAAGCCAAACACATATATTTGCAATTGTAAAAATGGAATTATGGCTTACAACTTTGTAGAAGAGTTAAAATGGCGCGGTATGATACACGATATCATGCCCGATACAGAAGAAATGTTACAAAATGAAGTGGTGTCTGGTTATATAGGTTTTGACCCTACTGCAGACTCTCTTCATATAGGTAGTATGGTGCAAATCATTCTTTTAATGCATTTACAACGTTCTGGTCATAGGCCTATAGCGCTAGTAGGTGGTGCAACAGGTATGATAGGTGATCCTAGTGGTAAAAGTGCAGAGCGTAATTTACTAACACAAGATATCCTAGATAAAAATATCGCTGGTGTTAAAAGCGTTATTTCTAGATTTATTGATTTTGAAGGTGGTGAAGAAGAAACGAGAGCTAAATTGGTGAATAATTACGACTGGATGAAAGACTTTAGTCTTATAGATTTTGCTCGTGATATCGGTAAGCACATTACGGTTAATTACATGATGGCAAAAGAGTCTGTAAAGAAACGTGTGTCTGGAGAAGGTGATGGAATGAGTTTTACTGAGTTTACTTATCAATTATTTCAAGGGTATGATTACTTGCACTTGTATCAAAATGAAGGTGTAAAATTACAAATAGGTGGTTCTGATCAATGGGGAAATATTACTACCGGAACAGAGTTAGTACGTCGCGTGGCTAGAGGTAAAGCATATGCTTTAACAACACCTCTTGTTACTAAGACGGATGGAACTAAATTCGGTAAAACAGAAGGTGGTAATATCTGGCTAGATGCAGATAAAACAAGTGTTTATAAATTTTATCAATTCTGGATTACAGCAACTGATGATGATGCGGTGAACTGGATTAAGATTTTTACTTTCTTAGATAAGGAAACTTGTGAGGCTTTAATTGAAGAGCATCAAAAAGATCCTGGTTACCGTGTGTTACAGAAACGTCTTGCAGAGGAGATAACTACTTTAGTTCATGGTAAAGAAGCTTTTGAAACAGCGGTTGAGGCATCTGGAATATTGTTTTCTAAAAAAGTAACTCCAGAGCAATGGGGTAAAATGGATCAGGCAACATTGTTAGAGATTTTTGATGGTGTGCCACAGGTAGAAATAGAAAGAGACGCAATTGCAAATGGAGTGGATGTGGTTACTTTTATGAATGAAACTACTGGTTTCCTTAGTTCTAACGGTGAGGTGCGTAGAGCACTTAAAGAAAATAGCCTAAGCGTTAATAAAAATAAAATTACTGAAGATAAGGTGATTACCGAAGAAGACGTGATTGCTGGAAATATGATCTTATTACAACGTGGTAAGAAGAATTACTTTTTAGTAGTTTTAAAATAATTTTACTTCACGCCATATAATATAAAAGACAACTTGGAAACAAGTTGTCTTTTTCTTTTCTTGAGATATGGATTTATTAATTAACTGCCATTAAGTTACAACCTCTAATGTCAGAGTGATCAAACCTTCCCAAAACTTGAAAGCTTCCATCCTTAAAGCTTTTACCTAAGTCTTGTGTTGCGATAAAAGAACAAGAATTATAATTGGCTAGATCAATAATATTTAAACCTCCAGTTTTACCATTATCTATAAGCGATAAAGGATCATTTGTGTCTCTAGTAATTACCTTCATCCATTGCGGTGTGGTAAAATTGATGCCGTCACTCGCATAGGCTTGTGATAAAAGTTCGGTCATTCCATATTCACTTTGAATACTTGCTTGCGGGAAAGCTGTTTTTAGAATCTGGTGTAGTTCTGGTTTTACGATCTCTTTGCGCATACCTTTCATACCGCCAGTTTCTATAATAATGACATTATCGAGTGGCATAGCATATTGTTCTGCTAGTTGTAGTAGAGCAAATGTAACACCGATAAGAATTACTTTTTGATTGGTTTTTTGAAGGTTTTTAAGTATGCTAGCTAGTTCTTCTAAATTGTTGAGGTAAAAACCGCTTTCTGTGCGTCCAGATTTATTAATCCAGCGTTGTGCCATGTAGACTAATGAAGAGCCTGTGCGGTCTAAATAATGCGGTAGTAAAGCTAGAACCACATAATCTTCAATAGCTCCATAAGTAGCTTTAAAACTGTCGTCTAGGCTGTGGTCATATACCTTTAAATCTGTTACAAGATGTTTTGAGACTGTGCTACCTGTTGTGCCACTGCTGGTAAATGTTATTTGGGTAGGGTCAGTGTTGCTTATTACTTGATGGGATTTAAAAAATTGTATAGGTAAAAAAGGGATTTTTTCTAAGGAGTCCACTTCTTTTACGTTTAACAAATCGCAATACTGTTTATAAACTGGATTGTACTGCCTTTGATAAGCATAAATTTTTAAAGCCATTTGTTCAAAAGCTTTATTAGAATCAATATCAAAAACAGGAAATATCACATCAAGAATTTGAAACAAAAGTAAATAAAAAAGCGCCGCAGTAAAACTGCAGCGCTTAGTAAATTATAAAGGTTAGGTATCGATTACTTGATAACTAGTTTGCGTGTTTGAGTTGCGTTTCCTTGAGAAATCTTAACGATATACATTCCAGAATCAAGGTTGCTTACATTTAATTCATTTGTAAGACCAGCTGCAGTTAATACTCTCTGACCTAAAGTAGAATAGATTATTACATCCACGGCTTCTCCATTTGTAGAAACTATGTTTACTGTAGAACCATTTACTGGATTAGGATAGATTTTGAAAGTATTTGCGTCAAAAGTATCGTTAGATAATGTAAAGTCATTTACTGCTCCAGGAGTACCTAAATCACCATCACCATAAGCAGTTACGGCAAGACCCCAGTTTGTACCTAAGTCATTATCTGTAGAGTTATAGCTGCTTAAAGATAATTCCATGCTCACACCAGTTCCATCAGGGAAAGTTGCACCGTTATCCCAAGAAACTTCGTCGATAACAGTTCCTCCACATTGAATAGATAATTCATCAGATCCATTTCCTAAAAATGTAGAAGTACCATCATAAACATAGTCAGGAGTGATTCCACCGTTTGCAAGAGGATCAGCATTTGCAACAAATACAGCATATCCATTTGCAGGAACAATTACAGAAAGGATTACAGTAAAGTTTTCGTTTGCACTTGTTAAATCTACAATCTCATAACCTAACATGTCTATTGCAGCTCCTGTTGTGTTGTATACTTCAAAGTATTCACCAACGTTATCACCTACCGCAGCAGGGTTTTGCATAATTTCTGTAATTATTAAATCTCCAGGGTTTGCACAAGTTACATTACCTAGACACGCAGGGCTTGAGATGTTGCGAGTTAGAGTACATGAGCTATTTGCTGCATCACCAGTAACTGTAACTGTAAAGTCTACACCTTCAGTAACACCTGTAATTGTAATCTGTCCAGCTGCAACAGTAGAAGGATCATCTCCAGCTACAGTTCCATTACCAGCAGTGTCAATAACATAAGTAGAAGTACTACCACCTGTAAAATCTATAGTTACATCATATAAATCTACACCAGATGTAGAAGTCTGACATGTTTCAGTGATTGTACCTAATTGTAGGTCACATGGGAATGCAACGTCAAAACTAGTTGAGTCAGTAGTGATTAACATAGTACCGTTTACCATTGAGACAGTTACATTATAAGTAACACCATCCATTACAGTTATAGAATAAGGAGAAGTAACATCTAAGTTATCAGTACCGTTTACTGATACATTAAATGTTGCTCCAGCAGGAAGGTTCATAGAGTTCCATGTGATATCAGTTGTAGTTGTACCACCAGCAAGTGTAGATCCATCAGAAGGAGCAGTAATAGTAACAGCAGGAACTGTAGACATAACAGTTGTGTATGTTCCTATTCCACCTATTAAAGTTTCAAAAGTATCAGTACCACCTTGACAAACTCCAAGGTTGTTTAAAGAACCTGCACCGCCAAATACCCAGTTAGCTTCTACAAAACCATTATCTGGTCCAGTACCGTTAATTCTTTTTGCAGAAGAATCTGCATATTCCCATGTCTGACCAGTTCCGTCCACACCGCTTACTCCATATTGATCAATTACAGTACTAGTTGCTGTTTCAATAATTCTAATACGGTCATCACCATTTAGGTTAATTACATTATCAGTAAGTACAGTTGCACTTGCTAGACCAGGAAATTCAGTAGCTAATGCTCCTGCACTACCTGTAGTCGTTACATAAATAAAACCATCTGTAACAGTACCGAATCCAGAAAGATCAAATGCACTACCCCAAGTTGTGTTTCCGTTAGTTTGATTTTCTAATGAGAATAAAGTAAAGTCAACTGTACCGCTAGCATAAATCTCTAGTAATTTAGGGTTTCCACCAGAACAATCACCGTCTACAATAGAGGTAATTATAGGTTGTTGAGCAAAAGAAGTAGCCGCAATAAAGAACATTACGACACTAAAGTAAATTTGTTTCATCTTGTTGTAGTTTTTTGCGAATATACAATTTCTATAATGGTGTAAGTTTTGGCAGTCAGTTATTTAACGTTAAAGTAACATGCCTTCTAATGCTAGTGATAGCTAACTAATTGTGCTAGTATTGATAAGTTTATGAATTCCGCTTTCGCGAAAGCGAGATCATCACAAATTATTTTCATAACTTTATTTTTTTAATACACTGAGTTAACCTAAAGCTAACATGGATTTAAAACGCTTGAGTAACTATCTTTTTAATTTAGCCCATTAAGAATATGAAAGAAGAAATGAAAGACGCTAAAGCGAGAGTTCTATTAGTAGACGACGAGCCGGATATTTTAGAGATAGTAGGATACAATCTTAAAAATGAAGGTTATCAAGTATTTACGGCAGAGAATGGAGAGGAAGCTCTCAAAATTGCAAAGAAGAAAAAGCCAGACCTTATTATACTAGATGTCATGATGCCGGTAATGGATGGGATCGAGGCCTGCGAGAAAATGCGCAAAACACCAGAATTAGACGGTACTGTAATAACTTTTCTAACTGCAAGAGGTGAAGATTATTCAATGATCGCTGGTTTTGATGTGGGTGCAGATGATTATATTACAAAACCTGTAAAACCTAGAGTTCTTGTTTCTAAGGTAAAATCTCTTTTAAGACGTAGAGAGAATGTTGCTCCAGAGGCTTCAAATATTTTAAAACTAGGAGATCTAGTTATCGATAGAGATCAGTACAAGATTATCTTTAAGAAGGAAGAAATGATATTGCCTCGTAAAGAATTTGAATTACTTTCTTTACTGACTACTAAACCTGGTAAAGTGTTTAAAAGAGAAGAAATTCTTGATGTGGTGTGGGGTAATGAAGTGATAGTGGGTGGTCGTACTATAGATGTACATATTAGAAAACTAAGAGAGAAGTTGGGAGATGACAGTTTTAAGACTGTGAAAGGGGTAGGTTATAAATATGTCAAATAATACAGCGCCGCAAAGAAATAGTTACCGATTTGCGATTAGATCTTCTATTTATATCGCTGTTATACTTTTTTTACTTTTATTAAGTGTGTCATCTTTTGATGATGTAGAGTTACCGTTGTACCTTATTTTCTGTTTTTCTTTGGCGTGTTTTTTAATATGCTTTACGATTATTCAGTTTAGGGTACAGCGTTTTATTTATCGACGTATCAAACGTATTTATGAAGACGTGTCTCTGTTAGAATCGAGCAATTTTGATGACAGAGAGATCGCTACAGATATGCGTACTCTCAAAGATCAGGTAGAGAGATTTGCTAGAAATAAGAAAACAGAAATAGAAACACTGCAAGTACGTGAGAATTATCGTAAAGAGTTTTTAGGTAACATATCTCACGAGCTTAAAACGCCTTTATTTACCGTTCAAGGTTATATAGATACCTTAATTGATGGAGCGCATAAAGACAAGGTTATACGTAAGAAATACCTAGAAAGAGCACAAAAAGGAGTAGAGCGTCTTACCTATATTGTAAAAGATATGGATATGATCACTAGGCTAGAAGTAGGTGATATGCGTCTAGAAAAAGACGACTTTGATATAGTAAAATTGATGAAACAGGTGTTTGATCAATTTGAAATGAAAGCGGCTAGAAAGAATATTTCTCTAGTTTTTGATATGAATTATAATAATAAAATTATGGTTCATGCAGATAAGGAGCGCATCCAGCAAGTAGTATCTAACCTTATCGTTAATTCTGTTAAGTATGGGAAACAAAATGGTACCACCGAGGTGGCTATTGAAGACCTTATTAATAATAAGGTAATCGTGCGTGTTACTGATAATGGAGAAGGGATTAAAAAAGAATTTATACCTAGATTATTTGAGCGCTTTTTTAGAGTGGATAGAACAGGATCGCGCAGAGAAGGTGGCTCTGGGTTGGGACTAGCGATAGTTAAACATATTGTAGAGGCTCATGGAGAGCGTATTTATGTTGATAGTGAAATAGGTATAGGTTCTGAATTTTCATTTACTCTAGAAAAAGTTTCTTCTAGTATAGAAGATATAGATGTAGTGGTAGAATGAATGTCGCCTAAACCTTTATAATTAGGTATTCTAGATAACATTTCTATTTTAAAATCTTCTTGTGTAGCGTAAGGAACAAGACCTTTGTCATCTAGTGATTGTGCTAAGTATTCTTGTTCAAACTGTCCTGGTGTAGGGATGAAAAAGGCTTTTTTGCCTAATTCATTTAAATCCATAATAGTGGTGTAACCGCTTCTGCTTAGCACGCATTCACTTAAATCTATAGCTTTTTGTAAACTTTCTGTAGAGAGGTAATTGTAAAAAGTTACGTTTCCTTTCTTTTCTACTTTTTGCTCTTTTTCTATTCTGCCGGCTATAAATAGTACCTTACCATGATATCTTTTTATTTCAGAAAGTAATTTCTTTTCTAAAATACCTCGTTGAGGTTCTGGTCCAGATAATAAGATAAGTAGGTCGTATTTTTTTTGATACTGACCAGTATTTTTAAATCTGGAAAGTGGACCTAAGTAAACTTTGTCTAGTTGGCAATCAGTATTATGCGATAACTTACCAGTTAAGTTATTTGTTCCACTGACGTCAGGTATCCAGCAATAATCAAATTTTTTTATGTAATGCAGGTGCAATTGTGTACTGAACCATGTCGTGCTACCAGATAAAACCTGTAGTTGATGTGTTATAATTACCGATGGTATTAAATTGCTGTATAATCCTAATCTGTTATCTGATATGATACCAGTTATTTTGTGCTCTAGGATTAAGCGGTTTAATATTTTGTGTTCATTGCGTATAGCTTTCCATATCTTAGGAGAGTCTTTAAGCATTTTCAATTTTAAATTGCGGCCTTCCTTTGCATATTCAATGTCATAAGATGGTAGCTCTATAAAAGTATGGCCTTTAAATTCTTTTTTAAGTAAAGCAAGTGCCTGTCCATCACTAGCTATAATAGGGTTGTCCCCATTATTAATGATTTCTAATATTATAGGTATGCATCTAGTGGCATGACCTAAGCCCCAGTTTAAAGGGGCAACCAAAATGTTTTTGGATTTTTGCATGTAGTAAATATACAATGACTTTGTAATCAGGTATATTTGTAGCCATTAATTAACCTTTAAATAATTGTATTGGGAAGCAAAAATAAACTCAAACGATTTAACGAAAACGAAACATTCGACAACGTTATTCAGCCTACTCGTGAAGAAGTAACCACTGGTTTTAAACATCAGGGTAAATGGAATGAATTTTTCGGTAACGATAATCCTATTACCTTAGAGTTAGGTTGTGGTAAGGGAGAATACACGGTTGCTCTAGCTCGCAAGTATCCTGAACGTAATTTTATAGGTATAGATATTAAGGGAGCGCGTTTCTGGCGTGGTGCAAAAACAGCTATTGAAGAAGGTCTTACTAACGTAGCTTTTTTACGTACTCAAATTGAGTTGGTAGATGACGCTTTCGCGAAAGCGGAAATACAAGAGATATGGATCACATTTCCAGACCCTCAAATTAAATACAAGCGTACTAAACACAGAATGACTAATCCTGATTTTCTTGCAAAGTATAAACATATTTTACAAACTGATGGTATTATGAATCTTAAAACAGATTCTGAATTCATGCATGGATATACTTTAGGGCTATTGCAAGCTAGAGGAGAAGAGATTCTATATGCACATCATGACGTCTATTCAAATACAGAATCTCCAGAAGAAGTTACCGGTACACAGACTTTTTATGAGAAGCAGTATCTAGAAACAGGTAAAGCGATAACTTATATCAAGTTTAAATTGAAATAATGGCAGGACTTTTACATTTATTATTCGGTTTAATTATAGGTTTTGTGGGTGTTATACCGCCCGGATTATTGAATCTTACAGCGGCCAAAATAAGTGTGAAACAAAATAGAAAAGCAGCTGTAATTTTTGCATTAGGAGCATCACTTATAGTTGTGGCTCAAGTATATGTAGGGGTTTTCTTTTCTAAATTATTGAATAACAATCCTGATACCTTATTGATGTTAGAAAAGTTTGCGGTAGTTGCTTTTCTAGCATTATCTGTTTTCTTTTTTATTAGAGCGTTACTTGATTCTGGTACACCAGTAGTAAAAGAGGTAAATAGATCACCTGTTAAGCTTTTTGCGCAAGGAATCATATTATCGGTTTTAAATATATTTCCTATTCCATTTTATATAGGTTTTAGTTCTTTTCTAGCCAGTCGTGGTTTATTTGAATTTACTTATCCCATGGCTCATCTATTTATTATAGGCGCCGCTAGTGGAACATTTTTAATGTTATTAGCCTACATTACTTATGTGAAGAAATTTGCCTTTGACAGCAATACATTTGCTCGCAAAATTAATTACCTATTAGGAGGTCTTACTTTGTTTATTGCGGTATTTACCATATTTAGAATATACTCATGAGTACAAACGATTTTTATTTAAGAGTGTATGAGGTCGTTAAACAAATACCTTATGGTAGAGTAACTAGCTATGGGTCTATAGCAAAAGTTTTAGGAACACCACGTAGCAGTAGAACTGTAGGTTATGCTATGAATGCTGCGCATAATGATCCTGAAGTGCCTGCACATAGGGTTGTAAACCGCAATGGAGTGTTAACTGGTAAACATCATTTTCCCGGCACTAACTTAATGCAACAACTTCTAGAAAGTGAAGGGCAAATTATCGAAGAAGATCAAATTAAAAATTTTAAAGAGACTTACTGGGATCCATTAGAAGAACTTGGATTACAAGAATAAAAAAAACCTTTCTATTCATTACAATAGAAAGGCTTTTTTTATAATAATTGTTGATGCTCTACAGATAGAAGATGTAACCTACGTTAAACCACCATATCCAGTCATTTGCTCTGTTGTTAACGTTATTAGGACTTAATCCATCTACATAATTACTGTCTACATAATAATGCCACTTAGACGATATTAAAATATCACTTAGTTCACTTATTTTATATCTAAAACCTAGATCGCCTACTAGAGCAATTGCACTACCCTGTGAGGTGTCTATACGATCTATAAATGTAGGGAATGTCGTTATTGGGTTATCCAAAGGACCTAACACACTAGTCGCTTCTGGTCTATAGTTTACATAATGAGCTCCAAAACCTACGTAAGGTGCCACTTTAGGTGTGCCACTCTGAAAATCTCTAATGCTTAATGGATACCATTCTATTTGTGCACCCAACTCAAAGACTTTTGCTTTTCCTTGCATAGATCTTAATTGAAGACCACCTATAGAGTTCTTGTCCGCTTCATCACCTAGATGATTAAGGGTGGTCACATGGTAATCTATCTCACTACGTATTTTAAAATGATCATTCCAGTAGGTATCTCCGGTATAACAATCACAGTCGGCACGATAAGCAAAATTGATATAGTGAATGAGTCCAACACCGATACCTACATTACCTTTGTTAGTGTTAAAGTCATATCGCTCACCATAATCACTTTGAAAAGCGACAGGTCCAGTGATAAAACCTAATTCGTGAGAGAAGCCTAATTGCGCATTACTTGTAGCTACCATTCCTATAAGAATGATAAGAGTTGTAATGTGTTTTTGTAGATACGTCATTAATATAAGGACTTAAGTGATGACGACAAATATAACAAAATGTAGTTCATACAGACAGTATTAAATATGTTTAAAACTAATACAATAGATGAAATGCATCATTATTATAGGTTTGTATGGTGATTACAACGTGAGTTAACTTAAATTATTGGTAAAAAAAAAATTACGTTAAGCGATAATATTATATTTGCATAATTAACGCAAACGTTTTCTTAAAGGAACAAATTAAAGATAATGGAAAAAAACATCCAAGATTTTATCGATTTGATAAAAAAGAAGAATTCTAACGAGCCTGAATTCATACAGGCAGTAACTGAGGTTGCTGAAACCGTTATACCATTCATCGAAAAGAATAAGCAATACCAATCTGATAAGCTGTTAGAAAGAATGGCAGAACCAGAGCGTGTAACTATGTTCCGTGTGCCATGGACTGATGATAGTGGTGAGGTACAAGTTAACCGTGGGTACCGTATTCAGATGAATAGTGCTATCGGTCCTTATAAAGGAGGATTAAGATTTCACCCTTCTGTAAACCTGAGTATTCTTAAGTTTTTGGCATTTGAACAAGTGTTTAAAAACAGTCTTACTACTTTGCCTATGGGTGGAGGAAAAGGTGGTGCTGATTTTGACCCTAAAGGGAAGTCAGACCGTGAGGTGATGCGTTTCTGTCAGTCATTTATGGTAGAGTTGCAACGTGTTATCGGTGCAGATACTGATGTGCCTGCAGGAGATATAGGTGTAGGTGGACGTGAGATAGGTTACCTTTTTGGATACTATAAAAAATTAAGAAACGAGTTTACAGGTATTCTTACTGGTAAAGGACGTTCTTACGGTGGTTCTTTAATTCGTCCAGAAGCGACAGGTTATGGAAACGTATACTTTGCGCAAAACATGTTAAAGACACGTGGTGAAGAGATCAAAGGAAAAACAGTTGTTATTTCTGGATCTGGAAACGTGGCGCAATATGCTGCAGAGAAGATATTACAACTAGGTGGTAAAGTAGTTACCATGTCAGATTCTGGTGGTTATATACATGATGCTGATGGTATCGATGCAGATAAACTAGCATTTGTAATGGATCTTAAAAATAATAAACGTGGTCGTATCTCTGAATACGTAGAGCAATATTCTAGCGCTACTTATCATGCAGGTGAGCGTCCATGGTCTGTTAAATGTGATATAGCTCTTCCATGTGCAACTCAAAATGAGTTAAACGGTGAAGAAGCAAAAACATTAGTATCTAACGGTTGTATTTGTGTAAGTGAAGGGGCAAACATGCCTAGCACACCAGATGCAGTTGAGCACTTTGTAGATAGTAAGATATTATTTGCTCCAGGAAAAGCATCTAACGCTGGTGGAGTAGCAACATCTGGTCTAGAAATGTCTCAAAACTCTATGCGTTACAGCTGGACTTCAGAAGAAGTGGATAATAAACTACATGCAATCATGAACGATATCCATGAAGCTTGTGTTACTTATGGAACTGAAGAAGATGGATTTGTAGACTACGTAAAAGGTGCAAACATTGCAGGTTTTGTAAAAGTTGCAGACGCTATGCTAGCTCAAGGAATTGTGTAAGAACTATTTATTTATATAAGTTTCGCTTTCGCGAAAGCGAAATTATAATCAACAAGAACCTCTGTAAAATCTACAGAGGTTTTTTCATGCCCTTAATTAAGTTTATTTTTGTTCTTATTCATCATATAATAAAGATGGGTACGTTGTAGATATATGAAAAAGCTAATACTCTTATTAATACTCGTCGGCAATTTTTGCGCAGCTCAAGATTTTTCTGATTCTTGGGAAGGTCTTTTTTCTTTTACTAACATTATTGATATAGACGAGTCTGATGATGCCGTTTATGCTGCTAGTGAAAATGCTGTCTTTATTTACGACCTTAGTTCTAGAACCTTTACAACCTTAACCACTATTAATGGGTTGAGCGGTGATGAGATAAGTCAGATTCATTACAGTGAGGCAAAATCCACTCTAGTTATAGGATATGAAAATGGACTGTTACAGGTAGTTGATGCGCGTGGCAACGTGACTAGCGTGGTTGCAATACAAGATAAACAAGTTATTGCACCAGATGATAAAAGGATTAATGAGTTTAAAGAGAGTGGTGATCTTATTTACATTGCTACAGATTTTGGGATTGCCATTTATAATCTAGAGCGACTAGAATTTGACGATACTTATTTTATTGGAGATAATGGGGAACAGTTAGAGGTAAACACTATCGAGATATTTAATAACTTTTTATATGCAGGTACTATAAATGGTGGGATAAGACGTGCTAGTATTGTAGATCCTTTTTTAATTGATTTTGCAAATTGGAACCAAATAAATGGTAATTCTTGGGATGAATTAGAGAGTTTTAATAACCGTTTATTTGCTACGGCGGTAAATAGGTTTTTATATGAAGAAGGACCAGTAGATTTTTTAATAACCTCTTTACAATTTCCAGGTAGAGCACTAGATTTTCATTCTTCAGATCAATTTTTTACCGTTGCCACTAGTAGTGCTGTTCTTGTGTACGATTTAAGTTTTACAGAAATACTTAGAATAACAACGGTAGACGGCATTGCATATAATTATACCCAAGCAATAACTGTAGGTAATGATTTATTTATCGGTACAGAAGAGGCTGGAATGATACGTATCGATCTTTTAAATCTAACAGACTTTGAATTTGTCGTGGCAGACGGTCCATCTCGTAACGCGGCTTTTACAGTAGCTACATCTCCAGATGAGTTGTGGGTGGGTTATGGTGATTATGATGTGTTTTACAATCCTTTTCCATTAGAGCAATTTGGGATAAGTCACCTAGTTACGGACGAGAATTGGGAGAACTTTTCATTTGATGATATTCTTAATGTTAGAAGTTTAGGAAGTGTAACCATTAATCCATCAAACCCTTCAGAAATTTTTCTTAATTCCATGAATGATGGTTTGGTACAGTTTGTAAATGGGGCTGCGGTAACTTTGTTCGACAATACAAATAGCTCTTTAATCCTATCGGAAGTTCCTACTAATAATGGTCCTTTTAATTTTCAAAGATTACCAGATAGTGAGTTTGATAGTGAAGGTAATCTTTGGGTTTCACAAAGTCTTGATGATAATTCATTACATAGAAGAACTCCATCTGGTCAGTGGACGGCCTTTGATTTAAGTGATGAAATACCTGAAGTAGCGCAAAGCACGACAAAAATGGTGATTACAGATGATGGTAAAATTATTTATGGTACTCTAGATATTGGTATAGTAGGCTTTGATCCAGCAAATTCAATGACTATTAATTATGATGAAGATAATAATCTAGTTAATAATTACATAGCCTCATTAAGACTTGATCTTAACGGACAGTTGTGGATAGGTTCTAATCTAGGATTACGTATACTGTTTAATCCTAATAGTATGTTTACAGACACACCTAGCGATGCAAGATCTGTTATTATAGAAGATACTAATGGTATTGCACGAGAGTTGTTACAGGATGAGGCGGTACTAGATATAGAAGTAGATGGTAACAACAATAAATGGGTGGCTACAGCTAGTTCAGGCGCGTTCTTGTTTTCACCTTCAGGACGAGAGACTATATTTCAGTTCACAACAGATAATTCTCCGTTGCCCACAAATTCTATTAATGATATCGCTATAGACGAGGCGACTGGTAAGGTTTATTTTGCAACAAATAATGGTATAGTAGCATTTCAAGGAGAAAGATCGAGTAAGCCCGAAGATGATTTAGAAAGTGTAAGAGCTTTTCCTAATCCAGTGCGTCCAGGATTTGATGGAAATGTGACTATAGATGGATTAACAGATAGAGCACGAGTTAAAATAACAGATATAGAAGGTAACTTAGTTTATGAAGCGGTTTCTCAAGGTGGTAGTATACCATGGGATACAAGAAGTTTTTCTGGTAATAAAGTAGCATCTGGGGTGTATTTACTATTTATTTCTACCAGTGATAATATTGAGACTGCTGTTTCTAAACTTATGATAGTAAGATAAATGCTTATAAAAACACAGGCAATTGTTTTATCTTCTCTTAAGTATGGAGAGTCAGATCTTATAACAAGATTATATACCAAAGAATTAGGCACGCAATCTTATATATTAAAAGGAATACGCAAGTCTAGAAAAGGGAAATTGCGTATTTCTTTTTTTCAGCCACTTACTCAGTTAGAATTAGAAACACAGCATAAAGGAAAAGGTGCGCTAGAATATATTAAAGAGGCAAGGGTTTTATTTGCTTACCAAAATGTTCATACTAATATCATTAAAAGCAGTATTACCATGTTCTTTTCTGAAGTACTGTCTCAACTATTAACAGAGCAACAACCAGACGAAGAACTATTCGACTATCTATCTACAGCTTTTCAATTTTTAGATCAATCAGATCAAGTTGCAAATTTTTCTATAAAAGTGTTGCTAGACATGACTGGATTTTTAGGCTTTCAACCAGATGATAGTACTATCAATTTACCATATTTTAATATGCTTAATGGTAACTTTGATGATAATGGGTTGCAACCACATCATTTAACAGACATAGAGAGTAACTTGTTAAAGTCTTTTCTAGGCATGAAATTTGATCAAATTAATGAAGTAAAAATGAATAGAGAAGAGCGTAATGGCTTATTAAATTTGGTCATTGAGTATTTTCAGATACATTTGCAAATCTTTAAAAAACCTAATTCATTATCAATACTAAAACAGCTATTCGACCAGTGAGATTAATCGGTATACTTTGTCTTCTTATAGGTTTTTATACTACAGCGCAAACCGTGACTGTAGTTAATGCAATTACTAAGGAAAAGCTATTCTCTGTTGCTGTTTATAATAAAGATAAAAGTATTAGTGGTATTACAGATTTTGATGGAAAAGTCTCCTTAGAAAAATTCTCAGACACAGATCGCATTTATTTTCAAAGCATGGCTTTTCAAACCTATGTGATTAATAAAGTAGATATCCTACCGCAAGGTACTGTTATAGCTATGGTGCCTAGATCAGAAAAGATAAATCCTATAGTTATATCAGCATCTAAATTTGAACAGCGCAAACAAGATATTCCTCAAAAGATCATTTCACAAAATAGTTCTCAGATACGATCTAATAATCCACAGACCAGCGCAGATTTATTACAACAATCAGGGCAGGTTTACGTGCAAAAATCTCAACAAGGTGGCGGTAGTCCATTAATAAGAGGTTTTTCTACTAACAGGTTGTTGTTAACTGTAGATGGCGTGCGTATGAATAATGCCATTTTTAGAGGTGGTAATCTTCAAAATGTGATTTCTATCGACCCTTTAAGTATTGATCGTACAGAGGTTATTTTAGGTCCTGGTAGTGTCGTTTATGGTAGTGATGCGATAGGTGGTGTTATGAATTTTTACACACTTAAACCTAAGTTTGCTCAAGATTCCATTTCATTCTCAGGGAATGCTTTAATGAGATATGCTACAGCAAATAATGAAAACACAGCACATCTAGATTTCAATTATGGTACAAAGAGATTTGCATCTGCTACGAGTATAAGTGTTAATTCTTTTGGCGATCTTAAGATGGGTTCTCACGGCCCAGATGACTATCTTAGAAACCAGTATGTAGACCGTATAGGTGGAGTAGATGTGATCGTTGATAACCCAAACCCAAAAGAACAAGTCCCTACAGGATACGACCAGATTAATTTATTGCAAAAATTTAGATATCAAGCATCTCAAAATTGGGAACTTGATCTAGGTATTATTTATACCGCTACAGGTGATTTTCCTAGATATGATTCTTTGAGTAGATTTAATGATAACGGTGACCCTCGTGAGTCAGAATGGTATTATGGACCACAGACCTGGTTAATGTTAAATGCCAAAGCTATTCACAGAGGTAATGGAAAGTGGTATGATAAAATGATCTTTTCGCAAGCATATCAACAGTTTGAAGAAAGTCGCAATAACCGCTCTTTTGAAGACGTAGATTTTTTCCAGAATAAAGAAAAAGTAGATGTTTTTACTACATCCATAGATTTTGAAAGACGCAATCGCGAGAATAATGTTCTTTTTTATGGAGCAGAGTTTTTACATAATCGAGTTGGGTCAGTAGGTAGTGTTCTTAATATAGATACTCAAGAACGACAGGATGCTGCAAGTAGATATCCAGACGGTTCTTCATGGAGATCACTCGCTGCCTATGCAAACTACCAGTGGAGACTAGATTCTCAAATCACTATACAATCAGGATTGCGATATAATCACATATGGTTAGACGCACAATTTGATAATAGATTTTTCAACTTTCCTTTTGAAGAGGCCAGTCTTAACACCGGTGCATTAACCGGTGCATTAGGAGCTACCTATTTACCAGATGACACATGGGAGCTTAGAGCAAACTTCAGCACGGCATTTAGAGCACCTAATGTAGATGACATCGGTAAAATATTTGATCCTAGTCCAGGTACAGTTATTGTTCCTAATCCAGACTTAGAGTCAGAGTACTCTTATAATACAGAATTGGCAGCTAGAAAACGTATTAATGATAAATTCACCTTTGACGTTTCAGCTTACTACACGCTGTTAAAAGATGCATTAGTAGCTAGAGATTTCCAACTTGACGGTCAGGATATGATTACCTATCAAGGTGAATTAAGTCAGGTGCAGGCTATTCAAAATGCCGAAAAAGCTACTGTTTACGGTATAGAAATAGGCGCTCAATATGAGTTTAATAAAAACCTTAGAATGTACGGTCATTATAACTGGCTAGATGGCGAGCAAGAAGAATTAGACGGTTCTAAAGTGGCTGTACGACATGTCTCACCTAGTTTTGGGGATATTCATGCGGTTTTTGAAAGTGATAGATTACAACTAGATGGTTATGTAATGTTTAACGGACAGTTTGATTTTAACGACCTCGCGCCTAGCCAGCAATCACGCCCTTATTTGTATGCACTTGATAGTGATGGAAATCCCTATTCACCTAGTTGGTACACCGTAAACTTGCGTTCTAGTTATAAAATTAAAAATGGACTTACTGCAACAGCGATTTTAGAGAACATAACAGACCAGCGTTACCGCACGTATTCCTCAGGAATAGCAGCTGCTGGACGCAATCTTATACTCGCGTTGAGGTATGCCTTTTAGATGATTGTTTGTAACGGTCTCGCTTTCGCGAAAGCGGAATTATTAACCAACCATTTATATACAAAATACATTTAATAATTAATAATCATCCTGCAAGCTGGCACTAGAAGTAAAACTCCAAGATCAAACATTTCAATTGCACCGCAGTGGCGCATGCTATTGGGTAGAACAAGATGTTATTCTTCTTGCCGATGTTCATTTGGGAAAAAGTGCTCATTTTAGAAAACATGGTATGGCTGTACCTATCCAAGCAGACGATAAAGAATATGATAAGTTAAATGCGATAATAGAGGAGTTCAAACCATCTCGATTATGGTTTCTAGGTGATTTATTCCATTCTTATAAAAATGCAGAATGGCATTTCTTTGAGCAATGGATCAACTCTCAAACCATAGAAATAAGTCTGGTAATGGGGAATCACGATGTTATATCTCGCGATTCATTTGAGAACTTGGGCATGAAAACGTATGATTCTTTACAAATGGGAAAAGTACTTTTAACCCATCACCCAGAAGAAATAGATGGTAATTATAATATTGCTGGTCACATACATCCATCAGTTAAATTACAAGGTAAGGGTAGGCAGCGTTTAAAGCTGTCTTGTTTTTTCTGTACAGATTATGGGATGATTTTACCAGCTTTTGGTGATTTTACGGGCACCTACACTATAAAGCCTAAAAAAGGGAATAGAGTTTTTGCTATTGCAGGCGATGAGGTAATAGAGCTTAATTAGGTCGGTAAACTTAAAATAATTCTAATTTCCTACAATTACTAGGGTATTCTAACGGCAAGATTTATCTTTATAAGATGTCTAGAAAATTAACCTCCATATTAAATTTAATAAGTATTATCATTTTAATAGCCTGGAATGGGTTTGCAAATACTGGTAACTATAACGGTAAAAGTGTAGGTGACCTGAGTGCAGAGTATGATAATTTATTCACTCCAGCGCCGTATGCGTTTTCTATTTGGGGTATCATATTTTTAATGCTGCTAGTCTTTGGTGTCTATGGCGTTTATGTGTCATTTTCTACAAAGCATCTATCCATAAACAAGGATTATAAAGCAGACTTTGTGAAAACTACGAGTCCGTGGTTTCTAGCGGCAAATGTTTTTTGCACACTATGGGTGGCTTTATGGTTAGATGAGCATATTGCAGCATCTGTAGTGATGATGTTAGGGATTCTTTTCTGTCTATTAATGTGTGTGCGACAGTTAGATATGGAAATATGGGATGCTCCATTTCCGGTTATAGCCTTTGTATGGTGGCCGCTGTGTTTGTATTCTGGATGGATAAGTGTTGCCACTATTGCAAATATAGCTGCATGGTTAAATGGAACATATGACATTGCTATTACTACACAAGTGTATGTCACTCTAGTCATGATTTTTATAGCTTTTATGGTAAATCTTGGGATGCTTATTTATCGCAATATGCGCGAATTTGCTCTAGTAGGAGTATGGGCACTAGTTGCGATATTCATGAGATTCAAAACACCTATGGATGGAATAAGTAAACTAGCAACTAATCAGATAGCTTATCTCTCTCTAGGTTGCGCCATACTGTTAGTGCTAGCGATAAGTTTTCATGCTATAAAAAATGCTAAGACTAATCCTATGAAAAAAATGAAGGAGTGGAATGCCTCTCGATAAAAGTTACATTCCTTTAAAGTCATTTCCCCAACTAGGATAATTAAAAATGGTTTTTCTTAACTCTTTAAAGGTCATTTGTGCTTTCATAGCAATAGCGATCATGTTGATTTGTTCACTAGCTTCTGGCCCTACGATGTGAGCACCTATGATGAGTCCGTTTTCTTTATCTAAAATTATTTTATAGGCATATGCTTTGGCATTGATACGTTTGTTATTAAACCACTCGCTTCCATCTTCTTGTAGTACCTTGTATTTTCTGTTTTCTTTTTCAGCTTGTAATTCTGTAAGACCTATACCTGCACATTGAGGTATGGTAAAAACAGTGCTAGGTATGGCCGGTGTCTCTATTTTTACCTTCTCACCGATAAGATTTTTTGAGACTACGGTTGCTTCTATGCTACTTAATGGCGTTAATGGTAGGTTTTTACTAGATACATCACCACAAGCATAAATATGGGGCTGGCTAGTACTTTGTAAAAATTCATTAACTACCACGCCATTTTTATCGCTGACTATATTAGCCTTTTCTAGATCTAGAGATGACGTTGCAGGTACTCTTCCTGCGGTATTGAAAACACAATCTGTAGTGATTTGATGCATGCCATCTTCCATAGAATAGTTCACGATATATCTTCCTTCTCTTTGTTCAACACTAGATGCTTGTGCATTTTTAATTATTTTAATACCTAATTGCTCAGAAGTGTTTTCAACCTGTCGGGCAGTAAATTCTTCAAATGGAGCAAGGATTTGTTCTCCTTTTTGTATCATGGTTACTTTAGATCCAGCTCTAGCTAGAATTTGCCCAAACTCCATGCCTATGTATCCTGCACCTACAAAAACTACTTTTTCAGGTACTTCCTTTAATTTAAAGAAATCTCCTGAGGTAAGCATGAATTTTTCTCCAGGTATGCCCAGTTTTAAAGGAGTCATTCCTGTGGCAATAACAAAATGCGCGGCTTTTATTTTCTCTCCATCTAGAATAACAGTTTCAGGATCTATAAAAGTAGCTTCTCCATGTAAACAAGTAATTCCTTTATCTTTGAGTTCATGTTCTGTTTTATCTGGTATGTCTTTGGTATATCTATGAGCATAATTCATTGCTTCATTCCAGTTGAAGTTAATGGTACCATCGATACCATCGCCGGTCATGTCTTTTGCAAAATTAAATGCTTCTACAGATGCTAGAATAAGTTTTTTAGGATCGCAACCTCGCTGGGAACAAGTGCCTCCATATTCTCGATTATCTATTATAGCAACGCTCATTCCAGCTTCTTTACATGTGTTAGCTACTAATTTACCTGCCGTACCAGTCCCAAAAACAAAAACATCAAATTTCTTCATGACTTAAAGATAAGAGTGCAATCCATGTCCTTGTATTAAAGAATTCTCAATATTCTTGATATGCTTTATTCAGGACGTATCTTTGTGATTATATTATGAGTTTTACTACTATTCTTAATCAATTTTCAAAAGCTGCTCAAACGCAAAGCTTAAAGGAAATCGTTGCCCAATCTCAAGGTTCAACTACTATAAGTGGTCTTAATGGAAGTTCACTGTCCATCGTTTTAAAAACAGCTTTTCAAGATGCAGATAAGCCTTTTTTACTTATTTGTAACGATAAGGAAGAAGCTGCTTTCTATTTAAACGATCTAGAAAAGATGATAGGAGAGGATAAAGTCCTATTCTATCCAGGTAGTTATAGACGTCCTTATCAAATAGAAGAAACAGATAACGCAAACGTGTTATTACGTGCCGAGGTGCTCAATCGCATTAACTCGCGCAAAAAGCCAGCAATGATAGTTACCTATCCAGATGCTCTTTTTGAAAAAGTAGTTACTCGTAAAGAGTTAGAAAAAAACACGCTCAAAATTACGGTAGGAGATCAGATTTCCATCGAATTTGCAAACGAGGTCCTTTTTGAATATAAATTTAAACGTGTAGATTTTGTTACCGAGCCTGGAGAATTCTCGCTGCGAGGTGGTATTCTTGATGTTTTTTCATTCTCAAATGATGAGCCTTATCGTATTGAGTTTTTTGGAAATGAGATCGATTCCATAAGAGTCTTTGATGTAGAGACACAATTATCAAAGGATCAAACTAAAAAAATCTCCATCATTCCTAATGTGGAGAATAAACAGTCAGAAGAAACTCGAGAGAGTTTTTTAGAATATATTTCTAATAACACGGCTATATTCTCGATGAATATGGATTTATTATATGGTCGTGTTGATTCGCTTTTCGCGAAAGCGGAACAAGCATACAATGAATTGCAAGGTGAAATACGACAGTTAACACCTAAAGAAATATTTAGTGATAGCAAGTTGATTAAAGAACAATTGAAATCTTTTAATCATTTTGAATTTACCACAGCCCAAGGTGTACTAGTTTATAAAACATCTCCACAACCATCTTTTAATAAGCAATTTGATTTACTTATTGAAAATTTAAAGGAGAATGAAGAAAAAGACTATAAGAATTATTTATTCTGTAGTAGCGAGCAGCAAGCAAAACGTTTTCATGACATATTTGAAGATATGAATGCCCAGGTGCAGTATGAAACGGTCGTTATGTCTTTATATCGAGGTTTTATAAGTCATGATTTAAAAGCAGTTTGCTACACAGACCATCAAATATTTGAGAGATACCACAAGTTTAATTTAAAGAATGGTTATGCAAAGAAGCAAGCGATTACTTTAAAAGAATTGAATACGCTTGTCATAGGTGATTATGTAACTCATATCGATCATGGTATCGGTAAATTTGGTGGGTTACAGAAAATAGATGTTAACGGTAAAAAGCAAGAGGCTATTAAATTGATTTATGGAGAACGTGATATTCTTTATGTATCAATTCACTCGTTGCACAAAATAACACGTTATAGCAGTAAAGATGGAAAAGCGCCTAAAGTATATAAATTAGGTAGTCCTGCGTGGAAAAAATTAAAGGCCAAAACCAAGACGAAGGTCAAGCAGATAGCATTTGACTTAATTAAACTTTATGCAAAGCGTCGTGCACAAAAAGGATTCCAGTATGCTCCAGATGGCTATTTACAAAATGAACTAGAGGCAAGTTTTATTTATGAAGACACTCCAGATCAAAGTAGCGCGACAGAGGACGTAAAAAGAGATATGGAAAGTGATCGACCTATGGATCGATTAGTTTGTGGAGATGTAGGTTTTGGTAAAACAGAGGTTGCTATTAGAGCAGCGTTTAAGGCGGCAGTTAACGGTAAACAGGTTGCGGTTCTTGTCCCTACTACTATTCTTGCTTTTCAACATGCAAAAACTTTTAAAGAACGTCTAGCAGATTTACCGGTTAAGGTTGATTATCTCAACCGTTTTAGAACCGCAAAAGAACGTAAAGGTGTTCTAGAAGGTTTAGAAAATGGATCTATTGATATAGTTATAGGGACGCATCAACTAGTTAGTAAATCCATTCAATTTAAAGATCTGGGATTATTAATTATAGACGAAGAGCAAAAATTTGGTGTTGCGGTTAAGGATAAGCTTAAAACACTTAAAGAAAATATAGATACACTTACATTAACAGCTACACCTATACCTAGAACTTTACAGTTCTCTTTAATGGCGGCACGAGATTTAAGTGTGATAAAGACGCCGCCACCTAACAGGCATCCTGTAGAGACTAAAGTAGTACGTTTTAGTGAGGAGACTATACGTGATGCTGTAAGTTATGAAATATCTCGTGGTGGACAAGTGTTTTTTGTACACAACCGCATTGAAAATATTAAAGAAGTAGCAGGAATGATACAACGATCTGTTCCTGAGGCAAAAATAGGTATCGGCCATGGACAGATGGACGGTAAGAAGCTAGAAGAGCTCATGCTTGCTTTTATCAATGGAGAGTTTGATGTGCTTGTTTCTACCACAATTATTGAAAGTGGTCTAGATGTGCCTAATGCAAATACTATTTTTATCAATAGTGCCAACAACTTCGGTCTGTCAGATTTACACCAGATGCGTGGACGTGTAGGACGTAGTAATAAAAAGGCGTTTTGTTACTTCATCACACCACCATATGATGTAATGACAGAAGATGCTAGAAAACGTATACAAGCTCTAGAAATGTTTTCTGACCTAGGTAGTGGTTTTAATATCGCTATGAAAGATCTAGAAATACGTGGTTCTGGTGATATTTTGGGTGGTGAGCAAAGCGGATTTATAAATGAGATAGGATTTGATACGTATCAAAAAATTCTTAGTGAAGCTATTACTGAGTTAAAAGAAAATGAATTTGCCGATCTTTATGAGACTAACGATAAAGAGAAGAAACATGTTACAGAAGTAACTATAGATTCTGATTTTGAGTTGTTGTTTCCAGATGATTATATCAACTCGATTACAGAGCGTCTAGCGCTTTATGCAAAACTTAATGACGTAGAAGATGAAAAAGGTCTAGAGGTTTATAAAAAAGAGCTAATAGATCGTTTTGGAGAGCTTCCAGAAGAGGCAGAGAATTTATTAACGAGTGTTAGGATTAAATGGATTGCTACTCGATTAGGGCTAGAAAAAATTGTGATGAAACAAGGTAAGTTTATAGGTTACTTTGTATCTGACCAGCAAAGTGGTTTTTATCAAAGTGAATCATTTGGGAAAGTATTAAAAGCGGTACAAAACAATCCGAAAATTCTTAGAATGAAGGAAAAACAAACTCGTGCAGGATTGAGATTGTTGTTAACTGTAGAGAACGTGAAAACGGTAGATAGGGTTTATGACATATTAAACACTATCATGCCGACTTCTGTTTCTGCGTAAATGATAGGAATTTGCAGCACTGTGTTTCCGCGAGGCTGCAGTTATCCTGCCTTATGAAATTAAAGATACAATGTATTAATTTTTACAATTAGAGATATAATTTGAAACAACTTACCCATTACGACATAGAAAATCAGCAGAAGCAATTTCCTATAACCATAGTTTGTGACGCGATTAGAACACCAGAGAATATAGGGATGTGTTTCCGTATATCAGAGAGTTTTGGGGTAGAGAAAATATATTTTCATGAAGACTCGCCTACCATAGCAAACAGAGTGGTTAAAAAAACGGCAAGAAACACATCAGGTCAAATCGACCATGACACCTATAAGGATTTTACAACTGTAGTCAATAGATTAAAACAAGAAGGCAACGCGATTATAGGTATCGAGATCACAGATAAAAGTGTTGCTATTCAAAAGTTCGATTTTAAGCAACATGATAAAATTGTTTTGCTTTTGGGTAGTGAGCGTCATGGAATAGAAAACGTGGACTTACTAGATTACACGGTGTCGATACCTATGTTTGGTAGGAACTCGAGTATGAATGTGATACACAGCCTCGCTATTTCATTATACGAGGTTACAAATCAGCTTACAGAAAAGTAGAATACTTCAGATATATTCTAACATAAAAATGCCTCGATCAATTTACTGATCGAGGCGTTTTTGTTTATTAGTTGCGCTTTCGCGAAAGCGAGACTATAACAATCTTACATCCATTGTTTCCATGGCAGTCTAGAAAGAACTACTAAAAATGCTAGGGTATAAAATATAGCTAGAACTTTAAATTTACCATTACTAACGATTTTCTTTTTGTGTTTAGAGTATCCTACCGTTAGCAAGGCAACAGCGATGATCATCATTAAAGGGTGTTCTAGAGCTAGTAATCTTATCTCTGGAGTACTCATTACAGTAGAGGTGTCGCTAAATAACATGCTAGAATATGGAGAGAATGCCCATAGAGCAAGTCCTAATAAAAGTTGAATGTGTGTAACAATAAGTCCTACTAGAGCTAGACTGAAGTCTTTATTGCCAAATTCTTTCTTACCTGCAAAACCGATTATGGCATTAATAGTTGCGATGGCCAATACTAAGATTAGTAGATATGCCCAGCCAGAATGAGCAGATTTTAAAATGCTATACATAATTTAATAATTTGGTTCAAAAATAATTCAAAAACAAAGAACCCTACTCGTTTTTGAGTAGGGTTCTTGTAATATATGGTAAAAAGTATTTCTTAGTTAAAGATATATCTAAGACCTACTTGCATTTGCCATCTTGAAGAACGAGTACCTGCGTCATCGATAGTTTCAAATCCTTCTGCAAAGTTAGGGTTGAATGAGAACTCAGGGTCAACACCATTACTTTCTACTTCTACAATACCTACGTTTCCGAAGCTATTGGTAACAAATTTTTGCTCACCCCAATCTTTATTCAGGAAGTTGAAGAAGTTAAAGATATCTAGAGACACCTGGAATGTGTGTTTCTTATCATTGATGTCAAGACTGAAATCTTGTAAAACCTTTAAGTCAACAATGTGATTCCATGGTCCACGATCTCCGTTACGCTCAGCATACTCACCACGACGTTCACTTAAGTAATCATTACTTTCGATATAAGCATCTAGAGCTGTCCACTGGTCAGCAGCAGTAACACCATTATTATCTACTAAGTTAATTTCTCCTGCGTTTCTTGGTATGTAAAATAAAGCATTATCGTTAGAGTCATCATTAAGGATGTCTCTACCTTGATACGTATAACTCAAAGCACCACCTTGTTGTCCATTATAAAATATACCAAATGTTGTCTTTATGTTTTCAGTCCAGTTTAACTCATAAGATGCGTTTGCAGACACTCTGTGTCCTACTGCAAATGCAGAGTTACCAATTCCAGCATTGTTCTTACCGTCTGCAGTAACTATGTTTCTCCATTGAGAACTGTTTTGAGAAGAAGTTCCTTCAAAGATAGATTTACCTTGTCCGTAAGAATAAGAAACCTGACCTCCAAAACCGTTTTGGAATGGCTTAGTAATACTAAATGTACCGTTGTAAGACCAACCTTCATTTGTGTTACTACCTAAGATCACTCTTGTGTAAGTATCATCTATTTCATCACCACGATCATAGAACGGACGTCCGTCTTCATTGTTTAAGAATTCAGTAGCATCTCTTAAGTTTAAGTTCTGGTAGAAAACATTGTTGATGTTATCGTTGTACAAGAAATCTGCACTTACGATTAATCCCCATATGTCTGTTTTTTGATCTATACCTATGTTGTACTTCATTACTTGTGGTAATTTGAAGTCTGGAGAGAAGATGTCTATTTGACCTCCATTTGAACCACTACCTGGGGCAGGAGCACCGTTTAATGGCTGGTTGAAAGGATCTGCAACAAAGTTTTGACTACCAAAGGCTGCAGTACCACCAACAGCGATACCGTTGTTGTTATAAGCACCACCTGGCCATACTAGAGGAATACGTGAAGTAAAGATTCCTAAACCACCACGGATTTGAGTTCTTCTATCACCGTTTACGTCCCAGTTGAAACCTGCACGTGGAGAAACATGTATTTGACTTTTAATACCTTTACCTACACGAGCGCCTAGTAAATCTTTACCTTCTGCTTCTAGTAATGCAACACTTCTTGTGTTAAAGTCATCGTTAGCCTGTCCATCTTCAAAGAAAGGAACGTCAAAACGTACACCGTAAGTTAACTTGAAGTTATCAGTTAAACTCCACTGATCTTGAGCGTAGATACCTAATTGAGAATAAGTAAATGCAGCGGCTGCATCTTGAATATCATCACCAGTAGTTCCTGCAGGATCTAATAGAGAATAAGAGTGGAAATAAGAATCTGCAGCAACATCGTTAGTTGCATCGTTATCAAAGTAAGTATTGAATTCTGCAAGATTATTGAAGCTGTACTGACCGTAATTTTGTCTTACGAATACGTTTCTCATATCATAATGCTCAAAGTTACCACCGAAAGTCATGTTGTGAGCTCCTTTAGAAACTTCAAAATTGTTAGTTACTGTAAAGATTTTCTGCTCAAGAATGTTTGCAGTAGAAAACGCTTCAGAACCGAATGTGATAGAACCATCACCATCGTTAATACTAACTCTTGGGAATGGATTTCCAATAGGATCACGGTCATCACTTACATTAGTATAACTTATTATTAAGTTGTTAGAAAGGTTTCTACCGTTAGTAGTATTCCATTCTAATGTAGAGAAGTTAGTAGTAGATGGGAAAAAGATACCTGCATTTGCAAAGTTGATAGATCTATTACTACTTTGACTAGGAGAAATAGATTCACCATTTACATAATTATGCTTTGCAGTAATTGTGTTCTTATCATTAATGTTATAATCTAACTTAATTGTGAATTTCTCACTGTTAAGTTCAGTGATAGTATTTTCATATCCACCAGGATTATAACCAAATGTATTGATTAAGTTGTCTCTTAATGTGTTGATCTCAGCAATACTGCTATCTCCATTATAAGTGCTAGAGTCAAAAGGTCTAGGCTCTTCTTCTCTTTGTACTTCTGCGTTAACAAAGAAGAATAATTTATCCTTGATAATTGGACCACCTACACGTGCACCATAAAGATTTGCAGTAAATGCATCTAGTCTTTCACGGTTATCTTCACTGATACCTACTGGAGTTTTACCTGCAAGTTTTTCATTACGAGTGTAGAAATAAGCACTTCCCTTTACTTCATTAGTACCAGAACGAGTAATTGCGTTAATAGCACCACCTGTAAAACCTGACTGACGTACATCAAAAGGAGCAACGTTTACTTGAAAAGACTCGATAGCATCGATAGAGATAGGGTTAACACCTATCTGGCCACCGTTAGTACCTGAACCTGCAAGACCAAAAACGTCATTGTTTACAGCACCATCTATAAAGATAGAGTTGTAACGGTTGTTCTGACCTGCGATAGAAATAGCACCACCTTCAGAAACTGTAGCCTGTGGAGTTTTTCTTAAGAAATCACCTATTCCTCTTGTTACAGAAGGCATAGTATTGATGTCACGTTGAGAGATGTTAGTCTCGGTTCCTGTTTTACCAGAATCAAAAACACCGTCTCTAACAGCATTAATAGTAATAGCGTCTAAGGAATTAGACTCGTCTGCCATAGAAATACTAATTTTCTCAGACTGACCTAATTGTAGAAAAATATTTTCTAGTTTTTCTTCTGTCTTACCTACGTAAGAAATAGTAATCGTGTAAGGTCCACCTACACGCATGTTAGAAATACGGTAATAACCTTCAATATCGGTAGAAGTACCATAATTAGTTCCTGTAGGACCATGTACTGCGACTATGGTAGCTCCTAAAAGAGGCTCTTGAGCAGCGTCTATAGTTTCCATGATACGACCATTAATGCTTGAGGTAGTAACCTGTGCACCAACTGCCATAGAACTTAAGACAAGCCCGATTGCAAATAAAAAGTGTAATGTTCTGTTCATTTCAGAATTAGATTTAGTTTGATTTTGCAAAAGTACGTCGCAAATCATTAATCCAATATTAAGCTAACATTAAGAAGTGAAACACTTGTTAACGTTAATTAACTGAAAAACAGTTTTTTATTTGTTACGGGAATAAAATCTTTTTAAAAGTGCGTTTGTACTGCTGTCATGGCCATCAGATTTAGAACTTTCTATATCTGTTAAAATGGCGTCTGCTAGTACCTTACCTAATTGTACACCCCATTGATCATAACTATAGATGTTCCATATCACACCTTCAGTAAAAATTTTATGTTCATACATGGCCACTAGTTTACCTAAACTTTGTGGTGTAAGCTCGTCTATAAGAATAGTGGTGGTAGGTTTATTACCTTCAAATACTTGAAAAGGAACGAGATGTTCTATTTCTGACACCGTTTTCCCTGAGTCTTTATGATCTTTTAATGCTTCTTCTTTGGTTTTACCATTCATCAACGCCTCAGTTTGTGCAAAGAAATTTGCCATAAGCTTGTTGTGATGATCCGGTTGGTTGTATTTCGCTTTCGCGAAAGCGATAAACTGAGCAGGAATTAATTTAGTCCCTTGATGTATTAATTGAAAAAAGGCATGTTGTGAATTAGTTCCAGGTTCTCCCCAAACTACATTACCAGTTTCATAAGTAACTCGATCTCCATTGCGGTCTACACTTTTACCATTACTTTCCATAATGGCTTGCTGTAAGTATGCTGGTAATCTATGTAAGTATTGAGTGTATGGGATAACGGCTTCACTCTGTGCTTTATAAAAGTTGTTATACCAAATGGTCAATAAAGCCAACTGCACTGGAATATTTTTATCAAAAGAACTATTCTTAAAATGTGTGTCCATTTCTTGAGCACCATCGAGAAACCCTTGAAAATTCTTTGACCCTATGCTTAAAGCAACGCTCATTCCTACCGTGCTCCAAAGAGAAAAGCGTCCACCTACCCAGTCAAACATTGGAAATATATTTTCTTCTTGAATACCAAAATCCACGGCACGTTGTATATTACTGCTTACGGCAATAAAGTGTTGTGCAACGGCTTCTGGATTTACTTTTTCTTTAAACCAATTTCTTATGGTGGTAGAGTTAGTAAGTGTTTCTTGAGTTCCAAAAGATTTTGAAACGATAACAAAAAGCGTCGTTTCAGGATTTATTTTCTTTAAAACTTCTTCTACATGATCACCTTCTACGTTAGAAACAAAATGTAATGTGAGGTCATTTTTATAAGCTTGCATAGCTTCATAAATCATGACAGGTCCTAAATCGCTACCACCTATCCCTATATTAACTACAGTGTTAAATTTCTGACCATTTGCAGCGGTGATGGTACCGTTATTTACAGCGTCTACAAAGGCAAACATTTTTTCTTTGCTTGCAATTGCGGCACTTATATTACCTGCTACAGGTGAATCCGTGTTGTTAGTTCTTAAAGCAGTATGTAGTACCGCACGATTTTCAGTCGCATTTATTTTTTCTCCACCGAAGTAAGAATCGATTGCGTCACTTAATCTACATTCATTTGCTAGATCAACTAATTTACCTTGTGTTTCTTTGGTGATTAGGTTCTTAGAGAGGTCTACATGAAAATCACCGTCCGTTAGTGTTAATTCTTCTGCGCGATTTTTATTGTTTTGAAAAGCTTCTTTTAGATTTAAACTTTTTGCTGTTTTATAATGATCTAGAAGTTCTTGCCATGCAGTGGTAGAAGTAGGGTTGATGTTTTTCATGATCTTACAATTTTTAAAAGTTATTCTTATAAAATGAAGCTGTAGGTTTATTTATAGTACTGGATCAATTTCTTTAAAAGGAAGTTGGTCTATTTCTATCTTTAATGGGGCTATAAATTCCATGTAGGTTTCCATGGTTTCTTCTGGAAGTGGGTCTGCGCTAGGTAAATTCTGTTTATAAGGATCTACTTGTTTTCCATTTACCCAAAATCTATAACAGACATGAGGTCCAGTGGCAAGTCCTGTACTACCTACGGTACCTATTACCTGTCCTTGTTTTACTCGCTGTCCTACCTTTACCTTACGTTTAGTCATATGTAGGTATTGAGTAGAGTAGGTGCCGTTGTGTTTTATTTTTACATAATTACCATTTCCGCCTGTGTAAGAAGATTTTGTCACCGTACCATTTGCGGTAGCAACTATAGGTGTTCCATATGCAGCTGCATAATCAGTACCTTTATGTGCTTTCCATCTTTTTTGAACTGGGTGAAACCTTCTTTTAGTAAATCTCGATGATATTCTAGAATAGTTAACAGGTGCTTTTAAGAAAAAGCTTCTTAAAGTCTTTCCATTATCATCATAATAATCACTCATTCCTGTGATAGAGTCTGTTACATAATCAAATGCATAGAAAGGTGTCTCATCTGTCTCAAAAACGGCTGCTTCTATAGATTCTATTCCTGCATATATAGAATCGTTAATGTAACGTTCTTGATAGATCATTTTAAAACGATCTCCTTTTTGAAGTTTAAAGAAATCAATAGACCATTTATAAATATCAGATAATTCATAGATGGCACTTAATCCTAGACCTTCTTCGGCCATAGCCTCAGATAGTGTCGAGTTGATAATTCCACTCGCTGTTTTTCTTTTATAAGAAATAGGGTGTTTATCTTTATAAGCGGCAAGAGTGTCGTTAAAATGAACAACAACGTAATCTAGCTTAGTAGGCTCATAAATAAATGCCTCTGGAGTTCCCAGGCTGTCTTTTCTCTTTAAGATTTTAAAAGGTTTTCCAGCTTGTATTCTACGTAGGTCATAGACTTCATTAAGTCTGTTTGCGGTTTGATAGGCGCTTTGACCTTCTACGATATGGTTGGAGATTAAATCATTAAACGTTGCACCGCTAACTACTGTGTCGGCAACTAGTTCAAAATCATTAAGGTCATAACCATACTTCATCTTAGGTTCAATAACCACAGGTATAGGTTCCTGAACATCTTCGATAGTTTCTACATCTTCTTTACATGATGTAAAGCTCAGTGCTAGTAATATACCAGCGATGAAATATTTTTTCATCATTACTTTGTGTTTAATACGTGATCCACCCATTGCTTACCCCAGTTCTCATGTTCTTCTTGCGTCCATAAAGTAGGGAAGTAAGATATTTTCTGGAAACTAGGTGGTAAAAACTCTTTCCAGTTGGTACCTCCTGTTGCTTTTACTGCTTTTCCTTCTTTTCTCAAATATCTATGTGCGGCACCCATGTGCATAAGTAGCCAATTGATATTTGCGTTTTGATCTAGAAGTCGCAAAGCTGTTTTAAGTTCTGGTGTTTTTTCTTCTTCTGGTAGGGATAGATAACGTTGATTAAGGTTTGTGTTTTCTACTTCGTTTGCTATTCTCAAAAATCTAGGAGTGTAACGTTTTTCAAACTGTTTTAGTGTGAGTGTTTTTTCTCCTGTATTCATGTCTATGCCACCTTTTTTCCAATAGATATTTTCAAATAGATCTTCAATGGTGTTGTTGTTCTCGCTTTCGCGAAAGCGGGACCTAACAGAAGGATGAACTAGATTTATTAAATCACTGCTGTAAAATTCTAACATTCTATATTGAGCACTTTGAAAACCACTCGCAGGAAGTAAGGACATTCTAAATTGTAAGAATTGCTCGCGCTCCATACCTTTAATCATTACTTCAAAAGAATTGATTAAAACGGTAAAGTATCTATTGATGCGTAGTATTTTTTCTTCAAAAAATTTACCGGTTAATTGCTCGCTTTCTATAATTTGCGTTTGCTCATGTATGATGAGCTTAAAGTAAAGTTCGGTAATTTGATGATAGCCTATAAAAATCATCTCATCAGGAAAATCTGTAGACGGCACTTGTAGGCTAAGTAAAGTGTCTAGTCGTATGTAATCCCAATAGGTTGTGTACCTGTCATAAAGTAAGCCGTCCAAGTAGGAGAGCATGTTCTGGCCAGAGTGTTTAAATTTATCTTCTAATAATTTAATGCGCTGGGCTATTTCTGGGCTGATTTCTTGAGACATGTAATTCATTTAAAATGACAAGCAAAAGTAATCAACCTATAGGTTACTATCAATTATACAAGGCATAGAGTTCACCTTAATTGATTAAAATGAAGTAGGTTTTATTTATCTGCAATAACCTGAAAGGAGTGTTTTAGGCCTTTAAAAGCTTCTAAGTCTGCGGTAAGAGAGCCTACAGCTAGTTTTGCTTTTATTTTTAAAGGCATTTTGTTTTGATCTTTTGATATCCATACAGTAAGGCTTTCTTCTTCTTTAAATACACGTCCAGACTGCACGTATGGTCTAAATTTTAAAGAAGCCACATTACCAAATTTAGTTTTAAGAACCTCTTCACCTAGATATTTGAGTTTAAAGTCAAAGTTTTCTTTGTCAAAAAACATAGGTAGTGTGAACTCGTCACCGGCTTTTATAGTTTCTATATCTACCATGTTTCTTAGGTGGTAAAAAGCACTCATCATATCTTGTGTAGAAGGTTTAATGTCTACGGTAGTTTTTTCGTTGTGCTTTTTATCGTTAACCAGGGCAGTACCTGCTTCATGATCAAAGTCTATTTGAATATCTTTAGTGTGTCCGCCCTCGTCTATTTTACGGATAAAACGATATGGTTTTACAGTTTCACGATCGATATAAGTTTCATACTTATCGTCTACCTTAAAGAAGAGATGTAATAGTCCGGTAGATTTTCCTTTACCTTTAATGTGATATACAGGTTTACCTTTAAGTCGGGCTTTGTCTATTTTCATCTCGGCATAGCTGGCATTGAAGACGCCGTAGTGTATTCTAAATTTGAACCATTCACCATCTTCAAAAGCCTGCTGTTCTATACCGTTAGATTCTACTCCTGGAGTAAAGGCTGTAGTAGTTGCAAATACAGCTATCATTAAAAAAATAATCTTTTTCATATCTATAAAAGTTGATTGTGAATAATGCTCACGATCTTTTAAATGCAAAGTCTATTCCAAACTGATAACTATATTGTTATCAATGTATTACAGAGTGCCGCGTAAAGCTTGCTCTCTTTCTATCGCTTCAAATAATGCTTTAAAGTTTCCTACACCAAAGGATTGAGCACCCTTGCGTTGTATGACTTCTATAAACATGGTAGGTCTATCAACTACTGTTTTTGTAAACAGTTGTAATAGGTAGCCTTCTTCGTCTCTGTCTATTAAAATACCATGTTTTTTTAGTACCTCAACGTCTTCGTCTATTTCTCCTACACGCTCTGTTAAATCGTCATAATATTCATCTGGAACGTATAAGAACTCTACACCTCTTTCTCTCATTGCGCTTACTGTGGCAACTATATCGTCTGTAGCAACAGCGATGTGCTGTACACCAGGGCCGTTATAGAAATCTAGGTATTCTTCAATTTGTGATTTTTTCTTTCCTTTTGCAGGTTCGTTAATCGGGAACTTAACTCTACCATTACCGTTGCTCATCACTTTACTCATAAGAGCTGTGTAGTCGGTAGCGATGTCATCATCTGCAAATGAGATAATTTGAGCAAAGCCCATTACTTCTCCATAGAATTTACACCAAGTATTCATCTCGTCCCAACCTACATTTCCTACCATGTGGTCTATGAATTTAAGACCTACTGGTTCTGGATTATAATGAGATTCCCATTTTTGAAAACCAGGTAAAAATATACCGTTATAATTTTTACGTTCTATAAACATATGGACTGTTTCTCCATAAGTATAGATTCCAGATTTTACGATTTCACCGTGTTCATCTTTTTCTACCGTAGGTTCTAAATATGGTTTTGCACCTCTTTTAGTAGTTTCTTCAAATGCTTTACGAGCATCTTCTACCCAAAGAGCAACAACTTTTACTCCATCTCCATGGACGTTGATGTGTTCATTAAGTTCCCCATCTTTTTGTAGAGGAGTGGTGAGTACCAGTCTTATTTTGCCTTGTTTTAAGACATAAGAAACACGATCTTTTAATCCGGTTTCTAATCCAGCATATGCTTCAGATTGAAACCCAAATGCTGTTTTGTAGAAATGTGCGCTTTGTTTTGCGTTACCTACATATAATTCTACATAATCTGTTCCTAGAAGAGGAAGAAAATCTTCTGCTTCTTTGAATAGTTTTTTAAGTGAATATTCTGTGTTTTGTAAGTCTTTTAGGTTTTTGATTTCAGCTGCCATAATAGTTGTTTAAAAAGTATAAATAAATTGTGATGTCGGTGGTGTTGGGCTAACCTTTATTACCACATTGCCCTCAAATGAGGAGTTATATCTATTCTTTTTGCAATCATTACCCTTCTGTTTCTTCTATTACGTCCTCAATAATAATCTCTTTATTCTCTTTAAGAGAATCGTTTTTCTGTTCAAGAGAATCTAATTCTTCTTCTTCATAATATTGCCAGTCCTCATCTTCTGTAGAGTCTTCATAATCGTCATCATAATAGGATTCATTATTATATTGATCTAAATCATCTAGACTATCTAGTTCTCCATTTACTGCCGCCATAAGTAGACTACCGAAAAATAAGGCAACTATTAATAAAACTAAACAAACTAGACCTGAAAGAGCTACACCTACAATATTTATAATTTTAGCAATATTTACACTCTTATAAGAGCTTTGACTATAATTACTAGGATTAGATTTATAATCTTTTAAACTTCTGTTTGCTATAATGAGCCCTATTAGACTTAGGATTAATGTAATTATAGCAACGAGTCCATAGCACCAGCACCCTATAAAGAAAAGTACTAACGATATAATACCTAATGTAATTGCGCTGGGGTCACCAGATAGTTTCTCTCCTTGATAAGGGAATTGATAATTACCTTGGTTTTGATTCTGATTTTGAAATTGCTGCTGCTGCTGCTGCTGCTGTCCAAAGTTATTGGACTGCTGTGGTTGATTAGAGTAATTTGGGTTGTTCAGTTCCAACTTGATTTTTTTTTTTACAATATTAATTAATCTAACCAGCTTTTGTGATAACTATCATCAGCAATTTCTAGTCCTTCTTTAGTTACCATTAATGGTTTAAAAGTATCTACCATAACAGCTAGTTCTTCTGTTTTAGTCTTTCCAATACTTTTTTCTACTGTTCCAGGGTGTGGACCATGCGGAATACCTGCAGGGTGTAAGCTAATATGACCAGCCTCGATGTCATTACGACTCATAAAATCACCGTCTACATAATAAAGGACTTCATCACTATCTATATTACTATGATTATAGGGTGCTGGAATACTATTAGGATGGTAGTCATAAAGTCTAGGGACAAAACTACATACTACAAAGGCATCTGTTTCAAATGTTTGGTGAACTGGTGGCGGCTGGTGAATACGTCCCGTTATAGGTTCAAAATCATGAATAGAAAATGCATATGGATAATTGTAACCATCATATCCTACTACATCAAATGGATGTGAGGCATAAATCATGTCAAAAATATCGTCCTGTTTTTTCACTTTGATTAAAAACTCACCTTTCTCATCATGGGTTTCTAGTGTCTCTGGACGTCGTAAGTCACGCTCACAAAAAGGAGAGTGCTCTAACAGTTGTCCGAACCAGTTTCTATATCTTTTAGGAGTATAAATAGGACGCCTACTTTCTACTATAAATAACCTGTTATCTGTCGTGTCAAAATCAATTTTATAAATAACACCTCGTGGTATCAAAAGGTAATCACCATATTTAAACTCTAAATTTCCTAAATGAGTTCTTAGGGTTCCAGTACCACGATGGACAAAAAGCAACTCGTCTGCATCACTATTTTTATAAAAATAGTCTTGTGTAGCGTCTTGAGGTGCTGCAAGAATAATTGCCACATCGCTGTTGATAAGAACAGTTTTACGACTTTCTAGATAGTCTGCTTCTGGTTCTATTTTAAACCCTTTTAAACGGTAAGATTTAATATGATTCTCTAATGCAATCTCAGGCTTTACACTGTATTGATTTCTTATCTCTTTAACCATGGTAGGTCTATATTCATGATAAGAATTTGTAGACATACCATCAAAACCTATAGTTCCAAAAAGCTGTTCTGAATATAGAGAACCATCAGGTTTTCTAAATTGTGTGTGTCTTTTGGGTGGTATTTTACCCAATTTATGGTAGAAAGGCATAGTTAAAAGTTAAATCTCTCAAATTTCGTAAATTCCTGAGACCATTCCATGACTAAACCGGATTATTTAACTTTTAAATAGTTTACTTACTGATTATTAGTAGTTTGAGTGTGTGTTGGTCAGCTTTGTGACTTGAATTTAATTAATCGAAAAAAAAATTCTTTTCAGTGTATTTAAAACTTGAATCCTAGGTTAACAAAGACTTGTCCGTCATCTTGTTGTGGAGAGAAACTATATTTTATTTCTAGAGGTCCTAAAAACGATTCTAATCCATATCCTATGGCATATCCAGTGTATCTAGCCTCGCTAAACCAGTTGTTTTGTTCAAATAAATCATCTTGTGCGTTTGCAATGTTTGCGCTGAATATGATGTGATTCTTTTTGAAGACTTCATAATCTGCCTCTACTAGCAATTTCATCATGGTGCCACCACTAATACTTAAAAAATCATATCCATAAAATGGAATTAGATTATTAATCCTACGCGATCCATAACCACCTAGAAAAAAGTCCATAGAAGAGTCATTAGTATCGCCTATGGTTATACCTATGTGTGCATTACCACGTAATGTGAATTTGCCAAAATTGCGGGCATGACCTATCTGTAGCTGGGCGACAGAAAATTCTTTAAAGCGTTCTTTGTATTCAGAGTTAAAAAGATAAAGGTGGAAATCACCATCTATTTTCCAGCCAGTAGATGGGAATTGTGCATTATCATAAGAATCTACCAGTACTTTTCCATAAAGACTGCCTCGTGTACCGTCTGTAAAATCAGTAACGTCATCATCATTAGGGTCTGTGGTGATTAAAGTTTCTGTAAAAATATTAAGCGTTTTAATCTCAGTACCCACCATTAAATTTGCAGATCTGTTAAGCCTAGTTTGTAAGAAAACTTGCTGTGTCCAGTCTCTATATTTTACCTCAAGACTATTAACTCCTAATGAACCAAAGTTAGCTGCGTCTTCAATAAATGCAGCATTAGCATCTTTTTGAAATCTCATGTATTCACTGTGCAAGCCTATCGACCAGTAACGACCTTTATCAATATAATAGTCAAAGTTATATCTTAAATTATCGCCGACTATAAAATCTACTGATACGATGTCGTTATCAAAAAGCACCTTTTTTCTAGAAAGATTAAGTAAAGCAGCACTGCGCGTTAATTCATCATAATGTAATCCCAATCTTAAATAATTACGTACTTCATTCTCAACTAAGTCTATTTCTAGAACAGCTCCGTTATCATCATTGATGATTTCATAATTGATTTTGGCAAAATTATCTGTCGCTTGTAAGTTTTGAATCCCACTATTTAAATCTGTATAAGCGACCATTCCTGGGATACCTACTTTAAATCTACCTACTACAAATGCTCTGGTGTAATTTTGATTTCCTTTTATATTGATCTCGTTAAGGTATATACTATCACCTATTATATTTTTTAAATTAGGTTTTATGTAAGCATCAGTTGCTAGTTCTTTGAGTTCATCAATTTTTGCTCTACCAGCTTGTTCTCCCTTTTCAATGATTTCTTTTCCTAAGTCAAAAGACACGACAGTAAAATCATTAATATCTGGAGCGATATAAACGTCGGTTTTTGGAGCTTTATATTTCATCGCATTAATCGTACGGAAATTGTTGATCTGAGATAATATATCTAGGGCACCACTAAGTTCTTCTCTCGATTTTAAATCATCTTGTACGTCTACACCTATAATTATATCGACACCTTTTGCCTTTAATTTTTCTATAGGATAGTTGTCTATTACACCACCATCTATAAGTAGTCTGCCATCTATTTCAACAGGAGCAAAGAGGGACGGCAGCGCACCACTTGCATTTACTGCTTTGGGTAAATAACCACTGTCTAGAACGATCTCTTCTCCTGTTGTAATTTCTGTAGCGATGCATAAAAAAGGAATAGGTAATTGATTAAAGTCCTCAACATCTTTTACATGGGCAAGCAGCCTGGATAGAAGATCGTATATATTTTGTCCTTTACTTAATGAAGAAGGTAATTGTACTTTAAAATCTTTAAACGGCAAGGTTACTGCATATCGTTCTGTATTTCTACGCTCGTAAAATGTTTTTGATTTGCGAGGTATGTCGTCAGATATGATTTTATCAAAATCTATAGTTTTAAAAATAGAATCTAATTGTTTGCCTGTATAACCAGATGCGTATAAAGATCCAACTATGGCACCCATGCTCGTACCTGCTATGTGGTCTATTTTTATTCCTAGAGAGTCTATTATTTTAAGTGTTCCTATATGCGCTAGGCCTTTTGCTCCACCACCGGATAAAACAAGTCCTATCTTAGGTCGAGAATTGTTTTCTTTTTCCTGTGCTAGTGTGAAGTCCGCTTTCGCGAAAGCGAGAACAATAAAAAATAATAAAAGCCTATTCTTCTTCATCTTTATAAAAGTCTATTATCTTTTGTGCTTTAGAAACGCCTACTATTTCTGTAAGTTCTTTCTTTGTAGCATTCTTAACGCGTTTTACGCTTCTAAAGTGTTTTAATAATTCAACAACTGTTTTTTCTCCTATCCCAACGATTTCATCTAGCTCAGTTTCTATAGCCTGTTTGCTACGTTTATTTCTGTGATGGGTGATACCAAAACGGTGCGCCTCATTACGCATTTGTTGAATAACCTTTAAGGTTTCAGAACGTTTATCTAGATATAAAGGTACAGGATCATTAGGATAAAATAGCTCTTCTAGTCTTTTTGCTATACCTATTATGGGTATTTTACCTCTTAAACCCAATCGTTCTAGTGCGGTAACACCGCTAGATAACTGCCCTTTTCCACCGTCTACTATGACTAGTTGTGGTAACGGCTGGTCTTCTTCTAGTAATCTTCTATAACGTCGATAAACGACCTCTTCCATACTAGCAAAGTCGTCTGGTCCTTCTACCGTTTTTATATTGAAGTTTCTATAATCTTTTTTACTAGGTTTTCCATTCTTAAAAACCACACAAGCAGCAACAGGGTTAGTTCCTTGAATATTAGAATTATCAAAACATTCCATGTGTCTAGGCTCTTCACCCAGTCTTAAATCGGCTTTCATTTGTGCCATTAATCTATTAACATGTCTGTCTGGGTCAACTATTTTAATAGTCTTAAACTGTTCTTGCCTAAAAAACTTTGCATTGCGCTCTGATAAATCAACGACACGTTTTTTATCTCCTAACTTAGGTATAGTGATTTTTACTTTCTCACCTACATCTACGTCAAATTGTGTGTAGATCTCGGTAGATTGAGAGTCAAACCTGTGGCGCAGCTCTACTATGGCTAGTTCTAGTAAATGCTTATCATCTTCGTCTAGTTGTTTTTTAAGTTCCATAGTGTGAGAACGTGTAATCGCACCATGATTAATTTGCAAGTAATTTACATAGCCGGCAGCTTCATCACTAACTATGGTGAAAATATCTACATTAGAGATATTAGGATTAACCACGGTAGATTTTGCCTGGTATCTAGTTAGTATTTCTAGTTTTTCTTTGAGTTGCTGTGCTTCTTCAAATTCCATATTTGCTGCATGCTCTTGCATTAGATCTGTAAAGTAACGTACAGCTTCTTTAAAGTCACCTTTTACTATACCTCTTATAGCTTCTATACTTCTGTTGTATTGTACTTCATGCTGTAGTCCAGCACATGGACCTTTACAGTTACCTATGTGGTATTCTAGGCATAGTTTAAATTTACCTTCATTTATTTTATCCTGTTGTAAATCGTAATTACAGGTGCGTATGGGGTATAAAGTCTTAACCAGCTCTAGTAGTGTTCTTACCGTTCTTACACTAGTGTATGGTCCATAATACTCACTACCATCTTTGATTAAATTGCGCGTTAAAAATACACGTGGGAAACGTTCTTTTTTAATGACTAGCCAGGGATAAGTTTTATCATCTCGCAACATGATGTTATACCGTGGGTTGCGACTTTTAATTAAGCTGTTCTCTAACAATAAAGCATCAGTTTCTGTCTCTACCACGATATGCTCAATGCGGTAAATGTTTTTAACCATCGTTTTTATGCGATAGCTGTCATGCGTTTTATTAAAATAGGAGGAGACTCTTTTTTTAAGTTTTTTAGCTTTTCCTACATAAAGTAGCTTGTCCTTTTTATCAAAGTACAAGTAAACTCCAGGTGATAAGGGTAGGGTTTTAATCTGAACCTCTAAAGGTGGTGTTTCCATAGCACAGTAAAGATAGGGATTATGCTTAATGGGTTAAATATATTTTAATAGAAGTTTATGTTGAACTAACTTTTGCAAAAGCAGAATAATTATCATCAATAATCATAAGTATTCTGAATATTTGCCACATATTCTTAGTAATAAGGCTAAACTATGCTGTAAAACAAAGGAATATTTATTCGGTTTGGTTAAATTGCGCACAGTAACCCTAAAGTACTAAATGGAATTTTATCCCTTAAAATTTAAACCTGTTTTTCACTACCGTATTTGGGGTGGTGACCAGCTGAAGACTAGCCTTAATAAAGAGTATGATCAAGAGTATGATCAAGAGTCCATAGGTGAATCTTGGGAGATAAGTGCTGTTCCAGATAGTGAAACTGTTGTTGCAAACGGTGTTTATGCTGGGGCAACCATCAATAATTTAATTGAACGATTTAAAGATGCGTTTTTAGGGAAGTCTGTGTATGATAAATTTAATGGAGAATTTCCATTACTTATTAAATTTATAGATGCAAAAAAACCACTTTCTATACAAGTACATCCTAATAATGAAATAGCCAGAGAACGACACGGTTCATTTGGTAAAAATGAAATGTGGTACATCATGCCTTCTTATAAAGATGCTACTATAACAGTAGGTTTTAAAGAAGAGGTGGATAGAGATTCTTATCAAAAACATTTAGAAAACAATACACTTACAGAGGTACTCAATGAGTTTAAGGTAAAAGCAGGAGATGCTTTTTACATTCCTACTGGTAGAATACATGCCATAGGAGCAGGAGTGATGCTTGCCGAAATCCAGCAGTCCTCTGACGTGACTTATCGTATTTATGATTATGACCGTAAGGATGTGAGAACTGGGCAAACTAGAGAGCTACATACAGACCTAGCGCTAGATGCGATAGATTTTAACTTGCAAACCCAATATCATACCGATTACAGTCGTAAAAAAAATCAACCTAATAAGCTGATTAATTCGCCTTACTTTAAAACTAATTTTTTAAAAATAAAAGGTGTTCTAGAAAGAGATCTTTCTGATATTAATTCTTTTACCATTTATATGTGTGTAAAAGGAAGTGCTACCTTAGTATGTCAAGAAGAGAATTATTCTTTGGTACAAGGAGAGTGTATTTTATTACCTGCAGGAATTGATTTAATTACTCTAGATTCTAAAGATGCACAATGCATCGAGGTTTATTTATAATCTAAAATAAAAATTTTATGTCTAGCTTTAAAGAACTTACTAATAGTGATACACCAGTGTTAATAGATTTTTTTGCAACCTGGTGTGGTCCATGTCAGACCATGATGCCAGTTTTAGATAAATTGAAAGAAGATCTAGGTGATCAAGTACGTGTTCTTAAAATAGATGTAGATAAAAACAAAGCACTTGCGACAAAGTTTGCTATAAGAGGCGTGCCGGCTTTCATGATTTTTAAAAACGGTAAACAAGTATGGAAAGCTGCAGGGGTACAGCCCTTACATGAATTAAAAGCGCAGATTCAAAAGGCATAAACATTCTGTCAGTTAGTTTATTCAATATCATACCGTTTATTTAATCTTCTTACATTTTATGTAACAAATAACTATCTTCATACTCTAGTTTTAATATAGATTAAAAACTTAGATTTATGAAAACTGTTGTCCATTCTGCTTTATGGGTAGTAACCCTATTATTCTCATTAATCACCTTTGCACAGGAATTTAATGGTTCTTGGACAGGAGCAATTCAAGGAATGCCGTTGGTTTTTGAAATTTCAAACATTAATGGTGAGTACGCGGCAAAGATGCAAAGCCCCACTCAATCTAAAACTTATATTCCTATGAATAGTGTCATGGTAGACGGTAATCAAATCACTATGCTGCTAGATGTTTATAAAATAAAATATAAAGGAGAATTAATAGATAGTAAAATCATAGGGACTTTTACTCAAGGTGCTGGCTCAGGAAAAATGATTCTAGAGAAAAAAGAATATGTAGAAGTAAAACCTAATAGACCACAAGAACCTAAAGCACCGTTTCCTTACCATATAGAAGATGTGGTGTTTACTAATCCCAAAGCAAATGATATTAAACTGGCAGGTACATTAACCTTACCTAATAATGTTAACAATCCAGCAGTGGCGATTCTTATTTCAGGTTCTGGGCCTCAAGATCGTAACGAAGAGCTTTTTGATCATAAACCGTTTTTAGTTCTCGCAGATCATTTGACTAGAAAGGGTATTGCTGTTCTTAGATATGATGACCGTGGAGTCGCCCAATCTCAAGGAACTCAAAAAGGAGCAACCAGTGAAGATTTTGCTACAGATGTAGAAGCGGCTATTGCTTATCTCAAATCTCGTAAAGATGTTGATTCTAAAAAAATCGGACTTATAGGACATAGTGAAGGCGGTTTAATTGCGCCTATGGTGATCGCAGATAATAGAAGAAATGTAGCATTCTTTGTGTCTCTAGCTGGACCTGGCGTAGATGGTTATCATGTTTTACTGCCTCAAATAGAAAAAAGTCTCAGGTTTCAAGGAGTGGTAGGAAGTCAGTTGGACTTTGAAAAAAAACTGATGGATGCTATGTTCTTAAAAATAATAGACTCTAAAAAGTTATCTTCTCAAGTGTTAGAAAATGAGCTTGTAATTGTAATGAAGAAGAAGGTTGCTGAGGCTCCTGATGTTTCAAAAGCAAAATATACCGATGAAGTTATATCAGCTCTCAGCAAACAGTTTTCTGATGACTGGATGCGATTTTTTTTAAGTTATGATCCGGCTACTAATTTGAGTAAAGTAAAATGCCCAGTTCTAGCTATTAATGGATCTCTAGATTATCAGGTAATTCCAGAAATCAATTTACCAGGTTTTGAAACGGCACTTTCTAAAAATAAAGACGTGACCATCAAGAAAATAGCTGGACTTAATCATCTGTTTCAAAATGCGCAAACAGGTAGTGCTGGTGAGTATGGACAGTTAGAAGAGACGATAGACCCTAGGACACTAAATTTAATTTCTAGCTGGATTAATTCTAGATTTTAAAAGCTTTCATTCCTATTTTGTTTTTACAACCATACTTAATGTTGCGTTGGTAAATATGAAATTTGATACGTTTTGAATACTGCTATTTATGAATAGTGTTCACAAAACTGTTGTTTTAAGTGTTTGTGTTAAAGGTTTTTGTGCAATCAAATGTGTGTATTTTGATATGTGATACGCTTTCGCGAAAGCGGAATAATTTTTATCTATCCCTTTTATTTAGAATGGGTTTTAACTAACGGCTGTGATCGTTATCTTTGTAACACTCTAAACGTCAAAATGAAAATAGAAAAGAAAGATGTTCTCAAAGCACTAGAAACCATATCGGTTCCTGGTGAAGGACAAAATATGGTAGAAAGTGGTGCAATTAAAAATGTACTTGTTTTTGGTGATGAGGTTGTGGTAGATGTTACTATCAACAACCACAGTTTACAAGCTAAGAAAAAAACAGAAGTTTCTATCTTACAGGCTATTCATAAAGAAGTTTATGAAAAAGCGCAAATCAAAGTAAACCTTAAAGTAGAAGCTCCAGAAACGACAGATAAAAAACCTGAAATTAAAGGTAAAGCGATTCCTGGAATAGATAATATAATTGCTGTAGCATCTGGAAAAGGTGGAGTAGGTAAATCTACTGTAACGGCAAATCTAGCTGTGACTCTTGCAAAAATGGGCTTTAAAGTAGGTCTTCTAGATGCAGATATTTATGGTCCTAGTGCGACTATAATGTTCGATATCGTTCATGAAAAACCACTATCGGTAACGGTAGACGGTAAATCAAAAATGAAACCAGTAGAGAGTTATGGTGTTAAAATTCTTTCTATAGGCTTTTTTACACAGCCAGATCAGGCTGTAGTGTGGCGTGGACCTATGGCTGCAAAAGCTTTAAATCAAATGATTTTTGATGCAGCATGGGGAGATTTAGACTTTTTAGTAGTAGATCTACCGCCTGGTACAGGAGATATACATTTAAGTATCATGCAATCATTACCATTAACAGGTTCTGTTGTAGTTTCTACACCTCAAACTGTCGCACTGGCCGATGCTCGTAAAGGTGTCGCAATGTTTCAACAAGAAAGTATCAATGTACCTGTTCTAGGTATTGTTGAAAACATGGCTTATTTCACACCGCCAGATATGCCAGAAAATAAATATCATATTTTTGGTAAAGACGGTGCGAGAAACCTAGCTGAGGATTTGAAAATTCCATTTTTGGGAGAATTACCTTTAATACAATCTATTAGAGAGGCAGGAGATGTAGGTCGTCCAGCAGCAATGCAAGAAGGCACAGATATAGAAAATGCATTTATCGAGATTACTAAAAAAGTAGTGTCTGAAACGGTGCGTAGAAATGATGCTTTACCGCCTACAAAGGCGATTGAAATTACTACCATGGCAGGTTGTAGCGCCACAAATAAATAATTATGACTGGATCAGAATTAAAAACAGCGGTCGAAGCTGGGTTAGAGGAGATAAGGCCTTTTTTACAAAGGGATAATGGCGATATAGAACTAGTTTCTATAGAAGATGATAAGTTTGTTAAAGTACGCTTATTGGGTACTTGTGTAGGGTGTCATGTAAATCAAATGACTCTTAAGTCTGGTGTAGAGCTTACTGTTAAAAAACATGCTCCACAGATAGAAAGCGTTACCGATATTTCTGGTCAAGAATTAAAAGAAGAACAACGAGATAGCGTAGAGTTGTAATCCTAATAAAATGAAAAAAAGCCGATTCGTGAGAATCGGCTTTTTTGAGTTTAAACTAGCTCTGGTTCAGACTCTTTTATTTCTTTTAAAATGCCGTCAAATAGTTCTATTCTTGATTGTAGAGCCTCTTTTGCAACTTGTATAGCTTCTTCCCATTTTAATTGATCATCGTCGCAAAGCATAGCTGCCATTTTATGTGCCATGGGTCCGTGTTCATCTCCATCTAGCTCTATATGTCTGTCAAAATAGTATTTAATGGGTTCTAGATCGATATCAAATGAAGATGTTGAGATACCGTCCAGTATTTCAGTAAACATTTCTGGGATTAAATCTTCTCTTCCATATGTAAATGCTGCAGCTATTTCATGGTCTTTACCTCTGTTGATAATGGTAAATGTGGTAGTCAGAAATTGTTTTACATGTTGGGGCAATAAGGAGTTATTTATGGTTTCAAGAATGTGGCTAGATAATGACAGTCCGTCTATTTCTTTTCTAGCAATATTTACATCTATACCTACTGCATTCATGGCGTTTAAATACATTTCATAATGACTCATTCTGTTGCCTAGATGGTCTATGTCTGTCTCTTCGGCAAGAACTATTTCATTGATTAAATACCTTAGATCAGGATCACCTACTGGTGTCCATGGAGTAGTGGTGCAAGTAAGAGAGTTTTGTAAAGCTTTTAAAAGCGACATAAAGTCCCAAACAGCATAAATGTGTGAAGACATAAAAACCCTTAAATCTTCATCATTTTTAATATGGTTGTATAGCTGGTGATTCAATAACTGTTCACGCACCGTACTAATTTTATTCAAGATTAAATTGGCTTCCATCGCTGTGTTTTCTAGTGCAAAAATAGTTGCTGGAGAGATCTTAACCATCTTCAGAAAAGAAATTATTATAGGATTAACTAGTGTTGTGTACTTTATCGAATTGAGAATAAAAAAAAGGCCTAAGAAATTTAATCCTTAAGCCTTTGATTTTTTTTGATTGTAGATCGTTTATTGTCTTACTAAAGTATAAGTAGCCTCTGCCTCATAGCTGTAATCAGTATCTATTTCAGTAAATTGTAGGTATAGCTCCAGACCGTTGCTAGAAAAGTTTCTAACAGTTACACTAAAACCGTCTGTATTTGTTATGATTAAAGAATTACCAGAAATGGTAAAAGCGCCATTTATTTCTAGATCTTCCACATTTGTTTCGGTTTCTGTCATTCCGTCTTCTGTATAAATAGACGTTTGAGTATAAGATCCGGTTGAAGTAACTAAACCAGATTCTGTAAATGTAACTGTCGCATTGTTAAAGTTGCTAGCGGTAAAATCTGCTTCGGTAATATCAGGGGTGTTTCCAGACGTATCAGACTCTGTAGCGTTGCCAGAAAATGCAGTTACATTATAAGTACCAGCTAGACTAGCGTTAGTTAATGCAGGTCCGTTATCATCATCAGATTCACAAGAGAAAATAAATAGAGACAGGATTGCAAGGCTTAAAATTTTAAAATTTTTCATAATTGGTTTTTTTAGTTCAACCAAATAAACAAAAAAAAATCCTTTCAATTCAATTGAAAGGATTTAAACTTAGTACTAATTAACTGTGGTTTACTTAAAAGCGTTCTCTCCAGTAATGTCTAATCCAGTAATTAATAAATGTATATCATGAGTACCTTCATAAGTGATTACGCTTTCTAGGTTCATCATATGACGCATGATGCTGTATTCTCCTGTAATTCCCATACCGCCTAGTATTTGTCTTGCCTCACGAGCTATTTTAATAGCCATGTCCACGTTGTTACGTTTTGCCATAGATATTTGTGCGCTTGTAGCTTTTCCTTCTTCACGCAATACACCTAGTCTCCAAGCGAGTAATTGTGCTTTGGTAATTTCGGTAATCATCTCAGCGAGCTTCTTTTGTTGTAGTTGGAATGCAGCAATCGGCTTGCCGAATTGGATACGTTCCTTTGCATATCTTAACGCAGTGTCATAACAGTCCATTGCAGCGCCTATTGCGCCCCATGCAATACCGAAACGTGCAGAATCTAAACAACCAAGTGGTGCTCCTAATCCTGATTTACCTGGTAAGATATTACTCTTAGGAATTTTTACATCTTGAAAAATTAATTCACCTGTCGCACTAGCTCTTAGTGACCATTTGTTATGAGTCTCTGGAGTAGTAAAACCTTCCATGCCACGCTCTACGATTACTCCATGAATGCGTCCTTCTTCATTTTTTGCCCATACTACAGCAACATCGCAAAACGGACTGTTGGAAATCCATAGTTTTGCACCGTTAAGAATAATATGCTCTCCATCTCCAGCATCTTTAAAGCTAGTAATCATACCGCTAGGATTAGAACCGTGATCAGGCTCAGTAAGGCCAAAGGATCCCATAAACTCGCCACTAGCTAGTTTAGGTAAGAATTTTTTACGATGTTCTTCACTACCGTATTTCCATATAGGATACATAACAAGAGAAGATTGAACAGATGCTGTAGATCGCACACCGCTGTCACCACGTTCTATTTCTTGCATGATAAGGCCGTAAGAAATTTGATCCAGTCCAGCGCCACCATATTCCTCAGGGATATACGGCCCGAATGCACCTATAGAAGCCAAGCCAGGTATTATGCTCTTAGGGAATTTTGCCTCTTGTGCAGCTTCTTCTATAATAGGCGATACGTCACGTTTTACCCAAGCTCGGGCAGCATCACGTATCATCTTATGTTCTTCTGTTAAAAGGTCGTCCAGGTTATAATAATCTGGTGCTTCAAATAAATCTGGTTTCATTCTATATCTTTTAAGTTAGAAACTACATCGATAGAGTAATTTCACGGCTGTTTTTGAATTGGTCGTAAAAATAGCGATCTACAGACGGTTTTTTGATAAAAAATGTCAGATATTTTTATTGATGCTCAATTACATTTTGAGATAAAAGTCTTTAGTCAGGCTTTTGTAATCTTCTGTATAATCATGTCGTGCTTTCTCTATAACTAGTTCGCTGACTAAGTTTTTGGAGTTGTTTTCTTTCACGCTTTCGCGGAAGCGGAACTCCATCAAACATCTTTTAACTTTACTGTCTACGGTGCCTTTTACATAAGTAGTACGTACAGGTTCTAGTTGAAAATGAGAAGTGATTTCTAGAAATCTCGTTTCTCTATCCTTGGGTATTATACAAGCAAAAGTACCGTCTATATCTAGTAATTGATAGACGCCGTAAACTAATTCTTCAAACGGTAAAGCGTCATCAAAGCGTGCTTGCTGGCGTTTTTCTTCGATTTGAGAATCTGTTTTGACACTGCTAGAATCGTAAAATGGAGGATTGCTTATTATTAAATCATATCGTTCTTCTACTTCTTCATAGAATTCTTGAAACTCTGCATGAAAGCAGAAAAGACGATCGCCCCATGGGCTGTTTTCAAAGTTCTCAGCAGCTTGTTCATAAGCGTCTTGATCTATTTCTATCGCCTCTATGTTTGCGCGGTGATAACGTTGTGCTAGCATGAGAGATATGACTCCAGTACCACTACCTATGTCTAATATGGTGTGTGGTTCTTTATAAGGAGCAGCCCATGCGCCTAATAGTACACCGTCGGTTCCTATTTTTTGAGCACATTTATCCTGAGCTATTGTGAATTCTTTGAATTTGAATAGACTCATTTATAAAAATTAAGATGTTTTATGAGAGGTAAAGGTCTATTAAACCTTCTGGAGTGGTGATAGTGATAGTTTTATTCTCACGATCTACTTTATCGATAAAATGATCGTTAAGCGGAATCAGAATTTCACTACCGTTGTTATCTATTTCAAATAGAGCCTGACTGGTAGTGTCATTAATACCTGTTATGGTACCTATGTCTCCATGAGTAGCGTCTATCATTTTGTAATTGATCACCTCATGAAAATAAAATTTATTTCCTTCTAGTTTAGGTAGAAAATCAAGGGGTAGATAAAGATCTCTTTTCATTAATGTGTCAGCGCCTGCGTCGTCATCTATGTCTTCTATTTTTATTCTTAGAAGTAATGATTTGTGCAGCTGACTTCTTTCAATAAAAAATGGAACCAGGTTTTTACCGATTTCGATAAAAACTGATTCCATTTCTGTAAAAAGCTCAGGCTCGTCAGTATCTAGTTTTACTAGTAACTCACCTTTAAAGCTGAATTTATTTACTACGGTTCCTACGTAAAAACATTTTTCCTTACGCATGACCTATAGATTTACTCTTCTTCTCCTGTTGCGTCATCACCTTCAGCAGCTGGTTCTTCAACTACTTCTGGAGCATTTGCTGCGATACGAGCTTCGTTCACTGCTTTTTCTGCTTCAAGAGCTTTTGCAGCTGCTGCATCAGCATCTGCTTGAAGTCCAGATGCTTTACCAGCAATCTTAGCTTCTTTTTCAGTTAACCAAGAGTTGAATTTTTCATCTGCTTGCTCTTCTGTGAATGCACCTTTCTTTACACCACCTTTAAGGTGTTTTTTCATCATAACACCTTTGTAGCTTAATAAGTTACGTGCAGTGTCAGTAGGTTGTGCACCATTTTCTAACCATGTGATAGCACCGTCTACATCTAAGTTTACTGTTGCTGGGTTAGTGTTAGGGTTATAAGTACCTAATTTTTCAAGATATTTACCATCTCTTTTTGAACGTGCATCAGCTGCAACGATCCAATAAAATGGTTTTCCTTTTTTACCGTGTCTTTGTAATCTAATTTTTACTGGCATAACTATTAAAGTTTATGGGTGCCCGACCCTGATTATTAATTTGAGTTTGCAAAAGTATCATTATATTTAATAATATTCATCATATGTGTATATTTTATTTACATTTGCTTAAACACATTTATCCTATTCTATGAAACTGATTTGTAAATACTTGTTGATAGCCCTAGCCATTATTTCATTCTCTTCTTGTTCTGATAATCTAGAAGATAACAATACACCTGCTATACAAGCGGTACGTAATGGAGAGTTTTTTAAAGCAGACCGTATGAGTGCCACTGTTAATGCAGATGGTACGATGTCTATAATAGGACAGAATTTTCTTGAAACATTAGAAATTAACCTTCAGGATGATTCGGTAGGTGTTTATAGATTAGGTGCTGGATCCCAAAGTGAAGCATTGTATACGTTTAATGGTGCAGAGCAATTTTCTAGTAATTTAGGTAACGGTCTAGGAGAGGTGCGCATCACGTCTGTAAATGCAGAAACTGGCGTGACTGGTGAGTTTAGCTTTGTTAGTTATCTAGCAAGTAATGTAGATTCACTTTATATGAGAACAGGAGTGATTTATCAGGTGCCATTCGGTGCTGCGTTAGGATCTGGTGCTGGTGGTTCTACAGCGGCAACGTTAACAGCAAATGTGGACGGAACGGCTCTTAACCCTACGGCTGTAGGAGCTGTAGAGGCAGGTGGTACAGTTCTCGTAAATGCATCTAACGGTCCTAGTTCTATAGTTTTAAGTTTTCCTGATAGCGTAGTGCCAGGAACTTATGCTTTTGATGGAGCAACTTACTCAGCAAATTATATTAATGGTGGTACACTAGACCCTGCGGTTTCTGGATCTCTAGTTGTGCTAACGGCAGATGCTACTGCAAATACTATTACTGGAACTTTCAGCTTTATGACTGGTCCACCTAATAATTTTGATATTACAGACGGTACTTTTAATGTTTCTTACTAGTATATTAGGAATTACATTTTTCAAATAAATCAAAGCCTTGACTTATAGAGTCAGGGCTTTTTTTTATGGTTTTAAATAGATCTTCTTTCCTTTGTAATCGATTACGGCCTTGGCAGCTATTAAAAAATCGGCTCCTAATAGGCCTTGAATGGATCGCATTCCTTCAGTCTTTAAAGCGGTGTTTATGTAACTCATGTCCATACTTAATAAGGTAGTGTCTTGGTCTGACCAGTCGCCTAATTCTAAGGTGTTGTTGTGCGATATGCGTGGCCTTAAAGAACCGCTGGCAGTACCTATTTGTCTGTCCATAAATTCTGTTTCTAATTGAAATTCTTTATACATGGCCTGGTTGACACACGTCGCACTAGCGCCAGTATCTATTATAAATCTACCAGAATGGCCGTTTATAGAAGCTTTGGTAACTATATGCCCACTTTTTGTGGCAATTCTAATATTGTGGCTGGTGTAACCTTGTGATAGTAGTAATTTTTTAAGTGAAGCCATGAAATATGTTTATGAGGTAAATATAATTCCGCTTTCGCGAAAGCGGACTACTAACTATTCCTATTTTTGTTTTATGATTTTTACAGATACACATACACATTTATATAGTGAGGCTTTTGATGAGGACCAAGAGCAAATGATACAGCGAGCAATGGATGCTGGAGTTGAGCGATTTTTTATTCCTGCTATAGATTCTACGTATACAAATGCGATGCTAGATTTAAAAAAACGCTATCCTGAAAACGTTCATTTAATGACAGGATTGCATCCTACCCATGTTAAGGAAAATTATCTAGAAGAGCTGGCTCACGTAAAGCAAATGCTAGAAAAAGAGAATTATGTGGCAGTAGGTGAAATAGGTATGGATTTATACTGGGATAAGACATTTAAATCTGAGCAGCAAGATGCTTTTCATACCCAGATTAAATGGTCTGTTGAGAACAAGTTGCCTATAGCTATTCACTGTCGTGAAGCATTTGACGAAGTTTTTGAGGTTTTAGAGGAATATAAAAACACCTCTTTACACGGTATTTTTCATTGTTTTACAGGTAATGTAGAGCAGGCAAAAAAAGCTGTTGATCTTAAAATGAAGCTAGGAATAGGTGGTGTTGTGACTTTTAAAAATGGTAAAATAGATCAGTTTCTAGATCAAATACCACTTTCTGAAATAGTTCTAGAAACAGATGCGCCTTATCTGGCACCAGTGCCGTACCGAGGTAAACGTAATGAAAGTTCTTATCTGGTAAATGTTGCAGCAAAACTAGCGACAGTTTATAACAAAGACATCGCAGAGATAGCAGAAATTACAACCTTAAATTCGCGTGAAGTCTTCGGTATATAAACCTGAGTTGATTACATTTGCGCACCCTATAGCATCATATTTTGAGTAGATACGACGACATAAGATTTTTTAACGACGCCGAAGTGCAAATAGCGCTTAAAAGCGCCGTGCGTCACCCTATGATAAAAGAGCTTTTTCAATACAGTTTTCCTAAGAAGAACTATGAAGAGGTAAAAGAAATTGTACTGGCATGTAAATCTATTAACGATTTCCAGCGAGACGTAATTTGCAACACCGTAGAGCGTGTGCTAGAAGAGTCCAGTGCCGGTTTAACCACGTCTGGTTTTGACGATCTAGATCCAGAAATTACCTACTTGTATATTTCTAATCATAGAGATATCGTCTTAGATACATCTCTTATTAATCTTACCTTATTTAAAAAAGGCTTGATAAGAACAGCTAGTGCGATAGGTGATAATCTAGTGCAAAGACCATTTGTAAATGCATTGAGCAAACTAACTCGCAACTTTATCGTGAGACGTGGTGCTAGTCCTAGAGAGATTTTATTAAGTAGTAAGAAGTTAAGTGAGTATATAGACTATTTAATGCACAAAGAAAATAGAAGTGTATGGATAGCGCAAAGACAGGGACGTACTAAAGATGGTAACGATGTTACTGAGCAAGGTGTTCTTAAAATGATAGGCCTGGCTGCAGGTAAAAACGGTATAGAAGGTTATTTAAATAATTTGCGCATTGTACCAGTTTCTATCTCTTATGAATATGATCCTACAGATATTTTAAAAGTACCAGAACTGCTCGCAAAGCAAGCTGATGAAGAGTACATAAAATCAGAAAACGAAGATTTTAATAGCATACTTAAGGGTGCATTAGGACAGAAAAAGCATATCCACATTCACGCAGGAGAGCCAGTTCATATTCACGCACTAGAAGATCAGAGTACCAACCAAGTATTGCAACGTGTGGTACAACATCTAGATAAAGAAATACAGAATAATTACATGTTATGGCCTACTAATTATGTAGCACATGACTTATTAACTTCTAGTTCTAAATATAAAGAACACTATTCTGACCACGATATGCAACAATTTGAACGCAGATTAAGGTTAAGGGTAAATGTAGAAGACCATAAAGCGGTAGAGAGTTTCCTTAATATGTATGCTCGACCAGTTCTTAATAAAGAAAAACTGGCTGTTTCAAATGAAGCCTAATATATTATTAATTTATACCGGTGGTACCATCGGTATGATGAAGGATCCAGAGACTAAAGCCTTAAGAGCTTTTGACTTCTCAAAATTACTTGTTCATATTCCAGAAATTAAACAACTGGACTGTAAAATAGACACCTACTCCTTTGATCATCCTATAGATTCATCTGACATGAATATAGAAGAATGGCGCAAATTAGGAAACGTCATTCATGAGAGATATGATAATTATGATGGTTTTGTAGTCTTGCACGGTAGTGATACCATGTCTTATACTGGTAGTACACTTAGTTTTATGTTTGAAAACTTAACTAAGCCTATTATCCTTACAGGTTCTCAACTCCCAATAGGAGACCTGCGTACTGATGCAAAAGAGAATCTTATAACCAGTCTGCAACTAGCTACTGAGCAGTATAATAATGAGCCTATCATTAAAGAGGTTTGTATTTATTTTGAATACCAGTTGTATAGAGCAAATAGAACTGCAAAGATGAATGCCGAGCATTTTGAGGCCTTCAGCTCGCCGAATTATCCGCCACTGGCTATAAGTGGTGTGCATTTAAATATTGATGAGAGTTTGTTATGGAAATGGCAGGTGGATGATCCCGCTTTCGCGAAAGCGAATACAGAAAAATCCCTCTTGTTAGATTCTAGCCGCATGAGATACCGTCCAGACCTTGTTGAGGATGTGGTAGTTTTAAAGTTATTTCCAGGAATTACAAAAAAAGTAGTACAAGCTATTTGCGGTATACCAGGACTTAAAGGTATTATTTTAGAAACTTATGGTAGTGGTAATGCACCTACTCAAAAGTGGTTTGTGGATATTCTTAGCGAGGCTTTATTAAAAAATATTAGAATAGTAAATGTAACACAGTGCGTGGGTGGTGCGGTGTCGATGGGAAAATATGAAACCAGTGTACAGCTCAAAAATATAGGTTTAGTCTCTGGTAAAGATGTTACTACAGAAGCAGCACTAGCTAAGATGATGTACTTATTACAGCACACAGATAGTATAGAAGATTTTAGACATTATTTTGAAACTTCATTACGAGGCGAAATAAGTGAGTAGACTTTAAAATAAAAAATTGGCTTTAAAAGGTATATTGCCTTATTATTGCAAACTGAATTTATCATTTAGAGAGGTGGCCGAGTGGTCGAAGGCGCACGCCTGGAAAGCGTGTAAACGGCAACGTTTCGAGGGTTCGAATCCCTTCCTCTCTACTTTTAACCTCGTAGTCGTCTGATTGCGAGGTTTTTTTTATGATTTTATTTCCTTGAAGAGATTTAGGAATTAAAACTCTCCTAACATGGCAAATGGTTTTAATAATCTTTTTAATTTAAGATTAGTAGAATTTGATATGTCTTGATTAAGGTAATTAACGATAGTTTTTAAATCTTCTGGAGATTTTACGATATCAAATTGCGATTTATAATCTAAAAAAACTGGATGCTCTGTGCGCTTGTTATATACTTCGTAGATATCACTATGCCTAGTATCTTCTTGAATTTTTTCAAATAGATTTTTTAGATAACTTTCTTTACCTTCTAAAACCTGAAAGAAATTATCTAGAGAATGAAGAAGGAATCCGCTTACTTGATTGTTGTGTAAGTCCTGGAGTAGCTTTGCTTATGTAACAAATGGTGTAAGTAGAGTCCATAAAAAATAATTGAATGGACAAATTTAAATGTTTGTAAGAATAAAACTTATAATAAAGTGTGAATTATTATTTAGTAAAAATCTAGTATAAGTTAAACAAGAGTGGTTTTGGTTTTTTTTGGTTCACTTTATTTGATGCGGTGTCTTGTATTTTTGATGGTGTTGATCTCGCTTTCGCGAAAGCGAACTTATTAAACACTCTAAACTATGTAAACCTCTTGGGCCACAGCCAATAATAGCAATTCTTTTCATTAGTTAGTATTATGGTTTAATAATACTCGTCAATTGTTATTTTTAATGTTAACAATCTTGCAATAAGGTTATTATTAACAGTATAAAGTGTGAATTACGGAATAATAAAGTTCGTTTTACTTGTATTTTCATAATTTTTCTGTAATTTAAAAGATCTTAAAAATCAAATAGTTATGGGAATTAAAAACTTTATGGGTAAACGTGAAGAGTCTTCTTCTATTGAACGTCAAAAATTTCAAGTAAAGGATTTTATGACACGTAAATTAATTACTTTTTCTCCAGATCAAGGAATCACATCTGTCATGGATACTTTACTTAAACAAAGAATAACAGGTGGCCCTGTGGTAGATGCTAGTGATAATCTGGTAGGAATTATTAGCGATACAGATCTCATGCATGTCATAAGTGATAGCAGGTATCACAATATGCCTGTAGGTAATAGATTAGTTAGTGAGTTTATGTCTTCACAATCGGCAACTATAGATCAAGAAGCAGATATATTTGATGCAGCATCTAGGTTTTTAAAAACCGGTCACAGACGTTTTCCTGTTACTAAAGACGGTAAGTTGATAGGTCAAATATCTAGAATGGATGTTATCATCGCTGCTACACAACTCAAAGGAGACGAGTGGAGATAAGTGTCTATAAAGACTCTATTTGTTTAGCAAGTATGTTGTTGATGATTACGTTCTTAAATACCTTCACGTCATAAGGTTTTATAATGATATCATCCATACCAGAGTCTAGAATACTCTGTCGCATTTCTGCTATTTCTACGGCTGTTAATGCAATAATAGGTGTGTTATAGGTCTTTTTAATTATTTTAGTAGCATCTAGTCCGTTCATTACTGGCATGTTAACGTCCATTAATATGAGGTCGTAAGTATTGTGTTCTACTGAGTTTATTGCCTCTTTTCCGTTTTCTACTATGGTGCAAATGGCACCGTCTTTTTCTAAAATCTTTTTAGTCACCATTTGATTGATGCGGTTGTCCTCGGCAATAAGGATATGTTTGTCCTTTAAGATGTCAGTGTCTACTACATAAGAGTTTTTAGACAGATGCTCTTGCTTATTTACATGGGCTACGATTTCATAGATCAGATCAAAGCTGAATGTTGATCCTTTACCTAATTCGGTCTCTAAATTTATATCAGACCCTGATAGATTTAGTAAGCGTTTTACAATAGGCAGTCCCAGTCCGGTACCTTGGTAATTATAACTAAGAGAGTCCCCTTGTTTAAATTCTTCAAAAATGTGTTCTTTCTTATCTTGTGCAATTCCTTCACCATCATCCTTTATGGAAAATCCTAACTTTATATTATTGTCAGGCAGTAAGTGTGTGGTTACGGTAATTTCTATGAGTCCGTTTTCGGTAAATTTACTTGCATTACCTATTAGGTTCATTAATATTTGAGACAGTCTCGTCGCATTTCCTTTAACCAGAGCAGGTAAATCATCAGCAAGATGGATAGCGATGTTGTTTTTATTTTGCCTGCGCATGTATTCAAAGGTGGTGACTATTTTTTCTATTAACTCACGAGGGTTAAATTGTACTTCTTCATCATCTATCTTATCAGAATCAATTTTATTAATTTGTAATACATCATTTACTAGAGCTAATAAATAATCGGCAGAGAATTTTAAAGATTTTAAGTCGTCCTCAACATCTTTTTCTTTATTGTTTTCTAACAGTATGGTGCTAAGGCCTATTACTCCATATAAAGGTGTGCGCAATTCATGGCTTACTGTGCTGAAAAAGTCACTTTTTGCAAGAGCTAGTTGTTCTGTTTTGGTTTTTTGATTTAGGTATTGGGTGTTTTTATCTTTTAAAGCTTTATTGAGTTGTTTTCTTTTTTTAGAAAGCTTGAAAGTAAAATAAAGGCCTAAAAAGGCTATGACTGTAATACATATCAAAGCATAATTAAAGGCTGTTTTTGTGCGTATTTGCTTTTCTTGTAATTCGCTTTCGGCTTCTGATTTTTCTAGATCTTTTTTAAATTGATCGTTTTTATACGCAGCAGCTAGTCTGTTGTTTTCTATAGCTGCTTTTTCCTTTGCTCTTAACTTAAATACATTTTCATATTTAAGTCTCGTTTCATATGCTTCTTTGTACTTCTCTTGTGCGGTAAGACTTAGTGAGAATAATTCATATGATCTCTGTAATTCGTCATTGAAGCCTAGATCTTTGCTTAAAGAAATTGCCGCTAGTAATAAGGAATCTGTCTTTTTATAATCTCCAGAATGAAAGTAATAATTTGCCGTCATGTTATTGATAGAAGAGCGGTAAAGAGGTTCGTCATATTTCTCAAACATTGCTCCATTAAGTTTATCGATTACCAGTTTCATCTCGGTAAACCTGCCGCTGTCATTTAATGCATCTGCATAGTTATGATATATATACTGTAGGCCTAATGTGTCGTTAGTAGCTTTATAAGTTTCTATGGCTTTTAAAGTAAATTCTCTGGCTAGGTTTTGCGTTTTTGGATTTAGGGAATAGATGCTAGAAAGGTCGCCATATGTATTTGCTAGTATGGTTGGGTCGTTGAGTTCTTTTGCAATATCGTGTGCTAGCTTAAAATTTCTAAGAGCTTCTATCGTGTCTCCTTGGTTAAGATAGTCGTATCCTAAATAACCATAGGCCCTACTAGCATAAAGATCATCTTTGACTAATAAAGCTAGTTTTAATGTTCTTAAATTGATTTCAAAGGACTTTACATAATTCCCTTCAGAAAATAAATTGTAGGATTTTTCAAATAAGGAGTCCATTAATTTCACATCTAACACAGTAGAGTCTTTCTGTGCAGTAGTTGTGCCAGTCCAAAACGTAAATAAAATAAAGAGTAGTGCGTATGGAGCGTTTTTATGCGTCAAGTGATTCAGTATAAGATCTACGGTAAAAATATTATGTTTTTATAATTAAATGGCTCTTTACTTAAAGAAATCAGTGAATGTTTCATATTAAAAACCGTTTGCCGAATAAACCACAGTCGCAATTAATATTTTAAATACTCATTTATAGATTCTTGTAAATATCTTAGGGCAAAGCATTTTCATTCTCACTGTCTAAACCTTATTTTTGATCATACCCTAAACAACTATTTCTAATGGACGATTTTATTTTATATGTTAAAGAAGGTTTTTATCACGTTATGAACTTTAACGTCGGTGCATATGATCATGTACTTTTCTTTATTCTTATGGCAGTGCCATTTTTATTTAATAGTTGGAAAAAGCTTTTAGGACTGAGTCTTGCATTTACAGTAGGTCATATTCTTTCATTATTGCTAGTGATTTATGGTAAGGTGTCATTTAATAGTTCTTATATAGAGTTTTTAATTGTGGTCACTATAGCTATTACGGCGCTGTATAACATTTTTACAGCAGGAAAAAGACATCGCGATAACCATAACTGGATCACCATGATATTTGCATTGTTCTTTGGTCTTATCCATGGATTTGGTTTCTCTAGTGGTTTTAAAATGTTAGCTGCTGGAGCAGAGAGTGATTTGTTAATGTTATTAGAGTTTGCTCTAGGACTGGAGTTGGGTCAGTTGCTTATCATATTAGTGATTTTAATCTTAAACTTTATATTTACAGGGATATTCCGATTTAATAAAAAAGAATGGGTTCAGATTATCTCTTCCATCATTTTAGGAATGATACTGCCATTGTTAATTGTAAGATGGATTTTTTAAAAATTGTTTTCATCTCGCTTTCGCGAAAGCGGAATTTTAAAAATCATTTCAAATACTTACTTATTTTATAAGTACCTAACAAGCTTTTTAACTAGAAGGCAATTTACTATTATACCAAAAAAGTGAAAAAAGAAAAACAACATAGATACGACGTTGCTTATTTGAGAATGGCGACGGAATGGGGTAAATTATCGCACTGTCAGCGCCGTCAGGTAGGTGCGCTTATCGTACGTGATCGCATGATTATAAGCGATGGTTATAATGGTACACCTAGTGGTTTTGAAAATTTTTGTGAAGATGACGAGGGTTATACAAAATGGTATGTGCTACATGCTGAGGCTAATGCGATTTTAAAAGTAGCTGGTTCTACACAAAGTTGTCGCGATGCAACGCTTTATATAACCATGTCACCCTGCAAAGACTGTAGTAAATTAATACATCAAAGTGGCATAAAACGTGTAGTCTACATGGAAGGTTATAAAGATGATAGCGGCTTGCAATTTCTAGAAAAAGCAGGAGTTATTATAGAACAAATAGAAGAAGTCGATTAATGAAAAAAAGTTACCTGTATTATCCTTTGTTTTTGGGAATATTCTTTGCCATAGGTATATGGTTAGGGAGTGCTCTTAACAGTAGTAATTTAGGTGATAATTATATCGCATCTTCTAGCACTGCAAAAAAACGCAAGCTTAATAGATTGATAGATCTCATAGACCAGCGTTATGTAGATAAAATCGATACAGATAGTATTGTGGATGTAACGGTAAATGAGATCATGCAAAATCTCGATCCGCATTCGGTATACATACCTAGTGACCAGACAGAAGATGTAGAGAATAGCATGAGAGGCGACTTCGTAGGTATAGGAATACGCTTTTTTGTGAATCAGGACTCCATATCTGTTTTGAGATCTATAGAAGATGGCCCTAGTGATAAGGCTGGAATAAAAGGTGGTGATAAAATATTATATGCAGACGGTAAACCACTATTCGGTGAGAACGCCGTTTCTACAAATGTTTTAAAAGGAGAAGAAGGTTCTCGTGTTGTTTTAGGAGTTTTAAGACCTGGAGATGATACTGTAATTAATATACCGGTTACTAGAGGTAATGTAGCTATTAAAAGTATAGATGCTGCTTATATGCTCACGAGAAGTCTAGGGTATATTAAAATTAACCGCTTTGCAGAAACTACCGATGCCGAGTTTGAACAAGCAATTAAAGACTTAAAAAAAGCTGGTGCTACTCAAATAGCACTAGATTTAAGAGATAATCCAGGTGGCGTTTTAAGTGCAGCAGTTCACATAGCCGACGAGTTTCTGGAAGATGATAAGCTGATTCTTTTTCAAAAAGATCGCGATCAAAAACGTAAGGATAGTTATGCTACTGATTACGGCTCTTATGAAAGTAGTGACGTATTTATCTTAATAAATGAGAATAGTGCTAGTGCAAGTGAAGTAGTAGCAGGTGCTTTACAAGATAATGATACCGGTACTATTATAGGTCGCAGGAGTTTTGGTAAAGGACTGGTGCAACAAGAAATTAAATTAGGAGATGGCAGCTCTGTACGTTTAACTATTGCAAGATATTACACACCTACTGGTAGGAGTATTCAAAGACCTTATGAAAATGGTAATGAAGATTACTTTAAAGAATACATAGATAGATATAATAATGGAGAGTTATTAGATGAGTCTAATATAGAAGTAAACGATTCATTGCGCAAGGTGACACCTGGTGGTAAAGTAGTTTATGGCGGTGGTGGTATTATACCAGACGTTTTTGTGCCTAGTCCAGATGGTTATATCTTACAGACTTTAGATTATTTCGGTAGAACAGGATTTGCAGATCAATTCGTTAATAAATACCTGCAAGAAGATGGGCTTTCTATGAGATCTATGTCTCAAGAAGAATTCATAAACAACTACGAAGTCTCAGAAAAACTGATGGAAGATTTTATAGTCTATGCACAACTATACAATACAAGCATGAAACTGCCAGGCTATAGAAGTGAAATAGCTTTGATCATTAAGTCTTCTATGGCAGAGCAGCTTTTTACGACAGAGCTTAAAATCAAATTATTAAATCAAGACGATATAATGATTGAAAAGCTGCTGGAATTGAGTAACTAAGGGTTGCTTAGCTTTTCTCGTATTTGTCCTTAATTTTATAGGATACTAACATGATACTCATGAGTATAGCTACACATAATGCTGCCACTATGCTTATAGCGCCTATCTGGCTTTCTCCTTGAAGCAAGTTGTTAAAGTCTAATTTTGTTGCGTTAAAAACGATACTGGCGATCGCAAGAATTAGGATAAAATAAAATACATATTTCATAACTAGAATAGCTCTTTAATATTTGCTGTAAATAATTTCACAGCTATGGCTAGCAAGATAACACCAAAGATTTTTCTAACCACGTTAATTCCTTGTTTACCTATTAGTTTTTCTATGCGACCAGAGTTTTTAAGAACTATGTACACAAAACCGATGTTGAATATAATCGCTAGTATAATATTAATAGCAGAGTATTCAGATCTTAAAGAAAGTACAGAAGTTAATGTTCCTGCACCAGCAATAAGAGGGAAAGCGATAGGGATAATCGCAGCAGTTTCCGGCGCGTCATCTTTATAAAGCTGTATACCTAAAATCATTTCTAGAGCAATAAAGAAGATAATAAAAGCACCTGCTACAGCAAATGAGTTCACGTCTATACCTATAAGTCCCAACATGCTCTCTCCTACAAACATAAAAACGATCATAAGAATACCAGCAACTATAGATGCTTTTTCACTTTGTACATGACCCACTTTACGTCTTAAATCAACGATAATAGGAATACTACCTATAATGTCAATAACGGCAAAAAGTATCATCCCAGCCGTAAAAGTCTCCTTAAGATCAAAGGCAGTAAAAAATTCAATAAATGCATTATTTCCCATAACATCTGTATTTTCAGCGTGCAAAAGTAATTCTAATAAACTGTTTAATGATTAACAATATAGGTTAAATAAACATTAAGGATAATTAGACACATAAATAACACTTAGTTAATCGCTTAAATGCTAATAGCCTTATCGTTACATCGATTAATTTGATGTGATGATAAGGCTATTTAAAGTTTTATTATCGTTATTATAAAGCGACTACGTCACTTATAATTCTACTAGTTAACTAGTTTTTTAAGGCCAGCAACGGTAGCTTCTTGATCATTAGACTTAAATACATAGCTACCGGCAACTAGAACATCTGCTCCTGCGTCTACCAGTTGTTTTGCATTTTTATCAGTAACGCCACCATCTATTTCTATAAGAGTGTCGGCACCTTTTTCAGTAATTATCTTTTTAAGAGCTTTTACTTTATCATAAGTGTTCTCAATAAAGCTCTGACCACCAAAACCAGGGTTTACACTCATAATACACACCATATCTAGATCTTGTATAACATCTTTTAATAAATCAACACTGGTATGCGGATTTAATGCTACACCAGCTTTCATTCCATGTGATTTAATTAACTGTAGCGTTCTATGTAAATGAGTACATGCTTCATAATGTACTGTAAGAATGTCGCAACCTAAATTTGCAAAAGTCTCTACATATCGATCTGGATCAATGATCATCAAGTGACAATCGATAGTTTTAGTCGCATGCTTTACGATATCTCGCAATACAGGCATGCCAAAGGAGATATTAGGAACAAAAACGCCATCCATAATATCGATATGAAACCAGTCAGCATCACTGCGGTTAATCATTTCTACATCACGTTGTAGGTTAGCAAAATCTGCTGCAAGTACTGATGGTGCAATAAGTTTAGACATCTTGTGTGTTTTAAAGGTTTTGCAAATTTAAGTTTTTTGATTCCGCTTTCGCGAAAGCGGGAGGTAATAATATTTTTTCATTTTCTCACTTCTTTTCTTAAAGTTTCTCTTGTTTTTTTAGACGATTCACACCAATGCTTGTCATACAAAAGTTAATGTTTAGTTAATGTTTTTTTTTAAAATTTAGAGGTAATCCCTTTTTTTTTACATTTGAAATGTAATTACAACAAAATCACTTCCCCCTGAAGATGAGGTAGCCGAAAAGCATCAGTTTAGAGTAGGCGCAAATTAATTTTTATAATAATGAAAAAATTTTTCAAAACATTTCCGCTATTTTTATTACTCTGTTGCTCAGTTTTCACTGGTATACAAAGTTGTTCTACTGCAGATGAGACGGATGATAATGTCACTTTAAATAATCTAGAAGAGGTCAATCTTTTTAAAAGTATGAAAGCCATTCAGAACGAGTTGACTAACAACAATGAATTAATCGATAAAATTAGAAACAATGCTGCCTTAAAATCGTCAGGTAATGATCAACAATTTATCGATCAGGAGAGTTTGGATTATTTATTAGATGTTGCCGGAGTATCAAATTTAGAAATTTCTTTAGAAGAGGTAAATTCACTAATCGGAGAGTCGCTTGCAGCTCAAGATTTAGGGTATGATATTTACATTCAAAACAACATTGCTATGAGTTCACAAGCGAAATTTTATTTAGAAGATATCGTTAATAATGAAACATTTATTGTAGGATTAGAGCAGCAACAATCATTTCTAAACTTGTCAAATGAAGAACAAAATATATTAGTTGGTGTTAACAACTACGCTAAGAATTACATTACTAAATCTAAAGATCCGTTCTTTAATGATGGATTTTGGGTAGGTAGTTCCGTTGGTTCTGCTTTAGGTCTTTCTATTCCCTTTTGTCCACCATGTGGTTTAGTAGGATGGATTGTTGGAGGGATTGTTGGATCTTTAACAAAATAATCATCACGATGTCTATTAAAAATAAATTTTTATTAATTCTGATTTTAGTTCTGCTGCCATTAGTTGGGGTTTCACAATCTGATGAAAAATCTAATTTATTTGATATTTCATTAAGATCAGGGTTTTCTAGTTATGAAGTTGAAAACCTTTCTAAATCAATTGCTGTAAATTATGGAGCTTACATTTTGAAAGAAATTAAATTAAGTGACCAAAACCGGATCAATTTAGGATTAGGAATCAATAATTTCCAATTTGATTATGTTAACAGTAACCAACTAGATGTCAATGTACAAAACTCATTTATAGAACTACCCATTGGTTTTAAGAGATATGTTTTTGATTCTGAGAAAAAAAGAGCATTCGTTACGGAAATCGGTGTTGTTAATAGATTTAAGGTTGATGAGGACATTACTTCATTTCCAGAAATTAACATTGATAAAGATTTTGGTTACAATCTAGCTTATGCAGTAAGTTTAGGTTATCACACTACAATAAATACTAAAATGGACTTTTCCTTGGGGTTAATTTACTCAGGAGATTTATTTGATAGTGGTTATAATAATTCCAATGTGATTGATAATCAAATTAGTATTTATTTTGATTTTAAATTTTTTAATTAAATATTTAAAGTGGTTTTATTTTTTTGGAATACTGTTAACACTAATTTCTTGTGTCCAATCAAATAAAACTTCTAATGACTTGTTTTCTGAAAACTCTGTTTATATAATCTACAGAACTACAAACTCTAAATTCGGAATAATTTCTTCGGATTATAATGTAACCGACGAGTCGTTTACTCATGTTGGGTTATTGTTAATGACAAAGGGTAATTCATTGGTTTATCATGTAATGCCAGATTATAATGATAGTAGTGGACATTTAAGAATTGATAAATTTGAAGAGTTTATAGATGAAAAATCACAAAACTTAACTGAATTTAGGATATTTAAATTAGATGATTTTGATGTAGGTAGAGTACGCTTAGTTTTACAAAATATGGTTGCTAGTGATATACGCTTTGATAAAAAATTTGATTTAAATGATGATAAGTTCTATTGTTCTGAATTTGTTTGTCATGTACTAGGTAATGCAAACGATCAATTTGCGTGTAAAGTTTATAAAAAAGATAATCTAATTGCCATAGATCGAGCCTTTTTAAATAGAGATACATTGTTTTATTACCCTGTAGACGGCTTGTTAATAAATAAAGATCTAAATTTAAAAAAGATAAAATAAAAATATAGATTTATCTAAAAACCTTTTAGCTTCAAAGTTAGAGGGTTTTTTTAGTAAATGAGCTTTCGCGAAAGCGAAAATAAAAAAGATATCATTCTGAGATAATTATTCATTTATAAATTATTAAATTGGTCAACCAATTTTTATGATATCTTTAAAAAGTCCTCTATGATTTCACGATATTCTTTTTTAGCGATTTTAGTTTTTACCTTATTAAATTCTTTTCAATCGCTAGCCACAGACTATACTGTAAACTCAGTAGGTCAGTTCAATGCACTGAACCTTCAACCATGTGATGTCGTTACTTGGACTGACGGGACCTATTCTAATCAAAATATAATCTTTAATGCTTCTGGTACGCTTGGTAGTCCTATTGTTTTAAGGGCTCAAACACCTGGTGGTGTTATTTTTATTGGTAGTTCAGAAATGAATATTTATGGAGATTATTTAATAGTAGATGGCTTTTACTGGAATGGTGGAGTAGGTACTAGAAATCATGTAGAATTTAGACGCGATGGATCAAGCAGTGATTTTGCAAACAATAGCGTTATTAGAAATTGTACGTTTAATAACCTAGCGACCGTAGGAGATGAAAAAAGTCGATGGATTGTACTATATGGGACAAATAATACAGTAGAAAATTGCACGATGATGAATAAGAACACTACAGGTGTTTTTATCCTGGTAGAATTATCTCATCAAAATAGTGGTGTTGCTGGTCATATTATAAGAAATAATTATTTCTATAATGTGCCTCCTAAAGATGGTCGTGCAAACGCAGGAGATTCTGAAGGTATACGTATAGGGTCTAGTGGTAGGCAATTTGTTAATGCCGGTGTGCTGGTAGAGGGAAATTATTTTCAAGATGTAGATGGCGAGTCTGAAATTATATCAAATAAGAGTTTAGGAAATACGTATCGCAATAACACTTTTAGAAGCTGTCGAGGCTCGTTAGTGCTAAGACATGGTGCTGGAGCTCTGGTAGAAGGGAATTATTTTTTAGGTGAAAATAAATCTGGTTCTGGCGGTATTAGAGTTATAGATCAGGATCATATTATCATTAACAATTACATGCAAGGACTTAATAATTCTAGCAGTACGTTTAATGGTGGTATAACTATTATGGGAGGTGATTCAGTTTCTGGAGGAACGAGTAATAGTTATCAATTTGTAACCAACGTGTTGATTGCTTTCAATACTATTTATAACTCTGACGATCCTATTTATTATAATAGTGAAAGAGCGACGACTCCACCGCAGGGGATTATTGCAAACAATTTGATTTACAGTACAAATGGAACTATTGTGTCTGGTTCTGTAGCTGCAATAGGCGGTCAAATGACTTATCAAGGAAATATTTTTGGTGGTTCCAACATCGGAATCACTAATTCTGGAATTACAAATGCAAATGCTAATTTCAGTCCAAGTGGCGAGATTTTTAAACCAAGTACAACTGGTCCAGCAGTAGATGTTTCGTCTGGAACTTTTAATCAAGTCTCTAGAGATATAGAGGGTTTTACAAGACCGTCTACAAATAAAGATGTGGGAGCTCATGAAATAGTAGGAGCAACTGGTATGGCTACAAATCCATCTCCTATAATAGATGCTCAGGTAGGTAATGGTAAAGGATCTTGTTATATAAATGCCATAGGAACTACTGTTACTTCAACATGTTCTCCTATTGTTACTTGTGCACCTGTTTCAGTAACTGGGCTGAGTGTAAATCCTACTACAGCAACTGTTCAAGAATCAGGAACTATTCAAGTGAGTGCAACTGTTACTCCATCAACTGCTGCAAATCAACAAGTGAATTGGTCTTCTAGTGATACCACGACGGCAACTGTAGATGCAAGCGGTATAGTAACTGGTGTGGCAGCAGGAAATGCAACGATCACAGCCACTACGGTAGATGGTGGTTTTACAACAACATCTATGATTACGGTAACAGCACCGTTAATGGCTCCAGATTGTTTGCCAGGAACTAACCTTGCGTTAAATGCAAGTGTAGATAGTTTTACAAATGAGCAAGTTGGTAATGAGGCTATAAATGTAATTGATGGCAACGATAGTAATAGATGGAGTGCGATGACATTTCCACAATCTATGGTTATTGATTTAGGTGAAGGACTCAATGTAAGTGGTATGAATCTAATTCCATTTTCAGGACGCGATTATCAATATATAATTGAAGGTTCTTCAACATCAGCAACTTCTGGGTTTACAACCTTAGTAGATCGTCAGGCAAATACTACTGGTGGTACTTCTATAAATGATACTTTTAACCCTACTGTTGTGCGTTATGTAAAACTAACAGTTACAGGAGCAGCAACATATACAGGTCCATGGGTTTCTATATCTGATCTAGAAATTATTTGTGGTGGTGTTGTATTATCTAACACTGATAACATCTTAGAAGCTCAAATAGGTATTTATCCAAATCCATTTAAAAATCAATTTACTATTGATATACCAAATACTTTTGTAAATGAAGTAAGCTCTATAAAATTAGTCGATCTTCTAGGGAAAGTGGTGTATGAAAGTGACACCATCAATTCTAGTAATCAAATTTCAATTAATAGTTCATTAACTGCTGGAATGTACTTTATACAGCTGACAGGAGATAATAATGAAGTTTTGTTTATTGATAAAGTGATTAAACAATAGTAATAAATAACGATTTATGTAATCAAAAAAAGCCCTGTAACTTAATAGTTATAGGGCTTTTTTTATACCGCTTTCGCGAAAGCGAGATAGCAAATAGTTGCTACATAAAAAAAAACTATTATTTTAGAACTATGAAAAAAACAACTAACCTTCCAATTCTTATATTTTTATTTCTTTTTGTGTACTACATGTTTGTGAGAAAGTATGTAGAGGACTTCAGAATTGAAATGGCTATTTTATTAGTTGCAATAGCTGTTTTTAGTTTCTTGATTTTTAAGAAGGTTAAAAATGGCGAGATTGTAAAAAGTAGAACCTCTTGGATTATTTCTGGAGTGTTTATCTTAGGTAGCCTAGTCTATGGCGGCTACATGATGTTTTATGTATTATAGTCGCTTTACTATAAGCCTTTTTAGGGCTGTATTAGACGCTTTTAGAGCAATGACAAACTATAGATTAAAAATCCCTCTTGAAATTTCAAGAGGGATTTTTAAGTTTTATGAAATGATGTTATATTATAATCCAGCTGCCGTATTTGCTATCTTTTGTAATGCTTTTGATATTTTATCAATTGACTTTTCTGTATCTTTTAAATGGTGACGATTGGTTAGAAAGTCAGTACTGTTGTAACTAATTTTAACCTCGCCTAATTCATTTTCATACACCAGCATTTTTTGTGGTAAATCGAGTGCAGTAGTTGGAGACGAAGCCATTAATGGGCTTCCTAGATTAGGATTGCCAAAAATAATCACTCGCGTAGGTCTTAGTTCTATGTCAGTATTTTGAGCATTTGCTTGATGATCTAACTCTGTAAATATTCTTAAGGCAGGATTATTTTCAATCTTGTTTTTAAGAGTTGTGTAGGTAGCGTCAAAGTCTTGTTTACTTACTGTAGTAATAATTCCTTCATTAAGTGTTGTTTGAGTGTCGTCACTTTCCATGACAGTAGAATTGCTTGCCTTTTTTGTGAGCATAGCAAGAGCATTAGAAATTTTGTCTAAAGTTATTTCTTCAGAAGTTAGACCGTGACGTTGACTCAAAAAGGCGCTGTTGTTGTAGGCCAAGTAAACATCTTTATTACTGTCTTGAAAAACGAGAATACGTTGTGGTAAATCTAAACCAGCTTGTTGATTTTCTAACATCAGTGGACTTCCTAATTTGGGGTTTCCAAATAAAATTAACTTAGCTGGATTCAGTTCAATGTTGGAATTACCAGCGTTAGCGCTATGGTCGACTTCGGCAATTATTTTTATAGCAGGGTTGTTGGATAATGTAGTTTTTAAACTCTGGTAGGTGTCATCAAATGATTGATTGCTCTTCATGTAATTCATTCCGTTTACTTGATGAGAATTAGCGATGACAGGTGTTGTCTTTTTATCTGTAGTATTACAAGAGATAAAGATGATAGGTAAAGCAAGTATTAGGTATATGAACTTCATGTCGTTTTTTTTGCTTAAAACTAAGCTTGTTAACTCAATATAAGGTCTAAAATGATCTTAAAATAAAATCCCTGCAACAATTAAGTTACAGGGATTTTAAATTTATAATAATCTATAAGAATAATACTATCAGACTCTGAAATGAATTCAGAGTGATAGTTTTAATTTATTACTCAGACTTAGAATCATTAGCATCACGACGTGGTCTGTCGTCTTTCTTACGGTCATCACGACGTGGACGACGGTCATTAGAACGACGGTCATCACGCTGGCGTGGTGGACGCTCTACCCAACCTTCTGGTTTAGGCATACATTCTTTACGAGATACTTTTTGCTTTTTAGTACGTGGATCTACACCCATGTATTTTACGTCAAGAACATCTCCTACTTTAAGAACTGTAGATGGGTCTTCAATACGCTTGTAATCAAACTCACTTACATGAAGTAATGTTTCTTTACCTGGCCTTAATTCTACTACTGCACCAAAGTCAAGCATTTTTACAACTTTTACGCTGTAAACCTCACCGACAGTTGGTTCAAAAATGATGTTTCTGATTTTTTCTAGAGCAGCCTCGATCTTAGCACGGTCTGTACCAGCTATCTCGATAACACCCATATCACCATCTTCTTTGATGTTGATTACAGTCTCAGTTTCTTTTTGCATCTCTTGGATAACTTTTCCACCAGGTCCTATTACAGCACCTATGAATTTACCTTCGATCTCTAAAGATTCCATTTTAGGAGCGTGTGACTTCACGTCTGCAGCTGGTACAGCGATAGTGTCAGTAAGTTTTCCTAATATGTGCATACGACCATCTCTAGCCTGCATTAAAGCGTTAGTAAGAATTTCATAAGAAAGACCTTTTACTTTAATATCCATTTGACAAGCAGTGATACCATCTGCTGTACCAGTTACTTTAAAGTCCATATCTCCTAAGTGATCTTCATCACCTAAAATATCGGAAAGAACTGCGTATTTATCACCATCTGTGATTAATCCCATTGCGATACCAGAAACTGGTTTCTTCATAGGTAAACCTGCATCCATCATAGCCATAGTACCAGCACAAACTGTTGCCATAGAAGAAGAACCGTTAGATTCAAGTACTTCAGATACTACTCTTACTGTGTAAGGAAGATCTTCTGGTAACATTCTTTTTAATGCACGTTGTGCTAGGTTACCGTGTCCTATCTCACGTCTAGACGTACCACGTAATGGGCGAGCCTCTCCTGTAGAGAATGGAGGGAAGTTATAGTGTAAGTAGAAACGCTCTTCTCCTTCTTGAGATGCCATGTCTATTACATTTGCATCTCTAGAAGTACCTAGAGTTACTGTTGCCAGTGCTTGAGTTTCTCCACGAGAGAAGATAGCACTACCGTGTGTAGATGGAAGGTAATCTACCTCACACCATATATCACGTATATCTGTAGTCTTACGACCATCTAGACGTACACCTTCGTTAAGTAGTACATCACGTACTGCTTTCTTATGTGTTTTGTTGAAATACTTAGAGATAAGATCTCCATTTTCAGCTTGATCTTCTTCAGAAAAAGTTGCTTTGATCTCTTCTTTGATTTCAGAGAATGCTGCGCTACGTTCGTGCTTTGCACTTCCTTTTTTAGCAACATCATATACTTTTTGGTAAGCAAGTTCTGCTACTTTTGTTTCTATGGTAGCATCTTCTTTTTCACCTTCGTACTCACGTACATCTTTCTTACCTACTTGTTCAGCAAGAGCGATTTGCGCAGCACATTGATCTTTGATAGCTTCATGAGCGGCTTTGATAGCAGCGATCATTTCTTCTTCAGAAATTTCACTCATCTCACCTTCAACCATCATTACAGAGTCAGCACTAGCACCTATCATCATCTCAAGATCTGCTGCTTCTAACTGTGCATAACTTGGGTTGATAACAAACTCACCATCTACACGCGCAACACGTACTTCAGATATAGCACATTCAAAAGGTAAATCAGATAGTTGTATTGCAGCACTTGCAGCAAGACCTGCCATAGCATCTGGCATTACTTCTGGGTCATGAGACATTAATTGAATCATTACCTGTACTTCTGCATGGTAATCTTTAGGGAATAATGGACGTAATACACGGTCTACAAGACGCATAGTAAGTACTTCTCCATCGTTAGGACGTGCCTCACGCTTAAAGAATCCACCTGGATATTTACCGGCAGCGGCAAATTTCTCACGGTAATCTACAGTAAGTGGTAAGAAGTCTAGTCCAGTTGATTTGTAGCTGGATACTACAGTTCCTAGAAGCATTGCTTTTCCACATGTGATCACAACAGATCCATGTGCTTGTTTTGCAAGCGCTCCAGTTTCGATAGTGATGTCAGGCCCGTTGGCCATTTTAATCACTTGTTTAAAAACTTGTGGTTTCATAATTATAGTTAAACATTAATCTCAAGTTGTGTGGTAGAGAAGGCGTTTACTTTGTGAGAAACCAGCTTTGATTTGCAGTGCAGTCCTTACACTGTTAAGACGCATCGCATGCATCTTGAACTGCGATTTGTATTTTTGTTACGCTTTCGCGAAAGCGTAAGTAGAATCTAACTTCTACGTTTAAAAACCGCAATGTATGCGGTAAGAAATTTCTACGCATGCGATGCGCAGAAAACAAAAAAGGGGACGCAAGGTCCCCAATTTATTATTTTCTAATACCTAAGTCTTTAATCAACTCACGGTAAGCAACGATGTCTTTTCTCATCTTGTAATCAAGAAGTGAACGACGCTTTCCTACTAGTTTTACTAGACTACGCTCTGTGTTGTAGTCATGACGGTTTTTCTTAAGGTGTCCCGTTAAATAGTTAATACGGTAAGTGAATAACGCGATTTGCGCGTCTGTGTTACCTGTGTCGTTTGCGTCTTTTCCGTACTTTGCGAAAATTTCTGCTTTTTTTTCTGGTGCTAAATACATGCCAAAATTATTTTATAATGAATATTATGTATGTCAGTCTATCTGACGGTGCCGCGAGATTCATTCTCTTAGCGTTTGCAAAAATACGATTAATTAATAATATGCGATCATTTATATCTTTATTTTCTAACTAACTATAGGTAAGATTCAAAAAAAACAACGTTAAATTAATGATAGCTGTCATAAAACCGTGATCTCTTTACCTTAATATTGTAGTTATAAACCCTTTCTTTTGAATACAAATAATTCCAATTGCCTTATCATTTTTACTCGCAATCCTGAAATAGGAAAGGGTAAACGACGTCTTGCCGCTACCGTAGGAGATCAAGTTGCATTTGATATCTATAAATTTTTACTAGCTCACACCAGAGAAATTACAGGAAACCTTAACGCTACTAAACAGGTGTGGTATAGTGAGCGTGTTCATGAAAACGATGCTTGGGATAATAAGGTGTATGATAAATATGTGCAGGATGGTGAAGATCTAGGCGTGCGTATGGAAAATGCTTTTCAAGAAGCATTTAAAAATCATGACCATGTTATTATCATTGGGTCTGATATGCATGATATGAGTCAGGCAGATTTAGATCATGCTTTTAAACAATTAAAAACTAACGATGCTGTAATAGGCCCTGCCGAAGATGGAGGTTATTACCTTCTAGGGTTTACTAAAAAACTAATCGATGGCGTTTTTGAAGATAAAGAATGGGGAGCTGAAACGGTATTAGAAAAAACTCTTAATAATCTAAAAAACGTAAATTATGCTATGCTGGAAGAGCGTAATGATGTAGATTATTATGAAGATATAAAAGACATTCCAGCATTTCAACCTTTTTTAAAAAACATATGATGCTTAGTAAAAAACAACTCACACAGTCTATAGAATATTTACAATCTCAAGGTTTTGAAGCTCCTGAGGTAGGAATCGTTCTTGGGACTGGTCTAGGTAAACTAGTGGATAGTATAGAAAATCAAAAAGTCGCACACTATAATCAAATACCTTCTTTTCCACTGGCAACAGTAGAATTTCATTCTGGTAAATTGATTTATGGAGATTTAGGTGGTAAAAAAGTGGTGGTCATGCAAGGTCGTTTTCATTTGTATGAAGGTTATGATTTTATTGATATCACGTACCCAGTAAGAGTAATGCATGGTTTGGGAATTAAAAACTTATTAGTTTCTAACGCTGCAGGTGCGGTGAATCTAGATATGAAAAAAGGTGATTTAATGCTTATCGATGACCATATCAATTTACAAGGTGGTAGTCCGCTTGCGTTTAAAGGTGTAAGTGAATTTGGTGAGCGATTCACAGATATGAGTGCTCCTTATGATAAGGAGATGAATGATAAATTAAAATCGCTTGCAACATCTCAAAATATCTCTCTTAAAGAAGGTGTTTATGCTAGTGTAGTAGGACCGCAACTAGAAACTAGAGCAGAGTATAGAATGCTTAAAATATTAGGTGCAGACGCCGTAGGTATGAGTACGGTGCCAGAAATCATTGTGGCAAATCATTTAAACTTGCCAGTAAGTGCTATATCTGTACTGACTGACGAGTGTGATCCTGATAATCTTGAACCAGTAGACATTGCAGATATTATCGCAATAGCCGGTACAGCAGAGCCTAAAATGGTTGCTTTATTTAAAGGGCTGATTGAATTGATCTAATTTATATAATTGTACACTGTTATATTGATGTGATATTATCCTATTACTTTTACAATGAATTAAAAAGCGGAATCTTGTTTTCCGCTTTTTTGTTCTTTAAAATTAAGATAGAATTGTTGTGCTTGAAGCAACACTAAGTTTGATATCATGAAGTACATAACTATAGTATTATTAGTCCTATTAACAGCATCTTGTGTAGGTGGTGGTGATCTTTATTACGATACTTTGGAAAAAGGTCAAGAAATACCGTCTGAAAATGGACAGTTAGATCATAGTAAATGGGATGCTATTCTTAAAGAGTATGTAAATAGCGAGGGATTTGTGGATTATGTAGGTCTTAAAGAAGAACAGGCAGAATTAAAAGAATATTTAAGTTACTTAAATGAAAACGTTCCTCAAAAATCATGGAGTATTAATGAGCAATTTGCCTATTACATCAATTTGTATAATGCAAATACAGTAGACCTTATTCTTATGAATGACCTGCCTGCTAGTATTAAAGATATAGATGGACCTTTGGGTCAGGTGTGGTTAAAGAAATTTGCTCAAGTTGGAGATAAAGAATATTCTCTCGCAGCAATAGAAAAAAATGTGCTTCAAAAAATGGGAGACGCTCGCATTCATTTTGCTATTAATTGCGCTAGCTTTTCATGTCCTAAATTACAGAATACTGCGTTTACAGCAGCAAATGTGGACGCACTTATGGATAAAAGCGCAAAAGAATTTGTAAATTCAGAAAAGAATGATCTTAGCGATCCTCAAAATCCTAAATTGAGTTCTATTTTTGATTTTTACCCAGAAGATTTTACCCAAAACGGTATGACACTCGCACAATTTATTAATCAATATGCTGACTCACAGATAGCAGAAAAAGATTCTTATTCTTATAAGGATTATGACTGGTCATTGAATAGTCAGAAATAAAAACCGAACCTAGCTTGCTTACGTACATGTGACCATATGATCAGTATTATTATTCCGGTTCTTAATGAAGAATCTTCAATTATAAAATTATTAGACTACCTCTGTGGCTATGCAAATAATGCTAGCTTATTAGAAGTTATCATTGTAGATGGTGGTAGTGATGATGAGACTGTAAAGTTAGTAAATGATTTTGCTTGTGCTCATCAGGATATGTCCGTACGATTAATTAATTCGCAAAAAGGACGTGGTAAGCAATTACATAATGGCTCAAAAGTAGCCACAGGAGAAATTCTCTATTTTCTGCATGCAGATTCTTATCCGCCTAAGGATTATGATTTGTTAATTATAAATGCGGTTAAAAATCAGCACGCTGCTGGTTGTTTCAGGATGAAGTTTAAAAGCTCACATCCTTGGTTAATCATCATAGGATGGTTTACAAGATTCTCATGGAAAGCAAGTCGTGGTGGAGATCAATCTCAATACATTACGCGAGAATTGTATGATAAAATAGGTGGCTATAAAACAAATATTCCTATTTATGAAGATTATGATCTTATTACAAGATTATATGAAATAGATCAATACTATGTAATCCCCAAATGGTTAAAAACTAGTGCAAGACGCTATCATGAAAAAGGCGTGATTAAGCTTCAGTGGTTTTATTTAACCATCTATTGGAGAAAATATCGAGGTGCAACTATTGACGAGTTGTATGAGTATTATTTGAGTAAATGTGATTGATATTATTACTCTGCAGTTAACTCGGTAAACATCGCTTCTAGATTTTTATTCTTTTTATTAAGGGATAGAATTTTTAATCCATTATCATGAGCAAAATCAAAGACCGTGCTGCGCATGTCTTCTTTAGTCTCAAATTTAAGGCTGTAGTTAAAACCCTGTAGTTGTTTTACCTCTCGTACTCTATTTATTTGATTGAGTAATTCTGGCTCTACGCGGTAATCAAATTCTACCTCGATAACTTGAACAGTATCACTATTAAGATTTTTAAGATAATCGTCTGCGACTATTTTGCCTTTATTAATAATAATCACGCGATCACACATCGCTTCTACCTCTTGCATGATATGCGTGGAGAGAAGAATGGTAGTGTTTTCACCTACTTTTTTAATTAATTGACGTATTTCTACCAATTGATTAGGGTCTAGACCTGTTGTTGGTTCGTCTAGAATTAAAACTTTAGGACAGTGCAGTAACGCATTGGCTAGTCCCACACGTTGTTTGTAACCCTTAGAAAGTTCGTTTATTTTTTTACCTACATGAGACGTTAGTCCAGTTTCTTCAATAACCTCGTTGATTCTTTTTTTAGAATCAGTGATGTTATAAACTCCTGCACTAAAAGAAAGATATTCCTTTACGTACATATCTGGATATAAAGGATTGTTCTCTGGTAAATAGCCTATCGATTTCTGTACCTCACGTTGTTCTTCTACAACATCATGTCCGTTTACAATCGCATTTCCTTCATTTGCATTAAGGTAGGTAGTGAGAATGCGCATCATGGTAGATTTTCCAGCACCATTAGGGCCTAAAAAACCAACTATTTCACCACTATTAATGGTAAAACTAACTTCATCGAGAGCTTTTTGCTGCCCGTAATATTTAGATACTTTACTTACTTCTATAGACATAAGGTAAAGATAAGAAATGTAACGCTTAGAAGATTGTTTTTTATCTCGCTTTCGCGAAAGCGAGAACATTACAATTACCCTACTATAACGATAGAGTAGTAAATATTCCTTAAAAGTTCTTGAAAACTAATGGATTTATAAAAATCTATTTTACATTAGCTGCTTATTATGATGACAAATATTTATTTCTGGTATGGATTTTACTTCTATTTTATAGAGGGAAAGGCTGTATTGTAATAATTAAACAATTTATATAACAACAAAGCCTTGATCTAATCAAGGCTTTTTTTTTACTCAAAAATGAAAGTAGCTATTCAAGGTATTAAAGGTTCTTATCACCATCAGGTGGCTGTCGAGCTATGTGGTGATGTGGATTTATTAGAATGTGATTCATTTGACCAACTAGTAATAGCTGTTTCAAACGGTCAGGTGGATAAAGGAATTATGGCTATAGGTAATTCTATTGCCGGTAGCATATTACCCAATTACAGTTTGATTAGAGAACAAAAACTACATATAACAGGAGAGTATTATTTAAATATAGAGCACCAGTTAATGGCGCTGCCAGGTCAGGATATTACAGATATAATAGAGGTGCAATCTCATCCTATGGCTTTGTTGCAATGCAAGCCATATTTTAGAAACCACGAACAAATTAAACTGGTAGAAACAGATGACACAGCGGCTGCCGCTTTTAGAATTGCGCAAAGTAATAAACGTGGTATTGCGGCAATAGCGTCTGCACACGCGGCACAATTGTATGGATTAGAAATTATATCAGGAGATATTCAAGAAGTAAAGAAAAACGCAACCAGATTTGTGGTCGTAGAGAAATCAAATGGCTTTGTAAAAGAAGTGAATAAAGCGACTATTAATTTTACTACCGGACACCAGCCAGGTAGTCTGGGAGAAATTTTAATCACTTTAGGTAAACTAGATATTAATGTTTCAAAAATTCAATCCATACCTATTGTAGAAAAGCCGTTCTTATTTTCATTTGTCGCAGATCTTGAATTTAAACGAATGGGTCAGTTTGAAGAAGCAAAATTAGAACTAGGTATTCTAGTAGAATCACTAGTTATTTTAGGAATATATAAATCACACTCGCTATGATACAACCAGCAAAGAGACTCGATAGCGTCCAAGAATATTATTTTGCGACAAAGTTGCGCGAGGTAAGAGGTTTTATAAATGAAGGTAAACCTGTTATAAATGCAGGTATAGGTAGTCCAGACTTATTACCGCCACCTAATGTGGTGCCGGCTCTTATAGAAGCGGTTCAAGATGCTAGAGCACATGGTTACCAGAGCTATTTAGGATTGCCAGAATTAAGAAATGCCATGGCTGGCTTTTATAAAAAGCAATATCAAGTAATAGTAAATCCAGAGTCAGAAGTAGTTCCTTTAATGGGAAGTAAAGAAGGTATTTTGCATATTTCTATGGCTTTTTTAAATCCAGGAGATGAGGTTTTAATTCCAGATCCTGGTTATCCTACTTATGCAAGTGCGACTAGATTATGTGAGGCGACTGCTGTAACTTATAATTTAACAGCATCTCAAAACTGGATGCCAGATTTTGAAGCGTTAGAAAAACTCGATCTTTCTAGAGTAAAGATCATGTGGACTAACTACCCTCATATGCCTACAGGCGCTGCTGGGTCGTTAACTGTTTTTAAAAAATTAGTAGCATTTGCAAGAAAGCATAACATTCTAATAGTTAATGATAATCCATACAGCTGTATAGGTTATGATAATAAAATAAGTATCCATCAAATAGATGGTGCTATGGATGTTGCTCTAGAATTAAATTCTATTAGTAAAACTTATAACATGCCTGGGTGGAGAGTAGGTATGCTTACTGGTGCTGCTGCATTACTTAAAGAGGTTCTTAAAGTAAAGACTAACATGGATAGCGGTATGTTTTATGGTGTGCAAAAAGGAGCAATTGCTGCTTTGCAAACAGATAATAGCTGGTTAAATACTCAAAATGAAATCTATAAAAAACGTAGAGCTGCAACTATAAAACTTGCAACAAGTTTAAGCTTACAACCGCAGGAACAAGATGGCGGTTTATTCTTATGGTGTAAACTACCAGATGGGCAGTCAGATGATAAAGCATTTGTAGACCATTTATTACATAATAATGATATCTTCATCGCTCCAGGAAGTATTTTTGGTAAAAACGGAAAAGGCTATGTGCGTTTTTCTCTTTGTGTAGAAGAAAAGCAAGTAGAAGAAATGATATTAAGAGTGGCTAATAATGTAGAGGTATGAAAAATATATTTCTAATAGGGACAGGACTAATAGGTGGCTCAATCCTTAAAGACTTGCGCAACCATTATCCAGAGTCGACATTATATGGTATTGATAAAAATCCAGAACATGCTTTAAAGGCAAAAAGCAATAAAATTATCGATCACGTTGCACAGATAGAAGATGTTAAAGATGCACAGTTAGTCATCGTTTCTATACCAGTAGATGTGGCACTAAAAGTTTTACCTCAAGTACTCGACCTAGTAAATGAAGAAGCATTAGTTATAGATGTAGGATCTACTAAAGAGGCTATTTGTAAATCGGTAGAAGAGCATAAGAATAGAAGACAGTTTCTAGCCGCACATCCTATAGCAGGTACTGAGTTTTCTGGACCAGATGCAGCTATTCATGATTTGTTTAAGAACAAAACAATGATAGTTTGTGAGGTAGAAAAAACAGCTTTTAAATTGCAAGAAAGCGCAATAGCACTTTTTGAGAAATTAAAAATGAGAGTGCGTTACATGACGCCGGCGGCACATGATAAACATATCGCTTATGTCTCTCATTTATCGCATATATCTAGCTTTATGTTAGGGAAAACAGTGATACAAGAAGAGGTGAATGAGCGTGATATCTTTGATCTTGCAGGTAGTGGTTTTGAAAGCACAGTACGATTAGCAAAAAGTTCTCCGGCCATGTGGACACCTATCTTTGCACAAAATAAGGAACACGTTCTAGCTAGTCTAGATGGATATATTGAGAATTTATCTCGCTTTCGCGAAAGCGTAAAAAACAACGATCATAACGCCATATTTAAAGATATGGAACAAACAAATAGAATAAAAACGATACTGAAAGGAATAGAAAATGGAAAATAAAAAAGAATTTAGGAGTTGGTTAGATGCTCACAAATTAGAGCATCCGATAGTAATCGCTGGGCCATGCAGCGCAGAGACAGAAGAACAAGTACTTAAAATTGCACACCAGTTAAAAGACACTGATGTGACTTACTTGCGTGCTGGTATATGGAAACCTAGAACACGTCCAGGTAACTTTGAAGGTGTAGGTGCGATAGGTCTTAAATGGTTGCAAAAAGCCAAAGCAGAAACAGGACTTTTAACCGCAACTGAGGTAGCAAACCGTGCTCACGTAGAACTAGCACTAGAACATGATATAGATTTATTATGGATAGGAGCAAGGTCTACTGTAAGTCCTTTTATAGTTCAAGAAATAGCAGATGCTCTTGAGGGAACGGATAAAGTGGTACTGGTTAAGAATCCAGTAAATCCAGATCTAGCACTATGGATAGGTGCTGTAGAGCGCTTTCATACGGCAAATATTAAAAACCTAGGTGTTATCCATAGAGGTTTTTCTACCTATGATAAGTCAAAGTACCGTAATAATCCAGAATGGCAAATAGCTGTCGATTTCCAGACACGCTATCCAGATATACCTTTAATATGTGACCCATCACACATTACTGGTAAAAGAGATATGATACTAGAAGTATCGCAAACGGCACTAGATTTAAACTTTGACGGTTTAATGATAGAGACGCATTACGATCCAGATAATGCATGGAGTGATGCAGCACAGCAGGTAACGCCAGATTCTCTTATCCAAATATTCAAGGATTTACGCATAAGAAAAGAGCAAGATGATGAAGTAGGTTACCAGTCTAAGTTAGGTGTTCTTAGAGCCCAAATCGATATTATAGATAATTCTATTATTGAGACATTAGGTAAAAGAATGAAAACTGCCGATGCTATAGGGGAACTTAAAAAAGAGCGTAACGTTGCTGTTTTACAATCTAAAAGATGGAATGAGATTTTAGGTAAAATGATTCTCGCTGGAGAAGAGCAAGGTTTAAGTGAAGAGTTTATACTGCGTGTTTTTAAAGCAGTGCACCAAGAATCTATTGTGCATCAAGAAAAGGTGATTAATAATTAAATTACTACATTCATAAGGGCAGATTAATTTCTGTCCTTTTTGATTTTTAGAAAAATCTCTTTAGCTTTAAAAAGCGTAATTTTGTGATATGCAGAAAATACAACTTAATTAATGACTGGAATTGTTTATAGGTCAACAGGTAGCTGGTACGAAGTAAAAGGTGAGGATAACGCATTTTACTCTTGTAGGATTAAAGGAAAATTCCGTTTAAAAGGGATTAAAAGTACTAATCCTGTTGCTGTAGGTGATAAAGTACAGTTTGAGATTGAGAAAAAAGGAGATGAAGAAATAGGAATTATTAATGTGATAGAAGAGAGAGATAATTATATCGTACGCAAGGCGGTAAATCTTTCTAAACAAACTCATATTATAGCTTCAAATGTAGATCAGCTTTTTTTATTGGTTACCTTAAATAATCCGCCCACATTTACTTCTTTTATAGATCGTGTCCTTGTCACTGCCGAAGCTTATCACATACCAGTAGTTATCGCTTTTAATAAAGTAGATACTTATAATGATGACCAGGGTGAAGTAATGATAGATCCAGAAACTGGAGAAGAATTACTTACCATGACAGAGCTGGATGAAGTACGGTATTTAATGAGTCTTTATAAATCTATAGGTTATGAATGTATAGCTATAAGTGCCGCTAGCGGTAAAAATATAGATATAATAAAGGAAAAGATGAAGGATAAGACCAGCATGTTTGCAGGTCATAGTGGAGCAGGAAAAAGTACACTAGCAAATGCTGTACAACCAGGATTACAGATAAAAACAAAACAAATTTCAGAACAGCACAAACAAGGTCAGCATACCACCACATTTGCACAAATGTTTGATTTGGATTTTGGCGCACGTCTTATAGACACGCCAGGTATAAAAGGTTTTGGAGTAGTAGATATGGAAAAGGAAGAAATAGGAGATTACTTCCCAGAAATTCAAGAGTTAAAACAAGACTGTAAATTCCATAATTGCATGCACATAGAAGAGCCTAAATGTGCAATAAAAGAAGCAGTAGAAAACGGCGAGATGGTATTAAGTCGCTATGAGAGCTATGTGCAAATAGTAAATGGAGACGAAGAAAATTACCGTCAGGATAAACACCAGGCGCAACCATGAGAGTAGTAATACAAAGAGTTACTAGTGCAAGCGTTACCATAGAAGATAAAATACATGGAGAGATAGGTGACGGACTCCTTGTTTTATTAGGAATTACAGATGGAGATGCGCAAGAAGATATAGACTGGTTAGTTAATAAGATAACTGGTATGAGAATCTTCTCAGATGCAGATGGTAAGATGAATCATAGTGTAAAAGATACCGATGGTGATGTATTATTGATATCCCAATTCACCTTATTTGCAAATGTAAAAAAAGGCAATCGACCTAGTTACATAGAGGCTGCAAGACCAGATGTAGCAATACCTTTATATGAGGCTTTTATAGATTCGCTTTCGCGAAAGCTGAACAAAAATATAGCCACAGGAAAATTCGGAGCTGATATGAAAGTTCAATTGATTAACGACGGTCCGGTAACTATTACTGTAGATAGTAAGAGCAGGTAATTTAAGATTACTAATTAACTTCTCTCTTTTATTATGGTAGTTACCCATAAATTTATTTTCTTTGAGATGTTATGAAAAAACTATTACTACTATTTGTTTTTTGCTTGTCTATTTCTCACACTCTTAAGGCACAAGACATAGAATACCAATCTTCTCAAAATATACCAGCAGAGCTTTTAAAAAATGCTAATGCTGTTATTAGAAAAAACAACATTTCCATTGTTATTAAAGATTTTGATGATGTTGAAGTGACGACGGATAGAGTGGTTACAGTTTTAAATAAAAAAGGATTGTCAGATATCAATGCGGCAGAATCTTATGATGAAGATACTAAGGTAGATGAGATAGAGGCTACAATTTATGATGCTGTAGGTAATAAAGTTGTTAGAATTAAAGAAAAGGACTTTAAGGATGTAAGTGCAGTTTCTAACGGGACTTTATATAGTGATAATCGAGTAAAGTATTTAGACTATACACCTCGCGACTACCCATTTACGATTCATTTTACTTCTACCGTAGAATATAGTACTACGGCTTTTCTACCTAGTTGGGTGCCGTTAGAATATTTTTATGTGAGTACGCAATCTTCAAATTATCAAGTGATCAATAATTCAGGGATTGAGGTGAAGTTCAAAGAATCTCATCTAGATGATTATGCTATAACTAAGAACGGTAATTTAAATTATACAGCGACTAACTTAACCGCACTTGTACCACAGGCCTACAGTCCAGGGTTCGATACTTATGGGCCAATTGTGAAAATTGCGATGAAAGAGTTTAATATGAAAGGTGTAGCAGGTGTAAATAATGACTGGAAAGATTTTGGTAAATGGATGAATGATGAATTATTGTCTGATGTTGGAGAATTACCTAAAGAGGTTATTGATGAGGTGAAAACACTTACTAAAGACGCTAAAAGTCAAAGAGAAAAAGCAAAAATAGTATATGAATTCATGCAAGAAAGGTCTCGTTATATAAGTGTACAAGTAGGCATAGGTGGCTGGAAACCTATAGATGCAATGAGCGTGCATAATGTAGCTTATGGAGATTGTAAAGGACTGTCTAATTATACCAAAGCTTTATTGAATGAAGTAGGGATAGAGTCTCATCACGCAATTATTTATGGAGATAGTAATATACGTAGTGTGGATAAAAGCTTTTCTTCTACACAGGGAAATCACATGATTTTATATGTACCACAACTTGATGATGAAAAGAACATCTGGTTAGAGTGCACGAGTAAAACAAATCCTTTTGGTTATATAGCAGGATGGACAGACGATAGAGATGCCTTAGTCGTAAGTGATGCAGGTGGAGAGATTCTTCATACTACGGTTTATGAAACAAAAGGTAATTTACAAAAAAGTAAAGCTCAAGTAAAACTTAAAGCAGACGGTAGTTTAACTGCTACCATAAAACAAGAAGTTAATGGTTATCAATATTTCTTTAAAGATAAATTAGACAATTACTCTAATAAAGAAGTAATCTCTTATTACAATAATTACTGGAATCATCTAAATGGGATTTCAATTATTGATCATAAATTTATAAATAATAAAGATGCTGTTGTTTACTCAGAAGAATTGGAATTGAATGTTAATAAATATAGTTCTAAAGCTGGTGATTTAATACTATTTCAGCCAGTTGTTTTTAATCGTAATACTAATGTCCCTAAAAAAGTTCAGGATCGAAAACTGGGTTTTGAAATTGACAGAGGTTATATAGATAAAGATCATTACATTATTGAAATACCAATGGAGTATCAAATAGATGTACTTCCGAAAATAATAGATATTGAGAATAAGTTCGGAAAATATTCCTTAAAAGTAGAACTTACTAAGGATGGAATTGTGCAAGTTAAAAGGGAATTAAAGATGAATAAAGGGAAGTTTTCTGCTGCTGATTATGAAGCTTATCGTTCTTTTAGAAAGAAAATATCAAAAGCAGATCAATCAAAAGGGGTTATTAAAATAAAGAAATGAAAAAAATTTTAGCAATTGGCATAATTATATTGATGTCATTACAATTAAATGGACAAGATTTAAGATATGGAAAAGTAGGCAATGTAGATTTTACTTTAAAAGCAAAAGATGTCGAAGAGGTGCCAGATGCTATAGTGATTTTAAAAAAAGAGCATGTTGATTTTGATATAAATAAAGAGGTTGGTTTACTTCAAAGAAGAACTATTCATGAAAGAATAAAAATTAACACAGAAGCAGGATTAGAATATGCTACTAGGAAAGTACTGCTATATATGGATGACGGAAGAGTGTCAGAAAAAATAAAATCCTTAAAAGCGGTAACTTACAACTTAATTGATGGAGAATTAAATAAAAAAAAATTAAAAAAATCTGCCGTATTTAAAGAGGTTATAAATGATCAATTGAGAATAGAGTCTTTTACAATGCCAGATGTAAAAATAGGCTCGGTAATTGAATTTACTTATGTGGTGGTGTCACCATATGTTGTAATTGATGATGTTATTCTTCAATATGGTGTTCCTATACTTAATATAGATGTGAAAATGGTATGGTTAGAACTTTATCAATATAAAATGCACTTTAATCCTAGGGCTACTTACGTTCCTATATTTGATTTTGAAGATAGTGAGAAAAATTTCAGTATGATCTCAAGGCCAAATTCAATTTACAGTTCTAATGGCACATATAAGAGTGTTGACTTAGATAGATACAAGCTAGATAGTAAGATTATATCACTTAAAGATTCGAACATTCCAGCATTGAATATCGAACCTATGGCGGGAAATATGAATAATTATAGATCGAAGGTTATTGTTGAGTTGACGGGAAAAAAAATAGCAGATTATGATTATAAACAATATTCTACTACTTGGGAAGACGTTTCTAATAATATTTTAAATAATGATAAATTTGGAGATCAGATTGATCCATCGCGTTTCTTTAAAAAGGATCTAGAATCTTTAATTAAAGACCTAAAGACAGATAAAGAGAAAATTAAAGCTATTTTACAGTTTGTAAAAGAAAAAGTGAAATGGGATGGTGGTTATGGTAAATATGCAGATAACGGAGTGAAAAAAGCGTTTAAGGTTGGTTCAGGGAATGTAGCGGACATTAATTTATTATTGATAGCTATGCTTAGAGAAGCAAAATTAAATACATTTCCAGTTCTTGTGAGTACAAAAAATAATGGTATCCCTTTTTATCCTACTATAGATGGTTTTAACTATGTCATTGCTAGTGTTATAGTTGGTGGGGAAACTTATTTATTAGATGCTACTGAGAAACATACTGGTTTAAATATGTTGCCGCTAAGAGTTATGAACTGGCAAGGGAGATTGATAGAAAAAGAAGGACAGTCGGAATGGATAGATTTGTTTCCAAGTAAAAATTCAAAAGAATTTATTTTAATTGACGGAGAATTCAATAAAGATGGTGAAGTTGATATTTCTGTTAAGAAAAGGCTTACGGATTATAGAGCTTTGAACATTCGTGATAAATATGCAAATTCAAATATGTCGGCAATGCAAACTCTTTTGGAGTCTGGTGATTCTGGTATCGATATTTCGAATATAGCAACTGAAAATATGGATATGGAAGATGTCCCTCTTTCCATTTATTATGATGGAATTGTAAGTAATGCTATTGAGGAAATTGGGGAGAAACTTTTTATTACACCATTATTACATGAGGCAAATAGAGAGAATCCTTTTAAGTTAAAACACCGTAAATTCCCATTAGATCTAGGGTATCCATTGTCTACTAAGGTAATAGTGAATTTAAAAATTCCAGAAGGATATGTAGTGGAGTCCATACCTGAAAGTGTTAAACTTAGTTATGAAGATGGTTTAGGATCATACACTTATAAAGTCAATGAAATAAATGCTATGATAAGTACGGTAGTTGATTTAAAATTAGATACTTACTTAATAGAGCCAGAAGATTATGAGACTTTTAAAAGCTTTTTTGAAGCCATAGTAGCTAAGGATGCAGAAAAAATAGTCCTCAAAAAAATATAATATGAGTATTAAGAAATCACAAGAGCAGGTTGATCAGTGGATCAAGCAGCATGGAGTACGTTACTTTAATGAACTTACTAATATGGCACAACTTACAGAAGAGGTAGGTGAAGTGGCGCGTATTATAGCAAGAAGATATGGGGAGCAAAGCGAGAAAGAAAGTGATAAGAATAAAGATCTAGGAGAAGAACTGGCAGATGTGATGTTTGTGGTTCTATGTCTTGCAAATCAGACAGGAACAGATCTAGAGGCATCTTTTAATAAAAAATTACAGATTAAGACAGAGCGCGATCACGATAGACACCATAACAATGAAAAACTAAAATCTTAATACATGGATTTAAGATTGCATAAAGTAGAAAAGCCTAGAGGGCATGTGGCATTAACTATTTCAGGATCAAAAAGTGAAAGTAATCGCTGGTTGATATTGCAAGCGCTTTATAAAAATTTAGACATTGATAATTTATCTGACAGTGATGATAGTGATCATTTAAGTCATGTTTTAAAAAGTGAAGAAAGCATTCTTGATATAGGACATGCAGGTACTGCGATGAGATTTGGGACAGCTTTCTTTGCTTCTCAAGAAGGTAGAGAAATTACTTTGACTGGTAGTGATCGCATGAAGCAACGTCCTATAGGTATACTAGTAGATGCACTTAACTCTTTAGGAGCAGAGGTGTCATATCTTGAAAAAGAAGGGTTTCCACCCTTAAAAATTAAGGGGAAAAAGATTCAGGGTGGTAAACTGTCGGTAGACGGTAGTGTGTCCAGTCAGTTTCTTACAGCCTTACTGTTAATAGCACCCAGTTTTGAGAGTGGACTTCAGCTAGAAATTTATGGAGACCTAACCTCGCGACCTTATCTAGAAATGACAGTAGATATTTTGAAACAACTTGGTGTAAATGTTAATTTCTCATCAGGTAATAAGGTTGTAGAATCAGCAAGTAGTACCCAAAAGGTTAATGAACTTATTGAGGTAAAGCCATTACATAATAATGCTATTACTAACGCGCTAGTAGAAAGCGACTGGAGTAGTGCCGGCTACTGGTACAGTTGGGTAGCGATGCAAGAAGTAGGGTATGAAATGAGTCTTTCTTTTTACCAAGATAACTCGTTGCAAGGAGATAGTGAGTTGGTTCAAATATATAAACCACTAGGTGTGGAAACTGTTTTTGTTGAAAATGGAATTCGTCTAGTAAAAATAGATCAACAACTGCCAGATATGGTCATGTTGGACCTAACTAATGAACCAGATCAGGCTCAAACGATATTTGCTACTTGTTTAGGACTAGGTGTAGATGCGCAATTAACAGGTTTACATACTCTTAAAATTAAAGAGACAGATCGAATAGAGGCAATGAAAACTGTTGGGGCACGCTTTCGCGAAAGCGAGATAACAACAACTAACGACTCTATAAAATTACATTTTAAAACCTCATCTAGTTTTAATCCAGAGGTAACTGTGGACACTTACCAAGATCATAGAATGGCAATGGCATTTGCGCCGTTGTGCATGAAAACAGAGCTCGTTATTAACGAGGCGATGGTAGTAACAAAAAGTTATAAAAACTTTTATAATGACCTTAATAAGGTAAATGTAAGGATTACAGAAATTTAAGCGCTTATTTACTTGACAAGGCCTATGCGCAAATCGTATATTTGCAGCTTATAATAAAAAGGAATTAATGAAGTTATCACAATTTGGTTACGATCTGCCAGAAGATCGCATAGCACAATATCCAGCAGAAAATAGAGATGAGTCTAAGTTAATGGTCTTGCACAAGAAAACTGGAGAAATTGAACACAAGATGTTTAAGGATGTGATAGACTATTTTAATGAAGATGACATTTTTGTGATGAATGACACTAAGGTTTTTCCTGCCAGATTATATGGTAATAAGGAAAAGACTGGTGCTAGAATCGAGGTTTTCTTACTTAGAGAACTTAATCCTGAAACAAAATTGTGGGACGTTTTAGTAGATCCTGCTAGAAAAATAAGAATAGGTAATAAATTATATTTCGGTGATGACGAGAGTCTGGTCGCTGAGGTTATTGATAACACTACATCTAGAGGACGTACTTTGCGTTTTCTTTATGATGGTAGTTACGAGGAGTTTAGACAGGCTCTTAAAGATTTAGGAGAAACACCGCTTCCTAAAGAGTTAAATAGAGAAGTAGAGCCAGAAGATGAAGAACGTTTCCAAACTATTTTTGCTAAGAAAGAAGGGGCTGTAGCGGCACCGGTTGCAGGTTTACACTTTTCTAAGCATTTATTAAAGCGTCTAGAGATTAAAGGTGTTAAGATGGCTACGGTTACTATGCATATAGGTTTAGGTACATTTGCACCTGTAGAAGTAGAAGATCTATCTAAACATAAAATGGACAGTGAGCAAGCTTTTATTACAGAAGAAACTTGTGCTGCAGTTAATGAAGCGCTGGATAATAAAAGGAATGTTTGTGCTGTAGGTACTACAACTATGCGTACTTTAGAAAGTGCTGTGAGTAGTAATGGTCGTTTAAATACATTTGATGAGTGGACTAATAAATTTATTTTCCCTCCTTATGATTTTTCTATTGCAAATAGTATGATTACTAACTTTCACCCTGCAAAATCTACTTTAATGATGCAAGCAGCTGCATTTGCAGGTTATGATCTACTTAAGAAGGCTTATGACGTAGCTCTTAAAGAAGATTATAAATTCAGTACATATGGTGATGCGATGCTTATTATTGATTAATAATAAATAAAACTCATTATTTTAAAATGCCACAAGTTTTACTTGTGGCATTTTTTTTGATTTTCATTTATAAGAAGAGTTAATTAATGTTATCAAAGGTTTATGTTTATATTAACAATTTAACCTAAGAAATTATGTGGAATACTAACATTGAATTATCTTGCCATCATTCCCTTAAAACTATTTTATAATGAAAAAATTATACTTTATAGCTGTTTTATTTGTTTCTCAAATAGCTCTAGCACAAGTAACAAACGAAGCAACTCCACGCGGCTGGGATTTGACTTTTAAAAGTCAGCCTCAAAAAATATCAATGCCTCAGTTTGATCAAGCGTCTTTAGAGCAAGAAGATGCTTTAGCGAGTTTTGAATTGACTAAGCCATATAGATTTGGAGAGAAAATCCCTGTTGATCTTAATTTGTTTAACTCAGGTCAGTGGTTAGAGTTAGATAATGGTGATAGAATATGGAGGTTAAATATCGAGTCGACAGGGGCTAAAACTATAAACTTTTTATTTGATCGTTATGAGCTTCCTGTTGGAGCTGAGTTGTATTTATATAATAATGAGCATACCGATAAGATAGGTCCGTATACTCACAAAGAAAATCAAGAAGATGGTATTTTAGGATCTTGGATTGTATATGGCGATAACATATGGTTGGAGTACTACGAACCGGCATCTGTTAAAGATCAAGGTCGTATATCTATTGAAAATGTTGTTCATGGCTATAGAGGTTTTGGAGAGGCAGAAAATGAATTTCTTAAAATAAATGAATCTGGATTTTGTAATGTAGATATTATGTGTGATCCTAATCAAGGTTCTTTTAACGGTCAAGATTGGACAACTATAAGAGATAACTATAGACATGCTGTTGCTAGAATTATTATTAATGGTAATGGTTTGTGTACCGGGACATTAGTGAATAACGTAAGGGGAGACTCTACTCCTTATTTTTTAACTGCAAACCACTGTCTGTCAACTGCTGATGGTTCTTCAACTTCTTATAATGCTAGCAATTGGTCTTTTGGATTTGATTGGTTCACAAATACACCAGATTGTGCTACTTTTAGCGATACAGTAGGTAACCTTAATCCAACTAGAGTTTTAACAGGTGCAACTTTAAGAGCAAACAGAGGAGCAAGTGATGTAGCGTTATTTGAAATTAATCAAACTCCACCAGCATTATGGAACCTTTATTATGGTGGATGGAATAACGGGAGCTCTGCAGCTTCTTCACAAATTAGTTTTCATCACCCATCTGGAGATATAATGAAGTTAGCTCGTAATGATCAATTTACTTTTGCTCAAACAGTGTCAGGTGTTGCTTGTTGGACTATATCTGATTGGGATTACGGAGTGACTGAAGGAGGGTCTTCTGGTAGTTGCCTTGTAAATCAAAATGGTCAAATAGTAGGTCAATTGCTCGGTGGTGGTGCAGCTTGTAGTGGAACGACAGATAATGGTGCTCCAGACTATTATGGTAGAATGGATACATCATGGGCAGGCGGTTTTAATTCAGCTACTCGATTGAGAGATTGGTTAGATCCTGATAATACTGGTGCTACGTTTGTAAATGGAGATTATTATGATGTATTAAGTAATGAAGAAGTAAATACTATCATGAATATTCAATTGTATCCTAATCCATCTAGAGGTATTTTTAATGTGGTGTTAGAGAATCCTGCTAGTTATGGAGTTTATGATCTTTCTGGTAAGTTGATACGTTCTGGTTCTTTTAACCAAATAGAGAATCAATTAGATATTCAAAATTTATCTAGCGGTATTTATTTCTTAAAAGTTGAAGACGGAAATAACTCTATAACAGAAAAGATTTCTAAAATCTAATTACTTAAATATTAGACTTAGTTAAAAAGTAATAAAGTTAAGATTTCATACAAAACGCGTTGCAAGATCATGTAATTTTGCAATGCGTTTTTTTATATACTATTTTGAAAGAGAAGAAGAAAGATATTAGATCACTTACTAAAGATCAACTTAGAGATTATTTCACTGAAAATGGAGATAAGGCTTTTAGAGGTAACCAGGTTTATGAATGGTTATGGAAAAAAGGTGCGCATTCATTTGGCGATATGACTAATGTTTCTAAAGATACGAGAGCGTTTCTTGAAGAGCATTTTGTTATCAATCACATTAGGGTGGACGATATGCGGAGGAGTGAAGATGGTACAATAAAAAACGCAGTTAAACTTCATGACGGTCTAACTGTAGAGTCTGTACTTATACCTACTGCTACTAGAACAACGGCTTGTGTGTCTTCTCAAGTAGGTTGCAGTCTTAATTGTGAATTTTGCGCTACTGCAAGATTAAAACGTATGAGAAACTTGCAACCAGATGAGATTTATGATCAGGTTATAGCTATAGATCAACAAAGTAGACTGTACCATAATATTCCTTTATCTAATATTGTGTTTATGGGTATGGGTGAGCCGTTGATGAATTATAACAATGTTCTTAAATCTATAGAAAAGATTACAGGTGAAGATGGTTTAGGAATGTCTCCTAAGCGTATAACTCTTTCTACCAGTGGAGTTCCTAAGATGATGAAAAAACTTGCTGATGACGGCCCTAAGTTTAATCTAGCGCTTTCATTACATAGTGCAATAGATGAAAAGCGTACTAAGATTATGCCTTTTAATGAGCAGTTCCCATTGTCTGACATAAAAGATGCCTTAAAATACTGGTATGATCAGACTGGTACAAAGGTTACTTATGAATATGTGGTGTGGAAAGGTATTAATGATACAGAAGAAGATGTACATGAATTGGTTAAATTCTGTAAGGTTATACCTTGTAAGGTAAATATTATTGAATATAACTCTATTGATGATCCTAGATTTGAACAAGCTAGCCCCAAGGCTATAGAAATGTATAGATCACAACTAGAACGCAACCGTATAGTTGTTAATGTTAGAAGGAGCAGAGGTAAGGATATCGATGCAGCTTGTGGTCAACTGGCTAATAAACAACAGTAAGTTTACTCCATTATATCTAGTGCTATGACTCCATCATAAATTTTGCTATAACTGCGAGATTTAAAACCAGATGAATTAATTTCTAGTTCTCCATTAACCTCTATCGACGCGTCCAGTTCCCAAACAACTTCGTTATTGTAGTTAACTTCTCTTATGATGTTACTTGATGTACTTGTAATAAGAGTGTTACCTGAGTCGAGTCGTTGTGCGCCAGACGTTCTTGGAGATAGTATTTCAGGGCTTGAGTATGTCCAAATCGGTGCAGTAGGATTATTCCCTGAGGTAGGGATGTTATCGTAAAAACCATCTGCTGTGACATTAATATTAATTTCTTTAATGGTTGAAAAAGTTGAGGAGTCTTGGTTGTCAAAGACTAAGAAAGTTCCTCTAGAAAAATTATTATTTCCTACAAAAGTTGCGTCATGTTGGTCGTGCAGTTGTTGGTCATTAATAGTTCCTGAATTATAAGAAGCTGGATTACCCCATCGGTATAATATATCACCACCGCGATTATATCTACCGCCGGTGCTAGTTGCTGCCTGGGTTGTACTGGTGTTATGATCAATAATTATAAATTCATTTAAGACTCTGCTGTTTAATATAATTTGATCTAATGATGGTATATAATCAAGTCCATTTCCGTGAGTAAAATTGATGCCCTCAGTAGATTGATTGATGTCAAATAGTTGTCCGTTACTTGCGTCCCCAAAATTAAGTTTTGATGCGTCAAAGTCCTGAACTAAATGATCCCAAACTGACCACTCCCATACTATATTAGCTTGATTTGTTCCTATAGGTTGTATTTCAATTATCCTGTCGATTACTAATTTATCATCTATAATAGTGCTAGGGTCTCTGCCGTTTTCAATGGCCTCTATTCTATCTTTAACAGTCCATACAGAGGCTAAGATGTTTCCATTAGGTAACAAAGCAATGTCATGGTGTAAAACATCTGTTGGGGTATCTAATGTCCATTTCCAAATCTGGTTGTTCTCTTTGTCGATAATTTCTATTGCTCCTGTATTGCCGCCTAAATTTATTCCATTATCTACACCTGTGTTTATGGCGCGTACTGCTGAGCCGTCTTCTCTTAGATATGCCATAAATACAGATTCTGAACTTGTCCATCTGTGTAGGATGTTACCTAGACGATCTATTAGGAATGAAGTGTTTTCTCTAAACGGAGAGATAAAGACATAGTCGTCCGTTAAATTATTTACATCGTATACTGTAATATTGCTTTGAATGGTAGGGACAGGATCGGTAATAATTTCGATAGCTTCATCATCGTTGCATGATATTATTAAAGAGGTTAAAATTAATAACATAATTATTAAGCTCGAATATCTGAAATTTTTAAATGCAAATGGGCTCATCTCTATTTTATTTTAATTTACGTGAAATTAATGATTAGGTATCACAAAGCTATTGTTTCTATAGATTCAAATTAATATAATAATTAGAATACTTAAAAAAATAAACTTATCTAATAACATTGATTGTATAGGTACGATTTGTTGATTGTCTGTAGATTTAAGATTGTTGTAAAAATAAGTCTTAAGCAAAAAAAAAGCACCTCAATTGAGGCGCTTTTTAGTTGTTGAAAGCTTACTATTGTTTGATGAAACGGATAGTTTGTGTTCCTAACTCGCTTGTAGCTGATAAGAAATATAAGCCGTTTTTAAGAGAGCTAACATTTAGTCTGTTATTCTCTAGTTTTAAATTGTTGCTTATAGATTGACCTAGAGCATTAGTTAAAACGATGTCATCTATTGCTAGCTCAGTATTTAAATTGATATAATCAGTTGCTGGATTAGGGCTTAATGTCATGAAGTTAATCTCTTCATCATTTACAGAGGCAGTAATTCCAGTTGTAAATTCCCAAACAGGACTAGACGTGTTTTCTCCACCTAAATTTTCCGCATCTAATTTCCAATAAAAAGTAGTGTTGTCAGGTACACCGCTTAGTCTAAAACTAGACGCTGGACCTACTATACCTGTAGTAAATAGAGATAAATCTGTTGGAGAAGTTCCTAGGCTGAAAGTATATATTTCTACTGGATCTCCAGAAGGTTCTGTCCACATGAAAGTTATTGCATTATCAGGGCTACCATCCATATCTACGTCAGTAGTTTCTAATGGTACCGTAGCAGTATCTGCAGGAGTTGGGTTTGAAACTGTTCCAGGTGCGATAGTTGTTCCTGTCATTGTTGTAAAACTCCATACTGGTTGAGTTGTTGATGGGCCAAAACTATTACCTGGTACCACTTGCCAGTAGTATGTAGTTCCTTCAAAAAATCTAGGTAATGTAACCGTTGTTGCTGTCCCTGCTAGAGTACCTAAAGATTGAAGAGTAGTCGGTGAATCACCTAAGAAAAATTCGATTTGATCAGCAGCTTGTCCTAGTGCTGAAACTTGCCAAGCAAAGTTGACTGAATTATCAGGAACATTGTCAGCATTTGCATCTGCAGTGCTTATTGCAACTCCTGAAGCCATGTCAGCAGGTGTAGGTCTAGTTATATCGTTTGGTACTGCCGTTGCTCCTTGTACAACTTCCACGTTGTCAAAGGTGATAAAGTCACCATCATTTTGTCTGTGTACAAATGCGATGTATACACTTTGTCCAACATATGCTCCAAGATTTACTTCAAATTGAGAGAATACAGCAGAGTTAGGTGCTGGATTACCTAATTGAGCCTCGTTGAATGTTTCTATTTCCGTAAAAGAATTTGGATCTGTTTGAGAAGTAGTTGATACTTGAATAGATAAGATAGATCCGAAGTCTCCTTGATTAAAATCTGTTGCAAGAAATCTTAATAGATTTTGAGTTGCGTTAATTGGTATAAGTGGCGATACAATAAAATCTTCAGCAACCATACCTGCAGTAACAACTTCAAAACCTGACTGTGGTCTGAATTCAGGATCAGTACCTGCTTGAACCCATTGTTCAACCGTACCTAGTCCGTTTGCACCGTTATAAACTGCCCAACCAGCTGGTGGAAACGCTGCATTTGTGCCGTTAAAGTCTTCAGAAAATTGCGCGAAGCTAATCGTGAAGCTAAAAAGCATTAATAAAATAGTAATTTTTTTCATAGTTATGGAATTTTTTGAATAAGCGATAAATATATAAGATTTCAAGGTTTATTAAACAGATTATTACGAGTAAATCATTATTAATTAGTATTAAATTAACATATTTTCGTTATCTAGTAGGTTAAATCAGACGTATTGACATGTGCGTTTGTTCAATGAAGTAATCACTACTAACATAATCTGTTAAAATAGCATTCTATTTAATAGATAAACGTGGTAGTCTTATATTTGCAACCTTATGAAGATAGTAGAGCAAATAAAAGAGCCTATAGCTCATGAAATGGAGCTTTTTGAAAAGAAGTTTCATCTTTCTATGGCTTCACGTATTGCTTTATTAAATCGCATAACGCATTTTATAGTAAACCGTAAGGGGAAACAAATGCGCCCTATGTTTGTCTTTCTAGTAGCAAAAATGGTGGGTAATGGACAGGTTAATGAGCGTACTTATCGCGGCGCATCTGTTATAGAACTTATTCATACAGCAACGCTAGTTCATGATGACGTAGTGGACGATAGTTTAAAACGCAGGGGTTTCTTCTCTGTAAATGCTTTATGGAAAAATAAAATAGCCGTTCTAGTAGGTGATTATTTACTTTCTAAAGGACTACTTCTTAGTATTGATAACAAAGATTTTGACCTTTTACAAATCATAAGCGTTGCTGTACGTGAGATGAGTGAAGGTGAATTACTGCAAATAGAAAAGGCTAGACGCCTAGATATTACAGAAGATGTCTATTATGACATCATTCGTAAAAAAACGGCCACTTTAATAGCTGCATGTTGTAGTCTAGGTGCTGGCGCTGTCTCTCCAGAAAGTGAAGACGTGGAGAAGATGCGCAAATTCGGCGAGCTTATAGGGATATCATTTCAGATCAAAGATGATCTTTTTGATTATGGAAATGAGCGTATAGGAAAGCCTACTGGAATAGATATTAAGGAGCAAAAAATGACATTGCCATTAATTTATTGTCTTAATAATGCTAGTGCTAAAGATAAAAAATGGCTTATCAACTCAGTTAAAAAGCATAATCGAGATAAGAAAAGAGTGCGTCAGGTTGTTGAATTTGTTAAGAATAACGGCGGTTTAGACTATGCGATAAAGGCTATGTATGAATATAAGGAAGAGGCACTTGCTATCTTAAATACATATCCAGAATCTGAATATAAGAATTCACTAAGAATGATGGTGGATTATGTAATAGATCGCAAAAAGTAAGATCCACACTTCAGGCTTTTATGGCGCAATTTGGTTGGTGTTTAGCCCGCTTTCGCGAAAGCGGAATTTTTATCAAACATCTTAACCTAGCTAGTACGCTAATCCTCAATAAAAAACTACCTTTGCAGACGCAAAAAATGCCATCATGAGTATAGTAGCAATAGTAGGAAGACCTAATGTAGGTAAGTCAACTCTTTTTAATCGTATGATTCAAAGGAGAGAGGCGATCACTGATTCTGTAAGTGGAGTAACTAGAGATAGACATTATGGAAGAAGTGACTGGAATGGTAAAGAGTTTTCTCTTATTGATACTGGTGGCTATGTAGTCGGTAGTGATGATATTTTTGAAGAAGAGATAGACCAGCAGGTTGAGCTAGCTATTGATGAGGCAGACGCGATTCTTTTTATGGTTAATGCTGAAGAAGGCATTACTCCTATGGATGAAGATGTAGCAACATTATTGCGCAAGGTGACTAAGCCTGTATTTCTAGTAGTTAATAAAGTAGATAATAATCAACGTGAGCAAGATGCTTATGAATTCTATAACCTAGGTCTAGGTGAGTATTATTCTATTTCTAGTATGAATGGTAGTGGTACTGGTGATTTATTAGACGAGGTAGTGAAAATATTACCAGATACAGAAGAAGAAAAGGTAGATGATTTACCGCGATTTGCTGTAGTAGGAAGGCCTAATGCTGGTAAAAGCTCTTTTATCAATGCACTTATAGGTGAAGAAAGATATATCGTTACAGATATCGCTGGTACTACAAGAGATTCTATAGATACAAAATACAATCGTTTTGGTTTTGAATTTAATCTAGTCGACACGGCTGGTATTAGAAGAAAGAAAAAAGTACGTGAAGATCTAGAATTTTATAGTGTAATGCGTAGTGTAAGAGCTATAGAACATGCAGATGTTTGTATACTTATGCTGGATGCAACTAGAGGATTTGATGGTCAGGTGCAAAATATTTTTTGGTTAGCAGAGCGCAATCGTAAAGGAATCGTTGTTCTAGTGAACAAATGGGATCTGGTTGATAAAGAAACTAACACGGCTAAGGAGTACGAGGCAATGATTAGAAAAGAAATGGAACCTTTTACAGATGTTCCCATTGTCTTTATTTCTGTAATGAATAAACAACGTATTCATAAAGCTATTGAAACTGCTGTAGCGGTTTATAAAAACCGTAGTAAAAAGATTAAAACGAGTCAACTTAATGAGGTGTTACTTCCATTAATTGAGAATTATCCACCGCCATCATTAAAGGGTAAATTTGTTAAAATTAAATTTATTACTCAATTACCTACACCACAGCCGCAGTTTGCATTTTTCTGTAACTTACCACAGTATGTAAGAGATTCTTATAAAAGATATCTAGAAAATCAATTGAGAAAACATTTTGATTTCAATGGTGTGCCGATTAGTGTATACATGAGAAAAAAGTAAAAGAGATTTTATATCATTTAAAAAAGCATTCTGAAAAGGATGCTTTTTTTATGCTCTTAATGGAGAGTTAGATAATGGGCTTGTGGTTTCTTAAGAAATTGTTAAGAATAGCGCGACGTTAAAATTTTACTAATAACATTGCGTTTCCCTCTAGACCATAACTAACCATACCACTCAACTATGAGATTACTCTTTGTTGCCGTTTTTTTAATGGCTTTTTCTTTCTCGTCACAAGCACAGCAATTTACTATTAAGGGAATCGTAAGCGATTCTTTAACTAATGAAAAACTCCTGAGCGCAACCGTCTACCTCGAGAGCGCTAAAGACTCTACTTTAATAACCTATTCTATTACCGATATAGAAGGTGTCTTTACCTTATCCGGTAATACGGCTTATGAAAAAGTAGCGCTTATAGCCTCTTTTCAAGGATATAAAAATTATTCTAAAACAATAAACCTTAACGATGAGCGTGAGTTAGATCTAGGTGCTATTTACCTTAATAGTGATATAGAGTCTCTTAACAGCATCGTGGTAACCGCTCGTAAAGCACCTATAACTGTAAAACAAGATACTCTAGAATTTAATGCAAAGTCGTTTAAAACAAAAGCAGATGCTACTCTAGAAGATGTGATGAAAGAGCTGCCAGGAGTGAAGGTTGATAAAGACGGTAAAATCACCGTAAATGGTAAAGAGGTTTCTAAGATTTTAGTAAACGGTAAAGAATTCTTCGGCGATGATCCACAAATTGCTCTCAAAAATTTACCTAAAGAAATTATTGATAAAATCCAGGTGACAGAGTCTAAAACTGATGCCCAAAAAGCAAATGGAGAAGATGGAGATGCTAACGTTAGTGAGATTAACATAACCATAGACGAAGATAAAAACAAAGGTTGGTTCTCGAGATTAACAGCTGGTGGCGGTACTGATGATAGGTACTCTATGAGTGGTATCGTTAATTATTTTAATGAAGATTTTAAATTAAGTGTTCTAGGAAGTAGTAACAATATAAATAGTCCCGGATTCTCCTTTGATGAGATATATGACGCCATGGGCAGCAGTGCTTATTCTATATCTAGAAGTAGTAACGGTAGTTTTGGTGTTAATGGTGTCAACTTTGGTGGTAGTGGTGGTATTACTTCTAGCGATAGCGCTGGACTTAATATGTCTAACGATTGGGGTAAAACCGTAAGTGCGTCTGTAAACTACTTTTATGGAGGTAATGATACAAAGTCAGCGTCTGATAGTCGTCGTACTACGTTCTTACCAGATAGAACATTTAATACAGAAAGTTCTAGCCGTGGTGATAGATCTGGAAATAGTCATAGAATAAGTGGCCGTGTTGAAGTTAAACCAGATACTCTTACCACTATTAGTGTAAGGCCTAACATAAACATTTCAGATAACTATAGTGATAGCACGAGTAGTTCGCTTTCTAGTGATGAAAATGGCAATAATATCAATAGCGTTAATACATCTTCTATATCAGATTCCAAAAGCAGGTCTTATAGTGCCAGTATGAATCTGTCTAGAAGAACTCAAGAAAAAGGTACTAACTACGGTTTTTATGGGAACGTAAATAAAAATAACAGTGATTCACAAAGTGATTTTAATAGTACAACAACCACTTTTGATACATCAGGTAACCCTGAGACCCCAGAGGTTCAAGATCAATTAATAGATGAAGATTCGGACTCACAAAGCTTTTCCATAACTCCATATCTCAATAAGAAGCTTACAGAAACTATGGGACTGGTTTTGAATTATAATTTTGAAGCAGGAAAAGAGACTAATCAGAGAAGTATTTTTGATAGAGATGGATCTGGTAATTTAGTTTTCAATACGACGCTAAGTAATGATTATGAGGTTAAAAATACACAGCAAAGACCTAGTGTAGGATTAAGGTATAAGAAAAATGATTTAAGACTAGATGTAAGTGCAGGAGTTATTTATCAAACACTAGATAGTGAAGATCAATTATTGAGTACTAGTTTTGAGAAAGAATTTACAGACCCATATGTGCGAGCAAACCTTAGTTATAAATTTGGCAAGTTTGGTAGAGTATATTTAAATTACCGCAATAGTGTAAATATACCTAGTGTACGACAGTTGCAGCCTGTAGAAAATACTACAAACCCACAAAATATAGTTATAGGTAACCCAGATCTAGATGCTAGTCAACGACATAATGTGTACTTTAATTTAAGTCGTTATGATTGGGAAAAAGGTTCTGGTTTTTATTCTGGTGGTGGGTTTACTTATACAGATAATAGTGTTGCAGCGATTACAACTACAGATTTAGATCTAATAAGAACCACTACATATACTAACATAAATGGAGAGTATAACGGTTATCTTTATTCTAGTTTTTCAAAAACATGGAAAAAAGATGCTAGAGAAATAGGCTTTGATTTAAGTTTAGATGCAAGCATTTCTGTAGATAAAGGTTTTACTAACGGTGTGGCTTTTCAGTCAGATAATTTAAGTTTTTCTCCTAGTCTTACTTTTGAATATAGTTTAAGAGATTACATAGATGTAGATCTAGAGTATCAAATCACGGCAAATAAAACGCAATATGATATAGCTTCTATAAGCGAGCAAGATTTTGTAAACCAGCGTGTCGCTATAGATATTACTACTTCCTGGCCGCAACATGTTATTTTAGGATTGCGTGGTGAGTACAATAAATTCGGTAATATTTCTGGTGATTTTGATGACGACTCTATCGTTCTTATCGGTAGTCTAGGATATAAATTTGCTAAGGATAAAGCGACGGTTAAGCTTAAAGCCTATGATATACTTAACCAGATTATAGATACCAATAGAACCATTACAGGTGACTACGTTGCAGACACGAGTAGTCTTGTTCTTAAGCAATACTTTATGCTTAGTTTTACTTATAAGTTCTCAAAATTCGGTGGTAAAGATCCTAATAGAGATAATGGTTTTTAAATGTTGGATGAGTGTTCCGCTTTCGCGAAAGCGGAATACATACCAGCCCAACCTTATTTTGTACATAGTTCCCAACTTATGTCAGATTTTACCTTTTTGAAATAGTCGTATACCCTTTTGTGATCAAAATGTGATGTGTTTCTATGTTCTTTGAAAAGAATAAGAGATATCATCATGAAATATATAGGAGCCTTAATTTTAGTATTAAGTAATTTGTTTTTTTTGAGTACCGATAAGGAGTATGTCAAAGATTATCAAAACGGTGTGTTAACTAGTGAAGGTTGGGTAGTAAATGGAGAAAAAGATGGTTACTGGAAATTCTACAAGGCTGGTGAGATAAGTGCTCAAGGGCATTTTAAAAGTAATGAAAAGGACGGTTATTGGTATTTGTACACAAATGGAATGTTAGATAAGGAAGGGTTTTATAAAAATAATTTTAAGCAAAATTGGTGGGTGTTTCATAATCATAAAGGATACCGCACAATTAAAAAACAGTACGAACACGGCAAAGTTTCTGGTTATGCACTTTATTATAAAAAATCTAGTCTCTCTAAAGTAGAGGAGTATAAGTCTAATGAAAAATTAGGAGAATGGACCAGTTACTGGAAGTTTAGAGCAGACCATCCTGATTTTTCTATGAAAGATTTAAAGAAGTAAATTGATTAGTTTTTATGACTAACCCATTCATAATCCTTAAATTGCCCCACTTTTAAACTCCCTGTTCTGAAAACAAATCCTATTATAAGAGTTATTATACCTGCCTATAACGAGGCAGATTCCATACCTCTAGTCATTAAAGCGGTACCTTCTATGGTTACTGAGATAATCGTATGTAGTAATAATTCTAACGATGATACGGTAATAAATGCCCGTAATGCTGGTGCCACGGTAGTAGAAGAATCTACACCAGGGTATGGAAATGCATGTTTAAAAGGAATGGATTATGTCGCTTCATTACCTGAGTCTACAGATATTATCGTGTTTCTAGATGGAGATTATAGTGATTATCCAGAACAGCTAGTAGAACTGGTATCGCCCATAATAGAAAAGGATATAGATTTTGTGATAGGTTCTCGAGTTAAAGAATTAAGAGAGGCAGGTTCTATGACTGGTCCTCAAATATTTGGAAACTGGCTGGCAACCAGTTTAATGCGATTATTCTTTAACTCTCGTTTTACAGACCTAGGACCTTTTAGAGCGATTAAGTATGATAAGCTTTTAGAGCTTAAAATGGAAGATCGTACTTATGGATGGACTGTAGAGATGCAACTCAAGGCTTTAAAGAAAAGTTTTACTTATACTGAAGTTTCTATGAAATACCGCAATAGAATAGGTGTTTCAAAGGTATCAGGTACGGTTAAAGGTGCTATCTTTGCAGGCGTTAAAATTTTGACATGGATTTTCAAATACGGTTTTAAAAAATGATTTTAGAGTGGATATGTATAGTAGTTTATTCTATATCGTTGATTTTGATTTTATTCTATGCTTTTGCACAGCTTAATTTATTAATTAACTACGTTAGAGCCCAAAAAATAGTAGATAACTCTCCTTTATTAGATCTTAAGAATCCTGAAGAGGTTCCTTATGTGACTATTCAATTGCCAGTGTTTAATGAGGCATATGTAATGGATAGATTGCTAGATAATATAGCGTTAATAGAATACCCTAGAGAAAAATTAGAAATACAGGTGCTAGACGACTCTACAGATGAGACGGTAGAAACTACAGCGGCACATGTAAATAGACTAGCAGCGACAGGTCTAGATATAGTTCATATTACAAGAACAGATCGCAGCGGATTTAAAGCCGGTGCTTTAAAAGAAGGTCTAGCCATTGCAAAAGGTGATTTAATAGCAATTTTTGATGCAGATTTTTTACCAGATGCAGACTGGCTGTATAAAACGATTCCTTATTTCAAAGATCCAGAAATAGGTGTTGTGCAAACGCGATGGGCACATCTTAATCGTAATTATTCTATTCTTACTCAAATACAAGCATTTGCACTAGATGCTCACTTTACTCTAGAGCAAGTTGGTCGTAATTCTAAAGGGCATTTCATTAACTTTAATGGAACTGCTGGTGTATGGCGCAAAGAGACTATTTATGATGCAGGTAACTGGGAAGGTGATACCTTAACTGAAGATCTAGATTTAAGTTATCGAGCCCAATTAAAAAACTGGAAATTTAAATACTTAGAACATGTAACCACTCCTGCAGAGTTACCTATCGTTATTAGTGCGGCTAGATCGCAACAGTTTAGATGGAATAAAGGTGGAGCAGAGAATTTTAGAAAAATGTTTAAAAGAGTGGTTTCTTCAGAGATGTCTTTTAAATCAAAAATGCATGGCGTACTTCACTTGTTAAATAGTACGATGTTTCTTAATGTACTTATAGTAGGTATTCTTAGTATACCTATGTTATACATAAAGAACGAGTACGGTCATTTACGAGAGTATTTTATAGTCATGAGTTTCTTTGTAATTAGTACGATCATATTTTTTATATGCTATTGGTACATGTATAAGAAGACTTATGGTAGTGGCCTTAAAAACTTCATATCATATATAGGTATGTTCTTTACTTTCTTTTCTATAGCAATGGGATTTTCTTTTCATAATTCTATAGCAGTATTAGAAGGTCACGCAGGTAAGCGCAGTGAATTTGTTCGTACTCCTAAGTTTAATCTGAAAGCAATGGGAGGCAACTGGAAATCAAATAAATACTTGCGTAAAAAAATTAGTCCGCATGTTATTATAGAAGGGATTTTGATGTTGTATTTTGCATTTGGTATGTACTCTGCGTTTGTAGTGGGGACCGAGCCAGATTTCGGACTGTTTCCTTTTCACTTAATGCTTACTGTTGGTTTTGGATTTGTATTCTTCCGTAGTTTAACAGATAAACAATAATGGAACGCCGGTTAAGTAATGCTTTAGGTATTTTAACCATTATTAGTGCTGTACTTTATGGATTGTTCTTTTCTATAGAGCGCAAGGAGTTTTCTAGTTTACTTATTATTTATGTATTGCTTTTTACGCTATTTGGAACGTTAACTTATGTTCTAGATAAAGCGACTAAAAGCAATCTTAAACTCTTACCTGACTTTATTGGAAAACGTTTTTACGGAATGCCATTACTAGGTGGAGTGTTTTTAATCGGACTGTTGTTAAGGTTTTTATTAATTGATAATACGCCACATCTTTCTCAAGATTTTTTCAGATTCATATGGGATGGACATCAATTAATTAATGGTTTTAATCCTTATTTATACTTACCAGATGATGTTATAGCTTCTGGTGCAACCCATATTCCTAATGCTTCTTTTTTACATGCTTCTATGGGAGAACTCTCTAGTGGTTTGTATACAAATTATCCACCTTTAAATCAGTTATTCTTTGCTGCAGCGGCATGGTTGGGTGGCGATAGTATCTTATCCAGTATCATATGGATGCGTGTATTCTTAATTCTCGCAGATGTAGGTATATTTATTTATGGTATAAAACTTTTACGTTTACTGGGTAAGTCAGAGTGGCTTATCACCTTGTATTATCTCAATCCTTTTACGATTATAGAACTTACCGGTAATTTGCATTGGGAAGGTATGATGGCGTTTTTTCTACTCGCTGCGATTTATCATTTGTTGAAATCTCAAAAAGTACAAAGCGTGCTTTTCATGGGGTCTGGAATTCTTTTAAAGTTGCTGCCAGTTATGGTACTACCATTACTTTTAAGAAGATTAAAGTTTAAAAAAGCAGTTGTTTATTACTTATTGGTTTTAGTTGTGGTAGTAGCAGGATTTAGTCTTTTTGTGTCCCAACAATTATTAGATAACTACGCTGCTTCAGTGGGGTTGTGGTTCGGTAAATTTGAATTCAATGGTAGTATTTATTACCTAGTAAGGTATGTTGGGTTTAAGATTACAGGTTACAATATTATAGAGACAGCAGGTAAAATCTTACCATTGTTTACCTTTTTCATTATTGTTCTTATTAGTTTTATTCGTAAAAATGAAATTCCAGAAATACTTATTTCTAGTATCATGTTTTCCTTTTTTACTTATTTAATGTTTTCAACTACCGTACATCCATGGTATTTAACCATACCGCTGCTGTTCTCTATCTTTACAAAGTATCGTTTTATGCTGGTATGGAGTTGTACTATATTTCTAAGTTATTATGCTTATTCAAATACAGACTTTGTAGAAAGTAGCTTGCTACTCACTATAGAGTACGTTTTAGTCTTAATTATGTTTATTTTTGATTTGTACAACAATAGGGTTTCTCTCAACAACACACGACCTATTGATGTGCCACAAAACCTTTAACCATGAAACCAATCATTATATTTTTATTGCTCTGTATATTAGGGTTCATTTCTTATGATTTCTATAAAGACTGGAACAGATTTCACGCACCTGAATATCATTATCAAACAGACGCTACTATAGATAATGACTACCATGATCCTGCAGTAGTAATGGATTATCACGCAGCAATTCAAGATCTCAACTCTTTTATTAAGCTACAATGGACAGCAAATGATATAGATGTAAGATTACCAGAAGATGACGATTTAGAAACAACACTCGCTGTAGAAAAGTATGCTGAAAAATTAGCACGTGTTACTTATCTAGAACAAAAACTAGCGCAATCTGCAAGTTATAAATCTAATGGATGGAACAATCAACAGATTATCGATTTTGAAAATAATCACAGTAGTCCAGAAGAAATCAAAACTATAGGACAAAAGAACTTAATGAAGAAACTCTATAATAATCATTGGGAAAATAGTCAACGTATAGGAGCAAAAAACGTGTTGATTTTTGAGATACAAAAAAAACTCATAGCACAAGGTTATGATATGTCTCTAGATGGTGTTTTTGCAAAAGCTACTATGGAAGCTCTGGCCAATTTTGAATCAAAAAACAATCTTTTCCCAGATGGGAAAATAGATGTGCTAACTTTTGAGGCTTTATTAAAATAGGTTATTAAAACTTTGTATATCAGTTATTTGACATGATTGTCATAAGAGTGACGTAAACAAGTCAAGGATCTAATTTGTTCTTTAAATGACTTCATTCTTAGATTTGTTTCACTAATTTTAAATTATGAAAATGATGAGCCCAATAGGTACTAAAATCAAAGAAATACGTCTCAAAAAGGGTATGTCTCAAGAGGAGCTTGCGACAGAATCTCAAGTCAGTTTACGAACCATTCAACGTATCGAGAACAATGAAAATGAACCTCGAGGTAAAACCATGCAGCTCATTTGTGAAACGCTAGCAATTAATATTGAAGAGTTATTAGATTACGGAAAATATGAAGACCGACAATTTTTAATGTTCTTTCATTTGTCTGTTATCGCTGGTATTTTTATACCTATTGGGAATATCATTTTGCCCTTAATTCTATGGCTGACTAAAAAAGATAAAGTCCAAGGACTTCAAAAAGTAGGAGCAAGATTATTGAATTTTCAAATTGTTTTTCAAGCCTTCGGATTTGTATTTTTTATGTCAGCAGTAATATTAAAAATTCTTCATAAAGAAGTGTTTTTAATTTCAAATGGTTTAGAGATTGTATTGGCTTTGGGTGTTTTAAACGGCATAGCGGCAATCATTTTTGCAATGCTTAATCATAGAGGCAAACAAATCACCTATCCCAGTATTATACCTATGATTAAATAAAAAAAAGGGTTTCTTGTACTTTTATAAGAAACCCTTTCAACTAATATTTTGCAATAATTTACTTCTTACTCACCTCATACAAATCAGTCCTGCGGTCTTTTAAATTCTTCACAGCGCCATAATTGTGTAGTTCTTTTAATAAATCTAGATCTACATCTGCCACAAGAATCATTTCTGTGTTTGCTGTGGCCTCTGCCTTTACTCCATTTGATGGGAACGCAAAATCACAAGGAGTGAATACAGCACTTTGTGCATAAGAAATATCCATATTTTCTACCGCAGGTAAATTACCTACGCTACCAGCGATAGCTACATAACATTCGTTTTCTACCGCTCTAGCTTGAGAGCAAAGGCGTACACGAGCATAAGCATTTTGTGTATCGGTCAAGAATGGTACAAAAAGAATTTGCATCCCTTCTTGTGCCATAATACGACTCAATTCTGGGAATTCACTGTCATAGCAAATCAAGATTCCTATTTTACCACAATCGGTGTCAAAAGTCTGGATCTTACTTCCACCTTGTAATCCCCATACTTTTTGCTCGTCTGGAGTAACGTGTATTTTTTCATAACGTTCTATCGTACCATCTCGACGGCACAAATTCCCTACATTATACAATTGTCCATCAATGATTTCAGGCATAGAACCTGTAATAATGTTGATGTTATACTTAATGGATAATTCAGAAAACTTGTTTCTTATCATCTCGGTATATTTTGCTAGTTCTCTAATAGAATCACTAACACTCAACTTATTGTAAGCAGCCATAAGTGGCGCATTAAAATATTCAGGGAATAAAGCAAAATCAGACCTATAAGCTGCAACAGCATCTACAAAGTATTCTACTTGTTGCATCAACTCATTAAAACCTGAGTAAGGACGCATTTGCCACTGGATTAATCCTAACCGCACCGTGCTTTTTAATGCTGTGGTTTCTGTAACTGGTTTTGTATAGTAAATATTATCCCATTCTAGTAATACGGCAAACTCCATAGAGGCTTTATCGCCATCCAGATAGTTTTTAAGAACACGAGAAACATGGAAGTCATTGGAAAGCTGAAAGTTCAACACAGAGTCTGTAATCTCTTTATTGCGCACTTTTTCGATGTATTCCTTAGGTGTCATTTCACTCGCGTGATTATGATAGTTAGGAATACGACCACCGAAGGCTATACCTCTTAAATTCAAATTCTCACACAGCTCTTTGCGGTAATCATATAAACGACGACCTAATCGCATACCACGATATTGTGGTTTTATAAAAACTTCTATTCCATAAAGAACATCACCATCATCATCGTGCGTGGTGAACTTGTAATTTCCTGTCACTTGCTCATAAGTGTACTGACCACTAAAATCGTCATACTTTACAACTATAGAAAGCGCACAGGCTACGATCTCTTCATTCACTTTGAGAACAACTTGACCTTCTGGGAATTTATCTATAAGCGTTTTGATCTGTTCTTCTCGCCAGTAAGAATCTGGTAGATTGCTATAAGAATCTATCATTGCATGTTTCAACTCTTCATAATCTTTAAGCTGTAAAAACTCCAGATTTAAGTTGTCTATCTTACTCATATTTATATCACTCATAGTGTGTTACTTGTATTTAAATGTAATTGTAAGTCATTAATATTTCACAATTGAAACGTTAATATTTATAGCATAAAAAACCTGTAAACCGCTATGTGTTGAGCAACTTACAGGTTTTGATTTTTGTTCCGCTTTCGCGAAAGCGGAATTAAAAATTTACATCTCTAATAAATAAGCAAAAATGAGTGGCGCCACGATAGTCGCATCACTTTCTACTATAAACTTAGGTGTGTCTTGATCTAGTTTTCCCCAAGTGATTTTTTCATTAGGTACGGCTCCAGAATAACTTCCATAACTAGTCGTAGAGTCAGATATCTGACAGAAATAACTCCAGAATGGCGTGTCGGTACGTTCCATATCTTGATACAACATAGGCACTACACAAATAGGGAAATCTCCTGCGATTCCACCACCTATCTGGAAGAAACCGATTCCTTTTTGTGAATTATCAGTATACCAGTCTGCAAGGAAAGTCATGTACTCGATACCACTTTTTACAGTGCTGGCTTTTAACTCACCTTTTAATACATAACTGGCAAAAATATTACCCATCGTACTGTCTTCCCAGCCTGGAACGACGATTGGAAGATTGGCTTTGGCAGCGGCATACATCCATGAATTCTCAATAGGAATCTCATAATACTGTTCTAGGACACCACTTAAAAGTAGTTTGTACATATATTCATGAGGGAAATAACGCTCGCCTTTTGCCTCTGCATCTTTCCATATCTCAAAGATGTGTTCTTGAAGTCTTCTAAAAGCCTCTTCTTCTGGAATACAAGTATCTGTAACACGATTTAATCCTTTTTCTAATAAATCCCATTCATCTTGCGGTGTTAAATCGCGATAATTAGGGACTCTTTTATAATGGCTGTGCGCCACTAGATTCATCAAATCTTCTTCTAGGTTTGCACCGGTACAAGAAATGATGTGTACTTTATCCTGACGTATCATCTCGCCAAATATCTTACCAATCTCTGCAGTACTCATTGCTCCAGCAAGTGAGACCAGCATTTTAGAACCTTGATTTAATTGCGTTTCATAACCTTTGGCTGCATCTACTAGCGCAGCACTATTAAAATGTAAAAAATAGTTTTCTATAAAATCTGTAATAGGCTTACTCATTGTCTTTTATTTAATAATTAAACTAAATTGTAATAGTCACTTATACCGGTTAAGATGCTTTGTACAGCATATGACGCTAGTATAAGTCCCATAACTTTACTTATTACTGTGATACCATAACTACCTATGCGATCTTGTATTTTATTTGCGGCTAGTAATATTAACGCGGTTAATATGATGACTACAAAGACCAAAGCGGTAGTAATGAGTTGATGTTGTATCGTGTACAAATGATTATCAGTCATAAGTACAACAGCCATTATCGCACCTGGTGATGCAATAGATGGGATGGCAACGGGAAAAATGGTAACGTGTTTATAGTCTGTGATTTCATTTTTCTCACTTTCTGGTTTTCCATCACCGAAAACCATGGTCAGTGCAAAAAGAAAAAGAATAACCCCACCAGAAATTTGAAAAGCATCTAATGATACTTCCATTCCTTCTAGAATGAGCTGTCCTATAACTATAAAGAATAACAAAATCAAGAATGCAATAGCACTAGCCCTTATGGCAATTTTCTTTTTATGAGTATTGTCAAATTCTTTAGTCGCCTCTAGATATACAGGAACGGTGCCTATAGGGTCTATGACGGCTATTAAGAAAAAGATGGTAGTGATTATTTGCAACATAAATTTAGTTTTCTAGGTTTTTCATTTTTTTTAATCCTGCTTTTGCAAAATCATTTGTTGTTGTATAGCCATTTTCTCCTTCTAGAGCGATGTCTTTAAACTTATAGCTCAACATTTTGTAATACAGTTTTGCTGCAAGAAAATCAGACGACTTCTCTGATGGGTTAGGGCATAACTCTACGATGTCAAATCCTACTACGTTTTTTTCTTCAAAAACAGTTTTCAAAAACTCTAGTGTTTCATACCAATACATTCCACCAGGCTCTGGTGTTCCAGTAGATGGACATATAGATGGGTCAAATGCGTCTAGATCAATAGTTATAAATACATTTTCTGTAAGAGCCTCTACCGCTTTTTCTTGCCAGTAGTCATCTTGGACCATTTCATGAGCATAGAATGTTTTTTCATCATCATTAACACCTAGCTCTATGCTGTCCATGGAGCGTATACCCACTTGCACTAGGTTTGCTTTTTGGCTAGCCTCGTATACAGCACAAGCATGATTACAAGAACTTCCATCGTATTCTTTTCTTAGATCTGCATGGGCATCTAGCTGCAGTACACTTAGGTTTTCATACATTTCATTAAAGGCACGTATGCTACCTATAGAAATAGAGTGTTCTCCACCAAAAAGGGTCACAAACTTATTTTTCTTGATATACTTTTTAGTAGTTGCGTGAACGGCATCTACCATTGCTTCTGGCGAGCTGTTTTCTGTAACAGCATCTGCTAGAAAGACTCCATGATGATACACTTCTGTATCCGTTTCAATATCGTATAATTCCATATTTGCACTGGCGTCTAGAAAAGCTTCTGGACCTTTATCCGCTCCTTTTTGCCATGTGCTAGTACCATCATAAGGAACTGGAATTAAAACAATAGATGCATTATCTAGTCCAGCATGTTCATCTGGAATTCCTGCATAGTTTAAATTATTCATGTTATAAGCTTAAAAAAAATTGGTTTTAAAATTCAATGTTTGCGTACAGCTGTATTCTGTTATAATAAAGCTTTTTTAATAAACTCAGTTATTAATATCCCAAAATATCCAGCATGTGTTCGCTGGTTTGTTGTTCTTTAAAAACGCTAGTTTTAATAGCGCCATTTTCATCACGATCGATTAAAATATGTTTAGGAGCAGGTATTAAGCAGTGTTGTATGCCGCCATAGCCACCTATGCTTTCTTGATAAGCACCGGTATTAAAGAAACCTATGTAAAGAGGTTTATCTTTATGATATTTAGGTAAATAGATGGCGTTTATATTTTGCTCACTATTATAATAATCATCACTATCACAGGTAAGCCCTCCTAAAAGTACACGTTCATATTCTTCTTTCCATCTATTGAGAGACAGCATAATAAAGCGCTTATTGATAGCCCACGAGTCAGGTAAAGTGGTGATAAAAGAACTGTTGATCATGTTCCATTTCTCACGATCGTTTTGTTGTTTTTGATACAGTACTTTATAAATAGCTCCACCGCTTTCTCCTACGGTAAAAGAACCGAATTCTGTAAAAATGTGAGGTACGTCTACTTTTGCTTCATCACAAACTTGTTTAATTTGAGAAACGATCTCGTCGATCATGTATTCATAATCAAAATCAAAAACTAAAGAGTTCTTGATAGGAAAACCACCACCTATATTTAAACTGTCCAGAGTTGGGCATATTTTCTTGAGACTTATATAGACCTTAAGACATTTATGCAACTCATTCCAGTAATAGGCATTATCACGTATTCCAGTGTTTATAAAAAAGTGCAGCATCTTAAGATCTACTTGATCATTAGTAGCTATTTGAGTCTTATAAAAATTTAGAATATTCTTATATCCTATACCTAGTCTACTGGTATAGAATTCAAATTTAGGTTCTTCTTCACTCGCGATACGTATGCCAGCATTAAACCTCTTTGAGGTAGCATCAGTAAGAAGTGTTAACTCTTCATAGTTATCTATGATAGGAACACAGTTCTGACCAGAATTTATTAATGCGGCAATGTTTTCTATGTATTGCTCTCGCTTAAAACCGTTGCAAATAACAAAAGTGTCATTCTTAATTTTACCTTCAGCTTTTAGCTTGTTGACTATATTAATGTCAAAGGCACTCGAGGTCTCGATGTGTATGTCGTTGCTTAACGCTTCGTCCAGTACATGTTTAAAATGCGAGCTTTTTGTACAATAACAGTAGTGGTATTTTGCTTTGTAGTCCGCTTTCGCGAAAGCGGAATCAAACCAACCCTTTGCACGGTTGATATTATCAGATATCTTAGGTAGATATGTGAATTTTAACGGCGCACCATATTGCTCTACTAGAGCCATTAGATCAATGCCGTGAAACTGAAGTTGGTCATCTTTCAGTTCAAACTCTTCCGTTGGGAAATAGTAAGTCTGGTTGATGAGGTCAATGTATTTTGTGTTCAATGTCGTTAACAGATAAATTAAAAAATAACCCCTTAAAAGCTAGAGCTTAAAAGGGATCAAATGTAAATTAGTAAAAGTTAACGGTGTGTTAAATAATCATTAGATCATCTTCAAATTGATCACTTCTTGATCTTTAAGTTTACGGTAATGACCTCGCGGTAAATCCTTCTTAGTAAGCCCACCTAAAACAACGCGATCGAGAACTTTAACTTCATAACCTACCGCTTCAAATACACGTTGTACGATGTTGTCTTTACCACTGTGTATTTCTATTCCTATCTCGTTATTTTTACCGTTTTCTACGTAGTTGATTTCTTTAATTTCTATCGGTTCACGATCGATAAGAATACCGTTACGTAATTGCATTAAGTCTTCATGCTTAAAACTGCGGTCTAGGGCAACTTGATAAATTTTACGTAGTTTTTGTTTAGGATTGTTCAGTTTGTTTGCTAACTCAAGATCGTTAGTAAATAACATAATACCTAAAGATGCTCTACCTAGTCTACCTACAAAGTGAAGACTGTTAGGACTCGCACTCTCCATAAGGTCTAGAACGGTTCTACTAGAGCGTTCTCCTTTACGAGGTGAATTAAATCCTTTAGGTTTATTAAGAATAAAGTATTCCTTTTTAGATGGTTGTATAGGTCTATCATCAAAACGTACCTCATCACCAGGCATTACCTGATAACCCATTTCTACTACAGGTTTACCGTTTACACTTACACTACCAGCTTTTATATAAATATCTGCATCACGACGGCTGCAAAGGCCAGAATTTGCGATGTACTTATTAAGTCTTGTACCAGCTTTGTCTGTCTTTCTTTTAGTAAAGCTCTCTGCTTTTTTGCGATCTATGTATTCTTTTTTAGTAACAGGTTTTCCAGAACGAGATGTTCCTACTACCTGATTTTTACCACCGCGAGTAGTAGGACGGTCGTTAGATCCTTTACCGCGAGAGGAAGATTTTCCTTTATCGCTATATGGTCTGTCATTACGTCTATCATTACCTTTTGAAGCACCAGCGCTTTTGCCATCACGGCGACCGCTACCTTTACTTTTTGATCCTTCGTTACCTCTACTCATCGTATTAAAAATTTTTTGCAAAGATAGACTTTTAGTTATTTGAATATCAACATGAAATTCAAATTATAATAGACTATTTCTTACGTCTTTAAATGGCCATATTTAACGTATATAAAAACATGAAAATCAATCGTTTTTAACACGTGATTCTCATGCGATTTAACGAGCATATGAATAGGTAATGAATGTGGTAAAAACCTATTCTTCTTTTGTATAATAGTAAAGATTTGGAATCTACATTCCAGTTCTTATAGCCTCTACAGGATCTAGTCTCGAAGCAATGAATGCAGGAATTATTCCGGCAACAAGCCCTATTATCATACTAATGCTAGTTCCCCATAATATATTGTAGGCAGAAAGTACAAAGGTAAAATCATCTGCCATGGAATTTGCTAGTAGCGTACCCAGCCAGACAAACAATAGCCCAAATAGTCCGCCAAAAAGTGCTAGGATAATAGATTCAAATAAGAATTGAGAAAGGATAAAACGTCTTTTGGCACCCAGTGATTTTTGAATACCTATCAAATTCGTACGTTCTTTAACACTTACAAACATGATGTTTGCAATGCCAAAACCACCTACTAGTACTGAAAACCCTGCGATTATACCACCGACAAACTTTAACGTACCGGTTATAGTGTCTATTAAATCTGCAAAGCCTTTTAAAGGGTTGATAAAGAAATTAGTAATTTCATCTGGTTTTAAACCTCTGTAAGAACGTAGTTGCTGTTCAAAGGTTGCGATAAATTCATCTTGGTCGACTCCTTTTTTAGGTTTTAAAATAAGAGCAGCAGTTCTGTTTTTATTATTGTCACCATAAATTTTACGTACAAAATTAACCGGTACAAAAGCACTACCATCTTTAGAAGGTCCCATAATTCCCTGACCTTCTTTTTCTAATACACCTATTATTGTAAATTTATTTCCATATAACCTAACACGTTTACCGATAGGGTCGCTATCACCGAATAGGCTAGAGGCGACCTCACTGCCTATTACAGCCACAGGACTACCACTATTTGATTCGGCTCCATTAAAGAAACGCCCTTCCTTTAATTTAAGGTTTTCTATGTCATAAAAAGACTCCGTACCTGGAGTGATGTTTACACCGGTAGCAGTTTTGTCTTCATATTTAATGTTTTCTGGAGAGGCAAAAACCGTGTAAGTAATCGCGTCTATGTCATCCATACTACGTTGTAGCATCTGGTACTCATCATAAGACACATTAGGAAATTTTTCATATTCATAACGCTCCAGTTCTGTAGGGCCGAAGGATCTATTTAAAACATAAATAGTAGAAATATCAAGGGAACTTAGGCCGTCAGTGATTTCATTTTCTAGAGAATCTATAGCTGCGAGAACACCTATGATAGAAAATATCCCTATAGTCACACCTAGAAGCGAGAGAAAAGTACGCAGCAAATTGGTGCGCAATGCATTCATGGCAAAAAAGAAACTTTCTTTTAAAACTCTTAGATAAATGAGCATGGATTGACTTTAAATTTTAAGCTGGTTAAAAATACGCTTTCTCATTGGACAAAAAAGAACCTAATTTGTTACAAAATTGTTGGAATAATTCCGCTTTCGCGAAAGCGGAACCACAAATAACTTCTAAACGCACTAGGTAACTTATCTTTGCATCTTAAATACTATCGACAATTGGAAGAGAATTTTAAACTTACAGATCAAGTAGAATTAAAGGAGTCGCTTACTACAAAATGGCAAGCACCTTCTAATATTGCACTAGTTAAATACTGGGGAAAACATGGTGTACAACTACCGGCAAACCCTTCTATAAGTTTTACTCTCGATGCATGTCGCACCATTACTAGTGTTAAAGCTAGTAAGGGAACACACGGTTTTAGTATAAGTTATGATGGTGTAGAAAAGCCAGAGTTTGCTCCTAAAATCAAGGCGTACTTTGAACGTATTTCTAGCTATTGTCCATGGATTACTAGTTATCATTTTGAGATAGACACACATAATACATTCCCGCACAGTTCTGGGATAGCGAGTAGTGCGAGTAGTATGGCCGCGTTGAGTGCTTGTGTAATGGATTTTGAAAGTGAGCTTACTGGTACATCTTTAGATTATCATAAAATGTCTTTTTTATCACGTCTAGGTTCTGGTAGTGCCTGTCGCAGCCTGAAAGGAGCTGCTGTTTTATGGGGTGAGCATGTGGATACTGATGGTAGTTCTAATCTTTATGGAATTGATAAGAGTGACTTATTACATCCTGTTTTTCAAGATTTTCAGGACACTATATTGTTAGTAGACAAAGGTGAGAAGGTGGTAAGTTCTACAGTAGGTCATGATTTGATGAATGATCATGCTTATGCTAGTGCAAGATTTGAGCAAGCACAAAGTAATTTAACGATATTAAAAAAGGCGTTAAAAGATGGCGATCTAGATACTTTTATTAAAATAACAGAAAGTGAAGCGCTTACTTTACATGCGATGATGATGACTTCTCATCCTTATTTTATACTCATGAAACCTAATACGTTGTCGATTATCGAAGAGATTTGGGCTTTTAGAAAAGAGACGCAAATACCAGTGTGTTTTACTCTAGATGCAGGCGCAAACGTACATATGTTATATCCTAGCGAGCATAAAACTGCTGTCGATGGGTTGATTAACAACAAATTGACTAAATATTGCCAAAACTCTCATTATATTTGTGATCAGATAGGCACAGGAGCAAAAAAGTGCTAACTTAGTCATATGAAAGGACCTTTATTTTATTCTAAGATTTTACTCTTTGGAGAATACGGCATTATTAAAGACTCAAAAGGTCTCTCGATTCCTTATAACTTTTATAAGGGAGCGTTAAAAATAAGTGACGCATTAACCGATACGGCTGCCCAATCTAATAAGAATCTAGAACGTCTAGCGACACATATTGAATCGCTTCAAGAAACTGATCAAAGCTTTCCTAAGTTTGATATCGCTAGTTTTATGAATGATGTGAATGCAGGAATGTACTTTGATTCTAGCATACCACAAGGGTATGGAGTAGGAAGTAGTGGTGCGCTAGTAGCTGCTGTTTATGATAAGTATGCTATAGATAAGATTACAGTTTTAGAAAACCTGACTAGAGAGAAGTTATTGACTTTAAAAGGCGTTTTCGGTCAGATAGAAAGTTTCTTTCATGGAAAGAGTTCTGGACTAGATCCATTAAATTCTTATTTAAGTTTACCTATTCTTATCAATTCTAAAGAAGATATAGAACCAGCTGGGATACCATCGCAACTTGCGACAGGTAAAGGTGCTGTTTTTCTTTTAGATTCTGGAATAGTAGGTGAGACGGCGCCTATGGTTAACATCTTTATGGAGAATATGAAACAAGAAGGTTTCCGTTCTATGTTAAAAGATAAGTTTGTTAAATACACAGATATGTGTGTTGAAGATTTCTTAAGTGGTGATGTAAAAGGGCTTTTTGGGAATGTAAAAAAACTATCTCACGTAGTATTAGATAATTTTAAACCTATGATTCCTGCACAATTTCATGACTTATGGAAACAAGGTCTGGATACTGGTGATTATTACTTGAAACTTTGCGGTTCTGGTGGTGGAGGCTACATCTTAGGATTTACAGAAGACTTAGAAAAAGCAGAAAAAACACTTGAAGATTATAAATTAGAAGTTGTTTATTCTTTTTAAGAAATAACGATATATAAAAAAACGCTCAACTGAAAAGTTGAGCGTTTTTTGTTTAAAAGCATTTTAAGGTTTTACATTAAATCTCTTCTCTCCATGCAAATCCATAAGGGCCATCTTTAGAAACCGCTTTAGAATATGGTTTTAAGTGTTCAAAATCAATTTTTAAGAAAGGAACACTTTTAACTTCTACAACTATCTCCACCATATTTATAGATATACTAATATCAGTAGGTGATAGATTTTCTTGAATAGCGACTGTAGATGCGTACTCTTCCATTAAAGGTGGTTGAGAGCCTTTTTCTATGTAGGTCTTTACATCTTCATTACTTTGAACAGTAAGGCCGCGAGAGCATATAAAACCGTCACAGAGAATTTGATATTCTTCGTTTACATTTTCAAAAACGTAGGCCCATAAACTATGCTCATCTCCTTCTACGACAACATTAAAATCTCCAAAGGAGTCTGATATATAAATTTCTTCATTCATAAATAACAACGGTTTTTAAACAATGACATCACCATCTGGAATGGCAGGTTCTAGTGTTATAGGACTTATTGTAGGATAGTAATTGCGTTTATAATGCGTGCGCTCATCATCTCCTATTTTTCTAATTGCCTGATTACCTAAATTTGTAGTAACCAGTACTTCTTCATCATTAGGGAAGTGAGGAAATTTAGTCTTCCATAAAGGATATTTCTTATTCTTTCTAGCCCGGTATGCCTCATATTCAAATTGCTCGTGGTAAGCATGTATAAACTCATGTGCTAGAATAGAGGCAGCTGTATTGCGACCTACATTAGATTTATGCCACGATTTTCTAAGATCTTTACGGAACATGGATCCCATCTCATCATAAAAAGTAATGATGTCTCGAGTACCTTCATATTGGTTTATAGTTCCATCTCTTATTATTAGATTTTTACCATGACTAGAAATGAATTCTTCTAGTATATCTACCACACGACCATCAGGAAATTCTAATATTAGAGCCTCTTTTTCATAAATAAAATCTAGAGTTCTAAATGTATTGTGTACAAATAGATTTGCCTCTGGATTAATGTAACGGTCTGGATTATAGTGATAGGGCTCAAACTGCCACTTACCAGCATTATTCCAAAGTATTTTTATGTTGCTTTCTAGCATGATATTCATAAGGTGGTGGTTTAATTGAATTTTATTGTTTTAAAATAGACTTAGCTCCAACTCATATCAATTTCTATTTTGTTATTCTTAATCTTGACTTTTCCTCCAATCGATTTTTTTTCACCTGGGTAAATTTCGTAAATCTTAATATCTCCTTGGTTTTTAGGAATATTATCTCTCAAACGTTTGCTATTTTGAATCCATTTTTCAATTTCTAACGGATTATCAATTTCAAAACCTATTATAAACTGTCTGGTAAAGATGCTTCCGTGCTTTTCTATTTCTAAATTCTTAGTTCCTTTGGGTAATTTATCTAAACCGCCCCAATCTAAAGTAAGCTGAATAACTTCGTCTTTTTCCCAAGGTAGAACAGTAGTTTCAGATATATAAATGTAAGCAGCTAACAAAGTAAAACAAGTGAAACCTATTATTGCTATCCATTTTACAATTTTGAAGAATTTCATGTTGTATTATTTATTTAAAGAGTAATAAATTCTACTTCTTTGAAGATGAATTTTATTCTTATGATTGTTTATTTCTATAAACGGAATGAATTCCGTCGCTAGGAATTCATTTTGTCGCCTCGCGGCGTTCTTTTTATTTAGCGGAATAAATTCCGCTTTTTCTATTGCGGTATTTTATTAGAATTTCTAATTTTCCTAACTCCTAACTCCTAACTCCTAACTCCTAACTCCTAACTCCTCTTATAATATTCAATAGCCTCTTTAATGCGCTCGATTCTGTTTTCAGGATCAGGATGTGTGCTTTGAAATTCAGGTGTGCGATTAGGACCGCCAGCAGCTTTAAGAATTTCCATAACGCCTATCATTTCATAAGGATCAAAACCTGCGTCTAGCATCATTTGTACTCCTAATTGATCGCTCTGCAACTCGTCATCACGACCATATTTCATAGTAATCATTTGTGCTATAGCTTCTGCCGCCTGGCCACCGCCTTCAGTTCCTACACTTACACCTGTAATCACACCTTGAGCTAGGCCTTGCTGGCTCATTCTAGCGGCGCTGTGTTTTGCAACTACATGACCTATCTCATGTCCCAACACTCCAGCAAGTTGGTCTACGTTTTCTAGCTGACTATAAAGCGCATAGGTGATAAAACACTGGCCACCAGGTAAAGCAAATGCGTTAATCGTACGCTCGTCTGCCAGTAGGTGAAATTCATATCGATAATCGGTGCTTTTTCCTATACTACTCTGTACTAGTTTTTGCCCTACAGCATCTACTATATTTTGATATTCTTGATTTTGATAAAGACCGCCGTGTTGTTGTATCATGCTAGGTGCCGCTTGCAGTCCCAAAGCAATTTCTTCATTTACGGTAAGATCTATGTATTGTTTTTCTCCGGTATGTTCATTAGTCTCTGCGCTGCCGCAATATTTTATAACGGCAAATGCCACTATCGCAAGCCCTATAAAAAGTCTGATTTTTCCTCCTCCGCGTTTCATTATGGTTGATTTAATAGCTACTAATTTACTTAAATCAGTCTTTTAATTTAGGGTTTACACCTTTAATGTGTTCTTCTAGATAACGATTAATGCGTTCTTCACTTATCTTATCCATTCCCATGATGTTCTCTGATCTTAAAAAAGAGACTAAATCTATGGTAGTTAGATAGTCGTTGTATCGCTTTCGCGAAAGCGGAACATAACTATAATGCCACGGCTCATATTTAAAACCTGTGCGGTTATCATTCATCGTGTAAACCAGTTCAAAGTCATACTCTGAGCTGTGTTTTTCCATCCAGTCTTTAAGTTTGCAAAAAGGACCGGTTCCATGAAATTTAGACGGTACTAAAACACTACCACTATATGTTGCGTTAGCGTCTATTAGGTCCATGTCGGTACCCCAGTGATGTCTAGAGGTGCCTGGAACAGTACTGTATTCTACGATTTTGTCAAAAATAGCGTCTGGTTCCATACCTTGTGCTGCATACTTTTTATACTTGCGATTCCAGATTTGTGTCTGTCTCGTAAAACTTCTATAACCAGAAACAACAGTGAGGTTAATGCCATCTTTTGCAGCAGCTGCTTTCATGAGATTAAAAGCTGCTAAGGTTTCTTTTTCAAGAAGGTTTTTAGGATTAGGAGACTGGCCGGTTAATTTTTTTTGGTCTATTTGAGAAGTAGTTGCGGTTGCTAACAATAAGATGCAACATAATAGTCGTATCATAATTTTTTTATCATTTTATAATGCTCTCCTACACCAGGAATGTCAAATATTTCACTGACTATTTGATAATTCATCTTTTCATAAAAAGCCGTTGCGTTTACTCTAGCGTTAAACCATAAAACTTCTATGTGGCGTTCTTTAAGGATTTGCTCTGCATGTTTTAATATTTTCTTACCTATCCCTTTTCCTTGTGCGACTTCTAGAACTGCCATACCTCTTAATTGATAGCAATGGTGTAACTTGATATCTTTTATATCTTCTAGATGTACATCCTTATTCATGAGGAAGGTGGCTACGCCTATAATCTTATCTTTTTCAAAAGCACCTAGATGAAAAGTAGTGCCTAGATCGTCACCAGAAAAGTGACAGTCTTCTATGGGTCTTCCTTTTCTAAGTACAGGCTGTCTGACAGGAAAGGTTTCTCTTGCAGTAACTGGTAATATTTCTATCATTTGTAATTACTTGAAAGTTTTAAAATAATTGCTAGCAGTAATTTTGTAAAATCTAGCAGGTTCTCTATCGTCCCAAAGAAATCGATGATTGAGCTGCATTCCTAATTTTTGAGCTACTATTTGTGAGCCATAATTTAATTCATGCACGTGAGCAACGAGATATTCTATTTTATGATCTTGAAAAGCATGCCTTAATACTTCTAGACCGGACTCTGTAGCATAGCCTTTTCCCCAATATTTTTTCATAAATCGGTAGCCTATGTCTACATATCCTTCTTTTTCATTTTTCTTTAATCCAGACCAACCTAAAAATGCATTATCTTCTTTTCTTATAACTGCCATTCTACCCATTTTAAATAAAGCAAATTGCCCCTGCGGATTTGATACATAGTCCATGGCAAATTTTTTTGCAGCTTCTATATCTTCAAAGGCAAAATCACCTGTGTAACGCATCACTTCTTCATCACTGTTAAGTTCATAAAGAAATGTTGCGTCTTCCTTTTTAAAAGGACGTAGGTATAATCGTTCTGTTTCTAGTTTTAGAATCATATTCTTACATCGCTCCAGCTCTCATTCTGGTCAAATAGAACTTCAGCAAACGGACATAATGGATTTATTTTGCGCCCTTTTTCTTTGGCAAATTCATAACTCTCTGTGATTAATTTTGTGCCTAGTCCATTGCCTTCATGCGCAGACTCTACTTCGGTATGGTCTATGGTCATTACATTATCTTGTAGAGAATAGGTTAATTCTCCTATAGTTTTGTCGTCTTCTTTTAGATAAAAAATGCCTCTTGAATCGTTTTCGTTATGTTGTATTGTTGTCATTATTATTTTAAATATAAAATTTAATCAATTTGAAAGTTGGGCAAAATCATAACCACTGTTTACTTCTATAGCCTCATTGTCTTTAGTAAATACTCTTGCGGTGTGTGGACCACATAACAACTCTTCTTTATCAGTTACTCTTATATAACTGCCTTCTCTTAGTCCTACAACTGGTAGATTATTGTAAAAATGAAACTCCTTGATACGTTCTTCTCTAGTTTCTCCCATGTGTGTAGAGTCTGTGTCAGGATCTAGATAATGTGCGTTAATATTATAACCTATGGCACCTGTTGTTTTAAAACTGGCTGGCATCACTATAGGCATGTCGTTAGTGTTTCTCATATTTAAACCACAAATATTACTGCCAGCACTTGTACCTATGTAAAATGTGCCTGCATAAATTTGCTTGCGTAATGTTTCCATAAGATGAAGGTCGTGCAGTGCTTTTACTAACACAAATGTATTACCACCGCCGGTAAAAATAGCTTGTGCATTTTTAATAGCATCCTGTGTGTTTTCATATTCATGAATACCTTTTACAGTAACACCGGTGTCTTTAAAAGCTTCTCTTACTTTGTCTGTATACGAGTCGTGAGAAATACCGCCTGGTCTGGCATATGGTATAAAAAGAAGGTTTTTTATATCGTTTATTTTGAAGGCTTTGAGTATATCTGGTAGTAAATAAGCAAGATAACTACTACCGTGTATGGTAGATGTGCTTGCGATAATCATGTTTCTCATAGATTGCGTTTGCTAGGTTAAACATCGTTAAACTCTAGCAATGATAGGGTTAATTGTACGTTCTTTGTTAGTATTAATCTTTTTTGACATTATTTTAAGTCAATAATAAACCTACCAGATGAAAAATATATTACTTCTTCTAATTCTTGCGTGTGGTGTTGCTACCGCCCAAAAAGAACGTGTACAGATACAAGGTGTTATTAATAGCGTTACTAATGAACCACTGGAAGGTGTAGCTGTTTTTAATCAGGTATCGCTCGAGGGGACCATAAGTAACAAAGAAGGTGGTTTTTTCTTACATGCTAGAAAAGGAGATAAAATATCTTTTAAAGCAGTACAGTTTGAGTCTTTTTCTTTGATCATTACTGCAAAGGTTATGGAGAATAAAAAAGTAACCATTTCATTAAATGAAGGTGTAAACCAGCTAGATGAGGTAGTGTTAGACGATGGTTTAATGAGAATAGATGTAAAAAGAACTCCTTATGTAGATCCTAAAATAAATGAAGTAAGTGATTATAATCAAAAGACTAGAGCAGTAGATCGTATAGAAAATACTTTTTCTGACCGAATTAAGCAACCAGAAGAATACGCTATACGCAACGAAGCTTTTAAACAAAGTCAACCACGATTTAATATGATAAATATAATAGGAGGACTGGCATCCATGGCTATCTTAGGTACTCTAGATGGACTTAATTTAAACACAGGTTCTGCACCAGAGAAAACGGAAAAGGAATTTGATGTTTACGTCTTGAAAAATAAATACAGCACAGAGTATCTGTTGAATTATCTAGAAATCCCACAAAAAGATTTGTACGAATTTATGCACTTTGCAAAGGATAAAGGTCTTAATGAGTCTATGTTTGAGCCAGAAAGAGAATTAGATCTATTACAATTCCTTTCAAATCAAGTAACTTTGTTTAAAGAAAAGAAAAATTACCCTGAAAAAAAAGAAGGATTCTCACCTTCTGTAAAAGAAAAAAGCAATGAAAAATAATCTATTAAGAAATGCCTTTTATGGTATCGCAGCTCTATTTTTAATAACCACTACTTCTTGTGATAGTGATGACGACCTGCCTACCGGACCATCAATTACCGTTAACACATTTTGTTACGGACTAGACTCTTTAAATTCAACTGATGTTTTTGATGCATTTAATCGTGAGGTTCTTGAGACCACCACGGCAGGTGTTTTTAACACAAGAACCTTTATCGTTGATGATAATATTACTGTAGATAATGGACAGCTAGACGGCACAGGTTTTCTTATTACTCTAGATTTATACGGTAATAGAGAACAAGAGTTTCAGTCAGGAACTTATGCAATAGGTGATACAGAAGAGGTGGCAGATGCTGTAATTACTTATTTTACAGATTATGATGCATCTATGAGAACAAATGTAGGTGTAGAGCTAGTTTCTGGTTTTGTAGGTGTTTCACCTTTCCGTACAGGTTATGCGCTAGAGATAGATGGTATAGATGCAAATGGAGATCGTTTTCATGGTATTTATCTAGGTGAAGTAACGCCACTTAATTAAACATTTGAAGTAATCCCCAGAACATTTGATTGTGGCATGAATCTAGTTAGATTTCTATCGCAATAAAAAATAGCGCATGAAAAATTTCAAAATTGTATTGTTATTATCAGTATTGAGTTTAAGTCTTTCTTCTTTCTCATTAGATAGTACAAGTGAAAAAGAAGTAGAGATATCTCGCTTTCGCGAAAGCGAGAACAACAACGATCTACACAAATACTATATTTCAGTGTCCAATGTAACTTATAGCGAGAGCGCAAAAAGTCTACAAATGATTACTAGATTTTTTATAGATGATTTAGAAGATGTGTTGAATTCAAGAATAGAAACACCGGTAGTACTGGGTGACGATGCTACTATACAAGATTTATATCCATTAATTAAAAGTTATCTAGATAAAAAGCTAGAGGTTAAAATCAACGATCAAGTTTCAAAAATTAACTTTTTAGGAGCCGAGTATGAAGGAGATCAAATAGCGCTTTACATAGAAATACCTACTTTAAAAGAGCCTAAAGAGGTATCTATGAAGTTTAATGCCTTTCTAGAATTGTTTGAAGAACAGAAGAATCTGGTTCATTTAAAAATCAATGGAGAACGTCGCACGCTTTTAATGGATAAAAATAAGGGTACTGATACTGTGAAGTTTTAGTTAAATCCTTTTTAAATTATTCTTAATTGTTAATTTAGCAAACCTTAATTTAAATCAAACACATGAAAGCTATTAAACTATTGTTTATCAGCATGATGCTTGTTTCTTATGGTTCTTTTGCACAAGAGAAAGAAGCAAAAGAAGAGCCTAAGGCTGAAGAACATGCTAACATCAACAAATTCCGACAGTTGTATCAGGAATTTTCAACCCCTAATCAATACCGTAGTGCAAGTGGTGCTCCAGGACCACAGTATTATCAGCAACGTGCTGACTACGAGATGGATATAAGATTAGATGACGAGAATCACCATATTTATGGTTATGAAACGATCACGTATACTAACAATTCTCCAGATGTGTTGGATTATTTATGGGTACAGTTAGATCAAAACATGCGTGCAAAAGATTCTAAAACTCCTCTAATAGAAGGTGGTGGTGTACAACCGTTCATGCAACCTAGTGGATTTGCAGGTGAGTATCTTTCTGAGCCATTTGATGGTGGATTCAATATTTTAAAGGTTCTTGATAAAAGCGGTAACCCATTAAAGTATATGATCAACAACACTATGATGCGTGTTGAATTACCATCAAAATTAAAAACTGGTAAAGAGTTTGAATTTGATATAGAATGGGATTATAATATTAATAATCACGTAGAAGGTCGTGGCCGTAGTGGTTATGAGCAATTTCCTGACGGACATAGAGCTTATGTAATTGCTCAGTTCTATCCAAGAATGGCAGTTTATAATGACGTAGAAGGATGGCAAAACAGCCAGTTCTATGGTCGTGATGAGTTTGCATTACCTTTCGGTACTTTTGAAGTAAACATTACAGTACCTGCTGACCACTGGCTAGACGGAACTGGTAAATTAACTAACCGTAAAGATGTTTATTCTAAAACTGAACTTGCACGTTATGAACAAGCACAAAAATCTTTTGAAAACCCAGTAGTTATTAGAACGCAACAAGAAGCTGAAAAGCTTGCTATGATGCCAGGTTCTAAATCTACTAAGACATGGAAACTTAAAGCAGATTATGTTCGTGATTTCGGATGGACTTCTTCTCGTCGTTATGTAGCAGATGCTATGGCAGTAAAAGTAGGAGGAAAGGATATCATGGCTGTTTCTATCTACCCACCAGAAGGTAATCCTTTATGGGAACAATGGTCTACTAAGGCTGTTGCACAGACTTTAAAGTCTTATTCTAGAATGACTTTTGACTACCCTTACCACAAAGCAATCTCTGTACATGCAAAGAATCAAGGTATGGAATACCCAATGATCTGTTGGAATTATGGACGTCCTGATGCAGATGGTAACTATTCTGACCGTGTAAAATTCGGTATGATATCAGTAATTATTCATGAAGTAGGTCACAACTATTTCCCTATGATCGTAAACTCTGATGAGCGTCAGTGGACATGGATGGACGAAGGTTTAAACACTTTTGTACAGTACGTTGCAGAGCAGGACATGGGAGAGAATTACCCAGCTTCTATAGAAGGATTAGACGCTTATCCATCTAGACGTGGACCAGCAGCAAAAATTGTTCCTTACATGGCTGGTGATCAACGATACATTGCTCCTATTATGAGTAAAGGTTTAAATACATACCAGTTCGGTTCTAACGCATATGGTAAGCCAGGTACTGCACTTAATATTTTGAGAGAAACAGTAATGGGACGTGAGTTGTTTGATTATTCTTTCCGTACGTATTCTCAAAGATGGATGTTTAAGCACCCAACGCCAGAAGATTTCTTCCGTACTATGGAAGATGCAAGTGCAATGGATCTAGACTGGTTCTGGAGAGGATGGTTCTACACAACTCAATTTAACGATATGGGTATTGAATCTGTAGATAAGTATTATGTTTCTAGTGAGAAAAACCAAGCTATGAAAGATTTACAGAAGCAAAGGAACATTGATGATAGCAGAATTCCACAAATGGTTTACATGGTAAAAGAAGGTAGTGAAGATTATAATGAATCTCTTAAAGGTCAAGAGCCTTCTGAGGTAGTAGGTGAATTAAAATCTTACTTAATGGATAACTTTACAGCTAGTGAAAGAGCAGCTATGAAATCTCCTAAGTTTTTCTATGAAATTAAAGTAGTAAAGCCAGGTGGTCTAGTAATGCCTATCATTATTGAGTATACCTATGCAGACGGTACTTCTGAAACAGTAACGCACCCAGCAGAAATCTGGAGACTTAATGATAAAGAAGTAGGTTTAAGTAAAGCTAGTACTAAGGAAATCGTTAAAATAGTAATAGATCCTAAACTAGAAACTGCAGATGTTGATACATCTAACAATACATGGCCAGCTGCTGCTGAAGTAAGCAAGTTTGACCAAATGAAGAAATAAGAATTTCTTCTTATAATAACTTTAAAAACCAGATTCACAATGAATCTGGTTTTTTTGTGTTTAATAACAAATATCTTTACGGTATGAAATTATTCCAGCTAGTAACTATTTGTGCTTTATTAATTATTTCTTGTGATGATCCATCACTAGACCAGCAAGGTGATGTGGATGAAATAGTAGATCCTATTGCAAACCTTATGGAATTAAGTTCTATACAAATAGCACAAGGGACATTTAATAATGTGACAGATAACATAGACATCGTTTATAATAACGATGCATTGATTAGTCAAATATTGTTTACCGGTACCACAAATATTACTTATAATATCGAGTATACTTCTAATAATAGATTAGAGACTATTACTAAAGTAGATGCAACTACCTTAATTTATAACTTCACTTATGATGAAGATTTTGTTTTTATAAACTTTACAGATTCTAATGGAGATGATGTAGAGATGCAGTTATTTACCGATACCCAAAACAGAATTAATAGGGTTCTCACCACGGTTACAGACGTTTCTGGTATTTCTACTCAAACAGAAGATTTAAGGTACTCTTATAATGCAAATTTTAATGTAGATCGTATTAATAGTCTTGCTGCTAATGGCTTTACTGTAGATGCGTATAGTGAGCTTACATACGAGTTTAGTAACAACCCTTTTAGAGACATGAATGATGTCTTAAGGTTACTTATTTTTCCAGATTTTGTACCCTACACTAGATATGTGCCTATTACTAGAGAAAATTTTATCGCAGCATCCAGTGGTTTTACTTTAGAAAACTCTTTCTCTTTTATTTATACGTTGCGTGAAGATCAGTTTCCTAGCTCTCGAGAAGTTGTAAAAACAGAATCAGGAGTAAGTACAACAACATTTGAGATATTTAATTATCTATAATTCTTAACGTAATTCAAAATAGTCCTATCGTATATTTGCACTATGAAAATGATTCCACTATTTATCAGTACACCAGAGCTTATGATCGTAGGCCTAGTAGTGATATTGGTTTTCGGTTCTGATAAGTTGCCAGAAATTGCTCGCGGCTTAGGTAAGGCTATGAAGACGGTACGCAACGCTACTGACGACATTAAAAATGAAATTACAAAAAGTGCAGACGAGCACGGTTTTACTAAAGACGTAAAAGAGATCACTAAACAGATCGAGCAAGTAAAAGATCAAATAGAAGACTCTGGATCTATTAAACGCAAGTTCTAGATGTGGGAATCTATTGTAGAGGTAGATCAGGACATTTTTAGATGGATCAATGGACTTGCTATAGGTAAATTTAAAAGCTTTTGGTTATTTGTTACTCACATAGAAAACTGGTTTTTACTCTACATTTTCTTCTTTTTTTTACTTTATAAAAGTTTTAAAAAACCTGTCAGTTTTATTGCCATGACAGCTGTTCCACTAGTAGTTTTTATAACTTTAAGCCTGACTAATCTTGTTAAGAATGGAGTAGAACGATTACGTCCTAATAATGAGCCTGTACTTATGGACAGTATACAGATATTATTAAAACCAGGTAACTTTAGTTTCTGGTCTGGTCATAGTGCCGTAAGTTTTGCGGTAACCACGTTTGTTGTCCTAGCATTGCGATCAAAAGGAATGAGTAAATGGATTTTCCTATTTTACATCTGGCCCACAACCTTTGCGCTTTCTAGAATCTTTGTAGGTGTTCATTATCCGGCAGATATTACCGTAGGAATGCTAGTCGGTATATTGCTAGGCTGGTTGTGTTCTCTTATCTTTTTTAAGATAGCTAGTAGATTACAATACGCGACTTAAAGTAAGACCGTCTCTAACCGATAGAAGCACAGTTTGTAGTCTTGGGTCTTCCTTTAGCAACTTGTTATATTCTAATAGTACAGGGGTAGATTTGTCCTTGCTATTTACATTTTCTACGACTTTCCCGTGCCATAAAACATTGTCCGATATGATTAAGGTTCCTGAATGTACCTTTTCCATAATCTGGTGAAAGTAATTTACATAATTAGGTTTATCTGCATCGATGAAAATTAAATCAAAAGTCCCTTCTAGTTGCGGTATTATTTCTATTGCATCGCCTATTTTTTGATTTATGTTTATGTTGTTGGTTCCGCTTTCGCGAAAGCGTGCAAAGTATCCAGCAGCAAGTTCTTCTAGTTCTTCATTAATATCTATAGTGATAAGCTCGCTATTATTAGGCATACCCTCGGCAATGCAAAGTGCAGAGTAACCGGTAAAAGTGCCTATCTCAAGAACACGTTGAGGTGTTTTTAAATGAGAAATCATACTTAGAACGCGGCCTTGATAGGGTCCAGAAAGCATGATCGGTTGCAATACTTTTTGATAGGTTTCTCTAGCAAGATCTTGTAGAATTTGTGGCTCGTCTTCAGAGTGTGCGACGATGTAGTTATCTAGATCTTTGGGTAAGAAAAACATGGGTATAATTTAGAAATGTAAAATTACGAACTAAGAATGTAATGATTAAGCCTATTTTGATATTTGAATATGGATATGATCATCATGTCTTACGGCATGGCAGCCGTGGTATCTTATGATGCGTTTCATGTATGGCTTAATTTGATCTAGTTCTAGTCTAGGTATTAAGTGTGGTTCTATAAAAATCTTTTCTGGTGGTAACATGTTCATCAGGTCTATAATCATGTATTTTGTTAAACCTCCATCTATTTCTAGATCTTCATCTGTATTATAACCTAAATACTTAGCATAATCATACTGCCAGTAGCCAGCGTCTTTGCATTTTTGTGCTTGTGTAACTGTCTTATTTAAAGGTTCGGTAAAAACTCCGTAACCGAGTAGTGAAGGGTTAGATGCTGTAGATTCACCTTTACTAGTTTGATAGGCAAATGCGATGTCTATTTTACGGCCGTCATTATGACTTAAATGTGGTAATAATGGAAAACCATCTATAAAAGGGAAACCAGCATCTAAATAAATCATTTTTTGCCCAGATATACCTAAATAATAACTCTCAGAATGAAATTCCATAAAAGAGTACAAGTCGTTGTGCACATAATTGCGACACAATAAGACATAGCCTAAGTTATGAGGTGCAATATGATCGTTAAATACTGGTAGTGCTCTTCTGTTATTAAGTGGTGCTAGAATAGGTACTATGAAAAACACGCATAACAAATAGATTACCGAGAAACTAAGTAGTCGTTTTCTCTTATTCCAATGTGATTTTCTGTATTTAAAGTATCCGAAAACTACTATCCAAATCATACCACCTACTTGGGTAACCAATGTAAGAGCGATAACAATACATAGGTGTAATAGGATTTTTAAGTATTTCAAAAGATAGTTTTTGTGTTAAGTTAATGATCATAGCTCATTCTATGGGCATCTAATTTTATAAAGATAAATAATAAAATAGTGAAGCCCATGAGCCCACTACCACCATAACTCATAAATGGTAATGGAATCCCTACGGTAGGTAGTAAACCTATTACCATACCTACGTTAACAAAAAAGTGAAGGAAAAATATTCCTGCTACTCCATAACCATAAATACGTGCAAACTGGTTGCGCTGACGCTCTGCCATGATAATTATGCGATAGATTAAGAACATAAATAATAAAATGGTGATCGATGTACCTAATAATCCAGAAACCTCTCCTATAGCGCTAAAAACGAAATCTGTGTGTTGTTCTGGTACATAGCCACCTCTAGTTTGTGTGGCTTCTTCTAGTGGTTTTCCTGCCCAGCCGCCATTTCCTATTGCAATCATGCTCTGATTAATGTTATATCCTATACCAGCATCATCTTGTACTCTACCCAATACGATATCAATTCGGTTTCTGTGTCTGTCTTCTAGTATGTTGTTAAAAATGTAACTGGTTGATAGGGTGTAAGCAATGCATATGAATGTAGCAATTACATAGAGATATATTCTTGGTTTAGGAAGACGTTTGTTGTGTTTCCGCTTTCGCGAAAGCAAATATATAATTGCTACTACCACTACTATTATTAAAATGATCCACCATATATTGATCACTAATGCTGCTAAGAATAAAGCTAAAGCGATAATTCCTAAACTAAGATACCATAAGGACAAACCTTCACGATGCAATGCAAAGAAAAAGGCAGTGTAGATTAATGCACTACCAGGGTCTGGTTGCGGCACAATGAGTAGGGCAGGAAGTGCTATAATACCTGCGACTATCATAAAATCCCTAACATTTTTTAGAGAAACGTTGAGCTGACTCAGAAATTTTGCAACGGCTAGTGCGGTTGCAAACTTTGCAAACTCACTAGGCTGAAAGGTGAATGAACCTATAGGATACCAAGAGACGGCACCATTTACTTCTTTACCGAAAATATACAAACCAGCTAGAGATAGCATGGAAACTACATAGATAAGTCCTGCAAATTGCTCGTAGAACTTAACTTCTATGGCTAGAATAATGATGATTAGTAAGGCGCAAACCCCTATAAATAAAAATTGTTTTCCATACACTTGATTAATGTCGGTAATCGAGGTGTATTCTAATACTGGAGCAGCACTGTAGATGCTAAAAAGTCCTATAAAAACTAATGCAGTATATATTAATATGGCTGCTATGTCATATTTGGGTCTATCACCTATCCCCATCTTATTTTAATATTTTAAGATTAAGACTGTCTACTAGTTGGTGTAGTTTTCTTTCTTTCTCATCGGTAATAAGGCCTTGATCTACTGCTACATTGATGTTATAAGGTTCTTTCCCTAGTTTTTTTGCATATTCATATTCTAGACTATGTGACATAAGATAGTCTTCTAGGTCTGTTCTGGTGATTTCTCCTTTTATGTGTTTTTCAATGAGAAGACTAGCTATTTTTGCAGCATATCTAGAACCCCAATATCCATTTTCTATAAAAACCGCGATGGCAATTTTAGGATCGTCTTTAGGAGCAAATGCGATAAAAACAGAATGGTCAGTTTGCTGTTTACGAACTCCGTTTACTTTAGCAAAATTTTCTACTGTACCAGTTTTACCACAAATCTCTATTTCTGGTATTTTCACATATTTTGCTGTTCCAGAATTATACACCTCATTCATTCCTTCTATTACAGGTTCAAAATGTTTTGCATCTATGGTGGTGAAGTTTTTTGTAGTGTATTTAGGATTATCTATGGGTTCACCATTCATTTTTTTAATGATGTGTGGAGTGTAGAAGTATCCTCTATTTGCTATAGCTGCTGTCATGTTTGCTAGTTGTATAGGTGTTACAGCAACTTCACCTTGACCTATAGCATTTGAAATTGTGGTAGGAGCATACCACTTGTATTTATATCTAGATGTGTAATATTCTCCATCAGGAATTCTACCTGGTTGGCCTACTGGTAAGTCATAGCCTAGGTAATTACCTAGTCCAAAGCTGGTCACATGATCATGCCAAGTATCCATACCTTGAGAAGAGGTTTCTCCTTTTTCAATAATTCTTCTGTACACTTGAGCAAAGTAAGCGTTACAACTTTCGGCTATACCTTTACTCATCGCTAATGGACTAGCATGAGAATGACATGCCATTTTTTTTCTACCTCCATAGTCATAACCATGATTGCATCTAAAACGTTCTTGTGGTGTTGTGACTCCTTCTTGTAAGCCTATTAAAGCATTGATGACTTTAAAAGGAGATCCTGGAGCGTACTGGCCTTGTAATACTCGATTAACATCTGGTAATCTAACGGTGTCCCGTAGTATAGCGTTGATGTTTTTAGAACGGTCACGACCCATGAGTAAGCTTGGATCGTAATTAGGTGCTGTGATTAAGGATAATATTTCACCTGTTTTAGGTTCTATAGCGACTATACCACCGCGCTTGTTAATCATTAATTTTTCAGCGTATTCTTGGAGTTCTTTATCTAGTGTAACCGTAAGGTCAGTTCCAGCAATAGGAGCAAGATCGCTAGATCCATTTTTATAAGATTCTATGGCCCTACCGTAATGATCTCTAGTGTATTTTTTATATCCTTTTTCACCTCTTAACTCTTTTTCATACTGGAGTTCTATGCCACTTTTTCCGGCAAGATCTCCTTGAACATAGTAGTCATCTTCATTAATTTTACCTTGATTCACTTCTCTAATATAGCCCAAAACACTTGCGCTATGATCTACTTGATACTTGCGTAAAGAGCGTCTTTGAATATAAAAACCAGGAAATTTTCTAAGTTGTTCCTGTAAGGGTGCGTATTCTTCTTGAGTAAGTTGAGGTATTATAACGCTCGCTTGCTTTGTAGACCAGATTCTAGCCGTTTTTAATTTTTTTTCTAATCGAGACTCATCCATTTTAAGTAAACCAGCTAGTTTATTTAAATCAAAATCTCCAGTTTCTTTGGGAATAACCATTACATCATAAGCTACCTGATTTGCGACCATTAGTTCTCCATTGCGATCATATATAAAACCACGTTCAGGATAATCATAAACCGTTTTTACAGAGTTGTTTTCTGCTTCTAGCTTTAACTCTTCAGATATCACGACTTGTAAATAAATCATTCTACCTATAAAGGTCAGTCCGACTAGGGTGACAATAGAAAAAAGCAGTAACTTTTTCATGATTTGACTTTAGGTTTGAAAATTATTAAAAACAGACTTGCTATAAGTATGGTAGCAATACCCACGCTCAACGTGAGCTTCAATGTGTAGAGTATTTGAGAAGTGTTAAAAATTACTAGACTAAAGAAAATTAAGTGATGTGTGATAACCGATAGTACTGATAATAGTAATAATCTGTCTATAGGGGTTCTTATTATTTTAAGATTTTTCATTAAATAACTTTCTCCATAAACTAGCTTTAAAAACACAGGTCTAACAAAGGCTAGAGTTAAACAAGCCGCAGCATGTGCGCCTCCTGTATTTTGAAAAGTGTCTAGAAGGATTCCTAGCGCAAACGCTATGAACATAAAAGACCATCTATTGTTATCTACAGGGTATAGAATGATGAACAATATATAAACCATAGGGTTGATATAGCCCAAAAAATTAATTTGATCCAATAGAAATATTTGCAGAATAAGTAATCCTACAAATCGAAGCACGTTATTTAAAAGAGTACTATTCATTAGTGCCTAGTGTATCTATTACCTGTAAAGCTGCTTTGTCTCTATTCTTGATAACATTGACATAATCTAGATTAGTCATATCATTGAATAGCTCTACATTTATTTTATACCTAGAGCCATTTTCAGTTAACTCTGCATCTTTTATAACACCTATTAAAATATCAGGTGGAAAGGTGGTGGATTGTTTTCCTGTAATTATAGTGTCTCCTTTATTTACTTTGGCAAGTCTTGGAACGTCTTCTAAGCTCATCGTATAAGGATTATTACCATCCCATTTTAAGGAGCCTATAGTTGCGGTTCCTTTAATCTGTGCGTTTAAGGAAATTTGTGAATTCAAAATAGAAATTACTCTAGAAAATTGATCACTACTGCGATCTACTACGCCCACAATACCTGTAGGGCATATAACACCCATGTCAGATTCAATACCTTGATCACTTCCTATATCTATGGTAATAAAATTATCAGATTTATAAAAATCATTTTTCATTACTCGTGCAGGAAATACTTTATAAGGAATATTATCTGTAAATAAAAAGGTAGATTCTTCACCTAATAGGGTGTCGCTTATCTCTAACAGTTTCATTCTCAACATAGCATTCTCAGTGCTCAGTTTTTTATTTTGATCATCTAAATCAAAATAGTCATAAATACCAGTTTTTGTACTTAAAACATTACCTGTTAAGTATCCTGTAGAGTGAATTGCTGTATTGCGATGGTAATCATGACTCTGTATAGTGAAACTGAGTGCGATAACCATTAAAAATAGATACAACAACAAGTTTCTGTACTTGATCAGAAAATTGATAATTTGTTGCATGCGATTACTTCAATATATTAAGAATAAGGTTTTAGTACTTATTTGCTAGTACACTTTTGTATTTGTCTAGATTCTTAAGAGTAAGACCAGTACCACGTACTACGGCTCTTAAAGGATCTTCGGCAATGTAAACAGGTAGGTCCGTTTTTTGTGATAAACGTTTGTCCAGACCACGTAACATAGAGCCACCACCAGCTAGGTAGATACCGGTGTTGTAAATATCTGCTGCAAGTTCTGGAGGAGTTTGTGATAGTGTTTCCATAACCGCATCTTCCACGCGTAAAATAGATTTATCTAGCGCTTTAGCTATTTCTCTATATCCTATTTTTACTTCTTTAGGTTTACCAGTTAAAAGGTCACGTCCTTGAACGCTCATTTCTTCTGGCGGTACCTCAAGATCTTCAGTAGCGGCACCTATTTGTATCTTAATTTTTTCTGCTGTGCGTTCCCCTACATAAAGGTTATGTTGAGTACGCATGTAGTAAACGATGTCGTTAGTAAAAACGTCACCTGCAATTTTCACCGATTTATCACATACAATACCTCCTAGAGCAATAACCGCGATTTCAGTAGTACCACCACCTATATCTACGATCATGTTTCCTTTAGGTTGCATGATATCTACACCTATACCTATGGCAGCTGCCATAGGCTCGTGTATTAAGTAAACTTCTTTACCATTAACTCTTTCTGCACTGTCTTTTACAGCTCTCATCTCCACCTCTGTAATACCAGAAGGGATACAAATAACCATACGTAAAGAAGGGGCAAACCACTTCTTTTTCAATGCAGGGATCTCTTTTATAAACATAGAGATCATTTTTTCACTCGCATCAAAATCTGCAATTACACCGTCTTTAAGAGGTCTAATTGTTTTAATGTTTTCATGAGTTTTCCCTTGCATCATAGCAGCTTCTTTACCTACGGCAATAATTTTACCTGTGGTTCTGTCTCTTGCTACTATAGATGGACTGTCTACAACTACTTTACCGTTGTGAACAATAAGTGTATTTGCCGTACCTAAGTCGATGGCAATATCCTCTGTAAGAAAATCAAAAAATCCCATAAATGATGAGTGGAAAAACGTTAATAATTAGGGCTTTGCAAAGCTACTACAAATCTAGTGTTTAAAATGCCTCGTCCCAGTGAAAACCATCGCAATGTTATTTTTATTGCAATAATCTATAGAAAGTTGGTCTTTTATTGATCCGCCTGGTTGTATCACTGCGTTAATCCCTGCATTATCAGCTATTTCTACACAGTCTGGGAATGGAAAAAACGCATCACTAGCCATAACAGAACCTTCTAGGTCAAATTTAAAAGACTGTGCTTTATGGATAGCCTGGTTTAATGCATCTACTCGTGATGTTTGTCCTGTACCACTTGCACACAGTTGTTTGTTCTTTGCAAGTACGATAGTGTTAGACTTAGTATGTTTACATAATTTAGAGGCAAATAGTAAATCCTCTATTTGAGCATCGGTAGGAGCAAGAGTAGTTGCTGTCTTTAAATCTTCTTTTTGATCTGTTTTAAGATTAGGATCTTGTACCAGGTAACCGTTTAATGAAGCGCGTACTTCAAGTTTGTTGGTATCTCGCTTTCGCGAAAGCGCACCATCAACAAGCTCTAACATGATTCTATTTTTCTTCCCTTTTAAAATTTCTAGTGCATCGCTAGCAAATGATGGAGCAATAACAACTTCACAGAATAATTTGTGAATTTCTGTAGCCGTTGCAGCATCAATCTCAACATTAGAAATTAAAACACCACCGAATGCCGATACAGGATCTCCAGCAAGTGCATCTACATATGCCTCAAGTACTGTCTCACGTTGTGCGACACCACAAGCATTGTTATGTTTAAATACACCAAATGTAGGTGCGTCATTCTCAAACTCACTAATTAAATTTACAGCAGCGTCTACATCTAGTAAGTTGTTGTAAGAAAGTGCTTTACCGTGATGTTTAATAAACATCTCGTCAAAGTTCCCATAGAACCATCCACGCTGGTGTGGGTTTTCGCCATAACGCAATGGCATAACGTGTTGCTCACTTAATTTTAATGCTTTTTCAGGTGAGTCACCAGAAAAGTAATTGTAGATCGCACTGTCGTAGTGAGATGAAACGTTAAAACAACTTGTTGCAAATTCTTTACGTTGTTCGATGTCAGTAACACCATTTCCTGCTTCTAGAACTTCTAGTAGTTTTGAATAATCATCTACAGTACCTACACAAAGAGTGTCTTTAAAGTTCTTTGCACCAGCACGTATTAAAGAAATACCACCTATGTCTATTTTTTCAATAATATCTTGTTGTGCTGCACCGCTTGCTACGGTTTTTTCAAATGGATATAAATCTACGATTACGATATCGATTTGCGGTATTTCAAATTCTGCTAACTGAGCAACATCACCATCATGATCACGTCTGTTAAGAATACCTCCGAAAACTTTAGGGTGTAATGTCTTTACACGACCACCTAATATAGAAGGGTAAGAAGTTACATCCTCTACTGGGACTACCTCTATACCGAGATCTTTAATAAATTTTTCAGTTCCTCCAGTAGAATAAATGGTGATGCCTAAGTCGTTCATTTTTTTAACGATAGGTCCTAAGCCGTCTTTATTAAATACAGAAATAAGGGCGCTTTTTGCAGTGATTTGACTCATGTTGTGTGGTTATTTGTGGGAAAATGCAAAAGTAATTCTTTAGAATGTTTTATGTATTTAAAGAGCGTGTTAATTGAAGTGTTTTTAAACTTTTTATAGATTTTTCCTAGATATTTAAATGTTAGTTTAAAACTTTGTAAGTGACTGCACGTGTGTATTACGATGTTTTAACGAATTTTTCTGTGTATTTCATTTAAATAGTTTAAATGTCACAGAATAAAAATCTCTTTATCACAGAAATAGAGATAATGTTTCCATATTTTAGCAACCTATATCCGAAATTATGAAAAAAATTAACTTGCTTTTAGCTTCATCTCTATTGGTCTCATCTTTGTGTTTCTCACAAACTAAGGAAGAAAAAGCTGAAATTATCAAAAACAACAATCAGGAAAGCCTTTATAGGTTGATAAATGAATTAGATCAAAAAAACACTATTGGTCTAGAAAAAGCTTTAGAATATTCAAAGGCTAATAATGTACCTATGATTATTGAAAACCCAAAAGATGGATCTTTTCAACAATTAATGAGAATCGCTGAAGATGGCTCTCCGGTTTATTATACTATTCATAACGTAGATGCTGCAAATAGCTCTAGAGCTAATAGATTACACAATGGTGGGTCACTAGGTCTAAATGTAGAAGGTCAAAATATGACTGCTTACGTTTGGGATGGTGGTGCTGTGTTGACTACTCATAATGAGTTTAATAATTCGTCAGTAGGACGCGCTCAGGTAGGAGATAATGTGCTAGTAGGTAATGGGAATAGTTTTCATGCCACACATGTTTCTGGTACTATAGTAGCATCAGGAGTTAATCCAGCTGCAAAAGGTATGGCACCTCAAGCAAATGTTATTACTAACGATTGGAGTAATGATTTTACAGAAATGGCGATTGCTGCCTCAAATGGAGCCCTATTAAGTAACCACTCTTACGGAGTTAATGCAGGTTCTATTGGAGATGATTTGTTCGGGAAGTATATTACTGATTCTAGAGATGTAGATCAAATAGCATTTGATGCACCTTATTATTTACCTGTTTTCTCTGCAGGAAACGATGGAGGTGATAGTACTTCAAATGGAATTCCAATAGAAGGGAATGTGAATTTAGATAAACTTTCGTTTAACTCAGTAGCAAAAAATGTAATGGTTGTTGCAAACGCTCAAGATGCTGTAATTAATACAGATGGTTCATTAAATTCTGTTTTTATTAATGCTAGTAGTAGTCAGGGTCCAACAGATGACTTGAGGGTTAAGCCAGATATTACAGGTAATGGTACTCAATTACTTTCTACTTTTGACACATCAATTAGTGCTTACAATTCTATTTCTGGTACTTCAATGTCTGCACCAAATGTAACAGGGTCCATGCTTTTGTTACAGCAACATTATAAAAATCTTAATGGAAAGTTTATGAGAGCTGCTACGTTGAAAGGCATTACTCTTCATACTGCAGATGATATAGGTATCGCTGGTCCTGACCCAATAACGGGATGGGGAATGATGAATACTATGGAAGCTGCCAATGTGATTAGTGGAGATAAATTGAGATCAAATATCATAGAAGAGGAATTACAAGATGGAGATACATTTACTTTTGTTATAAAATCTGATGATATTTCAAAATTAATGGCTTCTATTTCTTGGACTGATGTTGCTGGAAATGTTAATCAAGGAGGTGCAAACGATGCAACACCAGCATTAATAAATGATTTAGATATTAGAATTTCTCAAAGTGGTACCGTTTTCGAACCATGGAAATTAATAGGGGCTAGCTCTAATTCAACCGGTGATAACGTTGTAGATAATGTTGAAAGAGTTGAAGTTCCTAACGCTACAGGTGAGTATACAATAACAGTTACTCATAAAGGTTCCTTAGTAGGCGGAAGCCAAAAATTTAGTCTCGTAGTTACAGGCTTAAATAATATATATGCTTTAAGTTCTGTTAGTCCCAGTATTGAAGTTTGTAATGATCAAATAACTAGCTTTCCAATTGAGTTTTTAGCTGACCAAAGTTTTAATGAAACAGCAACTCTTAGCCTTGTAAACCTTCCTTCAGGTGTAACTGCTAGTTTTAGTAATTCTAGTTTTACAAATAATGCAAGTTTATCTCTAAACTTAAGTAATTTAGGAGCTGCTCCTGTTGGAACTTATGATCTAACGGTTAACGCTGTGACTCCGACTAGAACAAGAAGTATAGATTTAACGTTAAGGATAATGAGCGATACTTTTAGTCCTGTAAACCTAGTTTTTCCAGCTGATCAGGCTACTACTATCGATACATCAGCAATTTTAGATTGGGATGATGAGCCTAACGCACAACAATATCAAATTCAAATAGCTGTAAACCCTGCATTTGGTAGACCTGTTTTAGATGTGTTAGTAGATCAATCCTCCTTAAGAATTGACCCTTCTTTATTATTTCCTTCTTTAACTTATTATTGGAGAGTAATGCCTATTAATGATTGCGGGCAAGGAACTTTTGTTACCAGATCATTTACCACATTTGATTGTGAAGACATAACGGCATCAGTGCCTACTCCTATAAGTATACCTGATGATAACGCCACAGGAATTACGAGCGTTTTGAGCATTAATAGAGTAAACAATGTTAACATAGGTAAGATTTCTGTATTTGTAAGAAGTACACATGAGTATTCTGGTGATCTACTTATAACATTGACATCTCCTGCAGGTACTACAGTATTGTTAGCTTTTCCTTCTGGATGTGATTTAGAAGATTTGTTAGTAACCTTTGACGATAATGGAGGTCCGTTTACTTGTGATGTTGCTACAGGTTTATCTGGTTATACAGGGGTTATTCAACCAGTAGGTAATTTGTCAGACTTTAATGGTGAAACTATTAATGGAGATTGGACTCTTAGTGTAGCAGATCGTGGACCTGCAGATTTAGGTACTTTGAATGCATGGAGCATCACTTTTTGTGAAGAGCCACAAACTCTAAGTAACGAGTCTATTGAAGAACTTGATTTTGCTGTATATCCTAATCCATCTAATGGTGTATTTACTGTAAGTACTGCAAATGCAACTAATAGTGGTGACGCTGTAATAACTATTTCTGACCTTAATGGTAGAAGAGTCTTTACTAGAGATGTTAAGAATTTAAGTGGTAATTTAGATGAAACGATAGATGTTCAGAATCTTACTAACGGTTTATACTTATTACAAGTACAACAAGGTGCTTCTTCAACTGTAGAAAAGATCATTATCAATAAATAATAATCTGAGATAATCTTAAATAAAAAATGCGATCCTGAAAAGGATCGCATTTTTTTTGTTTTTTACTTTTAAAGAAAGAACCTTAAACTAAATCAGCTAGTTCTTTAAAATCTAGTCCACCATAATTACCACTACTCATTAATAGCAATGCGCTATGGTCTAGGTTCTGTTTAAACAGCCATTCTTTGAATGCTGCAGAATCTGTCATGACTATCAAGTCATCACGATCAAAAGCCTCTAAGATTTGCTCTTTGGATACAGGAGCAAGTTTTTTAATCTCTACCGCATGCGGACTATAAAACACCACAGCTACATCTGCTGGGTTGAGTGCATTTTTATATTGAACTAAAAATTCTGGATCAAGGCTAGAATATGTGTGCAACTCTAGACAGGCTATGGTTTTACGTTCTTTATATTGTGTAGCAACTGCTGCTGTAGTAGCGGCTACCTTACTAGGTGAATGCGCAAAATCCTTATAAATAACAGCCGTTTTACTCTCTGCTACTTTTTCTAATCGTTTTGACGCACCTTTAAAAGTCGCAATCGCTTCATAGAAATCATCTTCATCTATTCCCATGTGCTGGCATATCCATTTTGCGCCGGCTAGATTGCTCAAGTTATGTTCTCCAAAGATTTCTATAGGCATGTCACCTTCTGGAGTGTCTAAATAGGTGGTGCCATCGATTATTTGATGCTGGGGTACTGTATAAGAATGTTTTCTAGTAGGCTTTGTAGCTGCCTCTGCAATATCCTTAACAGCTGTGTCCTCTTCATTATAAACTAGAATACTACCATTTTTCATTAGTTCTACAAACTGCTCAAACTGACTGAGGTAATTTTCCCATGTAGGAAATACATTTATATGATCCCAAGCTATTCCAGATATCAAGGCGATATTAGGTTGGTATAAATGGAATTTAGGACGTCTATCTATAGGGCTAGAAAGATATTCATCACCTTCTAAGACCATAAATTCATTCTCGTCTGTTAGATGTACCATGGTTTCAAATCCTTCTAGTTGCGCACCTACCATATAATCGACTTCTTTTTCATGATAATGCATCACGTGCAATATCATAGAAGTAATGGTGGTTTTACCATGAGAACCGCCTATAACCACACGAGTTTTGTTTTTAGATTGCTCATACAAATACTCTGGGTAGGAATAGATTTTTATTCCCAGTTCTTGAGCTTTTAATAACTCAGGATTATCTTCTTTGGCATGCATACCTAAAATAACTGCATCTAAATCTGTAGTTATCTTTTCTGGAAACCAGCCGAATTCTTCTGGAAGTAGATGGTGTTTTTCTAATCTGGACTTACTAGGTTCAAAAATAGTGTCGTCGCTTCCTGTTACATGGTCGCCTTTATGATGTAGAGCTAGAGCTAGATTGTGCATGGCACTGCCGCCTATCGCGATAAAATGTACGCGCATAATTTATGTATTTGGTAAGTTTATAAAGCTAGTAAAATATATGACTTAGTCATTCATTTCTATCTTAGATTCTAAAGAAAGTATATCTGCTTTAAGTTGTGTGTCTATATGTTTAAGAGATGCTTTTTTCAGTGTCTCTAGTGCTTTTTTATCGTCGTTTAATTTATGTTGATAAATAGATGCTAGTTTGCGATAGGTGAGTAAAGAACCGCCAGTGTCTACTGCTTTTTGATAAGATACGACAGCATCATCATACTCTTCTTCATATTCATCTATATAACCATGTGCTAGATGTCCATCTACTGGCGATATTTTAATCAATTGGTCTGCATAGGATCTGCTTTTACTTATAGATCCACCCACTATTCCAGGCAACTCACAGTACAGTTGAGATAAGGCATGCCTAGATTCTATATGTTTAGGGTCTAATTCTGCAGCTTTTTTTAAATGTTTTTTAATGTCGTCTAGCATTCCTAGAGCTTTTAATTTTGAAGAGCTCTTGGCATATAAACCCATTGCACCGCCATATTTAAAGTTATATCGGGCGCTTTTTGAATTGCTGTCTATTAACTTTTTATAATATCCCATAGCTTTTTCAAAATTATTTTGATGGCTAGCAATATCACCTAATCGTTCTATGACGTCTAGGTCAGAATGGTCTTGTTCATATAATTTGGTAAATGCAATTTGTGCTTTGTCAAATTTCTCAGCTTTGAATAATTGTTCCGCTTTCGCGAAAGCGGACTGACCATAAGCAACTGTGCTCATTAAAAAGAGTAGGGCAATAAATGTCTTCTTCATTTGGTAAAAATATCAAAAAGTAAACCAAAAGCCGTTTCCCTCAATGAAAAGATACTTTTACTCAATCTTAGTTTCTATTATTTGAATATCCACGTACCTTTAGGTCAAAATCTAAGCCCATGAGACATTTTTTAATCTTTATACTGTTAGTTTTAGGAAGCAACTTTCAGTCATATGCACAAGACTATTACACTGCAAAGTGGGAAAATGTCGAGAAACTAGAGGTGGAGAATAGGGTAGAAGATGCTAGAAAGATAGTGCGCGACATCTATAAACACGCACAACGTAAAAAGGATGATGACCAGTTAGTAAAAACATTTCTCTTCAGAGCAAAATTTAATTTAATCAAAGAAGAGAAAGGGCAACAACTAGTTTTAGCAGAGTTATCTGGGCTTATAGATCGAGCAAAATTCCCTAAAAAAAATGTGTATCACACCATTTATGCAAAGCTTTTAAATGATTATGTGAGTCAGAATCGCTGGAAGTTACAGCGCCGCACTGCTGGCGCAACGGTAGATGAAAATGATTTTGAAACTTGGGATATTAAAAAATTCTATGATGTGATTTCTACACATCATAAACTAGCTTTAAAGGATAAAGAAGCATTAGGTAAACTACCTGTTTCAGAATTTGCCGCTGTATTAAATGCACGTCCATTAGGTAGAGAATTGCGACCTACTTTATTAGATCTACTAGCTAGAGAGGCACTTGATTTTTATAAAACAGGTTATTACGGAATCACTAGACCTAAAGAAACTTATGTCATCACAGATAAAAATGCTTTTCGCTCTACAGATGTTTTAAGAGAAATAAAAAGACCCAAAGGAGATACTGTTTTTTCTAAATACGATGTGTTACAGCTTTATGCAACGCTAGAAACCTTGCATAAGAATAAAAATGACCACGGTGCTTGTGTGACTATTTTATTAGAACGACTGGACTATGAAAAAAGCTTTTTAAACGCCAATAGGGAATTACCAGTATACAAATCTATTCATGAACAGTTATTAGCGACCTATAAAGGTAAAGCGGTAAGTACAATAGTTATGTATAACCTGGCTCAATATCATTATGAGCAGAGTAATTATAAAGATAAAAGTACTCGCCAGGCAGATCGTGATCTAGCAATTGCGATTTCAAAAAAGGCAATCGAGCAGTTTCCAGATTCTTATGGAGCTATTAAATGTAGTTCGCTACTTTCTAGTATTTACGCACCTAGTTTAAGAATACAGCATCAGGATCAGGTAATGCCTAATGAATTGCATCGTGGCGTGATTCAATATAAAAATGTAAATGAGGCGTCCATCCATTACATTAAAGTGGCGCATGATTTTTTAAGCTTAAAAGGTAATAGAGATTCATTGTATCGCGTCACTTTAAAAACAGCGCAAAAAGAAAATCGTGTGGCTCTTTCTAAAACCATAAAGTTAGAGTCTGCGCAGGATACTTATGATCATAGTTATCAATATAATGTAGATGGGTTAGATGCTGCCACCTATCTAGTAGTGATAGAAACTAAAAGTGATAACAGTCAGGATATTGCAGCTAGTTTAATGACCGTTTCTCAAATGTCTATTTTAAATAAACGTGTAGGAAACACCATTGCTGTCCAGGTGCTAGATAAAAAAACAGGAAAACCTCTTAAGAATGTAAAGCTAGAGCTATCTCAGCTCAATTCTAATTACACAACCACTGCTATTACAGATAGAGATGGAAAAGCTGTTTTAGAAAACTCTAACGGTAAAAATAGTAGGTATACGTTAAAAGCTGTTCTTGGAGACGATATTGTTGTGAATCAGGTGTATTTTTATTACAATAGATATTACACAAAAAGTGATAAAAAAGAAGAGGTAGAAGAAGAGAGCGAAGTAACTGTAAAATCGTATACCTATCTAGATCGTGCCATTTATAGACCAGGACAGACGGTTTATTATAAAAGTATATTGGTAGCAAATGATGGGAAAACTTCTTTTGTAGTTCCTAATGAAGAATTTTTTCTGACCGTATATGATGCAAATGACGAAGAAATCCAAGAGATAACAGCAACTACTAATGAATATGGTAGTTTTCATGGTGAGTTCACACTGCCCAAAGAAACCTTAACCGGTCAGTTTTATATAGAAATAGATAGCGACGAGGATTCTGATTTTTGGGATAATGTTTATGATTTTAATGACGACTATGATAATGAGACTAAATTTCAAGTAGAAGAATATAAAAGACCTCGTTTTAAAGTAGATTTTAAAAAGGTAAAAGAATCTTATGCTATGAATGACTCTGTTGTGGTTACCGCTTTCGCGAAAGCGTTACTAGGATCCAACATTACAGATGCCAACGTACATTATAAAGTAACAAGATCTGCTAGATTGCCATGGTGGAGATATTCTGGATATCATTCTGGTGATCAAGTAATCGTTGATAGTGATGATCTAGAAACAGATGAAGAATTTGTAACTAATAATAAAGGAGAGTATGCCATAAAATTTAAAGCCATTGCAGACTCTACACTAGTAGCAAAAGATCTCCACCCTATTTACACCTATAGAATAGATGCTGAGGTGGTAGACATTAATGGCGAGACTAGAACGGCTAGCACTAGTGTGCGCGTCGGTAAACAAAGTATAGAGGTATCTCTTTTAAATGCTACTACCTTATCTACAGATGATAACCAGGTTAAAGTAGCCGTTAAAAACTTAAATGGAGAACTGGTAGAAGCGCAGGTAGAATTACAGATAAGACAACTTAAAACACCAGATCATGTCATTATACCATCTGGATTACCTGCTGCAGAATTCTATCAAAGCGATGACAAAACCTATAGAGATAAATTCCCTTATGCAGAATTGCGTGAGAGTGAAAAACCTGCAGATTATAAAACGGCGCCCATTATTTTTAAGAAGCGCATGACAATAGATTCATTAACTACAGTAGAATTACCTATTACAAAAAACTGGGATAATGGCAACTATGTAGTTTATGTTAAAGCTGTGGAAACAGGAAAAAGTAAAAGTCTAGATAACGAGGTAGATTATGTAGAAGAAATTAATAAAGTAGAGGTTTGGGCAAATAAACAACTGCCTGTAAATCCAGAGATCATATCACACGACCTGCAGATAAAGGATAATGTAGCGACCGTAAACTACTTTACCTCTATGGATGGAGTTTACATGAATCTTATAACTTATGACTTTAAAGGACTTAAAAAGGACGAAGTAATATTTTTACCCAAAGGAAAAACAACTAAAAAATACAAGCTTAAAAATGCAGATAAGAACCTACTTAAATTTAGGTATTCTGTGCAAAAAGAAAATAAGTACACAAGTAATAATTTTATGGCGCAAGGCAGCCAGAAAGCAGCAACTGTTTTTAATATAGAGACCAATACCTTTAGAAATAAACTCTATCCAGGCATGGAAGAAGAGTGGTCGTTTACCATAAAAGATCAAAAGGGTAATGGTATGAATGGCGAGGTGCTGGCCAGTATGTATGATAAAAGTCTAGATGAATTTACAGTAAAGAACTGGGATGGGTTTAGTTTTAACACTTATGAGAGTGGTTATGAGCCTAGCTTTTATAGTCAGGTTAATTACTTAAATACAAGCAGTACTAGATTGTACCTTCCATATAGACAGGTGCAAATGCCGCAACTGGATTTTGACCAATTCAAATATTTTGGATTATCCTTTACAGGAAATATAAATCAATACAATAATTACAAAGCTAGAATAGAAGTTAAGTATGAGAAAGTAAAACCTATTGCTGGTTATATCACTGGTCGCGTTACAGATACAGATGGAGGTTTGTTGGGAGCTGTAGTTTCTGTTAAAGGTAGTGCGGAGAATGCTACAACTGATTTTGATGGGTTATATACAATTAAAGCATCTCCAGAGGATACTTTAGTTTTTACCTATTCCGGTTATGATACAGTAGAAATTTTAGTAGGTAATCAAAATGTGATAAGTCCATTAATGGATGCTAGTCTGGATACGGTGGTGGTAACAGCTTATAGAACTACTACAAAATCAATGTCTAGCGTTTCTTCTATCATTATAACATCTGAGTCTGCAGATGGAATTAATGATTTTAACACCTATCGAGGTGATACTTATCAAAGGGTTATTGGACCAGATGGTAAAATCTCAATTGTTACGGCAAACGGTATTGCATATGATACTCTTAGTAATGGCAAAGTAATACAAAGACTAGAAGGCCAGGTAGCAGGTTTAACGGTGCAAACAGCTACTGGCCAGCCAGGAGCAAATGCACTTATTCAATTGAGAGGAATTAGTTCCATTAATGGAAATACAGAGCCTTTAATAATAGTAGATGGTGTGCCGGTGGATGAAGATTTCTTTAAAAGTCTAGACGTTTCTCAAATTAAAGAAACAGCCATTTTAAAAGGAGATAACGCAACAGCTATTTATGGCAGTCGTGGAGCAAATGGTGTTATTATTATCTCGACCAAAGCTGGTGTGAGTGCAAACGATCTAGTACTTCAAGAAATGTCGTTGAATAATGTACAGATAAGAAAGGATTTAAAAGAAACCGCTTTTTTCTTACCAGAATTAAAAACAGATAAAAAAGGTAATCTTAAATTTTCATTCACTTCTCCAGAGATGTTAACCCAATGGAAATTAAGACTCTTTGCGCATAATAAAAAAGCAGAAACCGCTTATCTAGAAAAACTGGTCGTGACTCAAAAAGAGCTGAGTCTTATACCTAACGCTCCGCGATTCTTAAGAGAAACAGATACCATTAGATTCTCAACTAAGATTGCCAATTTAAGTGACGCAAAAATGGAAGGAATCGCGACCTTAAAATTATTTAATGCGCTGACCATGCAACCTATAGATCAAGAGTTGAAAAACACAAATGCATTGCAAAATTTCAGTGCAGAAAAGGGTGGTAACGCATCGGTTAACTGGACTTTTGTTATTCCAGTAGGTACACAAGCGGTTACCTATCGTGTCATTGCAAAGTCAGATAAATTCTCTGATGGAGAAGAAAATACCCTGCCAGTACTTACTAATAGAATGCTGGTTACCGAGTCTAGATCGCTTTGGGTACGTGCTGGACAGACAGAAGAAGTGGTAATGGATAAATTAGAAAATAATACTTCCACAACACTAGAAAACCATCAAATGACATTTGAATACACCTCTAATCCTAGCTGGTATGCGATAAAATCACTGCCGTATTTAATGGAATATGAGCATGAATGTGCAGAGCAAACATTCTCTAGATATTATGCAAACGCGATGGCAGCACATATTTTAAACAGCAGTCCTAAGGTAAAAGAGGTTTTTGATAGTTGGGCTGCAAACGGTTCTAGTAAAAGTAAGTTAGAACAAAATGAAGAGTTGAAATCTGTGATTCTTGCTCATACTCCATGGTTGCGAGACGCACAAAGTGAAGAGCAAAAACAACAGCGTCTTGCGGTGCTCTTTGACCTAGATAAAACAGCTCGTGAGAAAAAGAAAACTCTGGCAAAACTAGAAGAGAAACAAGGTGATTCAGGTGGTTTTCCATGGTTCAGCGGTGGGAATACTAATGAGTATATCACTAGACATATCGCTGCAGGAATAGGTCATTTGAATAAATTAGGTGTTAATGATGCAGATAGACCACAAACAGACCGCATGTATAAAAATGCCATCGCAGCAACAGATCGTGCATGGGTGCAACGATTCAATGACTATCTTAAGTATAGTAAGAATTTAAAGAAATATAACTTCGGTAGTAGTTACTGGCATTATCAATATGCACGTAGTTTTGAGCCGTCGGTTCTCGATAAAAAGATGAATAAGGTATTAGAAGATGGTAAGAAGTTAGCTTTCGCGAAAGCGGAAAAAGAATTTGCCTCTCAACCTTTATACACGCAATTATTAATGGCAATCACCTTGCATAGAAATGGAGAAAAGAAAGTGGCTGGGAAAATTTTAGAAGGTTTAAGACAAACGGCGGTAGTCAACAAGGAAAACGGTATGTACTGGAAAGAAAATACCAACTCCTGGTACTGGTACAGCAGCGATATAGAAACACAAGCACTAGCGATCGAGGCATTTTCTGAGATCGAACAAGACAAAAAAACAGTAGAAGAATTGCAAGTATGGTTATTGAAAAAGAAAAGAACCACACAATGGAAATCCACAAAAGCCACTGCCGATGCTACCTATGCGCTGCTGCTACAAAATGGTAAATGGACAGATGTTGAGGTGAATAATAAAATCACTTGGGCAGGAAAACCACTACCAGAAGATAAGTTGAGTAAAACAAATGTAGAAGCTGGAACAGGTTATTTTAAAATCTCGTTGAATAAGGAAGAGATCACAAATAAACACGCTACAGTAGAGGTGAAGAATAAAGGAGAAGTCACTGGTTATGGTGGTTTATACTGGCAGTATTTTGAAGATCTTGATAAAATCACAACAGATGATCAAGGAGCGTTATCAATAAAAAAGAGATTGTACAAAAAGGTGAGTAATAATTCTGGAGAAGAACTTAAAGAAATCACTTCTCAAGACGCGCTAGAAATAGGTGATTTAATAACGGTGCGATTAGAGATCAAGTCTGCAAATGATATGGATTTTATACATTTAAAAGATATGCGTGCCAGTGGTTTTGAACCTGTAGATGTTATTTCAAAATATAAATGGCAAGATGGATTGGGTTATTATCAAAGTACAAAAGATGTTGCGACTCACTTTTTCTTTGATCATTTGAAAAAAGGAACTTATGTTTTTGAGTATGAAGTGCGAGCAAATAACGCAGGTAATTTTTCTAATGGTATAACCACTATAGAAAATATGTATGCGCCAGAATTCTCAGCGCATAGTGCTGGAGAGCGAGTATTTATAAAAGAATAATTTGTTTAAACCCTATAATTTAAAGGTGCAGCAATATGTCTGCACCTTTTTTATTGTTGATATATTAGAATGTAATTTATGATAGGATTGTATAACGATTCCTTAAAACTTTAAGTATGTAAGATCGATGTGTTAAATTAGCTACGTGAATAAGGAGCAGACATATCAATTAAATGCTGATAAGAGTTTTAGAACACTTATAGTTAAGGCTTTGAGTCTGTTTTCTAGTGTGCGACTTTATAATGTGACTATAGTGGCTATTGCACAATTGCTGGCTGCTATTTTTATTATTGCACCTAATCTGACTGTAAAATCCATTTTGTCAGATTATAAGTTATGGTTTATTGTACTAGCCAGTAGTGCTGCTATCGCAGGTGGTTATATTATCAACAATTTTTATGACCGCGAGAAAGACTTAATTAATAGACCTCAAAAAACCTTGTTAGAAAACCAAATAAGCAGGTCTACTTTATGGTCGGTTTACTTTACGGTAAATGGTATTGCCTTTATTCTAGGTTGCATCGTTTCATGGCGTGCAGGTTTATTTTTTGCGTTGTACATTTTTGCAATGTGGTTGTATTCTCATAAACTTAAACGTGTTCTCTTTTTAGGTAATTTAATGGCAGCATTGCTTGCTGTGACTCCTTTTTTTGTATTATTTATGTATTACAAGAACTTTTATCCAGTGATATTAGTACATGGTGGTTTTCTCTTTCTTATTATTGGTATGCGAGAATTAATTAAAGATTTAGAAAATTTAAGAGGAGATCTTGCTCAAAACTATAGAACGATACCAGTTGTTCTAGGTGAAAAAATGAGTAAGAAGTTTTATACATTACTTACATTTCTTACTATCGTACCTATCACCATATTAGTAGCTTATTATGAAATAGGTTACATGGAATATTATTTTACCTTGATAGTAGGAGCCTTATTGGTATGTTTACCATTGATATGGTCTTCTAGACGTAAAAGAGAATACTTGTTGATTCATTTTATTCTCAAAATTATAATTGGTGCTGGAGTATTCTCGATATTATTGATCGATTTACCGGCAATTTTACAACGATTACAAACCATTTTTACCTAATGAAAAATTCAAAAATAAAAGTAGCCCTTGCTCAAATATCACCAGTGTGGTTGGATAAAAAAGCGACATTAGAAAAGATTATGTCTACGCTGCAAGAAGCGGTTAATGAAAAGGCAGAACTGGTTGTTTTTGGAGAAGGTTTATTGCCTGGTTATCCATTTTGGCTTGCTCTTATGGATGGCGCTGCGTGGAATAAGGATGCAGTAAAAGAGTTGCATAGACATTACGCTCTCAATGCAGTTAGTATAGAAAATGGAGATTTAGATGATATTTGCGCTTTCGCGAAAGCGGAACACATATCCATCTATATAGGTATAATAGAACGACCAGAAGATCGAGGTGGGCATAGTCTGTATGCGAGCATGGTTTACATAGATCAAAATGGAATTATTCAAAGTGTACATAGAAAATTACAACCTACCTATGATGAGAGATTAACCTGGTCTCCAGGAGATGGAAATGGCCTGGTAACGCATAAATTAAAGGACTTTACAGTTAGTGGTTTAAACTGTTGGGAGAACTGGATGCCGTTGCCACGTGCTGCGATGTATGCACAAGGAACAAATTTACATGTAGCTTGCTGGCCAGGAAGCGATCATAATACAAAAGATATTACTAGATTTATCGCTCGAGAGGGACGTTGTTATGTTTTATCAGTTTCTAGTATGATGTTTAAGGAAGATTTTCCTGAAGGAACACCACACTTAGAAGAGTTACTTAATAATGCACCTGCTGTACTGGCTAATGGTGGTAGCGCTATTGCTGGACCGGATGGAGAGTGGATTATAGAACCGCAAATAGGTAAAGAAGAAATTATCTATGCGACGTTAGATTATAACAGAGTGCTAGAAGAGCGTCAAAATTTTGATGCCGTAGGACATTATTCTCGTCCAGATGTAACCCAGCTACATGTGAATAGAGAACGACAAAGTACAGTAAAGTTTACTAATTAATAAGGATTTAAATAAAGTAATTTGAAAGTTAAAAAGCAATTTAAAGCTCATGGTAAGTTTTTAATCACTGGAGAGTATGCTGTTTTAGATAACGTTCCTGCACTGGCTATTCCTTTAAAACTGAACCAATATCTAGAGATTACTTATCGCGATGATCAAGAAATTACGTGGAGCAGTTATAATAATGATGGAGAGCTGTGGTTTCATGTAAAGACTAATGTAAATGATCTTTATTCTGACTGTGTCAATTGTGATAATCCTATCACTTTTAAATTAAGTGAGATTTTAAATACGGCCTTGCATCTTACTTCAAATAACTCTTTGAGAGGTTTTGATGTGGTAATGAAATTAGATTTTGACAGAGAGTCGGGCATGGGAACCAGTTCTACCTTAATATGTCTCATATCTCAATGGTTGGGCTGTGACCCTTATCAATTGCAGTTTAAGTGTTTTGGCGGCAGCGGTTATGATATTGCCTGTGCACAAGCAAATAGTGCTGTCGTATATAATTATAATGATGGAGAACCTATTGCTCAAGAAGTGGACTTTACTCCTTCCATAAAGAATCAAATATTCTTTGTTTACCTCAATCGCAAACAAAACAGTCGCGATTCTATCGCACAGTTTAATGTAGACTTACTTACCGAAGATCTTAGACTTGAATTATCAAATATGCCAGAGTTGTTTTTAGAGGCTTCTAACGACATTTCTAAATTTAATAGAGCAATGACTAGGCATGAAGAAATTATAGCGAGCCTGATAGGTATGAGGCCTGTTAAAGAGCAATTGTTTTCAGATTTTAATGGCGCTATTAAATCATTAGGCGGTTGGGGTGGTGACTTTATCATGGCAACAGGTGATGCTGCAGCGCGTCAGTATTTTATAAATAAAGGATATGCTACGATTCATGAATGGGATGATGTGGTACTAAATTCCTAGATTTTTCGTTTCTTGGTTGTCTTAAAAACTACAGCCTATGAAACTATTAATTCTCTTTACGTTACTAGCAGCGCAATTGTGTGTTGCCCAAGTTCATTTTAAAATCGTTAATTCTGAAACCAAGGAAGCACTAGTAAATATACCGGTGCGATTTGGTGAGAAAAATGGCATGTATTCAAATGCACAAGGAGAAGTAACTATTCCTGATGGATTTGAAGTGCAACAAATAACAATAGCTGCATTAGGGTATAAACCTTATACGGCTGAGGTTGCTATCATTCAAAATACTACTGTTTCTTTAAAACCACTAACTTATCATTTACCAGAGGTAGTGTTAAGAGGTGAGCCTAAAAAGGTGAAAACCTTTAAACAAAAAGCGATAAGAAGTAATAGTGTATTTGATAGTCACTGGCAATATCATGGCGTGGAGTATGGTGTTTTTATACCTAATAATCATGATAATGCAGATATGCAGCTATTGGAGCTAACTATTCCTTTTATTTCTAAACGACGAGATTGGAAAAAAGAAAATGAAGATTATAAAAAAGATTCTACTAATGTGAGAGTAAGAACACTTAAAAACGATTTTCAATACCTATACCGTATTAGTTTTTATCACATGAATCAGGATTCTACTTTTAGTAGGTTATCTATACCACCCAAGGAGTTAATCGTTTCAGATGAAAATCGCAAACTTAAAATGGATCTAGAAAAAGACCAAGTATGGGCAGATCATTCTGGTTTATTAATAGGATTGCACAATTTAGGTCCTTGTGATGATAAAGGAATTTTACTATCTATTCCCAGATTTGGTAAAGAGCGAATAGGTCCTAATGGAAAGATGTATAAGCCAATTAACAATCGTGAGAATGTACCGCATATAGGTGTTACAACTAAAAGAAAAGGAGATTTAGTAGATTATATAAACTGGCATTTTAAAGAAAATAGTAAATGGGAACCGATGAGGTTTTTAGGTGGTACGCCAGAAAAAACCAGACGTTTAAGCTTAGGTTACAAGTTAAAAGTAATTACGTATTAAAAACAAAAACGCCGCTCTTAAGAGTGGCGTTTTAAATAGTATATAAAATCTAATTCTTAGTAGAATACAGATCTGTTATCTTCTATTTCTACTGATTTCTTTAAAGCTTCAACTAACTTAGAAGTAGATTGATTTGCAGCCTGTGTTGCAAGCGTATTTGCGTTTGCAGAGTAGTTCTGTAAATCTGGAGCAGTTTCTATAGATGTAAGTTTGATTACAAAGACACCGTTTTCTCCAGCAATAGGCTTAGACGTTGCTCCTTGTGCAAGACCAAAAGCTGTCCCTACCACTAGAGGCTCTTCACCTACACCTGTAATAGTTGGGTTTTTACGGTTAACAGCACCTGCTATTTTAGAAGTTTGACCTTGGTTTTTTGCAATCTCAGCTACATCAGTTGCTTTGATTTTATCCATGATCATTTTTGCTTTCTTCTCTTTTCTTAAGATAGGAGAAACTTTTGCACTAGCTTCTTCACTAGACATGTTTCCTGCTTCACTCATTTTGTTAAGTTTTACAACTACATAACCTTGAGAAGTTTCAAAACGCTCTATGTCGCCTACAGAACGATCTTCATTAAACGCCCATTTTACAATACTTCTATTTTGACCTACCACTGGCAGTGTCTCATCTAGAGGTTTAAGATTTTTAACTGGTGTAGTAGTAACTGCATTTTCTTTGGCAAGAGCAGTAAAGTCACCGCTTTTTGCAGACTTCTGGAATTTTACAGTTTTAGTAAATAATTCTTTTCCAGTTTGCTTAGATGCAAGAACTTTTTTTGCAACTGTAGCTATTTTAACGGCTGGCTTAGGAGCAGCAACATCATCTATTCTAATAATGTGGTAACCGAAAGAAGACTCTGCAATACCTACAGTACCATTTTCGTTCTCATATAAGAATTTAGTAAATCCTGGAGCAAAGTTTCTTGCGTTACCAGAGTATACTACCCATCCTATATCTTGTCCGTTTGCTACCTCTTTGTTTTCTTTAAAGTATTCAAATTTAGAATCAAATCTAGTTTTGCTTTGACCTATTAAATTAAAGATACTATCTGCAGTTGCTTTAGCCTCTTCTTTAGTTTGAGTAATGTTAGCAGCAGCTCTTTGTGCACCAGCATATGCTATTAAAATGTGTCTGTTTTGTACACTATCGTTAATAGTTTTCTTATCCTCAACTAGAGATAATTTTAAATATTCTCCGTCTTCATAAGGACCATAAGTTTTACCTTCTTCAACACCTGCAATTGCTTTAGCATTAGCAGACAGGTTAGAAGTCATTACATAACGGTCGTTATATGGTAGTTCACTATTTTGAGATACAAATGCTTCAAGGTCTGTTGCATCTGTAAAAGCAGGTACCGTATAGTCTTCTTTAGTACTCAAGTTACGTAACGTTTGTGTAGTTAGCAATTTGTTTAAGTCTGCTTTAAGTGCATCTCTGTCTGATTGAGAAGCTTTATCTTCAAAAAGAACAAATTCTATATCGCGTTGTGCGTCTACTTTAAATTGTTCTTTGTGTTTACTTACGTAAGAATCGATTTCAGATTTAGAAACGTCTACCGCACTGTCAGATATAGTTGAGTAAGGGATGTTTACAAAACTAAAAGAACGGTTATCGTTCTCCATTCTGTATTCCATCTCACCATCTACATTTGTAGCAATAAGACCAGACTTTAAAAGGTTAAAGAATAATTCTTGTTTTGCACCAGTTGCAGTACCGGCTACATAATCATTCCATGCTGCAGGATTAGTAGTTTTGATACCGTCTACAAAAGTTTTGAATTCTGCTTCAGAAAAACTACCATCTTCATTAAGAAATTGTGGGTTTGATCTATAAGCATCCTTTACTTGGTCAGCAACTTTCTTATCTGTTACTCTTATTCCAGTTGCTTTGATTTGTTGATCTAGAATTGCATTTCTTACTTCTGCATCCCATACAGAATTTACAGCCTGTACTTGAGAGAAGTTTGCACCTCTATTTTGAGAAGCATTTTCTACTTTTCTCGCAAAACTCTCACGGTTAATTTCTGTATCTCCTACATAACCTATCGCATCAGCTTGTTTTTGTCCATTTGATGTAAGAACACCTTGAATAATAAATGCAAATAAAGCCAGTGCAATTACTAAAATCAGAATAACTCCTTGATTTCTAATTTTACCTAATATCGCCATTGTTGTTAGTTTATTTTTTGATAGGGGCGAAAATAGTGTTTTCCGCCTAATAATTAAAGTATCATGTTGTTTTAAAAAGAGCTTTTTATCTATAAATTAGAATAGAGTAGAAGTAATGGTTTGGATTCCGCTTTCGCGAAAGCGGAATTATTTTCCATCCCATTATCTTAGTTCTAATAAAATGGTGATAAATAAAGGTGGTGCGATTATTCTTTTTCTCCTAAGGTAAGAAGTACGAGGTCTATTTTATTGTCAGATTTTTCTAAGATCTCATAAGTATTCCCATTGATAATTACGATGTCACCTTCTTCTGGAATTCCGGCAGTTTCATTAACGATAAGTCCACCTAAGGTTTCGTATTGATCACTCTCAGGCAAGTCTAGTTTGTAGTTTTCATTAATTTGATCTACCTCTAGACGGGCGCTTAGCTTGTACTCGGTATCGCTTATTTGTGAGTCTATCAACTGGTCAGAATCGTGCTCGTCTTCTATCTCTCCAAATAACTCTTCGATTATATCCTCTACAGTTATTAGGCCGCTCGTCCCTCCATATTCATCGAGTACGATAGCGATGCTTTTATGGCGTTTTATGAGTAGATTTAAAACATCTTTGGCAAGCATAGTTTCTGGTACATTTACAACTTTGCGTTTAACGTCCTTTATGCTTTCTGGCGATTTAAAAAGGTCAAAACTATGTACATAACCAGTAATGTCGTCTATGGTGTCCTCGTGTATTAATATTTTAGATAAACCAGATGCTACAAACTTCTTGTTCAAATCTTTAATATCAGTCTCTTGATGTAGGGCTACAATTTCTGTTCTAGGTACCATTACTTCTCTAGCCTTAAGACCACCAAAGTCTAAAGCGTTTTGAAATATTTGTATCTCTGTATCTATATCTTCTTGCACCTGGACGCTCTCCATTTGCTCTGTGATGTAATTACCTAATTCTAATTTTGAGAAAGTAAGTTGCAATGCGTCACCATCTGATTTAAAAAATGCTTTGAGAATAAAGTCAGATATTAAGATGCAAAACCATGAAACAGGCCAGAATAAAAGATAAAAAATATAAGCTGGTATGGCAAAAAACTTGAGTAACTCGTTAGAGTATATTTGAAAGAATACTTTAGGTAGAAACTCTGCAGTAAGAAGGATAATAAGTGTAGTGAGTACGGTCTGGGTAAGAAGGTTGTTGAGCGTGCTCGCATATTGTGGATATGCATTTACTAGAATATCACTCATTAAAGTCTCCATGGCAAAGCCGTAAATAACCAGCGAGATGCTATTACCTATAAGCATGGTGATAATGAACTTAGATGGTTGTACGGTAAGGTTACGTAATACGCGACCTATGAAATCGTTTTGACGTTTTTCTAGTTCTATGTGTATCTTGTTAGAAGATACATAGGCAATTTCCATTCCTGAGAAAAAAGCACTCAGCAATAGCATTAATACGATAATAAGTATCTGTACGAGCATTATTGTTTATTACGTTCTTCAAATCTACGACGAAAACGTCGTTGAAAGAAGTACTTAAATAATGCAGCTGCTCCCATGGCAATTAATATAAGGCCGAGAGTTAAAGTGTTACCTAATTCAAATATTCCTAAAACAATAAATAGTAAGGCAAAAATTAGATAAACGTATTCTAGGTATTGGTATAGTTTACTCATTATTATTTTGTGTTACAAAGTTGTCGACTGGGTCGCGTGTAAAATGCTTTTTCAAATCCTCTCTAGCGTCTAAGATTGCTCCTGTTATTTTTCCTACGCTCTCTTTATTTTGTCCATCAACAATAAGTGTCTCTGATGGTTCATTGGTAAAAATCCACTTTGCGGTTTGATCCCAATATAATTGATCTCCTGTAAAAGTAGTACCGTCAGAGGTAATTATATGAACGTCACCTTTAAGGTCAACTAGTTTTGTGTCATCATACATGATGCCGCTATTTGCGGTAATTACGGTTACTTCAGTTTTGTCATTGCTGTAATCGTAAACTTCTACCTTGATCCCTTCTGGAAATTCTGTGTAAGGAAAGTCATCATTTGAAAAATCTAACATTTTTTTTCCTTTTACGGTAAGTTTTAATTTGCCGCTGTCGGTATGTTTTAACAACATTTCTTCTATCTCACCCATAGGTTCGTTAGAAGCGATTTCCATTTTCTGGATTTCTTTGAGGTTATCATCACATGACGCAAAAAAACAGATCACGGCTATTGCCGTGATCGTGATTTTTAATATGTGAATGTAAGATCTCATTATGGGATTCTTACAGATTCTCCTATCCAACAGTTAAAAGTGATTGTGTCACCAGAATTGTATGCACTGTTTGCAAATATATCAGCTTTACTCGGTGCAGCACCATTATAACTAGCTACATACTTAGCAGCAGTTCTCTTTAATGATGGGTCTACTCTTCCTGCTTTACTTGCATATCTAGCAGCAACCCAGTAAATAGCTCTTTTTTCTAGAGGGTTTGCTCCACAGCTACTTGTGCTGTTTGCAACCATGTCTGCTATTTTTAAATAAGGCTGTCCAAAAGAAGGTCTTAATTCTGTAGCGTCTAGATATGCTCTTCTTGCACTACCGAATTGTCCTTTTGATTTATATAAGTTACCTTTTTTGTAAAAGATGTATGCTTTAGTATCGTTATCGATTCCTAATTCAATAGCTTGATCCCAGTACTTGAATTTCTCGTCAGTACTTGTAGCGATGTTACCTAGACCGTAAGCAGTTTTTGCACTAGGGTTAATAGCGTGTAATGCTTTTACAGATTTAATGTATAGTGGGTCATCAGTACAGTCTTTTTTCTGTAATCTAACTAGTACGTTGCTTAACCATTCTTTACTTGTTTTGTTAGCTTCAAACTCAGCATCGTACAATGGGATTAATTTATCACAGTCTGCAAGTTCACCTAACGTACCGTTTACACTACGCATTACGATACCATAATTTTTAAGGTTCTTTTCTTGATAACCTATTTGCTTTTCTTCTTTATCAGTAAGAGCAGTAGTCTCTTGCTTTGATAAAAGATCAGATACTACTTTAGATCTCTCATCTTGTAAGGATTCAATATTACTAGTTAACTCATCGTAGATTTTAAAAAGCTCTTGAAGACTTAATTTATTTGCTTTAAACTGCTTTTCAGCTAGGCTAAAGTAAGTCATCATACCGTTAGGGTCTGTAAAGTTTTCTCTGTCTGAGTTAAATAAATTGTTAAGCATGTTGAACTGCTCTTCTGTAGTACCTACTTTGTACTTCTGCATAGTTCTAGCTATTTCAATTTTCTTTCTAGTTACATCTACTTTGTCAGCATACTTAGTAACTTGAGTGTTTAACATGTCTAATAGACCGTCAACGTTTTCTTTTTGCTCACCTTCTTTTTTCTTAAGACGGTATTCAAAGATTTGCTCACCATATTGGTAAATCGCAAGACTTGCATCTGGACATTTTTCTACTAAAGGTCCTAATTGTTTATAAGCCTCACTATAGTTTTTTGATTTTGCGTTTTCAGCAAATATGCTCAACATTACGTTACAGTCGTCTGGTGCTTGCGCTTTCGCGAAAGCGAAACTGAAAACAGTTAATGCTATTAATAAGTTATTTCTAAGTATCATAATAATGGTTTGTGTTATTCTTAGTTATATTTTCTTTTGATGAACCAAACATCGTTGAGTGAAAGCCCTACAGAAAGGTTAAAAAACGTTTCTTTAATAAGTCCAGCATTTTCGGTTCCTCTTTGACCGATTTCAAATCCTATGTTAGCGTTTGAGAAACCGTTTCTACGTCCGATTGGTAAACCTAAACCAAAAGATATGCCAAACTCGTTAATCTCTTCTGTATCTATTCCGTTTCCACTAACTGAAAGGCCTAGTTCTTCATAGCGTATTCCACCTCGATATACTACGCGATCCCAGTAACTGGTGATACTGTTGTAGTTAGGGATGTAAAATCCTCCTGCTCTAAAAGAGTCAGCGTCTGTAAATGTAGTTCCTGCAGGAGCAAATGTTCTAGATGTTAAAGCGCTGCTGCCTTTTGTAGAGTACTCTGCACCGATATTCCATTTACGTGGTTGACCTATGGTAGCTCCTAATGTGAACTCTGATGGTAATTTTAAATCCTGTTCGTCAAATTCGGCATCACGTACATTTACTGTGCTCTCAATTAAATCGGTAGAAAGAATGAATGCAGATAAGTTGCGTTCATTTTTTGCATTTAATTTACTTTCTGGACTGTAAACTGCACTTGCTTGTATTTCTAATTTATCAGTTATCATTTTCTGATAGTGTAAACCAAAGTTGTATGATGCACCACTAAAATCAGTTTCATTAGTTTCATTAGTTCCTAATTGAACCGTGCTAGTTGCTATACTTGAGGAGTTAGTTTCTTCACCAAAGTTGTATCTAAACTCGGCGCCTATACTTAATGAAGGGGTTAATTTATAACCTGCTCCTAAATAAGCGCGGTTAATACTTCCTTCTCCTGTGTAGTTAGCATATAAAGTTTCTGTAACGCTACCTATTTCATATCCTACCGAGTTAAATGGAACTAATCCAAAACCGAAGGCTGCTTTACTTCCAACAGGTATACCGATACTTACATATTCTATAGAAGTCGCGTCATAAGAGTCGCTTTCTGTCTCTGTAGATGCAGATGTTTTTGAGTGCAAAGCACCTAGTGAATAGGTGGTTACTCTAAGGTTTGCATAGGCGGCAGGGTTTCTTAAGTTTATGTGGATACTATCTACATAAGTGGACATGCTTCCCATGCTACGGTTTTCAATGGTACCTTTAAAGGTTTGCTGTCCCAGTCCAAAGAATGAATAAGGTGATGAAGTACGCGATTGTGCAAAGCTATTCATGCTAAATAAAATCACTACCGCGATTAAAAAACTTCTGATCATAGGTTTTTATTAAATAAATATAAATAATGGATGCCATGTAGCATCAAAAAAGGCGTGGCAAAGAAACGGTTTTTTAGTTGTTTTATCAATAGTTCACTATCTCCACCGGTTATAAATACTTCTAAATTTTTATTAGACTTTTTGTATTGCTTGATAACTCCTTTGATTTCTTGGCTAAGACCGTTAACAACCCCACTGTGAATCGAGGTTTGCGTGGTGTTTCCTATTATGTCTGTTACATGTTCTGAATGTAATAACGGTAGGTTTGCCGTAAAATTATGAAGGGATTCATAACGTAATCGTAAACCTGGTGATATAGCGCCTCCGAAATAATTTTCTTTTTCATCTACATAGTCATAAGTCACGCAGGTACCAGCGTCTATCACTAGTAGGGCGTTATTTTTAGATGCTGTAGATAGTGCTCCAGCGACCAAGGCAATACGGTCGTTACCCAGTGTTAAGCTTTGATAATGATTGTTAAAGGGTAGTTTAATGCTGTTATTAACCTCAAATACTGTTTTAAATGTTGTTCTTAAAAGCTCCATTAATTCCTCTGGAAAAGAACCTACGTTGCAAATAGCTGCTTCTTCTATGGCTGGATATTGCTTAATTGTTTTTTGTATAAGCGATTCGAAACTTTTATTATCGGTACGTAAAACTTTGTAAATATTCCCCTGATCCATAACAGCCATTTTAATGGATGTGTTACCTATATCTATTACTAAAATCATAATGTGATATTTTTTTTGGGGTGAATGGTGTTGCTCTAAAATAAAAAAGCCCGATCATGAGATCGGGCTTTTAAGTGGTACCTCCAGGAATCGAACCAGGGACACAAGGATTTTCAGTCCTTTGCTCTACCAACTGAGCTAAGGTACCATTGCTCGTAAGCGGTTGCAAACTTACATCTTTTTTTACTTGAAAAAAGTTTTTTTCAGGTTTTTTTCAAATTATTTTTAATTTTTAAGTGTTTTGCTTTCTAGTATTTTTTCTAAACTCATTCCTCTAGAACCTTTTATTAATATAACTTGTTCTGTGTCAGTGTTTAAGTCTGTTTTTTCTAGAAAATTAGTAAGGTCTTCAAATTGTATGGCTGATTTGACTTCTGATTTGAAAAAGTTTTCCCCTATTAGATAAACGTCATTTATTTTTAGTTTCTGCGTAAGAGATGCAATGTTTTGATGTTCTTCTGCGGCATATGCGCCTAACTCGAACATGTCGCCTAAAATGGCTATTTTATTAGTGTAGTTTTGGGAGGCTAAATTTTCTAATGCAACCTTCATGCTACTTGGGTTTGCATTATAGGCGTCTAATATGATTTTAGTTTTATTCTTTATGATGATTTGAGATCTGTTGTTTTTGGGAGCGTAGTTTTCTATGCCTGAAACAATCTGTTCTGTTTGCATTTCCATTAGTTTCCCTACTGTGTAAGCAAACAGCGCGTTGTGATAATTGTACACACCTGTTAATTGTGTTTTGATTAAATTACCTTCTGCGATAAATTGTATATAAGGAGTGTTTGAATGAATGCTGGTGTTCGATGGAGTGAAAAATTGATTCATTCCTACGGTTCTAACTATCTGTTCAGGATCCCATTTGCTTACAATAACTTTTCCGTTGGTTTCTTTCAGGTAGTTATATAGTTCGCTTTTACTATTTTTTACACCTTCTATACTACCAAACCCTTCTAGATGGGCTTTTCCATAATTTGTTATAAGTCCTATATTAGGTTGAGCTATATCGCATAATGCAGCGATTTCTTTTGGGTGATTTGCGCCCAATTCTACTATTCCTATTTGTAGACTAGAGTCAAAGGAGAGGAGTGTTAGTGGAACGCCAATGTGATTGTTTAAGTTTCCTTTAGTTCCTTTTACTTTGAATTGATTTGCCAATACTGATAGTATAAGTTCCTTAGTGGTGGTTTTGCCGTTGCTTCCGGTGAGAGCAATAATGGGAATGTTAAGTTGGTTTCTATGAAAGGTGGCCAGTTCCTGTAGTGTTGTAAGGGTGTTTTTCACAACGGTTACTTTGGGGTTTGTCGACCATTTAGTGTCGCTGCTTATTGCATGAATGGCGCCATTGTTTAACGCTTGTTCTATATATTGATTGCCATCAAAATTATCTCCTGTAAGAGCAAAGAATAATTGATCTTTTTCTATGCTACGAGTGTCTGTATTCACTCCGTTGGATTTTAAGAAGATTTGATGAAGTTGTTCTAACATTTAGTTTCAATTTAGGGTATTAAAAAAGCCCTTAAAAATAAGGGCTTCTTTGTAAATATGAAAGGTCTCGATTTATTAGTTACGAGGTCTTTTAGTTTTCTTTGCTTTAGAACCTACTCTAGACATTGCACAACGGAAACCTAAGTCATCTTTAGCCATATCTTGTGGGTATGATCTTCTAGCCGCTGGATCTAACCAGTATGCTCTATCTCTCCATGATCCACCTTTAATAACTCTTACTTCGTTATTGATTAGTGAAGTTCTGTTAGCATCCTTGTCGTATTGACGATCTAGGTTACCTAACGAATCTGCAGTTACACTGTGATTAGGAGAATTGTACATTCTGTTATTTTCATCATCAAGACGATCTTTTTTATCAAAGTATTTAGTTGATTGAGCATCACCATCACGGAAGTCACGGTTATCACTTCTATCAAAGTTAGTTCTTAGATAAGTCTCATTATCATCTATAGCTTCTTGTTGGATTTCACCTGGCAATGCACGAGCTATAACTTTACCATTACTAAGTGTGTCATAAGGAATAGAGTCTGCGCTTACAATTGCAATCATTCCATCTGCACCTATTTTGTTTCTTGTGTAAACGTTACCACGGTAATAGTTAAAGTCGTTAAACTCGTCATCTACCATAGGACGATAAACATCAGCAACCCATTCAGAAACATTACCTGCCATTTCATAAACACCAAAATCGTTAGGCTCATAAAACTTAACAGGAGCTGTGATATCTGCACCATCATCACTCCATCCAGCTATACCACCGTAATCACCATCACCTTGCTTAAAGTTAGCCATGTGGTCACCACGAGTTTTGCGTTTTCCGCTTCTAGTGTATTGTCCATCCCAAGGGTATTTCTTTCTACCACGGTATGCGTTATACTCACGTACACTTCCTAAACCTAGAGCAGCATATTCCCACTCAGCTTCAGTAGGTAGTCTATAACCTGGTAAAATAACACCATCTTTTCTTGTCACATATAAGCCACTTGCTTCACCAGTACCATCACCTTGTTTAGCTGCTTTTGCTGTTTTTTGCTTTTCTAATTGTTCAGATCTTTTTCCACCTTTTGTCTTTTCTTCGTCACCACCATAAGTTAGAGTCGGAGCGTTCAAATAAGTTTCAGTACTAAATGTTGCACCAGCCTCTTGATTTGCTAGAGCGTCTTTAGACGTATAGCCTTGCTCATTAAGAATTAATTCGTTTACACGATCAGTTCTCCAGTTAGCATATTCTACAGACTGTATCCATGTTACACCTACTACAGGGTAGTTTTGGTAAGCTGGGTGACGTAAGTAGTTTTTAGTCATTTCTTCATTATAACCTAAGCGATTTCTCCATACTAATGTATCAGGAACTGCGCCGTTATAAATGTTACGGTATTCTTCATCTTCTGGTGGGAAGACAGCTTTGATGTATTCTAACATCTCAAGGTACATACCATTAGTAACTTCAGTTTCATCAATGTAAAAAGATTGAACATGCTGTTGATTAGGAGTGTTGTTCCAATCATGCATAGGGTCATCTTTAACACGACCCATCGTGAATGTTCCACCTTCTACAAAGACAAGACCAGGTCCTGTATCTTGTTCTTTATATTTTGTGTTAAGTTCAAATCCGTTTTTACCGGTGACGTCCCAACCGGTTCCACGAGATGTGGATGTGTAGTCGTTTCCACCACCACCACAACTCACTATCGCCATTCCGGCGAAGAGAGTAAAGACTGCTTTTACTGCAAAGTACTTCTTCATTTTAAGAATTTGTTTTGAAAAATGAGTCGCAATATAATTATTTCAATCTAATACGAAAGCATTAATTCGTATAATTCGCGTTACATTTGTCGTTCAAGCATATTAAACGACGACGAATTGCGATTATTATGCGTTATCTTAAAATTTTGTGAATATTTTTAAATACTAATTCATATTAACAGCCGTTAGTGTATCGATGAAGCATTTTTTCTACTTAATAATTTTACTTCTTAATGCTAGCGCGCTTGCTCAAAGTGGTCGAGAGGTAATTGATTGGAAGGATTTGGAATCCTTTGATATCGGTGATCAGCAAATTAAAGTTCCGTATTTTAGAGAAAACCATAGTTTTGATGGACGAGATTTATTTTGGATTAAAAGTTTTCAAATAAATCAAAAAGTTGATGAATTCTCTGTTGAAATAACAAATTTGAAGACAGAGACGATAAGAGTAACAGATCTTGGACAGTTAAATCCATCACAAATTTCTAATGGGTTTCAATATTCTTTAAGAAATGCGCTTTCGCGAAAGCGTAACTATGCTCAATTAAAAATAACACCAATTTTTAAGGATGGAAATCAGTATAAGAAGGTAGTTTCTTTTAACTACAGCTATTCTTATGCGCCGGCGCAATTTCAGGTTAAAAACGCAAGCTTTAGTAATTCTATTTTAGCATCTGGAAATTGGTACAGATTTAAGGTAGAGAGAACTGGTGTAAATAGAATAAGCAGGTCTTTCTTATCTAATTTAGGTATAGATGTTAATTCTATCGACCCTGCTAGAATTAAGGTTTATGGTCAGGGAGGTACATCGTTGCCTTTAGTTAATAGTGATGATCAATTATTTGATGCTCCTGAGGTTGCTATTACCGTTACAGGTGGTGAAGATGGTAGGTTTGATAATGGAGATGAGATCTTGTTTTACGGAATTGCTACAAATACAGATTACGTTAGTGAAAACGATAGTTTTATTAATCCTTATACAGATGAGTCTTTTTATTATCTAACGGTAGATGGGGCTATTGGTAAGCGTATTTTACCATTTGTGCAACCCAGTGCTGTACCGGCTATTACTTATGATTATTATTATGCTAGGCAACACCATGAGGTGGATCTTGTAAATATAGCCTCTATAGGTCGTGTATGGTATGGTGAGCGTTTTGATTTTGAACCAGACCAAGTTTTTGAATTTGAGTTTGAAAATGTACGAAGTACTTTACCTGCCGTAGTGAGAATAGCCACTGGAGCAGTGTCAGATAATGACACAAGTATGAGCTTTAGTTTAAATGATGTAGTTCTTGGTACTTCTTCGTTAAGTGGTGTGGCAGGGCAAAACATACGCGCTGCGGCTAGGGCAACTCTACTAGTGTCTAATGCTAGTATTAGTTCTGATATGGTTTCTGTTAATGTGTCTTATGATAATTCTGGAAACCCTGGAGCGTCTGGTTATTTGGACTATATAAGTTTAGAGATACCTCAGAGTTTAACCGGTAAAAACGAACAATTTAGATTTGATGTACCTAATGCTGCGTCTCAAAGTGGTGTGGTAGAATATCAATTCTCTAATGCATCTCAAATAAGTGAGGTATGGGATATAACTGATGTTAATAATGTACGTAAGGTTACTAACAATTTGCAAGACGCTACTTTTTCTTTTACTGATAATGGTGGGCAAACTAAAGAGTATCTAGCGGTTGACTCTTCAGATTTTTACAATGTGGTGAGTGTAAGGAATAGTACTGTTGTAAATCAGAATTTAAAAGGGACTATTTTTAATGACCGATCAGGTAATTTTAGAGATATAGATTATTTAATTATTACGGCAGAGTTTTTACAGTCAGAAGCACAAAGACTTGCAAATTACCATATCACCGAGAGTAATCTCAATACTAAAGTGGTGACTTTGCAAGAGATTTATAACGAGTTTTCTGAGGGTAGACAAGATTTAAGTGCTATTAGGAATTTTGTGAGGTATGTTTATGATAATGCATCTTCACCAGCAAATAGGGTGCAGTTTGTAAATTTATTTGGTGATGCGAGTTATGACTATAAGGATAGATTAAGGATAAGAGATAATATCGTGCCGTCTTATCTTTCTTTAGAGAGTACTTCATTAACGGCTTCTTTTTGTACAGATGATTTTTTTGCTTTCATGGATAATGGTGAGGGGACAGTCGCTGCAAATAATCTCATGGATATAGCTGTGGGGCGCATGATAGTGAGTGATATTCAAGAAGCTAGAGAGATGGTGGATAAGGTGATCAGTTATACTGCAGAGCCTGCTTTTAATAAATGGAGAAATAATATCGCGTTGATAGGTGATGATGTGGATATTCTTTCTGATAGAATATTGCAAGAAAATGTGAATGATCTAGGTGATGAGATATTTTTAAACAGACCTGATTATAACGTAAATAAAATATTGTTAGATAGTTATGAGCAATTTAGTACGGCTGGTGGACCTAAATATCCAGATGCTGTTAATGATATAAGAGATGCTTTTGAACAGGGTTCTTTGGTTATAAATTATTTTGGTCATGGAAATGAAGATGGGCTCGCAAGAGAGTTTATTATAACTCAATCGCTTGTTCAGAACTTGCGTAATCCTAATACATTACCGTTGTTTATTTCGGTAACATGTGAATTTACACGATTTGATAATCCGTTGCGTGTTAGTGGTGGTGAGTTAACTTACCTGAATCCAGAAGGTGGAGCTATCGCTTCAGTGGCAACTAACCGTTTGATTTTTGTTAATGTAGGTGCTGGTTTTAATAATATATTAGATCAGTACATTTTTGGTTATGATAATGTTGAGCCAGTTTCGATGGCTGAAGCGTTACGACTAGCAAAAACAGATCCTAGTTTTCAATCTACTTCCACTCGTAGAGTTATTACTTTTATAGGAGATCCGGCATTAAAATTAGCTTTTCCTCAGCCTCGTGTAGTTCTTAATACTGTTAATGGAAATCCTATTGCGACAAATACAGATGTGTTACAGGCTTTAGATCGTGTTTCTTTAGGTGGAGAGGTGCAAACGATTCCTGGAAATCGTATCAACGATTATAACGGTACTCTTTATGTGACTGTATTTGATAAAAATATAAGCAGAGAAACTTTGGCAAACGACAATACCAGAGATACAGCAGTGGCTGGTGATCCTATTATAGTCTTGCCTTTTGATCAATTAGGTGAAGCTCTTTTTAGAGGTCAGGCTACTATTACAAACGGAGAATTTGAGTTTGATTTTATCATGCCTAGAGATACACAGATACCAGTAGGTGCTGGACGAGTTTCTTTTTATGCAAAAAGAGATAACGTACCAGAAGATCAAAATGGATATTCTCAAGATATTCAAATAGGTGGTATTAATCGCAATGCACCTGCAGACGATTTAGGTCCTGAGGTGGAGTTGTTTATGAATGACACTAATTTTGTTTCTGGTGGTGTTACGGATAGTGATCCGTTTTTACTTGCTTTTTTAAGTGATGATAATGGAATTAATACTTCTAGTGGTATAGGGCATGACATTACTGGTATTCTAGACGGTGATGAAACAAATCCATTTATCTTAAATGATTACTATGAGGCAGATGAAGATGATTTTACTCAAGGGAAGGTATATTTTCCTCTTAGGGATATAGAGCCAGGACTACATACTTTAAAAGTTACCGCATGGGATACGTATAACAATAGTTCTATGAATGAGATTCAGTTTGTAGTGTCAGAATCTGATGGTGTAGAGTTAACTAGAGTGTTAAATTATCCTAACCCTTTTAGTACATATACTGAGTTTTGGTTCAATCATAACAGGCCTTTTGAGCCGTTAGATGTCCAGGTACAAGTGATGACTGTAAGTGGTAAAGTAGTCTGGAGTAAAAATCAAAACATCACAACCACAGGGTTCACATCTAGAGAAATCACTTGGGATGGAAGAGATGATTTTGGCCAGCGATTAGGGAAAGGAGTTTATATTTATAAGATAACCGTAAAATCTACGTTAACTAATAAATCTGCGAGTAAAGTAGAAAAGCTCGTGATTTTATAATAAGATTGATTAACATATATTTGTCACCGCATAAATTTTATTGATGAAGAAAATATTTTTACTTTTCGTAGTAGTAACATTTGCAATACCTAGTGTAAGTAATGCTCAGGATAATGATACTCGAGTAATTACAACGGCACTCCCTTTTTTAAGAATTGCTGGAGATCCTAGAGCTGCTGGTATGGGAGATATGGGTGTAGCTACTAGTCCAGACGCATGGTCGCAACAATGGAATCCTGCAAAATATGCCTTCAGTACGAGGCAGCATAAATTTGGTGTAGCTTATACTCCTTACTTAGGTAATTTAGTAGATGATATCGCAATTGCTCAATTAGTGTATTCAAATAGAATCAATGAGCAAAGTGCTTTTGCTGGTAGTTTAAGATATTTTTCTTTGGGATCTATAACACTGCGACAAGATGCTGCAGACCCAGGTAGAGAAGAAAGTCCAAATGAGTTTGTTCTTGATGGTACTTATTCTTTGAAATTGAGTGAGCAGTTTGCTATGGCGGTAACAGGTCGTTTTTTAAGGTCTGATTTACGTATTCAAGGAGTAGATAGCGACGCTAGTGCGGCAAATAGTTTTGCCGTAGATGTTTCTGGATATTACCAGTCAGAAGAAGAAGCTTATAATGATTTCAATGGTAGATGGAGAGCCGGATTTAATATCTCTAACATTGGTCCTAAGATTACTTATGATGCTGGTGGGCAAGAAAATTTTATTCCTACTAACTTAGCTTTAGGTGGTGGATTTGACTTTATCCTTAACGATGGTTTTAGTAAGATAGGTGTAACTGCCGAGGTGAATAAACTTTTAGTCCCTACGCCACCGATTTTAGACGATACTACTGGTGAGATCATAGAAGGTGAAGATGATGATGTAACTTTTATTTCAGGTATTTTTCAATCATTTGGTGATGCGCCAGGTGGTATAAGTGAAGAGCTTAGAGAATTTACTTGGGCTTTAGGTGCAGAGTATACCTATAATGATGCTTTTGCTCTACGTGCAGGATATTTTAATGAAGCAGATGATAAGGGAGCTAGACAGTTTCTTTCATTAGGGGCAGGTTTTGAATTCTCTCAGATCAACATTGACTTATCTTATTTATTTTCTACAAGTAGGGTAAATAGTCCACTAGAAGGGACATTAAGATTTGGACTTACTTTTAACTTCGGTGACGAATACACAGAATACTAGACTATCAAAAAATTAGAACTACACACTACCCTCGAGGTATACGATAATATAGAAGAGCTTGCTGCACCAGATCATTCACTTATGGATCTGGCTATAGAGGCACGTCACCGTGCATATGCGCCTTACTCAAATTTCACAGTAGGTTGTGCATTGTTATTAGAAAACGGTGAGATAATAACAGGTAATAATCAGGAGAATGCTGCTTATCCGTCAGGATTGTGTGCAGAGCGTGTTGCTATATTTGCGGCAGGATCTCAATACCCTGGTGTTGCTGTTTTAAAAATGGCTATTACAGCTAGTCCCAAAGACGATTCTTTTCATAAACCAGTGCCGCCTTGTGGCGCATGCAGGCAGTCTATAGCTGAGTATGAGAATAATCAAGAAAACGATATAGAGCTATATTTTATGGGAGCTGCTGGCAAGGTTTTAAAGTCAGATTCCTTGAGTGATTTATTGCCGCTCGTGTTCGATAAGAATTATCTATAACGATTGCGTACAATTTTAACCCATAAATAGGTTTTTCCTTACCTTTTTTTCGTCTATTTTTGTTCTGCAGCTTGAGCAAAAGTTAGGAAAGGATCTTTATATTTGATCTTTGTTCCGCTTTCGCGAAAGCGGACCACTTAACATATAATTACATGAAAAAAGTCACTAAAGACGTCTTACTGAACTGGTACGAGGAAATGCTTTTCTGGAGAAAGTTTGAGGACAAATTAGCTCAGGTTTATATCCAACAAAAAGTTCGTGGATTTTTGCACCTATACAATGGTCAAGAAGCAATTCTTGCAGGAGCACTACACGCAATGGATCTTACAAAGGATAAAATGATTACCGCATACCGTAATCACGTACAACCTATAGGAATGGGTGTAGACCCTAAAAGAGTAATGGCAGAGCTTTATGGTAAAGCAACTGGTACTTCTCAAGGACTAGGTGGTTCTATGCATATTTTTTCTAAAGAACACCGTTTCTATGGTGGTCACGGTATCGTAGGAGGGCAAATACCTCTTGGTGCTGGTATCGCATTCGGTGATAAGTTTCACGGTGTTAACGCTGTTACACTTACCTTTTTTGGTGATGGTGCTGCACGTCAGGGTTCTTTGCACGAAGCGTTTAACCTTGCTATGTTATGGAATTTACCAGTAGTATTTTGTGTAGAAAATAATGGTTATGCTATGGGTACAAGTGTTGCTCGTACTGCAAACCATACAGATATATGGAAACTAGGTCTAGGTTATGAAATGCCTTGTGGACCAGTAGATGCCATGGATCCAGAAAAAGTTGCCGAGGCTATGTCTGAAGCAATTGAAAGAGCTCGCTCTGGTGGTGGACCAACTTTCTTAGAATTAAAAACATATCGTTACAGAGGTCACTCTATGAGTGATGCTCAAAAATATAGAACTAAAGACGAGGTGGCTGAATATCAAAAAATTGATCCTATCACGCAAGTGAAGGATAGATTGATGAGCGATCACAACATGTCTGAAGATCACTTTAAAGATGTTGCAAAACGTGTAAAAGAACGTGTTGCAGAATGTGAGAAGTTTGCAGAAGAGTCACCGTTCCCAGAACAAAGTGTGATGTATGACGCTGTATATGAACAAGAAGATTATCCATTTTTACCAGCAAAATCATAAGTTATGGCAGAGATAGTTAACATGCCACGTTTAAGTGACACCATGGAAGAAGGTGTTGTAGCTGCGTGGTTGAAGAAAGTAGGTGATAAGGTGGAAGAAGGAGATATCCTTGCAGAAATTGAAACTGATAAAGCTACCATGGAATTTGAATCATTCCAAAACGGTACGTTACTACATATAGGTGTTCAAGAAGGAGAAACTGCTCCTGTTGATCAATTGCTATGTATTATAGGAGAAGAAGGTGAAGATATTTCTAGTTTGCTAGAAGGTGGATCAGGTTCTGAAACTAGTGATGAAACTACTGCAGATGCTGATTCAAAAGAAGAAGCGTCTTCAGATGATCAAGAAGAAGCTAGTGCGAGTTCTGATATTCCTGATGGTGTTGTTATTGTTAACATGCCACGTCTTAGTGATACTATGGAAGAAGGTACTGTAGCGTCATGGTTAAAACAAGAAGGAGATTCTGTTGAAGAAGGTGATATCCTTGCAGAAATCGAAACCGATAAGGCAACGATGGAATTTGAATCTTTTAACAGTGGTACACTTCTTAAGATAGGTATTCAAGAAGGAGAAACTGCAAAGGTAGATACGCTATTAGCTATCATAGGCCCTGCAGGAACTGATGTTTCAGGAATAAGTGCAAGTAAAACTGCTGCTCCTAAAAAAGAAGAAAAGAAAGAAGAAAAGAAAGAAGAGCCGAAGAAAGAAGCTCCAAAGTCAGAGCCTAAGAAAGTAGAGGCTAAAAAAGAAGCCGCTCCTGTAGCATCTTCTTCTAACAAGTCTTCTAACGCTGCTGCAACCGGTGGACGTATTTTTGCATCTCCACTTGCAAAGAAAATGGCCGAAGAAAAAGGAATCGACTTAAGTCAGGTTTCTGGATCTGGAGAAAATGGACGTATTGTAAAAAGTGATATAGAGAGTTTTACACCTAGTGCTGCAGCTGCATCATCTGGTAGTTCCTTTGTATCTGTAGGAACAGAAACTTTTGAAGAGGTTCCTAATTCTCAAATGAGAAAAACAATTGCAAAACGCTTAGGTCAGTCTAAGTTTACAGCGCCTCATTATTATCTTACTATCGATCTAGATATGGATAATGCTATCGCTAGTAGAAAAGCAATTAATCAATTACCTGATACTAAAATTAGCTTTAACGATATGGTAATTAAAGCGGCAGCGATGGCGTTAAGATTACATCCTAAAGTGAATACACAATGGACAGATAAAAATACTGTTATCGCAAAGCACATCCATGTAGGTGTAGCAGTTGCTGTAGATGACGGTCTTCTTGTGCCAGTTTTACCATTTGCAGACCAGATGAGTATGCAACAAATAGGTGGTAAGGTAAGAGAACTTGCTGGTAAAGCACGTAGTAAGAAGTTACAACCTAAAGAAATGGAAGGAAGTACATTTACTATTTCTAACCTTGGTATGTTCGGTATTACAGAGTTTACTTCTATTATTAACCAGCCTAACAGTGCTATTATGTCTGTAGGTGCTATTGTTCAAAAACCAGTTGTAAAAGACGGTCAGATAGTAGTAGGTAATGTGATGAAGATTACACTTGCTTGTGATCATAGAACTGTAGATGGAGCAACAGGTGCTGCATTCTTACAAACATTCCAGTCTTATATCGAGAACCCAATTGTTATGTACATGTAATCCATAAGATTCATAAATTATTATTCAAAAGCCAAATCGTAAGATTTGGCTTTTTTAATTACACTTATTAATTGTTTTAGGACTATCCAGATCTGCTCTCTACTCTTTAACTAAATAACTATCTTTACTTCAACTAAAAAACAGTCATGAAAAAAATAATATTTCTACTCTCTACCGCAGCGATTCTAGCATCATGTAGTTCTTCAAAAAAAATAGACTCTGTCTCAAGGGCTATGGAGAATGTTGAGAAGATCAACGAGCTTAAATTTCCAAAAGCAAACGCTATTCAAATAGCTCAAGATGTGGCTTTCCTTGCTAGTGACGATTTAAAAGGTCGTGATACAGGGTCAGAAGGTATTGAAAAAGCGGCAGCTTATCTTTCAGAACGTTTTCAAGAGTTAGGTATCGCATCCTATAAAGGGTCTTACTTAGATAACTTTGATGCAAAAGGTAAAAAAGCCTTTAACGTACTAGCCATGATTCCAGGATCTGATAAAGCATTGAAAGATGAAGTGGTAGTAATAGGTGCTCATTACGATCATATAGGTATGTTGCAAGCCGTTGCTGGAGATAGTATAGCAAATGGTGCAAACGATAACGCAACCGGTACAGCATCTGTTCTTGCTCTAGCGACTAATTTTAAGGAACTTGATTTTAATAGAAGAACCGTAGTTTTTGCTTTGTTCTCAGCTGAAGAAAAAGGACTTCTAGGTTCTAAGCACCTTGCAAACCGTATGAAGGAAGAAGGTGTGAATGTAGTCGCGATGCTTAATTTTGAAATGACAGGAACACCTATGGTAAACCGTCCATACATTGCATATTTAACAGGGCATGATGGCTCTAATATGGCAGCTGTTTTTAACGAGGCAAATATCAATCGTGTCGTTACAGGTAAACTAGATCAAGCGGCAAAGTTTAATCTATTTAAAAGATCAGACAACTATCCATTCTTTGAGGCATTTAATGTTCCTTCTCAAACCTTCAGTACATTTGATTTCACAAATTTTGATCATTATCACAAAGTAGGAGACGACACAACAAAGGTAAATACAGACCACATGGCGCAGTTAGTAAATGCGGTGATGCCAGGTGTGTTTAATGTTGTTAATGGTAAGAAATTGAAATTAACACAAGCAACAAATGAGTAAAAGAATAATAATTACAGGAACTAGTCGCGGTATAGGCTTTGAGCTTACTCAATTACTTTCTAATGCTGGACATGAGGTGATAGCACTTTCGCGAAAGATTGCTTCCATTCAAGCTCTTGAGCGTAATACAGTTCTCGCTATCGCAACAGATTTAAGTGACCAGTCTAGTATAGATCATGCAGCAAATGAAATTCTGAAAAAATGGGATCGCATAGATGTGGTTATTCATAACGCAGGTATGTTGGTTAATAAGCCTTTTGAGCAATTAACAGCTCAAGACTTTCAGCAATGTTATGCGGTAAATGTTTTTGGAGTAGCAGCATTAACACAGGCTTTAATGCCGGCTATGAACAACGATTCACATGTAATCGCTATAAGTTCTATGGGAGGTATTCAAGGAAGTGCAAAATTCCCTGGACTAGCAGCATACTCTAGTGCAAAAGCAGCTGTAATCACCCTTTTTGAGCTCTTAGCAGAAGAATATAAAGAAACCGGACCATCATTCAATACACTTGCTTTAGGAGCCGTACAAACTGAGATGCTAGAAGAAGCTTTTCCAGGATATAAAGCACCATTAACGGCTACAGAAATGGCATCTTATATCATGAACTTTGCCTTAACTGGTAATAAATTTTATAATGGTAAAGTTTTAGAAGTTAGTTCTAGTACTCCTTAAAGAAATATCGATCAACGATTGCAGATTAACGATATCAGATTTTTGATTTTTTAGATGTCAGTTCGAGCGGCAGTCGGGAACGATTATTACCCAGTTTCAATTTGATATTTAATTGGAGGTGTTGAATTTCAAATCTTTGGGAAATGGAAACCAAAGCGCTACCTTAACTTATAAGGTTTTTCCCGATAGCAAATAGCCTAATATTATTATGTCGAACTCACGTTATTTATGAATTTACTAACGCAATGGCATTACCTTCCTGATAATGGCTGTTGTAATGAATGTGTCAAACCAGAGATGTGGAAAGTTGCACTTCTTATCGACTCCATAGTCGAGATTGGATTGTTATACAGCTTTGTTATTAGAAAATATCTTGATAAAAAATGATGGTGAAGAACGTAATTTTAGACACTCAATTATAAATTATGCATTTTGTCAAATTGACCATGTTATTGTTACAGTTGTCACCTCATAAAACAACCAGTAGACTTCCAGGTAGACCGATGGAAGGCTACTGGCATGTTTACGTTGGGATTGTGATTTTTATTCTGGGTTTTGCTATTTATGGAAGGTGGAAAATGAAGCAATTTAAAAAGAAAAGTGATTCTGATGATAATTGATTTAATCTCTTTTGTATTCTATATTTCATGTCCTACTTTGATCTGTAAGGTTTCGCCAATAAAAAAAGAGCTAGAAATTAGATGAAATATTAGAACGGCAACCTAAAAGGTTTTCATCACTAACAACCGATTTATATAACGAACTTACGATTTAGCCGTTTTCTATTTTTGTGGGAATTTATACGTGTGAAAATCAAGAAAAGGTATCATCAAATTTCTCATAAAGTGTGGAAATTCAATAAACCATTTTCACTACTCCGCAATAACTCTAATTTTTCCTTTTACGACTTCAGCAAGTTCACGAGCAGCGACTATATCATCTGCGACTATAGTCACATGTCCCATTTTTCTAAATGGTCTAGTTTCTTTTTTACCATAGATATGAGGTGTTACACCTGGCATGGCAAGAATATCTTCTATACCATCGTAGATTACATTACCAGTATGACCTTCTTCTCCTACTAGATTTACCATTACGCTTGCAACTGTACTGTCTGTAGCGCCTAGAGGTAAATTGCAAACGGATCTTACATGTTGCTCAAATTGGTCTGTAATAGATCCTTCTATAGTGTGGTGTCCAGAATTATGTGGTCTTGGTGCTACTTCATTAACTAGTAGCTCGCCAGACTTAGTAAGAAACATTTCTACTGCAAGTAAGCCTACATGTTCATAAGCTTCAGAAACTTCTAAAGCAAGTTCTCTCGCACGGTCAGAAATATCCATGTTAATACGTGCTGGACATATGACATATTCCACCTGATTTGCCTCAGGATGGAACTCCATCTCTACTACTGGGTATGTTTTCATCTCTCCGTTTGCATTACGAGCAACGATTACAGCTAGTTCTAGATCAAAATCGACCATATCTTCATAAATACACTCTACTTGAGGTAAGTCTTCTAGGTCACTAGCTTGTCGTATTACTTTGACACCTTTTCCATCATAACCACCTTCAGCACTTTTCCATATAAAAGGATAATTTCTTTGGTGTTCTAGATTAGGTTGAGAGTATACCTCAAAGGCTGCAGTCGCGATGCTTTTATCTAGGTAAAAAGATTTTTGTCGCGCTTTATTCCTTATAAGATTAAGAACTTTGGCGCTAGGAGAAACAGCTATTCCTTTATCTTCTAGATCTTGAAGCGCTTGCACGTTTACGTTTTCTATTTCTACAGTAAGAACATCTACCTGTTCACCAAATTCCATTACAGATTCATAATCCATAATATCTCCTTCAAAATAAACGTCACAGCCTTGAAAAGCCGGTGCCGTATCGTCCTTATCCATCACATAAGTGTTGATGTCCCATTTTCTAGTAGTGTAAAGCATCATTTTGCCTAGTTGTCCACCGCCTAAAATACCTAATGTAAAACCTGAAGAGAATTGTGTCTGTTTCATGTTTCAAAAATAAGTGGTTAAATTGAAACCTAACTTGAAATAGAAACAGAATTATATATATTTAAACCGATTAGTTTATCAGTCTAATAACCACCGCTAACAGATACTGTCAACTGCTTACTAAATAGTATCTTTGCAAAAAATGAACTATAGTGATTAAGATCCACGATCTTTATTTTAAATCCTTTTTGAGCGCACAAGAAATAGCTGCTGCTGTAGATAATCTTGCGTCTCAAATCAACAAAGATTTATCAAATAAAAAGCCCGTATTTTTAGGAATATTAAATGGTAGTTACATGGTCCTTGCCGACTTGACTCGTAAATTTAATCATGAATGTGAGATAAGTTTCTTGCGTGCAAAAAGTTACGACGGTACTAGTTCTACTGGTGTCGTAGAGTTTGGTAACGAGCTAGATGTAGATCTAGCAGGTAGGACAGTTGTTATCGTAGAGGATATAGTAGATAGTGGTCTGACGGTAGAGAAGCTTTCGCGAAAGCTAGCCGAACACAATCCTCTAGAGATTAAAATAGCAACGCTCTTTTTTAAACCAGAAGTGTATGATCGAGAGTTGAAAATCGATTATATAGGGCAGGAAATAGAAAATAAATTTGTCGTGGGATACGGCATGGATTATAATAATTTAGGGCGCAATTTGCCCGAACTTTACGTACAAACTCAACGCATGAAAAATATCGTTTTATTCGGCCCTCCAGGAGCAGGAAAAGGAACTCAAGCAACTCGTCTAAAAGACAAATATGGTTTAATTCATATTTCTACAGGAGATGTTTTTAGATACAATATTAAAAACGGTACTGAATTAGGGACGCTGGCAAAGTCGTTTATGGATAAAGGAAACCTAGTGCCGGATGAGGTAACTATTAAGATGCTTAAGGCCGAGGTGGAAAAAACACCAGATGCTGCAGGTTTTATTTTTGATGGTTTTCCTAGAACAGATGCACAAGCAACGGCGCTAGACGAATTATTATCTCAAAAAAATACAGAGATAGCTGGAATGGTTGCTCTAGAAGTAGATGATGAAGCTCTAGTAGAACGTCTTCTAGAAAGAGGTAAAGCCAGCGGTCGCCCAGATGATGCTAATGAAGGTGTGATAAGAGATCGTATCTCGGTTTATTACAAGCAAACTGCACCGTTAAAAGATTTTTATGAAGCGCAAGGTAAATATTACGGCGTGGATGGAGTAGGATCTATGGATGCTATTACAGAGCGTTTAAGTGTAGAGTTTGATAAACTTTAAAAAGTAACAAGTAGAAACTATCCCCTTCTGGTCTAGGGAAACGGTTTCAAATATTATAAATACTCAGTTAACTATTAACTGAGAACAAAAAATGGTTTTTTAAAAACCGTTTAACTGAACATAGAACTATGACTGAAGGAAATTTTGTCGATTATACAAAGGTAACTGTAGAATCTGGCCGTGGCGGTAAAGGAAGTACTCACTTACACAGGGAAAAATATATAGATAAAGGTGGCCCTGATGGTGGTGATGGTGGTCGTGGTGGTCATATCATACTTAGAGGAAATAAAAATCTATGGACACTTTATCATTTTAAATACAAACGCCACTTTAAGGCTGCTCAAGGTGGTAACGGTGCAAAGCAACGTAGAACTGGGTACGATGGTGAGGATATTATAATAGAATTGCCATTAGGTACCGTTATTAGAGATACAGAAACTGGTCTTGTGGTACATGAGATTCTAGAAGATGGTGCCGATTTTATTCTTTGTGAAGGTGGAAAAGGTGGTCGTGGTAACTGGCATTTTAAAACCTCTACCAGACAGACACCTCGTTATGCGCAGACAGGAATGGATGGTACATCTCTAGATGTAACTTTTGAACTTAAAATTCTTGCAGACGTAGGTCTGGTTGGATTTCCTAATGCAGGTAAATCTACATTACTTTCTGTTCTTACAGCAGCAAAACCTAAAATAGCTAACTACGAGTTTACTACTTTAAAGCCTAATCTAGGTATTGTAGAATACCGTGATTATAAAACTTTTGTAATAGCAGATATTCCTGGTATTATAGAAGGCGCTGCAGAAGGAAAGGGAATAGGTCACCGTTTTTTAAGACACATTGAGCGTAACTCTACCTTACTATTTCTTGTTCCTGCAGACTCTGACGATATAAGTGCAGAGTATGACATTCTAGTAAATGAGTTGAGAAAGTACAACCCAGAGATGCTAGACAAAGAACGTTTTGTAGTGATCTCAAAAGCCGACATGCTGGACGAAGAGTTGATGGAGCAAATGAGAGAAGAGCTAGATAATGAAGGAGCTTTTAATGGAGCGCCTTATATGTTTATATCTTCTATTTCACAGCATAATTTAACACAGTTAAAAGATCGTCTATGGGCGATGTTGAACGAGTAGATTGCAATTTCCTAATCTTGAAAATAGTTAAAAATGATTAAACAGTTTATTCTTACAGTAATCTTATTGACCTGTACATTAAGTACAGCGCAAGATTTTTTAGGAACATGGAGTTTTAACCGTGTGGATCGTGAGGCTATTGATGATGGTGTCTTGAGTGCTGAAGAACTAGAAAAACGAATTAGCACCGTTTCAAACATGTTTGCTTCTTATAAATTAGTTTTTAAAGAAGACGGTACTTATGTAAATAAGTTCATGGGAAAAGAGACAGAGGCTACTTACATTAAAGAAGGTAATACGCTACAACTAGAAGAAGGTTCTCTAGAGATATTATCTGAAAAAGAAGCTCGTTATTCTTTAAGGAATATGCGCTTTTATTTGATAAAAGGCGATGTTACAGCGGTAAAAACTTATACATATTTAAAAGAAACCAGCTATAAAAACGAGACGATAAACGAAGAGTTGCTTCTAGGTAAATGGAAGGTAGAAGAAGTAAGAGTTGTTAATGAGTCTGAAGGTGCAGAGATGTTTGAAATGGTGGGGTTAATGATAACGCTTCATTTTAAAACTAGTGAAGAGGTAGAGCTAGGGGTAAGTGGATTCGGTACTACTCAAAAGTTTAAAATTAATCATGATAATAACGACCTAGTAGGTACTTCAAATTCTGGTGATGAAAAGATTGTATATAGAATTCATCAAGTAAGTGATAATTTTATGATAGTCTCACAAATAGAAGATGAGATTTTATTATACATGGTCAGAGACAACTAGATAGTATTTAAATACTATCATAAAAGCCTGAATCTTTTAAAGATTCAGGCTTTTAGCTTTTTGGTATACTAAATTTTATAGCTCAAATTACTTAGCATATTTCACCATTGCTCAGTTGTAAACGTGCTAAATAAAACTAAGATGAGTTAATTAGTTATCATTCATTCATTCATTCATTCATTCATTCATTGCCACCGTACGATGATTATTTATGAGCGATGTTTTTTATTTATACAGTAAATAGTTCTTTCTAATTTCTTGATAATCTTCTAGTCCTTTCTCCCAGGTTGCTGTTATTTCTTGTGCGGTCATGCCTTTCTCGATCTGTGCTTGCAATGTTTTTGTTCCTGCTAGCTTAGTAAAAAATGAGTTGAAGAAGTTTTGTTTTGATGGCGCTTTCGCGAAAGCGTCTACCAAAAATTCTAAGTTTAAATGATCTAGCTTTTTATAATCTCTAAGATCTACACCGTAGCATTTCTTCCCGTTAAATTTAGGTCTTTTGGCACCTACATTAGGCGTAGGTGTAAAGTCAAAGTCTGTGTATTTTACCAGTGATGGAGAACCGTAAACTTGAAATTGCATCTCTGTACCACGGCCTACACTTACATCTGTACCTTCAAAGAAGCAAAGACTAGGATATAGATTTATAGCCTGGTCATTAGGTAGGTTAGGAGATGGTTTTATAGGTATGCTATACGAAGAGTCGTGTGTGTAGTTTTTACATTCAATGATCTCTAGGTTTGCTACTAGATTATTTTCTAGCCAGTTTTCTCCGTTAATCATGAGGGCGTATTCTCCTATAGTCATACCGTGAATGACGGGAACAGGATGCATACCTACAAAGCTCTGATGCTCTTGCTCAAGAATGGGACCGTCTATATAATGACCGTTAGGATTAGGTCTGTCTAGAACAATCAATTTTTTGTCGTACTGTGCGCAGGCCTCCATGACATAATGTAGCGTAGAGATGTAAGTATAAAAACGTGCGCCTACGTCTTGTATGTCAAAAAGGACAACGTCTACGTCTTCTAATTGTTTTTTATAAGGCTTTTTATTTTTACCGTATAAAGAAATAATAGGCAGCCCAGTTTGTGAGTCGATACCGTCTTTAATCGTCGCGCCAGCGTCTGCAGTGCCTCTAAAGCCATGCTCTGGTGCAAATACTCTTTTAATGTCTATGCCATGTGCTAAAAGAGTGTCTACAAGATGTGTGTAACGTAGTTTTTCTTTAGTTTTCCATTCTTTAGAAATAATGGTGTCTTGCGTTTTTACAACACTGGTTTGATTACCTACTATGGCAACTCTTTTACCTTTTAGTTTTTCTATCCAATCGCCTAACAAATAAGCCGCAGGTATGGGATCGTTGTTATTTGCGTCTACTAGAAGCTGTTCATTGCGATTATCTTGGAGAATGATTTCTTCTTCAATAGGAGATGTAGGTGTATTATTACCATTGATCTTAGAATTACAAGAAGTTATTCCTATGACCATAGCGATTATGGTATATTTGAATATAGAAGGAGAAAAAGTGAATCTAGAGTATTTCATTGCTAAAAGGGTACAAAGTAGTACAAGTTATAAAAATAGCGTAAGTGCGCCGATAATAAAAATTGCGATAGCAGCAATTGCCATAGGTATTATTGTGATGCTTATTGCTATTGCCACTGGTGTAGGCCTACAGAAAAAAATAAAAGAGAAGGTAAGTGCCTTTAATGGACATGTAAGTATTTCGTTATATGATCGCAATAATTCTGTAACGACGGTAAAACCTATCTCAAAAGAACAAGATTTTTATCCTGACTTTGCAAATGTGCCAGCGGTAACACATATACAGGCTATCGCAACTAAAGGAGGTATGATACGAACAGCAACTGACTTTGAAGGAATCATACTTAAAGGAGTTGGTACAGATTACAACTGGCAGTATCTTCAAGATTTTCTAATAGAAGGTGAGTTGCCCGAATTAAATAAGGAGGACACTTCTTTTGATGTATTAATTTCTGATGATATTGCTGCGCGTTTACAACTTAATGTAGGAGACCAAGCGAGTACTTATTTTATGAAAGCAAATGGTCAGGAGCCTATAGCTAGATTTTTTACTGTTTCTGGGATTTATGATAGCGGTCTAGAAGAATATGACTCTAAATTTATAGTAGGTGATATTAAACACATACAACGTATCAATAAATGGGATGAGAGTCAAGTAGGGAAGTTTGAAGTTTTTATTAATGATTTTGATCAGCTAGATGAAATAGGTAGAAACATACAGTTAAATACACCGTCAGAATTAAATGCCAAAACTATAGAACAAGAGCTACCTGCTATATTTCAATGGCTCGCTTTGTTAGATGGTAATATTTTTGGAATTATAGGTATTATTCTTATTGTAGGTATAATCAACATGATAACCGCATTATTAGTACTGATTCTAGACCGTACTAATATGATAGGTGTTTTAAAGTCGCTAGGCGCGTCTAACTGGACGGTGCGTAAAATATTTCTTTACAATGCAATGAATTTAGTTTTCAAAGGTCTTGTGATAGGGAATGTCATAGGTCTAGGTTTGATAGGAATTCAGTACTTTTTCAGCCCGTTAACGCTAGATCCACAATCGTATCATGTTACCGAGATGCCTGTTTATATATCGTGGTGGCATGTTATAGCCTTAAATCTAGGAACCTTTGTAGTGTGTTTGCTAGCCTTGATTATCCCTACTTTTATAGTGAGTAAAATAAGTCCGGTTAAGGCAATGAGGTTTGAGTAGGTTAAATGGTAAATGATTAATGATGATAAATTTTGAATTGAAAACGTTTTTTATTACCATATTTTTTTAATGATAGTTTCTTGTAAAGAAAAATCGATATGTGAAATAAGCTCTAAGAGTAAAAATAGTTTGAATTACAGTTTAGAGGAAGCAGCATGTTGGGTAACTCTTGAATTGAATCTTGAAAAGATAGATGTGTCTCAAATTAAAAGGGCAATAAACTTTGAACAAGAATTGATTTACCAGAGTATGCTTATTAAAAATATTGATCTTAAAATTAATCATAGCCGAAAGCCTTAAAGATAGAAAAAATAGTTGAAGAAGCTTTAAAGGATTCTATCATCAATCTATCAAAAGAACAACTTTTTGAGGTCTATAAATCTGAACTAAACTATATAGAATTTATCGGACTAGGAAAGTAATTTTACCTTCTACCATCCTTTAGAAGTCTTTCCAGCCTCTAACTTATCCTCAATATAATCTGGTAGTTGATAAAAGAAATCAGTTCCTGTTAACTCTTCTATTTTATCTACACTAGTGATAAATTCATAAATAGATTTATTAGTCTTTTCATGTGGCATTAAAAAAGCAACCATTTTACCACCATTAGAGTCATTGCGATATAGGATTTTATAATACTGTTCTGGTACAGATACATCTTCAGAACCTATTGACTTTAAATCGTCTTTTAGGACAGATCCTGTGATCACATAAACCTCATCATAGCGCTTTGCATAATACCTAGTCTTTTGCTCTAGTGTGTTCCATATACCGGCATTAAAGGCATGTTCTTGTGGACTTATGTTAGAAGTAAGAAAAGTCTCGTCATGAGCAGCTTTAGTAGATTTTCTATCTCCAGCAGGAACGAGGTGGCCTTTATCATAACCACTTTTTTTATAATTGCGCCAATGAGCAGCCTTGGTTTTTACTTTGTCATCTACCTCAAAGTAAGGTCTTTTGTAATTGTTATTAGTTATGTCGCTTGCTCTTAAAACATGCGCTGTCCACTCTGCCTGCTCATGTTCTTCGTTATAAGATAGACTGTAAGTATGGTGGTTTACAATTTGATTATTAGAACGAGGTAAGAAATCTTTTAATGCTAGTGATTTAATACCATCACCATCTACATCACGATTTAGAAATTCATCTTGCGATAGGTTATCTTCAGAATATGCTTCGTTTTCTTTATTTTGATAGGTGTAATAAACAGCAGCACATGCCAGTATTATAATAGGGTAAATGTATTTTCTCATCTAACTAGTTTTTACGTCCAGTGCATCTCTTAAAGCATTTCCTAAAAGCATAAAAGCCATTACTAAGGTCATGATAGCAATCCCTGGAACGATTGCAAGATACGCCTTGTCTAGGATTATGTATTGATAATGATCTTTAATCATACTGCCCCAACTAGGCATAGGTGGTTGTGCGCCTAGACCTAGAAAGCTAAGTCCGCTTTCTATGAGGATGGATGCAGCAAAATTTGCTGCACTAATCACGATTACAGGCGCCATAATATTAGGTAGAATATGTTTTGTTATAATTCTAAAATTGTTAAATCCTAAAGCTTTGGCAGCAGTAACGTATTGATATTCTTTGGCGACTATTATCTGACCACGTACCACACGTGCCACTTCTACCCACATCGTTAGACCTACGGCTATAAAGACAGTGAGAAATCCTTTTCCTAAAGCTATACTTATAGCAATTACCATAAGAAGTGTAGGAATGGACCAAGTAACATTGATTAACCACATGATAGCAGCGTCTATTTTGCCACCATAATAACCTGCGACGGCTCCTAAAAATATTCCAATAAATAAGGAAATAAAAACCGTTACAAATCCTATAGAAATACTGACTCTAGTCCCTATCATCATACGGCTCAAAAGGTCACGACCATATTTATCTGTACCTAGAAGAAATGTTTTTTTAGAGGTATAGCTTTCGCGAAAGCGAGACAAATCCATTTTATCTCCTAACTTTAAAGGCACTTCTATAAAAGGCAATAGGTTGCCATCTACATCATAAGGACGGTAATAGAAATTACCATCTTTGAAATCAAGATCTGAATAAGGGATTTCTTCAATGGTGGATGTTTTACCATTCCACCAGTCCCAAAAACTAGATTCTGTTTGTACAGATGGAAGTTGTAGAAGGTTTACCGTAAAACCTGGAGGCTGTGAATGGATGGAAATATGCATTTGATTTGCATACTGCGTGTCGTCTGGTGCGAGTACATATGCAAATAATGCGATGATGGCATAAAATAGAATAACTATAAAACTCAAAACGCCCCAGAAGTTTTTTTTGAACTTCTGGAGCGCGATAGAGCTTAATGATGTTGATTTATGAGACATTAATTCTTAACGCTCCATTTAGTCTTGTTATCATTTTTAATATTGTTCATGCGTAAATCTTTAAGAACATTTACAGCCTCAGAAACATAGACATCTTTCTTAAGATTTTTCATCCATGCTTCACGTTTATCTTTAAGAGCACTATCATTTAAAGTTAGTGTCTTCTCATAAGTTAGCATATCAAATTCTAAGTTGTTTTTATAATCAGCTAAAGAGTCAAATTGCTCTGTTTCTTTTTCTAGCCTATCTAGGCGCTCGCTATATTCTGTGAAATTTAACGGAATGTCATTGTTATCACGTTGCTCGCTCAACCATTTTGCGTTGTCATCGATCAGCTTAAATGTAGGGTTGTTATTTATTCTTTCTTGTGCCTTTTGAATAGATTCTGCAAGATTAGAATAGCCTGTAAATTTATTATAATCTGCTTTGGCGATTTCATCATAAGGAAGTGGGAATTCTTCATCACGTTCTCCTACATCAATATAACTATATCTACCTGGAGTTACCACGTCACTTTTTACACCTTCTAGTTGTGTGCTACCACCATTAATTCTATAGAATTTTTGAGTAGTTAATTTTACAGCACCTAGATCACCATATTCATTATTACGTACCCACTGGTTAAGGTCTTCAAAATTTTGAACTGTTCCTTTACCGAAGGTTTGCTTACTACCTATTATCACAGCACGCTCATAATCTTGTAAAGCAGCGGCTAGTATTTCACTTGCACTTGCGCTAAACTCGTTTACCATAATCACTAGCGGGCCTTCCCAAAGAACCTCACCACTATCGCTGTCTCTAAGAGTTCTTGTTCTTTTATCTTTTAAAGCTACTTGCACTACAGGACCTTCATCTACAAAAAGTCCAGCCATTTCTACTACTTCTCTTAAAGAACCGCCACCGTTATTACGTAGGTCTAATATAAGACCGTCCATACCTTCAGTTTTTAATCTTTTAATTTCCTGTGCGATATCGTTTCCTGATGCACGTCCATTAGGATCGTCAAAATCAAAATAGAATTTAGGTAGATTAATGAAACCAAATCTAAAGCCTTCATCTTTTCCTATTACAGATTTTGCAAACGTTTCTTCTATTTGAACAACATCTCTTATTAACGTGATGTCCTCTATAGAGCCATCCACTCTTTTAAGAGTTAAGATTACCTTACTACCTTTAGGGCCTTTTATAAGTTCTACTGCATCGCTTATTCTCATACCTACTATAGAGGTAGCAGTAGTATCTTTTTCTTGTGCTACTTTAAGAATTTTATCACCTACCTCGATCAATTCACTTTTCCATGCTGGTCCACCAGAGATAATCTCAATTACACTTATGTAATCCATTTTCTTTTGAAGGCGTGCACCTATTCCTTCTAACTTACCACTCATTGAAGTATCAAAACGATCTTTGTTTTGAGGTGGGAAATAGTTAGTATGTGGATCAAAATGAGCAGTTATAGAATTTACAAATAAAGAGAAATAGTCCAGACGTTGTACATCGTCATTATTGTCAAAATTCTCTAACATCGATTTTTTGATCTCTGCTCTTGTTTCTTTTTCTAGATCAACAAGACTCTTTTGCTCAGATGTAGGATCTTCTTCTAGAGCTTCCTTTTGCTCTTCAACTTTATCATAATACGTACCTAGAGCTGTTAGTTTTAGTAACTTTCTCCATCTATCTTTTAATTCGGCTTTGTTTTTTGCATAGGGAGCCTTTTCATAATCGGTATCCATACGCTCATCAACTGTAAAGTCAAATGGCGTTTCTATTAAATCTGCAAAAATCTTTTCTGATTCTTCCTGACGTTTTAAAAGACGCTCGTAGGTTAGATTAAATAAATCTACCTTACTATCACGTATTTGATCATCGATTAAATACTCATATGCCTGAAATTCTTTGTAATCACTTTCTAAAAAATATCTCCTTGCAGGATCTAAATCATTGATGTAATTGTCAAAAATTTCTTTTGAGAATTGATCGGTAAGATCTGCTGGTGAAAAGTGATTTCTTTTCAAGACGTGTGAAATTAAATTCACTAATAATTGCTCTTTTTCTTTGTCTCCAGGGTCTATAGTATTATTAGTAAAACTACAGCTAGCCGTTGCCACAAGTAATGTGAGTATCGCTAGTATAAAATTATTTTTAAGGAAATTCATAAGGATCTTCATTTGTCTCTTTCTACACATGTAAAAACCATGCCAATTTAAGATGGTTAAAGTAAGGCAAGAATATCACATGGTTCGGCTAATTTACTTAATTTTAACCACCTTAAAAATCTTATGGAAAATAAAAAGAAACCACTCATCCTTGTTACTAATGATGATGGTATTACCGCAAAGGGAATCAGGACGTTAATAAGTATTGCTAGAGAACTAGGCGATGTAGTAGTGGTTGCACCAGATAGTCCACAAAGTGCTATGGGACACGCAATAACTATAAACGACACACTTTATGTAAAAGAATTCCTACAGCATGACTATGATCATAAAGAATATACAACTAGTGGTACACCAGTAGATTGTGTAAAAATGGCTAGCCATGAGATTTTAGATCGCAAACCAGATTTATGTATTAGCGGTATTAACCATGGTAGCAATAGTGCTATTAACGTGATTTATAGTGGTACCATGAGTGCTGCTATGGAGGCAGGTATAGAAGGTATTCCGGCCATAGGGTTTTCTCTATGTGATTATGATCATGATGCAGACTTCTCTCAATCTAGAGATTATGTAAAACAAATTATTGAGCAAGTACTAGAAAAAGGAATGGCTAGAGGTGTTATCTTTAATGTAAACATACCTAAGGCTACAAAGGAAGAAATCAAAGGAGTCAAGATATGCCGTCAGGCAAATGCTTACTGGGTAGAAGAGTTTGATAAACGTACAAATCCTTATGGTAAAGATTATTACTGGCTTACAGGTAAATTTGTAAATGACGACAAAGGAGAAGATACAGACGAGTGGGCACTAGATAATAATTACATTTCTATAGTCCCTACACAATATGATCTTACCGCACATCATTATATAGGAGAACTTAATACATGGGATTTTGGCAAGTAGAATATTAAAAGGGTTTATTATGGGTCTTATAGCAAACGCTATAGGCACCTACTTATATATTATTCTCATAACACCTTATGAGTTTGAAGAAGCTCTAGTAGATGGTTATAGAGAAGGTTTTTTAGGTAAATTAATTGTACTAGGTGCGATTTTTAATTTAGTTTTATTCTTCTTTTTCTTGACTGGAAAAATAGGAAAGTTTAAAAAGCCAATTCAGGAATATGAGGCGCGTGGTGTTGTAATGGCTACTATGTTAGCAGGTATTGCAGGTTTAATGTTTAATTTTATTCTATGAAATACTATTTAATAGCAGGCGAGGCAAGTGGAGATCTTCATGGATCTTTACTTATGCAAGAGCTTAAGAAGAAAGATCCAGAGGCTCAATTTCAATTTTGGGGTGGAGATTTGATGGAGGCTCAAGGCGGTAAACTTGTTAAGCATTATAAAGAGCTCGCTTTTATGGGTTTTGTAGAGGTGTTGAGTAATCTCAAGACTATACTTAAAAACATAGGTATCTGTAAAAGAGATATTGAAGAGTTTAAGCCCGATGTTATTATCTATATAGATTATCCTGGATTTAATTTCAGGATTATGAAATGGGCAAAACTTAAAGGTTACCGCAATCACTATTATATATCTCCACAAATATGGGCATGGAAAGAAGGTCGCATCACTGCGATAAAAAATGATGTAGATGAGATGTACGTGATTCTGCCTTTTGAAAAAGATTTCTATGAGCAGAAACATCAGTTTCCAGTTCACTTTGTAGGTCATCCTTTAATAGATGCCATTTCTCAAAGAGAGCCTGTAGATCATATTAAATTTCTTGCCACTTATAATCTAGATGACAGGCCGCTTATCGCGTTATTGCCAGGTAGTCGCAAGCAAGAGATTAAAAAAATGCTTAGTGTTATGTTAGAGATGGTAGATCAGTATCCAGATTACCAATTCATCATTGCTGGTGCACCTGGTCAGGACGAGTCTTTTTATAGTACCTATTTAAAAAACTATCCAGTAACCCTAGTCATGAATCGTACTTATGATTTAATGAGTTTGTGTCATGCAGCGTTAGTAACCTCTGGTACCGCAACTTTAGAAACAGCTCTTTTTAAAGTGCCACAAGTGGTTTGTTATAAGGGTAGTTCCATCAGTTACCAGATTGCAAAAAGAATCGTGAAACTAGATTACATTTCTCTAGTTAACCTAATTATGGATGAGCCAGTGGTGACAGAGCTTATTCAGGGAGAATTTAATAAAAGAAAACTTAAGCAAGAACTGGACGCTATTTTAGACCCTACGCAACGCAATCGCATTTTTGCTGATTACTATGAGTTAGAAAAAAAATTAGGTGGTATAGGTGCGAGTGAGAACACAGCTAGTTTGATCTATAAAGATATTAAGAAGTAATATGAATGTAAGTATTCCGCTTTCGCGAAAGCAAGACCTAAATAAAAATCGTTCTATTCACATAGTTTCATTTTCATTATTAACTCTTTTGTTTTTAGGTTTAACCTCATGTGGTAGCTCTAAACCTAAAGTGGTTACTACAAAAAGAGAAGCCGCTAGAACATCAATTAAAAAGGAAAAACCTGCTACTGCGAGACCGGCGCGTACGATGATTGTTAAGACACCTGAAAAGGAATTTTCTTTTACAGAAGAGCCAGATCAAAAACCTTATGAAGAGAGCACATCATTTATTGATGAGGTAATTGATAATGCGATGGATTATAAAGGTGTGAAGTACCGTTATGGTGGTACAACTAGAAAAGGAATGGACTGCAGTGGTCTTATATGTACCGCATTTAAAGAGGCAGGTAAAACGGTGCCACGTACCAGCCGCTCTATGTATGCTACTGCCCAAGAAATGGACCTCGATGAGGTGAGAAAAGGAGATTTTTTATTCTTTGCAACTGGCAGAAATAAACGTCAGGTAAATCATGTAGCCTTAATAACAAGGGTGACGCCTGGAGAAATTGAGTTTATACATTCTACAACATCTCGTGGCGTTATGACCTCTACACTTAATGAAGCATACTGGCTAAATGCCTTTCTTAGAGCAGGTAGGATAGAATAAAAATAGTTTAACTATATTTAGTCATGCGCTGGCTAGACTATCCTTTTTACAGAATTTTATTGTTTCTCATTGCTGGAATCTTATTTGCTAGATTCATAGAAATAGATCCTACGCTTTTTATTTATGCCATTTGTGGTGCTGTATTTTGTGCCATTACAGTATTGGTGATAGGTAAGTTTTCTTTTGGTTTCAAGGTTGTTTTTGCTCTTTCCGTTTATAGTTTTTTCTTTTTTATAGGTGGAGCACATTTATATTTTCAAAATGAAATAAGTACAAATCATTTTATACAAAAGCAAACGCAAGGTCAGGATCATGTCCTACAATTAAAGCTATCTCAACGTCTAACACCCAATAAATTTAACGACCGATTTTATGCTCAGGTCATTGCACTAGATCAAGAAGCAGTTTCAGGTAATACTCTTGTATTATTTAAAAGATCAGATAGTCTGGGGTACAAAGTAGGTGATCGACTCACCGTTTATGACGATGTGAATTTACCTGCATTTGCTCGTAACCCTGGCGACTTTGATTACAGGAATTATTTAAAATCTATAGACGTTTATGGTCAGGTGTACGTGGATAAACCTCGAATTTTAAGTTATACTAGTGGAGAAGGAGATTTAAGTTTCTTATTACGATTACGTAAAACTATTTTAACCGAATTAGCTGAGTCTGGTCTGAGAGATAGACCTAAAGCTATGATAGAGGCATTAGTTTTAGGACAGCGACAAAACGTAGACCCAGAGGTGACTAAAAGTTTTAGAGATGCAGGCGTTATCCATATACTAGCATTGAGTGGCCTACACGTGGGTATCATATTATTGATTTTAAGATTTCTGACTAGACGACTTTTAAGATTAAAGTATGGCCGCTGGATACAGAGTACTGTTCTAATTTTACTATTATGGGCATTTGCATTACTTACAGGTATGTCTCCATCTATTATGCGAGCTGTAACTATGTTTTCTTTTGTAGCTGTCGGTATGAATCTTAAACGTAATGGATCAGTTTATCACAGTCTTACATTATGTGCATTTGTGCTTTTGTTGTATGATCCTAGATTGTTGTTTCAGGTAGGTTTTCAGTTAAGCTATATGGCGGTCTTTTCTATAGTGTTAATTCAGCCAGTCATTGCAGGGTTATGGACATGGCGCAATAAGGTCAAGGATTTCTTATGGAATATCTTTACAGTTACTCTAGCTGCTCAAATAGGTGTTGCAGGAATAAGTTTGTTTTATTTCCATCAGTTTCCAGGTCTGTTTATTCTAGGTAATATGATGTTGCTGCCATTACTACCATTTATCATCGGTGCGTCCTTATTACTTATACTTTTATTATTAATAGATTTCCCTACTGGATGGCTTACTGCCTCTTTAAATACAGTTTTAGAATTTATAATAGAAACCGTAGCTAGAATAAGTTCTTGGGATGCATTCATCATTAAAGAGGTGCATGTTTCTTTATGGGAAACGGTTTTGTCTTATGTAGCATTATTTAGTGCGATTCTATTTCTACTGCCTTATTTTAAAAGAAGTAAAAGAGAGCGTTTCTATCTCAAAAAACCTAATTGGATGTTACACCTATGTATGGCTTCCTTAATACTGTTATTTGGTTTAAAAGGCTATAAATCTTACTCCTCTGGAGCGAATCAATTCCTGGTGTTACATCAAGCAACAGGAAGCGCTGTAAGTATTAGTAATAAGAATAACGCTGTGCTCTATACAGATTTACATGTAATGGACTCTATACGGGCTGTGAATAGTCTAGAGAGATTAAAAGCGATCGAGAATAATCGTGGTAAAACATTAGTGCTAGATTCTCTTAAAAATTTGATGAGCTATAAAGGTGCTCAGCTCATAGTTGTAGATGAAAACAGCTTGTATAATACCAACATTAAGAATGCGACTATACTGCTCTCGCACTCTCCTAAAATTAATCTAGAAAGACTTATTCTAGATTTAAGTCCAAAACTTATTATAGCAGACGGCTCTAACTACCGTAATGTAGTAGATGCTTGGAAAGTCACCTGTGATAAGAACAAGGTAGAATTGCTCAATACTTATGAAGTAGGAGCGGTAGAGATTAATTAATCTTGTAGTTTATACTTAAAGTCACGCTGGTAATCACTCCATTTTTTACCTGTATTGATAGATCTGTATGTCTCGTCAGACAGCATAGTGATGTAAATCTCTAGCTTTTTTGAATCTAATTTACCTGGTACTGGGTTAATAATCGTCCCTTTCTCGTCAAAGAAAACTAAGGTAGGATATTCAAATATTCTTATAAACTCTGCAAATTGATGTTGTGCTCTATCATTACGTTTCTTAAAGGGATTTGCATAAGTAGCTCCTTTGTAATTGATTACTTCTGTTCCTTCAGCATTAAATTTCACAGGGTAATAATTCTCATTGATGTAGGTGGCTATGTCCGCTTTCGCGAAAGCGTACTTATCCATCCATTTACAATTAGGACACCAGTCTGTGTAGGACTTCATTAAAATCTTGCGAGGTTCTTTTTGCTGAGCTTCTAATGCCTCGTTCATGGTCATCCAGTTTACTTGAGAAAAACCAAGTGCCGAAAACAATAGAAATACGATAGGGAATAATTTCATAAGGTAAAGTTACAAAATCTATCAACGCAAAAAACGCACCGTTATGGTGCGTTTTGTGTTAAAAATATGTTGGAACAAATTTATTATCTGATTCCGTGCATTTTTTTGATCAAAATAGGTTTGATCAATAACATGACTATTCCAGCACCTATAGGTAATAACGTAAAAATCATGAAGAAAGTTGATAGTCCATATTGCTCAGAAATAGAGTCAATGAAACTACCTGAAAGCCCTGCAAGAGTGTTAGCAATAAAGTTTGCAACAAACCATATACCGAACATTAAACTCATCAATTTAACTGGTGCTAGTTTACTTACATAAGATAGTCCTACTGGAGAGACGCATAGTTCTCCTAGTGTATGGAATAAGTAAGCTAGAATAAGCCATAAAATACTTACTGATGCTGTTTTTGCACCTTGTGGTATGTCCATAGAACCATAAGCAAGAGCTCCAAAACCTATTCCTAGAAGTATCAAACCGATGGCAAATTTTACTGGTCCAGAAGGATTCATTTTAGATTCCCATATTCTCGAGAATACTGGTGCAAATGCAATAATGAAGAAAGAGTTGAGGATACCAAACCATGATGCTCCTATTTCTACTTCGTTCTCATTAATTTTAGTTAATGTTCCTTTAGTAGCGCTTTCGTCAGAAAAACCAACTCCTTGAGCTAGAAGAAGGTTGTAAGGATTACCTACTTTCATAAGTTTGTTCTCTTTCTTTTCTTCGTCACTAAGTTCATTGTACTCTCCTTCTTTTAAGTAAGTATCACCTAAGAAAATATCTGTAGATTGTTTTACTCCTTTTGCATCTGTGTATTCTACTATAGCATACTCAGCATCTTTCCAGAATAATCCTTTTTTAGAACGTGCTTCAAATTTAGTTATAACACCTTTTCTTATCATACCTATAGAATCATTCTTAGCATTTACTATGTAGTTACCGTTTTGAATATTTGATTCGTTTTTCTTGTCGTCAGCAAAGTAAAGATCTAGTCCGCTACCTACACTAATTCCTGTTTGAGAACCTATTTCAAAATCTTGAGTGGTAAGAATTTTAGTAACTCTAGAATTTCCGTTATCATCTACATAAGAAACTTGGTAAGATTTAGTGTCAAAATCGTTCTTTATAACAAAAATAGCAATCGCCCATATGGTTATAAAACTAGCGATAAGCATGATGCTAGAAAGAGGATAGTCTTTCATAATTTGTTTACACAACATAGCCAGTACCCATGTAACGATAATCAAAGGCACAATTACTAGAATTGTGTTTATGATAGTAAACGCACTTGCAGCACCACCGGTTAATACACGGTCTGTATAATCACCTGCAAAAATGGTCATGGATCCACCAGCTTGTTCAAATGCCATCCAGAAGAAAATTGTAAAAAAGGCAAGTACACCTATTACTATAATTCTATCACGTGATACTTTGTTTTTCTTAGCTTCTTCTACTACGTCTTCTATCGCATCTTCAGTTTCTTCTAATGAGTCTTCTACAGCGTCATCAAAATCTTGAGTTCCTTGTGGTGATAATCCTATTCTACCAAATATCTTTTGTACAAAATAGAATTGTAACATTCCTAAGAACATAAATATTCCTGCAAGACCAAAACCGTAATTCCATCCAAATTTCTCTCCTAAGTAACCACATAAAAGAATACCTAAGAATGCACCTGCGTTAATACCCATATAAAATATAGTATAACCTGCATCTTTTTCTTTTCCTTGAGATTTGTATAGATTACCTACTATAGAAGAGATATTCGGCTTAAATAAACCGTTACCTAAAATCAATAGAGCAAGACCTAAATAGGTAAAGCTTACCGTTTCTATAGCCATTGCTGCATGCCCTAAAGTCATGATTAAAGCACCTATAACTACGGCTTTTCTAAAACCGAAAAACTTGTCAGCTAAAAACCCACCTATAATCGGTGTCAAATAAACTAGTCCTGTATAAAAACCATACAGTGTTAAAGCATCTGCTCTTTCCCATCCCCAACCTTCATTTAATAAGGATGCGGTAAGAAAAAGAACTAATAAAGCTCTCATCCCGTAATAGGAGAAACGTTCCCACATTTCTGTGAAAAACAGAACAAATAGACCAGCTGGGTGATCTAGAATGGTCTTTTGATTTGCGGCAGAACCGTTGAATTTAAATTCCATATGTATAGTTTATGTTTATAGTTGAGTTGATTGTTATTATAAATTCTCTTTGATAAAATTAGTCATCTTGTTGTACAAGTGTATTCTAGTGTTACCACCGTAAATACCGTGGTTTTTATCTGGATAAATAGCCCAGTCAAATTGCTTGTCAGCCTGCACAAGTGCTTCTACCATTCTCATGGTGTTTTGAACATGCACATTATCGTCTGCAGTACCGTGTACTAAAAGATATTTCCCTTTTAACTTATCTACATGGTTTATAGGACTGTTATCATCATAACCACTTGCGTTTTCTTGTGGTGTAGTCATGTAACGTTCTGTATAGATAGAATCGTAAAACCTCCAGTTAGTCACTGGTGCAACTGCAATCGCCATACTAAAAGTGTCATTACCTTTTAATAAACAGTTAGAACTCATAAAGCCACCATAAGACCATCCCCATATTCCTACGCGGCTGGCATCTACATAATCCATAGAACCTAGTTGTTTTGCAGCAGCGATTTGATCTTCTACTTCATATTTACCTAATTCTTTTTGAGTAACTTTTTTAAAGTCTGCTCCTTTAAAACCTGTACCACGTGGGTCTACACAAACAACGATGTAACCCTCGTTTGCAAGCATACTGTACCAGAAGTCATTTGCTCCATACCAGCTATTTGCTACAGATTGTGATCCAGGACCACTGTATTGAGTCATGAATAATGGATACGTCTTGTTAGGGTCAAAGTCTTTAGGCTTCATAGTCCACATATTCAAGTCGTTTCCATTAATATTAATGGTAGAGAACTCCTTTTGTGCTACCTGGTAATTACTAAGCTTTGTAGTAAGATCATTATTGTTTTTAATTTCACGCACCTTTTTACCATCCTTTGCATTGTTCAAAGTATACACCGGTGGAGTAGTAGCGCTAGAAAAAGTATTGATAAAGTAAGTAAAGTTTTTACTAAAAGAAGCACTGTTAGTTCCTATTTGAGCAGATAGTTTTTTCTTTTTCTTACCTTTTAAAGAGATAGAGTAAATACCTCTATTTATAGAACCATCTTCAGTACTTTGAAAATAGATGCGTTTTGATTTTGCATCATAACCGTAGTAAGAGGTAACATCCCAGTTACCTTTAGTTAGTTGTTTTTTCTCCGTACCATTTGCATCATAAAGATAGATGTGTCTCCAGTTATCCTTTTCACTAGTCCATAAGAAACTTCCATCTTTTAAGAAAGTAAGGTCGTCAGTTACATCTACGTATGCAGTGTCCTTTTCAGTAAAAGCGATACTCGCTTTACCACTTGCATCTACATAGTAAAAGTCTAGCACATTTTGATGTCTATTTAAAACCTGCGCAGCTAGTTTACCGTTAGGTGAATAGTTTATTCTAGCAATGTAAAATTCTTCATTACGACCTAGTGCAACTTCTTTTCTTGCTCCAGTAGATAGTGTAAACTGGTGTAAAGCAACTACAGCATTTTTTTCTCCAGCCTTAGGGTATTTAAAAACATATGGTTTTTGGTACAATTCGTTACCATAAACATCCATAGAGAATTCTGGAACAGCACTTTCGTCAAAAGATATAAAAGCAATTTGCTCACTATTAGGACTCCACTCATAAGCTTTTACTATAGCAAACTCTTCTTCATAAACCCAGTCAGTAACACCATTAATAAGTTTATTTGTTACACCATCTGTAGTAGCTTGTATAACAGCGCCGCTTTCTAGATTTTTATAGTAAATATTGTTTTCAAAAACATATGCTACCTTTTTACCGTCAGGAGAAAAAGAAGGACTTCTAACTAGATCATCACTTAAAGAGGTCAACTCTTTAGTTTCTAAATTAAGAATATGAACTTTATCATTAGAACTACGTCTGAAAATTTGAGAACTTTCAGAAATAATCATCATTTGTTTCTCATCACTACTTAAAATATAGTCACGTATAGGTAATTGAATATCAGAGCTACTTACTAGAGTTCCAGTTTTTTCACCAGTTGTATAACTGTACTTATCTATAGTTTGAGTACGATCTCTATTATAGTTGAGAACTAAATATTCTGTTCCATTGTTTAAAGACGCTAGAGACTGTAGCCCTTGTGTGCGAAATTCACCTCTGTAAATATCTTCTACACTAATGTTTTTCTGTGCGGTAATGCTTTGACTTACAAATATAAAAGCCAATAAAAGCATGCAGTTTTTGATCATTCCTTAGTTTTAATTACGTGTGACCTCAATTTTACAAAAAATACACCAATAAAGCTACGGTTTGGGCAATTATCCTATATAAGGGAATTATGCATAACGATTGTATCTTTGCCATTCAATTATATTTTATGCAACCTGTTACCGGATTCTCAAAACTCTCAAAATCACAAAAAATAGATTGGCTTGTTACTAATCATTTAAATGATAATGCTACGGCTAGAGAAACGCTAACCCAATACTGGAATGAAGATCAGAAATTACAAGATCTACACGACGGTTTCAGTGAGAATACGGTGACTAACTATTACTTCCCATTTGGGCTGGCTCCTAACTTTAAGATTGATGGCCAGCTGGTCACTATTCCTATGGCGATAGAGGAGAGTAGTGTGGTGGCTGCGGCTAGTAAAGCCGCTAAATTTTGGATGGATCGTGGTGGTTTTAAAACCGTGATAAAAGGAACTAAAAAGGTAGGGCAGGTACATTTGATGTATCATGGTTTGAGCAGTGAGATGGATGCTTTTTATGCTTTCGCGAAAGCGGAATTACTACAATCTCTAGAACAAATAAACGCCTCGATGAAAAAACGTGGTGGCGGTATAGTCTCTCTAGATTTAATCGATAAGACCAAAAACCTAAAAGGTTATTACCAATTGCACGCAACCTTTGAAACCAAAGATGCAATGGGAGCCAATTTTATAAACACCACGCTAGAGCAACTAGCAACTACTTTTAGATTAAAAGCATCTCAATTTGATGGATTCTCTAGCGATGTACCAGAGGTTATCATGAGTATATTGAGTAACTATGTGCCAGAATGTGTGGTGAATGTTTCTGTGTCTTGTAAAATAGATGAGATAGGGACTATCAATGGAGTAACGGGAAAAGAATTTGCTAGAAAATTTGTACAAGCGGTAGATATCGCAACGGTAGAACCTTATCGTGCTGTCACGCATAATAAAGGAATCATGAACGGTATAGATGCTGTGGTTATTGCTACAGGAAATGATTTTAGAGCGGTAGAGGCTGGTGTGCATGCTTATGCAGCGAGAGATGGTCAGTACCGCAGTCTTACTAAAGCTAGAGTTGAGAACGATACCTTTATTTTTGAGGCAGATTTCCCTCTAGCGCTAGGAACTGTAGGTGGACTCACTTCTTTACATCCACTCTCTAAACTTGCGTTGCAGATATTAGAAAACCCAAGTGCAGAGCATTTAATGAAAGTAACTGCTGTGGCAGGATTGGCTCAAAACTTTGCAGCTCTTCATTCTCTTGTTACTACCGGTATACAGGCAGGACACATGAAAATGCATCTGGTTAATATGCTAGAACAAATAGGAGCAACAGATGTAGAAAAGGATTTGTTGCGCAAAGAATATGCTGATAAAACCCCTAGTTTTTCTGCGTTAAGAGAAAGTCTGTTAGTATTAAGAAGTTAGATAAGTTTTCTATCTATAGCCTGATAGTATTAAATCCAGTCTAGTTTTTCTTTAGTTATTTCATGTTGTACGTCGCCAGTATGTTTTATAACTGCTGGTTCAAATAACATGATGTGTACTTCTTCATGTGCAATAGGTTTGTGCTCTACTCCGCGAGGTACAATATACAGGTCGCCTTCATTAAGGGTTATGGTGTTGTCTCTTAGTTCTATAATCAACTGACCTTTGATAACATAGAATAACTCGTCTTCATTAATATGGTCATGCCAGACAAACTCACCTTGCAGTTTTGCTAGCTTTACGTGCTGTCCATTTAACTCACCTATTATTTTAGGAGTCCACTGATCATTAAATAAACTCAGTTTTTCTTTTAGATTAATGGCGCTCATAATTTTTCTTTTATTGTATCTGGGTGAATGTAATAAATGTCGTCTGTATATGGAATTTTAGTTTTTATATTCTCTAGTATTTGATCATAAATAACTAGCTCTGGATGTAGCGCGATACCTCGTTCTTCCATAGAATAACGCTGTAAACTGATTAACATCTTTTCATGATCAGGTATGCGATCATAATTGGCAAATTGCTCTACTTTTTTATTGATAACGAGGTAACCACTTTTTGATGTGCCAGAATATAGCTTCATACTTAGATTTTCTGGAACCCATGTAATTTGTGAAAGTCCGGGCAGTAACCAGAAGAATATACCTAGTAGGGATACAATCGATTTTGCAGATCCTATTCTGAAGGTCGAAAAAGCGCTTTTTCTAAACAAATATATCAGTACCATCACCATCATGATATTCCATGGAAGAACGATAATATTCCAGTCCAGCTTCCACGGGCCTAATTTCCAAATAACGATGGTATGCATAATTATAATTACGATGCAGGCAAATTTGCGCGTAAACGGAATCAACAATAATAAACCACTTAGTATTTCTACCATGGAAAACGTATATCCTATAGTCTCTGTGTAATGGATAGGTAAGGAATGAAACCATAATCTAGGTGCTATATGGGTAACAAAACCTGGGTTTAACTTATGCAAACCACTAAAAATATAAATTCCTGAAGCTATAATTAGCAATGCAGTATATAGAATACTAGAGTCGTATTTAAGTAAAATGAGCGATGTGAATATCCCTAAATAAACAATCATGTATGGTGTTAGTCTATGAAGGTCTAACAAAATAAGTGCTACATATAACACCACGGCTATAAAAAGCAGCCATTTTGCAATTCTAACATTGATAAATAGACTAACCACCGGAAGTAAAAACACAGACGCGGCAATTAGGGATGTAAAAACATCAGTTATTTTGATGCCTAATAAAGAAACCGTTAAGAACTGATGAGATTTAAAAAAACCATTAAAGCCCAAGAATGCTGTTGCTAGCCAGCAAATTATTAATGTGGCGTTAAGGACATAACGATTTGAAAAATGTAAATTCAACAGTTTTAATTTAAATTCAAGATATAAAAAAAACGAGGAATATGAATTCCTCGTTTTATGATATTACTGTTATGTTTTTATTAGTTATCGTAAGAGTGTTTGTATTCCTGTCCAGTAACTATTTTTAACATGTCTTTTTCTAGCGACTCTCTAGGTCTTTCTACATAACGGCCTATTTCTTTTCCGTCTCTATAGAAAATAAAAGTAGGGACACGTTTTACATCATATCCAGAGACTAGGTCTGTAGGTTTTGATTTTGATCTGTCTACGGCAATCATAGTTACCTTATCAAGATCATAATAAGCAGCCTCTAGTATATGATAGAACTGAGGTACTTCTCTTTTAGAGTCTCCACACCAGGTTCCCATATAAGCTCTTATCTCTATATCTACTAGAGCAACCTTAAGACCATCTATGCTTTCTTGATCTGGTTGATATGCTGCTAGACGACTGTTGAACCACTTGTCAAAAGGAGCTTGCATAAACGCATCTTTTTGAACCTCTCCAGATAAATTTCCAGACGCATCCTTGAGATAAGAAGTTGTAGCATCCATAGTAGGCAGTTCCTTAGTCACTTCGTCTACTTTATTTTCCATAGATGTTTTAGTAGTAGAAGCTGTAGTAGCCGTTTTTTGAGTTCCACAGGCAGTAAGTGTTACCGCAGCAAGTAGTATAAGTATCTTTTTCATATTACTAAATTAAGGAATTCTGAGTCATTTCTACCGGTTGTTGTGTTCCTATTAACTTTAAGATGGTAGGTGCGATGTCACCTAGTATTCCATCTTTCACCTCTTTAATATCTTTATCTACTATAATAATCGGGACAGGATTTGTCGTGTGAGCCGTATTTACAGATCCGTCAGGATTAAGCATTACCTCACAGTTACCATGGTCTGCAATAACTATTACAGTGTAATTATTTTCAATAGCCGCAGTAATGACTTTATTTGCTGCATCGTCCACAGCTTCACATGCTTTTACCGCTGCCTCCATAGAACCAGTGTGTCCTACCATATCCGGATTAGCAAAATTAAGGCATATAAAATCTGCTGCTTGATTGTTGATTTCTGGAATAATACTGCTAGAAACACAGTCTATAGACATTTCTGGTTGCAGGTCGTATGTAGCTACTTTAGGAGAATTACACATCAATCTGCTTTCTCCATGAAAAGGTTCTTCCTGACCACCGTTAAAGAAAAATGTAACATGTGGATATTTTTCAGTTTCGGCAATACGTATTTGGGTTTTACCATCCTCAGATAATACCTGGCCTAAAGTGTTTTTAAGATTATCCTTCTCAAAGATGATTTTTACATTCTTGTAACTGTCATCATACTTTGTCATAGTCACATAGTAAAGATCTAGCGCATGCGTGTTTTGCTCATGGAAATCTTTTTGAGAGAGCATTTGTGTTAATTCGCGACCGCGATCAGTTCTATAATTAAAGAAAATAACCACATCGCCATCTTCTACTAGTCCAGCAGGTTCTGTACCATTAAGAACTACTATAGGTTCTATAAACTCGTCAGTAATATCATTTTTATAATTTTCTTCTATAGCAGCAACAGGATCGTGAGTAGGTGTTCCCATTCCATGAACAATCACGTCATAAGTTTTTTTAACTCGATCCCATCTCTGGTCTCTATCCATAGCAAAATAACGTCCTGTGATGGTTGCTAGTTGTGCGTTTGTACCGCTTACATAATTAGTAATGTCTTTTACATAACCAGCACCTGCTTTAGGATCTACATCGCGACCGTCAGTAAATGCATGTATAAAAACATCTTCTACGTCCATGTCTTGCGCTACATCAAGTAATGCCTTTAAATGATCTATATGTGCATGAACACCACCGTCAGATAATAAACCTAAGAAATGTACTTTTTTAGAATTCGCTTTCGCGAAAGCGAGAGCATCCACCAACACCTTCTCATCTTTAAGAGTGTCGTCTTTGATCGCTTTATTGATTTTGGCTAGATCTTGATACACAATACGTCCAGCACCTAGATTCATGTGTCCTACCTCGCTGTTTCCCATTTGCCCTTCTGGTAGGCCTACATGTTCACCATCAGTACGCAATGTAGCGTGCGGATATTTATAATATAAACTATCTATAAAAGGAGTATTAGCTTGTGCTATCGCACTTACTTTAGGGTCTTGTGTGATTCCCCAACCGTCGAGAATCATCAATATCGTTTTCTTATTCAATGTGTCAAAATTTGAACACCTAAGTTAAGAAAATCGCAGGATACTAGATGGTATTTTGATGATTGTTTGCTTGTATTTCTACGAAAGCGATTGCGGTATTTTAAGAATTATATATCTAATCTCATTATAAGTCATTTCACTTATTTTAATGACACTACTTAATTAAGGAATTAATATGTAGTATTGAATTAGAAGTGAGTATCTGAATTTAAGAGTATTAACTGTATGGTTTTTTAGTGGAAATGGCGGTACTGTTATTACATTTTTTCTTTTAATTACTCTATAACTTCAATTTTATTATGAATCAATTATCAAATCTTTCTCCATCAGTTTTAGTAGTGATGCTAATTTTATCATTTTCAATAATATTGATAACGCTTTTAGCTATAATTCCTGATCATAAGAGGTTAACTGTTACGATAAGTTTCGTTAAAATAATTAAGTTAATTTTCAATAATTAGAAATTCAACTTCATCTATTTACTTATCGCCCTAGCAATCATCCAGCCACCAGTCCAGGCATTTTGAAAATTAAAACCACCTGTGATGGCATCTATGTTTAAGATTTCACCAGCGAGATAAAGGTTTTCTTGTTTCTTAGAAGAGAAAGATTTGAAATTGATTTCTTTTAGGTCAACTCCACCTGCGGTAACAAACTCATCTTTAAAAGTACTTTTTCCATTAATAGAAAAAGAGCTTGCTGTTAAAAGTATGGTTAGATTTTCAAGATCAACGTTAGAACAATCTGCCCAGTTTTTTTCTGTGAGTGATATGCTATTTACTAGATGTTTCCATAATCGTTTAGGAAGATCAAATAACCACTCGTTACCAACTTGTTTTTTAGAGTTTTTTCTTCTTTCAAAAAGTGATTCTATACACTCTTGATGTGATACATAATTTAACCAATTGATAACTAGATCAAATTTATAATCGGTTTCATGCAGTTTTCTTGCACCCCAAGCGCTCATTTTTAAAATGGCAGGTCCAGAAAATCCCCAATGTGTAATTAATAAAGGTCCTTGAGATTCTAAATTTAAACTAGGTATAGTGACACTAGCTTCTATAGCAACACCTGCAAGTTCTGTTATCTGTTTGTCTACTATATTAAAAGTAAAAAGAGAAGGCACGGCATTGACAATTGTGTGGTCTAGTTTACTCATCATTTGCCAGACCTTGGGACTACTTCCAGCTGCTACTACCAGATTATTACTTGTAAAAGTGTCTGTTTTGGTTTTTAATTTCCAGTTTTCTGTTTTCTCTATAGAGGCTACATTCTGACTGGTGAGTATGTCGATTTTATGTTTTCGCGCAAGCGAGATGAAACAATCAATAATAGTTTGTGAAGAGTTAGAAATAGGAAACATACGGCCATCTTCTTCAATTTTTAATTCCACGCCACGCTCTTCAAACCAGGCGATGGTGTCGCCGGTCATAAAGCTATGAAATGGTCCTAGTAATTCCTTCTCGCCACGTGGGTAATTGCGTGATAGTGGTTTAGGTTCAAACTGTGCGTGAGTGACATTACATCTTCCACCTCCAGAAATACGCACTTTTTGAAGTACATCTTTACCACGTTCTAAAATTGCAATTTTATGATTTTGAGATTGCTCTGCTAGATTAATTGCTGTAAAAAATCCAGCTGCGCCGCCGCCTATGATTATGGTGCTGTAGTTATTGTTGCTCAAAAGTAGGAATGAAAGAAGGGTTTGATTTAAAAGCCTCATGTGCTGCTGCAAAGTTAGCAGAATCATTAAACAATTCTAGAACAAAGTCACGTTCTAAAAAAGTGATGTCGTTGTCCATAATTTCGTTATAAGAGGACCATGGATAGCTCATGATATGCTTAACTGTGCCGCTAGCTATAGGAAGGTGATGAGTGTGTAAAATTGTGTTTTTTAATAACTCATTTGATTCAATCAATTTTCTTTTAAAAGAATCTTCAAACAAATCTCCTGATCGGTTATATGCCTTGTTATAAGACTGTGTATACTCAGAATGAAGGTTGTTAAATGCGTCAAGGATTTTTGACTCTGCCTCTTCTTTTGATTTAAGAATGATGTGGAATTGATCTTTAAGTAAACAAAAAGCAAGAATCTCACAAACCGGTGTTAGATGGTATTCCATCTTATTAATAAAGAAAGGGTAATTGCGAGACTCTTTAAAAATGTCAATCATGCCGTTTGCTTGATTGAAAATATGGTAATATCTATCACCTTCAATTTTATCGTACATAAAAGCAAGTTACATACATCGTGCATTTCCACCAAACATGCCAAGAGAAATACTTGGCATGTTGGTTACGATTAGTTTTGGTTTTTTAGGTGTTGTTAAGATTTGACATACCAACTATTTGTGTTGGTATGGTCTAAATCAATTCTCGATGTTAATACTCAATACAAACATTCTTAGGCTCTGTAAAGAAATCTAAGGCTTCAAAACCGCCTTCACGACCTACACCACTGTCTTTTACACCGCCAAAAGGTGTGCGTAAATCTCTATTTAACCAGGTGTTTACCCATACTATTCCTGCATCTATCTCTTGCGTCATGCGCATAGTTCGCGATAGGTCGTTAGTCCATAGAGTAGCGCTTAGTCCATATTTAGTGCCGTTTGCGAGTTCCAGTGCGTGCGCCTCATCAGTAAATGGCATTATGGTAACGACTGGTCCAAAGATTTCTTCTTGGTTCAATTTGCAGTCGTTAGAGCTTACTTCTATAACGGTAGGTTCTAGATAATAGCCGCCCTCAAAATTTGCTACAGTTACACGATTTCCGCCAGTTAAGATGGTGTAATTTTTAGGTTCTGCTTTTGCTAGAGCGAGATACTCCTCAATCTTTTCTCTATGGCTAGCACTTACCACAGCACCAACTTTGGTGTTAGATTGCTCTGGATGACCTACGGTTAATTTCTTAATACGATTGACAAAATCTGTTTTAAATCGCTCGTAAATATCTTGTTGTACAAAAATACGGCTACCACAAAGACATATCTGACCTTGGTTAGCAAAGGAAGATCGTACCGTAGTGTCTAACATTTTATCATAATCACAGTCGGCAAAGATGAGGTTGGGATTCTTACCGCCTAATTCTAGAGACAGTTTCTTAAACATGGGTGCAGCAGTTCTTGCGATGTGCGCTCCAGTAGTCGTGCCGCCAGTAAAACTGATCGCCTTGATGTGTGGATGTGTGACTATGGCCTGACCACAACTGGCGCCATTTCCATGGACTATATTTAAAACACCAGCTGGTAATCCTGCTTTTTTTACAATCTCGCCGAGTAAGTAAGCTGTCGCAGGAGTGACCTCACTAGGTTTTGCAACCACACAATTCCCAGCAGCAATTGCAGGAGCAATTTTCCAAGAAAAAAGATACAAGGGCAAATTCCATGGAGAGATGCAACCCACGACTCCTATAGGTTTACGTAGCGTATAATTTATGGTGTTCTTACCTATACTTTCATGGGATTTGCTCGCATATTGAGTAATCGCATTACCGTAAAACCTGAAGTTAGAAGACGCTCGCGGTATGTCCACAGCTTTTGCCAGCCATAAAGGTTTTCCATTATCACGACTTTCTGCAGCGGCTAGTTGCTCTATGTTTTCTTCAATTAGGGTTGCAATGCGCAACATGATTTTAGAACGCTCATCAATTGTAGTATTCGACCATAATGGAAAAGTCGCTTTTGCTGCCTGATATGCCTTTTCTACATCGTCTTCATTTGAATTAGGAATCTCTCCATATATTTTTCCAGTTGCAGGTTCATAATTATCCAGCCAAAATCCTGATAAAGGAATTTGCTCTTCGTTATTGATGAAGTTGGTAATATCCATGTAGTGTCGTAATTGGTTTTTTAAATATCCTTTGATAAAGAAATTTAGAGTTTAAAGATATGGAAAAGGTTTTTTGTGATTCCGCTTTCGCGAAAGCGGTATAACAATAACTATTAATCACATTATGAATTATATCTTTGTAAAATGCTTACACCACTATCAGAACAGGAATTACACCAGCTGGCGATGAATATCGTAGGGAAAGAAATGGAAGAATTGGGATATGAGTTTTTATCCATTAACTCTAAACCTAAAAAAGATCCACAGTTTGTGGCTTTAAAGGATAAATTTCTTCATTTTGTTGTGGTACGTGCGGTTACTTATCCTGCAAATCCGGTTCATTATGATGAGAAATTACTTCATATGATGCGCGATCATGGTAAAAAGTATAAAGCACGAACTTATTATGCTGGTGTAGGACTGGCTAACTCTCGTAATTATGAAATGCCTGTACATCATCAAGATGATTATGTGGTGAATTTTGCAGGTTTAATAGAAATTAAATGAAAAACGTCTTACTAGTATCGTGTTTATTATTGCTTTTTTCTTGTAAAGAAAAAAAAGCTGATGTTGTACGCCCAGAACCACAACAATTTGTAGGTAATGCTATAGGGACTACGTATTCTATAAAATTATTTGCAGACGATCAGATTAATGTTGAAAAAGATGTAGATAGTATTATTACTATGTTCAATAATTCTATGAGTACCTGGGTAAAGGGTTCTCTTATAAATAGAATCAACGCTGGAGAAGATAGTGTGCTGGTAGGGAAACCTTTTAAAGAGGTGTTTGAGCAAGCACAAGAGGTGTATCGCAAGACTGATGGATACTTTGATCCTACGGTTGGGAATCTGGTAAATGCATATGGTTTTGGAGCAAATGGAGAGCAAGAGGTTATACCGTCACAAAAGAAAATAGACAGCCTTAAACAATATGTAGGTTTTTATAAAATGTCTATAGTACCTACTACGGTTAAAGATTCTTTTTATATCAAATCTGACCAGAAAGGAATGTATCTAGAGTTTAATGCTATTGCCAAAGGTACACTGGTGGATTACATGGCACGGTTACTAGATGAAAAAGGAGTTAACGATTATCTAGTAGAGGTAGGCGGTGAGGTGGTGACTAAGGGTATGAATTTACAACGTGATGGTAAATGGTCTATAGGAATAGATGATCCTAAACAAAAACATGATGAGCGCGTTTACGTTACGGTCGTAGAGTTGTCTAATAAAGCTATGGCTGGTAGTGGTAATTACCGCAAGTTTAAAAAAGACCCTAAAAGCGGACAAGAATTTGTGCACACTGTTAACCCTATAACAGGTAAAGCACAGCCTAGTGAGGTGTTAGGAGTGAATGTAATAGCTAACAACTGCACTCTAGCAGACGGATATGCAACAGCTTTTATGGCCATGCCACTAGAAAAATCTCGTGAATTATTGAAAAACTTAAAAGACCTAGAGGTAGTTATAATGTATACTGATGGTTATGGCTTGCTACGCTTTGAAGTAACGCCAGGTTTTCAAAGTTATGTGAAGCAGGCTGGTAAGTAGTTTTCATTTCTCTAAGGGTAGAATTAATTCTACTCTTGAGGAAAAGGTATCTTAGAATAGGAGATTACTTCTTTACCACAGGAATTAACTCGCCAGACGCTAGTCTATAGCGATCTACTTGTTTTGCGCCTAATTCTTTAGTGTAATCTACAGCGTCTACTATAAATCCTATGTGATCTAGACGTTCAAAATAATCCATTCCGTATACGCGCACGTGATCGTACTGTCCAAAAATGCGAGCACGTTCTTTACGGTCTGTAATAGAATCGTCTTCAAAGGTTTCTTCTCGATCATTTTCTAATGGTATTTGCAAGATCGCAGTACCGCTAGGTTTAAGAACTCGGTAGATTTCTTGCATCGCTGTCTGATCATCTGTAATGTGTTCTAAAACGTGATTACAAAGAATAAAATCAAACTCATTATCAGCAAATGGCAGGTTACAGATATCTGCATGAACATCAGCTAATGGAGAGTTGAGGTCTGTTGTGGTGTAATCTATAGTTTTGCTTTCCTTGAACAATTTATAAAAACATTGCTCTGGAGCAAAGTGTAATAACTTTTGAGGTCTTGTAAGTAAATCGGTTTTGTGTTTTAAGTACAGCCATAACAATCTATGGCGTTCTAAAGAAAGCGTAGATGGAGATAATACATTTTCACGCACACTTTCATAACCATAAGGTAAGAAGCTCTTAAAAGTTTTTCCATCGATAGGGTCTTCATATCGATCACCACGATACCACCAAGCGATTAGTGGACGCACATAGTAACTTAAACTTATAAGCCAAGGTCTAGGGATGAGGTTGAGAAAGAATTTGAAGAGGCGTTTCATATGTTGTCATTCCGCAACTGAAGCGGAATCTGTTTTTAATATCGCATTATTCTTAGTGTTCTGAAATCTTCTTCCCAACGCTAAAAACTGTGATTTCTTTTTCCTTCTACTCTTTAAGACTTCCACCTATAAGGATCTTCCTCATTTGAAGTAATCCCTAACACCTCATAAATATAATCAAATGTACTTAGTAAGCGAGGCTCTCCATCTACTATAGCAACATCGTGTTCAAAATGTGCACTAGGTTTTTTATCTCTAGTGGTAATGGTCCAGCCATCAGGATGGTGTTTTATGTTTTTTGTTCCTAGGTTAATCATAGGCTCTATAGCAACCGTCATTCCTTCTACAAACTTTTTACCGCGACCACGTTTACCGTAATTAGGCATTTGTGGATCTTCATGCATTACTCGACCTAATCCATGACCTACCAGTTCACGTACTACTCCATAACCGAAGGATTCACAATAATCTTGAATCGCATAACCTACATCTCCTACACGTTTTCCTACTCTTAGTTGGTCTATACCTAAATAAAGAGAGTTCTTTGTGCGGTCTAATAAATCTTGAGTTTCTTGTGGTACATCACCTACCGTAAAGGTATAGGCATGATCACCATAAAAACCGTCTACTATAGCGCCACAGTCTATTGAAAGAACGTCACCTTCTTTGATGGCTACTTCTTTAGGTATACCATGTACCACTTCTTCATTAGGAGAAATAAGCAACGTGCTAGGACAATCGTACAACCCTTTAAAACCAGGGATTGCGCCATTATCACGTATGTATTGCTCTGCAAGTGTGTCTAGTCTAAGCGTGGTTACACCAGGCTTAATTTCGGCAGCAATCATACCTAAGGTTTTACTTACCATTAACGCCGCACGACGCATGATTTCTAACTCTTCTTTATTCTTTGTAACGATCATAATCTATAGAAAGTGGCAAAGGTAGTTATTATCAAATCATTGGTCAATAAAGTAAGACGTTATCAAAAGTATTACAATGGTCTATTTCTCTCATTTTTCTGTAAATTCGCTAGATGGATATCAACTTAAAAGACAAAACTGCTCTCGTTTGTGGAAGCAGTACCGGAATAGGAAGAGAAACTGCAATACAGTTTGCTCAAGCAGGTGCACGAGTAATTTTGCTAGCGCGCAATCCTAATAAATTACAAGAAGTTCTTAGTGAATTAGACACAAGTAAACGCAATGATCATGCTTTTCTTGTGGCCGACTTTTCTGATTTTAAAGAAGTAGAGGATGTAGTTTCCGCTTTCGCGAAAGCGAACCCTATACATATTATAGTAAACAATACAGGCGGTCCTGCACCAGGATTCTTAATCGATGCAGAAGTTGATGCGTTAGAACAAGGCTTTACACAACATGTAAAATGCAACCAAGTATTGATCAAAGCCTGCGCGACGGGAATGAAAGAAGCTGGTTATGGAAGAGTAATTAATGTGATCTCTACAAGTGTAAAAGCACCTATAGAGTTCTTAGGAGTTTCTAATGTGATACGCGGAGCAGTGGCAAGTTGGGCAAAAACATTGGCGACTGAATTAGGACCTTTTGGAATCACGGTTAATAATGTATTGCCAGGATTTACCGCAACCGATAGACTTGATAAAATCATTGCAGGAAAAGCACAAAGAGCAGGACACAGTGAAGAACAAGCTGCCGAAATCATGAAAAACTATGTGCCAGCAAGAAGATTTGCAGCGCCAGAAGAAGTGGCAAATGCGATTACTTTTCTAGCCAGCGATAAGGCAGGCTACATTAACGGTATTAATTTACCGGTAGATGGTGGAAGGACGAAGAGTTTGTAGGATGAAGTTATGCATCAAGTAGGTTTTTAACCACAATAAAGAGATTTAATTTGATTTTTGCTTTAAAAATAGGAGGAACAATTCTAAGTGTAGTATTAGCAATAGTATTTATGTTGCATAAATCTTTTAATAATGACAAGGTATTTAATGATTCTATAGATGAAGCTGTAGAGCAAAGGAAAAACATGAAAGTCACTTGGGAAGAGTTTTATGAGTTCTTTCTCAAACGAGGTTTTAAAAGAAATGAAATACAAATTATAAAAGAAGCAATTCAAGAATATTCTAAAGTTGCCGGAATTATGATTGTTCCGCAAGATGATTTGTATTATGATTTAAAGGTAGATTCTACTGACGAAGATGATGATAAAATTATGATCCGAATATCTAAAAAGTTGCAATTAGCACCTTATTCAGAAGGAGAGTTAATAGATAACAATATATCTACAGTGCAAAATCTGTTCGAATACATTAGATTAAAACAACGACAGTTAAAAGCTAGCAACGAGACGTTATTTTTAAATAAGTAATTATTTTAAATCCATACAGACTAATAATTTAATACAACTAAACAGCCATGAATAAAAAACTACGCATTAACGGTCACTCACATTTACTACCATATCCAGAGCAAATTCCAGATTTCATGCGTGAGAAAGGGATTTTTTGGGTAGATCCTGAGCGTAAGAATATGTTGCAAAAAGGCTGGTCTCGTCCTGTAACTGATTCTAGTTTCTTTCTAGATGAAAAGCTAGAGTGGATGGATAAGTATAAACTAGACCACGCGGTTATTTTAAATTTAAGTCAGCTGTATGGAAATGGTTTGCGTCTAGAAGAGATGAAACAAGCTTTACGTTTTCAAAACGATTTTAATGCAAAAATACAGCACGACCATCCTTCAAAATTCACAAGTGGTTTTGTAGTACACCCAGGTTATGTGCGTGGAGCGTTGTGGGAAATAGAGCGTTGTGTGAAAGTTCTAGGGATGAAGTTACTTTGTCTGCCTACTCACTACATGGATACTATAGGACAGTGGCGATGTATTTTTGATGAAGAAAACGAGCCTATTTTTGAGCTAGCTAGTGAACTTAATCTTGCAGTAGAGATACATCCTTATGATGGTGAGAAATTTATAAAACTACAGAATACATCATGGCGTTTTCATTTAATATGGATGCTAGCACAATGTGCAGATGCTTATCATTTCTTAACTCTTAATGGATATGCGTTTAAATATCCTGGTATGCGTATATGTTTTGCACATGGTGGACAACTAGCGCAAATGAATCTAGGACGTAGGATTCAAGGCTTCGACGGTAGACCAGATTTATTTGAAGGAAAAACGCATCCTAGAAAATCTGTAGGTCATCCTAATATTTTCTTTGATACTCTAGTGCATGACACCGGTTCTTTAAAATTACTGGTAGAAAATCAAGGAGCAAAACAGGTTCTTGTTGGTCTAGATGATCCATACCCATTGGGAGAAATGGATAGTGAAAAACAGAGTTCTTATCCAGGTAAAATTATTGATCTAGCTATAGAACGTGATATCATCTCTCCAGCACAAGCAGATGATATGTGGGACGAACATGTAGTACGATGGCTTTTTGGGAGTGATGAAGCAGCAAAAAAAGCTTTTTATGAACGTGTAAGGAGTTAGATTTTTACAACACTCTATGTAGGATATGAATTTAATGGACAGATTAAGATATATTTTTATCTTGAAACTAGTTTAAATCCTATTTTTGCAACTTAATTAAGAATAAATGGATTACGTAGAAAATATATTAGGTACTATAGGAAATACGCCGCTTGTTAAAATGAACAAACTGGCAAATGATGTTCCTGCATTAGTACTTGCAAAGTATGAAACCTTTAACCCAGGAAACTCGGCTAAAGACCGTATGGGTTTAAAGATGATAGAAGATGCAGAGGCAGATGGACGTCTAAAACCAGGTGGAACCATTATAGAAGGTACTAGCGGTAATACAGGTATGGGTCTTGCTCTTGCTGCTATTATTAAAGGGTACAAGTTAATATGTGTTCTAAGTGATAAGCAGTCTAATGAAAAGATGGATATTCTTAGAGCTGTAGGTGCTGAGGTGCATGTATGTCCTACTGATGTAGCTCCAGAAGATCCTCAGTCTTATTATTCTACCAGTAAAAGATTAAGTCAGGAAATTCCTAACTCTTGGTATGTAAATCAATATGATAACCCTTCTAATGCACAAGCGCATTATGAGAGTACTGGTCCAGAAATATGGGAACAGACTAAGGGTAAAATAACTCACTTTATTGTAGGTGTAGGAACTGGTGGTACTATAAGTGGAGTAGGTAAATACTTGAAGGAGCAAAATCCTGATGTTAAAATATGGGGTATAGATACGTATGGTTCTGTATTTAAAAAATACCATGAAACAGGTATTTTTGATCAAGACGAGATTTACTCATATGTAACAGAAGGAATAGGTGAAGATATTTTACCTAAAAACGTAGATTTTGATATTATCGATGGCTTTACTAAAGTTACTGATAAAGATGCAGCGGTTTATACACGTAGACTGGCAAAGGAAGAAGGTATGTTTTTAGGAAATAGTGCTGGTGCTGCTATCAAAGGATTAAAGCAAATCCATAAAGAAGTAGGTTTTACTGAAGATGATGTAGTTGTCATTCTTTATCATGATCATGGTAGTCGTTATGTAGGGAAATTCTTTAACGATAACTGGATGAAAGAAAAAGGCTGGTTAAAAGAAGATGGTACGTACCATCCAGATGATAAATAGTAGCTATTAATTAAGATGAATAAAAAACCTCAAAAGCAATCGCTTTTGAGGTTTTCTGTTTTAGCGCAGTTTCTGTAATTTTTAAATAATTGTTATCTTCCCATCATGCAAGAAGATTTTATCCATTACCTATGGAAGTTTAAGAAATTGAGTGGTCAGCAATTACTGACAACAGAAGGAAAGGAGATAAAAATAAAATCATTAGGGACACATAATTTCTTTTCTGGACCAGACTTTTTTAATGGCCGTGTAGAGATAGATGGTCAAGACTGGGCAGGAAATGTAGAAATGCATGTGAAAGCAAGTGACTGGTATGTTCATGGTCACGATGATGACCCTGCATATGATAATGTGATTTTACACGTAGTATGGAATCACGATGCAGAGATTACTAGGCGAGATGGCGTTAATATTCCTGTTCTAGATGTTTCTAAATATGTGAATGAATCGCTTGTGCAATCTTATAGAAAGCTCTTTGTTGTTAAGAATAATCAATTTATAAATTGTGAAAACCAGTGGGCTACGGTAGATTCTTTTTTAAGAGATCAATGGATAGAAAAGCTCTTTTTTGAACGATTAGAATATAAGTCTGATAGAATTAAGCACATGCTAGCCCAAAACAATAACGATTGGGAAGCTGCTTTTTTTCAGCTTTTAGCAAGAAGTTTTGGGACTAAAACTAATGCAGACGCTTTTGAACAACTAGCTAGTAGTATGGAGCAGTCAGTTGTGCGCAAACTTGCTAAGGATGCTTTTCAACTAGAGGCAGCTTTATTGGGTCAGTCTGGATTGCTAGATGAGGTAAAGAAAGATGGTTATTATAAAGAGTTGGTTGATGAGTACGCTTTCGCGAAAGCGAAACACTTATTAAAACCTTCTTTAACACCTATGAAGTTTTTTAGATTGCGACCGGCAAATTATCCTACCGTGCGCATTTCACAACTTGCGATGTTGTATCAACGCAATCCTATGCTTTTTGGAGAGATTTTGCTTGCTAGAACTAGATCAGACATTCATGAACTATTTGATATAAAAGCTTCTAAATATTGGGATAGTCATCATGTTTTTGATAAGGAAACAGAGGTGCGAGAAAAAATACTCACTGCCGATTTTATAGATCTTTTAATTATAAATTGTATCGTGCCCATTAAATTTATGCAAGCCAGGTTTATAGGAAAAGATAAGACTGACGAGCTTCTCGAATTAATGTACGAATTGAAGGCCGAGAAAAATACTGTTGTTTCAGGGTTTAAGAAATTGTTTAAAATAGATAGTGCGTTACAAACACAATCTTTACTACAATTAAAGTCTAGTTATTGTGATGTCAATAAATGTTTGAGTTGCGATATAGGTGTGGCGTTATTGAGAAATTAACCTGATCTAGTTAATTTTTTAAAGCTTTGAAAATTTATGATCTCGATTGATTAAATTTACAGCATGAAAATAGTTACTTATATACGCACATTAATGGAGAAATACGGATTTTACGTATCTTCTCGTGTGGCGGATAAGTTAGGAATGAAAGCACGTAGCGTGCGTATTACTTTTATTTATTTCACGTTTGCAACCTTAGGTGCTGGATTTGCTGTGTATTTAATTATGGCTTTTTGGCTTAAAATTAAAGACCTTATTTATACAAAACGTAGTTCTGTATTTGATCTTTAAAAATGATGACAGTTGCATAATAAATTAAAAATAGCTTTTGCTTTATTGCTTTTTATGCTTTCTGTAGGCGTAATAGGTTTTAAAATAATAATGGATCTGTCATGGATAGATGCGTTATATATGACTGTAATAACGATAACTACTGTAGGGTATAGAGAGCTGCAAGAGCCTACGTCATCTGATAAGTTGTTTATTACTGGTTTTATTCTTTTCAGTGTGATTACTGTGGGTTATGCGCTGGCTGTGATTACAGAGTATTTACTGTCCACAAATAGTTTAGCAGAATTGAGTAAGAAAAGAAAAAATAAACATTTAAATTCTATGGAGAATCACATTATAATTTGTGGGTATGGTCGTAATGGAAAACAAGCCGTTCAGAAATTACAGGATTATAATAGAGAGTTTATAATTATAGAAAAGGACCAGCAGGTAATTGATGACTGTTCTTTAGACCGAATAAACTTTGTAAGAGGTAATGCAAATGATGATGACGTGCTTACTAAAGCAGGTATCAATAGAGCTTCTACTTTAATTACTGCGCTGCCAGAAGATGCAGATAATCTTTTTGTGGTGCTGAGTGCACGACAATTGAACGAGGATTTGAAAATTATATCTCGCGCTAGTGAAGAGAATTCTTATAAAAAATTAAAATTTGCTGGTGCAAATAATGTAATATTACCTGATGCTATAGGGGGGCAACACATGGCTTCCTTAATTGTTAGTCCTGATTTGATTGAATTTTGGGATAAATTAAGTTACGGAGGTAATGATGGAGTAAATCTTGAACAGGTTTCTTTTGAGCAAATGTTTGATGATATTAAAGATTGCCCCATTGTTAAACTAAATCTAAGGGAACAAACAGGTTGTACGATTATAGGTTATAAATCTCCACAAGGAGATTATATTGTAAACCCAGATCCTAATCAAAAATTAGTTCCAGGCTCAAAAATTATAGTTGTAGGTAATACAGAGCAGATTTCCAGACTGCAAAAAGTGTACAGAATTAACAATGACGTAACATAAATAGCTGTAAAGCTTTCAAAAAGCAAGATTTTTGTGCATCTTGCTGACTTAACCATTTAATGTATTTAAAGTTATACTTCATGAATAAATTATTTCTTAGTTTAATAATTTTCACATTTTTCTCTCAATTAGGTTTTTCTCAATTAAAAGTGTCTCACAACATCACCGATGATTCTAGTGAGATAGAGACAGCTGTTATAGATATAAATGTAGAAGGAGGAGCGGCTCCATACAAATATTATTGGTCTGAAAAGAATATTGATACTTCTACAAAAACCGTAAAAAACGCAAAAGAAGGTAAAGAATACTCTGTAAGAGTAGAAGATGCTGCAGGTTTAACTGGTGAGCTAGCCTTTGAAGTGCCAGCAGAGTCTATCCCTGAAAAAATGAGTGCAGCATTTGCACCGATTGTAGGATTTATGGATGAATACTTTTTCTTTGATCCTTTTTACTCTTTAGGACTGTATGATAATCAGGTTAAGGATGCTAATGGCGACATAGTTCTAAACCCTAACGGTACGGTAAAGACTATAAAGTTGCCATTCATGGTAATCTGGTTAATTCTAGGAGCAGTGTTTTTTACTATTCGTTTTGGTTTTATCAATATACGTGGTATCAAGCATTCTTTAAGACTAGTGCGTGGTAAGTATGATGAGGCAGATGCTAAAGGTGAGGTTACGCACTTCCAAGCTCTTGCAACAGCAGTATCTGGAACAGTAGGATTAGGTAATATAGCAGGTGTAGCAGTAGCTATTTCTACAGGTGGTCCAGGAGCAACATTCTGGATTATTCTTGCAGGTTTGTTGGGTATGTCCTCTAAATTTATAGAATGTACCCTAGGTGTAAAATATAGAACGGTTGCAGAAGATGGAAGTATATCTGGTGGGCCAATGGAATATCTTAAGAAAGGATTTGCTGAGAAAGGTCTAGGAGGTTTAGGAAAAGGACTTTCTGTTCTTTATGCGCTTATTATTATGCTTGCGGCATTTGCAGCAGGATCAATGTTTCAGGCAAATCAAGCAACTGCTCAATTAGCTAGTGTTACTGGGTTAGAAGGAAATGCAAAGACTTATATAGGAATAGGTATCGCAGTTCTTGTAGGTATTGTCATCGTTGGTGGCCTTAAAGGTATTGCCAAAGTAACCGATAAAGTAGTGCCGTCCATGGCTGGTTTATACATATTAATGTGTTTGATAGTAGTTATTGCAAATATTGCGAATATAGGTGATGCTTTTTCACAAATTATAGGAGGTGCCTTTGAAGCAGATGCGATGTATGGTGGCTTCTTAGGTGTTCTAGTTTTAGGATTCCAAAGAGCAGCTTTCTCAAATGAAGCAGGTTTAGGTTCCGCATCAATTGCTCACTCTGCTGCAAAAACAAAACATCCGGTTGCCGAAGGTTTTGTGGCGCTTCTTGAGCCATTTATTGATACGGTTGTCGTTTGTACACTTACAGCATTAGTATTGATTTTTACAGGTACTGGTATTACAGATGGTGCTACAGAAACTGGATCTGCTCTTACGGCAGTAGCTTTCTCTAAAGTGATTCCTTATGCAGATGTGTTGTTGACTATCGCAATATTTTTGTTTGCATTCTCTACTATTTTGACTTGGTCCTATTATGGTACTAAAGCGGCACAGAGTTTATTTGGTCAGAAAAAGATCGTAGAAGCAGTCTTTAAAGTAGTATTCTTACTTACTGTTATCTTAGGGGCTTCTATAGGTTTAGGTGCGGTAATAGATTTTGCAGACATGATGTTCCTTACTCTTGCTATTCCTAACCTTATCGGTTTATACATGATGTCAGGTGGAGTTGCAAAAGATCTCAAAACTTATTTTGCTAAAGTAAAATCTGGAGAAATACCACAGACTAAATAAAACATACTTATTTTGAATAATATAAAATCCCTCTTTGCATTTGATAGAAGTCAGCAAAGAGGGATTTTTATATTATTACTATTTATCATATTAGTTGTTGCTGGTCTCTATTATATTAGAACCTTACCGCCTGATCCACTCGTACTAGATAACGTTTCTTCATATCAACATAGGGTAGATTCATTAAAAAGAATCCAACAAAGTAGAAGAGATACTATTTATCCTTTTAACCCTAATTATATAACTGACTATAGAGGTTATAAATTAGGTCTTAGTGTAGAAGAGATAGATCGATTGCACCGCTTTCGCGAAAGCGGAAAATGGGTAAACTCTAAGAAAGATTTTCAAAAAGTAACCCAAGTTAGTGATCAATGGCTGGATAGTATATCGCCATATTTTAAATTTCCTGAATGGGTTACAAATCCTAAAAAGAATACTTATAAAACTTTTGTACCTTATAAAGATCGTAAAGTAGTCGCTGCAAATATTAACCTAGCCTCTCAAGATCAACTTAAAAAGGTTTATGGAATAGGTCCAGCCCTTTCTGGGAGAATTATTAAAGAAAGAGATCGACTTAAGGGTTTTATAGATATCTCTCAAGTTAGAGGTGTCTATGGCCTTACCGATTCTACTATGGTGCAATTAAAGAAGCATTTTTATGTCACAGCTCCGGTTGGTTTTAAGAAAATAGCATTAAATACCGCTACCGACGAACAGTTGTTAGCTATTCCTTATTTTGACGACTACCTAGTTGATAAACTAATGGAACAAAGGACGTTGCGCGATGGATTTAAATCTTGGGATAAAGTGATGTTAACATCTAGATTTCCACAAGAAAAATTAGCATTAATTCAACTATATTTGACATTAGATTAAAATAATCAGTTGTAACTGAGAATATCGCATTTAAAATTATGTTTTAAGTGTTTTTCTATAATCATATAGTACTTAATTTATGTATTCAAAATATTTCACTGAAGAGCATGACGCCTTCAGACAAAGTTTTAGAGACTTTCTTAATAAAGAAGCTGTTCCACATATTGATAGATGGGAAGAAACAGGAAAGATAGATCGAGAGATTTTCCAAAAAATGGGAGAGATGGGCTATTTCGGTCTTTACTATCCAGAAGAATATGGTGGTCTAGATCTAGATTTCTTTTATACAGTGATATTCTTAGAAGAAATGCAACGCATTAATTCAGGTGGTTTTGCAGCAGCTATGTGGGTGCAAGCTTTCCTAGGTGCACAACACTTACTTAAAGAAGGAGATGAGCGTATAAAACAAGAATACCTTGTTCCTACGTTAACAGGAGAGAAAATAGGATGTCTAGGTATTACAGAGCCATTCGGTGGTAGTGATGTTGCAGGAATGAGAACCACTGCTGTTAAAGATGGTGATCATTATATCATTAACGGCTCAAAAACATTTATTACTAACGGTGTTTATAGTGACTACTTGGTAATCGCTGCAAAAACTGATGTAGATGCAAAAGGTAGAGGTATCTCTATTTTTGTTATGGATCGTGAGACGCCAGGGATAAGTGCTACTAAACTTAATAAATTAGGATGGAGAGCAAGTGATACAGGAGAGATAGGTTTTGATAATGTGCGTATTCCTGCTGCAAACCTTATGGGTGAAGAAGGAAAAGGATTTCCTTATATCATGCAGCACTTTGCACTAGAGCGTCTTATTATGGGTATTAACTCTCATGCAAGAGCAGAGTATGCTCTAGAGTACACTGCGCAATACATGAAAGAACGTACGGCCTTCGGTACTACTATTGATAAATTCCAGTCTTTACGTCACGGTATGGCAGATATGTATAGTGAGGTAGAGATGGCAAAAAACTTTAATTACTCCATTTCAGAGCAATTAGATAAAGGACTTTATCCTGTAAAAGAGGCTAGTATGTCTAAGTTGGTTTCTACAAAAATCGCTGACGAGGTCATTTATAAGTGCCTTCAGTATCTAGGAGGTTATGGTTACATAGAAGAATATCCACTCGCGAGAATGTGGAGAGATAGTCGTCTAGGCCCTATCGGTGGTGGTACTAGTGAGATCATGCGCGAGATTATTGCAAAAATGATGTTGGACGGTAAAGATTATAAACCAGCAGCAAAGTAGGTTGAGGGTTACGCTTTCGCGAAAGCAAAAAATAAATAAATATCTAATAAAATAAAGTTCTTTGAGATTGTAAAATAATATGTACTTTTGCGATCCCAAAGAAAGGAGGTGATGACACTATGTTAATAATACCAGTTAAAGACGGAGAAAATATCGATAGAGCTCTAAAGCGTTTCAAAAGAAAATTTGATCGTACAGGCAAGATGCGTGAACTACGTAGAAGACAGCAGTTTAATAAACCGTCTGTTGTAAAACGTGCTCGCAACATCAAAGCAGCTTACATTCAAGGACTTCGTGACGCAGAGAACATCTAGAGAATTTCTTCTTTAGAATATCATACCGCTAGTTGTAAATTTATACATTTACAGCTAGCGGTTTTTTTATGCATATAGAATCATATATAGAGTATTTACAGTATGAGAAGAATTATTCATCTCACACCATATCGGCTTATAAGAAAGACTTAAGCCTTTTCCTGTTGTATGTAGAAGAGCAAGGAGTAGTTTCTGTGGTGGATGTCGTTTATAACGATATTAGAAGTTGGGTGACTGGCTTGTTAGAAAATGGTGACTCCCATAGAACGGTTAATCGTAAAATGTCTTCTATAAAATCTTATTTTAAGTTTCTTCTTAAAATAGGAGAGCTGACTGTTGATCCGTCTAGTTTATATAAAAGCCTGAAGGTTGCAAAAAAAATTCAAGTTCCTTTTTCCATAAATGAAGTATTAAAATTATTAGATTCTCCTTATGATGAAAATCATTTTGAACAATCTCGAGATTTTTTAATGATAGAGTTGTTGTATGCGACTGGAATAAGGAGAGATGAGTTGATTAACCTGAAAATACCTGATGTCGATTTAATACGTGATCAGATAAAAGTAACTGGTAAAAGGGATAAGCAGCGCATAATACCGTTAGTTCATTCCATTAAAAATCACTTAGAGAAGTATTTAGGTTTAAGAAGTGTTGTCGCTGTCTCTGGTGTAAATGAATTGTTTGTTACTTCTAAAGGAATTAAAGTCTATCCAAGCCTTGTGTATCGCGTTATAAAATCATATTTTAGTAAGGTATCTTTGAAGGTAAAGATAAGCCCGCATGTTTTGAGACATACATTTGCTACGCATTTGTTAGATCATGGTGCAGATTTAAATGCTGTGAAAGAATTATTGGGGCATACTAGTCTGTCATCTACGCAAATTTATACGCATAGTAGTATGGCTGTGTTAAAAGGGGTTTATGGTAATGCTCATCCTAGATCAAAAAAATAATTAATTTAAAACCTATTTATTATGAAGGTAAACACGCAAGCAGTAAATTTTGATGCAGATGCTTCACTAATTGATTTTACTCAAAAGAGATTAGATAAGTTAGAGCAATTTTATAATAAGATCATAAATGCAGATGTATATCTAAAAGTGCAGAAGACATCAGCTCCAGAAAATAAGATAGCTGAAATTAGAATATTTGTACCAGGAGATGATATGGTGGTAAAAAAAACATGTAAAACTTTTGAGCAGTGTATCGACGAGTGTGCCGCGTCTTTAGAGAGACAATTGAAAAAGCGCAAAGAAAAATTAGCTGAACATTAAAAAAAAATCAAAAAAAAGTTTGGTCAATTAAAAAATAGACTTACATTTGCACTCCGTTAGAAATAACGAACTTTTTTAGAAATGAGAAAGTGTCAAAAGCCGATGTAGCTCAGCTGGCTAGAGCAGCTGATTTGTAATCAGCAGGTCGTGGGTTCGAGTCCCTCCATCGGCTCTTTTGAAATAACAAATCTTAATTGATTTGTAGGGGAGATACTCAAGCGGCCAACGAGGACGGACTGTAACTCCGTTGGGAAACCTTCGCAGGTTCGAATCCTGCTCTCCCCACTATATTATCTGAAAAGATAATTTGAAATATTGAATACCTTTTAGTTGTAAAACTAATAAATGCGAGAGTAGCTCAGTTGGTAGAGCGTCAGCCTTCCAAGCTGAATGTCGCCAGTTCGAACCTGGTCTCTCGCTCTAAAATATTAAACTCTATTTTTATTTGAGTTTAAAGTCAAGTTGTCCATTCCTTATGAAGGGGTTTTGCCGGTGTAGCTCAGGGGTAGAGCGTTTCCTTGGTAAGGAAGAGGTCACGAGTTCAAATCTCGTCATTGGCTCTGTAAGATAAAAATAGGTCTCAATAGAGGCCATTACTAGTATAGACTGATTTGGTTTTAGCTCCGTGTCTGTCTTTATAAAACGAAACACTAATATAAACTAAGATTATAAGTTATGGCTAAAGAAACGTACGATCGTTCGAAACCTCACCTTAACGTAGGGACAATTGGTCACGTTGACCACGGTAAAACTACTCTTACCGCTGCAATCACTAAAGTACTTGCAGATGCTGGTTTTTCTAATGCGACAAGTTTTGACCAAATTGATAACGCTCCTGAAGAAAAAGAGCGTGGTATTACTATTAACTCATCACACGTTGAGTATCAGACTCAGAACAGACACTACGCACACGTAGATTGTCCTGGTCACGCCGATTATGTAAAGAACATGGTTACTGGTGCTGCTCAAATGGATGGTGCTATTCTTGTTGTTGCTGCAACTGATGGTCCTATGCCTCAGACTCGTGAGCACATCCTTCTTGGTCGTCAGGTAGGTATTCCTCGTATTGTTGTATTCCTTAATAAAGTGGATATGGTAGATGATGAAGAGCTTCTTGAGTTAGTTGATATGGAAGTACGTGATCTTTTAAGTTTCTATGAGTATGATGGTGACAATGGTCCTGTTGTATCTGGTTCTGCACTTGGTGCACTTAACGGTGAGCAAAAATGGGTTGACACAGTATTAGAATTAATGGCTGCTGTTGATGCGTGGATTGAAGAGCCTGTTCGTGATATGGATAAGCCTTTCCTTATGCCTATAGAAGATGTATTCTCTATTACAGGTCGTGGTACTGTTGCAACTGGTCGTATTGAGACTGGTGTAGCTAATACTGGAGATCCAGTTGAGATTATTGGTATGGGTGCTGAGAAGTTAACTTCTACTATTACTGGTATTGAAATGTTCCGTCAGATTCTTGATAGAGGTGAAGCTGGTGATAATGCAGGTATCTTATTGAGGGGTATTGAGAAGTCTATGATCTCTCGTGGTATGGTAATTACTAAGCCTGGATCTGTAACTCCTCACGCTAAATTTAAAGCAGAGGTTTATATTCTTAAGAAAGAAGAAGGTGGACGTCACACTCCATTCCACAATAACTACCGTCCACAGTTTTATGTGCGTACTACCGATGTAACTGGTAATATTGCTCTTCCTGATGGTGTAGAAATGGTAATGCCTGGAGATAACTTAACTATTACAGTTGATCTTATCCAGCCTATTGCTTTGAACTTAGGTCTTCGTTTTGCAATCCGTGAGGGTGGTAGAACTGTAGGAGCTGGTCAGGTTACTGAAATTCTAGATTAATTTCTATAATGATATTATAAGTATCCTATCTATATTCTAGATAGGATACTTTTCCTTTGTAAAAAAGGAAGGCAATATAAATCATACTTAAGGTATGGTTGTTTGCGGGCTTAGCTCAGTTGGTAGAGCACTGGTCTCCAAAACCAGGTGTCGTGAGTTCGAGTCTCTCAGCCCGTGCAGTTTAAATAAAGTTTACTCCATTTTCATAGATTACTATGATTATAGTTAACGTTTACAACATTACAATTATGAGTTTGATAACATATGTAAAAGAGTCTTATAATGAGTTAACTAATCATGTTACTTGGCCTACATGGGCTGAGACACAAAAGTTAACGATTACTGTTGCTGTATTCTCAATTGTTTTTGCGCTTATTGTATCAGGAATAGACTTTGTGTTTAGTTCGGCGATCGAAAATTATTTTTATTGGATTAAGGCTAACTAATTTTTGATATGTCAGAAGAGAAGGATTTAATGAAATGGTATGTTGTACGTTCAGTGAGCGGACAAGAGAATAAGATTAAAGAGTATATAGAGTCTGAAATTGCACATCATAACTTAGGTGATTATTTACAACAAATTTTAGTTCCTACTGAGAAAGTTGTTCAAATAAGGAATGGTAAAAAATATAATAAAGAGAGAGTTTATTTCCCTGGTTATATTATGGTGCAGGCTAGATTAGAAGGTGAAGTGCCTCATATTATTAAATCTGTTAATGGTGTTATTGGTTTCTTAGGAGAAACTAAAGGAGGTGATCCAGTTCCATTAAGACGTTCAGAGGTTAATAGAATGTTAGGTAAAGTTGATGAGTTAGCTGAACAAACAGATAATGTTTCTATTCCTTATAAAACTGGTGAAACAGTAAAGGTTGTAGATGGTCCTTTCAATGGTTTCAATGGTACTATTGAAAAGGTAAATGAAGAAAAGCGTAAGCTAGAAGTTATGGTTAAGATTTTTGGACGTAAAACTCCTTTAGAGCTTAGCTATATGCAAGTAGAGAAAATATAAATGTTACAATTTATAGGTAGTAAATAAGGCTTCCACTTTATTATTATCAAAATAGTGAAATTAATTAGAAATGGCTAAAGAAGTATCTAAGGTTGTAAAACTACAAGTTAAGGGTGGCGCAGCAAACCCATCTCCTCCTGTAGGACCTGCACTTGGTGCGGCTGGTGTTAATATCATGGAGTTCTGTAAGCAGTTTAATGCTAGGACTCAGGATAAAGCAGGTAAAGTTTTACCGGTAGCGATAACTGTTTATAAGGATAAGTCCTTTGACTTTGTTATCAAAACTCCTCCAGCAGCAGTACAAATCCTTGAAGCGATAAAGCTTAAAGGCGGTAGTGGGGAACCTAATCGTAAAAAAGTTGGAACTATCACATGGGATCAAATTCGTTTGATTGCCGAAGATAAGATGCCAGACCTCAATGCATTTACAGTAGAAAGCGCTATGAAAATGGTAGCTGGAACTGCAAGATCAATGGGTGTGAACGTTAAGGGTGGAAACGCACCTGCTTAAAACTTGTAACAATGGCAAAATTGACAAAAAATCAAAAAGCAAGTCTTCCAAAAATTGATAAGTCACAAACTTATTCAGTTGCTGAAGCTGCTAAATTAGTAAAGGATGTTACAACTACAAAGTTTGACGCATCTGTAGATCTAGCTGTGAGATTGAACGTGGATCCACGTAAAGCTAACCAGATGGTTAGAGGCGTTGTGACACTTCCTCATGGTACTGGTAAAGATGTTAAAGTATTAGCTTTAGTAACGCCAGATAAAGAAGCTGAAGCTACTGAAGCTGGTGCTGATTATGTTGGATTAGATGAATACCTTAACAAGATTAAAGGTGGTTGGACTGATGTTGATGTAATTATCACAATGCCTAGTGTAATGGGTAAATTAGGACCTTTAGGTCGTGTTTTAGGACCAAGAGGTTTAATGCCTAACCCTAAGACTGGTACTGTTACAATGGATGTTGCAAAAGCTGTTTCTGAAGTAAAAGCTGGTAAAATTGACTTTAAAGTTGATAAGACTGGTATTATTCACGCTGCAATTGGAAAAGCATCTTTTGACGCTGCTAAAATTGAAGGGAATGCTAAAGAATTAATTAACACACTAGTTAAATTAAAACCAACAACGTCTAAGGGTATTTATATCAAAAGTATCTTTATGTCTAGTACGATGAGTCCTAGTATTGAGATAGACGCTAAACGTTTTGCAGACGACTAAAAATCTAGATCATGACAAGAGAACAAAAAGCAAATGTTATACAAGATTTGACTGCTACGTTAGCTGAAAATTCAACTATTTATTTAGCAGACATATCTGGTTTAAATGCATTAGATACATCAAATTTACGTAGAGCTTGTTTTAAAGCTAACGTAAAAATGGCAGTAGTAAAGAATACACTTCTTTCTAAAGCTATGGAAGCATCAGATAAGGATTTTGCTGAATTACCTGAATTATTAAAAGGTAATACTGCAATTATGTTATCAGAGGTTGCAAATAGCCCTGCTAAAGTAATTGAAACTTTCCGTAAGAAGTCTGATAAGCCTGTGCTTAAAGGAGCTTATATTGAGGAAGCAATTTACGTAGGAGATGATATGCTTAGTACATTAAGTAATATCAAATCTAAGGAAGAAATGATTGGAGAAATCATTGGTCTTCTACAAAGTCCAGCTAAGAATGTTGTTTCAGCACTTAAATCAGGTGGTGGTACAATAGCAGGATTAATCAAAACTCTATCTGAAAGATAGAACACAAATTAGTACGCAAACAATTATTTATAAATTTTATTAAAACGATAGAAATGGCAGATTTAAAAGATTTCGCAGAACAGTTAGTTAACCTTACTGTGAAAGAAGTAAACGAATTAGCGACTATACTTAAAGATGAGTATGGTATCGAACCAGCAGCAGCGGCAGTTGCTATGGCAGCACCTGGTCAAGGTGGCGGAGACGCTGCTGAAGAGCAAACAGAATTTGATGTAATCCTTAAAGCTGCAGGTGGTGCTAAGCTAGCTGTTGTTAAACTTGTAAAAGAACTTACAGGAGCAGGATTAAAAGATGCAAAAGGTTTAGTTGATAGTGCACCATCTCCAATCAAGGAAGGTGTTTCTAAAGATGAAGCAGAAGCACTTAAAGCTCAGCTTGAAGAAGCAGGAGCTGAGGTTGAGTTGAAGTAATTCTTCTTACCAAAACATTATCGGTTTAGACCTGTGAGCATTGCTCACAGGGCTAGACCATTTTGCGTATAAAGATGAGACGTCGTCGATAACGCTTTTTTTAACAATTTAATACCGTGCATTGATGCTAGCAACAAACACAGAGAGAATTAATTTTTCAACGGTAACTAATAAGGCAGAATATCCTGACTTGCTGGATATCCAAATTAAATCCTTTCAGGACTTTTTTCAGCTAGAGACTAAATCTGATAAAAGAGAAGTTGAAGGTTTGTATAATACCTTCATGGAGAATTTTCCAATTACTGATACTCGTAATCAGTTTGTTTTGGAATTTCTTGATTACTTCGTAGATCCACCTCGTTATTCTATTCAGGAATGTATAGAGCGTGGTCTAACTTATAGCGTGCCTCTTAAATCACGTTTGAAATTATATTGTACAGATCCTGAACATGAGGATTTTGAAACAATCGTACAAGATGTTTATCTTGGTACTATCCCTTACATGACACCTTCTGGTACTTTTTGTATTAATGGAGCTGAGCGTGTGGTTGTATCTCAGTTACACAGGTCTCCTGGTGTTTTCTTTGGTCAATCTTTCCATGCAAATGGTACTAAATTATATTCTGCTCGTGTAATTCCTTTTAAAGGATCATGGATAGAATTTGCGACAGATATTAATAGTGTAATGTACGCTTATATCGATCGTAAAAAGAAATTACCTGTTACAACACTTTTCCGTGCTATTGGCTTTGAAAGAGATAAAGATATCTTAGGTATTTTTGATCTTGCTGAAGAAGTTAAGGCAAGTAAAACAGGTCTTAAAAAATACTTAGGTCGCAAGCTTGCTGCTCGTGTACTAAGAACTTGGCATGAAGATTTCGTTGATGAAGATACTGGAGAAGTAGTATCTATTGAGCGTAATGAAATTGTTCTTGATAGAGATACAATTCTTGAAAAGGAACACATAGATGAGATAATTGATTCTCAAGCTAAGACTATTCTTCTTCATAAGGAAGATAATATGTCTGCTGATTATGCCATTATACATAATACCTTACAAAAGGATCCTACAAACTCTGAAAAAGAGGCTGTAGAACATATATATAGACAATTACGTAACGCTGAGCCGCCTGATGAAGAAACTGCTCGTGGAATCATCGATAAATTATTCTTCTCTGATCAGAGATATAATTTAGGTGAGGTAGGTCGTTACCGTATGAATAAAAAATTGAATCTTGATATTCCTATGGATAAGCAGGTGCTTACCAAGGAAGATATCATTACTATTATTAAGCATTTGATCATGTTGATCAACTCTAAGGCAGAGATTGATGATATTGATCACTTATCTAACCGTCGTGTTCGTACGGTAGGTGAGCAGTTAAGTTCACAGTTTGGTGTAGGTCTTGCTCGTATGGCTCGTACTATACGTGAGCGTATGAATGTTAGAGATAATGAAGTGTTTACACCTATTGACCTTATTAATGCTAAGACATTGTCTTCTGTTATTAATTCATTCTTTGGTACGAACCAATTATCTCAATTCATGGATCAAACAAATCCATTAGCTGAGATTACACACAAGCGTAGATTATCTGCACTTGGACCAGGTGGTCTTTCGAGAGAAAGAGCTGGTTTTGAGGTTCGTGATGTACACTACACTCACTATGGTAGACTTTGTCCTATTGAAACTCCTGAAGGACCGAACATTGGTCTGATTTCTTCGCTTGCTGTTTTTGCTAAAGTGAATGGAATGGGATTCATCGAGACTCCTTATAGAAAGGTTACAGATGGTGTGGTAAATCTTGAAGATGAACCAACTTACTTAAGTGCTGAGGAAGAAGAAGGTTTACTTATTGCCCAAGCTAACTTACCGTTGACTAATGGTAAAATAGATCAGGAAAAAGTAATTGCTCGTATGGAAGGTGACTTCCCGGTAATTGATGCTTCAGAGGTTGTTTATGCTGACGTCGCTCCTAATCAAATTGCATCTATTTCTGCATCTCTGATTCCATTCTTGGAACATGATGATGCAAACCGTGCACTTATGGGGTCTAACATGATGCGTCAGGCGGTACCTTTACTTAGAGTTGATGCTCCTATTGTTGGAACAGGTCTAGAAAGACAAGTTGCAACTGATTCTAGAGTATTAATAAATGCTGAAGGTGATGGAGAGGTAGTTTATGTAGATGCACAAAAAGTAGTGATCAAGTATGATCGTACAGAGCGTGAATCTTTAGTAAGCTTTGAGCCTGAAGACACTTCTTATAACTTGATTAAATTCCGTAAAACTAACCAAGGGACGAGTATTACACTTAAACCTATAGTTGAAAAAGGAGATAGAGTTAATAAAGGTCAGGTATTATGTCAAGGTTATGCAACTGAGGCTGGTGAACTTGCTTTAGGTCGTAACATGAAAGTGGCATTTATGCCTTGGAAAGGTTATAACTTTGAGGATGCGATCGTTATTTCTGAAAAAGTAGTACGTGAAGATATATTTACTTCTATTCACGTAGATGAATACTCATTAGATGTTAGAGATACAAAATTAGGTAATGAAGAGTTAACTCCAGATATACCTAATGTTTCTGAAGAAGCTACTGCAGACCTTGATGAACAAGGTATGATTCGTATCGGTGCAGAAGTTAAACCAGGTGATATATTAATAGGTAAAATTACTCCTAAAGGAGAAAGTGATCCTACTCCAGAGGAGAAACTGCTTAGAGCAATCTTTGGTGATAAGGCTGGTGATGTAAAAGATGCGTCATTAAAAGCATCTCCATCTCTTAGAGGTGTTGTTATCGGTAAAAAATTATTCTCTCGTGCTGTAAAGGATAAGAGAAAGAGAGCTCAAGATAAAGAAGATATCGCAAGATTAGAGCAGAATTATCAAGGTAAATTTGATGGTTTACAAGAGCGTCTAATTGAGAAATTATTTGAAATCGTAAGTGGTAAAACATCACAAGGTGTATTTAATGATCTTGGAGAAGAAGTTCTTCCTAAAGGTAAAAAGTATACTCTTAAAATGTTAAATTCAGTGGATGACTTTACTCATTTAACTTCTGGTACTTGGACTACGAGTAGTGATGTGAATGAGATGGTTGCTGATTTACTACATAACTATAAGATTAAAGAAAATGATCTTCAAGGGTCATTACGTCGTGAGAAGTTCACAATCTCTGTCGGAGATGAGCTTCCTGCTGGTATCATAAAACTTGCAAAAGTTTATATCGCTAAAAAGCGTAAACTTAAAGTTGGTGATAAAATGGCTGGTCGTCACGGTAACAAAGGTATCGTTGCACGTATTGTACGTCAGGAAGATATGCCATTCCTTGAAGATGGAACTCCAGTAGATATCGTATTGAATCCACTTGGTGTACCTTCTCGTATGAATATAGGTCAGATTTATGAAACTGTTTTAGGATGGGCTGGTGAGAAACTAGGCAAGAAATTTGCAACTCCTATCTTTGATGGTGCTACTTTAGATCAGATCAATGGATATACTGATGAGGCTGGTATTCCACGTTTCGGTCATACATATTTATTTGATGGTGGTACTGGTGAGCGTTTTGATCAACCTGCAACAGTAGGTATAATCTACATGCTTAAACTAGGTCACATGGTAGATGATAAGATGCACGCGCGTTCTATCGGTCCATACTCATTGATTACTCAGCAACCACTTGGTGGTAAGGCACAATTTGGTGGTCAACGTTTTGGAGAGATGGAGGTATGGGCACTTGAGGCATATGGTGCTTCTAGTACACTACGTGAAATCTTAACTGTAAAATCAGATGACGTTATAGGACGTGCTAAGACTTACGAAGCAATCGTGAAAGGTGAACCTATGCCAGAACCTGGTCTTCCTGAATCATTTAATGTATTGATGCATGAGTTGAAAGGTCTAGGATTAGATCTAAGACTGGAGGATTAATTTTTTCTGTGAGGTTTTATGTTTGTTTCGCTTTCGCGAAAGCGGATAATACATAAAACCTTGCTACTTTAAACTTAAAATAGTACCATTATTATGGCTAGACATAAAGACAACCCAACACAAAAGAAATTTTCTAAAATTTCAATCGGTCTTGCATCTCCAGAAGCTATTCTTGCAGAGTCAAGAGGTGAGGTGTTAAAACCAGAAACGATTAACTATCGTACGCACAAACCTGAAAGGGATGGGCTTTTTTGTGAGCGTATTTTCGGTCCTGTAAAGGATTATGAATGTGCTTGTGGAAAATATAAGCGTATCCGTTACAAAGGAATTGTTTGTGATCGTTGTGGTGTAGAGGTTACTGAGAAAAAAGTAAGACGTGATCGTATAGGACATATCAATCTTGTTGTGCCAGTTGCGCACATTTGGTATTTCCGTAGTTTGCCTAATAAAATAGGTTATTTACTAGGGCTTCCTTCTAAGAAGCTGGATATGATCATCTATTACGAACGATATGTAGTTATTCAACCAGGTATTGCTAAAAATGCTGAAGGTGAAGAAGTACAAAGATTAGATTTCTTAACTGAGGAAGAGTATTTAGATATACTAGATAGTTTACCTCAAGAAAATTTATATTTAGAAGATTCAGACCCTAACAAATTCATCGCTAAGATGGGTGCAGATTGTTTGATAGATCTTCTACAGCGTATTGATTTAGATACTCTTTCTTATGACTTACGTCACAAGGCAAATAATGAGACATCTAAACAACGTAAAACTGAGGCTTTAAAGCGTTTACAAGTTGTTGAAGCGCTTAAAGATTCTAACGAAAGACGTGAGAATAAGCCAGAATGGATGATCATGAAAGTGGTTCCAGTAATTCCACCAGAATTACGTCCATTAGTACCGCTAGATGGTGGTCGTTTTGCAACGTCTGATTTAAATGATTTATACCGTCGTGTAATCATCCGTAATAATCGTTTGAAAAGATTGATGGAGATTAAAGCTCCAGAAGTAATCCTTCGTAATGAAAAGCGCATGTTGCAAGAGGCGGTAGATTCACTTCTTGACAATACAAGAAAATCTAGTGCTGTTAAAACAGATTCTAATAGACCATTAAAATCATTATCTGATTCACTTAAAGGTAAGCAAGGACGTTTCCGTCAGAACTTACTAGGTAAGCGTGTTGATTATTCTGCACGTTCGGTAATTGTTGTTGGACCTGAGCTTAAATTATATGAGTGTGGTATTCCTAAGGATATGGCTGCAGAGCTTTATAAGCCTTTTGTAATACGTAAACTTATTGAGCGTGGAATCGTTAAGACTGTAAAGTCAGCAAAGAAAATTATAGATAAGAAAGAACCCGTAGTTTGGGATATCTTGGAAAATGTTCTTAAAGGACATCCAGTTATGTTGAACCGTGCTCCTACTCTTCACAGATTAGGTATACAGGCTTTCCAACCCAAATTAATTGAAGGTAAAGCAATACAGTTACACCCATTAGTTTGTACGGCATTTAACGCCGATTTTGATGGAGATCAAATGGCTGTGCACCTTCCTTTAGGTCCTGAAGCGATATTAGAATGTCAGTTATTAATGCTGGCATCACACAATATTCTTAACCCTGCAAATGGTAGTCCGATAGCGGTACCATCACAGGATATGGTATTGGGTCTTTATTATATGACCAAATTACGTAGATCTGAACCTGGACATATTGTTAAAGGTGAAGGGCTTACTTTTTACGGTCCTGAAGAATTGGTTATTGCATTTAATGAGAAGAGAGTTGATATTAACGCTCCTGTTAAATGTAGAATTAACCTTCTTCAAAATGATGGTTCTTATAAAGCAGAAATTATTGAAACTACTGCTGGTAGAGTTATATTTAATCAAAGAGTGCCAGATGAAGCTGGTTATATCAATGAGGTTCTTACTAAAAAGGCACTTAGAGATATTATAGGTGATATCCTTAAGGTAACAGATGTTCCTAGAACAGCTGCTTTCCTTGATGAAATTAAGGATCTGGGTTATGGATTTGCATTCCGTGGTGGGTTATCGTTCTCATTGGGAGATATTATGATTCCTGCAGAGAAGCAATCTATGATTGATACTGCAAATGCTAAAGTTGACACAATACGTGGAAACTACGGTATGGGTCTTATTACCCAAAATGAAAGATATAATCAAGTAATTGATGTTTGGACGGCTACCAATGCGCAGCTTACTGAGCTTTCAATGAAAAACATTAGAGAAGATCAACAAGGATTTAACTCGGTGTTTATGATGCTTGATTCTGGAGCCCGTGGATCTAAAGAGCAAATAAGACAGCTTACAGGTATGCGTGGACTTATGGCAAAACCTAAAAAATCTAACGATGGTGGTGGTGCTATTATTGAAAACCCTATTCTTTCTAACTTTAAGGAAGGTCTTTCGATTCTTGAATACTTTATTTCTACTCACGGTGCGCGTAAAGGACTTGCAGATACAGCTCTTAAAACTGCGGATGCTGGTTACCTTACACGTAGATTACATGATGTTGCACAAGATGTAATAGTAAATCATGAAGATTGTGAGACCTTAAGAGGTATAGAAGTTTTTGCTCTTAAGAAGAATGAAGAGGTAATGGAGAAATTAGGAGCTAGAGTTCTAGGTCGTACTGCATTACATGATGTTATAGATCCGGCTACACAAGAAGTGATTATTTCTGCTGGTGAGTTGATAGTAGAAGAAATTGCTGATATCATTGAAGCATCTGATTTAGAGTCTGTGGAAGTAAGATCTGCTCTTACTTGTGAGGCTGCAAAAGGTGTTTGTACTAAATGTTATGGTCGTAACTTGGCTACTAACAGGTTAGTGATGAGAGGTGAAGCGGTAGGAGTAATTGCTGCACAATCTATTGGTGAACCAGGTACACAGCTTACGTTAAGAACTTTCCACGTAGGTGGTGTTGCAGGTAACGTTTCTGAAGATAGTTCTATTGTTGCTAAAAACGATGGTATACTTGAGATCGATGATCTTAAAACGGTTAAGGTTGAAGATAACGAAGGTAAAGCGGTAGAAATAGTAATTTCTCGTACAGCTGAGTCTAAATTACTTCATGAGAAAACAGGTATGTTGTTAAATTCTAATAACATTCCTTATGGTTCTGAGCTTTATGCTAAACCAGGTTCTAAGGTTAAGAAAGGTGATTTACTTGCTAAATGGGATCCATTTAACGGTGTTATTATTTCAGAATTTGCTGGTAAGATTAAGTTCGAAAACATTATTCAGGGTGTTACTTTCCAGGTAGAAAGTGATGAACAAACTGGATATGAGGAAAAAGTTATTTCTGATTCTAGAGATAAGAAACTTATCCCTACTTTACATATAGTTGATGCTAAGGGTGATAATGTGATTTCATATAACCTTCCTGTAGGTGCTCACTTAATGGTGAATGACGATGATAAGATTAAGGTTGGTAAAGTCTTAGTTAAAATCCCTCGTAAATCTGCAAAAGCAGGTGATATTACTGGAGGTCTTCCACGTGTAACAGAATTATTTGAAGCTCGTAACCCTTCTAATCCAGCTGTAGTTAGTGAGATAGATGGTGTTGTTTCATTCGGTAAAATTAAGCGTGGTAACCGTGAAATCATCGTTACTTCTAAAACTGATGAAGTGAAGAAGTACCTCGTTAAACTTTCTAATCAGATTCTTGTACAAGAAAATGATTATGTAAGAGCTGGTATGCCTTTATCTGATGGATCTATTACTCCAAAAGATATTCTTGCTATAAAAGGACCAAGTGCTGTACAACAGTATTTAGTTAATGAGGTTCAAGAAGTTTATAGGTTACAAGGTGTAAAGATTAACGACAAGCATTTTGAAGTTGTTGTTCGTCAAATGATGAGAAAAGTAAGAATTGTTGATTCGGGAGATGGTATGTTCTTAGAGAATCAATTGGTTCATAAAGAAGATTTTATCCAACAAAATGACAATCTTTACGGTAAGAAAGTTGTGGAAAGCGCTGGTGATTCTGATACTTTAAAAGAAGGTCAGATCATTACTTCTAGAGAGCTAAGAGATGAGAATTCTATTCTTAGAAGAGAGGATAAATCATTAGTTACAGCTCGTGATGTGATGCCAGCAACTGCAGAACCTATTCTTCAGGGTATTACACGTGCTTCTCTTCAAACGAAGTCGTTTATTAGTGCTGCTTCTTTCCAGGAAACTACTAAGGTATTAAATGAAGCTGCTGTTGCAGGTAAAGTTGATACTCTAGAAGGTTTAAAGGAGAATGTAATTGTTGGACACAGAATTCCAGCAGGTACAGGTATGCGTAATTATGATGATATTATCGTAGGTTCAAAGGAAGAGTTTGAAAAGCTTTTAAATAAAAAGGAAGAGCCTAAAGTAAATTATAACTAGAAGTAATGGCGCAAGAAAATAAATCAGAGAATAAGATCAATATCGAGATTGACGGTGATATTGCTGAAGGACAGTATAGTAATTTAGCTATTATTAATCACTCAGTTTCTGAGTTTGTTGTGGACTTTGTGAATATTATGCCTGGTAACCCTAAGTCAAAGGTTAAATCCAGAATTATTTTAACTCCTCAACATGCTAAACGTTTGGCCAAAGCCTTACATGATAATGTGAGTAAATTTGAAAAAGCACATGGAGAGATAAGAGATTATGATCAACCGCCTATACCTTTAAATTTTGGTCCTACGGGACAAGCGTAATAATAAAGCCTGATGTTTTTACATCAGGCTTTTTTATTGCTTGACACTGTCAGTATAACTGCAGTTTATAGCTTTGATTTTTTTCATCTAATTTCAATTGATTTAGGAGTGTTTTGGAAGTTTAGCTACACATTAATGGTGTTTTGTTTAATATGTTGTTTAAAACCCCTGAAATCTAATTTGGATCTATTTTTTTCTTACTAATTTATAGAATTAGTTCAATTTAGTTTTTTGAATTGCATAGTTTTTGTTTTTCTTATTGTAAAATCTTCTATGTTCTTAATCTTATTTAGATAAACTTTAGTCGAATAGTTGTTTTTAATACTTGGTTGTTGATTAAAGGTTGTTGACAATATTCTATTTTTACCTTTTAATTGTGTTGATACATGGTTAATAATATTTCACAAATCATCCGTTATGAGTAATTCTGCTTTTTTTAAAATACTTTTTAGCTTTATAAATAAGACTCTTTTAGTTTCGGTAATTATTCTTATGATGCCTTTGGGCTTATATGCTGATGGTACTAAACAGGTGATGCCTTCTGCATCAAATGTTGAGCCGATAAATGGTACTGCCTTGTATTTTACGAGAGATATTCGAGGTCCTTATATAGGTGCTCCTAAATCTAATAGAATGCATTTTACTATTGCTAATGCAGCTACAGAGAATTTGTATTTTGGTGTGAAATCTTTACAGAGGAATGCGGGTACTAATAATCAATTGATTAATTCTGTTACGTATTATAGAATTTACAATCAAGCCGGTGTTTTGGTTGAAGGTGTAAACCCTGCTGGTGTTCAGGTCGGCGCTCTGTCTGGTAGATTAGATAATGGGGCTGGAGCTAATCCTGGTATAGGTGATCCAGGTTATATAGATAATTATACAGAGGCTTTCGAAGGTCCAAACGGAATAGGTGGAGTTACAAGTGGTTATAATCCTCTTGTTTTTAATCCAGCTACAGCAGGTGATTTCTACATTGAATTTTACATCAGTGTTGATGACGGTGCTACTAGTTTTGATTTTAATGGACCTGGCAGTGATACTCCGGTTGTTTTCTTTTTCCCTTATTTTGATTTAACTGTAGGTACTACAACTACTCCTATTTTAGGTAGATTATGGTCGGATAAATGGAGTTTTATAGGTTATAGGCAAGAAGATGTAAATGATATTGCAGACGGTGTTGATAGTCCAGACCTTGTTCCGAACCCAACATTGGAAGCGTCAGTAGAAGGTGTGTTTTATGCATATACGGATGATGAAGTTATTGTTGAATTAGATTTTTTAAATGGTTTTCGACCTCTTGCTTATGAATTGTCTATGAACCGTTTTGGTGTTGTTGATGATGATGATAGTGTGACCAATGTTTTTGAAAACACCAGGCGTTCACAAAATAGACCTACTGTTACTGCTCCTGTTTTAGATAACGGTTATCAAGTTTTCTTATTTTCTCCAGATCAATCTGTTTTTCCTACTACGGTAACTTCTGCTCCGGTCTTAGGTGGTCGTATTCAGGGATGTCCTGGGGATTATAGGGTACCATATACGTTGAGTGCGCCTGGTGATGTTGCAATTCTTATTGATTTGAATGGAACAGCAGGTTATCAGGTAGGCTCGCGGGATGTTAGTTTAGAAGCATATGATCAGATGGTAGGTTCTAATGAGTTGTTTTGGAATGGTTTAGATGGATTTGGTGATGTTGTGGCTTTTGATTCTACGGTAAGTGTGGAAGTGACTTCTTTTAGAGGTCGTACAAATATCCCGATGTATGATGCAGAATTTAATGTTAATGGTTTAAATATTAGGGGTGTTTCTCCGATTGTTCAAAACGCTAACATATATTGGGATGATTCTGAATTGTCATCGTTTGGTGTGTGTGCTGTTAATGCAGATAGTGACGGGAATAATGTTACAGTTGGAAGTTTTTCTAGAGTTCAATTATTGGATGGAGCAGTAGGGCCATCGCACGCATGGGATGGTTCTAATGCTGATGATACACTTCCTGCTATTTCTGGTGGACAAGGTTCTGATACTTTAGACTTGCTTTGTGATGACTACGGAAATAACCGTGTCGTAAATTCATGGTTTTATGGTTATGTACAAGATTCAGGTTCTAGTAACTTAGTAGTAGGTGATTGTGACGCTGATAATGATGGTATTGATAATATTACTGATTTAGATGACGATAATGATGGTATTACGGATATTGAAGAAGGTGGTATTGGGTGTTTAGATTCTGTTAATAATACAATAAATACTATTGGAGCGGTTTATAATGATAGGCTTGAGTCAGCTTCTTCTGTTACTACTATCTCTAATTTGTTTGGAGATACATACGATTTTAGAGCAACGTTGGTTGGTGCTGCTGCATGGGCCAATGGAGCGAATGGAGGTGTTAGGTTGAGAGATAATCTTGTTGGTGTCCAGGATTATATATCAGTTCAACCTAATGGAACAGGTGTAATTGCTAATGGTAATTATGTTCAGTACGAGTTTTTATTTGATCAACCTGTGACTAATGTGGTTATTCAGGTAGGCGGTTATAATAATGGGGATTACGCTCAAGTTAATGCTGATTTAGGTGGTTTTGATGTTAGTATAGATAGTTCTAATTTAGGTAATTTTGATCCTGCCTTGTCTTCAGGTTTCTGGGATATTAATGATAATCTAGTGATAGGAAATTCTTCTAATGGTGGTGTTGCTACGAATAGTAACGTTTTTACGGTTAGTGTTGCTGAGGCAGTTGATAGAATAGTTTTTATTACGGGTAAAAATGTGAATGGTGTAAGTAGCTCTAATGTTACATTGGCATTTAATTCTATTGCATTTTGTGTTGTTTCTACACCAGTTGATACGGATAATGATGGTGTGCCAGATTATTTAGATCTTGATGCTGATAATGACGGTATTTATGATGTAGAAGAGGCTGGTCATGGGCAAGCTTATGTTAATGGTGTTTTAACTGGCCCTGTAGGTGCTGATGGTATTCCTGATTCTGTTCAAGATCCTGGTGATGTTGATAATGGTGAGGTTAATTATACTTTGCAAGATTCTGATTCTGGTTCTGGTGAACCGGATTGGAGAGATACTGATTCTGATAATGATGGTTGTTCTGATGCTAATGAGGCTTATTTTGATTCTACTGCTGATGGAGGTGATGATGGTCAGTATGGTGTAGATCCTGCTCCAGTTAATGCTACTAATGGTTTGGTTTTAGCAGCGAGCTATGCTTCAACTACGCCTCAAGATTCTGATGGAAATGGTATTGATGATTATACTGAAATTGGTCCAGACATTGATGGTGACGGTATTTCTGATGCTTGTTTTCCGCCTGTCGATACAGATGGTGATGGTGTGTATGATAGTGTTGATTTAGATGATGATAATGATGGTATCTTAGATGTTGTTGAATCTCAAGGTTTGGGAGATCCTTCATTGGATGATGATGGTGATGGAATTGTTAATTATCAAGATGCTGATTTTTGTACATTAAATGCAAACGGTGTTTGTACATTATTAGATAGTGATAATGATGGTTCACCTAATCACTTAGATTTAGATTCGGATGGAGATGGTTGTAGTGATACGATAGAGGCTGGATATGTTGACGCTTTCGCGAAAGCGGATGAAGATGGTATTCTTGGAAATGCTGCTCCTGAAACAGTTGATAGTAATGGTTTAGTTACTTCAGGTGAAATGGGTGAAGGTTATACTTCTCCTACTATGACTGGCACTGTTTCATTCGACTTTTTAGACCCTAACGAAAATAGTGCTTGTTCTACTGCGTTGGATATTACTAAAACTAGTACGTTCAATCCAGCAACAGGTATAATTAATTACACATATACGGTTTTAAATTCAGGTTCAAGCTTTGCGTTTGATGTTAGTGTAACTGAGAATTTAGGAACTTTTACGGGAACAAATACTCCTGTTCCTACACCAGTTTATTTATCAGGAGGTTCTGATGAAGATGGACAAGGTGATGCTCGAGATTTAATCCCTGGGGCTAGTATGATTTTTACGGCTTCTTATGAAATTAATGATACTGATTTTGCTGCCGGGCAGATTGATAATCAAGCTACAGCTACTGCTACAGATAGTAATGGCGATACGGTTTCGGATATTTCTGATGATGGAAATGACGGAGATGGTAACTTAATAGATGATATTACTGAAACGATTTTACCTGTAGGTACTATAGTGGGTCATGTTTATAATGATTTAAATGGTAATGGAACACAGGATTCAGGTGAGCCAGATCTTGCTAATGTAGATGTTGTATTGACTCCTACTTTTGGTGATCCTATAACGGTAACTACTGATGCTAATGGTGATTATTCAGGTAATGTATTCGCTGGAGACGTTAGTGTAAATATTGATGATACAACTTTGCCTGTAGGTACAGTTCAGACGGAGGGGACAGATCCTACGACAGTAGTTGCTGTTTCTGGTTCAACGGTAACTGAAGAGAATAATGGATTCAATGCTCCTGCTACTCTACAAGGTTTGGTTTATAACGATGTAAACGGAAACGGAACACAAGATGCAGGCGAGCCTGGATTATCTGGAGTAGATGTTTTGATTACAGATGAGGACGGAAA
>NZ_PTJE01000002.1:0-3666 GCF_002934445.1 Nonlabens xylanidelens
TAGCAAAATCAGGATTAATATATGATGACGGATATAGAAGTGTACTGGTTAGAAATTAAGTGAAATTCGCTTGTTTTTTACCACAGTTCTTTGTTACCAACTGGTATTTTCTTACTTTAAATTCTCAGTAGATTTATTTTTTCTTTTCTTTTTTAGTTGTTACGACTATAACACCGTTGGTAGCGTTATATTTTTTCAAAGCCCGTTCATCTTTAAAAACCTCGATGCTTTCAATATCATCTGGTGATAATTTTTCAAGTGTTTTTCTGTCAGAATTCTTTCCGTTAATTATTATCATTGGGGCTTTACCTTCATTATTGGCAGAAGCATTATCTATCTCAGCATTCTTCTTTTTCGTTACAATAAGTACTACACCGTTCTTAGAATTGTATTCTTTTAGTGCTTTATCGCCTTTGACAACACTTACGGATTCAATCATATCTGAATCCAATATATCCATTGGAAAATCAAATTTTTTCCCATCAACATAAATATCTGGTTTTGCACCATCTTTTATCTTAATGTGTAGTTTTTCTTTATTTGAGCTGTTGTCTACTGTTTTTTTATTTTCCTGTGCTTGAATTATTGAAATTGATAATAATAGTGCACACAAGGTTAAAATTAGATTTTTCATATTTTTAAATGTTTGTTAATATATAATTTATTGAGATTAGTTATTCTGAAGTTGTATAAATAATTACCATTTCATTTTCATAAATAATATTTTGTTGGGTTTCTGATGGTTCTGAATTAGACACCATATTTAGAGCTTGATTTAATAAATCTTCTTTCTTAGAATAGCTGAGCCCTTTTTGTTTTGGACTGGCTATATAAAAAGAGATTAATAATATAACTGACGCCGCTGCAGAGATGATTCTAACAAATCTCTTACGTTTTCCGATTTTTTTATTTTGAAAGGATTCCCATAGGGTGGCATTAAAATTAGTTGGTGTTTCCTTTTTATTATTTTTTATGAAATTAGACCATGCTTCCAATGAGAGTACCGAATCTTTAGTATGGTTAAACAAAAACTGTTCTTCGTTTAGCGTAGTATTTCCTTCTTTATATTTTTCAATTAATCTTTTAATTTCATCCTCTTTCATAGCTATATGTTTTTTCTAATTCTGTACTCACCTGTTTTCTAGCTCGTGATAATAAAACTCTAATATGTTCAACCTTAAGTTGTGTTGCAGCGGCTATTTCAATAAATTCATAACCGTCTAAGTCTCGCATCATTATAACTTCTCTTTGTTGTTCAGGTAAGATTTTAAGAATTTTTTTAATAATAGTATTTAACTCTTTCCACTCCAATTGTTCTTGACCGCTTTCTGATTTTAGTATCTCCAGTTGGAAAGGAGTGTCATCAATTTCCAGCTTTTTTTTTCTCATTAAATCAATACAGTAATTGCGTGCTGTTAAGAATACAAGACCTGTAATATTTGGATGTAGCCCAATTTGCTTACGCTTTAACCAAAGTTTCATCATTATTTCTTGAATAGCATCTTCTGCGTTCGCCTTATTTCCGAGCATTCGAGAAACCATAGGAAACAAATGTTCTGATAGAGAAAATACTTTAAGTCTAAATTCGTTCTTATCCATACTACTTTAACAACGATAAAATGAGTGCAGGCATAACAAGAAAATGTGCTTTATTTAAAAATTATTCATAAATTACTGATAGTCAATTATAAAGATATTTTTTTAAAGGAGCGAAGCCGAACCTCTTTGAAGTTAAAAACACTTGTTTGGAGTACAGGGTAGACTAGTGGCTTTTACCAAATCTAGATGAAATAATACTCAGTTGCTTGTATTTCTACTTGTTGGTAACGGTAAGGCTATGATTCGTTTCAGTCATCAAGCCTTACCGTAAATTCTTAATTGATGGCTCTAAAGATATTACTTTGATCTAAATTACTGTTCTATCTTTAAAATGAATTATAGCTAGTGTTGTGAAATGTCAAGCATTTGCCACACTGCCATACATAATAACAAAACTTCATAAGGAATCTATGCCCTTTATACCTGAGTATAAGGGACGTTGATTCCTGTAAGATCATTCTGTATCTGACATATTAACAGCATGTTACTTTGGAATTCAATACTGAAAACACTAACTTTCAAGTTGTTTGTACGTTCTTACGTTCTGAAAACAAGAGTTTTCAACGATGCAATCGAAACAACTTGGAAGGTCTTGCAACAGTTGTTATATCCATAATAACAAAGCTATAATAAACCTAGATATAAATGAATCGGTGAATTTCAATGTTGCGAAATCTTTGATTTTTTGCAACGTTTATGTATAAGATTAGTGGCGCTAAAAAAATGCGCTATCCATTCGGTTAAACACGAGCCGAATTTTTAAGTTTTCCTATTTATTTTCCTTTCTGAAATAGCCAAATTTAAAAATTTGGCGACCTCGAAAAGTGCATAAATCTTTGTTTTTGCAACTCCTCGCGCTATTTTTCATATACTATGTTAGCATTAGTTCATTTCCGTTATAGTCTTAACTAATTTATTTGCGATTTTTTGAGTAAAAGGGTCTTTATATTGATTGGAAAAAACAATTACTAAATCCCCATTTTTTGGATTGTAATAATTTCTTAATTTAAAAGAAAAATTATCTCCTCCGTGACCAATGAATAGGTCTTTATTTTTCCCTTTATGAAAAATTTGCATTCCTAGTCCGTACGAAGTATTAGTATCTATCATTTGATTAAAAGTGTCCTTTTTTATGAATGTCTCTTTTTCGTAAAGGTTAATGAAGAAAGATTCCAAATCACTTAATGTAGATGCAATTCCTCCTGCAGAAAACACATAATCTCTATAATAATAATAAAACGAATCATAACCATAATCTTCTCCATTAAACATTGGGTGAGCTGAGTTGTTTCTTGAAGATGTATAGTATCCATAACTATTATCCATCTTGGCTGGTTTGAAAATTCGTTCTTCTAAAATATCTTCATATGTTTTGTTATTCAATACTTCAAGGATATAGCCTAATAATATATAATTTGAATTCGTATATTTATATTTCCCTCCTGGTTTATTTTTCGGCTCAGGTATTTTATTAAACAAAAATGTATGATTATAGTCATAGTAAGGATTAGATAAAGACACATTTGATATTGTGTCAATTACTACTTCTCCTAAACCACTTGTATGATTTAAAAGTTGTTTAATCGTAATATCACGGTCAATATTTTTATTATCTGTAAGTTCTTTAGGAAAGTACTTATTCAATGAATCAGAAATTTTCAAAGTACCTTTTTCCATTTCTTGCATTATTAAAACAGCCGTAAAGGTCTTTGTTAAGCTACCGATATTGAAAATTTTATCCGTTGTCATATCAATTGAATCTCCTGCAATACCAATTGCATAGGTTTCAGTCAAATTTTTGTGTTTAACAAGAGCACCAATGCCAAATCGTTTTAATTTTAAGGAATCTTGGTATTGATTAACGACGCTTGAGACTATGAGTTTTTGTTCTGGTTCATAGTTCGTTTTTATAGATTCACAGCTTATAGACAATATGCAAATTATGATTAATAAATTTTTATTCATTTTTATAATTTAAGTTTTAATTTTATTTAGAATTAATGCTAACGGTAAGGCTATGATTCGTTTCAGTCATCAAGCCTTACCGTAAATTCTTAATTGATGGCT
>NZ_PTJE01000002.1:5391-512302 GCF_002934445.1 Nonlabens xylanidelens
ATAGCAAAATCAGGATTAATATACGATGACGGATATAGAAGTGTACTTGTTAGAAATTAAGTGAAATTCGCTTGTTTTTTACCACAGTTCTTTGTTGGCAAATCGTTTTATTTCCAAATTTTCCACCATTTTTTATTTCCACTATTCGTTCGTTCTTTGGTCAAGTCAATATTAACAGAAATTTTCTCTTCAACTTCCCATATTTTAGTTTTGTCAATATCAACTGATAAATCATCAAGAAATTTTTCCGCTTCAATTTTTTTTCGAGTTTCGTCAGTCAGCCCTTTTTGAGGAACGCTTATTATCCGTTTATCCTCTTGTTCAATTCTTTTAATCCAAGAAACGATTTCGTTTTCAGTCTTTTTATTATAAGAACTGGTTGTGGATTCGTCAATCTCCAAATTTTCGTTTAACATAAAATAGTCGACAATATGTATAGAAAAGAATAGATTTTGTGATTTATCAAAGTAAAACATTTCGGATTGCTTATTCTGAGGTAATGACAGAGAAACTCCAACCCAATTTATTATTCTATTTCTTTTATTCATTCTCTATTCGATGTTCTGATAAATGTTTGCCAACGGTCTCGTATATGAAACGTAGCGTGTAAAAAGACGCTAATTTTTCAGATTATGTACGAGCCGAATTTTTAAATTTTTCTTTTTATCTTTATTTATCTAAAAGCCAAATTTAAAAATTTGGCGTTCTTCACAAATACACACAAACCTTTCGGAAAGCCTATATTAGCTATGTTTTATATACATTGTTGTACCCAGTGCTTTATTCGAAATCATAAACTGTTGTCCTAATTTCGTGAGCAATTAGTTCATCATTAATAATCTCCTCAATTTTTGTCCATTCTCCGCCAGCAAGTCCGCAACCAATTCTTGGCATATGAACATTCGCATTTTCTACTTGAGCAAATTCACGTACTCTTTCCAAACATTCACGAACAAAAGGATAACGAATAGGCGGAAGTCCGTCATTATTTTTTCTGATTTTATGCTGTGCAATCATATTTGCAATCCACAAACCGTTTGATACTTTAACAAATTGAACATTACCTAATTTAAACTCCTTTTCGTTTGAATATTCATCTCTTCTAGTCAGTCTTTGATATTCGACAATATTGCTTTCTTCTCCGATTTTTGCTTTATACCATTTTCGATATTCGTTTTCAGGTTCTTTCCATTTTTTTGTAATTGCCATTACAAATCCTTTTCCCCAACCTCCAATATCATTACAAATATGAGTTATTATCTTTGTGTTCTCGTCAATCGGACTTGTTGCGTCTCCTTTTCTGTATTCTATTGGCATTAATTCTATTTTTATAAAATCCGTATTCAAAGATTTTGTATCAATTGAAAGACTAAATCCATTATAGGCTGGATTGTTTTTGTCAGAATTTGGTATTATCCTTTGTTCAACTTCGTCTGCATTTAATGGATAGCAATAGTATCCTTTTGGTTTGGAGTTAAGCGGTTTACTTACCAAAACTTTTTCTCCTTTAAGAAGTATTGCTTTTTCTCCACCAGTATAAGGTGCCATAAAATGAGTTAAATATGTAATTTCAACATCATTCATTGCTTGAAAAACTTCTCCTCCTTTTGGATAAGAATTTTCAGTTCCAAATATCTTATTTGCCAGACTTTTAATGTTCATTCTGATGTTTTCTCGCATTGGGTACAACGATCTTGCTATGAAAAGTACGGGAGCAAACTAGCGTTTACTTTCCACCAAGCACATAGCAAAATCCAAAAGATTTTGCGGACTTCATAAAAATACGCAAATCTTTCGATTAAGCCGAAAACCCGTATTGTTTATAGGTTTTGTTGTCATTAGTGGTTTCCGTTCTCATTGGCACATTTCGATTAGGTTTTGATTGGATTTCCGAAAGTACTTTTCGCGACACTTTTACTCATATTTTATTAATCAACCAGATAATACCAATTCCAGAAAATAAAAAGCCGCCGATTATAAAAATCATAGGAAAGTATGTTTTCCAAAATTCACTGTCTATCATTATTTCGTATTCGTTGTCTTTTTTTAAGTAAATTATGTCAATCGGTTGATTAATCTTATTTGGGCTGGCACTGGAGTCCAATTTTTTAGTCGTTTCAATTCCGTTTTTGTCCGTAAACATTACAATCGGAAAGTGATAAATGTGAGATTCTCCATCAGCGTCTTTACTCCGTTCCTCTACGAAGTCGATTATTTTAGCTTTTGTTTTAATTCCGCTCGTTTGGATTTTACGATTTGAATTTCGAATGTAAAATCCAGCGTATAAAAATCCGCCACCAACTATTAAAAAGACAATTGCTCCAATTAAGTTTTCCATTCGGTTTCTTGGTGTGTCGAAATTACCTGAATATTGTTAAAATGTTTTTTCACCATTAATGACAACGTGTTTGTATATGGTTTGTTGCGTGGTTAAGCACATAATTTAGCAAATAAAAACCGAATAGAAAATCCGCGAGGATTTTCGTAAGTAGGCTAGAACTAGCAATAAATTATATACGGTGTTGCCAATAGTACTTATATGCTATTTCTTGTCATAAAGTCAATAACACTTTGTAACATTAATTCAACTTGTTCTTTTGTGTATTCGCCATATTTTCCGTGAGCAGCCTTATTCCTTAAATCTAACCACGCAGTTACATTCTTTTGGTCAAGTTTATTATATATAGTTGCTTTTGTTAATTCAGCGTTTAACAAGTCCGCTTTCTTTGGGATTTGTTTTCCACCTTTTTCAGACGTAATATCAATTCCATTTTTCGTGCATAACTGTCTTAAATGCTCTTCTAAAACGCTTCCAATCATAACCGCAGAAGCATCTTTATAATTTTCGTTCAGTAAATGTTCAGCCATTTCAATAAAATCAGTAAAGATTTCGGCTGTTACTAAACCTCGAATAGTATTCAGCCAACCTTGTTCAATTTCTGTTTTTATTGATGTTAATATTCCTCTTCCTGCTTTAGCATCGTATGGTGTTGCCCTATTGCAACTATTTGTGAAATTTTCGTAATATGGATGGTCTTTATCGAATAAATTTAGAATAAAAGATAAAGATGCATTCTTGAAAGCATTGAATTGTTCGTTGTCAACATAAGATGTCGAAAATGAACCAGTTCCTCTTCTTTCAGTTCTTAAAACATTATCAGCCAATTCAATCAATTGGTTTATTCTTATATTCAATCTTTCTTGTGTGTTCATTTTTTTGGTATTATTGGCAACGGGCAAAGGTATAAGGCGTGTGAGGCGTTTTGCTTTAGATCCCTATGTTAGAGATGTTAATTTAGGATTTTAAAGATAAACTAATTTTGAATTATACAGCCTCACAGGTAGCCTTTAAAACGCCTGATACGCTTTATGCTTTGTTCACGCCAGTTATTTGTGGCAGCATGACAAAAGCAAGTATGCACCGGATTTAAGACGAGGCGTTTTACACCTTTGCCCGTTCAGGCCAATTAGTAGTTTGGGAGTCTTAAAATTGTTAATTTGTTTATCCTAGAGATTGCTTTATATTTTTCATGGCTATGGAGTAGAGTAATTTTAGTTCGCAATAGGAACAAATTAAAATTTTATAGCGTAGAACTACGGCCGCAGGTAATTGGCCTGAACGGTTGAGCTATGAACAGTACGGGAGCAAACTGGCGTTTGCTTTTCGCTACGCACATAGCTAAATCTTTTGGTTTTCTTTTTACTTTGTCCCGCTAAAAAGCAAAATCCCAAAGATTTTGCGGACTTTATAAAAATACACAAACCCTGCGACTAAGCCCAAAGCCCGAATTGTTTATAGGTTGTGTTGCCATTAGTTTTATTTAGGAACAGTTCTTAAATAATTATAAAAAAGCTCTTCCATTCCGCCATTTAATCTAATCCTTAATAGGTTATTCCTATTTAATTCAACTGCCTTAATCAGACAATTGTCAAACAGTTCTTTTAACTTTTCAATGTTTATAAGAGTGGTATAATGCTCACGTCCATTATTACTTAAAGTTGAGAAATTTCCGTCCCAAACTCTGGATGATTCTTGATAAACTTCATCGATGTCATCTTCATCATTTGAATATCTAAAAATAAAGTTCGGTTGATTTTCGTATTTTGCTTTTGAAACTAAACTGACATTGTGAATTAGTCCATTGCGTAAAGCTGGTAGAATTTTAAGAATATTATCATCGGATTCCTTTTCCGCTAATAATATTAAACATCGTTTAATTCCATTGGTAAAGTTAGTGCTCAAATCGGTTCTGTTATAACAAATTCCTAATTGGTCAAGAGCGGATAATATTGCCATAATTGGCACTAAATTTTTCGTCCTTGTATTATGAGTTGTATGTTGTATTGCCTCATATAGAAAAGAAAGCGTAGACCTTATTTGACAATCAATTAATTGATAAGACATAGAATAACGGTCAAGATGTAATTCTATAATTTCCTGCTCAGAAAGCTCCGTAATATGTTTAGTTGGATGGTTCATTTAAATTAATGGCAACGTGTTTGTATATGGTTTGTTGCGTGATTTAAGCACTAAATTTAGCAAATAAAAACCGAATAGAAAATCCGCGAGGATTTTCGTAAGTAGGCTAGAACTAGCAATAAATTATATACGGTGTTGTAGCACGTTTTTATTATTCAAATTTCCTTTTATTTCCGCAATTCGCACATAGTTTTGCTTTTGGTGTTCTGTATGGTTTTCCACAATTTTCACAATCAGGTCCAATTTGTTCAAGCGAGTGATGCATAATCGCATTCGGTTCAATTTCTCCAAATTCAGTCAAATTATTATAGTATTCTAATAATTCTTTAAATCTCTCTTTTCTATCCGCTTTTGCTATTTTAAATCCGTTAGAGTATAATTCGGAAGCGATTGCAAACTCATTTTTATCCAACATTGGAATGTCCATTTTACATCTCCAGCAATATTTAATTTCCATCTTATTCGATTTTTCTATTTTCTAAAACAAATTCATCGAACAGTCTTTGTTCATTCTGCTTTTCAGTCGATATTTCAGATAATTTTAAATCACTCATTCCTCTTGGTGAATAGAAAAATGTTTTCCATATCGGTCTATGTTTAATAAATATATCTTTTCCTCCAAACTCATCGTGAGTAAAGATTCCAATCCAGAATTTCGAGACTATTAAAATTCCGATTATTAATATTATTATTCCTGTCTTTCTTTTCAATTCGTGAGTTTTCTCAAATGTGCTACAACGGTTATATATAAGCAATTTACTAAAAAACCATTAACTAACCCTACCATATGGGGTGTATATGAGAACTTTTTTGTGAAATTTTATGTATTGCGGTTTTAGGTGTATATAAGAACTTTTTATTATTAAACGTTTAATAACGGCTAGAGTTTCTTTCATTTCTAGACCTAAAAAAGACCAACGCATCTGGTTGGTCTTATAGGTGTGTGTTATGGTATAATAGGGTGGTTTGCGGTTTTGCTTTCGCGCAAGCGGTATTCTTATAATAGTGTATGGTGTGGTGATGGGCTTATTGAGAAACGGCTTCTTTATAGGTTTTTAAACAGCGCTCTCTAGCTTCTTTATGGTCTACCATCATCTCTGGATAACTATCGGTGCCGTACTCTGGTACGTATTCTTTTATGTAGTTGCGCTCTTTGTCAAATTTATCTTTTTGGGTAATGGGATTAAAGATTCTAAAATAGGGCGCAGCATCTACACCGCTGCCTGCTGCCCACTGCCAGTTGCCCACGTTACTGGAGAGGTCATAATCGAGTAGTTTTTCGGCAAAATAGGTCTCGCCCCAGCGCCAGTCTATTAAGAGGTGTTTTATTAAAAAACTTGCTACTAGCATGCGTACACGGTTGTGCATGTGGCCGGTGGTGTTTAATTCTCGCATACCTGCGTCTACTAGGGCATAACCTGTGGTGCCGGTTTTCCATTTTTCAAATTCGTCCTCATTATTGCGCCACTCGATGCGGTCGTATTTTGATTTAAAGGCTTGGTCTTTGGTATGTGGGAAATGGTAGAGTATCTGCATGAAGAATTCTCTCCATATCAACTCGCTTAGGAATGTCTTGTTATTTGCATGGTCTGCCTTGCGCACCATTTTACGCACACTTACTATACCAAATCTTAGGTAAATACCCAGTCTAGAGGTTCCGTTTTCTATGGCTGGATAGTTTCTAGTATTCTCGTATTCTTCTATAAGTGTAGGTGTGACGGTATAGGCTGATATTTCTATACTGGATTTTTTGAATCCTATGTCGCTAAGAGACAGGTTGGGCAACCTGCTGTTTTTGATACAGTTATCTAGGTAGTCGTGGGTGTAATAAAATTTTTGATGCTCGCCGCTACCGTGGTCTTTTCTAAAATGTTCTAGCCACTTATTTTTATAGGGTGTGTAAACGACATAGGGATTACCGTCTGCCTTTGTGATCTCGTCTTTTTCATAAATAACTTGATCTTTAAAGGTTTTAAAATCTACATTATGTTGTGCCAGCAGTTGATCTATTTCTAGATCGCGTTCTAGAGCATAGGGCTCATAATCATGGTTAGTAAACACGGTGTCTACTTGATAGTCTTTAAGTAATTGCGTCCATATTTTTTTAGGTGTTCCATAGAGCATGGCTATAGAACTGTCGTGTTCTTCTTGCAGTTGTGAGCGCATGCGCTGCAGTTGCTCATGGATAAAGGTAACGCGTGCGTCGTCTTCTGGTAATTTATCTAGAATATCACTGTCAAATATGAATAGGGGCAGGACAGGAAGATCACTTTTAAGTGCTTCTAGAAGTCCTACATTATCATCGAGTCTTAAATCTCTACGCAGCCAAAATATGTTTACCTTTTTACTCATCGTTTATTTATCCTAAATTTAAAGACCCCTTACCGCCATTAACACCTATCACCTGGCCGGTAATCCAGCCCTCGTTTTGATTCAATAAAAATACGGCAAGGCTTGCAATATCTTCTGGTGTACCGACACGTTTAAGTGGGTGCATGTCGCCCATTTTTTCTTTTTTGGCATCGTTATTTAAGAGTCGGCCAGCGAGTGGTGTGTCTACTAGTGACGGTGCGATAACGTTTACTCTTACCGTAGGAGCATACTCTGCCGCTAGTGCGCGAGCATATCCTTCTATAGCACCTTTTGCAGCGGCTACACTGGTATGAAAAGGCATTCCTGTACTTACTGCAACGGTAGAGAAATAGACTATACTGCTGGTACCGTTTTTAGTCAATAAAGGTAAAACCGTTCTGGTGGCTTTTATTAAGGAGAAGAAATTGATCTCCATATCTTCTTCAAAATGTGATTGCTTCAACATTTTAAAGGGTTTTAGATTAATGCTACCAGGGCAGTACACAAAACCATCTAGAGATTCTGGCAGTAAACTGGTGTCTAATTCTTCTGTAAGTGCATCAAATGGAATGTGTGTCACACTATCTGGTAAATTTTCATTTTCTCTAGAGGCTACGTACACGTTATTTCCTTCATGAAGGTGTTGTACGATGGCGTTTCCTATTCCATGGCTACCGCCTATAAGTAGTATATTTTTTGACATTTTTGTACTTTTATTTTGTTCTTACTATATTAGTAGAGACTTTAAAATCTCTTATTTTTCTTTAAATGCACCGAAGTGTTTGATGAGTGCGCTTTCGCGAAAGCGGAATATTTCTTCCAACTTTTTCTTAACTAATGGCGTCCCTAATTTACCTAATAGACCGAATGGCAAGCGGTAGTGAATTAAATCTTCCATGAGTGTGCCGCCTTCTATCTCTGTAATAAAATGCTTGTGGTGCCAGGTGGCATAGGGACCGTACATTTGCTCGTCCACAAAAAACTTGCCTTCTTCTACTTGTGTGATGTGAGTCACCCAGTTGGTTTTATAAAAGGGTAGTGGTTTTATAGAGTATTCTATAAGCTGTCCAGGATACATACCTCTTTCTGTACCGTACTGCACGACCATATCCAGTTCTGGTGGTGTGAGTAGTTTCAGGTTATTTGCATCTGTTAGAAATTCCCATGCCTTATCTATGGAGATGGGTAATTTTTGCTGCGAAGAAAATTGGATTAATTTCAAGTTGTTTTGTTTAAGGTATAAAGGTAACTCTTAAACAAAAGATTTAGAATAAAGACTTGTTAAATTCTGTGCCAACTTTAATAATGACTATAATAATAACCGTATTTCATGTTTTTATATAATTATAGAAAACGTAAAACCCTTTTAAAACCTAGTGTTATTAGGTAATAAAAGGGTTTAAAAAGAGTATTTAAAGAGTTTTAAAAATAGGAGTAGCACCAGCGTCTAGTCGTCATCGCGCCACTCGCCACTGCTGTATTCTTTACCTATAGCTATTTTTACACCTACATTAAAGATAAGGTTAGAGGCATTTAATTTTTTCAATAAATTGGGTTGTATAGGTGCGGTAGAACTGTCATCTCTATAAGAATAGGCGATAGGGTCACCTAGTGTTGTGTTGTACTGTGGCGAGAAGAATAGTTGCACACTGCGACGGAAATAGTAATTGAATCGCAAACCTCCTTCTAGATAAGCACTAGATGAGGACGAGTTCTCGCTGTCACTAGAAAATACTTGTGTATTACCTATACCTATTTGTGAGACGCTGTTCTCTGGACTGTTTAAAAAGGCAACTCCACCTTTTACAAAGGCATCAAATTGAAATCTGCCCTGAGTATAAGAATAGGTAGGACCTATGGCTATAGAAGTATTGGTCCAGTTGTTTGCCGTGGCTGCTGTACGATCGTCTGTCTGAAAATCTAGATAACCGAATTCATTATACTGGTGTCTTAAGGAAATACCTAGTCCTAGATGCTTGTTGGTATAATACAGATATTCTGCTCCTATATTAAGTCCCGATCTAGCGACATCTCCATAATCTGAAAGAGGTTGTGTAACACCTAGATCTATGACTAGATTGTTTCTAGGGACTTCCCTTAAATGTACGGCATCTTTAAAGGGTTCTGTTTTAAGTGAGTCTACTTGTGCCACAGCAGTGGCAGCGACTAATGATACTATTAATAGGCTGATCTTTTTCATGGTTTAAATATAAGAGTTATGTGGGTATTTAAGAATTCTTTAGTGCAGGATTAAGATATTTTTGGCGAGACGCTCAAGGATGTGTCTGTATCTTTAGTTAAATCAATAAAAAACAACGTTATGAGCGACAAGGAACTAGAAGGAAAATGGGATCAGACAAAAGGAAAAGCCAAAGAAGAATTCGGTAAACTCACTAACGATAAATCTAAAGAGGCTGAAGGAAAGACTGATCAAATAAAAGGTAAAATAGAAGAAGGAATAGGTGAGGCTAAAAGGAAAATAAAAAATACCTTTGACGATAAATAATACAGCAATGGAAAAATTAACTGAAGCACAAGTAGAAAAGCATTTAGAGAACGTAGAAGGATGGGATTATTATGATGATGCGATCCACACTACCTTTGAATTTGACAATTTTATGGACTGCTTTTCTGTAATGACGCGCATCGCGTTAGAAGCAGAAAAAATGGAGCATCATCCAGACTGGCACAACACTTATGGTACCCTAGAGATTACTCTAAGTACTCATGATGTTAACGGTCTTACAGAAAATGACTTTAAACTTGCTGCTGCCATTGAGCACATAGTAGGTGATGAGTAAGGTATAACACCTTAAAAAATTAAAACTCCTTAATCGATCGTGATTAAGGAGTTTTTTTATGGGGTACTAAGTTTATAAGTATGGAATAATTAGTAAAACAATTGTTATTTTAGATTTAGGATAAAATAAAGTCCAACTGCAAGCATCGACATTTTTATAATCATCAAAATGATGAAGCCATTTTTCTTCCCATTTATGAATAATAGGATTTTCTTGATCTAATAAATGGTATTTAGTCTCTAAAAAGACACTATTAATCTCTTTATTAGTCATACGAAGTGAACCATTTACCGTATACCAATCCAGAAAAGTACATGAATAGTGTGATTGATTGACAGTATCGATACTTTCTATATATTCTGATTTTTCAAAATAAGGGCTTGAAAAATAATTAGATTGATATCCTTTCTGTTTTCCTTCTAGATACAGGCAGTTAGAGCTAGCATTATATTTCGATCCAAGGAATTCCTGCTCAATTAAAAGGTTTCCTTTAATTTGATTTCTAATTAAATTTAATTCTTGGGACTCCATCTTATAAGGAAGCTCTTTACTGATAGCTTTTAGTAGATTTATTTTGCCTAATTCTTCGGTAGAAAATTTAGCGATATCCTCATCATTATTGTCAAAAGAAAAGAAGCAAATATCCATATCGTCTATTTGTTCTTTAAACAAATGATCTAACTTTTCAATATTTATCACCCACCGACACGTTTTACTTTAAAGCCTTTTTCTTTGAGCATTTCCATAATGCGATCGCGGTAATCACCTTGTATGATAATCTGGTCGTTTTTAAAACTACCGCCTACACCTAGCTGTGTTTTAAGTTCTTTGGCTAGAATTTTAAAGTCGGCAGTGGCGCCAGTATAACCAGCTATTACGGTATTTACTTTTCCTTTACGTTTTTCAAACTTACATTCTAAAGGATCTTCTTGTAACCAGATGTTGCTCTTTTCTGGTTTTTCTTCTTCTTTAAAATCATGTTCTGGGAAAAGGTTTTTTAATTGATCGCTTAAATCCATAAGGTACTTTATATCGCAAATTTAATAAGTAAATTCTATTTAAACAGTTCTATCTACACTATCATCGGTAATGTCAAAAACAGAACCTTTTTTATCTTGTAAGATAGAAACTCCTTTTTGTAACAATAAGTTATTAGGGTAGGTGATTAACTCGCCCTCGTCTGTTTCTAATAAGGTGTAAAAACCTTTTATATCGCTTATTACTGCGGTAACTGGCAAGTCTTTATCATGTATGCGTATGCGATCTCCTATTCTATAAGGAAACGTAAAGTAAAGAATAAAACTGGCAGTTATGTTGCTCAAAATACTCCAGTTTGCAAAGAGTGCCACACCTACCACGGCAAATGTAGAACCTAGTGCGACAAAAAAGCCTTTTGTATTAAATCCCCATATGAGAATAATAGCAATTACACATATGGTCCAGATTATATAACCGGTGTATCTTTTTAAATACTGCTTGCGCAATTCTGATCGATGAATTTTTTGAGACAGCTTTGCAGCACTCCATATAATCAACCGGTGAATTATAAACGTACCTATTAAGAAAGAAACGGTTAATATTACTTCTGGCTTTGAAAAATATTCTTTCATATTCCTAGACTATCTCTCAAAACAGCATCTTTGTTTGCGTTTTTACCCCAGTAAGCAGATTTAATGGACTTCTTTAAAGTACCTGTAGAAACCATAGGTGTAGATCCATCTTTATAACGATCCATCCAGGATAGTATGCGGTAAGGAGATGTCTTTTCTGTTTTGAAAGCAATTGTTCTACCTAGATCTGTAAACTTAACACTGTATAAAAAGCCATCTTCCATCTCGCTTAATTTTGCTACAGCGTCATACGGTTTTGTCTCTACATGTTTAAGTCTTAAAAATTCTGTACTAGGTATGATTTTATTCGCACCAGTAGGCATAGCCTGAGGATCTAGTCTTAACTGCGCAGCGATTTGATTTTCTGTCATGACGTTTTCTATCTCAAAATCATCATTTCCTTCACTTTGAAAATAGGAGTGAAGGATCACCTCATATTCATCACCATCTTGATTCATTTGCATATAAGTCTGTCCGCACCATTCTTGAATGCTGCTGGCTACTTTAATAGCATTGTCTTTTTTATCTAGAGGTAAAAAAGTACTGCTCATAATGTGATAAGGATAGATACCAGTATTAAAATCACGAGTGGCATTGAATTTAAGAACAGGTCTGTTAGAGTCGTTTGCTTGGTCTGCCTTTACCTGGTCTTTTTTATCAAAAGATTCCGTTACAAAAATCATTACCGCAGTTCCTTCTCTCATCTCTCCATATCTAGCCTGACTAAGATCATAACTAGAAATCTCTGCTTCACCACTGTACCAATAATCCTTAAATTCTTGAGTAAGTTCTCTGTTTTCTAGAGTTTCTAGAGGGTCTTCACCTATAATAGTTTTTCCATTACTTTCTACATGGACCTTAGTATCACAAGAAAGTATAGTAAGAGCGACGGCACAAATTAAAAAATATTTCATAGCTATAATTTTATACAAATGTAATTTTTATGATTTTGATATGTATTATAAAATTCTCTAAACAAGGCAAATAAATAAGCAATAAATAGAAGAATCTAATGATTAGGCAGTTTTTACTTTCTCTTGCATCATTTTGATCTGATCTCTCAGTTTTGCAGCTTCCATAAAATCCAATTCTTTTGCCGCCTTTTCCATCATCTTACGAGTTTCTCTTATTTTCTTTTCTAGTTGTGCTTTAGAAAGGTATTCTGCTTCTTCCTCTGCCGCTTTAAGAGATAGCGTTTCTTCTATGGCATAGGTCGCAGCATTCTTGCGGTACAATGCTGTTTCTAGCTTTTTCTTTATCGCGGTAGGTTTTAAACCATTTGCCTCATTATATGCAATTTGCTTAGAACGACGGTATTCTGTCTGGTCTATGGTTTTTTGCATGCTCTCGGTAATTTTATCGGCATATAGAATAGCGAGTCCATTCACATTACGTGCTGCACGACCTATAGTTTGAGTAAGAGAACGTTGGTTACGTAAAAAACCTTCTTTATCTGCATCTAGAATAGCTACTAGAGATACTTCAGGTAAATCCAGTCCTTCTCTCAATAAGTTTACACCTATAAGGACATCAAAAACCCCACGACGCAAGTCAGATAATATCTCTACACGTTCTAATGTATCTACATCACTATGAATATAGCGACATCTTACATTAATGCGTGTTAGGTATTTGGTGAGTTCTTCGGCCATGCGTTTTGTAAGCGTTGTGATAAGAACACGTTCATCACGTTCTTCTCGCAATCTTATTTCTTCTACTAGGTCGTCTATTTGATTCTGGCTAGGACGTACTTCTATTATAGGATCTAATAAACCTGTAGGTCTTATAATTTGTTCTACGACTACACCATCACTTTGTGCCAATTCATAATCTGCAGGAGTAGCGCTTACATATACTACTTGATTTTGTAGAGCTTCAAATTCTTCAAATTTTAATGGACGGTTATCCATGGCTGCTGGTAATCTAAAACCGTAATCGACTAGATTTTCTTTACGTGATCTATCACCACCATACATAGCGCCCACTTGTGGCACACTCACGTGACTCTCATCTATAATCATTAAATAATCATCTGGAAAGAAGTCTAATAAACAAAATGGTCTTGTACCAGGTAAACGACCGTCTAGATAACGACTGTAGTTCTCAATACCAGAACAATAGCCTAGCTCTCTTATCATCTCTAAGTCAAATTCTGTACGTTCTTCTAGTCTTTTTGCTTCTAGAGGTTTTCCTATTTCTTTAAAATAGTCGGTCTGTTTTACCAGATCTTCTTGAATGGAATGTATGGCGCCTTGCAGTATGTCTGGAGAAGTCACAAACATGTTTGCCGGATAGATGGTAATTTGGTCAAATTTTTCAAGAACTCTACCGTCTACAGGATTAAAACGTTCTATATCTTCTATCTCGTCTCCAAAAAAGTGGATTCTAAAACAAGTATCTGCATAACTAGGGTACACATCTAGTGTATCACCATTAATTCTAAAATTACCACGGTTAAACTCTGCAGTGGTTCTAGAATACAGCGACTGTACCAGTTTGTGCAACAATGCCGTTCTCGCAATAACCTCGTCTTTTTTTATTCTAACAACGTTTTTCTGGAATTCTACTGGGTTACCAATACCATAAAGACAAGAAACAGATGCCACAACTATAATGTCACGACGTCCAGAAAGTAGGGAAGAGGTAGTGCTTAATCGCATTTTTTCTATCTCTTCATTGATAGAAAGATCTTTCTCGATATAGGTACCACTAGAAGGAATAAAAGCTTCTGGCTGATAATAATCATAGTAGGATACAAAATATTCTACGGCATTATCAGGAAAAAAATCTTTAAACTCTGAATATAATTGAGCCGCCAGCGTTTTATTATGACATAGGACTAGGGTAGGTTTCCGTACTTCTTGAATCACGTTTGCAGCCGTAAACGTTTTACCACTACCGGTAACACCTAATAGGGTTTGAAATTTCTCATTAGCCTCTATGCCTTCCACTAATTGTTTAATGGCTTGCGGTTGATCTCCCGTAGGAGAAAACTCTGATACAATATTAAAATCCATGAATTGTAAAAATAAGATTTTTGTAATTCCGCTTTCGCGAAAGCGAGGTTAAAATAACTACAATGATTAGTTTATCTTTTTAGAGAGAAATGTCCCTTAAAGCTGCGACCGTCGATAAGCTCCACACGATACCAGTAATCTGAACTAGGTAAAGGGTTGCCATTATAAGTTCCATCCCAACCAGGACCTACTGGGCTGAGTTGTTTGAGCAGTTTACCAAATCGATTAAAAATGAATATCTGTGCATCTGGCTCTGTGACTATAGCGGTTACCTGCCAGTAATCGTTAAAACCATCTTGATTAGGAGTAAAAAATGGTGGTGCTGCAATTATAGTAGCTGGCGCAGTTATTAAATCACAACCGTTTTTATCCCTTACATAAACGGTATAAAATCCAGGTAGTAAATCTGTAAAAACATTACTGTCTTGATAAAAGAAATTATCAATACTGTACTCAAAAGGACCGTCACCTATTGCCGTAATTTCTATACGGTTAGAACGTAAAGTGAATTGCTCTATCTCTACATCTATAATTTGCGTAAGTAAGTAGTTAGTAACCGTGGTAGAAGAGGTGTCGTCACAGCCATTACTATCGGTTGCAACAACCGTATAAATACCTTCTTCAGAGACGTTAATACTAGCTGTAGTCTCACCAGTATTCCATAAATAACTAGAAAATCCTGCTGTGGCAGTAATAGTCACTTGGTCAGAAATACATTTAAATAAATCTGGAGTGGTCTGGACGATAGGTTTAGGAAAGACCTCTATGTTTAATGGTTGCACATCATAACAAGTTATTAAATCATTATTCTCTAATCGTACCCATAATACTTCTTGCGGTAAAGTGTTGGTATACCTACTATCAATCGGATTTACATCCATTTGAGCATCTAACTGAGAACTGTGAAAGGTGGTAGTAAGATTACCCAATTGTGTGTTTTCTATGGTATTTACTAATGTGGATAGGTCAAATACTTCTATGAGATCTCTAGAAGAATCGTCACAAATAGTAAAGTCTTCTAAAACAGGAATACTAGGTTGTGATACAACTTGAAGATCAAAAGAAGCGGTAGCGTCACAAGTAGTATTTGTATTATTTTCATATCGTATAAATATCTCTTCTCCATTTATAGTATTGTCATACGGCGAGTTGATGGGATTTTGATTAAGATCTGCATCATTTTGAGATAGAAAAAAGCTGTAGTTAAATAGGCTAGTATCCTGACTGCCTAAACCTTGAATAGCTGCTGCTTCTAGATCAAAAGACTCGGTACCATCGTTACTATAATCGTCACACAAGATCAAATCATTTACTGTCGTAGGAACAGGTAGAGCTGCAATTCTCACTTGAAAAGGAGTGGTAACATAGCAACCATTTGAAACCTTATTATCGATACGAACATAATAATCTCCACTAGATAGGATATCGTTATCAGATAGGGCATTAAAATCTTCGTTTGCATCTGCGATACTGGAATGAATGGTAACATCATATGTGCTGAGACTTTGAGAGCCTATTGCTTGCGTCCTTACTGTTGTAAAATCTATGGGAGCAAAGTCGTCATTAGATATATCATCACACAACTCTATATCGTTAACCGTTTGTATAACCGGAGTATCTACTATTATTACTGTTCTGGTAGCATTAAAAACCTCTGCAGGCGTGGTGATAATTAGATTAACGGTATAACTGCCTGCTGTGGCATAAATATGTGTAGGGTTAATTTGTGTGGACGTATTATTAAGAGCGCTAGCTGGATCACCAAAATCCCATAAAACAGAATTGTTAGGGCAGGTAGCAATATCGTCTGCAATGAATTGAGTAGGAGCTGTGCTACAACCTTCTACTACAGAAAAAGAAGGGTTGAAAAAGGCATTGTAAAAAGGTGGTAGCCCTTCATTTCCTGTAGTGCCAGGAGTCAAGGCAAGACCATCGTAAACAAAATTGCTCGCAGCACCTATACCGTTAGGGTTATTAATAACCGCTAACCATGGTTCTTCATCTCTAGTGTAATATATCTTTTTATCAGGAGCAATTTGTAGAGCGCCACGCATGGTGTCATCTCTAGAGTCATTTATATTACTTTCATAAATTGTTAATGGGTTATCTTCAAAATTAACAGCAGTTGTATCGTATTGAAGTAGTAGTCTTTCTGCCGCTACTAATCCGCTTCCTAATGTGTTGAGATCTACATAGACTAGTCTAGAGTCTAGAGAGAATTCTGTTCCATAGGCTTGGTATCCTGCTGGGAAATTTAATCTAGTAGGATTAGTAACTCTTCCTGTAGCGTTATCAAAGTTAAAAAGCCAGGCACCAACACCAGATTCAAAAGTAATATTAGGATTTACATAATTTTGAGTCATCATAGCTACTTTACTACCATCTGGTGATACTCTTAAGTAACCACGTTTATCTGTAGTTCTAGTAGCAGTGCTTTGCGATAATACCGTTGCCGATAAGTCTATACCACTAGGAGTTAATTTAAATGCGTAAAACTGATCAAAACTACCGCTACCAGAAATACGCTCTGCATAGGTGACAATCCATGCGTCCAGACCATTTGAAGAAACAGCTGCAAATAATTTTTCTGATCCATCAGCTAACAAAGGAATGTTTTTTTGAGAAGCAATTACATCTCCAGATCCATTATCTAGATTCATATCTACAACAGAGTAATATAGACCTGTTCTTGAACTTCCAGCATTAAAATTGAGTATAGAGATGGTAAAGATGTAATAAAGGTCAGGACTATTGGGTAAAGGAATAACAATGGCAGACTGTGTACTGGATGGATCTCCAAACAATCCATTACCATTAGGCATGACTGTATGATTGCTATTCCATACCGTAATACCGTCTGTATAGAATAATAGAGCACCACAAGCGTCTGATATTGCAGAGCAGCCTTCTATCGTATCCAATACACCAACATTGTTAGGAATGGCAGTACCGCCATTGAAATCAATACTTGCGTTAGATCCAAAGAACCACCAATTAGCCTGATTTTGAGAATAGCAAAGTGTCGTTATTAAAAGACTAATGAGAACAAGTAGTTTTTTCAACTTTATAATAATTAAACAGTTGGTGTATAGTAAAGTGAAAGATACAAAATCTTATTAGGTAGCATATTAAGCTCTAGTAAAATAATTACTAACAAAAAATGCTCACTTTTAAAAGTGAGCATTTAAGTAATGATGTAGTAAATGTATTAGATTTTTACTCTCCAGCCATGTTGATCTTCAGCACGGTTGTATTGTATATCTTTTAATGCACCCATTAATAAAGTTGCATAAGAACTTTCTAGTGTAGGAAGTTCAAATTTAAAGTCTTCATGTTTGTAACCTTTGATAGGTACAATTACAGCAGCTGTTCCAGTTCCAAAAATTTCTTTAAGGCTACCATCATTTGCAGCAGCAGTTAGTTCTTTTACAGACACTCTTCTTTCTTCAACGGTAATACCGTGGTCTTTTGCCATTTGCATAATGCTTCTACGCGTTACACCGTTAAGAATACGGTCATTGTTAGGAGCAGTGAGTAATTTGTCACCTATTCTTACAAAAATATTCATCGTACCAGCTTCTTCTAGATATTCATGAGAAGCAGCGTCTGTCCATATAATTTGTTGGTATCCTTCTTCTAGAGCAAGGTTGTTAGGATAGAAACTTGCTGCATAGTTACCAGCAGCCTTTGCATATCCCACACCACCGTCTGCAGCCCTAGAGAATTCTGAAGCGATTATAACACGCACATCACCTTTATAGTAAGCAAATGCAGGTGACATAATGATCATAAACTTATACTCTGTACCTGGTGCAGCAGCAACTCCGTTTTCACTAGCTATCATAAATGGTCTTAGGTATAAAGAAAGTCCTTCTCCATATCTTACCCATTCTTTATCTAGGTTTACAAGCTTTTTAAGCCCTTCCATGAATACCTCTTTAGGTACTTCTGGCATAGCAAGTCGCTTTGCACTTTCATTAAAACGTATCCAGTTATCTTCTGGTCTAAAAAGAAATACATCTCCTTCACCATCTTTAAAGGCTTTCATACCTTCAAAAATAGCCTGACCGTAGTGAAATACTTTACAACTAGGCTCTACTTGAATAGGACCATAAGGTTTAATCTCAGCAGTATGCCATTCTCCATCGCGCCATGTACATTCCAGCATGTGATCTGTAAAGGTTTTTCCAAAGGTTAAATTGCTAAAATCTATCGAGTTGATTTTAGATTCCTTTACCTTATCTATAACGATTTCGTGAGTCTTTGTCATGGTGGTTTTATTATTTTTGCAAATATACTTGAATAGTGCATCGAAATTATGTCAATGAATTCTTAAATTTGTACTAATTGTAAACAATTTTATACAGATATCTGTAGGATTTACTTAATTATACGTTTAAGTATCTATAAAGATTTATTTTAAGTTGTCCTTATAAAGAAATTGAATTTTGATCTAATGGCTTGTATATTAGGTTAATAATCACAACCCAAACCTAACTATTAAAACTATAACCACATGAAAAAGTTAATTATTGGAATTTTTGCATTGTCTCTATTGGTAGCATGTAAAGAACAAAAAAATGTAGAAGAAGACATGCCAGCTGTAAATGATGAGCAAGTTCAAGAAATGGCTTATCTCGATTATGGAGCAAAGATCACAGATAAAGATGCAATCGATGCGATGGAGTTAAGAAGGATTTATGATGGTATGACTGTAGGAGATACTACTTCTGTAAAAGTAAAAGGTATGATTGCAGACGTATGTGTAAAGAAGGGATGCTGGATTAAATTACCGGTAGGTGACCAGGCTGCGACTGTAAAATTTAAAGACTATAGTTTCTTTTTACCTAAAAATGGTAAAGGAAAAGAGGTGATCTTGAGTGGTAAGGCCTATAAGAACATTACACCAGTAGAAGAATTACGTCATTATGCTGAAGATGCTGGGAAATCTAAAGAAGAAATAGCAGCTATCACAGAAGAAGAAGTTACGTTAAGCTTTGTAGCAGATGGAGCACTTGTTGAGAAATTTGACAATCCAGATGTAGAAGAAGCAGCAAATACAGAAGAATAAATGAAACGTGAGATCATGACTACAGACGATGGATCAAAAACGATTCATATGCCCGATCTCAATGAACAATATCATTCTAGACATGGCGCCTTACAAGAGGCGCTTCATGTTTTTATAGATACTGGTTTAGAGCATTTTTTAGAGGTCTCGCTTTCGCGAAAGCGTAATTTTCAACAAAATCCTATTAAGATTCTAGAATATGGTTTTGGAACTGGTCTTAATGCCATGGTCACTGCATTGCATGATTCTAAAACACCGATAGTGTATACAGCGGTAGAGGCATATCCAGTTAATGATGAAGAGGTAAAAGCCATGGACTATGGTAAATTACTAGGTAATGAAGAGATGTATGAAGATATACATCAATGCAGCTGGGAAGAACGTCATCAAATTAGCAATCACTTTTCCTTAACAAAGCAGCAAAAAACTTTTGAGCAAATAGCAGATCAAGATTCTTATGATTTGATCTTTTTTGACGCCTTTGGACCTAGTACCCAACCAGAATTATGGACTGTAGATATATTTACAGCCGCTTATAATGCTTTAAAAAGTAATGGAGTTCTCACTACCTATTGTGCAGCAGGACAAGTGAGGCGCAACATGCAATCGGTAGGTTTTATAGTAGAACGTTTACCAGGACCGCCAGGAAAAAGAGAGATGTTAAGAGCTACTAAGAGTCTATAATTCTAGTAGTAATTTATAAATCAACAATCATTTAGCAAATAGTTAGGGCAACAACTTCTTAAGTAGCTTTACATTTGCAAAAAATCATACATTTTTATGTCTAAAGAAGTAAGAGAACAAGAACCACAGGTATTATGGAATCATTTTGCAGATTTAAATGCTGTACCGAGACCTTCTAAGAAGGAAGAGCGTGTACGTGCTTTTATGGTACATTTTGCAAAACAACATGATCTTATGGTTATGGAAGACGCTATAGGTAATGTGATCATTAAAAAAGCTGCTACTCCTGGAATGGAAGATCGCAAGAGTATCATCATGCAGTCGCATCTGGATATGGTACATCAAAAGAATAACGACACAGACTTTGATTTCTTAATAGAAGGAATAGACATGTTTGTAGATGGAGATATTATCAAAGCGCGTGGTACTACACTAGGTGCAGATAATGGTATAGGTGTGGCGGCAATTATGGCTGTACTTTCTTCTAGCGATATTGCACATCCTGCGATAGAGGCTTTGTTTACTATAGATGAAGAAACAGGAATGACCGGTGCTAAAGAATTAGATAAAAACATTCTTACTTCTAAAATATTATTAAATCTAGATACAGAAGAAGATGACGAGATAGACATAGGTTGTGCAGGTGGTGTAGACATTACTGCAACAAAGAGTTACTCTACTAGCGATTTAGATGCTTCTTACTTATCAAAGAAAATTACTGTAAAAGGTCTTAATGGTGGTCATAGTGGTATGGACATTATAAAAGGTTTAGGTAACGCAAATAAGATGATTGCGAGACTTCTAGATGCGATGCAAAAGAAAGGTGCAGTTCATTTTCAATCTATTAAAGGTGGTAGTTTAAGAAACGCTATTCCTAGAGAGGCAGTAACAGTAGTGAGTTTTTTAGAGAACGATTTAAACACTATGCTTAATGCATTTCAATCTTGTAAAGAAGCAATTCTAGACGAGTATAAATCTCTAGAAGCAAATATTACTATTTCTTTTGAAGACGCTCCTAATGCAGCTGTGTTAACTCAAGAAGATAGTCGCACACTAGTATATACACTATTAGGAATTCATAATGGTGTGTACCGCATGAGTCCAGATATAGACGGACTAGTAGAAACATCTAATAATCTAGCGCGTGTAACCTTAGAAGATTCAAAATTACAGATAGCCTGTCTTACAAGATCGTCTGTAGATAGTTCTAAGGAAGATCTTGCTAGTAGTATAGTTGCTGTAATGGAACTAGCACAAATGACGACTAAGCTATCTGGTCATTATCCAGGATGGCAGCCTAATGCAAACAGTGCGGTTTTAGATATCGCAAAAGCAAAATATAACGAGCTTTTTAATCATGAGCCTAGAGTAGTAGCCTGTCACGCAGGACTAGAATGTGGTCTTTTAGGAGAGCGTTACCCTGGTCTAGACATGATATCATTCGGTCCTAACATAAGAGGAGCACACAGTCCAGATGAGCGTGTAGAGATTAAATCTGTTCAGAAATTCTGGAAATTCCTTCTAGAAATTTTAAAAGAGATCCCAAAAGCATAATTTGCTTAGATAGTACTAAAAGCCCTTGAGAAATCAAGGGTTTTTTTCATGGATTGAATCTACCTAATTAAAGATTCAATTGGTAACTAGCACTTACAACAAGTGCTAGTTCACTTCTAGGGAGAAGTCATGATATTAAAAAAACAACAAAGTTTGGATAGATCTAGATGTTAAGTAGATGGCTGATCAATAATATTTAAAAAATCAGCTCTATATTGTTTTTTTTCAAAACAGCCGCCATATACTAGGGTAGTGGTAGTGCTATTTTTATCTTTAATTCCTCTAGAAGAAACGCATAAATGCTTTGCACTTATCATAACGATTACATCTTCTGTATCTAGAGATTCTTGCAAGTCCTTAAGGATTTGCATGGATAATCTTTCTTGTACTTGTGGACGTCTCGCATAATAATCTACCAGTCTATTAATTTTGGACAAGCCTATAACTTTATTCTTAGGAACATAAGCCACATGTGCAAATCCAGTTATGGGTAAAAAATGATGCTCACAAGCAGAATCAATATTAATGTTTTGATCTACAAGCATTTTATTATAGCCATATTTATTTTCAAATACGGAGAGTTGAGGTTTATTTTCAGGGTTTAAACCAGAGAACAATTCCTTTACATACATTTTGGCAACTCGATAGGGTGTACCTGATAAACTATCATCAGATAAATCAAGACCCAGTTCTTTCATTATTTCGCTAAAATGATACTCTATGGTTTTTATCTTTTCCGCATCTGTTTTGTCAAATGCAGTAGGTAACATAGGTGTATCTGTATTATGCGATATATGATTATCACCTATTAATTCTATTTCTTTTTCATCCATTTTTAATACAACATTTATCATCCTGACATTGACAATATTTCAAATTATATATATGTAATACAGCCAGTACAGTAGCAGTTATGTAGGTTATAGTTTCTGGTATGGAGAATGCTTCTATTTTTTCATTTCCTATAAGTAACAATAGAACACACCAATTTGCCCATAAAAGTGGTTTCATGATTTTTCTATTTGTATTTTTAGTAGCATGATATATAGAAAAAAAAGATATAATAATAAATAAATAATCCAAGTTGGACCACCAGATAGGTTTAGAAATACCCTGACTCATTGCAGCGGCATGTGATAAGAATAACAGTGGGGTAATAGCGCAATGTATAACACATAACATACTCACTGCAGCACCTACTATGTCTGGCTTTGGTAATAATAATCTCATATAGTCATTCTCGTTAATGCAACCGAGTTGCAAATATAGAATGTTTATTTGTTAATGCAACTTAGTTGTAATAAATTTGTATTATGGGAATTATAAGAAAAACAGTATCTATAGATTTATTGCTTAATGAATTTGAGCAAGAATCTAATGCCATATCTGCGGTAGACTTAATTAAACGTTTAGATAAACAGATTAATAAAACGACTATTTATAGAGTTTTAGATAAGCTAGAAGATGATGGTGTATTACACTCCTTTTTAGGTTTTGATGGTGTGAAATGGTATGCAAAATGTAAAGGTTGTACAAAATCTGTTCACAAAGATTTCCATCCTCATTTTCAATGTTTGAGTTGTGGTACAGTAGACTGTCTTAATATTCATGTAAATATTCCAGAAATACCTAATCGCGAGGTTTTATTCTCACAGTTATTAATTCAAGGTAAGTGTGAAGCGTGCGCTGCTTAAGATTATGAAAAAATAATCTTCTTAAAATTAGCTATCAAATTTAAATTGGACGATTCCGTTTTCAAAAGCCACATGTTTTGAGGGGAAAATTTCTTGTAGTTTATTAGATTTTACAAAGTCACTTATCGTCTCATGTGCGATAGATCCTTTATGTATACTAACGATCTCGTCGCACAAAGACATTGCTAGTTGTATCTCATGCGTGGCATAAATAATAGTTTTACCATGCTCATGACAGTAATCTCTCAATTGCAACAGTAAATCTGCCTTATGATTGATATCTAGATGGCTGGTAGGCTCGTCCATGAGAATGTACTCCGTATCTTGAACTATGGCACGCGCTATTAAAACTCGTTGTAACTGTCCATCACTCAAAGTGCCTGCCTTGCGATTTTCCAATTGTTTTAAATCAAAACTTTCTAGAGCTTCATTGATTACTTCGTGATCTTCAGCGGCTAGTTTACCTATATAGTTGGTATAAGGAGCGCGACTTAATTCTAATAACTCTCTGACACTTAAAAAATGACTGAACGATCGCTCTGTTAGTACTACAGATATGAATTTAGATCGTTCTACTGCCGTATAATCGTTCCAGTTTTTATTCTCAATAAAGACATTTCCATTGATGAGGTGTTGCCCACTTGCCATGGCTCTCAATAGGGTCGATTTACCAGAACCGTTAGTTCCTATGATGGATATAAATTTCGCTTTCGCGAAAGCGAGATCGCCATCAAAAGCAGCAACAACGCAATGACCATAACCTACCTGTATGTTTTCTAGTCTTATCATTAGAAGTGTAAATTACGTTTTCTCATAATCAACCAGATAATGAGTGGTGCTCCCAGTAATGATGTCACTGCATTGATAGGTAAGGAGTAATTTGAAAATGGCAATTGTGATACTAAATCACAGAAAAGTAGGAGCGTGGCACCTAATAAAACAACCGTTGGGATTAATATTTTGTGATTTACCGTAGGTAAAATAAGTCGTGATAAATGCGGTACAGCTAGTCCTATAAAAGCGATAGGACCTGCATATGCGGTAATACTACCAGCAAGAATACTTGTGATGATTATAATTATCCATCTTGTTTTTTTAATGTTAATCCCTAAACTAAGCGCATAACTCTCACCTAATAAGAGCGCATTTAATGGTTTAATAATCCAGATTAATAATATTAAAGCAAGAAAAAACAATAAAATGATGATCCATAAATCGGCCCAGTTGATATTACCTAGACTACCCATGGACCAGAATACATATCTTTTTAATTGTTCACTAGAACTGAAATAACTTAAAATACCTACCACAGCGCTGCTCAAACTTCCTACCATTAAACCTACGATTAATAATCCCATGGTATCTTTAATTCTTAGCGACATGAGAATGATTAACAATAGAACAACAAGACTTCCTACCACACTTGCAGTAATGATTCCAAAACCAGAAATTGCGCCTATTCCTAATGCCGTTGCTCCCATGATAACAAGAGCAACACCTAGTCCTGCACCACTAGAAATACCGAGAACAAAAGGACCAGCCAGCGGATTCCTAAACAAGGTTTGCATCAATAAACCTGCGATAGCAAGTCCAGCACCGGTTAAAATAGCCATGATGGCACGAGGTAATCGCAGTTCTGTAATGATATAACGAACTGTCTTGCCGGTTTGTGGATTTTCTAGACCAAACAACGCATCCATCACTTGATGAGGTTTTATATAAACCGTACCTAGACATATGTCTGCAATGAAGAAGACTAGTAGTAAAATGCTCAGTATGAAAAATTGTTTTTTCAATGAATGAAAGGAATAGATTTTTTGCTAATCGAACTGTAAATTTAGTCTTCTAGTGGTTTAAAGAAATACAATTCATGGTCTAATTGTAAATCGGGATGTAAAATCTTAACGAGATCTTTTAAAACTAGATCTGGTCGCATGCTAGCTTCTTCGTAATAGGTAACGCCACCTTTGGCACCTACGGTAAGCGCATGGGTATAAACTTGTTTGTTCTTAAAAGATTCAAAAAGGCCGTATGATTTATTATCTGCTAGCATTTTTGAATAACTAGAATATTGTCCAGGTGCAATCCAGTAGCTAGCCTCGCGGCCATCTGTAAGTACTTTTTCTAGTGGATAGGCTAGTGAGCCGCTTCCTGCTGTCTCTTTATATATGTAGTTTGCGCCAGCATCATTTAAGATTTTTGCCTGCCAAGAATCTCCATATGGTAAATACCATTGATCTTTCCACGTTGCACCACTCAAAACTTGTGGTTTATCTTCGGTTTTTACTAATTCTAGAGTCTTTAAATATTCTTTTTCTATAGAATTAAAAATACTGTCTGCCTCTTTTTCTTTACCGTATAAAACACCAAAAAGCTTGATCCACTCTGCTTTACCTAGTGGATGTTCTTCCACCCATTCTCCATTATACATAACTGGTACGCCAGCTTCTTGTATTTTTTGATACGTAGGATTACTGTCGTCTATACTAAATCCCATAACCATATCTGGTTCTAGAATTATAGTTGCCTCTACATTTATAAGTTGATTAGTACCTAATTCTTCTACATGACCGCTGTCTATTAAAGACCTAACTTCTGGCGAGCTTATATAATCACTAGATGGGAAACCTATAAGTGATTTTTCTTCTCCTAACAATACTAGTGGTGGTATGTGAGTGGTAGAGGTAAGGACTATTTTTTTTACAGGTATTTGAATAGTTCTAGGAATATCTGCTGGAGGAGTAGACTCTATAGTTTTTTTATTGACTAGTTTAAAAGTATAATTAACAGCACTTTCTGGCCATGGATTCATAATAGTTACATAATAACCAGAGCTGGTATTTTTAATTTGAAAACCATGAGCATATTTAATGTCTATTTGTTGATATTCAGTAATATCATCAATTGGTATTACCGTTTTTCCCACTTCTTTTTTACAAGATTGTAAAATAAAAACGAATAAAATTAAGTATATCAGTGGCTGTTTCATAGGTTTCAAAAGTACCAATTCTAATAGAACTAAGGTGAGATGTTTTCAATAAGGTATAAAAATATTGATCAATTCAATAATCTAACTTGATTAAAATAGTATTTTCGCGGCTTGAAATATGGTTTTTAAGCTGGAAGAAAGTTACGCTTTCGCGAAAGCAAAAAATTAAAAGGGAATCTAGTGCAATTCTAGAACTGTTCCCGCAACTGTAATCAAAACGTCTTTTTAAAAAAGGCGTCTTATAAATTTTATAAGATAAAATCAATACAGTCACTGAGCAAGGCTTGGGAAGACGATTTTATTTTGGAGTCAGGAGACCTGCCATTTTTCAAATCAATTATTGTTCATCTTCGGGATAGAGATAGCGATGGGTTTTTTATGTCAGGTCGAGCGCAGTCGAGACCTTTTGCGTGTGTTATATCGCGGTTTATAGAACTCTTCAAAATTCCTTTCCTGAGCCTAAAAACCTAAAAATGAAAAAACAAATCATCGCTCTAAGCGCAATGATCGCAGTAGCTGTGTCGGGAAATGCACAAGTAGATTCTACTGCAACAAAGCTGGATCAAGTTATTGTAACAGCATCTTCAAAATTTGATTTACAACGCAAAGACAGCGGTAAACCAGTAATTAAAATCACAAGAGCAGACATAGAAGCGCAACGTGCTGCTAACATCGCAGACCTTCTTAACCAGTATGCTGGTATAGAAATTAATGGTTCTAGAAGTAATGCTGGTCAAAACCAGAGTTACTTTGTAAGAGGTGGTAACAGCCGTCAGGTAGCTTTTTTAATTGATGGCGCTCAGGTTAATGATCCAAGTAATATTAATGGAGAATTTGACCTAAGACTAGTAGATATAGACCAAATAGAAGAAATTGAGATTTTAAAAGGTGCTGCAAGTACACTTTATGGTGCAAACGCAAGTACAGCGGTAATCAATATTAAATTACGTAAAGCACCAGAATCTGGTGTACGTGTGAGTGTTGCTTCTTTTATAGGAACAAATAAAAGTAGAGAACAAGCTAATAATGGACCTGATGAGTACAACAACAGTGTGCAACTACAAGGAAGTACTAAAAGTGGTTTTACTTACGGTGCTGGTTTAAATCATCAAAGTACAAACGGTCTTAGTGCAGCAGAAAGTGCTGATGATAATGTACAGTTTGAGGCAGACGAATTTAACCGCATTAACCTGATAGGTAGAGTAGGTTATGATAATAACAAGAACTTAAAAGTGAGTAGTTACCTATCATTTGATGAGTACGTTGCAGAATTTGACAACGGTGCTTTTACCGATGGAGATAACGAGACGTACAGCCGCCAGGTAAGATGGGGAACTAATGCCAACTGGAAATATTCTGATAAAGGAGAGATCGTTTATAACGGTGTAACTACTGCAACTCGCAGAGATACTAGAAGTGGTTTTCCTTCTTTATATAATGCAAATGGAATCTCAATAGACTTATATAACAAGTATACGTTTCAATTAACAGAAGAATCTAGCTTAAAAACTATTTTAGGTTTTAACTTTAAGAATGAGACGTATGAAGATTTTAGTATCCCATTCGGTAGTACAGAATTTGCACAAAATGCAGATAAGGATAATGTAAACTTCCAGATTTATGATCCTTATTTTAACGTGGTTTATTTAAGCGGTACTGGATTTAACGTTAATGCAGGTGCACGTTATAATTCACATAGTAACTATGATGGAAAGTTAGTTTATAACATTAACCCATCGTATAGATTTAATCTTGGTGACAATACCTTGAAAGCTTATGCTAGTTATAGTACTGCTTATATCACACCATCTTTGTTCCAACTGTATGCTAACGGATTCGGTAATGAGGAGTTAGAGCCAGAAGAAAACAAAACTCTAGAAGCAGGAATTTCTTGGAGTAAGAATTCTTCTAGTTTAGGTGTTACTGTTTTTCAACGTGAAGAAGATAATCTAGTACAATTTGTAACTGTAGATCCAGTTAACTTTATCTCTCAATACCAGAATGTAGAAGAAGAACTTACTGCAAGAGGTGTAGAGGTTATGGGACAAACGGTTTTATTTGATAAAGTAAACCTTACAGCAAACTATACATTTACAGAAAGAGAAAACGTACCACAATTGAGACGTATTCCTAAGCATAAGGTAAATGCTAGTGCTAGAGTAGAGGTGTTAAAACGTGCGTTTTTAACAGCAAGATACCAGTACAATCACCAGCGTGCAGATGCATTCTTTGATTTGAATACTTTTAGTACTCAAAATGTAGAATTAAAAAGTTATCAATTAGTGGATCTAGACGCTACTTATAAATTGAACAGTAAAGATGTTACTTTCTTTGCAAGTGTTTCTAATTTACTAGATGAAGATTATCAAGAGGCAGTAGGATTCCAGACTAGAGGTAGAACTTACAAAGTAGGTGTACGTTTAGGATTCTAAAAATTCAATACTTATAAATTGAAAAGGCTGCTCGATAGAGCAGCCTTTTTTGTTTTATTATATTTTCACAAGCATTTTATTTCAATAAAAATACCAATGGAATAGCGGCACGACGCTGCCAGTCTTTTTCGTTATGTATGTGACCTTCAAATTTCCTGTAAAGTAAGTCCTCGTCTGTATAACCTAGATCTTTAAACATATCATTTACTCGTAGTTGATAGGGCTCATAATTATAATCTAGCGTTTTAGTACCGTGATCAAAATAGATTTTATGGCTACCAGCTTGCGGAACAGATGTAGGTAATTCCTTGATAAAAGCTTCTCCTAGAAGTGGTACAGGCCAGTGTGTACTTACACAACCTATTTTTCCATATACTTCTGGATATTTGATCATGGCATAAAGTGATATTAATCCACCCATAGAGCTACCCATTATAGCGGTATCCTCTGGTTTTGTAGAGGTTTGAAAATTCTCGTTTACAAATGGTCTTAGCTCATTGGTTAAGAATTTTAAATAATCATCACTGTATAATTTATCATATCCAGTGTTCTTTTTTAGTTCCGCTTTCGCGAAAGCGGACTCTGTCAACTCACCAGGTAACTGTGGCATGTATTCACTAAAACGTTTTTTATTGGTATTCCATGCAGTAACCACGATAGTAGGTTGTATAGCCTGTGCCGTAGTTAGAGAATCCATTTTTTGATCCATTTCCCAAGCAACACCGGTGTAAGCAGTTTCTTTGTTAAAGACGTTCTGTCCATCGTGCATATAGAGAACTTGGTATTTGACACCTTTTTGTGGATAACCTTCAGGAAGCCATATTTCTACATTGCGATTATCTACAAAGTTGGATTTAAAATCGTTGTAATATAAAATGGTATCGTTTTGTATTGCTGTGTCAAAACGAGTCATTTGAACTGTTTGCTTTGCATTAGGTTCAAAAACATTAGTTGGAGAATTGTTTTTACAACTTAAAAATAAGGCAACTGTTGTTAAAATAGAAATAAAGAAAGTTGTTTTCATAATTGGTTAATTTGAGTGGCCGTGTTGCTCTTGTGCATACTGTTGTAATTCTCCTTTACCAGATAATCCTAATTTCTGGATCATGTTCTTTCTATGCTTGTTAACTGTACTTATGGCGGTACCGCGTTCTTCTGCTATGTCCTGACTGGATAAACCTCTGGCAATGGAAATAAGAATGTCTCGCTCACTTCTGGACAGTATATTCTTTTTTACTTTAAAAGATTTGATTTCTTCTAGCTGTGCGGTCATGTGTTCATCAAAGTAAACTTTACCTTCATAAACGTCTTTTACAGCCTGTCTTAAATGGATTAGCGGACTGCTTTTAAGTGCATACCCATCTGCACCAGCGTCTAACATGTCTTTTATAGCACCAGTATTGTCAAACATGCTTAGGGCTATAACCTTAGTAGTTGGCCTTAATTTTTTGATGGCTTTGCACAATTCTATACCATTCATGTCTGGCATGCTTATATCGGTAAGAACCACATCTGGTAATGAATTTTCTATGCGCTGCATCATCTCTGTACCATTACTAGTAGCGTATAAAACTCTAATAATAGGATCTTGTTCTAAAAATAATTTGAGACCATCACTTAGGGAAATGTGATCTTCCGCAATAGCTACTGTAATCATACTAGGGGAATTTCTATACTTATGGTGCAACCACCTTTTTCTATGTTAGAGTCTACTGTAAATGTACCATTCATGTCATTTACTCTCTTTTTTATATTATCAAGACCCATGCCAATTTTCAAGACTTTATTAGGGTCAAAACCTTTACCGTTATCTTCTACCATGATATCCAGTATGTTATCATAACCAGTAATATTTATACTAGCCTCTGTAGCATGAGCATGTTTCATGATGTTGTTAATCAATTCTTGAATAATTCTGAATAAATAGAGTTCTGTAGAGTTGCTTAGACTGCCTTTTAATCCACTGTGAATTACTTCTACGTCTAGATCACCAGATTTATTGATTTTATGAGCTAGATCTTTTAAACTACTTATCCAGCCGTCTTCACTTAATACCCTACTGTTTTGCGTGTGTGATAGGGTACGTACTTTTAAATAAGTATCATTAAGAATGTGATGAGCATTTTCAAGTATAGATCTAGAGTCATTATCTAGCGTGCGTTCTTTTACATTTTCAATAGAAACTCTTATGGCAGTAAGAGAGCTACCTAGGTCGTCATGTAAATCTGACGCTATTTTGAGACGTTCTTTTTCTTGTCCAGCGATCATAGCATCTATACTAGCCAGTTCTTGATCTCTCATTAATTTAAGTTCCTTTTGTTCTTGAGCTAGTTTTCTAGCTACCATTATCTTTTTAGTCTTATAAAAATTTAAAAGAAAATATCCTGCGGTACCTAATGCCATGGTGAGTAGGAATAGCAACATATATATGCGCGATTCACTTTTAGAATTTTCAGCTTCTAATTCGGCATTGAGTAGTTCTTTTTCGGCAGTTTCATATTTTGTCTGTAATTCATTTAACTGACTCGTATTTTGTGATGCAGATAATGTGTCGTTAGCGGCTAGGTGTCTAAAATAATAATCTGTAGCTTCTTTATACATCTCATTATTAGTTAATATATCTGCCTTGTTACGTAATATTAAAATACGTAATTGATAATCAGATAAGTCTTGTGCCATTATCTCGGCTTCATTAATGTTTTCTAATGCTGCTGTATGATTTTCTAAAGCTGACTTTAACATAGCCATGTTATTAATGCGCTGCGCAATATAAAGCGTGTCTAATGTTTTTCTAGCCCTTTTAAGATTACGTTCAAAATAATAGATTGTAGAATCGTATCTGCCTTGAAAATAATGAATAGTACCTATGTTATTTTCTATACTTAATAATTCATCTTCTAAATTATTTTTTTCAGCAATACGCTGCATTTGATAATTATATTTAAGAGAGAGTTCATAATCTTCTCCTACTAACTCTTTATAAAATGAGTTATTTATACAGTCTATTTTAAATTTAGGATTATCTAACTTATCAGCTATATTGCAATTCTCTTCAATTAATGAAGGTGCTGCGGTACTATATTCTGAAACGGTATTTGCAATCCGTATCATATAATCGTTTGCATTATAGATTACCATTGTTCTTGCAAACTGTTTAAGTTCTTTTACTTCAAGAAAAGCTTTATATGCTTCTACAGATTTATTTTCTCTAAATTTTATAATACCATCATTAAGAAGGTAGCTAGCTCGATCTTTTTTAGAAAGAGAAGATAAATCATATTCGTCTAATGCTTTTCTCGCTTTTACAGTTTCACCTTTATCGAGCATGGTAAGCATGTCATTAAAAGAGACTAATTCTTGTGAAAATAGTGATGTACAACTCCATAATAGAGTTAATAAAAATAAGGAGAATCTCATATCAGGTATTAGGGTAAGTACAATATAACCTTTTTATATCAAAGGTTAAAAATACGGATACTATTATGAGATGTTATTAATGAAACCGGAGTTTTTCATCTGTTCAAGGAAAAAACAATCCGGATCAAAATCGTATTTTTGAGATAATCATATAAATCCTTTAAACTCAATATATTCATGAAATATCTTAAAATTGCTGGTTGCATATTTGCTGCCTCTCTTACGTTTTCTTGTCAAGAGAAAATAGAAAAGAAACAAGAAACGGTTAAAACTGAAAAAGTAATAGATTTCAATTACAATGTCACAGAATTTGCTGACATAGGTGTTTTACGTTATCAAATACCAGGTTGGGAAGAACTCACTTTAAAACAACAAAAATTAGTCTATTACCTAACTCAAGCAGGTTTAAGTGGTAGAGATATTACTTGGGATCAAAATTATCGTAACAATTTAGTTATAAGAAAAGGTTTAGAAAGTATCTATACCAATTATAAAGGTGATAAAACAACTGAAGAATGGCAACAATTTGAAACCTACTTAAAACGCATATGGTTTGCAAATGGTATTCATCACCATTATAGTATGGATAAGATGAAACCAGAATTTTCTAAAGAATTTTTAGTTACTTTATTGAGAGATCAAAGTCTAATTATGCCATCTGAAGCAGTAGATGTCATGTTTAACGATAAGGATTCTAAAAAAGTAGTTCTTGATAAAGACAAAGATATTGTACTCGAGAGTGCGGTTAATTTTTATGAACCAGGAATTACAACTGAAGAGGCTATAGCATTTTATAAAAGCCAACCAGTTGATAAAGAGACACCAGTAGAAATAGGATTGAACTCTAGATTGATTAGAAAAGAGGGCAAATTAATGTCAGACGTTTATAAGAGTGGTGGTCTGTACGGTGCTGCAATTGATCAAATCATTCACTACCTAAAACTAGCACAAGGCGTTGCAGAAACGGAGCAACAAGAAAAAGCTCTAGGTTTATTAATTGAATATTATCAAACTGGTGATCTAGAAAAGTGGGACGAATATTCTATTGCATGGAGCACAAGTACAGAAGGTGCTGTGGACTGGATCAACGGTTTTATAGAAGTCTATAACGACCCTATCGCTTATAAAGGTAGCTATGAAACAATCGTACAGATAAAGGATTTTGAAATGTCACGCCAGATGAATGTCTTGAGTGAAAACGCACAATGGTTTGAAGATAATTCACCACTTATGCAAGAGCATAAAAAACCTAAAGTAACTGGAGTAAGCTATAAAACGGTAAATGTAGCAGGTGAGGCAGGAGACGCTAGTCCAGCGACACCTATAGGAGTGAATTTACCTAATAATACGTGGATACGATCTGTACACGGTAGTAAATCAGTTTCTCTTGGTAATATTATTGGTGCTTATGGTAACGCAGGTGGTTCTGGCAGATTAGATGAGTTTGCACACGATGAGAAAGAAATAGAACTTGAGAAAAAATACGGTGCCAAAGCTGATAAATTACACACAGCTCTTCATGAAGTGGTAGGGCATGCAAGTGGTCAGATTAACCCTGGAGTAGGAACGCCTAAAGAAACATTAGGTAGTTATAAATCTACAATAGAAGAAGGTCGTGCAGATCTTTTTGGGCTTTATTACCTTATGGACCCTAAGTTAGAGGAACTAGGCCTTGTCGACGACTGGAAAAATTACGGTATGGCTGCTTATGACGGTTATATAAGAAACGGTATGTTATCTCAGCTCGTACGTTTAGAATTAGGGCAGGATGTAGAAGAAGCCCACATGCGTAACAGACAATGGGTGAGTGCCTGGGTTTATGAAAAAGGTAAAGAGGATAATGTAATTGAAAAAGTGGTAAAGGACGGTAAAACTTATTATGATATTAAGGATTACGATAAATTGAGAGAGCTTTTTGGCCAACTTTTAAAAGAAACACAACGCATTACTAGCGAGGGTGATTTTAAAGCTGGACAGGCACTAGTAGAGAACTATGGTGTAAAAGTAGATCAAGATATTCATAAAGAAGTGCTAGAGAGAAACAGTAAGTTCAAAGCTCCAGCTTATAGAGGTTTTGTAAACCCTGTTATCGTTCCTACTATGGATGGTGATTCTATATCAGGTTTTTCTATTGAACAACCTAAAAGCTTTGAAGAACAAATGCTTATGTACTCAAAGAATTATGGCCATTTAGATTAAGAAATTTATAATTCCGCTTTCGCGAAAGCGAAATCACAAAAAGCACTAGAAGAGATTCTGGTGCTTTTTTTATTTCTGTAAACCAAATTTTATGGCAACGAGAAGTAAAATAAAAGCTATAAAGCCTATAAGTATCCAGAATACGCCTTTGTAATTTTTCTTATGTAATTTTTTATCTTTTAAATACATAAAAGAAATAATAACTACAAAAACTAAGAAAAAGCCTATTCCAAAATTAATCTGTCCACTACTGAACATAGGATCTTTTAAAACTAATGGCAATGCACTCATAGAAAACTTATTTTTACAAAATTACAAACCAATACTAGCAAATACACCATAGATATGAAGAAACAAATAGAAAGTGTCCATAAATTTCACACCGCTTTTAAATTAGGTAAGAATAGTAAACCGGTTGCTCACATCACAGAACGTAGAAATAAGTTGCGATATGAGTTGATGAAAGAAGAAAATGAGGAATATCTAGAAGCAGCACAAAATGATGATCTCGTAGAGGTTGCAGACGCTTTAGGAGACATGCTTTATATTCTATGCGGTACAATTATAGAACATGGAATGCAAGATGTCATAGAAGACGTGTTTGATGAAATACAACGATCTAATATGTCTAAGTTAGGAGAAAATGGTTTGCCTATTTATCGAGAAGATGGTAAGGTTCTAAAAGGGCCCACTTATTCAAAGCCTAATTTTGATAAGATTTTAAAGAATTTTATGTAAAAAATTTAAAATAGAGTAGTGTAAGTGGCTTCTTATTTTGAGAAACCATTATAAATAAAAAGCGAGCTATTTTAAATAGCTCGCTTTTGTAATTTATGATAAGTGTGTTTATCGTTTCAGGGCAAAATGGCCTTTAAAACTACGTCCATCACTTAATTCTACTAAGTACCAGTAATCACTAGATGGCATAGGAGTACCATTATAATTACCATCCCATCCTGCACCGGTAGGGCTTACTTGTTTTAATAATTTACCGTATCGGTCAAATATATAGATAGTAGCATCTGGTATAGTTTCTACAGCTATTACTTGCCATGTGTCGTGGTATCCATCTTGGTTAGGAGTAAAGTAAGGTGGTCCACCTATGATTACGGCATCCATCGATACTGTTCCACAACCGTTTTTATCTCTTACAAAAATGGTATAGAAACCAGGATAAAGGTTATTAAATCGCTGACTGTCTTGATATACAAAGTTGTCTAGAGAGAATTCATAATCACCACTTCCTGTTACAATAGCAGTAAGAGTGTTTGTGTTTACCTCAAACTGTCCTACATCTATACGCTCTATTACAGCTACATCAGACTCTACTACTGTAATTGTTGCTGTACTATCACATCCATCTGCATTAGTTACCGTCACTGTATAATCACCACCACTAGCAACGTCTATAGTTCTAGATGTAGCTCCAGTAGACCATAAGTAACTAGAGAATCCTGCACCTGCATCTATATTTTCTGCAACACCAGCACAAATAGTATAAGGACCTTGATCTGCAATAACTGGTCTAGCAAATACTTCTATTAAGAAACTAGAAACGTCATAACAATCAGTATTTGATGTGTTTTCAATTCTAGCATAGATTGTTTGAGATCTAGAAGTGTTTGTATAAGGAAAGGTTAATGCGTTCACATCGTTGTCAGCATCTGCCTGACTAACGTGGTATGTAACATCAAAGTCGGTAGTACTTTGTCCATTATAAATGGCAGCATCTTGAGAGCTGAAATCAAACTCTTCAAAGCCATCATTACTCACGTCATCACAACCTACTATATCTGCACCGATTCCGGCTGTAGGCTCCACACTTACTGTAAGAGTAAAGCTTGTGAAATCAGCACAAACTGGGTTTATAGCAGACTCTATTCTTACAAAAATAGTTTCTGGTGTAGTAGTGCTACTAGCATACATAGTAGGTAGCGCAGCAGTATTCATATCTGCATCGTTTTGTGATGGGTGGAAAGTGATATTGAAATCATTTGGATTCTGACCATCTAATACTTGACTATTTGCAAGACTTAGGTCAAATACTTCACTACCATCATTACCTGGATCGTCACAAGTAATCATATCTGCAACAGTATTAGCTGTTGGAGTAGGGCTTATAACAAATTGGAATGTCGTTGTACTGTAACACATGTCATTATCTGCATTATCTACTCTAGCAAATAAGTTAGGTGTAGAACTAGTTACGGCATAAGGACTTGCTAGAGGTGAAACGTTATTATCGGCATCTGCTTGAGTTGCGTGATAAGTTACATTAAAACTAGTGTTGGTCTGTCCGTTTAAAATTTCTGCATCAAACTGAGATAAGTTAACGTCTTCAGTTCCATCATTAGAAATGTCATCACATACTATTATGTCTGCAGGTGTACCAGCTAGTGGTAATGGATCTACAAAAATGTCAAACATTTCTGTATCATAACATCCGGTATTACTGTTAGTTTGTATTCTCACAAATAAAGTAGTAGAACCACTATTGTAAATAGTAGTTAATGGTGTGGCACCACCTACACTTCCTAAATCAGCATCTACTTGAGATGTAAAGTACTCTATTGTAAAGTTAGTAGCAGTTTGTGTACCTAATACTTCAGCATCTTTAGTACTAAGATCAAAGTCTTCTAATCCATCGTTAGTCATATCATCACATAATCTGTATTCAGTTACAGGGTTTGCTATAGCTTGCGCGTCTAGAATAATATTGATAGGTGTTGTGCTAGCACAAGTCATGTTATCACTATTATCAACTCTTACAAAAACAGTTGTTGTTCCTAAATTTACGGTGTAAGCTGTGGTGATTTCTGCAGTGTCATTATCAGCATCTGCTTGAGTTGGGTGATAAGAAATTACAAAGTTAGGAGAGGTCTGTCCATTTAATACCGCGGTATCAAATTGTGTAAGATCTATATCTTCAGTACCGTCGTTAGTTTCATCATCACAAAGAACTAAATCTGCAACTGTGTTTGCCACTGGTAAATCATCTACAATAAGATCAAATGTTGTTGTATCAAAACAGCTTGTGTTTATTACGTTCTCAATACGTACATACATCGTCTGGCCAGCACTACTGTACATGTCATTAACTGCAGTTGCTCCTCCCACAGTACCTAAATCAGCATCTGCTTGGGAAGTAAAGTATTCTATGTTGAAATCTGCAGCTGCTTGAGTTAACAGTATTTCAGGATTTCTAGTAACAAGGTCAAATACTTCAGAATTGTTATTTGAAATGTCATCACATAATCTATAAGTAGCTATAGGATTTGCTACAGGTTGTGTATCTAGTCTTAATTCAAACGACGTTGTATCAAAACAAGGTTCATTATTTAAATTATCTATTCGTACAAACAAAGTAGTTGTAGCAGTCAGGTCATATGAATTAGGTAGATCATTAGCACCTGTATCAGCATCTGCTTGTGAGATGTGGTACGTTATTACATAATCAGGATCTGTTTGAGTTCCTAAAACTTCGGCATCAAAATCTGAAAGTGTTATAATTTCAGAGTTGTCATTTGCAGCATCACAAACGGCGATATCCATAACAGCGTTTGCAGTAGGAGTAGACCATATAAAAAGATCTACTTCTGTGGTAGATGTACAACCACCTGGGCTGTTGTCTTGCAACCTTATAAAAATAGTCTCCATATTAGGAGTTGTGTTAGTATAAGAAGTTGGGTTCATAATAGGATTTGAAGCAGTACTTGCATCTGCAGCAGTCACATGATAAGAGATAGTAAATGCAGTTGCTGGTAATCCATTCAGAACTTCAGTTTCGGTAGTTGTTAAATCAAATGTTGATATACCATCATTATCGTCATCACAAACGACTAAATCTGTAGGTCTAGTAGCACCAGACCCTGAAGCTACTATAACATCAAAGAATCCTGTATCAAAGCAAAGACTTGAAGTAGCATTTTCTTCATTTGTGATCCTTACATAAACTGTTGTAGTACCGACAGGGAAATCATATGGCATTGTAATGCTCGATACATTATTATCTGCAGCATTTTGTGATAAGAAATACTCGATCATAAAATTAGGATCTATCTGGGTATCTAAAACCTCTGGAGATTCAGCAATTGTTAAATCTCTAGTTTCTATACCGTCACCATCACTATCACATAAAAATACATCTGCTACAGGATTTGCTATAGGATTTGCATAAATAGTTATGTCTTGAGAGGCTGTAAATCTAAAACCACCATTACGTACAACTAAGGTAACTGTATAAACTCCTGGAGCAGGAAAAGTATGAATAGGGTTAAGAACTGTACTAGTCGGTGAACCATCACCAAAATTCCAAGTTACTGTAGAAGTAGGACAAAAGTCGGCTGTAGATGCTTCAAATTGAATAGGTGTTTGATCACAAAAGTTAACCTGATTGATAGAGGCGCCGCCACTACCACCACCAGCAACAGATTCATATGAGTTAAAAGAAGGTTCAAAGAAGGAAGTTATAAAAGGAGGTAACCCTTCTCTTGAATTATTATTTAAAGGAATTCCATCGTCAATATAATTTGCAGCAGCACCAACTGAATCTGGAGATCTTATCACACCTAACCAAGGTTGACAAGCACGAGCATGATAAATTTTACCATCTATACCTAATTGTAATGCTCCTCTTTCACTATTATTTGCTCCATTTGCAGCAAAAACGAATGGAGTAGAGTTCCATCCACCTCCACTATTTATATTATATTGAAGAATTTCTCTATTAACGGATGTACTACATCCATTTCCGCCAGAAGCAGAATTAGCATTTAGATAAATTAATTGAGAATCAGGTGAAAACTCTGCACCATAAAAATGGTCAATAATATTGCTAGAAGTGGTAAGAGCAACAGGATTACTAACTACACCAGTGGCTGTGTCAAAATCAGTAAGATATGCTGTTCCAGCTGGTTCTACAGATGTGTTAGCAATTTTACTCCCATCTGGTGATAATCTTATATAACCACGAGCATCTGTAAGTGAAGATGTTACTGGAAGTGTAGAATCTACACCTCTAGAAGCAAGTATAATACCGCCGGCGGCAGGATAAGCACTATATTCTCCACCGTTTTCAAATGTCACGATCCAATAGAAAGTCCCATTATCACTTAATGTTGCGGTTACTTTTTCTTGAGTATCAGCTTGTATAAGAATATCTCTACGACCTGCGATAACGTCACCTAGTCCACCATTTAATGTCATGTCTACAATACTGTACCTTAATCCAGCAAAAGAACTTATAGTAATAACAAAATAACGGTCTGCAACACCTAAATCAGGAATAATTATGGCAGACTGTGCACTAGATCCATTTCCAGATAGTCCAGTACCATTAGCCATAGCTACACCGTTTCTATTCCATATAGTTTGCCCATCTGAATACATTTGAAGAATTCCACATTCGTCTGAGATGGTACTACAACCTTCGGCTGTGGCAAGGCTACCGGCAGGAGCTGCTACAGGTGCTCCAGAATTAAAATCTACACTAGCATTATCTCCAAAAAACCACCAGGCGGCTTCTAACTGTCCAAATGACAATATGGGAATCGATAAAAAGAATAAGAGGAAAAGTTTTTTCATGGCTTTATAGTTTTGAGAGCCGTAAAATAGTCATTTTTTTCCAATTCTATAAAATCACAATAAAATAGTTAAATTGATAAATATTTAACATTAAATTTTTAAAGGAAAAGTAATTTTCCTATCCTTGTATTATATAGATGGCCGGTCTCTTATGTAGATCTGGAATTTGTTTTTTCCATAAATCTACAGTTAATGTCTTAATGAACTCTGTAGGTAAACTTATATCACATGCTATGCATATTTTAGTCCTACTATTTAAAGAGACTAAAAGTTCTTCAATCATTTTATTATTGCGATAAGGAGTTTCTATAAAAGATTGCGATTGATTATTTTTAATAGAAAAATTTTCTAAATCTTTTAATTTTTTACGTCTTTCTTGCTTATCAATAGGTAAGTAACCGTTAAAGGCAAAATTTTGACCATTTAGACCACTAGACATCATAGCCATAAGTATGGAACTAGGGCCTACAAGGGGTTGTACTCTTATCCCTTTTTCATGAGCTATTGCAATCACGTCTGCACCTGGGTCTGCAATTCCAGGTACACCAGCTTCACTCATTAACCCCATATCTTTACCTTCTAGACAGGGTTGTAAGAATGCTGGTAACTCGCTAGATTCCGTAAACTTGTTGATAGTAGAAAAACTCAAAGTAGGTTGCGCCTTTGCTGGATGTATACTTTTTATAAATCTTCTTGCCGTTTTTTCATTTTCAACTATATAATCATCCACCATTTCAACTACTTTTTTTACTGATAATGGTAGTACCTCTAGAGGGCTTATGTCGCCTAATGTTACTGGGATAAGAAACAATCTTCCTTTTGCTTGCATGGCTTTTAATTGTATTGTGTTATTGTTGTGGATCTCGCTTTCGCGAAAGCGTAACTATTATAAATCTATAATTTGATATATCTTTTTATGGCGTATGTAACTAGCTACAAGATGTAAAACCTGGCCATGATCTTCTATAGGAGTCAAGAGACTTTTTAACATTTTAATGTCCGTCATTTGTATTCTTAAGTTTACAAACGCATAACCAGTGACTCTACCATTTTCTATCAGTATGACACTGCGCTCACTAGCTTCACGACCTTTATCAACTAATATTTTATTGGTAGCTTTAAGACTATAGGTTGTGATAATTTCATTTACTGTTTCATTAAGTAGGTCTAGGGACTCTGTAACTGCAGTATTTTGATGAATGCTTAGACTAGCATCATTGTGTGGTAATTTTCTAAATTTTACTGATGTACCGTATTTTTTTTCTAATTTTTCTAAAAAACTATAACCAGATCTAGAAGAAGAAAAGGTGATGATGTGATTAGGATCTTTAACAACTGATTTTACAAAAAAACGAGGTGTTTGATTTGTATCGTAATATATATAAAGACCGTGAGAAAAGTTATTTCTTTTAATTCTTCCATTGAGTGCAGGCGTGTGTTTTCTTATCTCAATATGTTCTTTTAAGATAGAGATCATCTCGCTACCGGTTTTTTCAAAAGTAATTTCGGCAACCTTTTTTTGAATCTCTTTTGATTTTTTATTAGAACCAGTAAATAGTTGAGTGACGCGCTTTTTTATGTTTTTGCTCTTGCTGATAAATATTATAGTACCGTTTACATCATACACATAGAATACACCTGTAGCTGCTGGTAATTGGTCTACTATTGCTTTAAGGTTAGGTTCTATTTTTAAAGGCTTAAAATGTTTTAAGCTTTTTGAAATAATTTCTTTATTAATATCCTTTTGTAATAACAACTTGAACAGTTTTACTGTTGCTAGTGCATCACCAGTAGCACGGTGTCTATCTGTTAATGGTATACCTAATGATCTGGTTAGCTTACCTAAGTTATAACTATCCTGGTCTGGCAATAGGCTTTGTGCCAACTCTACAGTGCAAAGTGTAGGGCGTTCAAATTCATAACCTAATCTATCAAATTCTAACCTGAGCATGCGGTGATCAAATCCTGCATTATGTGCAACTAGGGTAGTACCTTCTGTAATTTCTATGATTCTTTTTGCAACTTCATAAAACTTAGGCGCACGTTTTAACATGGCATTATTGATACCAGTTAATTTTACTACAAAAGGTTGTATTTCTTTTTCTGGATTAACTAGACTAGCAAATTGATCAATAATTTCATGACCATCAAATTTATAGATGGCTACTTCTGTAATGCCTTCTTCATTATATTTTCCTCCAGTGGTTTCTACATCTACTATTGCGTACAAATATTCTGTTTTAAAAGATAGAATTATCTAGTTATTTGAGTGTGTAAGCTAATAAAAAAAGCCATGTAACAAACATGGCTTTTACTTTTTTTATAATAAGATTTATTAAATCTTAGAGCCGTAGATTTTTGTGTAAAGATCTTGATAGCGTGCTTTAATATTTCTACGTTTTAATTTTAAAGTAGGGGTAAGGTGCTCTGCCTCGATAGTCCATTCTTCTGGAGTTAGTTCAAAGGTTTTAACGCGTTCCCACTTACCAAATTGTTTATTATGGTGCTCTATTTCTCTTTGAAATCTAGCAATTACTTGTTCATTTTTACAAAGATCTTCTATGCTTGTAAATGAAATGTTTTTGCGCTTTGCCCAGTCTTTAAGGAAATCAAAATTAGGCTGTATAAAGGCCGCAGGCATTTTTTCACCTTCACCTATTACCATAATTTGTTCTATAAAACGGCTTTGTTTCATGGTATTTTCTATAACCTGTGGTGCGACATATTTACCACCAGATGTTTTAAACATCTCTTTTTTACGGTCTGTTATTTTAAGGAATCCTTCAGCGTCTATTTCTCCTATATCACCAGTACGGAAATAACCATCATCATCAATAGCTTCTTTAGTTTTCTCATCGTCCTTATAATAACCTAGCATGCGCTGTGGTCCGTTGATGATTATCTCACCATCTTCGGCAATTTTAACATCGGTATTAGGCAGCATTTTACCTACGGTCCCTATTTTAAAACCTCCATTACGTAAATCGTTTACTGATATTACAGGACTGGTTTCTGTTAATCCATATCCTTCCATAACTGGCACGCCAGCAGCATTAAATACTCTTGCTAGTCTAGGTTGCAAAGCAGCACTACCACTAGCTATGGCTAGTAGGTTACCACCTAGTGCTTCTTTCCATTTTGAGAAGATTAATTTTTTTGCAAGACCTAATTTACGTTCATACCACCATCCATTTGCTCCGTAAGGTTCCCATTCTAGACCTAAATCTACAGCCCAAAAGAACAATTTCTTTTTAATCCCTGTTAAATCCGTACCCTTTGCGATAATCTTGTCATATACCTTTTCTAATAATCGAGGTACAGCACTCATTACTTCTGGTTTTACTTCTTTAAGATTATCAGATATCTTATCAATAGATTCTGCAAAATAGATTCCTGTACCGGTATAGATATACATATATTGTAACATGCGTTCATATATATGACAAACCGGTAGGAAGCTCAAAGATTTTGAAATTCCGATTTCTATAGGTAAACGACTAGAACTGTGCATCGCATTACTAGCAATGTTCTCATGAGATAACATAACACCTTTAGGACGTCCAGTTGTACCAGATGTATATATTAAGGTAGCTAGATCTTCTATCTTAATAGTAGCCATTATTTCTTCCAGCTCTGACTGATTGCTGTCATCTTTACCTAATTCTTTTATTTCTTCCCAACTTTTACAACCAGGGATGTCGTCAAATGAATATACTTCTATTAAAGAAGCAACTTCATTTTTAATGTTCATGACTTTATCATAAACTTCTTTATCAGAAACAAATACGTATTTTGATTCACTATGATTTAAGACATAAGCATAATCTGTTTCTGAAATAGTAGGATACACTGGTACGTCTTGCGCACCTGTTTGCATAATACCTATATCCATAATATTCCACTCGGTTCTATTTGTAGTAGAAATAAGTGCAATTTTATCATTCTTTTGTATTCCTAACCTTAATAAACCTCTTGAAATCGAGTTAGCTTGCTCGACAAAAGATGCCGTTGAAGTTTTAACCCATACACCATTAACTTTAGAAACTAGAGAATCTTCACGTGGATATAATTCTAGTTGATAATGGGGGAAATCGAAAAGTCTTTTATATTGCATGTTGTCCATTTAGATTTTTATACGGCTTAAATATAAGAAATAGGCTGCTTATTAAAATGATAAAAAAACAAATAAATTATCACGATTAATGTAATTATAGGCTCTTAGGGCTAGTCTTTTTAGTGAGTTTGTGAATTTTCCACATGTTTGTAGTCTCAATTAATAATATGGTCTAGACATAAGTTGTATGCTTAAAATATTTTTAAATTATTCCTCTAATCTATAGTTTTAATAAGCTGTAGAAGGTAAATAGTGATTTTTAATACCTTGATTAACAATAATGAAGGTGATAATTTTCAATGTACTATTTGATATTAAATAGGTAGCTGATTATTTAATAAAATTAATTTTAATTATAGAATTTTTTCCTAAAAATACCGATGAACAACAAATATTTTATGATGAACTATCTATGAAAGAAGCATGGTACGATAGATTAAAAAAATTAATTTGAATCACTCAATAATAACATTAATTAACCATATTACCTGGTTCATTTCTCACTACAGGCGACAAATTTATTATGTTAAGAATAGTTTTCCTGGCTTAAAAATTGACTTTTTTAATTAATATCTCTATAAAAAAAACCACCTAAATCTTTCATTTAAGAATAGGTGGCCATTATTATAAAATGCACTATCGAATTTTAAACTTCTACAGAATCTGTTTGATTCCTGAAGACCAATTCCTTCTCAAAAGCATCTACCAAAACGATACTGTCTGAAGCTATTTTTCCAGATAAAATCTCCTTAGAAAGTTCATTAAGCACTTCTTTTTGGATGACGCGTTTTACTGGTCTTGCACCATACTGTGGATCATAACCTTTTTTAGCTAGCAGTTCGATCGCTTGATCTGTGGCATCAATTATAATTCCTTGTTGTGCAAGAAGTTTGCTAACGCCTTTAAATTGTAAGCCTACAATTTCCTTTATTTCTTCCTTATTTAAAGGTGTAAACATGACAATATCATCGATACGGTTTATAAACTCTGGACGTACACGTTGTTTAAGAACAGCGAGTACCTCGTTTTTTGTAGAATCTATTAAGCTTTCTATTTCTCCATTAAAATTCTCAAATTTTTGTTGGATAATATCAGCACCCATGTTAGATGTCATGATAATAATCGTGTTTTTAAAATCTGCAACACGTCCTTTATTATCAGTTAATCTTCCTTCATCTAGAACTTGTAGTAATATATTAAAGGTATCAGGATGTGCTTTTTCTATTTCATCTAGTAATACCACGCTATAAGGTTTTCTTCTTACCGCTTCAGTAAGTTGTCCACCCTCGTCATAACCTACATATCCTGGAGGTGCACCTACTAGACGGCTCACACTATGTCTTTCTTGATATTCACTCATATCGATACGAGTCATAGAATTCTCATCGTTAAATAAATACTCTGCAAGTGCTTTGGCTAGTTCTGTTTTTCCTACTCCTGTAGTACCTAAAAATAAAAAGGACCCTACCGGTTTTTTCTGATCTTGTAGACCAGCGCGACTTCTTCTTACAGCGTCACTTACCGCTTGTATAGCCTCACTTTGTCCTACTACACGTTCATGAAGTTCTTCTTCTAGCTTGAGAAGTTTCTCTCTATCACTTTGTAACATTTTAGTTACAGGAATACCAGTCCACTTGGCTATTACTTCAGCAATATCTTCATAAGTAACCTCTTCTTGTATGAGGTTATTAGAATTGTCATTTGCTTCCATTGCAGCTTGTAATCGGTCTAATTCTTCTTGAGCTTGTTTGATTTTACCATATCTCAACTCTGCCACTTTACCGTAGTCACCATCACGCTCTGCACGGTCGGCCTCTAGTTTAAAGTTTTCTATGTCCGTTTTTGCATTCTGAATATTATCAACGACACTTTTTTCATTCTCCCATTGCGCATTAAGTTCGTTACGAGATTCTTTAAGGTTTGCCACCTCAGATCGTAAGTTCTTTAATTTTGCTTCGTCATTTTCTCTTTTAATAGCCTCGATTTCTATCTCTAGTTGCATGATTTTACGATCGAGTACATCCAGTTCTTCTGGCTTAGAGTTAATTTCCATACGCAGTTTTGCTGCAGCCTCGTCCATTAAATCAATAGCCTTATCTGGCAAGAATCTATTAGTAATATAACGTTGTGATAATTCTACAGCACCTATTATAGCCTCGTCTTTTATTTGAACTTTGTGGTGCGTTTCATACTTATCTTTAATACCTCGCAGTATAGAAATAGCACTTTCTGTATCAGGCTCATCTACCACTACTTTTTGAAAACGTCTTTCTAAAGCTTTATCCTTTTCAAAATATTTTTGATATTCATCTAGTGTAGTGGCACCTATTGCACGCAACTCACCACGAGCTAGGGCAGGTTTTAAAATGTTAGCAGCATCCATAGCACCTTCACCGCCACCAGCACCTACTAGGGTATGAATTTCGTCTATAAATAATACGACATTTCCAGCACTGCTAGTTACTTCTTTAATTACCGCTTTTAAACGTTCTTCAAATTCTCCTTTATATTTTGCACCAGCTATAAGTGCTCCCATATCTAGAGAAAATATTTGTTTATCCTTAAGGTTGTCTGGTACGTCACCAGCCACTATACGGTGAGCGAGACCTTCGGCTATTGCGGTTTTACCTACTCCAGGTTCTCCTACTAGCATAGGGTTGTTTTTTGTACGTCTAGATAATATTTGAAGAATGCGACGTATTTCTTCATCACGTCCTATAACAGGATCTAGTTTGCCTTGATCTGCTAGCTGATTTAAGTTTTTTGCATACTTATTAAGGCTGTTGTACGTTTCTTCGGCACTTTGAGAATCTACTTTATTACCATTTCTTAATTCTTCAATTGCCATTTCTAGATTCTTTTTAGAAATACCTTGATCTTTAAGAATCTGTGCAGTTTTTGATTTACCGTCAAACATGGAGATCAATAAGTGTTCTATACTTACATAATCGTCGCCCATTTTAGTAGCGAGCGTCATAGATGCATTTAAAACACGATTCGTTTCTCTAGATAGTTGGAGCTCTCCACCTTCTACTTTAGGTAACGACGTAATTTGACTTTTAAGTAGTTGTATAATTAGGTCTAAATTCACATTCAGTTTTTTGAATAAAAACGGCAAGACATTCTCGTCTACCATAGTTATCGCAAGTAATAAATGTACGTTCTCAATTTGTTGTTGTCCGTACTCTTGTACAAGTTGCTGTGCTTGCTGCAAAGCCTCTTGGGATTTTATAGTTAATTTATTTGGATTCATATATATTGTTTTAGATGTATTATGTTATGTTGGGTAGTAGTCAATTCTTATACCTTTTTCATAAATTGACATTTAGACAGATTTATATTACATTTTAACAGACATTATGACGTGTTTATAAAAGCATTGTGAGATTTTATGACGCTATAACCTATCTTTGTATCTTAGATTATAATAAGGAGTAGAGCAGGTCTTTATTCCGCTTTCGCGAAAGCGATAAAATCAATAGCATATGGGATTTATGGACAAGCTGTTTAAATCACAGCGAGATATAGCAAAAGAAGAGATGGATGGTATTCAATGGGATACATTAGAATCCATTGATCAGTTGGATAATATTATCAAAAATTCTAGTATCAAACCCAAAGTAATCTTTAAGCACAGCACAAGATGTGGTATTTCTAGAATGGTTTTTAACCAGTTTCAAAAAGGGTATGAAAGTAACGATGACAATGTGACTTATTACTTGCTAGACCTATTATCGTATAGAGATGTAAGCAACGCCGTAGCTCAAAAATTAAATGTGGTACATCAATCACCGCAAGTAATTATTATTTTTAATAAAGAAGTGGTGCATACGGAATCTCACCATGGTATTGATATTAAAAAAGTTCAACAAATTGTAAGTAGTAAAAATTAGAAATATGAAAAAGACTACCATTATTTTAGCACTCACTGCGACATTGTTCCTTTCTTCTTGTGCTACAAATGTATTCACTGGTAAAAAGACATTAAAGCCTATAGGAAATGATCGTCTTTTCCCGATGGCATTTTCTCAATATGATGAATTCCTTGATGAAAATAAGGTAATTACAGGTACATCAGATTCTAAAATGATCGCAACCGTAGGTAGTAAAATTAAAACTGCTGCCCAAAGATGGTTAAATGCAATAGGTCATCCTGAGTATTTAGATGGTTATGAATGGGAATATAATTTGGTTAATGATCCTGCAGTAAATGCATGGGCTATGCCAGGTGGAAAAATAGTTTTTTACACAGGTATTTTACCTATCTGTCAAGATGAAACAGGTGTTGCTATAGTTATGGGGCATGAAGTAGCACACGCACTAGCTAACCATGGTGGACAACGTATGAGTGCTGCTCAATGGCAATCCATCATAGGTACTGGAGTAGCTGTTGGATCACAAGCCGCAGGTCTAGAGTCGGGAACTCAGAATTTAATTAATCAAGCTTATGGTGTAGGATCTCAAGTGGGTGGTATGTTACCATTTTCTAGATCTCATGAGACAGAGGCAGATAAAATAGGACTGTATCTAGCTGCGATGGCTGGTTATAACCCAGATGAAGGTGCTCTTTTATGGGAACGTATGAAAGCAAATAGTGGAGGACAGTCTACTCCTCAAATATTAAGTACACATCCATCTAACGATAGTCGTATTGCTAACCTTAGAGAACTTGCTCCACTTGCAAAAGCAGAGGCAGCAAAATATGGTGTAACTTCATTTAAATAATAAGTTTAATCTATACATAATGTATAGTTAATTTAATAATCATACTTTTAAAGGGTTCTTAATAGAACCCTTTTTTTATGAAACAAATTTTACCTCGAGGCTCTAAAAAATTATTGAATGCATGGGCATTCTATGATTGGGCTAACTCAGTTTACTCTCTAGTAATCAATAGTGCTATCTTCCCTATATTCTATGCTTATATAAGTATGAAAGCATATGAAGAAGGAAAAGTCCCAGAAATACTCAAGGACGTTAATAATGAGTCTATAATAATAGTTACTACAGCTATTGCTTTTTTAATAGTTAGTATTATATCACCCATTTTATCTGGAATAGCCGACTACTCTGGTAAGAAAAAACGTTTTCTTCAATTCTTTTGTTATCTAGGTGCATTGAGTTGTATCGGTCTATCACTATTCAGTTTTGATTATTTGTGGCTCAGTTTACTGGTTTATATGCTTGCCTTGATAGGTTTTTGGGGTAGTCTAGTATTTTATAATTCTTACTTACCAGACATCGCTTTTCCAGAACAGCAAGATTCTATAAGTGCCAAAGGTTTTTCCATGGGTTATATAGGTAGTGTTATACTCCTTATTATATGTCTTGTTTTAATAGAAGGTGGTTTTTATCCAAAAGACGGATTACTGTGTGAAACTTCCTTAGAAAATTATGTTTTCAATTTAGATCCTGTGCAACTATCTTTTATTCTAGTAGGATTATGGTGGATGGGGTTTGCGCAATATACCTATAGATATTTGCCTTTAGGAACTAAAAAGGATAGTACCCAAGTAAAGAACATTTTTACTAATGGTTTTCAAGAACTGAAGAAGATATGGAGTAATCTTTCTGAAGACCTACAAATGAAGCGCTACTTAGGAGCATTTTTCATATACAGCATGGCAGTACAAACAGTTATGCTAGTCGCTACTTATTTTGGTACAGAAGAAGTAGAGTGGGAAGAAGATGGGGCAACCATGGGATTAATAATCAGTATACTTCTCATACAGTTAGTGGCTATATTAGGAGCAGGGTTAGCTAGTAAGCTTTCGCGAAAGCTAGGTAACATCAAAACTCTAATCGTCATCAATATCTTATGGGCGGTTATCTGTATTTATGGTTATTTTGTGGTATCACCTTTACAGTTTTATATAACGGCTGGTTTTGTAGGTCTTGTAATGGGGTCTATACAATCCTTATCTAGAAGTACGTATTCAAAAATGATTCCTGATGGTAATCCTGATACGGCTTCTTATTTTAGTTTTTACGACGTCGCAGAAAAAATAGGTATCGTTATAGGGATGCTCATATTTGCTATAGTAGGTGAATTAAGCGGTTCTATGAGAGAACCTATATTATTCTTAATAGTTTTCTTTATATTGGGAATCATATTACTAGCTAGAGTACCTAAAATCAAAATTAAACAATAGATTTAAACTACTATAAAATAATACATGATAAGTTTTGCTTATAGTAGATTTGATTTTAACAGTTGTAATCTTAATAAACACTTTTAGAATTAAAATATATTTGAACCATCTAATTAATAAAACACGGTAGTTATGAGTGATAATAATTCAAAAGTCTGGGATATAAACGATTCTCAAGATATTTCAAAATGTCCATTTATGGGCGGTGGTGCAACTAGTACTGCTGGACAAGGAACAAAAAATAATGATTGGTGGCCTAACCAATTAAGATTAAATGTTCTGCGTCAAAGCGCTACAAAATCAGATCCTATGGATCCAGATTTTGATTATGCAGCAGCATTTAAAAGCCTCGATATAGACGCTTTGAGAAAAGATTTAACTCATTTAATGACCGATTCTCAAGACTGGTGGCCTGCAGATTATGGACACTACGGTGGATTATTCGTTAGAATGGCATGGCACAGTGCTGGTACTTATAGAGTAGGTGATGGTCGTGGTGGCGCAAGTATAGGTAATCAACGTTTTGCTCCTTTAAATAGCTGGCCAGATAACGGTAACCTAGATAAAGCAAGATTATTATTATGGCCACTTAAACAGAAATACGGTAAAAGTATCTCATGGGCAGACCTTATGATCCTTGCAGGTAATGTTGCTATGGAATCTATGGGATTAAAGAAATTAGGTTTTGCAGGTGGTCGTGTAGATGCATTTGAACCAGAACAAGATGTTTATTGGGGTAGTGAGACTACATGGTTAGGTAATGAAGAGAGATATGAAGATGGTGAGTTAGAAGGATTATTAGGAGCCTCTCACATGGGATTGATCTATGTGAATCCAGAAGGACCTAATGGGAATCCTGATGCGGTAGGTAGCGCACATGATATAAGAGAAACTTTTGGCCGTATGGCAATGAATGATTATGAAACTGTAGCACTTGTTGCAGGTGGTCATACATTTGGAAAAGCACACGGTGCAGCAGATCCAGAAAAATACACTGGAGCAGAACCTGCTGGTGCTAAGATTGAAGAAATGAGTACGGGATGGAACAGTTCTTATGGTACTGGTCATGGAGATGATACCATTACTAGTGGTCTAGAAGGAGCATGGACACCTAACCCAGATAAGTGGGATCACGATTACTTCAGAGTATTATTAGATTACGATTGGGAATTAACTAAAAGTCCTGCAGGTGCTCACCAGTGGAAACCTACTGCTGCTTCTAATGCAGACCAGGCTCCTATGGCTGGTGACGCTTCAAAACGTCAGGATCTTATGATGTCTACAGCAGATATTGCTCTTAAGACTGATCCAGAATACTTGAGAATTTCTAAGCACTTTAGAGATAATCCAGAAGAATTTGAAGATGCTTTTGCAAAAGCGTGGTTTAAATTAACTCACAGAGATATGGGACCATCTTCTAGATATTTAGGTGATCATGTACCAGAAAAAGAAGAATTATGGCAAGATCCTATTCCTGCTGTAAATCATGAATTAGTAAATGAAGAAGATCTTTCATCCTTAAAAGATCAAATTCTTAGTTCTGGACTATCGGTTAACGAGATGGTTGCAACAGCATGGGCTAGTGCATCTACTTATAGAGATAGTGATAAACGTGGTGGAGCAAATGGTGGTCGTATAAGATTATCACCACAAAATCAGTGGGAATCAAACAATCCAGTAAGATTAAGAAAAGTACTTGATGTTCTAGCTGATATTCAAGAAGCATTTAATGCATCTCAAACTGGAAACAAACAAGTTTCCATGGCAGACCTTATCGTACTTGCAGGTAACGCAGGTGTAGAAAAAGCTGCAAAAGACGCTGGGCACGATATCACTGTACCATTTACAGCTGGTAGAGGAGACGCTACACAAGAACAAACAGATGTAGAATCTTTCACTTATTTAGAACCTCGTGCAGATGGTTTTAGAAACTACATCAACAGCTCGCAAAAAAATGCTGGTGAAGATTTATTAGTGGACAAAGCTAGTTTGTTAGGACTATCTGTTCCAGAAATGACTGTTTTAATAGGTGGATTAAGAGCAATGGATGCTAATTATGATCAGTCTAACTACGGTGTGTTTACCGATACACCTGGACAGTTAACAAACGATTACTTTGTCAATGTGTTAGATCTTAGTACGACATGGAAGTCTAAGTCATCTTCAGATTTATTATTTGAAGGTCGCAATCGCAAGACCGGTGATTTAAAATGGACTGGTACTCGTGTAGATCTTATCTTCGGTTCTAACACAGAGTTAAGAGCTATTGCAGAGGTTTATGCAAGTAGTGATAGTAAAACAAAAATGGTTCATGACTTTGTAAAAGCATGGAATAAAGTAATGAATGCAGATCGTTTTGATGTAAAATAAACATCAGTATTTGGATAAAACAAAATCCCCAAATCATTAATTTGATTTGGGGATTTTTATTATATATAATTTAATCTATAATATTAGATCTTTGTAATATCACCGCTACCCAACACACTTTTTTTAACTGAGCTAGTAGAGCCTTTATACATTAAATCACCAGAACCTACTATGGACGCTTTAAGTTCGCCACCTGTGCAGTAAACAGATACGTCACCGCTACCAGCAATAGAGGCATCTACATTGTTGGCTTTTAAATTTAATGCGTCGATATCACCGCTACCAGCAACATTAGCATCTAGGTATTCTGCACGGCCTTTTAATGTAACATCACCGCTACCAGCTATATTTACTTCTAAATTTTCTGATTCTACTTGTGCAGTGATATCACCGCTACCTGCAACAGATATATCCATATTTCTAGATTTTAAATTCATATGGCTCGTGATATCTCCACTTCCAGCCATACTTAATGCGTTGATAGACTCTACATTTACAGTCACATTAATGCCTTTACGTGTACTGTAGTTAGTACCATCTTTAAGACCTATTTCTAGTTTATTACCTTTAACCTCGATCTCTATATATTCCATAATATTAGATTCGGCCTCTACGGTTATGGTACCTTCTTTTCCTTCTACAAGGATAATATCGATACTACTTTTACCAGATATCTTATCATAGTCAGAAGTATTAAAGGTTTTTGTAATTACTTCTCCGTTTCCTTTAATTCGTTTATTGCTTCCCCACCATTGAGCATTTGCACTATTAAATCCTAAAATGGCTACTAGAAGTATGATGATATGTTTCATGTTATTGTTATTAAGTTAGTTGTTGTTTTATTTTTAGTTTTTTCTAAGACTTACACCACCAAAGCTTGATCTTATATTGATTACAGACGTAGCGTTTTTATCTTTATGATAACCAGATTTTTGCTTTTCGGTGCTATTATTTTCTGAGTCGGTAACCGTTAAATCGTCTGATAGTTTAATACTCGCAAACTCTGTGTCTATGTCAAATTTAAAAGCTGCCTCTGGATGAAAATTGACTTTAATGTTTGTGTATTCACTTTTAATGACCGCATCTTTAAAATTAGGACTCAATTCTTCAATAGTTATCGATCCAAAATCAGTTACCAGGTTAACACTTTCTTTAATATGTCCTAATTTGATAGTAGAATAATCGCCTCTACCTACTAGCTTTATAACATCTTGAGACTGTATAGTTGAGAAATCACCATTAAATTTAATGTTTTTAACATTATCAAACTTTGCCTTAGTATAATCACCACTGTAATCTACTCTTTCAGCACCATGTAGTTCAAAACCGCTGAAGTCAGCTCTAATCGTTCCCGATTTCATGTAATCGATATGAGAGTTTTTAGTATAGTCAAAGCTAAGTTCGTTATCACTCGCTAGTAGCTGTCCTATATCAAGTCTACCAAAATCACACTGGATTTTTGCATGACCTAACAATCTATCTATGGAAACAGAACCATAATCGTTGCTTATATCTACCGCGGCAGTCACTGGCATTCTAATGATATAATCTATTTTCATATTAGAGCTACTATTAGAATTACTACCTCCCATAAGCGTGCTCCACAAACTACTACTGTTGTTATTCTTCTTACGACTTGCATCAGTTCTTGCACTCACAATGGACGATGTTGCACTAAAATCAACATCTATACCTTTGAGCTGTTCTATAACTTTTTGCTCATTATTACCACTTACTTCCACATTAATATCTATGGAAACAGTGGGCTTGTCCCATGTAGTAATGGTTATGTTACCGAACTCGTTTTGAATATCTACCATACAGTTTTTATTAACTGTAAAGGTTTTACTCAATTTTTTAGTCTTGGTGTATTTTCCATAGCCAGGACCGGCTATAAGCATCGCTGGTAATAAAAACAGCAGTACACTAAGTTTATATATATGTTTCATCTTCTTGTTCTTTTAAATTTTTCAGTTGTTCTATTTGCTCCAGAGCAGTTTCTAATAAATCGATTCTATTTTGAAAATTCTGTATCATAGCAGCGATAACGGTTTTACTATCATTGTTAGTAGCAAAGTCTGCTTCTATCGTTTTATAATCCAGTTCTAATCTTGCCAGTGCTGTTTTAGTTGCTGTAACAATACGAGCAGCTTCTGGCGATTGTTCTTTATTTAATCTTTCTAGTTCTTCATTTATAGTACTCGTAAAAAAGTCTTGCGCTTGTGCCATTTCTGGTGACACGCTAGACAGTCCATTATCTACAGGGCTAGAAGGAACCAGGTTTAAACCTGTAAAACCTAATAAAATTGCTAGTCCAGCCACTAGCGACCATTTAAACCAGGAGTTCATTTTTATAACCTCGTTACCTTCATGATCTCCATCATTATCTTCAGTAGCAATAGGTATAATCGAATCGTCTACTTCTTCATGATTATCGTTGCAAGCTTCTTCTAGCTTATCAAAAAATCTATTTCTATGGCCACTAGGTAGTGATTCTGTATTAAAATCTTGATCTGCAAACCATTCTTCCATGTTCTTTTTCATATCAGTTGCATTTTATTTCTCAGGCTTTCTTTTGCTCTAGAGATGGTAGTTCTACACATCGCATTAGAAATTCCCATAATCTCACTTATCTCTTCATTATCCATTCCTTCTATAAGGCTTAGGGTTAGAACCTGTCTGTAATTATCCTTTAAAAGTTTCATTACTTCCAGTACTTTTTTGGCAGTCATACCAGCAGCTTCCATATCTATTTGTTCGTCTGCTTTGTTTTCCATTTCATAGGCTACATCGTCATAATCTACTTTAGGCATTTTATTTTCCTTTTTCAATTGTGTAAGGCTGTTGTTCACTACTATTCTTTTTAACCAGCTGCCAAAGGTTGCCTCTCGGTTCCATTGTTTCATCTTAGCAAACGCAGTTATCATGCTATCTTGCATAATATCTTCGGCAAGTGCGGTGTCTTTTACGATTCTCAATGCGACATGATACATACCATTTGCATACTGATCATAAACGCGCATTTGTGCCTTGCGATCGCCTCGTTCACAGAGGTTATAAAGTTCTATTTCGGTTGTTTTTAAGATCACTTGGTTAGTGTTACGCTTTAAAGATGCAATTTATTCTAGCATGTTACACTTCATGGCAAGGATTTTGAAAAATTATTCATCCAGCACTTGGTGTAAAATGAGTAAAGCCATCATTCTAGATACTATAATAGTAGTTTAATAGTTTGATAATCTGTTTTTTAAAGGTTGTAATTCCGCTTTCGCGAAAGCGAATTTATAATAAACATCGTGCTCAAATTAATTTTAAAAAATAAAAGCCAACAGTCTATATGACATTGTGGCGACTGAAAAAGATATGTTCAAACCAAAGAAATTTTCGATAGACAACTTGTCACTTCAAGAATTTGATCAAGATGCGGAATTTATTCCCCTATTGAGCAGCGAGGACGAGGAAGAAATGAATAAGGAAAGCGTGCCAGAGACCTTACCTATATTACCATTGCGTAATATGGTTCTGTTTCCAGGTGTAGTAATTCCTATTACAGCAGGGCGCGATCGCTCTATTAAATTATTACAGGACGCAAACAAAAAAGGTATTGCGATAGGTGTAGTTGCACAAAAGAATGAAGAGATAGAAGAGCCTTCTTTTGAAGACTTGCATAAAACAGGTGTCGTTGCAAAAATCTTAAAGACTTTTAAGATGCCAGACGGTAATACTACGGTTATTATTCAAGGTAAAAAACGCTTTGAAATGGGCGAGATCGTCACAGAGCAGCCTTTTATAACTGCTATAGCAAACGATGTCCCTGATGTAAGACCGGTAAAGGAAGATGTTGAGTTTAGGGCAATTATTGAAAAGATAAAAGAACTAGCCTTAGAGATTATTAAAGAAAGTCCTAACATACCTACAGAGGCGTCGTTTGCGATTAAGAATATCGAGTCAGATTCTTTCTTAGTGAATTTTGTGTCTTCTAACATGAATCTTAAGGTAGAGGAGAAGCAAAAAATTCTAGAGATCAATGATCTTAAAGAAAGAGCGCTAGAGACTTTGCGTTTTATGAATATCGAACGTCAGAAATTAGAGCTTAAAAACGATATACAGTCTAAAGTACAGACAGATATCAATAAGCAACAACGTGAGTATTTCTTGCACCAGCAAATGAAAACCATTCAGGACGAATTAGGTGGTGGTGTTTCTTCACATCAAGAGGTAGATGAAATGCGCCAGCGTGCTAAGAAAAAGAAATGGGACGATAAGGTAAAGGAACATTTTGAGAAAGAACTAGCAAAGATGCAACGTATGAATCCGCAAGTGGCGGAATATTCTATACAGCGCAATTACCTAGATCTTATTCTTGATTTACCATGGAACGTGTTTTCAAAGGACAACTTTGACCTTAAACGCGCAATGAAAATTTTAGATCGTGATCATTATGGTCTTGAAGAGGTGAAAAAACGTATTATAGAATATCTAGCGGTTTTAAAATTGCGTAATGATATGAAATCTCCTATTCTATGTCTTTATGGACCTCCTGGTGTAGGTAAAACGTCTCTAGGTAAATCTGTTGCAGAGGCACTAGGACGTGAGTATGTACGTATCTCACTTGGTGGATTGCGTGATGAGGCAGAAATACGCGGACATCGTAAAACCTATATAGGAGCGATGCCAGGACGTATTATTCAATCTATAAAGAAGGCAAAAACCTCTAATCCTGTTTTTGTACTGGATGAGATTGATAAATTAAGCAACTCGCATAATGGAGATCCTTCTAGTGCGATGCTAGAAGTACTGGATCCAGAGCAAAACAGTGCTTTTTATGACAACTTCCTAGAAATGGGATTTGATTTAAGTAAGGTAATGTTTATAGCAACGAGTAACAGTTTAAATACCATACAGCCTGCATTGCGCGACCGTATGGAGATTATAAATGTTACTGGTTATACGATAGAAGAAAAGGTAGAAATAGGAAAGCAACACTTACTACCTAAGCAATTAAAAGAACACGGACTGGATAAGTCGCATCTTAAAATCGCAAAACCACAAATAGAAAAAGTAGTAGAAGGTTATACGCGTGAAAGTGGTGTAAGATCGCTCGATAAACAACTTGCAAAAATGGTGCGTTATGCTGCCAAAAGTATTGCAATGGAAGAAGAGTACGATCTCAAAGTGACTAATGAAACGGTTATTAAAGTATTAGGCGCTCCTAAAATGGAACGTGATAAATATGAGAATAATGATGTGGCTGGTGTGGTAACTGGACTGGCATGGACTAGAGTAGGTGGTGATATTCTATTTATCGAGTCTATACTATCTAAAGGTAAAGGTAACTTAACTATAACTGGTAATATAGGTAAGGTGATGAAGGAAAGTGCTACTATAGCAATGGAATACATCAAAGCAAATGCCGATGAGTTAGGTATCGATAGTTCTATTTTTAATAATTATAACGTTCACATACATGTACCAGAAGGTGCTACTCCTAAAGATGGACCTAGTGCTGGTGTAACGATGTTAACGTCTCTAGTATCTTTATTTACACAGCGTAAAGTAAAGAAAAGTCTTGCGATGACTGGAGAGATCACTTTAAGAGGTAAAGTACTGCCAGTAGGTGGTATTAAAGAAAAGATTCTTGCTGCAAAGCGTGCTAGAATTAAAGAAATCCTTCTTTGTGAGCAAAATCGTAGAGACATAGAAGAAATTAATGCTGATTACTTAAAAGGCCTTACTTTCCATTATGTAAGCGACATGAGTAATGTTCTAGAACTGGCTCTTACTAAGCAAAAAGTAAAAAATGCAAAGAAGTTGAGTTAGAACTCAAAATCTAAATATCAAAAAGCTCGAGATGTTGTTCTCGAGCTTTTTTTGTGTAAAACATTTTTGTGAATACTGTGATTTGTTTACTTTAGCATCCAACCAAAAAATATTTACATGAAAATTAAATTTTTATTATTGACCGCTTTATTTACATTATTGATCAGTTGTGATTCTGACGATGGAGCGAATTCTAATAGTTTTCAAGAAGTACTTCAGGTATCAATCGATGGTATCGATGTACCAGTATCTAGTTATACAGCTATTAGAACTACCGTTGTAGGTAGAAATATTCTTAATATATCACTTTCCCTAGCAAATGGAGGAACAATGACCGTTAATGTAGAAGGATCTAGTGTTGCTGGAATTTATGATTTAGCTTTAGCTAGTAGTTATAGTATTGAGTATTTTCCAACAAGTGCTGGTGGCTCTAATGCAACTGGTGTTATATCTGGTGAGATTGATATTATTTCACATGATATGACTAATAAAACTATAGAAGTTGAATTTGATGAAACAGTATCTGGTTTTGCAGGTCAATCTGCTAGTTTTGATATAATTGGTATGATTTCGGTACCGTATACGGATATATAAAATCATAATTTTTATTTGTATCAAAAAGCTCGAGATGTTGTTCTCGAGCTTTTTTTTGTTTTAATTTATAATAGTATAAGATCATTATCTAGATTCATAAAAAAAGGAACAGTTCAACCTGTTCCTTTTTTCTATTAATATTAGTTCAATAACTAAGTACGGTTCACTTCACTTTTTCAATACTAAAACTTGTAGATATAGAAGAACCTGTCCCACCAGTATTAGAACGTAAAAGAATCCCATCATAATCAGATGAGGATACCGAGGAATCATAGGTGCCTATAATTCTAAATCTATATACATGTGTGCTGTCTAAATCTATGTAATTTGCTATACCATAACTTTCTTGTCTAGCACTAGCAAACTCATCTGACAGTATATCTCTATGTTTAAACGTACGTCTTAAAACCCATCGATTATCGGTATTATCCCACATGCCTATGAGTATATCAAGATCTGTAGATGTACCAGTAAATCCACCTATGTCAAAATCCATTTCGACTTTATAAGTTCCGTTAGATACTGGTGTATATAAACTAGTAGAAGTATCATATTCATCAAAAAGATCTACTAATTCTTCATTTAGATTAATATCATAAAAAGTCTGGTCTTGATCTAGCTCGAGATTAGAACCTAAAAAACCGATAAATCTCAAACCAGGCGTGTCTTTATTAATCGCTGCATTTATTAAGGTTCCATCAGGTAAAGAATGTACTGGTAAAGTAAGTGACTTTGTATTTGTTAACTCTCTTACCCTTAAACCACCGTCTATATCAACTTCTTTAGTAGGTGATGTAGTATTGATTCCTACTTGTGCAAAAACAGGAAGTATAAATAAAAGAAGTGCTACGGTAATGATATTTTTCATGCTTTGAGATAATTCTAAGGTTAACCAATTTCAGTTACAATAGTAAAATTCAATCAACACAGAAGTATCACAATAATATAAATTTATCGTCCTCGGTTGTTACAGCTTACTATAATCCACCACCAACTTAGTATACCATTTGGCTAGATCTTTGGCAATAGCCTTATGATTGTTGACTAGTTCTGTAGCGAATCTAGAATTTGATTTTTCTTTTAAGGAAGGGTTTGCAGTTAAATATCCCTGAAATTTACCAGCATCATCTACAATTTTAGGTGCTTTATTAGAAACCGTATTCCATGGAGATAATGGATTGTTATCGTCTCCATAATTATTTAAATCATTCCAGATAGATGTATTGCTAAAACTACTTCCATAATCTCCAAAGGCATTCCAAATGGATTTACTATCAAAACGAGAGCAGTCCAGACAGCCTAGATACTCTGTATAATCTGCGCCTCCATAGATATGTAGGTTTTGTGATGTAACAAATGAGCTTGTTGTAATGAGTAGAAGTAGAGTTATTATTTTATTCATAATTCTTTAGAGTAATAGGTAAAAGAACAAAAATAGCTTTTATGATCTTACCATAAATTAAATCAACATTATATACATTTTAAGGAAACATTAATATATAAATTTTTAAAATTCAAAATAACTTCATTTTTCTAGGTAACAAAACTTCGATAGTAGGAACACTTAGGTATTATAACCTGGTGGAATCCGAAAAACCAACATTAAAAGAGTAGGAAGTCTAAAACTTATTAATCATGAAAAAAACATTTTTAAAACAATTGTTCTTTGCATTAGTCATTGCCTTTTCTTTTACCTCTTGTGAGAAAGATGAAGCCCTCATAGATAATTCGGAGAACGCAATTACAACCAATTTATCTAAAAATTCTCGTTTAAACGAAATTGATGAGAAATTAGCCGATTATGTTAGAGAATATAACGGGAGATTTCTTGAGGTCAATTTCATAGGTAGAATAATAAATGAAAACAACGATCCTATAAGTGGAGCAAGGGTAACATTAGGAAATCAAGTACAAGTAACAGATCAGAATGGTATCGTAAGCTTTATAGATGTTGAAGTACAGGAGAATTTTGCATATGCCCGTGCTTTTGCAAACGGTTATATAGATGGTTCTCGTGTAATGATACCTGATGTTAGTGTAGGGAGCCAAAATAACTTTACCATCAAACTTTTTAAATTTAATGAAGTAGCGAGTTTCGACGCAGACCAAGGTGGAAGAACAAGATTTGAAACTGAAATAGGGGAAGGATCTATTACTTTCAGACCGGGATTTACTGATGAATTTGGTAACCAATACCACGGTGATGTTGCCGTAAGTATGAATTACTTAGATCCGCTTAATCCAGATACGGCAAACACAATGCCTGGAGATTTATATGGTTTAACTGAAAATTTTGATCAAGTAGCTCTAGGGTCTTATGGTATGTTAGAGGTAGAATTAAGAGGATCATCTGGTGAGAAATTACAGATTATTGCCCCTGCAAGATTAAAAATGCCTATACATCCTGATCAATTAGCTACTGCTGCAAGTACGGTACCTATGTGGTCTTTTAATGAACATGCAGGTGTTTGGTATGAAGAAGCTGTAGCATATAAAAATGGAAGTCATTATGTGTCAGATGTACCACATTTCTCTTTTTGGAATTGTGATGCACCGTTCCCTGTTATTGATTTTTCAGCCACTGTTATTGATGCAGCAACATTAAATCCATTATCAGGATTGAGTGTTGAAATCACATATAATGGGTTTTCGCGATATGGAACAACAAATTCTAGTGGAATAGTAAGTGGTAAATTACCTTCTAATCAACCGATGACTATTTCCATATGGGATGTTTGTGGGAACTTAGTATATTCTGGTGCTTTAGGACCATTTGCTACTACAACAAATATTACTATTCCTGTAACTATAAATCCTGTACAAATATTTACCTTATCAGGAACCGTAGACGATTGTATCCCAGCACCAGTAACTAATGGTTACCTAACCCTTACTAATGCTACAACAGGTCAGTTTATTGCAACAATATCTGTTACAGCAGGTACCTATAGTTATACAGGTATAGGTTGTGTGTTACCTGTTAATATTACTATTACTGCAGTAGATTTTTCAACAGCGCAAGGTTCAACAACTACAACAACGGTAAACCCAGGAGCAAATACTCAAAACATATCAATTTGTGGAGGTCTTGCTAATGAGTATATACGTTACCGTATTAATGGAGGTGCCTGGCAGTATGATTTAGTACAACCTAATGGTGGTATAAGAGCTGGTACTTATATTTTAGCGCAGGCAACTAATAGTACAAGTGGTACAATTATATTTAGTAACACGGCGACATTGGGTACTGGGTATCCATTTGGTACAGGTACTAACAGCATGTTTATAGAACGTCTAGGCGATATAGATGGTATAAATCAAAATGCAACTATGGCTCTTGCTACTCCTATGACTTTTGATCTGGTAGCTGTTGGAGCACTTGGAGCGTATATATCTATAGATTTTAATGGTAACTATGTAGATAATAACGGTGTTCAAAAGACTATTCAAGGTGAATCTCGTATTTACAGAGATTATTAATATCACGTTTTACATGTATGATTTCACTTAAGAGAAATCATACTTAAATTAACATGAGGCTTAAAGATGTAAATCAATTACATCTTTAAGCCTTTTTTTTAATCCATTTTATGAATTGTAATTTGTTAGGATTAAACTATTCAAAATACCGGTGGTCAATGGTAAGTAGAATGTAAATCTATTAAAAGACACGTTAAGTGTGTAGCTAATAAATTTTATTCATGATTATGTAACTTTATATCTATCTTTAATTATAATACCATTCTAACTTATATATTAAATACAAAGTTTTAAAAGTAAAATATTTACTGATATCCTGCGGCTTGTAAATTAAACAGTTTTTCATATAAATGGGGTTGTGCCATCAGTTCTTCATGGGTACCTATTTCTGCAACCACACCATCTTCTAGAACTAGTATTCTATCTGCCATTCTAACGGTAGAAAAACGGTGAGATATAATGATACTGGTCTTTCCTTTAGTAAGTCCTATAAAGCGTTCAAAAACGTCGTATTCTGCTTGTGCGTCTAGTGCACTGGTAGGCTCGTCGAGTACAATAACATCTGCATCTTTCATGTAGGCACGGGCTAGTGCTACTTTTTGCCATTGTCCGCCGCTTAGTTCTTGTCCTTTGGCAAATCTACGTCCTAGTTGTTGATCTATTCCACCCTTCATAACTGCCACTACCTGGTCTGCAAGACTGCGCTGTGCTGCGTCAGTAATCATAACATCGTTATTTAACTCGTCGATATTACCTACGGCGATGTTCTCACGCAAGCTAAATTCATACTTAAAGAAGTCTTGAAAAATGACACCAAAGCGTTTTCTAAACTCTTGTTTATTAAACTTAGAAATATTAATTCCATCTAATAAAATCTCTCCTTGAGTAGGCTCGTAAAACCTCAATATCAATTTAATAAGTGTTGTTTTACCGGCACCATTCTGACCTACAAAGGCTATTTTTTCACCTACTTTAATCTTAAAACTTATTCCTTTAAGAACCTCTATATCACTACCAGCATAGCCAAAATGTACATTTCTAATCTCAAACCCTTCTTTAATGACCTCTGGAATAGGAGTGTAGTTAGTTGCCTCGTCAGTGATTTCTATATCTAGAAAGTCAAAGTAGTCTCTCAAATAAAGCGAACTCTCTGATATAGCAGTAAAACGAGAGAAGAAACCTTGTAAATTATTACGCAATCTGTTAAAAGATCCAGATAAGAAGGTAAGTTCTCCTATACTAAGAACTCCTGTGATTACTTTAAAAATTATGAATATATAAGCTCCATAATAAGATAGAATACCTATAATATTAAACAGCGATCCATAGATACTTTGTTTAATAGATAGCTTTTTATTGATCTCATAATAATCACCAGATAATCTATTAAACCTAGCTGCGATATAATCGGTAAGCCCAAAGAGTTTTACCTCTTTTGCTGTTTGATTATTAGCTCCTATAAAACGTAAGTAATCCAGTTCACGACGCTCGGCAGTCCAGCTACGTGCTACAGAGTATCTATGCGAGCTGTATTTTGCCTCATTAATAAATGAAGGTATAATACTTAGGACCAATAAGATAATCAATAACGGCTCAAAGTAAATCAAACCAGCAATTAAGGATGTTATAGAGATAATACTTTGTACCTGACTCAAAGAAGCACTCATTAAACCTACACGACCGCTAGTTTGCTGTCTTGCACGTTCTAACTTGTCATAAAAATCTGGATCTTCTAACTGTTCTAGAGTCAGCTCGTTAGTTTTTCTTATAATTTTTTCTGACGAAGCGTTAGAATATAAATCACCTATTAATCCATCGGTTAAGTTAATTAATCTATTGAGCAAGTCTGCTGCTATGGCAACTACTAGCTCTATAATCACATATTTCCAGAGCAAGTCTAGATTTTGATATTCCAGCGATATTTGTAAAATAACCTCGTCTATAATCAATTTACCTACCCATAATAGAACTACCGGACTAATTGCGGTGAGTAATCTAGCGGTAAAATTGGTTATAAACAGTTTAGGACTCACTCTCCAGATTTCTTTAAAAAATCTAGGTAGTGTCTTCAATGCGCTGAAGGAGAATGTTTTTCCTTTTTTACTTTGTTCTTTTATGGATGCAGGTACTCTTCTCGCCACGATGTAGTTTTAGAACACAAAGGTACGTTACAAGGATTTGTTTTGTGGTGTTCTCGCTTTCGCGAAAGCGGAATTATCAACCGTTTATTATGGCAATTCTTTTCCTAAAGCAGCTATATAAATCTGGAACCATTGCTCTAAAGTCATTTCCATATCTAACGAACGTACAGCTGTTTTAATACGCTCGATTTTACCAGTTCCTATAACAGGAATTATGTTAGAAGGGTGTTTTAAAAGCCACTGATAGATTACTTTATCTATATTAGGCTCATGTAATTCTTTAGCTACTTTTTTAATAGCGTTAAGAACACGAGTTCCTTTTTCTGTCTTAGGAAATAGTAATTCACCACCGGCAAGTGGTGACCAGGACATAGGTTTTATCTTCTTAGAGATAAGATAATCGAGATTTTGATTTTCAAAATGCTCTAGACAATAGGGCGATATTTCTATCTGGTTAGTTACTAGAGGAGCAGTAGTGTAGGCCTGTAATGATTCTAGTTGTTGGGGCAAGAAATTAGAAACTCCATAATGCAAAACCTTACCACTAGATGTTAAATGGTCAAAAGTTCTTGCCACTTCTTCTGGATTAAAAAAGGGTGATGGTCTATGTAATAAAAGTACATCTATATAGTCTGTATTTAGATTTTTAAGAGATTGTTCTACCTGAGAGATGATGTAACTGGCGCTGTAATCATAATATTTTACCTCACGATTTGGAAACTTATCAGATGTTAATTTGATCCCACATTTAGTAATCAACTGCATACTATCACGTATTGATGGTTCTAGCTGTAGTGCTTTACCAAAGGCAGCCTCACATTCATAATTTCCATAAATATCTGCATGATCAAATGTGGTGACTCCTATTTCTATAGATTCTTTAAGAAAAGACAGTAATTCTTGATCGCTTTTATTCCAATCTAGAAGTCTCCATATCCCTAAAACTATTCTTGATATTTCTAAATCGCTATTTAAGGATGCTTTTATGTGATTTTATTTCAAAGTTATGGTTATATATGATGTAGTTCTATTTTGAGAAATTACAATTTAAGTAAGACTATCGTACTCCTTTTACTTTAAGATCTATGTAAACTTCTTGTGTACCATGAAATTCTGTTTGGTAATCTATATCTATCGCATACTTGATGTTGTATAGTGCTAATACCTTATCTAGATCTTCTTTTTTACTTTTTGCCACTTTCAAACGTTGTAAATAATTAATGAAAGTCGATACTGCCATACCCATAGGAGCAAAGCTTACAGCAATAAATATTAAAGGAATAGTAGAGATAACACCATGACTAAATATATGGTTGCCTATAAAATAACCAGCGGCTATAATAATAAAACCTATCAATAAATAAACAACTGTATAAGAATAAGTGAGTAAACGTTTTCTTTTTAATTGATCGTATTCTAGATTTATTTGCTTCAGTTTTTCTTCAAATAGATTACCTAGTAGAATTTTAGAGCATGTTTTATTAAAAGCAGGCTTGCGAGAGGTAAGACCACATACTAAGCCTAGTTTAAAATCACTTTTTTTATGCTCACATAGATCGCAATGTCTGGTTAGTTCCATAGATATAGATGTGTTTATTTGAGACTGAAATAATTAAGAAGAAAATCCAACAGCATACCATTAATAAAGCCAGTTAAATTACAACATATCGTAAATCTAACTGGCTATTTCTATATTAAAATTATGGATTTGTAGACCAAAGCGCTGCACTTTTAAGCATGGCTCTTCTAGGTAGTTTTAATCCTGCGATAATTAACTCTGCAAAGTCTTCTGGTTGTAAAACACTGTCCTCAGAATCTTTAGTAGCGATTCCTAAATCTATAGACATGTCAGACGCGATAGTACTAGGTGTTAACGTACAAACTCTAATATTGTTTTTACGTACTTCTTTCATTAATGATTCTGACATACCGATTACAGCAAACTTTGATGCAGAATATGCAGACGTAGTTGCATTACCATTTAACCCTGCAGTAGAAGATACATTGATAATTTCTCCTTCATTTTGATCGATTAAATAAGGTAGTACTTCTTTAGTAACGTAATACATTCCCATCACGTTAGTTTGCATAATTTGTGTCCATTGATCTACAGGCATATCGTTTAATGTACCAAATGCCGCTATACCAGCATTATTTACTAATATATCTATAGAACCTAGAGTATCAACTAGTGTTTTTACACTCGTTTTAACCTCTTCATAATTGCTCACATCAAAAACGGCATATGTCGCTTTTACTCCTAATTTTTCAATCTCGGCAACAGTTGCCTTTAAAGCCTCTTCATTTCTACCAGTGATCGCAACATCTACACCTTCTTGTGCAAACGCTAGAGCTGTAGCTTTTCCTAGACCACGGCTTCCACCTGTTATGATTGCTTTTTTACCTTTTAAATCTTGCATTTATTTAGTTTTTGAATATGTGTTTATGTGGTGAAAGCTAGACTAAATAGAATTTGTAAATCATTCCTTACATATCTCTAAATCGTATAACTTCAAGTAGCTAAATTATAGATTTTGAATGAATCTTTTGCCCTTTTTTACGCTAATGATTTGTAAAATTTAGGTGAAATAAAAGAATTGAATTTTATGACTTGTTGCTGTTTTTAAAAGTGTAGGATTATTTGCTTAATGCTTTCAATATTCTATCTTCATTAATAACAATATCTCTAAACAATACATGAGGGAATTCATTGTATTTAGAACTTTTGAAAGCATCTGCAATATTAGAAAGGGTTGATGCGGTTATTAAAGAAAGATTCATTTCTGTATCCATCTCACAATCAGTAACAAAATCATCACTAAATTCTGGAGCTATGAGTAGTATTTTAACTATCCTCAATTCATTTTTTAGAGCTAGATTTTGATAAGATTTTAGCTGTCTAGAAACCGTACTGAATTTATTGTACCCTTTTTCTTTACTGGTCTTACATTCAACTATAATAATTTCTTTATTACCTAAATTCAACAAGATATCCATCATGTCTTTTTTAGTATTCAAACTATTTTTTAAAGTTTCATCTACATTAAAACCTATGCTATGTAAAATTGTTTTAGTTAATTCTTCAAACTTAATACCTAGTTCACTTTCTTTGATCGTTATACCATTATCCTTAAGTAAGTTAAGATTTCTGTAGGCTACGTTTTCAAAATTTTCTAAAAATAAATTTTCAACATCTTTATAGTGTTCAAGAATATTTAATATATCATCACCGCGTTGTTTAATTCCATTTTCTTTAATGAACTTTGTTAAATCAGACTTATTGATTAGATCTAAAATATCTCTTGGCTTTATGTTGTAGTCTAGTAAAAAATCTGCCTTTAGAACATATTCATCTTGAAGCTCAAATTGTTCTCTGATATCCTTGTTAAGTTTAGGTAGTGATATGTTCAATTCAGTTAGCATTTTATCAAAACCATCTAATGATATACCAACCTTTTCATCTCGTTCTACGTTTTCAAAATGATGTATAAGGCTCTGGATTTTATCATCTAGAGTACTACCTTTTAAGTTAGGAATATTCAAACCCTTTTCACAAAGTTCATTTAAAGTTTTCTTTCTCTCAGTTAAAGTGCTTCCTTGTTTGTAAATGTGTTCTAATAATAAACTAGTAAAAGAAACACCTTCTTTTATTATTTCCTCAATTTTCTGAGAGTAGGAGAGTTTTCTGTCTATGTTATGTTCTCTACCTATCTGATTAATTATAGGTTCTCGTAATAGTTTAAGAGTTCTTCTATAAAATTTTTCAGCAACTTCTTTTTTTCTGACTCCTCGTAACATTCTAACCATTTCATCAGCTACGTAAATCGTATTTTCTTTATTAGAATAAAAGATAACACCTATATTTTTCAGGCCCTTTATAATGTCTTGAATATCAATTTTCTTAATTGGTAAGATAGAATAATTAATAAGCTTTACTTCTTCTTGAGATAAACCTAATTGTTCAGATAGAGTAATCATAATCGACAACTCATCTGATGTTATTTTTGCATCTCGATTATTCTCTATATCATTATGATAAGCTGTTTTTAAACAAGATTTATAAATTTTATAATCACGTTTTCTAAAGTTACTTAATTCAGATTTATCATTTTCAAAATCAGCATTAAGAGATTTAATTTTACTTTTTAAGTGTTTTACTTCTGTGTCATATAACCTAGATAACCAGTCTTGTTTCATGATACAATTACCGTCTCTTATAATTATATCTATTAAAATATCTAATTGTGAGGTTATCTCTTGAAATTCACTTTTGATATGATCTTGAAACTCCATTTCAGTTAAAGCAAAAATTTTAGAAATATTTTGATTGTCCACTGATTTCAATCCCTTATCTGAGGAACTTAATATTCTATCAATTTGTTTAGCGTTCTTAGGTGATTTTGATATAATGTTATCTATTATTTTTATAAATGAATTCTTTTCTATGGAACCAAGTTTATCTAAGATTTTTTCTAATTTCATAATATCAATTTATTAAATAGGTTTTTGGTTTATCAATAATTGAAAAACAATAAATCAATACTAAGTAAAATGTAAATATTTAGGTTACGGATTCCCGTAATACGGTAAAAATAAAATTGTTATACTATCTTAAATTACGGAATAAGTGCGTTCTATATGGTGTGATAATCTCATGTTGTTAGATTTAAATTCCGCTTTCGCGAAAGCGGAACAGACAATAGAAAATAATTTATAACCAGCTAGAGATGCCTTTTAAAAGCTCTATTGCTGGTGATGCTGCCATACAGTCTGCACAATGGTTATACATGAAAAGGCAATCTATTAAATCTGTCACCATGTGAAATAATAATCCTATACCTATGATTTTAAATGGTTTCTTGAAAAAAAGTAAGCCTATGTAAATTAAAATGGCATAATAGGAGTGTAGTGGATGGTAGTTAATACTGCATCTGTGGGCTTCAAATACTGGTGAGGCTAGCAAATGGTCTAGATCTACTAACATAGTGGCTAGTAGAATTATATAGGTTTTTTTCCATTCTTTTTTAAAAAACACAATAGCTATGGCTAGTGGAAAGAAGATGTGTAAAAAGTAATGGACAAAGGTTTGCATTAAGATAGATGTATGGATAACTTAAGGTAGTACTTAGTTATAAGTATTTACTTTAATTCTTTCTTAAGATCGTCCATTTCTAGAACGTATGGATCTGTACCTAGCATGATAAAATCTACTCTTAGGGTGAAAAGGATGTCTTTTTGAGTCTTATCTTCCAATACTAATAATCCCTCAAAACCTGGCTGGCCTAGTTTAAAAACAGTTTTTGATTTATAGAGTAACTCTACGTATTTAACTTTTTTCCAATTGATGTTATATGATTTTGCGCTAGTGATTATAGCGTCATAATCTTCTTTAAGTAATTTGTTATAGCCTTCTCTTTTTAGTGATTTTACTATGGCCTTATTTTTATCTGACATGCGTAACTCTGGAGCATCGGCAGCTTTTCTTAATAGTTCTATGGCTACCATATGTTCTTTAAAGATGGTATATGTAAAAGCATTTTTTTTGGCAATTTGTTTTGTCATTTCTTCCATTTGCGCTTTCATCGCAGTAATGGTCTCATTTTGAGCAATACTTAATTGAAAAAAAAGAAAAAGGAGTAGTGTGGCTGTTAATTTGTTCATGTGCTATGCTTAGAATAATCTATTACAGTTTCAAAGATATACATACTATCATTTTAAATGGGTATAATATCGTTTTTTGAATAGGTAGTAGAATTCAAATTTTAATAAAACTAGTGTAGTTAGTGATAGCTTATGGATGATTATTTAAAGTAACTCATTAGTATTAGTTTACTTATTTATAACGAAGTCGTGAATAATAGCTTTAAAATTAATATTTTCTGTTTACACTTTAAATTTACACTGAAAATTGTTGAAATAGATAGATTTCTTTTCTCTTGTGGATAATGGGATGGTTTTCAAAGTGTATTATAATTCAAAAAAGGGACAAATAATTTAAACCATCTATTTTAAAGATTATGTTAACTTTAAAAGGGTAAGAACAACCAGATTTTCAGATTATGTTTTAGTAAATTTGCAGATAGAGAATGTATAGTTTTCATTATTTCATTAAAATAAATTTATGAGTACAGAGAAAAAAGTATGGTTTATTACTGGTGTATCATCAGGGTTAGGTAAACAATTAGCTAAAGAAGTATTATCACAAGGACAAATAGTAGTAGGGACTTTTAGAAAGCAAGAACAAGTTGAAGCTTTTAATAATGAAAATCCAGGTAACTCTTTTGGTGTACTTGTAGATGTAGCTTCTACACAAATGATCGTGGACGGTGTTAAAACTATACTTGATAAATTTGGTAAGATCGATGTTGTTGTAAATAATGCTGGTTATGGTATTATGGGTAGTATCGAAGAAATTTCTGACGAAGAAGTAAGAAGACAATTTGAAGTTAACGTTTTTGGTGTATTAACTACTATTAGAGAAATATTACCGGCTATGCGTAAACAACGTTCTGGTCATATTATTAACGTTACTTCTATTGCAGGACGTATAGGTTCTCAAGGTTTAGGTATCTACAACGGTTCTAAATTTGCACTAGAAGGAATAGGAGAGGCGCTTGCAGCAGAATTAAAGCCACTTAACATCAAAGTAACAAACGTAGAGCCAGGTCCATTTAGAACAGAGTGGGCAGGAAGTTCTGCAGCTTATGATAATACAAAAATCGAAGATTACGAAAGCACAGTAGGTGAGCGTATCAGAAGTTTACAAGAATTAAGCGGTAACCAGCCTGGTGATCCTGCAAAAGCTGCAAACGCGATCTATAAACTAGCACAACTAGAAGAGGCTCCAGTGCATTTACCATTAGGTAAAATAGCTTATGAAGTTTTTGGAAAAGTAAACAACGGATTAATCGAAGAGCTAGCTAAATTTGAAGATTTAGGTAAGCCATGTGATTTTGAATAAGTTTATGTAATTCATTTATATCATATAAAAACCGCCTAAGAGGCGGTTTTTTTGTTTACAATTGTAATACTTTAATTAATTCTTCTTTTATGATGTCTCTTTTTAATAGAAAATATATAATCAACTGTATATCTATTAGCTTTTGTGCGGCATTGATTTATGGATGTTCTACTGGAAAAAGTTCAGTGAACAATAATGAAAGCACAACAGCATCTTACAATTTAAATCCAAATCTCACTCCTTCAGAAAACTTTGATTTATCTCATTGGAAAATTACTTTATCATCAGGAGAAGAGAAAAACGTAGAAGAAATTAATAATGGATTTACATTAGATAATCAATTCTATACAGACTCTAAAGATGGTGGTATGGTCTTTAAAAATTATCCTAAAGGAGCAGGGACAACGGTAAATTCTACTTATTCTAGAGTGGAATTACGCGAGATGTTGCGTGGAAAAAATTCTAGTATCGATACCAAAGGTATTAATTCAAATAATTGGGTTTTTAGTTCTTCTACCAAAGAAAATCAAGAAATAGCTGGAGCTGTAGATGGTGTTTTAAGAGCTACTTTAAAAATCAATAGAGTTACAGAAACTTCTGGTAGTCCAGATCAAGTGGGTAGGATTATCATAGGACAAATTCATGCCAGTGATGACGAGCCTATCCGTCTATATTATCACAAACAGCCAGATCATAGAAAAGGAGCTATTTATTTTGCCCATGAACCACGTAATAGACCAGATATTTATGAAAATATGTTAGGCAATTATGTGAGTGAAAAAGGAAGTACCGCTGGAAAATACAACGGTTCTAGTAGCCCTAGTAATGGAATTGCTCTTAACGAAGAGTTTTCTTATAGAATAGAGGTAAAAGGTAATCTGTTAAAAGTAGATCTTTTTGATGAAAGTGGTAAAAACATATCTTCTAAAGAAATAGACATGTCTACAAGCGGTTTTGCAAATGACTGGTTGTACTTTAAAGCAGGTATCTATTCTGCAAATAAAAAAGTATTGAGCTCTTCTGACTATGAGCAGGCTACTTTTTATAAGTTAGAGGCGAATCATTAATTAATTTAATTGATCAATTTTAAGGAATACGTTACGTTTTGAATATCATTTAGTTTCAATTATTTCATATTTACTTTTCTTGTAACCTATAAATTGTTTGTCATCATTTAATTCAATTTTATCATATTTGGTTTTTGTCATTAAGGTACCATTAGCATCAAATAATAATATTTTTTTTCCTTTTCTCATTAGGTAATGATTGTTGAGAAAAGAGATGTTTTTAAACTCAAATTCTGTTAACCAGCCTAACTTTGAGTCATACAAAGCATATTTATCCTTTTTGTTTACAATGTATCTTACCTCTCTATAATTAGTGTCTACGTCCAATACTACATTTTGACAAATTGATTCATATTTAGGTTCTAGAATAGTTTCAATTTTATCAGTTATTCGCAAAACTCCCCATTTTTCACCAAACTTGTTTTGAATTATTAACTCATCTTCCTTAAAAGTTTGTGATTGAGGAATATTGATGGAATCAAACGTGGTTTCTTTCCAAGTATTAAGATTTATTAAAGTAGATTTATTATCCTTTATTCCTACCGTAAAAGTTTTATTTGCTCCTATAATTTCAGAGTAGTCTCCGGTCATTTTTTTATAATTACTAAAGGAATAATAACTTCTAAGTTGATTATTAATTGTTAAAAACCCATCAACGTATCGTTGTACATAATTCGATGGATTAAAAATCTCCAACCCTTCAAATTCTCCAACTAGTTTAAAATTATTATCAAACATTGATTTTTTAGAGTTCTCTTTTTCAGCAACTATACAATTATTAAACATTGTCACTTTTTTGAAGTCAAAGGGGACCAAAGTATCATTGGAGCTATTGATAATGCCTACCTTGTTTTGATTTTTAAGAATGACAATATTCTTGTTTATAAATTGAACTTTATCATAAACTATGTTTTTATAAAGTGAGATGTCTACCAAGTTTTCTCTAACTTTATTATAAGTCAATTTTACTTTATCATAAAGTTCATGGTAAAATGGTTTCTCATTTACAATTCGATAAACAACATATCCATTATTTTTTTTACTGTAACCATCATCTTTTACCATCAATGTATATCTAGGTGGATAGTCAGATTTGCTAGGAGTAGGATCAAGAATAACGTAGTTTTCTAGATCTTCCAAATTTTCTTTTACTACCTTTTTGTTTACAAATTTTATAGAATAACAATAGATCTGGGAATCTTTTATTTCATAGACTCGTTTCCAACTAGATCGTGGCTTTAAATAGGCAATAGTGCTAATAGATACATCTTCATCAGTGACAACTTTTTTAAATAAAGGAAAGATATGAGTACTTAAAGTATCTCTGGTTTTATTATAGATACCTTCAACCAGTAAATTATACATTTTTAAATCTGTCGATTTTAAATTTTCTATAGATTGGTATTCCTTCAAATCTTGTGAAAAAGATATTTTGATAGCAAGAAAACAGAACAGGAAGAAAAACTTGAATTTCATTTGTTTTTTTACAATTTACAATAAAAATTAGAATCAAACTATTCTACACAGCTATAGATACTTTTAACTAATTTAAATAAAAAAATCCCTAAACCGTTGGTTTAGGGATTTTAAATATTAACTGTTTACTGTCACTGCGACTGTAAACTAAATAAGCATTGCTTACTTTACTTCTTCAAAGTCTACGTCTTCTACATCACTAGTGTCATCAGCAGCTGCGCCAGCGTCACCTGCAGGTTGTCCACCTTCTTGTTGCGCTTTAGCCATTTCTTCACTAACACCAGCCCAAACTTGGTTTAATTTTTCCATAGCAGGATCAATTACAGTAAGTTCTTTAGTTTCAAAAGCTACTTTTAATTCGTTAAGAGCTTCTTCAATTGGAGCTTTTTTATCAGCTGGAATCTTCTCACCAAATTCCTCAAGTTGAGTTTCCGTTTGGAAAATCAATTGATCTGCAGCGTTAAGTTTGTCAGCTGTTTCTTTTGCTTTTGCATCAGCATCAGCATTTGCAGCAGCATCTTGCTTCATTTTCTCGATTTCTTCTTCAGACAGTCCAGAAGAAGCCTCGATACGGATATCTTGTTTCTTACCAGTTGCTTTATCTTCAGCACTTACTTTAATAATACCGTTTGCATCGATGTCAAAGGTTACTTCAATTTGTGGAGTACCTCTTCTCGCTGGTGCGATATCAGATAAGTGGAATCTACCGATAGTATTGTTATCGTTTGCCATAGCACGCTCACCTTGGATTACGTGAATCTCAACACTTGGTTGATTATCTGCAGCAGTAGAGAATACCTGAGATTTTTTAGTTGGGATAGTTGTGTTAGACTCAATTAATTTAGTCATAACACCACCCATAGTCTCGATACCTAAAGAAAGTGGAGTAACATCAAGTAAAAGAACGTCTTTTACATCACCAGTTAATACACCACCTTGGATAGCAGCACCTACAGCAACAACTTCATCAGGATTTACTCCTTTTGATGGCTTCTTACCGAAAAATTTCTCTACAGCTTCTTGCACAGCAGGAATACGAGTAGAACCACCTACAAGAATAATCTCATCGATATCACCTGTAGAAAGACCTGCGTTTTTCAATGCAGTTTTACATGGCTCGATAGTTCTTTTTACTAAGTCAGAAATTAATTGCTCAAAAGCAGACTTTGTAAGAGTTTTCACAAGGTGCTTAGGTCCTGAAGCAGTAGCAGTTACATAAGGTAAGTTAACCTCAGTTTGTGCACTAGAAGAAAGCTCAATTTTAGCTTTTTCTGCAGCTTCTTTAAGACGTTGTAAAGCCATTGGGTCCTGACGTAAATCAATACCTTCAGCAGCGTTAAAATCGTCAGCTAACCAGTTAATGATTTTTTGATCAACATCATCACCACCTAGGTGAGTATCACCATCTGTAGCAAGTACTTCAAATACACCGTCACCTAATTCTAGGATAGATACATCATGTGTACCACCACCAAAATCAAATACTACGATTTTTTGATCTGTATCTTTTTTATCTAATCCATAAGCTAGTGCCGCAGCAGTAGGCTCATTAATAATACGCTCAACTTTAAGACCAGCGATCTCACCAGCTTCTTTAGTTGCCTGACGTTGAGAATCGTTAAAGTATGCAGGTACAGTAATTACTGCTCCAGTTACTTCTTGTCCTAAATAATCTTCAGCAGTTTTCTTCATTTTTTGAAGAATCATTGCACTTAATTCTTGTGGAGTATAAAGACGACCATCGATATCAACACGTGGTGTATCATTGTCTCCTTTTACTACAGAGTAAGGTACATATCCAGTTTCTTTAGAAGATTCACTGAATTTGTTACCCATAAAACGCTTGATAGATGCAACCGTTTTAGTTGGGTTAGTTACTGCTTGTCTTTTTGCAGGATCTCCTACTTTAATTTCACCACCTTCTACAAAGGCGATTACAGATGGAGTTGTTCTTTTTCCTTCTGCATTAGGTATTACTACAGGCTCGCTTCCTTCCATTACGGATACACAACTGTTAGTTGTACCTAAGTCTATTCCTATTATTTTACTCATTATAAATGTATTTTAATTTTTAGTTTCAATTTTTATTATGCTTTCCTTAAGTCAATGTTTGTGCCATGACATAAGTAGTGACATGATGTCATTTCTGTATGACATATTGATTTAATTTATGTTTTATAAAATGTGGTATGTGTGTTACGCTTTCGCGAAAGCGGACAAAACCAAAGTTCTCCTTATTTATTGAGCTAAATATGGCAGTAAAATACTGTCTTACAATGGCAGTCGTACTGATGAATTATTAATTTTAAAGTGTTGTAATCACTATTTAATAATTAAAGTGTCTATAACCTACATTATGTTTACTTTTACCCAGCAAATTTGGAAAAAGAATGTCACAAAGTACCCCAGTAAAAATAGAAGCTATAAGTGTATTTGATATGCTCAAAATAGGTGTAGGACCTTCCAGTTCTCACACGCTAGGACCATGGAGAGCGGCACGTAACTTTTTAGGAAAACTGAAGGATAAAAATAGATTGCATCTAGTTAAAGAAATAGAAGTAGACTTGTACGGTTCTCTATCTCTTACTGGTAAAGGTCATGCTACTGACCTAGCTTGTATTTTAGGATTAACAAATGCAGACCCTCAAACTTGTGACATAGATGAGATACCACAAATAGTAGATTATATTACAAATCAAAAATTATTGCAACTGGACGGTGTGCACTTAATTAATTTTGATCCTAAGACTCAAATACATTTTCACCGTAAATTTTTACCATATCATCCCAACGGCTTTAGATTTAAGGCTACCTTAAATACCGGCAAAGTCGTTTTTGAAACTTACTATAGTATAGGTGGTGGTTTCTTTGTTCAAAAAGAACGTAAAAGATCTGCTCGTAAAGTAGCCCTTTTTGAATGTTTTCCTAGACCTATTTCTAAGGCGACAGAATTACTAGCATATTGCGAGCGAGAAAACAAATCTGTTTCTCAAATAGTTCTTGAAAACGAAGAATACCTACACGATCCAGTAGACATCGATCAAAGACTTAAAGAAATTTGGGACGTGATGCTCGATTCCATGTACACAGGTTGTCATACAGAAGGTGTTTTACCAGGTGGTCTTAATGTGAGAAGAAGAGCATATGACACCCATGATCGATTACAGAAAGGAAAACCGTATTCTAATAAAGAAGAATGGATAGAAGCTATACGTAATACTGAGGTTAAATTTAGAGAAATTTTAAAATGGGTTTCTTGTTTTGCACTAGCTGTAAATGAAGTAAATGCATCTTTAGGTCGTGTGGTAACTGCTCCTACTAATGGTAGTGCCGGTGTTATACCTGCTGTAATCATGTATTACATGACCATAGAAAATCACGATGCAGATTTTAACGACGTAAAGAAATTCTTATTAGTCGCAGGAGAAATAGGAGCGTTGTTTAAAAAAGGAGCGACCATAAGTGCTGCTATGGGTGGTTGCCAGGCAGAAATAGGTGTGAGTAGCGCCATGGCTGCAGGTGCGTTAACTGAGCTTATGGGTGGCTCGCCAGCACAAGTACTTATGGCTAGTGAAATAGCTATGGAACATCATTTAGGTCTTACTTGTGATCCTATAGGTGGATTAGTTCAAATACCTTGTATAGAACGTAATGCCATGGGAGCAATTAAAGCAATTAATGCTTGTGAAATGGCTCTCGATGCAGATGCTAAAAATGCTAAAGTACCGCTAGACAAAGTGATAGATACCATGTGGCAAACTGCTCTAGATATGAATACTAAGTATAAAGAAACTAGTGAAGGTGGTCTGGCAGTGAATGTGGCACTATCTGATTGTTAAAATCGCTTTTTGTTTATATAGATTTTATAATAAAGCTGATAATTATACAAATTGTTTGTTGATCCTTTTGAAAAACACTTAAATTATATGATCAAAAAACAACCATTTAACATTTCTATAGAGTTTGTACTTGTGGTATAAAATTTTTACAAATAGTAAACGTAGAAAAAACAGCAATTACTACTACAGATTCTGAATACAGAAGTTTCTTTCTATTAGGGAATTTATATTCAAAATCTTCTCCTAATGGAGATTTTAAAGTCATAATTGACGATATAAAGTCTATATACCTTAATATTAGGTGATAAAGGAGTTTTAAGTATCGGTGCTAATGGTTACAAATAGTTGCGAGTATTTAAGGATAAACCTTCTCAAGTATTTTTCTATCAGGTAAAAGGTGGAAATGTAGAAGAGGTTTATGGCGGTTCCGCTTTCGCGAAAGCGGAAAAATTCCAGCTAGATTCTTTAAAACCAATTAAAACGAGGTTGTTACCTATATTTATAACGCCATATATAGGTTATGATATAGGCCAGGTAGGTATAGAAAATCAAAATAGTTCTAAGTTTTATAACAGTTATGGTGGCCTTTTTACTTCACAGGTTTCTTATTTCCATGGAAAAGATGGAGGCAGATTGCAATTAAGTCTTATACTTTCTAAATAATTATAGAGCCATTTATGTAAATAAAACTAAAATCTACCGTTTTTGTATTCTTTAATTATGATGGTAAACGTAACAAACAGTACATTTATACCACTAATATAGTATGATGACTAACGACCAAGTTCTAGCCGCTGGCTTGCCTAACATAGAGGATACTGATTTTCAAAAACACCCTAAAAGGTTTTTGAACAAAAAACTGATTGCAACTTTGCTCTTTTTTGTACCATCTCTTGCTGGTGTAATTATACCTTTTTTCACTACCAGTGAACATCCATGGGTATGGAAAACTACTGGTGGCATTTGGCTAGTAGCATTAATTGTTACTATTTTTCTTGCTTATAAAGGATACTTTGTAAGAGGTTATGTACTTAGAGAACAAGATATTACTTATAAAAAAGGCTGGCTGTTTCATAGTCAGATTACGGTACCATTTAATAGAATACAACATACCGAGATCAATCATGGTCCTATAGACCGCATGTTTAAATTGTGTCAACTGGATATTTTTACTGCTGGTGGTAGCTCTAGTGATTTAAGTATAAGTGGTCTAGACCCAGAAGATGCTGCAAAATTAAAGGAGTATATCTCAGGTAAATTATCGCACTATGCTTAATTTATCGACACCACAAAGACAAAGTAAGAAGATCATAGCCTTTTACCTTTTTAAAAGTATAAAAGGACTTTTATTTTATTTCTTATTTGCAGCCATAGGTACTAGGTCTATGGGAGAAGAAGCGTGGTACATCATCGCATTAATTTCTTTTGTAGCGATTATGTCACTAGTATCTCCTGTAATTAAGTATATCTATTTTACTTTTCACCTAGAGAGTGACGAGTTGATTATACAAAAAGGACTTATTCAAAAAGAGCGTAAAGCAATACCTCTAGAACGTATACAATCCATTAATATCACACAAAATGTTGTGCAACGTATTCTAGGTATCGTTTCTCTAGAAGTCGATACTGCAGGATCTAAAGCCAAAGAATTAGAGATACCTGGATTAGATCGAGAATTTGCAAGCCAATTTAAAGAGTTATTACAAGAACGTAAAGAAGAAATAGTAGAAGTTTTTAATGTAGAAACAGAATCTGCCATTGTTGACAATGATCTAGAATCTAATACGGAATTTAACGATACAACCGCAAATACAATTAAAAAAGAAACAACCTATAAAAAGCTAAAGGACCAGATAGAAACACCTATTCTTAAACTAGGTTTAATGGATCTTCTCAAAGTAGGTATAACACAAAATCATTTAAAAAGTGGAGGCCTAGCCATAGGGGTTGTATTCGGTAGTTGGTACAATATTAAGGAGATTCTAGAAGAGTATTTTGGCGACTGGTTAGAGCAGTTTTCTTTTGAAAATGTTATTTCTGGAACGAGTATAGGTCTGGCAGTTGCTGCCATTGTTGCATTTTTGTTTTTCTCTGTAATTATAAGTTTGATACTAGCAATTAATAAGTATTGGAATTTTAGCATGGTAAAAAAAGGTGCCGATCTAGAAATTGAAATGGGGTTATTAAATAAAAAGGAGATCAAAATACCATTAAGTAAAGTTCAGATCTTAGAGTTTCATTCTAATCCGTTGAGAAAATTATTAGGTTTTCAAACGGCACAAATATTTCAAGCACAGTCTACTAATGATAAACTAAGCCATGTGTCTGTTCCTGCATGTACGGTGGCACATCAAAAGGTTCTACAGCACTTAATATTTAAACAACCGGTCGAAGAAACTGAAATTGAGTTGATTTGCAATCCATGGTCTCATGCGCGGCTACGTTTTTATATACTCTCCATTTTTATAATACCTAGTGTAGGAACTGCCATTTATTTTGAGCAATACTTAGCTATCATTCCTTTGTTATTATTCATGATTCTATTGATCTGTATGGCATTTATGTACGGTAAAAAAAGCAAGATTGTTAAGGACGATGATTTTGTGGTATTTAAAAAAGGATGGCTTTTCCCTAAAACTATTATCTCACCTATTTTTAAAACACAGGCTGTAGAAAAATGGCGCAGTGTATTTCTTAAACGTAGGAGAGAGGCTCATTTTAAATTACATACAGCAGCTGGTACAAGAGGGTTGCGTTATTTCAAAGAAGATCAATTAAATACATTGATTAATACTGTTAACAATCAGGTGATTTGCAGTGAACAGAAATGGATGTAGATATATAATTCCTTTCTTAGATTATAATTTTTATAATTCCGCTTTCGCGAAAGCGGAACTCCTATATGCATTTTTAATAGTAATTAGATTTGAGGTGTTTTCTAATTTTATCTTCTCAAAACTTTCACATTTATTAAACATTTGTATCTACAAACATATAGTACTTTTGTATCGTGCACGACACAAATTACAAAATGAACAAAGAAGAGCAATTGAAATTGAGCAGTCAGGTTTGTTTCCCGATATATTCTGTGTCGAGACTACTGACTAAGGCTTACAAACCGTACTTAGATAGAATGGGGATTACTTATCCTCAATATCTTGTATTACTCGTTCTTTGGGAAAATGATAGTGTGACTGTAAATGAAATTACATCAAAATTATATCTCAATACAAACACGGTATCTCCTCTATTAAAGAGGATGGAAGCAGCACATTTAATAGAACGTAAACGATCTAAAAGTGACGAGCGTAGTGTTCTTATTGAATTGACATTAAAGGGTAAAGAACTTAAAACCATCGCCAGTGAGGTGCCAGATAAATTATTGCAAGTGTTACTAACGACTAATGTGCAATTACCAGATATTATGACTTTAAAAGAAACTCTGGAAGAGTGGATAGAAGTTTTAAGTGAACAAAAAAATAAAGAAAATAAATAAATTAATATGGAATTATTAGAACGTCTACAGTGGAGATATGCTGCAAAAGCTATGAATGGTAAAAAAGTACCACAGGACAAAATGGATAGAATTCTAGAAGCAGCTAGACTAGCAGCTACTTCTAGTGGTTTACAACCTTTTGAGATTTTTGTGATTAAAAGTCAAGAGATAAAGGAAAAAATACGCCCTATCGCATGGAATCAGTCTGTGGTAACAGATTGTTCTGATTTATTAGTGTTTGCTGCATGGGATAAGTATACAGAAGATCGTATCAACTACATGTTTGACCTAGTTAATGAAAAGAGAGGTTTTAAAAATGAAGGTTGGGAAAATTACCGCCAACAATTGTTAGGTATTTATCCACAACAAGCTGACGAGGTTAGTTTTAACCATGCTGCAAAACAAGCTTATATTGCTTTTACGCACGCTATGATTGCTGCTGCATTTGAAGAAGTAGATGCGACACCTATGGAAGGTTTTGATGCAGATGCTGTAGACGAAATTTTAGGATTGAGAGAAAAAGGATTGAGAAGTACGGTATTACTACCTATAGGTTACAGAAACGAGTCTGAAGACTGGTTAGTTAATCTTGAGAAAGTAAGAAGAAGTACAGAGGAATTAGTCACAGTAATTGATTAAGGAAAATTGAAGAAGTTTAAAAATATAGCTATCGCTTTTGTTCTATTTGCATCATTAGGTTGTAGTGAGAAGAAAGAAAATAAGGCTGAAACAGCTGAATTAGAAAATAATAGTAAAATTAAAAAAGAAAATAAGATGAAAGTATTATTTGTTTTAACATCGCACGATAAATTAGGAGATACAGGAAAGAAAACCGGTTTCTGGGTAGAAGAGTTTGCAGGACCATATTATACTTTAAAAGATAAAGGAGTAGAAATTACTCTTGCTACACCTAATGGTGGACAAGCGCCTATCGACCCTTCTAGTGCATCACCAGATGCTGCTACTGAGTTTACAGAAAGATTTGATAAGGATGAGGAAGCTCAAAAACTTATCAATACAACACACAAATTAACTGACGTTAATGCTGCTGATTATGACGCAGTATTCTATCCAGGTGGACATGGTCCATTATGGGATCTTGCAAACGATGCAACTTCTATAAGCTTAATTGAGACGTTTAATAGTCAGGATAAACCAGTAGGATTTGTATGTCACGCACCTGCAGCATTGAAAAGTGTTAAGGGAACTGATGGTAATCCGCTAGTTAAAGGTAGAAAAGTTACAGGATTTACAAATTCTGAAGAAGATGCGGTACAATTAACTGATGTAGTGCCTTTCTTAGTAGAAGATATGCTTCAGGAAAATGGCGGTATTTATTCTAAAGGAGATGACTGGTCTGAGTATGCATTACAAGATGGTAATTTAATTACAGGTCAAAACCCTGCATCATCTGTACTAGTTGCAGAAAAATTATTTGCTGCGGTTAAATAATTCTATTTATATAAATTTAAAAAGGGCTTATTTCTATTAAGAGGTAAGCCCTTTTTTTATATCTTAAATTTTCTATAAATCAATGTAGTAAACAGATTCTAGAAATAACTTTTCAGCGATTTCTTGATTTTTATCGTCCTTTAATTCTTTTAGAACACCAGCTATTTTAACTCGATTCTCTGGTAGTTTTTGAGATCCTTTTATATGAGCGATTAAGAAAGTAATATCAGATTCTTGATCTCTTATTTCATACACATCATATCGGTCCATGATAGGAATCATGGTAAACGTTGTAACGCTGCCGGTCATAATAGGTACCATTATAAAACCGTTAAAATCATTTTTAGACTCCGTTAATTTGGGGATACCAGTAATGATGGTGTTTTCAGCTTTAATACCAGTAGATTGTACCTGTGATGGTAGAAATTCCTGTGGCTTATACTTCAAATATGTTTCTTTAAGATTCTCATCTAGTTTAGAAAGTACTTCTGCTTTTTGTGTCTTGTCCAGTTGTGCTAGTGATAATTCTAAAAATAGAATCATTTGTTGTTGGTCATTAAAAAGCCCACCAACTTTTCCTAGTTCGGCTTTAGAAATAATACCGTCGTCTGCTCTAGTGAGTATGTTATAAAATCGACCACCATTATCAAGTATAGAAATAGCATCATTTGGGTTTTTAAAAGGTTCTATTTTTTTCATAATACTGTTAATTTTATAGGTTAGAAAGAACTATTTATTGTGAGTTTTTATTCTTTTTAAATACCTTTTCTTTAATAGATTTTATTTTCTTTTTGGCCTTTTTTCTCTTAGAAAAAGCATTTGAAATAGCCATAGTTGTTAATAACGCGATAAAAGCAATAGTACCTAATGCACCACCATAACCATTAAAGAAATTTCCTTTATTAATGTATATCACACTGAAGAGAATACCGGCAAGAGCGAGACGTAAATAACTACCTTTAGAATGTGAGGCAACCATACCTATAAATGAAGTACCTATAAAAACTATAGGTATACTCTTTGATAAATATTCATTTAAAACATCAGGGAAAATATAAAAAAACAAACCTACTATTAATGCTAACAGTGCAGATGCTCTTACTGCGCCTTGCTTTAAATGTTCATTTACATAATAGGTAAGAACAGATCCTAATATACCGACTAGTACTATGATTACATAATTCATATCGATAACCAGTTTAATAAATATATGACTACCACACCCAAAAAGGCAATCGAACCTAGTTTGCCACCTATACCTAAGAATAGATTCTTAGAAAGCATAAAAAAGACACCTGTTAGTACACCAGCAGTAACTATAAAACCTACAGATGGTGATATTTCTACACTGGACATACCTACAAATGCACCACAATAAATAGCTGCAGGTAATTTTTTTAAGTAATCTGATTTTTTGTTTAATGCAGGTATAAATGATGCTGTGGTTCCTGTAATCCCTGCTGCAAGTACACTGCCTAAATCTCCATAAACATTAAGGGAATAACAAATTAGTGCACCTATGGGAACCCAAATAACTACAGATATTTTTTCATAAGAATGATCTTCATGATGCAAGTCTAAATACCGGTACCCAAAGAATATTGTGAGAGCGATAAGAAGTACAGAGGTAACTATTAGAAAATTATTAGATTCATAATTCTCTTTTAAGGTCATTAACAAGAAGGTAATCTGCATTATAAAAACAGTTATTACCATAAAGAATCTAATGGCCTTATGTCTCTTCATGAGCTGTATTTAGTTTAAATTCTAAACAAATTTAAAGCAAAATAGGAGAGAAGCCGGCAGAATAGAAGACTAGTTCTAGACTTTTTTAAAATTTAAAATTCTTACAGATATTTTACTTTGGAAAATTCTCTTTTTCTATCGCAATGCGATCTGTATAATAAATAAGTGTTTCACTTTTCTTTTAGCGGCTATTCATTCATTCATTTTCAGAATTGAAAGCATTATTACTTCCCAAACCATTTATAATGTTAGTAGTTATATTTTAAATATTCTTGTTACTAAGGGTGTTTCTATATCTCGCTTTCGCGAAAGCGGAATCTTAAATATCACTTTTAAAAATTATGAACTTTAAAACAATAAAAGCTCTCTTAACCTATTACAGTCAGAGAGCCTTTATAATTATAACGGACGTAATATAAAGATTAATCGATGTTAAAACTATTTTCTATAATTCTAAATCCTTGAGAATTCTTTTGATGATCTTCTAAAGCCTCTTGAGTTAATATTGCGTAAGAACTACCTTGATTAGTAAACGCTATAATCTTACCTTGATGTTTTAAACCCATAGTGGTAAATTCAAAGGATGAAGTACGTGATTTAATAGTGCTAAATTCATCGTCTTCTATAGGATCAAAATTTAAATTGTTTATAAAACTATTCAATTTTAATTCTTCTATATTCATATCTATCATAAGGTCATGGTCTAGTATGTAATCAAAGGAAACTATAGTCATAAGTCCGCTAGAATTAAGGCCTTTTTTTTCTACTGCCATATAATAAATACCTTCTTCAATAAGCTCTTCATCGGTTACATGCCAGTCTTCTGGATAACTGAAAGAGAAACCATTACCTTGATATTTACTTTTATTTACACTACCGTCATCTGTACTAGTGGTCGCGTGGTTTTCAATATTTACTGTAGTATCGGTTGCATTTTTACAAGAGGTTATTAAAAGAAACGCAAGTAAAAAAGTCAGAGAAGTTTTCATAAGGTTGGTTTAGGTTAGTTGGAAATAAAGTTATTGTATTTTAAGATTTAAAAATAAAGGAAACTATGATTAATTACCTAGTTATTGCTTCTAATTGATTTGATTAAGATGTCTTGCTAGAAAAACACCTGTACTAGAACATGCCTGCAGTAGATAGCCACCAGTAGGGGCGTCCCAATCTATCATCTCACCTATACAATATTGATTAGGTAGGATTTTAAGTTCATAATTTTCTGTTAGGGCCTCTCTATCGACACCACCTACGGTAGATATAGATTCTTCTATAGATGCGGTATTGATTATCTCTAAAGGAAATTGTTTTATATGACTAGCTAGAATTTCCTTATCAAGGTACGATTCTTTTGATAGATAGAATTTTAATAAGTCTATTTGTGGAGCACTTAATTTGAGCTCTTTCTTTAATATGTCCTTTGTTGTTCTATAATTAGACAATTTAATTTTTGAAATTACTTTTTCTAAGGATAAGGATGGTTTAAAATCTATAAATATAGTAGCTGTAGAATGAGTTATCAATTGCTGTCTTATTTGAGGGCTAAGACCATAAATGGCGTTACCTTCTAGACCAAATTTAGTAATAACAGCTTCTCCTTTCTGGACTACATCGTTACAGCAAATAGCTATATTTTTTAAAGGTGTACCTTCATTTAATTCTATAAATTTAGAATTCCAATTAATGTTAAAACCACAATTAGACGCCTGAAAAGGTTGAATGTCTATCGATTGACCTTGAAATGTAGATAGCCAGTCACCAGTAGAGCCAGTTACACTCCAGCTGGCACCGCCTAGAGCAAAAATGGTATAATCTGTTTCTACCTCAGTGTCGTTGATGATAGGATTATTATTAGCGTCCCAACCACTGAAAATATGCTCATATTTAAACAAGACACCTTTCTTTTTAAGATGATTTAATATAGAATTCAGAACTTGAATAGGCTTTATTCCATCTTCAGGGTAGACTCTTTTACTACTGCCTACATAAGTAGCAATACCTATTTGTTCTAACCAGTTTCTAAAATCTTGATTTGTAAAATGAAGTAAGGCAGTAGATAGAAAATTATTAGGTGTGTATCTATTGATTAATTTTTCTATAGATTCTGAATGCGTTAAGTTAAAACCACCTTTTCCGGCAACTAAAAATTTGCGGCCAGACGTTTTGTTTTTCTCATAGATAGTAGTAGAAAACTTTTCCTTATCTAGAAAAGCAGCCAGCAAAAATGCTGATGGACCACCACCTATAATAGCAACTGATTTTTTCATGAAACAAAAGTAATTATAAGAATCTTGTATTATTCTATGATTTCATAATCAATACTTAGTTTGCGCAACGCTCGCAATGCCGATCCTGAATTCTTATCACTAACCTCAATATCTACGGCATCACCTTCTAACAATATATCAGTAAGCTCATTTGCAAGAGATTCACTTATACCTGAAGAAATTTCTACTATACACCTAGCTATATCTCTTTTATTAGGTCGTTGATCGTCGCAAGAGAGTAAGTTCAATTTCATAATTAGTATTTAGTATTGCAATATACTAGAGTTCATATAGCTCTATACTACACTGTATATGAAAATAGCTGTATTCCACAATTTAAAAAAGATGCTTAAAGTTTATTTTATAGTTTTAAAATCCCAAAAAGCATTTTTAGGCATGGAGGCTTCTACCGTTTTATTCTCTTTTGTATTTAAATCTTGATAGGTTAATTTCCAGGCGTGTAAACACACTGATAGGTCCTCATATTTTTGATCAGATCCATATTTTTCATCTCCTATAATAGGGCAACCTATATGTGATAACTGTGCTCGTATTTGATGGAATCTACCTGTTCTAGGCTTTACCTCTAATAGGTAACCATATTTATTCTGTCCTAGAATTTGATATGATAGTGTTGCGTCTTGAGCGTTTTTAGTTTTAGTAGACACTATATCTGCTCTTTTTTCTAGCCGATTCTTTACTAAAAAGTGTTGTAAGTTTTGTTTGGTTTTAGGTGGTTTATTACTGACTATAGCTAGGTATGTTTTTTGAACTCTACGACTACTAAAAAGCTCATTAAAAGCAACTAGCACACTCTTTTTCTTAGCAAAAACAAGTACACCACTAGTCACGCGGTCTAATCTGTGAACGACACCCACATAAGGTTTCTTCTTTTTCTTAACTATATAATCATGTACTTGATTTTCTACAGTAAGAGATTCAAAAGGACTTTTTTCGGTTATCAGCCCTGCAGCCTTATTTACAACTATAAAGTCGTTGTTTTCATGTACGATTTCTAAAAGAGCCATGCGGTCATTTTATTTTCAACGTTTAGTGTAGTGATAATGCTACTTTGGTTATGGATATCAGTTCTATTTATAATTCCGCTTTCGCAAAAGCGAGATCATCACATAAAAAAGTCCATTAAAATTTACGTTTAATGGACTTCTATTATAAAATTAAAAGAATTTATTTCTTAATCAAACCTATCTCTACAAGACGCTGGTGCAAGAAATCTCCTGCAGTAATGTCATCATATTGTTTAGGATTATCCTCACTCACACACTCTTCTAGACAGTCCAGTTTCATATCACTACGTGGATGTAAGAAAAACGGAATAGAGTAACGGCTAGTGTGCCATAAATCACGAGGCGGATTTACCACACGGTGAATAGTAGAACGCAATTTGTTATTAGTATGACGTTGCAACATGTCACCTACATTAATAACTAGCTCGTCTTCCTTTGCAATAGCATCGATCCACTCACCATCACGACTCTGTACTTGTAAACCTGGTGCACTAGCACCCATTAATAAAGTAATAAGATTGATATCTCCATGTGCACCAGCTCTTACCGCATTTTCTGGCTCGCTGGTAATAGGTGGATAATGAATAGGTCTAAGAATAGAATTTCCATTACTTGCCCAGTGGTCAAAGTATTTTTCATCCAGACCTATGTGTAAAGAAAGTGCTCTTAAAACATAAATACCAGTTTTTTCTAGCATTCTATAAGCATCCATTCCTGTTTTATTAAAGTCAGGAAGTTCTTCTACGATCACGTTATCAGGATAATTATCTTCTATATCTACATCTGGAGCAACCTCTTGTCCAAAATGCCAGAATTCTTTTAAATCTCCTTCTTTTTTGCCTTTGGCATGTTCCTTACCGAAAGATACATAACCACGCTGTCCACCTAATTCTTCACGCTCATAACCTAATTTAGTAGGTTTAGGTAGTTGAAAAAATTTCTCTACCTCTTTATAAAGTTGTTCAACAAGCTCGTCAGATAAAAAATGGTTCTTAAGTGCGACAAAACCTATTTCTTCATAGGCATTACCTATTTCTTTAATAAATTTTTCTTTTCTCTTAGGATCTTCACTTAGAAAATCTGCTAGATCTACGCTAGGGATATTAATCATGGTACTAATTATATTTATTATTTTCTAAAATCTCAATGATGTAGCCAGTAATAACTCATTACGAGTGTACAAAGGTGCAATATTTAATTGCACTTGAGATTCATTCAATTTACTTTTATTTTTAAAGATAACACTCTTTATCAAAGGATGCAGCCAGTAAGCTATTTTTGTTGATAAAATTCCTATTCCAGCTCCTGCTGCCACGTCGCTCAGCCAGTGTTTATCATTATAAATTCTCAAAAAACCAGTACTTGCAGCTATAGTATAACCGGCAATACTGTACCAGGGTGATACATGTCCATATTCTTGGTGTAAAAACTCTGCAGCCATGAATGATATAGCAGTATGCCCAGATGGAAAACTACTTTGTGACTTACCGCTAGGTCGTCTTATATTAGTATTATTCTTAATAAGATTTACAGACGAATATAAAAATAGAGTAGACGTACCTAGAATAACCGTTTTATTTAACATGTTGTTACGTCCTTTAATACCAGCTAGATCGAGACCATAAACTGCTGCAATAGGTACAAAAAGAGTGTAATCATCTATGTCTATCTTGGTACCATCTGGTTGAAGAGTTGTTCTTAAATCTTGATCCCACTTTTTAATAGGATCGTTTTTAATGCCTATTACACCATAAGTAATAAGTCCTGCAGGTATAAATAGAGATTGGTACTTAAATTTCACATCTTTATTTATATAAATAGAGTCAGCAGGTTGTTGTTGTCCATAACACATTATAGCACAAAATAGAACTAAGAATAAAAAAGGTAGCTTCATTAAAACAACAATTGTTAATACAAAGTTAGTAAATGAAAGCTTGTAACTAACTATAACGTTAAAGTAAGACGATAGATTATCTTACATTTGATTTACAGTCCACAATAATGATAGACACAAATCACACAAATTTAGATCAGCTTTATAAGAATACCCTAGATAAAGAGGTACTTATAGGATTATATAAGAAAATGTTACTTCCTCGATTAATAGAGGAGAAGATGTTGATTCTATTACGTCAAGGTCGCATTTCAAAATGGTTTTCGGGCATAGGTCAGGAAGCTATTTCTATAGGCGTAACAGCTGCTATGCATAAAGAAGAATATATTTTACCTATGCATAGAAATCTTGGGGTTTTTACCACAAGAGAGATTCCGTTATGGAAACTCTTTGCGCAATGGCAAGGTAAAGCAGACGGTTTTACAAAAGGTCGTGACCGTAGTTTTCATTTTGGCACACAAGACTATAACATAGTCGGTATGATTTCACATCTAGGACCACAACTAGGTGTTGCAGACGGTATTGCACTAGCTCAAAAACTAAATAATACTGGTAGAGCAACAGCCGTTTTTACTGGAGAAGGCGGTACGAGTGAAGGTGATTTTCACGAAGCACTTAATGTGGCCAGTGTATGGAATTTACCAGTTCTTTTCTGTATAGAAAATAATGGCTATGGTCTTAGTACACCTACTACAGAACAGTACAATTGTGAAAACCTAGCAGACCGTGCATTGGGCTATGGAATGGAATCTCATATTATAGACGGTAATAATATTATAGAGGTCTACACAAAAATAGCTGCTATTCTTAAGGATATTCGTGAGAATCCGCATCCTGTATTGATAGAATTTAAAACTTTTAGAAGACGTGGACATGAAGAGGCTAGTGGTACTAAATATGTACCAGATGAATTATTAAAATATTGGGAACAACGTGATCCATTAACACGTTTTGAGCAGTATTTGTTAGAAAACAACATCATCACTAGCGATAATGTGTTAGAATGGAGTGAAGAAATTAAAAAAGAAATTAATGATGGTTTAGATACCGCTTCCGCGAAAGCGTTACCTAAAACAACACCGGAACAAGAACTGTCAGACGTTTTTAAATCCCACCATTTTGAATCTGTAGCACCTGATAATTCTACTCAAAATTTACGATTAGTAGACGCTATAAAAGATGGACTTGATGCTTCAATGGCAAAGTATGATAACTTAGTCATCATGGGACAAGATGTTGCAGAATATGGAGGTGTCTTTAAAATAACTGATGGTTTTGTAGCAAAATATGGTCGTGAGCGAGTGAGAAATACACCTATATGTGAAAGTGCCATTGTTGAGGCTGGTATGGGACTAAGTATAGCAGGAATGAAGGCTGTGGTAGAAATGCAGTTTGCCGATTTTGTAAGTAGTGGATTTAATCCTATTGTTAACTACTTAGCAAAATCATATTACCGCTGGAATCAGCAGGCAGATGTAGTAGTAAGAATGCCATGTGGAGCAGGTGTAGGAGCAGGACCTTTTCACTCTCAATCTAATGAAGCATGGTTTTACACTGTACCAGGTCTTAAAATAGTATATCCATCTTCTCCTGCAGATGCAAAGGGATTATTAATAGCGTCTATAGAAGATCCTAATCCGGTTTTATTCTTTGAACATAAAGCACTTTACAGATCGGTATATGATGACGTCCCAAATGGATATTATAATATAGAGTTAGGAAAAGCGTTAACTATACGAAGTGGAGAACAAGCAACTATCATAACATTTGGTGCAGGAGTACATTGGGCAAAGCAGTTAATCGATGAAGAAAAATTAGATATAGATCTTATTGATCTTAGAACATTACTACCTATTGATAATGAAAGTATTATAACCTCTGTAAAGAAAACAGGTAAAGTTCTCGTTCTTACCGAAGATAACCTGACAGGTAGCGTAGCGAGTGACATTGCTGCATTTATTAGTGAAGAATGTTTTGAGTTTTTAGACGCTCCAGTCATGAGATTAGGTAGTATAGATACACCGATACCATTTGAAAAAGGACTTGAAGATAATTACCTACCTAAAAATAAATTGAAAGAAAAATTAAAAAAACTGTTAAATTATTAACTTTAGGCTAATAAAAATTATATTTTTGAATGCCCCTTACGAACCTAATCAACAACATATTATGAAATTTATGGATGAGGCGGACAACTTCCGCTATGTACTATGGGCACTTACGATCATATTTGCCTTTTTAGTGTTTTTTGGACCTAACCCAGAAGGTGGTAGTTTAATGCCGACAGCGGTTACTTTATTTTCTTTATTCTCTTCTTTACTGGTTATTTATTTAATCTTAAAGTTTGTACAGAAAAGAAGATACAGAGATAATGATTCAAATTAACATTTGATTTACTTCTAGCCGTTATCTTTGGATAGTGGATAAAGAATACGATATTATAATTGCCGGTGGTGGACTTTCAGGTCTGACAGCGGCAATTTTGTTTTCCAAAAACTATAAAGTTCTATGTATTGATCCAGATAGTTACCCTAGACACAAGATGTGTGGTGAATATTTGAGTAATGAGGTCATGGATTTTTTACGTACTCTAGATATAGACCTGGATCAAGAAACATCTATTAACCTAGAACAATTAAACTTTACTACCACAGATTCTAAACAAATTAAATGCAATTTACCGCAAGGTGGCAAAGGCATTTCTAGGTATCACTTAGATCATTTACTTTTTAAAAAAGCGTGTCTTAAAGCTACCTTTATTGAAGATAAAGTGCTTGATAGTAATATTAATAAGGATACATTTACCGTAACCACTTCTAGAGATCAATTTACTTGTAAACAGTTTATTATGGCTACTGGTAAACGCTCTATACTAGATAAAAAGCTAGAACGCGATTTTATGAAATATAAATCGCCATGGTTAGCTGTAAAAATGCACTATCAATATGATATGCCAGATAATCTCGTAGAACTACACAACTTTAAAGGTGGCTATGCAGGTATTTCAAAGGTTGAAAACGGTCATGTAAATCTTTGCTATTTAGCAAGTTATAAGTCTTTTAAAGAACATAAAAATGTAGCAGATTTTAATACTGCAGTGTTATCAAAGAATAAACATTTGGCCTCATTTTTAGACAATGCGACTCCTGTTTGGGAACAGCCTATAACTATATCCCAAATATCTTTTGAAAAAAAACTAGCCGTTGAGCGTCACATACTTATGTTAGGAGATACTGCTGGTTTAATACATCCGCTTTGTGGTAATGGAATGGCTATGGCCATACATAGTGCACAAATAGCATTTAAAAGTCTAGAACCATTTCTTCGTAATCAGATATCGAGAGACCAATCATTATCAGATTATTCACAAGAATGGAATAAAACATTCAGTAAGCGATTATGGATAGGACGACTATTGCAAGGTATTCTTTTAAATAAAACGTATACATCCCTAGGACTCTGGTTTCTAAGTAAACTGCCTTTTTTACTGCCTATAATTATTAAAAAAACACATGGGAAACCTATCTAATATAAAATACAGACCTAACCATCGCAATACAGATCCAGAATGGATGGATGACCCTAATCTAGATCAGGTCACATTACAACATGCGGTAGATGATATTAATACAGTAAATCGATTACTCAATGGCTTTAATTTTACTTTAAAAGCAATTAAAAAAGAACTACAAAAATACCCTAACAAAGCACTAACCATTGTAGACGCAGGCTGTGGTGACGGTGAGATGTTGCGATTTTTAGAAAAGAATTTGAAACAAGAAAACATCTCTTTTCTAGGTCTCGATTTTGCAGCTCGTTCTATTGAAAAAGCTAGATTAAAGAGTGAAGGTTTATCAAGATTACGCTTTCGCGAAAGCGATATTCTTAAAATAAACCCATCTGATTTAAAATGTGATATTTTAATAAGCTCCTTAACGATGCATCATTTTGATGATAATGAGATTGTTACCTTCTTGACTAAATTTAAAGAAATTACAAGTAAATCAATCATAATCAACGACTTGCATAGACATAAACTTGCATTTCTATTTTTTAAATATTTAAGCCCTATTTTTATAAGGCATGAGATTTCAAAACATGATGGCCTAATAAGTATCGCATCTGGTTTTAAGGTTAGAGACTTTAAAAAATATGCTAAAGCTATAGGCGTTAAAAATGACCGATTGACATGGAAGTGGTCGTTCCGATATATATGGATTATTCTAGTGTAGATGAGTGTAAAAATAAAAAGTGTAGCAACGGTAACACCGCAGTATTATAAAGAAACTAAGGATATTTTACCATTTGTAGAAGAATGGCTTTCTGGTCAGGAGGAGCGTTTAAGACGTAAAACTATTAAGATTTTTGAAGGTGCTGGTGTTGATAAACGTTATTCTATCATGGATCCTATAGAGGTATTTACAAGTACTTCTTTTCAAGATCGTAATGATATTTATAAAAGAGAAGTGGTACCACTAGCGCAAAAAGCGGTAGAAAAAGCACTAGAAAAAGCATCGTGGAAAGCTCAAGAGCTGGATTATATCATAACTGTAAGTTGTACAGGTATAATGATACCGTCTATAGATGCTTATTTAATCAACTCTATGGGAATGCGACAAGATATTGTGCGTTTACCAGTAACAGAAATGGGCTGTGTTGCAGGAATATCTGGTTTAATCTATGCAGAGAATTTTTTAAGAGCAAATTCTGGTAAAAAAGCTGCAGTAATAGCAGTAGAAGCACCTACGGCTACGTTTCAATTAGGAGATTTTTCTATGGCAAACATGGTTAGTGCGGCTATATTTGGCGATGGATGTGCCTGTGTTTTACTATCTTCTTGTGATGAGGATAGTGGACCAGTGATAAAAGGACATGAAATGTACCATTTTCCAGATGCTACACATATGATGGGTTTTGACCTAGTGAATAGTGGTTTACAAATGGTGCTCGATAAATCTGTACCGGATACTATTGCTAACCATTTCCCAAAAATCATACATCCGTTTTTAGAGAAAAACGGATTAGAAATAAAAGATATAGATCATTTAATTTTTCACCCTGGAGGTAAAAAGATAGTACAAACTGTTGAAGGATTGTTCTCTGATTTAGGAAAGAATATCGACGACACAAAAGAGGTTTTACGTCTTTATGGAAACATGAGTAGTGCAACGGTACTATTTGTTTTAGAACGCTTTATGAGTCGTAACATAAAGAAAGACTCTAAGGGATTAATGTTAAGCTTCGGACCTGGGTTTACGGCACAAAGAATACTTTTAGAATGGTAAAAGACTTTGAAAATAGATATGGTTTAGTTTTAGGCGGCAGTAGTGGTTTAGGATATGCCAGCGCTTTAAAACTTGCCCAACATGGAATGAATCTCATCATATTTTATCGTGCTTCTAGAATGCAGGCAGTAGCTATTGAAGCCAAATTTGAAACATTAAGATCTTACGGTATCGAGTTACTTACAGTAAATAGTGATGCCACAAGAGAAGATAAATTAGAAGAGAATACAGCAAAAATTATTGAATTTCTCAAAGGACAAAAAATTAGTGTCTTGTTACACAGTATCTCTAAAGGCAATTTAAAACCTCTTACTGGTGAGCAAACGTTAACTACTAGTGACTTTCAGCAAACCATCCATTCTATGGGAATAAGTCTCTACAGCTGGACCAAAGCTTTATTTGATGCGCAATTATTTGCACAACCTGCAAAAATTTTAAGTTTTACTAGTGAAGGTAGCACAAGGCCAATGAGATCATATGCAGCTGTTAGTGCAGCAAAGGCAACCCTAGAAGCTATAAATAGGAGTATAGCTATAGAATTAGCTCCATTTAAAATCTCTTCTAATTGCATACAAGCTGGTGTTACCGACACGTTGAGTTTGAGCATGATTCCTATGTACGAAGAATTGAAAGCAGCTAGCTTAAAAAGGAATCCGCATCAAGAATTAACTACTCCAGAGCGTGTTGCAAATGTGGTGTATTTGATGAGTAGAGAAGAGGCGAGCTGGATAACTGGTACAATTGTAAAAGTGGATGGCGGTGAGAGTTTACAGTGATTTTAATTAAAATCTATATTGAATGACAACGATCAAAAGTGAAATAATAGGTGTTTTAAGACAGAATGATGAGTTTGATGATTGGTGGGAAAGTGAATTAATTGAGATTCCATTTTTTGACAATAAGAAACTAAAAATTACATTCACTGATCTAAATCCTAGTCAAGATCTTACTTTCATACAAGACGCAGATATTGCGCTTCGTAGTTTTTTAGAAAAACGAGTTACAAATCGTTTAACTATTAGCGACGCGATATTCAAAAATTGTATGGATTTTTTAAAAGCAGTCGAATATGATGAAGCAGATAAAATGCTTTGGGATATTCAATATAAAGAGGAGATATGGAATTTCGTTTATCCAGAGAATATTTATGTCTCTAGAAGTGAAGCAGATATTTATATTAACGCTATCTGTGAATGTGAGTGGGAACATGAACATGGACTTCAACTAGTATTCTTTAAAGGTATAAAACTAACTAGAGTGAGTAGTCAAGACGGTCACTTAACTGAATCAGAAGCCTACAATATTAATGAAAACGAATTAATAGGCCCAAATTCTAAAACAAAGGGTGTTTCGAAACCAAATACCTGGTGGAAAAAATTTTGGACATAAATTATTTAAATCACTTGTAATTTTAATTAATAAAAATGCTTCTCAACCCTTTAGAAAAAATAGTAGCCAATTTACCCTATGGTGATGGGTTCAAATTTGTAGATCAATTACTTGAATTAGATGAGGATAGTGTGATTGGTATTTACCGCTTTCGCGAAAGCGAATATTTCTACAAGCATCATTTTAAAGACCAACCAGTAACGCCAGGTGTCATACTTATAGAATGTATGGCTCAAATAGGACTAGCATGTTTAGGTAGTTACTTGATGCGTGATAAGGATAGTAAACCACAGTTTGTGTTTACAGAAAATCACATTAACTTTTTAAACACTGTTTTACCAGAAACTACGGTTATTGTAAGTGCAAAAAAAGACTACTTTCGATTTGGAAAACTGAAAGTAGTCGTTCAAATGATGGACGAAAATGAAAATAAAATCGCCGAAGGATGGATGAGTGGTATGATATTGACAGAATAAACATCTTTAATTAATGTTCTTACCATCTATTTCATAGCTCATATCCAAGCTTACTTATTCAAATTCCAGTTATAATCCATGTAACGCACACGAGCGTCTGCATTAATTTTTACTTTGCTGTACTTATTAAGAAAGTCAACGATATCACCCTCTTGTGTAAAATCTTTTTTAAACCATTTAAAGATATTTGATATCTCAACACGATCTGCTGTAATAGAATTACGTTTAGAATCATTAACAAATTGAACAGCTAGTTGATGGAGCTGACTATCTACTTTATCTGCAACAAAAGCCTCATTCATTAGAGGTGGACAAGAGAACGATGCACAATTAATACCGAAATGAATACGAGGATCATCCATTTTTCTTAATATTTGATGTTCTATCTCTTCTAGATTGATCCATTTATCACCTATTTGCCAGAAACGTTGTTCCCATGGGTTTTTAATATCCTTGATACTTTCTGTAGGGTAATTTCTTAAGATTAAATCTATAGTCATTGCATTATAAGCATTCATATAATAAGCTAGTAGATCATTTTTAGTCCATGAATCTTCTGGCGCGTTGTTTTTAATAAGAACTATGTAAGAGCTTAATTTTTTACGTTCTTTTTTTAAACCTGCATAATCTACGTGACCATCGTCGGTAACATATTTTTTAAGTAGTTGATCAAAGCTACTATGATCTATAGTTGTACTAGTTTCTATAGCTGGAACAGGTGCTTGAATTACTGTTTCTTCCATAGACTTCTCTTCCTTAGGCTCTTGCAGACTATTCTCAGTTATTTTAGGAACTTCAAGATGAATGGATGGCGTTTTTTTAACAGCTTCCATCAAAGCAGGTTGTGATACAGCAACCTCATTAGACATCGGTACTGACACCTCCTTAGACTTAGGATGTTCTTCAGCTATTTTTTTTTGTGAATTACACGATGTTATAAATAAAACAACGGTAAGTAATGCAAGTAAATTTCTCATAATTGTAATTTTTAAAAGTATTGACCTATTCCGAATACGAAGCCGTTAGTAGCGTTATTACCTACACCAAAGCCGTAATCAAAACGTATGACAGCGTTAAAGATACGTTTATGAATAAAACGTATTCCCAAACCTGGGTTAATTTTGAGCGTACTTCCATCGACTAGGTCATCAAGACCACCATTAGGCTTGCGCCAGGTTCCAGCATCTATAAAAGTGTTACTTTGTAGTACAAACCAGTCTTTTTCATATAGCGTGTGACGGTATTCTGTATTAAGAGTAATTTCTGCTGTACCGCGACCTGCGCTATTTCCTGCGCCTCTTATATTAATTTGATTATCTAGAGCAAAAGGAGCAAACCTTGACTCATTAAAAGAAGCGTAGGCTAGCTTTAATCTATTTGCCCAGTTTCCTTTCTTTCCCACTTTTTGAAAGTATTGGAAATCGGTTTGCGCAATAAGTTCATCTTTTAATAAACCTTCTCCACCAGTAATTAACTCTAGGCTTGTAAAGTTCCTATAACCAGATGTGTATTGATAATCTATCTCAAGGTGGTTGTTCTCGTACTCTCCTAAAACGCTCCATTTTTTGGCACTAAGTTCTTGTGGTACCTCGCTAGTAATGATACCATCTAGGTAACTATATTCTTGGTCAGAATATCGTACACCTAATTGAAAATTATTATGAAAATCTAATTCATATAAGGCATAAACTTCAGCACTTTGATTATCAAATCTATAGTTTACTGTATTATCATTATCAAAGAATATAGGTTCTCTTAAAACGTTGTTTTGATAATTAACACCTATACCTAGTTTGTTAGTAAACAAGTAAGGAGCTTCCCAAAAGGCACCGTAAGAATCAAAAATATTACGCCCATAATAACCACCTATCAATTGATTTTCTCCAAATAAGTTGAACTCAAATAATGATAATCTAAAAGCAAAACTCTCATCATTTGCTTGAGATGCTCGCACACCAGGGATAATAGTAAAATTCTCTACTATCTCATAAGTAAGAATGTATTGAGCAGGATCATTTTTATCTAGCGTGAATGTGGCCTTTGCCACACCAGGTAATCTATTCAGTCGTTCTACATCTGTAGCAACCTGAAAAGGATCATAAACATTACCTGCTTTTACTTTAACTAACCTTTTAAGAAAAGATTCTTTAGTCCTTTTTAAACCTGTAAACTCTACACTTTTTACAATGATATCTTGGGCACTTAAAATACCTGTGAATAAAATAAAAAGGAAAAATGTAATGTTTTTAAACATATTATTACTTGTTGATTGATATAGCAAAATTACCTTGTTATGTACTTATAAAGTTCAAAAGAATCATAATTATCATCACAGAAGTATAAAACTAACGGGATAAAATTGTGAACTATTGACCATTTGCATTGCTATTGTTAAAATGCTTATTCATAAATAATAGATTATGTAATTTAGTAAAATTATGAATGCACATAATAAGAATAGAGTAGTAATAACAGGAATGGGAATTGTAGCACCTAATGCTGTTGGGGTTCCCGCTTTCGAGAAAGCGTTACAAGAACAAACCTCTGGAATACGATTTGATCCACAACTAGCCGATTTAAACTTTGGGTGTCAAGTATCAGGAACGCCACAAATTACAGAAGAATTATTAGCTGAAAACTTTACAAACTTACAATTGAGAGGCTTAAAAGCAACCGGATTAGTCTATGGTGTGATAGCTGGTAAAGAAGCTTTTAAAGATGCAGGTCTAGAAATAGCTGGTCTTGATGTCGCCATGAAGGATATGGGAATCATATTCGGTACTGGGCAAAGTGGAGGCGAGAAATTTAGAGAAGCCATACTATTAATAGATCAAAAGAAAGTGCGTAGGTTAGGAAGTACCAGTGTTATACAGACCATGACTAGCGGTATAAGCGCCTGGCTTGCCGGAGAATTAGGCTGCGGTAACCTAGTAACAAGCAACTCGAGTGCGTGTTGTACTGGTACCGAAGCTTTTTTAATGGGATATGAGCGCATAGCAGCTGGTAAAGCAACACAAATGTTAGTCGGTTCTACCAGTGATTCTGGACCTTATATCTGGGGTGGTTTTGATGCCATGCGTATTTTACCTACTAAGTATAATGAAACTCCAGAAAAGGCGAGTAGACCCATATCTTGCGATGCTGCTGGATTTGTGCCAGGATCAGGTGCAGGTGCGTTTATTTTAGAAAGTCTAGAGAGTGCTTTAAAACGTGGTGCAAAAATATACGGAGAAGTTCTAGGAGGTGCTTTAAATTCTGGTGGACATCGTGGAGACGGCTCTATGACAGCGCCTAATGGACAGGCAGTTCAAGACTGTATAAAATTAGCTTTAAAAGATGCCCAAATTAAACCGCAAGAAATTGATGCTATAAATGGGCACCTTACTGCAACCTCTAAAGATGCTTTTGAAGTGAAAAATTGGTCTGTAGCTTTAAATAGAAAAGGAGAAAACTTTCCTCTTATTAATACCTTTAAATCTTATGTAGGTCACTGTCTTGCTGCAGCTGGTAGTATAGAACTGGTGGGTACAGTATTACAATTAAAGAATAACGTAGTTTATGGAAACAGTAATATCACCTCTTTGCATCCCGATATAACGGATGTAGTAGATTCTAATTGTATACCTAATCAAATGGTAAATAGAGATTTAAAAATTGTTGCCAAAGCTAGTTTTGGTTTCGGAGATGTAAATGCTTGTGTTATTCTCAAAGAATACAGGGATTAACTACATTATCCTCACAAAAAATATCAGTTTTCAGTTTCCTTATGTAATCTCATTATATATAGTTAAACTGACCTATATAGACTTCTTTAATTCAACTTTTGATAGTATTTTTAGAGAAGTTATGAAAATATAAACATGCAAGAGAAAGAAATTGAACAACAGCTTTTTAAAATAGTAAAAGTGTATTTACCACAAGATGTAGAATCTACTGCCATAGAGCTAGATAGTCATTTAATGCAAGATCTAGGAATTAACAGTGCGCATCTAGTAGATATAGCGCTAGATGTGGAAGATGCTTTTGATATTATGCTAGATGAAAAAGATATGGAAGAAATGCAAACGGTTAAGGACGCCATACAAATAGTCAAAGCAAAAACAGCTTAATCAATTTTCTCATTAAAAATAAGACCTATGTCTAGATTACCTAAAATAGAAAGATTTAAAAACGAAGTAGAATCTAAATACCAGATTTTCAATGGTATTTTCATGACACTACCATTTGATCAAATCTCTAATACGGGAGGTTTATTGCCTCTTTTTCATGAATTATGTGTAAAGGGATATGAAAAAGGAAAAAACCCAACAGAAATAGTTCAGTATTTCTTTGATAAATACTTAAGAGATAGTAGTGATGAAGAGCGACAGTCTATGCTTTTTAAATTTATACAGTACATAGAACGCCAGGTTGTACTATTTGATGCGATAGAAGATGCTGCATTTGGTAAAGTAAATAATCTGGATGGTCGCGGTTCTCTACGTAGTGTAAAGGACGAGGCCGTTGCCTTAAACAAGACCGAAGAACTTGCAGCCTATCTTAAAGAGTTTAAAGTAAGACCGGTATTAACAGCGCACCCTACACAGTTTTATCCTGGTTCTGTATTAGGTATTATTAATGATCTAGGTGTCGCTATTAAGGCAAATGAGATTCAAGAAGTGAAATTATTGCTTTCTCAGCTAGGTAAAACTCCATTCTTTAAAACAGAAAAACCTACACCATTTGACGAGGCGATAAGTTTAATATGGTATCTAGAAAATGTGTTTTATCATGCTATGGGTAATATTTATGATTACCTAAAAACGCATATTAAAAATCCACAAGAATTTAAAAATCAAATAGTTGAAATAGGTTTCTGGCCTGGTGGTGATAGGGATGGTAATCCATTTGTAACCACAGATATTACACTAGATGTAGCAAAGAGGCTACGTGCAACTATTTTTAGAAACTATTACCGCGATGTAAGAAAACTGCGTAGAAGACTAACTTTTAAAGGTGTAGAAGAGCAACTTACTTCCATAGAAGGAATGTGCTATCGAGCTATTTTTGATGTAGAAATTTTAGATTTTACAGCTTCAGATCTTATTGAGAAACTTAACAGTATCAGAACTATAGTTATAGAGCGTCATAACTCGCTGTTTTTAGATCAGATAGATAGTTTTATTCATAAAGTAGAACTATTTGGTTTCCATTTTGCAACCTTAGACATAAGACAAGATAGCAGTGCACATGACGCGGTTTTTGATGAGATTCTCGCTTTCGCGAAAGCGGAACTACCATCCAACTATAACGACTTATCTGAGGTAGAAAAGATCAACGTACTTGTAGAGGTAGAAGGAGCTCTAGATCCTAACGAATTTAAGGACGAGTACACCCAACGCACATTGAGTAGTATATATGCCATAAAACATATACAAAAACGCAATGGTGAAAAAGGCTGTAATCGCTACATCATTTCTAATACGCAAATGGCTTCTCATATTATGGAAGTCTATGCAATGTTGCGACTTTGTGATATGAAAGAGCCTAATATAGATGTGGTACCGTTATTTGAAACCGTGCCTGATCTAGTAAATGCACCTCATGTCATGAAATCGCTTTATGAAAATGAGAAATACCGTTCTCATGTTAAGAGACGTGGTGATACACAACATATTATGCTAGGTTTTAGTGATGGGACTAAAGATGGTGGTTATTTAATGGCAAATTGGGCCATCTATAAAGCAAAAGAAGAGCTGACCAGAGTATCTAGAATGTATGGAGTATCGATAGTATTCTTTGATGGTAGAGGTGGACCGCCAGCCCGTGGTGGTGGACAGACACATCAATTTTATGCTTCTATGGGAACAAAGATTGAAGCAAAACACATACAGTTAACCGTACAAGGACAAACCATTAGTTCAAAATTTGGTACACTAGAAAGTTGTCAATACAACCTAGAACAAATGATAAGTAGTGGTGTGAGCAATGCAGTTTATGCTAGTGATGCAAATGACTTCTCTGCTACAGACCAAGCTACAATGGATCAACTAGCAGAAACTAGTTATAAAACCTATACCGACTTTAAGGCGCACCCTCAATTTCTATCTTATTTAGAAAAAATGAGTACCTTAAAATATTACGCAAAAACTAATATAGGTAGTAGACCTAGTAAAAGAGCTGGTAGTACAGAATTAAGATTTAAGGATTTAAGAGCTATACCTTTTGTAGGATCTTGGAGTCAATTAAAACAAAACGTTCCTGGATTTTATGGAGTAGGTACAGCACTAGAATCTATGGAAAAAGCAGGCAATTGGGACGCTGCTCAATCTTTATATAATAACAATAAGTTTTTCCGTACATTATTGGATAATAGTATGATGAGTCTTACAAAGTCATTCTTTGGTTTAACTGCTTATATGGAGCATGATCCTATTTATGGAGAATTCTGGAAACTGATTTATGCAGAGTATGAACGTTCTAAAAAGTACATGCTTAAGATTTCTGGAATGACTGCTCTTATGGATAATGAAGTAGCAGGAAGAGCAAGTATACAGGCTAGAGAAAAAATAGTTTTACCGCTATTAACGATACAACAATACGCACTTAAAATGGTCCAAGATATACAGAATAATGAAGCATCTGGTAGTCTAGAGATTTATGAGCAAATGGTGACTAGATCTCTTTATGGGAATATAAACGCAAGTCGTAATTCTGCTTAAGGAACTGGTTGCATTCTAAATTATATAAATAAAATAGGAAGTCTTTCTTTAATTAAGATAGACTTCCTATAAGTTTTAAATACAACAGTAATACACATAAAATCCTTGAATTCACTTCAAGGATTTTTTTCATGCTGATAGTAAATTATGTTCCTCTACAAGTTCATTCATAAGTGTATCTACAGCGATACTTACCGACTTTTTAAAATTTAGAGATTCTATCTCACAAAACACGTTTTTGTTTGATAACGATACTTGAATCATCGCAACTTCTCTCGTTCTATTCTTGATATCAAACATTTTTTTATAGGTGATATCTATCCTACGTATTTTAGACTCTTCGTGTAGTACTTGTAATTTTTCGGTTGTAAATTTTTCTAACTTCTTGTTAGTAGGGACATGAACGTAGTTAAAATGAATCATTTTTCTTGGCTTTTATAATACCTACGTAAGAATTACAATCGCGGTTTTAAAAAAATAAGAAAAATAAGTAAACGACATGAAAAATAACAGTACGTCTACTTTTCTGTATTCAAGGATTCTTTTTGTTTTTTTTTTCTTGAGGAGTCGCAGGGTAGTAGATAGAAAACAAAGCCCCTACCAGTAACGACACAAATATTACTACAAGAGAGATCCATTCTGGTAAATGAATATAGTGAACAGATAACATTTTAAGTCCTACAAAGGCAAGTATAGCCACTAGACTGTAATGAATGTATTGAAATTTATCTAAAAGATTTGATAAGAAAAAGTACATACTACGTAATCCCATAATAGCAAGTATATTACTAGAAAAGACTAAAAAAGGATCCTTAGTGATGGCTAGAATAGCAGGAATAGAATCTAGGGCAAAAAGAATATCGGTAATTTCTATAACCACTAGCGCCAGAAATAATGGTGTCGCTATACGCTTACCCATTTTCTTAATAAAGAGCTGTTGTCCCTCTATACGATCTGTAACAGGGAAAAGTTTTTTAGCAAATTTATAGATCTTGGAAGTCTTAGGGTCAAATTCTTCTTCTTTACTACTCAACATAGAATAAGCAGTATAGAGTAGAAAACCACCAAAAATGTAGGTCATCCAGCTTATCTCGTTAATTAACGCAATACCGAATAGAATCATCAATGCTCTGAAAACTAATGCTCCTACAATTCCCCAAAATAACACACGATGCTGGTATTTTGTACTTATAGAAAATGATTTGAAAATTACCGCTATTACAAATATGTTATCTATACTCAGTGATAATTCTATAAGATAACCGGTTAGGTATTTAAGAGCGGCGTCTGCACCGCTTAATTGGTCAGGATTAGCGAGATAGCCAGCGTCATAAATAAAATAAATGACTGCTGTAAAAGCTAGTGCGATACCTACCCAAAGAGCCGTGAATTTTGACGCTTCTTTGGTACTTATAACATGTGCATTTCTATTAAATACAAATAGATCCAGTCCTAAAAAGATAGTTACTAAAACAATGAATGAAATCCAGACAATCATGTGGTGAGGTTTACGTAAACATAAAAAAATCCAGCTATAAAAGCTGGATTTTAAAAAGTAATTATATCTTAAAATTTAAGGAATATGGATGGATGAAGTATCTACATCAAAGAATTCTAAAATTTCATTATATAATTTGATTTCCTTTGCTCTCTTGCCTTCTATTGCTATAGGAAAGATAAGCATTTCTGGATCTTTTTGTAATACTTTAATAGCACCATCACAATCTATATTGCTATCGGTTCCATATTTATTCTCAAAGGTAGCATGATCAGTATGTATCAAATCTCTAACTCTTAGATTCATTACATCAGCAATTTCTGTCCACGTTGTACCTGCCACTTTATCCTTACTGACATCTATAGCCAGTAAATGCTTACCTGCAGAGCTTGCATAAGCAAAAATCTCTTTATGATTTTTCTGATTAGAATTATAAAACAATACTATTTGTTTAGGGCTTGTGGCTAGTGAGATCATATTAGGGATGTGTAATTATGGTTGCTTTTCTTTTTTCGCATTGTGTTTTAAGTTGGTTTACAACTTTATTTACCGACTCATGAAACGTTGCATGACTTTCTTCGGCAAAGAGTCGTGGGCCAGGAGCACTTAATCTTATCTCAGTGATCATTCCTGTCTCATCACTTGACGTGTTTTCTGTCTTATAAAAAACATCTGCTCGAGTAATCCAGTTGTATCGATCAAAAATGGTTTGTAATTTCTCTTTAGTATATTCTTCAAGTTCTGTACTTCCTGAAACGTGTTGGTAATTAAATTGAATGTTCATAATGTTGATTTTCAGATAAAGTTAATTCACAAATCTGCTATTACTTAGGGTTTTAATTAAATCTTAGTACAGCTTTAATAAAGTATTAAGCTTTGAAGAATTAATTGTTAATCTATAATTAATATTAATTAATCTAGTATATTAACTTAATAACTTTAACTATTCTTAAATAGATTCTTTAGGTTCTCGCTTTCGCGAAAGCGGAATTAAAAGCAACTTTATACACTATAAAATGAAAAAATATAAATATTTAATCCTCATTAGTATTTTAGTATTGATACTTTCTTCATGTAAATCTAGTTTTACAGAAGCAGATCGCACCAAACTTAAAGATCTACAAAACGAATTAATAAACAACAATCTCGTTTTTAAAGCAGATGCTGCCTTACCTTTTAACTCGCAGGCAGTTAATAATGCCATCAACGATATTCTTATACGTAATGGAAATAGTGCTAGCCGTATCAGTTTAAGTGGTGATAATTACACTCTTAAAATAGCAGGAGAGAAGGCTGTTTTTAATTTACCTTTTTATGGAGAACGTAGAACAGGTGGTGGTTATAATGATAACAATTCATTTGACTTTACTGGTGAAATAAAAAATGTGAGTCAATCCATAGTGGCAGACTCTAACTATATTTCTTATGAATTTGATATAAGAAATGACACAGAAAGCCTTAGTGTAGAACTTAAAATATTCTCTAGAGAGACAGCTCATTTAATTATCAATAGTTCACAACGTTCTTACATGAAGTACGATGGTCATTTAAGCATCGAGCCGATAGAATAAAGATCGCCTCAGTTTTTATTCATTTATTGTATAAATGACATCACCACAGGTTAACATATCTATACCATGATAAGGATTTTGCACAGCCGGTTCCATACTTAACCATATCGCCCCTTTATCTCCATTTACCATAGGACATTTTTGAATATAAAGAGGTTCACTTAGATCTTCTAGTTTCATGAAATATGTGATAAGATTCTGATTAAGAATAATGTACATATTTCTTTGCTCTTCTATATCTTTTATATCTATAATAGATGACAAGGTCTCAATAGCCTCTTTTACAGAGGTAGATTCTTTTTTATTCAGGTTATTTAATGAAATCGAACTCAATTTGCTTTGTATAGCTATAGCATGGGTGACTATGTTCTGACTATCCACTTTTATAAAAGCATTTTTAAGTTTTAAGTATTGTGGTAAAATGCTTTTTAGCGTTGTTTCCAATTCTTTGGTAATATTTGGTTGATCAGTATTGGCACTAAAGTTTTTATCTTTATTCATCATGGAATTCTTGCCTTGTAATTGTGCAGCTGCATCTACTGTAAATGCGCCATTAGTTACTATCGCATCACCATTTTCTAGACCATCAACCACCTGATAATTATCTCCAGATCTATTGCCTAGAGTAATTTCTCTCATTTCAAAAATAGGCTGGTTGGGACTCGTTTTTACATAAACTATCGATCGCTTTCCGGTCCATAAAACGGCACTAGCAGGTATTGTTACAGATTTAGACACCGTAGGAGTAGAAGAGGTTCTAATCTTACCAGTTACAAACATACCAGGTTTAAAAAAGCCTTCTTTATTTGCGATAGTAGCTCTTATAGTAACAGTTCTAGTATTAGTGTTTAAAATAGGATCTATAAAAGAAACTGTCGCATCATAATTCTTATTAGGGTTAGCATTTGTAGTAACAGCTATTTTTTGCCCTATCTTAAATTGCATAATTTGATTTTCATAAGCATCAAACTCTGCCCAGACACTATTTAAATTGCTTACTTTTAGAATAGGTTGCCCTTGTTTTACATAATCTCCTTCGTTTGCCATAACCTGAGCAACTGTACCTGATACCGTTGCATAAACAGGAAAGTTTTCTCTGACCTTTCCAGAAGTTTCAATGGCAGTGATTTGCTTTTCTGATAATTTCCAGTTTTTCAACTTATTTCTTACGGCATTATAAAGTGCCGGCTGACTTTCTTTTAAAGAGGCTGTTGTAATTAATTCTTGTTGCGCTGCTACTAGGTTAGGAGCATAAATAGTAGCTAGTAACTGTCCACGACTTACTTGGTATCCTTCATAACTTACATTTAAGCGTTCTATACGTCCATCAAAATAACTAGCCTGTACTGTATTGTTCTCTTCGTTAGTAGCAATTTTACCAGATAGGGAAATTGAGTTTGCATCCATATTACTAGAGCTGTTGCCTATTATTGTAGTTTGAATATTTGCCAGTGCCATTGCATTCTCTGTCATTTTAATCTCATTCATGGCTAGACCATTTTGGTTAGAGCTAGCTGGTATAAGATCCATAGCGCAAATAGGACAATCACCAGGTTCTGAAAGCATAATTTGAGGATGCATAGAACAGGTCCACATTTCTGTACCTTCATTTTCATGATTGTGTTGCTCTACTTGAGAAGTGTTGCTAACCTTATTTACGGACGCTACACTATCATTACCAAAAATGAGCCAACCTGCAAGTAATCCTACTATTGCAGCGATAATTATATATATAATGTTCTTATTCATAATTCTTAATTTATAGTCTTAGATCGCAATCTTAGAGCATTTGCAATAACAGACACAGAGCTAAAACTCATCGCTAGAGCTGCAATCATAGGTGATAATAGTAAACCGAAAAAAGGAAATAATACCCCAGCAGCAATAGGAATACCTAATGTATTGTATAATAAGGCAAAAAACAGATTTTGTTTAATGTTGCGCATTACCGCAGCACTTAGATTTTTAGCTTTTACAATACCGTGAAGATCTCCTTTTACTAGAGTTATCATCGCGCTTTCTATTGCTACATCAGTACCAGTTCCCATCGCAATACCTACATTACTTTTTGCTAGTGCTGGTGCGTCGTTGATACCATCACCTGCCATAGCAACTATATGGCCTTGCTGCTGTAGTTTTTCAACCTCTTTTAATTTATCTTCTGGTAGCATCCCTGCCTTAAACTGCGCTAGATGTAACTCTGTTGCAACAGCTTGTGCAGTTTCTTGATTATCACCAGTTAACATAATAACGTCTATTCCCTTATCTTGAAGTTCTTTTATGGCTTTGGCGCTAGATTCTTTGATCTTATCGGCTATCACAACATAGCCTTGTACTTCTTTATCTATAGCCAGATAGGAAACCGTTTTACCTTGTTTTTGAAATTGTTGCACCTCATTTTTCATTTCTGCAGAAACAGAAACTTGTGCATGTTCCATCAATTTAAAGTTACCCAGGGAAACTTGTTTTCCATCTACTATTCCTTCCACACCTTTACCAGTAACTGCACTGAAATCTTCCGTTTTGAATACATCTATTTCTTGCTGCTTTGCATATTTTACTGTCGCCGCAGCTAGTGGATGTTCACTAGAATTATTAATAGAAGCGATGATTTTGGTTAATTCGCTTTCGCGAAAGCGAGATCCAAAAACACCTATTTTCTCTACCGTAGGTTTACCTTCAGTAATAGTACCTGTTTTATCAATGATTAAGATATTTACCTTATCCATAATCTCAAGAGCTTCGGCATTTTTAATAAGTACTCCGTTTTGTGCTCCTTTACCTACACCTACCATAATAGACATAGGTGTTGCTAATCCTAACGCACATGGACAGGCGATTATTAAAACCGCAATAGCATTTACTAATGCAAAAACATAAGCTGGCTCTGGACCCCAAATGCTCCATACCACAAATGTGATTATGGATACTGCCACAACTATAGGTACAAAATAACTAGAAATAGTATCTGCTAATTTTTGAATAGGAGCACGGCTACGACTCGCGTCGTTTACCATATGTACTATCTGTGATAGAACCGTGTCTTTTCCTACCTTCTCGGCTTTCAATAAAAACGACTGATTTCCGTTAATCGTACCGCTATTTACTTGATCACCTACCGTTTTACTTACAGGAACAGGTTCTCCAGATATCATCGATTCATCTACGGTGGTATTACCTTCTATAATACTACCGTCCACTGGAATTTTATCGCCTGGTTTAACACGTAAAACATCTCCTTTTTCAATTTTATCTATAGAGACTTCTTGTTCTTTACCATCTATTACTCGTACTGCTTTATTAGGTGCGAGTTTGAGTAATTCTTTTACAGCAGTATTAGTTTTTCCATGAGCACGAGCTTCTAATAATTGGCCCATCAATACTAGGGTAAGAATAACCGTGGCAGCCTCAAAATAAACATGGACTGCACCTGATTCTGTCTTAAATTGAGCAGGAAAAAAATCTGGAATCAACATACCAAAAAGACTAAACAACCATGCTACACCAGCACCGATACCAACTAGTGTAAACATATTGAGATTCCAACTGATTATGCTGAGATAAGCGCGCTCAAAGAACATCCAGGTGGCATAGAAGACTACAGGCACCGATAAGACCAGTTGCACCCAATTCCACGATTTTTGATCCATTATATCGTACAATGGATTGTTAGGTATCATCTCACTCATCGCTATAATAAAAATAGGTAAGGTGAATCCTAGCGCTAACCAGAATTTATGAGCTAGTTTTTTATAAGTTTTCTCTTCTGCAGTAAGGTCTGGCTCCATAGGTACGAGATCCATACCACAGATAGGGCAGTCGCCAGTCTCATTCTCCACAACTTCTGGGTGCATAGGGCAGGTCCATTGCTCACTTGTTGTAGCATTAAGATTTTGCTCTTCTACTAGATCCATTCCACAAACTGGACAGTCGCCTGGTTGCTCATAGGTTTTATCACCTTCACAATGCATAGGACAGTAAAAAACACCTGTTCCATGACCATTTGTTGATTTCTTTTCTTCCTGTGAGTTTTCTACAGGTTGCTCACCTAATAAATGAATAGAGTAGTGGCTGCCTTCTTTTTGCATAGCAGCCTGCAAGTTTTCTATAGAAATTTCTTTATGAGATTCTAGAGTTGCTTCAGCTTTTTCTAAGTTTACAGAAGCCGTGGTAACACCTTCTATTTTAGAAAGTGTTTGTTCTACGTGATTGCGACAACCGTTGCAGGTCATGCCGTGTATGTGATAGGATTTTTTCATGAATTCAGTTTTATAAATGAATTACTGCGTTAGATTATTTTAATCTATTCCTTTACTTAATTTCTCTTTGTACTATACCACATTTAAGCATCTGACTGCCATAATATGGATTGCGTATTTCTTTACTATTACTGAGCCAATTAGTACCTCCATTATACATAGGACAGTGCTGCTCATAGAGAGGTTGCTCTGTACCAGTAATGGCAATCATATCTGTGATATTTTCACTTAATTCTTTAAAATACTCTCGTTGAGTTTTAATGTCTTTTTTAGAAATAAGGATAGCGTTTTTAATAGCCTTACTCAACACTTCTTTTAGTCCATCTTGCTTATTTTCAATACTAATAGAGTTATTGAAGTCATTTAATGAATTAGATAAGTATTCACTGTGAATAGTAGCTTTGTCTTTATCATCTTTTACTAAGGCGTCCTTCAAATTGAAGTAATTCTTTAAAATATTTTCTGAGCTTATATTTTTCTCTGGTGTAATCTCTTTACGCTCTGTTTCTACCGTTGCATTCTCTTCTGTTTTCTTGCAAGAAACAGTGAATATTAAGGTTGCTATAAGAGCTATTTTTACTAAGTTACTTTGTATTGTATTCAATTTATTTTCTTTTAAATAAGGTTCTAGATAAGAGTATAAAATTACCATGTTTACGAAGATTACTATATCATAATTATGGTTAGAATCTACATAATTTGGTCCAGTGGGTTTCTATCATTTTTTTGCAATTTCTTATAATCTGTAAGGCTCATACCGGTTTCTGATTTAAACTGACGGCTCAAATGGTTAGAATTACTATAATTAAGCAACTCACTTATCTCTGTAAAGTTATTTTCTTGTAGCTGTATCAACTCTTTCACCTTTTCCATTTTAAGTTTTATAAAGTATTTCTCGATCGTGATGTGTTCTTCACTAGAGAATAACTTACTTATTTTAGAATATTCTTTATTCAGCTTTTGTTCTAAAAACCTTGAAAGGGTAGAGTCTAACTGTAATGGTAGCTTTTTTAAAAGTTCTATTAATTCTTTTTTAATCTCTTCTACCAATTGTTTTTCTGGTGCGAGTAAAACCTCAAAACCGTTTTCTTCTATAACCTTAGTTATGCTTTTAAACTGCATCGAATCTGTTTCTTGATAGATGATAGAGCCTAATTCTATATGGAGCAGTTCTATACCTAATCGTCTTATATCGTTCTCTATTACTTTGATACAGCGATTACAAACCATGTTTTTGATGAATAACTTCTTTTCCATTGCTTAGTTCATTAAATAATTAATCACAGCAGATTGTACGTAATAGTTCTCTATCGCATTTACTTGCTCCATTTGAAATTTCAATTGTAATTCTTGAATATCGAGAACGTCTTTAAAATCTATAGTTCCAGTTTCATAGTTTTTAATGAGAATTTCTTCGGCATCTCGAGCTTGTTTCAGATTTTTATCTAGAGTTTCATAAGCTATACGGGCTTGGTTGCGTTGTGATCTAGCTCTAGCAAAAGCCGTATTTAATACATTTAAACGTTCTTGTTTCTCAAACTCTATTTCTTGCTGTCGCAATTCATTTTGCTTAGAAATGGACTTGTATCGTTTATTAAATATAGGAATAGAAACAGTAACCATAGGCATAAAAACATCTTTACCATTATCTACGATATTTAAATCTGCACGCTCGCTAACTGGCAAGTAATCAAAACCTACACCTATAGAAGGCAATCTCTCGCGCTTATTCAAAACTTCTGACTGTACCACAGATTCATATAGTTTGTCATACTTTAAAATTTCAGGATTCACATCTAAAGAACTATCTACTAGTTCTAAGTCTACTAGAGGCATGCTCATTACCTCAGTTATCTCTATAGTTTCTGTATCTTCTTTATTCAGTAAATTATTAAATAGCGACTGTGACGCTTTAAAATCTTCTTCAAGAATATCGATTTGTTGTTGTAATTCATTGATACGAATTTGTAGCCTCAATACATCTACAGCACTAGCTTTACCGACGGTTACAGATGTTAATGCTAGTTGCTCATATGCGTTTAAAAGCTGTATGTTTTTACCGAGTGCGGCTTGTTTTGCTCTTATGGAATACAGCTGGTAATAAGTCTGTGAGACAGATAGCGCCAGTTTACGCTTTGCAATAGTTATCTCCACATAATCAGCATCTGCTAGTGAGGTGGCATAGTTCTCTCTAGCGGTTATCGTGCCGAACCATGGCAACATCTGTTTCACACCTATACGTGCTCTTTGTGCACCGACACGTGTTTCCGTCTCGCTTACAAAATAGCCTAAACTTACCTCTGTATTAGGTATCCAGTCTGCCTCATTCACTTTCTCTTGCGATATATTATGTCGCATTTCAACGGCTTTTATTTCTAGATTATTAGCCTGTGCTTCTTTAATAAAAGTTTGTAATTGTTGCGCTTTCGCGAAAGCGGAAACCAAAAAAACATAAAAAACTATACTATTATATCTCATTTTTTGATCTTTTAAGTTGGTATTCTTTTTTCCAGCTATACAAAACCGGAACTAAAAAATAGGAGGTAACATCGATTATCATACCTCCAAAAATAGGGATGGCCATAGGTATCATAATATCGCTTCCTTTACCAGTAGAAGTAAGTACAGGCAGCAATGCGAGTATGGTCGTTACCGTGGTCATTAAGCATGGTCTGATGCGTTTACCTGCTGCAAGTAAGGTTGCGTTTCTTATTTCTTTTTTATCTGTAGGTTGCTCTTTATCAAATGTTTGTGTCAAATAAGTCGCCATAACCACACCGTCATCTGTTGCGATACCAAAAAGGGCAATAAATCCTACCCAAACGGCTACACTTAAGTGAATCGTTTTCATATTAAATAGATCGCGCATATTCTCACCGAAGAGGTTAAAGTTGAAAAACCAGTCCTGACCATACAACCATATCATGATAAAACCACCTGCAAAAGCTACGGCGATACCAGTAAACACCATAAGTGATGTAGCGACAGATTTAAACTGAAAATAAAGAATGATAAAGATTATAATTAGGGCTAGTGGCACCACAACAGCTAGTGTTTTCTCAGCCCTTAACTGATTCTCATAAGTACCAGTAAAACTATAACTTATACCTTGTGGCACGATAAGATCACCGCTAGCGATGTGTTTTTGAATCAGCTCTTGAGCATTTTCGACCACATCAACTTCGGCAAAATTGCTTAATTTATCAAAGAGTACATATCCTATCAAGAAAGTATCTTCACTCTTAATAACCTGTGGTCCTTGCTCATATCGTATTTCTACAAACTCACTCAATGGTACCGGACTGCCTTTATCTACAGGGACATAAATACCTTTTAAATCTTCTGGTGTGGTTCTCAATTCTCGAGGATAACGCACGCGCACCGCATAACGTTCTCGACCTTCTACCGTTTGTGTAAGTGGCATGCCACCGACAGCGACCTCTAGAATTTCTTGAACATCGCTCACTGATATACCATAACGGGCTAGTTGTTCTCTTTTTATATCGATGAGTAAATATGGTTTACCAACTATACGATCTGCAAAAACGGCTTGTTCCTTAACACCAGTGACTTGTTTTAGTATGCTCTCTAATTCTACGCCAAATTTTTCTATCGTTTTTAAATCAGGCCCTTTTACCTTAATTCCCATAGGAGCACGCATACCAGTTTGCAACATAATAAGTCGCGTCTCGATAGGTTGCAACTTAGGCGCAGAGGTTACACCAGGTAATTTAGTAACCTTGATAATCTCGTTCCATATATCGTCAGGATTATTGATTTCTGGTCGCCAGTTGCGGTAGTACTCACCATCTTCATCTTCTATAAGGTCTTCTCTTTGAGCTGTTGTTCTTAGAACTGCACGATAATAACTTGCTCCTTTATCAATAGGTCGATTAGGGTTGATAATCAGTTGGTTATTTTTAAGAACATAAAAACCATCTTCATTTACTCGGTAACGCTGTCGTTCACCCTGTGCATTACGCATAAACTCAGACTTGTACTGAATCATGTTCTCATACATAGAAAGCGGTGCAGGATCTAGTGCAGACTCTGTTCTACCAGATTTACCTACCACGGTTTCTATTTCGGGAATACTCGCTACAGCCATATCCAGTTGCTGTAATACACGTTTATTCTCTTCTACACCTGAATGAGGTAGGGAAGTAGGCATCAATAAAAAAGAGCCCTCATTAAGTGCTGGCATGAACTCCTTACTGGTATCACGCATTATCAAAATACCTAGCGTCAGTACGGTAAGTGGTATGATTAAAAACAATATTTTATTTGCGAGTGCCCATTTTAAAATACGTTCATAATACCTTCTTAACAAGGTAAAAGCTCCTAAAAGTCCAAAACAAATAAGAGAAACAAATACTAAATTGAGTCCTATGTTGCGGTCAAATCCAAGAGGTCTCCAATAATTTGCTAATAAAAACACGATCGCGATGGCTGCTATGGCGATGTTTATGTAGTTAGCACGCTTTCGCGAAAGCGTACCCAACAAAGACCAAAGTGCTACAATTGAAAAACCTATCAGTACTAGCCCTAACCAATAACCATAAACGATAGATGTGATACCTAAAAGTAATAAAAGTGCATTGATCACTAATTTGAATCGGTTTCCGATAGTAGTTTTTCTAAACAAAAACGCAGCAAACGGCGGTATTAAAAATAGGGCAACGATAAGAGATGCAGTAAGCGCCATGGTTTTAGTAAATGCGAGTGGGCGGAACAGTTTTCCCTCAGCACCTATCATGGTAAATACTGGTACAAAGCTTATTATGGTAGTTAATACGGCAGTGAGTATCGCACCAGAAACCTCTGATGTGGCGTTATAAATAACCTCATTAATAGTAAAAGGAGTACCATCTTCACTGACTCGTAGTTTTTCATCATGTAGATGACGTATCATATTTTCGGCAAGTATGACGCCTACATCTACCATAGTACCTATCGCTATGGCTATACCAGAAAGTGCAACGATGTTTGCGTCTACATGAAACAATTTCATAGCTACAAAAACCATAAGAACTGCTACGGGCAATAAACCAGAGATAAGTATGGATGCTCGCAGATTAAATACCATAATTATAATGACTAAAATGGTAATTAATATCTCTATAGTAAGAGCCTCTCTCAAGGTATGTAAAGTCTCTTTAATCAATACAGTACGGTCGTAAAAAGGAACGATGGTAAGCTGTGAAACTCTACCGTCTGACAGGGTTTTAGTTGGTAATCCAGAACTAAGTTCTGCTATTTGGGCTTTTACATTATTGATAACCTCTAATGGATTTGCTCCATAACGTGCAATGACCACGCCGCCTACCACTTCGGCACCTTCTTTATCTAGAATACCACGTCTAGCTGCTGGTCCTAAATGTACGTTTGCAATGTCTTTAATGCGCAACGATGTAAAACCTTTAGAATCTACAACAGCACTTTCTATATCGATTATGGATTTTATATAACCTAGACCACGTACCAGATATTCTGCCTGATTAATCTCTAGAGTTTGTGCACCTATATCTTTATTACTTTCCTTAACTGCTTTTACAACGGCAGCCATTGTAATATCGTACTGACGCATTTTTTCTGGATCGATATCTATTTGATATTCTTGTACATAACCGCCTATTGAGGCTACTTCAGAAACTCCACTAGCTGACGATAAACCAAATTTTACATAATAATCCTGTATGCTACGTAACTCGTGTAAATCCCAGCCACCGGTAACATTACCGTCTTTATCACGGCCTTCTAAAGTGTACCAAAAGATCTGTCCTAATCCTGTTGCATCTGGACCCAAAGTAGGGTTAACACCATCTGGTAACAGGTTAGATGGCAGCGAATTGAGTTTTTCTAAAATGCGACTGCGTGACCAGTAAAATTCTGCATCTTCTTCAAATATGATGTAGATACTAGAGAAGCCGAACATAGAAGAACTACGTATGGTCTTTACTCCAGGAATACCCAGAAGAGAAGAGGTGAGTGGATAGGTAATTTGATCTTCTATATCTTGTGGAGAACGACCTTCCCACTTTGTATAAACTATTTGCTGGTTCTCTCCTATATCTGGAATAGCATCTACCGCTACAGGGTCAGATGGTAAGAAACCTAAATCCCAATTAAATGGTGCGTTAATAGTACCCCAGCCCACAAATAGGCAAAGAAGTAATACAGCTATTAATTTGTTTTCTATAAGAAATTTAATCGCCTTATTAAGCATAAGTATTGATTATTAGAATGTTGAAAAGAATATATGTTTGATAATGACACATGTATTTGTAACCCAATACAGAAATACCGTTGAGCTAGATTTTCAAAAACTAATAAATCAGATTAAAAAAGACTGGTGCAGGACTTGCACATCTCGCTTAGGAATAGGAGGCGAGTAGTGTATAAAAGGAACCTCGAGCGAGGTAGTACTTTCAAAAATACTTAAGTAAGAATAAGTGAAAGAAGCAATGAATAATTGCTGATTAAAAGTGATTTTATCTAAAGATGTTTTAAGATCTTCCTGACCTTGTTTAATCACTTCATGATCTGTACAACATGATTTTTTTTGAACTGTAGGTAATTCACAATCTGCCATAACAGCCATATCTTTTTCCATACCACAAGATTTTACTTTACTTGCAAATGAGAAATCTACCAACGTATCTCCACAATAATGCATGTCCACAGTAAATGACATCGTAGTAAATAGAACTACGCAAGTCATAAATATGGCAAGTGATTTATGTGTAAATTGTTTCATTATCACAAATTTACTCAATTTCTAACTATCATTAAGCCAATTAACAAATAGATAATAAATAAGCTGATTTGTTTTAAAATTGAAATCCTAGAATCGCATCGTAATGTAGATTGTAATGCTAATTAAATCATTTTCAATCTTACGATTAATAATCAAAGCTTATTATTTCTAAATAACGCGCTGATTATTGTTCTAGGGAAAAGTATTCTAGACATTACTGCTTACTATTATTAATATGATAGAAAGTGATTGTTCGTTAAATCAGATGGTTTAAATGTGAATGCTCATTATGGGTAACAAATAGTAGAGTATGAATTGAGAGAAGCAAGTTGCTAATTATTCTATTTGACATAATATATATTATGGTTCATTTAATAAATATGTAGAAATAACAAGGAACCACAGCTATTACGACGATATTACCATTTTTAAGCTATTCATAGAATTGACTATAATGTATTCTTTTACATTATAAATTAAATACACGATTCTCAGAGACTTGAAATTAGTAAATTTTATAACTGGATTCGTTCCTGTAAAATCTCAATCAACTCATTAGAACCATATTTGTAAATATCTTTAATATCCAGCACGGTTATTTTATTATGCCAGGTTGAATCAAAAACCTCTTTAATTATTTTCAGATGCTTGTTTTCCATGACATAGATTTTATCAGCAGCATCTAATTGTTTTAGCCTTAAATAATTTGTCCCTAGATTATTACAAGTCTTTTTATTTGTTCCAGCAGATTCATAATTATTTTCCGGAAATAAATTACTAAAATAATCCTCTGCAGTTTTAGAACGATCTTTGTTTGCTGAACAGATAAACAAAATATTTTTCATAGCTAAGAACTTTTTCGCATGCCAAATATATTTACTTCATATGGTGATCTGATTACAAAATGTTAGTTAATCGAATTTACATTTCTAGCATAAATACTATTGAAAACAAAAAAAAGGGAGAATAATTTTCATTATTCTCCCTGGGGCTAATTCAGTATGTGATCTAATTCATATCAATAATACCAACAACTTCATAGGCTCTGGTCCCATCATATTGTATCTTTTCATAAAGCACATTTGCGTACTCATAATAAGTTTCACCATCTAGAACTACTTTCTCATAATCGTCTGGTAATTCATATACTATAGTTCCTATTTCAGGTTCTATTACTTCATATTCATTATCAACTTGATTATAAAAAATTCCATTTACATTGTAATAATTATGGTTATTAAAACGTACTGTTCTATAATTAATAGGTAATACATTTATTCTAAAACCAACTTTAGGCGCTATTACAATATATCGACCTCTAGACTGTGTATAATATTTATTATTAGAGTAATAATAATTTTGACCATTGTGACGCACTACTGTTCTATTAGGTACGTTTCTAACAGAAATCACTTTCTTTTTGGGTGTTTTATAAGTAACTCTATTACTAGCTATTCTACCTTTAGTAGATCTACTAGGTGTCGTTACTGTTCTCGTTTTAGTAATCGTAGTGGTTGTTTTTCTATTGTCTTTTTTAATGGTAGTAATTCGCGATTGAGCATTGACTTGGACAGTCATTGCTAGTAAAAAAGCAATAGGAACAATATATCTTTTAGTAATTGATTTCATGACTTTCTATTTATGTGATTAAACTTTGCTATACTTCACTTATATGACGCACATCAAGCAGAAAGGTTTAAAATACCCTATCACATACATTTGTTAAAATCTTATATCACTATTAAAATATTTTCAGACCATTAGAAAAATTAGGCATAAAAAAAGGCACACTATTAAGTGTACCTTTATTGTAAATAATAATGAAAATATTATTTCAGTAAACCTAGTAATCCTGTTAATTCTGTTAGGTTTAAACTAGAGTTATTATCCTTATCTAAAACATTGAAGTTTTCAGAAACAGATCCTATTGCCTCTGTAGAACTAATTGCCTCATCTTTATTTGCATCTAACAAAGTAAAAAGACTAGAAATTTGCTGTACAGTAGAGTTAGAACTTAAAGAACTTAACAATGTTGCCGCTTGCGATATGCTAGAAGTGTTCATATTCTTTACGCTGTTACAACTAGTCATTGATGCTACTACTATTATTGCTAATGCTACTTTTTTCATGATGTATTTTTATTTATAACCGTAAAGGTAATGGCACACTTGATTCAAAACTAAACGAGAAATACATGTGTTCTAACAATCGTTAAAACACCTATTTAAAGGTTGTAATGCGTTTTTACAACTGCTTTTTAACTATTACAATAAAAGTTTTTCCATCCACTACTCCATTCCGTTCGCATCAACCATAGCTTAATAATTAGATTAAATTGATCTCATTTTACCCTTACTTTTAGGAGAGAATTTTTATGTTTTGATAAAATACATCGTTCATAATTCAATTATATGTTTACATTTGTGATGTAAACTTTAGGAGTAGCTATTAAATTAGTTTGAGAAAAATCCTTAGAACCTGATTTGGTTAATACCAACGTAGGGAAAAGTTATCAGCTTGTTGTATGCACAACACTGCACCTTTTCTATTCTCAAAACTTTTATCGTTTATAACATTACTCACATAAAGTAATTTATATCTCATGATAAACATAAAAGTAAATAACACTTTTCATAAAATTCAACCTAATAGCACTGTACAAATGGTACTCATCACACTCGCTATACCGGTTAATGGAATTGCTGTAGCTATAAATCAAGACATTATTACGAATACAGATTGGGATAAAAAAATCTTAATCGACGGCGATCAAATTCTTATAATAACTGCCACTCAAGGTGGTTAGTTGTCATTCAACAACTTATAGCTACTCACCTCCTACACATCAAAAATCAAACCTACTGTAAGCATAATTACTCATAGTCCATAACCTTATTACCATGAAGAGCAAAGACACCGCACCCAAACAAGACGGAATAACTAGACATCCATTTCCTAATTCTACAAAAGTGTATGTACCAGGAAAAATCCATCCTCAAATCAAGGTTGCCATGCGAGAAATTGCATTGAGTGACACGATAGACTCGATGACCAAAAAGAAAACACCCAATGAACCAGTCACCGTTTACGACACTTCCGGTCCCTACACAGATCCTAATAAAGAAATCGATGTTCATAAAGGGATAGAGAGAATACGTGAACAATGGATTTTAGATAGAAACAACGTAGAGCAATTAGAAGAATTCTCATCAGAGTATTGCAACGCGCGTTTAAATGATAAAAGCCTGGATCACATGCGTTTCTCTTTATTAAAGAAACCATTAAGAGCCAAAAATGGTGAAAACGTTACCCAATTGCATTATGCCAAAAAAGGAATCATTACTCCAGAGATGGAATACATCGCCATACGTGAAAACCAGCGTATAGACGAGATGACCGAAATTAGAAAGCAGCACAAAGGAGAACATTTTGGCGCTTCTATTCCAGATAAAATTACTGCAGAATTTGTACGCTCTGAAGTAGCAAGAGGTCGTGCCGTAATCCCTTCTAACATCAACCATCCAGAGGCCGAACCTATGATACTAGGTAGAAACTTCTTAGTAAAAATCAATGCAAACATTGGTAATTCTGCCGTGACCTCTTCTATAGAAGAAGAAGTAGAAAAAGCCGTTTGGGCATGTCGCTGGGGTGCAGATAATATTATGGATTTATCTACCGGAGAAAACATCCATGAAACTCGAGAGTGGATTATCCGTAATTCTCCTGTTCCTATAGGTACTGTACCTATATATCAGGCACTTGAAAAAGTAAATGGAGTTGCCGAAAATCTAACTTGGGAGATTTTTCGTGATACACTAATAGAACAAGCTGAGCAAGGTGTGGATTATTTTACCATACATGCTGGTGTATTACTGCGTTACATTCCTATGACCGCAAAACGTGTTACCGGTATCGTCTCTCGTGGCGGTTCTATCATGGCAAAATGGTGCCTGGCACATCATAAAGAAAGTTTTTTATACACCCATTTTGAAGACATTTGTGAAATCTTAAAACAATATGATGTTGCCTTCTCTCTAGGAGATGGATTACGTCCAGGTTCTGTGGCAGATGCTAATGACGAAGCTCAATTTGCAGAATTAGAAACCCTAGGTGAGTTAACCCAAATTGCTCGCAAGCACGAGGTGCAGTGTTTTATAGAAGGTCCAGGCCACGTACCTATGCACATGATTAAGGAGAATATGGAAAAGCAAATTGAGGTTTGTGATGAGGCTCCATTTTACACTCTAGGTCCTTTAACCACAGACATCGCACCAGGTTATGATCACATTACTTCAGGTATCGGTGCTGCTATGATTGGTTGGTTTGGTTGTGCTATGTTGTGCTACGTCACACCAAAGGAACACTTAGGTTTACCTAATAAAGAAGACGTGCGTGTAGGTGTTGTTACCTATAAACTGGCTGCCCATGCTGCAGATTTAGCCAAAGGTCACCCAGGTTCTCAACATCGAGATAACGCATTAAGTATGGCTCGTTTTGAATTCCGCTGGTATGATCAATTTAATCTAGGTCTTGATCCAGAACGCGCCCTTGAATACCATGATGAAACCCTACCTGCCGATGGTGCAAAGGTGGCCCATTTCTGTTCTATGTGCGGTCCTAAATTCTGTTCTATGAAAATATCTCAAGAGGTTAGAGATTTTGCTGCCGTTAATGATATCGTGGATAACGAGGTCATCGCTAGAGGAATGGAAGAAAAATCTAAAGAGTTTAAAGAAAAAGGATCTGAGGTATATCTGTAATATTTTAAGGGAGTTCCCACGCTTTAAAATAAAAAGCGTGGGCGGGCTTTCTGTTATATCTTTTGCCAAAAAAGCAAAAGGATGCCACTACAATCCCTAACTCAAAAACACTTCTTAATTATGATAATTCTTATTGCTCCAGAAAATGATATTTCAAACGAAATAGAAATATTGAACCAGTTGTTTGAAGAAGGTTTAATGTTTTATCACTTGAGAAAACCAGCAAAAAATTACCAAGAACACGTTGCATACTTAAATAAGATTGATAAGGAGTATCACAACAGAATTGTAGTGCATTATCATCATGAATTGATCAACGAGTTCAACTTAAAAGGAATTCATTTTCAGGAACAAAAAAGAATAGATCATATCGATAATCCTGGACAATATTTTAAGAACCTAGATATGTATGGAAAAACAATCAGTTCTTCTTTTCATGAACCAGAAGTTTTAGAAGCTTGTTATTTTGAATTTGATTATCATTTATTGAGTCCTGTTTTTTCTTCTATTTCTAAACAAGGTTATCAAGGCCGCGGTTTTAATGTGAATTCCATCCATAAAACCATCATAGGCATGGGCGGTATAGATACAGAAACCATAGAAGAAACTTTACAGTTGGGTTTTAAAGGTATAGGTGTTTTGGGTGGCGTGTGGAATACAGAAAATCCTGTAGAGAGTTTTAAAAGAATTAAAAAGCAATTTGAGAAATCAAGCTTAAAATAGATACACTGATTGCGTTAAGGATAGAACGGCATGTCTGAGCTCTTTTTGTGATTTTTCTTCACAAAAAAGCGAGTAGTGATAGCCTGGCCCTTTAGGGAACGCCTTAATAATGAGTTGTGAACTCTAAAATAAGAAACCACGTGAACGATAAAAACTACATATTAACCATTGCAGGCTTAGATCCTTCTAGTGGCGCAGGAATCACCTCAGATTTAAAAACGTTTGAGGCACATAATTTTTACGGTTTATCAGTTTGTACGGCGGTAACTGTTCAAAACGATGTCTCATTTAAAAAATGTATTTGGATAGAAAGAGATGATATTTTAAGCCAATTAGAAACGCTCTTAGAACGGTTTACCATAACCGCTGTGAAAATAGGAGTCGTTAAATCTTGGGATGTTTTATTAGAAGTATTAACGGTTTTGAGAGCGTACAATTCTAGTATACTTATAGTTTTAGATCCCATTTTAAAAGCCAGTGCTGGATTTACTTTTCACGATTCTCAAAATCTACATGTACTTGAAAAAGTTTTAGAAAAGTGTGATTTTATAACTCCTAATTATGAGGAAATACAAGAGTTATTTCCAGATAAATCAATTGAGGATACTATAAATTTTATTACTCAAAGAACCAATATCTATTTAAAAGGCGGTCATAGAATGGATAAGAAAGGTTGGGATGAAGTGTATTATGATATAGAAGAAAAACTGGTCTTACCTCCTATTTCTACTGGAGTTGTTTTTGAGAAACATGGCAGCGGTTGTGTTTTATCATCTGCTCTTGCGTCCTATTTATCACAAGGCGTATCAATAGAAGAGGCCTGTAAAAACACTAAACGATACATAGAACAATTTTTAACTTCTAACGAGACTTTATTAGGTACTCATAATTATGAAAATTCATGATCGATACGTTACAATACATCACACAAGGAAATTCACCTCAAGATCATATAGACAACCTGTTTAAGGCGTGTAATTACGGTATAAAATGGGTGCAATTGCGTGTGAAAAATACGGATGATGCAACTGTCTTAAATACAGCTATAAAAGCTAGAGAAATTACAAACGAGTATGGGGTTAAATTGATTATAAACGATCATTATAAAATCGCAAAAGAGGTACAAGCAGATGGTGTACATCTAGGTAAAACCGATGCCTGTCCCCTATTAGCTCGTGAATATTTAGGTAATGATTTTATCATAGGTGGTACGGCAAATACTCTAGAAGACTGTAGAGTTTTGCTAGAAAAAAAAGTAGACTATATAGGCCTAGGGCCTTACCAATTCACTGAAACTAAAAAGAATTTAAGTCCAGTACTAGGAGTTAAGGGTTATCGAGATATACTTAAAGAATTGAAAACCAAAACACCTATAATCGCTATAGGTGGTATTGCTCTTAATGATGTAGCTGCTATTCTAAAAACTGGTGTTTATGGTATAGCAGTTTCTGGAGTGATAACGAGTAACATGTCTAGTATAAAAGAGTTTCAGGATATTTTAAAGGCCACGTATTTATCAGAATAAACGTGCGAATAGAAAGTCAAAATTTTAAAAAGAAAAAATGAACAACCTACTAAAGATTGCCGATAAAGAATTTAGCTCTCGTTTATTTACAGGAACAGGAAAATTTAGCTCTTCACAAATAATGAAAGAGGCATTACTAGCTTCTCAAAGTGAATTGATAACCGTTGCTTTAAAAAGAGTCGATGTTCAAAATGAAAATGACGATATTCTATCTCATTTAAATCATAAACATATCAACTTACTGCCTAACACATCTGGAGTTAGAACTGCCAAAGAAGCCATTTTTGCTGCAAAATTATCTAGAGAAGCGTTAGGAACAAATTGGGTGAAATTAGAAATACATCCAGATCCAAGATATTTATTACCAGACCCTATAGAAACATTAAAAGCGGCAGAAGAATTAGTAAAGTTAGGTTTTGTCGTGATGCCTTACATTCATGCAGATCCTGTTTTATGTAAACGTCTAGAAGATGTAGGTGTGCAATGTGTCATGCCTCTAGGTGCTCCTATAGGAAGCAATAAAGGATTAAAAACTCAAGATTTTCTAGAGATAATAATAGAACAATCTAATGTGCCGGTAATAATTGATGCTGGTATAGGCGCACCATCACACGCAGCATATGCGATGGAATTAGGCGCAGATGCTGTTCTAGTAAACACAGCGATTGCAGTATCTCAAGATCCAATTAAAATGGCTGTGGCTTTTAAAATGGCGGTTGAGGCTGGTAGAATGGCATACGAAGCAAAACTTGCACCTATAAATAAAAAGGCTGCTGCAAGTAGTCCATTAACTAGTTTCTTAAATTAAAGTATGAGTCATTTTAAAGATTTATTTGACACCTATAATTGGGATATTACTCTAAAGAGCATTTATGATAAAACGGCTCTAGAGGTGAGCGCTGCTTTATCAAAAGATAAACTGGATATGGAAGATTTTAAAGCACTACTTTCTCCAGCCGCACAACCTTTTATTGAAGAGATGGCACAAAAAAGCCAACTCTTAACTAAAAAACGTTTTGGCAATACCATGCAAATGTACGTGCCTATGTATCTAAGTAATGAGTGTCAAAACATCTGTACCTATTGCGGATTTAGTATGACTAACAAAATCCCTAGAAGGACGTTAACCGATGCTGAAATTTTAAAAGAAGTAGCTTTTCTAAAAGCAAAAGGCTACGATCATATTTTATTGGTTACTGGAGAAGCAAATAGAACTGTAGGTGTTGAGTATTTAAAGAATGCTATTCAATTGATACGTGCTCAATTTTCAAATATTACTATTGAAGTCCAGCCTTTAGATCAAGATGAATATGAGTTGTTGGTAGAAAATGGGCTGTATGCAGTGCTCGTATATCAAGAGACTTATCACAGAGAGGAGTATAAAAAACACCATCCCAAAGGGAGAAAATCTAATTTTGATTATCGATTAGACACTCCAGACAGATTAGGGAAAGCTGGTATTCATAAAATAGGATTGGGTGCTTTATTTGGCCTAGAGGACTGGCGTGCCGATAGTTTTTTTACCGCTTTACATTTAAAATATTTACAGAAAAATTATTGGAAAACGAAGTACTCGATTTCTTTTCCAAGATTGCGACCACATTCTAGTGGTTTAGAACCTAAAGTAGAAATGACAGATGCCGATTTAGTCCAATTAATATGTGCTTTTAGGCTGTTTGATGAAGATATAGAGCTATCGATGTCTACCAGAGAAAGTGAGCTGTTTAGAGATCATATCGTAGAACTAGGTATTACATCTATTAGTGCAGAATCTAAGACCAATCCTGGTGGTTATTCTGTAGAGCCGCAATCATTAGAACAATTTGAAATATCTGATGAAAGAAGTACAGAAGAAATCGTTTCTATGCTTAAAAGTAAAGACCTAGAAGTGGTATGGAAAGATTGGGAACACTTTGAAAACGCATCAACATCATGAGTCTAACTAGAGAAGAGAGAAAACAATACGACCGTCACATATTACTTGATGAAATAGGCGAAAAAGGACAGCTGAAATTAAAAAAAGCGAGAGTCTTAGTCATAGGTGCTGGTGGATTAGGTTGTGCTATTTTACAATATCTAACTGCTGCAGGAATTGGAACAATAGGTGTAATAGACGATGATGTGATAGAACAAAGCAATCTACAACGTCAGATTTTATATACTATAGATGATGTAGGGAAATCTAAGGCAGCAACAACAATAAAGCGTTTATCAAGGTTAAATCCATTTATTAATTTTCATCTATTTCAAGAAAAATTGAATTCAAAAAATGCGATTGAATTATTTAATGATTATGACATTATAGTAGATGGCAGTGATAATTTCCCTACTCGTTATCTAGCTAACGATGCAGCTGTAATAACTAACAAACCTCTAGTTTATGGAGCTATTTTTAAATTTGAAGGTCAAGTAAGTGTATTCAATTATAAAGGCAGTGCAACATATAGGTGTTTATATCCAACATCACCTGATCCAAAAGATTCACCTAATTGCTCAGATATAGGTGTTCTAGGTGTGCTACCTGGAATTATAGGTAGTTTACAAGCCAATGAAGTTATTAAGATGGTGTGCGGCATAGGTAACGTGTTATCTAACCAACTATTAACCTATAATATGCTCACCATGCAACAAATGGTATTGACTTATAAAAAGAACACTTCTATAGAAATCAATGAATTAAATCCTGATTATAATTATGCTTGCGGTATAAAAGTCGATGATTATGGGATTACTAAAAATCAATTAAAAGCACTTCATGAAAATTATGATTTATTAGATGTAAGAGAACTTCATGAAAGAGAATTACATCATATAGGCGGTCACCATATACCATTAAGTGAGTTAGAAAAAAGAAGTTCAGAAATAACTACTGATCGAGACCTCGTAGTGTATTGTAAATCTGGAATACGCAGTAAAAAAGCCGTTCAAATACTTAAACAAATTGGGTTTAAAAACACATTGTTTTACCTGAACGACTCTATATTTTAATTAATTGATTTAAAAATGATTAAGATACATTAAGTAAACTAGTTATTCATATAAATAATTATCTCAAATCATTTAACCATCTTGAGATTAAAGATGGTTTAAGAATTCATAAAATCAATAATATCTTGTTCTATAATTTGTGGGTTTGCACCTTCACTACTTGCGACTAACGCTCCTACTGCACAAGCATAATTAATAGCTTCTTGTGGTAGATTTTCTTTAAGTAACTTACTGATTAAAGTTGCCAAAAAGGAATCTCCAGCACCTACGGTATCCACGACTTCTACTTGATAACCACTGTTATAATAGAAGGTATCATTATAATATAAAATAGCACCGTGACGTCCTTTTGTAACACAAATAGTTTTTGTATCGGTAAAGTCTGCAATGAATTTAATATTCTGTTCTAAAGAGTGAGTTTTTGATTCGAGCTTCTCTCCTATTTCAAAAATCTCATCATCATTAAATTTAATAAAATCTGCTTGTTCCATTAAATGAGCTAAAACCTCTTTTGTATAATACGGCTCTCTCAGGTTCACATCAAATATTTTATAAGATGCCAGCTTTAAAAGCTCGTATAAGGTATGTCTAGACGTTTCATCTCTTGCAGCCAAACTACCGTAGATAAAAGCATCGGCGTTTTCGGTCAATTTCTCGTTTTCTTCAGTCAACTGGATTTTATCCCAAGCTCTAGGATACATAATATCGTAAGAAGCAGAACCTTTCTGGTTAAGCATAACCTTTACTTTTCCTGTTTTTAACTCTTTATGAACTTGGATATGATCAGCATTTACACCTTGTTCTACTGTGTATTCTTTTATTTCGCTACCTTTTTTATCATCTCCTATACTGCTGATAACAGAAACTGAATTACCTAAAGATTGTAAACGCAAGGCAACGTTTAAGGGAGCTCCACCTATTTTTTTATGTGTAGGAAAAACGTCCCAAAGCACTTCACCATAACAAACTATATTCTTCATTTCCATCTGTTTAATTCTTAGCGTTTAAGTTGATCACAGATTGCTCTACTCCATTCTTTGTAATATCTTGATATGCTTTTGTAAATGCATCTTTAAAAATAGTAGAAGAAGATAAATTTCCAAAAATAGACTCTAGCGTTAAAAAGCTAGCAGGCTCTATAACAGAAGCAACAGCTTTTTCATGAAGCTGTGATTTCATCGCATCCTTTATTACTAATTCCTTTCCATTTTCATCCTTACCTAAACTATAAATAGCCCATGCTGCTACTACAAAAGCTGCAAGCTCTACCGATCCTTTTTCAACTAACTGTGCTTTTACAGTTGGTAAAATAAAGATGGGAAACTTTGCTGAACTCTCTGAACAAATACGGTCGATTTGATCTTTAATGTTGATATTTCCAAAGCGTTCTATTAACGAGTCTTTATATTCTTTTAAATTAATCCCTTCTAGATCACCTAATGTAGGAGTCACCTCTATATCCATATAGTTATGCAAAAATGTACTGATATTAGAGTTAGAAACAGACTCATCTATGGTATCATATCCTATTAATGCTCCCAGAATCCCTAACACAGAATGTCCTGCGTTAAGCAAACTCAATTTCATTTTTTCGTAAGGTTCTACATTTTCTACAAATTGCGCACCTACAGTCTCCCATGCCGGTCTACCTTCTATAAAATCATCTTCTATGACCCATTGCTTAAAAGGTTCACAAACTACAGGCCATGCATCTTGTACCCCTGTGGTTTCTTTTAAATTAGTAATATCACTAGCAGCTGTTGCAGGAGTAATTCTATCTACCATTGCATTAGGGAAAGATACATGACACTCTATCCAGTCTACTAACTCTGGAACTGCTTTAGCCACATAACTCAATAACATTCTTTTAGTCATGTGACCATTTCCTTGAATATTATCACATGACTGAATAGTACAACCTTTTAAACCACGCTCTTTTCTTAATTTTAATGCTTGTGTTAAATAACCAAATATTGTTTTAGGAGCATCAGGATTCTCTAAATCATGTTGTATGGATGGAGTACTAAAATCAAATTCTTTGGTAGCCTCATTATAATTATAACCACCTTCTGTAATGGTCAATGATATAATTTTAACCTCTGGACTGGCCATTTTTTCTATTACAGCAAGCGTATTCTCTGGTGCATATAGATATTCTACTATAGAGCCTATAACTCTAGTAGTTTGTGTACCATCTAGTTCTTTAACTATTAATGTGTACAGTCCATTTTGATTCTTTAAGGTTTGATAAATTTTAGTATCAAATTCTAGTAATGCAATTCCGCAAATTCCCCATTCAGAAGCTGAAGGATCATGCAATAATTGATCGGTATAAAACGCTTCATGAGATCTGTGAAAACCACCTATACCTACATGTACAATTCCTGTTTTAACCTTTGTTCTATCGTATGTGGGTACAGCGATACTTTCTGAAATTTTTGAAAGGTTTTCTGTATTAAGTTGATAATTTTTCATCTGAATAGTTTAATTATTTGCTTTCAAATCTTTGAAGTAAAACGGCAAATATGATAATCGCTCCTTTTACCACTTGTTGAGGGTAAGAAGGAACATTTAATAGGTTAAGAATATTACTGATAAGTCCTAAAATTAGAACTCCCATAAGCGTATTTATAGCAGTACCTCTACCACCATTTAAGCTAGCACCACCTATAACTACTGCTGCAATAGCATCTAGCTCCCAAGACATTCCCATATTAGGAGATCCTAAATTTGTTCTAGAAGCAACTATAATAGCAGCTGTCGCAGCTAGCGCTCCAGATATAGCATAAACTAAAAACTTATATTTATTTACCTTAATACCTGATAATCGAGAAGCCTCTTCATTACTACCTATAGCTATGATCAAACGACCAAAAACATTATAACGAAGCATCACCATAGCAGCGATAACGATTAGAAAAAATACAATAGCGATATTTGGTACTCCTAGCGTAGAATTGTTTGCAAAGTCAGACATAAAAACACCACCTGCCGTTTTAAAAGTTACTGGTGATCCTTTAGAATAAATAAAACCTAAACCTCTAGCTATAGTCATTAACGCTAGTGTGGCTACAAAAGGAGCCATTTTTTGATAGGCGACTAGATAACCTGAAATACTACCTAAACTAAAACCAATAACTATGGTTAGTAATATAGCTAGTGGCAAGACGACTAGATTAACCAATATGGCAAAAGTTACTGCCAGCAATGCGACCAGCGAGCCTACAGATAAATCAATACCACCAGTAAGAATTACGATTAACATACCGATACTAATAATACCTATTCCAGATACTTGCTTGAGTAAATTAGTAATATTTGCCGATGTGAAGAACACATCAGAAATTAATGCTGAAAATATAACGAGTAAAATAAAAATGAATACCGTATTATATTTGACTAAAAACTTAAGAATCCCACCAGGACTGCTCAGTTGTTCTTTTAATGTTAAAGCCATAACGTGAATTTTATATAGTTTGAGTTTGTTGTTTTAATCGTTTACCTATAGAGTAACGTAGTATATTTTCTTCTGTAAATTGGTCTTTTTGTAGCTCTCCATAAATAGTACCTTGATGCATCACTAGAATACGGTCTGAGATCCCCATAATCTCTGGCATGTCAGACGATATAACCACTACTCCTACTCCTTTTTTTGCCACTTCATTGATGAGATTATAGATTTCGATTTTTGCACCGACATCTACACCACGAGTAGGCTCATCTATAAATATCACTTTACTATCGATACTCAGCCATTTTGCTAATGCCACTTTTTGTTGATTTCCACCACTTAGATTTTTTACATTTACCTCAGAACTTGGTGTTTTAATGTTTAATTTTTCAATAAGGCCTAATACCTTTTTGTACTCGTTTTCTACATTAATAAAACCTAATTTACCAGAGATGGATTTAAAGCTCGTGACGCTTATATTACGTCTTATAGAAAGCGGTAAAAACACTCCTTCTTCCTTTCTATCTTCTGATACAAAACCTATTTGAAAAGCTGCAGCATCAACTGGAGATTTAGTTTTAATCTCTTTACCGTCTAGGATTAACGTTCCTGATTTCTTTTTATCTGCTCCAAAAATTAATTTTGCAGTTTCTGTTCTCCCACTACCACCTAAACCAGCAATTCCCAACACTTCTCCAGGTCGTACACAAAAAGAAACATCATGTACAATAGTATCTCTAGCTGTTAGGTTTTTAACTTGAAAAACAGGCTCGGTTCCTATTTCTACATTTCTAGCAGGAAATAAATCTTTTAAATCACGTCCTATCATTAATCTGATAATACCATCTGTATCGGTCTCTGATATAGGCATACTTCCTGTATCTACTCCATCTCTAAGAACTGTGACAGAGTCTGCTATTTTGATAATTTCGTCTAGATGGTGTGATATATAGATGATAGAAATTCCTTTCTCTTTTAGTCTAAACAGATTATCAAATAACTTTTTAGTATCGGTAGGATCAAATACCGTTGTTGGTTCGTCTAACACCAGTACTTTAGTGTCTTCTGACAGTGCTTTTGCAATCTCGACCACTTGCTTTTGCACAATGCTTAGATCTCTCACTTTCGCGGAAGCGTCAATAGTAAAGCCTAATGAATCTAATAACTCTTGGGCATCTCTAGTGATCTTATCCCAATTCATCCAGAATTTGCTAGCACCTAGTTTGTGTAAATAAACATTTTCTGCTACCGAGAGATCGTTTACAAGAGATAGCTCTTGATAGACCACACTTATTCCTAAAACCTGACCTTCATGAGTGTTTTTAGGATTAATCTCTTGTCCATTTAAACGTACCGTACCGGTATCCTTGTGATGGACACCACTCAAAATCTTGATCAATGTCGATTTACCAGCGCCATTCTCTCCTAGTAAAGCATGGATCTCTCCTGGCTTTACTTTTAAATTCACATCTTTAAGAACAGACACCACACCAAAACTTTTTGATATTCCTGTCATTTCTAGACGATAGTCGTTTTCTGAATTTTTCATAACCATACTAGTTAGACATTAAAATAATGCATTGGGATTATAGTACTGCTCTGCATTTTCTTTGGTAATGAGCAATGGAACAGTAAAAGATTTTTTAGGGAAATCTCTTTTACCGTTCATGTATTCCATTGCGTATTTTACAGAGTTGATACCTATTTGAACTGGACTATTCATAGCTGTACAACCATAAAAGTCCGTTTCCATGATGTATTTAATGGCTTCTTTCTGACCATCTGCACCAGCGACTATTAAAATATCATCTGTTTTACCTGCTTGGGCTATAGCTTTTATGGCACCTAGAACACAAACATCTGATTCTGTTATTACTACGTTTACATCTGGATGAGCAACGAGAATGTCTTCCATAGCTTTTAAACCACCTGCATAAGACCATTCTGTATAAGCTTGTGTCTTTATATTAAGATCTATTTTACCTTGTGTTCTCAGTTGCTCTTCTGTAATACCTTGTAACAAGCCTTGTTTACGTGTTCTCCCTACAGGATTACCGGCATTACCACTCAATAAAGCAATATTCATTTCTTTATTTCTCATTTCCTTTGCCAGCCACTCTCCAGCAAGTTCTCCATTTGCTAGATTATTAGACTGTATGGTAGTTACAACGTTTGCGCTATCGTCTATAGAACTGTCTATAATAAACACAGGTATTCCTGCATCCGTAGCGATGTTAGTGATTCCTACCAGTGCATCAGGATCCTTTGGATTTAACAATAAAGCGTCTACACCTTTAGTAATAAGATCTTCGACAGCAGCTATTTGTTTAGTAATATCGTCCTGACCGTCGGCAGATAAGAATATCATTCCATTCTTCTCTGTAGTAGATTTAATACTTTGTAATAACGCCTGATAATATGGAGCATTTAAAGATGGTGTACAATAGCCTATTTTCTTACCTGTTAGATCCAGCTCACTATCAAAAATATCTCCTGTAGATTCCTGACTACTTGAATCTGTTGTGGTACCTGCATCTAGATGTTCTACACAGCTAGAAAAAGTCGTACAAAAAACGACCAATACTGCTGGTAAAAACAAGCTCTTAAAAGCAGACTTTAAGTTTATATTTTTCATGATTTAAATATTTGAATAAATAATAAATTCTTAGTATAAATTAATGATTTTCATTTTATTACTATAAATATAAGGACTATTTCACACTTTAAAACAGCGTGATATCCAGTTGTAAAACAGTTCTTTCTTGCTCAGGATTCCACATAGCTGTTACTGCCACAGGCACTTGATATTCTAGTACAGAAAACCTCTTGCTGTAGGTTGCTCCTACATTAATAATATTACCAGAACTCTCTGTGTAGAACGTTTTATCAGTAAAGAAAGACCAGGCACCACCAGCAAAAACAGATAAATCAGCTGTCTCATTTTGCCATACTTTACTACTTACCTCAAAGTATTGCGTCCACGAGTTCTTTAAATTACCATCTTCTTCTATCTCAAAATCTCCAGAACCGCCATTTATAATAGTGGCTAGATATAATAAGGTATTAGGAGTTACATTATAACCGAAGTTGACATCTACAAAGTTGTACCCTTGCGTTCTATCATAACTCCAGTAACTTAATTCATCACCACGTTCTTCTACACCAGTATAGTTATTATGAGAAACAGCCTCTATAAAAAACCGATCAGAAAAACGGTATTTGGTATAAATAGAAAATTCTCTATAATAAGCGCTTTCATTCTCTCCAGTAGTTATGTTCTCTACATCTACAGAAGAAAAACTCGCTCCACCCCAAACACCAAATGTAAATTTCTTATTTCTAGTATTGTATTCTAGACTCGTAGCAAACAGCGCACCTGGATGTACGACAAATCCATGCCAGGTATGCATGTTTTTTAAATGACCGCTTATACTAAAAGGCTCATAACTGTCCATCTCATTATCTACCGTAATCATTTCTTTTTCTACCACTTCATTCTCTACGGTAGTTACATCTTGTGCTTGTACATTAAACCCTCCTGCAAACAACATCATGCTTATAGAAACTAGAATAAAAGACCTTTTATAAAAGGATTGCTTTTTACACGCTTTCGTTTCCATCAATTGATTATTATCTAACATAATTAAGCTTTTTAATAAGACATATTTTATAAACGTCTTTTTTACGTTTGTTTTTCAAATGTATTACAATTAATGGATTAAACACTATAATATCTAAATATTTGTGTAGTATTTTATCACATAACTGCTTTATATTGATAAAATAGAGCGTAAAATGACAAAATCGTAAATTAAAAAATACCGTTTAAATGACGTTTAATAGCATTTCAAAAAAGATAATGTATATATTGCGATCACTTAGTCTTATAAATAACTTAAGAATATGAACTCAAAAAAAATAGATAACATATCGGTAGATTGTGTTGTTTTCGGCTATGATATAAATGCAAAATCATTAAACGTCTTATTGATTAAGCGTTATCTAGAATCAAAAACTACACAAGAGGTTCTTGTAAACGATCATGTTCTTACCGGTTACCATGTACATAAAGAAGAGACACTCGACCAGACCGCAACACGTGTTCTTAAAGAATTAACTGGACTTACAGACCAGTATAAAAAGCAATTTAAGGCATTTGGTAATCCAGATCGTTTAACTAGTAAGAAAGACTTGTTATGGATAGAAAACGAAGGTTTTAACTCTAGAACCATAACCATAGCCTATTATTTTCTATTAAAAACAGAAGATGTAGATCTTGAAAATAACCCATACAGTGCTACCTGGTTTCCTGTAACAGCATTGCCAGAACTAGGTTTTGACCATGAAAAGATAATTCTAGAAGCCTATAAAGATCTTAAAGTAAAATGCCTGTCAGAGCCTATTATCTTTAAATTATTACCAGATAAATTTACCATCAACGAGGTACAAGACCTCTACCAGTCTATATTAGGTATAGAAATAGACAACCGTAATTTCAGAAGAAAACTCATCAATAAAAAGTACATTATCGCACTAGATGAAAAACAAGTAGGTGTTTCTAAAAAACCAGCTCAACTCTACATGTTCAGTAAAGATGTATATGATAAGGTATTTGAAAAAAATTACTTGATCAGCATTTAAAGATGAGTTATCAACACTCTTGTGTTATCATTTATTTAATCTTTTAACTTTTTAAAATATAAGAGCGCTGTAAATATTTTATTTTTGTTTATTCCAAATAAACACTAAACAGCCCATAATGATCCCCAAACTACATTACCGTTCTCAAGCCAGTTCTACCATAGACCACCTACAAAACATTCAAAAAGCATGTAGCTGTGGTGTAGAATTAGTACAACTGGACTTAGATCACATACCTGTAAAAGATCATTTGAACCTGGCCGAAGAGGTTATAAAAATAACCGCACATTTTCAAACCAGGCTAGTCATAAAGACCCATTATAAAATTGCACACGAGATTAAGGCAGACGGTATTTTTCTAGAACCTCAAGACCACAGCATTGAACATGCTAGAAAACATCTCTATACATGGCAAACGATAGGCGCTACAGCGCATACCTTGCAAGACTGTGAAAATCTTATATCTAAAGATGTAGATTACATCGCATTAGGACCATATAAAGCTATAAACGACTCTACTATAACACCTTTAGGAATAAATGGTTATACTGCAATAGTAGACGCATTAGAAACCTTTACTCCTATTCTAGGTTATGGTAACGTCACCACAGAAGATGTAAACGATATACTTGAGACAGGAGTCTCTGGATTATTAGTTGCACAAGGTTTACATGCCGATTTTAACAGCATTAAAAAATTCAATCAACTCTTAGGAGCATCTGTGGTGGAGGAAATGCGCCATTCTTTTAAATAATTACTTCATACTCAAAGTACACAACACAGTTTTAAAAAGGTAATACCTTCTATGTATAGAATAAGGTAGTTAATGACCTGCCTAGTAATGACTATCCCATTTAATGAGTTACTATTTTTTACTATTAAGTAATAATCAGTAACTCATTAAATGTGCACTTCATTTATTTCATTTTATACCCATTAAAACAGCCGTATCCATTAACTTTGAATAGAAGATGAAATCCGTTGGGTTTTATGATTTTATCTTAAAAGCAGATCTTATGAAAAATAGTATTTTTATTATAGGCATCCTGATACTTTGCGCCAGCTGTTCTACCTCAAAAATGACCACTGCCTCATGGAAATCAGACGGTTTTGATAACCAGACCATCGATAAGATATTAGTATATGCTAATACCGATGACCAGAAACTGCAAAAAGAATTTGAAGACCAAACCGCCCAAATTCTAATAAAAGAAGGCATTTTTACCTATAAAATGCACGATATCTTTCCAGACATTGTTTATAAAGAAGTAAGAACCCAAGAAGAAATAGCTGCCTTTGTAGAAGACTGCAAAGAAAAACAAATCAGTAAAATTCTTTTTGCGACAAAAAAATCACAGACCGTAGATACCGTAATGAGTAAATCACTACACAATTACATGAACGGTTTACATACATTAAGTCTAGAGCGTTATAATGAAGATGAGCCAGAGTACGACACAAAACAAGTAACCACCTATGTCATAGAAGCTGCGGTTTATGATATTAATGAACCGTCACAAAATGCTCCCATTGCCACCACCAGCGTTACCGCAACAGACCCAAAATCTTTAGATAAAATAAAAGATCAATTACTTAAATCTATTAAACAACTCTTTAATAAGTAAACCAGTACCCCTTTTTCCATTTACTTAAAGCAATAGAACCCCTATATTTCTATGGGCGTTTCCCTAAAAAAGGTCCCGCTTTCCACTATATCTTTTGTTTTAAAAGAAAAACAAAAGGATGCCGTTGCAATCGGTAACGCGAGTAGAAAAAAAGCAATCCATACACTAGATAGTAGATCTTATATAACCAGCAAAGTACCATAAAAATGAGCGACACCTTACCCATTAGTATAGACACTATAGTAGTAAAAGATCTCGATGGTAATACGGTAGATCTCATGCAAGAGCACAAAAACCAAGTGCAGTTATTACTTATCTATAACAACGACTGTCTGGGTTGCACAGGTCGCGCCATACCACTCGCCTATGAGTTTCAACTGCAATATCCCAGTATACAAGTAGCCGCCATACACAGCGATTTTAAAAACCGCGAGGGAAACACAGAAAACATAAAAAGCATATTTACCACCGGCCAGATTCCCTTCCCTATTTACATAGACCAGTATCACAAAGTCTACGACCAGTTTAAAGCAGAAGGCACACCACAATGGCTACTAATCACCAAAACTGGTAACCTCTACCGTTCTGTATTTGGATCACAGGATAACGCTAAGAATCGATTGTTTTATGCGTTGGAGAGTTTGGTGGTAATAGAAGAATAATAAAAAACAAATTTACTTCACTGATCAAAAATTTCGTTATTAATATCAACAAGTACAAAAGGATCCTGTGACTATTGCCTATTAAAATAATCCTGAACAGACCTAGATCGGTCTTTGCTTGCAGAGTAGATGAAAAGAGTGATATTAGTCAATTAAAAAAAAGTTTAAATTTTTAATTTAATTATCGATGAAATCGTTAAAAGAATCCAACAGATCATTAGATATTGAAATGCTTATAACAATATTTTTAACAAGTTCATCTAATTTATTTTTTAAATCAGATTTAGCCATATTTATTTCCTTAGACATTCTGGGTAAGTCTTCGATTGATTGAACAAATTCCTGAGTAGCAGGTAATGCACCATTCATTTCGATTATTAATTCAATCAAACTTTCTTTAGTTTCTAATGCTTCATCTTGATCAACTCTAAAATCAGATCGATATATTTCTAATGTCTTTTGCATTGCATTAATAGCATTTTGAAAGTTGTCAAAGAAAATAGGTGTTTCCGTTTCTATTCTTTTACCGAAAGTTCCCATAGACTTGGAAATCCTCACCATTATACTTCTAACTGTTTTTCTTGAAGGTGGATTATTGATTTTAGAGGATAACTCAGTAATCTCAATTGTTTTCTTTGAGAATTGATCACTGATCCAATTCATAGATTCAGTTATCCTTGATAAAGCTTGATTAGAATTTTCTATAGATTCTTCAAACTGTTCTTGATAATCGATAAGACCATATTCTTCTTCAATTAAAATATCTGAAGTATAAACTTCATCTATTACAACTTCACTAATTTCTTTCTTATTAGATTGATTATTATGAATCTGTAATATTCGTTTAGGTATGTGTATTCTTAAAAAAGAGCTTAATTGCTCACCATCTGAGTAATCACCATATAATACATTCTTATTGATGATATCTTTTTTAAATTTTTGAACTTTTCCCAATTGAACTAAATCAACATCAGGTGTAATTGGAGCGTTTTTAAAATAAAAAAGTATTTGTAAAGAATTTGGATTATTTTGAAAACGATCATAAGCATGCAAAAACTCTTCTTCTGTTCCTGACTCAGCCTTATTGGTCGGAGTTCCAAATCTTTTCCATAAAAGACCAATAAACAGGTCATAACTTTGGCCAATATCATTATTAATTATCTCTTGTACATGATTATCAGTAACAGCAGGAGCAGAATGTGTTTCCCATTTCAATAATTGAAGACTTATTTGATTAGGCATACCGAATGTAATATTCAATTCTTTTATTACGTCTTCAATTAATGTTCTTTCATCTGACAATTCACCGGGAGATCCTAAAAATATTTGATATTGTGTAATTGGTAAAGGCATACTTAAAATTTAGCTTAAAAATAAATGGATAAGAATAATATTTAACCAAAAGTAACTAATCCTAAAAGAAATCAATTACGGGAATCCGTAATAAACTTTCACTAAATCAAAGAACTAAGTAAATAACTTTTCTGAAAAACAAATCTATCAATAGATCATTAAACAACCCCTCTTTCGCGAAAGCGGAACTGTAGAGAACAAAGAACTTTTAAAATTTTAAAATCTCTAAACTGCTAGAAGCAAACGACCTAAAGGGACGTGATTCAATTTGTGAATATCTATTCGGTTTTTTAAAGATTTGGGTTGTTGTGCTAGGGTATATTTGGCACCCATAAAAACAAAAAAGATGAGCGCAACCTGGTACGAATGTAAAGTGAAATATAGAAAATTTGATGAAGCGTCAGGAACACAAAAGATAAAGACAGAACCGTTTCTAGTAGATGCGATTTCTTATACAGAGGCTGAGAGTAGAATCACTCATGAAATGGCGGCTTACTTGCCAGAGAGTGAAGAGATTAAGATTACTAATATTAAGGTGGCAAACTTTGCAGAGATCCACCCTTTTGAGAATACGGATAGATGGTTCAAGTCGCGTGTGTCTCTTATCGCCTTTGACGAAGAAAGCGGTAAGGAACGTAAGACTAATTTATATTTACTAGTGCAAGCTAACGATGTAAAAGAGGCTTATGACAACACGGTAAGCACGATGGCAGACACGATGGGAGAATACACGATTCCTGCAATTTCAGAGTCGCCTATTATGGATGTATTTCCATATTTTACTGGAGAAGAGAATGATATGGAGCGTTTAAAGGCTTTTGTCGCATTAAAAGATTCTACTCCAGAACCGGTAGGAATTATCGATGCACAACTGGACCATGATGATGTTCTCGCTGCTGCCGAAGAGGAATAACTTATTCTATTTAAAATAGTATACCACATATGTAATTGCAGTATTATATAAATTACTGATGTTTAAAATCCCTTAGAAATGAAAGAATCATTTTTAAGGGATTTTCTTTATGTAATTAGATCTTAAACACTCCATTATCAGGATAAGATAGTCGTGATTTAATAGAGTCGCTATAAATAACCTTGTTAAAGAATGTGCTATCTATTTTATGATGCCTAATTTTGTACACTCTTTGAGGTTTTAGCGTTTTTATACCCTACGCTAGAATTATTAAAAACAGCCTTATTATGTATGCAAAACACTTTTTATACGATTATCTAATTGAGATGGGCATGTCGGTCACTTATGCTAGATATATCAATATGATCGCGCTACTTATCGCTTTATTGATAGTAGCATTACTCGTAGATTATATAGTGAAAAGAATTATTGTAAATCTGTTTACCCAGTTTACAATTAAGACTAAAACAAAGTTTGATAATTTCTTGGTGACCAACAAAGTACCCAAAAATGTGGCGCACATTATACCGCTTATTCTTGGTCTAGAGTTTATACCAGTAGTCTTTGCCGATTTTCCATATTTTGAGAATATGGTAGAAAAGGGTTTTAAGGTTTTTGCCATAATTCTTACCCTATGGATCGCACGTAGTTTATTGAGTGCACTCAAGGATTATTTTAAAACACTATCTAGATTAAAGGATAAACCTATAGATAGCTACATACAGGTATTTATGATTTTTGCTTGGGTAATCGGTATATTTTCTGCTTTTGCGATTATCACTGGTATAGAATTCATAAAATTCATGACCACACTGGGTGCGGCGTCTGCTATAATCATACTTGTTTTTAGAGATACGATATTAGGTTTTGTAGCCAGTATACAGGTTTCTATTAATGATATGGTGCGTATAAGCGACTGGATTACTTTTGAAAAATACGGTGCAGACGGTACGGTGGTAGAGATTAATCTATCTACGGTAAAGGTGCAAAACTTTGATAAAACCATTACTACTATTCCTACTTATGCGCTCATATCTGACTCGTTTAAAAACTGGCGAGGCATGGAAAACTCTCCTGGTAGACGTATAAAAAGAGCCTTAAACATTAAGTTAGATAGCATCACTTATCTATCTAAAGATGACGTAGATACCTTAAAAAAAATCGACCTCATTTCTAGCTATGTAGAAAAGCGCCAGGCAACTATCGATAGCTATAATGAGAAAAATAATATCAATAAAGAACTTCCCTTGAATGGACGCAATATGACTAACATAGGCGTTTTTAGAAAATACATAGAGACCTATATTGAGAACCATTCTGGTATCAATAAAGACATGATGATTATGGTGCGACAGCTCGCTCCTACTAGTCAGGGCATGCCGCTAGAGATCTATGCCTTCAGTAGTGATAAGAGATGGGAAAACTATGAATACATCATGGCAGATATCTTTGACCATACCATTGCAGCTGTTCCTTATTTTAATCTAGAACTCTTTGAAGAACCGAGTAATTCTAGTTTTAAGAAACTTAAACCGCTTTCTTAATTACAGTATAGCATATAGATTTTTGTGTGTTCCGCTTTCGCGAAAGCGGAATTTACATTCCCACACCTAGATTTTATTACATCATTTTGATAATTCTTAAAGTGATGGCTGTATAGATTCTTACTTCTAGCATCACTCCTTTTCTATCATTTACTTGTCAGCACGCCACTAATATCTTGCTATAAGCTTATTTTAACATAATAGACCTCTTATTATAAAAGTTATGATAAACCCATGTTGAGATATTGTTAAACGGTATTCTTACGGCGTTCTTGTTGCCTATCTTTAAGAAAAGACAAGATATTATGAAAAAGGAAACCACAAAAACAGAAAAAGAATTAACCTACAATCCAGAAATAACGCAGCACGATAAAGATCTATTAAATCAGGACAATGCTAACTTGCACAGCGATAATAATGCAGACCAGCAACTCATCGATAGAAAAGAAAAAGTAGATTTTACAGGTGGTGATCTAGATATACCTGGTAGAACTGCAGCCCAAAAAGGCAACGGTACACCAGCCTTAAATGATGAGGAGAACAAGTTACACAGTCAGGGCGGTGACCGTCATAATAATCTAGAAAGAGATGACGCTGCTAGATAGTAAACGTCGCTAATTTTTAAATAAAAAAAGCTTTCTACAGAGAACCTGTTAGAAAGCTTTTTTTATGCATTCGTATTAAAGCTATCTATACTATACTTAGTTTTTAATAAGGTCAAATGATAATTTAATACCTTGAATAATCATACCTGTACCTATTATCGCGATAATAAGTCCCATAATTTTACCAATTACAGATATTACGTTATTTCCTACTATTCTCACAATTAGATCACTCAATTTAAAGGTGAAATAAGTAAGCAAACTCATAAAACCAAAAATAGCGATCACTAAAATAATTTGTAACATCTCAACTTTAGACACAAAATTCATCGCGGTAACGATAGTACCGGGACCTGCAAGAATAGGAATAGCAAGTGGTGATACGGCTATGTTCTCATCTATGTTTACATTATCAATGCTTTTTACACTAGACTGCTTAGACTGCAGCATGTCAAAACCTATGAAGAATATCAAAATACCACCAGTAATTTTAAAGGCAGGAATACTGATGTTGAACAATTCAAAAATAAATTTACCTAGAAGAACAAACACGGTCACAATAATAAAAGCAATAATGTTTGCTCTTCTATTAATGTCGAGTTTTGTTTTTTTATCTGCTCCTTGAGTAAGCGATAAAAAAACGGTCATGTTAGATATAGGATTAGTTATCGCAAAAAAACCTGTAAACACAGTGATACAAAAGGTTAGTAAGTTATCCATACTATTAAGTCTTAATTATTTCATCTCGTAAATACGAGGCGGCAATATTAGATATATTACCGCTAACTATAACACAATTAAGAGTTTATAATGCATTTTATGATATCAATTCAATTTGCCTATTTTACTTGAATATACCACAATTTAAGAAGGAGTTTTAAGCCAATTCTTTCATTATTTCTGAAAATAACTCATAAGATCTTATTCGGTCATTTGTGTCATAAATATTAGTAACAGCAATTAATTCATCTACCCCAGTTTTTTCAATAAAGTCTTTTACTTGTGCTTTAACTTTACTCTTACTACCTATAAAAGAATACTTCAACATTTGATGTACTTTATGATGTTTTAATAGCTCTCTAAATTCATCATTCATCTCTGTCCCAGGTTGTACATAATCACGGTTACCAGTGAAGATTCCTACTATCATGCGTATTAATGAGGTGGACATTCTTTCTGCTTCTTCGTCAGTGTCTGCTATAATAATGTTGACACCTGCCATTACATAAGGTTTTTCTAGATCTTGTGATGGTGTAAACTCATTGCGATAGATCTGTATAGCCTCCATTAAATGAGTTGTAGCAAAATGACTTGCAAATGCATAAGGCAACCCTTTTCTAGCCGCAAGGTGTGCACTGTCTGTACTAGAACCGAGTATATAAATAGGTACTTCTACACCTTCGGCAACGGTAGCTCTTACTTGCGCAGTGGCATTATCTTTAGAAAAATAAGTTTGTATTTTTTCTAATTCGGCTGGAAAAGAGTGCGCTGCCTGCATGAAATCAGATCGTATAGCTTGTGCGGTTTCTCTATCGGTACCTGGTGCTCTACCCAGTCCTAGATCTATACGATTAGGATATAAAGATGCTAGCGTGCCGAATTGCTCTGCAACGATAAGTGGCGAGTGATTGGGCAACATGATACCTCCAGAACCTATGCGCAAAGTGTTGGTACTTTGTGCTACATATCCTATCAATATAGATGTGGCACTACTAGCAATATTAGAAGCATTATGATGCTCTGCCAGCCAGTAGCGCGTATAACCGTACAATTCTGCATGTTGAGCAAGTCTCAAAGCATTGTTATAGGTTTCTTTAAGTGTATGACCTTGAGAAACTAATGCTAGGTCTAGAATGGAATATAAAACAGGTTTTGTATTCATAAAATATAAGTTGCTCAGTGATCAACTATCGAGTAATAGAAATATTGTAATGTATCTATAAAACTAAAATCATTCTTATAAGATCTATAAGCAAAATTAGGATTTCCAACTTACAATTTCTTCTAGTTCTCTTCTAGTTTTTGGGTGTTCTGGATCTGCTTTTCTATAACCGAATGCAGTCATAAATGACAAGCCATATTTATTGATATCTACACCAAATTTATCTTGTAATAAAGCCTCTGCTTTTTCTTGATGAAAACCTTCTATAGGACAAGAATCGATACCGATCAATGCTGCAGCAGTCATCATGTTACCTAATGCGATATAAGTCTGTTTTGACGACCAGTCGAATAATTTCTTATCTGTATTAAGGTTAAAATCACGTTCTTGAAATTCTCTATAAAACTTAGAATACATCTCCATCACATCTTCTGGCAGTTGCTTAACATCTTTCATCATACGTGTGATATAATCTGCATCATGTTTTATCATAGGTGCTTTCATACTTAGTCCTAAAACAAAATGACTAGCTGTATCTAATTTTAAAGGAGCACCCCAAGCCACAGGTTTTAATAATTCACGTAGCTCTTTATTTTGGACAACTATAAAATGCCATGGTTCAAAACCAAACGAACTAGGTGATAGTTGTGCGGTTTTAAGAATAAACTCCATATCTTCATTAGATACTATTTTAGAAGCATCAAATTCTTTTGTTGCATGTCTATAACGGAATGCGTTGAGTATTTCTTCTTTTGAAATGTTAGGTGTGTTCATGAATTTAAAATTTGCTATTTATACAGGCACAAAGATATTAGTACCAACAAGCTTAATTAAGGTATTAATAAAGGATATATAGGTACAAATCAAGGTTAATTACCTATATAATAGATAACCATAGAGGGAATTGATTAAATTTGATCAAAATACCAGATAAATGAATGTTATAGAAACATATAAACCTTTTGAAATACAAGAAATAGAATTAACAGAATGGAAGCCTCGCCCTGTTAAAAATAATTTCTTTGAACTGGTACTTATAAAATCTGGAGAAGGCACCCAATGCATTAATTACAACCTCTCACCTTATCATAAAAACAGCCTGTTTCTATTACCACCTTTAAAATGCCATTCTTTTACGGTAGAGAAACCTACCACATTTGTCTTTTTAAAATTTACAGATTCCTTTTTCAAGGATATAGGGAAAATTAATATTGATAGAAATGAATGGTTTAAAGAAGCATCTTTTATTCTATCTAATTATAATCAGTTGCCAGGTGATATAATTAAAGACGAAATAGATAGAAAACATCTCGAGAGTATTGTACAAATTATACTAGCCGAGTCGAGAAACTATGGATCTACTTCTATTAACCTAATAACTAGTTTAATGACTAGTATACTAGAAATTTTAATAAGAAATATAAAAAAAGGAACTTACAGCGAAGTTTCAGATAACACTACAGATCAAAGAATCACAAAAATGCTTAACTACATCAATGAGAACATTGATAAAACAGAACTTTTAAAAGTTGATCACCTCGCTAGTGTATTTATGATGTCACCTACCTATGTTAGTGAGTATTTTAAAAAACAAGTAAATATGTCCTTAAGAGAATATATTATTAAAGCAAAACTCAAACTTGTAGAGATACGTCTTCTTAACTCTAACTTTACACTTACTCAAATAGCAGATGATCTAGGTTTTACAGACATAAGCCATTTATCAAAAACCTTTAAACGTTATACAGGTATATCTATAAGAGAATTTAAAAGAAATGGCGAGTATATGTTGTTAAAACGAGCTCGATGTACTGGTTAAAAGACCTTTAAAAAAATCTATCTTGTTAAATTTCAGTAAATTACAATTTTCCTGTAAATATTAAAAAAACCATATACAGAAATGGAAGTATGCTCAGGAATATCCAGAATGATTGCTTAGACAGCTTACGTTTATACCTATTCATTAACAAGCCTGTATTAACTAGTGACCAGAATACGGTAGCAAAAAGTATGATTATAGAAATAAGGTTTAATTTACCGTAGGTAAGAGTCCCCTCATAAGAAGGAGCTATATATCCACACACTGTACCCACAGATAAAATTAGTAGGATAAGAAGGGTAAGTTTCTTGAAAATATTAAGATTTTGAAACCAAGTCATTTATTAAATAAGTTAATTGAAAGATAAGTTTTGTTTAACAAAAGGTAAAAATATTTCATTCTTTTGAGAACATTTTACGGTTTCCCTCATTTAACAAAAAACTAGTTTAAAAACATCAAAATTCACCTTTCAACGTCTAATAATTTGTTAAAACGACCTGTGACACTTCTTTGAGTATGTAGAAATAAGTAAGAATTGACAAAATTCCCATCACAAAAATAGAATGACTTAAAAAAAAACGAGAACCTATTACTAGATTCTCGTTTTCTAAAAATATGTTTTGGAAAAACTACTCTCCTGGCATAGGTACTACAACACCATTTTCTGGTTGTGCATAGAATGCAGCTGGAGTTTCTACAAACTCAACATTTGTAATAGATGCTACACCTATCTCATTAGTATAACCTTCTTCTTTACTCCAGTTACGGAAAGACCATTTAGACGCAAATGGCACACCATCTACAACAGTAAGTTCTTCATATTTTGCAAAATGAGGCTCTTCTTCTGCAGCTTCAACACCTTTTCCATAACTAACAATGTATGCAACACCGTCAAGTACGTTTGTTTTAGGATCTTTATATACCACATACCAGTCATCTGACGTGTCTCCTACTCCATTCTCAAAAGATAATCTAGAAGTTGGATATTGTGTATCTCCATAAGTAAGCATTTCTTCACTAGACCAATGTGTACCTGGATCATTTAATTTATACGGCATTGCAAAGAAATAAGACCATGTGAAAATGTGAAATCTAGTCATAGGGTTTGCAGCTAACTCTTCATTACTTGCATACACCTTATCTCCATCAAAAACGATTACACTACCGTCTTTGTTATCTATGCGTACCATAGAACCATCTGTCTTTTGAGTAATTTTACCATCTAATAAAGTATTACCACCAAAGGCAACGGTAAAATCATAAGCTACCGCATCATTAGATAGAAAAGCTTCTTTCTTATGTGCTAATTCTATACTGTTAGTAAACGCTGTGATTTCTGATTGCGCTTCTGGCATCTCTGTAGTTGCAGCAGGTGCTTCAACCATTTCTTTTACCTCTTTTTCTTCTTTACAACTAGTAAGAATGCTTATAGCCGCTAGTAGGAATAAAACTTTTTTCATGGATATTATGTATTTGATTTATTTAAGAATACAAAAGACTAAGTTATTTGTCACATAATGAGCTATTAGGCTGTTAAACTTGTGCTAAGAAATATAGGCCGCTATGTGCATCTTAAATTTGGTCAACTGTATCAAAAAACTATCTTCGCGGCATGTGGATGTATTTAGGTCTTTTGGCCGCTTTATTTTTAGGCTTACATAACTTATGTAAGAAGCATGCCGTACAAGGAAATGAGGTTTTCCCTGTGTTATTAGGCACCATAACAGCTGGATTTCTTTTTATAGTACCGTTTTATATAGGTTCTATTTTCTATCCAGATATTACTAGAGAACTAGGTTTTTATATAGAAACTATTCCATGGACCACGCACGGTTTTATACTTATAAAATCTATGATCATGGCATCTTCCTGGATACTCGCTTACCAGGCATTAAAACACTTACCACTTACCATAGTCACTCCTATACGCTCTGCAGGACCATTTTTTACCTTTATAGGTGCCATTGTTATTTATAAAGAAGCACCTAACAACTGGCAGTGGTTGGGCTTTTTTATGATTATTCTATCGGTGATTATGTATTCACAAATAGGTAAAAAAGAAGGCATACATTTTAAAAGTAACAAATGGATTTTTGCCATAATAGGCGCTACTTTTCTAGGTGCATCTAGTGGTTTATATGATAAATTCCTGATTCAGGGGCTTTTACTTAATCCGCAAACGTTGCAATTCTGGTTCTGTTTTTACACCATATTAATATTGCTCCTTATACTATCCATAACGTGGTTTCCATATGCTAGTAAAAGAAAAGCTTTCAAATTTCGCTGGACCATTCCTGCAGTAGGAATCCTATTACAAACAGCAGACTACTTCTACTTTAAAGCACTTCAAGATCCAGAGGCTTTGATCATGTTATTGAGTGCCATAAAACGCAGTCAGATAATCATAGCTGTTGTTTTGGGAGGTATTTTATTTAAAGAAAAGAACAAACGCAAAAAACTGATTCCTCTAGCGGGCATCATGATAGGCGTGTTTTTGATTTTGTATTCTTAGAGTTAGATAAAAGTTCCGCTTTCGCGAAAGCGTACACCATCACCATTATTTCTAAGCAAATACTGAGAACTTCAGTAAATTTGCATCATTAATTCAGACATTTATACCTATTAAAACATGATCAACAACATACCATGTCCTTCTTGTGCTACGCCTATACTTGTAAACACAGAAGAATTTTTAAAAGGCACCTCTTTTGCATGTTCTAATTGTGATGTAAAGTTAGGCATAGAAGAAAAAACAGATTTAGATCAAGAGAAACTAGACCTATTCAAGAAGTTTACCAAAACTAAAAAGGAAAGAATGTCTGTCATTCCATGTCCAGATTGTGGTGCAGCCATTACATTTTATGAGAGAGATTTAAAAAAAGGTGAAACCATCTCCTGCTCCAGTTGCAATGCTAGCGTTGCTTTATAACTTAAAAGAAACTGCGAGATTCTTAATTATGTTGAGAGTTTATTCTTCAAAACTCTCTTCTCGACCATCACTATGTAGCGCAAATCTGCCTTTAGTTCGATCATGTACTTGCTCTTGTTGAGGCCACGGCCAGCCACCGAATTGTGTCTCTTGATAATCTGCAAAGGCTTCTCTTATTTCTTGTTGTGTATTCATGACAAATGGCCCGTGCTGCGCCACCGGTTCATTAATAGGTTTACCCTGTAAAACAAGAATATAAGAGTCTGATGTGCTATTTGTTATCTCTAAATCTACAGCGGCATTTACTTCTATAGAGTGATTTTCATACACCGCAGTGCCAGCGATATGGATAGCTGTCCCACGATAATAATATAAAGTCCTTGTAGTTGTACTCGATTTTGCTTTGGGCAGTGTATAACTTGCACCGGCTTCCATCTTTATAGTTACCACAAGCACTTCGTTATCTTCATGCGCTGCCCATGAATCTGGTGTAGGATCTAGCGCACGCAATTGATTGATCTCTCCAGCAATAAGATCTACCGTTGTGATTTTATCCTGACTATCTCTATAATTAATAGTCGGAATATTCTCTTTCCACAGCATTTTAAAATGTGGCGGCACCATTTTACTTGCTCGAGGTAAATTGAGCCATACTTGAAACATCTCTAGTGTATTCTCCTTATCTTCTTGTAATAAGGGAAACATCTCACTGTGTAATATACCTTTTCCGGCAGTCATCCACTGAACATCTCCTGCACCAAAACGACCTGCACCACCTAATGAGTCAGAATGATCTACAAAACCTTCTTTATTTATAGTTATGGTTTCAAAACCACGATGTGGATGGTATGGGAAACCAGGCACATTACTACCATGGTACATTCTATAACCGTCTTTAATTGTAAAATCATTGCCTATATTTCTACCAGCTTTTTCTCTTTCAGGAACACCTAGATCTGCATTGCCTGCCGGATAATAGTCTCTGTGATGAGCACAAAATAAGAATGGATCTTGCGTTTTCCATGGAAAACCTAGTGGTGAAATGTTTTTTATTACAGTAGACATATACGTTTCTATTATTTATCGTCTTCATTAAAGACACGTAAAAATGAGCCAAAGAAATTTAAAAAACACTTATAGAATCCATAAAATTACAGAAAGTTTGTTGTGGTATTCGCTTTCGCGAAAGCGGAAACATAACATTATTAAATTTAAAATCAATTGTTAGCCGTTTACCAGAAAGAAATAACACTTAATAAAATAGACTTAAAATACTACCTCTCTAAAGAGGTTTTAATGAAATCCTCTTATCTTTGATATGGAATAAGATTTAATATTCTTAATGCAACAAATTAAACAACATCTTGAGGGCATCGCGCACATTACAGATAAGGATTGGGAATTCTTTATCTCAAAATTGACGCATCGATTAATACCTAAAAAGACTGTTTTTTTGGGTTTAAATGAGGTAGAAAATCACATTTCTTTTATTCAATCTGGTGTGGTGCGTCTTTTTATACCTAAGGATGATACAGAAAAGGAAATCACTTTTGGCTTTAGTTTTAAAAACCAATTTGTGAGTGCTTATGATTCTTTTCTTACCAGACAGCCTTCTTCTTATCAATTACAAGCACTTACAGAAACAAGTATTTTAAGCATTACCTACGACGATTTACAAGACGTTTACAAAAACACACAGATAGGAAATCTAATAGGTAGACTCACAGCAGAACGTCTTTTCTTACTTAAATCTAGTAGAGAACAAAATTTACTAAACCTCACAGCAGAAGAACGTTACCTTAAGCTATTTAAAGAAAGACCTGAGCTATTAAGAATTATGCCTCTCAAATATATAAGTTCTTATATAGGTGTAACCGCACAGGCTTTGAGCCGTATTAGAAAACGAATTTCTTGATCTAGGTTCATAGTTTAAGAACACAACTGCTTTTACCTTTGTAAAAAAAATAGATTATGGCAGTTATACTTCTAGTACTGGTACTATGGTACGGTGGGCTTTTCTTTCAATCCTTCTTTTTACATAGATATGCAGCGCATCAAGTTTTTACAATGTCTAAAACCATGGAACGCATCACTTTTGTACTTACATGGATTTTTCAAGGCTCTAGTTATCTAAGTGCTTATGGATATGGAATCATGCACAGAATGCATCATGCTTTTACAGACACAGAAAAAGATCCACACTCACCATCTTATGATGATAATATGTTTGCGATGATGTGGAAAACAAAGACTACGTATCAAGACATTAATAAAAATCGAGTTCCAGTTGAGGCTAGATTTACTAAGAATGTACCACAATGGAAAGCGTTTGACTCTTTTGCAAGTTCTCGTTTTTCTAGATTGTTATGGATCACGCTTTACATATTATTCTTTGCATACTTTGCTACAGCATGGTGGCAGTGGTTATTATTACCTATCACTTTTATGATGGCACCTATACATGGTGTGATTATCAACTGGTTCGGTCATATATATGGCTATGTTAACTTTAAAATGAAGAATACTAGTAAAAATCTTTTTAGATTTGATTTCTTAATGATGGGTGAAGGATATCACAATAATCACCATAAATATGCAAATAGAGCTAATTTTGGTGTGAAATGGTACGAAATTGATGTAACTTACCTCATTATTAGATTACTGAATACTGTAGGTATTATTCAATTAAAAAGAACAGGACATTAAAGCACAGCCCTTTTTTTTTAAGAAGAGGAATCCTCTCTACGGTATCCAAACCTGTAGGGGGATTTTGTTCTTAAATTAAAGTTGACCGAGAGCAACCAGATCATTTACGTAATTCTTTAGTTAGAATTGTGATTGCTTACTTACTAAAACCAAGCTCTTTTCAACTAAAAAAGCCAAGTCTAACGACTTGGCTTTTTAATTTAATAACGATATCTATTACTTCTTATCCTATTATATAAACAACAAAATAAGAGTAAGCACTAGCCCTGCTGCTGCAAATATGATTCCTTTTCTAAATATCTGAGTACCTGGCATGAACATCCAGAAGGCCGATATAACAAAGAATAAAAGCGATACACCAAAGAAAATATTAAGAAAGAACAATGGCTCTCCTGATTTTGCTTTATGAAAATGCGTCATTTTATCAAGTATGTAAGGAAGTTCTTTTTTTACAAAACTAGCTTCTCCAGTAATGCTATTATAACTACCACCTTTAAAGTAGTAAACGCCGGCTTCTTCTTTACTTATTTTAAGATTTTTGATTTTGAGAGCAGGTCCTACCTTATCCTTAGATAAACGAGCTTCTACTGTTTTCTCAATTTTAATTTCGTTCTTTAATGCATCTGTATCTCTGAAGATCAAAGCGACTCCACTAATAGCATAAACGGCCATGATTCCTGCCAAAAAGAAGCCTAAGTGCCTGTGTAATTCGCGCATTTTTTGAGATGTCTTTCTGCCCATAATAAAGTATTGTCTAGATTTATGTTAAATGACAAATCTAATGGACTAAAAAAGAAAATGACGCACTTTTTTATAAAAAAATATGGATCAAAAATAAATGAACCAAAAACAGCTCACAAAAATTATGAGTTAGTACCACTACTGTAATTATAGAATGCCTAGCATGGAATAGAATCGATGAAATACTCTTTGCGATACCTTATAACTACAACTAATACAGACCACTGTAGACAAATAAAAACAGTTGTTCATCCTGATACACAATTGATTAATAACTATTAAAATTTGTTTTCTCATAATCATTTACTAGTTAAAGTTTGAAAAAATAGATGAATTCGTAATTATTATACGAATAAATCAATAATTTGGTAACAACCTTTAAATCAATTATCAAATGAAAAAACTATCCTTATTAGTTCTATCCATTTTCATTTTTACAGCTTGTAATAATGAAGAGGCAGACTTTCAGGCAGAAACACCTGTAAGTAGTAAAACCCTCACCATTCAAGAAGTGAATCAATACATATCTGACCAGTTGCAACAATCTGGAGATGTAGACTGGACACATGCACCTGCAAACGTACTGTACAGTGCTATAATGCATGGTGATGGTATTCTTAGTTTAGGTTATGGACAGCCAGGTGAGCATTTTGCACAAGTAAAAACAACAGACCTAATTACAGCAAAACAAAACGCTATCTCAATTGCTGCTAATAAAGAAGGAATCAATAAAACAGAAGATTTCCTTATTGCCGATGATGATTTACTTAACTCTATCGAACTTAAAATTAACAATTTAGAAACTGTAATCGCTTTACAAACTGCTAACAACATACGTTATATAGATCCTATAGGCTATGGTTTATATGTAGATCCTAATGGAGTCGTTTTAAAATCTAGTTCTGGCTGTGATCAAAGCGGACAAAGTATCAATAGCAATGACTATACAGTTATATCACCTAACGCATGGAAACCATGGAATTACAACATACACAACATAGACGATGCCTGGAATTATAGTACAGGTGCTGGTGTTACCGTAGGACTTATCGATACAGGAATAAGTGCTAATCAAAGATTATTAGGTAGTGATTTTAATGACGGCGCTTCTTCTGGACGTAGTATTCAAAAATTCGGAACCTTTATAGATTCTAACTGGTGGTGGAGCAATAATACAGATGGACCTAATGACCGTTGTGGTCATGGGACAACTATGGCATCTACTATAGCCAGCCCACGTAATAATGACGCAATGCCAGTAGGTGTGGCTTATAACTCTAACATGGTAGCCTATCGCGGTACAGAAGACGTGCTTCTTAATGACTATCATGAACGTAAAGGTGTAAGTAACGCTCTCAAGGCTCTAGGTAACCGCAGCGATGTAAAGATAATCTCTATGTCTATAGGTTATGTATGGAGCATAGGTAATGTAAAAGATGCTGTAAAATATGCCTACTCTCGCAACAAGATGATAGTTGCCGCAGGTGGTACGTCTACATCACTTACTAGCTGGTACGGTGTTATTTTTCCTGCAAGTATGAGTGAGACAGTTGCCGTTACTGGATTAAAAGATAATGGATATAACCGTTGCGATATTTGTCATGAAGGTAGCGAGATAGATTTTACAATTATCATGCAACGTGCTAGTGACGAGTCTAGAACTGTACCTACTTTAGGATTCAATAATGGGACACGTAAATACGTAGGTGGTAGCTCTGTCGCGACCGCTACAACGGCAGGAATTGCTGCGCTAATATGGAGCAAAAATCCTAGCTGGTCTAGAGAGCAAGTTTTAAATAAAATGAAGCAGTCTAGTGAGTTCTATCCTAGTCGTAATTCAAGATTTGGTTATGGAAATATAGATGCTTTACAAGCAGTTCAATAGATCAATTAATTATTAACTTAAAAGCCTTTATCTTATTGAAGATAAAGGCTTTTTGAATTTTAAAAACTAAGTATAGACATTGCCTATAGTACGAGAATATGTTAAATTACAACTTGTCTAAGATCTCTTTTGGATCGGCACGGAGCTTGTAATCTTCTTCTATAAAATGGTACTCAATAATACCATTTTTTCCTATTACATAAGTAGCCGCAAGAGGTAATTCTTGGCTAGTATTTCCCTGCGTTCCATCTAGATCAATACCGAATTTTTTATACAGATTTTGTAAGTCTTCTGGAAGTGTAAAAACCAGATTCATGGCTCTAGCTAGTTCATTATTTTTATCGGTAAGAATGTCAAATGTGAGCTCATTCTTCTCGTGAGTAGTCATAGAATTATCTGGAGTCTCTGGAGTAATTGCGATAAGCCTCGCTCCTTTTTCTTCCATCTCTGGTAAAAAATGTTGCAGTGCTTTTAATTCTAGATTACAATAGGGACACCATCCACCACGGTAAAATGAAAGTACTACTTTGTCAGTTTTTAAAATCTCGTTGACATCTACCAGTTCGTTATTTTGATTAGGTAATTGAATTGCTGGTATTTTATCTCCTGTCTTCAGAGATTTAGAAACGATATGAGACGCTTTAAGCTCTTCAATACCCTTAGACATGATTTCTTGTGATTCCCCTGGATGACGTGATGCGCTACCTTCTGCTAGAGACTGTAATTGTGCTATAAGATTCATTTTATTTCCTTTTTTATGGTTACCCAATATTAAAAGATAAATCTCACAGAAGTATAAATTCCTAATTAAAGAAAACCTAAATTTTAGATTTTAGGCGGTAATAGCTGTGTAATCTTAATAAACACACCTCGCTCCTATTTCTTATTTCGTTTTGCTTTGCGTGCTTTTTTCTCTCTGTATTCCTTAATACGTTGCGCTCTCGCAGACAGTTGTATGCTATCATAAGACTCTGGCAGGTTATTCTCATACTCCTTCCAGTTTTTACGAGCCTTAAAGTAGTCAAATTCTATCGCCGCTTCTTGGTCTTCTAACTTATCGTCTGTAATGCTGTTTAATAAGATATCTTCTATGTAAAAGTCTTCTATAACAGCCTCAGGACTGTATTCTTCTTTTAACGAGATATCAAAAAGGCTCGCTGTTTTATCAAACCAGAAAGCACTCCAGCCACTACGCAGTCTTCTCAAAAGCGCATAAGCGGTGTCACCGGTCTGTCTATGAATGAGTTTTATGAGTATTTGTCCTTCGGTTTTTGTTAGTTTCTTAAGTTCGGCAGTAAATTCTTCTTCTATGTATTTTTCTACCATTTTAGAGTATTTCTTCTTTTGGTTTTTAGTCCTAAGAGAAGACAGTCGTTGATCTAGAACAGTAAGTCGTTCTGCCGCAAGTTTTGCATACGGCCACACTTTTAATACTTTACGTTTTAAAATCAGGTATTTAATACGCTCGTATCTGCTCTCAAATTTTAGATCTTGTAAGAGCAGGACACTATTTAATTCTATCGCATTGATAGAATCTCCATCTACATAAAAATACTCGGCAGGAGATTTTATGATCGAGTCCTTTGATACAGGCTGTGGTGATGGTGTCTGTTGCGCTTTCGCGAAAGCGAGACCACAAAAAACCATTAATAAAACGATAACCTTATTCATTATATCCATTTACACACTAAAAGTATTCCAAAAATAAGAAACCCTATAATATACAAGCGTTTTTGAGCATAGATTATTATCTTCACGTTCTAAAATTTATCACATGGCTGAAAAAAGCATTTTAAATAAAAAATCTCTCGACTTTCTTGAAAAATACCTAAATACGGCCTCTCCTACTGGTTATGAATGGAACGGTCAAAAGGTGTGGATGGACTACTTGAAACCATATGTAGATGAGTTTATTACTGATAATTATGGTACTGCAGTAGGTGTTATTAATCCTGATGCAAAGTTTAAAGTCGTTATAGAAGGACATGCTGACGAGATCTCGTGGTATGTAAATTACATTACAGATGATGGTCTTATTTATGTGGTGCGCAATGGTGGTTCTGACCATCAAATAGCACCTTCTAAAAAGGTAAACATTCATACTAAGAAAGGAATTGTGACTGGAGTCTTCGGATGGCCGGCAATTCACACACGTTCTCGTGCCAAAGAACAACCGCCTAAACCTGACAACATCTTTATAGATACTGGTTGTGAGACTAAGGAAGAGGTGCTAGAACTAGGTGTAGATGTAGGTTGTGTAATCACGTATCCAGATGAGTTTTTTGTGTTGAACAAAAACAAATTTGTATGTCGTGCGCTAGATAACCGTATGGGTGGTTTTATGATAGCCGAGGTGGCTCGTTTATTAAAGGAAAATAAGCAAGAATTAGATTTCGGTCTATATGTAACTAATTCTGTACAAGAAGAGATAGGATTGCGTGGTGCAGAGATGATTACTCAAACCATAAAACCTAATGTTGCGATTGTTACCGATGTGACTCACGATACTACAACACCTATGATTGATAAAAAATCAAATGGTGATGCAGCTATAGGAAAAGGACCTGTCCTGGCCTATGCTCCTGCTATACAGAATAACCTGCGCAACCTAATTATGGACGCGGCAGATGCTAAGGATATCCCTTACCAGCGTCGTGCAACATCACGTTCTACTGGTACAGATACAGATGCCTTTGCTTATTCTAACGGTGGTGTACCTAGTGCGCTTATCTCATTACCTTTACGTTACATGCATACTACGGTAGAAATGGTACATAGAGATGACGTTGAGAATGTCATTAAGATGATTTATGAATCTTTATTGAAAATTGAGAACAATCATGATTTTAATTACTTCTCTAATAAGAATGAAGGTTTATACTAAATCATAAAAAGATCTTTTAAGTAAATAATTACTTAAATAGATTGTAATTACAAATCCCTACTGGCGCTAGCCAGTAGGGATTTGTTTTTTAAGGGAGTTTAAGGTGATTAATTTTAACTTAGATTGTTGAAAACTCGGCTTTTAGTTGAGGGGAGATTTGTCTAGTTTTAAGACTTATTAATCAATGCTTTAATCAATAAAAAAGAATGGATACAATATTAAATATATTAACAATTGGTTTAAGACCTTTATATTATAAACATTATTCCTTTTATCTTATAATAATAAATTTCCGAAATAAGTTACCTCGAAAACAGAATCAAGCCCAAAAGTTAAATAAAAATATAGAAAAAATAATTTTGAAAGATAATTACAATCTTTTCTCAGTAATTGATTTATCAACTCAAAAAGTAAATTTTACGGAATCTGATGTTGATCTATTTTATAATCAATTGAATCATTTTGATTATAACTTTGTAATATTTAAAAATTACTACAAATCAATTGTAAAAAACTTAAATCGGTTTAATCCAAAAGCCAATGATCAGTCTTTTGATACTGCGATGTTGATAGACATATTAAAAGACCAAAAATCGAAACCGTACAAACCTTTCCCTATTTTATGGTATCATATAAAATATAAATACAAACTAACTTCTTGGATTTTTAGACATTTCAACTAAATCATTAATTGTATAAAAAAATTGTAAATAGAATTAGCTTAATTTTAAAATCTGTATAAGAATTAAAATATTTAAAGTCGAATTTATTAACCAAACCCAAAAATGAAACCCTTACTCCTATTACTATTTATATCCAACTTTGCTTGTTCTCAATACTGGGGCGGCCAAGAAATTAAAGAAAGTCAATTGGAAAATTGGATTCCAAAATTTGTATTAAAATATGCCGGTTCTTATCATTTTGGTGAAAGTGAAAGTGAATCTGAATTACATTTATATTTCAGTGGAGATGTTATCATAGGTCAGGTGCATAATGCCTATTGGGAAGAAAAAAAGGTATTATCTCGCAAGCGTAATTTTATCAATCTTACTCATATTGAAATAGACAAGAAAGGGAATTTTACCAGCGACCAGTATCATGGTAAGTTTGTGACTTTTACTAATGAGTCTGGAGAGGTCTACAAAGCCTTAAAAATAGATAACCCATGGACCAGCTGGATAGAAGACAGCGCATATGAAATAGGAACTAAAACAAGGTTAGTTTTTGAACACATCTATTACGGTAACTATCCAAAATCTTCTTACAGAAAATTAGAACCCAATGAATTAAAAAAGATGTCTAAAAATGAGCTGACCATTATGCGAAATGAAATATATGCTCGATATGGGTATATCTTTATTAAAAATGGCAAGATGGATCAATATTTCAGAAAGCAAGACTGGTACCATGCAGAGCATAAGAATGTAGATCGCTTTTTGAATGAAATTGAAATATTTAATATTCAATTAATTAAGAGTCTGGAATAGTGATATAAAATACCAATAACCAGAATTCAATAAAACAATTCCATACCAACCACTCTATTATGAAAACCACCCAACTAAGATATTTAATCATAACTTGCGTTCTATTAACAACAGTACAACATGGTATCTCTCAAAACATTTACGATAACAAATTAGGAGATTGTGACACATCCAGATTTGGACTAGAAAGTAAAGTAGAACAGGCAAAAATAGAAGACTCTAAAATCATAGATGCTATTAAGAACAGCCTTAATGGAAAAGCTTTTCAAAAACTAAGAGGTGTATTAAAATTACAGATTATCGTCTATACTGATGGCTCTTCCTGTTTATTCAGTTATGAGAATGAGACCAATTTAAAGGCAAGTGAGTTAGATATAGATTATATAAAAACTGCTGTAGATACTGATCTAGTATGGAACAAGGTCGAAGAAAACGTTACCGCTTTATTAGAAATAAATTTTAAAAAGCGAAAAACAGTAATTAGAAGAATGGGGATTCATGGCGATCTAGGCTGGCATATACTTAAAAAGTAAAACATGCCTTTTCTAGGACAGCAAGGGTTTGGGATATTATTAGATCGCTTTATAGAATTCTCTAGTGTTAGAGGTCTTGTGGGCGGTTCTTTACTCTTTTTTTGTGCAGTGACTCTTTGGATTTTTGAGAATGAACTTTTAATTCATATCCTACTCATTTTAGGAATCATATTAGGTATTTCATTGATATTATGGAAAGTTCTTGAAAAAAGTAAGGATAAAGACCTGTCCTAATTTAAAACTAGTGTAGAATATTTTAACAGCTACTTATAATTCTAAAATAGATTTAATCAAGTCGTTATTCAGTATCTCATCAATAATTTTAGACGCTTGTATAGGTGTTTGAGCAGGATGGCTTTGAAATACTTTCTTATTCAACTCTTCTACGGTGTCTGTAAATGGTATTGCCTTATTTATGGACATCTCCCTTATGGTAGATTTATATCTCGTATTAAAATTAAGATTATCAGGATCTACCTTTCCTTCTTTAATATAACCTCTCATTTTTTTAGAACATCTACAGGGGTTCTTCACATTAACGAGTCCGCATTTTTTATTCATCCAGTTGTATAGCTCCTGCCTGGTCCTCATTAATTTGATTCTAAAATTACCTGGTGTAATTCCTAGTATCTCACCACCTAGATTGTGATCTATGTCAAACATTTCTCCCAGGATGTAAATCATGCGTTGTTCCTTAGATAAACAGAGCAACATACCTGTAGTACAATTAATTCTTATCTCTTCAATAGAATCTTTAAATTCCTTTTGTTCTTGGTCGTTTAATTCAAAACTAGGCACAGAATCTATAGAGTTAAAATAACTCTCAAAGCTCACTAATTTTAATTTTGCATTTTGTTTTTTACTATTCAAAAAATGGTTTACCGTAATGCGGTACAACCATGTAGTAAATTTACTTTTACCTTTAAATTGAGAAAGAACCGTAATTACCTTTATAAAAACCTCTTGAGTTAAATCTTCAGCATCTTGTGTATTACCAGCCATTTTAAGAGCTAGATTATATACAAACATCTGGTGTCTAATAATTAAGCCTTGTAACGCTTTTTTATCTCCATCTATCGATAGTTCTACAAGTTGTGTATCGGTATAGTCGGAATAATTACCTGATAAAAGATTCTTCATAATTTGAATTTTAAAAGCCTCATTTCAAACAAATTGAAACAAGGCTTAATTTAAGAAATAATAAATTCTTTACAATTATATAGAGTTAATTCCACCTTGTACAGCAATTTCTTCACCGATGATATAAGAAGAATCATCAGATGCTAAAAACAATACTGCTTTTGCTACCTCTTCTGGATCACCAAAACGCTTTAAAGCTGTTTGTGCTGTAATAGCCTCTGCAGCTCCAGTAAGAACATCATCTGGTAAACCGATTTTACCCCAAAATGGAGTACCGATAGGTCCAGGACTTACTGCATTCACTCGTATTCCTCTAGGAGCAAGCTCTGCAGACGCAACACGTACAACAGATCTAAGAGCTGCTTTACTAGCACTTAATAAACTACTACCACCGAAACCAACTTCGTTTAAATAAGAAGTAGTCATAATAACAGACGCCTTATCATTTAAGCTTTTGATACCTTTTTGTAAAGTGAAGTAAGAACCTTTAAAGTTCACATCCATCATATCATCAAAAAATGCTTCATCAGTATCTTCTACAGGAGCCAGTTTTCCTTTACCTACATTTACAAATAGAGTATCTACTCCACCATATTTTGATGTTGTTTCAGAAAACAATCTTTCTAAATCTGCGTGATTAGTAACATCACCTTGAACCGCATAACTGTTAGAACCTAATTGTTCTACAGCAGCATCTAGCGCCTCTTGTCCTCTACTGAAGATAACTACTTTAGCGCCATTATTAATAAATTCTTGAGCCGTTGCAAGACCTATTCCACTTGCTCCACCTGTAATTACTGCTACTTTACCTTCTAATTTTCCCATTGTTCTATTTTTTTTAAATATTTTAAACATATTAATAGTGTATCTATAACTTGGACAACAGATAAATGGACGTGTTACAAAACTATTTTTAAAACAATGATTAAAGACAATAGATGATTCTAAAAATATGTAAGATAGAATGCTATTCTCACTGGCTTGTAAAAGAGACTAACCATTGCTCAACATATGACTATCATTACATTCTATAACTTAAAGGAGAAATTAAAAAACTGAATTCTAAGTGATTTATTTAAGAATAAAAAAGTGTCAAATTATATTTAATAATTTTAAAAACTATCTGAATAAAAAGTAGATTTAATGTTATTCACTCTATTAATTGACGCAAATCTAGCCTTGCGTGATGAGCTTATTAAAAAAGCTAGGTTGAATAAGGATATAAAAGATTAATTATGGGCAAATGAGGTTAAAGAATTTGGAATTATTTTTTATAACATGCACTTTATCGTAAAAAAATAAAAATATCTAGTTATTAAAATATTCTTGTATATCTTTTAACTTCATTAAAGTATTTCTTTTGACGAATAAGCTACTCCTTATCTTACTACTATTTTGCTATAGCGCATCTACTTTTTCTCAAAACAGTACAAGTAAGGTTGCAGATAGTGTGAACGTTTTAATTTCCTTATCTAAGAATAAAAATATAAGTGGTAACTATAAAGATGGATTGAAATTTGCAACTTCAGCAGTGCAACATGCAAATAAAACTACGGATAAACTATTGCAAGCACGGGCTTATGTGAGTCTAGCTAACACCTATCAAGCCATTAATGATAGTGATAATGCAAAAGAGTATTACCAAATAGCACTAGACAAAAAAACAGATGACTATTTTGTAAATGTAGCCTCACTTAATGGATTAGGTAATATATATTCAATAGATAAGAGTACAGCAGATAAAGCTGCAGGTTATTTTGAAAGATCGATATCATACACTCTAGAAGCAGGAAAAAATGAACATTCATTTTACACCTACTATAACATAGCTGGTATGTATTTAAATTTTAAAAATCCAGACAAAGCATATCCTTTTATTCTTAAAGCTAATGAGCTACTACCTAGAATTGAAAAAGAAAACCCTTTGCATCCATTATTACAAAATTTAAACTTTGCTATTTATCACAACCAAAAAAAAGATCATAGCCTTGCACTTATATATATTAATAAAGCGCTTAAAATAGCAGAAGAACATGCGCTTAATAAAGAACTCATAGATATATATGATTTCAAAAGCGAAATACATGAAGCGTTAGGAGCTTATGACCTGGCCTTAGCAAGTCTTAAGAAAATGCATTATTATAAAGATCTAGACTTTAATACAGAAAAAAGTCTTCAGGTAGAAGAAGTAACAGCAGATTTTAAGGTTAATGAATTTAAAGAAAAAGCTGAAGCCTCTCAATTAAAGGCAAATTTTATTACCGTAGTGGGAATCGGTACGTTACTATTTCTAAGTACTTCCTTTCTTATTTTTTACAACTATAAGAAGCAATTGTCTTATCAAAAACTTGAAAAAAAGAATAAAGCACTTGCACGAGCTAAGAATGAAGCTGAACATGCTAATAAATTAACATCAGACCTATTAATAAATATTAGCCACGATTTAAGAACACCGTTGTATGGAATTATGGGTATTACCGGAATGCTTATTGAAAACCCATCAATAATAAATACAAAAAAAGGGCTTTTAAATTCTCTAAAATTTTCTGGAGACCATTTAAAAGTCGTTATAAATAATATTCTTAAAATTAAGGAGGTAGAATCTAATAAAATCAATTTAAAAGTAGCTAAAACCAATTTACACGATTTATTAAGAAACATAATAAATTCATTAAATTATCTAGCCGATCAACAAGAAACTCAATTAACACTTGATATTTCAGATGACATATTAGAACACTATATTATAGATGGTAATAGTCTATCAGAAGTAATCACTAAGCTCATTGATAATGCTATAAAGCATACTACAAATGGTGCTGTTACCTTTTCCATAAAAATGATAAATAAAGAGGCTACAAAGCATTATATTGAATTTAAAGTTTCTGACACAGGATCAGGGATTTCAAAAGAGGATCTGTCTATTATTTTTGATAATTTTAATCAAGGTAATCTAGAAGAAAATACTTCTTATGGAATAGGTTTAGGACTACCCATTGTAAAATCTCTAATAAAGATGATGGGCAGCAAATTATATGTTAAGAGTGATGTAGGTATAGGATCTGAATTCTCTTTTATACTAGAATGTGAAGTTCCAAATGGAGAAACCGCACGATATACTAGTACAGAACATAAAAGTCTACAAATATTAGTTGTCGAGGATAATAAAATCAATCAAATAGTAACTCAAAAACTAATAAATTTGCTAGGGCATGACTGTACCATTGCCATCAACGGACAAGAAGCTCTAAAAGAATTTAACAGTAACCATTTTGACTTAATCCTAATGGATCTCAACATGCCTATTATGAATGGGTTTCAAGCCTCAAAAGCAATTACTGCACAAAACAAAAATATTCCAATAATAGCGTTAACAGCCTTACAAATCAGTGAAGTAAAAGAACGATGCAATAATGTTGGAATACTAGATATTATCAATAAACCAATAGATAAAGAAACTTTAAAAGCTATTATACAGAGTGTTTACAGTTAACATACCTAAACGATAACTTTTAAATTACAAAAATTATAAATCAATACTCGTTGTATCATTAGCTTCATTTATTCTTGCTATAATTCTAGACGGCATGATTCAAACTCTTAAATTTGCAGCCAGATAGTAAATGAGAGAATTACATTGCAAGAAGAATTAAAACAGCATAGAAACCAGTGTTATACTTGTATGAGGCCAGTAAGCACTTGCATTTGTAACCTTATTAAACCGTTGACAACTAACACTCGCTTTGTTATCTTAATGCATCCTAAAGAGTATAAGAAACAGAAAAACGGTACCGGTCACATGACCCACCTACAGCTGGAAAATGCAGAAATTATAGTAGGTGTTGATTTTAATAAGCATCAACGTGTTAATGAAATTCTTTCAGATCAAAATAACGCTTCCTTCCTACTCTATCCTGGTAAAGAAAGTTTCAACTTATCCACCAGTAATAGTACAGAAATGAATGATTTTATGGGACAGCATCCCTATCTATTTATACTAGATGGTACCTGGCCATGTGCTCGTAAAATGCTTAAACTGAGTAAGAACTTACAACAGCTTAGAAGAGTGAGCTTTGACAATACTATTAAATCAAAGTTTATCATCAAGCAGCAACCAGAACCTCTATGCTTAAGTACGATTGAATCTGTTTACACAGTAATTAATTTGCTTAAAACTAACAATTTAGAAAATTGTGATGCGAGTAAATTTCTCGTTCCGTTTGAAAAAATGATTGAATATCAACTGGAATATTTTCTTAATCCAAATAGTAAGAACTATTCTACAACAACAAACAAAGAGATCATTCCCAAAAATCAGTACAAAAAGAATACGCAAAGAAGTACTATTCTAGAGTCGTAGTTTTCAACAAGAAATTTATAATACAAATACTTCTTTTTACTCATTAAAAACTAAACCAATTTAGGACACTGCGTTTAGAATACATAGTACTAACTCAAATATCGAGTAACACAAAACACTATAAGAGATAGATGTTTAATTCGCTTTCGCGAAAGCGATAACACATTACCAAATAGGCAATTGTATTATACTTGTCTATTGTAGTACTTTAAGAATTTTAATAAGTTGTATATTTTCTTATAATATCTAAAACCTTAACAAATGAAAAAGAATATTTTATCGTTACTAACTCTCTTTGCCATTTTTCCAGTTATACAAGCACAAGAAATCCCCTTAGAACAATTAGAAACACAATCGATTAGTAATTCTAAGATGAATTCAAAGTCTATTTTAGAAAATGAAATAGAAGGAATTCATGTGGATCACGTCGCTTTAGGAGATGATAAAACTCAAGTAGATACATACCAAGAAGGTTATAGAACCATTTATTTATTCATGAAAGGATCAGGAAAAGTCATTGCGGCAGATAAAAGCTATGAAATTGTGCCTGAGACTATATTTTTACCTAATGCTATTGATCATATTAAAATAGAAACGACACCTAGTGAAACGTTGCACTATTTAAAGATAACCAGTAAATTAACGGATCAAGATATAATGGACTTAAAAGAATTCCCTAAAGAGAATACTGAAAATGTATATTATGCAAAATTCACCGATTGTAAATCTTATACAGAGCCAATTAAAAGTCCTAATACAGTAAGTCGTACTATTTTACCTAATAAAATTATTCCTAGAATAGCTATGGGAACCGTGCAAACTACTGGTCCTGATAAAGTAGGTGCTCATGAACACCCTATGTTAGAACAATTATTCTTAGGTTTAACTGATAATGATTGTACCGTGTATGCAGACGACGCTCAAGTAGATTTTCCAGAATACTCTGTTTTACACATCCCTCTAGGCTCTAGTCACTCCGTAACTGTAGAAGAAGATAAAGTTTTATATTATGTATGGATGGACTTCTTTAAAGATAAAAAGGGCGAAGAATGGCTGAAAACTCATAATCAAGATGAGGATAAGGATCACAAAAAAAAGAAGTAAGATTCAAACAACTTCATATAATTAAAAAAATCTCCCAAAAACCACGAGTTGTTTTTGGGAGATTTTTTAATCTGAGATATCTATAACTAATTATCTTACAAATAGTTGTACTCTATCTACTGGTGTAGAGTTAGAAGGAAGACCTCCATTCCAGGAGTTAACACTACCTATAGAATAAAACCAGTTACCACTGTTAACTGTTCCATCTAGATAGGTATTACCACCAGAAGATTCTAGTCCACCCCATCCATTGTTAGTCATAGAAATATTTATAGGTGTGTAACCAGTTACAGGACTTGTACTAGATGCTCCACTTCTAGGGTCAAATGTCTGGCTCCAGTGATTTGTTAAGTTTAAGGTTGGGTAGTGCAATCTAAATTCATAACCTGCTGCAGATTTGACTTCATCTAGTTTGCTTAAAATAGAATATTTGTTTGTGGATAATCCTGGAGAGGCTACATTAAATTCGTTTGCTTCTGAATCGTTTGAAAAATAACCACCAGCTGTATTATGAGCAAATACTAAAGTCCAACCACCGCCATCGTTAGTCATATCACAATAACAATCATAAGATGGGTTACTACCAGCACCATCAGGATCTATCGTATAAACACCGTCAGTTCTAGCGCCAGCATTATAATAAGCGAGACAGGATTCAAACACATTAGTCACAGTAGTACTTGCACTACAACTAGCGCCACGCCCCATTAAGGTAACTGTAAAATTATCTGTTTGTTGATTTATAGGAGTACCAGTACCGTTTAATGTAATCGTATTTAAACCTATAGAAGTAAATGCTCCAGATGCAGAAAAGCTATATCCATTCACAGTACCGGTAGTAATGGTATAAGGTTCTATCACATTAACAAATACGTCTACCGTTAGTGTATTACTAAGATTTAAAGGACTTCCCGCTTGGTAACCTCCATTTATGCTAGTAGAAGAACAATCTAATGAGTTAATAGGCATTTCTCCTAAACATCCAGACCAAGAAGAGCCTTTATAGTATTGAAAACAATTACTGTCTAGATTATAAATAAAAAGACCTTCGGCAGGAGATAGAATATTATCCCTTTGTACTTCAGTCATTCTAGGTAATAAAACACCTTGATCTGTAGATTCTATATGTAATGCACTAGAAGCATCTGGAGCCGCAGTTCCTATACCTACTTGTGAAAAACCAACATTAAAACTAATCAGAACAATTATTAATACGCAATGAAACTTGAGCATAGAATTTAACTTAATATTAATAGTATTACCCTACAATTATAAGTCATTAAATCATTTAACTTTAGATAATTAATAAGAAATTTTAATAATAATTAGATTCCTTCATGTAACCAATTATAAACCGTTTTAAATAGTATAAATTATACTGTATTTAATCGATAAATGTAGTATTTACAAGTGTTTACAAAGCTAAAGGCACTTATTTAAAGCACTTTTGTTTCATTAAATAGTACCAAATTTAATTTTTAATTAAACACTATAATCATTCTTACATGTTACAGAAAGCTACAAGTGCTTTACCTTTGTATTAAGAACTTATTTTATGTCCCTTACCCATCGCATTCTTTTTGAAGACAATCATCTTATAGCGATTAATAAACAATCTGGTGATCTAGTTCAAGGAGATAAAACTGGAGATGAAATACTGCCAGATTTAATTAAAGACTATATCGCAAAGAAATATGATAAACCAGGCGCTGTATTTTTAGGCGTTGTACATAGGCTAGATAGACCTACTAGTGGTGTAGTGATATTTGCTCGTACCTCAAAAGCATTGCCTAGAATGAATAAACTTTTTTCTGAGCATAAAACAGAAAAAACTTACTGGGCGATTATAGAAGGTAAAGCTCCTAATAAAACCGCTCGACTAGAGCATTACCTCGTGCGCAATCCTAAACAGAATAAAAGTTATGCTCACGACCACGAAGTGCCTAATTCAAAAAAGGCTGCACTTTCCTATACTGTAATTAAAGAATTAGATCGTTACACCTTATTAGAAGTTAAATTAGAAACTGGTAGACACCATCAAATAAGATCTCAATTAAGCAAGATAGGTTGTGTTATCAAAGGCGATTTAAAATATGGTGCAAAACGCAGCAACAAAGATGGCAGTATACACCTACATGCTAGGTTTTTAGAATTTATCCATCCGGTAAAAAAAGAAGCTGTAAAAATTACCGCACCAGTAAATGTTAAAGACCCTATCTGGAAAGCTGTTTCAAAGCTTTAATTCTTATGTTTTCTTAATGGTCATCATTTAACGTTGATTATTTCTTAGCTTTACTTTTCATAGTCACAAAATATGAATGCAAAGCAACTCCATAAATCACAACTAGACTTTTTTAAGACTCGTAAAACGGTAGATGTATCTTATCGCATTAAGAGTTTACAACGACTTAAAACTGCCATAGAAAGTCGAGAAAAAGAGATCTATAAAGCACTTGCTACCGATCTTTCTAAGAGTGAATTTGAAGCTTTTCTTACCGAGTACAATGTTATCTTAGGAGAACTTAAAAGCTATATTAAGAAAACTCGTAAACTATCTCAACCTAAAATTGTTAGACCTTCTATACTCAACTTTCCATCTAGGTCAAGAAGATATCCAGAACCTTATGGTAATACATTAATTATCTCACCGTGGAACTATCCATTTCAACTCGCATTAGGCCCATTAATAGGTGCGGTAGCTGCTGGTAACACAGTGGTGTTAAAACCGAGCGAATTCACCACTGCTACCTCTCAATTATTAAGTGATATTATAGAAGAAGCTTTTGTAAAAGAGCATGTTTGTGTTGCTCTAGGTGATGCTACCGTGGCACAAGAATTAACTGCTTTGCCATGGAATTACATCTTTTTTACAGGTAGTCCGGCCGTAGGTAAAAAAATATATCAGGCCGCGGCAAAACACCTCACTCCTGTGACTCTAGAATTAGGTGGTAAAAATCCATGTGTCGTAGATAATACTGCGCATATAAAAGTTGCTGCAAAACGTATCGTCTGGGCAAAATTCTTAAATGCAGGACAGACTTGCATTGCTCCAGATTACTTACTCGTGCACAAAGATGTAAAGAATAAGCTAGTTAATGAGATTAAGAATCAAATTCATGAATTCTTTGGAGCCGATGTAAAAAACTCTCCAGACTTACCTCGCGTTATAAGAAACGATCAGTTTGATAGACTCATGGAAATGTTAGAAAATGAAACTATTCTACAAGGTGGTGATAATGACAGGGCATCGTTATACCTCGCTCCTACTTTGATAGATGAGCCTAGTCGTGAGAGTAAGGTGATGGAACAAGAAATTTTTGGTCCTATTTTACCTGTCATCAGTTATGAAAACAAAGAAGACCTTGAACAGTGGATAGATAGTTATGAAAAACCTCTAGGTGCTTATTGTTTTACCAGCAATTCTAAATTTGAGAAATGGTTTTTGAACAGATTTTCCTTTGGCGGTGGTGTTATTAACGACAGTATCGTTCAGTTTATAAATGACCGCCTTCCCTTTGGTGGTGTCGGTAACAGTGGTATGGGATCGTACCATGGAGAAAAAACGTTTGAAACTTTTTCACATTATAAGAGTGTTGTACATCGTGGCACCTGGATAGATTTACCTTTAAAATATGCACCATATCAAGGGAAATTGAAAACTATAAAAAAATTACTTCAGTGGTTATAATCTTAATCGCAGCATTCACAAAATGGTCATAAAGTGTCGTTAAGATGTTGTTAGCACGCTTTCGCGAAAGCGGAACCACAACTATCTTTAAAGAAAAAAGACATGATTAAGGAAGGGTCTATGGTAAAGTGGAAATGGGGAAACGGTACCGCAACAGGTAAAGTAGAGTCTACGTTTACTAAGAAAGTAACGAGAAAGATCGATGGAAATGAAGTCACTAGAAATGGTGAAGAAGGAAACAAAGCACTTTATATTAAACAGGAAGATGGTGATAGTGTTTTAAAACTAGAAAGTGAAGTAGAACGTGCCTATTAATCATTTTAAATGACTAAATTTAACCATATAATATACCCATTTTGGATCTATCTTTAATTACATCACAACAATTGCTAGCGTCTAGCGCACAAAGCCTTTTGGGCTTGCTATTTATAGCGAGTATTATTGTGGTCGCCTGGTTGTGGTTTTTAAAAAGTCAACGCTCAAATACCGACGCTCCTAAGAGCTCTGTTTCTATAAAAATAGATAGAAACGGAAAATATAGATACGAAGCAGTACCTAATTCTGGTAATAGCAATCTTAAATTTTGGATTAAAATAATTATTGCAATTATGGCACTTGCTTTTTTATGGATTCCTATAAAATCGTTTATCAATCCGCAGTATTAAATTATGGCACAGTTAATTAAAATTTACGAGGATAATCCTAATCAAAAAGAACTAGAACGCATAGTTAAAGCAATGCGCGCTGGTGCTCTAGTTATATATCCTACAGATACTGTCTATGGTCTAGGGTGTGATATTACTAATAAACCTGCCTTAGAAAAAATTGCTAGAATTAAAGGTGTGAAACTAGAAAAGGCTAACTTTTCTTTTATCTGTGAAGACTTAAGTAATCTAAGTGATTATGTAAGCCAGATAGACTCTCATACTTTTAAAATATTAAAGCGCAACCTGCCAGGTCCTTATACCTTTATTTTACCAGGTAATAACAATTTACCGACTGTTTTTAAGAAAAAGAAAACGGTAGGAATACGTGTGCCGGATAATAATATTGCTATAGAATTAGTAAAACTATTAGGCAATCCTATTATCTCTACTTCTATTAAAGATGAAGATGAAGTGGTAGAATACACTACAGACCCTAGTCTTATTGCAGAGAAATGGGATAACCTAGTGGACTATGTTATAGATGGTGGTTATGGTGGTAATATAGGATCTACTATAGTAGATCTTACTGAAGATGAGCCAATAATCATACGTGAAGGAAAAGGATCTATAGATTTATAAACCTTTATTTCTAGATTTCATAAGACAGAGTTTTATACTAGTATTCTAATTTTTGCGATTAGCATTATTACTTATATGTATGTTTTATCAGAAACTATACATTTAAGAGAGTCTACAATGGATATCAATATTCATGACACCTATTACCTTTTTTCTTCTATTGATTTCTTTACTCTTATTCTTATTTTCGGAATTATTTCAAGTTTGATAATTTTTATTTTAAGCTTGAAAAAATTTAAAGCTTTTTCATTACTATTATTAATATTTACAGTTAGTTTTTCTTTATTTGTCTATTCTAGTTTATCAAATTTTGTATACTCAACAATTTATTTGCCTGATCTTCCAAAACGGTATTACATAAATACAGTTTTTCCAGAAGAAAATAACTTTAGGTTACTTATTATCATCTCTTTACTTATCTCTTTTCTTTCTTTATTGATTTTAATAGTTTGTAAACTCCTGAGAGTTAAAAAGAAGGTTAATTAACTCCTGTTTACTTTACTCACAAAGCTTTCTTATTTCACACTTTCTTATTAGAATGGTATCTATTTAATCTCTAATTTTAGAAGAAATAAAAACACTATAATAATGTCTTATTTAGAAAAAGAAACTGCACAACAAGATGCTAACGTAAGTATCTATTTTGAAGATCACGGTAGCGGACAACCTATAATTTTAATACATGGATGGCCATTAAGTGGCGCACAATGGGAATATCAAGTACCTGTACTAGTAGATGCTGGTTATCGTGTAATTACTTATGACCGTAGAGGTTTTGGTCGTTCTTCTAGACCATATAATGGTTATGATTATAACACTATGGCTAGCGACCTACATGACTTAATTGAACAATTAGATCTAGATAACGTTATTCTTGCTGGTTTTTCTATGGCAGGTGGTGAGCTGGCTCAATATGTAGATACTTATGGAACTAGTAAAATAGACAAGTTAATTTTTATAAGCTCCATCGCTCCTTACCTACTCAAAACAGATGACAACCCAAACGGTGCTCCTGACGAAGTATTTAAAGGAATGGAAGATAACGTGAGAAAGGATCGCACAGGATTCTTAAAAGGTTTTGGTAATGGGTTTGTGAACTATGACGATAATAAAGATCGCATTTCTCAAGGTCAGCTGGACTATAATTTTCAGATAGCAGCTAGTGCAAGTCCTAAAGGCTCGCTGGATTGCATCAACGCATTCGGTAGAACAGATCTTCGTCAGGCACTAGAAAAAATAGATGTCCCTACCCTATTTATACATGGTGATGCCGATAATATTGTACCTATAGAACCTAGTTCTAAACAAGGACACGAGATAGTAAAAGACTCAAAATTAGAAATTATCAAAGGTGCTCCACATGGACTTTATGTTACTCATAAAGAAGAACTTAATCAACTGCTATTAGATTTTATCAAATAACATTTTTTAAAAATCTAAAACTTCATAGCGCTCTAGAGATTTTTCTAGAGCGTTTATTTTTTGCTCTATTTTATTGAAAAAACGTGCACGCTCTTTAGAATTAGAATGTGATAAGGAAGTAGCCTGTTTCAACTGGTGTTTAAAATATCCTTCAATGCGGTGCAACATATTACTAGCCGTAAATCTTATGTAACCCAACATGGTCATAGTGACAAAGCCAGCCACAGGCTTGCCATGCTTATAAGCAATAGAATTATTGGTCATTATTAATAATTCATGATAGTGTATGTCATAACGATCTGTAAGCAGTTCTTTTTGCTTTAAAGCAATTAGGTTTTTAATGTCTTTACACAATATTCTAGCGTCTTCTAGTCGTAACATTCCTGCGGTAAGAAAATAATCAATCTGCTTGAGACTGCTAGTTACTGTAGTATCATTCCATATTTCACACACCTCAAATCGTTCAATGAGTTGTGCTATTTCCTTCATCGCCGACTTCATTTCCATAGTCAGGTGAAAGTTCTCATATTTAGTATCCATAAATGTAGGATCCATAAGTTGCAACCACACATAAATTTTAAACCTAGCCAGTTCACTATTATCAAAATGATGGTACACAGGAATATCCTTTGCACTGTACTCAAAACGCACTCCATCTTTTCCTAGTTGTCTTAGGTTTCTTACTGTTTCTACTAGATATTCTTCCATACTCTTAATAGAATTTACATGAGTAGTAGCCTCGCCTAGTGCACTTAATTTTACATCTTGCACCATAATATTATCCAGTGAGAACTGCCCTGTTTTTGCCAGTTCCATAGCTTCATCTGCTGTTAATTTTGCCTTGCCTTGAATACGTCTATAGGCAGCATCATAACTTATATCTAAGACATTTGCTACTTGTTGTATAAAAGATGTTTGATCGGTTACGCTTTCGCGAAAGCGATTAATAATTAAGTCTTGTTTTTTCATTTTGCGTTATTCACAAATTAAAAGTACGAAATACTTATTTAACGCAAATCTTGTTTTAAAAAACACAATAGATTTGGAATATAATAAAAAAACTACCTATTATGAATATTCCTAAAGTGCTCATTCTATTCCGTTTATTACTTGCTCCCATTATTTTAGGACTTGCCTATTTTATAGGTGACGATTCTAAAACAACCATAATAGTGCTCATGTATCTAGGGTTGATCTCTGACATTCTAGATGGTATAGTAGCTAGAAAACAAGGTGTCTCCAGTACTAGTTTAAGAAGAATGGATAGTCAGACAGATATGGTGTTTTGGCTTTCTATAGGATTTGCCACGTGGATACTCTATCCACAACTTATTGCAAATAATTACGTTTCTATATATGTAATTCTTGTCATGGAGGTAGCATGTTATGTGATAAGTCTGGTTAAGTTTAAAAAGGAGACTTGTACGCATGCATTTCTATCAAAATTGTGGGGTATTACTTTACTCGTTGCTTTTACATCGTTGATAGGTTTTAATCATTCAGGAATTCCCTTTGCACTAGCGATAGTCATGGGAATTATATCACATATAGATAGAATACTTATCACTATCATACTTCCTAAATGGACGCATGATATACCGAGTGCATACCATGCTTATTTGATAAGAAAGGGTATCGATTTTAAAAGAAATGATTTATTAAACGGCTAACTAAAGACAATAATTATGAAAAACCTAGTACAACAATATTATGCCATATTTGAAGAAAAGGTATCTACTACTACATTTACACAACTGTGGATTATGCTACAAAAAAATCTAGGCACAAGTTACTTAGACTTAAAGCTAGACGAATTGTGCAACACAAAGAGAAAACAATTACTCTCTTTAATGCCTAGCCACATAAAGGTAGGAAAAGAGTCGGTATTGAGTATTCAATTAACCAATTCTAAAATTGAAGAATTGAGAATGGTTTTATTAACCTCTGGACTTTCTTTACTTAAATTAATTAGAATACCTGTTACTATGAAAGAGCAAGAACTCGCTATACCACCACAAATAATGAGAGATCTATTCTAGAGTTTCTGCTTGCAGTTCTCCTAAGAACTCGTAGAATTCTTCTTTAAATCGTTCATGCTTCTGACCAGTTGCCAGTCCATTATAACCGGTGTGTATACGTCTCACTTTACCAAATTTATCTATATAAATACTGGTAGGGTATGATAATACATGGTTAAGCATTGGCAACTTTTCATTTGCTGTTTTCTTATCTGTAGAACCATATTGAGCTAATAAAATAGGATACGTAACATTCTCTGCATCAATAAGTCTTTTTATAGATTGCAAAGCAGCTTTTTCGGTAGGTGCATATTCAAATGCTAGACCTATAAATTTTACATTAGGGTTTTGAGAGTTGATATATTCTTGAAAAAATCTAGTCTCTTCTAGACAGTTAGGACACCAGCTACCTAATAACTGCACTACAACAACCTGATCTTTAAATTCTGCATCTTGTAAGCTAACTTGCTTTCCATTTACATCTTTAAAACTAAAATCTACAGAATCATACCCTTCTTTTAAATAAGTAAGCGTTGTAGCATCTGGTAGATTATAATCGTTATTAAGAATTGCAGTAAATGGTTCTTTCCAGTGATTACCACTATAAAAATATCCTTCTAGAACACTGTCTTTTACAGCTGCTTCAAATAGAAAAGCATGAGCACCGTCAAAGGTGGATAACTTTAAAGTATCATTTACCACAGCACCTTCAAGAAATCTATAATCTCCGGTTGTAGTTTCAAAAGTACCTGTAACTTTATTTCCTTCTTGAGTAAAAACACCTTTTGCAATGTAACGATCTGATTCACTGTCTGGACTGAAAACAGTTTCATAGCTACCAGATAAAAAGGAAGATGTTGTAGCATCTTCAATCGACGCAAAACGATAATCTTTTCCTGCAGTCATTGTAAATGGTACTACTCTATCTAGACTAGGTTTAACGTGTTCTCCTGTTATTAACTCATTAGATTGAAATTCACCTTTAAAGTATCCTTCAAAAACTGGAGGTTTTATAAAAATAGAGTCTCCTTCTATGGTGATCTCTGTAACGATAATTTCTTCATTTGCATTAAACATCGTTAAGGTATGGTCTTCATTTACCTTTAATTGTACCGGTAATTCTTTGTCATTACCTAAATCAAAGGTTAGTCTCCAGTTGCCAGGAGATAATGATAAAGCTACGGCTTGGGTAGACTCTTCTTTACAAGAGGAAAGTAGTATAACGAGCGAAAGAAATAGTAATTTTTTCATACTGCAAGTTTATTGCATAATTATCACGTAATTATTACGATTCAATTTATTAATATTTATTTAGTAAATCGGCTATATTTTAAGAACTTCGCCACATGGAGCATCGACACTTTTTAATCTACAAACCTTATAAAATGCTTAGTCAGTTCATGACTAACGACAGGCATCAAAAAAACAAGAAGTTTTTAGGAGAGCTATTTGATTTCCCGACAGATAGCATGGCTGTAGGCAGACTAGATGAAACTAGTGAAGGCCTATTAATGATTACTACAGACGGCAAATTAAGCAGTCATATTAATAAACACGGTAAGGTAGAGAAAGAATACTATGCACAAGTAGATGGAGTGATTACAAAAGAGGCAATTGAAAAAATAACCTCTGGACTAGAGATAAGTATAAATGGCTCTATTTACTTAACCAAAGAATGTCAGGCAAAAATAGTAGAACAAACCCCTGATTTACCAGCAACGTTACAACGTGTACGAGACGATCGCCACGGTCCTACTTCTTGGGTTTCTGTGACTTTAAAAGAAGGAAAATTTAGACAGGTACGTAAGATGTGCGCTGCAGTAGGATTTCCTGTATTGCGACTTGCTCGTGTACGCATAGGAGCATTTACCTTAGAAAATCTTAATAAAAAAACTGTTGTGGAAATTACCGACCTATTATAGTTTTCCTAACGAGAGGATCTACTTCTTTCCATGGATTTGTAATTGATCTCCATTCAGAAGCAGTGTTTTTTAATCCATTCATAGCCATTGCAGTGGATTTTATTTCATAACTCAAATTGGGATCAAATCGCATATTACCACCACATTCCCAATAACCTATTTCAAAATTGCCTTGATAGGGCTTCAAATAAGTCCTAAACATTTCTCCTTTTGAATTTCTTATAGTAACCTCATACCAGACCTTATAACTCAAGAGAAAATAATTAGGCTCGAAGCCCACCAAAAGTGTAAAACCTACTGAAGATGATTGCTTTAATTCCTTTGCACCTACTATCTCTTTGTAATCTAAGTGTAAATCTTTGTGTACACTATAATCCTTTACAGAGTCTACAATAAAAAATTTACCTTTCCATCTTTTTTTTTCAAACCATTCATCAGGTAAGTCAGCAAATTTTTCATCATTATATTTAAACTGAGAATAAAAAAAATACTTAGTTCCCATTTTTAATGGACAGTCAGGCTTTAATAGTATTTGAGCATGTAAATTTATTCTTGTAGAATCAAAAATAAGTAGGTCGATTATTTCACCTTGTTCAGATCTTAAGGAGTAATCAAAATTATTAATAGAAAATAGGCTCTTCTCAGTTTCCATTCCATTTTGTAGCATAAATAGTTGATCTACATCAATATTATGATTTTCAGGAAATAACTGCGTAGTACTTATTCCGCACTCCATTCCTAAAGATAAAAATGGAATAAAAAATAAAATTACTACTAAAGCCTTACTCATTCTTCAAAATAATCAAAGTAGCTTTTACACCAGACGCAAGGTTCCATATGTTTTGTTGTACTACTTTACCTTTAGTATCCATCACTTTAAACTCTGCTGTGTTGGGACCAGAAGACCCTTGGTTTAAGGCTTCAATTTCTATTTTATTGAATCCATCTTTAAGAGGTATACTAACTCCTTGATAGACATTTCTTAGGTATATTTTTTCCACAAGAATCTTATCATCTTGCCATATACGCACTAGATCTCCATCTTCAAATTGGTGATCTCTACAAACAAGCCTAAGTAATTTCTCACCGGTTCTTATTTCGCCTAGAAAAGTATCACTTCTAAAACCTGCACCTACCGGAGCATCTTTTTTAAATTTTTGCTTTTGATACTTAATACCTGGATCTACAAGATCGGTCTCTTGACGCATTTTGATCTCGTTATTTTCTTTGGGTCTGGTATATGTTTTAGTCTCCTTCTTTTCTGGAAACAACATAGATCCACCTGTAGTAGTTTGTGGAACTGGTTCTATAGTACGTGGAGCTGTGTTAGGAATCTCTTGTGCAAAAGAATACCCTGTAGATAAAATAAATATGAATGCAATAACCTTTCTCATACCTGCAAGTTATCAAATTCCCTGCCTAAAATGATCACAGAGAAGTTATTTTAAGTTAAAATGTCGTGATAACTCGTTGTTTTTAAGCAAGATTTAAACAAATGAAATTTATTATTAATTATCTATTCTGGTTACGCTTTCGCGAAAGCGTAACCTAAAACAGAAAAATTATAGCTTTTAAATTTTAATCTAATCGCTTGATTTTGGCACCTATTGCACGCAGTCTGCTATCTATGTTTTGATAACCACGATCGATTTGTTCAATGTTGTGGATGGTACTTGTCCCTTTTGCACTTAAAGCGGCGATAAGTAAAGAAATACCAGCTCTAATATCTGGGCTAGTCATAGTGGTAGCCTTTAATTGAGATTCAAAATCATAACCTATTACACTTGCTCTATGTGGATCGCAAAGAATAATTTTTGCTCCCATATCGATAAGCTTATCCACAAAGAATAAACGGCTTTCAAACATTTTCTGGTGTATTAATACACTACCTCTAGCCTGTGTTGCTACAACTAGAACGATACTCAATAAATCTGGAGTAAAACCTGGCCATGGAGCGTCAGAAATGGTAAGAATAGAACCATCGATGTAATTCTGGATTTCATAACCATCATTGTGTGCAGGAATAAAAATATCATCTCCACGACGTTCTATAGTAATCCCTAGTTTTCTGAAAGTTGCTGGAATGATACCCAACTCGTCATAAGCTACATTTTTAATGGTAACCTCTGACTTAGTCATCGCAGCAAGACCTATCCAGCTACCTATTTCAATCATATCAGGTAGAATGCGGTGTGTTGTACCACCTAATTTTTCCACTCCTTCTATAATCAGCATATTAGAACCTATACCAGAGATATTTGCACCCATGCGCACTAGCATGTTACATAGTTGCTGTAAATAAGGCTCACATGCAGCGTTGTAAATAGTTGTTTTTCCTTTGGCAAGAACTGCTGCCATAACAATATTTGCTGTACCTGTAACTGATGCCTCATCTAGTAGCATATACGCTCCATGAAGCTCGTCTGCCTCTACACCATAGAAATATTCTTCTTTGTTGTATCTGAATTTTGCTCCTAGTTTAATGAAACCTTCAAAGTGTGTGTCTAGACGACGACGTCCTATTTTATCACCACCTGGACGTGGAATATATCCTTTTCCAAAACGTGCTAATAATGGACCTACTAACATGATAGAACCACGTAGTCCACGACCTTGTATTTTATACTCTTCAGACTGTAACCAGTCTAGATTTATATTATCTGCTTGAAAAGTGTAAGATTCCGGACCATTTTTAGTCACTTTTACACCTAGGTTATTCAATAAAGCAATCAGTTTATTAACGTCGATAATGTTCGGAACATTATTAATCTCTACTGGCTGGTCTGTTAGTAAAACGGCACAAAGTATTTGAAGTGCTTCATTTTTAGCTCCTTGTGGTTGTATATCACCTTTTAATTGATGTCCACCTTCTATTATAAATGTTCCCATGTATTTCTTTAATTGTAATTTTTAAAAATAACGAACTCGCCGAAGTTTTTAAAACATTATGAAGGTTATAATTCATAATTAATGAACAAGATTTTTAAGTACTTAATAGAAGTAGAAATCAAGTTCAAATAACAAAAAAAGCTTCAAATAATTATTACTAATTATTTGAAGCTTACTAACTAAGTAGTTTTTATTAACTATAAATTAAATTGCAGCCCTAATCTTATCTGTTGATTCCAGTCCAAAGGATCTAAACTCTCCTGATCGTTTAGGTTATTGAAGTATTGCAATTTTACCATCGCGTCAAATCCATCGATTTGATATGCTATGGCAGCAGACATTCTTTTTGAATCACCGGCATTAAGATCATTAAGATCTAATTGTTCATAACGAACAGAAACAATGGTATTATAATCCTTTACAAAATAATTAAGTTGTGAGAAGTATCCACCTGCAAGGACTCTACCCTCTGTTTGTGCAGGAGTAAGTCCTAAAAATAAAGGATCGTTCTCATTTTGTGGTTGTGCATTAATTTGATGAATTTCAAACTGCCCAGAAAAGCCTTTATATTGAAAAGTAAAATCCATACCATAAGTATATTTTTTACCATCCACAATCTTTAATCCATATTCACCAGCTGCGCCGTCAGGAAAAGCCTCACCATCTGGTAAATTTTTATTAGTATAACGTCCATTGAGACCTAATGAAAAAAGCGGTATCGATGAGTGTACATAATCGATTTCACGATTTTTCATAGGTGCTGGATAAGATACATCTACCCTAGCTACAAATTCTGGATTACCACTAGCATCATTATCACCTGAAAGGGAAGATTCACCTAGACCTGTATAAACACCAGCAAAAGCGTTTACACGTTTTTGCCAGAAATCTTTATAAAGTGTAACTCCTACATCTCTACGACTAAAGAAATCACCACGAACAATCTGTGCTCGTTGCCAGTACGTTGAATAAGGAAATGGAGTTATAGAACTTCTAGAATAAGGTAATTTACTGTAACCTAATTTAATATTGAACGCTTCTAATCCTTTGTAAGTAACAAAAGCATCCATCAGACCTGGGTTTTCAGCATCAATCTCACCAGTGTTATTAGAACCTATGTCTGCAAAATCTACTTGCACTTCATATTCCCAATCGTCTCTGATACGACCTTCAATAATAAGTTGTGCATCTCTTAATCTAAACCTGTTCTTATCGCGCTCTTCTTCACCAGGTTTTAAAAAACGCTGGTTGTAATAAGTAGATATTCTTGAAGAAATCTCTATGTTATGTTCACCATTAGAAATTGATATTTGTGCTTGTCCAAGACTTCCAATCAATAGAATGAAAAGTAAGTAAATTGTTTTTTTCATCTCTAATTATTTTCTGGATTGCTGAAATAGTATAAACGTTGTAATGCGTCAGACGCTACAATGAAATTTCCTTTTGCGTCAAAGGCAAGACCTTCTGCATTTAAAACAGGAATTTTCCATTTAGAAATAACACTGTAATCATTTGGATTTAGTTTAAAAACAGTACTGTCCTCATCACTCAATAACCACAAATGGTTATCGTAATAAGTCGCTGAAGAAATATCTCTAGCGATGTCGCCTAGATTAATTTCATTTACTTTTTCCAACTTCTCATTCAGTTCAAAAACATAAATCGGATCCTTTTCTACTACTAATGTAAAAACGCCTTTGGCTTTGTTATAAGTAAACCCTTCATAAGCCTTGTTTCTAGCACCATTATAAGGCACATTCACTGTTTTTTCCAATACTAAATCTGGCAGTCTGAACATTTTTATTTTACGTGAGAATTCCTCAACAACATAAACATGAGATTCATTTACATAAACAGCCTCATCATCAAGACCTTTATAATCTGCCTTACGTAAAATGGTTCCTTCTAGATCTGTTTCAAACAAATAACCATTATCACTTACCATAAAGAGGCTTTTACCATCTACACTAAAGGCTATGTCTGATGGTTCAGGAACCTGAATGCATTTTTTCTGAGTAGGCTTTAATTTTATGATCTCTTGAGCATGAACGCTAGAGAAACACAATCCTATTCCTAAGATGGCAATTATTGTTTTTTTCATAAGTTTATAATTGGGTAGTCTAATAAAATCTATAAGCTGTCTCCTTCTAGGCTTAAATTGTCAAAACGACTATTTCCGCTAGTTGCCGCTGCACTAATTGCATCAAAGGTTATTCGTACCTTAAAATTTGCATTGTTATTCACATCAGTTATAGAACTTAAATCAAATTCACGCAGTTCATAATCTTCTATAACTGTGTACGTAGTAGGACTAATACCAGTATCTATATAATTGGTTCCATCTACAGTGTAAGCTATATCAAAGGTCTGAGAACCACTTCCAGAACGTGTCACTGCAAATTTGAGAGAGAGATTTTTATATCCTGTAGATGGAAGATTCATGATAAAATCACCTGATGGATTTCTTAATCGCAATGCTCTACCATCAGCATCCATATTTCTTGCGTTGATATCGCTACCACCTACGTCATCAAAAGAAGCGCCATTGTATTCTAACACTCCATTACCTACATTAGGTGTGATTAATGTCACTAAGTCAGTATCATCATTAAAATTCCAATATTGAAACAACTCAAATTGTGAATTAGATGCCTGTGGCGTACTGTTATCCACTTCTCCTTCTACACTTAAATTATCAAAACGGCTATTACCGCTAGTTGCAGTACTACTAGTTTGATCAAAAGTAAGTTTTACCTTAAAATTAGGATTATTATCAACTCCAGCGATACCAGTAAAGTCAAATTCTCTTAATTCATAAGATTCTATAATAAGAAAATTAGAAAGAGAAAGACCAGCATCTGTATATGTTGTACCATCTGTAGTGTAAGAAATATTAAAATCTTGTGAGCCACTACCAGAACGCGTTATAGCAAATTTAACTTCAATATTTTTACGACCTGTAGTAGGTATATTCATTATAAAATCAGCAGACGGATTACGCAATCTCAATCCTTTTCCTGCATCAGCCAGATTTCTCGCGTTTAAATCGCTACCGTTTACATCATCAAAAGTAGCACCAAAATAAGATAAACTTCCATCGCCCACATTAGGCGTTATAAGTGTAATTAAATCCGTATCATCATTAAAATCCCAATAGTGAAACAATTCACTTTGTCCAGCAGCGTCAACTGTAGGAACAGCATCTAGAGTAAAATTATCAAAGCGAGAATTACCGGTAGATCCATCTGCATTGATGTTAAATTCAATTCTTATTTTAAAATTAGGATTATTATCAGCCTCTGGAATGTTTGTAAAATCAAACTGGCGTAAAACATAAGTCTCCGTAACCCCATAGCTGGTGTTTTCTAATCCAGCCTGAGTAAAAGTTGTACCGTCCGTAGTATAAAAAAACGTTTGTTGTTGAGCACCACTACCAGAACGTTTTGCAGCATAAGTAACTATTGCATCTTCATAACCGTTCGTAGGAAGATCTACTGTAAAGTTGCCAGAAGGGTTTCTTAACCTCAAAGCATCTCCTTCAATATCATTATTCCTTGCGTTCAGTAAAATAGAATCATCTACGTCATCAAATCGATCTCCTTCATAAGTCATTAACGCTCCTCCTGTAGTTTGAGTAGGTGCAATCAATGTCTCAAGACTTGATATATCATTAAAATTCCAATAATGAACCAACTCAAAAGTAGGATCTTCAGGAGCTGTTATACTATCAATTTCAAAATCCCTATCTGTCGTGCATGCAAACAGAATTGAAACAAAAGCAATTAGAGCAAGGTATTTATTCATTATAATAAATTTTGCGCAAAACTACTCTGGTATTGATGACCTAATGTTATCTCTACATTAACTTATGGTTAACTTGTAAATGATTTATAAATATGATAAAAAGTTCGCTTTCGCGAAAGAGGAATAGTATTATCTATCCTAATTTATATTTTCATTCAATCAATTATCTAAAATAGTGCTGTAAAAAATAGTCTTTTTAAAGATGGTAATTGATTAGCCTTTTTTGTCTTTTAAGTATTTCAGAAGATCTACAAAATGTTGCTCAGAGTGAATTTGCATTAAATTACAGAAAACCCATATAGCGTTCTTTTGAGTAGTATTTTCAAAACACCATTTTACTTCTAGTAGATCTTTAATTATATCTGTTAAGTCGTTAATGGCATCTCCTGTTACTAAAGAAGTATCTGGCAGGATTTTATGTGATTCTTGAACAGAATGATACCAATCAAAATCAGGGAGATTTGCCTCAACATTTTTCTTTATGATATCATAATCAAAAGATGGTTCTCCGTCAAATTCTGCTTCTAAATTCAAATATTCAGAATAAAGTCTCACCAAGAGTTGCTGGATTTCAAATTCTTTGTTGTTCGATTGAATTTTGTCATTAAGACCGAACAATGTAATTCTATTGATTATTTCTTTTAAAGTATGCTGAGTTCAACCCATAAGTGCAACGCATTTATTATTTATTTTAATCTTGATACTAAAAAAGATTTTCCTACGGCAAGATAAATAATTATGATATCGATTATAGAAGTGTATTTGTGAGAAATTAGGTAGATTTCATTTGTTTTTACTGCTATTATTTACTGAGTTTAATTATTTTAACTGTATATCCGTTAAATATCATAACCCTGTAATGTTAGCAATAACTACTCTTTCAAAGAGTCTGTCTTCAAAATATCTTCGATTGATCTTGTAAACGAACTCGCCGAAGTTTTTAAAACATTATGAAGGTTATAATTCATAATTAATGAACATGCTAGATTCTTACCTTAATATCTATTTTAAAAGCGGTTTATATCTCTTAAAATAGTATAGAATTATATTTTACATTTGTTACCAACCAAAACCAACCTTAGTGAAAACCATTACCTTATCCATTGCCTTTTTACTTACAGCTTTATTCTCAATAGCTCAAGTAGAAACGGGAATCGCACCCAACTGGCTAGAAAAAGTAACTTACAGCCCTACTCCAGATGTTAATTATGATGATTTAAATCAAGGAACCTTAACCTTAATTTACGATCATCAAGTAAACATACCTAAACAAGAGTCCTACACAAAATATGCTACTAAAATATTTGAAAATGTAGGCGTACAACAAGCATCTACCATAAATGTAAGTTATGACCCTAAGTATCAAACCTTAAAATTCCATTCTATAAAAGTCCTTAGAGATGGAGAAGTTATCGATAAATTAAAGCCAGATAATTTTCAATTAATGCGCCGTGAATCTGATGCAGAAAATTATATGTACGACGGTACAATGTCTGCCGTTATGAATATTTCTGACGTTAGGTCAGATGATATAGTGGAATACAGTTATACTATTAAAGGTTTTAACCCTATTCATAAAAACAAATTTTCTGACTCTTATTACCTCAATAGTTATGAACCTATAGGTAAAATGTCTATCACATTACTATCAGAAAATGAGTTACATATTAAAGGTATCAACAACCCTAGTGAGCCACAAATCACTACTGTTAATGGTTTAAAAAAATACCACTGGAATAATGAGAACACAAAAACAGTTACTTATGAAGATTACAGTCCTAACTGGAAAATAGATTACCAACTAGTAATTGTTAGTGATTATGATTCATGGAAAGACGTGGTAAAATGGGGAATCGATACTTTTACCTTAAAAGAAAAACCAAATAAAGAATTATTAAAAACAATTAATAACATCAAACAAGAAAATTCTACTGATGGAGAGAAAATAGCTGCTACTTTAAATTTTGTTCAAGATGATATCAGGTATCTAGGTCTTGAAGACGGTATAGGAGCCTATAAACCTTTTATGCCTAATCAGGTCATTGAGCAGCGCTTTGGTGACTGTAAAGATAAAAGTTTACTCATGTCTTCTATGCTCAATGAAATGGGAATAGAAGCCTACCCTATGTTAGTTAGTAGTTTTTTAAAGCAATCTATCACAGAGTTTCTTCCATCACCTATTTTCTTTGATCACTGTGTAGTAAAAGTTATTGATGCTGCAGGAACAGATTTATATTATGACCCTACCATAAGCAATCAAGGTGGTGTTTATGATAAAACACATTTCCCAGATTACCAGTATGGACTGGTTATTAAACCAGAAAACACAGACTTAGATCAAATTACGAGTCATTCTAAGAACACAGTAGAGGTTTATGATGTCTATGAACTAGAAGAAACTGGCAAAGGAGCTACTTTAAAAATTAAAACTGTCTTCTATGACTATGAGGCAGATGCTATGCGAGGATACTTTAAAAACAATAGTATCAATACGATAACCAAAGAATATAAAAACTATTATTCTAACTATTATTACAATATTGAGTCTACTAAAAAACCAGAGTTTAAAGACGATTTAGAGCTCAATAAATTTGAAGTAACCGAAGAATACAAGATCGATAGTCTATGGAGACCTATGCCAGAAAAAGATGGCTACATCATGGCACATTTTACACCTTCTAGCATAGAAGGTATTTTATATACTCCTAATAAGGAAGAGCGCAATGATCCTTTAGATTTATATTACCCATCAACTAAGCAACATAAAATCAAAGTGATATTAGGCTCTAGATGGGATGTGAATAACGAGCAAGAAGAATTTAACTGTACTGCTTTTGACTATAAATGGGATGTAAAATATAACAAGCGTAAAAACGAAATAGACCTTACCTACTTATTGAAGTACAAAAAAGACCATATCAACCCATCTGAATTTAAGGAATATTCAAAACAAGTAAATAAAGTAAATGAAACCCTAGGTTACCAGATATACATCCCTTCTAGCATGGCTGTAGGAAATAGTTTCATTAATAAAGCTAGTAAATCTTCTAATACAGTAGAGACTTTTATGATCATGCTTTTAGTTCTATTTGTAATCATTGTTATCATCTTATTAATAGTCTGGTACAGTCAGCGTAATAAGAAACATATCGACCCTTTTTATTAATATTAACCCTTTACATTTTTCGACTATTCATTCTGTATAAATAATAAATAGAAAAATATCTGATTAAGTACAAACTTAAAAAGGCTGAAAACTATACCGTATAGTTTTCAGCCTTTTTATATATCAACTATTTAAAGTTCGTAGTAATTAAATTCCTTAATACTGCTCCTCATCATTAGGAAAATCTACAGCCTTAACATCCTTAACGTAATTAGCAACAGCATTACCCATCTCTTCATAAAGATTTAAATAGCGTCGTAAAAAACGTGGGTTAAACTCATGTGTCATACCGAACATGTCGTGAGATACAAGAACCTGTCCATCTACACCAGCGCCTGCCCCTATACCTATTACAGGAATAGTAAGCTGCTCTGCAACCTTTTGTGCAAGTGCAGCAGGTACTTTTTCTAGTACTAGAGCAAAACAACCCCATCTTTCTAACGCTAGCGCGTCTTGTACTAGTTTTTCAGCCTCTTCAGCTTCTTTAGCTCTTACCGTATACGTACCAAATTTATAAATAGATTGTGGCGTTAGACCTAGATGTCCCATAACCGGTATACCAGCATGTAGAATACGTTTAATAGATTCTTTTACCTCGCTACCACCTTCTAACTTCACACTATGGCCACCACTCTCTTTCATAATACGTATCGCACTACGTAAAGCCTCTTTTGGGTCACTTTGATAACTACCGAATGGTAAATCTACCACAACCAGTGCACGCTCCACAGCTCTCACCACACTACTCGCATGATAAATCATCTGGTCCAGCGTTATAGGTAACGTAGTCTCATGTCCAGCCATTACATTACTCGCACTATCACCTACCAGAATAACATCTATACCAGCACTATCGATAATCTTTGCCATGGTATAGTCATAAGCCGTTAACATCGAGATCTTCTCGTTGTTTGCTTTCATTTCAGTAAGTGATTTTACAGTCACTCTTTTATATTGCTTCTTTGCAGTAGACATAAAACTTGTTTTAAGTGTAGCAAAAGTACTAATATTACAGCTCAATTAAATTGTAAGATTATGAGACATCTATTTATTATTGTTTTCGTTCTCGCTTTCGCGAAAGCTAACTCTCAACAAACTGTACCACAAGACACTACACAAGTAGAAATTAAAGAAGAAATAAAAACACCTACCGCTGTAGATGCCGTAAAAAGCTTTTTTAAGAATTTTCATGCCCGCGATACTAGCGCATTGAAAGAATCGATGCTTCTAGATATCCAACTCACGTCTATGACCATAAAAGGAGAAGAACGTAAAATAAGTACTACAGGAACCTCTCTTTTCTTAAAAAATCTAGCCGCAATACCAGACAGCATTCCATTTGAAGAGCGACTTATCGAGCTTAGTTATGACAGCGATTCTCAAATAGCGACCGTTACCGCTACCTATGAGTTCTATTATAATGAATTTCTATCCCACATAGGAACAAATAAGTTCACGCTGTTTTTTATAGACGACAAATGGGTGATCGTAGGTATTGCTGATACTCGTATTTATGGGTCGTAGATAAATTTAAACTTAAACCTAAACTTAAGTTGAAGTTGAAGCTGAAAATTACTTTGCAAACAGATTCAAGGCTTCATTCCTTAGAACATTTTGTAAAGCTCTTTTATTACTTGCAGCAATGCGCATTGCAAATGCTCAGATAGTTCAAACGTATCACAGATGCGCTCGACTTAGTAAAAATTAAAAATGTATTTATGATTGATTAATTTCAGGAGGTAATTATAAAAATATCTAAATACAGTATTTCCCTTCAGATGAAGGGAAAAAAGTTAAGTAGCTTGCTACTAACGAAAAGGGTTTGACACGTTGCTTGTTGATAATCCAAGTGCTTTAACTTCACAACCCAAACAATCTTTATTTCTTAATAAACTTCAAGGTTTCCTGACCTTGATCGCTTTTTACAACAAGAAAATAAACACCTTGATTTAATTTTGCAATAGAAATAGGTGCTTCAAAATCAGTTGTTGACTCATCATATTGAGATTGCAGCCTTCCTTGGACATCATATATCACAAGCGAATTAATCGTGAAAGAAGCATCAAGACTTATAAAGTCTTGAGATGGATTAGGAGATAGTAAGATGCTATTTTCAGAATGTTCATCCACACTTGCGGTATTTGAAATAGTTACTGTCTCTGTATTCGTGATTATAGGAAAGTTGAAGTCAAAATAGATTTCGGCTGTATTATCAAAGCTATCGCCTACTGTTAAAGAACTCAATGTTTTGATTTTAAATAAAACATAACCATCATTTGTCGCATCATTAAAATCTAAATTGATGTCGTCAAAGTGAAACTCTATTTCGTTACCGTTTGTAATACTCGCATAATACTCATGACTGGAGCTAAGCGGCACAAAACTGTCTATATCAAACTTAGAGGTATCGATGACATCTTTAACTCTTACGTTAATAGCGCTTGCCGTTCCTGTATTCTCAAAACGTATCATATAATCCAAGTACTCGCCTATCATATCTGGCCCGATCGTGTTGCCTTGTAGACAAGTTTTATCATTAGGATCGTAGCTGTTCACAAGGGTTTGATACAATTGATCCGTATTATTTAATAAATTCACGTCTGCTCCAGTAAGATAAGTCGATGCGCTGAAATTTATAACATCTCCTCCATTAAGCGGAAAAGTAGGATGCGTAGGCGGATTTAAATTGAAACTTATTTCATAGGTTAAGCTTTGTAAAGGCTGTAAAGAATAATCCCAGCTCAAACTATTTGCGGTTGAAGCGGTAACCGAAGGAACGGCTGTCAATAGATTCATTACATCGTTAGGATAAGTAAATAGAAGAGCATCTGAAACAGGTACTGTTCCTTGGTTCATTACTGTAATTTCATAACTAACATCAAATCCTGGTCTTGCTTGAAACAATGGTATAATACTTACCGCAATATCTTCCTCTATAGCTGTAGGTGTTAAACAAAAGTCTTGTGTAGCACTATTTGTAGCATTAGGAAAATTAATGGTTGCAGACGCTGGTAAAGCCGAAATACTGGAATTTAAAAACACACTGCTTACATTGAATATACCATCAGGAACGTAAAGTGTATAATCACCATTTACATCAGTAACCGCATAAAAATCAATTCCTGAAGAAGCATCTGTAGCAGTAATTAGTAAACCGGTAGCTCCAGGATCTGAAGTCGTACAGCCATTCAAATCAATGTCATAAGAAACATTTCCTGAGATAGAATTATAATTTCCAGGAACTAATAATGGACCAACAAATGTAGACGACTCACTACCGCAAATAGATCTCACATAAAATTCATATTGAACACCAGGAGTTAAACCTGATATAATCATATTGTTTGCCGCTGTGGCAATTATAACTCCGCCAGAACCTTGTGTATAGGGAGCAACACCGAATTCAACTTCCCATAATGTGGCTGATCCAGTACTCTGCCAGTTCAATTGGACAGAAGTACCTGTAAAATTTGAGTACTCAAATTGAGTTGCTGGTATACACTGAGATTGTGTAAATTGAAATCCGAACGTAATAAGAACTAAAAGGAAAAATCTAGACATGGTGGTTGTTTAATTGTTTTTAAAGATAAGAAATCATTTCACAATCAATCTATTAGAAATAAAAAAAGCGCAAATCATAAGATTTGCGCTTTTAAAATTTAATAATATCTGTTACTGATTCCCTAAAATAATAGGTAAACCACCGCTTTCGCCACCACCTACAACAACTACTTTGGAGTTAGGAGATTCAGCTAGTTTTAAAGTTGCCTCGATTCCTTTTTCTGTAAGAATCTTATCTGTTAAAGAGGCGCTTAAAATTTTGTTTGCAACCGCTTTACCTTCGGCATCAATTTTTTGTCTTTGAGCTTCTTTTGTTGCTCTAGCAAGTCTGAACTCGTATTCTAATGCTTCTTGTTCTTGTTCTAGTTTACGCTCAATAGCTGCCTTAATTTTAATTGGTAAAGTAACGTCCTTTACGAGAACTTCACTTACTATTATGTATTGAGAAGCTAGTTTATTTTGTACTTCTTCTAGAATTTCGTTTTGTATCACATCGCGCTTACTAGAGTATAATTGTTCTGGTGTGTAACGTCCTACCACACTTCTTGCAGCAGCACTTATACCTGGTATTAAGATATCGTCTTTGTAAGTACGACCCTTTTCTTGATGTAAATAAGGTAATTTTGAATACTCTGGCTTATACCATACCGTTGCATCTACCGTTACTTCTAGTCCATTTACAGATAGAACTTTCATTTGATCAGAAACAGAAAGTTGTCTTACTGGATAAATAATCATATCATTCCATGGGGCAATGATATGAAAACCTTCGCCATAAGTATTCTCTCTATCGATACCACTATTTAAAGTTTGAAACAAAACTCCTGCCTGCCCAGATTCTATTACTACCGAACTTTTAATAATGACGATAATAAGTAATACAACGCCTGCTAATGCAAACACTACTGCCTTGGGTAATTTTTCCATAATTCTATTTTTTTAAACTAATCCGTTATATTTTCTTAAAAACCATTCTAAACCGAGCAATAATAGGATAATACCTAGTAAGTACTGCCAGTCTATAAGGCTGCTCTGTTTAATCGTTGCTCTCTCGATGGTTTGTAATAAAGGGTCGTTATTTAATTTATTAATTAACTGATTAACTTGTCCTTGATACATTACGTTAGACGGACCGACTAATTTTTTCATACCAGCATCGCTAGCATTTACTTGTTGTTTTTCTATATCGTATTCTAGAATACTGAAAGAGCCCGACCTAGATAATTGATCATTTTCTACTTTTACCGTAAATGTGTAATCACCAGCATTTAAACCACTTAAATCTACCGAGTACGAGTTACCACTCAATACAAATGGTCTTGTGACACTTTCTTTAGATTCCTTATTTTTTAAAACTATATTTAAGATTCCATTATCTTCAAACTCATAGTTTTTATCTAGGTATTGAGCATTAATTTCTATCGCTTTATTTTGATAGTAAAATGTCTCATAAGTAACCTCTAGTCTATTGCGTTTTTTATTACTCGCAAGGTATTGCACCTGACTGCTCACAAGATCATCAAAGTTTTTAAAGTCTTTATTATTTAAAAAGCTTTGAGCTCTCCACCTCCATAACCCACTTGCTAGAGTCACCGCATGTTTAGTTTCTCCATTTTCATACGTAAACCATATAGGTTGTGTAGTCGCAATACTACCTATTTGCTTATAGAAAAGAACATCTATATTAGTATTAAATTTAATATCACCGAATGGTACCGCCACAGGTGGATAATCTTCAAAATTGAGTTGATCTAAATTAAATGTTGCGTAAGAATCATTGAGTATAGGTTGTGCGTCATCATACTCGTTATCTGTTTCTATTTGAAATGCTTTATTATTAGCATTGAGATAACCTAAATCTGGATCTGGTCCAGTAATTACCCAAGTATTTTTATTCAATGCAGCTTGTTGTGAGTACGCTTTCGCGAAAGCGGAACCTACACCATACATCACAACCAAATTATAATCATTAAGATCATAAGATTGAGATGTGTTTTTAATAGTCACTTTACGTTGCTGGTTAGACTCAATAGCCTTTTTTAAATTACCGATATCAGGATGCATGATATCACTTAATATCAACACATTAGTTTGTTGATCGATCACCTCTACGGCAAAGCTGCGGTAATTATTCTTAGTATTTTTTTCACTAGATAGTGTTGCAATGGCAGCAACCATAGACTGTGTACCTACTGAAGTACTGGTCAAATTAAAACTAGCAATAGCAGACCTGTGCGTAGCATCAAAGTTAAACGACTCTTTATATAAGGTCTTATTGCCTTGAGTAATGGTAAAATTGCGTGTCACATTTTCATTTCCTTGATAAGAGATAAACACCTCTACTGGGAACTCGTTATCTAGATAAGAATATCTATTAACGTTTATGTTGGTAATTTGTAAATCGGCATATTGGGTGGTATCACCGTAAATAATAGGATATAAACTAGTCTTAGCATCTAACTTAGAGTATTCATAGCTGTTACCGGTAGTCTGGTTACCATCGGTAAGTACCACTATAGCTTTATTTCTATTTTTGAATAGTTCTTGTGGTTGTGTAATAGCTTTACCTAAATCGGTATCAGCCTTATTAAATCCTAAGGAGTCTATGGGTTTTATATCTTCAGAAAATTGGAAAACCTGAATATCAAATTTAGATTGTAGATCTTCATTTTCTAGTAATAGATCGAGATCATTTTTAATGGTGCTTTTAGCTTCTAAATAATCTACAGATTTAGAATCGTCTACCATAACGATAAGTTGTGGTAATAAAGACTCATAAGTTTTTGAGTCAAATCGAGGGGCAATAAATAGCAATAGAATACAAAAAACCGTGAGAAAGCGCAATAACGCAAACCACGGTTTTTTCTTAGTATTCTTAGTCTTACTTATGTAACCGTATTGAAAAAGAGCTATTAAGGCAGCTACTACTGCAGCAATAATCATTAAAATTACGGTCATGAAATAATTCTTTTATTATGTTAGCATTCCGCCATCCACGTTAAGTGTCTGACCTGTAACGTATGCAGATAAATCACTAGCTAGAAAAACACAAGCGTTTGCAACGTCTTCTGGAGTACCACCACGTTTAAGTGGAATGGCATCTCTCCAGCTTTGTACTGTTTCTTCATTAAGAGCACCAGTCATTTCAGTTTCTATAAATCCTGGGGCTATCGAGTTACAACGTATATTACGAGAACCTAATTCTAGTGCTACAGATTTACTAAAACCTATGATACCAGCTTTACTGGCAGCATAGTTAGTCTGTCCAGCATTACCTTTAACACCTACTACACTACTCATGTTAATAATGCTACCTTTACGTTGCTTTAACATGGTACGTTGTACAGCTTTAGTCATGTTAAAAACAGACTTAAGATTTACTTCTATCACTTTATCAAAGTCGTCTTCACTAATTCTCATTAATAAATTATCCTTAGTGATACCTGCGTTATTGATAAGTACATCTATACTATCAAAATCCTTACTAACAGCATCTACTAATTCTTGAGATTGTGTAAAATCGGCAGCGTTACTTTTGTACGCTTTTGCCTTTACACCAGCCGCAGTAAGTTCTTTTTCTAATTCTAGAGCTGGACCTTCAGAACTGGCATATGTGAAAGCTATATTTGCGCCATGTTGTGCAAATACTTGTGCAATCCCTTTACCTATACCACGACTGGCACCGGTAATGATTACGTTTTTACCTTCTAATAATTTCATAAGTAGTTGGTTTAATATAAAAAGCCAAAATAATTATTATCCACGAAATGAATAATAATTATTCTGGCTCAATAAAATTTATGCTAAAACTTCAGCAACTTTTTTACCTATTTCAGCTGGAGAATCTACTACGTGGATTCCACATTCTTTCATAATAGCTTTTTTAGCTTGAGCAGTATCTTCAGAACCACCTACTATAGCACCAGCGTGTCCCATAGTACGACCTGCAGGAGCAGTTTCACCAGCGATAAAACCTATAACAGGTTTTTTGTTACCAGTTTCTTTGATCCATTTTGCAGCATCAGCTTCTAACTGTCCACCTATTTCACCTATCATAACGATAGCTTCAGTTTCTGGGTCATTCATGAAAAGCTCTACAGCTTCTTTAGTCGTAGTACCTATGATTGGGTCACCACCTATACCTATAGCAGTAGAAATACCATAACCTTGTTTTACAACCTGGTCAGATGCTTCATAAGTAAGTGTACCTGATTTAGAAACGATACCTACTTTTCCTTTTTTGAATACAAAACCTGGCATGATACCTACTTTTGCTTCACCTGGAGTAATTACACCTGGACAGTTAGGACCTACTAAACGACAATTTTTATCTTTAATATAATCTGCAGCTTTAACCATATCTGCTACTGGAATACCTTCAGTAATTGTAATAATTACTTTAATTCCTGCATCAGCAGCTTCTTTAATAGCATCAGCTGCAAAAGCTGGTGGTACAAAGATGATTGTTACATCTGCTCCTGCTTTCTCAACAGCTTCTTGTACGGTGTTAAAAACTGGTTTTCCTAAGTGTTCCTGTCCTCCTTTACCTGGAGTAACACCACCTACTACATTCGTTCCATAGTCGATCATCTGACCTGCGTGGAATGTACCTTCACTACCAGTGAAACCTTGTACTATTATTTTAGAATCTTTGTTTACTAAAACGCTCATTTATATATATTTAAGTTGAGTTTCTATTTATATTTTATTAACTAGTATGACTAGTCTGGTATACTTCTATGATTTTATTTTCTGAAAGCCTAAAGATAGAGATAAAATAGCCTACTGGTATTTCTTCTTGAGGATTTTCTAGTGTTTTTACGAACACTGTAAATCGAGCCACTACTTCGTCCTTTTCACTTAACAAATGTGACACCTCAGATCTTGTACTTACATAAGAAGAAGATACTGCTTCTGTAAGTCTTAGATAATCTTTATAATCAAATTCTCTATATCCAGAACTGGCGTGCCAGTGCATGATAAAATCTGGATGTATGAATTCGCCAAATTCTTTGGGATCTACAAAAACATCTGAATCTAAAAAGCCTTTTACTATTTTCTTAGCTGCTGCTGACATCTATTTATTTTTGATAAAGTTAGGTAACATTCTTATAGCAGCCAGCTCTCTAAACTTTACTTTAGCATTTGAAGCTGGTGAGCCGAAAAGTACATCACCTGGTTGAACATCTTTTGAGACACCACTTTGTGCCATTATCTCGCATCCTTTGCCTAATCGTATGTCACTACGTATACCTACCTGACCCCATATTTTGACTTCATCTTCTATCACCACACAACCAGAAATACCGGTCTGACTGGCTACTAGAACATGCTTACCTAATACGGTATCATGACCTATATGTACTTGGTTATCGATTTTACTTCCATAACCTATAGTAGTATCACCACTGACACCACGATCTATAGTACATAAACCACCTATTTCAACATGATCATCTATGACCACGCGTCCATTACTTAGTAGTTTATCATAACCTTCTGGTCTTCGCTTGTAATAGAAAGCATCTGCTCCTAAAACTGTTCCAGAATGTATAATAACATTATCTCCTATAATACATCTATCATTTATCGACACATTACTGTGTATGATACAGTTTTTACCTACTACAACATCGTTACCTAAAAAGGCATTAGGCTGCACAATCGTTCCTTCTCCTATAATAGGTGGATTGGATTCCGCTTTCGCGAAAGCGGAAAAAGGAGCAAAATATTGTGTTAACTTATTAAAATCTCTAAACGGATCGTCTGATATAAGTAAAGCCTTACCGTCGGGACAGTCTACCTCTTTATTAATTAATACTATGGTAGCCGCACTTTCTAGCGCCTTATCATAGTATTTAGGGTGATCCACAAAAACAATATCACCAGCTGTAACCACGTGAATTTCATTCATACCTTGAACAGGAAATGAAGCATCACCGACGTATTTACAATCGATGATTGTAGCGATTTCAGAAAGCGGATATGTTTTAGCGAACTTCACTTATTTTTTCATTCTTTCGTGATAGTTCCCTTTTTCAGTATCAATTCTAATGATGTCACCTTCGTTGATAAAAAGTGGTACCATAACCTCTGCTCCAGTTTCTACTGTTGCAGGTTTTGATGCATTAGTAGCTGTGTTACCTTTTAAACCAGGCTCTGTAGCTGTTACTTCCAACACTACATATTGAGGCATGTCTACAGATAATGGAGAATCATCTTCTGTATTGATTTGAATTTTAACAACCTCACCTTCTTTAAGTAAACCAGGTGCATCTAGTACAGATTCTTGAAGCTGTATTTGCTCATAAGTCTCTGTATTCATGAAGTGATATCCTTCTTGATCTTGATAAAGAAATTGAAAAGCTTGTGTTTCTACACGTATATCTTCAATCTTATGTCCTGCAGAAAAAGTATTATCAATAACTTTTCCTGTAGTAATAGATTTTAACTTTGTTCTTACAAATGCAGGTCCTTTTCCAGGTTTTACATGAAGAAATTCAATGATTTTAAAAATATCGTGATTATAATGAATACATAATCCTTTTCTAATGTCGCTTGTACTTGCCATATCTTATTGTTTGCTGATGTATCCTCTCATGATACCTCGCTTTGTATTTTTAATAAATTCTAATATTTCATCACGCTCTGGAGTTGCGCTCATCTCTGCCTCAATGATTTCTACACCTTGGGAGACGTTATAATTTTTTTGATATAAAATTCTGTAAATATCTTGAATTTCGCGTATTTTTTCAAGGTCAAATCCTCTTCTACGCAATCCTACAGAATTGATACCCACATAACTTAAAGGTTCACGACCTGCTTTTACAAATGGTGGTACATCTTTACGTACCAAAGAACCACCTGTTACAAAGGCATGACTACCTATCTGACAGAATTGTTGCACTGCTGCCATACCTGCTAATACAACATAGTCTCCTACAGTAATATGTCCTGCTAGAGTACTGTTGTTAGAAAATATACAGTTATCACCTACGATACAATCATGAGCAATATGGCAATATGCCATAATCCAACAATTTTTACCGATTACGGTTTTCATTCTATCTGAAGTACCTCTATTAATAGTAACACACTCTCTTATGGTTGTGTTATCACCTATTATTGTTACTGTATCTTCATCTTCAAACTTCTTATCTTGAGGAATGGCACTTATTACGGCACCAGGAAAAATACTTACATTTTTCCCAATACGTGCACCTTCCATGATGGTTACGTTTGATCCTATCCATGTACCTTCACCTATAACTACATCGTTATGAATGGTAGTAAAAGGCTCTATGACTACATTTTTGGCGATTTTAGCGCCTGGATGTACGTATGCTAGTGGTTGATTCATTATTTAACTTTTGAAATTTGTGCCATCAACTCAGCCTCGGCACAAAGAATACCATTTGCATAAGCATAAGCTTGCATGTGACATATTCCTCTTCTTATAGGGGATATTAAATCACATTTAAATATAAGTGTATCTCCAGGAGATACTTTTCTTTTAAACTTAACATTATCCATTTTCATGAAAAAAGTTAAATAATTTTCTGGATCCGGAACGGTACTTAAAACTAAAATACCACCAGTTTGCGCCATTGCTTCTACAATAAGAACACCTGGCATAACTGGTTGCCCTGGAAAGTGTCCTACGAAGAATGGCTCATTCATCGTTACATTTTTTAAACCTACAACATGACTGTCTGATAGTTCAAAAATCTTATCGATTAAAAGAAATGGTGGTCTATGTGGTAAAACCTCCATTATTTTTACAACATCCATAAGTGGCTCTTGATTAATATCCACTTGTGGCACGTTATCTTTAATATCTTTTTTAATGATTTTAGCTAACTTTTTGGCAAATTGAGTATTCACAAAATGTCCAGGTTTAGTAGCTATAACCTTTCCTCTAATTCTATAACCTGTAAGAGCAAGATCACCTATCACATCAAGTAATTTATGACGTGCCGCTTCATTAGGATGATGCAGTTCTAGGTTATCTAGAATTCCATTAGGTCTAATGGTAATGTTATCTTTATTAAATGCTTTTTTAAGGCTCTCCGTAGTTTTTTCAGAAAGTTCTTTATCAACATAAACGATAGCATTGTTAAGATCGCCACCTTTTATAAGACCATGTTCTAAAAGCATTTCTATTTCATGAAGAAAACTAAATGTTCTAGAACTAGAGATTTCTTCTTTAAAATCTGAAATTTTATTTAGAGTCGCATTTTGAGTACCTAATACTTTAGTACCAAAATCAACCATAGCTGTAATCTGGTAAGAGTCTGAAGGCATGATCATGATCTCGCTCCCAGTCTCTTCATCTTTATAAGAGATGATGTCTTTGATTACATATTCTTCTCTAAATTGCTCTTGTTCAATTTTACCTGCTTTTTCTAGAGCTTCAATAAAGAATTTTGAAGAACCATCCATAATAGGTGGTTCACTACTGTCTATCTCTATTAAACAGTTATCTATTTCTAGACCTACTAATGCCGCCAGTACATGTTCACAAGTGTTTATTTGCACACCTCTTTTATCTAGTGTAGTACCTCTTTTAGTATCTGTCACGTATGCTGCAGATGCTTCAATAATGGGACTTCCTTCTAGATCTACACGTTGAAATGCATAACCATGATTCTCTGGGGCTGCCTTAAAAACTAACGTTACTTCTTTACCTGTGTGCAATCCTACACCAGATAAGGTCACTTCATTTTTAATCGTGGTCTGCTTAAATTCTGTTACCGTCATTTATGCTATTATTTTTTTTCAAGAGTTGAAATTCTTGATTCTATTTTTCTAAAATTCTTAAATAAAACGTATGACCTATTCCAGTCACCAAAATCAAATGCTGGCGAACCTTGTACGGTCTCTCCTTCTTTTAATCTTCTGCCTATACCGCTTTGCGCCTGTATATTTACAAAGTCTTCTATAACTATGTGTCCAGCTATACCTACCTGACCACCTATTTTACAATTCTTACCTATTTTAGTAGAACCTGCTATACCGGTTTGTGCTGCGATCACTGTATTCTCACCTATCTCTACATTGTGCGCTACCTGAATTTGATTATCCAGCTTTACACCTGCTTTTATAATAGTACTTCCTAAAGTAGCTCTATCTATAGTAGTAAGAGCACCCACGTCTACGTTATCTTCTAAAACAACATTCCCTATTTGAGGTACTTTTTTAAAAGTACCATCTTTATTAGGTGCGAAACCAAAACCATCTGCGCCTATAACGCAACCTGAATTTATCACCACATTCTTACCCATTACTGTGTCAGACATAATGTTTGCACCTGCATGGATAATAGAATTATCACCTATAGTCACGTTGCTACCTATATTAACGTTAGAAAATATCTTTACATTATCACCGATTTTGACATTTACGCCTACATAGCTAAAAGCCGCAAGATACAAGCCATCACCATAAGTTACCGTTTCATCAATAAAACTAGGTTGTTCAATGCCTTGTTTATTCATTTTGGCCATTTGGTAAAACTCTAAAAGTTTTGAAAATGCATTATAGGAGTCCTCCACCCTTATCAAAGAACATGATACAGGTTGCTCTACAATAAAGTCTTTATTAACTATTACTGCACTCGCTTCTGTCGTATATAAGTAAGGTGTATACTTTGCATTTGATAAAAAGCTCAAACTACCGGTGGTACCTTCTTCTATTTTGGACAGTTTACTGACCTCTACACTTGAATCACCTTCAATAGTTCCTTCAAGGATTTCGGCTATTTGTTTAATGTTAAATTTCATTACCGCAAAAGTACTAATTTATATCAATCTTGTAGCTTAGGATAGCAACAGTAATATTTTCTTACTTCTTTAAGTAATGCTTTAAAGCTATCTTCTTTACCAGCCTTGATTAATTCTGTCAATTTTCCTTTTTTATTTAATATTTGAATAGGTTTCGCTTTCGCGTAAGCGAGATTAACAACAACACCAGAGAAAACAAAATAAGACGCTTCATGCGCAGAAAGATTGCGATAGGACATCAGGTTTTTAAGATGTTTAGCAACCTTGTTTTCTGAAATAGGCTTATTACTGAATTTAATTTTTAACAATTGTCTGTTTAAAATCATATGGCAAAGTTCACTAAGAACAAAATCTTCATGATCTTTACCCAATTTCAATGTTGCAATAATATCAGAATCATCAAGTGAAGCAAATCTTTCTAGATCATTTGTATTATTTACAAAATCTACCTGATCCGTTTTAATGAAGTATTCTAGATTTTTAGGCAGCTCTACCGGTATATTCTTTTCTATCAATTCTTTGATACGTTTAATAACAGATTGTAATAAATGCTCTGCTCCTATACCTGTCTTGTGAAGATACACCTGCCAGTACATCAATCTACGTCCTGATAAAAAGTTCTCTACACTATAAAGTCCCTTTTCTTCTACCACTAACTGGTCATTCACAACGTTTAACATGGTAATTAATCGCTGGCTATTTATATTACCCTCGGCAACACCTGTATAAAAACTATCCCTTTTGAGATAGTCTAGCCTATCCATGTCTAGCTGACTAGAAATTAATTCTAACATAAAAGGACGATGATATTCTCCCTTAAATATTTGAATAGCAAGAGTTAAACTACCGTTAAATTCATTATTCAAATGATTCATGAAATAGGACGACAATTCTTCATGAGTGACACCATTAACTATTTGATATTCTAGTGCGTGAGAAAATGGACCATGTCCTATGTCATGCAATAAAATGGCTTTATAGAGCGCGTCTTCCTCTGCATCTGATATCTCAACAGACTTAGATCTAAGTACTTGTACTGCTTTTTGCATAAGATGCATACAGCCCAGTGCATGATGAAATCTAGTATGGTGCGCACCTGGATAAACCAAGTAACTTAACCCCATTTGTGTTATCCTGCGCAAGCGCTGAAAGTAGGGATGCTCTACTATTTTAAAGATCTCTTCTGAAGGAATCGAAATAAATCCGTAAATAGGATCGTTTAATATTTTAAGTTTGTTCTGTAGTTTCAAAGGAACAGCTATTTAAACACAAATATAATGATATGGCAGAGATCAAAATACTATGGGTAGACGATGAAGTTGATTTACTCAAACCTCATATAATATTTTTAGAGAAAAAAGGATATACTATAGACACAAGAGTCAGTGGTACTGAAGCATTAGAAGCGATAGAAGAAAATAGATATGATTTAATTTTTCTAGATGAAAATATGCCTGGTCTTACTGGATTGGAGACTTTACATGAAATAAAAGAGAAGCAAGCGCAACTTCCTGTCATCATGATCACTAAAAGTGAAGAAGAATATATCATGGAAGAAGCAATAGGTTCTAAAATTGCAGATTATTTGATTAAGCCTGTAAACCCTAATCAAATATTACTTGCCGTTAAGAAGAATCTAGATCATTCTAGACTGGTTAACGATAAAACAACCAGCGACTACCAGAGAGAATTCCGTAAGATAGCTATGGACATGTCCATGATTAATAGTTATGAAGAATGGGTACAATTGTATCAAAGATTAATTTATTGGGAAATAGAACTGGAAGATGTAGATGATTCTGGAATGTTCGACATACTAACTGCTCAGAAGAACGAGGCAAATCAGCAGTTCTGTAAATTTATTGATAAGAACTATCCAGACTGGTTTGATGGTCATGAGAGTAACCCTACCTTGAGTCATGATTTATTTAAAAAGAGAGTTGTTCCACATCTTAAAGAAAAAGAGCCGGTTTTACTGGTAGTAGTAGATAACCTGAGGTATGATCAATTTAAGGTTTTTGAAAATTTAATTAATAACCATTACAAAAAACTGGAAGAGGAAGCCTACTGTTCTATTCTACCTACTGCTACTCAATATGCTAGAAATGCTATTTTTTCTGGATTGATGCCAGAAGACATGAAAAAACGTCATCCAGACTTATGGCTAGACGATACAGATGATGGCGGAAAAAACATGCATGAGAACGCTTTTCTTATCGCACAATTAAAAAGACTAGGCTTAAACATTAAGCACCAATACCACAAAATAACTAATGAAAACAATGGTCGCAAACTAGCAGATAACTTTAAGTCTCAAAAAGACAACGACCTAACTGTGGTCGTTTATAATTTTGTAGACATGCTATCTCATTCTAAAACAGAGATGGAAGTAATTAAAGAGTTAGCAAGTAATGATAAGAGTTACCGCTCATTAACATTGAGCTGGTTTAAAAACTCTCCCCTACTAGATATTATACAGAGAGGACAAGAATTAGGTTTTAAACTTATTCTTACTACCGACCACGGTACTATTAATGTAACGTCACCTAGCAAAGTTATAGGTGATAAGAATACAAGTTTGAATTTAAGGTATAAAACAGGTCGTAGTTTATCCTATGAATCAAAAGACGTACTAGCCGCAACAGACCCTAGCTCTATCAAACTACCTAAAATAAATATGAGCAGCAGTTTCATTTTTGCTAAGGGTGATTTATTCTTTGCCTACCCTAATAACTATAACCATTATGTAAGTTATTATAGAAACACTTATCAGCATGGTGGTGTATCACTAGAAGAGATGTTAATACCGTTTGCTGTTTATGAACCTAGATAGAAGAAAATGAAATATAAATTAGAAGAAATAGATCGTATCGCACGAGAGATTTTAAAAAGATCAAAATCAAAAGTAATTTTATTTGACGCACCTATGGGAGCAGGTAAAACTACATTGATAAAATCCGTTTGTCGAGAGCTAGGTGTAGAGGGAGAAATCACCTCTCCGACCTTTAGTATCGTTAATCAGCACTCTGGAAGAGAAAATAAAATTTATCATTTTGATTTATATCGAATAGAAAATACTAATCAATTGTTTGATATCGGTTTTGAAGATTATCTAGAAAATGATGCATTTTGTCTGATCGAATGGCCAGAAATATCGATTTCATTATTATCTGATTATCAGAAGGTAAAAATAAATATATTAGACCCTGAGACTAGAGAAATCACTTTTATTAATTAAAAAACTGTTAAAACAATGTAACTTTCGTAAGTAATTAACTATTCCTTTTGTCTAAAATAGGTGTTAGATAGAATAAAAAAGTGATTGAACGAAAAAACAAAAAAATGCTATTACCTTTTTGGATATCGTTTGTAAATTGCTGTCACTTATTTACTTAAACCTTACATTATGAACAACAAGTCAATCAAAGCGCTAGCATTATTAGCAATTTTCAGTGTTTCTCTAGCTGGTGCAGCGGTACAGTTTCAACCTGAAACTACCAAAGAAACTAAAAGTAAAAAAATCGAAAGAAAAATGATGGCAAAATTTAAACCGCCAGTTCACGGTTAAAATTTATTTGTTATTAAATAAAAAGCTCACTACATTTACTTGCAGTGAGCTTTTTTAATATACCTCTTATGACAAATAGCCGAATGCCTTCTAATAAAAAACATGCATTAACCTTAGGCAGTGTTATTGCTATAGTTATGGCTACCTTACCATATGTATTTTATTATTATGAAGCATTACCAGATTGGTTATGGGAAACATCTTTATTTAAAGCATTATCAACCTCATTTGAAGAAAACCAATTAATGGCGTCTTGGATATTATTTCAAAAAATCGTCCCGTTATTACTATTATTAATATGGTTTTTCACTTGTAAACACTGGTGGTATCACACCATTTTAATACCTATTAGTCTGTATACATTTCAATTATACACCCTTTTTGTCTCTGCTAATAGTTTTATTGACTCTGGAGAACTTTACTTTGTAGTCCCAGTTGTTATTTTTTCTCTATCCTTAACATATTTAGCTCGTTTAAAAATATTCGATAAAATACATGGTATCGATATAAGTGAAATAGAAGAAAGTGTCAAAAAACCTAGTGATCGCTGGTTCAAATAATAAATAATTTATTCTCATGCCTACTATCTCTACACCTTTTACTAAGGACCAACTCATACCGCAGGAAGAACGTCTTGAAATTAAGCGTACTAAAAAGGAGTTGTTTATAGGTATACCGAAGGAAACGCAACATCAAGAAAAAAGAATATGCTTAACTCCTGATGCCGTTGCCGCTATTTGTGCACATGGACATCGTATTATTATAGAAAAAGGAGCTGGAACTGCTAGTAATTTCTCTGACAAAGATTATAGCAACGCCGGAGCAAAAATCACTACAGATACCGCAAAAGTATTCTCCTGCCCTACTATTTTAAAGGTAGCACCTCCATCTCTAGAAGAAATAAAATTAATGAAACCGCAAACGGTTTTAATATCTGCTTTACAATTAAAAACACGCGATCAAAATTACTTTAATAAATTAGCTGAAAAGAAGATAACGGCTCTAGCCTATGAATTTATAACAGATGATGAAGGCAGATTTACTGCAGTTAATGCATTAAGTGAAATATCTGGTATCGCCTCGATTCTTCTAGCGTCAGAGCTTTTATCTACAGGAGAAAATAGTACAGGTCATCTCTTTGGCAATATTACAGGTGTTCCGCCCGTAGACGTCGTAATACTGGGTGCTGGTGTAGTAGGAGAATTTGCTGCTAGAACTGCCTTAGGATTAGGCGCTAGTGTAAAATTATTTGATAATTCTATATCTAAGTTACGTAACGTACAAAATAATATAAGCCAGCAGCTTTACACATCTACTATACAGCCTAAGTATCTTTCTAAAGCATTAAGACGTTGCGATGTTGCCATAGGAGCATTAAGCGGAGAGAATAGAACACCAGTCGTAGTATCCCAACCTATGGTAGAAAACATGAAAAAAGGTGCCATAATTATAGATGTAAGTATAGATATGGGAGGTTGTTTTGAGACCAGTGAAATTACCAGTCATGCACAACCTACCTTTAACAAATTAGGCGTTACTCATTACTGTGTTCCTAATATTCCCGCTAGATACTCAAAAACAGCCAGCATTGCGTTAAGTAACATATTCACACCGTATATACTCAACATGGCAGACGATGGCGGTATTGAGCATGCCATACGTATGGATAAAGGTCTTAAATGTGGTATTTATCTATATCACGGTATTGTAACTAATAAATCTGTAGGTGAATGGTATAATTTGCCATATAGCGACGTAAATTTGTTGATCTTTTAAACGAAGTATGAAATTTATACAAAGACTTGGATTTTACGGTGGTGGTTTTGCTATAGGAATAGTATTCTTACTCTTTTTTCTAACAGGAAAACGCACACAATGTACCTGGTTACCAGAAGATCGTGTTATCAACGACATACGTAAAAAGAATGCCATAAGATTCTCTCCAGAAATACGCACGATGTTAACCGATCGTAAACTAGATACACTTACCATTCAACTAATTTTAAAATATGGTAAAGTAGATTTTTCTAAATCAAATACCGATACCATACCCTGTAATTTCTACCACATCTCTGGTAGAGAAGAACTAGCAAACACTAGTTTATGGGTTAGAAATTGTGAACGATTTGTAAGAGTAGAAAAAGTTCTTAGTCAGTAAATGAATTAAGACTAAGAAATTCCTCTTCTTTTCATTTCTTGTTTTATTAAAGTAAGCTCTCTACCAGTCTGCCCTGCTACAGAGGTGTTTTCTTGTGCTCTTCTTATTAAGTAAGGCATCACATCTTCTATAGGACCGAATGGCAATATCTTAAACGTATTATGACCCAAAGCCGCAAGATTAAAGGTTAAGTTATCACTCATACCGTATAACTGACCGAACCACACATCTGTAGTATTAGGTTCAATTTCGTTCTCTGTGAGCACCTTCATAGCGTTTAAAGTACTCAGCTCATTATGAGTACCTATGCATAATTTAATAACATCTAGTCTATCTAGAATAAAATGCATCACGTTATTAAACATCTCGTCGGTTGCTTCTTTACTTTCACAAATAGGACTAGGATAGTTTTCCTGAGCAGCTCTATGACGTTCTTTTTCCATATATGCACCACGTACTATTTTTGCCCCTACTATGTAATTATGAGCCTTTGCATGTTCATAAAGCTCCATAATATACTCTAATCTATCATGACGGTAACACTGCACCGTATTATAGATATAAGCTTTACCATGGTTATATTTTTGCATCATCTCACCGATCAACTCATCTGCTGCATCCTGCATCCATGTTTCTTCACCGTCAAAAAGTAAAGAAATATCATTATCCACCGCTGTTTTACACAATAAATCTACTCGATTATATATGCGCTCCCACTCGGCTTGTTCATCTGGAGTTAGTACTTGATTCTCTGTTATTTTTTGCCATATGTAAAAACGTCCTATTCCAGTAGGCTTTACTACTTCAAAGGGTAAGGCATTATTCTCACTAGCCATATGAATTAAGGTAAGCTTCTTCCCTACCACTGCGTCAAAATCGGCCTCGTTCTCTTTTCCTTCTACAGAATAATCTAATATTGAACTCACCCCTTTTTCAAACATTTTACCAACTAAAGGCATACACTCTTCGTCTGTCGTACCACCGCAAAATTGTTGAAAAACAGTATCTCGTATAATACCTTTTACAGGTAAGTGCCATTTTAAGGCAAGCATGGTAGCCTTAGAACCCAAATTCACTAACCAGGGTTTTGACATAGAACTGAATATAAAATGTGCTTTCTTTAGATCTTTATCAGATTTTAAAGAAAAGGCATTTGCCGTATTGTTAAAAGGATTTTCATTCATGTGGCAAATATAATTCCGAAATCGATTTAGTTAATCATATAGATGGTACTTTTGATAATTCTTAGTAAAGAGATTAAATAATTATTTATATTTCGCTTTCGCGAAAGCGGAATCACCACAATATCACAATACTATCATTTAATGAATTCTATAACAAACTCATCTTACAGCATACATTTTAAGGAAGAATCTTATATACAACTCAATAAATTTATAGCAAAGAAGAAACCTAGCTGTATTTTTATTCTTGTAGACGAGAATACGATGCAAAATTGCTATCCGGTTTTAATGCCTCAAATAGAAACTGAAGCACGTATAGAAATCATAGAAGTAGATGCTGGTGAAGAATTTAAAAACATAGAAACATGCACTGGTGTATGGAACGCAATGATAGAACTGGGTTGCGATAGAAATAGTCTAATGATTAACTTAGGTGGTGGCGTCATTACAGATCTAGGTGGTTTTATAGCCGCAACTATTAAAAGAGGAATTTCTTTTATTCACATACCTACTACTGTTTTAGGAATGGTAGATGCAGCTATAGGTGGAAAAAATGGTGTGGACATAGGACATCTTAAAAATCAAATAGGTGTTATTGTACCACCAGTTATGACTTTAATAGATTCTACTTATTTAAATACTCTGGATAATAGACAGTTGCTCAATGGTTCTATCGAGATGTTTAAACACGGACTCATTGCAGACCGTGATTACTGGAAAAACATGAAAGACGTAGGTGCAGATTATTATTCTGTAACGTTTGATAAACTTATTCATCAAAGTGCAGTTATTAAAAGTGATGTAGTAAAAAGCGACCCTTTTGAAAAAGGACCACGCAAAGCACTTAATTATGGTCATACTATAGGTCACGCTATAGAATCTTTCTGTTTATCGAGCGACAGTCATGACTCTCTATTACATGGAGAGGCGATTGCAGCTGGACTGTATCTAGAATCTTACCTAAGTAATTTACACGCAGGCCTGTCTGACACGGATTTTGCCGAAATTGGAGACTGGTATAAAAGTCTGAAAATGAATCTTAACTTTAGCCCGCAGGATATTGAGAACATGCTAGAGTTAATGACTCATGATAAAAAGAATGTAAATGGCGAGATACGTTTTGTTCTTATAGACACAATAGGTTCTTTTATAACCGACCAGACAGTACCAGAAATAGATGTTATCAAAAGTTTCAGCCTGCTGTAAAGTTTAACAATAACTTCATTTTACAGCTTAGTAAATTATCAAAAATGATATAATTTAGATTTACCTAAAATGATATGGTAATGAGAAATATTATTGTTGATTATAAAAAACTAACTCCAGAGCTTCTTGCTTTACTTGTAGAGAAATACCCTGATGGCTATGGTGATGACGATGTGATTACTTTTAAGAATCATAAATATGAAACCATAGAAGCTGTAGAAGTTCTTACAGAAGATACCAAGTATCTCGTAAAGATTTCAAAACGCTTATCCATGCAAATGGAATCCTTTGACGAAGAAGACTATTCTGATAGAGACATGTCAGACCCTGATGCGTTACCAGAAATAACCGCTGACGATCTTAAAAAAGTTGAAGAAAACCTCTAAAAATTATTAAAAAAAAAAAGATCTCTTTTTATTATATTTGGAAAAACTAATTCTAAAATGGAGAATAAAAAACATTATAGAAAAGCTTTACTGATCATAATTCTAGTTAGTTTTTTATTAGGTAGCCTTTTTTACATGAGTAATATCAATTTTCAATTAGAATACTTCAATTGGAAACAATATATGGGTATGATGTTCTTTATGGGTGTTCCTATCACCATAACCGGAATCATTACTATCTATATGTCTAGAAAAGCATTGATAAATAGAAAACAAGATGACACTATTAAATAGCTAGTAATTTTCTTAAATGATTAGAACGCATAAAAAATCCCCTTAAGGCTATCGCTTTAAGGGGATTTTTAATAATATCTATATGATAATTACTTAGCTAGTACAGCCTGTACTTTATCTGCAGCTTCTTGAAATTCAACAGCACTTTGTACATCCATACCACTGTTGTCTATTAATTCCTTAGCGATTTCTGCATTAGTACCTTGTAATCTCACGATCAATGGTACATTCATAGCATCACCCATATTTTTATAAGCATCTACGATACCTTGCGCTACACGGTCACATCTTACAATACCACCAAAGATGTTTACAAGAATAGCCTCTACTTTATCATCTTTAAGAATGATACGGAAAGCCTCTTCAACACGTTTAGCATCTGCAGTACCACCTACATCTAAGAAGTTTGCAGGTTCTCCACCAGCTTGCTTGATAAGGTCCATTGTTGCCATAGCAAGTCCAGCACCATTTACCATACAACCTACGTTACCATCTAGATCTACGTAGTTTAATCCTACCTCTCTAGCTTCTACTTCTGTTGCATTTTCTTCTCTAACATCTCTTAATGCCTCAAGATCTTTGTGACGGAATAAAGCATTTTCATCTAGAGTGATTTTACAATCTACTGCGATGATAGTATTATTAGAAGCTTTAAGAACTGGGTTGATTTCAAACAAAGCAGAATCTGACCCTAAGTAAGCATTGTATAAAGAGTTAACAAACTTTGTCATTTCTTTAAACGCTTTACCGCTTAATCCTAAGTTAAAAGCAATACGTCTTGCTTGAAAACCTTGAAGACCATGTGCAGGATCGATAGTTTCTGTAAAGATTAAATGCGGAGTTTCCTCAGCTACAGTTTCTATATCCATTCCACCTTCTGTAGAATACATGATCATATTTTTACCTTGTCCACGATCTAAAAGTACAGACATATAGAATTCTTCTATTTCTGCCTCTCCTGGTTCGTATACATCTTCTGCAACAAGAACTTGGTGAACTCTTTTACCTTCAGCCGTAGTCTGAGGAGTAACAAGGTCCATTCCTATAATCTGTCCAGAGATTTCTTTTACTTGATCAAGGTTTTTTGCTAGCTTTACACCACCACCTTTACCACGTCCACCTGCGTGTACTTGTGCTTTGATAACGTGCCATCCAGTACCAGTTTCTTCAGTTAATTCTTTTGCAGCAGCTACTGCCTCGTCTGCAGTTGTTGCTACTTTACCTCTTTGTATAGTTACACCATAACTAGCGAGAATTTCTTTTCCTTGATATTCGTGAAGATTCATAAATGTTCTTTAATGTTCAATTTAAGTCTAGCAAAAGTAAGAAAGTGAACCTTGAATTTGAAACAAATCCTTCTAAAAGAATTCTTATTTTATAGATATTCCTCAATTATGCACAAGTATCTTATAATAAATGGAATTTTTAAGAAAATATTGACTTTTAATTCCTCTAGTCTATTACTTTTGTGGGCTTAATTTTTTAACATGAATAATCAAGATTTATTAAACATAGCCCGAGAACACGGTAGTCCGGTTTATGTCTATGATGCAGAGGTCATTGTAGCACAGTATCAACGTTTAGTTTCTGCCTTTGATAAGGCTAAGAATCTAAGAATACATTATGCTGTAAAAGCGCTGTCTAACATCTCTATCTTGAAACTTTTTAAACAGTTAGGCGCTGGACTCGATACCGTGAGTCTACAAGAGGTAGAATTAGGTCTGGCCGCTGGTGTAGACCCTAAGAAAATTATTTTTACTCCTAACGGTGTATCACTAGAAGAAATAGAAAAGGTTGCAGAAAAAGGCGTACAAATAAACATCGATAACCTTTCTATACTAGAACAATTCGGTTCTAAGCATCCTAACACACCTGTTTGTGTAAGGATAAATCCACACGTTATGGCTGGTGGAAATGCAAATATTTCTGTGGGTCACATCGATAGTAAATTTGGTATATCCATTCATCAAATACCACACATCCTACGCATTGTAGAAAACACAGGTATGAATGTAAATGGTGTGCACATGCATACTGGTAGCGATATTCTAGATATAGGTGTATTTCTATATGCAACAGAAATTCTTTTTGAAACTGCTGCAAAATTTAAGGATTTAGAATTCATAGATTTTGGTAGTGGATTTAAAGTACCTTATAAAGAAGGTGATGTTTCTACAGATATTGAAGATCTAGGAGCTCAATTAAGTGAGCGTTTTAATAAATTTTGTAAAGAATACGGCCGTGATATTACCATGGCTTTTGAACCAGGAAAGTTTTTAGTTAGTGAATCTGGTCAGTTTCTTGCACAGGTCAATGTTGTAAAACAGACCACATCTACTGTATTTGCAGGGATAGACTCTGGATTTAATCATTTAATAAGACCTATGTTATATGGTTCTTACCATGGTATAAGAAATATTTCTAACCCAGATGGTAAGAATAGATTCTACAGCATTGTGGGATATATTTGTGAAACAGACACATTTGCAAACAACCGCCAGATAGCTGAAATTACTGAAGGTGATATTCTTTCATTCTCTAACGCTGGTGCTTATTGTTACTCCATGGCTAGTAATTACAACTCTAGATATAGACCTGCCGAGGTACTTTGGTACAATGGTAAATCACACGTTATTAGAGAGCGTGAGACCATGGCAGACATTCTGAAAGGACAGGTTCAGGTTAACTTTGAAGAATCTGTTACAGAATAACGTTACAGTTTCATTTATACTATTAAAGCTCGGTTCATAGAATCGAGCTTTTTTTGTGTTCCGCTTTCGCGAAAGCGGAATTATAACGACTAAAACTCAATTAAATACATACCAGATCGTACTACCTTTTAAAAGTTTGTATAAAAAAAGTCTGTGTTATTGTAAACACAGACCTTTTAATTCATCAAGCGAGTTAATCGTTTATTTAATAATTACCTTTTTAGTAACTACTCCTAGATTGGTATTCATTTTTATAAGATAATTACCACTAGCTATTTGTGATACATCCAATTTAAGGACACCCATTTTTCCAGTCATGTCATATGTTCTTACTTGCTGGCCCAGCATATTGATTAAGTATAAATCACTTATTTCTATTTCTACAGGCTTTTTAATGTGCACCTCAGTAACATGATTAGGAGTAAACACCACAAGATCTGTTTCATCTAGTTGTTCTAATTCATTGCTCAAAGTTTCTGGTAATGTAAACACTACAGAAAACCTGTCTTCATAAGTACCAGCAGTTAATACTGGACTTGTGTAATCGCCGTTCATTAAGTTTACATACGTATTTAAAACATTATCCCTAATAAAAATATTTTGAGTAGGTAATACATTAAGTAAATCATCTATGGTAATACTAAAGTTACTATCATCTTTTAATTTAATAAATAACGGTAACGCTGCTCCGTTCTCAATAGATGGCACTCCTTGTATGGTAAGTTTATCTGTGTTTACTATCCAGGACATATCATCTATTTGCTCATCTAACAGTCTACCATCATAACCTCTATCTACTTGATAAGTAGTCAAAGAATCTACCGTAAGCAATAGCTGTCTGTGAATTAAGTTAGAAGAGTCAAAACCTAATCTTATCTTTAATCTAGTATCTCTTGATGTGTTGATAGCACCATCGCTAAGAATAGGGTCACTACCTGGTGCAGCTACAAATATACTCTCTCCGTCAGATTCTTTTTCAAATTCTCGTTGGCCGTTTCTAAATCTAATTTGTCCACCATCGTTAATACCAGTTACAAAGAACCCCTGACCTACTGGTATGTATCGTTTAGGCAATTTAGTCGGGACACCACCTTGATTTACATCTGGATTAGAAGTTCCAAAAGTCGCATTACCTACACCTCCAGAATAGTTATAAGTGGCATAACCACCTTGATAACTGGCTAAAATATGAGTGTCACCACCCCAATGTTCCCAAAAATAAACTGTTCCATCTGTATCTGGATTATCTGAAATAAAATCATGAGCATCCAAAGCACTAGGATATGGATTACCGATTAAATAATCATTTCCATTATCTATGTCAAGGTTTATATCTCCATTATTAGGCTTACCTACAAAAATGTAGTTCTGTATAGGACCTGAGGCTCCGGTTCCTTTCATAGTCCAACCTTCTCCTGCTAGCTGAATTCCTGTAGGACCAGCATACTCCCAGTTTGCATAGGTATTACTAGTAGTATTACCATATTTATACAACCATCTACCTGAAATGGTAGCAGCAACTGATGCGGTACCAGGTGCACCATCTCTAACTCCTGTACCAGTAAAGGTTATATCTCTAGGATTATCGATTAAAGTACCATCTTTAAGAACACTAGCAATATCAAAACCATTATTGTTAACTCCATCAGTAATAATACTCACTGGTGATGTCCAATAGTTATAATCATACGTATTAGAAGTACCTTGTTGATCTATTTCTATCTTACCTGTAGTAGATGGTATCAAATCACTATCTCTACTTTGAACTAGTTGAGACTCTCCTTGTAAATCGATAAAGCCATCTAAAGTCAAAATATGAGAAACAATTATTGCTCTATCATTATCTGTAGATAACTTACCTGTACTGCTTACATCTAATCCTAGAAACTTATAGTTCTTATTATCGGCAACCATTTCATGATCTACCTCTACTATATTCCAATTAATTACTTTGTTAACGCCATTAATAACTCTTCTTGCACCTGGTACAAAATTAACACTACCATTAACCCAACTACTATCATTATTCCAATTACCGTCTGTAGTAGTAATATATGGTAATGGTGCTGTTTGCTCATTAATACTAAAATTATCTGGCTGTATTAAACTACCTCTATGTCCATTACCAGACGCATCATTTAAGTGAGTACCTATATAAGTATTCATATTAAAATAAGCCTCTAGATCTGTCCATAACATTCCAGAGATATCATTTCTAGTTATAGTTTCTGGTATGACAGAACCTTTTATCCCTGTGCCGCTTTTCTCTAGTTCCTGATTCATTATAAAGCGTAATTCTCTTTGAGTAATACTATTTGAAAATATTCTAATTTCATCTAGACTACCTGAAAAATTATCTACGATAGTATTCTTATCTACATATCTAGATCCGATACAAAATCTTGAATCATTATTTATAGGACTAAGAATATCTTGAGTTATGTCTAAAACGCCATCTATATAAATGTTTGCTGTGCTTCCCGCATAGGTAAAGGTTACATATCTCCATACATTGTTAGAAAGTGCTGTATTTGACATTATGGTAGAAACACCATTATGCGTCATAGCAACACGATTATCATCAGTAAGATAGAAATGATACCCATCTACACCGTTTGCTCTTTTAGAAACAATGGTTTTATTAGTATTACTATCGTTAGACCCATTAGTATTAACCCAAGCAGATATAGAATAATTACCAGTAAATTCAACCTCGTCATCCATTGCTACATAATCATCAGAACCGTCGAACAAGATATCTCTAGGCTCAATTACTTCGTGTGCAACACCGAATTTCACGAACTTAACATTATCAAAATCATGATAAGCCTCTTGATTTGCGCCTACAGTCTTCAAAAACTTAGTTTCAATATTTGTGGTAAAATCTTTATCGTCTGCAATAATCATAACATAAGCATCATTACCGACTAATGCTGGTAAAGAAGCTAAACCTGCAGTAGAAACAGAAATTTTAACCTCTGGTATATCGTTAGCATTTTGTGAAATTTCCTTAAACTTCCAGGTACGTTCTGTTACATCTGTAAATGTAGTTACTAGGCTAGGTCCCAAATTTACTTCTAGAGGACTAGGTAATGCATTTAATGTAGAAATGGTACTACCCCACATTAAGAAATCTCCGCTATCTTCAAACGTATTAGGGTTATTATGGTTAGTGTCATATATATCACCTAATCCTATGGTGATAAAAGTATTAGGGTCAATACTTTTTGCCTGTTTTTGATTTAAAACATTACAGTCATCGCGACCTATACCGGTGACATTATAAGTAAAACCTGGGTGTAAAGTACTATTCCATAGATCATTACCATCAGAGTCTACATAAAAACCAGGCACATGTGGTAGACCTAGAGTCGTGTCAGGAAATAAACCTAGAGTTATACCAAATTTCATGGCTAGATAAGATTCTATACGCTTGCGGTCTACATCTGACTTACGCTCTGAATAGGACATTATTTCAAGAATATCTCCTGTATAACTAGGTCCAAAAAACTCTGACCTACCTAACCAATATCTTGAATTTAAAATATTATTGAAAGTGGCAAGATTTACTTCTTCTGAGAGAGATGGGTCTAAAGTTGCTCCCAAGTCTACACCATCCAGATATAAATCCATAGCATCTCCAGCTGCATTTAAACGAGCGTTAAAAATAACAGGTCGATCATAAACTAATGTTGGATGTATAATGGCTTTACCATATTTGCCCTGTGCTCCTTGATTGTAGGCTACAATATCTTTAGAGGCTCCATATCGTGCAGAAGTATCATTAATTGAAACTCCAGTAATATCTTGATTTTGATCGTCTGAAGTATAGTCATCTCCTAAAAAAACATCTTCTGTAGCTCTTGCTGCACTAATAGTAGCAGTAGGATTTATAACTAAATAAATGTCTTTATTAAAAAAGCCAGATTTCCCAAACATAGACTTTGTTCCATCAAAAGATACTACAGGGTTAAAATTTGTATTATTAGCGACATTATCGTGGTAAGTAGGTTCGCTACCGTTAGTAGACTTGGCGTTAGTCCACTCTGCACTAATATTAGAAACAGGGACTAGTGTAGCACTATTAGTCCATTCACTAACTAAATCACCATCTGACAGACTATTCAATGTTTCTGCATTTAGCCATAATTCTAAATCTTCTTGGATTCCAGAACCACAAGCAGAATAATTATGATTTAATTGAGGATAACCAGTAATTTTAAAATTATCAAAAGCTACACCTACATTTTGAAAACTACCGTTACTATCAAAATTGACACGAAAGTGGACGGCAGATTGATCATCAAAGGCTTGAGAAGGCAAGTCTATTGATGCAGTAAACCAACCACTGCTATTTCCTTGCCAAACACTACGATTAACAGTTGCACCTGAAACAATAAAAGACCTAGAAGTATTATACCAATTAATAGCTTCATCATTTATTTTCCCTAATTTATGCCAGTTTACTCCATTATCATTGGTATACTCTATCTCCATTCCATCGTTAGTAAATGTATTTATGCTAATGTCTAACGATAAAATCAATCTTTCGTAACCTGTTAAATCAATATTAGGCGATGTGGTAGAGATATTTGTATTGTTATTATAAAGACCAGAATTCATTCCTGTAAATTGATAACTAGTTATGCCACCAGCATGAGAACCAGTTGTACCTCTTTGAAAAGGTAAACCGCTAACTGTTTGGTAAGTCCATGCACTGTCTCCTAACCCTGTAGTAAAATCTGCATTAAAAACAGTGATCTGTCCATATGCAGGTATCGCAAGGATTATCAGTAATCCTAATAGAAAACTTTTCTTTTTATTGAGTAATTTTTTAATCATATCCCTATACTTTAAAACAAGTCAACAAGTATAAATAATCGATGAACTACAAAAAAGCATTTCATTATGCTATGCATACACAATAATCAACTACCTTACCTAAAACACTGTATAACAGCAATATAGTTTAAATTTAATTTTAAATATTCAGTTAAAAATACGTTTTTCATCGATAAAATGAGTAATAGTTAAGTTTTTATACGGTAAAACCTATTGTTAATTTTCCCTTTTTAAGTGAATAAAGAGAATGTATTACTCTCAAAAAGCATATAAAACGACATACCGTTTTAATTATCGATGAAATACGTAGTGGTTAATCAATTGTAAAAACAACACCATAATTAATAAGAATTATTCTTTAAATCGATCCATTTAGAAAGGTATTTGTAACGAGAATTTGAATGAAAATTTAGCATTTTTATAAAAAAATCATCCTTGCTTGATAAATCATTATTAACATTTGTTAAACTAGATATTTTAAATAATAACGCTTTCGCGAAAGCGGAATGGGAATAATTATTTTCTAAAATTCTTGAAGAACTATCGCTTAACTCATGCCATTTTCTAGGATTTTGATACAAGCTTATCACTTTACCTACATAAGCATCTATATCGTCCTCGGTAAAACCAAATTCTTGCTTACCATTAAACATTCCTTCGGCTGCTATTTGTGACATTGCTACTGGTGTAGCGGCATGCAAAGCGTCAAATATCTTACCCTTCAAACCTGCACCAAAACGTAATGGAGCTAATAACAATCGATATTCCTGCAGTGTTTTAATAGCATTTGTTGCAAAACCTTTAACTATAAAACCTTGCTTAAGGTTGTGTAATTGTTCTATGCTTTGATTTTGATAAGCACCGTAAATATGTACTTCTACATCTGGTAATTGCTTTCTAATCTGTGGCCATATCTCATTTTTAAGATACAAGATAGAATCATAATTAGGTTGATGGAGAGAATTACCTATCATCACAACATTAGATCTCTCGTTAAAAGATTTAGGTAAAGAGGTTTTTAATTTATCAGCCTTATATAAGAAAGGAATGTAAACTAGTTTATTTACCGGTATGTCAAAACTGTTTATCAAAACATCATGCTCTACCTTTGATATGATTATACTAAGATCACAGCGATAAATAGCTGCAATTTCTCTTATGGCAGCATCATTATAAAAACTAACATCAGTCCCATTTTTAACAGCTACTTCCCTAGCCTTTCTTAAAAAATGTAAATCTTCTGTATCTAGAATATGTAAAGTATCTGGACTGTTATCTTTTACTCGCCAGCTGTATTGCTCTTCGGTCATGAAGCGATCATATAACACTATATCAGGTCTTAATTCCTTTATATATTGATCAAAACTAGAGTCATTAAGCAAGATCTCTTTTTCAATAATATCTAAGGCTCCTAAATCTACAGAGTATGCCGATTTAAATCCTGCGCAACTAAAAATAACTTGATAACCATCTTCTTGAAAAACCTCTAATAACTGTAATATTCTATATCCTGCAGCAGTGGTTTGCGGTTCTGGCCAGTTTTTACCTATTACTAGTAGTTTTTTCATTTTACAAAGTTAGTTCTTAAGGAGAACTAGTGCGATAAAAGTTAAAATGTATATTTTCAAAATTACATTCTAGAGCTCAAAATCAATGAAATAACGATTTCTATTCTTTATTGTTGAAAAGCAAACTACCTAAAAGAAGATTATTGATAAAAATCCGCTGTAAAATATTTACTTTAGCGTTTTAAAATCATAAAGATTCCATGGGTAAAATAATTGCTATAGCAAATCAAAAAGGTGGCGTAGGTAAAACAACTACAGCAGTTAATCTTGCAGCATGTCTAGGAGTATTAGAAAAGAAAGTATTGTTAATAGATGCAGATCCGCAGGCTAATGCTACTTCTGGACTAGGCTTAGACGTTGAAGAAATAGAACAAGGTACTTACCAACTTATTGAAAACTCTGTCCCTGCCGCAGACCTAGTGTTACAAACAGAATCTCCTAATGTAGATATTATACCTGCTCATATAGATCTAGTGGCTATAGAAATAGAACTAGTAGACAAAGAGAGTCGTGAATACATGATGCGTACAGCACTTGCTAGCATTCAAGATAACTATGACTATATTATTATAGACTGTGCTCCTTCACTAGGATTATTAACTTTAAATGCCCTTACTGCTAGTAATTCTGTTCTTATACCTATTCAATGTGAATACTTTGCACTAGAAGGTCTAGGTAAATTATTAAACACAGTAAAAAGTGTACAGAAAATCCATAATACAAATTTAGATATAGAAGGTCTATTACTAACTATGTACGACAGCAGGTTAAGGCTTTCTAATCAGGTAGTAGAAGAAGTAAATCAACATTTTGAAGGATTAACTTTTAAGACAATCATTCAACGTAATGTGCGTTTAAGTGAAGCACCTTCTTATGGTGAGAGCATTATTAATTATGACGCATCTAGTAAAGGATCTGAGAATTACCTGAGCCTTGCTAATGAACTTATACAGAAAAACGCTTAAGCAAAATGGCCAAAGCAACTAAAAAACAAGCGCTAGGAAGAGGATTATCTGCTCTTTTAAAAGACCCTAGCAACGATATTAAATCTACTGCAGATAAAAATGCAGATAAGATAGTAGGTAACGTGATCGATCTTCCATTGAAGGATATCGACATGAACCCTTTTCAACCTAGAACTAGTTTTAATGAAGAGCAACTTAAAGAGCTGGCTTCTTCTATTAAAGAACTAGGTGTTATACAACCTATTACAGTACGTAAGAAAGGTTTTGGTAAATATGAACTAGTTTCTGGAGAACGTAGATGTCGTGCTTCTAAGTTATTAGGACTAGAAACTGTACCAGCATATGTACGTCTAGCAAACGATCAAGAATCACTAGAAATGGCACTGGTAGAAAATATCCAGCGTCAGGATTTAGATCCTATTGAAATAGCTCTTTCTTATCAAAGATTAATTGAAGAAATAGATCTTACACAAGAGCAAATGAGTGAGCGTGTAGGAAAATCTAGAAGTGCTATTGCAAACTACTTGCGCCTTTTAAAGTTAGACCCTATCATTCAGACAGGTATGAGAGATGGTTTTATCTCTATGGGACATGGACGTGCTTTAATCACTATAGACAGTCTGGACCAACAGCTAGATATATATCAAAAGGTATTGAGTGGTGGTCTTTCTGTAAGAGAAACTGAAAAAATGGTTAAGGAGTCTAAAACGGACTCGCTTCCGCGAAAGCAGACTAAAACGAAGTCCCTGCCAGAAAATATATCTCAAAAAACATCTGAGCTTAATTCTTTACTAGACACAAAAGTTACTACGACTATGTCAAGCAGTGGTAAAGGAAAAATTACTATTAACTATGCTTCTAAAGCGGACTTTGAACGCATTGTAAAGTTAATCAATGAGTAAATACATAATTTACATAATACTTTTTATAGGCTTTGCTGGATTTGCACAAACACAGCCAGATCCTAACCCTAATTTTGGTCCATTACTTGTGGCACAGGATAGTGTTGCCACTGTATATGATGCAAACCGACCTGCAAAAGCTGCTTTTTATAGCGCTATTGTGCCAGGTTTAGGTCAGGCATACAATAAGAAGTATTGGAAAGTACCTCTTGCCCTAGCTGCAGTAGGTATTCCTATTTATGTGTATACAGTTAATGATAAAGAATACAATCGTTTAAGAGATGCTTTTAGAATACGTCTAGCTGGTGGTACAAATGATGAGTTCTCTAATGCAGACGGAACTCCCATAATAACTACAGAAGGGCTAGAAAGAGCGCAAAGAACCTCACAACGTAATAAAGAATTAAGCCTTTTAATTACAGCAGGTCTATATGTATTGCAAATAATTGATGCAAACGTAGACGGGCATTTGAGCCAGTTTAGTGTAGATCGTAATTTAACTTTTCTACCTTATATGGATTACAACACACTAGCTATAGGTAACACCTACGGATTTAATCTCACCTATAATTTTTAATATGAAAATTGCATTATTAGGATATGGTAAAATGGGTAAAACCATTGAAAAAATAGCTCTAGAAAGAGGACATACTGTGGTTACTAGAATAGGTCGCAATGACTCTATGGAAGACATCACAAAGGCAGATGTTATTATAGAGTTTACTAGTCCAGAAAGCGTAATGAATAACCTCAAATATCTTATTCCTACTCAAATACCTATTATTTGCGGTACTACTGGGTGGAATGAAAATTTAGGCGAGGTAACTGATATGATTAAAGAACATAAATCAAGTATGGTTTATGCGTCTAACTTTAGTCTAGGAGTTAATATTTTCTTTGAACTTAATAAAAAACTTGCCGCAATGATGAGTCAGTTCAAAGAATATGATGTTAAGATGCAAGAAATCCATCATACAGAAAAGAAAGATGCGCCTAGTGGTACGGCTATAACTTTATTTGAAGGACTAGCAAAAAGCGTAAGCAAAGAAAACTGGCATTTAGGAACAGATCTCAAAGAAGATTCTGTTTCAATTGAAGCTTTGAGAGAAGAAGATGTCAAAGGAACTCACAGCGTTACCTATCAAAACGAAATAGATAGTATAGAAATAACTCACACCGCACATACTAGAGATGGTTTTGCATTAGGTAGTGTTATAGCTGCAGAGTGGATTATTAATAAAAAAGGAATTTACACAATGAAAGATGTTTTAGGGTTATAATAATCTCTACAACTATCTATCATACTACAATATAACAATATGAATTGGACAGAATGGTTAATCGTATTTATCTTAATCCAGTTAGTTCACGGATTAGGAACCTGGAAAATGTATGTCGCTGCAGGTTTTAAAGCATGGCAAGCATTTGTACCTGTATTTAATGCGGTTACATTAATGAAAATAATGAATAGACCATGGTGGTGGACTATTTTACTTTTCTTACCGGTAGTAAACCTTTTAATGTTTATAGTTATATGGGTAGATACCTTGAGATCCTTTGGTTACAATAAAGCGATAGATACGACTCTAGGAGTGGTGACTTTTGGTTTTTATATCTATTACATCAACTACACGCAACCACTTAATTATATACATGATAGAAGTTTAGACCCTAGAACTAGTGCTGGAGAATGGACTAATTCTATTCTATTTGCAGTAATAGCAGCAACTATAGTTCACACCTATGTAATGCAACCATTTATTATTCCTACTTCTTCATTAGAAAAAACATTGCTTACAGGTGATTTTCTTTTTGTAAGTAAATTCCATTACGGTGCTAGATTACCTATGACTCCTATCGCCGCACCTATGGTACACGATACCATTCCTGTCTTAGGAGTAAAAAGCTATCTAGCAAGACCACAGTTACCATACACTAGAATACCTGGTTTTCAAAAAATAGAACGCAATGACATCGTGGTATTTAACTATCCTACAGATACCATTAATTCTTATCCTAATGACGATGGTAAATACCATTACAAACCTATTGATAAGAAATCTAATTATGTAAAGAGATGTGTTGCTATAGCTGGTGATACCATGTCTATGAAAGATGGTGTTATATACATTAATGGTGAAGAACTTATTTTACCAGAACGTGCCAGACCACAGCATATTTATAGCGTAATCACAACAAGATTAGATCTTATGGCAGATCAAGCTTATATGATCGAGAAATATGATATAACTGAAAACATATATCAGCCAGATAGAGATGCTAATCCTAACAAACTACAATTAACAGCAACAGATAAAGCCATCGAGCAGCTTACTAAGGATGGTATTATCACGTCTGCCGAAATGCGAAATCAAGAACTAGCAACACCTTATCGCAAAGATTTAAGAGACCGCAATGACATATCTACTATATACAATAAGCCCAATGCTTTTCCATATGATGGTAGATTATCTAACAATAATGATGACCGCGATCCATTTTTAATTCCTGCCGAAGGTATGACCGTAGACATCGACTACAAAAACATCTCTTACTTTGAGAGAATCATTGAAGTTTATGAAGGTAGTGAGATGAATATCTTTAACGATATAACTCTTAAAGGAAATAAAGTGTTACTAAATGGCCAGCCTCTTACCTCTTATACATTTAAGCAAGATTATTACTGGCTCATGGGTGATAATCGTGATAATAGTCTAGATAGTAGATTCTGGGGTTATGTACCATTTAATCACGTAGTTGGTAAACCAGTATTTGTATGGATGAGTTATGACGGTAATAAATCATTTACGTCTGCATTTAGGTTTGAAAGAATGTTTACTACAGTAAATGGATCTGGACAGCCTACTTCTTACTTAGTTTATTTCTTAGTAGTATTAGGTGGTTACTTTGTGGTTAAAAAGATCATGAGTAATAAGAAAAAGAATCAGGAAAACTCTTAATAATCTATGGCTATGAATGATTTGATTATTCATCCCTCCTACTTTGTGGATGTCATTACACTCATTCATATACATCATGCTCAGAATATTATTCTCGAGCAGCAGGATAGTTATGTAAAACAAACTTATAGAAACAGATGTTACATTGCTGCAGCAAATGGTAAACTAGCACTTAACATTCCTATTGTTCATCAAAAAAAAGGACATTCTGTACTGTACAGTTCGATAGAAATAGATAATTCACAAGCCTGGGCTTCTACGCATTTAAAGAGTATAAAGAGTGCTTATTACAGTAGTCCCTATTTTGAATATTATCAAGACGACCTAGAAGAATTATTTAAGGAAATACCATCTTCATTATTAGAGTGGAATATAAAAACCCTTCATTTTTTGATGCACCATCTTCAAATAGATCGCACTATAAATAGAGTTGTTAATTATGAGGATAACGCACTTGCAAAAAGACTCATTACGGCCAAAGGTGATGCCTTATTTCAACTAGACTCATACATTCAGGTATTTCAAGAAAAGCATGGTTTTACACAACCATTAAGTGGCTTAGATCTATTATTTAATCTAGGACCTGCAGCTGGCAGTTATCTTAAAAAACAATACCATAAATTATAAATGGATAACAGTCTAACAAGATTTAAAAACTTTTATAGCACTGCTACCCTATGGTCAGGAACATTATTAGGCCTTGATCAATTTCATTTCTCTAGTCTCAAATTTGACCATTTAAATGAGAAAGCCTCTATTGATTTACCTATAATACCTCAAAAAACAGTTTTAGGTAAAAGAGCTGAACATTTTTTTAAATTCTGTATTGAGCAGTCTAGTAACTATAACTTACTAGTGTCCAATCAACAAGTTTTTAAAGGTAAAATTACCATAGGTGAACTGGATTACATCGTACAAGAAAAACGCAGTAAACAAATTATTCATGTAGAATTAGTTTACAAATTTTATATCTATGATATCGATAAAGATGTACGTGATAAAGACCCAATAAGACAAGAGCTTAGTAAGTATCAAGGGCCTAATGGAAAGGATAATTTAGTCCGTAAAATCGACCACCTTAAAAACCACCAGTTACCCTTACTTTACAATGAACATACACATGATATATTAGATCAATTTGACCTGGACGTTCATAAAATGCATCAGGAGGTCTGTTTTATAGCGCATGTGTTTATTCCTCATAGGCTATGGAATCATTCCTTTAAGTACATTAATAAAGCTAGTATTGTGGGATATTACTTTAAGTATTCCGCTTTCGCGAAAGCGGAAACATCAAACATCTATTTCTTACCTAAAAAGTATGAGTGGAAAATGAAACCTCAAGAGTTAGAGGAATCTTTTACATTTCTTCAAATTTTAGAACTAACTACAGCCAGTCTATCACGTGGATTTGCACCGTTAATATGGATGCAATTAGAAGACAGCACCTTTGAGCGATTCTTTGTGATAAAGTAAAAATCGCTGCATAGAGTTCTACTATATTTTAATCACTCACACCTATTTGTGATTTCATAAACACATTTTAACTCAATATTCAAAACATGAGTTGTTATGTCTAACTACCTTTATATCATCATAAAACCATAAAATAGTCTTCTAGATTTTTAATTAATCTTAGAATTCAAATCGATAATGGTAAAGTAGCGTCTTCTATTAGATGTCAGTGATATAATGTTTAAAAAACTAAAATAACCAAGAAATGAATTATTTAAATTTTGATTTAGAAAAAGCAAAAAACACCAGTAAAGAACTTAATATACTCCTAGCAGATTATCACCTATACTACCAGAAATTGAGAAATTACCACTGGAATATAGTAGGTCGTTCTTTCTTTGATCTTCATGTAAAATTTGAAGAAATGTACAACGACGCAATTTTAAAAATTGATGAAGTTGCAGAGCGTATATTGACCTTAAGATACCAACCTACTTCTAACTACAGTGATTATTTAAAATTATCTAACTTAAAAGAAACTAAGTCAGAGCTTACCGATATAGAAATGGTGAACAACCTGATTGAAGATCATGGAAGTATTCTTACACAAATGGCAAAAGTGGTAGAAACTGCCGGAGAATGTGAAGACGAGGGTACTATTGATTTAATAGGCGCTTATATCAGAGAGTTAGAAACTACAACATGGATGTTAGACGCATGGAGAATGAATACAGAGAGTACTAGAAAGTCTGTATAACTCTCAATTAACACATAAAAAAGTCCCTTTTTATTGCAAAAAGGGACTTTTTTATGTTTAAGAATTAAAAGAATTAGTTTCTTCTTCTTCTATTATTGTTGTTATTGTTATTACTGCGACCACCTTTTTTATGATGACGATGGTTTTTATTACTAACACGATTACTACTCGTGTTACGGTAAATCAAAGACTTAGATTCCAGAAGATCTTCTTCTTTGGCAGCAAGATTAATCTCTCCATTACTTAATTCAAACAAGTGTTTGAAAATAACAGCATCATCTACAGAGTCTTTATTCCAGTTAAGGAAAGATTTCTTCATGTGATTTGCTATTATATAACTTAAAGCCTCTCGCTTCTCTCCTTTCTCCCATCCTAAAGCGATGTTAATCATGCTCTGGATATTATTTCCATAAAACCTATAACGAGGTCTTTTTTGAGGATAAGTCATTCTCGCTGGTCTCGCTGCAAGAACTTCCTTATCTGGAATAGGATAAGGTGAGTCTACATCTAGATCAAAATTTGCAATTACAAATAATTGATCCCACAGTTTATGTTGAAAATCTGCTACATCTCTTAAATGCGGATTCAGATTTCCCATCACACCTATAATGGCAGTTGCCATACGGTTGCGTTCTTCCTTAGTTTCTAGCGCTCTACAGTGCTCAACTAGTTTTTGAATATGTCTTCCATATTCAGGTATAACGAGCTGGTTACGCTCTGTATTATATTCTAGTGATGATATCAAATTGAAAATGTATTACTTGTTGTGAAGTGTTGCAAAATACATAAAAAGTTGTAATTAATCTACTTAAAGTGATATAACACCTTCTACAGTACTTACCTCTTTGTATTTTTCTATAACAGCATCAGGATCTTTTAACTTTACCATGATAGAAACACTTGTATAAGTTCCTTTACTAGATTCTTTAGTTTTAATCACAGCACCTGTATTATCAAATATATCTTCTATCTCTTTAATTTGCGTCCCTTGAGACGGAACTATAAATTTATATAGATATTTTGCTGGCCATGAACTGGTATCAGCAAGTTGTAGTTTCAACTTTGCGTAAAATTCTTCAGATTTTTTTCCTTCCATCATATCGATGCAAATATAATTCATGATAGACACGATTACTAAGCATAGATTTAGTTATTTTGTACTTTATGGAAAAGTTGAAAAGAATCTTAATAATAGGTGGTCCAGGATCTGGTAAAACTAGTGTCCTTAAAACGATAGAACTTAATGGTTTTAAAGTCCATCATGAAATATCTAGAGAAGTAACCGCAAAGGCTCAAGAAGAAGGCATCGATCAATTATTTTTAACAGACCCTTTTGCTTTTAGTAATCAACTACTTGCTGGCCGTATTATTCAATATAACGAGGCAGTAAATGGAATAAACTTTTATGACAGAGGCATTCCAGACGTACCTTCTTATCATGTATTTACCGGTGATGATATCCCAGATGAATACATGACTGCATGTGACGACCACAGGTACGACCAGGTGTTTTTCTTACCACCATGGGAAGAAATCTATGAAAGCGATGCAGAGCGTTATGAAAGCTATGAAGAAGCGGTCGTATTAGGTGATATTCTTAAACGCTTTTACACTAAATTAAACTATACTCCTATAGAAGTGCCTAAACTAGACATAGAAGGCAGGTTTAACTTTATAAAGAACCATTTATAATATTGATCAACAAATCGTTAGACATATTAAACACGGTTTACGGTTATGAGAACTTTAAACCTTTACAAAAGGACATAATCTCTAACGTATTAGATGGTAAAGACACGCTTGCTCTATTACCTACAGCTGGTGGTAAATCTATTTGTTATCAAATACCAGGCATACAATTAGATGGAATATGTATAGTTATTTCGCCTCTTGTTGCATTGATAAAAGACCAGGTAGACCAACTTAAAAAACGCAATATAAAAGCGGTAGGTATTACAGGTGGTATATCCTATCAAGATCTAGATAATGTTTTAGATAACTGTATTTATGGCAGTTATGATTTTCTATACTTAAGTCCAGAGCGTTTACAGCAGTCATTAGTAAAAGAACGCATTCTTAAAATGAATGTGAACCTTATCGCTGTGGATGAGGCACATTGTATTAGTGAATGGGGACATGATTTTAGACCTGCATATCGAGAGATACATATATTAAAAGAATTACATCCCAGAGTACCTGTTATAGCTGTTACCGCTACAGCAACTCCTACCGTAGAAAAAGATATTATAGAAACCCTAGAATTTGATAATTATAGAGTTTTTAAATCTAGTTATGAGCGATGTAATATAGATTATCATATCCATAAAACTGGTGATAAAAGAAGCTCGCTCAATAGTTTTTATGCGACACATCCAGGTAGTAGCATTACCTATGTAAGAAGTAGAAAAAATGCTGTAGAATACACGCAACAGCTGTTACATAATGGTATTACAGCAGGATTTTACCACGGCGGTTTAAACAATAAATTAAGAGCAAAAACATCAGATCAATGGCTTCATAATCAGTTGCTGGTCATGGTAGCGACTAACGCCTTCGGTATGGGAATAGATAAACCAGATGTGCGTACAGTAGTCCATATGCAATTACCAGATAGTATAGAAAGTTACTATCAAGAAACAGGGAGAGCCGGTAGAGATGGATTACCTAGCATAGCCTACAGCATTTATAATCGCAACGACCTCGAGCATGCTTATAATCAGTTCATAAAATCACAGCCTACTCCTGCTTACCTCAAGTTTATATACCGCAAATTATCTAATTATTTGAGAATAGCACTAGGTGAAGGTGAACAAGAAACACATCCTTTATCATTTTCACAATTTTGCAGTACCTATCAATTAAACGGTATGCAAGCCTACAGCGCATTAACCGCATTAGAGCGATTTAGTGTCATAAGTCTTTCTCAAGGTTACCATAGACGGTCTAGTGTCCGCTTTCGCGAAAGCGGAAAACAAATCATGTACTTTGCTCAAAACAGGCCTGTCGTTAATGCTATCATACAGTCCATTTTGCGCACCTATGGTAGTAGTGCAAATCAGGTGCTACAAATCAATGCAGCATTAATTGCAACGAGAAGTAATACTAGTGAGAACGAAGTTTACGAGACCTTACAATTATTACATGATCAAGAATTAATAGAAGCCACTATTACTAACACAGATCTACAAATAACCTATTTAATACCTAGAGATGACGAGCGTGTAATCAATAGTTTTTCTAAAGAACTAGAACGACAGAATGAATTGCGACTGGATAAGTTAAAAGCACTCGTAAGATTGATAACTAATACAGACACCTGTATTAATAGTATGTTACTAGCTTATTTTGGAGAAAAACCAACCTCTAACTGTGGTAAATGTAGCAACTGTTTAAAAGATAAATCACTTACATCTATATCACATAAAGTATGGCATGTTTTACAAAAAGAACCTCTAGATATAGTAGAGATAGAACGACTTATTAAACAGCCCAAATCAATAATCATAACAGAAATAAAATCATTATTAGAAAGCGGTAAAGTAACCGTAACTAATGATAATAAATACCTATTAAATGAATAAATCATTGAGAATTGTATTTTTTGGAACCCCAGAATTTGCAACTGGAGTTTTAGATACTTTAAATAAATCACACCATACTATAGTAGCTGTAGTTACCGCGCCAGATAAACCTGCCGGTAGAGGTAGAAAAATTAACCAAAGTGACGTAAAAAAGTACGCCGTAGAAAATGAGCTACCAGTTTTACAACCTACTAATTTAAAATCAGAAGATTTTTTAAAAGAACTAGCATCTTACAATGCAGACCTGCAGGTTATTGTAGCTTTTAGAATGTTACCACAGGCCGTGTGGAAAATGCCAGAACTAGGTACCTTTAATCTACATGCTAGTTTATTACCTCAATATCGAGGTGCTGCACCTATAAATTGGGCTATTATCAACCAAGAAAAGAAAACTGGTGTCACCACTTTCTTTATCGATGAAAAAATAGATACCGGTGCTATCATTGCAAATCAAGAAACTAATATAGCACCACTAGAAGATGTAGGCTCACTTTATGGCCGTTTAATGGCTATGGGTGCTTCATTAAGTTTAGAAACAGTAAATAATATAGCAGCAGGAACCATAACTACTACTATACAAAAAGACTCGCAGGACTTAAAAGATGCACCAAAATTAAATAATAGCAATACTTTAATTGATTTTAAACAACCTGCAAGCACAGTAGATGCACTTATAAGAGGTTTATATCCATATCCTGTTGCAAAGGCAACCTTAATTAATAAAGAAGCTATGGTGGTTAAGATTCATAAATCTACCGTTATAGAAAAAGACCATAAAATGACTCCTGGTAGTTTTGTTATAGAAGAAGGAAAAATGGTGATAGCATGTGGTAAATACATGATAGAGATAGATGAGATACAAATACCTAATAAAAAGCGTATGAAAGTAAAAGATCTACTCAATGGATATACATTTGATCCTGATGCTAGATTTGACGTGGCTTAAGCGCATTTACCTTCTAAAAGCATATAGTTATTAACAATCTGTCGGTTTTATGAACAAATCATCGAGTTTTACGCTCTAATCCTTGTGTGGTCGCATATTCCGTATAAATTTGTTTCACGTTTTAGTTTAACCAACATTAATTTAAATTCAATTATGAACAAGACAGATTTAATCGAAGGAATGGCAGAGCATGCTGGAATTTCAAAAGCAGCAGCAAAAAAAGCATTAGAATCATTTTTAGGAAATGTAGAACAGTCTCTTAAAAAAGGAGATAGAGTATCTCTAGTAGGATTCGGTTCTTTCTCAGTTTCTAAAAGAGCTGCACGTGAAGGTAGAAACCCACAAACTGGTAAAACTATTAAGATCGCTGCAAAGAAAGTTGTAAAATTCAAAGCAGGTAGTGATTTACAAAAAGCTGTAAACTAATTTTAAATTAGTTTAAACATTTAAAAGTCCCGACTTAACTAGTTTAAGCTCGGGACTTTTCTTTTTAACCTACTTTTTTGATTAATTATCACTAGATACATTCTAAATTGATAAAATTAGTAGGAAATTGGTAAATTTTTATTAAGTTTATTTTAACTAATTAAACTCTATGAAAAATGTAATTCCAGAAAAAGGAAATCTTTTGGTTTCAGAACCGTCTGTTATCGGTGATGATTCATTCTCAAGGTCGGTTATATTACTTACTGAGTTTAATACAGAAGGTGTGGTGGGTTTTATACTTAATAAACCACTAGACTGTACTCTTGATCAATTGATACCTGAAATCTCATTAAAACTAGAAGTCTATCAGGGCGGCCCAGTAGAAACAGATAATCTATATTTCTTACACAACATTCCAGACCTTATACCAGAATCTCATTTAATAGAAGATGGTATATACTGGGGCGGTGATTTTCACGCTGTAAGTGATCTTTTAAAAAAAGGGATTATTACTGGTGAAGAAATAAAGTTCTTTCTAGGTTATTCTGGTTGGGAACGCTCTCAACTAGAAAATGAATTAGACTCTCATTCTTGGGTAGTGGTAGAAAATACAGACAGTAAAGACCTACTATCTGACAATATGCATGATATCTGGAAGAAGAAAATGAAAAACCTAGGTGGTGCTTATGAATTATGGTCTAACGCGCCAGAAAACCCTTCTTACAATTAATGAAAGAAGGTGTCGTTAAGTAATTCTGTTAATTCATTTGCCGTATCCAGGCTATATTCTTTTTTACGATATTTAGTAATGCTTTGAACACCTTTAACCATATTAGTAACAAAGATTTCATCTGCTCTTTGTAATTCAAATGGTGTGATAGTTTCTTCTACAAATTGATAATTAAGCATTTTCTTAAGTTGCTTAATTATTTGAGCTCTCATTATTCCTGTTAAACAACCATCAGAAATAGGTGGTGTTTTAATGACATCACCTTTACGTAAGAATACATTTCCAGATATGGCCTCTACAATCATTTTATTTTGATTGAGTAATAACAAATCATCATAGCTATTCTCTTTGGCAAAAATACCAGCTAGAATATTGATCGCTTTATTAGTAGATTTCAAATTGCTAAGCATAGACGCATAGACTAGATGATCTTTGAATAAGTCTACCTCTTTCTTTCCATCATTTATGTATGTATGTTCTAATGGAGTACAAGAAATAGAATAGTTAACACCGAGATCTTCTGGCGTGTAAAGTCCACCAGATTTTCTCCAAATTGTGATTCTTACTCTAGCGTGATTTTTTTCTAGACCTTTGTTAGTTAAAAGTTCTAAAATACTTTCTTCTAAAAACTCTGGTGTAAAAAAATCTGGAATATCCATACGCAAAATGCGCATGCTAGACATTAATCTAAAATAATGATCTTCAAATAATAATGCTACGCCATTATAGCATCTTAATGTTTCAAACACACCATCACCATAAAAGGTACCTCTATTATCAAAAGGAATTAATGCATCTTGTTCTTCTAAAAATTCTTGATTAACTATTACCATAAAAAAAAGCCCTGTATTTCAGGGCTCAAAATTAATTCTTAATTATCTATTATCTGGATCCTATGACCTTTTTTAGAGCACTAATTTGATTTTCCCAGAACATTTTTTGTTCTTCTACCTCGTCATCATCATCACCGAAATCAGTAATCATTAAGGAAACATCTTTAGTTATTTCATCAACTTGAATTCTGAGTTCAAAGAACTTTTCAGTATCCTCATCATAATCCCATTGAAAACGAGCTCTTTCTCCCGCTACTCTTTTAATTATTTTTGCTACTTCCTCTTGTCCGTCCCAAATAAATTTGAAATATTCTCCACGACTATTTACATTATCAGCAAACCATTCAGACATTCCAGAAGGAGTCGCAACGTGTTGATATAATAAAGTAGGTGAAGCTTGTATAGGAAACTCTAGGTCAAATTTGATTGGTTCTTGCATTTAATAAACTTTTGTGGCAATATAAGGCTTAATTTGTTTCATTAAAAAACAAATTAATCTAAATTTTTAATGAATAACATTTGGATTTCAAAAATTAATTAATGTATATTTGCAGCCGCTTAAAAACGGTAATGTAATTAAGTAAAATGGCGTGGTAGCTCAGTTGGTTAGAGCGCAGCACTCATAATGCTGAGGTCGGCGGATCGTGCCCGCCCCACGCTACAAATCCCTTATTATTTTTAGTAAGGGATTTTTTTTATTTACATACTCTTCTTCCCTACTTAATTTTACCAGCAACTAGATTAGATTTTAGACTTCCTACAATTAAAAAAGAATTTTAAAGTTGAACATTACAACATTTACCTATTGATAAAATAAATTAAATACTTAAATATGGTTATCAATACATTGTTTCTTTAAGATTCTTCCACTCCTATTTAATACATACCTCATCATAGCATCAATTTAGATCAATTTAGATCAATATCTCTTTATACAAATGTTAACCTCCTAAAAAGAATCTATATTTTATCATAAATTCCATTTAACAGTGTATAGTACTAATAATTAGCACGTTTAAACCGATTAAACAACAATTTATCGATACAACCGTACTACTAACAACCGATGAATGGTAAAATAAATGGGTAATTCATCGATATTATTGCTCAAATACAATTTATATCGATAAATGACATTTAAATTCGTGTACCCTGAATTCAATTTTAAGTACACATGAAAAAAATTACCCAACCTGAACAAAACTATTCTCTTGTATTTATTTTATTCTTTCTAATAAGCGTTTCTAGCATAGCACAAACTAGTAGAGTCACTCTGGATATCAATTGGCCCACAAATTCTGGTCAAAATTACGTATTGGTGTATGATCCAGCTGGAACTGAATTAGGTAGATACTGTAATCCTACTAACTGTTATAACGGAGCCAATACATCATACTCAACGACTATCGACTTTGGGTGCCTTCCTGACGCAAACAATTATAGAGTTAGACTTTTTGATAGATTCAATAACGGATGGGGAACCAGCTCTGTTACTGTAAATTCTGGCGGAAGCCCTGTTCTAACTTCTACAATAACTGGTGGTCAAAGTGGCGCGTCCTTTTTCTTCAATGTTTCTGGTGGTGGTTGTGGTGCACCTACTCCAGAAATAGATATCATAGGTAACGGATTAAGCATTTCTAATAATGACAGCACTCCAGATACTGCAGACTCGACCGACTTCGGTACTGCAGATGGATCAACTTCCTTATCAAAAACATTTACTATTGAAAATACTGGAACTGGACCACTTACCTTGTCAGGAGCTCCTGTAACCATTAGTGGTGTTAATGCTGGAGACTTTGCTGTAACATCACAACCTTTAAATAGTATACCTGCAGGATCTTCTAGTGATTTTACCATTGAATTCTCGCGTAGCGTTCCTGGATTAAGTCACGCCACCATAGAATTAAATTCTAATGATGCTGATGAAGGTACTTACAACTTTAATATAACAGCTAGCTCTGCTGGACCAGTATCTACTCTTTATTATGAAAATTTTGATGCTGGGACTGGTGGATGGACCTCTACTTCTATTAGTGGTTTTGAATTTAGCCTTGGTACCGTTTTTAATGAAAAAGGTGAAGGAGATTATTGGTATACTGATAACTGGAACAACTTCCCTTCTAACGCTAGCGCTACCGTAACGAGCCCTATAATATCCACATTAGGTTATACAGATTTAAAATTCTGGATAGATTTCAGGACTAATACTAACGACGGTGATGACGGTATGAGAGTACAATATAGTAGTAATGGTGGTGCTACCTGGAATACTTTGGGGACAGATTCATCTGGCGAGAACTGGTATAATTCTGGAGATGTAGATGGTTTTGCAAATAATGCAGACGGCTGGACTGGTGATAATTCAAATTTAGATAACTCATTAAGTAGATTTGAAGAAGCTAGCCATGACTTACCTACTATTGCTTCTAATAATCCTAATTTGAGATTTAGAATAGCATTTGCAAGTGATGGTTCTAATACAGATGATGGGGTCCTTTTTGACAATATTATTATTACTGGACGCAAAATTATTACAGACACCGCACCTGACGGTCCAGCAGATGTTAACGATAATCTTACTCTGTGGTTAAGATCACAAGATATTGCATCTACCGACGGTACTTTGTTGCCATTATGGGAGGATCAAGCTCTCGATAACGATGCATTTGAAGTCCCTGCCAGCGCACCTGTTTTTGCTAATAACGTCACCAACAATATTAACTTTAACTCTACTGTTGCATTTGATAGATCTCAACAACAACATTTAAGAGGTAAAGGAGGATTTAACTCAAACGATTATTGGATAGTTGTTAGAAGTACCATAGATATGACAGGAGCACTAGCTGGTGAGACTATGTTATTAGGTGCAAAATATGCTCCTGTTAATCCTGCAAAAGATCCTTCTGGATTAGGCTGGGGACCTGTATCTGCACGTTATGATGACGAGGTGATTGCTCATAGTGTTGGAACAGTATCTGAAAATGACCCAGCAGATGGTAGTTATGGAAGAGCACTATCTGATGCTTCAGGAACTTTTGATGATGTACATATTCTGAATGTGAAAAACAACCCTGCAAATAACCAAACTGAAATTTATTTAAACGGTCGTAAAATCGATAATCAGACAGGTGTAACACAAGTGACAAGACAGACATTAAATTTTAGTGGTTTTTCAAATAAACCTTTTTATATAGCTGCTGGTAGATATCAATTAAACGGTCTTCCTTTTGAAACACACCTCAACGGTGAGATTACAGAAGTTTTCAGTTATCGCGATAGAAAGTCAGAATTAGTACAACAAAGAATCTATTCATATCTAGCTATTAAAAATGGGGTTTCTCTTCATCAACCTAGTAGTACACTAGATGATCATAGAGCTGACTGGGATTATCTAGATTCTGATGATAATGTTATATGGGATTATAGCTCAAACACACAATTTAATTATGATGTTGCTGCCATAGCGCGTGACGATAAATCTGAATTATTTCAAAAACAATCTAAAAGCGAGAACTCTACAAGTATAGTAGCAATAGGTCTAGATAAGGTGGAAGATTTAGGTTCTCAAAATTTAGAAGTATTTGAAAATGACAAGGACTTCCTTTTCTGGGGACACAATGGTCAGGACTTGAACGCATACGCTACTGTTATAAATCACGACTTAGGTATTGCAAATTCAGTATCTACTAGTCTCACTAGGGTAAATCGCATATGGAAAATAGAAGAAAAGACTGCTACTGACATTGCTACAACAGAAGTAAGAGTAGCTACTTCTGATTTTTCAGGTTTACCAGCACTAACCGCCAATAGAGAATACGTATTAATAGTAGCAGACGATGCTAATTTCACAACTAACCTAGAAACTCGATTTTTCTCCAATGATGGGTCTTATGAAAGAGCGTCATATAATTTTGACGGAATCAAATACTTCACATTAGGTATTACCGATGTAAAATATGACGATAGAAGTGTTTCTTTTGATGGTGTAGATGACCATATCATCATCGATAATCCACAAGGTTTAGGTAGTAACTTCTCTGCAAGTGCGTGGGTACTTAGTGCAGGACTCAACAGTACTAATACAGAAAGAACTATCGTTGCAAAAAGAGCAGACGGTACTGGTTTTCAATTATCTCTTAAGAATGACAACCGCATTTCCCTAAGATGGAATGGAAGTACCTTACAAGAAATGGTATCTAATACTGCTTTGAGTGATGGTGTATGGAGACATATAGGTTTCTCTTATGATGGGACTACTGCAAAAATTTATATAGATGGTGTTCTAGATATTCAAGAACCCTTCTCTACTCCTTTACCAGATGGAAACCTATTAGGCATAGGTGCTAGAATAGATGAAGATGAAACTGCTCATGATCATTTTAATGGAGAAATAGACGAAATTAGAATGTGGGATATTGCACTAAGTCAAAATCAAATACGATTTATCATGAACCAAGAGCTACAAGAAAATTCAAATCTTGTTGCTGGTAAAACCATACCTACTACCATTACTAAGAATGATATATCTGGATTAAACTGGAATGATCTTACTGCTTACTATAGTATGAACAGCTTTATAGGAACAGCATTAAATGATGAGTCAGTAAACAAAGGATATGGTAGAATGGCAAATGAAAATTATTTTGAATTAAGAAATCAAACGGCGCCATTACCTTACATCAGTGGTGCTGATGGAGTATGGGAAAATACTTCTAGTTGGGAAAACGGCTCTCTTCTCTATACACCTGGTAGTACGAGAGTAATAAATGGAGTCGTTGAAAAGATAAATTGGAACATTGTTAGGACTAAAGACGAAGTAACTATTTCTAATACAGATATAATTCTATTAGGCTTATTTGTAGAAAGTAAAGAAATGAACGTAGATAATGATCATGGTTTAACCATAACTCATGTTCTAGATCTTCAAAGCTCTATAGATTTAAAAGGAGAATCACAATTAGTACAATTAACTAATAGCGATTTATTAGAATCTACAACAGGTTATATAGAAAGAGATCAACAAGGAACAGGTATAACATATGATTATAATTACTGGAGTTCTCCTGTAAGCATTACAACTGTTAACAGCAACAATAATGGATATACTCTAGATAACGTACTTAAAGACGGTACTCTAGTAAATACCCCACGAGATCTCAATTGGACAGGAACTGGAGTAAGAGATGGTATTCCTGGAGACGCTACAACAGCAGCAACTATTTCTGGTAGATGGTTATATAAATACAGTAATTTAACCAGTAATACTTATTCTAACTGGCAGTATGCCGGATCTAATGGGGCTATTAACTCAGGAGAAGGATGGACTATGAAGGGAACAGGATCTGCTACAGAACAGAATTATGTATTTGTAGGTAAACCTAATAATGGAGATATAGATCTTCCTATCAATGCTGGTAATGATTACTTAATAGGTAATCCCTACCCTAGCGCACTAGATGCCCATGAATTTATATCAGATAATCCTAATCTAGATGGTACCTTATACTTTTGGGAACACTGGGGTGGAAACACACACATACTAGCTAGATACCAAGGTGGATATGCGATGTACAACTACTCTGGTGGTGTCGCAAATGCAACGATAGGAACCTCTAATCCTGATGTGAACCAAGGAGGTATTCCTACTAAACGTCCAGAACGTTTTGTACCGGTAGCGCAAGGTTTCTTTGTAACAGGTATAACAGACGGTACTATAAGATTTAGAAATGATCAAAGAAACTTTGTTACCGAAGCCTCAGGTAACAGTTTATTTGTTGCTGCACCTGGAGCAAGTTCTGGTAACGTCGCTTATGATGATTACAACGGTATTAATGACCCTAGACCTAAAATAAGATTAGGTTTTGATAGTCCTAGTACGATTCACAGACAGCTATTACTTACCATAGATGCAAATGCTTCTATGAGTTATGATAATGCTTTTGACGGTGTTCAAATAGATGAACAAATAGACGACATGGCATTTATTTTAGGAAATCAAAACCTTTCCATTCAAGGAATTAATGCTATGGATCCTCTCGTAGAATTACCTCTTATGGTAAAACTAGATGCCGCAGGAAGTATTACTATAAAACTAGATGATATTAAAAATGTAGAATCAACGCAAAAAATATTCTTGAAAGACGCTGTATTAAATACCTATACTGATTTAATGAATGGAGATTACCACAGCCCAATCCTTGCTGCTGGTGTAAACTCTACACGTTACTCTATAGTATTTAACGATCCAGTAACTTTGAGTAATGAAGACGTTGTATTACAAGAAAATGATCTTATCGTTTACACGCCTGCAGGTACAGAAACTCTCAATATAAAGAAAGGACAACAGATTCTAGTAGAAACTTTAACCCTTACTAACATGTTAGGACAGCAAGTAAAAACATGGGACGTTACCGACCAGGATGGTATCATATCCGTGCCAGTAGCTAACCTAGCAAGCGGTAATTACATCATTGTACTAGACACTAACTTTGGTTTACAATCTCGCAAAGTGATTATTAAATAAAGAAATAGCCTGCTATATAATGACAAAAGCCTTTGATTAATTTCAAAGGCTTTTGTTTATATAAAAAATTTACTATTTTAAGAAAATCTAGAAATAATCTCTTCTGGAGTTAATTGTAGTTGTTCACCACTAGCCATATTCTTCAAATTTAGCTTTCCATCATTTATTTCATTCTCACCAGCTAGAATCACATAAGGTATGGCATTACGGTCTGCATAGCTCATTTGTTTCTTCATTTTTGCACTATCTGGATAGAGCTCTGTTTTAATTCCGCTTTCGCGAAAGCGAGATAACCATCCAGCACAATATTGCGCTTCAGACTTACCAAAGTTAATAAACAACACCTCTACTCCTGCTCTAACAGAGTCTGGGAATAGATTTAATTGTTCTATCACTAAATAAATACGGTCCAGTCCAAAACTGATACCTACACCACTCACATCTTTTAAACCAAATATACCAGTAAGGTCATCATAACGACCACCACCGCCTATACTTCCCATAGCAACACCTTCTGGCGCGGCAACTTCAAAAATGCAGCCTGTGTAATAATTAAGTCCACGTGCAAGTGTGATGTCTAGATCTAGAACGGCACTTTTTAATGGCATTTGAGTTATAGAGGAATTTATAAATTCTAATTCTTCAATACCCTTAAGCCCTATTTCAGAATCTTTAAGCAATTCCTTCATGCTTGCAATCTTCTCTGCATAGCTACCGGTAAGTGAAAAAACAGGATCTAAAAGATCGATCGCTTTTTGATCGATTCCCTTGGAAAGCATCTCTTCTTGTACTTTCTCTTTACCTATCTTATCTAGTTTATCAAGAGCTACAGTAAAGTCTATCAACTTATCCTCAGCTCCCATCACCTCGGCAATACCAGCAAGAACTTTACGGTTGTTTATTTTTATAGTGCACGCTTTAAGATCTAGATCTGTAAAAACGGCATCATATAATTGTACCAGTTCTACTTCTTGTAATAAAGAATTACTTCCTACCACGTCTGCATCACATTGTGTAAACTCTCTAAAACGCCCTTTCTGTGGTCTATCTGCACGCCATACATTTTGCATTTGGTAACGCTTAAATGGGAATGTGATATCATTTTGATGTTGTACTACATACCTAGCAAATGGTACGGTAAGATCATAACGCAGTGCTTTTTCAGAAATTTGAGAAGTCAGCTGGTTTTCTTTTCCTGTTTCTAATAGTTCTGGGCTAGCTTTTTTAAGATACTCACCACTATTTAAAATTTTAAATATAAGACGGTCACCTTCTTCTCCATATTTACCCATTAAGGTATCAGAGTTCTCAAAACTAGGTGTTTCTATAGGCATGAATCCATACAACTCAAAATGATGCTGAATTTTATTCATGATGTACTGTCTGCGCTGTACTTCTAGTGGACTAAAATCTCTTGTACCTTTAGGAATGGATGGTTTCTTTGCCATAATAATATTTAAGGATGCAAATATAAACAGTTATCTCATGCTTGTTCATAAACTAATTTTAATAAAAAGATAATTTATACCTAGATCTTGTAACTTTCTATCGATTTATAAGTCTTACTTCCATGTTAGGATTACTACGCCAAAATATAAGCATCGCACAACAGAGCATTAAAGGTCAGTTGTTGCGTACCATACTTACCATTATCATTATAGCCATAGGTATAACTGCCCTAGTAGGTATACTTAGTTCTGTAAATGCATTATCCTCTACCCTTTCCAATGGATTTTCTGGAATAGGGACTAATACGTTTTACATACAGCGGTATGCACAAACTTTTCAACGACGTGGTGGTAACAAGCGTACTGTTGTTAATCCTATTATAACTTATAGAGAGGTTAAGGAATTTGAAGAATTATATGATCCAGCTTATACACAGGTAGGACTTTCTTTTCAGGCCACTAGCGCTGCAGAGGTAAAAAGTGAAGACCGTAAAACAAAACCTAACGTAATCGTTGCAGGCGTTAACGAGCATTATGCAGAAAATGCAGGGATTAAACTAGGAGAAGGACGTATGTTCTCTTCTCTAGATATTAAAAACAAATCAAAAGTCTGTATCATAGGTAGTGATATGGAAGAAGAACTTTTTCAAGGTTTTAACCCTATAGGTAAGACATTAAGTATAAGAGGTAATAAATTTACTGTAGTAGGTATACTAGAAGCAAAGGGTTCTACCTTTGGTAACAATGTTGATTTACGTGTATTAATACCTATCGATGTTGCCCGTGGTATTTACACCTCTCCTAACATTAATTATGATTTAAGTGTTAAGGTGTTTGATCAGAATCTTATGGATACTGCAAAGGATCAGGCTCTTGTTCTTATGCGTAATATTAGAGGTCTATCTCCTGTAGAGTCTACTAACTTTGGTGTTATACAAAGTGACCAATTAATGAGTCAGTTAGATGATCTAAAAGGTATTTTAAATTTTGCCGCTATTATAATAAGTGTCATTACCATCTTTGGTTCTTCTATTGCATTAATGAATATCATGCTGGTTTCTGTAACAGAGCGTACCAGGGAAATAGGTGTAAGAAAAGCTCTAGGTGCAAAACGTAGTACCATCTCATGGCAATTTTTTATTGAGACCTTTTTAATAAGTCAGTATGGTAGCTTTTTAGGTATTTTACTAGGTATGTTAATAGGTTTTCTAGTCTCTTCTGGATTTGAAATACCGTTTGAAATACCGTGGAGTGCGATTATTGCAGCAACCATAGTATCTATCGCCATAGCTATAGCATCTGGTCTTATACCTGCTATTAAAGCTGCAAGACTTGACCCTATCGAGTCATTGCGTTATGAATAACATTATTACAACCTATTATAAATCTCCTGTAGGTGAATTAATTCTAGGCGTCTATAAAGATCAATTGTGCCTAGCAGACTGGCGCTATAGAAAACAACGTCACCAGATAGACACTCGTGTTCAAAGTATTTTAAACTCTAACTATAAAGAAGGGCAACACTCACTTCTAGAATTTACTATAAAACAATTAGATCTCTATTTTAAAGGCGATCTTCAAATATTTGATATACCGCTTTTACTTCTCGGTACAGATTTTCAAAAAACCGTATGGAAATCACTACAGACTATTCCTTATGGAAAGACTTGTAGTTATGTTACCCTTTCGCGAAAGCTAAATAATGAAAAAGCTATACGAGCAGTAGCTGGTGCAAATGGAGCAAATGCCATTTCTATAATTATACCATGTCACCGCATTATAGGTGCCGACGGATCGTTAACTGGGTATGCTGGTGGACTACCTGCCAAAAAAAAACTCCTTCACATGGAAGGAGTTGATTTATCAAATGGGCAACAAAGCCTATTTTAAATTTCTAATCTTCTTTAGAAGTTTTCTTTACAAATTGCGTTAATAAAACCACTTGTGTAGGCCCTACCTTACCTTCTATCTGGTTTGCGTTATCATGCACTAAAGAGATATTACGTACCGCTGTACCTCGCTTTGCGATAAGACTAGAACCTTTAACCGGTAAATCTTTAATGATTACGATACTATCACCTCTTTGAAGAATATTACCATTTACATCTTTATGAATGATTTTAGGACCACGGTGTATACCATCCTCGGCCCATTGTTTAGTACTGTCTTCTAGATACATCATATCAATAAGGTCTACAGGCCATCCATGAGGTCTTAATTGATCTAACATGCGGTAAACTACTACTTGCACAGCAGGCACTGGACTCCACATAGAGTCATTAAGCGCTCGCCAGTGATTTGCGTCTACTAGAGATTCATCTTCTAGTTGTGTTCTACAAGTCTCACAAGCTAGAATAGCTGTGTCTTTAACATTCTTAGGAGAATCTGGTACTTGATAAGTATCGAGGTTAACCTTTACTTCTAGTGTATCTGTTGCAGCACAAAGCTCACAAGCGTTTCCTGATCGGTCTTCTAACTGTTTACGTAAATCTGACATAGCTATTTTTTGGTGTTTGCAATATTACATATTCTCTGAGAGGTACACCTATTTATAGTAAGGTTAATTACCTTGTTTTTAATCTTAATATACATGAAATAGTACTGACTTTGTAGGCTCTTAAAAAATGAGACGATAAAATACCTTTTAATAGGTAATCCTTAATAACTCCCTTTTTAATATATTTAAATTTTAAAATATCAAATAGAAAGTTCTTAAATGCGTTTTAAGAAATGAAAACCAAATTTATTCCCATGCAAAAATTGTTATCGCTCTTACTATTTTGTACCATTACTTTTACCGCACAAGCCCAAGACGACACTATTTCTGAACAGATTAAAACAGAAAGAGATGTTGAACTCAATAAACTACAGAAAGAATTAAATAACAATCAATTCAAAATTACCAATTTAACCGAGCAATTATCGCAAATAAGTGGTAAACAATATGGTCGCAAATTAGACTTGCAAGAACAGATACAGAAGGAACTAGATAACCGAATTAAAATACTAGAAGAAAGTCCTAAAGTAAAGATTAAATCTAACGGACAACTTGCTTTTACTGAACTTATCAAAATCCAAAAAGATATACAACCTGCAAAGTTATATTTATCCTCAAATGGGTTTTATACCAAACTAGGTAAATTTGATAACCTACAAGGCTACTCAGAATTTACAGCATGGAAGTCTGAGTATGATAAATGGTATGTAAAGAAAAAAGGAGACAACGCTACACTCGATTTTATTAATAGAACCGTCTCTTTGATAAGTGATTCTACTAATGACATCCCACTTTTTGGTTCTATTTCACAGTCGGTAACCTCTGGAATCACATTAATTTTATCACAGTTAAAAGGTAGAGACAAAGACCTTATAGAAAAAACACCGAGAGTTTTAATGCTCTTAAACTCTATTGGTCAATTTGAATCTGAAAAATCTATACTCGACAATGAATGGAAAACCATAGACAGCGAGTTAAAAGAACTACAGTCAGAATATGAGGCGCTAGTAGATAAGCAAATTGCTTTTTACAATATAGATAGAACTAAGTACAAGACTTTCCTAACAGCCACTCTAGACTCAGATATCGATGCTTTTAAGTTGTACAGTAGAGATAAAATATTATTGAAATTAAATACCTTAGAAAACGGTAATAATCAAAACTGGATGGGTAATGTAGAAACCTACATGTACCAGGTACAATCTATAAGAATACGTTTTGGAGAGCTTACTGGTCGCATGCTCAACAATATTGAGAAGTATGAAAAGCTATTTGTTAAATTCTCTAATGAAGATAATTTCTCCAAAGAATTTGTAAAAAGAGCCAAAGAATTAAGAGAGGACTTAAAACTTGTAAAAGAAAATTTTATCTTACAATTTAAGCCTACTAAATACATTGAAGACTCTGCAGTGATGTATATTAAGAGATAAGATATACGTACTTATTGCATTATTTTTGGTAATTCCGCTTTCGCGAAAGCGGAACAGTAAAACAACTTCTCGTTATTTAAATATTAATAAGCATCATGTCTATCATAAAAACGATGGGCATGAGCTTTTATATAATATTTGAAAAGATCTTGTATAGAATGCACCACTTCTGGATAAATTTTTCCAGACGTTTCATTACAGTAAATTTTTGCCACATGTGTCGTTAATACTAAAGAATTTAATGAATTTGCAGTTACGTATCTCGAGAAGTAACCATTTCCTTCAAAAACATCGTTTATCTTACACACTACTTTTTGATCTATAGGTAACGACATTCCATCTAAAATATCCTGCCATTGCGTTATAGCGGTGCCATATTTTTCTTTATCGACATTACTAGTACCTATGTTAAAAACAGGCACTACTCTATCCCATCTCTTATAATTATAAGAATGTAAATCATAAAAAACCGTACTCCCGAATAGTTCTTCTAGCTTTACCATAAGGGTGAGCACTACCTTATAAAAATTATCATGTTTACGGATGGATCTATCATGTTGATCTGAATTTAACGGTTTTCTCCAAACATTTTTTCCCAAAGCTGTTTCATAAATAGCATCTTGTGGGTGTCTGTTTAAGTCATACTCAAATCTACTATCTAGAGCTATTAAAGTTATAGGTAAACCAGCTATCATCTGCCCAGTACTAGGGTCTTCTTCATACCAGCGCTCTTGATTATTGAGCAAACAATTATCCCATAGATTTTGTGAAAAATGATGACCGTTATTAATCGCAGCACAAGCATATGGTACGTAGTCATCTATCTTTATTGAAAAAGAATAATCATCTACTACGGCATGGAATATTTCTTCGTTTTCAATTCGTTCTATGATTTCAAGAATAGATAATTTAACCATGTAATGAGATGCTATGAGGGTTTTAAATATATATTAACTAATAAATGGTCTCACTTTTACAAAAAAGCAACAGACCGATAAATAATGATATAAGTAAAATTAACCCTTTTAAGGATTTGTTTTCATAAGATGCATTAAATCTAAGAAGGAATTAACATAATTCATGAATAATCATTTCTTTCTCATAAAATACGATTAGAAAAAAGAATTTGGATTAATTACCTAATACTTCTATGTTGTCTATGTAAAAGAATTCATCACCAGCCCAATTTTGAAATTGAACTCTTATCACTAAAGAAGAACCACTTAAACCGGTAAAAACAACGGTGTCATTTGGGAAATATGGAGCACTACCAGCACCACCGCTTACATAATAAGGTAGCAATGTATGATTTACATTACCATTACCGTTAAAGTCAGTTATGGTAACAAAAGGACTATTATCTACTGAATAAGATACGTTGACATAGTCATTTACCATATTGGTATCGTCAGTTGCATGTAGAGAGGGATTATATTCTAGTGTACCTGATCCACTAATGTCTAGGCTAAAAGAAATATTTGAATACCCAGTAATATCTATAGACTGCGTATCAAATTGTATAGGTCCATTAGTATCATTTGCTTCTAAAACACCAGATTGAGTTTCTACATAATCTGATGACGCTAGGCTCCCCAAAACATCATTGAGAATCCATTTAGACACTGACGAAGGATAATCACCTGAACCACCAGAACTATTAATACCTGTGCCATCTACATAACTTTCAAAGTCTTCAGAATAAAGTATGACTGGGTCTAAATTTAAACAGTTGATTTTTTGCCATACATTTTGAGTACCGTCATAAATTTCTAAACAACGAACTCCACTAGGGTACGTCACAAAAAGCAGAGTACCTTCTGACTCAATAGTCGTTAAAACTAAACTTTTCTGTGCTTCTAGTATGCTCGGAATTAACAAACCGCCAAAATTGATGGTGTTATTACTATCAATATCTAAGACAGTTGAAGGGTGAGGTGAATCTGTATTCACTCCAACCTGAGCTGAGATCATGAAAGGTATAAGGATAAAAAGAGTTTTAAAATATTTCATTATTGATAAAGTCTAAAGTTATCAAAAGCGGCAAGGTCACTACCACCATTAAATCTACCGTACATAACAACACTAAAGGTGGTTACTGTCGCAGGAATATTAACAGTAATCGTTCCTTGTAAGTCAGTATCACAACCAGCGCAAATATTTATCTCACCCTGACTTACTCCATCATAAAATAACTCGTAGCCATATCGGTCTGCTCCAGCGTTTAAATCTTGTGATTCATAATCAAAACTAAAAATAGGATTAATTGCGCCAGAAACATCTACATCTGCAAATGTTAATGTATGTAGAAAATCACCACCTCCAATATTATTATTAAGATCCCGCATACCCCAAAAATTATTATTTAAAGTAGATATAGAGGTCATAGAATTTACAATATCCCAGACATCCTCACCCACATGATATGCATTAGGAGAAACGGTGTATCCCCAATTAACATTAGAGTCAAAATCTTGATTCATTTCCACAAATAATGGTATCTCATCATCAATTATTGTAAATGTAGTAGAAGCATTAGTGCCTATCTCTGCACTTATTCCTCCACTTATATTTTGTAAATCTAAGATTACAGTTTCATCTCCCTCTGACAATAAATCATTAGTAATAAAAAAATCAACTTGTTGAGAGGTAGAGCTACCAGCAGGAAAGGTTAAGGTTATAGGAAAGGTCAATGACGTACCTAGTCCATCAGTATCATAATCAGTACCGTTAACAGCAGTTGAAGATCCATTTAAAACAACCTCTACTGATGTAGCTGTCATACTAGACGGATTTATTATATCCACATCTATAGAACCTACAAGTCCGTCTTCAGTCTCAGAATAAGCAATACTATTAAATTGAACCTGAGTAGCACTATCGTCATCGTTCATTGTAATAGTATGAGATGCATTAGTACCTATTATCGTATTAATTCCTCCTGACTGATTCTGCATATCAAGAATCAAAATTTCATCTATAGCATTTTCATCATCTGCATAGGAGTATATGTCAAAGCTTATCGTTGTTGCACCTGCTGGTACAGTAACCGTAAAAGGATAAGAAGTTACAGTATTGCTATTATTATCTATGTCATAATCGACACCTAATATACCTATCGTACTACTAGAATTAAGGTTCAGTTCTACAACAGTATCTACAGAAGGACTTGGGTTTATTACATTTATAGTAATAGTAGTGACATCATCTTCTAACAAATTAGTAGATACAGATGCAAAATCAATTTCTGTCTGTTTAAATTCAATCTCTCTATAATCACTTAACATTTCTACACCAGGACTAGCTCCAGAACTTGCATAAGGAGTAATTCCTAAAGAGATAAAGAAACCACCATCTGCAGCTACAGTTGTATAATTAAGACTAGTAGCACCAACTATAGCAACCTGATTAGTTCCACTCACGTCATCTGCACGATACCATTGAAAGACAGAACCTGATTCTGAATCATTTTCTCCATCACTATAAGAATAACTACCATTTAAACTTTCTCCTACTTCTAAAACTCCTGTATAATCAACACTCGATGCTTCTGGCACTTCATTCATACAGTACCAATTCATCCATTGACTTCTTGTTTCATCAAATATCTGAACGCAACGTATGTTTCCGTCCTTAAGATATATCATCAAACCGTCAGGTATAGGTGTTGCTATAGTTGCTCTTTGAGCGATGGTAACAGTCGGTAATTTTAAACCTCCATAAACACCACTTTCTATTTCAGAATTGATATCTAGAACAGCGGCTGGATCTGGAGTTGCGGTACCTATTCCTACCTGTGCCATTAATAAATGAGACAGCAATAAGGTGGTAATGAGTATTAATCTATTCATCTTATGAGCTTTAAGAACTATAAATATAGCTTTTAAAACTCATAAACACATGAACTATATGTTACCTTATTGATAAATAATTAACAAAGCGTTAACAAAATTATTATGAAGTGACCTCGTTTAGATTATCATCCCAGTCTTTTACTTTGGGTTTACCAAATTTACCGAGTGACTTTGCTACTACTGACGCGACTGTGGCATCACCAGTGACATTTACTGTTGTACGCAACATGTCGAGAGGTCTATCTACAGCAAAAATTAATGCTAGAGCAACTGGTAATAAGTCGCTAGGAAAATCAATTGATTCTAGCACGATTACTAACATAACCATTCCAGCACCTGGTACGGCAGCACTACCTATAGATGCTAGCAAGGCAGTTAAGACAATTGTTAACTGTGCACTCAAAGATAGATCAATACCCAAGGCCTGACACACAAATACGGCTGCAACTGCCTGATAAAGACTCGTACCATCCATATTAATGGTGGCTCCTACCGGTAGCACAAAACTAGCAACCTCTTTCTCCACACCCATATGCTCTTCTACACGTTCCATAGTAACTGGTAATGTAGCCGCGCTCGAACTAGTTGAAAAGGCAAGTAATTGTGCTGGTGCAATTTGTTTTAAGAACCACAATGGAGATTTTTTAACGTAAAGCGCAAAAATCACACAGTAAACCACTATCATTAATACTAGACCAGCCACTACAGTAAGTGCATAATAAAGTAAAGCAAGAAGCACCTCTGGATCGTCTGACGTTACTACTACTGTCGCTAATAATGCAAATACAGCAAATGGAGCAAAAAGCATGATAAGATCTACCATTTTAAGAACAACATCATTTAAACTATCAAAAAAGTCTTTTAACGGTTGTGCTCTTTTCTCTCCTATTAATAGCATAGAAATCCCTAAGAATATTGCAAAGAAAATTACTTGCAACATGAGACTATTGTTAGACATCGCAGCAACGGCATTGCTAGGTACCATATCAACCAGCGCTTGCAATGGCCCAGCATCTTTTTGAGCTGCAGCAGTCGCTAGTTTTCCTTGAATATTTGAATTACCCACATACGTAGCACTAAGATTGTCTATAGTTTGTTGAGAAATTCCTTCTCCTGGTTCAAAAACGTTTACTAACACAAGACCTATAGAAATAGCTATTACCGTGGTTGCAATATATATAACCACAGTACGCAATCCCATATTACGGAATTTTGCAATATCCTTAAGGTCGGATATTCCTTTTATAAGAGATGCCAGAATTAATGGTACAGCTATTAATTTAAGAAGGTTGACAAAGATTTTACCAAAAGGCTCTATCCAACGACTAACAAAATGACGTGCATTAGAAATATAAACATCTTTAGCTGGTATAATAGATTCTGTAGTAATAATTTTACCATCAACGATACTATTCTTAATATCTACCTTTGAGGCAATAGTTTTAACAAAAATTTCTTCTTGTCCCCAACCTAGTTGCATAAGAATAAACCCAAATGCGATTCCGAGAATCATTCCTATTAATATCTGCCAGTGTAATGCTAATTTCTTCATGTAAAGACGTCTTCTTTTTTTCTATGTGGTGTAATATACTTAAAGTTTTTGTGGTGTTTCCGCTTTCGCGAAAGCGAAACTAAAACTATCTTAATCTAACAAATTGATTATCTGCTTTCTAAGCAAAATAACGAGTAGTCCTATGAGTAAATAAAAAATATCATAGGTAATGTCATAAGTGACTGATCCTGAATAAAAGTCGTTTAAATATAAATCGTTAGTGCTGTGAGAAACATCACTTTGAAACTTTTTAAATACCCAATGCAAGAAATCTGGAAGTACATCAATGATATTCATCATTCCCAAAGTGAACAAAATCACTTCAAATATTTTTTCTGTTTTCACAGCTCCTAGTGTGATCTGTGTAGTATCAAAACCTTTATCCAATTTTAAAACAGTTATAAGCTGGTCTACAAACACAAAAAAAACAAAGTAAATAACTATACTGACTAACAATAAGGATGCAGCCATTAATAAAATACTCATTGTGTTTTCACTTTCCATAATAGGAAATACTAATGAAAACAAACTGATAAACACGTAGAATAAACTTACTACCCCTATACTTTTAAATACTAATCTAAATAAATCTCGTACCGACATATTAAATTTTTGATGTACGTGCTCTCAAAAAATGATCTGCAAGAACTAAGGCTGCCATAGCTTCTACAATAACTACAGCTCTAGGCACCACACATGGGTCGTGCCTACCTTTACCTTGCATCTCTACTATATCACCATTAGAATTAATGGTTTCTTGTGATTGCATAATAGTTGCTACTGGTTTAAAAGCTACTCTAAAATAGATGTCCATACCGTTAGAAATACCACCTTGTATACCACCACTTAAATTAGTTTTGGTCGAACCGTCTGTATTATAAAGGTCGTTATGCTCACTACCTTTCATTTTTGCACCGCAAAAACCACTACCGTACTCAAAACCTTTTACCGCATTTATGGATAGCATCGCTTTTCCTAAATCTGCATGTAGTTTATCAAAGGCTGGTTCTCCTAATCCTGCCGGTACTCCTTGCACAACGCAAGTTATAGTACCACCTATGGTATCTCCTTCTTTTCTTATTTGGAGTATTCTTTCTTCCATAGCTTTTGCAGTAACTGGGTCTGCACAGCGTACGATATTGTTTTCAATTTCTGAGAAGTCAAGTGCTTGATAAGGTTTATCAATAAAAATATCACCTACACTACTAGTGAACGCAGTCACTTTAATTTGTGAAAGCATTTGTTTTGCGATAGCACCTGCTACTACTCTACTAGCCGTTTCTCTAGCGCTGCTGCGACCACCACCGCGATAATCACGATGTCCATATTTATCTTCATACACCTTATCTGCATGACTAGGTCTAAAAGTATCTTTTATATGGGAATAGTCTTTTGACTTTTGGTTCTCATTTACAATCTGAAAACCTATAGGAGTTCCTGTAGTTTTCCCTTCAAATATTCCCGAATAAAACTGCACCGTATCGCTTTCTTTGCGTTGTGTAACAATTTTACTTTGTCCTGGTTTGCGTCTATCTAGATCGTATTGAATTGCTTCTAGATCTATATCTATTCCTGCTGGGCAACCATCTATAACACCACCTATTGCAGCGCCATGTGATTCTCCATATGTTATAACGGTAAAGTTTTTACCAAAGGTATTTCCTGCCATGTGAGCAAATATAATGCATCAATAGCATTAGCTTTGTAGGTAACAATCACTTTTACATGTAAAATATCTTTATGAAAAACATTCTATTTATAATTGTCGCTGCGATACTTCTACTACCGTCTTGTAAATCTAAAAAAGTAGCAACAGTAAATGAGGTTGTAATTTCTAATTATTCAAAGGCAAAAATGGCTTTATCTTCAGGAGAAATTGACTTAGGTACAGATCTTATAGACAAAGCTCTTCAAGATAATGATCCAACAGAATTAGAAGAATTGTATTACCTAAGAGGTTTTATCTTACACGCTTATGGTAAAACTGAAGACGCTAGAACTTATTATCAAAAGGTTTTAGACATGAATACCACTTATTCCTCTTACTCTAAAAAAGCACAAATACTTCTAGACCTAACTTATGAAGAAGAAGCTTATAAAAAATCAAAGATGGAAGAAGATGAAAAAGAAAGCAACCATGATGATAAACCCATAAATATTGAAGATTTTCAAGTGATAGAAAAACAACCTAGGTTTGAAAGTTGTCCAGATACTACAAATACAGAAATTCAACGATGTACTAATCACACATTACAAAGACACATAAGTAGGAATTATGACAGTTCTATAGGAAAACAATTTGGAGTCCAAAAAAGAACAAGAACCTATGTACTATACTCGGTTAATGAAGAAGGTATAATATCAAATGTAAGAGCACGAGGTTCTAACAAATTCTTAGCTTTGGAAGCAAAAAGAGTCGTTTATAGCATCCCTAAAATGATACCTGGTTTACAAAAAGGAGAACCTGTGTCGGTGCCATATAGCATACCAGTGACCTACGCACCTTATTAATTAAGATAAACAGTTAATAAATTAGGATAAAACCACATGAAATAAAAGCTACACTACTTTTAACTTAATGCTTGCTAAATCTAATATATTTGAAAAAAAATAATAGAAAATGAAAAAAATACTTATAATCGCAACGCTTCTAGTAGGATCAATAGGTTATGCTCAAAGCTCATCCTTAGAAGCATTATCGATGGACAACGTTGATCAAGCACCATTATTTGATAACTGTAAAATAGAAGATTCTAAAAACTGTTTTTCAACTAGCATTACAAGTTTTATCAATAAAAACATTAATAAAGATCTTGCTAAACAAAGTAACCTTTTAGGAAAACAACGAGTTGTATCTCAATTTTCAATAAATGAAGAAGGTCGTATAGAAGGTATTACTTCTGTTTCTACTCAAGACATTTTGAAAAAAGAAATGAGTCGTGTTTTAAATATGTTGCCTACTTTAAAGCCTGCTATGAAAAATGGTAAAGCAGTAACGGTAAGTTATAGTGTACCAGTAGAGTTTGCTTCAAAACTAGACTTCCCCATCTCAGCTCCTAATCCTAATAAAGTTCAAAACAACTAATTATGTTCAACAAAATCCTATTTGCTTTTTGCTTAATAGCTGTCATATCATGTGATTCTAGCGATGATAATGACGGCAACATGACTAACACAGACTTTAATTATTTTCCACTGTCTGTTACAAATACATGGAATTTTGAAATAACAACAGGTACAGACACACCTTCTAACGAATCCCTTACGGTAGAGACAGTCTCTGGTACAGAGTTCACACTTACATCAGATCCCACTGATCCTGCAGGATTCATGACACGTATTTTAAGTGGTGGAGCTTTAAAGGATGAAAACGGTACTTTAATAGGCAATGGAAACATTGACTTCGGCTTACAAGGTTTAAGTAATTTTAATGTAGCTATTGTAAATGGTACCTTATATGATCAAAATGCAAACGTTAACACTGAGCTGTTCTCAACAACTGGTACTACCTCACAAACAGTAGATGTTTATGATCTAGATATCACGTATCAAGTTAGAACTGTACAACAGGCAGATGTAGCTCAAATGGTAGTAGAAGGTGTTACTTATAGCGATATTATACACTCACAACTTATTATCAACGCAACAATATCTACAGATGTAACAATAGGTAATTTTACTCAACAAGTACCTTTATTAGATCCTCAAGACGTTATAGTTGTAGATAATTACTGGTCAAAGGACATAGGTTTAATAAAATCAGATAATCAACTAGATTATGAATTAAGAGATTATTCAACTTTAGGTCTTACGTTACCAGTACCACAAAGTGCTAGTATTTTAACAACTCAAAATTTAACGACTTACACAGTTCAATAAATCAGTTAATTTTTATAAAAAAGTGCTATTGTCGATAAAAAACAAAAGCACTTTTTTTATGCTTTATAAGAAAAGATTAAGTAGGAAATTGATATAAAGCAAAAAACGTCCTTACAATTAAGTAAGAACGTTTTTGTGAGCCCGATAGGATTCGAACCTATGACCGCCTCCTTAGAAGGGAGGTGCTCTATCCAGCTGAGCTACGAGCCCTAATGCTTAAATTATCTCTAAGCGGTTGCAAATATAATACTATTTTATAAAGTGCAACAATAAAAATGAAAAATAAAAATGACTTAATTCGCATAGGTTAATAACTACTTGAATTACTTAATTTTGCATCTATGAATTTTTTGAAAAATATTTTTACGTTAGTGCTATTATTGGCTGTTTCCAGTCTTTATTCGCAAAATTTCAAGCCAGATTCTTATACAGCTGTAGATGTAGAAGAAATGAATACATGGCAATTACTTAAATACGATGGTCTTAATGCACTTAATGGTGTTGGCTACTCCTATCTGAGACCTTTTAATTGGCAAAAAAATGACTTCTATAGAGCTGGAGCCACTGGATTATTAGTTGGTGGTCTTTATACATTTGATAATGAATCTAGTGATTACTTTAGAAGACAAGAAAAAGACATCCCTACTTACATCAAGGATTTTGGTTGGTACTTTGGTAGTCCACAAAACAATTATGGTGTTACTGCTGGTATTTATGCTTACGGATTAATAACTAAAGACCCAGAATGGAGACGTACTGGTGTCTTAATGATATCTAGCGCAACAGCTGGTGGACTTTTACAACAAATATTAAAGACATTAACAGGAAGAGCTAGACCAGAAACTGATCTAGGGAGAAATGAATTTAGACCATTTTCAGGAGAGTCTGGTTTTAGATCATTTCCATCTGGGCACACTGTACTTGCATTTACCACAGCTTATGCCCTAGCAAAACATTTTGATAACCCATTTGTAAAAGCTGGTATTTATACGGTAGGTCTCATATCGCCAGTATCTAGATTATGGGCAGGAGCACACTTTTTAACAGACGTAGTTCTTAGTATGGCTATTACTATTGCTACTGTAGAAGCTGTAGACAGGTACTTAGATACTAGAAATGGATATGGTGAGAAAAGGTACGGTACAGGTAAAACTGGCCAGAATCCAAAAAAAATGGTGTTTAACATAACAGCCACCACGAACACTTTAGGTGTAACTTTAAATTTTTAAACGTTTAACATCTCAATTATTTAGTTAAACGATTTTGGATTAACTTTGAATCATATATCAATATTATGGCGCCATATAGAGTTTTTGAAGAGTATAACATTAAGATCACCGAAGAGATTCAGGACAAGTATCGCGACGTTATTAAAGAAATAGGAGAAGATGTAACTCGAGAAGGGTTAGTTAAAACTCCTGAAAGAGCTGCCAAAGCAATGCAATTTCTAACGTCTGGTTATGATATAGACCCAGCTGAAATCCTTAAAGGAGCCATGTTTGCAGAGGATTACAATGACATGGTAATCATTAAAGATATAGAGTTATATTCTCTATGCGAGCACCACATGCTGCCTTTCTTTGGTAAAGCGCACATTGCTTATATACCTAATGGACATATCGTAGGGCTTTCTAAGATACCTCGTATAGTAGACGTGTTTGCACGTAGATTACAAGTACAAGAAAGACTTACTCACGATATATTAGAGTGCATTGATAAAACATTAAAGCCGCAAGGTGTAGCTGTAGTAATAGAAGCTTCTCATATGTGTATGATGATGCGCGGCGTACAAAAACAAAACAGCGTTACTACCACTAGTGGTTTCAGAGGTCAATTTGAAAAAGTAGAAACGCGTAGCGAGTTTATGAACCTAATTAGCTCAAAATTACACTAAAACCTCTTTTTGGAACGTTATTTGACTATACACTAGTATTAAATTCAAATATATGTTTCAATCAAAACGTTCAAAATTAATTGCTAGTATTGTATTAGACCTAATTGGTATGGCATCTGTACCACTAGGGTTTACTGAAATACTGGATTTAGGTTGGGCACCCATTGCAGGTTATTTAATGACCAAATTATATCCAGGTAAATCTGGAGTAACAGCTGGGGTACTTACAACCATAGAAGAATTAATGCCAGGTATGGACGTGATTCCATCATTTACCATAATGTGGTGTTATACTTACCTGATCAAATCAGGTGTAGAAAAAGAAGAAAACGTCATAGATGTAGATCATTCATAATAAAAAAGCTCCATAAAGGAGCTTTTTTTTATTTTACACTGCGAGCTCTTTAAAGCCATCCATTAATTTCTTAATCTTAGGATCTATAATCACCTGACAGTATCGTTGATCACGATTATTATTGTAATAATCATTATGCCCTTCTTCGGCTAGATAAAACTCAATTGCAGGTGCTATTTCAGTAACAATAGGATCGTCAAATGTAGAAGATGCATCGAGTTCTCTAACCAGCTCTTTAGCTATTTTCTCTTGCTCTTCATTTACATATAGAATAGCACTTCTATATTGTGTACCTACATCATATTGTTGCCTATTTAAAGTAGTAGGATCATGAGTAGCCATAAATACTTGTAATAATTCTTTAAATGAAACTATATCATTGTTATAAGTTATTTCAATAGCCTCTGCATGACCAGTTCTTCCTTGCATCACCTCTCTATATGGAGGGTTTTTAATAAAACCACCACAAAAACCAGATCGCACCTGCTCCACTCCTTTCACTCTTTGAAAAACGGCTTCGGTACACCAAAAACATCCACCTGCTAAAATCGCTTTTTCCATCATCCTTTTTTTATTTACAATTTACAACCAAGAGCTCAATTTTTACTTTAATTAACAAGTCTTTAATGAATTCATTTTTTGTAGTCCTTAGATTTGCTTTTTGTTTAAATTTTATGAGTAAAATTCATTATTTTTTCTTTGCAATCCTTTTTTGTTCCGCTTTCGCGAAAGCGCAATCATCTACAGCAACCTCAGACTCTCTAGTAGTTAAGAGAAAAACGTACCATGCCACAAGAGTTACAACTACACCTGTTATTGATGGGAATCCATTTGAAAGTTTTTGGGACCCTATTCCTGTAGGAAATAATTTTATAATGACAGAACCTACTAATGGTTTAAAGGAAAGAGATACTCATAAGACAGAGTTTAAAATAGCCTACGATGATAACGCTTTATATGTTGCTGGCTTTTTATATGATAATGATGCACAAAATATTGCGAGACAGTTCTCTCAAAGAGATGATGTAAACGCACAAGCAGACCTTTTTGGATTCTTTATAAATACCTATAACAATCAGATTAACCAGACTAGGTTTTATGCAACTAGTGCAAACGCCCTAGGTGATGCCATTGCCGAGGGAGATCGTGAGGATTTTAGTTACAACGTAGTTTTTCAATCAGAAACGAGTATTAATGAACGTGGATGGTATGTAGAAATGAAAATCCCTTATCGCACCCTACGTTTTCCAGAGGTAGATATTCAAAACTGGAGTTTTCAAATATTTAGAAAAATACGTTCTATTAATGAAGAATACACTTATAACTTTCTAGACATAACAAAAGGTGTAGGCACACAATATGATGCTTTACTTACTGGTGTAGAAAAAATCGATCCACCGTTAAGATTAAACTTGTATCCTTATGCTTCTATTATTCACGATAATTTTGATGGTAATTCTACCACAGAATACAGCGCAGGAATGGACCTTAAATACGGTATAAATGATGCATTTACCTTAGATGCGACACTTATTCCTGACTTTGGACAGGTTGCGTTTGATCAGGTAAGGCTTAATTTAGGACCATTTGAACAAGCCTTTGGGGAGAACAGAGCATTTTTTAATGAAGGTACAGACCTTTTTAATAAAGGAGGCATATTTTTCTCACGTAGAATAGGAAAAAGACCTAGTGGATCTGGCAATCTAAATTTACAAGAAGATGAGTCTGTGGTTGAAAACCCTAGTAAAGCACAATTGCTTAACGCTATTAAAATTACGGGAAGAACTAAAGGTAGACTAGGTGTAGGTTTTCTAAATGCCATTACCGAAAAAACTGAAGCCATAGTAAACAACGATCTCGACGGTACTACTCGTAAAGTGGTAACAGAGGCGCTTACTAACTATAACATGTTAGTACTGGACCAACAGTTCAGTGCAAATAGCTCTATCTCTCTAGCTAATGCCAGCACCATAAGAAATGGAAGTTTTACTGATGCAAACGTGACCGCTATTGTCCTAAATCACAACGATAAAAAAGCAGCAAATAATTATGGTACTGAGTTAAAAATGAGCAATCGTTTTACACCTACCGGAACAGATACAGGTTATCAAGCTCAGGCTACATGGGAACGCACAACTGGTAAATGGAGGCCCTTTTTAGGTTATTATTATACCGGTGAAAACTGGGATCCTAACGACCTAGGTATAAACTTTGAAACCAACTCTAGCATTTTTGCAGGAAATCTAGATTACGTTCAATTTACCCCACAAGGTATTTTTAACAGATATGAATTAAGAACGAGAGTTAGACACCGTAGACAGGCCAGTCCAGATTTACATTTAAACAGTCAGCTTACCTTTAACCCTTTCTTTTTCACACGTGAGCGTCTTGCCTTCGGTGCTACATTTGATATTACAACTAGAAATTTAAATCAATTTGAATCTAGAATTCCAGATCAAATTGTTCGTTATAATTCTTCTTACTATACAAGCGGTTTTATCTCTACAGATTATCGTAAGAAACTCGCACTAGACATGAGCATATCTAGATTTAAAAGATTTAACGACCTAGAACACAGTTATGATTTTGATCTAAGCCCTAGGTATAGATTCTCTGACAAATTTTTACTTATCTATAATTTTAATTGGGATAAGAGCGATAATAGATTAAGCTATGTAACCATAGATAACGATCAGGCCATAATGAGTAGAAGAAACACACACTCTGTGGAAAATAGAATTTCAGGGACGTATAACTTTAATAACAAGCAAGCATTGAGTCTTTCTTTTAGAAACTTTTGGTCTAAGGCTAGATTTAATCGTGATTTTCTAGAACTACAATCAGACGGTACAAGTGAAGAAAGCGATTATGCTCTAGACGAAGGTGTGAATCCAGATGCAAATTTTAATATTTGGAATCTAGATCTATCCTATTCTTGGAGATTTGCACCTGGTAGTGAAGCTACATTATTATACCGCAATAGTATCTTTAATCAAAATGATCAAGGAACCATTTCTTATCAAGAAAGTCTAGACGATTTATTAAAGCAACCTACTAGAAATAATGTATCGTTGAGAGTTACGTATTTCTTAGACTTTAATAATGCAAAAAAATGGTTTAAAGCATAAAAATCCATTACTTTGTACTTATGATTAAAGCAACACAGATTTATAAAAGTTTTGGAGATTTACAAGTATTAAAAGGTGTAGATCTAGAGATAAAAACAGGAGAGATAGCTAGTGTTGTAGGTAGCTCTGGTGCAGGTAAAACAACACTACTGCACATATTAGGTACACTAGAACAACCAGATTTTAAACCAGGTAGTAGCCTAGAAATAGACGGCACTGACATTATAAAATTAAAAGGAAAACAACTCAGTAAATTTAGAAATAATTCTCTAGGCTTTATATTTCAATTTCATCAATTATTACCAGAGTTTACGGCATTGGAGAACGTATGCATTCCAGCATATATTGCAAATACCGATAAGGCTGCCGCAGAGAAAAGAGCCAAAGAACTTCTATCCTATTTAAAACTATCTGATAGATTTAATCATAAACCTGGAGCACTTTCTGGTGGTGAACAACAACGCGTGGCAGTAGCTAGAGCATTGATCAATAATCCTAAAGTTATTTTTGCAGACGAGCCTACAGGTAATCTAGACAGTGCAACTGCAAATGATCTTCACCAACTCATATTTCAACTGAGAGAAGAATTGAATCAGACTTTTGTAATCGTCACACATAACGATGAACTTGCAAACCTTGCAGATCGTAAACTAGTAATGAGCGATGGTAAATTTTTATAAATGAATCGTAAAGAACTTAAAGAATTTCTAGATATAAAAGTAGAGCAATACAACACGCCAGATTTTATACCGCACGATCCTATTCAAATTCCTCATCTTTTTACCGATAAGAAAGATATAGAAATTGCTGGCTTTTTAGTCGCTACCATCGCATGGGGAAATCGTAAATCCATAATCAACAATTCTAACAAATTGATGGAATTGATGGATCATTCTCCAGCAGATTTTATAAAGAATCATGAAGAAAGTGATCTCGATAGATTTGATGGTTTTGTCCACCGCACTTTTAATAGTGAGGACTGCAAGACCTTTATGCGATCTCTACAACATATTGAGAGTAAGTATGATGGTTTAGAGCACGCTTTCGCGAAAGCGTATCTAGAACAAAACAATTTACAAAAAGCGATCTCACAATTTAAAACCATCTTCTTTGAGGTAGATCATTTGCAACGTACACAAAAACACGTGAGTGATCCCATGAAAAATAGCAGTGCAAAAAGGATCAACATGTACCTGAGATGGATGGTGAGAAAAGATAATGCAGGTGTTGATTTTGGGATCTGGGATTCTATACCTATGAGCGCACTTTCATTACCACTAGATGTACACACTGGTAATGTAGCTCGTAAACTCAAGTTATTGAAACGCAAACAAAACGACGCAAAATCTGTCGCAGAGTTAGATAAAGTATTGCGCAAGTTTGATCCAGTAGATCCTATAAAATATGATTTTGCATTATTCGGCCTAGGAGCATTTAAAGAATTGTAGGAAAAAAGAATTTATTTTCATCATATTTTTAATTAATAAGACTAACTTTGATGTAATCTGTTTAATCTAATCATATGGTAACTGCTCCTTTACATCCTAAAGAAGATGAACGTATTGCATATTTGGAGTCGTTTCATATAGAAACAGATCGTGAAAAAGTACTGGACGAATTAACCGAACTAGCCTGTAAACTTACTAAGGTACCTAAAAGCCTTATCTCTATAGTAGATAAAAACGAGGTGTGGTTTAAATCACAAAACGGACTAAAATTAGACAGTTCTCCTAGAGAATTAAGTTTTTGCGCCCATGCCACCAGTATGGACGAAGACAACTTTTTTTACATAGAAGATGCTAGCAAACATAGCGATTTTAAAGACCTTCCTTATGTTAATGTAGAGAATGGTGTTAAGTTTTATGCAGGTGTACAACTTAAAGATAGCAACAACTTACCACTAGGTACTGTTTGCGTTCTAGATGATAAACCTCATAGTCTAGATGATTCTCAAAAACAGTCCTTAATCATGATAGCAGATCTGGTTATGAGACAGCTAGAACTCAACAAACGAAATACTGATCTCTCAGAAAAAACTCGATTATTAGAAGAGAATAACGAGATGCTTAGAAATTTTGCTCACGTAGTTTCTCACGACATGAAAATGCCACTTGCAAATATGATACTTACTAGTGATGTGATGTCTCATAAATACAGCGATATTTTAGATGCAGATGGTAAGCGATATTTGAAAACGATAAAAGACTCTGCTTTTTCTATGAGTCATTATGTAGATAATATATTGAGCCATTATGAAAGTGATCAACTAGCTATAGAAGAAAAAGATCAATTTGATATTTACTCCATTATTGAAAAAGTAGAAGAGTTGCTAGGTCGTAAAGATGATATTCAAATAGTATTTCCAGAAGATAATCTGGTTATATATAGTAATAGTGCTGCCATAGAACAAATACTTCTTAATCTTATAGGCAATAGTATTAAGTACAACAACAGTGACCTTATAAAAATTCAAATTCTAGCTACAGAAACGCCTAAATATTATCGTGTTGCTGTAAAGGATAACGGTATAGGGATTCCTAAGGATAAGCAAAAAGACATCTTCAAATTATTCACTACTCTTAATAAAACAGACCGTAGTGGTAAAAAAGGTAATGGTATAGGGCTTTCTACTGTTAAATTACTAGTCGATAAACTAGGCGGTGTTATTAAATGTGATTCTCAAATTAACTGTGGAACTACCTTTATATTTACCGTAAGAAAATAGAGGCTTTTTTAAGCAAAGGCAGTATCTTTGATATTGCAATTTCTATAGATGTTATTTAAAAACCCAATAATTCTTTACGGCCTATTTTTTCTAATAGTTCCTATTATTGTTCATCTTTTTCAACTGAGAAAATTCAGTAAAGTCTCTTTTACTAATGTTGCTTTTCTTAAACCGCTTATTTCTCAGACTAGAAAAAGTCGTCAACTTAAAAAATGGCTTACTTTACTAGCTAGATGTGCTGCTGTTGCTTGTATAGTTATAGCATTTGCCCAACCTTTTTTACCTGGTAGTAAAACTGCTACTCAAGAAAAACAGACTGCTATCTACCTAGATAACTCCTACTCCATGCAGTTAAATGGAAAAAATGGAGAGTTATATAAAAATGCAACCAGCCAGCTATTAGAAAAATTACCTGCAGACAAAGTCTTTACACTTTTTACTAATGACAAAGTATTTGCACATACTAACAGACAGCAAATTACTAACGAGTTGCTTAGTAACAACTACTCTAGCACTGTCCTTTCATTTGATCAAATACAGCTTAAGGCTGCTTCTTTACTAGACGATAAAAACGCGGTCAAGGAAATAATTCTTATATCTGATTTTCAAAACAGTACGGCAACTGATTTTCCTGACACACTTAAAAATGTAAAAAGAGAACTGGTTAAATTAGAACCTCAAGAAATCAATAATATTTCTATAGACACTGCATTTATAGTTAGCCAGGCTAGTAACAGTATTAAAATACAAGTAGACCTTAGATCTAATTATAAAATAGAGCAACCAGTTACCGTATCTCTAGATAACAATAACATTCTACTAGCAAAAACATCTACCGTATTAGAAAATAATAAAGGGACTGTGATTTTTGAAATTGAAGCTAATGAGCCTATTACAGGAAGAATATATCTAGAAGATCAAGGTCTTAGCTATGACAACGAGCTTTTTATAAGTACAGGATCTAAAAAGAAAATCAAGGTATTGAGCATCAATGGTGCCGACTCTAATTTTTTAGACAGACTGTATAGTGATCAGCAATTTGATTACACCAGTGTTAAGGAAAGAGATGTCAACTATAATTTAATTAAAGAACAGAACATCGTTATTCTCAATGAAGTAATCAATCTACCAGCTAGTCTAAGTAAAGAGATCAACTCATTAACTAACAAAGGTGGCTATCTAGTACTAATACCGTCAGATAAAGCAACGGCTAATTATACTTCTATAGGTTTACCTGGTATAGAGTTTAATGAGATTTCCAAAAAAATAACCACCATTAATTTTAATCATCCATTATTTAAAGGTGTGTTTAATAAACGTATATCTAACTTTCAATATCCTAATGTAAATAGTGTCCTAAAAAGTACTAACGCGCTAGACCCTATTTTAAAGTATGGAGATGGCAGTAGCTTTTTATACAAGAATCAAAATACTTATGTATTTACTAGTAGCTTAAATGTAGAGAACAGTAATTTTCAAAACTCGCCGCTTATAGTTCCAGTTTTTTATAACATGGCTATTAACGCGTTACCGGTCCCACAGCTGTACTATGAACTAGATAATAATAATGAGATTGCTATTAATACCGCAGTTAATCAAGATGATATTTTGAATCTTTCTAATGAGTCTACTCAAATCATACCTAGACAGCAAGCGTATGATAATTATGTTTTACTTACCGCTGGTAAAGAACTATCACTTTCTGGTAATTACAATGTGACGGTTAAAAATGAAAACATTTCTACCTTAAGTTTTAACACAGCTAGGGCAGAAAATCAACTAAAATATTACTCTGATGCAGATTTAGGTAACAACCTATTAGAATCTATAGACGATTTGCTGTATAAACTCAATCAAGAAGAGAATATTCTTTCCTTGTGGAAATACTTTGTTATGGGAGCATTATTCTTCCTTATTTGTGAACTATTGATTTTAAAGTTTGTAAAATGATATTACTAAAGAACGCTACAATTATAGACGCTACTTCTACCCTAAATGGTAAAAAGCGAGATGTCCTTATCAAAAATGGTAAGATTGAAAAGATAGCGTCGTCTATAGAAAATAGTGACGCAAAAATCATTCAAAAAGACAACCTACATCTTTCTATAGGATGGATGGATACCAGTGTGAGTTTAGGAGAACCAGGATTTGAAGAAAGACAGACACTCAAAAATGGTATCAAGGCTGCCGCTGCAGGTGGTTTTACAACTATAATGCTCAACCCAAACAATCAGCCTAATCCACAAGATCAATCTGGTGTCATGTATTTAAAGAATGTTACGGCAAATCAAGCAGTGAGCATTTTACCTGTAGGTTCTTTTACTCTACATCAAGATGGAGAACACCTTGCGGAATTGTATGATATGCAAAAAGCAGGTGCCGTTTCATTTTATGACTACAAACATGAGGTGACTAATGCAAATCTTCTTAAAGTAGGACTTCAATACACTTCTTCCTTTAACAGTGTCGTACAGTCTTATCCTCAAAACAAAGACATTGCTGGAAAGGGAATAGTAAATGAAGACTTAGTAAGTACCAACCTAGGTCTCAAATCCATGCCCAGTCTAGCCGAAGAATTACAGATAGCCCGAGATTTGAGAATAGCAGCCTACACAAAAGGTAGATTGCACATCCCTACCGTAAGTACTACCGAAGGTTTAAAACTAATCAAGGAATATAAAAAGTCTTCTAAAAATGTAAGCTGTAGTGTGTCTATACATCATCTTACTTTGTCAAGTAATGAATTAGAAAGCTTTGATGCTAACTTTAAATTACAACCACCACTAAGAGATGATAAAGAAGTAAAGCAACTACAGAAATTCCTAAATTCTGACGTGATAGATGTAGTGACCAGCGACCATATGCCGCTTACTATAGAACATAAAGATCTAGAATTTGATAGAGCAACTGCAGGTACAATAGGAATGGAAAGTGCCTTTGGCGCTTTAAATAACTTAATTGCTACAGATAAAGCTGTAGAATTATTAACTAACGGTTACACTGTCTTTAATCAAGATAGACCACAAATAGAAGAAGGACAGATAGCAAACCTTACTATTTTTGAACCAGATACGAGTTATACCTTTGAAAAAAGCAATATTGTTTCTACATCAAAAAACTCGGCATTTTTAGGTAAAACTATGAAAGGAAAGGTAATAGGAATTATCAATAATAAAAAAGCCCTCTGGAATGAGTAAAAATCCACCAGCAAAAAACCTAGCCATATTAGCTTATGCCAGCGCTATATTTCTATACATTCATTTTATAGTATTCGTTGCCGTTTTCGGAATTGCCGTTATTCTTAATTACAATAAAGGAAACAAATTTGCCAGCTTTCACATAAGACAAATGTTCGGTATAGGGATTATTGCAGTAATCATTTCTGTATTTTCTGGAGCCATACCAGAAGACCAACTATTACTACCGTTAATTATCATAACCATGATGGTTTTACTAGCTCTATTAGGTCTAGTAAGCGCATTGCGCAATCAACAAGATTTATTACCATACATAGGAAAGTACTTCCAAGAATGGTTCAACTTTATTAAATAAAAACAGTGAATACTTCTCTTACTTTACAACATATCACACGTCCTGCACGCAAAGAAAACGCTCCTTTACTCCTACTACTTCATGGTTATGGTAGTAATGAAGAAGATCTATTCTCATTTGCGCCAGAGATAAGTGAAGATATTTTTATAGTATCTGCACGCGCTCCATATGACATGCAACCACAAGGCGCCGCGTGGTATGCCATTAATTTTGACGCTGCAGGCGGCAAGTTTAGTGATAACGACCAGGCTAGAGAGAGCATGATGAAAATCAATACTTTTCTAGAAGAATTAAAAACAACCTACTCTATCGACCCTAACAACATGAACGTGTTAGGCTTTAGTCAGGGCGCGATACTTTCTTATGGACTTAGCCTTTCTCAACCAGGCTTATTCCGCAATGTTGTGGCGATGAGTGGTTATATTAATGAAGATATTATTGCAGGTAGAGATGGATTAGGAGTACGCTTTCGCGAAAGCGAGATCAAAACCAACTATTTCATATCACATGGAACCGTAGATCAAGTTGTACCTTATGAATGGGCAAAAAAAGCACCATTGCTTATGGAGGAAATAGGTGCGGGATATGTTTTTAAAGACTACCCAATAGGTCACGGTGTTTCTAGAGATAATTTCTATGACATGAAGGAGTGGCTCGAAACTAGGGTTTTGAAAAGTTAAGTGATAATTACTAAAAGCAATGAGATATTGAGATGACCGAATTTAAAGCAACAGGAAATAAAAATGATAAATTAAAATGGGTTATCTATATCGTATTAGGTATAAGCCTTTTAATATTTATTTTTAAATATCCTGAATGGCATCTTATCTTCAAACTTATAATTTCAATTCCTATAATAATTAATTTATTATTTGATTTTTCTTATTTAAATAAAGAAAAGCATATCATATCTGAATTGAATTTTACCGATACCGAAATTGTAATTAGAGAAAAAAAAACAATTACCATTAAATATTCTGATTTAAAGTACTCAATTAGAAAAAGGAAGTTCGATAAACAAAAAACAGAAATTGAATTAAAAGCTAAAAAGTTTTTAAAATACAAAACGATAGGCAGGATACATATTAAGAATTGGGACCATATATTTCAAATTGAAAAAGAACTAGAAAATAATCGCGTCTTAAGAACTGAATGGAAACCTAAGACCCTTTGGGGTAAATATTGGGGCATTTTTATTGACTTACTTTTCTTTGCAACCGGGCAAGATGATCTAGGAATGCTTGAATATCAAGAACGTTCTGAAAAGGAAGCTACAGAAAACCCCATTGAAAAAGAAAACAATTTTTAAAATTTAACAATGAACAATTCCATAAAATCACGTCAGCAAATTCTAGATAAATTAGGAATTGTTTCACTTAACGATATGCAGCAACAGGCGCATAGCGCAATCACAAACCATAGAGATACTGTGATTATCTCTCCTACTGGTACTGGAAAAACCCTAGCGTTTTTACTGCCAGTTATAGAGTTATTAAATCCATCGATTACAGAAGTACAAGCCTTAATTCTGGTACCTTCTCGTGAGCTTGCTATACAAATAGAGCAAGTTATAAGAGAAATGGGAACTGGTTATAAAGCAAATGCTATCTATGGAGGCCGTGCTGGAGCAAAGGACAGAGAAGATTTATCACATACTCCTGCCATTCTAGTAGGAACTCCTGGTAGAATAGCCGACCATTTACGACGTGAGACCTTTGATCCTTCTTTTATTAAAACACTTATTCTAGATGAATTTGATAAATCTCTTGAGACAGGTTTTGAAAAAGAGATGAAAGAAATAGTATACGCACTACCTCATGTAGGGCGTAATATATTAACTTCTGCAACTTTTAAAGCTGAGGTACCTTCATTTGTCGGTCTACAAGATCCACAGGTTTTAAAATTTGAAAAGAAAACCGATAGTGTTCTACAAATTAAAACTCTAGCATCTGATTCTAAAAATAGATTCTTAAATCTAGAACAAATCATTGCTCGTACTAATAAAGGTAACGGTATTATATTCTGTAATTTTAAGGATTCTATTGAAGAGGTAAGCGAATTTCTTAATGGAAAAAACATATCTCACTCTGTATTTTATGGTGGTCTAGAGCAAAGAGACCGTGAACGTGCTTTGATAAAATTTAGAAATGGTACGCACCAGTTATTACTAGCAACAGATCTTGCGGCTCGTGGTATCGATGTGCCAGAATTAGATTTTATTATCCACTTTGAATTGCCTTTTCACAAAGAAGAGTTTACACATAGAAACGGTCGTACCGCTAGAATGCATGCAGACGGTACCGCTTATATCTTACACAATAAGAAATATAAACTACCAGATTACATAGAAAATAGTACTCCATTAGAATATTCAGAACGCTTAAAAGTAGACCAAGTACAAAAATGGGAAACCCTATTTATTTCTGGTGGTAGAAAGGATAAAATATCAAAGGGCGATATCGCTGGTTTATTCTTTAAACAAGGTAATCTAGATAAAAATGAGTTGGGTAATATCGAGTTGAAACAGGACTGTGCTTTTGTAGCCGTTCCTTTTGAAAAAGCATACCAACTTTGTCAAGATCTAAATAACTCTAGGATTAAGAAGCGTAAAGTGCGTATTTATAGGCTGGATTAAAAGATCTAATAGATAACCATATTTAATTAGTACTGAGAAAACGGATTTGTAAATAGTAAGTCAAAACAATTAAAAACACTCCCATAAAACCATTGTGGAATCTATCTAGTGCTACAATTCTTTTTTTGATTCTAAAAAGACGCAAGAAATTATCGAGTATCGATGGTAATCCCTTATAAGTAGCGTAAAAAAAATACAAACTGAATAGAATAAAAAGTATCTGTAAAAGTCTGTAATTCATAAATGGATTTTAAATACCTACCTACTTCCTATTTCTATCATACAAAACTGAAGATACCGTTTCCATGGTTACATTTTTATCTACGTCAAAGTCGTAGCGTATAAGCACATCACCCCAGCGATCGTTATCAGTAAAGTTAGCCAGTACCCATTTATGATTGATAAATTTTGTGTCTATAATTCTAAAACCACGACCTTGTCCTTCATATGGTACCAAAGGGTTGCCATTAGGTTTTACGTTTAGATCTAAAAGCTCTTCACCTATTATATATTCCACCTCTTCTGGTGTAAGTCCTATGTTGTATAAGTAATTCTCAGCTTCTGGGTTTCCTTTAAGAGAAAAAACAGAATTCTCATAATCTACTTTGTACGGTACAGACTCTGCTTCTTTTCTAGCTTGGTCTTTTTTATAAACCTCAGTTCTCAGACTTTTTACTTGACTTTCTAGTTTTTCTTGATACTTTCTACCATTTACATAGATAACTAGTGCTATAAGTGACGCAAAGATGAACAGGTATAAATAAATGCTTTTTTTCAATGTGATATAATTTGAAGGTTATCGTATGCCAAAAATACATTTTCAGGAAGTGTTTTCTCTACTTCTTCATGAAAACCTAAGTGATGGCTTATGTGTGTAAAGTAAGTACGTTTAGGTTGCAATTCCCTTACTAATTCTAATGCTTCTTCTAGATTAAGATGTGTCGCATGCTCTTCTTCTCTCAACATATTGAGAATAAGAACGTCTAGATTTTTAAGTTTCTCTTTTTCGCCTTGAGCGATAGTCTTAACATCTGTCATGTAAGCAAAATTGCCTATTCTAAATCCATGAACTGGTATATAACCATGGTCTGCAAGAACTGGAGTCACCTGAATACCATCTATAAGGAAAGGCTCATTTTCAAATTCATGAACATCTAGGGTTGCTACACCTGGATATTTATTTACCGTGGTAAAAATATAACTGAAACGCTCTTGCAACGCTTTATGAACGCGTGCTGTCATGTGGCATTGTAAATTACCTTGTCTAAAATAAAAAGGTCTTAAATCATCTAGCCCAGCGGTATGGTCTGCATGTTCATGAGTAAAAAGCAGTGCGTCTATACTAGAAATACCTTGAGTAAGCATTTGCTGACGGAAATCTGGACCACAATCTATTATAAATCGTTTATCATTTACCTCTACCATCGCACTTACCCTAAGACGCTTGTCCTTAGAATCCTTACTTAAACACACTGGATGTGAGCTACCTATAACAGGAATACCTTGTGAAGTCCCTGTTCCTAAAACCGTAATTTTTACTTCCATAATTGTTTTATAAAAGTATTGATATTTTTTCATTTAAGTACGGCTGTTTGCTACCTTTGTGAGAACAGCAAAAGATATATAATGGGAATTACCTTACCAGGAGATCATGATTTTGAATCAGTTCCGTCTATAAAGAATAAAGTTTTAAGAATTAACCTGAACCGTAATATTTACGGAACCTTTGCTGAAATAGGCGCTGGACAGGAAACCGTACGACAGTTTTTTAGAGCTGGTGGTGCCTCTGGTACTATTGCAAAAGCGATGAGTGCTTATGATAAGGACTTTTCTGACTCCATTTATGGTGTACAAGATGACGGCCGTTATGTAACAGAATCTCGTTTAAAGAAGATGTTACAACACGAGTCTAATCTTATAGAAGAAAGACTATCGAGAGAAAAACATCCAGAAAAATTATTCTTTACCTATGCAAATACGGTAGCAACTATAGATTTTGCAAAGCGTTATTTAGGTCACGGATGGGTAGGAATAAGATTCCAAGCTTCTCCAGAAGAAGAGTATTCTGAGATTATTCTTCATGTTCGTTTTAAAGAACGTGATGCACGTCTACAACAAATAACACTAGGTATTTTAGGTACTAACCTTATATATGGTGCTTTTTATAAGCACGATAACCCTAGAAAATTATTAGAATATTTATACGATCATATCGATAAGGATAAGATTGAGATAGATATGATTAACTTTTCTGGCCCACGATTTAAGCAAGTTGATAACCGTTTAATGAGTTTACAACTTCTTAAACACGGTATGACAGAGGCGGTAATGTTCGGCCCAGATGGTAATAATATTTTAAGTGCGCGTATTCTTTATAAAAAGAATGTACTGGCGTTGCGTGGTAGTTTCCGCCCGGTGACTAAAGTGAACATGGATATGTTTGAAACCGCACGTCGCAGATTCTTAAAATCTGGAACTGTAAAAGAAGAAAATGTAGAAACCATTTTTGAAATTACTCTTTCTAACTTAAGGTCTCAAGGAGAAATAGATGAAGAAGATTTCATGCACAGAGCAGAATTGTTATGTTCTCTAGGACAAACAGTTATGATATCTAACTTTAAGGAATACTATAAGCTAGTAGAATACTTTAACAACTATACAAAAGCACGTATAGGACTGGTAATGGGTGTTAATAATCTAGTAGAAATATTTGATACAAAATACTACACTCATTTAAGTGGTGGTATTCTAGAGGCCTTTGGAAAACTATTCTTTAAAGACCTGAGAGTATACCTATACCCTATGCTAGATAAAGAAACTGGCGAACTTACTACAAGTGAAAATCTAAAAGTACACCCACGTATGAAGGAACTTTATAAGTTCTTTAAATACAACGGTAAACTTAAAGATCTAGAAGACTATAATCCTGAAATACTTCACATATTCTCTAGAGAAGTATTGCGTATGATAGATGCAAATGAAGACGGATGGAAAGAAATGCTTCCTGAAGGTATACCAGCATTGATGGAAAAAGAGAACCTCTTTGGCTGCAACAATAAAGTAACTTCTCATAAAGATACCGACTCTCACGTAGAAGACGCACCTTTATAGTATAAGTAACTTTTAAATATAAACCCCAAATGGTTGATGAAATTCAACTATTTGGGGTTTTATAATTTTAATAAAACTACATTAATAAGTTAATAGCCTTATAAAATCTGAGCTGCGTGATCTTTAGTTTTCACTTTACCTATCACATCGGTAATCACGCCATTTTCATCAATAACAAAAGTAGTGCGGTGAATACCATCGTATTCTTTACCCATAAACTTTTTAGGTCCCCACACTTGAAATGCGTTTAACAACTTGTGATCTTCGTCTGCAAGAAGGTCATAGGGTAGTTCATATTTAGTTTGAAAATTCTTCTGTCTCTTAGGACTGTCTGCACTTGCTCCTAGTATTTCATAACCGCTTGCGCGAAAACGATCTACATTATCCCTTAAATTACACGCCTCGGCCGTGCAACCTGGCGTACTTGCTTTAGGGTAGAAGAATAAAACCAATTTCTTACCTGAGAAGTCAGACAAAGAAACTGTTTTCTCATCTTGATTAATAACCGAAAAATCTGGAGCCTTATCTCCTACTTTTAATGAAGTCATATCGTATTTTTGAATGAATTAAAGCATAAAGATAGGAATGAACAAATCAGAAAAAGTTGAATTTATCATAAATAAATTAGCAGAGTTATATCCAGAAATTCCTATACCGCTAGATCACACGAGCCCTTATACCTTATTAATAGCGGTTTTAATGAGTGCTCAAAGTACAGATGTACGTGTTAATCAAATAACTCCACTCCTATTTGACCGTGCAGATAATCCTTATGATATGGTAAAATTATCTGTCGACGAGATACGTGAAATCATAAAACCAGTAGGACTATCACCTATGAAAGCAAAAGGTATACATGGACTATCACAAATTTTAATTGATAAACACAATGGTATAGTACCTAGAACTTATGAAGAGCTAGAAGAATTCCCTGCAGTAGGACATAAAACTGCAGCTGTTGTTATGGCACAATCCTTTGGGATCCCTACATTTCCTGTAGACACACACATACACCGATTAATGTACCGCTGGAATCTGACTAATGGTAAGAACGTCGTACAAACAGAAAAAGATGCTAAACGTCTCTTTCCAGAAGAAGTATGGAACGACCTACATCTTCAAATTATCTGGTACGGTCGTGAATATAGTCCCGCTCGCGGTTGGGATCTAGAAAAAGATATCATCACAAAGACTGTTGGTAGAAAGACTGTTCTTGATGAGTATTATAAGAAGCTGAAGAAAAGGTGAAAACGTAAAACACAATATTTAAATTCTTAATAATAGAAAATGATAAAGATATTTAGTTACCTTATAATTATATATATTCTAGCAATTAGTTGTCAATCTCCCAAAATGAATAATCAGTTTGAAAAAATTGATTTCCCTACGACTAGCTTTATAATAAATCAAACAAAAGACACTACTCTATTTGGACCAGAAGGAACAAGGATTTTTATAGGTTCTAAAACATTTGAATTTCCTAACGGTACTCTAGCAAAAGATTCTATTAGGTTAGATTTAAAAGAATTTTATAAAAAATCAGATATAGTTCTTGCCGAATTATCAACTGTTTCAGATAGTAAATTACTTGAAACAAGAGGGATGATAAAGATAGAGGCATCCTCAAACGGTGAGATACTTTCCTTAAAAAAAGGGAAGGAAATTGTAATTCATTTTCCGAAAAAGAAATTTGATTTCACTAAAAAAATGAATCTTTTTTATGCTGATGAAACTGCAACAGACAGCTCTGCTTTAAACTGGAAAATTGACACTGTAAATCTTGTTAAAAAGACTCTTAAGCTTAGCTCATTTGGCTGGTGGTATCCTTCTACAAATGACTCAACAAGCTATAATTTCATTCCTAAAAAACGGATAGATACTTTATACAGCTGGAACCCTCTTGATTATTATATAAGAGCTTATGATTTCACCTCAGAAACGAAAAAAGAAATTGAGACTACTCTTAACAAAAACGATTATCCGAATTTTGAGAATTGGAATGATTACGGTGTGGAATGCGAAATGGAAATTTCTAAAAATGGCCGTCTCAAGAACATTAAGATAAATACTAAAGTTTCAAATTCTACAAAACAAGAAATAGTAAAATTCTTAAAAAACTTACCCCTACTCGAACCTGGTAGAAACAAAAATGGTGATATTATTGAAAGAAAAGGTTTATTATTTATTCAAGGAGGAAATGTAATACCTCTCTATCAAACTAAAAAAGAATATATCACCTCATTTGATCGGAAATATTCAAAGTTTGAAAAAGAAGTTATAAAAGACATTGATGATGCAGAGTTAGAATACTACATATTCAGTGTTACTAATCTTGGCTGGATCAATTGTGATATATTTATTGATTTTGATGAAAAAATGGATCTAATAGTAGACACTCCTCTTTCTTCTAATACAAAATTAAAAATGGTTTTTAATGAGTTTGATGGTGTATTGAAAGCAAATACAAAAGATGGAAAATATACATTCCTAAATGTTCCCAAAGGGCAAACAGCAACCATCATTGGGATACAAAATAATAATGGTAAAATAATGGTTGCTTTTAAAGAAATTAACATCTCTATTAACCAAATTAATGGTTTAAAATTTGAAGAGACAACTCTTTCTGAATTAAAAAATAAACTTGATAACTTATAAAAGTACACGTAATTAGTTTTACCAATAAAAGTAAATCTAGTCTAGGAGTAACTAAAATATTTTTTTCGCGAAAGCGAAAACATCATTAAAAAAGAAATCCACTCTCAATAGCAATGAGAATGGATTATCTAACTGAAAACATAATTGATAATAGGCTGATAATATCAATTATTAAATGTCTCAAACGTCATATTCTTGTATCGAGTCACACTTAATGCTTTTGAGAAACTAAGTAAAAAGTTGATAGTTTCTTTTTTGGGTCCTGTTGGTTTCACTGGTTCAGGTAATGATTCATTGTAAAGTTTTGCCATGTGCAAGTAAGTTTATTTTTGAATTAAACGCACTTTTCAAAACTATATTATAAGAAATGACCAGAAAAAGTTATTTATCTTGTTAATACGATATTATGCTTATCAATTACTTTACGTAAGTTAATTAAGGCATATCGCATTCTCCCTAAGGCTGTGTTGATACTCACGTCTGTAGATGCTGCTATTTCTTTAAAGGACATCTCTTTAAAGATGCGCATAGTAAGTACTTCTTTTTGATCTTCTGGCAGTTCTTCTACCAGACGTCTTACGTCTTCATGTACCTGACTGGTAATCATGTCAAATTCCATGCTCTCTTCTCCATCGCTTATTACATCAAAAATATCAAAATCATTACGAGATTGAAATTTAGGCATGCGTTTATTGCGACGGAAATGATCGATGACTAGATTATGCGCAATACGCATCACCCAAGGAAGAAATTTACCTTCTTCATTGTACTTACCTTTTTTAAGGGTACGTATTACTTTTATAAATGTATCTTGAAATATATCTTCAGTAATGTCGCGATCCATTACTTTAGAAAAAATAAAACTGTAGATTCTTTGCTTGTGACGTACGATAAGAGTTTCTAATCCCTTTTCATTACCTTCCATATACTGCCTTACCAACGCAGCATCTTGTACATTTTCTAATTTCATATTATAACAACTTAAGTGACCTCAGATAGAGCCTTAGATCAGATTTTTTAAAGTAGTGTTATAGTATAAGCAGTATGTTTAGAAATTGTTACCGGGATAAATATACCAACATTTATTCCACAAATACAAAAAGTGACAACATTTTTTAACATTTTTATTACAATAAACGATTTTTTGAAGGACAAAGTCCCTCTTATCTTTGTAGTTATGCCAGAAACAAAATTGTTTGCCGATATAGACCAGTTAAGCCCTAAAGAGAATATTCTTATTAAAGGCGCACAACTACACAACTTAAAAGATTTAGATGCTGTTATCCCTAGAAATAAACTTGTTGTAATAACCGGTTTATCTGGTAGCGGTAAGTCTTCTCTAGCTTTTGACACGCTATATGCAGAAGGTCAACGTCGTTATGTAGAAAGTCTTTCTTCTTATGCAAGACAATTTTTAGGTCGTTTAAATAAGCCTAAAGTAGAATATATTAAAGGTATTGCACCTGCCATCGCTATTGAGCAAAAGGTAAATTCTACTAACCCTAGATCTACGGTAGGAACTACTACTGAGATTTATGATTATTTAAAATTATTATTTGCTCGTATAGGACGTACCTACTCACCTATCTCTGGCGACGAGGTGAAAAAAGACACTGTAACAGACGTTGTTAATTATGTAAAACAACAGGACGAAGGTTCTAAATTGCTATTAACTACCAGACTTATAGTTAAAGGTAAACGTGATATTGCTGCACAACTGCAGGTACTCTTACAACAAGGTTTTACACGTATAAAAATAAACGACAGCGTCCATAGAATAGACGAAGAAGATTTGACTTATTCTAAAAAAGACGAAGTAAAAATAGTCATAGACCGTATAATCGTACGAGATAATGAAGATTTCTATAATCGACTAGCAGACGCTATTGATACTGCTTTCTTTGAAGGAAAAGGAGTTGCCTTTATAGAACACATGGACGGCAGCAAAGTGCGCGAGTTTACTAATAAATTTGAACTAGACGGCATAGAATTTCTAGAACCTAATCCGCATTTGTTTAGTTTTAATAATCCTTATGGCGCCTGTCCTAGATGTGAAGGTTATGGAGATGTAATAGGTATAGATGCAGACCTGGTGATTCCTAACACCGCACTTTCTGTATATGAACAAGCTGTTTTCCCATGGCGTGGTGAGAGTATGTCTTTTTATAATAACCAGCTTATTATTAGTGCTGGTAAGTTTGACTTCCCTATTCACCGACCATGGTTTGAGCTTACTGAAAAGCAAAAACGACTGGTTTGGGATGGAAATAAATACTTTGAAGGAATTCATTCCTTTTTTGAAGAACTAGAAGCAAAAGCATACAAGATCCAGAATCGTGTCATGTTATCTCGATACCGTGGTAAAACTAAATGTAGCAACTGTAATGGCGCTAGATTGAGAAAAGAAGCAGACTATGTAAAAATAGCTGACACTACCATAACAGATCTGGTAACGTTACCTATTAAAGAGTTGGTCTTATTCTTTAAAGATTTACAATTAAACGATCACGATCAACAAATTGCAAAACGTTTACTTATTGAGATCAATAATAGACTTGCTTTTTTATCTGACGTAGGGCTAGATTACTTAACCCTTAATCGTAAATCTAATAGTCTTTCTGGTGGAGAATCTCAACGTATCAATCTAGCGACATCTTTGGGTAGTAGTCTGGTAGGTAGTATGTACATTCTAGATGAGCCTAGTATAGGTTTACATCCACGAGACACAAAACGATTGATTAAAGTACTCAAGAATTTACGTGATTTAGGGAATACGGTCATCGTCGTGGAGCATGATGAAGAAATCATGCAAGCCGCAGACCAAATTATAGATATAGGTCCAGAGGCTGGTACTCATGGTGGTGAAGTGGTTGCTGCAGGAACACTGGACGAGATCTTAAAATCTGACAGTCTTACTGCAAAGTATTTGAATGGATCTATGGAGATTCCGCTTCCGCGAAAGCGAAGACCTAACAAGTATTATATAGATATAAAAGGTGCGAGACAGAATAACCTGCAGAATATAGATGTGCGTTTCCCACTAGGTGTTTTAACTATGGTAACCGGTGTTTCTGGTAGTGGAAAATCAACTCTGGTAAAACAAATTCTATATCCAGCAATCTTAAAAAAACTAGGTGGTTATGGAAAAAAAGCAGGACAATTTACAGAGATATCTGGTAAGTTTGAAAATGTAAAAACAGTAGAATTTATAGATCAAAACCCTATAGGTCGCAGCTCTAGATCTAATCCTGTAACCTATATAAAAGCTTATGATGACATACGTAATCTATTTGCAAATGAGAAAGTTGCAAAAATAAGAAACTATAAGCCTAAACACTTTTCTTTTAACGTAGATGGCGGTAGATGTGAGACTTGTAAAGGAGATGGTGAAGTAACTATCGAGATGCAATTCATGGCAGATGTTACTCTCAAATGCGAAACCTGTAATGGAAAACGTTTTAAGAAAGAGATTCTAGAAGTGAAGTTTTTTGATAAGAATATAGACGATGTTCTCAACTTAACTATTAACGATGCAATAGCGTTTTTTAACACCAATAAAGAAGCTAAAATCACAAGAAAACTACAACCTTTACAGGACGTAGGATTAGGATATGTAACCTTAGGACAAAGCTCTTCTACCCTATCTGGTGGAGAAGCTCAACGTATTAAGTTAGCTAGTTTTTTAGTAAAAGGAACCACGTCAGATAAAACGCTTTTCATATTTGACGAGCCTACTACTGGACTTCATTTCCATGATATCAATAAATTATTAGATAGTTTTAATGCATTAATAGAAAAGGGACACTCTGTAATTGTGATAGAACACAACATGGATCTGGTAAAATGTGCTGACTATGTTATAGACCTAGGTCCAGAAGGCGGTAAACTAGGTGGTAAATTAGTCGCCGCAGGAACACCTGAAGAAGTGGCTAAGATTAAAGACAGCTATACCTCTCCTTACCTGGCAGAAAAATTATAATTAAACAGACTCTCGCGCTATATAAATGAGTGCGATTTATTCAGTTTAAACTTATTACATTTGATTAAGTCTGCATTCTAAAGTCATATTCATGAGAAAACCTAATATAAGATTGCGTCGTAAAGCGACACCTAAGTCTAGAACTAACGTATTCCAGCCACCTGGAACCATTTCTTATGTAGGAGAAGATAGGACTGGCGAAGTTAGCGCAGAGACTATTCTGTATGATGAGACCCATTTTTCTAAGCAAAATGGTATATTCTTAGATCAATTAAAGGAAAATCGTGTTAATTGGTTTAATGTAGATGGAGTACATGATATCGCTATATTAGAAAAGATAGGTAGTAAATTTCATTTACACCATTTACTACTAGAAGACATAGCAAACACTACGCAACGTCCTAAAACTGAATTTTACGGAAACTATATATATCAATGCATTAAGATGATTTCTTATGATGCAGAGAATCATGAACTTAATGAAGAACAAGTAAGCCTAATACTAACTGAAGACGCTGTTATTACTTTTCAAGAGAAGACAGGAGATGTATTTGAAAATATTAGAGACCGCATAGAAAACAGTCGTGGTCGCATAAGATCTGTTAAAAGCGATTATTTATTCTATGCTCTTATAGACAGTATAATAGATCACTACTTCATAGCTGTTGAACAAATAGGAGAATATCTCGATCAACTAGAAGACGAAATTTTTGATAACCCTCAAAAAGATTCCCTGAATAAAGCACAAAAGAATAAAAGGATGCTGCTTCAATTGCGTCGTGCTATTTTTCCTTTAAGAGAATCTATTTCTAGGTTGCTTAAAGAAGACAGCGCCCTGATAGAATCTAAAACACATGCTTATTTTCAAGATGCCTATGATCACTGTATTCAAATTATAGAAACCGTAGAATCTTATAGAGAAATAAATGCTGGATTACGTGACATGTACCTATCTAGTGTAAGTCATAAGATGAATCAAATCATGCAGGTACTTACTATTATGTCTTCTATATTTATACCACTTACTTTTCTAGCAGGTATTTATGGAATGAATCTACCTGACATGCCAGAAATGGGATGGGAAAATGCTTATAGTTATTTCTGGATTGCTTGTGGAGTCATATTCTTCTCATTACTGGGCTTTTTTAAGTGGAAAAAATGGCTTTAGGCTTATCAACATCTGTAAAAATTGTTTTTGCGGCCTTCATCCTACTCTTAATTTTAAGTTGTGAAAATCAACCACAAGAAATAGAGATTGCTTTAAACGACATTTCTTTAAGCGGTAACACAATTGCAGTAGGGTTCGATAATGAACCAACTAGAAGTTCCCAAATAATATCGATACAAGACAAAATCTATAAATATGTCGATGCACCTTCTGGTTTAAATTTTAGAGATGCGCCTAAGGGGAAATTACTTGGCAAATTTCCTGATAATTATAGATTAGAAATTCTTGAAATGACAGATGTTTCCAGCATTGTTAAAGATGGGAATAAAGAAATCTCTGGCACATGGGTAAAGGTTACCACTGGTCGTGTAATAGGTTATGTATTTGATGGTTATTTATCAGATAACTATAAAGAGATAGCATATGAAAACAACATTAATAATCTCTCTATTCTTACCATGGATAGTTATGAAAAGAAGAATGATGAAACTATTCCATTTATATCCTTGACAGACGGTTATTGGTCTAATCGTTTTCCTAAAGTTCTAGAAGAATATCAAAATGAATCGAGCATAAATAATGACGAAAAGCAAAACGAAATCTATTACCATATAAAAGGTGAAGAAAGAATTACTTTTTTAAACAATAGAGAGATAGACGAATCAGATTTTTTATTCATTTATAACTATCAAACAGATCAATTAAAACAATTTAAAGTAAAAGATGTACCTCTTTTTACTCATGAAAGTATTTATGGTGGTGGTGATTATCTTACCGGTTTTAACCTAGAAGGATTAATAGAAACTAACAACTACTCCTATTATAATTCTTTTGCACATGTAGACAAAGAAAACCCCTTCCTGACAAATTCATTAAGTAGCATTAATTGGAAAGCTATAAATACAAGCAAAGTGCCTAAAATCGAATTGGCCTATGGAGAATTTTTTAAATCTACTCAATACGATATAAAAGTAGCCTATCACTATGTAATAGATAACAACGATTACTACTACACACGTAATAGCTTTGACAATGGAACTTACACGGCAGACTACATATTTGCATTATCTCCATCTAAACAGGTCTTATACATGACAGAAGTAACTGACAGTGAAAGTCACAGTCCTTCTCTTTACCTTGAAGAAAACACGGAACTGCCAAAAGAGCCGAATCATTATGCTGGCAGATTATTTAAAGATAAACCACCTGTTATTTTCGGACTTTACTATACTAGTTTTGGTTGTCCATTTATCGCATTTTTAGACGATAAAGAACGTATTATTTATATACAATGTGATAATAGACATTAAAGGTTAAAGAAATAAATCATTATTGATAATAAAAGACCTCAAATTTTTAGAATATGACAATAAACGTAAAAATATATTATGCGCGCATAACACTTTGGCACAGGTATTGCTTTATTAGTTATGAAGGTTAACAAGAGTAATTTTCAAAAAGTTTTTTGGTTGGTTAGTAAGAATTCCTGAGTTGTCATCTTGATAGCTCGGGATTCTTCATTTTATGACAATTTGTATTTTATGCCCAAAACAAATCCATACCAATAACCATTTAAATAATAACTACTTTTGATATATGAAGCAAATAATCACCATAACCTTACTCCTATTATTTATAAGCTGTAAAACAGATTCAAAAAAACCTGTCGTAGAAAAATCTGTAAAAACTGAAAAGGTAAAGAAAGAACTTATTTTTCCTAATGACTTTTTAGGCATTTATAAAGGTAATTTAGTAAACACAACCAGTAATGGATTAGAAGATATTCCCATGGAATTTCATTTACTTGCTACAACTGACAGTTTAAAATATGATTATAAAATATTTTACGGTACAGAACGAGAAGAAAGAGCCTACACTCTTATACAAACAGGAAATAAGAATATTTATGAGCTAGACGAGAACAATGGTATTATTTTGCCTATAGCACAATCACGCAACACCTTATTTAGTACCTATGAAGTGGCTGGTAATTTAATAAACAACAGCGAGGTGTTTTATGAAGACCGTATGGACTTTATGATAACCATGTCTAGTTTAGAAAACAAAGAAGAAACAGGAGAATCTGCTGGTTACAAGGTGAATAGCTATCCTATTTTAGTAATGCAACAAGCTACGCTTTATAAAGTCGAAGTTGAGTTACATAATGGTAAGTAATATTTAATGACGTAGAATTGAACTTGATCTTTTGAAGATTAATATTTTAAAAGCAAAATTAAAGTTAGATTTTTAGCATTATAAATTTATTAACCATAGAAAAATTAAAACATGACTAACTATAGAGCATGGGCATTTAGATTATTTTTATATCTAGTCATTATAAATATAATTGCAACCATAATTGTAATAAATAATGATTTTACTATTATAAATAAACTTTCAAACATTTTAAATATTACATCTATTCTAGCTATGTTTTTTTTATTTACTGGAATAATTCTCACCATAATTATGGTTATTAAAAAAGAAGCAAAGGACTATAAATATTATGTTTCTGTAATCGGTTATCCTTTATTGATTTTATTTCACTTATCGTCGTTGCTATAAATTCATGAAACTCTACTAAAATATTAACCATAAAAAAAGTCCTGTTTAGACAGGACTTTTTTTTTATAAATATAATCTAGTTATCATTTATGCAAACGCAGCAGCAACACTAGCACTTAATCTTTTATAAACACCACTATCTAGACGCTCACGTATACCTTCAAAGGCAGTTAACGTCTCTTCTATGTCTGCCATAGTGTGTGATGCAGTAGGAATTAATCTCAATAAGATTAACCCTTTAGGTATAACTGGATATACAACTATAGAACAAAAGACACCAAAGTTTTCACGTAAATCTTTTACTAGAGCCATAGCTTCAGGAATACTACCTTTAAGATAAACTGGTGTTACACACGATTGAGTAGTACCTATATCAAAACCACGATCTTTAAGTCCACTCTGTAATGCATTTACGTTTTCCCATAGCTTTTCTTTAAGCTCTGGCATAGTACGTAACATATCTAGACGTTTCAAAGCACCTACTACAAGTTGTGATTGTAACGACTTTGCAAACATTTGAGAACGCAAGTTATATTTTAAGTAATCAATTATTTCTTTATCAGCTGCAATAAAAGCACCTGTACTAGCAAGAGATTTTGCAAATGTTGCAAAGTACACATCTATTTGATCTTGTACACCTTGCTCTTCACCTGCTCCAGCACCAGTTTTACCTAGAGTACCAAAACCGTGAGCATCATCTACAAACAGTCTAAAGTTGTACTTTTCTTTAAGAGCTACTATTTCTTTTAATTTTCCTTGCTCTCCACGCATACCAAAAACACCTTCAGAAATCACAAGAATTCCTCCACCAGTTTGTTCTGCTATTTTAGTAGCACGTTGAAGGTTCTTCTCGATGCTTTCTAAATCATTATGCTTATAAGTAAAACGCTTACCATGATGTAAACGTACACCATCAATAATACACGCGTGTGCATCTACATCGTAAACGATAACGTCATCTTTAGAAACTAAAGCGTCTACAGTAGACACCATTCCTTGATAACCAAAATTCAATAAATAAGCTGCTTCTTTATCTACAAATTCTGCAAGCTCATTTTGTAGTTGTTCATGAAGATCAGTATGACCACTCATCATACGTGCTCCCATAGGGTAAGCACTTCCATACTCAGCACCAGCCTCTGCATCTACCTTTCTTACCTCTGGATGATTTGCTAATCCTAAATAATCGTTAACACTCCAAGTAATTACTTCTCTACCGTTAAATTGCATACGGTTAGAAATAGGTCCTTCTAACTTAGGAAACACAAAATATCCTTCAGCTACACTCGCCCATTTCCCTAGCGGTCCTTTGTCCTTGTATATTTTATCAAATAAATCTTTCATATCACTAATTAAGCTCACAAAGATACGACTTTCGCAGCAATTCATCTATAGATTATGCATGCATAGTATTTTGTGATTTGTTAATAATGTGTTGAAGAATATACAGTTAGAAGTGGATCTCGCTTTCGCGAAAGCGTAATAAAAAATAAAACCCTAATCGTTTATAGATTAGGGTTTTAAATTATAAAATATTTAAAAGACTACTTAATGTACTCTATATGTTGTTGATCTGCAGTCGATTTTGAATCAAAAAAGCCTTGATCTTGCATCCACTCATCATTATAAATTTTACTCATGTAACGAGATCCGTGATCTGGAAAAATAATTACCACATTAGAATTCTCATCAAAAACACCTTCGGCAGCTAGTTGTTTAGTTGCTTGTAATGCAGCACCACTTGTGTACCCTACAAATAGACCTTCAGTTTGGGATATAAAACGTGCCGTATGAGCAGCCTCTTCATCCTTCACCTTTGTAAAACTATCGATAGCATCAAAATCTGTCGCAGTTGGGATTAAATTTTTACCTAATCCTTCTATACGGTAAGGATAAATTTCATCCTTATCAAATTCTTGAGTTTCATGATATTTTTTAAGAACACTACCGTAAGCATCAACTCCTAAGATTTGAATATCAGGATTTTGCTCTTTTAAAAAACGTGCCGTACCAGATATAGTACCACCTGTACCACTACAGGCTACTAGATGTGTAATCTCTCCAGCAGTCTGGTTCCATATTTCTGGACCAGTAGATAAGTAATGAGCCTCCATATTCAACTCATTAAAATACTGATTGATATAGATGCTGTTCTTAATTTCATCATGCAAGCGCTTTGCTACTTGATAATAACTACGTGGGTCGTCTGCACTTACATTTGCTGGACACACATAAACTTTGGCACCCATAGACTTTAACATGTCTATTTTATCTGCACTAGATTTTGAACTTACTGCTAGAATACAGTCGTATCCTTTTATGCGGCTTACCATTGCGATACTAAAACCTGTATTACCAGATGTTGTTTCTATTATAGTATCTCCAGGTTTAAGAATTCCCTTGCGCTCTGCCTCTTCAATAATATGAAGAGCGATACGATCTTTTGAAGAATGTCCTGGATTGAAAGCCTCTACTTTGGCGTAATAATTACCTGGAAAATTTTCTACTGTTTTAGAAAGTTTTATAAGAGGTGTCTCTCCTATTAATTCCAATACATTATTGTACGCTTTGATATTGTCGCTCATATATAGGGTTTTGTTAAGAACCTGTACTGCGTTAGACTACAATTTTAGGAAAAGGTTGCATCCTAACTTTACAGAACCTGCTCTTTTGCACTTTAAATTTTAGCACAAAAACTTTGCAAATTTACACAAAAAAAAACTAGTTGTTAATATTTTCTAAATCTAATAAAAAAGCAAAATCTATAGCAACCTCTTTTAAAGCATCATATCGCCCTGATGCTCCACTATGACCACTAGAAAGATCTGTTTTAAATAACAATAAATGATCGTCCTTTTTAAGTTCTCTTAGCTTTGCAACCCATTTTGCAGGTTCCCAGTACTGTACTTGTGAGTCGTGGTAACCTGTTGTTACTAACATGTTAGGATATGACTGCGCAATCACTTGATCATATGGAGAGTAGCTTAACATATACTCATAACTGTCTTTATTATTAGGATTTCCCCACTCGTCATACTCACCTGTAGTAAGTGGTATACTGTCATCTAACATGGTAGTTACTACGTCTACAAATGGTACCGCACTTAAAATACCGTTATAAAGTCCTGGTGCCATATTAATAATAGCTCCCATAAGAAGCCCTCCTGCACTACCGCCTGAAGCGTATAAGTGTTGTGAAGTTGTATATTTTTCTTCTATTAAAAATTTACTACAGGCTATAAAATCTGTAAAAGTATTGCGCTTTTCAAACATTTTACCTGTTTCATACCATTCACGCCCTAGATATTCTCCACCACGTATGTGTGCGATAGCAAATACAAAACCACGGTCTAATAAACTTAATCTGGATATTGAAAAATAAGGATCTATCGTACTTCCATAACTACCATATCCATATTGCAATAAAGGATTACCGTCTGGATTTTTCTTATCTTTTCTGTACACTAAACTGATAGGCACTTTTACACCATCTACTGCAGTAGCCCATACACGCTCAGACACATAGTTATCTGGATTAAAGTTAGGGTCTTCTATAGGTTGTGTTTTAAGTACTATTTCTTCTCTAGTTTCCATATCAAACTCTATAACCGACGGTGGTGTGGTCATAGAATTATAATTGTAACGCAATTTATTAGTCTTAAACTGAAAGTTTGCACTGGTAAAAGCAGTGTATGTCTCGTTGTTAAAGGGTAGGAAATAATCTACTGTATTATCCCATGCTTTAATTCTTATGCGATTTAAACCATTAAAACGGTCAGATATAACAAAGTAATTCTCAAAAAGGTCAAAATCTTCTAGAAGCACCTCTGGATCATGAGCAATAAAATCTACCCAATTCTCCATTTGCGGTGTCTCGATAGCGGTTTTCATGATTTTAAAGTTAGTCGCCTCATCTTTATTAGTCATAATATAGAAGCTGTCTTTGTAATGAGACACACTATATTCCATTTCTGGCAGGCGCTCTTGTACTAACTTAAACTCACTATCTGGCTGGTCTGCATCGATAAATCGTACCTCGTCAGATAACGTAGCAGATGATTTGATCATGATAAAGCGCTCTGACATGGTTTTGTAAACAAAGCAATTAAAGATCTCGTCCTTTTCCTCAAATATCAATTGGTTAGATGCAGCTGGTGTACCTATTTGATATTTATAAATTTTATTGGCGCGCAGTGTTTGCTGGTCCTTGCGTGTAAAGAATAATGTTTTATTATCATTTGCCCACACAGATCCACCTGTTGTTAATTCTAGATAATTTTCAAAAATCTCACCGGTCTCCAGATTCTTAATGTAAATGGTGTACTCACGACGTCCTTTAGTGTCTACTCCATAGGCTACTAATTTATTATCGGGAGAAATATTCATAGAGGTAAGTTTATAATACTCATTCCCTACTGCCATTTCATTTACATTAAAAAGCAACTCTTGTTCTTCACTGCCGTCTTTACGTCTGTAATAGTATGGATAACTCTCGCCAGTTTCCATCTTACTTATATACCAGTATCCATTTAATAAATAAGGTACAGACTCGTCGTCTTCTTTTATACGGCCTTTGATTTCATTAAAAAGATCGTCCTTTAATTGATTTGTATGTGCAGTACTGGCATCATAATAATCATTTTCTTTTTTTAAATAATCGATAACTTCTGGAGCATCACGCTCTGTCATCCAGTGGTAGTTATCTATTCTTTGATGTCCATGAATGTCATGAACGTGAGATATTTTCTTTGCAATCGGAGCTTTATGAGCCATATAAATCTTAAAATTAAAAAGCATTGCAAGATATAAAATAGCTTTCCATTTGCTACTATAGTTAGTAGAGAGTTATTTTTGTTCTCGCTTTCGCGAAAGCGGAACTACAACAAACATTTTACACATTTAATTTAAAAAGATAAATTATGTTCGGAGATATGATGGGGAAACTGAAGGAGACCCAAGCAAAAGTAGAAGAAACTAAAAATAGAATGAATACTGTTCTTATAGATGAGCAATCTAGTGATGGCTTATTAAAAGTAACGGTAACTGCTAGTCGTCAGATTAAAAATGTAACTGTCGATCCAGAACTTTTGGAAGATAAAGAGCAACTAGAAGATTATCTAGTTATGGTAACCAATAAAGCGCTTGCCAAGGCTGAAGAAATTTATGAAACTGAAGTTGCTGCAGTTGCCAAAGATGGAATGCCTAACATACCTGGAATGGATATGTTTAAATAATTCTCTGAATCTTACGGAATAAAAAAAGGGCTGTTCTCTTAATAAGAACAGCCCTTTTTATGTGAATTATAAATTGATTAATTAACAATCAATTGTTTACTCGTTGTAATACCTGATGCATTTTTAATTTGCAAGATGTAATTACCTACTTTTAAATTATTACCTAAATCTAATTGAGCCTCGTTGTTAGACGCATCGATCTCATTCCAGTTAATAATTTGCTGACCTAACATATTATATAATGAAGCAGATTTTATAGTCTCTACACCAGTACCTGATATATAAATAGTCTTATTTGCAGAAGTAGGATTAGGATATATAGTAAATTCTACCATATCAAGCTCTTCTAAAGAAAGGACTGCATTTGAGAACTTAATTTCAAATCTATTTGCGGCACTAGAAGAAGCATCTGTAGACTGTATAGAATAATTATAGATATTATTACCATCGTTTAATAAAGTGTACGACCCTAAGAAATTATCTTTTAAGTATACTGGTAAACCTACTGTAGTTACATCTAGAGATAATGCATAGTCTACTGATCTGTAGGTTACTATATCTAGAAAAAGTGTTTCATTATCTTGAGGTGTAAAACGATTTTCAATACTTAATTTATCAGTTCCATTCATAAAACTAAGAGTTTCATCTAGGTTGCTGAATTTTATAGCATCATTACCATCCACACCGTTAGAGCTAGCTGGGTCAAATCTTACCACTACTCCATCACGAGCAGACATACCGTTTTGCAACTCTGTTTGCTCATATAGTTGTACAGATATAGAACCTGTAGTGGCACTGTTTCTTGCGCTATTAGAAAAACCAGCCGTTATATCTTTATCAGATTCTGTAAAAGAAACACTTGCTGCACCATCTGCTAGTGTAGAAATAAAGAATGACGTGTTAGGTTGTAAATACTTATCCATAAGAGAACTAGCGTTATTTGAGCTATTTGCACTTACATCTACGGTAACATAAGCACCTCTAGTATTGATAGCTGGGTCCCATAAATATACAAATGAACTGCTCACGTTATTGGAAGCAGCTAGCACAGTACTTAAATCTACTGGTGCCTGGTATGGATTACCTACAAAGTTAAACTCTCCTGCTACGGCGCTTAAACTACCGTCAGTTACATTTCCTGTAACTAGATTACCTGTCGCAGTAAGAGTAGTATTAGAAGGTGTTGCAGCATTATTTGTTAAATCTACTGTTCTATCACCTCTCACTAACATACGGTATGCTTTACCAGCAACTAACCCTAGTGTAGAAGTGTTTGCAATAGCCTCCCATTGTTGACCTGTATTATTATAAGTAAATAATGAAGGAGCACCAGAACTAGTCATGTCAAAACCATTTGCTCCAGTATCAGAACCTGTAATATGTGTTCCAGCACCACTAGTTAGACCAGAATCGTTTTGCCAGTTATCTGCTATACTGTTTGCTGTAGTTAAGGATGGGCTCAAGAATCTAAAAGATCTTTTTGCAGGTACATAATGCTCTACAGCAAAGTTACCAGTTATAGATCCATTTACTGGTCCTACATAAGCCGTGCCTGTAGCGTTACTAGTAAGCAACATCATATTTGCAGGGTTTACAGTTAAATCATTATTAACTGTCAGTAAATTATTTATTGATACATCTGTATTAATCACAAGCTCATTATCTACTATTAAATTATTTAGACCAAAGCTGTTACCACTAATTGATTGACTAGAAGTTCCTGACACAGATAAAGTTCCTTGAGAACCAATAAAAGTTCCATCTACTTGTAAGTTTTCTCTCAAATCGATTCCTGTAGTACCTAAATCTAGCGTTGCACCAGTTTGAACAGTAACATTATTAAATAAAGACATTGCAGTTAAACTTGCAGTACCATTCATTACTGTAACATCTTCTGCCTGATATTCAGAACCGCTTGGGTCATAAGGTGACCAAGAATTATTGTAAATAAAGTTAATGTCTTCACCAGCATTAGCCGTTACATCATTAAAACTTGATATAGTTTCTATAATCCATTCTGAAGCTGTCCAAGTATCGTTAGCATCTGAAACTGTGATTTTTCTAATGGCACGAGAATTAGAGTAATCCCAAGCCTGCCCACTTCCATTCTGACCTAGTACACCATAAATATCAATTACTTCATCTGCGCCGTTGAACAATACATAAGCGTCATTTCCATCTCCATTAATAACATTGTATTCTGTTAAATCTGGAGTAAAAGAACCTCCTGGTCTACCAATAGTATAATATTGCCCAGGTTGCAGTGTAGCTGTTATATCAACATTATTACCTGCAGAAGAACCTCCATCATATGCGATTCCTAAATAGTAACCTTCAGCACTAAGATCTACTGATACAGTACCGTAATTAAAAATTTCTACATAACCTTCGTTAATCCCATTAGAACCGGTACTAACAACCTCTGTAATTATAATAGTTGGATCTAGAGAAATGGTAGTTGTTGCATTTGCTAGAGGAGCTGTTGAATTAAGATAGTCGATATCTTTACCTACGTTAGAAAATGCTATAAGCTGGAAGTAATAAGTAGTATTAACATCTAGATCGTTGAACACATAATTCTCAACACCACTATTTACTTTTACAAGACCACTTCCATCAGAAAAATCAAAATCATTTGAAAAGTCTGTTCCATCTGTAAAAGTCGGAAAACTACCTGATGTAGTACTTACTGCAAGTGCATAACCATCGGCACTATTTGTACCTACAGCATCATTCCAACTTAGGTTGATGTCTACACCATTTGAAGTAGCTACCAAACTTGTTGCTTGATTTGAAGGTTCTGGAAAACTTTGATACTCAAATTTAAACACAGCACCAGGATTTGCAACACCTAAAGAAGATGTCCCTGAAGGTCCTGAAGTAGAACCACCACTATCAGTTACTGCATAAATAGTATTACCATCTGCAGAAATAGCAATATCTCTATATCTATCTATGGATGAGTGAAACTCAATAAGGTCTGTTGTTATATTATTAGATGCATCGACACCATAACGGTAAAGAGCTCCTTTTTTAAGTGTAGGAATGATTAAATTTTTAGAAAAAGGTAAGTTACCATTACCCTCATACACATCAATACTTGAAGGTGCTACAGTAGGCCATGTTAAAAAGCCTCCTTGTGGCACAGCAGTGACTGTACTACCATAAGTTGCTATAGGTCCTTGAAAATCTACTGGTAAAGGAAAATCTGTCTCTTTATTTGTAAGTGCTCCAGAAGGGCAATCATTATTTCCTGTCCATGAGCAACCAGCTGCAGATCCTTTAATACATTGCTCATAACCTAGGTCATCTCGTTCACCTACGATAAGTGGCCATCCATAATTTTTACCTCCTACTAGAACATGAACCTCGTCATCTACTCTATCTCCATGCTCGGATTGAAATAAAGTTCCGTTACTATCAAAAACAATTCCCTGCGCATTTCTATGTCCATAAGTAAAAATATGAGATTGTACCTTATCAGAATCTGGGCGCATAGTATCCGCATTATTTGGTACTGGCGAATTAGAAAATGGATTACCTGCACTTCCATCAGGTACAGCAAATGGGTAAAATTTAGGATTATCAACTGGAATCGTTCCATCTAAGTTAATACGTAATGATTTCCCTTTATAGGCTGACCAATCATTTGCATTAACCGCAGCTTGTGTAGGTAATGCTTGCGACTGTACTAACTGACAGAAATTTTGAAATTGATTTGCTCCTAAATCACCAGAAGTGTAATAAATTTTAAGGTCTGGCCCTATTTTCATTCTACCAGAATTATGATCATTACTAGCATCCATTCCTTGGATGAGTACATTAGAAGTACCATCACTAATAGTTCCTGTAGTAGATGTGTTAGGTACTAATGTATTCGTTGAATTATCATATTCAAATCGTTCTATTCTTAAACTGCGATCTCTACCGTATGGAGATGAAGTATTAGAGTATGTATAAGCTAGGTAAACATAATTATTAGTCGTAGTCGTTATATCTGTATAAAGATCTGGATGTATAGCCATTCCCATAAGACCATCTTGTCCAGCTGCGCTATACACCTCATTATGAAGGTCTAACATTACGGTTTTTGCACCAGTATTAGGATCTATACGCACCACGCGTTCTCCGTTAGTAGCATCTGATGTATTATCTAGCGCTGCTCTTTCTGTAATCCACAAAAAGCCATCAGGTCCATAAGTAATTTCATTAGGATAAGAAACTAACTGATCCATGTTAGCCAACTTTGTAACTGTCCAGTTTCTACCGTTAGTTTCAGGATTTTGTGCTAGAGAAAAAATACTCCAACAAAATGCTAATACGAGTAAAGTTTTATTCATGATTTTATTTTAATTGATTAGGGCAATTGAAAAAAAAACTGCTTTTGTTTTTACTTACAATAGCAGTTTTCAAATTAATACTGTTTAGTTTACTATGATCTTTACAGATTTTTTAGTTCCTTTTACATCTATCTCAACAAGGTAAATGCCTGAAGAAACTTGAGGGATGTAAATACCGTTTTGTATGTTGGTAAGTTCGCTTTCGCGGAAGCTGAATAATGATTTACCTGAAAGGTCATATACATTCATTGCACTTACAGATTCTTGTAAATGATCTACATAAATCTTACCATCATTATTTAAATAATAAATATCTATTTGTTCTAAAGTCTCCTCGTCTAAGCCTAAAGTTCTTTGTTCAAAGACGATTTCAAATCTAGAACTGTTTTTACCATCTGCAGAAAGTGTGAAGTAATATTCTCCATTTCTTAAATCATGATAAGTATTAGTCTCGTTATCTCTTAAATATAGTTCTTGAGATGCAGAAATGTTAGCAATCTCCTTTGCACTTATCTTGTAATTAACTGTAGAAATTCCATGAACGGTTAATGGTACTACCTTAGAAGGTGTAATTTGATCAAAAGATCTTATTACAAAGTTTTTACCATTATAAGAGGTGTACATATCTGTATCTCTTAAAGCTTCAAACATAGCTCCATCATATCCATAATCTACTCCATCGGTAAGAAAATCTGCAAAACCTAAAACGATCTCTTTGGACGCTCCATTATCAGCTTCTAACTCTAATCTTAATATATCAATAGTCTCATCTTGATAATCAGATCTATCTGCTGTAGGTTGTGGTGAACCTGGTGCGCTTACAAATATACTTTCTCCTAAACTTTCTTGTTTAAAGACACGTTGCCCATTGTTAAAGTTCAATGTACCATTATCTGTTAGAGTTACAAAGAATCCTTGAGATACTGGTAAGAAAAATGTAGGGACTACTGTACCTACAGTTGTACCTCCTAAAGCTCCACTTCCTGCAATTTGTGTTGCATTTACTGTTGCCATTTTTGTTATAGTTGCATAACCACCTTCATAGTTTGCTAGTATATGGTCGGTACTACCGAATTGATCCCATAAGTAAACGGCACCATCTATAACACTTGCATTATCATCTATAAATGTACGTGCATCGATCGCACTAGGATAAGGATTACCTAATAATGAAGTAGTTAGATCTACAGTTGGATCACCATCGGTATCTATTGCTGTAATATTTATAGAACCGTTGTTAGGTTTACCTTCAAATAAATATTCTTGATCACCTACTGCTCCTGCCCCTTTCTGACTCCATCCATGACCTGCATCTATAGGACTAGTACCATCTATTCTTAACCAGTCTGCATATGAAACTCCATTATTAAAAGTATGTAACCATCTACCACTTATCGTTGTAGGAATTGTTACAGGTGGTGTTCTTACTCCTACACCAGTAATATTAATAAAGCCATCTGCATCTTGTAACATACCTAAATTAAAAGTATTGTTATTACTAGTTGTATTTTCAACTCCTACAGGAGAACTCCAGTAATTGTAACTAAACACATCACTTTTACCTTCTTGCCATCTCTTTAAACGACCAGCACTTGAAACATCTAAATCACTATCAATGGTTTGTACTAGTTGCGCATCTCCTTCTAGGTCTATTAAACCATTAAGAATTACATACCATTCATTCTCTAAATAATTACCATCTTCGACCATAATAGAAGCTGCAGCGTCTACTACAACACCTACTGTAGATATAATAACATCTAGTGTCGTTTCATGTCCTACTTTAATAATGGTGTAATCGTAGTTTTCAATATCTGCTGGATCCCATACTACGGTCTGTACAAAAGTTGCGTTATCAGATAACAATCCATCTTGAGCGGTAACATAAGGAATAGGTGCTGTTTGTGGCACTATCTTCTTCACATTATACATTCTTATATCTGTATTACTTGCAGCATCAAATACGATATCACCTTCTATACTGGCAAAGTCATAATAAACAGCAATATCATTCCATAAAACACTTGTGTTCTTAGGTAAGATCTTACCAGTAACTAGTGTTCCATTAGCTTCTATTTCTTGGTACATAAGTCTTCTTACATCAGCAATGTCTATACCTTTGTTGAATACCCTAATTTCATCTAAGAATCCTCTATAATAATTTGAAGATCCAGCCGTAGCTGAATTACCTACTGTAAAATGACTACCAGATGCCGTTGATAAAGCAGAGCCACCTGTAGCAATAGTAGCTTCTTCTACACCATTAATAAATAGTTTAAGATCTGTAGCACTATATGTTGCCGAAATATTTACCCACTTAATATTTGAAATAGTACCAGGAGAGGAAACTGTATAAGTGTTACCACCTACATCGATAGCAGTTACTATTACCCTACTCGCACTATCTAGAGAAATATTAAAATTCTCTTCTCCCATCACGGTTACATTTGTACCAGTATTTTCTGCAAGAACCCATGCCATAATAGTAGAACTACTTAGGCCAGCAGTTACAGGTGCAGGAGTTTGTAAATAATCATTTCTACCGTCAAAGAATATGGATAAATCATCATCTAGATCTATAGGCGCACCATAAATACCTGTATCAAAGTCGTTGTTACCATCATAAACACCATCTCTATCGGTGTCTACGCTACCATCTACTCTACCATCACCATCACCATCCTGACCTGCGTAATAGGAATTATCAATATCACTACCATTAGATAGATCATTTAAATTATCGTTACTATCTACATCTATATAATCAGGTATACCATCACCATCTGTGTCTAATGGAGGTGTGTAACCAATCGTACCATGATCATCAAAACCTGTATCATCATCATTTTCATCCAAAAGGGCTAATAATCCATCTCCATCAAATTCATCCGTATCTAATACTGTAGAAACATCCGTACCATCACCTTTACCATCACCATTGATGTCTAAATCACCAAATCCATCATATTCTAAAACATCAAATATCCCATCATTATCACTATCTAGATCCAAATAATCTGGAACTCCATCGCTATCCGTATCTACCGGTGTGTAGGATTCGTAAGCATCATGCAAACCATTTTCGTTAACATCCACCCAAACAGCACCTAAGGTTGTTCCATCTAAATCACTATCAACAATAGAAATCCCTGCAGGTCTACCTAACTCATAAACATTAGGTATACCATCGTTATCATTGTCTAAATCAATAACATCAGCGACACCATCACCATCCAAATCACATAACGACTGAGTAATTTTGATATCATCTAGTGCTAAATCATTTCCTAAACCACCTGGAGAATTATTTACCAGTTGGATTATAAAATCACTTTCTGATAAAATAACAGTAGTATTAAATTGAATCCATTCTGATAAAGAACCACAACCGTTTTGCGAGCCATCTGCACAACGCGTCACATCACCAGGATTATAAGTATCAAGTAAAACACTCTTATCTGAATTAAAGAAATTAACAGTTACATTAGGAAGAATTCTAGGTAATTCAAAACTAGAAAAGTCTGAATCCTGTCTATCAATATTTAACGCCCAGAACTCATAAAAAATTGGAGCACCTGAAACAGTACCTACTATTTCTGTTTCATAGAAAACTCCTGGATCAACATCTGCGTTAAAAATAGCCATCCTACCATTTACATCTCCTGGAGTATGGTCTTCACCATAATACCAAACATCTTCTGCCCAATCTGAAACATCTGGATTTGATGTACCTATATCCGTATTCCCATCATTATTACTTATTGAATAATGAACTGTATAATCTCCGTCATTAAGATTAGCTTCTGCATCACATTCATTCGGTCCTTGAACAATAGTACCATCTTCATAACAATAAGTAGTGGTAACACCTGGATTGGCACCATTAATAGTCACCCTATTTAAACCAGCAGCAAAAGTTTCATTTAAAAAAACAACATCTGCTATGCTACCGAGAGGACTTATTGAACAAGAGTTTTGTTCATCTACATCTCTTATCCCATCATTATCATCATCTACATCAATATTATCAGGAATTCCATCATCATCAGTATCCGGATAAATTTGCTGACCCTCACCATGAATTGCAAAAAGGAAAGGATTTTCATCTGGATCATTACTATATACTTCTACGGTACCATCATGTAAACCTGTTGTACGAGGAGAGAACAGAATCTCAAAAGTTAACGAACCACCAGAGGTTATAACTGATCCAGCAGGTGGTGCATTTACAATGGTAAATGAAGTTGCTGTACCAAGAGATAAAGCAACTGGTATTGCACCTAAAATCAAATCAGAAGTCCCATTATTAGATATTGTAAAAACATGTACCGCACCACCTATATTACTATCCTTGACCCCATAATCGGTATCGTCTGCCATAGAAGCAGTTAAAGTATTATGAGTAATATCAACACTATTACCTGACAGTGCTATATTAGTACCAGCAGTTGGTAACACCTGAATAAGATAATCTTCAAACTCTTCAGAATTCCCAGAAGTTGTCCCACAAGACTCTACACTAGCCCAATACCTTCTACTACCTACACGTAAAATCTTATTACCTACTGTTGCTCCATTAGGAATAGTAAAACTTCTTACAGCATATGGTACTGGCTCCGTACCTCCAGTACCATTAGTGGCATAAATATTATCACCTACCTCATTAAAACTTCCATCTCCATCAAAATCAATAAAAGCTGCCCATCCAGAACTACCATTACCGTTAAAGACATCTACATCTATAGTATAAGTTCCACCTGGTACTACATCGGCAGCTGGCAAACCTAAATAATCTCCATAACCTCCATCATCTCCAGTTGTGTTATCAATGTTTTGAGATTCTCCAGAAATTTGGACTCTAGTAATATAATGAACCTCCCAAGGCTGCCCCCTTTCATCTGAATCTGAAGTAGGTACACAAACGTTAGAAGTAACAGAAATATTAACAACAGCGGTATCACAATCTCCAAGAGAATCACACAACGTATAGGTGAAAGAATCTGAACCTATAAAATCTGTAGCAGGTGTATATTCAAAAACACCATCGGTAATTTCTATAACTGTACCTCCATTTGCCGTAGATAATGGCATTACCCCTGTACTGATACTATAATCATCACCATCTCCTCCATCCGTTCCGATCGCGTCATTTGTACTAACATCTATTTGACCTGTATTATTAAGCACAACAGTTAAATTATCATCCGAAGCAGCTGGATCATCCCCTGTAGGTATTGTAATTTCATAATCTTCAGTTTCACCATGATTATAATTAATAAAACAAGTATTTGATCCGTTATAATTATAACTGTCTTGTTCTAATATTAATCGCAACCTATAATCACCAGCAGCTAAAGCACCAGGAATCGCTATGGTAAAGTTTCTTGTAGTACCATTTTGAACAGTACCTGATGAATACAATCGTTCCGTCGCATCACTTAAAACACCATCGTCGTTAAGATCAAGAAACGCAACAACATTATGATTCATCCAATTAACACTAACAGTATTAGTAACAGATAAACTCATATTTGATCCAGGGATTGCTATTATTGAAAGGCCTGTATAATCCCTATAATTGACATTATTATTTGCATCTCCTATAGAAGTATTTGTTACACCATTGATAACAACTTCACTGATAAACAAATCTTGTTGATTTCCCCTATGTTGAGGAGTACAATAAGTTTGCCCTACAGATAAACTACTTGTGAATAAAAAAGAGATCATTAAAACCATTCTAATAAAAGAGACTTTAAACTCATTATTATTAGGTGGTAATATTTTATTTATTAAGTAAAGTTTATTCATAATACCAAATGTTAGAGATTTAGGGGACATTACAAATTTAATCTGGACACATTAATAATTATTTAAATAACAGAGATCCAAAATAAATATCGTTGAATAACCTATTAATCAGTTATAACACATAGCAAGTGATAGATACTATATGTCTTTAATCGGTTATTAATAATCATTGTAAATATAATTGATTACCAACTGTCCAGTTTTACCTATATTTTCCTACAATTATGTAACATTTTAACAAAAAAAAGCCTCGCGAGTAGCGAGGCTTAACATTTTATAAAGACTTTTTTAAGACTTTATGCTGTACTATAGATTAGGAATAACTAGTTCCTGACCTGGATGTATCACATCTGGATTATCTAGCAAACCAGTATTTGCTTCAAAGATTTGCTTGTACTTCATTGGGTCTTTAAAGTAATGCTTTGCAATAAGACTTAATGACTCACCACTCTTTACAGTGTGCTTTGTATAAATAGAATCATCGGCAACTTGAATATCAGCCATAAGATCTGCTGGGTTATCACCACCTACCTTTTTAATCTCGTCCCATAATAAATCCTTATCATATGGAGTTGCTGCTGTACCTCTTATTTCAATTTTATCACCATTCACCTGTACATCACCATCTTGAATACTTAGTTTTTCTCCTAAGTCTAGTACGCTTTGATATTTTGCTTTTACCATTGTATATTTTTGTTTTAGTTAATAATGTTAAAGTTAAGGATATTAATCGTTATTTCTAAATTTGTACCGATAAATAGATTTACATCGGTAAAATACATAAATAACCTACTAACTGTAATCATTCCGCTTTCGCGAAAGCGAAACTAAACGAACACCTCTCCTACTCCTACTCCTACTCCTTCATAGTAGTATAGACGTTATTCACGTCATCATCCTCATCTAGTTTATCTAGAAGTTTATCGATATCTGCGCGCTGCTCTTCGGTTACTTCTTTTTCTATAGTAGAAATGTATTCAAAATCTGAACTTAAGATTTCTATATTAAGTTCTTCCAGTCCTTTTTGTAGCGTACCATAATTTTGAAAATCTCCATAAATCATAATTCCATCTACAGAGTTGCTGTCTTCCTCATCCTTCTCATCAAAGAATAACTCTTCGGCACCGAAGTCTATTAACTCCAATTCTAATTCTTCTAAGTCTTGACCTTCGGCAGGGATTCTAAAATGACATTTATGGTCAAACATAAATTCCACAGATCCTGATGTCCCTAGGTTACCATCACTTTTTGTAAAATGACTACGCACATTTGCTACCGTTCTGTTATTATTATCTGTAGACGTTTCTACCAGTACAGCAATACCATGTGGTGCATAACCTTCAAAAAGTACGGTCTCAAAATTTGCAGTATCCTTATCAGTTGCTTTTTTAATCGCACGCTCTACATTTACCTTAGGCATGTTTACCGCCTTGGCATTTTGTATAACAGCACGCAGGCGAGAGTTAGAATCTGGATCTGGCCCACCTTCTTTTACAGCAATAACTATGTCTTTACCTATTCTAGTAAATGCCTTAGACATTGCACTCCATCTTTTCATTTTACGCGCCTTGCGAAATTCAAATGCTCTACCCATTTCTATTTAATTTTTAATAAGTTGTAAATATAAAATCTTGCAGCTATGTTTACAACCATAAATATCAAAAAGCAGCAATAAAACTGCTGCTTTTTGATATTTTATTATTCTATTGAGTCTCTAATTAATTCTTATATATAATAAGGACAGTCCTTTTAATAAAACGCTTTATCATTATCCTGCACGATGTGGTACATGAGTCTGTAAAAAATTAGCGCTTATTTCCCTCCACTCTTTGTAAAAAGTTTCTCTCCACACATTTGCCTCATGGATTGCCGTATTATATGCATCTGTTTTTGCCATAATGTTCTCTCTAGAACCAGTCTGGGCAACTTCCTTAATAACCTCTATAGGTTTAAGGTCTACCGTTACTTGTGTATTTAATTTCTCATTGTACTTAAACAGCGCTTTGTACAAACTGTCATCTGTACTGTAAGAATTAAATCTATCTAGTTGCGTAGTGTCGTATAGTTTTGATTTTAAAGCCTCTACATCATTACGATAGCTAGTAATATCTTTTTCATTTAAGCCCTGCCAGAAGTTTCTCTCTGCTTGTTGCAAACTAGAAAAAGCCAGCTGCAGCTCGTTATAATAATCATAAACCATAATAGTCTGTTTCATATTAAGAGCCAGTTCACTCGTGTTTTCTTTAATGATTAAATCGTGTTTATTTCCATAAACAGCAACCGCATCATTATAGTCGGCTCTTAACTTATACACCGCCTTTCTTATATTTTGTATAATTTGCAATTGATTTGTAGTAACCTTACTAACATCTTTATTCTTTAAAAGCGCTAGTAAGTCTTCTTTTACAATAGCCTGATTACCTTCTAGATAATTAATCATCGCTAGTTTTAAATCTGAATCAAAAGCATTTACCTTTTTCACCTTTGTAATACTATTGCGTATGGTGTTTTCTAGTTTTTTACGCTTTCCTTTTATGGCGATATCATCCTTAGAAAAAGTATACAGTCGCATGTAATCCCATACACTGGTGACTACCTTTTCATTTTGACCATCTATAAAGGTAAGGTAAGATTTTGCATCATTAGAATTTTGCGCTCTTACTTCGTTTGCCATAAAAACCAGCAACACAAAGAGGTAGCTTAATTTAAAAATGGATTTTGTAGGTAATTTCATGAATTGTGTTAACAATAATTAATAGAATAAATTATAATTTCAGAACAATAGTTGCGTTCTTTATGCTGTGATCTGATTTTAAACTAGCAATTTCTATACCGATATAGCACTGTTGATTTCAGTTTCGCTTTCGCGAAAGCGAGAACACCAAAAAAACCAATAATCAAAACTAACCCAAAAAACCAATTAAATGAAAAAAGTATGGATTCCTTACTTAGGAGCACTTGCGCTTACCATAGCCGCATGTGGACCTAAAGTAACCGACAACAAGACAAACACCCCACCGCCACCGCCTCCACCACCAACTTTACAAGTTCCTGCAGTTGCTGGAATGACAGAAGCCATACCTATGGATCCTAGTGTGCGCATGGGGACATTACCTAACGGTCTTACTTATTATGTAAAAAACAACGGTAAACCAGAAGATAAAGTAGAATTAAGACTTGCTATCAACGCAGGATCTGTTCTAGAAGATGACGACCAGCAAGGTCTTGCGCATTTTATGGAACACATGAATTTTAATGGTACGAACCATTTTGAGAAAAATGAATTAGTAGATTATCTACAAGGAATAGGTGTCAAATTCGGTGCAGATTTAAATGCTTACACCAGTTTTGACGAGACTGTTTACATTCTTCCTATACCTAGTGACGACCCAGAAAAGCTAGAACAAGGTTTTACTATTATAGAAGACTGGGCTGGCGGTGCAAAACTAGAAACAGATGCTATTAATGACGAGCGTGGTGTGGTACTAGAAGAATCACGTACTGGTAAAGGTGCGTCAGATAGAATGAATAAGGTTACTATACCGGTACAGTTCTATAATTCAAAATATGCCGATAGATTACCGATAGGAAAAGATGAAATTCTTAAAAACTTTAAACCTGAGGTTTTAAAAAGATTTTACAAAGACTGGTACCGTCCAGATCTTATGGCAGTAGTTGCTGTGGGAGATCTAGATGTTGCTGTTATGGAGCAAAAGATCAAAGATCATTTTGCTAAAATTCCTAAACCAGTAAATCCTAGAAAACGTCCTGTAATAGAATTACCTAATCACCCAGATACAAAGGTGGCTATCGCACAGGATAAAGAAGCAACATTTGCCAGTGTAAACATATCTTACAAGGATAAAGTAGCCTCTACTCCTACTCTTACGGTAGGTGATTATAGAGATGACCTAGTGAATGGGCTTTTCTCTTTTATGATCAACAACAGGTTACAAGAACTGACACAAAAGCCTAATCCGCCGTTTATATTTGGTTCTAGTAGTTACGGTGGTACAGTAGCAAGAAACAAGAATGCTTATTCTTCGTTTGCTGGTAGTGCACCAGATGGACAGCTTGCTGCTTTAAAAGCATTACTAGAAGAAAATCAACGAGTGAAGTTATACGGTTTTGGTCAGGCAGAACTTGATCGTGCAAAACAAGCTTATGGTTCTTTCTTTGATTCTTATTACAAAGACAGAGATAAACTAGAAAGCAGTCGTATAGTAGGACAGTATGTACAAAGTTATTTTTCTAAAGAAGCAGTACCAAGCATCGAGTGGAATTATAATAAGACTATGGAATTACTTCCTGGTATTAATGTAGAAGAAGTAAATGCAAAAATTAACGATTACATCCATGATGATAACCGTACTATCGTTTTTACTGGTCCTACCACAGACACTCCACCTACAGAGGCGCAAGTGCTTAAAGTAGTAAGTGAAGTTGCAGCTACTAAAGTTGCTCCATATGAAGATACAGAAGTAAGAGAGAGTTTAATTGAAAAACTACCTGCTGCAGGAAGTATTTCTAAGACTACATCTAACGATAAAGTAGGTACAACTACCTACACATTAAGCAATGGTGCTACAGTAACTGTAAAACCTACTGACTTTAAAAATGACGAGATTCTTATGAGCGCCTTCAGTTATGGTGGTACAAGTTTATACAGCGATGAAGATGCAAAGAAAACTGGACTAGCAAATGGTGGTTTAACACAAGCTGGTGTTGCTGGTATGTCTCAAACAGATATGTCTAAGTTTTTGACTGGTAAATTAGTAAATGTATCGCCACGTATAGGTTCTCTTACTGAGAGTTTTAGAGGTAGCGCTACCCCTAAAGACCTAGAAGTAATGTTTCAATTGATTCATTTATACTTTACCGATTTAAATAAAGATGACGAAGCTTTTGCTAGTTTTATCTCTAAGCAAAAATCTTTTATAGGTCGCATGATGTCAGACCCTAACACTTACTTCAGTAACGAGATTAATAAAATACGTTACGGTTCTAACCCTCGTTACTCAGGCTTCCCAACTGAAGAAAAATTTGATGAGGCAGACTATGATCTAGCTTATAAATTATATCAAGAACGCTTTGCAGACGCTGGTGATTTTCACTTTTATCTAGTAGGAAATATAGATAAAGCACAAGTAGAAGAATTCTCTAAGAAATACATCGCTAGTTTACCTGGTTTAAATTCTAACGAGAGTTACAAAGTAAACGACTGGAGAGAAGCAAAAGGTACACGCAAGAAAGTGGTTAAAAAAGGTACTGATGACAAGAGTAGCGTGAGAATAAACTGGAGTTATGAAGTACCAGCTTATAGCGCACAAGAAAACCTTGCTGTAGATGCACTAGGAGAAGCTCTTACCATTAAGATTATAGAAACGCTACGTGAGAAAGAAGGCGGTATCTATTCTGGTGGTGCACGTGGCTCTTTGAGAAAAACACCTTATCCAGCATTTAGTTTTGGTATCTCGTTCCCTTGTGGACCAGATAACGTAGATAAACTAGTAGATGCAACCATGAATGAAATCGATCTTATCAAAAAGAACGGACCTTCAGAAAAAGACTTGAATAAAGTAAAAGAAGGGTATTTACTAGACTATAAGGAAACGGTAAAAACTAACCGTTACTGGTTAAATGTTCTTGTAGATGCTGACGAAGATAAAAAAGACATCAATAAAGTATTAGAATATGAAAAAGCTGTAAACGCACTTACTGCAAAAGATATTCAAGATGCTGCAAACAAATATCTTACAAAAGATTACTTCTTAGCCATCCTAAAACCAGAGGATAAATAAGAACTAATTCTTAAAATTCAAAAGCCCATTTCAATTACTTGAAATGGGCTTTTTTTTATGCTTAAAAAATACTACCAAAACCCTTCCCTAACCCTAAAGGGTAGGTTTCTATTTATTAATTTATAAAAAATAGTGCAAGTCATTTTCCGCACCCTTTAGGGTTGGGGAACGGAAAATTTCAAGTCCTTTTTTCCGCATCCTTCAGGGTTGGGGAACCGAAAATTCTCAAAACAAGCCACAAAAAAACCGTCTAGAAAAATTCTAGACGGTTATCATATATAGTACAATGCTATATAAAAAGAATATTACTTCTCTTCTTTAAGCTTTGCTTCTTTCTTTAATTTTCTCTTTTCTAACAATGCTCCTGTAATCCAAAAAGGAATTACAAATGTTGTTAAAAATATCATTAACCAAAATCCTAAAGTTAGAATTCCTAAAAATGCTAAAAAGCCTAAGTATTGATCAAAATCGAACATGGTATCTCTTGTTTGCTGCAAAGATAAAGACTTGAACTTAATTATGAAAAAACTACACAGCATTTATTAACAAAAAACTGTTTATAACAGCCCTTATTCTATTAATTACTAGAATTAGTCAGGTTAGAGCGTTTATAATTACGCTTTCGCGCAAGCGGCACCTCCATCCTACTTGTTATTATTATCTATAATGAGATGGTAAAACAACGCTCAAGTTTTATATTTGTGAAAAATTCAACCACAATGGAATATAGAATAGAAAAAGATACGATGGGACAAGTAGAAGTCCCTGCAGATAAACTTTGGGGTGCGCAAACGCAGCGTTCTCGCATGAATTTTAAAATAGGTGCTCCTGGTAGCATGCCACTAGAAATTGTATATGGTTTTGCCTACCTTAAGAAAGCCGCTGCTTACACTAACCATGACCTAGGTGTTCTTACAGAAGAAAAACGTGATCTTATCGCACAGGTTTGTGACGAGATTCTAGAAGGTAAACATGACGACCAGTTTCCACTTGTGATATGGCAAACAGGTTCTGGTACACAGTCTAATATGAATGTGAACGAGGTGATCGCAAACCGTGCACACCAACTAGCTGGTAAAAAAGTAGGTGAAGGTGAAAAAACCATACAGCCTAATGACGACGTGAATAAATCACAGTCCTCTAACGATACCTTCCCTACAGGAATGCACATCGCCTGTTATAAGAAAGTGGTAGAAAACACCATTCCTGGTATCAAACAATTGCGCAACACATTACACAACAAGTCTATAGAATTTACCGATGTGGTAAAAATAGGTCGTACGCACCTTATGGATGCGACTCCATTAACACTAGGACAGGAATTTTCTGGTTACGTTTCTCAACTGGACCATGGAATCATCGCACTAGAAAACACACTAGCACATTTAAGTCAGCTAGCACTAGGTGGTACTGCCGTAGGTACAGGATTAAACACACCACTAGGATATGATGTAAAAGTAGCTGAGTATATCGCACAGTTTACAGAATTGCCATTTATAACAGCACATAATAAATTTGAAGCTCTTGCAGCACACGATGCTCTAGTAGAGACTCACGGTGCTTTAAAACAAGTAGCCGTATCACTTAATAAAATTGCACACGATATAAGAATGCTTGCTAGTGGCCCACGTAGTGGTATCGGTGAGTTAATCATACCTGCAAACGAGCCAGGTAGTTCTATCATGCCAGGTAAAGTAAACCCTACTCAGGCAGAGGCTATTACTATGGTATGTGCTCGCGTTATGGGTAACGACACAACAGTTACTGTAGGTGGTATGCAAGGTCACTTTGAATTAAACGTATTTAAACCAGTTATGGCTGCTGCGGTTCTAGAAAGCGCACAGTTAATAGGTGACGCATGTAGAAGTTTTGACGAGAATTGTGCCGTAGGAATTGAGCCTAACAAAGAAACGATCAAGTCTTTACTAGACAACTCATTAATGCTAGTAACTGCTTTAAACACTAAAATAGGATACTATAAAGCTGCAGAAATTGCAAACAAGGCGCACGAAGAGGGAACTACACTTAAGGCTGCTGCCCTAGCTCTAGAATATGTAACGTCTGAAGAATTTGACGAATGGGTAAAACCAGAAGACATGGTAGGTCACAGATAATATCTGTCTTACTTAAAACAGTTAAAAGCCGCTTCAATTCATGAAGTGGCTTTTTTTATGTGGTTCAGTTTCGCTTTCGCGAAAGATAGACACACAGCACCACTACCCTAACCTCCTAATTGATTCACCTCATTAAGGGAAACCGTAAATAAGAGATTAGAAATTTATTTAAATTGCTGGGGTTATTATTGTTAATTTAAGAATTGAATAATTTGGGAATGGTAGATTAAACAAAACGTTTTTTATTCTTACATTAACTAGTATTAAAACAATACCAACTTTACAAAACACGTATGACGGTTAAAGAAGCAATTTTAAAAAGTTTAGAAGACATAAATGGACTAACTAATTATATGGAAATTCACGATCATATAATTAATAAAAATTATTACGATTTTGGATCAGCAAAAACACCACCTGCAACCATATCTGCCTTATTAGGAGATTTTATCAGGAATGGAGATACCAGAGTTAAACGATTAAAACAATCAGGAGGAACTTATTCATATTACTTAACTAAAAATGAACAAGAAATCGGAATAGAGATATTATCCGGATCAACTGATACTTCTCCAATTAAAATAAATAAAAGCAAAGTAAAAACATACGCAGAAAGAGACTTACATAAACTATTGAGTAGCTATCTCAAAAACACAAAAATTTATTCTAAAACAATTTTTCACGAACACTCAAAAAATGGAAAAGATTCTAATCAAATATGGACGCATCCAGATATGATAGGAGTTAAATTATTAAACTTACAAACTAAGGTTAGTCAAAATTTTTTGAAATCAATAAATAGAGTAGATACTTTTAAATTAAGTTCTTATGAACTTAAAAAAGAGATTAATTCAGATTCAGAATTAAAAAAAGCATATTTTCAAGCTGTTTCTAATTCTAGTTGGGCTAACTATGGCTATCTCGTAGCTTATGAGTTTAGCGATAGTTTATCAGATGAAATGGAGAGGTTAAATCAATCATTTGGCATAGGAATTATTGAACTAAACGCTAATCCCTACCAAAGTAAAGTTCTATTCCCAGCTAACTACAGAGACCTTGATTTTAAAACAATTGATAAGCTCTGTAAAATAAATAAGGAGTTTGAACAGTTTATAGAGCAAACCGATCGATTAATGACAGCGCAAGAAAGATATTACAAATCAACTGAAAAAGAACTCGATGAGTTTTGTGATTCATATTTTGAAAAAGATACAGAAATAGAAAAATACTGTATAGATAAAAATATTCCTTTTGGAGATTAATCCATTAAACAACCCAACCACCATGAAAAAAATAATCTTTACCCTACTAGTAATCATAGCTGTTCAAACAAGTAACGCACAAAGCTCACAACTTACTGAAGATCAATTTAGAGAAAAAGTAAGTACTGAATTCCAAACTAGTTATAATAAGGCACTCACCTCTTTTGAAAACTCCATGGACTATGGTATGACCAAAAAGAACGAAAGCTGGAGTGTTTACGAGTTTGATAATAAAAGAATATTTAAAATAGAATCTAAAAAGAATAACACCACTTTTATAGAAACGTATTTTGAAGTAGATGGCCAATTGCGCTATGCTCAGGAAAAAGAAATCAGCTTTATAAACACACCAGATACTATAGAATGGAACTGTAAATATTTCTTAGAAAATGGCGCTATAAAAACCATCATGTCTCTAGGCCATGGAAAAACAGAAAGAGACGACTGGGATTCTAACGAGATATTAACTTTATATCAAAAGAGAAAAGCTTTATTAAAATAATCAGAAAAATATAAACACAAACCGCAAATACCCCACAAAAACAAGGGTGCCATATTAAATAAAACTACTTTAATCAAAACCACCCCTAAAATTATAAGGGTATTACTTTCATTATATGTAAAAAAGTTACAAATTACGCTCGTAACTTAAAGTTTAAAAAAAATGATTGTCGGTATTCCAAAAGAGATTAAAAACAATGAAAGCAGGGTCGGTATGACACCTGGCGGAGTTTATGAATTGGTTAAAAAGAAACACACCGTTTATGTGCAATCAAATGCTGGAGAAGGCAGCGGCTTTTTAAATTCTGATTACTTAAAAGCAGGTGCGATTATTCTAGATTCTATCGGTGAAGTGTATGCAATTAGTGAAATGATTGTAAAAGTAAAAGAACCTATCGCTGAAGAATACGACTTGATTCAAGAAGGTCAAATACTTTTTACCTATTTCCACTTTGCCTCTAGTGAGCCGTTAACAAAGGCTATGATTAAGGCAAAAGCTATTTGCATTGCTTATGAAACTGTAGAAGATACAGACGGTACACTACCATTATTAACTCCTATGTCAGAGGTAGCTGGTAGACTAGCCATTCAACAAGGAGCAAAATACTTAGAAAAACCAGTAAAAGGTCGTGGTGTTCTTTTAGGTGGTGTTCCTGGAGTAGCACCTGGTAAAGTACTGGTCTTAGGTGCTGGAATAGTAGGCATACAAGCTGCAAAAATGGCTGCAGGACTTGGAGCACATGTCACCATGTTAGATATCAACATGAAACGTTTACGCTATGTAAATGACGTCATGCCTCCACATGTGGTTACTGAGTTCTCTAACGAATTCAACATTAGAAAACACATTAAAACTCATGATCTAATCATAGGCGGTGTATTACTTAAAGGTGCCAAAGCTCCTAACCTTATCACACGCGACATGCTCAAAGAAATGCGACCAGGGACCGTAATCGTAGATGTAGCAGTAGACCAAGGTGGTTGTGTAGAAACTACCAGACCTACAACTCATGAAGATCCTGTATATATTATAGATGACGTGGTGCATTACTCTGTTGCAAACATGCCTGGTGCAGTACCATTTACGTCTACTATGGCACTGACTAATGTAACTTTACCCTACGTTCTAAAAATAGCAAATCTAGGCTGGGAAACAGCATGCGATTCTAACCCTAGTCTTAAAAAAGGACTAAATATCATATCTGGAACTATCGTTTACCAAGAAATTAAAGAGGCCTTTAATTGGAATTAATCAGTCATTAAAAAATAGAAATAGAGAGTATATTAAAGAAATCTAAATCTTAAAAAAAACGGTAAACAGATGCGTCCATCTGTTTACCGTTTTATAATTATAAAATCACACTTCCTTCTATCTTGCTTATAACAGCATTTGCAGCTGCTTTACCATTTAACATCGCAGCGTTAAGTGATCCATTACTCAATTGATCTCCAGCTAGAAAAACACTATCTGTAAGTTGTGTTTCTGACGCATTCATGCAATAATTTAAAGAATCTAGTTGTGGCAATGCTTTCTTTATATGATACAGTTTTACCAGTTCATTTGCCTTAATATGAGTCTCTTCTCTTAGTTCTTTTACCACACGCTCTGTAAGTTGCTGGTCAGATAATTGATGCTTTTTAATAACAGAAACGCTTATGATATTCCTGTGGTTATCAAAAACATCATTTAAAAAATGAAAGTTATTGATCAGTACATCATCGTTTGCTACTAGTCCTATAATAGCCTGATCTAATCCTGTATGATCGGTTTCAAAATACAGCACAGTAACTTGATGCCACGGCATGTTTTCATTAGGTAAATTAGGTACTAAATCTCCTGCTGGTGTAGCTACTATAGTATAATCAGACTTTATTTTCTCACCATTTTCTAGAGAGATTTCATTACCTATCACTGCTGTTACCTTGTGATTAAGATGCATAGAATCTTCAGGTAATTGAGCAGCCAGTTGTTCTGGTATAGCTTTGATACCGCCTGCAGGTATCGTTGCATTTCCTTCTGTAAACATTTTAAAGACAAATTCAAACATGCGACTACTCGTTGCTAGCTTTGTCTCTAAGAATATTCCTGTATAAAAAGGAGTAAAGAAACTAGCAATCATCTTTTTAGAAAATCCATAATTCTCTAGATAGATCTTTGTGGTAGTCTCTGGACTAGTAAATATGTCGTGTATTGATTTTTGTTTCAGCTTTCGCGAAAGCGAGTACACCAACCATTTATCTTTTAAAGATCCCACACCAGCCGTAATCGTGCTCCACAAGAAACTACTATCTCTAGTAGGATCGCCTAGTTTATGAGTTTTACCATCTTTAAATATTAAGGAACCTGGCACAAATTTGCGCAATTTTAGAGCCTCAATATCTAGAAATTCATTCACCGCAGGATAAGCATCTAGCATCACTTGAAAACCGTGATCTAATATCAATCCAGAAGTGGCATCACTGCTTACACGACCACCGACAAATGAATTTGCGTCATAAACAGTTGCTTTATATCCAGCGTTTTGCAATGTAACAGCTGCAGTAAGACCGCTTACTCCAGCGCCTATAATAGTAATATGTGGTTGGTTATCATTCATGATGTAAAAATAGTATAGAGTTTTATAATCTAAAGGATTTAATTAATGCTTAACAAAAAGAATTTTACTACAGACTATCTTTACTGTAAACCCAATTTTATGCCATTGCAAGATCAAGTAGAAGACATTAATATTTCTGATAGAATTACTAACACTACGTATTCTTATTATGAAAATTTCATCGATTTTCTACCACGGCTGGCTTTAGGTCTCGCTATTATCATATTGGGCGTTTTAATCGCTAGTTTTTTGGGTAGGTTTACCACCTCTAGCGTGATACGCAGGACTAAAGATCCTTTGATGAGTCGTTTTTTAGGTAAGGCGATACGCTTTGTATTTATCATCATTTTTATAATGCTCGCATTGAGAGCTGCAGGATTAGGTGATATAAGCGCCGGTATTCTTGCAACAGCTGGTGCTAGTGCCGTAGTTCTAGGGTTTGCCTTTAAAGATATAGGACAGAATTTTATAGCTGGTGTAATTCTTAGTTTTAACAGACCATTTGACGTAAATGATACAGTAGAAATCGGGAATAACTTTGGTCGTGTAAAAGCACTAGAATTTAGATATACAAAGCTTAAAACCTTTGACGGCAAAGATGTTTACATCCCTAATTCAGATGTGATAACGCAACCGGTAACTAATTATACAGAAGACGGTTTTTACCGTTGGGATTTTGTGGTAGGTGTAGATTATGACGATGATATTAACGAGGCAAAACAAAGCATCATGGACGCTTTAAACGCAGACCCTAAAGTTGTGACTGACGAAGATCATGTAAGTTATGTCATAGAAGACGAGCTAGCGACCAGCACCGTAAATCTTAAAGTGTTCTTTTGGGTAGACACCTTAGACTTTGGACGCGTTGCAAACACCACACGTGGCCGCGTGATAGGAAATGTAAAAAGAGCTTTAATGCAAAAAGGCTTCTATTTACCAGCAGATATTCAAGAAATCAAGCTGTATGGTCGTGATTCTGAACTACCTTTGTCACTTCAAGATAAACGTGTAAAAAAAGATGCTTAAAACATTCAAATATCTAGCTATAGTAGAAGGTTACTCCTTTTTATTCATCCTTTTTCTAACCATGCCTCTTAAATATCTAGGTGGTATTCTACTACCCAATAAAATTATGGGAATGGCACACGGTTTCCTTTTCCTTAGTTATGTGGTCATGGCCATAGTAGTAAGCCAGATCCTTAAATGGGATCTCAAAAAACTCTTTATAGTTCTTGCCATGTCTGTAGTTCCATTTGGAACTTTCTGGATGGAAAGAAAGTACTTAGAAGAAGACCTTAAAAAGGCTTAGTTTAATCAAAGCCTTTCTTTTTCATGCGCTCACTCTGGTATTCTACCTCAGTTTTACCGTGTGCAAGTGGTTTACCGTCTTCACCTAGATTTACTAGAATTATATTTTCTATAGTAATAATGGTGTCATAGGTCATTTTATTACGCACCACACACTTTAAATCGATAGAACTGGTACCAAATTTATTTACCTCTAGTCCTATCTCTACTATGTCACCAGTTTTTGCACTGGCTACAAAGTTGATTTCACTCATGTATTTAGTCACCACTTTTTGATTCTCGATTTGTATGATCGCATAAAGTGCTGCCTCTTCATCAATCCATTCTAATAATCTACCGCCGAAAAGCGTCCCATTAGGATTTAAATCTTCTGGCTTGATCCATTTTCTAGTATGAAAATTCATATTGTATAGGTTTATATTCAAAGATACATTTGATCTGCTTTAAAAACCTATTTTTGTACTATGAAACACATCTCTAGCCCTAATAATGCCGTTATACGACACGTAGAACAACTGCAACGTAAAAGCAAAGCTCGCAAAAAAGAAGGCCTTTTTATCATAGAAGGACAGCGCGAGATCTTACTAGCTACTAGAGGTAAATTTATCATGGAACAGATCTTAGTTTGCGGCCCTATCCTACTCGATACGAGTACGTTTACAGCGCAAGATGTGTACTCAAAATTAGAGATCCATCAGTCACCAGAAATTATATCTGTCACGCAAGAAGTCTATGAAAAGATGGCTTATCGTAGTGGTACAGAAGGTTGTATCGCTTTCGCGAAAGCGAGATCCCAACAATTAAATGATCTAGAACTAACCGACACACCATTAATCCTCATTGCCGAATCTACAGAGAAACCAGGTAATCTAGGCGCTCTATTAAGAACTGCCGATGCTGCCAAAGTAGATGCCGTAATCATAGCAAACCCTACGGCAGATCTTTTTAATCCAAATGTTATACGCTCTAGTGTGGGCTGTCTATTTACCATTCCTACTGCTGTGTGCAGCACAAAAGAATTGATAGGTTTCTTAAGTGATAAAAATATCGATTTATATGCCGCGACTTTGCAAAGTAGCGAGCGTTATGACCGGATAGATTATAGAAATGCCAGCGCCATAGCCGTAGGTACTGAAGCCACAGGACTATCAGAAGAAATGAGAGCCGCTGCAAAGGCAAACATCATTATACCTATGTCTGGCGAGATAGACTCCATGAATGTGTCTGTAAGTGCAGCAATCATGATTTTTGAGGCAAAAAGACAACGAGATTTTAAATAAGAATTTGACCTTACTTTTATGACACCAGCTACTGTATTTTATATCATTATAGGGATTCTTATTTTTGATTTTTTATTAGAACGTATTTTAGGTTTTCTCAACTACACCTGGTATTCAAAGCCTGTACCACAAGAACTTACTGATGTTTATGATGCTGCAGAGTATGATAAATCTCAAGAATACAAGAAGACCAATTTTAAATTTGGCTTGTTATCCAGCACCTTTTCCTTTATCGGTATGCTGTTGTTTTTATTCTTTAAAGGTTTTGCTATAGTAGATGAGATCGCAAGGTCTTATGCGCAAAATGAAATCGTCGTGGCTTTATTATTTTTTGGTATTATTATGCTGGCGAGTGAGATCATTTCACTGCCTTTTTCTATCTACTCTACCTTTGTGATAGAAGAAAAATTTGGATTCAATAAAACTACCGTAAAGACCTTCATTCTAGATAAATTAAAGGGTTATGTACTTACTACCGTTTTAGGCGGCGCTATTCTATCTTTAATTATCCTTTGTTATAACTGGGCTGGTGATAATTTCTGGTGGTATGTATGGATATTGATATTTGTGATATCGCTGTTTATGAATATGTTTTATGCAAAACTATTTGTGCCGCTTTTCAATAAACAATCACCCCTAGAAGATGGCGATTTAAAAAATAAAATAAGTGAATATGCAGCAACAGTAGGTTTTCAACTAGACAAGATTTTTGTGATAGATGGTAGCAAAAGATCTACTAAGGCCAATGCTTATTTCAGCGGTTTCGGTAGTGAGAAACGTGTGACGCTGTACGATACCCTAATAGAGCAATTAACCGAAGAAGAAATAGTGGCAGTGCTTGCTCATGAAGTAGGTCATTATAAAAGAAAACATATTATTTATAACCTTATCGCTGGTACGCTCACCACTGGTTTTACCTTGTGGTTATTTTCTCTATTTGTAGACAGTACCTTACTTTCTGAAGCGCTAGGTGTTGCTATTCCTTCTTTTCATATAGGTTTAATCGCTTTTGGCTTGTTGTATTCTCCTATATCTACATTAACCAGTATCATCATGAATTTGCTATCTAGAAGATTTGAATATCAAGCAGATTATTATGCAAAAAGCACTTTAAAAAAAGAACCATTAATAAGCGGTTTAAAAACACTTTCTAAAACTAGTCTGAGCAATTTAACTCCGCATCCTGCTTATGTATGGTTTCATTATTCCCACCCTAGTTTGCAACAACGTATTGCTGCCATGAAAAGCGATGTCGTTTATTAAATAATTCTATTTATCACCACACAAAACTAACAGCTCCTTTCCTTAGTTAAGGAAAGGTGGGTAAATCGCAGCGCAGCGCAGATTTGGTCGGAAAGGTTGTGCGGTGTTTTTTAGAATCTAGTTGCAGGAATATATTCTAAGTCTTGTGCAACTTTCCAGCATCGCATCAACCACTCCGAGGTTTTTGCAAAACCCCACCTCGCCTATTCTTAGGCGAGGTGCTTTCTTGCTTTTTTTATAGGTAAATAGTTGACAATTAAATAACAAAACTCAAAACTAACAGCTCCTTTCCTTAATTAAGGAAAGGTGGGCAAATCGCAGCGCAGCGTAGATTTGGTCGGAAAGGTTGTGCGGTGTTTTTAATAATCTAGATTTTGGAATAAGTTCTAAATCCAGTGTAACTTTCCAACACCGCATCAACCACTCCGAGGTTTTTGCAAAACCCCACCTCGCCTATTCTTAGGCGAGGAGCTTTCTTGTTTTTTTAAATAATATTATATTCTTTACTTTAATAATAAATCTGTAAAAAGGAAAGAACTAACAGCTCCTTTCCTTAGTTAAGGAAAGGTGGGCAAATCGCAGCGCAGCGTAGGTTTGGTCGGAAAGGTTGTGCGGTGTTTTTAATAATCTAGTTGGTGGAATAAGTTCTAAGTCTTGTGCAACTTTCCAACACCGCATCAACCACTCCGAGGTTTTTGCAAAACCCCAACTCGCCTATTCTTAGGCGAGGAGCTTTTTAAGGTAAAGAGTATGAGAATCTTATTTTTAATTTCAACAAATAATTAACGGTATGGTGTGCGGTATTGCTGTAATTTAAACGCATGAAAACATTTGATCTCCTACTCTATTTTACCATCGTGTCATTTGTATTTTTTGGCATTACTTGCTTGTTCTCATCGCACATGAGATTAGAATTTACCAGATTTGGATTGAGTATGTTGCAACGCTTATTAACTGGCGTTCTTCAACTTATAGGCGCCGCAGGTTTAATAGTAGGTATTTTTAATACGTACATAGGTATCGCAGCATCTGCAGGGTTGAGTTTATTGATGCTGGCTGGTTTTATGGTACGTGTAAAGATCAAAGACGGCGTTTATAAATCGTCGCCGGCTTTAATCTTTATGGTACTTTGTGGTATAATTTGCTATAAATTTATAGACATGCTCTAGATAAATATGATCGCTAGAGATAGTAGTAAAAATATTGCTGCTGGTACAGACTTTTTGATAGGGTCATTAATCTTAAAATGCATGACAATCGCCCCTAACATAAGAAGTGCAATACCTATGGCGCCAGTATATTCTACGGCTTTGTAATAAATAGAAATCAGTATTAAAACAGCAAAAAGACATTTCAACGTCCCTACTATCATCATGGCATTTTTTGATAAACCATAAGCAGCAAATTCTTCTTGCATGCTGCTCGCGTTTCCACCTCGCCATGGTGTCGATTTATCGCGGTTGATAAGCCACACGTTTAGTATGCTTAAACCGACTACTAATTTGATTAGTATTTCTGTGATTTCAATAAATTCCATGGTTGTTATTTTTATCAAAAATAATTACCAAATTCACAATAAATTAAAATATAATCTTAATAAGTATTTATTTAACAAGTGATTGTATGATTATTTCGCTTTCGCGAAAGCGGAACACTAACTATCTTAAAATTATTTAACAGACTGCTCTTCTAGAATAAGAATAGCAAATTTCTCACATGCGGTAAAGGTCTCCATGATATGATCCATAGTCGTACGTGGATTTATCAAACACATACGTAAAACGACCTGATTATTGAGCACGGTAGTCACTAGCAAAGATTCTTTGGACTGTATGATACGTTTAGAAATCTCTTGATTAAGAGCATCTATTTGCGCATCGTTTAAATCTAGTTCTATAGGGTTATACCTAAAGTTAATAATGGCAAGCGTGGCAGGAGAAACCACTTCCCATTTACTGCTTTTTCTAAGCATGGTTTCTACATCTTCGGCAATGTTGATGTTATAACTTACGGCTTTTCTAAAAGCTTCTAATCCAAAGGTTTTTAGTGACATATAAAACTTGAGCGCTCTAAAACGTCTGGTAAGCTGGATACCGTGGTCGTAAAAATTAATCTCTGATGTGTTTCCTTCTATATCTCTTAAATACTCTGGTTTTTCTACAAATGTATCGTGCAACCACTTGCTTTTACGGACTAATAAACAACCCATTTCATAAGGTTGGTACAGCCATTTATGCGGATCTATAGTAAGGGAATCTGCTTTTTCAATTCCTTTTAATGCCTTGCTGCCTTTTTGAGATAACATCGCTGCACCACCATATGCTCCATCGATGTGAAACCATAGTTTTTCTTTCTTGCAGATCACACCTATTTCTTCTAGCGGATCTACCGTACCGGTGTTAGTCGTACCAGCAGATGCTATAATGCAAAAGGGCTGTAAACCGCTTAAACGATCCTTAGAAATCGCGTTTTTAAGTTTATTAAGAGCCATTTTAAACTCTCCATCGGTTGGAATAATGCGTATTTGCTCTTTCTTAAAACCTATTACACGTATCGCTTTTACGTTAGAAGAATGCGCCTGGTCAGACATGTAGATAACGGCTTTAGAAAAGTCGTCGCCACACTTTTGTCTTCTTGCAGTAACTAGTGCAGTAAGGTTTGCCATAGAGCCACCGCTGGTAAAAATACCACCACCTTTTTTTGAAGGGAATTTAAAAAGTTTAAGCAACCAGTTCATGGTTACGATCTCTAACTCTGCCGCAGCAGGAGACGCTGCCCAACCACCAGAAAATATATTAAAACCTGTCGCAAGCGTGTCTGCCATGACGCTTACATAATTACTAGGTCCTGGAACAAAAGAATAAGATTTAGGGTGCGAGACTATGTTACTATTAGGCAAGACATGTTGGGTCACAAAGTCCAGAACCTGGTCTGGATCGCTAGGTAAATTAGGTACATCTTCTTGAAAGATATCGTCCATCTCCTTGCGGCTAGCTATTGCTACTGGACTTTTATCATTTTGTGTTGTAAAATGATCTACTAGAGTATCAATCACCTTATAACCGTAGGCTCTCATCTCTTCTTTACTCAATTCTAATTTATGCAAATTATCCATCTGTGTTGCTCCCTTTTAACGCTGCAAAATTACAAGTAATAGCTTATACAATAGGCATGAAAACAGCACGAATAACTGAATCGTACGCTTTCTCAATGAATGAAAAAATAGGCGTACGGATTATCATTTTTTGTAAAACAAGCTTAGATATTTAGTCTTAAATTTTAAGTTTCTTTATGGAATTGATGATGGTAAAATCTAGAGATTAAAATATTTTCAAATAATTATGGTTGATGATAACTTTTTAAGGATAAGAAAGTGCTTATTTAAAAGCATTTCTTATCCTTAAAGTTATGTAGAATAGTACAAGGTAACACTTACCAAATATGGTATTTAAGCAAGTTTTTTAAGCGTCTCTATAATCTCTTCTGGTTCTGAGCGTGTTCTATAATCGGCATTTACATAATTCCATTTTACGATACCGTCAGTTCCCAATATGAAAGTAGCTGGAATAGGTAAAACACTTGCGTTTCCATTATTGATCTTCTTTAAATCTAGACCGCGATCAACTCTCATGTGTTCCATTAAGAATTCTGGCACTTCCCAAGCGACACCATATTGTGAGGCAACTTGCGCATCCTGATCTGACAGTACGGTAAAGTCCATTTTACTAATCTCGTTCTCTGTCAACGATCCATCTGGCACTTCTGGGCTTATGGCTATTAATTGTGCACCTAGTTCGTGAATATCGCCTAGTCTGTCTTGTAATGCTCTTAACTGTAAGTTACAATAAGGACACCAGCTACCACGATAGAACGTGATCACAACTGGTCCTTTTTTTAATAAGCCTGCTAACTCTACGGATGCTCCTTGAGCATTAGGTAATTCAAATACTGGAGCTTTCTCCCCTATTTTTATTGCGTGTTTACCTAGTTCAAACTCTTTGGCATTTTCAATAATCGCATCTACGCCTTTCATAAATTCAGGGTTGTTTTTTCTACCCATGCCTATTTTGGCGTCTGTTAATTCTCTTAATGTGCTCATTGTATTAGTTTTTGATTCTAGGCAACTATTTATTCTATTTTATCGCTCAGAATAATTTTGAATATTATGTGCAAATTATAAAATTCTACTTTAGAACAAGTGCCATTAACAGAATCTTTAATCTATGTTCTAGTGGCTTAATTCACACTTGCTTTTTTCTTTTTATAGTTTCTTCCGTACCATAATAACACTCCTGTAACAGGTAAACTTGCTACTATTAAACTAACTAAAAAAGCAATGATTTTACCTACTATACCACCTATGGCACCTATGTGAATGTCGTAATTCATTCTCTGAATTTTATCTGCTACATCAGCATTTTCATATTTTCCAAAAACACTAGGTGTCTCTAATTCTTCTAAAGTATTTTGATCAAAGAAGCGAAAATCAGAATCATAGAATAAGCCTTCACTATTTGATACTTCTACATAAATGCTCTCTTGAGCAGAATTAGGATAATGCAATTCAAAACCTTCAGCTTCAGGATTTTCTTTTAATAATTTTACTATTAAATTATCCATAGGAACGACATTGTTATCTGTTAACTGATTGCCTTCATTTTCTGGAATAATAAAACGAGCTTCTTTTTCTCCTCCAGTAGAAATATAGACCACGTACTTTAACCAATCATAGGACATCATGGATCCTGTAAAAGCGATAATTAATGCAAGCGAACTTATATAAAAACCTACCACCGTATGTAGGTCAAAATTTTTTCTTTTCCATCGAGTGGTTTTTTTCCAATCAAATTTAACGCGTTGTTTAAGATTTTTACGCTTTTTAGGAACCCACAAAAAGAATCCTGAAATTATAATTAAAATAAAAATTAGGATGGACACTCCTACAACTTGCTCTCCTATCTCTTTAGGCAACCACAGACGCATATGGCCTTCTAGTATAAAGGCAAAAAAACCAGTCATATGATTATCAACTTGAATTACTTTACCTGTATATGGATTTAAAAACACACTTTGATAAAACTCTGGTTCTGCATCATAAAAAATAACTTCTATCGCATCATCATCTTTTTTAAACATTGTGCCGTGCACTGTATTTTCAGGAAAAACTTGTTCTGCATAGGTTTTTGCCTCAGTAGGTGTTAATATCGCTTTGTTTTGAGGTGTTACCTTTTTATAATCATCATATAGACTTTCTATCTCTTCTCTAAAAGTCCAGCAACAACCAGTTATCGCGACTAGAAAAACCACAAGACCTGTTGCAAGGCCTAGAATTTTATGCAATTGAAAAATGAATTTTTTAAATGACATGGACTTAAATTTATAAAGAGCAACTTCTTAGTATAGAAGTTGCTCTTATTAAATAATTAATTAAAATTGGTAAGAAATATTTGCTAGTAATGCTCTAGGCATTTGAGGATTAATGGTAGTCCATCCTGTATAATATTCTTTATTGAGAGCATTATTTAGTTTTAGGCTCACACGATATTTATCTGCTTCATAAAACACAGATGTATTAAAAATGGTATAACTAGGTAAGATAAATTCTCCTGTAGATAGATAGTTGATTGCAAAACGTTCACTAGCTCCATTAAAACCTAAACCTATTCCGAAACCATCTAAACTACCTTGTTGAAATTCATAGTTTGCCCAAAAATTATATAATGTTTCTGGTCCAGCTTCTAATGGTCTGCGATTTAATATTTCAAGATTATCAGTTTCTGTGGTTTCACTATCATTATTACTATAACCTGCTCTAATGTTTAATCCTTTGATTGGGTTTGCATTAACTTCTATTTCTAAACCTTTGCTTACAACTTCACCACCTTGAATTTTATTAAAAGGAGAAGATGGATCTGTAATGACACGATCTTTAACTTTGATGTCATAATAACTAATGGTCGCGTTTAAACGGTTATTGAAAAAATTAGTTTTGATACCAAATTCTAATTGATTTGCTTCTTCAGGATCAAAAGTTTGCAATGTCTGTGGACCAGTTCCTGGATCTCCTACTAATTGAGGTGCAACGTTTGTAAATCCATTTTGGTAATTTCCAAAAACAGATAATTTATCTTTTATAGGTTGGAAAACTAAACCAAACTTTGGAGATAATGTAGTTTGATCATAATCATCATCTGCATTAGCAATGTCACCTTCGTTGTCAAATCTATCTAGACGTAATCCTACCATCGCAGAAAGATTATCAGTTATATCGAGAACATCAGACACATAAATACTGTAAATACTATATCTAGACTTAAGATTACCTACTCCCTGCGTTGCTAGTGCCGCATCTACAGCCGATGTAGAAAGTGGATATGCCGTATCTTCTACAGCAGCTGTAAACGGATTATCACCATTTGAACCACCATCTGGTGTTACATTTCCATAAAAGGCAAAACCGGTGTTGTTATTTGTTTCAGTAGCATTTAAGTAATCCAGACCTATTACCATCCTATTTCTTAAAGATGCTATTTCAAAATCTCCAATGAAATTTTGTTGAATATCAGTAGTATGAGTGTTTGCATTTTGTTTACTGATAAATCTAGAAAATGTATCTCCTTCTAGAATACCAAAATCAAACAGGTAAGAATAATAACCAGTAGTCGATGTAGAACTTTTAGACAGTAAAGTTTGTGATTGCCATGTGTCCGATAATTTGTAATCCATCTCTACTCTATAATTTTGAGTAGGGTTTTCTAGAGTTAGATCGTTGCTTGTAAAGGATAGCTTATTATTATATCCTAACTCATCTAAATTAGAAGATGCAGATGGCGCACTTCTATTTAAGAATAAAAAGGTAGGGTTTGTTTGTTCTGCCTGAGTGATTTCTCCATAGAAAGAGAATGATAGTCTATTATTTACTTTATAAGATAAAGATGGGGCAACAAAAAATGATTTTCTAAAACCAGCATCTTGAAAACTTTGCTCTGTGGTGTAAGCGGTATTAATTCTAAAGTATAGATCATCTTCCTTACTCAAAGCTGTGTTATAATCACCTACTATTTGATTAAGTCCATAACTACCTGATGTAAAAGAAAGCTCTCCACCAGTACCTACGTATGGTTTTTTAGTTACTACATTGATAAGACCACCATAAGAACTTACTGCATTACCAAATAAGGTTGCAGACGGTCCTTTTAGAACCTCGATACGCTCAATGTTTGCAGGATTAATAGTACCATTAGTTAAACCTGGTAATCCATTAACTAGTTGAGGCTGTACAGAAAAACCACGTAGTGCATAATAACCTGCTCCATCACCACTACGACCTGTAGATGCCCATAAACGCTCTACACCTGTTGCATTTTTCAAAGCATCATCAAAATTTGTTACTACCTGTGATTCTAGTAATTCATTTGTTATGGTGCTGTATACTTGTGTATTTTCGATATCTTTTAAAGGAAGCTTTGAAACATAAGCGGTTTTCTTTCTAGAAAACTTATTGCGGCGTTCTCCTTCTATAACGACAGCATTTAAAATCTCGTTTCCTTCATATAATGTGATAGTTTTAAGTTGAACGTTTTGATTATTTGTGATAGAAACAAGAACTTCTTTAGTTTTAAAACCTATGTATGAAATAGAAAGCACATAATCTCCATTTTGAAGCTGGTCTATTTGAAAAGCTCCATTTTGATCTGTTTGTACACCTATCGAGGTATTTTTTATGGCAACATTCACTCCTAAAAGTGCTTCTTGAGTTTGATCTGTTACGGTTCCTGTTATGCTTACCTCTTGCGCAAAAATGACATTAGTAAATACTAATAAGGTTAAAATAGTCAGTAAGTTTTTCATTATTTTTATTTAGACTTAATATAGATAGTTAATTTTCGGCAAAAGTATCTACCAATATAGGACTGACCAAATTATTTATATTAAATCTAAATAAAGAGTTAAAAGAGCTTGATTATAAGAACTCTAATTTTAAAAAAGTCCTGAGAAGGAACTTAAAAACCACATGAATGCCTTGCATAGGATCCTATTTGAATCTAGAAAAAAAGCTCAAAGAATCGTGATGCGACTCTTTGAGCTTAGAATAAATTTATAGTGTAAAATTACTTGCCTAACTTAATTTGGAATTTTGTGGCAGTAAATGCTGCTTGTAAACCTCTAAGATTAGAATTAGACTTGTTCTTTTCAAACAGATTTTCTAGATATTCTATTTGGGTATCTAGATCTTCTTTTTGAAAAATTTGATATTTTAAAAGAATCAAGTTGGCCATTATTTGATCAGCAACACTGAGACCATCTTGCTTTAAATATTCCTCTATCGAGCTACGTACCTCAGAATCATTATCTGCTAACTCGTCAAATAAGAATGCGTTTGCTAAGTCTGATTTATTCATACTTAAATAATCGTTCTCACTAGACATATCCTTTCTATAGGTCATTTTATCACCGTTAAGAAAATACCATCTGGTATAAGAGTCATTTGATATTTTGATTTCTTTTTCAAATTTCTTATCCCTAGCCGTCCAGTTTGTAAAAGCAACTAAGAGTTCTGTACCATCTTCTTTCTTTAAAATGGCAAAACGAATCAAGTAGTTGTTTTCACCAGGTTTTTCAATTTCTATATCTAGATTATTATCTATAGAAACGTATGTTTTAAGAGCTGTAAGAATAGATGAGACTTCTTCTGGAGTTGCAGCAGGAAAGAGATTTTCTCTTAAAAACAAATCGATATAAAGGTAATGTGTCAGGTAGAAATCATCCATTTTAAGATAATTTGCCTCTTCTAAATGGTCTGTTTTAATAGTAATCTTCTCAGATTGTGCATATCCTGTATTTAAAAACAGGATCAATAGTAAAAAAGTAAAGGTTTTCATTTGTCTTGGTTGATTTTGAGGTTGGGTGGTTGTAAAAATACTCTATAGTTCTAGGGCATTAATTTTTTGGCAGTTTACTCTTTTGGTTCACTTTTCAAAAATTTAATGACAAAGTAAAGACTAAAGCACATAGATTATTCTGCCGGTACTCTAATCTTAGTTTCCTTAATAGACATCCTTGATTTGTTTAGAGTAACTGTAATTGGTTCTTCTTTTTGTCTATCGTATTCCACCATTTCATAAGTTTTCACTTCTTTGACTAATACGACTTTTACATCTACGTCAATTCCTTGAACTTGATTGTCGTTATGTAAACCAATGTAAAAAACTCCTTGTGTTAGATTTGAGTTTTTCCCATAAGCTGCAATACCTTTTCCCGTATCAAACTGTAAATAGGTTTGACCATTTATAAATTTTTCCGCATTTTCATGATCTGGTATAAATGAATAATAGACATCTTCTCCAATTTTAGGGATTAATAGATCTGTAATAGTTCCAACTGCTAATCCAGCAAGTGGCGTTCCATACATGGATGTAATTCCATTTGCTAATTCTCCAACGGATCTAGCGTTTTCTTTATATGCATCTTGTGCTTCTTGACCAACTCCAATCCAATAAGCCCAAGCTATAATTCTTTCTTCTTTAAGATCGCTAACTATTGGATTAGGTAGATCAACTCTTAAATACGAACTACTTCTGTTGTCATTGTAGTAAGAGTGTACACGTTGACTTTTATTCAATAAAAGGTCCTCAACATTTTCTGTACTTACTAATTCCTTAATACGCTCCTTAAATTTGATTGTTTTATAACCTGTTATACTATCAATTGTATAAGGCGTATAAATTGTATCTCTAAGAGTTTTCCATCTCCAATTGGTATTAAAATCCTTAGTTGTTTCATTAGCAGGGATTCTGTAAATTTTAATTTTACCAACTCTTTTAGTTAAGGAAGAACTATAGAACCTAAATTTATAAAGCCCATTATTTCTAATTTGAATCTGTTTTTTAACTATGTCTTTAACCTTAAAATCTGAAAAAATCTTATTATTTGGTAACTCAAAAATTTCAATTTCTTTAAGGTGTTTCCCTTTGACCATTTCAAAATCAAACTCAATAATATCTCCTTCCGCAAAACTAAAGAAGAGTTCCTCTGTTTCGTCAAAATTTAAAGAAATGGTCGATTCTGTTACTAAAATGGGATCTTCAGAAGCAAAAGAATATTGAAAAAATATAATAAGAAGTATTAAAAGTAATTTTTTATTCATAATTTTTGTTTAAAATCTTTGGTTATGGTTTGGTTAATGAAATGCAAAACTAAAAATAAGCTCTAAATTTTCGGATTAACACAGAGCCGAATTTTTAAATTTTACTAATTATTTTATTAAAGTTAGTTCATTGAGATTTTTATCAACTGACCATCTTTTGAATTTATCTAAAATATTTTTTCCTAATAAATTATCCGTTTCATTAGGCATTATTCCAAATACTACATCATGTAAGGTATGATCGCCTATTTTCATGACTTTGATATTCACTCTAGAACAAAACACTTCTGAGCCATCTGCTAGAATATAATAGCCATTTTCTAGATCTCTAATATTAAAAGTAGATGTTTCTTTAATCTCATTTAATACTTGTCGAGACATTATGGATTCACTAGCGCCAGAATCTAGAATAAATTCTACGCTTACATCATTGATTTCGCCATTCAAGTGATATGAACCATAATAATTTGATAATGGAATTTTAATGTGATCTAGATTAGCTTCTATATCTTTATTTAAAACTACTGCCCATAAACTCACAGACAAAGTAAAAAATACGATACTAATAGATATCCATTTTAAGAAAGTTAATGGTTGTCTTTGTTTAATGAAATTAGTCATTTCCATCTTGAATTTTTGTCACTATTTGATTGATATACTCGTCGTACCAAATGGTATCCATTTCTCCTCCTAAAAACTGAAATAATGGTTTTTGAATTCCAAATAACCATAGTAAAATGGCAAAGCAAAATTTAAAATAAATTAGAGCTATTATTAATGCAATAGGACGCAATAAAAATTTGATAACGAATATATGAGGTCTTAACTTTTTACAATTGGTAGACATACTTCTCATTTTAAATAGCACTTTAAAAATTGTACCATCAAAATAATATTCCGTAAAAATAAATAGTAAAGAATAAAATGCTACCGTTGCATAAGTAATGTTATCTGGCACATCTGGAGTGATAATTTTTACAAAAGAAATAGTCAGATAGATAATAGAAAAAAGCAAACTGTAATCGAGGATAAATATCAACGCTCTTTTTCTTAATTGAACCATTTCATATGTTGAATTAGGTTTTTCTAAATACTCAGTTTCTTGAATATTGAAACGTAAAAAAGGGTTCTTAATCTTCATTATAAATTTTTCTCTGATTATTTACAACAGTCTTTTGCTTAAAAGACAACTCTAAAAATAAGCGATATTATTCTCTTAGCTACTAACCTATTTACCATTTAAAGATCTTAAAAAATGCTTTTCTACAACCAATGTATTAAAAGATCTATTATTAATAAGAAATGGTCTTGTATTATTTATTCAATTCTAAATAATAAACTTTTGCAGATTCTTCAATTTCCTCATCAATAGCTCCGTCAAATTTGAAACTATGGGTACGCCATTCATTATCTGGCTTATAGAATTGAAATGTAAAGCGAACAGGTTGACGATCAAATTTCACTAAATAACTCATCAATACAAAACTGTCTGATAATCTCTTTTCTACGATTAATTCATAACCATAGTATTTGCCTACATAATCTTCATCTAGATTCTCTACTTGTTGTTTTAACTTTGTAATCGCGTCTGTGGAACGACTGATCCATTCATTATTAGAGTACAAGTGATCTAATGCCTTTGATGATCCTTCATTTTTGTATTCTGTGAAAAAAGTAGAAACTATCTCTTTAGGTGATTTTTGTCCTATACTAATAAAGGAAATGGCGAGAAAAATAAGCGTTAAGTAGGTTTTCATGTTTTGGTGGTTTTGGTATTTTGGTTCTTGGTTCTTGGTTCTAAGAATAAATTTGAAAATTTGAATAAAGTTGGTAAAATTTATTAAATAATCATAGTCTAGAGTAGTAATTTATGTTGTAGTTTACTCCTATGGATACCAGTTACAAACTGGCACTAGTTGAATAAATAATGTCTGACCGCTATAATCTATAAGTCATTAGTTTTCCATTACCAAAACTAGCTATCTGACCAATTCCTTTTTGATAATAATTTAAATATTCTCTTAGTTTAACGCTATCACGGTTTGCAATTTGAGTTGCTCTCATAACTAAAAGCTGACTATATTTTTTAGTTGGTGTTTCTAGATTTGCATTTAAATCCACTATTTCATATTCCCAAGACTTATCATTGTTATACCATGTAAAACCAACTTTAGGATCTTTAGGCATGATCAAATTATCACTATTGGATTTCTTATCGTAATACATAATATTTCCATTATCTGATCTATAAAGACTCTCAACAGTTTTACCCCAAGAATAACTAACTTGAAGAACTAAATACTTATTACCAATTTTAGATTCTGTTTTATCCAAATATTTATGTGAGATAAATGAATTTGAATCTACATAATTAAACCTTACATCTTTGGTTGGAATTGGGTGATAAGATTCTGAGTTATTATTGATAGATTCTTTTGAAGCACAGGAAAATAAAAGGAATGGAATAACAAGGTACAATAGGTTTTTCATGTTTTTTTGGTGGTTTTGGTATTTTGGTTCTAGGTTCTAGGTTCTAGGTTCTAGTAATAAATTTGAAAATTTGAATAAAGTTGGTGTAAATTATTAAAGAATCATAGCCTAGAGCATTAATTTTGTTGTGGTTTACTCCTATGGTTACCAGTTACAAACTTGCACTAGCAGCTTTATATACTAGAGCAGCAGGCGCATTCGTTTTTTAATCTTTCCATGATTTTGTTATACTTTCAAAATCTATACTGTCGAGCCATTCATTTTTCCATTTTTTCAAGTAAGGAATATCATTTGAAGATGGCTCATTATCACCGCACTTGTCAACTCTAATTATTGAAGGCATGACTGTTGCTTCACCTATTAATAGTGCTTCACCTGATTGTAGTGAAGGTAGTATGTCTGTTACAGAACCTAATGAATCTGGAAGAAGTCTTTTTACATAATTTTGATCATCAGGGTTTGTTAATCTCATAGCTATGAAATTGTTACATTGCGAAAAGATTGTTTCAGAAAGTTCAGAAGGTCGTTGACTGATAATGGCTAAGGATATACCATATTTTCTACCTTCTTTTGCAATACGTTCAATTGAAGAACGAGAAGATTTAAAACGTGCTAAATTGCTTTTTGGTACATATTTATGAGCTTCTTCATATACTAAAAGTAAAGGCATATCGTTGTCTCCAACTTGTTTTTTATAATAATATGAATAATCAAACAGTAATCTAGAAATTAATGAAACCGTAATACTGAGTACCTCAAAAGGAACACCACTTAAGTCTAATATTGTGACGTTAGATTTAGCATTTTTTCTACTTTCAGATTTAAAACCATAACCTAAAAACTGTCTTAAAGTTTCTTCAAAACTGATTTCTTTACTTTTATCACCAAAAAGAAATTGTCTAAGTCTTTGAGAATCTACTTTAGTATTTAATCTAGATACAAACTTATCTATTGATCCATCACTGAAAGAACCCTTTGAAATTCCATGACCTCCATCTTTACTGGCTCTTCTAGGTGAAGTATATTCATAGAGTTTTTTAAAATAATGTTGGTATTTATCTGAATCAGATTTGAATGTTTTTTGACCATCTGAGAATTGAATATCTAAATCATTTTCAGAATGTTTTGTTTCTTTTCTAAGGTTTTGAAGGCAAGTTAGTACTTCATCAATATCAAATTTTAAGGGGCTGTCAAAATATATTTTTGATTCTGAAGGGTTTTTATAAATTTTATTTTCAGTAATAAGTGTTCTTAAAAGAGATGATTGATTGTAATTATTATTATCTCCTGATTCTAGAAATAACTCCTCTAATTCGTCTCCATTAAGTAACCAATATGGAAGTGTTAAGTCGTTTATAGTAATGATATTTGATTCTGGAAATGCTGAATTATATTCTGAATGAATATCAAAAATTACTATATGAGAATTGTTTAATCCATTAAAATCAGATTTTTTTTCTTTAGTAGCATTTTGTAATACTTTAGCAGTTGTATGTGATTTACCTGAACCTGTAGAGCCGACAATAGCAAAATGTTTATTAAAAAATTTATTACCATTAACAGGTACGTCAATTCTTTCTTTTGATGAATGCGAAAGCTGTGCAAAGCAAAATCTTTCATAGTTACTCTCATTACTTCCGCTAGAATAAATAGCTTTGATGTCAGCTATTGAAGCAGTAGTGGCTTCTTTAGGAGGTAAGGCAATTGAATCACCACCTCTTCTAAAAACTCCATCTTCAATAGTACCTAAAGGATTAGCTTCAATTATATATTTTCTATCTCCACTTTCAGTTACTTCTATAAGAAAACTTTCAATAATGGCGATTAGTTTTATATCCGAACTTTCATTATCGGCTATCTGAATGTAAGAACCTACTTTAAGTTGTTCTGCACCTTTAAAAGCATTTAGATCGTCTATTTTAATTTTAACTTTATTTGGAAGTACTGCTATTACTTCACCGTTTACTTTTTGATCTTCCATTATATTATGTTTTTAATATGATCTATCTTTTGAACTTGAAATTTTAAATGTTTCTGAGTAAATGATATATTTTGAGGTGTTTCTAAATAGAACTGATAGATTTCTCCTGTTCTATCAAGGTTATTTATTATTTGATTTAAATCTGTTAATTCATTAATAAATTTATAAAATAGTTTATTTTCAAAAGTTGGTTTCTGTTCAATACTTGCTAGGTTAAAAGGAGCATTAAAAAAATCGTGTCCGTCACAAATTTTATGCCCATCATTTCTTAATTCCGTTTTTAATTCGATTAGTTTATTTGGTTCAATCCCATGAAGTAAAATATATGGAACAAACCTATCTGTAGTTGGAATAGCTTTTGTTTTGTTTTTGCTCCACTTATTTTTAAGAGTAAGGATTAAATCTTTTATAGAGGAAATTTCAGTTGAACTATTAACTTCTATAACAAAAAATCTTTCATGAGGTTCTATATTTAATTGACTTTTAAAAAATTGATTATGTAATATTTTAATTTGTTCGTCAATCGTTAATTCATCATTAAAAGCAGACTTAAAAACTATTTTTTTTCCATCTGAAATGAGTTTGTCTAATTGTGCTTTAGAACAACTTCTTAAGTCCTTTTTTGAGGGTTTATTGTTGATTACAATATCCAATAAGTGACTAGAAATTATTGAATAATAAATTTGTGCTTCTTCATTAGATTTGGAGTATTCAGATTTAATTTTTTCAATTACTTCTTTATGTTGAATACTGAAATCATGTGCATGAATTAATGTGAAGTTTTTAATAAATGAGTTTTTGTCTGAAGTACTATAATCATTTTTCTTATTACCTAATACTGAATCCAATTCAATAATAGAATAAATTTTCTTTTTTGGTGTAACACCTTTTAAGTAAATGTAAAGAATGAATCTTCTGGACGAGTCTAATATATATTGATCTAATAGTTGTAGTAGTGGTTTCTTAATTTTTTGTTTTTGCTGTGGAGCTGTATAAGAAGTATCATGAAATTTTACTTGCACAAAGTAATTGTCAAATTCATAATCTTGAAGTTGTTCTATTCGGATAGGTTTTGTGGGGTTATTAAATATTTCAATAATAGAACGATCAAATTGATATTTAAATCCTTTTATTGCGACATAGGCTCCATCCATAATAATATTTTTGAATTCTGTTTTTTTTAAATGATGCACAACGGCTGTGTATATGAAAAGTAGCGCTGAAAATAAGCGACAACTTTTCGGATTAAACTCAAGCCGAATTTTTAAATTTTTCTTATTATCTTTACTCAATAAGCCAAATTAAAAAATTTGGCGAGCTTGCAAAAGTTTCATTACTATTGGATTAAGCACTCATTGCCCTATTATTTTTATACGGTGTTACCTGCTGGCTTTTTTCGGAATCCAAAATATCCAGTTATTAGCGCAATTAACAAAATTATTCCATTTATAATCCAAAACACCCATTTATATTCACGTTCAATTAGTAAGTCATAAGAAGGACCAGGCACATCCACTTGAATTACTATTTTTAGTTTATTCGGTTTTGCGTTCGCATTTACAAATTTCAGTTTTAGTTCATATTCAGTATCTGATTTGCTTAAAAAACTATTGTTTTCATAAACTTCTATTGGTTTTCCTTTATGTAATATTTCGAGATTCGTTTCCATTGGAATCATAGAGTGAACCTCTTTGTACGAATTCGGATTATCTAAGCTAATTCCGATTTTGTATGATGATTCAAAGTCCGTTGAAAATTTTTCCGAAATATTAATTTCTTTTTCAAACGAGAACTTTTCATTAAATGCAGTTAATTTTCTGTTTGCTTTGTCAGGTATTAATGTTATGGTACAGTATATGGCAATTACTCCAAATATTATGCTAATTATTTTTGATGAAGTTCTTGTCATTCGCGATGTTTTTCAGCTTGAAGGTAACGTCTCCGTATATGAAACGTAGCGTGTAAATAGACACTATCGTTTCGGATTATACACGAGCCGAATTTTTTAATTTTTCTTATTATCTTTTTTCTCAATAAACCAAATTAAAAAATTTGGCGGACTTGCAAAAGTGTTTTTACCATTGAGTTAAGCAACTAATTGCTTTATTATTTTTAAACAGTGTTATGGATTGTTTTTAATTTAAAGAATTTGGAAATTCATCTTCAATTTTCTGTTCTATAGTTTTCTCTGTTTCTGTTGAGTTCATTTTTTCAATAATAGCTAATGTTTCTCTGTATTCAATTGCTTCAGGTAATTTAGTAAACTCAGCTTTTATTCCCGTTTGTTTAATTTGTTTTTCAATATCTTCTAATGTAACATTAAAAAACTCTTTTCGGTAATTTAACATATTAACTTTTTTGTCTTCAAAAGCTCGATGTAACTCCTTTTCTAAAGTAGGTGCTTCATCAGAATATATCATTGCGTGAATGTCAAATTTAAAGGGAACAGAAGCATCTCCTAATTCTTTTACTCGATCAGTTGGTTCAAGTCTTCGTGTCATTCCTATTTTATATATGTTTTCTCCAAATGAACCAATATTTGAAATAATATAAACGTGACCTCTTTTTGTTTGTTGAGCCATTGATAATGCTCTTTCTTTTTTCTCTTGTGCTTCTTTTAATTCAAGTTCTAACTTTTCAATTTGTGTTTGAAGTTTATCTTGTTTATCTCCTGTAAGTTTAGCGATTTCTTTTCTTGCCTTGTCTAAAGCAGATTGGTAATTTTTTTCTTCTTTTTCAGCTTCTTTTTGAGCTTTTTCAAACTCACGTTTTGCTTTTTCTTCTTCTCTTATTTGTTCTTGAATAGCTCTTAATTCTTCTTTTTCTTTTTGTTTCTTTAGTTGAAACTCGTGTTCAAGAATTAATTCTTTAATTTTTAAATCTAAAAATTCATTTTGAATTGAAATAGTAGAGCTTTTTCCTAATTTATTAATTGCTTCAAATGATTTTTTTATTCTTTCTTTCATTTGATTAACATTATTCCATTTTGCTTTGGAGATAAATGAATTACATTCTCCATTAAAAGCTCGTAAAACTAATTTTATATTTCGTTTTGTAGAAGCTCTACCTTTAGCTTCGCTTCCATCAACAGTCCATTTAGTTGCACATATACAAGCTGTTTCATCTTTTATCATTTCTTTTTGAAGCTGTATTATATTTTTTTGTTCAGCTCTATAATCCTCTGATTTTTCAAAATCATAAACAGGTTCGTATATTCCAAATTCAATTAAATCAAGTTTTGATTCATAAAGTCCAACTTCTTTCCTAAGTTTTTTATATGTTTCTAATGAATTTTCATATTTTAAACTTAATTCAGATAGTTTATTCTTAGATTTTTCGACTTCTGATAATTGTCTTTTTGTAAGTTGATTAAATTCTTTAGTTTTTTTCTCAACTTCTAAATCAATATCTATTATTGGTTTATATTTTTCTAATAGACTATTTAACTTTTTAATTTCGTCTAATTCCTTTTTCTTTATAAAATCAAATAATCCCATTATATTTTTTGAGTTAAATTATTCTGTATGCAAATTTTTTAATAGCCCATAACTGTTATATATAAACAATCTATTAAAAAACCCTATACTAACCCTACTACAAAGAATCTATATAAAAGCTTTTATTAAGAATGCGTCGCATTGATTTCACACGTTATTCTTAATTACAAGATTGCTCTATTTCTATAACAACCGTAAATCTAGGACTACCTGGAGAATGATCTTTACGGTATCCCGTAATGGTGGTTTATTTTTTTGGTATTCTTTTCGGTTCTTTACCTAGGTAACTATGTACCGGTCGCTACTACCTCGTGGTGTGCTAGTTATGGTGCTCTACTAGGTTTTTATTTGTTTGTAGTTGGGCATAAAAAAAACCAGCGATTTGGCTGGTTTTTTATGGAGTCTATATGTTGTGGTGGTGTTGGTTTTTATTTTGCTTTCGCGAAAGCGGAACCGTTATCCTACTTTTTATTTTACATGAACTTGTTCTTTTTCTTTTTACTTTTAAACAAGCCTGGCAGCTGATTATAATCTAAGAAGTATTGCACTTTTAAGGATATGGTGTGGTTAATAGGCTGGTCAAATAGGGTATTAAAACTGCTATTGAAATTTTCCATAGCCTGTGTGTCTCTATTAAATAACTGGTTTCTATACAGTGCGGTCATGAAGCTGCCTGGGGCAAACTGCCAGGAATAACTGAGGTCAAAATTCCAGGTACTGAAGTTGATATTAGGATCGCTAGGTAATGTGCTGGCGGTATATCCTGTGGTGCGGTCTAAGCGGCCGTTTTCTTTAAGGGAAAACAGACTGTCGTCATATTCTACAATACCCCAATAGTGTCGCAAGGTAAGGGAAAGTGTGTGGTAGGGATTAAAATTATAGCTGGCGTTAAGGGTTTGCTCTATTTCTATACGGTCGCGATCGCCAAAGATGACGTCTTCTCCTACCTGGGTGACGTAGCCTCTATTTGCTTTATAATATTCTCTATCAAAGAAATAACTGAGTACAAATTTATCGTTGAATCGCATGCGTGGTCCAAAACCAAACCAGTAATTCAGGTAGTTTCTATCTTTTTCTACAAAGCCTTCTATCCCACCGTTTGCGCTTATGGCTAGTTTTTTATTATCGTTAGAATTGAACCATATATTTGAGTTGGCTAGATTTTTAGTGATAAAGAAACTGCCTTCTTTTCTAGGTTCAAAATAATCGTATTGTTTGCCTGGCGAGAGGCTTAAACTGAAGCCGTAGTTATTAAGTGTAGTTGTGGTACCGTCTATATTACCGCCTAGTTCTAGTCCTGTAAAGGTACCAGGATTAGCCAGTCTGGTGTAATCTACATAGGTATTTACATAGATGTTGTTCCATTTTCCTTTTGGTTTAAAGGTGCGGTAGGTGGCATTGATACCAAAGTCGTTAAAGTTGTTTCTGAACTGAAGTCCAAGGTCGTTGATGTCATACTTAGCGTCTGCATAGCTGTGGTCAAAGTTATAACGCCAGTTGCCGCTTATGGTTTGTGCTCTAAAAAAGGTGCTGTAACCAGACTGTGTGCCAGTCTCTAGGTTTAAATGACTCATTTTTACCTGACCTTGTATGTTATAGGTATTGGTTTTATTTACAATATCTGCAAAGAGTGCGGTAACGTTTGCATCTCTAAAACCGCCGTTGCGTGTGGTGTTGGTATTTATGATACCGGCGCTGGAGTTTTTATTGAATTGCTGGTCTACGACTATGATGTTATAGTTAGTAAGCGGTTCTACGAGTTCTTCTCTACGTGTGCCAGTGATGGTGTTTTCTATGGTGGCATAGGTCTTATCTGTAATGCTATTAAAGAGCCCGATGCCCAGACCGTTTTTAGTCCTACCAGATACTTTTAAGGCGTTGAGTACTTTTACGGTTTCTGGATAGTCTATGACCTCTTCTATAGTGCTGGTGCTAGGAAATGCAGATGGTGCGCTACCGACACGTCTAGAAAAAAAGAGGTTTGCTTTACTGAAGAGGTCTACACCTTCTGTAAAGAACTGTCGTTGCTCTGAAAAGGTTTGCTCAAAGGGTCCTAAATTAAGAGAGACATCATCAAATCCTGCCTGACTGAAGTCTGGAATAAGGGTGGCGTCTAGAGTGAAGTTTTCTGTAATGCCGTATTTAACGTCTAGTCCTGCGTTAAAATCGGTCTGTGTGTTGCCGTCAAAACTGCGGCTTACTCCAGAGACAAATGGGTAAAAGGCAAGTCTTACTGGTGGTTTTAGGTTTTTGAGTCCTTTTAACTCGCCGTGGTAGAGTCCTATGTTTCCTTTAGTTGGGTCCAGCTCGTTCCAGGTGTATTGTGAATTGTTTCTTCTAAACCTGCGGTGGAACTGTATGCCCCATGTCTCTACGTTTTTATTATCAAATCGCAGGCAGCGGTATGGGATTTTCATTTCTAGAGACCAGCCGTCTTCATTGACTTGTACAGCACTACTCCACACTGCATTCCAGCCGAAATCTTCTCCTATACTGGGGTTTGCAATCGCGTCTGCCTGTGTGCCCGATGCAAATACAAAGAACTCGGTGTCGTTTTGTGCGTCGTTATTGGGGTTTACTACAAAGCCAAAGAAGTCTGATTGTGCAAAGTTATCTCTGCTAGAGAATTGCTTTGCGATTTTTGAAGGATCGTCATACAAATAAGCCGATACATAAATGGCGGTGTCGTCATAGGTCATTTTTACAATGGTTTTATTGTGTACCGAATCTGGAACACCCATGGTAGGTCTAAACTGAATGAAGTCTTTGGCTTCTTGTGCGTTTTGCCAAATGTCTTCGGTTAATTTCCCGTCTATTTTTATGGATGCTGTAGTTTTTTCTATTTGCAGACTTTTCTTGATTTGAGCAAAAGAAAGTGTGGTAAAAAGCAACAGTGAAATGGTAAGAATGTAATTTTTCATTATCTGATTAGGTTAGCTTTTTAAGGACGTCTGGTTTTAATCGATGTTACAGTTAAATGCTTCCTTTTATCTTAAATGTCTATAATTTCGGTAGGATACCGCGCTATTTGTAGGGATATTCTGTTATAATTATCATTTGTTCAAAAAAGTAACAGGAATAAACGTTAAAAGCGTAACAAAATGAATTCTAATACTCTATAAATAATCTTTATTTGTAGGAATAATTTTTTTTATTCTAATAATGATAAGTGCCCCTATTCTCGATAATGAATCAAAGAGACAAGCAGCTGTAGAAAAATACCGCTTGCTGGACACTATGCCTGAGGATAGTTATGATAATATCACATCTATAATCGCTAGTGTCTGTGATGCTCCTATATCTTTAATTACTCTAGTAGATAAAGCTAGAAATTTTATAAAATCTGGTCACGGAGTGGATATTACAGAGTCTGAGCGAGACATCTCTTTTTGTGGTCATGCAATAGCTAGTGACGATGATATCATGATCGTTAACGATGCACGTGAAGATGTGCGTTTTAAGGATAATCCACTACTTACCGATTTTAAAGCTATTTTTTATGCTGGCGTACCGCTAGTAGATGCAAACGGTTATAAACTAGGTACATTATGTGTTTATGACAACAAACCTAGAACACTAGTTGCACACCAGATAAAAGCTCTCAAAGCTATGGGCAAGCAAGTAATGCATCTTTTTGAAGAGCGTTACAAGACTTTTAAACTTCTTGCCATGCAGAAAGAACTAGAAGAGCGCAATGAAGAGTTAAAAGACTTTGCTGGAATAGTATCTCACGATTTAAAAGCACCGTTATCTAACATAATAATGATAACTAAGCTTTTAAAAGAAAGCGAGAAAAACCTATCACAACAGTCCATAGATTATCTAGGTTATCTGAGAGATAGCTCTAATAATATGAGTCGTTATATAGATGGTATTTTGCAATTTTACAGCAGTAACGAACTGGTTACCGAAGAATATGATAGCGTGAGTTATGTAGACACTATAGAAGACGTAATCGCCATGACGGTAAAAGATGATCATATCAAGATCAATTACATACCAGAATATGACACCACGTTATTAACTCATGAGGTTGCTTTAAAGCAAATCTTAATGAATTTAATGACTAATGCGATAAAGTATAATGATAAAGAAGAAACCCTTATAAATATTAACCTAGAAGAAAATAAGGAAGAATATATAATTACTATAAGAGATAACGGTAGTGGTATTGCTCCAGAGAATTTGAAATCCATCTTTAAGCTGTTTTATATCGCTACACAAGAAGATCGCAATGGTAAACAAGGTACAGGAATAGGACTGGCAACTGTTGCTAGATTAATAGACCACATGCAAGGTAAAATTACTGTAGATTCTCAACTAGGAGAATGGACAGAATTTAAAATAACCTTACCTAGAAAAGGAACTCTAGAAACTGCCTAAACTTCTTTAATTCCAAATAAAAAGTCCGTAATGCTATACGTATAGCATTACGGACTTTTTTAATATTAAACAAAATAGAATTAGACTTTAGTCCCGTCTTTTCTATATTCTACGTCCATATTTTTTCCTTTTTGTTTAAATTCTATATCGTAGAACTCACCTTGTGTAGCACTCATAACATGCTCTGCTTCTTGTATAATTCTATCAGGAAATTCTCTTTCTATTGCTTTTTGTATCGCTTTAGGGATTTCTTTGTCCTTGATAGAATTTTCTGTTTCTCTCCAAGTACCGTCTGCATGAAAATCTGCACGGTATTTCTCTCCATCTTTTTTAAAATGAGCTTCCCAATAGCCATGGTCGTCTAGTTCAAAATCTGGATCGTTTTCTCCTGGATATTTTGTTTCAAAAGCTTCTAGTACTACTTGAGGCACCTCGTTTGAAGACTGGGTCTGACAACTAGCACTAATCGAAATAAATAATAACGTAAATAATATACCTGTAAGTCTCATAATTATCTGTTTTTAATAAATTTACAGATAGATACACACACTTCTACTTAATACTGTATTAATATGTGTAATGAGATGTTAAAATAACAACAGAATTCTTACCAGCTTATAGGTCTGTAATCCTTCAAAAATTTACCACACCAGTGCTTACCAGTATTGATACCATCAAATAATGGATCCATAACACGTGCCGCACCATCTACTATATCTAGTGGCGGCTGGAAATCGTGAACTTCTTGTTTCTTTTTAGACAGCTGTACAGGATCCTCATCTGTAACCCAGCCCGTATCTACCGCATTCATGTAAATACCATCTTTAGCCAGTGTGCCTGCTGCGGTATGCGTTAACATGTTAAGAGCTGCTTTGGCCATATTAGTATGTGGATGGCGGTCTTCTTTATGGAACGTGTGGAACTTCCCTTCCATCGCACTCACGTTTATGATGTGTTTTTTACCTGTATTATCTTTCTTCATAATTTCAGAAAGACGGTTACAAAGTACAAACGGAGCAACAGAATTCACTAGCTGTACCTCTATCATCTCGGTAGTTTCTATCTCACCCAGTTTTAATCGCCAGCTATTGGTTTTTCTAAGATCCACTTGCTGTAAATCTGCATCGAGTTCACCTTCTGGAAAAACCTCTTGAGTTACTAGTGCTTTATCAAAACTATAAGGTATTTGAGATAATTTTGCACTTGCTCTTAAACCTATACCAGGTTCTGGACCGTGCCAGGTTACCGGCATGTTTTTATTAGGCGATGCGCCTGGAGTTAATTCTTGTAACTCATGTAAACATTTGTAATGATCTGTAAGCGTTTCTTGTGCAAATACAGGTAATTGCTCAAAAGTCAATTCTTCATTAGGCATTAAATGTGCATAAAATCCAGACGGTCTTCTTACTGTTTGCGCAGCGTTATTGATAAGAATATCCAGACGCTCGTATTTCTGTTCTATATAATTACAAAAAATCTCTACACTAGGTATGTGACGTAAATCCAACCCATGAATATGTAAATTGTGTCCCCATTCTTTAAAATCTTCTTCTTTAGAAAATCGCAAAGCACTATCATGTGGGAAACGAGTAGTTGCAATAACTGTTGCACCACCACGCAATAACATTAAAGTAATGTGGTAGCCTATTTTAAGTCTAGAACCGGTAATAATGGCTACTTGCCCTTTTACATCGGCATTTTGAAAACGTTTTGCATAATTAAAATCACCACAGTCGGTACACATCTGGTCATAGAAATGATGCAGTTTTGTAAACATGGTTTTACACACGTAGCAATTACGTGGTGATTCTAGCTCACCAGTTTCTTTTTGAGAAAGGTCTGCAGCGGCTAGTAATTTAGGAGCCGTAAAGATGGCATCTTCACGTGCACTTCTTATTCCTGTTTCTTTACGAGCATGTTTATCTCGTTCTATTTGTTTTCTTTTGGCAGCTTTTTTAGCATCCTTTTTACCGCGCTTGTATTCTTCACGAGTCGGTCTGGATAATTTACCTGCCGCTTTCATTAACGCGACACGCTGCTCTTCTGGTAACGCAAATACACTTTTAGGATCTTCAATAAACTTATTAAGTGTTTGAATACATGCTTCTATTTCTTGTATAGAAGTGTTTTCATTTTCTTGAGTTTTGTCCGTATTCATAGTGCATTTTTCTGTGTGCAAATTTAATGGTTATCACAACAATATGGAGCCCTATTTATCAGGATAATAGAAAGAATGGATATGTAGGTTCCGCTTTCGCGAAAGCGGAAACAAAATCAATTTAAGTAGACCAGTTAAAATCTGTAATTTACTATAGAAATTAGTGTGCTTACCTATTCTTAGGAGAAGGCTTGATGTCATCTTTACCTCTCTTTCTACTATTGATAAAATACACACCGGTAATCATAATCGCAGCGGCAATCAAGGATTGAGTGGTTACTTCTTCGTCCAAGAAATACCAACCTAGCAATAGAGCTACTACAGGATTTACATAAGAAGAAGTTGCCACTTTTTCTGTAGAAATATTCTTTAAAAGGAAATTAAATGCCGTAAAAGCCGCAATACTACCGAAAATAATAAGGCAAGCTAAAGCGATATAAGTAGGCTCTTGCCACGTCATAGGAGAAGACCAAGACTCGCTAAAAGCAAAACTAGCAATAGCCAGTATGACACTAGCCGCTATCATTTGATAACCAGTCGAGACAAAGAAATTAGTAGGTACATCAGCTTTGGCGACAAATAAACTACCTGCACTCCAACTTAATATACAACTGATAATCATAACAATACCAGTAATAGCCCCTTCTTTGGTCGTTATTTCATTCTGACTAACTAAGATATACATACCTACTAGCCCTAGAACAACACCTATAACAGATTTTGCTTGCAATGCTTTGCGTTGCACGAGTCGCATAAGTAACAGAATAAATAAGGGTTGCAATGCGGCAATAAGTGCTGCAAAACCTGTGTCCACATATTTTAATGCCCAAACAAAGACACCGTTACCATAACTAAGAAAAAGAAAACCTGCTAGTGTACAATTGAAAAATTGTTTTCTAGTAATGCTAAGGCTATACCCTAGTAGTTTTGCTATTATAAAAATGAGAATACCTGCAAGTGAAAATCGGATACTAGCAAGCATAAATGGTGGCAACTCGGTCACCGCCATTTTATTCCATAAATAGGTAGATCCCCAAAATACATAAGTGGAGAAAAAAGCAAGACCTATTAAAGCGGTTTTTCTATTCATGTAGACAAAGCTAATTCAATAATCTGTATAGAATGGATAAGTATCTATTAATGTTATCAAAAAAAAGGGCATAAAAAAAACCCATCTAAATTAGATGGGTTTTGTAAGAAATTTAAAGAATCGAATTAGTCGATTACTCTAACATTAACGGCGTTTAAACCTTTTTTTCCTTCTTTAAGTTCGAATTCAACTTTGTCACCTTCACGGATCTCGTCGATTAAACCTGTTACGTGTGCAAAATGTTCCTGACCTGATCCTTCTTCTGTGATAAATCCAAATCCTTTTGCGTCATTGAAAAATTTTACTGTACCTGTACTCATTTGTAATAATTTAAATTAATAATACTTCTTATTTGATTTCAAAAGCCGTGCCACAAGAGTATTCACCATGGAAAAGCTCGTTACAATCAGACAATAGAATAAAAAACTAAATAAGAAATCTCACTAATCTTTATGACCACATGTTCCAATCATACAGCAAAAATAATCTTTTTAATCAATGTAAAGCAATAAAAACATGAAATAGATTTAAAATTAGTAAAATAATAACAATAGAAACGACAAGCACCTCAACAACAGCTATTTAATTACTCTATAAAAGGTAACAAATGTGTATAAAAAAATAGCCATATCTCTATGGATATGGCTATTTATTAAAGTCTAAAATTTTAAAATCTTAAGCTTGTTGCTCTTCGTCTTTTTTAGACTTGCGGTATAAGTACGTTTCAAAGATATTACGCTTTGCAAATCTGTAACGGTTGTCTGCATTTATAAGTTTTTTGAAGATTTTTACATCTACTCCAAAATATTCATAAGTACTACCATCTGTAAAAACCACTTCTAGTACACGTCCTTTGTGGTCAAAGTCTTTTATACCAGTGTTAGAAATCGTTTCTTTATATTCTGATAGGTTAGCTTCCTTAGTTTCTGGAGCAATACTAACAAGAAAGTGGTAACCATCGATAATCGTTCTACTCATTACCTCTGCCTCTTCTTTCTTATCATCACCTTCCTGAAATTTATCAGGGTGCCATTCTTTAACTAGGTTACGGTAACTTTTTTTAAGTGCTTTAAGTTCAATGTCCTTTTCTACGTTAAACATTTTCTTATACTGATTAATACGCTTCATGTGCTCCTCTTTTTTAAGGCGGCGCAAAAATACATCTTTAATCTAGATGGAAAACATTAAAAACTAGAATTCTACAATTCCTTTTTAGGTAAAGTAGGCAGTTGTTGATTTTTAGTAGGCTTAACGACAAATGGTGTGAACCAGTCCCAAGTAATTCCTATTTTAAAACGAGCAAAATCGTCTAAAAAACGATAGTTATAATCGTCACGACCTATAGAAAATTGAGCTAAAATACCTAAATCACTATTCCATGGGTATAAAATACCACTAGTTTCTGACCTGTAAGGAACACTAGATGGATGTGAACCTATGGTATAATTAAATTGCTGACTAAGAGTGTACCTCATCTTTTTGAGATGTGAAGTAAATTCATAACCGAATTCTAACTGGTGACGTCCTAAAATATCTATGTCTTCTGGATTATAACCTCCAAAATCTGCAAAACCTAAAAACTTATTATGATACAATTGATAAGTAGCTGTAAAAGAATGAATCTTTTGAGGAATATTAACTTCATTAAATGTGTTGAAACGGTAGTTAACACTGAGCCTAGTTAGATTAGTAGAAAAGTTCCCTCCACTTCTGTTTAACAATTTAGCGAGATCTGTATCGTCTGTAAAACTGTTATACAATGCTATACTTTCTTCAGAATTATCATCAAACTCTGTACTAAAGGCACTTTCTGCCTGACCATTACTATAATGTCCAGATTCTATAGCTGCTGTAAAAAAATTATCTTCATTAGTTTTAATAATTTTTTGCCACCCTATTAATAGTTTATAACTAGGTGTTTTTACTGGTTTAGAATCTTCATTGTAAATTCTAAATTGAGGCTGAAAGGACAAATATACCGCATCGCCATTTGTAATCGTATCTTTATTTAACGCTTTACGCAGGTCATTATAGATACCATAATAAACTACTGGCCTAGCTTCTAAGAGAATTTCTTCATATTCATTATTTCCTAAACCTACCGATAAATCTGGCCTTATAGAAATAGGATAATATTCTTTGAATCTTCTATGCTTATCTCGCTGCGCGTAAGAAATGAAACTAGTTAAAAATAAAGCAATTAGTAAAATTTTATTCATAATTCAGTTTTTGGGGATAGAAAAATTAAAGCGTGTAAATTTAGTCAATGAAAGAGGCTTATTGCTATCTTTTAAAATGCTATTAACATTAACCTCAACAAAATCTGAATATCATTTATGAATAAAAAAAAAGATTCAGTCTTCATGAAAGCAGAATCTTTTAAATACGTTATAAAATCTATTTTTTTGCAAGTCTGCGCAATGCGACCCATTGTTTAAGCATTTCTCTAGAATCTACTGCTGGATATCCTAAAACGGTTTGTCCTGCTTTTACATCATTCATCACACCACTACCAGCGCCTATAGTTGCACCAGACTCAATAACTGTATGATCTTTAATACTGGCACTACCACCTATGATAACACCATCACCTAGTGTAACAGAACCTGCAAGACCACTATGACCAGCCATTATACAAGATCTACCTAAGATACAATTGTGTGCTATTTGAACCAGGTTATCGATTTTACAACCATCACCTACTATGGTAGAATTGAATTTTGCACGATCTACACAAGAATTTGCACCTATCTCCACTCCATTTCCTATTACCACGTTACCTATGTGTGGTATTTTAACCAGGCCACGACCATCGTCTGCTGGGCGGTAACCAAAACCGTCTGCTCCTATACTTACATTAGTATGAAAAATGCACTGCGCACCTATTTGAGAACGCTCTCTTATTACCGTACCAGACCAGACTACTGTTTGTGGACCTATCGTGGTGTCGTCAAAAACACTAACATTGTGGTACAATACCACTCCATCTCCCAAGACTACATTTTTACCTATGTAACAATGTGCGCCTATTTTTACACCTTTACCTACCGTTGCTGTTTTATCAACTACTGCGGTTGCATGAATATCGGTATCAAAAGCAGGTGTCTCTGGTTGAAAAGCTTCTAACAATCTCGCCATAGCAAGATCTGCATTTTTAACCTTGATAAAAGCACGATTATCTCCAGGCTGCAACTCTATATTATCATTAATAATAGCAACTGACGCATTTGAATCTGCCCAGAATTTTGCATATTTCTTATTTCCTATAAAAGTAAGATCGCTATTTGAGGCATTTCTTATCTCGTTAACACCTGTTACAGCATGAGTTGTGTTGCCTACTTGTTCTCCTTTTAAGATCTCGTTTATTTGTTCTACAGTAAATGAATGCATAAATAGTTAGTTGTTAAGTGGTAAATCTAAGTATTTATAAAAGAAAAGTAGCACTGTGTGCAGAAACTAGTCATAAAAAAAGACCGTATAAAACGGTCTTTTAAAATTAAACGATTTTGAAAAATCTAATTTTTTAAGGACTCCATATCAATTACAAAACGATACTTCACATCATTATTTTGTACTCTCTCAAAGGCTGTATTGATTTCATTTATATCAATCATCTCCACATCGGACACGATGTTGTGCTCTGCACAAAAATCTAACATCTCTTGTGTTTCTTTGATACCACCTATTAAAGAACCAGCAAGATTCTTTCTTCTTAAAATAAGATTTGCTCCATGTATATTCTCTAGAGGCTCTATCGCACCTACCAGACACATCGTACGATCTCTTTTTAACAATGCTAGGTAAGGATTTACATCGTGACCTACAGGAATAGTGTTAAGGATAAAGTCAAAGGAATTTGCGTGAGCGCTCATCTGGTCTGCATCTTTTGAGATAATTACCTCATCTACACCTAGACGTCTCGCATCTGCCGCTTTACTCTCGCTAGTGGTAATCATAATGGTTTTTGCCCCCATGGCAACGGCAAATTTAATTCCCATGTGACCTAAACCACCTAAACCTATAATTCCCACCTTTTCACCTTCTTTTACATTCCAGTGTTTTAATGGTGAGTATGTGGTAATACCTGCACAAAGTAATGGAGCTACTCCCTTTATATCCAGTTTTTCTGATACCGATAGAACAAATTCTTCTCTCACGACTATGCTTGTCGAGTAACCACCTAAAGTATGGCCACCTATAAACTTATCTTTACTATTATATGTACTGGTAGAACCATTCTCACACCACATCTCCATATCTTCTTCACAAGCGCTGCAAGTCTGGCAAGAATCTACCATACAACCTACACCTACTAGATCACCTATTTTATACTTAGATACTTCATTACCTACTTGAGTAACCCTACCTATAATCTCATGACCTGGTACGATAGGATATTTTGCATTTCCCCAATCGTTTTGTTTAGCATGAATATCACTGTGGCAGACACCGGTATAAAGTATATCGATTTTTACATCATTCTCGTTAAGATCGCGACGTTTAATAGTGATTTCTTTAAAATCGGCCTCTTTACTTTCTGCTCCGTATGCTTTTACTTCTTGCATTTTTTATATTTTAAATACCTCCTTATCGGTACTGGTATTGTGGTTATTATTTAGTTTTGCAAAACTAGCCAGAAATACGTTTTAAATGGGTTAATAACGCGTTAAAGCATTAGTTTTTTGCTATTAAAATTTATGAAAATTCCGCTTTCGCGAAAGCGGAACACATCTAACTACACTCTTCTACTGTATCTTTACCTACTTAATACAAATTTATGCTACACATAGTTCTCATAGAGCCAGAAATTCATACCAATACTGGTAATATAGGTCGTTTAAGTCTGGCTACAGGTTCTCACTTACACCTAGTAAAACCATTAGGTTTTGAACTAAGCGATTCTAGATTAAAAAGAGCAGGACTAGATTATTGGCAACATATAGAATTAAGCATCTATGAAAATGCTGATGAGTTTTTTGAGAAAAACAAAGATCGATCTATGGCATTTTTGAGCAGTCATGGAACTAAGGATTATACCGATATACCATTTGAAGAAGGAACGATGATTATCTTCGGGAAAGAGTCTAAAGGTTTATCAAGTGATATTACTGATAGATTTAAAGAACATCTCTATAAAATCCCACAATACAGCGAGCATATACGCAGTATTAACCTAGCAAATGCGGTAGCTGTTATTACTTATGAAGGTTTGCGCCAATTGCGATAAATAAAAAACCCAACCATTTCTGGTTGGGTTAAATTTTAAAATTGGTAAGCGTCTATTGGTTAGATTCCATTTGCGCTTCTCTTCTCATCTCTTCTCCTGCTACTATTCCTATCTCTACTCTTCTGTTTTGCGCTCTACCTTCAGCAGTTTCATTAGTTGCTTTAGGAGAAGCCTCACCGCTGTAAGTCATTGCTATTCTATCGCTAGAAATACCATGTGTGGCTAAATAATCCCTAACACTCGCAGCTCTTTTTCTAGACAATTCAAGGTTGTAATCTTCGGCACCCTGACTATCTGTATGACCTGCAACAAGCACTTCTGTACCAGGATAGTTATTCATTACATCTAACAGCTTATTAAGTGTAGTTTGTGAGTTTGCATTCAATAACGACTGATTTGTAGCAAACTTTACTCCACTACCTTCATCAAAAGTTACTACTATTCCTTCTCCTACTCTTTCTACATCTGCACCTGGTAAACTAGCTTCTATTTCTTTGGCTTGCTTATCCATATTGCGACCTATTAAGTTACCAGCGATACCACCTATTGCAGCACCTACTACAGCACCTTCAGTCTGGTTATCTCCATCGCCTACATTATTTCCTATAATTAAACCTAGAATAGTACCACCTGCAGCACCGATTACGGTACCTTTTTGCTGACTATTGCTATTTTTAACTGCTCCACAACTTACTAATAAAGCAGCTGCGATTACTATTGTGATTATATTTGATTTCATAATTTTAGTTTTAATAATTGTTTTTGACAAAGTTCATATTTACATAAACCGTCTCTCCATTTACACTAGCCGGTATACTCCAGGTCATGTTAGATTCATTTGCCCTGGTAATTTCTAGTTGATAGCCCGCATTAGATTCTGATTTATATTTTGTGTCTGTTATTTTAAGTAACAAATCTCCTTTTATCATTTCTTTACTGCCTGGTACATCCCATATAAAATATCTTTCACCTGTTGAACAATTTGCATTATTGATGTTATATGTACCTCTATTATTGTTAGCTACAAAGTTCCAATTGCTACCCTCAAAACAACTAGCAGCAACATCTTGCAATAGCGTAGATTTAAATTCTCCTACTCCATCATAAGTAACACTCTCTATAATCCAATTACCATCTATAACTCGTGTAGTCTGTTTTACCGCATTAGTTGTAGAACAACTGGTAATCGCAAAAACTACAAGCAACCCTAAAAACAAAATCTTCTTCATAAATATTAATTTTATGCGATATTATCATTTATATAATCTGACATGAGTTATAAAGTTCTTAATTAACAAAATTTACCAATAGACTTAACAGAATCCGATCGAAATCAAAAAAAAATCCAACCATAAATGGTTGGATTTTTTAAATCTAAACTTGGCTTACTCTTATTTTAGGGAAATCTTTCTTTTAGGCTGTGGTAATGCTTCTTCCTTCTTAGGAAGCGTTATCAATAAAACGCCATTGTTATATGAAGCATCTATATCATTTTGATTTACCGTTTCTGGTAAGTTAAAACTTCTTTTAAATGATTTCTTACCAAATTCTCTTCTCGTAAATTTAAGAGCAGCGTCTTCTTCTATTTTTTCTACTTGTGAAGCAATAGTAAGAACATCTTTATCTACTTCTATCTGTACCTCATCTTTTGAAAAACCTGGGATACTTAATTCTAATAGATAACTCTCTTCTCTCTCTGCTACATTAATCGATGGTACGAAAGATTTTGCAGTCTCTGTTGTACCTCCTAAATAATCGTTTTTAAACATTTCATCAATAAGTGATGGTAACCAATTGTTTGCTGTTGTATGTGCTAATTTCATAATACTAATTTTTAATTGTTATGATTCAGCTTATTCAAACAGGATACCAAACAATAAAAGCGACATAATGTCGCTTTTAAATGATTTGAAAATGACTAAATGTCATTAATTACTATTTCTTAGGTGTATTTGCATCAATTCTGACGGTGGTATTTCTCCATGTGGATATTTAAGCATGGTTTGCAATAATGCATCTACAGTCGTTTTTCTAAATCCGTATTGTAAAGCTACTTCATGTAATAGTTGTAACTCTAACTCATCTACATGACCATCAATATGCATCATTAACATCATTCTATGAAAATGAACTATACGCTTAGTATAATCCTTAGGCGGCATAGTTGTTAACTCTTCTGGATGGTTAATCATATAATCGATCTCTTCTTCACTTAAATCCATACGTTTTCCTACCGATGTTATAAAGCTCACCTCTTCTTTCTTTAGATGGTTATCTGCATGTGCCATTAGGATTAACTCGCTTATAATGTGTCTCTTTTCTTCTGTAGTGTAGGTCATGTGATATGATAATAATATGTGAAAATACATATTTATTAGGATTAACTTAACCACATTACTCTTACTTTTAAGAATATGAATTCGATTTTTATAAGACTCAAGTCCTTTTTCAACACAATTACTGGTAGTATTGCGTTTTACCCATCTTTTTATGCTGTAAGTGCTATTTTATTCGGTTTATTCATGAAATGGGCCGAAGAAATGAATGTTTCCAGAGCTTTTCAAGAGGTTTTCCCATCTCTCATCATAAACGACGTAGATACCGCAAGGAGCATTCTATCTACTTTAATAGCTGGTGGTATCTCTATGTTGGTCTTTACCTTTTCTATGGTGATGCTTTTATTGAGCCAGGCCGCGGCTAACTACTCACCTCGTGTTCTACCCAATTTAATATCTAATAGAAAACACCAGTTTATTCTTGGGGCATTTCTAGCAACCATTCTATATAATATAATAACAGTGATAGGTATAGATCCATCTGGTAGCGACTACCATCTTCCAGGACTATCGGTATTGATAGGTATTATAAGTGCCTTTGTAGCACTAGCAGCTTTTGTTTACTTTATTCACAGTATTTCTTCTAGCATACAAATCAATAATATACTAGAAAACATATATAATAAATCTAGTAAACGACTACAGATTCTTATAGAACAACAATCGTCACAAGATCAATTTCCCGATACTAGTGAATGGCATACGTATTCAACTAATAGAAGTGGTACAATACAAAACATAAGTGTAGAAGGTTTGAAAAAATCATGTGAGACTTGTAAAACTAAATTTGAAATGCTCACCACCAAAGGGAAATACATTCTAGAAGGAGAAGCTCTTTTTAAATCTGAAATAGAATTAAGTGATACACAATTAACTGAAGTGCATAAAAATTTTAATTATTCAGAATCTGAATTAGTAAGTGATAACTATGCCTTAGGATTTAAACAAATTACAGAGATAGGTATTAAAGCCATGTCACCAGGTATAAATGATCCAGGGACTGCTATAGACACCATTGATTACCTAACTGACTTAGTGCGTTTAAGAATGCTCAAAAAAGATCACAACATTGTACTTAATGAGGATAAAGATGCTCTTATAATGTTAAACACCACAAAATTTGAAGATCTTATCTATGATATTTTTGCGTCTTACCGCAGGTATTGCAAAGAAGACCTATCTGTAATGGATAAACTGCTGCAATTATTCTCTCTTTGCATGGGTAGAGAAACCTGTGAGCCGTCTTATTACACTACATTACACTTACAGGCACAATTACTTATTCACGATGTCGAAGAATCTATTTCAAACTCTCACGATCTCGATCGATTAAAAACACAATTTGAATCCATAGAAACTCAATACCATCAATTATCTAGTAATTGATCTATTAAGTAAGTATCCATTTAAAGCCTTATCCATGTCTGGGTTCTGTAAAAAATGGCAATATATCCTCGTACTTTTAATAGATTAGGGTTATCCTCATCCAGCCATATTTTACAGGTATATGTTTTACCATTTTCTGGATCTAGAATATCACCTCCCTTATATACGTCTCCTTTTTTATTAAGACCCTGTATAATTTCTAGTCCTAGAATCGGTGCATCTTTCTGTTCTCCTTCACAGTTGATACATAATGCATTTTTAGGCGCATTCTTATCTAGTATTTTAGCAACTTTTCCATAGATCTTTCCATCTCTTTCATAGATTTCTACATGAGCTTTTACCACGCCAGATTCATCGTCTATGGTTTTCCATGTACCTGTAACTTGTTGTGCATCCGCTTTCGCGAAAGCGAGAACACAAAGAACTATAAAAACTAGATTTTTCATTTAATGAGAATTAAAAAGCCTATGTAAATTACATAGGCTTTCATTTATTAATAAGTCGCAGATAGATTATTTACCTAACATACCGTCTTTAAGATCATCATCTGCAGGGTCTTCACCTAACCAGATACCGAATAAACCTTTCTTAAATTTTAATCCAGCGATAGTACCTAAGTCTTTACCGTTTTTAGAAACTTTAGTTCCTGTTCCTGGAGCATAAGCGATTTCAAAATGATCACCCTTTACGATTGCTTCACTAAAAAGACCGATAAATTTATTGATTTCAGATTGAATAGCTGCTCTTTCACTATCGGTACAGCTATCGCCGAAACCATCTTCTACAGCACTTTTCATTTTACTTTGTGTTACTTTACTATCTGTAATGTCCAGGGTAATTGCCATAGCCTGATCTGCACTTACTAGAGTAGATCCATTACTACTCTTTGTTGTAGTGTATAAAGCACCTACATAAAGTTCAAACCATAATTTCTGTCTTACACCAGCTCCATTTAAAGAAAGCTCTTGACCAGATACAGTTAAGTTTTTTTCTATAGATACGCCTTCGATAGTTTGCTGTGCAGTTGCAGTATATGTTCCTAAAAGAGCCATAACTGCTAAAAGTAATTTTTTCATTTTTAAATATTTTAGTTCTTAAATATACTACACAGATTTCAAATTCCGTGCCTTTAATGATCTAAGTGATGCATTTAATTCAAATCCTAGTAATAAAAGATTAGAATTGAGCCATATATAAACCATAAGAATAAGTAACGCCCCTATCGATCCATAGATCTCGTTATAAGAAGAAAAGTTATCTATATAAATACCGTATAGATATGAGAATATTATAATTAAAAATGTGGTTACTAGCGCGCCTATAGATAAAAAACTACTGGTTCTTCCATCTTTTGTACCGGTGTAATAGAGCGTACATATAAACATGAATAACATGATTATTAAAGTTACATACCTCAATAACTTAAGCCATATCTCCATAGAATCTTCGGTCATGAAATCTCTACTGCGCAATTCTGATATCCAGTATTCTACCACACCAGCTAATACAACACCTAGAAAAAGAAAGACAACTAACATAATAGAAACAGCAATGGCTACTACATACTGTCTAAAGAAACCACGGTTTAACTCTGAATGAAAGCTGCGCTCAAAACCATTAAATATCGCATTGATACCGTTTGCCATTAGAAACAAAGAGGTTAAAAATGCTACGGTAAGTAAACCGCTATTCCCTTGTAAAGCAATTTCTTTAAAAATGTTATCAAATGCACCTGCTGCCTGTGCCGGTAACAAATCATTTACAAAGAGTAATACCTCTTCTTGAAAATTATCTATTTCTATAAAAGGAATTAAGTTAAGTATAAATAGAATAAAAGGAAACAGCGCCATGAAAAAGCTATAAGAAATAGCACTAGCACGGGCAGAAAATGCTCCTTGAACAATACCTAAGTAGTAGGTCTCGCATAAATCCCAAGCGGTCATTCCTTCAAATCCAGGAAGTTTCCACTTGTCAATTAATGCCACTATCCATGATACGACAGGTATGCGGTCTACTATCTTTTTTACTTTACTCATGTACCGCTTTAAGACTTAAATCTAGATTATACACACTATGGGTAAGCGCACCACTAGAAATAAAATCTACACCACATTCTGCATATTTTCTTGCAGTATCTTGTGTTATACCACCACTACTTTCTGTCAGACATTGATCACCTATTAACTCTACCGCTTTTCTAGTATCTTCATAATTAAAATTATCTATAAGAATGCGGTAAACACCGTCATTAGTAAGAATTTCTTTAATCTCTTCTAGATCTCTAGCTTCTACGATAATTTTAAGATCGCGATTTGTATCTTTTAGATATTGTTTTGTTTTCTGAATGGCTTTTGAAACACCGCCAGCAAAATCAATGTGATTATCCTTGAGCATTATCACGTCGTATAATCCATATCTGTGGTTAACGCCGCCACCTATTACTACCGCCCATTTTTCTAGTATACGTATTCCAGGTGTGGTTTTACGAGTGTCTAGAATCTTTGTTCCTGTACCTTCTAATAGGTCTACAAATAATTTAGTTTTTGTAGCAATCGCACTCATACGCTGCATGGCATTCAACGCCAGACGCTCTGCTTTTAAGATGGATTGTGAAGAACCGGTTACATAAAATGCCTCGTCACCATATTTTACAGGGCTACCATCTTCTATTCTAACGTCTATCTGTAATGTAGGATCTACTTCTTTGAATACCGCTTTCGCGAAAGCGACACCTGCCAAAATCCCATCGTCCTTAACTAGCAATCTTGCCTTACCTACAGCTGTAGCAGGTATACAGGACAAACTACTGTGATCTCCATCACCTACATCTTCTCTCAATGCATTTTGGATAATGCGTTTAATTTCTTCTTGTGCTTCTTTTGAATTGTAGTCCATCGTGTTTATTTACATATCAAAAATAAGGCATTCCTTTATTATGTTAGAATATTTGGCCCATGCTTTTCATAGTTCACTCAATCAAATGGGCAGTTCACTCATTTAAGCTATAAATTAATGCTTAAAGGTTAGAAATTGTATCAAAATTAAACGGCATGTTAATTGAGAATCTTATTTCTCTACAAAACCTAACCTTATGAAAAAGTACTGCAATACATTTCTCGCGTTTTTATTCTTATTCTCACTTTACACTACTGCACAGCAATCTCCTGTTCTTAAAGTAGATGATAAAGAAGTAGGTCTCTCAAAATTAGATATAAATATTAAGGTCACCGGTAACCGAGTGGTAACTACTTTTGATATGTTGTTTTACAATCCTACTTCTCAAATACTAGAAGGAGAGCTTAATTTCCCACTAGGTGATGGTCATGAAGTGTCGCGTTTTGCGCTAGACGTAAATGGTAAATTAAGAGAGGCCGTAGTGGTAGATAAAGAATTGGGACGTATAGCCTTTGAAGAAGTGGTGCGTCGCGGTGTAGATCCTGCATTATTAGAAAAAGGAACAGGAAATAATTATAAAGCACGCATCTATCCTATTCCTGCAAATGGCCATAAACGTGTAGTTCTAGCCTATGAACAAGAACTTACCTATGAAAATGAAGCACATTATTACCAGCTACCGCTAAGATTCAAGAACACTATAGACGATTTTCATTTGAGAATAGAGTTTCTAGACCAGTCTAAAAAACCTGTATTAGTAGATGGACAGTTATCTGGGTTAAAATTCACTGACTGGCAACATAATTATGTGACCGACCTGAGATTAGAAAAATTTAAGGCAGATACCAACCTTAAAATCAAAATACCTACAGATATTCAAAATGATCAACTAATGGTATCTGGAGATCATTTCTATTATTACCAGACATTTTCTAACTTAAAAAAGAAACGTGCCTCTATGAAGGAAGTAACTCTTTTATGGGATGCATCACTATCTATGAAAGATCGTGAGATAGAAAAAGAGCTCGCTTTTTTAGATCTTTTCTTTAAAGAAAATCAAGATATTAAAGTAAACCTAGAGATTTTTAGTAATAAAATAATGACCAATTTATCTGGTGTTAAAATTAGAAATGGAAAATGGAATAATATAAAAGAGATCTTAAAAAATCAAACTTATGATGGTGGTACAGATTACGGCACAATAGTTAAAACACCTAAAACAGATGCTTACCTCCTATTTACAGATGGTTTAAAAACACTGAGCAATTCTGACTTTTATCCAGATGCACCAGTATTTGTGATTAATAGTTTAAAAAAATCTAATACACCATTATTAAAAGAATGGGCTCGAGCATCTAGTGGTAATTACATAAATCTTGTTACTTATGATACTGCAGCTGCTTATGATATGATTAAATATCAGTCGTTAGAATATTTAGGTTATGCGTCAAATAATAAGCAAATAGAAATATTACCTAGAGCGACTCAGTTTATTGATAATAACTTCAGTCTTTATGGTAAAAATGTAAATGCAGGAGAATCTATAGATCTACTTTATGGATATAATGGAAAGGTAACCTTAAGAAAAACCATTAAAATAAGTAAGGATTTAAATAACCAAAACCAGATTAAAAAATACTGGGCACAGCAAAAAATCGCAGAGCTTGCCTTAAATAAAAAAGAAAATAAAAAAGCAATAACAGATCTTGCTGTACAATACCAACTTGTTACTGATTATACATCTCTTATTGTTCTAGAAGATATACGTGATTACCTAAGGTATAAAATAGAACCGCCTGCCGAATTAAAGCAGGAATACGATCTAGCCATCGCACAAATGAAAAGAGATTCTATAGCTATGGCAAATAATAAGGATAAATCAAAAAAAGAGTTGATTGAAATATCTCAAAATGATAATGAAGATCAAACTCCACCGCCTAGTCAACCTAATTCAAATATTGTAAAAAGATTACAAGGTCAGGTACCTGGACTTCATGTTGAATCAAGTTCTGGACATCCAGGAGCTAATAGTAATGTTAGCTTGAGAGGTGTTGCCACTATAACTCAAAATACAGAACCTCTATTTATTGTTAACGGCGTTGCTGTTAGCGAATCTGGTTTCCGAAATATTAATCCTGATAACATTTCAAATGTTCAGGTAATAAGCGATGCATCATCAAGTGCTATTTATGGAAACCGTGGAGCTAATGGCGTTGTCATGATCACAACAGATCAAGAAGTAGAAATTAATTCAGAGGACTATAACGGTGTTCCAGCCATGCAAGCTCCAAGATCGTTAGAAACAGAGCCAGAGTTAGATGAAATAGTTGTAGTTTCAAGGCAAGATGAGAACACTGGCAGAACCAATAGACAGAATCGATTTAGAGCAGAGCAAGAACGTAGAAAGCAAGTATTAAAACAGCTGGTAGTATCCAATAGAAAAGTGCAAGTTCCTTATTTAACAGCATTAAGAGCTACTAATAGTGTAGAAGAAGCTTACCAATTGTATTTAACAAATAGAGAAGATTATAAAGAACAGCCTGCGTACTTTATAGATGTAGCCAACTTTTTCAGAGAAGAAAGAAACAATACCCTTTTTGCAGACCGTATTCTATCTAATGTCGCAGAGATTGATTTTGACAATTATGAATTGCTAAAAGTTTATGGTTATGAGTTAGAAAAGCAAGCTAAACTATATGAAGCGATTTTTATCTTTAATCGTGTATTAGAATTGCGCCCAGAAGATTCTCAATCCTATAGAGATCTCGCGATTGCATATGAAACTGCTGGACTTTGTAATAAAGCATATGCTTTATACCACGATATTATTACTGGTGAAATCTATGAAAATGGAAATCGCAGAGTATTTCCTTCTATGGAAAGCATCTCTAGGACAGAGCTTAAAAGGCTAGCAAGCAAATACCAAGACGATTTAAAAGATGTAACAGTAAATAAAGAACTATTAAAAGAAGAAACCTATGATCTTAGAATCTTAGTAGACTGGAATCATAACGATACCGATATAGATTTACACATCGTAGATCCTAATCTAGAAGAATGTTTTTACAGTCATCCTAATACAAAAATGGGCGGACAGTTAAGCAAAGACATGACTCAAGGTTTTGGTCCAGAGCAATTCACACTCGCTAATGCCAAAAAAGGAGATTATTACATCAAAGTAAAATACTATGGAGATCGTTATCAAAAAGTAGAGAATCCTACTTTTATGAAAATCACACTAATCAGAAATTATGGGAGACCTAACGAAACTAAAGAACTTAAATTAATACGTTTAACACACAAAGACGATATAGAAGTCGTTGCAAAAATTACATGGTAATCTTATTATATTTACAGGTAATTACTTTCTGATCAATGAATAATCAAAATTTAACTCTAGAGTACATTTTCAAAAATAGAAAGCTATTAAATAATAATAAAGGCGATGTATTTGAGATTTATGAAGAATGGTTCATGTTGAATACAAGAAATAAAACTCTAAATTTTGAGTTAGAACTTTTCTTAGAGGAGATTATAATAAGTAAAGACCTAGATAGATATCGATTTGCTCTTTTCACTATACAAATTCATCCTATAGATTTTTCAAAACAAGATAAACATTTTGAATTATTATTTATAATTGCTAATTCTTTAATTACAAGTTTAAAAGATAATGAGCAAAGAAATAATTTATACTGGGTTTTATACATACTAACTGATAACTGTATACATCATTCTGATGAATTAGACGAAGTAGTAAAAAGGAATCCTTCGTTAATTCCTGAATTTTTGAAATCAATTAGTAAAATCAAATACGATCCTAACGATGGCCAATCAGATATTGCTTTAGCAGTAAGTCATTCTGTAGGTTTAATTTGGCATCTTCCGATCAATAATAAAAGAAAGAAAATCATTGAAGCTTTTTTAAATCACTATGATGACAGTGTTGTAGAAGAAGTAAGAGAGCTTATAAGTCATTTAAAGAATGATAATATGTACTAATTAGTTATTAAATCTATTTTGATAATTTAAACTAAAACACTTTAGCTTTGCAACATGAAAATTACACTTCTCGCCGTAGGTAAAACAGACGATTCTCGCATAGAACAACTCACTCAAATGTATGTAGATCGATTAGGTCATTACATTAATTTTGATCTTGAGATCATACCAGATCTTAAAAAGACTAAGAATCTAAGCGAAGACCAACAAAAGAACGAAGAAGGAAAATTGATCTTAAACAAGCTAGAAAAGAGTGATTTTGTAACCATTCTAGATGAAAAAGGCAAGAAGTACACCAGCATGCAATTTGCCGAGTTGATCAATAAAAGAAGTGTTTCTGGTTTAAAGAGATTGGTATTTATAATCGGTGGTCCTTATGGTTTCTCCCCAGACGTTTATTCTAGAGCTAATTCTAAATTATCCTTAAGTGACATGACTTTCTCTCATCAAATGGTCCGTTTATTTGCTGTAGAACAAATTTACAGAGCATTTACCATTTTGAGAAATGAACCTTATCATCATGAGTGATCAGCTAATTCATTAATAAATTATTACAAATTTGAAAAATTTACTATTCCTAATATTATTTTTAAATGGAGCCTTAAATTGCTTTGGACAACATGGAATTGAATTTCAATTTGAAATACAACCTATTAATAATGAACTATCAATTTTTAAGGATAGTACAATTTATGATGTAAGAGGTGTTATTTTAAACACAAGTGATACAGACTTGTATTTTTTATCAGAATCATGCAATGGGCTTGCTTATTATATCAAATCAAATTCTGAAAACGTTGAAAATTATGTAACCTTAAATTGTAATGCTAGCTGGCCTGAAAAAATTATGATTAAACCAGGTTCTCAATACCTTTTTAATACAAATATCAGAATGAAAAAAATTGTTGATGATATAAATTTAGATTTAAAGCTTTTTTTACTAATTCCTTCTACAGATGTTAAAGGAAAATCCATATTTGATGTTCAAAAAGAGAATATTTTTTACACTTTAGACTTGAAAGGTAAAAACATTAAAATTTAAAAGATTTCCGCTAGACTATGGACACTTTACGAATATAAATTTTCAATAGCTGTATCCTTAAACTTATCATTCCATTAAATTAAAACTTTACTTAAAATCTTGCAAAACCGCTTCATACCTATTCCTTCCTAGCTTATTTTTGTAAGACTTTTATGAGAAAAATATCTAACAAAACGATTCAGGATTTAGAGTTTGATGTAGTCCTACAACAAGCTAGTGCTTATTGTATTACCGAAGATGGTAAAACTGCCATTACTACTTTAAAACCTTTTACAAAACGCTTCTTAATAGAAAGAGAACTAGCCTTTACTAATGAGTATTTATGGTCTTTTTCTAGCGAGCATAGCATACCTAATCACGGCTTTGATCTGATAGAAAAAGAGCTACAGTTATTAGGCATCGATAACAGTACCCTGGATAAAGAAAGTATAAGAAGACTAGCCGTATTACCACGTACCGTAAACGAGCACATTAAATTCTTTAAGAAACTACAAGAGTTTTTCCCACAATTATACAAGCGTCTAGAACACATTACTTATAACGATATGATACCTACACAGGTAGATCTCGTTATGGACCGTTTTGGTGATATTAAAAATGACGCATCACCACATTTAAAAAACATAAGACGCGAGATGAATACCGTGCGAGGCCAGCTTAACGGTAGCTTTGGTCAGGCACTAAGTCATTATGGACAACTGGATTATCTAGATGAAATAAGAGAATCTGTAGTAGAAAACCGCCGTGTACTGGCCGTAAAAGCCATGTACAGACGCAAGGTAAAAGGTAAAATGATGGGTAGCTCTAAGACTGGAAGCATCTCCTACATTGAACCAGAACGCGTGTTAACGCTTTCGCGAAAGCTGTCAGAATTAGAAATAGAAGAACTAGAAGAAATCCAGAGAATTCTTAAAGAACTGACTGATTTTTTACGTGCCTTTATCCCAGAATTTGAAGAGTACAGAACCTATCTTACTCATACAGACGTCATAGCTGCAAAGGCTAAATATGGTCGTAAAATAAAAGGATGTTTACCCATGATGGTAGACCATCAAGAACTAGAACTGGTAGACGCTTATCACCCTTTATTATGGGTTGCAAATAATGAGCGTGGTGAGACTACCTATGCGCAAACCATAAGACTAGCTCCAGATAATAGAATTATAGTTATTTCTGGACCTAACGCAGGTGGTAAATCCATTACTTTAAAGACTATAGGTTTACTTCAATTAATGATACAGACTGGTATGTTAATACCGGTACATGAAAAAAGTAGAATATGTGTTTTTGAGCACGTACTTACAGACATAGGTGATAATCAAAGTATTGATAACCATTTAAGTACGTACAGTTATCGTTTAAAAAACATGCGCGGTTTTCTTAAAACGGCCAACGATAAAACGCTTTTCTTAATCGATGAATTCGGTACAGGATCTGATCCAGAATTAGGTGGCGCCCTGGCAGAAAGTATGCTAGAAGAATTAAACAGCCGCAAGTCCTATGGTATCATTACCACGCATTATACAAATTTAAAGATGCTTGCAAACGAGTTGCCAGAAATGACTAATGCAAACATGCTCTTTGATTCTAGAACTTTGGAGCCTATTTATCAGTTACAATTAGGTGAGGCCGGTAGCTCATTTACCTTTGAAGTAGCACAAAAGAATGGTATTCCTTATTCATTAATTAATAAGGCAAAGAAAAAAGTAGAACGAGGCAAAATACGTTTTGACAAGTCTATCGCAGCTTTACAGAAAGAAAGATCTAACCTGCGACGCAATAATGAGAGCCTACAAAATAAAGAGGTAAAAGCAACGCAGCGTGCTAATAAACTAGAAGATACACAAGAACGTGTGCAGCAAAAACTGCAAGATTTTCAAGAACTCTATGACGGTTACCAGCGTTATATTCAACTAGGTAAAAAATTTGATGGCCTGGCAGAAGCTTTTGAAAACAACAAAAAGAAAAAGCTATTACTAGACGAGCTTATGAAGCTGGTCATTACAGAAAATGTAAAACGTAAACCTGCAAAAAAAGAGGCTGCTCCTAACCGCAAAGCTGTAAAACAACAAAAAGGGAAACAAAAACAGGTAGAACACGAAGTAATACAAAAGGTTCAAAAAATAAGAACCGAAAAGATAAAAGCCAAAGTATCTCAAGTAAAAGAAGAAAAGGTACCAGATGTAGTCTTAAAATTAAATGACCGCGTGCGACTTTCTGGTTCTAAATCTATAGGTACCATAGACCAGATTGAAAAAGGAAAAGCAACGGTTAATTATGGCTTTTTCACGACTTTAGTTGCTCTAGAACAACTAGAAAAAGTAGGGAAATAAATGGAACGCAATCATGATATAGTATTATTTGATGGGGTTTGCAATCTTTGCAATAGTGCCATCTTATTTATTATAAAACGTGATAGAAAGGATCGTTTTAGATTTGCACCATTAGATAGCGATATTGGAAAAGAGTTACTTTCTCAACATCATATGGATTCTTCTAAGATAGATTCTATCGTATTGGTTAGTGGTGATTCCGCTTTCGCGAAAGCGGATGCCGCATTAAACATTGCAAAACATTTAAATCATTTGTGGCCAATACTCTACGTGTTTAAGATCGTACCTAGTTTTATATCTGACAAAATTTATGATTTTATAGCTAGAAATCGCTATAAATGGTTTGGTAAAAAAGAGAGTTGCATGATTCCTACACCAAATTTAACATCTAAGTTCCTATAGAAACTCTTCTAAACGTTAATTATTTAACGGTTTGATAGTATATTTAGCGCAAATATATTTACGTGAAAAATTTTTGGCCTGGATTATTAATATTCCTACTCTATTGCATGGGCTGCCTACTTGTATTGGGTTATTTCTTAGGTGATTTAAAAAGCGATGGTGTGCATGTACCAGCGTTAAATGATACAGTAAATAAAAGCACCTCTATTTCTACAAATCCTATTGAGATTACCTCTTTAAAACCAAAAGAAGAAACAACTTTTAAAGAAGACCTAAATACAATAGATACTGTAGTTGTAAAACCTAGTATCGTTACAAATGATTCTGTAAGTCTTTCAACTAAAACAGACACTAAAAACGATTTAAATATAGAACAAACCTCTACCGAATATGAGGCATTACCGTTCTCTGTATTTAATGAAGCAAAAGAAGTGCTCGTACCTTGTAATCTATTTGCTTTAATTTATGAAAATCGCAATAAAGTAAAAATTCCATACGGTTGTATAAATTATGGCGTGGAGATCAAAAAAATATTAAGTCTACACAAAGAATCTTCACTTACCATTACCGGTTATAGCTCTCCAGAAGAACCGTCTACTCTAGGTAAACAGCGTGCAGAGTATCTAAAAAAGTTACTGGTAGGAATAGGTATCGATAGATCTAGATTACATACTAATGCTTCTTTTCAAGATATCAATTATGTAAATGGTAAAGCAAATGGTGGTATTTTAATGCGCATAAACAATAGCGATTCCTTACCTATTACTTCTAGTATTTCTACTGCGCCTGCAAATAAAGAAATAACTGTCCAGACTACACGACCTACTGGTCCTTATGCTTATAAGAAATTCACCTCTGGTTATCAAGGAGATTACTTTTATGGGAACCAGTCTTTTACTTCTTATGTAAGTCAAATTAAAACCTATCTTAAGGATAACCCAAGTAAGAAAATTGAAATATATACTTATACAGATTCTGTAGGTAACGCTATCGATAATATGTCTATATCAAAAGCAAATTCTGCAACAGCGCAACGTATAGTTGCTCAATCTGGTATACCTGCTTATAAAATTAAATCAATATCTATGGGTGAAAAAGCCGTAGATGCCAGCGGTAGTAGTAAGTGTGTTATTTTAAAAGTTAAATAAAGTAGTTATGGAATTTATAGAAAATAACAGCAGTCTACTTCTGGTCATTTTTTTAATGATGTTAGGCGCATTTATAATAGGTTTTCTTTCTGGAAAATCTGGTATAGATACTACTGCTGCCGTTGTGAACAAAGAGTATACTCAAGAAAAGACTATTACCAGCACTATTACTACAGCTAAGAACACGATTACAAATCCAGATGACACCGACTTGCATCGTGTAGAAATAGCAGATATAAGTGAACCTGGTAAAATAAGAGCTATGAAAACCAGAGAACGTGCTGGTAGATTGAGCCAAGAAGTAAAAACGGAAATGGCTAATAAAACGATAGACTTCTCTAACATAGGCATAGGAGATAAATCACAAGCAGATGATTTTAAAAAGATAGTAGGCATAGGCAGCTTTGTAGAAGAGAAACTAAATACAATAGGTATTTATAATTACTCACAACTAGCTCAAATGACTGATGCAGATATCAATGCAATAACTAAAGTGATTGAGTTTTTTCCTGGTAGAATACACCGCGACGACTGGAAAGGACAGGCTAGAGATTTAATGACAAGTAAACAGAGCAGTACGGAAGTATAACTTTAAATACATCTACTTATTAAAATCAAGTACAAAATAAACAAACTCTATGGATACCTACTAATAGGGCTAGTTTTCTCATTACTAGGTATCTCAAACTTATTCTATCAAGATAACATCTGGTGGACGCATTATATGCAACTATTATTTGGGTTATTATTTATAAGCTATTTTCTATACGGCTTATGGGGTCAGTATCTTACTATACAAAGTAACACCATCGGTAAGCTAAACTCCTTTGGGATTCCTATAAAAATGAATCTAAGCGATGTCATCTGGATTAAAAAATTCAATAAAGATTACACCTTAATTACCGAAGATAAAGAGTTTAAAATTAAAACAGACTGGATAGAAAAGTCCTCACTTTTAAAATTAAATAATGTGTTGCAGCAACTGGATTTACCTGTAGACAAAACTCCTTTTCACAGTAAATAGAAAGTACTACTTTTCTGTTTTCTTATTTTGCCAGTAATAGTAAACTCCTACTAGCTCGGTGAGAAAGCCTATTATTATCATACCCTTTGCTCCTAATATCTCAGTAAGGTACATGACAACACCTAATAAAACTATGATGCTGCCTAGAGCGATCATATAAATAGATCCTTTTTTATTCATACGGTAAAAATAAAGCCTTCTCGATAATTACCGAGAAGGCTTTGTAATAATTTTAAAATTCTGAATCTAGAAACTAAATCCTACTTGAAAACTGAACCTCAGTCCATCTTCTCCAGTAAATAAATTAAATGTGGCACCTATTGCATTAGAACTGTTTACCCAAAAACCACCACCGAAATCATTATGCCATTTATCACTACTCTCACCATCTTGCCACACACGACCTACGTCTGCTCCACCGAATATTCCAATTTGCAACGGTACAAATCCTGTCTTAAACTCGTTAAAACTATATCTTACATCTGCACTACCAGCAAGAGCACTCTCTCCAGAGAATCGTTGTGTACGATAACCTCTTAAACCATTATTTTGTCCTACTTGAGCACTTTGATAAAACTGGTAATCGTCACCTATATTAAAAGTAGCTTGTGTAAGCGTTTTAAGAACTAGACTACGGCTGCGGTTTAATGCATTATAGAAACCTAGTTTAGGTTTAATAAAACCAAATGTATTTCCTAAGTCATCTTTATCTGCATTTATTCCTGCTACTATGTCAAAAATCATCCCTCGTGTTGGGTTCAATTTATTATCATAACTCTCATAATTGTAACCTCCATTTAATTCTAAGAACCACTTACGTTCAAAAAACTCAGGATCTTCCTCTGGCGTAGCAAATTGAGTTTCTAAGAATCTACCTTCATCTTCTTCTATTTCAAAACTCTGTATTTCTATTCCTCCTTTTACGTTAGAACCGTACTCACCTTTATAGCTTACACCTACTCCACCAGAGATCTCACTTAATCTCACACGATTAAAGTCAAAGTCTAAATCATCGTCTAGGTTTACCGTTTCATTTCCAAAACCGAAGAAATTCTCTGCAAACGTTGGGTTAGAGAACCTTGCTTTTACCGTAAGATTCATTTGATTAAATACACCTGCAAATGTTCCATTATAGTTGATATCAAAACCTTCTGTAGCAAAGTAATAACCTGCTCTTATTTGATGTACTCTAGTATTAGGGTTGCGGTTAAAGCCGTTTACAGTAAATGTATTTTGAACACCTATTTTAAAACCATCATCTGGATTAAAGCCTATAGCTGGTGTTAGTACATTTGATTTTAAAATACTCTTGCGTGGGTCGTACAAGTTTCTGTTATAACTGTCAGATAATCTAACTCTAGCACCGCCTTTATCTGTAAAAGTGTTCTTCTTAGTTTTATGATCATAAATAGAAATAGACTTTCCATTTTCTAGGTTATAAATATCATTATTTTGTCCACCTATGATTCTAACTTTTATACGGTCTTTACCACTTCCTACGGCCTCTATTATATCATCATCATCTAGTGCATATACCCAGATCTCTTTTGTGTCCTCGGCAAGGAATAAACGATCTACAACGACATCAGCTTTTTTACCATCTTTATTTCTATAAATAGTTACTCTAGTCTTTCCGTCTTCCACTCTATCTACAACTACAAAGTCATCCTTATCTGTACCTGTTACAATAGCTAGATCTGATAAATAGTCATAATAACGCTCAGCAATTTTCACAATATTACCACGACGTATTTTCATGTTATTGATAATCTTCTGTGTGGATTCATCCGGATAAATTTCGGCAGGAAGTTCCTTAAACGCAGCTTCTATAGCCTCGTCACTTAAATTATCTTGTATAAATTGTGCTTGTTCTATCCACATGTCTCTGTCTGCTTCTTGAGCAAGACTGCGGTCTAGGTAAGATGCTGCACTATTGAACCATTTTACATTATCTAACTCTTCGTCATAAGTAGCAAACTGTTTAGTTATACCTATCATAGTTCTTAAAGTTGCAAATAAAGCACCGTCAAAGTTAGAAAACACCTGATCCCTATCTCTAGGAATAGGTTTAAATGTACTGTTTCCATCCTTTTTAAACTGTGCCCATCTCCATTGATCCTGGTGTCTGTCCCAATCTCCTAGCAACATATCAAACATACGCGCTCTCACAAATGCTTCTTGATCTATTTTGTATTTTTCGTCCTCTCTTATTTTCTCAAAAATATCTGCGGTACTTTCTATATCGTCAGATTTCCCAAAACTAGCAATGTCTTTTTGATTCTCTTCTGGTCGTTCTACAAGCATATAAAGCTCGTCTCCATAATCGTTATTGTAATTTCCTAAAGCCTCTTGTTTAGGCACAAAATAAATTTCTGGATTGGTATGATACACGCCTATGGCATCACTTAATTTAGGCAATGTTAATGCCGCATATGGATGGGCAGCGGTATAGAAGTCAAAAAGAAGATCTTCGGCCGTCGTATCTTCAAAAGATTCTGCTACGGTGTTTTCTTTAAAAACTGTAGTCTGTAAAAACTGTACGGCACTTTTCTTAAGTGCTCTTAAATTGTATTCTTTTCCATCTTTTGCAACGAGTCTCAAAGAGCGAGTTTGGTGACCACCACCAGCTCTTTCTACTACTAGCCCACCTTTTAAGGTATCTAAAATTGCAACTTTTGCATTGATTTTAGTTCCGTAAAGATCTCTATATTTATTACCCCAAACAGATTCAAACACTGCGCTTTTTTCTACTCTTTCTTGATCGTATATACTCGCTTTCGCGAAAGCGGGATACTCATCTGGCAATGTCTCTAAATCAAACTCTACTGGTTTTTTAATAGCCTCATAAGTGAAAAGCAACTTTTCTTTTCCATTCTCAAAACCATAGTATCGCACCCAGCTACTGCCATCTTTCATAACATCTAGTCGAGCAAATCCCATACCACCGTAAGAAAATAAACCGTCATTACTTAAGGTTGCATAACTCTCCTTTGCACCACTACCAGAAACTATCTGTCGTATTCCATCATTTTCTATGTACTGTAAAGTATGCTCATGACCACTAGCAAAAATTATTCTAGGCGCAGCAGATGCTCTCGCTAGCGTAGTAATTCTATTAGTCATTTCTTGATATCTCTTATTCTGTTTATCTTGAGCACTAACACCACCACTAGTTCTAATTTGTGTGGCTAGTGAACCTAAAATAGGAATAGGTAATGCAGACTGTGATGGATATAAATGCTTAATTGCTGCATACTGCCCACCGTGTACACCGTTAGTAAATAATGGATGGTGTAATGCAAAAACTATAGTCTTATCCTGATTTTTCTTTAACTCGCCTTCTATCTCTAAGAAAAATTGCTCTCTTGTCTTAATTTGATCGCAGTTATCATTAATAGTTGGGTGATCATCCCATTTTGCAAGATACCACTGGCTGTCTACTATAATAAGTTGAATTTGCTTATTAATGTCAATACTATTAATAGGACAACCTACTTTAGGTTCCCAAATATTTTTATTATCCAGCGCCTTTTCTATGTAATCTTTTTCTCTATTTACATTATCTAGTCCTTCATCGTACCAGTCGTGATTACCTGGTATAAAAACTGTAGAACCTTGAAATACTTTTGCCACATCTATTTGAGCATTCAGATGATTTTCGGCTACAGGTCTAAACTCGGTATCCTTTTCTGGCATTCCTACTGGATAGATATTATCACCTAAAAATATAAGATGATCATTCTCTGTTTTTTGAGATTTAATATAACTTTCTAGCGCTATTAAACCATCACTTTTACCACCTATGGGAGACTTACCTACATCACCTATAAGATAGAACGACTTTTCTATTTCTAGCCCAGAAGGGAATTGCTCTTGAATCTCTTCTTTATATTGAGCTTTAAAACTGGCACATCCAGTAATAATTATTGCTATTAATAATAAAAGAATGTTATTTTTAGTCATAAGTTTGAGAATCATATTAATTTTAGCCTAAACAATAGGAATGAGCGATATTTTAAAAATTACTGACGATTTTGTATTAAATCTGTTAAAAAACCATCTCGATGAAAAATATGTGTATCATAATTATACACATACTCGACGAGTTGTTAAAAGTACACAGGAAATAATCGACAATTCTGAAATCAATGTTAAAGAGCAAAAAGGACTTCTACTTGCAGCATGGCTGCACGATACCGGTTATATTAAAGGTGCTGAAGGACATGAAGAAGAAAGCGCGCGCATCGCTGAGGAGTTTTTAAAAGAACAAAATGAAGATCAAAACTCTATAGACCTTGTTAAAAGACTTATTCTAGCGACTAAATTTAGCGGTGTTCCTGAATGTCCTCTAGAAGAAATTATTAGAGATGCAGACGCATCACACTTTGCTAAGGATTATTATAATGAAACTAGTGAGTTATTAAAACGCGAGCTTAAACTAAGAGGTCGCGACTATACTGGTAAACAATGGCGCAAAGAGAACATAAAGGTTTTTACTGAAAAGCACCGTTATTACAGTGCTTATGCGATTAAAAACTGGAATACCGCAAAAAATAACAACTTACTAGATCTTATTAAAGCCAAAAAGAAAAAGAAAAATAAGATTGAAAAGGAACAGGTAAAAGTAGATCTTAAAAACCAGAGTCCAGAAAGGGCTATACAGACTCTTTTTAGAACCACGTTACGTAATCACATCAAGTTAAGTGATATTGCAGACACTAAGGCAAACATACTGCTGTCGGTAAATGCTATTATCATATCTCTAGCTCTAGCAAACATTATCCCTAAACTGGATCAAATATCTAACCGTCATTTATTATGGCCTACTCTAGTTTTGATATTATTTTCTGTTGCGAGCATTGTTCTTTCTATTATGTCTACACGTCCTAATGTAACGAGTGGAGAATTTACAGATGAGCAAGTTCAAAAACGCGAAGTAAACCTACTCTTTTTCGGGAATTTTCATAAAGTCCCTTTTAAGAGATATGAAAAAGCAATAATGGGCTTACTAGATAATAAAGAAGAAGTTTACCAGTCTTTGCTTAAAGACTTATGGTTATTAGGTCTGGTATTGAACAGAAAGTATACTTTATTAAGATGGACGTACACCATCTTTATGGTAGGTATCATAACAAGTGTAATCGCTTTTATACTAGCGTTCTACACAACAGATTTTGAACAATTTACAAATGCAATTCCTTAACAAGGTCTTCATAAGTAAGTGTCCCACTGGCTACCTTCACGTCATAAAGTACATTTACTCTTAACGCTTTTAATCCTACAACACCTTGAACATCTTCTAGTTCGAGGTGTTCTATTTCTTTACCTAAAAGATTATTGTACTGTAAGAAACTAATATAACGCATGTACTCACGTTCTGTTTCTTTGTTCGTATAAACGATAGCGATTTTACCTTTTTGGGTAATACGCTCATCGGTTCCTTTAATATTAGCTTTATCTATACGCTTTTTGATCACCTCATAACGCGCATTGTAAGCACCATCTACATCAAAACGTTTTTCATCAATACGGTATCTGATGCTTAGTGTGTTATCAAAAACTAAAATCATACTAGCCGCCTCTATTACGGTAGGCAAATTTTCTTGAACCGAATAGAATTTGTTCTCCATCTCTATCATGGTCTGTAATTGCCATAATCTCAAGTTGTATAAATAAACAACATTAAATTCTTGATCTACAGCAACACTACTACCTACATAAATATTATGTTCTACACCATCGGTTTTAAAACGCTCAAAAAAGTGAGGGAATATTTCTTGAGCTTCTAACTGTCTTCTATCTATACATGCAGACAGCGATTCATTAATCGCTTGTACTGTGTTATCATAATCGTTTCTAGTTTTATAAATAACACCACTAGATTCGTCTATTTCTAATTGATAATCACCTACCATCTCTACAATTTTAGGAGATAATTGCATGAGGTGTTCCATTACAGGATTTATTTCTTCTGTAAGCAACTTAATGATATCTCTTTCAGAATTTGCATCTATACTGCCGCTTTCTAATTCTTTGCGATATTCTAGTACACGATACGAGATTTGATCGTAGATGGGTAATTTTTCATACGCTTTCGCGAAAGCGAATATTTCACAAACCTTATCGAGTTGATTAAGTAAATCAAATTTAATAGCCTCGTTGCGAGCGTCACTACTACCTACTATATCAATCTGGCCGTATAATGGATGTACATCTTCAAATTTTACATCCTTAAAAGATTCACTTTGAGAATTGCGAGCACGAGCTTTTAATATTCTACGAGCTTCTCTCTCAAATTTCCATTGTACACTAGAATGTATAGAAGTACACTCTGTCTGTATTAACGCTTTTACACTGTTTTCATATTCCTGCTCTGTACGTATCAAAGCTGCTTTAATATAGCCAGCAATACTGTCTATTTTTATGACATTAAAACTGTTAAGAGCAAATTTCTTTTTACTGACTATTTCTAGTATTCCTATTAACTTTTTTGACTTTGTAATAGGATAAAAAATAGCACTTTTAATATCGTTTTTAAGCAGATTATCTGTTAGAAATTTATTTTGAATTTTTGCTCCATAATCTTCTACATCAGTGATAACTAACGGCTCAAATTCTTCTATTAAGAGTTGATAACTATGTGCACAAAGAGCGTTATCACAGTGTTTCTCATGACTGTCTGCAAGTAAAAAACTTTCTGAATCGTGATAACCTACAGACTCAAATGTTTTATCATAATTATCATAAGACGTAAATCCTACACGTAGATTTTCTAAGTTAAAAATGTTTCTAAAAATAGATTCCATTTTTTCTGTCTGGTCCTTCTTACTATTAGTAGAATCTAAGAGAACCGTTTTTAAGTCAGAAATTGCGGCATCCATAGTAACGTCAGTAAAATTAACGATACCAAAGCCATTAAAAGTATAACTACCTTTAGGAAAACCTTTTTTCCATAACTCTTCATCATCAGGAGATCTAAGGAGGTTTTTTATGTCTTTTTCAGATAATCGATAACGTTCATCGTTTAATTCTATATCTACAAAATCTGCATTATAAGCGACGCGATATGTTCGGTTAACACCATTTGCGTCAGGTATTTTTATTAATATAGGTCTACCTAAATCAATAGATTTACCATATAACTGATTAAGTATAACACCACAAGACATTCTAAAAGTGTCAAATGAGTTATCTGTCATGATGAGCAGCTTAAAATCTTCTCCTGCATCTTTAAATATATTTTTAAGACGCTCTGTTTTATTAAATAAAATATCAGAAAACGGTATGGTTGCTGCTTTTATCTCATTAAGAGTTAGGGCTGCTGGAAAAAGATCTGAGAGTAAAACATTAATAGACTCTTTATGTATAGCAAGCTCATCTTCTTGAATACCATTAACAAGCTCTTCATGCTCATCTACATATTGAAGTACAGACGAGATGTATAATTTCTTAAAATTACTCTCTTCATGCTGTAAACGAGTGACATACTGATCTACAACCTTTTTAAAGGTTAAGTTCACATTCATATATCCACCGTCGTAATTTCTTCTCATATTACAAAGATACCTTATCTCTTTAATCACCATAGATTATGGTGTTAATTTTTGATTTCTTTAACCAGTACTTTACACATAAATCAATTATTTTAGCTGAAAATCCAATTTCATGAAGTACGCACTGATTCTTTTCACCTTTTTTGCCATAAACCAATGTAATGAAAAAGCAAAAGAAACGCATTTTATAGATGGTAACGCACCTGGAGTAGCAAACGGTATGCGTGTTTACATGAATGCACTGGATGAAAACGGTCGTTCCATTCCTGTAGATACCAACATTGTAATGAACGAGAAATTCTTCTTTGACAAAAAAGAAGAATTAGAATCAGAACAAATGAGGTTCCTTACCATAGATGGTAGTGAGGGAAACATCGTTCTTTTAATTAAAAATGAAAACATCCAGGTAAACGTAAAGAAGGATTCTTTATTTGCTAGTGAAGTAACCGGTAGTGCCTCTAACAAGGCTCTAGAAGATTTTAAATCTAAACAAGCTGCGTATACTGTAAAAGCAAAGTCTTTTAATACACAAAGATCTACAGCTATGAAAAGTCAGGATGTAGAATCCATGACTAGTGTTAATAATCAATGGATGGCGGCAGAGGTAGATTTTAAATCGTACTCTACAAATTTAATAACCACTAATAATAAGAGTATCGTTGCTCCTATGATTTTAGGTGAATTACTTAAAAACAAATTAGTAGATTCTAAAGGTGCTCGTGAACTTTACAACACCTTTGACCCTAGTATTCAAAATTCTTTAATGGCTACTAGAATTGATATGTATTTAAGTAAGGAAGAGTCTGTTGCTATAGGAGCAAAAGCCCCTGACTTTGAAGGAGCAGATCCTGATGGTAAAATGATTAAACTTAATGATGTATTAGGTAAAGTTACTTTGATTGATTTTTGGGCTTCCTGGTGTGGTCCATGTAGACGTGAAAATCCTAATGTGGTTGCCGCGTATAACAAATACCAAGACAAAGGTTTTAACATCATAAGTGTATCACTAGATCGCCAAGGTGGTGAGAGAGCATGGAAAGATGCTATTATAAAAGATAAAATGGACTGGAATCACGTTTCTAGGTTGCAGTATTTTGGACCGATAGCAAAATTATATAATGTAAATGCCATTCCTTCTACCTTTTTATTAGATGAAAATGGAATTATTATAGAGACCAATCTTAGAGGACAGCAATTACACGATAAACTAGAGGAGCTTTTAAACTAAGAGAATCTGTGCATCTAGCGATTTCCTGTAAATCGCATTAAAATAAACAATACAATTATCGCGGCTAGTAAACCTATCGCGGTGACAGTATTGGTATACACTACATCAAAATTATAGATTAAGGTAAGTATAAAACCGGCTACTGCTCCACCAAAATGAGCATCGTGCCCTATATTATCGTTTAATTTTTTCATTCCATAGAAGGAGTATATTAAGTATCCAATTCCAAAAACATAACCTGGTACAAAATATATAGTCATTCCTGGATCTAGAAGAATACCGCTATAAATAATTCCTGAAACCGCACCACTAGCACCTAGCGCGCTATAGTGATACTCATCTTTGTGAAATAAATAGCTCAAAAAATTACCTCCTAGAAGACTGACTAAATAAATAATTAGAAATTTTATATCGCCTAATTCCCTGACTACTGCACCAGAAAAGAAAAACAGTGTCAACATGTTAAAGAAAAGATGACGCTGGTCTGCATGCAAGAAACCACTCGTAAAAAAGCGCCATTGCTCACCTCTCTCTATTCCAGCAATATTGAAAAGGTATTTACTTCTAAAACTATAATCTTGAAATCCTTTGAAGCTAATAATTAAATTAGCAGCTATTACAACTATAGTGACTATATCTAGATTGTACATGTTTAAATTTATAAGATACAAGATAGTATATTTGTTTAAAATTCATAGATGCAAGCCTTGGCTTTTTACCTTATATACCCCATTCTTTGGGTGATCTCTAGATTACCTTTTCCTATAGTCTATTTAATAAGTGATTTCTTCTACTTTATCACCTATTATGTAATCGGTTACCGCAAAGAGGTTATTAGGAATAATATCAAAACTGCTTTTCCAGAAAAGGACGATAAAGAGATCACTAGGTTAGCTAAAAAAAGCACCCAACACTTTTGCGACATTTTTATAGAGATGATAAAATCTATGGGAATGAGTAAAGAATCTATGAAAAAGAGATTTACTTGTAGCAATCCTGAAATGGTTAACGCTTTCGCGAAAGCGAAACAACCCATAATAATAATGTTCGGACATCAAGCTAGTTATGAATGGACTATGGTTCTAGATGACGTGTTAGATTATAAAGTTTATGCGGTATATAAACCTCTTAAAAATAAGAAGTTCAATGACCTAATAGTTAACATAAGAAAAAAGTTTAATAGTGAAATGGTAGCAATGAAAAAAGCTACGGCACTTATGAGCAAATCTGTAGAAAATGAAGCAGCATTATTTGCATTAATTGCAGACCAATCTCCTAAAGCTGGACGTGCACAATATTTTACTAATTTCTTTAATAAACCTAGTGCTGTTTTTAAAGGCGCAGAGCGTATTGCTATAGAGCACGGTACTGCAGTAGTATTTCTTAAAGTAAAGAAAGTTAAACGAGGTTATTACGAGACGGAATTTGTGACCATATCAAAAAATGGATCAGATACAAAGGACTGGGAAATAACCGATAAATTTTTCCAGTTGCTTGAAGAACAAATCGTCAAGCAACCAGAATATTATTTATGGTCTCACAAGAGATGGAAATCTACTCTTGAGAATACTAAGCGTGCTGTTGAGCTATCACCTCTAATTCAGCAATAAAACGATCTGCAAGATCATCTGCTGTTTTTTGAGATGGTGCTTCTGTATAGATACGTATAATAGGTTCTGTATTTGATTTTCTCATGTGTACCCACTGGTCTGCAAAATCTATTTTTATACCGTCTATGCTTGTTACCTCTTCGCTCTTATATTGAGTATGAATATCTTCTAAAATAGCATCTACTGGCATTCCTTTTACCAGCTGTACTTTTTTCTTACTCATAAAATAAGATGGGTAACTAGCTCTTAATTCACTTACTTTCATTTTCTTTTCTGTAAGTAAAGAGAGAAACATAGCAACACCTACTAATGCATCGCGACCGTAATGAGAATCTGGATAGATAATACCACCATTACCTTCTCCACCTATAACAGCGCCTTGATCTTTCATTTTTTGAACGACGTTCACCTCTCCTACTGCAGCAGCATAATAGATACCACCGTGCTTTTCTGTCACATCTCTCAATGCTCTGGAAGAAGAAAGGTTAGAAACGGTATTACCTTTATTATGTCCTAGAATATAATCTGCACAAGCTACAAGTGTGTATTCTTCTCCAAACATTTCTCCAGTCTCATCTACAAATGCCAGCCTATCCACATCTGGATCTACCGTTATACCAAAGTGTGCATTATGTGTTTTTACCGCTTTACATAAATCTCCTAAATGTTCTTTAAGAGGTTCTGGATTGTGAGGGAAATGTCCTGTTGGATCGCAGTACAACTCTACCACTTCTACTCCTAGCGCTTTACATAGTGCAGGGATAGCAATACCACCTGTACTATTTACACCATCTACAACAACTTTAAAACCTGCCGCTTTTATAGCGTCTATTTGTGTAACTGGCATATCCAGCACCATTTTGATATGTCTGTCGATATAATTTTCTATGACTTCTACCGTTCCTAGATCATCAACATCTGCATAACTGAAATCCTCTTTCTCTGCAGAATCTAGTATTTTCTGTCCTTCAGCACCGTTTAAGAATTCTCCTTTATTATTTAATAATTTTAAAGCATTCCATTGCTTAGGGTTATGACTTGCTGTTAAAATAATACCACCATCGGCATTTTCATTAGGCACAGCCAGTTCTACTGTAGGCGTGGTACTTAAACCTAAATCAACAATATGGCATCCCATACCTATTAAGGTATTTTGCACCAGTGACTGTATCATCGCACCACTTATTCTAGCATCTCTACCTATTACAACTTTAGGGGCTGATTTTCCAGAATTTTCTTTGATCCATATAGCATATGCACTGGCAAATTTTACAGCATCTAGTGGTGTAAGGTTATCGCCAGGTGCACCACCTATGGTACCACGTATTCCTGATATAGATTTTATAAGAGTCATTATATATTACTTTACATTTACAACAAAAGTAATCTTTCTAAAAAGCAATCCCCAATTAAGCCTATGAATTATCTCGCTCACATATATTTATCAAAAGAAGACAAAGAGTTAAGAATAGGAAATTTTATAGCAGATTCTGTCAGAGGTAAAAACTTTAGCATGTTTCCTGATCGTGTGGCACAAGGAATTATACTGCATAGACATATTGATACTTTTACAGACACACATCCTATAGTACGACAAAGTAAGGATTTAATAAGAAGTGAATATGGACACTGGAGCAGTGTAATAGTAGATATTTATTACGATCATTTTCTAGCTGCAAATTGGTCTGATTTTCATAACCAGCCTCTAAATGAATATGTGCAAGGTTTTTACAAGGACTTGCATGATAGTTATAGTATTTTACCTGTTAAAGTTCAGAAATTCCTACCTTATATGGTAGAGCAAAATTGGATAAATAGTTATGCAACTGTAGATGGTATTTCTAGAATTTTTCATCAAATGAATGAAAGAACTAAAGGAAGAAGTAAAATGAACTTTGCTCCCATAGATTTAATGAAGTATTACAATGAACTAGAGCGTCATTTCAGAGCGTTTTTTGAAGATCTAGAGTTTCATGTTAAGCAACGTATGTTAGAGTTGTAAGAAAGCAAGCGTTTTAAAACGTATCTCTTTAATTTGGAGATTACTTTAATGAAAATATGATTTTGTTTACAAAAAATGAAAACCATTACTAACTTTCTTTACTTTACTCTTTTAATCATGCTCGGTACCAGTTGCAAACTGGCACTAGCGGTTGTCTATACTGGCGCCAGCAGGAGACAATATATTTTACCATAAAATCTCAAATTTTAATCCTAGTAGTTTCGGCAATTTCAAGATCTGTACTTAACTGGAGGTATTTAGCTATAGAGGATATACTGTAACTAGTATTGTTTGAATTCAATTTAAATTTAAGGGCTTCACTTGCTCGGAAATCATCATTTATATGAAATTTATTAATCGTATAATAATAGTTTGATTCTATGTCTATTTTTAAAAAAAAAGAACTTTTTAAATCTAAACTTTCTCCATTTATCGAAGTTAGTTCACTGACCTCTGGGAAATTTTTTATATGATCCGTGCTAATCAAGATATTATTTTCTTTAAATAGTTTCTTATCTATTACCAAATAGCTATCAAATACTCTATTCAATTTATCTTGATCAATAGTAAATTTTTTAATTGGTATTTTAATCATTTCATTATTAAGCTTAAAATAATTAGTTTTTTTAGAATTTGACACGAACTCTAAAAATTTATTTTCTTGTATATAAGTACCGTAATTCTTAAAATGTGGGTCTATATATGATGTTTTGCTGTATACCATTAAATGTTCTTTAAATTGACCATTTTTATACACTACTAAAAAAGCTTTGTTATCAAAATAATCATCTTGTTTAAAAAGTGCTTTATATAAATAAAATGATAAACCTTCAATAGTATCAATCCGACCAATCCCATAAAAATTTAAAGATTCATCTAAATTTTCATGTCTAATCCCTTGTTGATCATCGGGAAATATATTATTTAATTCTGATTTTTTAATTTTATTATAATGACTCGATTCCATTAATAAATCATCAATTAAAACATGATTGATATTTGGAAATAAATTTTCAATGTTTTTCCCTAACCAATTTTCATAGTTCTGAGCATTTGTTAAAAAAAAATTAGATAATAAAAATATTGGAAATAAAAAATTAATCTTTAAATTTTTCCATGGGTTTAAGTCCCCTTTTTGCACGTTTTTCATTTACTGTCTTTAGTTTGTCAGCGTTATATTTCTCCTTAGTAATTTCATTATCCTTTTTCTCACCTTGATGTGTTACAGATTTTAAAATATGACTAGTATTTTTAGTTTCTTCCACTAAAACAGGTACAATATCCATACTTATATTTATACCGTTTAGATTCGAAGAATCATCTATCAATATCGGTTGTTGTAAGGATGTAGATTGCATTAAATCAACTTCTATGCCTAACATTTCTAAGTGAGATTTAATTTCTTTGATCTTATCAGATGACACATCTTCTGCTGTAATAGTCATATAAGAAACTAATGAATACGATTCCAACGTAACATCAGAAGTTACTTCAAACTCTCCTACAAATCTTTCACCCAAAATAGTAGCCTTGTCGTATTCTGTTGTTGTACGAGTTTCAGTCACTCCAATTTTTTTGTTTAGTTCTTCTTTCCTAATATCTATTCTTGACTTCACAATAGAACTTATATTATCTAATAATTTGGAAGGATTATTATAAATACCGTTAAAAAATGGATCTACCATCCTTGGATCAGCTTGAAAATAATTATTGCCTCTAATAGCAAACCTATGCGCTGTTGTGATATTATCATAGTTACCAAAAGATAATGCCGCTTGAGACAGAGAAATATTTTGCTTTACTACTCCGAATTCAACCATCTCGTCATATTCAACCGTAATCACATATTCTGGTGGGCAGCCCCAGCATTTTTGATATTGATCTCTTTTTACAGTAAATTCAAGACCTTCCAATTCAATACCATCAATAACTCTATTCTCACTGAAAGCATAAGGGCTATTCCAAGAATATTGTTTACTCAAAGGGTCAACGGCAAAAAATCTCATAAGTCGCGGATCATGCATCCTATACTTGTAGTTATAGGAGTTTCCTTCTCCTTTTATTTCATCGTCTTTTTCCTGCCCTTGAAATCCGTATCTATAAGAATCGCTATCTACACTACCGTGGCGGTTAGGTAGTAGCATACCGCCGGGATAGTAATCATTAACCAAAACTTCATTCCATAACATTTCCCAATAATAACAAAAAAAAGGGCTGTCTTGCGACAGCCCTTTTCATACATTTTTTTGAAACTAACTAGTGACTAGTTGTTGATCAAACGGAATTCAGTACGACGGTTTGCTCTGTGCTCACGCTCAGTACAAGAAACACCATCAGCACATCTGTTCTTTAAACGAGTCTCACCATAACCGTTAGCTACGATACGAGATGCGTTTACACCTTTAGAGATAAGGTAGTTTGCAACAGACTGTGCACGTCTTTCAGATAGAGCTTGGTTAGAAGTTCTAGATCCTTTAGAGTCAGTATGAGAAGCAACTTCTACTTTAGAACCAGCAGTACTGTTAAGAGCAGAAAGAAGTTTAGCGTCGATTTCTCTTTTGTCAGCAGCAGTTAATGTAGAGCTACCAGTTGCCCAGTTGATCGCAAGACCATTGTACTCAACTAATTTACAGTCTACCTCAGACCATACAGTAAGACCACCTTTAGAAACTAATCTCTCACGAGATACAGACTTAGATGTAGAAGGAACAACGTTTTCAGTTGTAGAAGCATCAGACTTTAATACAGTCTTAGTAATGTTAGCATATTCTGCAGGAATTTCAATTTCTTCAACTCTAGCTGGTTGATCAACAACACGTACAGTATAAGTACCTGACTGCTCAGCTACTGGAGTACGGTTAAAAGATGCATCACTTGCAAGAGTAGTTAAAGATACAGTAGTATACTCAGCTGGGTAACCTTTATAACACCAGTAACGACAGTCATCTGGGTTAGAAGAAGTACATTCTGCTGGTGGTACTGAACTCATTTCCCATTGTGCATAAGCTGGCTTCACCTCTACAGTTTCAGTAGTTTTACCAAAAGTAGCTGGAGTAATAGAAATAGTAGAACCTGCTTGTTTCTTAAGGTAAGTTCTAGTTTCAGTCTTATAAGTTGCAGGAATTACTCTTAATTTCTTAGAAGCTTCTTTTACAAGAACTCTTTCTGTAACAGTTTCATAAGTTGCAGGAACAACTTTTAACGTCTTATAAGCTGGTGTTGCCACTAAACTTATAGTTTCATTTTCATAAACGTCAGGCGTTGTACAACGTACATAACATTTACCTGGCTCTGGGTTAGTAGGTAAATCTTGAGCAAAAGCAAAACTTCCTGCCGCGATAGCTACTAAGGATAGTACTAATTTTTTCATTTGGAATAAATTTGATTAATAATTATGGTTCAAAGGTCTTTTAAATTTAGAGTAATCCAATTAAATACCTAGTAAAAATAACCCCTCTTAGATGAAAGCACTAATATTATCGATGAAACACATTTTAACAGTGTGTCTTATAGTTTTGTTATAAAATTCTTAAATAATTGGATTACCGCAATATGATCCTTATGAGTGTAGTCTAAATGCGTTACTAATCTCAATTTACCTTGCCCCATATTACTAATAATCAAATCATTACTACTACAGTAATCCATTACTTGCAATTCATCTTCTACTTCAAAGATCACTATATTAGTCTCTACCTCTTCTACTTTGATAACATAAGGTAATGTTTTAAGTACCTCTCCTAATTCTTTGGCTCTATCATGATCTTGTTTTAATCTATCTATATTATGGTCTAATGCATAAATAGCTGCTGCTGCCATATACCCTACTTGTCTCATGCCACCACCTAGTACTTTGCGCACACGCATCGCTTTTTTCATGATCTCCTTCTTACCAGTGAGAACGGTCCCTAGCGGTGTCCCCATTCCTTTAGAAAAACACACAGAAATAGTATCAAATATTTCTCCATATTCTTTTGGATCCTGACCGGTCGCTACCAGAGCATTCCATAAACGAGCGCCATCTAGGTGCAGTCCTAGATTATGGTCGTCACACACTTTTCTTACCTCCTTAAATGTGCTCATATCATAACAAGCACCGCCACCTTTATTGGTTGTATTCTCTAAACAAACTAACGTTGTTAAAGCACTGTGATAAAAATCTGGCGGATTTATAGCCTCCATTACCTGAGCTGCCGTAACCATACCACGATCGCCATCTAATAATCTACAAGAAACACCACTATTAAAAGAAGCGCCACCACCTTCATAATTAAATACATGAGCATATTTATCACATATCAATTGCTCTCCTGGTTGCGTATGCATTTTTATAGCAGCCTGATTTGCCATACTACCAGTAGGAAAAAACAAGGCATCTTCCATACCGAACATTTCTGCAACACGTCTCTCTAATTCGTTAACCGTAGGATCTTCCTTATACACATCATCTCCTACTTCCGCTTGGAACATGGCTTGCATCATTTCTTTGCTAGGTTTTGTTACGGTATCACTTCTTAAATCTATCATATGTTTATGTTCTAGTTACGCTTTCGCGAAAGCGAGATAAAAATAATATCTATACCATATATATGTATCTATAATGGCAAAGAATTTAATTCTATTTTTGCAATCGCCGAAAATAGAACTATGATTACTGCCGAACAGGTTAAAGAATTACAAGAACGTGTTGAAAAACTGAAGGATTATCTACAAATTGATGCCAAACAAATTGAGATAACTAACCTAGAAGAGAAGACCTTTTCACCAGATTTTTGGAATACGCCCAAAGATGCAGAGGTCATCATGAAACTATTGCGTACTAAAAAGCAATGGACTACAGATTATGCTACCGCAGTAACTCTTACAGAAGATCTTGAAGTACTCTTTGAATTCTTTAAAGAAGGTGAGGCTAGTGAAGAAGATGTAATGGCAAAGTACAATGCCACTAATGATCTAATTGAAAAGCTAGAGTTTAAAAACATGCTTTCTAACGAGGGTGATGACATGAGTGCCGTCCTACAAATTACTGCCGGCGCTGGTGGTACAGAGTCTTGTGACTGGGCAGAGATGCTTATGAGAATGTATATGATGTGGGCAGAGAAGAATGGTTATAAGGTTAAGGAACTTAACTTTCAGGCAGGTGATGTGGCCGGTATTAAAACCGTTACTCTAGAGATAGAAGGTGATTATAGTTTTGGCTGGTTAAAAAGTGAAAATGGTGTACATAGATTGGTACGTATATCTCCTTTTGACTCTAATGCAAAACGACATACCTCTTTTGCGTCTGTATATGTCTATCCTCTTGCAGACGATTCTATAGAAATAGACATTAACCCAGCAGATATTAATTGGGATTTTGCTAGATCTAGTGGTGCTGGTGGTCAAAACGTGAATAAAGTAGAGACTAAGGCCATACTTACTCACCACCCATCTGGTATAGTAATTCATAATTCTGAAACGCGCTCTCAACTAGAAAACCGTGAAAAAGCGATGCAAATGCTCAAATCACAACTTTTTGAAATAGAATTGCAAAAACGTAATGCCGCGAGACAAGAGATAGAAGCTGGTAAGATGAAAATAGAATGGGGTTCTCAAATACGTAATTATGTATTGCATCCCTATAAACTTATTAAAGATGTGAGAACAGGACATGAAACTGGTAATACAGACGCTGTTCTTAACGGTGATATAGACGCTTTTCTTAAAGCTTTCTTAATGGAAAGTAGTAAAGAAAAGCCTAGTGACGAGCTTTAACGTAACTTTAGCAAAGTCTGATTAACCCTTCAGATAGATTTGCCGTCTTAGAAGAAACTTTAAGATTGTTATGAAAAAAATTATTACGTTACTCTTGTTGTTAACGGCGACATTGGGTTATTCACAAAATTCAAATCCCATTACCATTAAGGGTAAATTAGTAGATAAAACTTCTGGTGAGGCGCTAGAATTTGCTACTATTTCATTTATTAGTGCTACTCCTGATAAATCTCCACAAGGTGGTGTTACTGACCTAGATGGTAATTATCAATTTAATGTTACTCCTGGTACTTATACTATTAAGTGGGAATACATCACTTTTAAAAGTCTTATTAAAACAGGCCAGGTTATTGACGCAAATCAAGATTATGGAACTATCGCTCTAGAACAAGACGTTGCAGAGTTAGATGGTGTACTGATCGTAGCAGAAAAAACTACTGTGGACATACGTCTTGATAAAAAAATCTACAATATAGGTAAGGATTTAACTGTACGTGGTGGTAGCGCAAGCGATGTGCTAGATAACGTGCCGTCTGTATCTGTAGATGTAGAAGGTAATGTCGCATTGAGAGGTAATGATGATGTTACTATTTTTATAGACGGTAGACCGAGTGCTCTCGTAGGATTTAACGGTGCAGAGGCATTAAGACAAATTCCAGCAGATGCGATTGAAAAAATAGAAGTTATAACAGCACCTAGTGCAAGGTATGATGCAGAAGGTACTGCTGGTATCTTAAATATAATTCTAAGAAAGAATAAACTTTTAGGTTTTAACGGTACCCTGCAATTAGATACTGGTTATAACCCACAATTAGGTCTTTCTTTCAATGGTAACTACCGTACTGAAAAATGGAACTTTTTCACCAACACTGGTTTTAGATACAGAGAGACTCCTGGTAACTCTACAACAAATACAGAATATCCAGTCGGTACAGCATTAAATACGTTTGTGAATGAAGAGCGTGATTTTGACCGATTAGGTAGAAACTTCTTTACAAGTCTAGGTGCTGAGTATTTTATAAATGACCAGTCTAGTATAGTTGCAAACATCGTTTACCGTCTAGGTAATGATGACGATGTGAACACAAACGTTATTGAACGTCTGGATGAAAATGGAAATTTAAATGAAGCTACCACACGTGTAGAGGCTGAAGCTGAAGACGATACTAGAGTACAATACTCTCTTGATTACAAGAATGATCTAGATGATAATGGTCAGAAAATTACAGCTAGTATACAATATTCTACTTCTATCAGTGATCAAAATGCAAACATTCTAGAAACTGAAACTACTACTAACACAATTAATGATGTAGAACGCACATTTACTGATGAAGATGAGCAAAATGCTACAGCGCAATTTGATTATGTTTTACCTATAGGAGAAGACACGCAGTTTGAGGCTGGTTATAGAGGTAACTACCGTGATATTAGCAACTCTTTTTTCTTAGAAGAAATAGCACAAGATGACTTACCTAATGGACCGCTACTTCCAGATGCTGGACTTAACAATACCTTTGATTACGAAGAGTTAGTAAACGCAGTTTATAGTCAGTACGGTAAAGAATTTGGTAAATTTTCTTTCCTTGCAGGTTTAAGATTTGAGCAAACTAATGTTACTATTAAACAAGCTACTAGTAATACAGAAGATAAGAAAGACTACAGCAGCCTCTTCCCTACTCTTAACTTAGGATATGAGTTACAAGACGGTGAAAATATTACTTTAGGGTATAACAGACGTGTAAGAAGACCTCGAGGACGTTTCTTAAACCCTTTCCCAAGTAGATCTAGTGAGTCTAACGTGTTTCAAGGAAATGTAGATCTAGACCCTACTTTTACTAATTCCATAGATTTAGGTTATTTAAGAAGATGGAGTAAATTTACTTTTAATACCTCTATCTATTATAATCGTAGTGATGATAACTGGGAATTTATTCAAGAAGACACAGGTGCTGTAACCGATAATGGTGACCCAATCATAAGACGTACACCAGTAAACCTATCTACACAAGAACGTATAGGTTATGAATTAACTATGATGTACAGACCTTTTAAATGGTGGACTATTAATACAGACTTCAACTTATACAGAGCAACTACGGATGGAGATTTTGGAGGTCAAAATTTTGATTTTGAAAACACTTCTTACTTTGCTAGACTAAATCAAAAATTCAGTATCCCATCTGGAATTGATCTGCAGACTAGATTAAATTATCGTGGTGCTTCAGAAAATGCACAAACGACTACCGATGGTATTTTTACTATGAATCTAGCAGCAAGTAAAGACATTTTAGGTGACGATGCTACAATATCTCTTAACGTAAGTGATTTATTTAATAGTCGTAAAAGACAAAGTACTACAATCACTGACGACTTCACAACAGACAGTGAATTTCAATGGAGAGAGAGACAAGTGAATTTAAGCTTTGTGTATAGATTTAATCAAAAGAAGAAAAATGCTCGTAATGGCGGTACCAACGGTGGTGGCGGTGAGGATTTTGAATTTGAAGGATAAACCTTAACTTCTTTTAAGAACATATCGCATTTAATTAACAATATATAAACTTAACCAATAATTTAACTAGTAGATATTTGTAAAAAATTAAATCAATTATGAAAAAAGTATTTTTTACAGTGATGTTAGTAATAGGTGCAGTAGCCATGAGTGAAGCACAAGAAGTTTCTAAAAATGCGATAGGAATACGTACTGGTGATGGTGACGGTTTTGGTACTGAAATTTCTTACCAAAGGGCTTTAAGCGATAACAATAGATTAGAAATAGATCTAGGTTATGAAAGTGGAGATAATTTTGATGGTTTTAAAGCGACAGGATTATACCAGTGGATGTGGAACATAGAAGGTGGTTTTAACTGGTATGCAGGTGCTGGTGGTGGCTTAGGAACTATTAGTCTAGACGACGATTTCCCTGGTAGAAACAATTTTGATGATGATTCTGAAACTTTCATTTTTGCGGCTGGACAAGTAGGTATAGAATACAACTTTGATATTCCATTACTACTTTCTCTAGACGTAAGACCAGAGTTTTACTTTGGTGATTTTAGAGATGGAAATGATCTAGATATCGCCTTAGGAATAAGATATCAGTTCTAGAACAGACGTATGATAAACATACTAAAAACGGCGATCATTTCTGATCGCCGTTTTTTTTTGTGGTATATATTTCCTGTTACTATTTAACAGTCACCTTTATGGAGTCTGCAGGCTGGTTAGCTAGTAGTACTATTCCTGGCGTGGTCATTCCCATGGTTACCATATCTTGTGGTGCAGGAGATTGAGTATAAATTATATATTTGACTACTTCACTCTTGTTCACCTTTACTTTGGTAAAAGAAAAGCCTCCGGTAGATTTCTGCCCCATTGCAGCAACGATAACAGACTGCTTTTTAAAATCTATAACCGGTAGTTCTAAATGTGGTGATCTCGTTTCATTTAATTGCTCATAAAGTGCTACTAACTCTTTTTCATTATCAATCACATAAGCACTTTCTTCTGTAATATTAGTAATGCTTTCTTTAAGAATAGTAATAAAATCCTCACCGCCAGATTTAAGAGTCTGGTTCACTAATTCTTTTTTGCTACAGCACGAGCTTAGACTAATTAGGCTTAGTGCCAGCAAGCACGTTTTCATATAATTTTTCATATTGTGGTATTATATTTAGTATGTCGTATTGTTCCGCTTTCGCGAAAGCGGCATTCTTAAAATCACTTAAAACCTGATCATCTTTTAAGATCTTAATAGCATTTGCAGCCATCTCATCTACATCACCCACATTACTTGTAAAACCAGAAACACCATCTTCATTCACCTCTGGAAGACCACCGGTGTTAGAAGAAATAACTGGTGTGCGATTTGCCATAGCTTCTAGCGCTGCGAGTCCAAAACTTTCTTTTTTTGAAGGCAATAAAAACAAGTCCGAAAAGCAAAGGATGCGATCTATTTCTGTACTGTTTCCTACCCACTTAATTTTCATTTTTAAGCCTGCTTTATTTGCATATTCTTCTGCAGCAAATCGTTCTGGGCCATCACCTACCATAATGAGTATAGAAGGGATTTCTTTTTGAACCTTCTCAAATATTTTGATAATATCCATCACCCTTTTAACTGGGCGCATGTTAGATACATGAGTGATAATGCGCTCTTCCGGAAAAGCCATTACGGACCTGTCACAATCCTTAAACTCGGTCTTATACAAAGACATATCTATAAAATTAGGAACTACATCTATCTCCTTCTTTATATCAAAAAGCTTTAATGTATCTCTCTTTAAACTAGCTGATACAGATGTAACCGCATCACTATTATTAATACTAAAAGTAACCGAAGGCTTATAAACAGGATGGTTACCTACCAGCGTAATATCTGTACCATGCAAGGTAGTCACCATAGGTATGATTATGCCTTGTTCTTTTAACATTTGTTGCGCCATGTAACCTGCATAAGCATGCGGTATGGCATAATGTACATGAAGTAATTCTATGCCATATTCTTGAACTACATTAACCAGTTTACTAGATAATGCAAGGTCATAGGGCTGGTAATGAAATAAAGGATACTCTTCTACATTTACCTCATGAAAGAATATATTTCTAGATAACAACTCTAGTCGTACCGGTTGTTTATAAGTAACAAAATGGACTTCGTGCCCACGTTGAGCGAGTGCGGTACCCAACATGGTAGCAACTACTCCACTACCACCGAAGGTAGGATAACAAACTATAGCTAGTTTCATTAGTATATTTTTAGTCTATGATCGAGTCATAGATTATTTGCTGTATGTTAGTTCTTATATTTTCTTTAATGATAAACCTGTTTCCAGCATCTGGATGCACGCGGTTAGATAAAAATACATAAACTATTTCTTCTTCAGGATCTGCCCAGGTGTAAGCACCGGTAAATCCACTGTGACCAAAACTACTTTTACCTACACAACCACAAGTAGGTCCAGATACTTTTAATTGTGGTTTATCAAATCCTACACCACGTCTCACATCGTTCTCACAGTAATAACAGGTATTAAATTTATCTATGGTTTCTGGTGTAAAATACTGTCTACCACCATAGGTACCGCCTTGCATGTACATTTGCATCATTTTTGCCACATCATTTGCTGTAGAAAATAATCCTGCATGACCACCTATTCCGCCCTGCATGGCAGCACCTTGATCGTGCACATAACCATGTACGAGTTGTCTTCTAAAAAGGGTGTCATTTTCTGTAGGAACAATTTGATTCAAAGGAAATTTATCGCGTGGTAAATATCCAGTACGATTCATACCCAGAGATTCATAAAAATGATTCTGAGTTAATTCATCAAGATTTTTATTATAATGCTTTTCAATATATTTTTTCATTAAGTAATAAGGAAGATCACTGTACTTATATTCTAGCTTTTTTCTTAAATCACTTGTTTTAATACGATTAAATATCGTGTCTTGTACCTGTATATTTGTGTACATTCCATTTGCCACCTGTATATCAAACCCTTGCTGCGGTCCATTACTGTAGTATTTAGACAACGGCAGTTTAGTTAATGAATCTAGCGTGTAGATATAAAACGGTATCCATGGCTTAAAACGACCATAATGTGACAGCATTTGTTTTACCGTGATTTGTTCTTTATTAGAACTAGTCAAGTCTATATCTAATTTAGAAATAGAATCGTCTAGAGATACTACATGAGACTCTTCTAACTCCATAACCAGCGGTAATGTTCCCAGAATTTTAGTAACCGATGCGATATCGTACACATCACTCTCATTTACTTTACTTTTTTTATTATAAGTATGGTAACCATATGTTTTATCTAGAATCACTTTACCGTGTCTAGCCACTAAAATTTGCATTCCTGGCGCTCCTTTTCCATCTATGGTATACTTAGCAATACTATCTATTTTTGCCACCATACGAGAGTCTAACCCAACACTAGATGGATTATGTCCATAAGAAAGACGTTTTACATTCTTAACCTTTATACCATCATTAACATTAAATAATCCAGAACTTACTGGCAATGTACCTACAGCATCTCTCGCGCCAAAAATAATTTGCGCACTCACCTCTTGACTCATTTTGCTATTTTGATAAGACATGACTATACCTTCAAAATTTTCGGTAGTTTTTATCTGATCTAGCATATAGGGTCTCACAAAACCATCAAAAACTACATCGTGTTTTCTCGCTATTTCATACAACCACGTTAGCTCGTGCTGTTTTAATCGATATGATTTCCATGGATTTGCATTACTTCTATGCAGCCCTATAATAACCGTATTGTATTTTTCTAGCATAGTAAGCAGTACATCTAACTTATCTGCTACTACCTTATCGACATTAGTATACCTATTCAATTCTTTAAAAAACACATCTCCACTATCATCTCCTAATTCTACATAAGCGATTTTTTTAGTTTCTAGATTTTGAAGAGGTAAGATATTATTCTTATTTTTCAGTACTGTAATTGCCTTAGATATAGCATTTTCATACACCACGTCATCTTGCTCTGTATTTAAATCCTTTACTAGATTAGAAATAACAATAGGCTTATATTCATGAAGACCTACCACATACTTAGACATTAAAATTTTCTTTACAGAATAAGCTAGTCGTTCTTCTGTTACATCACCGCTGGCGATAGCCTCTGTAATTTTTGCGATGGACTTCGGTATATTTTCAGAAATAAGTAGCACATCATTACCAGCTTTAAAAGCTGCAAGATCAATCTCTCCAGGTGCGCTGAAGTTACTTGCACCCTTCATATTAAGAGCATCAGTAAAAATAAGACCGTTAAAACCTAATTTAGTTTTCAATATATCAGTCACTACTTTGTGACTAATGCTTGTAGGATAACCAGCACGAGGTTCTAGACTAGGTATATTTAAATGTGCTATCATCACACTAGCCATACCTTCCTTAATCAACTTTCTATAAGGATATAATTCTACACTATCTATACGCTCTGCACTAAAATCTACCGTAGGCAACGTCTTGTGACTGTCTTGATCTGTATCTCCATGACCAGGAAAATGCTTTGCACAAGCTAGTGTACCAGTACTTTGCATTCCTTTCATAAAAGCACCAGCTTTATCCGTCACATTGTACATGTCTTCACCAAAACTTCTATTCCCTATAATAGGGTTCTTAGGATTTGTATTGATATCTACATCAGGAGCAAAATTGATATGAACGCCCAGTCTTTTACAGTGCTCACCTATACGCTGTCCCACTTCATAACTAGAAGTATTACCTGGCGTTGCACCTAGCGTCATATTCCATGGAAAAGCATACGTATCTTCTAGACGCATGGAGAGACCCCATTCTGCATCCATTGCGATTAACATTTTAGTCTTAGATTTTGCTTGTAACTCGTTAGTTAAATAGGCTTGTTCTACAGGACTACCTTTAGAAAAAATAACACCACCTATTTTATGTTTCTCTACCAGATTGCGCACATGGTCTTCATGAGCTTTTCCTTTATTAGAAAACATATCTACCATAAACAGCTGCCCTATCCTTTCTTTTTGAGATAGACTGTTATAAACACTATCTACCCAATGCATTTGGGCGATAGAATCTGCAGCAATAAGAGGCTTGTTATTAGTTAATTGCGCTTGTGATGTGTACGCTTTCGCGAAAGCTAACACTACCAAAAGCAATGATGCATTTTTAAATTTCATATAATATATCCAGAATTTTAAATAAGGAAACCAAGAATCGTTCCTTACTCGAAAGATACCGAAAAACAAAAGGACTGCATAAAAAAACCAGCTTAAAAGTAAGCTGGTTTTTAACTGTTTTATGAACTAAAATTATACCTTAAAGACACTCACAAGTGCAACTATCTCCTTCAAAAAAATCACTGCTGTGATGATAACTCGCAATACCGTCTGGACAGATAAATTGTGCTGTTTCTAAACACTCTTCAGAACTTTTAGTATTCAGGTAACTGAAACTAACTGTCGATATCATAATCAATATCATGGAGATCGCTATAACCACTTTAAATTTATCGATAAAGGCGATTACTCTAGTCATAACAAAAGGTGTTTTCTAGAAAAATCTAGAATGCCAGCTATCGCTTGCCGGTATTTCCCAGTGTTCTTTATATTCTCCTACTGTTTCTACTAGATTATTAAAAACTATGGTTTTAGGAGAAACCGATTTTGCTTTACACATTTTTTTAAAATCTGCTAGATCTTTATGTGCGACATACTGCCCATTTTTAAAAGTAACATTCATCTTATCCATTAAATCCACACGATATGCTTTTTCAATAGACTGTATAAAACGCACACTTGCATCTATAGAACAACCTGTCGCACCAGCCTCTGACTGGTCCAGACCTATCACTATAAATCTATTATATGGATAGTCTACACCTGCTCTAAGATCTTTACCATGAGCAGTCCACTTCTGTAAAAAATTATCCATTTGTGGTTTTAGCTCATTGATCTCATCAGTGGTAAAAGGTCTATTTGCTTGGTAAATCCATACTCTAGCATCGTCTGGAAGATCTTTGAAATTTGCGTGCATAATTTATTTTTTTGCTTTTAAAGTAAAGTAACTCATTAAAAATAATAAAACCCCAAACAAAAGAGAAGAGAGCAAAGAAGCCTTGAGGTTAAAGGGCTCGTCATCAAAAAAGTAATCATACGACTCCATAATACAAGTAAATATTACCGTAACCGTAATGGTATAAATCAATCTCGCTTTAAGAGATGCTCTATTCTGTTTATTTGTAAACATTACTTTTTCTTTTTATTTATGGAATAACCAGAACTAAAAAAGCCAAAGATAAACATCGCTATGAAAAAGAAAATGTAGTATCCCCAATCAAAGTCTGCCATATCAAAAACGGTAAATATGATGTAACAAAATAAAGTAGTTAAACCAGAGCTTAATAATGCGTAGATAAAACGTGTCTTTACTGGCACTCTATCAAAGTTAAATAAACTCATTATTTTTTATTTTTACTGCTATTTCTCATGGACCACCATATAATACCAGCTACTAATAAACCGAACATTATAAAATCTACAGCAAACTTGAGAATGCTAAAACCTGTGTCTTCAGTAATTTGATAAAATATAGACATGATTATGGCATACACTAGACCACCGAATGCTCCTGATAATACGATGCTTTTATAATCTAATTTCTCTTTCAATTACTCTTCTATTGTATCAATTCTATCCAGAACTAACATGTTGCGGTATTCCCTTATACGTGGGTCATAAATATCGAGTTCCATTGCGGTAAATACATAAGATTTCTTACCCTTTACAGCGTCTTCTAGTAACTCGTCATTATCCACATAAGTAAGCCATAAAACTTTATGCCTGCGGCCGTCTTCATCTTTTATTTCAAAAGAGGTGAATTTCTTATCGTCAGATTTTACTATTTTACCTGTAAACTCGATGTATTCTTGCTCATCGTATTCTTCTTCTTCAGATGATACTTGTGCTTGTCTAACATCTCTAGCTATCATCATAAAAATAGGTAAAGCCTCTTCACATGTTGATGCTAGTGTTACACCTACCTGCTTTCCTATGTTAAGAGATTTCTGCGGATTTGTTATATCAAGTCCTTTTTCATTAAAATATTCCTGATCATTTGAATACACTTGCATGATACAACGACCAAATTCTAATTCTGCTTTTTCTCTTGTATCAAGACCTTCTTTACCTTCAATACATTCACAAACACCATTAGATAGTTTTGTTATTGCTTCTTTGTCAAATTCCTGTGCATTTACAACTACTGTTGCAAGAAATGCGATACTAAGTAATAATAAATTTCTCATTTATAAATCTGCTGCGCTTGCTATTAATTCTGCTACATCCATTACTTCTACCTGACCTTCTTTTTCTACCGCCTTAACACCGTCTGTAATCATTGTGTTACAGAAAGGACATCCTGCAGCAATAATCTCTGCACCAGTATCTACCGCTTCTTCTGTACGTTCTACGTTTATGTCTTTATTACCTTCTTCTGGCTCTTTAAACATTTGTGCACCACCAGCACCACAACATAAACCGTTGCGACGGCTGCGTTTCATTTCTATAAGTGCCGCATCTAGTTTTTCAATTAAATCACGTGGCGCTTCATAAATATCATTTGCACGACCTAGATAACATGGATCGTGATACGTGATTTTCTTACCTTTAAATTTCCCTCCTTCTATGGTTAATTTACCGTCTGCGATTAAATCTTTAAGAAAAGAAGTGTGGTGTACTACTTCATAGTTACCACCTAATTCTGGGTATTCATTTTTAAGCGTATTAAAACAGTGTGGACATGCCGTTACTATTTTTTTAATACCATATCCATTCAACACCTCGATATTCATCATGGCTTGCATCTGGAATAAGAACTCATTACCAGCACGTTTTGCAGGATCTCCAGAACAACTTTCTTCTGCTCCTAAAACTGCAAATTCTACACCTGCCTTATTTAAAAGCTTTACAAAAGCCTTTGTTATTTTCTTTGCTCTATCATCAAAACTACCGCTGCATCCTACCCAGAACAAAACCTCTGGTTGTTTGCCTTGCGCTATAAATTCTGCTGCTGTAGGTACTACTAAATTATTACTCATATCTTAAAAATTAAGAATCCAAACAGTATGAATTCAGAATAGGTATAAATTTTTATTATTAATTAGAGGGATCTCGCTTTCGCGAAAGCGAATCCTACAAATTATTTATGGTTTTTAAAAACCTCTATAGTCACTTCTTTTTCTACCAGGTGTGTAAACTCACCTGTATAACGTGTCGCTCTTACCATGTGGTTATCTATCCAGTGGTAATTACCACCTCTAGGTTTACCCATTAATAAACTATGAAATTTAAATCCATGTTTATTTAACCAGTCTGTAGTCACCTCGCGGTGTTCTTCTGTTCTAGAAGTAAAGAAGCAAATCACATGACCTTGATCATACCATTCATTAAGCGTTTTTAAAGCATCAGGAAATGGTGCACAAGTCGCCATTCTTTCTGGTTCTTCATTAGGCACATCTTCTGTAATGGTACCGTCTATATCGATTAAATAATTCTTTACTCCTTCTGGAAGTACTGGACTAGCTAGAGATCCATCTTCATTAAGGGCTTCATTAAACTGTTCTTCACTCATAATTTACTCTTTTGACCAGTTTAAACGGTCCATTTGGTTATACGGCCATGGCGCACCATTGTTCTCTATGTTACCCATAGTAACATTAAGTTCTGTAGGTGCCGCACTATTTTCTAATACTAAATATCTTCTCATCTCCATTATGATACTTAATGGATCGATACCTATAGGACAAGCCTCTACACATGCGTTACATGTAGTACAAGCCCATAATTCTTCTGGTGTGATGTAGTCGTTTAATAAGGTCTTACCGTCATCTTTCCACTCACCTTCTTTATTAATTACCGCACCTACATCTTCTAGTCTATCACGAGTTTCCATCATGATTTTACGCGGGCTTAATTTCTTACCAGTAATATTTGCTGGACATTCTGACGTACAACGTCCACATTCTGTACAGGTATATGCGTTAAGTAATTGTACTTGATCGAGATCAAAAATATCATTTGCTCCTAGCGCTGCAGGAACTTCGTCTGCCTCACTTGGATCTGGTGCTGCAAATGGATCTGCATCTGGATCCATCATCATTTTTACTTCTTTAGTAACAGCCTCCATGTTAGTCAACTGCCCTTTAGGAGTAAGTTTTGCAAAATATACATTTGGAAACGCAAGCATAATGTGTAAATGCTTAGACCAGTACAAGTAGTTTAAGAAAATAAGAATACCTACGATGTGCAACCACCAGCAAGTTCTTTCAATAATATGTAAAGTTTCAAAACCTAGACCATCAAATAACGGCGCTATAAAACCACTGATAGGAAAACTACCTGCGTTGATATAATGTAATGCTGCCTCGCTAGTAAACTGTCCTGCAAGAACACCTTGTTGTATGGTTAAGTCTGCTGCGTTCATGATTAAAAACAACGACATTAAAACTACTTCAAAATAAAGAATATAGTTCGCATCATTTTTAGGCCAGCCTTTAAGCTCTCCCATAATGAAACGTTTAATGTTCATTACATTTCTTCTTATCCAAAAAACGATAACCGATGCTAGAACTAAAAATGCAAGGATTTCAAACGTTGCTATCAAGAAATCGTACACACCACCTAAGAAAGGAGCAAATATTCTATGCTGTCCTGTGATACCATCTATGATAATCTCTAGGACTTCTATGTTAATAATCACAAAACCTACATAAACTACTATATGCAAGAAACCAGCAACTGGACGGCGCACCATTTTAGATTGCCCTAAAGCGATACGTGCCATTTGTGCAAATCGTTCTCCTTTACGGTCAGAGCGATCTACTTCTTTTCCTAGCTTAATATTGCGAATCATTTTTTTAATATTGCTCGCAAAAAATCCTACTCCAGCAATAAGGAGTAATGTAAAAATAATATTAGGTATATATTCCATGGTCAATTATTGATCTCTATCTTCTGGTTTTTCATACTCTCCAGGCTTTTTTCCAAATACAGAAAAATGCACATAACGCTTAGGATTCAATTTGATATCCTGCATCAACATTTCTGCCTGTCGTGTGGTTCTTTCTAGGTTGTTATAAAGTTTATCATCGGTCATTAATTTACCGAGACTTCCTTTACCTGATGCTACATCGTCTAGAACTACATTAAATTTAGAAATTGCATTTTCTAATTCTTTTACCGTACCAGCTATTTCTACTTGTGCTAGTGTGTCAGATATAGCGGCAAAGTTTCTGGTAGTCACATCTAGATTCTTAATCGTACTATTAAGTTCTGTTTTGTTATCGGCTAGTAAAGAGCTTGCATTTTTAGAAAGTCCTCTTATTTCTACAAGCGTTTTATTTACTTCGTCTAGGCTGTTAGTAATCGCAAGTCTAGTATCTGGATTTAGTGTTTGATTTACTGCAGAAAGAACAGAGTCTGCATTAACAATCATGCTTTCTATCTTATCCTTTAAAGGTAAAAATTCTTCCATAACCTTACCCTGTAATCCCTCGTCTGTACTAGATTTAAGAGTATCACCAGGTTGCGCAGGTCTTGCTTTACTTTGATAATTAGGTACAATCGCTAGTGCTTTACCACCTATAATACTGGTGCTGTAAACAGAAGCTACACTTTCTGAAGAGAATTTGAAAGATTCATTTACATGAAACTTAACCAGCAATCTACCAGAACTGTCTAAAAAGTCTATGTTATCGATATTACCGACACGTAAACCGTTAATAGTCACTGGTGCAGACGACGTAAGTCCTTCTACATTATCATACACGGCATAGAAGGAACGATCATCACTCAAAAGATTGCGACCTTTTAAATATTGATACCCAAAAATAAAGAGTGCTATTGCTCCTACGGTAAGCATTCCTACTTTAATTTCCTTTGAAAATTTCATTTATATCCTTTTCTACGAAGGTAAAGATACGGCAAGCTTAATTTATATGGACTAACATTTTTTTATGAGTTATCACAACCTGCGACGTTCTCCATTCTCATAAATCACGATAAACGCTGACTTATAACCCTTTACGATTGCTTTTTTGCGTAAATCTGACGCCTCTTTTAGGCTAGAAAAATTACCAGTAAAGTATCGATATATACCTCCATCCTTCTCTCTAGAGATTTCTGGCAGCTTATTAAAGTTGTAGGACTTTGCTTCAAGTCTCTTACTACTCGCACTTATTTGCACCTTATAAATAGCATTACTAGCGGCTGGTTTTATAACCGTAGGACTAGAAGTATCTATTTGTTCTACTTCAAAAAGGTTGATATCTCTATTTTTTTGATAATCCAGTACCGCGTCATAAATAGATGCTGCTACTTTTTTCTGTCCAGCGCTGCTTTTAAGAAACGTACGCTCCTCTTTATTAGTTAGAAAACCAGTCTCTATAAGGACACTAGGCATATAAGAAAGTCTCAGTACGGCAAATCCTGCTTGCTTCACACCTCTATTCTTACGCTTTAAATCTTCGGCAAATCGTTTTTGAACGTTTGCACCCATTTCTATACTATTATCCAGGTATTCTTCTTGAATCATAAGATTAGTAGCAAAGCTAGATGGATCATTGGGGTCAAAACCCACATACTTTTCCTTATAATCTTCTTCTAATAAGATAACAGAATTCTCTCGTTGTACCACTTCTAGATTATCTGCATTTCTATGTATTCCTAGCACCCATGTTTCATTTCCTTTGGCCTGTGTTGCCGCGGCAGCATTACAGTGTACCGACACAAAAAGGTCTGCTTTTGCATTATTTGCTATGTCTGCTCGTTGATATAATTCTAGAAATTTATCTGTCGTACGCGTGTAAACCACTTTAATATCGGCATGCGACTCGAGTTGTTTTCCCAGTATTTTAACAACTTTAAGCGCTATATCCGACTCTTTTGTATTGGCTACAAATTTACCAGAGTCCTTACCACCATGGCCTGCATCTAGTACAACGGTAAAAACCTTTTTAACATTAGTTTTTGTAGAATCGATGGGTATATTTGCAATCGATAACACTGGTATAATAATTAAGGCAATAATAAGATATAACTTCGTTTTCATATTAAACTTATGAGTTGTGAATGTGTTGTTTATTAATTCGCTTTCGCGAAAGCGTAATTATCAAAAAACGCTTAAAATTTATATGTAGTTTTGACATTTCAAAAACCAGACCATTTCTAACAACGAAAATAGTACAACCTAGATTGCATTTACATTTAAAGCATATAATTTTTTTAACGCTCTTTTTATTAAGTGCTGCTACTGCAATAGCACAAGAGCTACCAGAAACTGGTACACCTATACCAGCACCAGCGCCACAACCTACTGAAAAAGAAGCAGAAAAAAAGCCTGCCAAAACTGTGGTTGATATAGAAGACCTTAAAAAAGAGAACGACACCGTCGTTAACGATTCTATAAAAAAGCCCAAAGCAGTTCTAGAATATGTAGTAGAATCTACCGCAAAGGACTATAAACGCATCGATAGAAGAGCAAATACCGTTACCCTTTATAACGAGGCAAAAATCACTTATGGAGACATTACCATAGAAGCCGGTACCATAATTATTAATAACAATACTGGTAATATAACAGCCTATGGTATCGTGCAAGATTCTCTAGGTTACACACAAAAACCGGTCTTTACACAAGGTACCAATGTGGTTAAACCAGACTCTATAGTATTTAATAAAGACTCTCAAAAAGCGCTTACCTATAATTCTAGCACCACGCAAGGAGAGTTTAATGTCGTGGCAGACGTGACTAAAAAGGTAAACGATTCTGTTTTCTACATGAAAAACGCACGTTTTACCACTTCTAAGAATCCAGATAATCCAGAATATTATTTCCTGGCACGTAAAATAAAATTTGTCCCAGGTAAAAAGATCGTCACCGGTCTGGTAAACATGTACATTGCAGATGTGCCTACACCGCTAGGTTTACCCTTTGCTTATTTCCCTATGACTACAGAGCGCAAGAGTGGTGTCGTTATCCCATCCTTCGGTAACAACAACACGCAGGGATATTTTTTACAAAACGGTGGTTACTATTTTGCCGTTAACGACTACATGGACCTTACCGTATTAGGAGACTATTTTACAAACGGTAGTTATGGTGCACGAGTAGAGAGCAATTACCGCGTGCGGTATAAATATAACGGTAGTTTAAGATTCCTTTTTGAAAACCAACTGCAAAGCGAGCGTGGTTTTTCTGACTTTTCACAAACCTCTCGTTACAACATTAACTGGCAGCACTCACAAGACAGCAAGTCCAGTCCTAGTTCCACATTTAGCGCCAGTGTAAACCTGGGTAGTAGTGAGTTTTATAGAGAGTCCTTTAACCAGATCAACCAGAGCGCCACACTAGTAAACAACCTGAGCAGTTCCATATCCTATTCAAAATCCTTCAGTGGAGAGCCGCAAGTAAATTTGAGCGCCAGTATAACACAAAACCAGAACACCAACACAGACGTCGTTAACCTAACCCTACCTACTCTACAAGGTAGTGTCTCAAGAGTCTATCCATTTGCACCCAAAGAAGGTGTAAAAAAAGGAGTGATTCAAAATATAAATTTACAGTACAATTTAAGAGGTGAAAATCGTATTACCACAAATGGAGACGATTTCCTGACAGAAAAAATGTTTGACAACGCCGTTTCTGGTTTACAACACAGCATACCGATAGCGACTAACTTTAAAGCAGGCTACTTCAGTTTCAGTGCCAATGCCAACTTTCAAGAAAACTGGGTGTTTGAAACCTTCAGACAGAAATTTGTAGAAGATGAAGACGGTGTTTTTGAAACCGTGACAGACACCATAAGCGGTTTTGACGCATACCGCACCTATAGCTATGGAGCCAGTGTAGGTACTACCGTTTATGGTAGCTGGAAATCAAAAAATCCAGAATCAAAAATCCAAGCCATACGTCACATCATACGTCCTAATTTAAGCTACAGTGCAAATCCTAGTTTTGAGCAATACTACGACCGTATATTAACAGAGCAAGGTCTAGACGCTCCTAGCGAAGAAGAGCAATTCTTCAGCCGTTTTGAAGGAACCTTGTTCGGTGCACCAGGACGTAATTTTTCTAGTAGCGTTAGTCTAGGTATACAAAACAACATAGAGGCCAAAGTGCGCGATCGCGATTCTACAAAAACCGATCTACGCAAGGTACAAGTACTTAAATCACTATCCTTTAACACCTCATACAATATTGCAGGAGATTCCCTTAACTGGAGTCCAGTTACCCTACGTGGTGTCATACCCATAACTAAGAACATAGACCTTAACTTTGACGCAAATCTAGATCCCTATGCCCTAGATAATAACAACAACCGCATCGATACCTTTAATATAGATAACGGCGGTAGTTTATTTAGACTTACACGAGCAGGAATACGTACCAGTTTTAAACTGAGTAGTGAAGACTTTAAAAAAGGCGATAAAGACAGTGATAAAGAAAAATCTAATGAGCGCACCCAGCAAAATGGTGGTCGCGATGACGACCTCTTCGGCCAGTCCATAGACTACAGTCGTGAGCAAAAACAAGAGCCCCTAAAGCAAGACGTAGACGTAAATAAAGACCGCTATAAATTTGATTTACCGTGGTCACTCAACTTTGCCTACACCATGACCTATAACAACGCACAGCGCCAGAACGAGATCAACCAGCAAAGTCTTATGGTAAGCGGTGACCTAGAACTGTCCCCACGATGGTCCATAGGTGGTAACACCGGTTATGATTTTGCAAATAAAGGTGTGTCTTTTACCACCCTACGTTTTCAGCGCGATCTAGAAAGTTTTACCATGAGTTTTAACTGGACACCTATAGGTACCAGTAACAGCTGGTTCTTCTTTATAGGGATAAAAGCAAGCGCCTTGAGCGATATTAAATGGGACCAGCGCAAACAGCCAGACCCAACATTTTAATACCCCAATAAACGGCAGCACCTACCCTACAGTCTAGACACATAAAATAACTATACTATAGATACCGCTTGCGCGAAAGCTGAACATCTAACCAACACATTACAACACAACACACACTTATAAGACCAACCAGATGCGTTGGTCTTTTTTAGGTCTAGAAATGAAAGAAGCTCTAGCCGTTATTAAACGTTTAATAATAAAAAATTCTTATATACACCTAAAACCGCAATACATAAAATGTCACAAAAAAGTTCTTATATACAACCCATATGGCAGGGTTAGTTAATGGTTTTTTACTAAATTGCTTATATATAACAGTTGTGCTTAATGCCGAAAAAACCGAATGCCAGAAATCGAAAACATAAAACAGTTTGCACTTTTAGAGGAATTTGAAACCTCTGACAAGTTGATTAAATTAGGTTTTGGCGAACTTCAAAACATCAACCTCAATAACGACTTTTACTTCCTTCCTTTTCAGCTTTTATCACAAGGATTTGAAAGATTTATGAAAGCCTACATTTGTATAGGACATTATCATAAACATCAAGAGCTACCAAATTTTAGATATCTTAAAAACTTAGGACACGATTTAGAAAAGTTACTAAAGGAAATAATAGACAATTATTACTTCGACTTCGATAGACCACAATTTGATATAGACAATGAATTTATCCTTACGAATTCAAATTTAAAAGAACTTCTTTTTATTCTTTCTGAGTTCGGGAAATTAGCAAGATATCATAATTTCGACTTGATTACTGATAATACACGAATTGGAATTAATACAAGAAAATTATGGGAAGATTTTGAAAATAAACTTCTTGACAAAAAAGACTACGAAAAACTAATGAACTTCGACTTAAATCACGAAGTTTATCAAAAAATAACGAATCATATTATTATCATATTTGAGAAGTTTGTTTCTGCATTATCAAGACAATTTATTTTTAAATGTTTAGGACAAAAAGGTTTGCAATTATCTGCAACAACAGTTTTTGACTTTGGTATGTTATACGATAAAGATTTCGGAAAGAAAGATTATAGAAGTCAAACTACAAGATATAAGCAAACACCTAAAAAAGAACATAAAAGAACTGTAATTGACGAATTACAAAGAAATATAAATCCAAATTATAAGTCGAGAAAAATAAACAAAACTGAATATGATGGAGATTGGCCTTTTTACGCTGACGAAGTAATTATCGAATGTAGAGAAAACCATTGGTGCATTGTAACGATTGATGGTTTGGACTTTGCTTTGAATGGTTCTGCAAGCGGACGATATAAATTGGAATTTCCTCACGATGCAGGAAGAGCAATTTTAGGAAAAAGCGTATCTGAATTTATAAAAATGGCTTTCGATTTGAACAAGGAATAAAGCACTAAGCACAACAGTGTATAAAAAACATAGGGCATTTGTGGCTTAACCGAAAGTTTGGGCATATTAATGAAGTCCGCTAAATATAAAATTTGGCGTTTATAGTAGAAAAGATAAAAGCAAAATATTTATATTTAGCTAAGTGATAAACTGAAACGATAGTGCTTATTAACAGCCCTACGATTTCTTATACTGAACGTTGCCACCAATTAAAAAAAACATATGGGATTAGATATGAGACCTATGGGAAAACCGAAAAAAGGTTTTGAAAAGAGGTTTAAAGAAATATTTGAAATGGTTAATTCGGATAATATCCCTAAACCAAGTTTGATTGATAAAATACGTGGGAAAAAATATCCGACGAAAGATGAATTAATTAAAGAATGGTTAGAGAATATAATTACCACTTATGAGACTATTAAAGCACCAATAGTTGGAAAAGATAAAGAAGCTGACAAGTGGCTACAAGAAAGATATGATGAGTTGGAGGAAAAGCCGTCATATGAAGTGTTTTTATCAGAGCATCAAGGCTATTATGTAATCCCTTTAGCAAAAGAACAAGATGGAGTTCCTTGCTATATAGCATTAGGTCAAGATGAAAATGTTTTTAGAGGTCAATTCCTAACTGATTGTGTTGATTTAATCGGAGAAGATTTAGTTAACGAAGCTTGGGAAACTAAACTTGCCGAAGAATCTCTCGATTATGGAAAAAGATTGATGAAAATTGCGGACAAGATTGCGACTGAGAATAATCTTGAATATTTAAAAGACCAGAAACTTCCACCTGAAGTAGAAGAAGACCAAATCGAATGGAAATTACATATCGTTTATTCCTTAGCCAAATGGTTGATTTTTTACGGACGAAACGGCCACGGATACGAAGCTGATTTCTGATAATAACTGGTGGCAACAACGTATATAGCTCATAGCTAGTCATTTGATTAATCGAAGTTAAGGTATATTTGCTAGTCCGCCAAATTTTTTAATTTGGCTTATTGAGAAAAAATAATAAGAAAAATTAAAAAATTCGGCTCGTGCTTAAACCGAAAATAATTTTATAATTTGCACGCTACGAGCCATATACAGAGACGTTACCCACCATTTGAAAAAAATCTGATGATAAAGAAAATTTTGATTTTATTAATATTCGCAACTGCTACAAGTTGTATCGGACAGAATGTTGTCGACAGTCTAGAAACGAAAGCAAAGAACAATCAAATTCCTGAAAAGTGGAATATGGAACTTTTCAATAACGACAAAAAGTGGTTAAAAGATACAAATTCAAAACCAATAAATTCGTTGGCATTTCCAGTTGAGAAATATGAATATTATGTTTTCAATAAACCATTCAACTTTGAAATTGATAACTCTCATTTTTCTGGAATATCATTTGGAGAAAATACAGGCGGAAAAGAGGACAAGTTTATTTTCAAACACGAACTGACAATAATTTTTTATACAAAGGAAAAAGATTATCAAGTAAATGGAGATGTTTCTTCACGAAATTTTCCATATCTGACAATTCAAGGCCAACTCGAACTGAATAATACTTACAGTTTTGTTGGAATTAAAAGTCCAGAAGATGCTGGATATTTGATTTTAAACTTAAAGTCCTTTGATTTAAGATTTGGTCAAACAATTATTATTTTCCCGAATAAAGACAATTCATTCCTTTATTTACAGTCTGATGAGAAACCAGTTACAGGCGAAGATTTTAATGAATTTATTGACAGAGTTAAAAATGATGATAGAATTGAAAAAATGATTGATAAAGTTAGTGGATAAAAACGGTGGGTAACACCGTATAAAAATAATAGGGCAATTAGCGCTTAATTCAACTGCCTGTGCATTTTTGCGAAGTCGCCAAATTTTTAAATTTGGCTTATTTAGACAAAAAGATAATAAGAAAAATTTAAAAATTCGGCTTGTGTTTAACCGAATAGTAACTGTCTATTTTCAGCCCTACTATTCTTATACAATTCCGTTGTAAATAATTATGACCAACCATACTTAATGAAAGAAATTTACGAACCAAAATTTGTAGAAAAGTTATTTGATAAAATGTCGAGTTCTTATACAAAAGTAAACTACATAACGTCATTTGGATTTAGTGAAAGATGGCGAAGACAATGTGTAGAGGAAATTGAAATCGAAGGTGGAAAAGTTGTTGTGGATTTAATGACTGGAATGGGAGAATGTTGGAAATATATCCTAAAGAAATCGGATAGTAACTCAAAATTAATTGGACTTGACTTTTCATCTGGAATGATTGACCGAGCTGAAAAAAGAAAAGCAAAATTCAGCGAATCTAAAATAGAATTACTAAAAGAAAATGTATTTGATAACTCAATCGAAAACGAATCTGTTGATTATGTAATATCTGGCTTTGGATTAAAGACATTTAATGATGAACAACTTTTAAATCTTGCCAATGAAATTGACCGAATTCTAAAACGAAATGGGCAATTTTCATTAATTGATGTTTCAATACCAAAAATTGGAATTTTAAAACCGTTCTATATGTTTTACTTAAAGAACGTTATTCCGATTTTAGGAAAAGTTTTTTTAGGAAGTCCAGAGACCTATAAAATGTTAGGTATTTACACACAAGAGTTCGGGAATTCTAAAAATGTATTTGAGATTTTTAAGAGAGTAAATTTTGAAGTTGAGTACATTGAATATTTTTTCGGTTGTGCTAGCGGAATTAAGGGCGTGAAAAAATAACTATTTACAACACTATATATAGCAAATTGGGCGATTAGTGTTTAACCGAAAGTACATTGTCTATTTGCAAAGTCGCCAAATCTTTTGATTTGGTATTAAAAGAGAAAAATTAAAACAAAATACAAAAGATTTGGCTTGTAGCTAAACCGAAAGTAATTGCTTATTTTCTGCCCAACTTGCCATATATTTAACGTTGGCAATAATATAAAAATGACGCTCGAAACGATATACGAAAAAGCAAGTGGAATAATTGGAATTGACGGAATGACTGTCAACGAAAGACTTTATGTTTCAGGATTAATGGATATTTTTGACCAAGCAAAAAAAAATGATAAAGATTTAGCGAAAACAATTCTCAAAGCACTAAAAGTTGACTTAAAGTCAATCGATAAAATAGTTTGATAATGGAATATAGTATTCAAGACAAAAGAGAATTAAATCAAGCTGAAATTGAGTTTCTGACTTATCTATTTGAAAAAGAAAAAACAGAATGGACTGACTTAATCAAAAACCTGAAAGTAATTGCGAGATGTGGTTGCGGAAATTGTCCAACCATAATGTTTGGGAAAAATTTTGAATCTAAAGTTCAGGAAAATGAAAATTTAAAAATTGACTATACTGGAAAAGGTAAAAACGGAGAATTAATTGGAATATCTATATTCGGAACTGACCAAATGCCGACTGAATTAGAATTTTACTCAATAGATGGAGAATCTGATATTATAGAAATTCCGAAAATTGACACTCTGAAATCTGTAAAGGAAAAACAAACTGAATAAAAAATACTATTGCCAACAAAGAACTGTGGTAAAAAACAAGCGAATTTCACTTAATTTCTAACCAGTACACTTCTATATCCGTCATCATATATTAATCCTGATTTTGCTATAGCAAAAGCCTGTTTTAAGAGCTTATTACAGACAGCTATTAAGGCTAGTTTTTTACTCTTTCCTTTGGCTACTATTCGATCGTAAATTGCCTTGCATGCTTTGTTGTATTTACAAGCATTAAAACTGCACATAAACAGTAGGTTTCTTAGCTTCTGGTTACCTATTTTACTTATTCATGCTCTTCCATTTATACTCGTTCCGCTTTGCCTTATTATAGGCGTTAATCCAGCATAACTGCATAGCTCATCACTTACATCGTGCATAATTAATTGCTGGCTTCTCGCCTACTTACGAAAATCCTCGCGGACTTTCTTGGTCGGTTATTATTTACTAAATTAGTTGCTTAAACCACGCAACAAACCATATACAAACACGTTGCCATTAATTTAAAAAAACAATCATCCAATTGAAAAAAGAAAAGATAATTGACTTTGGAATATTAGCGTTACGCTGGTATTTGGTTTTCTATATGATTAATTATGGTTGGAGTAAATTAACTTTAAGCCAGTTTGGAGTTTACGACCCATCAATATTGGAACATCCAATTAAGGATATTGATAGTTTTTATGTTGCTTGGCATCTATTTGGAAGAAGTACTTTTTTCAATGTTGCAACTGGAATTTTGGAAATTATTGGCGGAATACTATTGATATTTAACAGAACAGTATTGATTGGGGCTTTAATAGTTTTATCAATCTTGGCTCAGATTTTAATTATAGACATAGCTTTTACAACAGCTGTTCAAGGTTTTGCACTTCCCATTAGAATTGGAGGAATGATTTTAGCTGATTTATTAATTTTATATTATTACAGAGACAAGATTATTATTGCTTGGGAAAATTTAACGAGCGGAATTACGACAAAATTCAAATACAAATGGTGGATATTTTTAATCCTTCCAATCGTTGGTTTTTTAATGGACTTTGTTTTTGCTATTCTTACAATGCCGTTTAAGCTATTATTGAATTGGATTGCGGAATAAAACTAATGGCAACAACGTATATAGCTCATAGCTAGTTATTTACTGAATCGAAGTTAAGGCATATTTGCTAGTCCGCCAAATTTTTTAATTTGGCTTATTGAAAAGAAAAGGTAATAAGAAAATTAAAAAATTCGGCTCGTGCTTAACCGAATAGTTATCGCTAATTTGCACGCTACAAGCGATATACAAAACCGTTAGCGTTCATGCGAAGAATGCACCCTGACGCATAATGATTGGTTTATTTTGAATAAGTTATAGATGGGATTATTAAAATGGTTATTAGGAGCCGAAGAAAATAAAAATGAGAGGCGCAAAAAAGTTTTTATAAGTTTTGCGATTGAGGATATTGAATATAGAAATTATTTAGTTGAACAAGCAAAAAAGAAAAACTCACCATTCTACTTCATTGATATGTCAGCAAAAAAAGCTTGGAAACAAAGTGAATGGAAGAAGAAATGTAGAACAAAAATTAAGCAATGTGATGGTGTAATCGCACTATTAAGTAAAAAAACACATCTTGCTGGAGGTGCAAGATGGGAAATTCAATGCGCTAGAGAAGAAGGAGTAAAAATTATAGGAATGCATATTTTTAAAAATAACAAAGGAGCTATTCCGACAGAATTAAAAGGCAAAAGAGTAATTGAATGGAACTGGAATAACTTAGAAAAATTCGTTAATAATTTATAAATAATTTTAAAAATAAAAACTAAATATTATGGCAGATAAAAAAGTTTTATTCATTGCATTTGCAATAGAAGATGTAAATCAAAGAAGTTTACTAAAAGGTCAATCACTTCATCCAAGGTCACCTTATGAATTCATAGATATGTCTGTGAAACAGGCATACGACAAAGATTGGCAAGCTAGAGTTAGAACAAGAATTAGACGTTCTGATGGAGTTATTATTCTTGTAAGCAAGAATTCTCTAAAATCGACTGGCCAAAAATGGGAGATACAATGTGCGAAAGATGAAAGGAAGAAAATTTTAGGCATTTATGCATATTCCTATGATCGTACTAATATAGTAGGTGTAAACACCAAAGTGTGGTCAGATACTAACATAAGTAACTTTATAGACACTCTTTAATATAAATTATAATGTTAAAAAAAGCACTCGTAATAGGAATAAACAATTATCCAAACCACCCTCTTAAAGGAGCTGTTAACGACGCTAAAATCATTTCTGAGTTACTACAAGTTAATGGAAATGACACAACTAATTTTGAAGTAAAAACCCTTTATGATGTTGGTACGAAATCTGAATTATTAACTGAAATTTCGAGTTTTTTTGAAGTTAGTGCTGATATGTGCCTTTTATATTTTGCAGGACATGGCTATGTAAATGAATTAGGCGGCTTTTTAGTAACGCCTGATCACAAAAGATATGATGAAGGAATTGACATGAATTATATCTTAAAATTAGCCAATAAATCAGAAATAAGAAACAAGGTAATTATTCTTGATTGTTGTAAAGCAGGAAGTTTTGCCATGCCTGTTGAAGATGGAAGTATAACACATATAAAAACGGGAACTTCAATCCTTACATCCTCAAGAGAAGATGAACCATCAAAAGAAATAAATGGTCATGGTGTTTTTACAAATCTTTTAATAGAGGGTTTAAAAGGAGGTGCAGCAGATGTTAGAGGCCAGATTTCCCCAGGTGGTTTATATGCTTATATTGATCAGGCTTTAGGTGTCCACGAGCAGAGACCTGTTTTTAAAACTAATGTAACTGAGTTTGTTGAATTAAGAAGTGTAATTCCTCAAGTTCCACTTAGCACTCTTCGAAAACTAACTGAATATTTTCATTCTCCTTCAGATAGCTTGCAACTAGATCCCTCATTTGAGGATACCAACTCAAATGATGTTGATCATAAAGTAATAGAACCTTACGCTAACCCAGTAAATGTAGCAATTTTTAAGAATCTTCAAAAATTAGAAGGTGTAGGTTTAATAGTTCCAATTGGTGAAGAGCATATGTATTTTGCGGCAATGCATTCTAAAGCGTGTAAACTGACTTCTTTAGGACATCATTATTGGAGATTAGTTCGTGAAAGTAGAATATAAATGTAAAAACATGAAGGGGTATAATATTCATTTTTTAGGTAAAAACAATGTGGTCGAAATACCTGATTGCAAGGAGTGTATTCATGACATTGCAATTAATAAAGAAACCGCGAAATATGAATTAGATTATATCTATTATAGTGTAATACAAAGTAAGAGCAGAAGAGTTCCTATTATTAGTGCAAGTAACATTTATAGAACTAAATTCGAGAAAGTTGCCAGAGCAGGTAATTTTAAAGGAGATAAAAGGATTAGTAAGGGCGAGCAACTAACGTCTAATGATTATAAACAATTCAATAAAATTAAAGCAGCGACCATTGAAAAAGGTCATATGACTAAAAGAGAAGATGTTCAATGGGATATGAATGGAAATAAAGATGAAGCAAAAAATGCAGCAATAAGCACATTCTTTTATCCTAATGCTGCACCACAACATGATTCTTTAAATAATGGGCCTTGGAAATATTTAGAAAATTCTGTTATTATAAAAGGTAGAGTTCCTAAGCCAATAAAAGTATCTGTCTTTACTGGCCCTGTATTAGATGATTTAGACCCTGAATTTAAAGAAAAACTTTATGACGGTTCAGTTTTCAAAATTCCTGTTCTATTTTGGAAATTAATCTATTACTTGAAGGAAGATGGCAATCTTTATAAAGCAGGTTTTTTAATGGGACAAATTAATCCATTAAGAAAAGATAATCTGATTGATGAGATTGGTTTTCGAGAGTTTGGAGTGGAAGAAAAAATATCTTCGCTCAAACCGTTTCTCGAATTTAAGGAGGATGAAAATTATCAAGTTCCTGTTTCGTTAATTGAAAAACTTACAAAATTAAAGTTTCAAGCTGCTATTGACCTTCATGCAAATATCAAACCATCAGTTTTAAAATTAGAAGAAGTCCAAATCAGAAGTTTTGAAGAAACAACACTTGATCAAGGAATAAGCTATGAAATTAATGGTTTATTAGTATAATAAAATAATCATAAAAATGATAAACGTATTTATTTCGCATCCAACTCCATACAATGAACAACAAGATAATTTTCTATCATTGATCAATCTTGAATTAGATAAGCATGAGTTAAACCCAACCAATCTAGGGAAAAATAATTGGAATTTTCAAAGTCCATTAAAACCGATTAAAGAAATAATGGATACTTGTAAAGCAGCTATAGTAATTGGTTTAGAAAGACATCATAGTTTTATTGGTTATGAAAAGGAGTTTTCTGAAGACTCTAAAGAATTTATTCATAAATATAGTTCCTCTCCTTGGATTCAAATAGAGGCAGGAATGGCTTATCAAGCAGATTTACCTATTTTAATATTGAAAGAAAGTAAAGTTTATGGTGAAGGAATATTAGACCCTCAAACAAGTGGTTCCTTCGTTTTTGAATTTGATTTAAAAAAATTACAAAAAGAACTAACTCCAGAATTGCAAGAATTAATTCTAAGTTGGGTTAAGCATATTAAAAATTTAAAATAGAATTATGCCTTTATACACAAGTCGATATTTAAAAAATTTATCTGAAAGAAAGACTGTGCTTTTCAGTAGACAGGTTCTGAATGAAAGTAAAAAAATCCACACAAGTTTTGATATATTTCTTTCTCATAGCTTTCTTGATAAAAATGAAGTAGAAGGACTGTATATTGAATTAACTAACCAAGGCTATTCTGTTTATGTAGATTGGATAATTGATCCTCATTTAGATAGAACAAATGTGACGAAATCGTCTGCAAAATTAATTCAGAATAGATTGAAAATTTCCAAAACATTATTACTTGCAATTTCAACTAATGCAACTGTTTCAAAATGGATGCCATGGGAATTAGGATATGTTGATGGAAACACAAACAAATGTGCAATTATACCTATATCTAAAAGTGAGTATGCTCCAGACTCATATGTTGGTCTGGAATACCTATCAATTTATCCTTTTATTAAAAAAGTTCCAACAAAAGGTTCAGGAGAAAAACTATTTGTAATTGAAGAAGCATTGAAATATATAATTTTTGATAATTGGTTAAAACTTGGAGAAAAACCAAAATTACAAACAATAAATATTTTCTAAGTATAATAAGTAATAAAGCACGAAACGCTAACGCCGTATATAATTTATTGCTAGTTCTAGCGTACTTACGAAAATTCTCGCGGATTTTCTATTCGGTTTTTATTTGCTAAATTAGGTGTTTAAACCACGCAACAAACCATATACAATCACGTTATGTACAAGCTGAGAACTAAATGAAAAATAGAATTACATTAGAAAATTTAGATACTTTTTCCGTTCCTTTATCAAGTCATCCACTTAATTGGAAATTTAAATCTGAAAATCTAACCAAAGAGCATAAGGATCAAATAATTGCTTTGAATTCTAAAGCATCTCGCTTTTTAAGGGAATTCAAACAAACTCAAAAGTATTTACGGTCTACTAGCGCCATTGAAAAGTATTTTGAGCAAGTTGAGGAATTACCTTTAAATAATATTGACTTCAAAAAAATGAAAAAATGGCTATACAACAGAGGTATACCCTTTGATCAAAAAGTTTTTCTACTTAGTGAATCTAATTGGGGATTTATATTAACTTGGAAAATGCTAATCAAACTTTCTGAAAGTATATTTTATAGTTCTGATGACTTTATTTGGGATAAAACTCTAAATTGGTGTATGATTTTTGACCATGAAGATGTCTTTGTTTTTGGTAAAAATCGGAATTACAATGTTGAAACACATAGCCGAGAGCTTGAAGAGATTCAAAGAATGATTAATACAAATAATGCCAGTACATAACAAAGAACTGTGGTAAAAAACAAGCGAATTTCACTTAATTTCTAACCAGTACACTTCTATATCCGTCATCATATATTAAATCCTGATTTTGCTATAGCAAAAGCCTGTTTTAAGAGCTTATTACAGACAGCTATTAAAGCTAGTTTTTTACTCTTTCCTTTCGCTACTATCCGATCGTAAATTGCCTTGCATGCTTTGTTGTATTTACAAGCATTAAAACTGCACATAAACAGTAGGTTTCTTAATTTCTGGTTACCTATTTTACTTATTCATGCTCTTCCATTTATGCTCGTTCCGCTTTGCCTTATTATAGGTGTTAATCCAGCATAACTGCATAGCTCATCACTTACATCGTGCATAATTAATTGCTGGCTTCTCGCCCACTTACGAAAATCCTCGCGGACTTTCTATCTGTGATTTATTTGCTAACTTTAGTGCTTAAACACGCAACTAATCTTATACAAACACGTTGTAGGTAATTAAAACAAAAATCACGAATGAAACTAACATTTACTTTTTTAACATTAATAATTTGTCTTCCATTATTCTCACAAACCGAAGGTCAAAGTTTCTGCTCTGAATTTAAAAATGAAGACTATTTTCCCTTGACTGTAGAAAAAAAGAAAATACTATGGCTTGATTCTTATTATTTTGAAGAAATCGTCGGAACAAAAAAAATTAAGAATAAAGAGTACATTGAATATGCTCAAAATTGGAAAGCTGGTAACACAGAAAGTCTTCTTTTAAGAGAAGAAAACGGAGTGATTTATCAGTATGAAAAATGTTGTGATTCTGAAACCATTAGATTTGACTCTAAATTTGAAAAAGGAAAATCTTGGCAAACTGCTGACAAAAAGAGCAAATATACTATAGAGTCTTTTAAAGGGAAGTTGAAAACGCCATATTGTGATTATAAAGACCTTTTAGTTATTAAAGGAGAGTTCACTAACATAACATATATGTTTTACTACAAAAAGGGTTATGGATATATTGGAACTACTGACGATAAAAACAATCTGATTTCCTGTGTTTCGCCTGAATGGAATAAAAAATAACTACCTACAACAAAGAACTGTGGTAAAAAACAAGCGAATTTCACTTAATTTCTAACAAGTACACTTCTATATCCGTCATCGTATATTAATCCTGATTTTGCTATGGCAAAAGCCTGTTTTAAGAGCTTATTACAGACAGCTATTAAAGCTAGTTTTTCACTCTTTCCTTTGGCTACTATTCGATCGTAAATTGCCTTGCATGCTTTGTTGTATTTACAAGCATTAAAACTGCACATAAACAGTAGGTTTCTTAACTTCTGGTTACCTATTTTACTTATTCGTGCTCTTCCATTTATACTCGTTCCGCTTTGCCTTATAATAGGTGTTAATCCAGCATAACTGCATAGCTCACTTCCACTTTTAAAACGCTCAAATCCATCGGTTAAAACAACTAACATTAAAGCAGTCTTGTCTCCTATCCTTGGAATGCTTTTTAAACGAGTTAAGACATCATGATGTACCTGTTTTACTAAGGCTAGTAACTTAACCTCTATTAATTTTATTTCCTTCTGTACTTGTTTTAAACTGCGTTTTATTAAACTTACAACTACTTTACTTGGGTTTCCTAAAACGGCCTCTCCATGTAGTTTATTTTTATACATAGTGCTTTGTTTAGTCAGCATGGACAGTAGTCTAGTCATTTGAAGGCATTCTATTTGATGTTTTGAATTACCTTGCCACAGCTTTAATTCTACCTGTTTTGCATAAGCACAAATCAATTTAGAATCACTTTTGTCTGTCTTTATTTTAGACAGTTTCATCTGTATAAATCGCTTTACAGATAAAGGATTCTCTACCGACACTTTCTTACCTGATTCTAATAGATAATAAGCCAGTTGGTAATGATAATATCCGGTAGCTTCCATCACACAATGACTGTTATCATCTAACAACTTTACCAACTTTTTAAAGCCTGATACGTTATTCTTAAACTGATAGTATTTACCATCAGAATCGGTAACATCAAATACAAATGACTGATGTCTATTCCGAAATATTTAATATCTTTATTCATTATAATATGTTTTTGGAAAGGACAACCTACGCGAGTTTCAACAACTTAAAATCGAGGTCTTAAAAGCCTCATAGAACTGTACGAAATCTGTGTAGAAAAGAGAGGGGATTTTCAATGTTGACGAGATCTGAAGTCTCTACGTATATAATAACCTTATTCCTCTCTTTTGTTCTTTCTATTTATTAAGTCTTTAATTTAGTGATTTCAAACTTAAGCTGTATATAGCAAATTGGGCGTTCAGTGTTTTACATAAGTTCAGTCCTATTTACCAACTCCGCCAAATCGTTGATTTGGCTTTTAAGAATGAATAAATTAAAAACAAAATACAACGATTTGGCTCGGTGCAAACTTGAAAGTTTATCGCTTTCTACTGCCCTACTTGCCATATACTAAACGTTGTAGCACATTTGAAAACACTATATAGATTGAAGAATTGGTTACTAAAACAATTAAGTATATGAAGAATTGGAATATTTCATTATCTATTTGCATATTCATTTTTATTTCTTGTACTAATACAATCTCAACTAAAAAGTTGAATTTAAAGACTGTTGAAAATGAAGAAATTAAAATTGAGCATTATACTGTGAGTGAATTTTCTAATAGCTACACACATATTGACTTGACGAATAAAAGATGGAACAAAACAGAATTAATCTTGAGAGCGAATAGTGAAGTAATAGACAGTGTCTATATAAAACAAGATTCAATCATAATAATGTCGAAATATGAAAATTCGAAGTCTTTAATTTACGATTTGACGGCAATAAAATATGGATACAATATTTTATTAAAAATAAAGGAAGACATGTAAAAGGCAGTTAGAAATATACTGAATAATTCAAGAAAATGAAGCTATTAATTTGGACATTATTACTATTTACCAACGTTGCGATTGCTCAATCGAATGAAAAATTCTTGACTGATTTTATGTTTGAAAGTGGACTAAAACCTGAAAATGTTTTAGACAATTACAATGGTTTTGACTTTTCCGAAATTTGGACTCAAACGGAAAATTACAATATTTTAGGAATTATTGGAAAAGAACATCAGCGAATAAAAATTAAACTGATTTCAATAAAAAAAGACCAAACAAATCCGAATGAATATTTTGTATTTGGAAAGTCTTGTGTTAAAGGAACAATCTGTGATTTTAACGGAAAAATAACTCTGACTGAAATAAAAGAAGTTAAAGAATTACACTATGGAGTTGACGATGAATATTTCGAAAAAGGAATTAAATCTCAAGGAGTTCTAATTGCGAGTTATGAATTTGCAGAAAATAAAGAACAAAAGCATAGTGGAATTTTCAAAGGTCAATTATATACAAAATGGTATTTGACTTCCGACAAAAAAATTGAATACGACAATATCGAATCCATAGCAGATGGATATACAAATAATGCGTTTATCGGAATTTGGAAAAGCTATTCGACTGGAAAGGAAAAAGTATGTAATTGGGCAGACTTTAGAGTACCAAATGCCAATCGAGATTTTGACATTGGTGCTGGAGAATTTTCACCAAGCGAAAAATATTTTGACAAAGGTTGGGCAAACTATAAACCATTAGAAATAGACGAGTGGTGGAAATAAAAACTACTTACAACAAAGAACTGTGGTAAAAAACAAGCGAATTTCACTTAATTTCTAACCAGTACACTTCTATATCCGTCATCATATATTAATCCTGATTTTACCATGGCAAAAGCCTGTTTTAAGACTCCAAAATTACAAATCGGCCTGAACGGGCAAAGGTGTAAAACGCCTTGTCTTAAATCCGGTGCATACTTGCTTTTGTCATGCTGCCACAAATAACTGGCGTGAACAAAGCATAAAGCGTATCAGGCGTTTTAAACGCTACCTGTGAGGCTGTATAATTCATAATTAGTCTATCTTTAAAATCCTAAATTAACATCTCTAACATTGGGATACAAAGCAAAACGCCTCACACGCTTTATGCTTTGCCCGTTATGTGCAATTTGAGAAACCAAATCTAAAAAATGATTATATTCGAAGTTATTGGCGAAATATTTGTTGAAGTTATATTCAATGAAATTTTAATCAAAGTTTGGAAATTCATTGGAAAAGTGTTTAATAAGATTGGAGATTTATTTTCTGGAACTAAAAAAGTAATTGACCCAATTAAAGTATTGGAGAAAAAGTATCTCTACAAAAAAATTGAACTGACTGACAATCTGAATGAAGTATTAAAATCTGGAGTGAAAGGTTCGATTTTGGAAATTATAGACAGAAACAAACTGTTTGCGAAATTTTATGACGGAAATGGAAATCAAATTGAATGGAATAATAAATTAGTTTTTGAAATAAAAATGAATCAATTCAAACTGAAAAAATAAAAACTGTAAACAACAAAGAACTGTGGTAAAAAACAAGCGAATTTCACTTAATTTCTAACCAGTACACTTCTATATCCGTCATCGTATATTAATCCTGATTTTGCTATAGCAAAAGCCTGTTTTAAGACTCCAAAATTACTAATCGGCCTGAACGGGCAAAGGTGTAAAACGCCTTGTCTTAAATCCGGTGCATACTTGCTTTTGTCATGCTGCCACAAATAACTGGCGTGAACAAAGCATAAAGCGTATCAGGCGTTTTAAACGCTACCTGTGAGGCTGTATAATTCATAATTAGTCTATCTTTAAAATCCTAAATTAACATCTCTAACATTGGGATTCAAAGTAAAACGCCTCACACGCCTTATACCTTTGCCCGTTACCTGCCAGCTGAAAAAAACCGAGATTGAAAACAAAAAACAAAATATTAGAACATTATCAAAAAGGACAAAGATTCTACCGAAACGTGGATTTTGACAATGGAGAAACCTATCTCGAATGCAATTTTCAAGATGCAATGTTTGAAAACTGTTATTTTGGAGTAGATTTTTCAAATTCAAATTTTAGAAACGCAAGATTTTCCGATTGTAATCTTAAATCGACAAATTTCAATAATTGTGATTTAATAAAAACTGAATTCATAAATTGCCTTGTAGATGGAATTGAATTTGGAAAATCGGATACTTCGAGTTTGATTTTTGAAGATAATACATGCTTTGGAACTGAAGTTAAAATAAATACGGAATTAAATAAATTGGAGGCCTATATGCATCCATTAGTTGCGGAATTATATAAAAATGTACCTGATTTTGATAGAATAAGTGACCATCTTTCTGACGACTTACATTATTCCGTCTATGGAGATTTAAGCTTAAGAATTTCGGAGCAGATTACGGAATTAGAAAAACCGAATAAACTGATTACAGACTCGTTTACTTTCTTCAATCATTTGGGAAACAAGAACGATGAAGAAATAGACAATTTATTAGTTGTTGGAATTTACGAAGGTCTTTATTGGAGTAAAAAATGTAATGATTTGAGCAGAGTATTGTTAAAAGGAAGAAACAAAGAAGTATACGAACATTGGATGATTAATGGAACTATTCAATCTGAATACTGAAAAAAAGCCTGCAGGTAACAAAGAACTGTGGTAAAAAACAAGTGAATTTCACTTCATTTCTAACAACTACACTTCTATCCATTATTATATAGTAACTTACTCCTGCTCTACCGTTCATGCTACCGGTAAGGCCTATAAATTCTAAATTTGTTTTGTACTTTCACATCTACAACCTAAACAAAATAACAGCATACCAATGAAATCTCTTGCTAGTAAAAATAGTGCTTTTGGTTGTTGTAGCTACATTTAAAAAATGACAAAAATAATTCTTATCATAATAGTATTAGTTCTCACAAGTAGTTGCAATCTGCATTTCGGAAAACCTAAAGATTTTGAAAAGAATTCAGAAGAAGCAAACCTAAGACTCAAAACGCAATTAAGGCTCGAAAATGAAGAAAGTATATCTGATTTAAACTATTTTATGGATGAAACTGGGATTGACCCATATTACGTTGCGTCTTTTAAAACAAACTATGAATTGATAAAAAAGTTGTACAACGGTTAAATATGACTATTGATACAACTGGGAAATACATATGGATACCTGAAGAATCACCATCTTGGTTTGCTCCTCCAATAGATTATAAAAATAATGAGTTTCCAACTTATATTTTAGAGAAACCAGGTAAAAAGGAATTTCTATATTTTAATCAAATAACAAAAATTTGTTACTATGGAAACCTTAGTTGGTAGAAAACAAAAATTAATGATAATGGAGCAAATGACTCTATTTTAAACAAATAGAAAAGAGACCATCAAAAATAAAAACACAGCATCTATAGTTCTTAGTTGTCTTTTAAACTAATCATAAAAATATATCATGCCCACTTTTTTCTTTAATCACATAGCTCTTTCTGTAACAGATGTGGATACATCTGTTGCGTTTTATCAAAAAGTACTTCAATTAGAAGAAATTAAGAATACTGCCTCTGACTCAAAAACGAGATGGTTGTCCCTTAATGAAGGCAGACAATTGCATTTGATTCCACGACCTGATTTTCAAATAAAAATTAATAAAGCCGTACATTTTGCTTTAACCACAACTGACCTAGACTCCTTTATAAATACCTTAAAAGAATTGGACGTGGAATACTCAGACTGGTTAAACACACCTAACAAAGATTACATACGCAAGGATGGAATAAGACAGGTTTACTTTCAAGACCCAGATGGGTACTGGATTGAAATTAGCGAGGCTATTTAATTTAGGCTTTTATTTCTATCCATGCTTTAATTAGAATAAAACACTGCTAGAAACTAGTATATTGCACTGCTCCTACTGCTATACTCGAGACGCGTGTATAAAATTCCTTAAAATGACAATATTCTCATAACGACCCAATGATCATAGAACAAGAAGAAAAATTTAAAGAAGTACATTCTAAAATAGAAGGAGAAATAACCGAACAGAGCTTCTTTAATATGTTCTTAAAGTTATATCCTGACGTGTGGAAAAAGCATAAAATTATGTTTTCTAAATTTAATAGGAGTAAACAATTCGGCCAGACTATTCCGTTACCCAAACCTGAAGTTTCGTTGAGAAAAGAAATTAGAACGTATTTATTAAAACTAAAAAAGCAGAGCTAATTCTGTTAAGACACTGATTGCATGGGATAGATAGAATTCTATTAAAACTATCGTATTAATTCTCAATTACAGGCTTTGCCCTACCTACTTAGTTCATTTATCATATAAATATTAAGATTATTCTTGTCTCGCTTTCGCGAAAGCGGAACTTAAATCATTCCCTTTACCACCCTATCTACATTCATGAAACTAATAAAACCCCATAAAAACCAGACGGTAGTTTTTATGGGGTTTCTGTAGAATTTATAAAGGAATCACTTATAACTCATATGCCATAACGATATTCTTCTCGTTCTTAACGGCTGTTTCTATTTTCATGGTTCCTTCCATTTTAAGTTGGGTATGCCAGCTCAATGCTTTGGACAGTATGTGCGGTGTGTGGCCGCCCAGTGCATAGGCTTCTTCAAAATAACTAAGAAGCTGTGTTCTATAATCTGGATGTACACAGTTTTTAATGATTAAAAGCGCTCTTTCTATAGGCGCGAGACCTCTTATGTCTGCCAGGCCTTGTTCTGTAACGAGTATATCTACATCGTGTTCTGTATGGTCTGTGTGCGATACCATAGGTACTATGTGAGATATTTTACCTTCTTTTGATATGGAAGGACAGGCAAAAATACTGAGGTAACCATTTCTAGCAAAATCACCAGAACCGCCTATTCCATTCATCATATTAGTACCTAGAATATGGGTAGAATTTACATTTCCATAGATGTCAAATTCTATGGCGGTGTTGATTCCTATAATTCCTAGACGGCTTATAACCTCTGCAGCGTTGCTTATATTTTGAGGTCTAAGTAGTAGTTTTTCTTTATAATCTTCAAAATTTGCAAAGATTTTATTAGAACATTCTTCGGTCACAGTTATGGAAGAGGCAGATGCAAACAAAAGTTTTCCTGAATCAAAAAGCTCAAAGGTGCTGTCTTGCAATACTTCTGAATACATGGTTAGGTTCTTGAACCTGCTGTTTGTAAAACCAGATAAAATAGCGTTAGCTGTTTTACCTATTCCGGCTTGTAATGGCAATAGAGATTCTGTTAACCTGCCCTCTTCTACTTCTTTATCTAGAAAATCTAGTATATGTTTTGATATAGCCTTAGTCTTATCATCTGGTGCAGAGATTACTGCTGGACTATCTGGTACTTGTGTATAAACTATAGCTACTACTTTATCGGTATCTATTTTAATGAATGGATCTCCTATTCTAGTGTCTGAATTTACTACTGGTATGACCTCTCTATTAGGTTGTTTTTTTAAGGTTTTCACATCGTGAATACCGATTAAACTTTCTGGAAAGGATGTGTTTACTTCTATAATTATTTTATCTGCATTATCTGTAAATGCTGGAGAGTTACCTACAGATGTGGTAGGTATAATGTAACCATCTTCTGTAATGGCGACAGCTTCTATAATAGCAACATCGATTTTAAAGGAGTCTATTTTCTGTAGCATGTCTGCCGTCTGTCCTAGATGTTGATCTACATACAGTACCTCGTGATTATTAATGCTTTTTCTAAGTGTTGGGTCTGCCTGAAAAGGCATTCTTTTATATAGTGCGCCGTTTTTTGCAAGGTCTGCATCGGTGTCATAACCTAATGATGCACCGCTTAAAACGGTTACTTTAATATCTTCGGTAAGTGCTCTTTTTGCCACCATAGGTAAAACAGACTTACTGTCACCGGCTTTTGTAAAACCACTTACTCCTAAAATATCTTTATCATTAATTAAAAAAGCGGCCTTTTCTGGTGTCTGAATTTTATCTAAATAAGGGGCATATTTTATTCTTTCCATAATATGATGATTTTATAATTTTAGGGTTAAATAATTCTGTATTTATATAAAATAAGACTGCAAAATGAGTTTTTAATAAAATACAATCGCAATTTATGTAAGATATTCAATGTCTTTTTATTGATTAAAGACAATGTTTTATTAATTTAGTGCATTCAAGTAAAAAAGTCATTTTATGGATAACAAGTATTATTTAACCGAGGTAGATAAAGTTTCTAAAAGTATATTTTGTTATCACAATCCTATGGACTCTATTTTAATAGAACACCATAGTCATAAAAAAGGACAATTTTTATATACAGAAGGTGGTGTGGTACATGTAAAAACAGATACCAGAATGTATTATTTACCTGCTAGACATTATATGTGGATACCTGCAGGTGTGCGACATTCTATCTACCCTAGTTCTCCTAAGGTGATTATGAGAAATTTATACTTTCCTATTAAGAAAAGTGCTAATGAGTTTTATAAAAAAGAAGGCATCTATCACATTAATAACCTTTTAATGGAACTGTTGCTTTATACTAAAAACTGGAATGGCGATATAAGAAAATCTCAAAAAAATAAATACCCTATAGTAAATGCGTTTAAAACCTTGCTAGAACAAAGTGTTTCTAATTCATTACATCTAGAACTACCACACCCTACTGACACTAAATTAATAGGTATTACCACTTACCTATCTGATAAGATAGACGAAGAACATTTGTTACCTAGCCTGGCATCAAAATTTAGCATGACAGATAAGTCTCTCTATCGTCTTTTTAAGAAAGATCTAGGCATGTCGTTTATTAAGTACTACACGCAGTTGAGAATATTCAAATCTCTAGAATATCTAGTAAACTCTGATTATAATATATCACAAATAGCAAATATGGTAGGTTATAGCAGCTTGCCTACTTTTAGTAACACCTTCAGTAAAGTTATGGGTAAGCGCCCGTCAGAATACAGAAGGTCTAATGAGATTTATATGTAGTTTTAACTTACCAGTTGTGAAACTTATCATTTTCAAGTTGAAACGTTATAAAACTGCCAAAATATGATGCTTGTATTATTTCTGTGATAGTTTGTTTCTATTTTTCGCTTTAAGCACTATAAATCAACAATATACTGTATATAGTATACAACCTTTTTTGATATAAAGTGTTTATATAATGTACAAAAATGAAATTATGAGTCCTACAATTAAAGCGATAAGCATCTTAAGTATCTATTTATTCCTAGCCTGTAAAACCGATAAGGAAACTGCGATAGAAACCAAAACAGAAACGAAGGTTACTGCAACAACTGGTAAGAATGATGTCGTTACTGATAAAGAATTTAACGATTACTGGTATTCTGGCACTGCAGAGTTGAATAGTTATGACCTGAAGCAATCACGTTATGGAGATATACGCGAGGGCGAGGTAGTTCTAGTTTTTGTAACAGAACCTTTTTCTTTAAATAAGCAGGTAAAGTTAGATCACCCACAAGAGGCTGGTGATGATAATGTGTCTGTTATGAAGCTTAACCATGTTAGAAAATTTACTACCGGTGTTTATGATTATTCTATTGTTAGTTCTAGTTTCACACCAGTAAACACAGCAAAATATCCACATACTTTAAAATTAAACACGAGTATACAAGAATGGTGTGGGCATACTTTTACTCAATTAAATCTAGAAGAGGACTCTTATAAATTTAAGCAATTTTCTTATTTTGAAGCAGACGGTGATACAGAGAAAAATATTCCTGCTGCGATGTTAGAAGAAGAATTAATGACACGTTTAAGATTAAATAAAGGACAGTTACCTACTGGAGATATTGATTTAATCTTCTCTACCATTTACAGTCGTTTTGCATACAAGAAATTGCAACCTGCAAAAGCTAAAATAAGTAAAACTGAAACTGCTGGTCTATCTAAATATACTATCGAATATGTAAATTATGATAGAAAAATAACGATAGATGTACAAAAAGAATTCCCTTATAAGATCATGTCATGGACAGAAGATGATGGTGATGGACTGGTTACTGAAGCTACATTAAAGAAAAGTATCAATGAGCCCTACTGGGAACAAAAAAAACTATCTGATGAATCTAAAAGAGAAGAATTACAACTTAAGAATTAGATAAATATATACTTTTAATATATTTATTTTAATCTCTAGTAATCTTATAATAAGAATACTAGAGATTTTTATATAAAAATGTTAATCTATTGATTAAACCTTTAAACATTTTCACAGTCTAAACCTGAATCGAATAAATTGCTTTATGAGCATATAGGATTTATGCATCAATTTTGATGAAAAATATCTTTACTGTTCAAATGCGATTCTCACTTTTCATAAAGAAGAGCAAGCAGTAATAACATTTACTAAAGCAATCGATTACCCAATAAGGACTAGTTATAATAGTATCTCAGCCCAGATAATATTATAAGTAGACAGCCTTTCTTTTCCCTATCCAAAACTAAGTTGTTTACTCTAGCCCATAGTTTCATTTTATGAAACTATGGGCTTTTGATGTGTCCGTTATGAATAAATCCACTGTTAAAGTAACTACAAAGAGACTAATGGAACTATAAAAATGTGGTAATTATGACCTTTGAAAGATTCAAAAAGTGAATTAAAACTATCCTTAACCATCAATTTTAACCCAAAACGACTATGAAAAAGCTCATTTTATTAACCGCAGTATGTACCACGATACTATTTACTAGTTGTAAGAATAAACCTGATGAAACTACGGTTACAACGGCTCAAAAAGAAGTGACCACAGCATCTGTTCAAGAAGAAAAGAACGAATTAAAATTTACCAATAAACAATTTTATGATGCCGATGGAAATTTTCTAGAAGAAAAAGCAAAGGATGCACTAATAGAAATGCTAGAATATCATGATTACCCTATATTTGATGGATTGAGAGAAAAGATATGGTTAACAGATTATAATAAAGGTAACTATCTAGAACTAGGACTAGCGTCTGTCATGTTTGTGAATAATGAAACTGATCAATACATGTTAATGGACATCTTTTTATTACCTGGACAGATGTTAGGAGAACACATGCATTATGCTGCAAAGGGTAATCCAGCAAAAATGGAAGGCTGGTTAATAAGACATGGAAAAAGCTATATAGTAGGTGTAGGAGAAGATAACAGCGATCAATTCCCACAAGTGATAGTACCTAATTCACATTGGGATGGAAAAACGACTACTCATCATATTATAGAAGCCTTTGAAGGTGATTTTGCAAAATTAGCTGAAGTAGAATCGGCACATTGGCAAATGGCTGGACCAGATGGTGCAGTAATTACCGAGGTGGGAAATGTACATACTAATGAAGGAGTGCGTAGGTCTGATCCTGCGATGAATTAATAAAACAAAAAACTAGAATAAATGAACATCCAGAAACAATTGATAACCTTACTTTTTATAACAGTAAGTAGTATTGCGCTAGCTCAAGAAACTAAAAACCAGATTCAGGCAGATTTTACAAATTACCTGAATTCTATCGTGAATATGGAGCTAGAAAAATCTCTAGATTATATGCCTACAGAGTTTTTTGACATTATCCCTAAAGCAAAAATGCTGGAAGTAATGAAGCAAACTTTCAATAATCCAGATATGGAGATAGATATAAAGAACCCTACTATTTTAAAAATAGACGATGCTCAAAAAATAGAAAACAAGTATTATTCCCTTCTCACCTATTCTAGCCAGATGGACATGAAAATTAATGGTGAAGAACATGAAACTGAAGAAGATAAAAAACTACGTATAAGCATGACCAAAACTGCTTTTCAACAAAGCTTTGGAGCAGAAAACGTAGTTTATAATGATACCACTGGATTTTTTGAAATTCAATCTCAAAAAGATGTTTATGGAATATCTGATAATGGTAAAACCGGATGGAAATTCTTAGTATTAGAAAAGAATCAAAAAGTTATTTTAGAAAAATTACTTCCTGCACAGTTAATTCAGGATCTATAATATTGATGATTTATAAAATTTTAAGACCTACAGTCTCTATAACTAGAAGCTGTAGGTTTTTATTTTTAAGGAGCTATACGTTATGAATTTAAAAAACTCACCTAGTGTAGAGCTAAGTAAATTTAGTTTATGAATGGATTTTATTTTTTATGATCCTTGTTTCCATATAAATAAATGTAGACTCAAATAAATTAAATCATCGATAACAAACTCATTATTATACTTATAACTATTTTTATTCCGCTTTCGCGAAAGCGAGATCACTAAAATATTGTTAAACACTTTATAATAACTAAACGATAGGTTAGTTTTGTACCGTAGTTAGAACTAATGGCTAGAAAAAAAGAATATAACGAGAGTGAAGTAGTTGAAAAGGCGATGAACCTATTTTGGCGCAATGGCTATGAAACCACTTCTATGCAGATGCTTGAAAAAGAAATGGGCATCAATAAATTTTCTATATATTCTAGTTTTGGAAGTAAGCATGGATTGTTCTTGGAGAGTTTAAATTGTTACAAAACAAAGGTAAACGAGATTCTAGAGAAGTTTAAAAATGCTGATAATGGTATAGAAGATGTGAAGCAGTTTTTCTATGATTCGGTTGATATTAATTATAAAGGACAGCATCAAAAAGGCTGTCTTGTAACTAATACGTACAATGAATTTTCTGAAAGCGAAGATGAATTAATTAAAGAACAAATGGGTTCTTTTATGGAACATCTCAAATCTTTAATCATTGAAAAGTTAAAAACAGATACTTCTAAAAGTGAAGAACTGGTGCTTAAACAAGCTAACTATCTATTGCTCGCAAAGCATGGCCTAGCTGCCGCTTCTAGAGTAAATAGCAAACAAGAAATTGAAGATTACATAGAAATGACTTTCTATAATTTATAACTATTTTTTTACACTATAACTAAATGATTGTTTAGTTATAATTAACATAAACAACATAAAAATTAAAATTATGACAACTTTAAAAGTTCACAACATCGAGAGTGCTCCAGAGGAGAGTAAACCATTATTAGAAGGATCACAGAAATCGTTTGGAATGATACCAGGTTTACACGGTGTTCTTGCCGCGTCTCCACAATTACTTAAGGCGTATCAGCAACTTCATGAATTATTCATGAATTCATCTTTCAACACAGATGAGTTAACGGTGGTATGGCAAACGATAAATGTAGAGCATGGATGTCATTACTGTGTACCAGCACATACAGGAATCGCAAAAATGATGAAAGTAGATGACGCTATCACAGAAGCATTACGTAATGAAACACCACTAGCAGATTCTAAACTAGAGGCACTACGTACATTTACATTATCTCTAGTACGCAATCGTGGTAACGTTTCTCAAGAAGATCTAGACACATTTTATGCTGCAGGTTATGGAGAGCAACAAGTACTGGATATTATCTTAGGATTATCGCAAAAAGTAATTAGCAATTATACAAATCACATCGCAAACACACCTGTAGATGCTGCATTTGAAAAATTTGCTTGGAAAAAATAAAATGTAAATCCCCTTAAATACATTTTTAAACGGTAGACCTTCCTTGAGCAATTTAGGAAGGTTTGCTATTTAATAGATTTAGTAAACTTAAAAAAAACAAAATTATGAGTATTTCCATCGAGAATAAAGTAGCTTTAGTAACTGGTGCAAATCGAGGAATAGGTAAAGCAATAGTGGAGTCGTTTTTAAAACACGGTGCAAAAAAAGTTTATCTAGCTGTACGAGATATTAATTCTACTAAGGAACTAGAAGATGCTTATGGCGACCAAGTAGTTACCGTACAAGCAGATGTATCTAGTACAGAATCTATTAATGCACTTGCTCAACAAACTAGTGATGTAGAAATAGTAGTGAATAACGCAGGTATAGGAAACCCACAAGGTACTCTAGGTGAAGATGTAGAAAAAGATTTTGAAAATCAACTGCAGGTAAATGCATTTGGTTTACTACGTGTTGCAAATGCTTTTGCTCAAACACTAGAAGATAAAAAAGGCGCATTAGTACAATTAAATTCTATCGCTTCTATGAAGAATTTTTCTCAACTCTCTACCTATTCTGCTTCAAAAGCGGCTTCTTATTCTTTAACACAAGGTTTAAGAACAGAATTAGGTCCTAAAGGTGTGAGCATATTAAGTGTACATCCTGGACCTATAGATACGGACATGGCAGAAACAGCTGGTTTTGAAAATGCATCATCAACAACTGATGTTTCTGAAGGTATCATGAAAGCGTTAGAAGCTGGCGATTTTCACTTATTTCCAGACGAAATGGCAAAACAAGTAGAGAGCGCTTATGAAGGGTTTTCTGAAAATGTAGTCTTAGCAGACTTCTCTTAATATTAATAATCTCAAAAAATAAAATAATGATCAAGGTATCTGTAATGTATCCGAACAGCAAAGATGTTAAGTTTGATACAGAGTATTATAAAAATAACCACTTACCTATGGTTGCTAACAAATTAGGTGACGCATTAAAAGGTCTAGAACTAGATCTAGGAATAGCAAGTAAAAACCCTGGAGAGTTAGCACCGTATGTAGCGATTGCTCATTTAAAATTTGATGATGTAGCTTCGTTTCAAGCGGCATTTGGTCCACACGCGGCAGTTTTTGCAGCAGATGTAGAGAATTACAGTAATGTACAAGCCGATCTACAGATAAGCGAACTGGTAACTTTTTAAAGATGAAAGAAAAATTAAAAATTGACATTGTTTCTGACGTAGTATGCCCATGGTGTACCATAGGTTATAAACGATTAGAAAAAGCTATAAATGAGCTAGGAATTCAAGATCAAGTTACTATAGAATGGCAACCTTTTGAATTAAATCCTAACATGCCTGTTACTGGTCAAGATTTAACAGAGCATATTGCTGAAAAGTACGGTTCTACTCTACAACAACAAAAAGATTCACGACAGCATATGTCTGACGCTGGAGAAGAACTAGGATTTACTTTTGATTATTTTGATGGTATGAGAATGGTAAACACCTTTGACGCTCATATTCTTCTAGAATATGCAAAAGAATTTGATAAACAAACTGAACTAAAAATGCGATTTACAACAGCATTTTTTAGTGAACGTAAAGATGTATCAAAAAGAGATGTACTTAAAGAAGCTCTATCAGATGTAGGTCTAAATGCTGAAGAAGGACTGGCAAGACTAGAAAGTGACGAAGCTCGTAACGAGGTTAGAACCGCTCAAAGCTACTGGCAAAATCTAGGAGTAACATCTGTTCCTACTATAGTTTTTGACAGAAAAAGTGCCGTTACTGGAGCACAACCTGTAGATACTTTTAAACAAGTTCTTAATGAATTAATGAAAGAAGATTAACACACCATGTATCTTCAAACATCTAATCATTTATAAATTAAAAATAGATCTAATTCATTTAAAATGGATTAGATCTATTATAATACTATATCAACTCATTCATAACTCCATAAAAACTATTACCACTATGAAACTTAACTTACTTACTTTATCATTATGCTTTTTACTACTAGCTTGTAATGATAATAAACATGCAACAACAGCTCAAGAAATAGAGCCTGAACCAACTCAAGAATTCCAGAATAAAGGCCATGAACTGGTGTATCAAATGGTTCAAAAAGTAGGTGATTATCAAAAGTTACTGGATAAAAAAGATGTCTCTTACACTTTAACTTACCGCACAGCAGACGGAAAACTTGATGTCACCAACGAGAAATATATTTTTGATGGAGAACTTTCTTATGGATATTACCATAAACATGAAAGAACTCTTCCTGATCTAGACGGTATTATTGAGCAAGGATTTGACGGTAATGATTACTGGTTAAAAAATAATGAAGAGCAAATAATTGAGCAAAAGTATCTGGACAAAGTAAAATTTAACAGACCTACTAATTTCTATTGGTTTGCCATGATGCCTAAATTACTAGATGACAACCTTGTATATGAATATGTAGAATCAAAAACCATAAACGGTAAAGGATATGATGTAGTTAAGATTTCTTTTAACCTAGCCGAAAAGAAAGCTACTGATATTTATCAGGTTTATATCAACAAAGAAACCGGTCTAGTAGATCAGTTTCTATTTACTGTCGCAGATTACAATGTCATAGAGACTCCAGCTTTAATGCAAGTTGAATATGAAAATATAAATGGAGTATTATTACCTACCACTAGAAAATATAAAAAGTCTTCATGGGATGCTATCGTGACAGACGCTCCATGGGTACAAGTAAACTGGACTGATATTAAATTTAATAACGGTCTTACTTTAAGCGATTTTCAATTATAATTTGACAAAAGTCTAACAGTATTATTTAAGAGGTTTAATTAAATTTAAACCTCTTTCTTATTTAAAAAAAACAAGATTTATGCAACCTTTGACAAGACCCAAAGTATTATTCTTTGATGTAAATGAAACTTTATTAGATATAAGCCCTTTAAAAGTTGAAATAGGTAAAACTTTAAATGGCAGAGAAGATCTGCTATCATTATGGTTTACCACTATGTTACAATATTCATTAGTTGCATCAGCAGGTGATCAATATGAGCATTTTAGTTCCATAGGTGCAGCAACGTTACAAATGGTTGCCGCAAATAACGATATAGAGTTATCTCAAGAAGATGCTAGAGATGTAGTAGTAAAGTCATTAAGAAGTTTATCTGCACATCCTGAAGTTAAAGGAGCACTGTCTCAATTAAAGGAAAATGGGTACAAATTAGTTTCATACACTAATTCCTCAAACGAAGGAGTAAAAAAACAGTTTGAACATGCTGGTCTCACTTCGTACTTTGATGAAATGCTTAGTATAGAAGATGCAGGTAAATTCAAGCCATTTAAACAGGCTTATAATTGGGCAGCAAATAAAATGAACGTCTCACCAGAAGAATGTATGCTAGTCGCAGCACATGGTTGGGATGTTGCAGGCGCCATGTGGGCCGGTTGGAGAGCTGCTTTTATAGCCAGACCTGGACAACAACAGTTTCCCCTTGCTGGTAAAACTGAAATACATGCAACCGATTTACAAAAAGCAACCGATATCATAGTAACCTACAAATAGATATTAAGATCTAAAAAACAGTTGTCACCTTAACCTTAATGATCATGAATAGATAAATTAAAGTTTCCACTACCTTTACTTATCTTAATATACCATAAATCATGAATACATTTATTTCTATTTTAATAGGTTTTATAGCTTTTTTACACCTTTACATCATGTATTTTGAGATGTTTGCTTGGGAAACTAAAGGTCGTAAAGTATTTAGTGATTTTCCTAAAGAATTATTCGGACAGACTACTGCGATGGCAGCTAATCAAGGACTGTACAATGGTTTTCTAGCAGCTGGTTTAATATGGACATTCTTCATAGAAAATGAAATATGGAAAGATAACGTGAGTTTGTTCTTTCTAGCTTGTATCGCTATAGCAGGTATTTACGGAGCCCTTACAGTCAGTAAGAAAATTATATTTGTACAAACCGTTCCTGCTGCACTAACTATTATTTTAATTTTAATATTCTAAAAGTATCGTTATTGATTAAAAAGGTTATTAATTTCACTGCAAAAGTTATTCTAGTAAGCTCCATACTTATTAGTCTTCTGTTTTTTTTTTGCGGTTATAAATATGTAGAATACCACCTGAAAAAATCTCTAAGCACACCTTTACATCACATAGAATCAGATATTCATAAAACAAAACCCTTACCAGATAATATTCTCGACACATTTAATGAAATGTATAAAACAAAACATGTAATCAGTTACATTAATGAGTCATTATTTGAAAATCGTAGTGGTAAATATATGAGTGAAGAGACATCACAACTAATAATAGTTCATTATTCTAGTGGGCAAAATAGATATGGATTTCCTAAACTAGTTCTAGCGCATCAATTAGAACAGCAGTTTTCAGATGATCAGCTCCTCGTATTTTACGCAAGTAATTTTGACTTTTTAAATAACAATACAGGCTTTTACAGCGCATCGTTACACTATTTTGATAAGAAGTTAGAAGACTTAAATAAAAGAGAGGCTGCCACATTAATTTTAATGCTGGACAACCCTAGAATGTATCATCCACATAGAGCATCTGCTCTAGAACGACTTAACCAGCGGTTAGAACTATTAGGTTATTAGAAAGATCCTTATGTAAAAATTATATAAACTAAAAACGCCTCGCAAATTGCGAGGCGTTTTGTATAAATAAAAATCGAGAAGATTACTTCTTGAATTTTGCGTATTTGTTTTTGAACTTGTCGATACGTCCTGCAGTATCAATAAGTTTGCTCTCCCCAGTATAGAATGGGTGAGAAGTACGAGAAATTTCCAATTTGATTAATGGATATTCAGTTCCTTCAAACTCAATTGTTTCACTAGTGTTAGCAGTAGACTTAGTTATGAATACGTCTTCGTTAGACATGTCCTTAAATGCTACTAATCTATAATTCTCTGGGTGTATTCCTTTTTGCATGACTTAAATTCTTATTCTTTTGCGGCTGCAAATTTAACTGTTTTTATTTAAATAACAACCTTTTAATCCTAAATTAATTTAAAGCAAATGTAACTCATAAAACCATAGTTCCTAGCTTTATATTTGCAAACTCAATTAAAAATCTTTTTAGTGGACAAAACGATCAAAAGAAATTCCTTTATTTTAGGAACCGTAGGCGCATTAATCACTCTAGCAATTTACATATACATGTGGCAAGCACAGGATTATTTAAATCCTTTGTTAAACACTTCCATATACCTTTACCCTATTCTTATAGGTGTCCTCGCACAAGTATGGGGTAGACTCGCTTTAAAAGGTAATGTTTCTTTTAAACAAGTCGTTCTAGCCTACTTCATTTGTATTCTCATGATTTTTATAACCGAGTCTGTTACATATTACATTTTACTTAATCATGTAGACACAAATGCAAAACAAATATTACTAGACGCATGGCGTGGAATTACCGAAAAAGGACAAAACAGCCTTGCAAAAAGTGATGTATTTAAAGCCCCTACTTATTCTCTATCAGAATTTGCATTAGGTTTTGCTACTAAAACACTCATGTTTACAGTACCAGGTTTAATCACAGGTTTAATAATCAGTAAAATACCACAAACTGGTAAGTAATTATTTGATCGTTATATTTGAAACATACAACATGACACTTTTAAATGAATAATTTAATAAAAGAAATACCGGTTAAGTATGACCTTATAGGTTTTACCTTAATTATCGTCGCTTACTTTGCTATGTGGCAAATAGATCTAGGACTGTTCTTAAATCCATTAATCACTTATCCTATATCTATTATTGTTTTCATATTAGGTGTGGTGTCACAAACACAAGCAAAAAAGCAGCTAGAAGGTTACCTAAGTTTTGGAACTGCCCTACTCTATTTCATATTCACCATTGCCATTGCCCTTTTAGGTTATGTTATTGCTGGTTTATTAATCTTTAACATCATCGATCCTGGTGCAAAAGAAGAACTGGTAGAATTAAGCATAAAAGCAGCCATGGAAATGAGTAGTACCATATTAAGTTGGTTCGGTATGGAAGACATTTCAGGTCAGGTATCAGAAGAGCAAATACGCCAGCAAATGAAATTTAGCCCTACACCATTTGGTTATGCCAGTCTTATAATAGGCTACATAGGTAATATTATTATGTTTACCGTAGGTGGCCTAATTTCTAGTCTTATCATTAAAAAAGAAAAACCTTACGAGTTTGAATAAAATGGACCTTTCCATAGTCATCCCATTACTCAATGAGGCAGACTCCATCCCAGAATTACAATCCTGGATAAACCGTGTAATGCAAACCACGGACTTATCTTATGAAGTAATTTATATAGATGACGGTAGTACAGATAGCAGTTGGAGTATAATAAGTACGCTTTCGCGAAAGCGAGAACAAAACAACTCTCCTAACCCAATAAAAGGTATTAAATTCCAGGCCAATTACGGAAAATCACAAGCCTTACACGCTGGTTTTAAGATGACACAAGGTAACGTAGTCATTACTATGGATGCAGATTTACAGGATTCTCCAGACGAGATTCCTGAACTTTACAAGATGATTACCGTAGGAAATCACGACCTAGTAAGCGGCTGGAAAAAGAAACGCTATGATAGTGTTATTTCAAAAAATCTACCTAGCAAATTATTCAATTGGGCAGCGCGTAAAACTAGCGGTGTACAACTTAATGATTTTAACTGCGGTCTTAAAGCATATAAAAGTGCGGTCGTAAAAAATATCGATGTACATGGTGAGATGCACCGTTACATACCTGTGCTTTCTAAAAACGCTGGTTTTACAGACATTACAGAAAAAGAAGTCATTCATCAGGCACGTAAATATGGTACTACTAAGTTTGGTTATGAGCGATTCATAAACGGTTTTCTAGACCTTATAACTATAGCTTTTATATCTAAATACGGTAAACGACCTATGCACCTTTTTGGCACTCTAGGTGTTATCACGTTTATGATAGGTTTTATAACAGCAGGATATGTAGGTGTTTCAAAATTGTATCGCATGGCTACAGACCTTCCTTATATTCTAGTTACTGATAATCCATGGTTCTTTATTGCACTCACCACTATGGTTTTAGGTACGCTTTTCTTTATAGCTGGTTTTTTAGGCGAGTTAATTTTGAGAAATGGTAATCAAGGCGATCGCTATAAAATTGCTGAAGAAATTTAACACCACCTGTTTACTTAGAACATCGAGATTAAATTTTAAAAGCCTTCTCTATTTAATATGGAGAAGGCTTTTTACTATTCATTTAAATAATAATAAAGCCACAATAGCAGACTATGCAACAACTTAAAACAACAACGAAGACTGCTCAGTAATTCTTATCTTTGTATTTAGAATACAAGCCAACAACACATGAATAAAGAACAGATCTTAAAAACCGCACAATCTTGGACTCAAGCACCTTTTGATGAGTCTACTGTAACACGTACTCTAGCATTAATCACTGCAAATAATGACGAGTTTCAAGAATCTTTCTATAAAGATCTAGAATTTGGTACAGGTGGTATGCGTGGTGTCATGGGTGTTGGGACTAATCGTATCAATAAATATACACTTGGTAAAAACACACAAGGTCTTTCTCAATACTTAAATAAGCAGTTTCCTGACGAGCAAGTAAAAGTAGCTATAGCCTATGATTGCCGTCATAATTCTAAAGAACTGGCACAAGTAGTTGCAAACGTTTTTAGTGCAAACGGCATTCACGTTTATCTGTTTCCAGACTTGCGCCCTACTCCATTGCTTTCTTATACGGTAAAAGCAAAGGACTGTCATGCAGGTATTGTATTAACGGCTAGTCACAATCCGCCAGAGTATAATGGCTATAAAGTGTACTGGCAAGATGGCGGACAACTCGTACCACCACAAGACAAAGAAATATTAGATTTAATCGGTTCATTAGAATTTGCCGATGTGAATTTTAATGGTGATGATCAGTTAATAGAATTACTAACTGATGCAGACGATAATGTATTTATAGACGACAGTATCAAAGCAGGTAAAATAGCAGGAGATGTAGATCGCTCACAATTAAAAATAGTTTTTACTAGTCTACATGGTACTAGTATTACTCTAATTCCAGAAACATTAAAACGTGCTGGATACACAAATGTGCATATCGTAGAAGAACAAGCCGTACCTAATGGTGATTTCCCTACGGTAAAATCTCCTAATCCAGAAGAGCCAGAAGCACTTAAAATGGCAGTAGATCTTGCAAATGAGATCGATGCTGACATGGTCATAGGTACAGATCCAGATTCTGACAGACTAGGTATTGCTGTGCGCGATACAGATGGTAACATGAAATTACTTAACGGTAATCAGACCATGGTTGCCATGACCGATTTTTTATTAAAGCAAAGCGATATAAAAGCGATGAAAGATCCGTTTATAGGATCTACTATCGTTTCTACACCTATGATGCACGATCTAGCGCATGCATATGACGTAGAATGTAAAGAAGGTCTTACTGGTTTTAAGTGGATTGCAAAAATGATTAAAGACCATCCACAACAGCACTTTATAGGTGGTGGCGAGGAAAGCTTTGGTTACATGGTAGGTGATTTTGTACGTGATAAAGATGCTGTTACTGCATGTTTACTAGCTTGTGAGATGTATGCTTTTGCAAAATCAAATTCATCAACCGTTTATCAAGAGTTGATAAAACTATATCTTAAATACGGTGTGTATCAAGAGAAATTAGTCTCTCTAGTTAAGAAAGGAATCTCTGGAGCTGCAGAGATTAAACAAATGATGATAGACCTAAGAGAAAACCCACCTAAACAAATAGGCGGACAAGATGTCATTATAGTAGAAGATTATGCTGCGAGCACTAGAGAAAACAAGCATTTGAATAAAACTGAAACTCTTGATATTCCTAAATCTAATGTTTTAATCTTTTATCTAGCAGATGGCTCAAAGATTGCAGCACGACCTAGCGGTACAGAACCTAAAATAAAGTTCTATATCTCTGTAAAAACAGCGCTGGACAAAGTGGAAAATTACACCCTAATCCAGACACAATTAGAAGATAAAATTAAAGGCATTCTTGCCAGTTTTGATATTTAATAAATGAATTATTTTAAAGAGATTTTACAGTATGCTAAGCCTTATAAGCGTTATGGTATACTGAATATTATTTGTAATATATTTTATGCACTTTTTAGCACATTAACTTTTATAGCGTTAATGCCAGTGATGAAAGTATTATTTCAAAACACAGAACGTGTTGATGAAAAACCAGAATGGCTAGGTTTACTAGATGTAAAAGACTATCTAGAGAATTATGTAAACTGGTATGCCACTACAGTCGTTGATCAAGATCAAGAAAAAGCATTGATAGCAATGATTATTGTTATTGTAGTTCTTGCATTGCTTAAAAATGTTTTTGGATATCTAGGAATGTATTTTATTACATTCTTGAGAAATGGAGTGTTGAGAGATATAAGAAATGAACTTTATGAAAAGATCATGCATTTACCGATCTCCTTCTTTTCAGAAAAGAGAAAAGGTGATGTAATTGTTAGAACCAGCAGTGATGTAGAAAAAATTCAAAATAGTTTTTTATCTATACTAGAATTAATAGTTAAAGAACCACTTAATGTAATCTTTACTCTGGGCGCCATGTTACTTATAAGTCCTGGACTTACAATATTTGTATTGATCTTTATACCTATTTCTGGATTCATAATTTCTAGAATTGGTAAAAAATTAAAAAGTCAATCGACCGATGTGCAAAAAGAACAAGGTTATTTTACATCGTTATTAGAAGAAACATTGAGCGGACTAAAAGTCATTAAAGGCTTTAATGCTGAAGACAGATTAAACAATACATTTCAAAAAAGCACCCAGCGTTTTTACAAATTCTCAAATGTATTACAGTTTAGAAGAAGTATGGCAGGACCTACTAGCGAGTTTTTAGGAATATGTGTCATTTCTGGATTATTTTGGTTTGGTGGAAAAATGGTTTTTGGTGGAGATTTAAATGGTGAGTATTTTGTATCTTATATGGCTTTAGCATACGGAATATTAACACCTGCCAAAGCTATTGCAAAAGCTAGTTATGGTGTTAAAGAAGGTAATGCGAGTGCAGAGCGTGTTCTAGAAATACTGCATACTAAAAATGAGATTGAAGATAAAGAAGGAGCTGTTTCTATTCCCGCTTTCGCGAAAGCGGTAAACGTAAACAACATCACGTTTTCTTATCAAGATGAACCTGTTCTAAAGAATTTCTCGCTTAATATACCTAAAGGAACTAGTGTTGCTCTAGTAGGACAAAGTGGTTCTGGAAAGAGTACGATTGCAAATCTATTGACCAGATTTTACGATGTAGAAAATGGTACTATTACTATAGATGGGCAAAATATTAAGGACGTAACTCTTAAGAGTTTGCGTGATCAAATGGCTATCGTTACTCAAGATTCTATCTTATTTAATGACACTATCGCAACTAATGTAGCACTAAGTGATAAAAATGCTACTGAAGAACAGATTACCGATGCTTTAAAAATTGCCAATGCATGGGAATTTGTCAAAGACTTGCCAGAAGGTATTCATACCAACATAGGTGACAGCGGTAATAAATTAAGTGGTGGACAGAAACAACGACTTTCTATAGCGCGTGCAGTACTTAAAAATGCACCAATCCTAATTCTAGATGAGGCAACCAGCGCACTAGATACAGAGAGTGAACGACTGGTTCAAGATGCTCTTGAAAAAGTTATGAAAAATAGAACTTCTATCGTTATTGCTCACAGACTGTCTACCATTCAAAATGCAGACCATATAGTAGTGATGAAAAAAGGAGAAATAGTAGAACAAGGTACGCACAGTGATTTATTATCTAAAGAAGGTCTATACCATGGTCTTGTAGGTATGCAAAGTCTTGTTTAATTAAAAATTAAAAACATGAAAAATTTAATTCTTTTAGTAACATTTCTAGTTGTCACTATTAATGTAACAACGGCTCAAGAATCTGTAGCATCTTTAATGGACAAAGCTCTTAGTGAAGCAGTAGAATCTGATAAGCATGTGATGGTAAAATTTGAGGCATCTTGGTGTGGCTGGTGTCATCGCATGACTAAGCAGTTAAAAGACCCTGCCATCGCTTCTTATATAGAAGAAAATTATGTATTGCTACCTATTGTTGTTTTTGAAAATGGGGATAACATAAAACTAGAAAACCCTGGATCTAGAGAATTAATTACTAGTTATAAAGGCGCTAGTGCTGGTTTGCCTTTTTGGGTGATACTAGACGCGAGTGGTACAATAATAACGACTTCTTTTAATGAAAAAGGAGATAACCTAGGCTGTCCAGCATCTAAGGACGAAGTGGCTAGTTTTATTAAAAAATTAAAAGCTACATCTAATTTAACTGCTGATAATGAAGCCTTAATAACTAAGATCTTTACAAAGAGTTAATTAACTGATTTTTAAAACATACTCTTTAATGAGTTCTATTTTACGCCGATTTAATTCTGAAGAAGAAAGGATAGATGCACCTCAAAAATTCACATTCCCTTTTCTTTATGAACCACATCCACTTGCTTTAAAAGCAGCGACACAACTAAGAAATTTTTTAGATGGTCTAGATAATTGGTTTTTTGATTTAAATCTAGGTCCAGAAGATTATCAGCATCCCTTAGGGAAAATGTTTGGGGTACTTGTGGTTAGAGATAAAGAAGGTAAATTAGGACATTTATGGGCACATTCTGGGGTTATAAACGGAGAACAAAAAGAGACTGAATTTGCTCCTTTAGTTTTTAATATGTTTCAGGAAGATGGTCTTTATGCCAAAGAAAATGGTATTTTAAGTACGCTCACTTCTACCTTAGAATCACTAGAGAACGACACAGACTACCTTGCAAATAAGAAAAGGCTAGAAAAACTAAAGGTTGAAAATGAACTTTTAATTTATAATCAGCGTAAAAAACATTCAAATCTCAAAGCAGAACGTAAGAAAATAAAGGAAGAAGCAAAATCTATACTAAGTAAAGCAGATTTTCAAAAATTAATAGACAGCCATCAAACAGCTGGTATGCATGCAAAATTCTTACTTAAAGAGTATAAGGTATATCTAGATTCAAAAGTCGTCCCTCTAGAAAAGGCTATTGCTACTGTTCAAAATGAAATAGACCAAATTAAGTTAGATCGTAAAAACCTGTCTAATAAACTGCAGACTTGGATTTTTGAAAATTATAATTTTTTAAATGCAAACGGTGAGCGTAAAAATGCTATTGAGCTTTTTAAAAACATACCTCCTTACTTACCACCATCTGGAACTGGAGATTGTGCCGCGCCTAAATTATTACAATATGCTTATTTAAATGATTTACAGCCGCTCGCCATGGCAGAATTCTGGTACGGTGAGTCTTTAAAATCACAAATACGTAAACATGGTCACTTCTACCCATCTTGCCGTTCTAAATGTGAACCAGTTTTAGGACATATGCTACAAGGTCTAGACGTAGACGATAATCCTATGCTAGAAAACCCTGCTATAGGTAAAGAACTATCCCTTATTTATGAAGACGATTACCTTATGGCTGTTAATAAGCCCGAAGAGTTTCTCTCAGTACGAGGTAAAGTCATAGACGACTCTGTAGAATCTAGAATGAAACAACGTTTTCCAGATGCCACAGGACCATTAATTGTACACAGATTAGACATGAGTACATCAGGAGTTTTATTACTTACTAAGTCCCTAGATATTCATAAAAAGGTCCAAGATCAATTTGAAAGACGTACGGTTAAAAAACGATATGTTGCTTTATTAGACGGTATGGTAAAAGAAGATAGTGGTTATATATCTCTAGCTTTAAGAGTAGATCTGGATAATAGACCTTTTCAAATGGTCGACCCTGAATACGGTAAAAACGCTCGTACAAGATATGAAGTTATAGAACGTAAAGATGGTAAAACTAGAGTGCACTTCTACCCTATTACAGGACGCACCCACCAGTTGCGTGTACATGCATCCCATCCATTAGGATTAAACTGTCCTATTGTAGGTGATGATTTATATGGTTTTAAACAAGACCGCTTATACTTGCATGCCGAGCAGTTAGAATTTATACATCCTGTAACTTTACAGCCTGTCATTTTAAATGTTCCTTCACCATTTTAAATAATTATTCTTCTTGTGAATAACTAGCTGGCATTCCTATTTTAAGACCTATTTAGTCATCGTATTTTTACGGTAAATCTCTATTTTATGTCTCAAGAATTTAATTGGTTGTTATTTTTAATCATCGGTATGGTGATAGGTGCTGTAGTAGCGTGGTTTTTTGCAAAAACTCGCTTTGCCGGAACTCTCAATGTACTAGAGTCAGAAAAAGGGCAATTAAATAGCCAGCTATCTCAATTACAACCTGCGATACAAGAACGTGATCGTTTAAAACATGAGAACAGTCAGTACAGTGCACAATTAGCGCAAAAACTTGAGAGCCAGCAAGAATTAAGTTCGAGACTAGAAAAACTTGATAAAGAATATCGTGAGGTAGCTATCGAGAAGGAGAATCTTAATGTATTACTAGCTGAGCAACGTACCGCTTTTGCGAAAGCGGAAGAAAAACACACAGAAGCACAAGGAGAGATTGAGAAATTAAACGAGAAATTTACCAAGGAATTTGAGAACCTTGCTAACAAAATCTTAGACGAGAAAAGCACCAAATTTACCGATCAAAACAAGAAGAATATCGAACAAATTTTGAGTCCGTTACAGGAGAAGATTCAAAGTTTTGAAAAACGAGTGGAAGATACTCACAAAGACACTATCGATAGACAAAGTTCTTTAAGACAACAAATATTAGGTCTTAAAGAATTGAATCAACAAATGAGTAAAGAAACGAGCAACCTGACCAAAGCTTTAAAAGGAGATGCTAAAATGCGCGGTAACTGGGGAGAATTAGTCCTAGAACGTGTCTTAGAAAAATCTGGCTTAGAAAAAGGATCTGAGTATGAGGTACAACAAACTATTAAAACTGAAGATGGCAGGACCCTGTTTCCTGATGTAGTCGTAAATCTACCTGGCGGTAAGAAAATGGTTATCGATTCTAAGGTATCGCTCAATGCTTATGAACGCTTTATTAATGAAGAAGATGAAGATCTACAACAACGTTATTTAAAAGAACACGTTGCTTCTCTTAAAAAACACGTCGCAGATTTATCTGGAAAAAGCTATCATGATTACCACATCGATAGCCCAGACTTTGTACTTCTTTTTGTACCTATAGAACCAGCATTTGCCATGGCGTTAAATTATGATGGAAATCTATACAGTGAGGCATTTGATAAGAATATAGTTATAGTTACACCTACCACTCTATTAGCGACATTGCGTACTATAGACACGATGTGGCAAAATGAAAAACAGCAAAAAAACGCACTAGACATAGCAACAGCTGCTGGTGCTTTGTACGATAAATTTGTAGGTCTTACAGAAGATTTAATTAAAGTAGGTTCACAACTAGATACGGTTAAAAAATCTTATTCTGCTAGTATGAATAAACTTACTGAAGGTTCTGGAAACCTAGTAGGTCGTATAGAACGTTTAAAAAGATTAGGTGCCAAAGCCAATAAATCTCTGAATGAAAAACTGGTAAATCGTGCTATAGAAAGTGATCCAGATTTTCTAGAAGCTAGTGACGAAGAACAACGACTAAACTTATAATATTACACTATTACGTAATAAGAATCAAATATTACATAATAACGTAATAAAATACAATTATTACACTTTTATGTAATAAATACAAATATTACTTAATAATGTAATATATTTGAATTATTACACTTTTACGTAATAATTTAAAAGTAGTTTATGCAAGTAGTCTTAGCAGGTGATATAATAGGTTCTCAAAAGAACCAGCCAGATGATTATCTCAAGATCATAGAGCCTATTTTAAAAGTACATTCTAAAAATGGAATGTATCAAATATATCGTGGCGATAGTTTTCAAGTATGGATGGACAGTCCAGAGCAAGGTTTATTAACCTGTCTTAAATTAAAAACTGCGTTGAGAAAAACCGGTATGCTAGATGTAAGAATAGCAATAGGTGTAGGCGATGTACAAGTTATAGATAATGATATTGCAAAATCTTCTGGAAATGCTCTAACACAATCTGGAGAGTTATTAGATTCATTAAAGAATAAGGAGCAAAACATTATGGTAAGAAGTGGAAACCCACTGGATTATTATATGAATACTGCATTAAAAATTGCTCTTATTTATATGGATGATTGGACAGAGAATGCAGCTGCCATTTTATATGAAGTTTATAAAAACCCTACTATTACCCAACAAGAAATGGGTGATAAATTAGGTATTAAGCAAGCCACTGCTAGCCGCAGACTAGATCGTGCCCATTATAAAGAGACAGATGCACTTCTACATTTATTTAAACAATACTATAAAGACGTGAGCCATGGAAGTATTAATTAAGTTACTAATAGCACACTTTTTAGGTGATTTCATTCTACAGACCAATAATTTTACTAAACAAAAAGAAAAACACCAGCTACGCTCCTACCACCTCTATGTTCATGCGACAATTCATGCACTGTTGTCCTGGATTCTTCTTTGGGATTTAAAATACTGGTATGTGGCCCTTATCATTTTAGTAACACATTTTTTAATAGATGCAGGTAAACTATATTTCACCACTAAGAAAAACAGCCGCTGGTTATTTACCATAGATCAAATAGCTCATATTTTAATACTCGTAGTTCTAGCAACAAATACATCGGGAATTAACTTTATTATAAACGAACAGTTTTTACAAATACTATGGCCATTAATCTTATGTGTATTATTTCTTACTAGTCCTGTAGCCATCATGCTTAAAATATTTTTTACTAGATGGACTTTAACAGAAGACGACACCGGAATTTATGGACTTAAAAATGCTGGGAAATGGATAGGTATGTTAGAGCGATTGCTTATATTCTTATTTATTATAACAGACCATTTTAGCGCTGTAGGATTATTATTAACTGCAAAATCTGTTTTTAGATTTGGTGATTTAAGTAAGGCAAAAAATATGAAGCTCACAGAGTACGTATTAATAGGTACATTGCTTAGCTTTGGAATCGCAATTCTAACCGGATTGTTATTTAAAAATTACATGATATGAAAAAGATTTTAGGAGTCATACTTACCACAATATTACTACTAGCCGTTATATGGTATGCATTTATATATTTCGCTAGCTATTCTGATGGGTACCGTAGTGGAGAATTAATTAAGTTTACACATAAAGGTTTTGTCGTTAAAACCTGGGAAGGCGAGATCTCGCAAGGTATAAGCGGTGCACAAATTTTCTCTTTCTCTGTAATGGATAATCAACCAGAGATTATCGAAAAACTCAAGGAATATCAAGGTAAATATGTGAAGTTAAAGTATGAAGAGAAATTTGGAACTTTCTTCTTCTGGGGTGATACAAAATACTTTATTACCGAGGTTACTAAAGAAAATAGCCCACATTTTAATCGAGATTAATGATGGGAATTCCGCTTTCGCGAAAGCGGAACACTTATCCAATTAATTCTCTTAACAACAAGCACATTTTATGAAAGATACTTTTAAATCTCCAGAACAATCTAGAGTCATGTTATCCTTATTAATGTTACCATCTAATGCCAATTTTTCTGGTAAAATTCATGGAGGTTATGTTCTTTCTCTAATAGATCAAATTGCATTTGCTTGTGCGTCAAAACACAGTGGTGTCTACTGCGTTACAGCAAGTGTGGATGTTGTAGATTTTTTAGCTCCTATAGAAGTAGGCGAAATGTTAACCTTAAAAGCATCTGTAAACTATGTAGGTAAATCTTCTATGGTAGTAGGTATACGTGTAGATGCAGAGAACATACAAACTGGTGTGACAAAGCACTGTAATTCTTCTTTTTTAACTATGGTTGCCAAAGATGAAAATGGTAAAACCGTACCTGTTCCTGGACTTAAAATAAGTAACGAGACTCATGTACGCAGGTTTGCTAGAGCCATAAAAAGAAAACAAATTAAACAAAAAAGCGCCCAAGAAATCGCTGCTGCAAACTTCTCTGACGCTAGTTATAAGGAAGAATTAAAAAATTACAATGTAGAGATTGTTCTTTAAAAAAAACACCTACTTCTAACTCTGTTTATTATAATTAATAGGCAACAGCTTTTTCCTGTTGGGATTCAAATACATAACCTTGTAATTTTTGTAACGTATTTAATTTTTGATCTGTATTGATCAATAATGATATATTATTATTGCTACCACCATATGAGATCATGCGTACAGGTACATCTTGTAATACTTGAAATAAATGTGGTGTGTCTTCATGATAAATAATATTGTTACCTACCAGACACACGATACTCATACCTTGATCTACATCTACACTAGCTATCTTCTCTAGTTCTTCTACTATAGCATCCAGATGTAATGGATTATCTATGGTAAGAGAAACAGCTATTTCTGATGTGGTAATCATGTCTATAGAGGTCTCGTATTTTTCGAAAATTTCAAATACTTTTTTAAGAAAACCATGCGCTTGTAACATTCTTGCAGATTTTATCTTAATGGCATAGATGCCGTCTTTTGCCGCGATAGCCTTGATTCCTTCTCCATGAACATGATGTGTTATTAAAGTACCATAAGAATCTGGAGACATGGTATTTTTTAAACGTACAGGAATGTTAAGATCTTTTACAGGTATAACCGTTTGAGGATGTAAAATTTTGGCTCCGAAATAAGCAAGCTCTGCCGCTTCATCAAAAGATATGTTTGAAATAGCAGTCGTATTTTCTACAAAACGAGGGTCGTTATTGTGGAAACCATCGATGTCCGTCCATATTTGTACTTCGTCTGCCTCAATGGCTGCTCCTACTATAGAAGCTGTATAATCACTACCACCACGTTGTAAATTAGATACATTACCCTGAACATCTAGACATATAAAGCCTTGAGTAATGTAAATATCTGCCTCACTATTTTCATTTAAAATCCTATCTAGATTTTGTTTGATATAAAAAGAATCTGGCTCGTCATTATTATCAATACGCATAAAATCTAAAGCAGGTAATAATGCAGCGTTAATACCTTCTTGCTTTAAAAATCTACTGAATAGAAAGGTAGATAATAGTTCTCCTTGAGCAACTATTTGATTATAAATCAATGTAGTATGCTCTGAGCCTACAAGCTCTATTAAATTTGTAAAAACATTATTTACATATTCTTGAGATTCCTTAATAAGCACACTATCATTTAATAATTGCTCTATAGTAATTTGATAACTACTAGCCAGTTGTTGTATAAGAATAAGTGCAGATTCTTTTTCATTTAAGCGTATCTGTTCAGATATTTCTACCAAAGCATTTGTAGTACCAGACATAGCAGATAGTACCACCACTTTCTTAGTACCATCATTAATGATGTTTTTTACATGAGTCATGTTTTCTACAGAACCTACTGAAGTACCACCAAATTTTAAAACTAGCATTTTATTAATTTTTAGGTAAAAATACAGCCACTCTTATGGTAAAAGAAAAAATATAACAAAATTAGTTTAATTTTGCACAAGCTGTTAAATAGTTAACAATATGAAAACCATAGCAGATTGTGTTGAAGAGATTTTAGTTACTCAACCATTTCTAGAAGAAGCATTATCTAGACGCATCATTAATTTCTCTGCCCTAGCAGAAGAATTACAAGAGCCCATAAGTGGCATGCTTAGAAAACCTGTTAAAACTGGTGCCATTATGATGGCGTTGAGACGTTACAATCCGCCCAAAGATTTGAGACATTCTAATAACTTAAAATCTATTTTAAATAATCTAGGAGATATAACAGTACGATCTAACCTTATCGATTTTACCTTTAAAAATTCTAGTACCTTATTCTTAAGTCATAGTAAGATTCTAGAGTCCATAAACACAACTATTTTTTATGGATTTTCTAAAGGAATACATGAAAGTAACCTGGTTATATCCATGAGTGAGAAGGAAAAAATACAATCTCAATTTGCCGATGAGATCATGACGAGCACACAAGACAATTTAAGCGCCATAAGTATCGCTTTACCAGAAAATAACACTCAAGTCCCTGGTTTATATTATCAAATATTTAAACGTTTTGCATGGGAAGGCATCTCTTTGCATGAGGTTATTTCTACTACTAACGAGTTCAGTGTACTCGTGGAAAATGATACGGTAGACAAAGCATTTTCGGCTATTAAAAAGTTGGGATACACCTAGTACTTACCATTTAATAAATAAAATATTGACATACAAAAAATAAAAAAAAAGCCTGAATCAAATTGATTCAGGCTTTTTTTTGAGCGCTTTAAATCTACCTTTACTCTACTCTCGTTGCGTTCATTTCGTTGAAAAAGAAGTCATCATTAGGCACGTCAAAGGTGATACCAGTAACTTTACCATAAGCATCACTCTCAAATTTTACAGTTCCAAAACTAAACCATGCCTGCGGCTCGTCCCAATGGATTTCATAAGCATCATAATTAAAATGTGAGAGCGTACTATTTAATAATGGCGTGTGTTCCCATAGTAATTTAAGCTCACCATTCATTTCTTTTACTTCAAAGTTTCCATAAATATCGGCATGATACCTTCCTATAATTGCTGCTTTCTTTAAAGTAGGTTGCGTTCCCTTAACTTGTTTTGCTTTTCTGTCTGCTATTCTAGTATCGCCCGCTTTCCATTTATCATAACCGTCTAGCATTTCTTTACTCCAGTCTTTCTTATCCCGATTTAAGAAACGATCAAAGACGTAATAAGCAATAGCATTAGTCGGTGCTTTTACCCCATTAGTAAGTACTACAACACCTAGGTTCTCATCTGGTAGTATTTGTACCGTAGATATCATACCATCATAACCACCACCGTGACGTACTCTAAAGTTACCTTGATAATCTCCAAGAAACCATCCCAATCCATAACCAGCATATTGAGAACCGGTAGAATTGCGATTTACTTGATTTACCCCAAAGCTATTATGTAAATTCCACATGTTATTGCGATTCTGCTCAGAGAATAACGTGTCGTTTTTCTTAGTAACTCCATGATTCATATTAAGAATCATCCATTTACTCATGTCATGAACACTAGAAATAATACCACCTGTAGACTGCACGTTATCCCAACCTACCCAGGGAATCGTGTAATTCCTATTATTTGCATCCATAGCATGTGGAGTCGCTACATTCTTATTGCTGCCAAAATCTTTGACACTCACCACCGTATCATCCATCTCTAGAGGTTTTAAAATACGCTCTGTAACATTTTCTTTGAAACTCTTATCAGTTACTTTTTCAATTAACGCACCAGCAGTGATAAACATTAAATTAGAATATCCATAACCAGCTCTAAAATCATAAGCCTGCGGTACAAACTTGATGCGCTTTACTACTTCTTCTGTACTCAACTCTGACTTATACCAGATACCATCACCAGAAAACGTTCCTAACCCTACATTATGACTCAATAAATCTTCTACCGTAACCATTCTACTTATTGCAGGGTCGTATACCTCAAAATAAGGCAAGTGATCCTGTACTTTATCCTTCCAGTTCACCTTGCCTTCTTCTACCAGTTGCGCCATAATAGCCGCGGTAAACGCTTTTGTATTACTAGCGATGGCATATAAGGTATGTTCATCTGGTTTTTCATTACCATTCACATCCATCTTTCCATAACCTTTCTCAAAAACGATTTTACCGTCCTTTACAATGGCAACACTTAATCCAGGAATGTTCCAGTTTTGTTGCGTTTGAGAAATGTATTGATCTAGCTTTTTGTAATTGACCTTTTGAGCAAATACCGCTGTAGAAACAAATAGAATAGATAGAAAGAGAATCTTTTTCATGAGTTGAATTTATGGTATGAAGATAAGGGTTGTTTCGCTTTCGCGAAAGCGTGTAAGTTTGAATAATCGTTCAAAGAATTAACAGTAAAGGCAAAATACAATTGGTTAAGTTATCTTTATGAATCGAACGGTCAATTTTAATCTCGACATGAAAAAAGGATATCTTACTCGTTACCAAGGCTATGAAAAGCATCTAAGAAAATATTTAAAACGTAAATTTTGGAAAGGTGAGCGATTTGAAGAGAAGAAGGAGATCAAAAAACATGTCAATTGAGTGTAACAGAATGAAAAACTATTTAGCAAAATATCTATCTAAATCTACATTTTAAAAAAGCTTTTAATTTTGAAAAAAAAACTTTTAATACTAGCCTTAATATTTCAGGCAGGCATTTTAAACGCTCAGAAAACTCAATCTGAATTGATAATAGGAACTTGGAGGTTTGAAAAGAATTGTGATTTAAGAACAAGACAAGAAAAAGTTAAATATTCTGACATTCCCTATTGCCCTCGAGAGACAGATACCAATTCTGGAAATACAGACAGAGTCTTTAAATCAAATAATCAGTTTGAATTTTATGAAACTCAATTTGGTATTTATAAGATAAAAAATAATGTACTAATAATTGAACATAGAATTTTACAAGAACATGCAAATCTAAATCCAGATGCAATAAAACGTTATCTTAAAAGAAAATTAATTGAGAAAAAAGATGATGGATTTTATTATTACAAACCTCAAATGTTAAGTATAAAATCAATTTCAGATGATCAAATCGAATTTGGTTCTGATAAACAATATACTATATGGAAACGCATAGATTAAGTCGTGAATAAATTAACCGAATATCCCACCAATAAGATTTTTGACCGACTTATAGATAATAAGTCAACTAATAATTATTTGAACTATATCAGTGAGCTAAGAAAACGAAAAACTAAAGAAATTTACAAACGTTGCTTATTATTAATAGAAAAAGGCTCAGATAAAGAGAAAATCATAGGGATCGATGTTATATCTCAATTTGGTTTTAATCCAAGGCTGTTTCAAAAAAGAACTCTAAAGATTTATTTTGATCTATTAAAAACAGAGACCAACAAACGTGTTATAGAATCTACCCTATTTGGAATAAGCTGGAACAATGAAAATATAACAGATAAACAACTGTCTATTATTTGCTATTATGTTGAGCATAAAAGTGCATATGTGAGATATGCTTTGACATATGCACTTTGTAGAATAGAGAAAGATAAAGCAATAGATACATTGATTAAATTATCAACTGATCGAGATGTTGACATAAGGGATTACGCCACCTTTGGTTTGGGCAGTCAGAATGAACTAGACAACCATAAAATAAGAGCTGCATTATGGGAAAGAGTTAAAGATAAAGATCAAGGTGTTAGACTTGAAGCTATTTCTGGACTAGCCCAGAGAAAAGATAAAAATATTATTGAGATCCTTAAGAAGGAGTTCTCTAGCATTCCTTATCATAACCTTTCTCATGTATTAGAATGTATAGAACACCTGAATGACAAAAGTTTTATCCCTATTCTAGAAAACAAAAAATACGAAAACAAAGATCAAAGTATATCAGAGATCAAAAAAAAATGGGTTTTAGCAACTTTGGGTAAGTTGAAAAGTAATAAGAATAACATATGAAATACACACTTTTCGTTTTGACTTTTCTGTTCGTGATCATTAGTGTTCCGCAAAAATCAATTAGTAAAAAATCTATAACGATTCAAAAAAATAATACGTTATGATCTATTTTGGAAAACAAAAAATCATGAAATACATTTTTGTAATTCTATTATTAACCTTGACCAGTTCATGTAAACAGCAAGAAGACAACAAGTCTATAAATATTGAGTCAACTAAAAAGGAAGAAACGACACCTCTTAGAATATCAAAAGATTCTATAAACACTTCTTTTCCAATACAAATAGAGAATGAGAAAGGATTTATTAAAATATTTGGACAACGACAATTCAAAAACAATCAATTAATTTCCAGTAACTTCACTATATCTATTGCAGATATACCTAAATATCTTTTAGTACAAAATATAGAGAAAGAAAGTTTTAAAATTTCGGACACCGACTTAAAAAAAACGGATACAATTAATATGAATAACTTCGTTATTAAAAATATCAAATTTGAATTTGTGAGAGCAAACACTCTTTATTTCAACGCTGTTCTTCAAAATCCTTTGAACAAAAGAGAAATAGTTGGAAGATTTAATTTATTCTATCAAACCAATAAAAAAGGGAGAGTTTATGGATGGATTGTAGATGAAATAAGAGCGGCAACTATTACAAATAACTGATTATGTAACTCAAAGTGAAGGAAGCACTCTATAATTTAATTTTACAATTACGTAACCTTTACCATCTCGAAAACATTTAATTAATGAGTTTTAAGAAGTATTAATGAATAACAAACGACATATTTTACTTTTAATACTTTTGACTTTTAATTTGATTAATTCTCAAAATCAATTAGAAAATGATCAAAAAGAATTCAATCTTATAGCAGGTATCGCACCACTATCATTAATTGATGTTTTTGATGGTATATCAATTCGTCCAACAGTTGACATAAAACTTTATAAAAATTATGCGCTTGGATTAGAATACGGACATTATTTAGACATTGATGGCGAATTTAAACGCGGACAAACTGGTTACTTAATCAAATTAACCTTTAAGTATTACTTGAATAAAGAGCGTGTTTTTGGAAATTACATCGCCTTAGAGTATCAATATAAAAACGTCACCTTTGGTTTAGATGATCAAATTTCTTTTCCCGATCAAGAATCATTTGTAAAAAACTATTCATTGAATAGAAAATCAAATGTTTACACAATTAAATTTGGTGAAACAACATCTATAAGTAAACATTTAGTAATTGACTTCTATGTAGGTCTTGGAGTCCGTTTTCTAAACTCAACTGCAAGTGGAATTAGTCCAGAAGAACTTGATAATATTAGTACTACAGAAGATAATGAAGATACTTTAATAGAAGGCCTTTATATTGAACCTGGCAATTTTATAAGACCTAATTTAACTTTAGGTTTCAAGTTAGGATATAAAATATTTTAAACTATTAAATTAAGACTATATATCTTTAAACAGCAAATAATAAATCAAAACGATGATTAAGAAGAAGTAAACTCTATTATTAAAATATTTGTTCCAAGAAATGATTGGAAAAGAAAAACCTTTAGTACTACCTTTCAATTCATGTTCAAAACTTCTTGGTTGCATTAAAATATCCTTAGTAAGGTAAGAAAAGTCTTTATCCTGTCTTGGAGTATTTGATTCAACAAACTGTTCATAGGTTTGTTTTTTTACCTTAAAATAAACGTAAATTAGAAAAAAAGAAATAATCACTAATGTGCCAACTTCATATCTTTGAACTAATGTTGGGTCTAACGTTATACCGCTACTAAATGATCCATCGTATATCTTCATAGTTATTAAAAATTGAACATAAATATAGACAATTAATTAGTCTTTACTCAATAAATTAAACCATCAGGAACTGATTTAGACTATGCAAACACGAATAGTTGCCATGTCAATTCTTACTAACAATACGAAAATTAAAACTTTTTATAATCTCGTGATGATAATATTTATCGACTGTATTCGAACTAGTATATCTTTCGCGAAAGCGAAACCACAACTTAAAACAAAAAGCCCTAAAAGCTTCAAACTTTTAGGGCTTTGATTTATAATACTGTTGTCAGTCTGAGCTTGTCGAAGACGAGTTGAAATCCAAATATTAAATCAACTTCGACAAGCTCAGTTTGACACCTGCATAAGTAAATTACTTACTCAAATACATTCTACGTCTTGCGTACAAGTCATAAAAAGCATCGTCTTTAAGACTGTCTATAAATAAGATACTTTCTCCAGTAGATTTCATTTCTGGTCCTAGACGTTTATCTACGTTAGGAAACTTATTGAAAGAGAATACTGGTTGCTTGATCGCATAACCATCTAATTGTGGATTAAAATCAAAGTCAGTTACCTTATTATGACCTAACATAACCTTTGTAGCATAGTTTACATAAGGCTCTTTGTAGGCTTTGGCAATAAATGGAACTGTACGAGATGCTCTTGGATTTGCTTCAATGATGTATACTTTTTCATCCTTGATCGCAAACTGTATGTTAATCAACCCTACTGTATCTAGCGCAAGTGCTATCTTCTTAGTATGATCTTTAATTTGCTGCATTACCAGGTCACCTAGGTTAAATGGTGGTAACAACGCATTTGAATCTCCAGAATGGACACCACATGGCTCTATATGCTCCATTATACCAATAATGTAAACATTCTCTCCGTCACAAATTGCGTCTGCCTCTGCCTCTATCGCTCCATCCAGATAATGGTCTAATAAAAGTACATTGTTAGGTATCTTTTTTAAGATATCTACAACGTGCTCTTCTAACTCGTCTTTATTGATAACGATTTTCATCCCTTGACCACCTAATACATAAGAAGGTCTAACTAAGATAGGAAAATCTAATTTCTCAGCTACTTGAAGAGCCTCAGCTGGTGTAGTTGCTGTTGCAAATTCAGGGAAAGGAATGTTATTCTTAAGTAACATTTCAGAGAACAACCCACGATCTTCGGCAAGATCTAGAGCTTTATAACTAGTTCCTAAAATCTTAATACCGTAACGTTCTAGTTTTTCAGCTAGCTTTAAAGCCGTCTGTCCACCTAGTTGAACTATTACACCTTCTGGCTTTTCATGACGTATAATGTCATAAATATGTTCCCAAAATACAGGTTCAAAATATAATTTATCTGCCGTATCAAAATCGGTTGAAACCGTTTCTGGATTACAGTTAATCATGATCGTTTCATAACCACATTCTTGAGCTGCATAAACTCCATGCACACAACAGTAGTCAAATTCTATTCCCTGTCCGATACGGTTAGGACCAGAACCTAGAACAATTACTTTCTTTTTGTCAGATACCACGCTTTCATTTTGCACGTAGCGCTCTCCATCTGCAGTTTCTATATCTGCCTCAAATGTGGAGTAATAATATGGTGTATCTGCTTTAAATTCTGCCGCACAAGTATCAACGAGTTTATAAACTCTATTGATTTTCATTTCCTCACGTAAATTATATACCTCTGACTCGAGACATCCTAACATATGCGCGATCTGGCGGTCTGCAAATCCTTTTTGTTTTGCTTCTAGTAGTAGCTTTCGCGAAAGCGTGCCCACATCATACTTCCCTATTTCTTTTTCTAATAAGAAGAGTTCTTCAAACTGCTTTAAGTACCACATGTCTATTTTAGTAATCTCAAAGATTCTATCTAATGAGATTCCCATAGCTACGGCATCATATAGTGCAAAAACACGATCCCAACTTGCGTTAGTTAGTTTTTCAATCACCTGATTATAATCCGTATAACCTTTACCGTCTGCTCCTAAACCATTACGTTTAATTTCTAGTGACTGTGTCGCTTTATGAAGTGCTTCTTGGAAAGAACGACCTATTCCCATTACCTCTCCTACGGCTTTCATCTGAAGACCTAGAGTACGATCAGATCCTTCAAACTTATCAAAGTTCCAACGTGGGATTTTTACAATTACATAATCTAAAGTAGGCTCAAACAATGCCGATGTATTACCGGTAATTTGATTATTTAACTCGTCTAGTGTGTAACCTAGCGCTAGTTTAGTAGCAATTTTTGCAATAGGGTAACCTGTCGCTTTACTTGCTAGTGCAGAAGATCTAGATACACGAGGGTTGATCTCGATAGCGATAATCTCTTCTTTCTCATCTGGACTTACTGCAAACTGTACGTTACATCCACCTTCAAATTCACCTATACTACGCATCATGTGGATAGCCATGTCACGCATTTTCTGGAAAGTGCGGTCTGATAGCGTCATGGCAGGAGCTACTGTAATAGAATCTCCTGTATGGATTCCCATAGGATCCATATTTTCAATAGTACATATAATAACTACGTTATCGTTTTTATCGCGTAGTAATTCTAATTCATATTCTTTCCAGCCCAGTAAGGCTTTATCGATCATTACCTCGTGAATAGGAGAAACCTCTAAACCTACGGTTAATAATTCGTCATAATCTTCTTCATTATGGACAATAGCTGCACCAGCACCGCCTAGAGTAAAAGAAGAACGTATACATAAAGGAAAACCAAATTCTTGAGCAATTTCCTTTCCTTTTAAGAAAGAAGTAGCAGTGGCTTGTGGCGCCATACCTACTCCTATTTCACCCATCAACAATCTGAATTTCTCTCTGTCCTCAGTAATGTTAATTGCATCGATATCTACACCGATCATATCTACGTTATGATCTTCCCAAATACCTTTTTCCTGCGCCTCAATACAAAGATTTAACGCTGTCTGTCCACCCATAGTAGGAAGTACAGCATCAATTTGTGGGTGCTCTTTAAGGATTTGTTTAAGTGAAGTAGTTGTTAATGGTAAAAGGTACACATGATCTGCCATAGAAGGGTCAGTCATGATAGTTGCCGGATTTGAATTAATTAAAATGGTCTCTATTCCTTCTTCTCTTAGAGATCTTAAAGATTGAGAACCTGCATAATCAAACTCACACGCTTGACCTATGATTATAGGCCCGCTACCTATTAATAAAATGGATTTGAGGTCTTTTCTTTTTGGCATTATAAAGTGATTTTATGGGACTTAGGTAATTTGGTAATAGGGTACAAAAAAAGGCGTCAATTCTAATGAATTAACGCCTAAAGTATAATTAAAGATAAATCATATTATCTTTTGTGTCTTCTTTCAGTAGAAACAGATAATTTTTTACGTCCTTTAGCTCGGCGACGAGCAAGAACTTTACGACCGTTTGCAGAAGCCATGCGCTCTCTGAAACCGTGCTTGTTTCTTCTTTTCCTTTTACTTGGTTGGTATGTTCTTTTCTGTGCCATAGCTTGAAATCTGTATCTATATAATAAAAAGGCTTTAAACCTTAGATTTTAATCGGCTGCAAATATAACAACTCTTATTTTACTTACAACAGGAAATTCACTTTTTTTGAAAATATTTTTCTACTAATTCCTAATCAGTTTCATTTTCAGCTTTAAAGATAATGATAAGATCAATACCTATCTAATAGCTAAGTAATAAAATTTTAAAACTACCAGTTCAGTTCTTATCTAGCGACAGCTTTGTATCTATTCCTTGTCTAGACTATTATACTTAAGACTCTTTACTATAGTTTACTATTCTGTCTATCCAATCTTATTGTATATAGTTTAAAACATAATATTACTTCTACCCTTCAAAAACGGTAATTTATATTTGAATTTGCAGTAACCGACAAAAGACTTTAATCACTTTACTTTTAAAGGTTATATCCATTTACAGAATAAAACACTACCCTTTCCTGAAAACAAAAACTCCTTAAATCCTTATCTTTGCAAACTTCAAAACACACCTATAATGTTTAACAAAAACATCAAACTGGTTATCACTGCTATTATTGTAGCATATGCCATATATCAATTTACTAGAAACGAGATCCTTACAGGGATTTTCTTAATCTTATTTTCAGGAATCTTCATATTTCTTTACTTTAAAAACGAGATGATCTTACTTGCATTTAATCGTTTAAGAAAGCAAGATTTTCCAGGTGCAAAAAAATGGTTAGATAAAATAACAGATCCAGAAGCTGCTCTAGTACAAAAGCAACAAGGTTATTATAACTATTTACACGGTCTTATGATTTCTCAAGAAAACATGACCAAAGCTGAGAAATACTTTAAAAAAGCTATCGCATTAGGTCTTAACATGGATCAAGATCTTGCGGTTGCCAAATTAAACCTAGCAGGTATCTCTATGATGAAGCGTCGCAAACGTGAAGCTACTGCCCTACTTAGTGAAGCAAAGAAACTAGATAAACAAGGAATGCTAGCCGATCAGATAAAAATGATGAAGCAGCAAATGAAGAAGATTTAATTCTAGATTTAAGAAACTGGATAAAATAATAAAGCCCGATCTCGCGATCGGGCTTTATTCGTTTTAAAATCTCAGATCACTTGTGTCGAAATAGTCAACACCTAACTCTAATTGCAATTGATAATCATAATACCCCCCTAATACTCCTATTGCTATAAAAAAATTTATATTGGGATTTCTCAAATCTGACCTGTTCAACTCAGTTAAAATATAGTATTCACTAAGCCACCAGTTAATATCTAAAAAACCTGATTCATCAAGCTCTTTTTCCATAGTTTTCACAATTTTCAAATCATTATTCAAATTTGATAAATATGAAGCAAATTTTGTTTCTGGCGAAATACAAGGTGATTGATAATCTTGATTTACTGCGTATAAAGTCGACCTACACTCACTCCAAATAACATTTGGGTGTTTAGAAATAAAATCACCAACTTTATCAGAAACAGTATCATCAAACATCTCAAATAAAACACACATATCTCCATCGATATCTCTTAAAACACCACGATAACAACTTAAATCATTTTGACTTTCACAAACTCTAGAATTAAACAGCTCCACGAGCGTTTGTATATCTGCTAATTCTTCTTGATTGTAGATAGATTTCATTTCCTGACTGGGAATGAATTTTTGTTCCTTTTTTGAACAACTTACTAAGAGAATTAAAAAAAGTAAAACAATAAATCTCATGTTTTTTAGATTTTACAATTTTGGATTACTAAACTCAAACACTTTTCCATCCATCGCTAGCTCACTGTTCTCAAAGACTTCTCTGGCCTCTGACCTGAAGAGCTCATAATCACCATAACGTGATGAATAATGACCTAATATAAGTGTCCCAACCTTTGCCTTTAAAGCGATAGTTGCAGCCTGCTCTGCCGTGCTGTGTTTTGTTCTGTCACAAAGATTTTCATGTGCTTTTAAAAAGGTGCTTTCATGATACAAAGCTGTAACTCCTGTAATTTGCGGTACAATGTCTTCTTTATAAACCGTATCGCTACAAAATGCATAACTTTTAGGCTTATCACCATCCATAGTCAACTCTTCATTTGCGATGACTTCACCGTTATCTAAAGTAACATCATGACCTTGTTTTACTTTACGATAATAGGCCTGATCTACTCCATATTCTTCACAAGCGACTATATCCAGACGCCTGTCACCTGGCTTTTCTTGAAATAAGAAACCGTGTGTAAATACGCGATGCTCCAGTGGTATAGTTGTTACTGTTAGAGAATCATCTTCTAGTAGAAGTTGTGGGATGTTTTCTACGCTTTCGCGAAAGCGTAAATCAAAAGCTGTATATACCTTTGCTAACTTTAATTGAATAAGAATTAACTCTTTAATCCCTTTAGGACCATAAATAGTTAACTCAGAATCACGACTTAATAAACAAAATGTAGAAATTAAACCTATCAATCCATATACATGATCGCCATGTAAATGTGAAATAAAAATATGCTTGATACGAGCAAACTTAATACGATTTTTACGCAACGCCATTTGCGTACCTTCTCCACAATCTATGAGAAATAAATGACCTTTCATCTCTAGAATTTGAGCCGTAGGACGTGCGTTATCTCGAGGTGTTGCGCTGTGACAACCAAGTATTGTTAATTTCAAATTGTGTGTTTTAATACTATAAATAGCGTTTTAGAGCAAATAGAAGGTACCGCTGCAGCGTCATGGTAAATAGATCTAAAAGCCTAGATCGCGTTCAATCTCTTCCATCTCTATCACATCTTGTGCTTCTTGAATAGTAGGCACAATCATTAACTCTTCTGGAATCTCATCTATAGAAATGGCAGTATTTACCATTACAAAAGATTGCTTAGAAGCCCTGTGATTATTACTCAATTCTAAAAAGGAAATTAAATCCATTAAAGATGCTTTATCATACTGTAGTAGATCAACGACTACATTCTTACCAGTAAATTGGTCATTTATTCGGTTTAAAAATGAAGCGAAATCTTTAATATCATCTCGCTCATCTTTTAGTACTATATACTTATCGTGTTCTTCACTAATCATTTCTTCTAATTTTTGCAGCTACTAAATATAAAACTGCCATTCTAATAGCGACACCATTTTCTACCTGATTCAAAATAATAGCTTGATCAGAGTCTGCGACGTCACTTGTAATTTCTACACCTCTATTAATAGGTCCAGGGTGCATGATTACAATATCTTTTTTAAGACTGTCTAACAATTCTCGATTTACACCGTATTGCTGCACATATTCTCTAACACTTGGGAAATAAGAAATATCCATACGCTCGTTTTGAACGCGTAGCATATTTGCTACATCACACCATTCTAGAGCTTTTTTGAGATTAAGCTCTACTTTCACCCCTAGAGATTCAATATGTTTAGGTAAAAGAGTCGCAGGACCACAAACCATAACCTCGGCTCCTAGTTTCTTAAGACAGTAAATGTTTGATAACGCTACACGGCTGTGTAAAATATCTCCCACTATAACTACTTTCTTACCTTTAAGACTACCTAATTTTTCTCTTATGGAATAACTATCCAGTAACGCTTGAGTAGGATGCTCATGAGCGCCATCTCCTGCATTTACTATTCTAGCGTCTACATGCTTAGAAAGAAAGACTCCAGCACCAGGATGAGGATGCCTCATAACGACTAGATCTACCTTCATAGCTAGAATATTATTTACTGTATCAACTAAGGTCTCTCCTTTCTTAACTGAACTTTGTGCCGCACTGAAGTTAATCACATCTGCACTCAATCTTTTTTCAGCAAGTTCAAAAGACAGTTTTGTTCTTGTAGAGTTTTCAAAAAAGAGATTTGCTATGGTAATATCTCTTAAAGAAGGAACCTTTTTAATAGGCCTGTTGATCACTTCTTTAAACTGATCTGCAGTTTTGTGAATTAAATTGATATCCTCAACGGTAAGGTATTTAATCCCTAAAACATTATCAACACTCAACTCACTCATTAGTCTTCATTTTTTAAAAGGTAAACAGCATCTTCTCCTCCATTCTCTTTCCAGAGCACTTTTACTTTTTGATTATTTATTGCATCTACCTGTCTGCCATTATAATCTGGCTGTATAGGTAAATGTCTAGAAAATCTTCTATCGATAAGAGTTAACAACTCTATAGTATCTGGCCTACCAAAAGATTGCAAAGCTGTAAGTGCTGCGCGTATGCTTCTACCAGTATATAACACATCATCCACAATGACTACACGCTTATTTTCTACTAAAAAATTAATCTCTGTAGAATTTGCTTTTAATGGCTCATCATTTCTTCTGAAATCATCTCTATAGAAAGTAATATCTAACAAACCAGTTTTTAAGTTTTTAATCTTATAGTTGGTTTTTAAAATTTCAGCAAGTCTATTCAGTAAAAAACTACCTCTAGGCTGTAAACCTACAAGGGCCGTATTTTCAAATGTGTCGTGATTTTCAATTAATTGGCAAGCTAATCTGTGAAGTATAATATCCAGAGCTGCGGCGTCGAGAAGTAATTTTTGACTCATGAAACCAATTTAATTTCAAAATTATAGCAGTAAAATTACTGCCTATACTAGCAAAGATAAGTATTTTGAACTGTCCTTAAAGTCTGTATTTTATTTATTGAAATAAAAAAGGAAGTTTACATAAAAATGCCTCCTATTAACCACAAAACAAAAGCATAAATCTCGTTAAAAAACTTAGTATCTGTAAGGCCAACTATCAAATACGTGACCACATTTATATTTTAACTGTGTACTATCACACAACCAGCATCTTTATAATCGAATAAAAAAAAGACATAAAAAAAACCCTTATCAGAAAACTGATAAGGGTTTTAAGGTTTAGAATTTAAAAACTATTACTAGTTCTTACCTTCCATTCTATCTTTAAGTGCTTGTAACTTAGAGTTTGCATCACCTAATGTAGGCTTAGACTCTTCAGCAGACTTAGCAGCTGCTTGTTGTACATTCTTAGCTTCTTCTTCTTTATGAAGAATCATGTGAGAACCTACTACACGCTTAAATTCTTTGTTGAATTCAATGATCTGGATTTGCGCCTTCTCACCTTTCTTCAATTTAGAACCATCTTCTTTTTCTAAGTGACGTGTTGGAATAAACACAGAGATATCTTCATTAAAGTTAACTACAGCACCTTTGTCTACAGTTTCAGTAATTTCAATATCGTGAGTTGTTCCTACACCGAATTCACCTTCGTACTTATCCCATGGGTTAGGCATAGTTTGCTTATGACCTAGAGATAATTTACGTCCTTCTACGTCTAGTTCAAGAACCACTACTTCTAGTGTATCTCCTACTGCACAGAATTCAGATGGGTGCTTCACTTTCTTAGTCCAAGAAAGGTCAGAGATGTAAATTAATCCATCAACACCTTCTTCAAGTTCTACAAATACACCGAAGTTAGTAAAGTTTCTTACTGTACCAGAGTGCTTAGAACCTACAGGATACTTAGTAGTAATGTCAGTCCATGGATCTGGGTGAAGTTGCTTCATACCTAGAGACATCTTACGATCTTCTCTATCAATAGTAAGAACCTCAGCATCGATGATATCACCTACTTTTACGAAGTCACCAGCACTTCTTAAGTGCGTAGACCATGACATTTCAGAAACGTGAACAAGTCCTTCAACTCCTTCTTCTACTTCTACAAATGCACCGTAATCAGCAATAACAACTACTTTACCTTTTACTTTATCTCCAGTTTTGATCTTGTCAGAAAGAGCTTCCCATGGGTGAGCTTCTAATTGCTTAAGACCTAATTGGATACGAGATTTATCTTCGTCAAAGTCAAGGATTACCACGTTAAGTGTCTGATCTAGTTCTACAACCTCATTAGGGTGGTTGATACGTGACCAAGAAAGGTCAGTAATGTGAACAAGTCCATCAACACCACCTAGATCAACAAATACACCGTAAGAAGTAATGTTTTTAACAACACCTTCAAGTACCTGTCCTTTTTCTAGACGAGAGATAATTTCTTTCTTCTGCTCTTCGATATCTGCTTCGATAAGCGCTTTGTGAGATACTACAACGTTTTTGAATTCGTGGTTGATTTTCACAACTTTAAATTCCATTGTTTTATCTACGTACTGGTCATAATCACGGATAGGCTTCACATCAATTTGTGAACCTGGTAAGAATGCTTCGATACCGAATACATCTACGATCATACCACCTTTAGTACGACATTTAACGTAACCGTTTACGATTTCGCCAGTGTCATGTGCATTGTTAACGCGTTCCCAAGCCTTGATAAGACGTGCTTTACGGTGAGAAAGGATCAATTGTCCAGTCGCATCTTCACGTACATCTACAAGAACTTCAACCTTATCACCTTCTTTAAGGTTCTGGTTGTAACGGAATTCGTTAAGAGAAATAGCACCTTCAGACTTTGCGTTAATATCAATGATAGCATCACGATCAGTAATCTTGATAACTACACCTTCAATTACATCAGTATCGATAGTGTCAACAAAGTTGTCAGATACTAATTTTTCAAAAGCCTTTAATTGCTCCTCATCAACTTTTTCGATTCCTTCACTATAACGTTCCCAGTCAAAAGAGTCTAGAAATGCAGCAGGATCTTCTTGTTGTGGAGAAGTAATTACTGGAGTTTTTTTCTCAGTTTGAGCGTCTGCTACACCATCTTGTGAAGCGTCCCACTCTTTGTTTGTTTGATTTTCAGCCATAATAGGTTGCTGATTAAAATTTGTATTCTAAAAAAGTAGCGGAAACTTATAGAACCTTTTAAAGAAGAGTTATATAAATATTTGATTCCCAACCGGTTTCCTTATTCTCGATTTGGGTTTGCAAAAGTACATCCTTTTTTAATCATTAACAATACTTAAGTCTATGAAAATGTTGTTTTAATTACGCTTTCGCGAAAGCGTACCAAACATCCATTTATCTATATCTAGTATAGTTTTTACTCATTGAAAAGAGGCTTTCACTCATTCACTGTTTTTTAAAGCAACTCGGAAAGCTAATTTTAATCAACATTTAAAACCAAATCCCATGAAAAAACTACTACTTTTTACAGCAATTGTTATAACAGCGATGAGTTGTTATGCAAAAAACATAACCGGTAAGATAACCGATTCAGATGGCGGTCTTTTAGGTGCCACTATTTCCATCAAAGGTGGCAAAGCAAATACTACCAGCGATTTTGATGGTAACTATTCTATAGAAGCAAGTCCTGAAGATGTTATCGTATTTAGTTACACTGGTTACGATACTCAAGAAATTGTAGTAGGCAACCAGACTATTATTAATGTGGTGATGCAAACTAGTCTTGATGCTGTTGTAGTAGTGGGATATAGCAACCATATTAAAAGTAAGAATTATGCAGCATCTTCCACCATAACCGCCAGACCTAATGCAAGTGTTATACAACGCTTATCTGGTCAAGTAGCAGGAGTACATATTCAAAATTCGAATGGCCAACCAGGAGCAAACACTTCTATACGTGTACGTGGAATGGCTTCTAACAATTCAGCAAATCAGCCTCTTATTGTTATGAATGGCAGGATGATAACAGAAAAAGAATTAAACAGCTTAGATCCTACCGATATATCTAGTATTGAGGTTTTAAAAGATGCTTCTGCTACTGCCATTTATGGAAATCGCGGGACAAATGGAGTCATTCTTATCAATACGGAGAATGATGTAAAACTGAATGAAGCCGCTGTAGTGATACATCAACTAAGAGATCTATTTGCAAATGAATCCTATAAGAACATTGAAGAAAACGAATTTACTCGAGTAGGTAACGCTCCTCTTTCCACTTTTTCTATTGATGTTGATAAAGCTTCTTATAGTAATGTGCGCCGTATGATTAACAACGGACAGACCGTTACTCCTGATGCCGTAAAAATTGAAGAGATGATTAATTATTTTAACTATGATTATGATCAGCCTACGGGAGATCATCCATTTGCCGTTCATACTGCAGTATCAAAAACACCATGGAATAGAGAGACACAACTAGTGAAAATAGGTTTGCAAGGAAAGGACGTAAATAAAGATCAATTACCTGCATCACACTTGACATTTTTAATAGATGTTTCTGGTTCTATGTCAGATCAAAACAAATTGCCTTTATTGAAATCTGCTTTTAAAATATTAGTGCAACAATTAAGAGAAAAAGACAAAGTCTCGATAGTTGTGTATGCAGGTGCTGCAGGAATTGTATTAAAACCTACTTCTGGCGCTGACAAGGAAACGATTATTAACTCACTAGAAAACCTCAATGCAGGTGGCTCTACCGCTGGCGGACAAGGAATAGAACTTGCTTATAAAGTAGCGCAAGAAAACTTTATTAAAGACGGAAACAATCGAGTGATTCTAGCTACAGATGGAGATTTTAACGTAGGAGCATCCAGCGACAAAGCGATGGAAAAACTTATCGAAGAAAAAAGAAAGAGCGGTGTGTTCTTATCGGTTCTAGGAATGGGTTATGGCAATTATCAAGATTCTAAACTAGAAACATTAGCCGATAAAGGAAATGGAAATCACGCTTACATTGATAACATTCAGGAAGCACGTAAGGTTTTCGGCAAAGAGTTTAACGGAAGTTTATACACCATTGCCAAAGATGTAAAACTACAAGTAGAATTCAATCCTAAGAATGTGCTAGCATATAGATTGATAGGATATGAAAACAGATTGCTAGCAACCGAAGATTTTATAGATGACACTAAAGATGCTGGCGAACTAGGAATAGGTCATACAGTAACCTCGTTATATGAAATCATCCCTACAGGAAAAGACAGCAAACATCTAAAAGAACTGACCGATTTAAAATATACTGACACCTCTTTTTCTAAGGATTTTAATAAGGAATTATTTACAGTAAAACTGCGCTATAAAAAACCAGCTCGAGAAAAAAGCACACTTATGGAATTTATTCAAAAAAACAAAACAACTAGAGCAGATGACAACATGCAGTTTGCAGCAGCAGTTGCCATGTTTGGCATGCAATTGAGGCATTCTAAGTATTATAATGAAACTACTCTGGAAGATGTGATCCAACTTGCTAAAAAAGGTAAAGGTAAAGATGAAGACGGTTATCGTGCCGAATTTATAAGGCTTGTAGAAGCATACCAAGCTTATAGGAACGAAAGCCTCTCTTACTCTGGTAATTAAATAATTCAACCTCGCAGATCAAATAAAAAGAACAGCTTAAAAGCCAGAAGTATGTTCTTGATCTGTGAGGTTATTTATATATTTAAAATACTTATTATGAAATCAATCTCTTTCTTATTTATTATCATATCATTATTCTCTTACAGTCAGCAAAAAATTAGTGGAACTGTACATGATAATAATGGCAGCTTACTTGGAGCAACCATATCAATTCATAAAACAAATAAAACAACATCAACAGATTTTGATGGAAATTACAACATACTAGCTGCCACAGGAGACACATTAAATTTTAAATATGACGGACATTTTTCAAATCAAGTTGTAGTAGAAAATGATACTATCATAAAAACAAAGATGAAAATGATAGCACCATACACCTACATAGGATATCAAGGTGTTTATATGAAATGTTTTGGCGCTTTCACTATACCGATTAATTACTTACCATTAAGAGATTTGTTAATGGCAAGAAAGAACATGGAAAACTCAATTACACCACAATTAATTGATGGTAGATTAATCTCTCTAGATGGTATTTTCATAAATAAAAAAGAATTCAACAATATTCCACCGTTAGAGATCAAGTCTGTTACTCTTTTGAAAAACTCAAAAGAAAATATTGGACATATGAGAACTACTCCTCATTTGATAATAACTACAAAAGAAGAGAATTTCAAAAATTTATTTGAATTCATAAAACGCTTTAGAGATATTATTCCAGCTGATTTAAGGAAATGAAAAGTAATTTTATTTTTAAATTCTAATTTACAACTATGACTTCAAAAGCAACCACAGCTCAAGAGTACTTAAAAAACCTTCCAGAAGATCGTTTGCAACCTATAAGTGATTTACGTGATGTTGTTCTTAAAAACTTACCTGCAGGATTTGAAGAAGGAATGCTTTATGGTATGCTGGGCTATTATGTTCCTAAAGAAGTTTATGAACCAGGTTACCACGTAGGTAAAGAATGGACGCCATTACCATTTATAAATATCGCTTCTCAAAAGAATTTTATCGCTTTATATCACTCTGGTATTTATGCAAATCCAGAATTGATGGAATGGTTTAAGGCAGAATACTCCAAACATTCTAAGTACAAACTGGACATGGGGAAAAGCTGTATTCGTTTTAAGAAGGTAGATAATATCCCACTAGATCTTATTGCAGAATTATGTCAAAAAATGACACCGCAGGAATGGGTGCAGATTTATGAAAGTGTGATTAAGAAATAGTCATGAAGAAACCAGAGTTTTTATACCTATTGCTTGGAGCTAGTTTTGTTTCATATCGTTTTGCAAAAAGATTTGTAAAGGATAAATTAAAATCAGATTTTAGATATGATATTATTTTAAATTATTCAAATGATGATCCTGCTATGGAACAGTTTGATTTTTATCCAGAGGATAATGATAAAAGATTTTTCAACCTTAATGAGAACGAAGTTGTCGATATATTATGTAGAAAAAACAAAGTTCCCGTATGGATAGATATTTCAGTATGTAAAGTAGATCGAAAATTTACAACATTCAATTTATTATGCGCAGGACGATACTCTGATAATCCTGATGAATATTATTATAAGAAAAATGGTTCAGGCCCATTCGGTATTAAAAGCCCAAATTTCCCACCTGGACATAATAAAGATGAAAAATTTAAACTCAAGAATTCTAATCAATTAAAGTTTTAAGAATAATAACTTTCTAACCAAGGGGAAATAGGTTAACCTAGAGACAAAAAAGGCAACACCAAAGGAGCAATTCAAATGGCTTGATGCGATTATAGAAAAAGAACTAAGCTTTTTCAACAGCAATCTCAGCCCAAGAGACTAACAATTCAAATTGTTCTTCTCTCGTCATTTTTGAAGTATCTAATAATTTTGCTTCTGGTAATTGAATAAGTGGACTATCTTCTCTTGTAGAATCTATATGATCTCTTCCTATTACATTTTCTAGCACTTCTTCTAGGGAGACGTCATCACCTCTTTCTAGCAACTCTGCATAACGTCTTTGTGCACGTACTTCTGGTGCTGCGGTCATAAATACTTTAAGCTCTGCATCTGGAAAAACAACACTTCCTATGTCACGACCATCCATAACGATACCTTTCTCCTCACCCATTGCTTTTTGTTGTTCTACCAGCTTTGCACGCACTTCAGATATTTCTGCTACTTTACTTACTATACCACTTACTTCCAGCGTGCGTATTTGCTTTTCTATATTCTCACCATTTAAATACACATCTGCACGATCTGTGTCTTTATTGTATTTAAAACTGATGTGAATATCTGGTAAAGATTCAACTAGCTTTTCAATATCTAAAGAACCTTTTGCGAGCAAGTTTTCGCGTAAAGCGTAAAAAGAAACCGCTCTATACATCGCACCAGTATCTACATAGACATATTGCAATTTTACAGCAAGTTGTTTTGCTGCTGTACTTTTACCAGTACTAGAATGTCCATCTATAGCGATTGTAATTTTCTTACTCATTTATTGCAAATTTATATTAACCCCAAAAAGGCTCGTATGTGACGCTAGTGTATACCTAGCATGTGTGTAACTAAATCTTAAATTATTCATTTTTAAAGAAAAACCAGCACTCACACCAGAAAAAGCTCTCGTGTTCTCTATGCGCAATTCTTCGGCTCTTCTAAAACTGTATCCTAAACGTACTTCAAAAACTTGTTCTGGAAAAATCTCTAATCCTAATACAGTATGTCTCAAAGCATTGTTAATAAATCCAGGTTTCTCATCTGTCACATTACCATCTAGATCTGTTTGCGCGTTTGCCTCATTAACAAAGGCTATATTCCATTGTTGTAAATTCTCTAGAGTGACGTGCAGTCTTAAAGGAAGGTACTTCATGTTATTAGAAAAACCAGCCGATATCTCCAAAGGAAGATCTTCATAAATCTCATTATAAGGTGTAAATTGTGTCCCTAGATTACGTACAACTACCGCTGCACGTATAGCCTTATCTTCATTATAATATAAGAAACCTATATCTACCGCTCCACCAAAGGATGTGTAGATATCTAATTTTGAAGAAATGAATTTCAAGTTAGCCCCTACATAAAAGTCAGACCACGGTATATTATAAGCATAACCCATAGAGACGGCCACCTCACTACCACCGAATTCTCCGGTAGAGTTACCTTGCTCGTCAAAACCATCAAATTTCCCGTAATTTAAGTAAGTAACACCGGCATGAAAGGTTTGCACGTGTCTATCCCAGGTATAAGCATAACTAGCAGTACCATAATTTACATCTCCTAAATAATTGACATAATTGACCTGTAACTGATTATCCATTTTAGGATTAATAGTTGCCGGATTCAGGATTCCCGACGTAGGATCATAATCTACAGCAGTAAGTACCCTACCACCTAGAGCTGCTTGCTTTGTTCCAGATACCAAGTTTAAGAACTGGTATGTAGATTTTCCTCCTATTTGCGCTTTCGCGAAAGCGGAACATAACAAAATAACAAGAAACAAGTGACGCATCAATGGTTTTTCAATAACTGCAAATGAATAACGCTTGCAAGTTTAATTTATTTTTATGTGAAGTAAGGTATTTTAAAGTTTAATCTATTGCCTCTATGCGTACTATTCCATCTTCTTCTATGGATAATAGTTTCACATTGTGCAATTGGTTTACAAATTCTGGATTCCAGTAAGTTTTTACTTTTACATAATTCTCTGTAAATCCATGAATAAAGCCCTCTTTATTCTCTGCTTCCCATAATACTGTTTTAGTCTTCCCTAACTGACTTTCATAAAAAGAACGACGTTTCTTTACAGACAGACCACGTAGCATTTTAGATCTTTTTTTACGTACGTTAATAGGTACAGCACCTTCCATAGTAGCGGCTGGTGTGTTTTCTCTTTCTGAATACGTGAATACATGTAGATATGAGAGATCTAGTTCACTTAAATAATTATAAGTATCTAGAAAATGGTCGTCTGTCTCTCCTGGAAATCCTACTATCACATCTACACCTATACAACAGTCTGGCATCACTTCTTTAATCTTACTGACACGATCTGTATATAACTCTCGATTATAGCGACGCTTCATCTTACCTAACAACTCGTTATTACCGACTTGTAATGGTATATGGAAATGAGGCACAAAGGCATTTGCTCCAGAGACAAATTCTATAGTCTCATTCTTCAATAAGTTAGGTTCTATAGAAGAAATACGTAAACGCTCTATTCCTTTTACTGTATCTAGTGCGTGAACTAGATCTAGAAAAGTATGCTCATGACGTTTATTACCGTGCTCGCCTTTTCCATAATCACCTATATTAACACCTGTAAGGACTATTTCTTTAATCCCTTGCTCGCTTATCTGTCTTGCATTATCCATTACATTTTGTAAAGTATCACTACGCGAGATTCCACGAGCTAGCGGTATGGTGCAGTATGTACATTTATAATCACAACCGTCTTGCACTTTTAGAAAAGCCCTAGTTCTATCACCTATAGAGTAAGATCCTACGTAAAAATCTGCCTCATCTATTTCACAAGAATGTACTTGTGCTGGTTCTTCCTTAGACAGCTGATTAAGATAATCGGTAATTTTAAATTTTTCTGTAGCACCTAGAACAAGATCTACGCCATCTACAGCGGCCAGTTCTTCTGGTTTTAATTGCGCATAACAACCTACTGCTATAACAAAAGCATCTTCATTTACCTTCTGCGCTTTTTTAACCACAGATTTAAAACGTTTATCTGCATTTTCTGTAACACTGCAGGTATTCACCACATAGATATCTGCTTTTTCTTCAAAGTCTACTCTACCAAAACCTTCTTGTTCAAAAGAACGTGCAATGGTACTGGTCTCACTAAAATTAAGTTTACAACCTAATGTGTAAAAAGCGACTGATTTTGTAGCTGTCTCTACGGGCATATTCTGTTATGATTTAAGGGCTGCAAAGATAGTTTTTTAGTCGCAGAATTTTATTGCTACTACAGAGACTGTTTTACGGTACTGGTTATGATGTTGTTTCCGCTTTCGCGAAAGCGAGTTCTCCATCAAAAAAACAAGATAATTTAAAGCGATAGAATTAAATTTATTCTTCTGTATCATAGAAAAATTGCTCTCTCCATATTTTACCGTTTTTTACCTGATACACTCCTATTTCATTCATTTGAGAACGATGACCGCTAGGTTTGTGCGTCGTATCCATCCAGAAGGTAACAGCAAAATGACCGTCTGCAACTACAGGATCTGACACCTTATTGCCATGTACTTCAAAATTTTCTTTCCACCACTGCCCTTTTTTCTGTAAACCATCAAAACCTTTTACTTCTTTCATAGGCTCTGACATTTCTACACTGGTTATTTCTGGACTGTACAACTCTTCATAAGCTTTATGCTCTTCATTATTACGGCAGTATGCTACTAGTTGGTTTGCTACTTCTCTGGTGGTCATGATAGTATATTTTATATTAAGCACTTAAATGTACCCTTTTTATTTTTATAGGAGCAACTTATTTAACGGTATTTAAGTAGAGATAACCGTTTACCTAGTGCATATAATTTAATAGAATGAAAAGTTAACAATTCTTGTTATAAATCCACAGGGTTCACGACCTTTGTAGTATGAAAATGAAAGCCGAAAAGAAATTTACACTAGGTCTTAAATTACCCACTGATCCACGATGGGCAGATATTTCTACCATAAGCCTACAACACATTCTTACCGACCATGCTTTTTGTGAACAAAAGGCAACAAGTAATATTATATCGTTAATACAACAATATTCTGAACGTGAAGGTATTGTAGAACTCTTATCACCTGTAGTTACTGAAGAATGGGGCCATTTTAGAATGGTTATTGCAAAGTTAAAAGAACGAGGTCTGGAACTAGGTTTACAAAGACAGGATGAATATGTAAAAAAACTGGTCAAAGGAAAGAAAAAAGGCCAAAGCCGTGAAGGGTATTTTCTAGATCAACTGCTTATTTGTGCCATGATAGAAGCTCGCAGTTGTGAGCGTTTTAAAACATTATGGCAAAATCTAGATGATACAGATTTACAAGAGTTCTATTATAAATTTATGGTTGCCGAAGCCTCTCATTACAAACTCTTTTTAGAACTTGCAAAAATGCATTTTCCTGAAGATGACGTCATGGTACGCTGGAACTACTGGTTAGATTATGAAGCTAGCTTTATAAGCGATCTAGAAGTACGTGGTGATAGGTTACATTAATTAAAAAGGTTACAAAAGAAACGATTGCAATGAATAAAACTATTCAAAATTTCTTCTCAGAAAAAAGATACCGTCAGTGGCTATCTCTCAGCATCTTACTAATTTATCTTATAGTTATCGCTGGCGCTGTGGTGCGCATGACTGGTAGCGGTATGGGATGTCCAGACTGGCCTAAGTGTTTTGGTTATTTAATACCACCGACAGAGCAATCTCAAATAGAGTTCTCACCAGAAACACCGTACAAAGAAGGAATGGTGATTATAGTAGACGAAGAACTGCGTGTAGCCAAAGATGATTTTTTCTCTACAAAAACCTTTTCTGAAAAAAATTGGGAGCCTTATACTAAACATGACTATGCTCTTTTTAATGTTTACCACACCTGGACGGAGTATGTTAACCGACTGGTAGGCGCACTAGGTGGTCTGGTAGTTTTGATCATGTTTATATTTTCATTGCGTTATATAAAGAAGAGACCATGGATAACTATTTTAAGCTTTGTGGCTGTAATATCCATGGTGGTGCAGGCTGTCATAGGTAAAATAGTTGTAGACACTCATTTATCTCCAGCATTGATCACCTTTCATATGATAGTAGCGTTGCTTATCGTAGGATTATTGATTTATCTATTACATGAGGTAAAACCTATTGATTACCGTTTTAAATCTAATAAGAAAATGGCTCAATTTGCTGCTTTACTTATTATTCTAACTCTCGTACAAGTAGCAATGGGGACACAAGTTAGACAGTTTATAGACCATCAAGTAGATTTACTAGGCTATCCATTAAGCTCTACATGGTTAGAAAATGGACCGTTAGTTTTTATTATACATAGAAGTTACTCTATTTTATTAGTAATCGCACATATTTGGTTTTTCTACCAGATGATACAGAAATTTCAACATCCTAAAACTCCATACTATCTGCTAGCAAGTTTATTTGTCATCACCATTTTAAGCGGTGTTTTTATGAATTACCTAGATTTTCCTTTTGGTTCTCAGGCAGTTCATTTAGTTATCGCCTCTTTAATCTTAGGCGTACAGTTCTATTTATGGATGCGATTAAGGGTCGCACTAAAATCATAATATAAACAGCACGATAAGTAACATGTGTCACATAAGTTACTATAGATAAAGACTAACTTTATATCAAATAATTAAGAACCCACACAATATTAAAATTATACACCATGAAAAATACCAACTTAATAGGACTCGACAGCGACAAAGCAAAAGAACTAGCTGAAAAATTAAATGAACTTCTAGCTAATTACTCCATATTCTATCAAAACACCAGAGGTTATCACTGGAATATTAAAGGAGAAAAGTTTTTTGAACTACACGTAAAATTTGAAGAATTATACAATGACCTTGTTCTTAAAATAGATGAAGTTGCTGAAAGAATCCTGACACTAGGTCACACTCCTAAACACAATTATGCAGATTATAGAGCTGCTTCTCAAATTAAAGAAAGTGCACAAGTAAGTGATGGTATTGTAGCTGTAGAAGACATTTTATCTTCTTTTCAAACTATAATTATCCTTCAACGTGAATTACTATCCCTTTCTTCTGATGCTGACGACGAAGGTACTAGCGCCTTAATGAGTGATTACATAAGCTCACAAGAAAAACTAGTATGGATGTATTCTTCATTCTTAAATAAATAAAAAATGTAAACCATTATTTATATAGAAATAAAACTCTCATAATCCTTAACAAGATTACGAGAGTTTTTTTTATGAAATTCTTATCAAATATTTGAGCTTTCCATGAACTATATCTATCAATCTAACGTTTTAAATAAAAGCATTAAACAACATACTCATGGCAGAACAAGTAAGAATATACACAGCAAGTGCTATAACAATTAACAGACTAGCACAATTACTAGAAGAACAAAACATACCTTCTATTATAAAAAACAATCAAGAATCTGGTAGACTAGCCGGTTTTGGCACCACAGCAGAAAGTGTAGAACTATACATTCTAGATACTGATGTAGAAAAAGCGCAAAAAGTAGTAGATGTTTTTAAATCAGTTAACAACATTTAGAAATGTACTTATCCATAATATAATAGAACTTATTTTCCCCATGTTATTTAACAGGTTAAATACTGAAATTCCTACTAATCATAATAACATAGATCAGGTTCAAAATTCATATCTTTGCCATCCTTAAAAATTGAAGTAAATGATCTATAGATTAAGAGTTCTTCTTGATGCAAATGACGACTGTTTTAGAGACATAGAAATTGATGCTAACAGCACACTTGAAGAGTTTCACAACGTTATTGTACAGTCCTTTCAACTAGAAGGAGATGAAATGGCTAGTTTCTATGCCAGTGATGAAGAATGGAATCAAGGTGAAGAGTATTGCCTATTTGATATGAGTGGCGGTATGGCACCAGTTAAGAAAATGGCCGACACTTTATTAGAAAACGCCATGAGTAAAACTAAGACTAGGATGATCTATATTTATGACTTCTTAAGTCTATGGACGTTCTCTGTAGAACTAGCAGATATTGTTAGTAATGTATCTGGAACAGCCTATCCACAGGTAATATTTTCTGTCGGTGAATTACCTGATAACGCTCCTGACAAAGAGTTTGAAGCAGACCCTCGTTTTCATGAAGATGGAGAAGAAGAATATCGTGGTGATATAGATGATGGTGATGACGAGTTCTATGATGAGCATTCCTTTGACGAAAACGACCTATACTAGCCTATGATTAATTTATTTAACACTAGAATTGAAAACCTAGCCATACATCGTGTAGGTAATAAGAATAAAGGAGAACACCTTCTTACGTCAGATAACACCACACCGCTAGATGACGAGATGCATTCTCTTTTAAAGGAATATTTTTTAAAATCTTTCCGCTCTAAAGAAGAGGCTTATTATAGTTTCACACATGAAGATGACTTAGAGTTTCATGAGATGTACGCTTACGCGAAAGCGATATTCTCAACACCAGCTTCTTTACTAGAAAATAGTAAAAAGATGGCAAAACACTTATACCAGCAGTCAGACCATCCACACATAAGAAGTGGTGAGATATACATATGTTACTTTGATAATGTAATGGTGGACAACAATAAAACTGATGCAATAGGTATTTTTAAGAGTGAGATAAAACAAGAGTTTTTACAATTTGAAGAAGGAGAGTCTGATTTAAAGATGATCTTACAACAAGGAGTGAACTTAAATAAACTTGATAAAGGTGCCATCATATTTAATGTCGAAGAAGAAGTAGGGTACAAAATCCTTTCTGTAGATTCTAACCGTTATGATGCAAAATACTGGCTAGAGAGTTTCCTAGGTGTAGATGTTTTTGAAGATGAAAACTTCTTTACTAAGAAATATTTGAAATTTTGTCAAGACTTTGCAAAAGACGTAGTTCTACCTGCAGAGGATAAGAAGGAAGAAGTAATGTTTATGAATCGTGCAGTAAATCATTTTGCAAAAAATGACACTTTTGAAGAATCTGCCTTTTTAAATGAAACATTAGATAACCCAGATCTAATTCCAGAATTTAAAAATTATAAAGTAGATCAAGGTGCAAAACACTCTATAGAAGATGTGTCTAGTTTTCCTATCTCTAACACTGCCGTAAGTGCAGCTCGTAAAGGAATAAAAAGTGTTATTAATCTAGACACTCATGTTCAAATAAAAATGGACTTTACTAATCCTGATAGTGCAGATAAGTTTATTGAAAAAGGATGGGACGAAGAAAAACAGATGTATTACTATCTAGTTTACTTTAATCGTGAAGAAAAGAAATAAACTTTTTTACCCATACTTAAAAAATTAAAAAATGTCTCTAACGTACTTAAAGTCGTTAGAGACATTTTTATTTAATGGTCTAGATCATGGTAATTTCTCTTCACAAACTCCATAGCAGTATTTAAAATACCTCCCATACTTCTTGCCGTTTTAAATTTAACATCACCGGTAAATTCATGTAATTCTCTTTTAAGCTGTTTAAACTTTACAGGCGTCGATATAAAGTCGGCTCTCATACATTTGATAAGTTGTTTATACCTGGTTTGTGTATTAATTAAACGCTTTGCGATCAAGGCGCGTTCTTCTTTTTTATATTGTTCTATACTGGCGCTTTTTAAACACTCTGCAACATTAGTTACCATAGGAAGGTTTTCCTTAAAAAACTGTGGTCGATACACTTTTAATTTACCTTCATAAGATTGCTGGTCAAAATCTATCGCACGTATAGCATAACTTACTCTATCAAAATCATGCGTTGGAATAACTACATAGTTGTAAGAACGCATATCACCTAGTAAGCGTATCAAACAACGTTCATTAAATTTTACAAACTCCTTTGCTATTTGAGTAAGCTCCTGATGATCGCAACCATCCATATAATCTGCAATAAATTCATCACCTGGTATACCTGCTATATGCTCTTCTATGAGAGTGTCTTTGTAAACTAAAAAATTAATACGGTGTGGTGAGAGTAAATGTTCTAACTCTAACCCATAAACGCGAGAGGCATCAGCTTTTTTTACATAAAAATAAGTAAAAGCATCATTAAGAATATTACTCACCTTGATACGGAATGGTTTTGTATTTCCAAAGGTGCAATAATCAACCGCATCGACACTTAAGTAATCTAGAGTCTCATCACGTCCATCACTATGTAGAATATCATAAATTCTTTTAAGATGCCTATCTATATGCTCTCTATCAGAGTCAGAATAATAGCATCTCACCCACAAAGTATCTTCATCATTCTTATCATACACCGTTATACAACCAGCAAATCTAAGTAAATCATCATACGACACAGGTATACTAGTAGCTCGATTATACCGCTTCACATAGTCTGATAATGAACTACCTATAGGAAATGTAGGCTTCTTATTTGATAATAATTTATCATTGAGAATCTTTTCTGACATAATTACAGTAACATTTTTCGTTTCTTGCAGTCACATAATACAACAAAAAAACCTCATTCATGGAAACCATCCTTGAAATTAACCAACTTCACAAAACATATGGCGCATTAACAGCGGTAGACCATATTTCATTTAAAATTAAAAAAGGCCATGTCTATGGAATACTAGGACCTAACGGTAGTGGTAAATCCACAACTCTAGGAATGGTGCTCAATGTGGTAAACCCCACTAGCGGTGAATATAAATGGTTTGAGGGATCTACATCAAATCACGACGCTCTCAAAAGAATAGGTGCTATTATTGAGAGACCTAACTTCTACCCTAGCATGAGTGCTATTCAAAATCTAGAGTTAGTTTGCAAAATTAAAAATATAGACAAATCTAAGATTGAAGAAAAGCTAGCTGTAGTAGACCTTTTAAATCGCAGCCATTCTAAATTCAGTACGTATTCATTAGGGATGAAACAACGTCTTGCAATCGCAAGTGCGCTACTTAATGATCCTGAGATATTAATTCTAGATGAACCCACTAATGGACTAGACCCACAAGGTATAAGACAAATTAGAGACATCATACAAAAGATCGCTTCAAACGGTACTACTATATTACTTGCCTCTCACCTACTTGACGAAGTTGAAAAAGTATGTACCGATGTTATTGTTTTGAGATTAGGTAAAATGCTTTATGCAGGACCAGTAGATGAAATGAACAGAAATCACGGCTCTATTTTTATAGACGCTAGTGATAGAAAAGCTTTACATAGTTTTATTGAAAACAAACCTTATGCCGGTACCATCACTACACATGATAACGGCCTAGAAGTAAAACTTTATGAACCAGTTGATAATGCACAAATCAATAAAGATGCATTTGAGAGCGGTATTATCTTAAGCAAATTAGTGCATAGAAAACAAAGCCTAGAAGACCAATTCATCGAGTTAACTAACAAAAACTAATCCACGCCATGAAAAGATTATTAGATATAGAATTTCACAAATTCAGATATAGTAAAAGCAGTATAGTACTTACCATTATTTATTTAGTCATCGTAGTTCTTATGATGCTTAGTGGTATGATAAGAATAGACCTAAATGGTTTTAATGGTAGTTTTTCTGATCTAGGAATATTCAACTTCCCGTTAGTATGGCATATTAGTACTTATTTCACAAGTTTTTTAAAGATATTCATAGCCATAGTTTTAGTATCACTAACAGCAAACGAATACAGCAATAGAACTATAAAGCAAAACTTAATAGATGGATTAAGTAAGAAAGAATTAATACTTTCTAAGTTATACTTAGCCCTGTCTTTAGCTATTTTAACCACCGTTGTAGTGTTTATAGCCTCATTAATATTAGGCTTAATTTACTCTGACTTTGACGAGCCTTCTATAATTTTCTCACAAATGGGCTATTTAGGGGCATTCTTCTTAGCGCATTTAGTATTCTTTTGCTTTTGTTTATTTGCTGGTATTTTAGTCAAAAGAAGTGCCTTTGCATTAGGTTTTGTATTTGTATGGTACATTTTTGAAGGAATACTAAACCTATTAGCTAAAGGTGTAGATACGTTTTACGACACCCACATTTATGAATGGTTGACTCACATTTTACCATTAAACGCCATGTCTAATTTAATTAAACAACCGTTTACTAAAATCGATTTAGTAGAATCTGCACTGAATCAAATTTCTGTTGAAGGAATGGATTTTGGTTACGACATAGAATGGATAGATGTAGCATCTGTATGCATATGGAGTACATTATTTATTTATATGTCCTACGCATTATTAAAAAGGAGAGATTTGTAAAATACAATTAACATAATCTACTTATAAAACGTCGCTATAATTAATTTTATAGCGACATTTTCATTATTATTCATTTGCTTAAAATCAGGAAATGTTAAAAGAGTCTCAATTGTGATATGTGTGCATTAAATTCGCACTATGCAGAAAAAGAAATTCTTTCATGCCATTTCAATATTGGCAATATTATTTAGTTGTGGTTTAGTTAATGCTCAATTAGAAGCCTCAAATTGGTATTTTGGTTTTAATGCAGGTATAAACTTCGATCCTGCTACCGGTGCTGTTACCGCTTTGACAAATGGTCAAGTATCTACTAATGAAGGTTGCGCCAGCATATCTGACGAAAATGGCCAACTTCTTTTCTATACGGACGGATCTACTGTATACGATAGTTCGCACAACATCATGGTTAACGGTGTGGGGTTAAGAGGTAATCCATCTAGTACACAAAGCGCTATTATCATCCCAAAACCACAGGACCCAAATATCTATTATATTTTCACAGTAGATGTTCCAGCCTTCGGTGGTTCTGATGGGATACATTATTATGAAGTAGACATGACCGGAAATCTTGGTCTTGGAGAGGTAGTTACAAATATTGCAAACCCTCCACAATTAATTGGTCAGGCTGCAGAAAAACTAACGGCAATTAATCATTCCGTGAACGATGAAATTCTAGTAACAGCTATGGCAAACGCATCTGGATTTGGTGCCTATAACTCCTTTTTTACTTATACTGTAAGTGCCGCCGGTGTTAATTTAACTCCAGTAATATCCACTGTCGCTACTACTACCACTGAAAGAAGAGGAAATTTAAAAATATCTCCAGACGGTAGATATATGGTTTCTTGTAATATGAGTACAGGTACATTTATCTATGATTATGACCAAAGCTCTGGTGTTGTTTCTAATGAACGTAGACTATCCTTCAGCGGTGCAAATCAAGCTGGATATGGAGTAGAATTTTCTCCTGATGGTAGCCTTTTGTATGTTACCGCATCTAACGATGCTGGAGGATCTGGTGCTGCAAACCATACCTCTACCCTATATCAGTACCAACTTACCAACACTAACTTAGTAAATCCTATTGTTTTCGGTACCGTTATAGACACAAGACAGGGATATCGTGGTTCTTTACAGTTAGGAATAGATGGCAAAATCTACAGAGCCATATCAGATTCTTATGATATCGGTAGACCTTTTTTAGGAGTAATCAATAACCCAAATACAGTAGGAACAGGATGTAATTATCAACATGATGCCATACCACTTTCTGGACGTGCATCAACACAAGGATTACCTCCTTTTATTCAAAGTTTCTTTGCTCTTATAGATGTAGAAAATCTATGTCTTGGAGATGGTACCACCTTTGAATTTCAATCAGATACACCACCAGATGCAGTTTTATGGGATTTTGGAGATGGAAATACTTCTACTCAAGAAAACCCAACACATACATATGCAGCAGCTAGAATTTATAATGTTGTACTTTCTCTTACCAGTGGAGGTAGCACCAGAATATATCGTAAAAACGTTCAAATTTATGAATCTCCAGTAGCAAACCCAATATCAGATCAGGCTGCTTGTGATATAGATCAAGATGGCATGGCTACTTTTGATTTAGATAACACTGCAACACCAGAAATTTTAGGATCACAAAGTGACATAACTTACACAGTAAGGTACTTCACAAATCAAAGAAATGCAGACGATAACTTAAACCCTATCACTACTCCTTATGAATCAAATGTCGCTAACCAAAGCCTAATCGCTAGAATCTATAATTCTAATAATGCTGCATGTTATGAAACTTTAAGTTTTAACCTAGAAATATTTGATCAACCTATTTCTAATGCAGTAAATGAATTAGAAGGATGCGATGATGATTTTGATGGAATCATAGACTTTAACCTTAGTGATCAGACATCATTAATTCTAGGGACTCAAAATTCAAGTGATTTTAATGTTTCTTACCATACTTCACAAAACGATGCAGATTTAGGCATTAACCCATTACCTAATACGTATAGAAACAACACTCCTTTTAATGAAACGGTCTTTGTGCGTGTAGAAAATGTATTATCTAACAGTTGTGCCGACACTACACAATTCTTTGAATTAATAGTTAACCCTAAACCTGTCGCATTAGACTTTACTGCTTTTCAATGTGATGAAGACGGCACCGTAGATGGTAGAACTATTTTTAGTTTTGATAGTTTTAGCAATTCAATTAGTGATAATGCAACAGGAGTTTCTGTTACTTATTTCATTAATCAAAATGATGCAGATAATGACGTGAATCCTTTAAACAGCACTAGTTACACTAACTTAACACCTATGCAAACTATAGTTGCCAGAGTTACTAACGATATTACAGGCTGTTTCACAACCTCGATGGTCACCTTATCTGTAAGTGCTAGCGATGCTCAAGACACCACACTTTCCACTTGTGATGATGACGGTATAGAAGATGGTTTTTCAGAATTTGATCTAACTACAGCGAGTAGCAATGTACTTATTAATGCACCAGCTGATGTAACACTCAACTATTACCTAACTCTCAACGATGCTCTAACAGAACAAAATGTTCTACCTATTGCATATACAAACACAACAGCAAATAACCAGACCATTTATGCAAGAGCAGAATCTCCTGATGGTAACTGTTTTGGAATAAGCGAAGTAGAACTTATAGTTAATCCACTTCCCGTGATTGAACTTACAGAGCTGTATGATTATTGTGGTAATAACCCACAAGCACTAGTTATAGATAGTGGTATTATAACTGGTTCTACTACAGATTACACCTACTCTTGGAGCACAGGAGAAACTACAGAGTCTATATCTGTAACTAATGGAGGTGATTATACTGTAACGGTAAGCAATTCTGATGGATGTACTAGACAGCGATTAGTTACGGTAATTATCAGTGAACCTGCAACTATAAACAGTATAGAAGTGGTAAATGCTGGTACTAATGATTCTGGAGGTGCAACTATTAATGCAAGCGGTCTAGGAGACTACGAGTACCGCATAAGTCTTGATGAACCCTTTCAAGACAGCCCTATCTTTGATAACATTGCACCAGGTTTCTATACTGCTTATGTAAGAGATAGAAATGGCTGTGGAACTACTACACAAGATTTCAGTATTGTGGGTTACCCTAGATATTTCACTCCTAATAATGATGGGTTTCATGATTACTGGCAGTTAATAGGTGTTTCTGTAGTTTTTGAACCTAATAGCGAGATTTACATATTTGATCGTTATGGTAAATTACTCAAACAACTATCTCCACAAGGTCCTGGCTGGGATGGAAACTATAACGGCACGCCATTACCATCTAGTGATTACTGGTTTAAGGCAACTTTAATGGATGGGACTACCTTCTCATCTCACTTTACGTTAAAAAGATAAATTATGATTGCCTATTTTTACAATAGAGCAATGAAGTATATATTTTATTTATTAATTTTTATCTGTTCCGCTTTCGCGAAAGCGCAACTAGAATCATCCTATTGGTATTTTGGTATCAATGCAGGTATCGATTTCACATCTGGTAATGCTGTGGCTGTAGATAATGGTCAGTTAGTAACTGGAGAAGGTTGCGCAACGATTTCAGATCCTTTTGGAAATTTATTATTTTACACAGATGGCTCTTTAATTTATGATGCAAACCATGTAATCATGCCTAACGGGACTGGTTTAAAGGGAAATTCTTCCAGTACAAGTAGTGCCATAATAGTACCTTTACCTGGCAATTCTAGTATTTACTATGTTTTTACAGTAGACACAGATGACTCCTTATATCGCAATACAGAAGGGTTGCATTATTCTATAGTAGACATGACACTTAATAATGGCACAGGTGATGTAGATCCTTTTAATAAAAACATCAATCTACTACCCATCACATCAGAAAAACTTACAGCTATTACAAATGCCGCAAGAGACGGTTTCTGGATCATATCACAATTTGAAGGTACATTTTATTCTTATGAACTTACAGTTAGTGGACTTAACACAACTCCAGTATCTTCTCAAGTCGCTCCTTTCATAGAATTAATTAACTCCACAGTTACAAATGTAGATGTTGCTGCAATGAGAGGTTATATAAAAATAAATGCGAGAGGTAACAAACTAGCCGCAGCTCATTTTTCAAATAACACCACAGCCGAGTTTTCTGGTATAACAAATGTACTAACAGCTAGAAGTCTTGCATATACTAACGGTGGTGAACTTTATCTCTATGATTTTGACAATTCAACTGGCGTGGTTTCTAATCCACAGGCGTTGCTGACACGATCTGATGGTGGTTCTATTTATGGAGTTGAATTTTCTGGAAATGATCAGTTCTTATATGCCGAAGTAGACTACATGAATGCATCTACAACACAAATTTTTGATTTTTTAAGAGGAGAAATCATTCAGTACGATTTAACTTCTAATAATATAGCTGCCAGCGCACAAGTAATACATGATGATAACATTACACCTTTTAGAGGTGCTTTGCAATTAGGACTTGATAATAAAATTTACCATAGTAGAATACAACAAAACGCTTTAAGCGTTATAAATAATCCCGATACTATCGGTGTTGGTTCTAATTATGAATACAACTCATTCCCTTTATCTCCTAATACAGTTGCATGGTATGGACTACCCATATTTGTACAATCATTTTTACTTAATGGAGAGATCGAGACTATGGATCACTGTTTTGGTGAGCCCCAAGATTTTAGTATTCAAACTGCTGCAAGCATAGTATCAATAGATTGGGATTTTGATGATATAGATTCAGGAATAAACAATTTTTCAAACGATTTAACACCTACTCATCTATTCTCTGCTCCTGGCACCTACACTGTTACAGCGACAGTAGAAACGTTAGTACAAACATTTACAATAACGCAAGATGTCGTTGTTTTTAACTCTATACAGATCAATGATTTCCAACCTATTATTGAAGAGTGTGAGCTTGGTTTTGACAAAGCTGTTTTTGATTTAACACAAATAGCAGAACAGATAAATAACAATTCAAATCAAGAAGTTACCTTTTTCGAATCTGAAGCTGATGCTCTTGAAAACATAAATCAAATCCTTAACCCAAGCAGTTATACAAATCTTTATTTAACTCAAGAAATCTTTGTTAGGGTATCTACTTTAAATTGTTTTGATGTCTTTTCTTTCAAAATAATTACAAAACTCTGTGAAATTGAGGTTTTTAACGTCATAACACCTGACGGTGATGGATTAAATGATACGTTTATCGTTTCTGGCCTATATAATATTTATGATAAACATAAAATGTATATATTTAGCCGGTACGGACAAAAGATTTGGGAAGGAAATAACATAACTGGTGGATGGGACGGCACATCAAATACTGGTTTATTTCATACTAATGACATTTTGCCGACAGGTACATATTTTTATGTATTAGAATTAAATGAACCTAACATAAAGCCCAAAGCCGGTTATGTTTATTTAAGATAGCAAAAACTACAATCCAATTAACTACAAAAAAATGAAAAAACTTTTCCTCCTAACCTTAACTTTTTTATTAAGTTTTCAAATCAATGCACAATTAGAATCCTCATGGTGGGTTTTTGGAGACAATGCAGCCATAGAGTTTAATCCTAATCCTCAAAATAGATCTACAGAACCTTTCATAGCTGGGTCTGGTTTTATGCAAGATGAAGGAGTAGGTACTATTTCAGATGATAATGGAAATTTATTATTTTACACTAACGGAAGTACAGTTTGGAATCGTAATGGTGCAATTATGTCTAATGGAACAGGTCTATTAGGTGGAGGGTCTGCAACACAAGCGGCAATTATTCTAAAAGCTCCAGAAACGCCTGATGTATATTTTATATTTACAGTTGGTAATGCTGGTAATGGTCCATTAGCCTATTCTCGTATCGAGATGCAACTTAGTGGAGGATTAGGCGATGTCGTTCCAGGTGTTAAAAATGTAATTTTAATGGATGAATGTGCCGAAAAAGTAGCCGGTACTATTAAAACAGGCAGCAATAACGCATACGTAATGACATATGCAAGACAAAATGGTACCAGCACTAATGCTGGAACAGGAAATTTCAATTCTTTATTTGCTTGGGAAGTTAGAGGAATTCCTGGAACAGGTATATCATTCGTGAATGCCTCTCCAGTACCACAAGCATCTAATGGTAACTCGGCAAACTTCCCTGCACTTGCTTCAGAAAATGACGGAGATAGAGGAATGTTAAGAGTCTCTCCAGATGGAACTAAATTAGTTGTCGCTCATCAAAATGCTGGATTTGGCGGCGGTACTAATCAAACGGGAGCTTGGCTTTACGATTTTAACCCAGGTAATGGTCAGTTTAGCGGTGCTGGACTACAATTAGATAGCGGTCCTGTTTATGGTGTTGAATTTTCACCATCTTCACAATATTTATATCACGATATTAGTAGTTCATTTAGTCCTACCACAACAAGTAACAGGAAACTAGTACAATACGATCTATGTGAAGAAACAAATATTATAGCCTCAAGAAATGAATTTGCTGATATTACAGGAGGCTCAAGAGGTACATTACAACTAGGTAGAGATGGGAAAATATATGTTACCAGATTTGGTACTAGTTTTTTAGGATCTATTGATCCAGAAACAGCAACTCCTGTTTACAACCCAACAGCTATCGATATTTCACCAGGAGTTTCTCAACAAGGTCTTCCTGTATTTATACAATCTAATTTTGCAAGCTCATTTACTGTTAATGATCAGTGTCAAGGTGATGCAACAGATTTTCAATTAGCATGTTTACCACAAGTAGCCGCTTCTGTTTGGAATTTTGGAGATGGTAATACCTTATCAGTTACAGGACCTGGAATTGTTCAAAATACTTACGCTGCTGCAGGAACATATACAGTTAGTGTAAATGTTACAAACGTATCTGGTGACGTTAGAGATTTTACGCAAGACATAACCATTTATGAAAATGGAATCGTAGATCCTGTTGATACTACATTATTAGATTACTGTGATGACGATAATTCTGGTTCAGAAATTGTTGACTTAACGCAATTCACAGCAGATGTATTAGGTACTCAAGACGCAGCAACCTTCAATATCTCTTACCACTCTACTCAAACAGATGCTGAAATGGACACAAATCCTTTACCAGATAACTATGATGTAAGCGTAGGTACTGTACAAGTTTGGGTAAGAATCGCAAACAACACCTCTCCTATAGACGACGGTTGTAGTGCTGTAGCATCATTTGACCTTACCGTTAGCACAACGCCTAGTGTTTCAAATATCCCAGATTTTGAGCTATGTGATGACTCTAGCGAGGATGGTATAGAAGATTTTGATCTTGCAGGTTACCTAAGTGTTATAGAGAATACCGCTGGTAACCCAGTAGACGTAAGCTATACCTACCACCCTACACAAATGGATGCTGATATGAATACCGCAGCAATAGATACAACTGTACCTTTTACAAACACTACATCACCTCAAATTGTATTTGTAAGACTACAGAATACAAATGAAGCTGACTGTTTTGGAACAGCACCTATAAATTTGATCGTACAAGATTTACCATCTATTTCTACACCGATGAATATTGAAGTATGTGATGATGCACCATTAGATGGTAGTAGTGACTTTATATTATCAGATCAAGATAACAACGTAGACCCTACTGGATTAAATACTGTTTCTTACTACAATAGCCTTAGTGATGCAGACTCTGGTAACAATCCTTTACCTAACACATATAATGTAACAGGTTCTGAAGAAATCTTTGTGAGATCAGAAACACCAGACGGTTGTTTCAACACGACTAGTTTTATGATAACAGTACAAGCTGCTCCATCTATAGGTAACGCTCCAGATCTTACTAATATATGTGATGATAGTGTTGATTTAAATCAAAACCTTTTTGAATTATCTGTACAAGACGATATCATTCTTAATGGAAATAGCGCTACAGACTTTACAATAAGTTACTATACCACAGATGCAGACGCTCAAGCTGGTGTTAACGCATTACCTACTACTTATGTGGTTCCTTTTCAAGCTGGAACAACTTCTGATTTATTGTTTGCTAGATTAGAAGATAATGTTACAGGTTGTTTCAACACTTCTCAATTTACCATCATATTTGAAAGATGTGAAATCATCTTCCCAGAAGGTTTCTCTCCTAATAACGATGGAATAAATGATACATTCTCTATTCCTGGACTTGCTGAACAATACGATAACTTTAGTCTTCAAATATTCAACCGTAATGGATCAGTTGTTTATGAAACAGCTGCTAGCAATTATGTTGAATTTGCAGGAATACCTAATAGCGGTGTATTATCTGGCGATGGCTTACTACCTACCGGAGTTTACTTTTACGTTATTAAATATAATGACGCAGACATAGAAGACACAGCTAGTTGGGTCTATATCAACTACTAAATAAATAGAATTAATAAATTATCAAAATCCTAGTTTTAATTAACTAGGATTTTTTTTTATCTTTAAGCTGTACTGTTAGTTCCGCTTTCGCGAAAGCGAGACTGAATAAATTACACTTGAAACTATATCGTTTGAAATTTTACAATATTTTACTATGCATGCATAACAAAAATTACTATATTGCAGTATATTTATAATTATGAGAGATAAAACAATCGATTACATTCTTAGAGCTACATGGATGTCAGTTTCTAAAATGTATAATGAACAAGCTGCTGTTAAGGGCAGTACTATGTCTACAGGATTTGCTCTTATTAGTATAGATCCAGAAACAGGAACACCTAGTACAGCTTTAGGACCTAAAATGGGAATGGAAGCTACTTCTCTATCACGTACACTTAAAATGATGGAGAATAAAGGTCTCATAGAAAGACGTAGAAATCCAGAAGATGGAAGAAGTGTATTGATTCATCTGACAGATTTCGGCGCTGAAATGAGAGAATTTTCAAAGTCAGTTGTTAAAACTTTTGACCAAGTCGTTAAAAATGAGATTGAACCAGAAAAAATAGATACCTTTCTAGAAGTTGCCTTTAAAATTAACGAAATAGTAAACTCTAAAAAAATCTTCAAAAAAAAAGCTCTATTAGCTCAAAAATAATATGGGAAAACGTAGAATAAAACATGTAACCGTAATAGGTTCTGGTATCATGGGAAGTGGAATTGCTTGCCATTTTGCAAACATAGGTTGTGAAGTACTCCTACTGGACATAGTCCCAAGAGAACTTACTGACAAAGAAAAGGCCAAAGGTCTAACTCTAGAGGACAAGGTAGTTCGTAACCGTATGGTTAACGATAACCTTACAGCTTCTGTAAAGAGTAAACCGGCACCTTTATACAATAACTCATTTGTAAACAGAATTTCTACAGGAAATTTAACTGATGACTTATCTAAAATTAAAGATACCGACTGGATTATTGAAGTCGTTGTTGAAAGATTAGATATTAAAAAATCTGTTTTTGAACAAATTGAGAAGTACCGTAAACCTGGTACTTTAATTACATCAAATACTTCTGGTATTCCTATCTCTTTCATGAATGAAGGACGTAGTGAAGATTTCCAGAAGCACTTTGCAGTAACACACTTTTTCAATCCGCCGAGATATTTAAAATTATTTGAAGTTGTTCCAGGTCCTAATTGTGATCCTGAGGTTACTGACTTCTTAATGGAATATGGAGAGAAATACTTAGGTAAGACATCAGTTCTTGCAAAGGATACTCCAGCGTTTATAGGTAACCGTATCGGTATATTCTCTATTCAGAGTTTATTCCACACTGTTAAAGAGATGGGACTTACCGTTTCTGAAGTTGATAAACTTACCGGTCCTGTAATAGGTCGTGCTAAGTCTGCCACTTTTAGAACTGTAGATGTTGTAGGACTAGATACACTTGTACATGTTGCAAATGGTGTTTATGAAAACTGTCCAGAAGACGAGCATAAAGACACTTTTAAATTACCAGACTTCATCGATACAATGATGGAAAATAAATGGTTAGGTTCTAAAACTGGTCAAGGTTTTTATAAAAAGAATGTAACTAAAGATGGTAAGAAAGAGATTCTAGCATTAGACTTAGATTCTATGGAGTACGTTGCACAACCTCGTGCAAAGTTTGCTACACTAGAATTAACTAAAACAATTGATAACGTTGCAGATCGTTTTCCTGTATTAATTAAAGGAAAAGATAAAGCTGGTGATTTCTATAGAAAATCATTTGCTTCACTATTTGCATACGTACAACATAGAATTCCAGAAATAAGTGATGAATTGTACCGTATAGACGATGCAATGAGTGCAGGTTTTGGTTGGGAACATGGACCATATCAGGTTTGGGATGCCGTAGGTGTTGCAAAAGGTGTGGAGTTAATGGAAGCAATCGGTAAAAAACCAGCTGCTTGGGTAACAGAAATGCTAGAGAAAGGATTTGAATCTTTCTATACAGTAAAAGATGGCTCTACTTACTACTACTCTATCCCAGATAAAGATTATGTAAAGAAACCAGGTCAGGATGGATTTATCATTCTAGATAATTTACGTGCAAATGCCCCAGTCTTCAAAAATTCTGGTGTAACTGTACATGATATAGGTGACGGTATCCTTAATGTAGAATTTACTTCTAAGATGAATTCTATAGGTGGTGACGTACTTGCTGGTATGAATAAAGCTATTGATATCGCCGAAGATCGTTTTGACGGTTTAGTAGTAGCAAATAATGGTGCTAACTTCTCTGTAGGAGCAAATATCGGTATGATATTTATGATGGCTGTAGAGCAGGAATATGATGAGCTGAATATGGCTATCAAACAATTCCAAGATACAGTTATGAGATTGCGTTACAGTAGTATTCCTACTATCGTTGCGCCGCATCAAATGGCATTAGGTGGTGGTTGTGAAATGACCATGCACTCTGACGTTGCTGTTGCTAGTGCAGAGACTTACATCGGTCTAGTAGAATTTGGTGTAGGTGTAATCCCTGGTGGTGGTGGATCAAAAGAGATGGCACTAAGAGCTAGTGACACTTTTGAGAAAAATGACGTAGAATTAAATAGACTTAGAGAATACTTCCTTACTATAGGAACAGCTAAAGTTGCAACAAGTGCTTATGAAGCATACGATCTAGGCATCTTGAGAAAAGGTGTGGATCATGTTGTTGTAAACGATAATAGACGTATTGCTTTTGCAAAAGCACAAGCGAGACTTCTAGCTGACAAAGGTTACACACAACCTGCTATGCGCAAGGATATAAAAGTATTGGGCCAGCAAGCATTAGGAATGTTCTTAGTAGGAACTGACGCGATGAAAGCTGGAAAATATATAAGCGAGCACGACTTAAAAATCGCAAATAAACTAGCTTATGTAATGGCAGGTGGTGATTTAAGTGCCCCTACCCTTGTCTCTGAACAGTATTTATTAGACCTAGAACGTGAAGCATTCTTAAGTCTTACTGGAGAGAGAAAAACACTGGAGAGACTTCAACACATGATCCAGAAAGGTAAACCTTTAAGAAACTAAGAAAATGACAAACGCATATATAGTTGCCGCAAAAAGAACGGCAGTAGGAAAATCAGGTCGTGGGGTTTTTAGATTTAAAAGACCAGACGAGCTAGCAGCAGAAACTATTCAAGGAATGTTAAAAGACCTTCCTGATTTTGATAAAGGTCGCATCGATGACATGATCATAGGTAATGCAATGCCAGAGGCTGAGCAAGGACTTAACATGGCACGTCAGATATCACTTCTAGCATTAGAAAGAGTAGACATTCCAGGTATAAGTATCAATAGATGGTGTGCATCTGGACTAGACGCTATCGGTGCAGCCGTAGCTAGAGTACAATCTGGTATGGCACAATGTATCGTTGCCGGTGGTGTAGAAAGCATGAGTTATGTTCCTATGGGTGGTTATAAACCTGCTCCAGCTTATAGCCTGGCAAAGCAAGGTCATGAAGACTACTACTGGGGAATGGGACTTACTGCAGAAGAGGTTGCAAATGACTATAAGGTTTCTAGAGAAGAGCAAGATCAATTTGCTTATGACTCTCACATGAAAGCCTTAAAAGCACAAGCTGAAAACCGTTTCCAAGATCAAATTGTTCCTATCGATGTAGAAGAAACTTATCTAGACGAGAACGGAAAAAAGAAAACTAGAACCTATACAGTAACTAAAGATGAAGGACCTAGAAAAGGTACAAATCTAGAGGCGCTGGCAAGATTACGTCCAGTATTTGCTGCAGGTGGTAGTGTTACAGCTGGTAACTCTTCTCAAACTAGTGATGGTGCTGCTTTTACACTTGTAATGAGTGAAGAAATGGTAAATGAATTAGGTATAAAGCCTATTGCAAAACTAGTAAGCTTTGCCGTAGCAGCTGTAGAACCTAGAGTTATGGGTATTGCGCCTATAGAAGCTATTCCAAAGGCATTAAAACAAGCAGGTCTTAAAAAAGAAGACATGGCTCTTATTGAGTTAAATGAAGCTTTTGCAAGTCAGTCTGTTGCTGTGGTTAGAGAACTAGGTCTTAATAAAGACATCGTTAACGTTAACGGTGGTGCTATCGCACTAGGTCATCCACTAGGTTGTTCAGGAGCAAAACTATCTGTGCAAATCTTTGATGAGATGCGCAAGAGAGGAAACCAAGGAAAACACTGTATGGTTACCATGTGTGTAGGTACTGGACAAGGTGCTGCTGGTATTTTTGAGTTTTTAAATTAAGAATTACGCTTTCGCGAAAGCGAGATAACAATACATATTATGTCAACAGAAAATAAAATAGAAATGATACGCGGTGGACAATTCATCGTGAAGGAAACAAATCCATCAGAAGTATTTACTCCAGAAGACTTCTCTGATGAACAAAAGATGATGCGCGAGAGTGTACAGGAATTTGTAGACAAAGAGATCGTTCCTAATAAAGACCGATTTGAAAAGAAAGACTATGCACTTACTGAAGAAGTAATGCGCAAAGCTGGAGAAATGGGATTCTTAGGTGTAGCTGTTCCAGAAGAGTATGATGGTCTAGGTATGGGCTTTGTCTCTACTATGTTAGTTTGTGATTATATTTCTGGTGCAACTGGATCTATCGCAACTGCTTTTGGAGCACATACAGGAATAGGTACTATGCCTATTACTCTATACGGTACTGAAGAGCAAAAGAAAAAATATGTTCCTAAACTTGCTACTGGTGAGTGGTTTGGAGCTTATTGTTTAACTGAGCCTGGTGCAGGGTCTGATGCAAATTCTGGAAAAACAAAAGCAGAGCTTACTGCAGATGGAAAACACTACAAGATCAATGGTCAAAAAATGTGGATTTCAAATGCAGGTTTCTGTAATGTATTTGTAGTATTTGCACGTCTAGAAGATGATAAAAACATTACTGGATTTATCGTAGAAAACGATCCTAGTAATGGGATTACAATGGGAGAAGAAGAACACAAATTAGGTATTCACTCCTCTTCTACTCGTCAGGTATTCTTTAATGACTGCCTGGTTCCTGTAGAAAATATGCTTGCTGGTCGTGGTGAAGGTTTTAAAATTGCGATGAATGCATTAAATGTAGGTCGTATAAAACTAGCTGCAGCATGTCTAGATGCACAACGTCGTGTAATTACACTTGCTACTAATTATGCTAATGAGCGTGAGCAGTTTAAAACTCCTATCGCAAAATTTGGAGCTATAAGAAAGAAACTTGCTGAAATGGCTGTTAATGCTTATGTGGGTGAAAGTGCTTCTTATCGCGCTGCTAAAGATGTAGAAAACCGAATCCACTTGCGTCAGGAAGAAGGTGCAACCTTTGCAGAGGCTGAATTGAAAGGTGTTGAAGAATTTGCTATAGAATGCTCTATTCTTAAGGTTGCTGTATCTGAGGATATGCAAGCATGTAGTGATGAAGGTATACAAATCTATGGTGGTATGGGCTTCAGTGCAGATGCTCCTATGGAGGCTGCATGGAGAGATGCTCGTATCTCACGTATTTATGAAGGTACTAACGAGATTAACCGTATGCTAGCAGTAGGAATGTTAGTTAAAAAAGCGATGAAAGGTCACGTTAACTTACTAGAGCCAGCAATGGCAGTAGGAAATGAACTTACTTCTATTCCTTCTTTTGAAACACCAGATTTTTCAGAGCCATTATCTGAAGAAATGGATATGGTTAAGAAACTTAAAAAAGTATTCTTAATGGTTGCAGGAAGTGCGGTGCAAAAATTCGGTCCAGCACTAGAAGAGCACCAGCAATTATTAATTGCAGCGTCAGATATTCTTATCGAGATCTATATGGCAGAGAGTGCTATTCTTAGAACTCAAAAGAACATCGCTCGTACTAGTGTAGAAGAGCAAAAAGAGCAAATTGCAATGTCTCAATATTACTTATATCAAGCGTCTAAAATTATCCAGGCAAGAGCTGAAGAAGGTATTTCTAGCTTTGCTGAAGGTGATGAACAACGCATGATGCTTATGGGACTTAAACGTTTCACTAAATATACAAACCTACCTAACATTGTAGCTCTAAGAGATACTATCGCAGATAAGGTGACTGAAGCTAATAAGTACCCTTTCTAGTATTCTAGAAAATTTTAAATGAATTAAAGCCGCTATTGGATTTTCCAAATAGCGGCTTTTTAATTAAATAGAAATCATTTATTAAAATTAAATCATAAAGTTCCCAACTATTAACAAATCATAAACAAGGTTTTTCGAGGCTTATTCTACTTTTGTTTTATATGAAAGAGATACTAGAAGATTTTAATGTAGAGAAAGGTTTTGAGCTAATTTTAGAATATGGTATTCCGTTAGTAAAAGCAATTCTAATTTTTATTGTAGGAAGATGGTTAATTAAGAAAGCTCTTAAGCTAACGAGAAAAATAATGTTAGCTAGAGATTACGATATAACTTTAGAAAAATTCTTACTCAATTTAATTAAATGGGGCCTTTGGATTTTACTTATTATAACGGTAGTAGGAACACTAGGTATACAAACAACTAGTTTTGCCGCGGTTATTGCAGCTGCAGGGCTAGCTATCGGGCTAGCGTTACAAGGATCGTTGTCTAATTTTGCTGGTGGCGTGTTACTATTATTATTTAAACCTTTTAAAATAGGAGACACTATCGAGGCTCAAGGTGTTTTAGGTACTATTAAAGAAATAGATATCTTACAAACTAAAATAATAACTCCACAACGCAAACTGGCTATTATTCCTAACGGTCCATTGTTGAACGGGAATATTATTAATTTTAATGCAGAAGGTATTTTAAGATGTGACACCACCATAGGTGTAAGTTATGACGCAAATATTACACAAACTTTAGAAGCGTTGCGCAAGCTAGTGGAAGATCATCCATTAGTTCTTAAAGATCCTGCACCACAAATAATGGTGGCTGCAAATGCTGACAGTTCCATTAATATTAATGTAAGACCTTATACACTCACAGATGACATGTGGACAGTGTACTGGTATCTGCAAGAAAACTTTAAACCTACTCTAGATGCTATAGGTGTAGATATACCTTATCCACATCAGGTAGAAATTCAAAAAAAAGGATAATTTAAACTCCTTGAATAATTATTAAAAACCGCTCCTATTAGAGCGGTTTTTTTATATCGAGTATCCAGATAATTTAGATTAACGACTGAAAAACTGCTAAAACGTGTTTTTAACCGACAAAACGTTACTTTTTAAAAAAATAAGAATCCTTTTTAGATTACCATTTATTACTAGTTAAATTTGAATTCAACAAACAAAAACATTAGTAAAAATGATTCAAGAACCTGTAGTACAAGCAGACAATTTAGACCTAAATATAAGTCCTGACGGATTTAGCTTAGAAAACATTACTGGTTATGCCCTAGAATATGGTATACCACTTTTAAAAGCTATTTTAATTTACATAATTGGTGCATTTATCATTAAAAAGCTAGTAAAAGTTACTAGTAAATTAATGGATAAAAGAGATTATGACGTTACCTTAAAGAAATTCTTAACCAGTTTACTTAAATGGGTTTTAACCATACTTCTTATAGTAACAGTAGCAGGTACATTAGGAATTGAGACAGCTAGTTTTGCTGCTATTCTTGCCGCAGCTGGTCTTGCAATAGGACTTGCTTTACAAGGTTCTCTATCTAACTTTGCTGGTGGTGTTCTTATCTTAATTTTTAAACCTTATAAAATAGGTGATCTAGTAGAGGCACAAGGAGAATTAGGTGTTGTGAAAGAGATCGACATATTAGTTACTAAATTAATAACCCCTGCAAACAAACTTGCTCTTATACCTAATGGCCCTATGGCAAACGGTAACATCATAAATTATACTGCCGAAGGTAAAATGAGAGTAGATACTACTGTAGGAATAGGATATGGTGAAGACATGAAACAAGCTAAAGATGCTTTACTTGCTATGTTAGAATCTAATCCTAAAGTACTTAAAGATCCGGCACCATCTGTAAACGTTAGTGAACTTGCAGAAAGTTCTGTTAATCTAGCTGTAAGACCTTACTGTGCACCAGAAGACTATTGGGATGTTTATTTCTGGACTATAGAAAATACAAAACTTGTACTAGATAGAGAGAAAATTGAAATTCCTTATCCTCACGCAGTGGAGATACACAAAGAGGCTTAATATCCTTTCTTATCATTACTAGAATAGCTTATGCACTTAGTGCATAAGCTATTTTTGTTTTCATTAATATGAATACTTTAAACTGTAGTAACTAACTCGTGGCGCTTTACCAGCTACTTGTAAATAAGCTCCTGTTTTAAAGTAAAAATCTCCATCTTTTTCTAACCACTTGTTATCTACCGTATAAATTTTAGTCTTCGATTTTCCGGTATTGATATTCTTCACATAAACGCTAATTTGATTACCAGATTCTAAAATTTCTAGTTTACAATAGAGCTCATGCCCATCTCTAAAACCAACTAAATAATCATTTGTTGATTCTCCTTCATATTTAATGTACGTATCGGTAAGTACTGCTCTCAATTCATTTTCACCTGTGTATTCTACTCTAAATAGAGGCCTTCCTACACCTTGAGCATCATTATGTATTTGTGCTAAGGTTACTCCTTTTCTATCATTAGAATTAGGTAGATTTTCAAATTTTGCTTGAAACCTCAAGATACTTTGATCATTAAGCTTCAAGTTTTTGAGCTGTCTAAACTCTACGCGATCATTCTTATCGTCAGTTGCTTGTAAAACCATGGCGTCACCACAAACTTTAAAAATAGTATCATCACAAAAAGTATCTAATTTTTTAAACTCTTCCCTACTCTTTCCACCGTTCTTATATTGTTGCAATTTTGAGTCTGTTAGCACTGTTTTAAATTGGTCTAGATGTATTGGTTTTTTTTCGTCACAAGAAAAACACTCCTTTATATCCTCATGAAGTGGTAATATAAATGGCGATTCTGCATCTTTTACATTAGTACTGTCTATAGATTTACTTGCCCCACCACATGAAACTAGTAGACCAGTTAAAACTACACCTGATATCAAAAATATCTTATTATAATTTTTCTTTTTTATTCTTTGAATCATCGATTTATTTTAAAATTATATTTAGCTGTAAATCTACAGTATCTGTGATTTATTTCTATTAAATTTTTTATAGGCATTATAAAGACTTTAAAAAGTGTGTGATTTCTCTAAATAATCCCATGTAGTAAATTAAGAACATGTACTTTTTTAAGGTTCCAGAGGTATATAAATTCCGCTTTCGCGAAAGCGTGCTTATAAAGTATCCTTTTAACAATTTCATAGAACATCATAAATTCATAGCTCTTATCTTAGTAGCTAAATTTTTAAACATGAAAAACCTATTAATACTATCTCTACTTTGTAGTTACTTATCTATTGCACAAGTACCTACAGACCATCAAATGGACTTATACACTATCATTGATGAAGTAAGTGCAGATAGAATCGAGAACGACGTGCGTACACTAGCCGATTTTGGAACAAGAAATACATTTTCTGATACGGTTTCTAACACGAGAGGAATAGGCGCAGCAAGGAGATGGATCAAGGCACAATTTGATCAAATATCAAAAGAATGTGGTAACTGTCTAGAGGTGTTCTATCAAAAAGATTTTGTTTCTACTGATATGGGTAGTCGCATACCTAAAGATGCTTGGGTAGTAAATGTGGTTGCTATTCAAAGAGGTACCTCTAGTCCTAATGATATGGTGATGATGAGTGGTGACATAGATTCTCGCGCTAGTGATACTATGGACTTTACAACAGATGCGCCAGGTGCAAACGATAATGCTAGTGGTATGGCAGGTACTATAGAAGCTGCACGAGTTTTGAGCAAACGCAAGTTTAAGAACAGTATCGTTTATGTAGGTTTAAGTGGTGAGGAACAAGGCCTTTTTGGAGGAAAAGGACTGGCCGAATACGCTAAAAAGAAAAAATGGAATGTCATAGGGTTTTTAAATAACGATATGATAGGAAATATAGAAGGTGTAGATGGCGTAATCGACAACAGGGAATTTAGAATTTTTTCTGAACCTACAGATCCTACTGAGACAGAACGACAGCGTAATGGTCGCAGATTTTATGGTGGTGAAGTAGATGGAATTTCTAGACAACTAGCTCGATACATACATAAATCAGTAAAGACTTACATGCCAGAAATGAAGCCTATGATGGTTTATAGACTGGACCGTTTTGGGAGAGGTGGTCATCACAGACCTTTTGCAGATCTAGGTTTTCCTGGAATACGAATTATGGAAGCACATGAAAATTACACCCAACAACACCAAGACATAAGAACAGAAAACGGTATAGCATATGGTGATGTCGTAGAGCATGTTAATTTCCCTTATGCTAGAAAATTAACTGCTGTAAATGCTATTAACCTAGCTCAACTGGCATGGGCTCCTAGCAGACCTCAAAATGTTAAAATAGGTGGTATAGTAGAAGCTCATGTGAAATTTAAATGGGACAAAGTAAAAGATGCCGTAGGATATAAAATTTACTGGAGAGATACTACTAGTCCTACCTGGGATAACTCGCGATATGTAGGTGATGTAAACGCATTTACTTTAAAAGGAATAGTAATCGACAACTCCTTTTTTGGTATAGCTGCAATAGGAAAAGATGGTATAGAGAGTATGGTCAGTTTTCCTAGTGGTACTTTTAGATAATTAGATGCTACATGTAAAATAAAAACTATTTAACATGTAGTAATTACTCTACAACATGTCTATTAAAGAATATGAAAAATAGGCTTCTTCCCACATAATTAACCATCGTTAAATAAAACTGCTGTTTCACTCTGTTTTTTTAACAAAAAATACCCATTAATGGGTATTTTTTAAAGGTTTAATTAGACTTAATTTTACTCATGTGTTATAGACTAACCAACCAAATAACACAAAGAATTTTAGGGGGAAGAAAGCTCATTAATAATGACTTTCTCTAAAACTGCCAGATCTAATCTGGCAGTTTTTATTTACACCTATTTTAAAATATTTCTTATTTTCATTTAATTGTAGACTATTTATTTCGTGTATGATATGCGATACCTAGTCTAGTATATCTTTTCTAACTAAGATCTTTTTCAATAATCGTATCTTTGATATATAATTAGACCCTAAATGAAAGCTTTCAAGTACATTTTTATACTAATATTAATCGTCATCATAGGAGGTGCTATCTATTTTTCATTAAAAGATGGAAAATATGATATAACAGAATCTCGTATTATCGCAGCACCACCATCCCTTATCTATGATCAACTAGCAGATTTTAAAGAATGGGAAAACTGGAATCCATGGTTAGAAGATGAAGAAATAACCTCTACAATGGGTACACAAACTAAAGGTGTAGATGGTAATTATTCTTTTACAGATCCTTATGGTAATGGTAAAATGACTATAACAGGAATAGAGCCTAATAAGTATGTGGCTATGAATATGTTCTATGATAATGGTATGACAAGTTCTAACAGTGATGTAATCATGGATCTAGAACGCGTCGAAAATGGTACTAAAATAACATGGAATATTAAGGGTGAACAAGGTCTATTAGATAAAGTAATGACTACCGTATTAGGCTTTAATATGGAAGATGAAATTAAACCTAAGTATACTGCAGGTTTAGAAAATCTAGACAACTATGTGAATAACCAAATGTCTGTACACCAAGTTCATGTAGACGGTATTATTGAAACTGGAGGTGGTTACTTTTTATACATGTCATCTAGTACAAAGAGAGAAAAATTGCAAATTGTAAAATCTCAAATGCTTCAAAACATTATGTCTTACATGAATCGCAATAATATCGATATGTACGGCATGCCACGTGTGGTATATGAAAAGATAGATCCTACTAATAATAGTGTTTTATTCTCTGCAGCACTTCCTGTTGAAAATAGAGAGATTACTGCTACTAACAGTAATATCCTATCTAGTTACCAAGAACCTGGAAAAGCAGTGAAAATCACTCTTAATGGTGCGTATAGTAACCTCGCTGAGGCATGGAGAAAAGGTGAAGAATTTATATCTCAAAACGGACTGGTAAAAGCAATAGCGTCTCCTTATGAAATATATAAAACGGATCCTATGCTTACTCCTAACCCAGCAGATTATCGTACTGAAATTTATATACCTATAGAATAAATGAAGGCGTTTTTATTTGTTTTTATAGGCGGTGGACTAGGAAGTAGCTTAAGGTTTTATTTTTCCTTAATAGAGAACAGTAATACACTAAAATGGATTCCTACCATAGGTGTCAATATATTAGGTTGCTTACTGCTAGGTGGTTTTTTAGCAGCGTTTCATAGAGAGCAATTATCCCATCAGTGGTATGTATTGTTAGGTGTAGGTTTTTGTGGTGGACTTACCACGTTTTCTACATTTAGTGCTGAGTTGTTTTTACTACTCAAAAACGGCTCTTATGCATCTGCAATATGGTATTTGATACTAAGTATAAGTTTAGGAATAATAGCTGCTGGTGCTAGTTATAAATTTACCGAGGCATTTTTATTAAAATCTTAATTAAAAAGCACTTACTTTTTTATTTTTTGTCTTTACTCTCAAAGCACGATTACCTGCAAATAATAATTTACCTAGTAACATAATGATCAATACATCTGCAGAGATGAGAAATACTATTCTTAAAAATGTAGTTAATGGTGTAGTTAGATAAAAACCTGCCATTCCAGAGATAAGTGTTACTATACTAACAATTAAAATAATCCTATTCATGAGTTTTAGTTTGGTTTCCCAAAAATCGTCCAGAAGTATTATCTCTACAGTTAATATGAAATCAATTGTTTATAATTTAACTAACAATGCCAATTTACTCTTAACAGTATTCTTAGTCATCGGCTTAATTTCTTGTAATAAAACTAGCAAATTAGAAAAATCTATAACTAAAGAAGAAGTATCCACACCTCAACTTAAAGAAAATGCATACAATGTGGGTTTTCTAATAATGGACGGTACTTTTAATACAGAACTTACAGCGCCATTTGATATATTTCAACACACTAAATACCGTGAAGGCATAAAACCTATGAATGTCTTTTTGGTAGCGCAAACTATGGATGCGGTCACAACATTTGAAGGAATAAGAATATTACCTGACTATACATTTGATAACGCGCCTAATATAGATATACTGGTAGTTCCCAGTGCAGAGCATCATCTAGATACAGATCTAGAAAACAACACAATGATCAACTTTGTAAAACAAGTAAGTGAAAATGCCATGTATATCACGTCCCATTGTGATGGTGCATTTGTACTAGCACAAGCAGGAATCTTAGACGATAAAGTAAGTACAACCTTCCCGTCAGATATTGATCAAATGAAAGATCGTTTCCCTCAGTTAGATATAAGAAAAAATATATGGTTTGTACATGATCAAAATGTAATTACCAGCGCTGGCGGTGCGAGATCTTTTGAGGCTGCCATGTATCTATGCGATGTACTTTATGGACCTGAAATTACTCAATCTCTTGCTGGTGGACTAGTTCTAGATTATGAACTGGATAAATACCCTCACTTAATAATTGAATCTGAAAAAACAGAATAGATTATTATCTATTTCACATTCTGTACTTAAATATTAGAATAGATCTCAAATATCTAACAGAGATTGTAAATCAGTAGTTTTCAATTGCTTTTTTGCTTGTTTCCAGTCATCTTCATCTGGTTCAATCGGTTTTTGTTGATCTGCAAGCTCTGGCTCATAGGTTAAAACTGCCCATGAAGGAAAGTGGTCACTGTCAAAATCTGCACCAGTACCTGCTTTCTTTAATCTAAATTCTGGTGAGATAAGTATGTGATCTAGTGGCCACCTCATCAATGGATACTGTGCGTGGTAGGTGCTATAAAACCCTCTTCCTATTCTCAAATCTAATAATTTACCTACTGTTTTAGTTAGTTGGGTGCTATGAGACCAAGCCACATCATTGAAATCACCTAGAACTATTACAGGTATTTTAGACTTATTACTTGCGATAGCAGTAAGCATTAACTCCTTATCACGGTCTGTACTTAAAGGATTGTGCTGCGGCATGGGTGGTGTAGGATGTATCGCATATAATTGAAATAAATTTTCATTCTTCATCCTGACCTTAGCATCAATAGAAGGTATTTCTGGATCTACTTGAAATTTAATTCTCGTGTCTGATAATTCTAACCTAGAATACACTAACATACCATAAGTATTATCCTGTGGTTGCTCCACTTTAAAAGGATATGAATCGCCTATTCTATTTTTTATAGCATCACTCCACCTATCATTAGTCTCTGTAAAAACAATTAAATCTGGTTCTTTAGATTCTATTTCTTTAAATAGTTCTTCTGTATTTTTATTTTCTTGCAACACATTTGCCGTATAAATACTAATGTAATTATCCTCAGAAATAGCAGAAGAGCTGTCTTCCACTTCTACCGGATATAACGGTGTGTAATCAACTATTTTAAAAAATTGAAAAGCAAAACAACCCAACAAAACTGTTATATATGCATAATCATTAATCCATTTAGGCTTAAAAGTAAAGAAGTAAAGCAAAATCGCTAATAAGGTAAAAGCGGTAAGTTGAAGATGTGGAAAATCAAAAACTCTTATCCACCAGTAGTCTGCAGCTATAAGAGGCAGTAAACTTAAAAGTGCTGCGACTAGTCCTAACACTTGAAATACTTTTCTCCACATAATATTTTTAAAACAAATATAATATCAGATTGAAAGTAACTCTTTATGTTTTAGAAAGATTTAAAAGTTTTTAAGTTAAAAACCGTCATTATATTGATTTTTAGGAGCGTTAAAATTATCACTTCCTAATCCTTTAGGATTAACACCCCATTGATTAGCTCCATACTTACTGTCTTCCGTTAAGAAAATTAATAACATAATACTTGCTACCGGAACAAATCCTAATAGAAAGCTCCATCCAGATCTACCAGTATCATGTAATCTTCTAACTGTAACTGCTACACTAGGTACAATGGTTGCCAGCACATAAAGAATATAAATGATCAATAAAACAACACGCATTTCTTTAACAGATCCTAATAACATAAATATGAAAAAGAAGAAGAACAAAACTATGAAGTTGAACAATCTAAAATACCAATATTCTGACCTGCGAGCTCTTCCTGTAAAGTTTGCATAATTAGTAAAACACTTGCCTATCATCTCAAACATTCCTGCATCATTAGTTGCAGCCGGCTGGTACTCTTCTCTACCTCTTCTTTGACGGTAAGTGTTATTATTGTTATCGAAATTATCCATTATTCTATCTATTTAAAAAAAGGTACAATATAGTATTTTTAAATATTCCGCTTTCGCGAAAGCGGACAAAGCAAAAAACTCTTAGAACGGATAACCTATAGCAAAGTTGAACACGGGATTTTCTACATCAAAATTCCAACGTTCATTTTCTGGAAGCGATGGATCGTGCCATGGAGCAGCTAGGTCAAAACGTATCACAAATCCTTGAACATCTACACGCATTCCTACTCCTGCACCTATACCTAGTTCATTCAAAAAATTACTACTGAACTCGCCACCATCTAAACCGTTTCCTGCGGTAGACCATACATTTCCTGCATCTACAAAAAGAGCTCCTTTAACATAGCCGTAAATAGGAAAACGATACTCTACATTTGCCTCTAGACGCACGTTACCAGATTGATCAAAAAACGAGATGTCTTCATCATTTTCTGGAGTGTAGGTTCCAGGTCCCAAAGATCGAGTTCTAAAAGCGCGCACACTATACGCTCCTCCAGAAAAATACTGTTTACTAAATGGTAAAACATCACTGTTACCAAAAGGCAATCCATAACCAGCAAATAATCGTGTTGCTAATCGAGACTCTTTACCAAGTAAATAATGAAATCTAAAGTCTACATCTGCCTTTGCGTATTGTGCATATTCTAATCCTAAGAACTCTTTCTTACCTAGATCATTTTCTTGAGCTAATAAACTAATGCTATTACCAGCAACATCTACAGTACTATTCACATAGTACAAGGCTCTCTTGCTCTGACTCAACATACCGTTATAAGTAAATGAATAGGTTAATCCAGAAATAAATTGTTGATCAAAACTACTTTGTAAAAATGCGTTATCGTCTAGTATAGCTTGAAATTCTTCAGATATATTTGTGGGTCTCACGTAGTTAATAGACACCGGATTTAACTCGTGCGTTACATATTTATTTGCTTGCCACACATAACCAAAACTACCGGAAAAAGTTAGTAAACTGTACAACTGGCTACGGTTTAAGATCGATGCATTAAGACTGGTTTTAGTTTTAGGAATGGCATACTCAAAGTAATCACTATCTACCTTAAAAGGAGCTAACACACGTGGGAAAATTAAGTCTGCACCTAAACCGAATTCTGTACTAGTTAGACCACCACTACTGTTACCAGCTACTTGCACTTCATAAGTTCCTGTAGCTTTAATATTCAGAGTCTCTCCACCTTTAAATAAATTACGATTAGAAAAAGTAAGTCCTAATGTAGGACCAGAGAAATCATTTGATTTAGTTACCGCTTGCAATTCGGCACGTATGGCTCTTTTATTTAAAGGAGATAGAAAGATGTTTGCTTCTAAGTAATTAAGACTATCTGTTTGCTCTCCATCTATTTCTGTATATTCTATATTGACAAATTTATAAGCACCTATGGAGCCTAAACGCCTGCTAGTAGCTTTAGATTTTTCTGGATTATACAAATCACCTTTCTCTAAAAGTATAAAAGGGTCTAATCGATCTGGCCTAAAGAAATCTGATTCTTGAATAAAGTCTTTATTTGCATAACGTACGGTATCTACCTTAACAGTATCATTGTTAGTAACGTTATATGGAAAAACATTTACTGACTTTATTTGATATGGTTTTATGGCCTTCGTAGGCACGTCTTGTTTCAATTTTAAAAACAGATCAAATTTTCTATTTTTATATTGATTAGTGTCTGCCTGAAATATTAAAAAACCAGAATTGAAATTATAATACCCCTTATCCTTTAAATTTAAATCTATACGTTCCCTTTCCAGCTTCAAAGCAGATAAATCAAAACGAGAATCTACTTTTATAGGAGTGTTTTTTATCTGATCTTCTAACACTTTATAAAATGGAATAGAGTCACGATCTACCTGATAAGTTTTCATGCGATATGGATTAGGTAAAGTAACATTGTACGATACGTTACCTTCCTTTGCATCTTCATCCTTTAGGGTTTTAGACGATATATTACTAAAGAAAAATCCTCTATTTTCTAATCTATTACGCAATAAATCTCTAGTCGCTTCTTCCTCTACATCACTTAAATAAACAGGCTTCTCTCCTATTTTCTTGTTTAAAAATCTTGCAATAAATCCCGCACTATCTTTATTCACTTTATAGTAATAATGCAATCCTGGACGCATTCCTAGAAACTTTGAATTAGGTTGTGGCGAAAGTGTTGCTTCTAGCTCTAATTTAAGAGCAGCTACATTTTTAACATCTGTCAGGGAATCTAATTTTATATCAAGTGAAGAGCCCGTAAATAACAATTCATCTTCTGGCACGTATTTCTTTACCGCACATGAAGACGCTATAAGAACGATACTTATAACTAATAGGGTTTTTATGTAATTATTTAAATTCAAGTGCTTTGATTTAGTTTTTATTTTCTTCAGTTGTTTTACTCTCGCTGTCCTCTTTCTTCTTTAATTCTTCCTCTTCTTCTTTTCTAGCTTTTTGATCCTCGGCTAGAACTGTCTTTGCAAATAGGTTTTTAAATTCATTAAATTCTTTGGTAAAGATTAATGAAATACCACTTACTACTAGCTGCCCATCTACCACGTTATCATATTGATTGCGACGGAAACCTTTTAATCTCCACTGACCAGCTTGTGTCAACAAATATTCTAGACTTACATTACCTATCACAGGCACTTCTTCTCCATCTTGCGCACTACCTTGAATATCTACTTCACTACCTACACTTACAATTAATCTATCATCTAATAATTTTTTACTTGCCGTTACATCTAATTGTGTTCTTTCCTGTCCACTACCGCTAGCATAGTCTGTATAACTATCTAACCCAAAGTTGAAATCTATACCTGTTTTACCTAATAATTGCCCACCATATTGATTTAATTGATCGCTCAAAGCCTGGTTTAAGTTATCTCTAGCAATAGTTGCCGTTCCTCCATTACTACCATCTGTACCACTAGTAGGGAAAAATTTATTAAGAACAAGAAGAGAAAACACTTGCTTATTTAATTCCTGATCTTGAGTATTAACTTGTTGTAACCTACTGTACACTTCTCCTCCCAAAGCACCTTGTTCATCTTCTGGTAAATCGAGTTTAAAACTAATTTCAGGCTTCAGCAGCTCTCCATCAATATTCAAATACACTACAAAAGGCAATCTCTGACGGTATTTTTCTTGCGTTGCTAGATCTGCACCACTGGTCTGACTAGCCATTATCGCACTTGCACTAGTCTCTACTTTATAAATAGCACTTACATCTAGAATGGCATCAAATGGATCACCAGACCAGGTAACGCTACCACCTTTTGCTAGATCAAAACGTCTAGAAACAATGTCGTAAAGATTAAATTGATAAAAACCTTCAGAAATCTCATACCTTCCTGCAAGTGTCATTCTTCCATTAGGTGTCATTCTAAACTTAAGGTCTGCATCTCCAGAAACCTGTAGTTGATCTCCCGTATCAGGATCTATAATTATAGTAACCTTTGCGTCCTTGCGTACTTTAAAACTTGCTGTTACATCAAAACCTGTTAACGTTGCCGACTCTTCTTCCGTTTGTGTAAGAATAGCATCTGGATTCACCTTATTTACAAATTGCACAATACCATCACGCTCTACCACATCTAACTCTGTCGCTGGTAAAACATAAGTCACATCAGTTACATTCTTTACCGTTACATCTAGATCTATTACAGGAACGTCTGTATTACCAGTTATTTTTGCACTGGCATCAAAGGTAGCCTTACCATAATACAGGTCATTATCCTTTTCAGTACTATTAAGCGCTGTAAAATTAACTGCTTTTAAGTCTAAATCTAGAGTCGGTTGTAATAGGTTTTCTGTTCCCACGGTTCCATCTATAATAAATGGATTACCATTTGCATCTGTAATAGATAGTTGGTCCATGTAAATACCATCATTATCTATTTTAATTTCTTCATTTTTAAAAGTGAAACTAGTGTCTAGCATAGAAACACTAGCCGTTGCATTATTAAACTTTAAAACCCCATCATACTCAGGATCTACGGTTGTCCCTGCCACTTTAAACGTTCCATTTATAGAACCACTACCATCTTTAAGAAAACCGTCAGAAATACCAGCCAGTGTGCTCATCGCGACTTTATTTATATCTAGATCTAAGTTTAATTTTGCAGCAACTTCATTTGCCTCATAATCTCCATCCAGCACTATATCAACATCTTCACCCTTTACACTCATATTCATATCGTACTTAGATGCGTCTAGTGATTTTGCATCTAACTTTAATATTCCTAATGGTGTTTCCATAGCATGAAAATCCTCTATCTGTAAATCTGCAATGAAACCTGTTGCTCCATAAATATCATCTAGGACAAATTCTCCATTCACCTTTCCTGTAGCTAGTTTTTCATCAGAATTTAAGAAACTTAGCAATCCTTGTAATCTAAAATTATTGATCAACATCGCCACATGTTCATTTGTAGTGTTTGGTCTATCAGACCTTAATTCTATACTTTGATCTCCGTTAGTCAACTTAAAATCATTAAATAAAACCTTACTTTCTCCTACAGCTATTTCATTATTTGACGGTATGGTCCAGGGTTGCTTGTTAAGAATAAGATCATCTACAGAAAGGTTAAAAATGAGATTCTCTAGACCGTTTTGATCTCGCTTTCGCGAAAGCGTGCTAGCAAAATGCATCAACTTCTCCTCATCATCATAAGATGTAAAGTCTAGGTTTAACGTGTTACCTGCTACTATACCAGTCATCGCAGTACGTTTAATATTAACTGGACCTGATGCTATTTTCTTAAAACCTAATTGAAATTTAAGATTTTGAGCATCTGACGCTGATGATATTACTAGGCTATCTACCTCACTATCTGCATATTTTAAATAAGCCACTTTTACGTCACTATTTAATCTACGCTCTTTTTCATCAAAATCTACCGCAATATTTATAGTATCTAGTGCTTGTAAACCTGGTAAGATGACATCTCTTAAAATAGGTGCTGGACTTATATTCCCTTTAATCTTCATCACAACCGGTTGTGCCGTGTCCATTGCCGTGCTAGTAGTTAGGTATCTATTAATATGACGATCTAAGGCAACGGTTAGATTTTCTGGATCTACGTTAGACCTTAACTCAAGATCTAACATCTTGTTATGAATATCTACCGATGTAGAATCTGGTTGTACAAATGCTGCGACATCTACATTACCTAATAAATACGACTGATTATCAAAAACAGCAATACCATCTCCTATGGTAGAGTTCACTTTATAGTTTACTCCATCACCTTCATAAGAAACACCTATGTTACCAGCTGCTTTCACATTTTGAGAAGTAATACCAAAGGCTCTTAAATCTACACCTACCACATTTATTTGTGCATTTGCTTTGGTTATATCGGTATCGAGAGTAGCGTCTGCAGTTAGAGATATATTGATATTATCATCTCTATATTCAGTGCTCACATCTCCTTTTCCATTCTTCATCTTTCCTTCTATAGGAATGTTTTTTAATGGATAACCATTATAGGCAAATTCTAGAATTTCACCTTTTAAAACTGCATCCAGCGTACTGATGTCATTACCGCTACCACTTGTTTTTAATTCTAGACTTAAATTACCTAGCCCTTCCATAGCTAGCATTTTATTAAGATTAAGTGTGTCTAATTTTACACCTGCATTAAACTCTATATTCTTATCATTCTTAAAAGAACCATCTAGTGCGACAGCTCCATAACTAGTAGCTAGATTCACCTTAGTTTTTACATCTGTAATCGTCCCAAAAGCACTTGCGTTAAGTCTCGCATTTTCTGGTAGTGTGATTCCTAGTTCATCTTCTTTTATAAAATTGAGAATTGTAGCTCTGGTCGTTACCGCATTAATAGAATCTATATTAAAAGACAGTTGATCTACATCTGTCACGTTTTGTAACCTACCACTCGCATTTATGGATGTAGCGGCTCCCCAGTTTACTATAAAACTGTCTAAATTTATATTTCTTGTACTACCACTGGTTATCAATTTACCATTAAATGGTTTTTGAGCTAGCTTGCTTACATACTCGTTTTGTTCTAATTCTGGCACAAACGCATAAACATCACTTAGATCAAAATTGTATTGCGGTACATTAATCTGGACATTTAAAGATTCTGGATTATTTATCAACGCATCTAAATTTGGGTAACCTAAATTTAAATCAGCTGATAAAGAACTTTTATTTACACTAGCATATAAATTACTAACATCTAATTTCTCATCTGTAATGCTAATAGAACCTTTAAAATCATTAACGCTTAAACCAGAAATTTCTTTCAGTTTTAATTCATTAATGATTACCGCTGCTTTATGATCTCCTAAATTAAAATCACTTAGACCTACTGTAATATCTTGTAAAGAAATGGCATCTGGATTAAGCTCATTTCCAGAAGGTAGAGCGCCATTTACTGTATATAAAAAGTTATTATTTTTAAAGTCTAACTTTTTTAAAGCAACTTTCATGTCAGGCCATTCAAAAGTAGTAGGTTCGTTAGACTCTACTGGCGCTGTAGTATTTGCAGCCACATCACTCATATGCACCGCTACATTACTGTCCTCTAAATTAAAATAAGAAACCAGTATATCACTACCCTCTACATTTGCCTTAGGTATAGAGGTTTCCATAATACCGAAGTCGGTACGTAGAACAATACCATCTGGTTCAGAATTATAATTCATCACCACATTATCCAGTCTTATCTTACCTGCTTTGAGTAATGGAAATGGAGAATCGTCTGCACTATCGGTTATGGCTTCGGCTAGGTTGGTATCTTTAGTGGGGTCTGTATCTTGTTCCGCTTTCGCGAAAGCGGTAACCACATCTTTCTCATAGTTAACAACAGCATTTTTGAGAGTCAAAGTCTCTATATCTACTATCATTTTATCTAGATCTAAGGTATTCATCTCTAGAAACAGCTCGTCAAAATTTGCACTAGCGTCCATTTCATCAACCTGATCTTTATAAATAATATCAAAATTAGAAAGATAAATAGTCCCTATTTTAATATCTAACGGTTCACTAGTAGCCGTGGTATCTGGTGTAGTTGCAAATGCATCTATTAAAAATTCATAATTAAAACCACTAACAGAATCTACTCTTTTAACTCGAGCGGTAAGTCCATGCCACTCTACGTCATCTATTTTAAAAACTGAACCTTTGATGAGCGGCAGTAATGCAATATTTGCTTCAAGACTCTTAGAATATACCAGCGTATCATTTTTAACATCGCCTAGATAAAGACCTTCTACCCTAATATCTCCGTCAAATGTTATGAAAGCACCATCAAGTTGCACATCTGTACCAGTTTTACTTTTTACATAAGAAACCGCCTGATCTATAATTATACTTTGTCCCCATGGGCTGCGTATAAATAATAGCAACAAAATAAGAACTATTAAAATACCCAACATGGTACGCGCAATCCTGCGCAGCCACCTGTATTTCTTCCCTTTTTGAGGTGTTTTAATGTCTTCTTTTTCTGCCAATTTTATATGTAGGAATTAGTTTACCTAACTGGATTGCAAGTTGATAAAATACCAACGTATTAACAGAATTATCTACGATAAAGTTGTGTTAAGAATAAAAAACTGATTTTTAGTCTATTTTTTCGATATTGAAGCTCGTTTGATTCTTAAGAATAGTAATACTCAAATTTTGTGGTGCCATATCACTTTTTGAAATACCTAATCCATAATATTGATAAGCATCTAGATTCATTAATTTTGAGAAGGAAACTGTATTTACTGTTCTGTTTAATGGGGCTTTGATCTTAGCATCATTAATCGCATTGTTATTTTTAAATAAATAGAACTCTATTTCACTTGCCCCATTGTCAGCATTCTTGCGATAAGTAATAGTAAAAGTTACTCTGTATAAACCTGCTACTTCTGGCCTTAGTGAAAAATTATTACCATCATTCACACGCACGTTAGAAGTTGCTAGTCCAGCAGAGTTAGTATTTATACTTGTAAAAGTATACTGTTGTAAATTGCTATTCCAGTCGTTATTAATAGTTAATTGCCCATAAGCTTTAGTATCTACCGTGCCTGGCGCACTGACTTCATTGACTCCTAATTTGATCCAGCTATTGTTCCAAAAGTAAAAACCTGAGTCTGTACCGTTATTTGCCGCATCTGTATTCCATACTACAAGTCCCGTAGCAGGATTATTAACCGGTTGTGCTTCTGACAGGTTTTTTAAATCCATACGTGGAAATAAAACTCCTTTGTCTTCAGAACTGATATCTAGTATGGCAGACTGGTCTGGATTCTGCACATTTAAACCTACTTGAGCGTTAACAAAACCTAGTGATAAGGCACATAGAATTGCCATTAAATAATTTTTCATTTTTCTTTTCATTATGGAAATAGTAGCCACATAAACGTACCATAACGCCACAACAGATGTGAAAATTTAGTTAAACTCTACAGAAAATGACACTTTATCGATTAACGGTAAATAGCAGACTATGACTAGCCTAAGAGCTGAAAAAATGTCTGATTTATTATATTGTCACCTTACCTCATCAACATGACAGGTCTATGACACCTGTGTAGAATTAAACTACTTATTTGATAGATAAATTACTTAATAGAAGAAATTTTAACAGACTTGTTGGACACCATTTTTTCATGAATATAAGTTTTGATGTACCACAAAAATTAGTTTAAAAAAAATCCCAATCACCTGATAACTATGCGGTTTTTTTAGGACGTTCTCCTAGATCATATTTAAAACCTAACCCTATAACCTGACGTATTTGGAATCCTTTAGTGGTATTATCGTCATAGATAGCCTGAAATTCAAAATTACCACTGATGTACTTATTTACCTTTAAAAATAAATTAAGGTTATAATCTATATCAATATTTTCTGGATCTGCGAGGTAATCACTGTATAGACTCAACACATTTTCCATTTGAATATTCTTTGCTACTTCAAATTTTGTATAACCTCTAAAAGAAGCACCTACTTCCCATCGCGTTGTTCTATTAGCCTCTACACCAAAAAATGGTTCATATGCCTCAACAGCTACAGGGTCATTCATATCTACATCAGTAAAATTTGAAGATACTTTGATTAACCTTGTTGTGGCAGGAGCAATATTGAAATTGAAATTTTTAGACTTTTTCCATAGAAAACCTAATCCTAATTGAAAGTAAGAAGGAGAAAAACTGCCAGAGGTCTCGCGACGTCTTTGAACCGTTCTCGTAAGACCGTCATCGCCTGTCTCCTCTTCTGTAAAGAATTCATAACCAGAAATAAACTGAGATCTAAAATTAAAAATCGTACTGTAATTCCAGAAACTTTGATTGATTTGATTACCGAGTATACTGTTTAACTCTAATCGATCAGTAGTCTTACGTATATATCGCTGATCTTTAACTTGAGAAAGACCAAAATCAGTAATCAATTTAGTATCCCATGAAAGCTTTTTACGCTTATACTGTATGTCATAACTGATTCCTAGGTTACCTGAAACATTAGTAACCCCACCACCTTGCCAGTCTGCATTAAACGCACTTTGATTAAATATAAAACTAACTCTACCCCACGACATCCAGTTAGGTTGTTTTACAGGAGGAATACTGTCCTGCGCAGCAGTCATACTGGTAATTAAACAAAATAAAATGGAGAAAAAATAGGACTTCAAACTAGTAAATTATGCGTTTGAAACAAATATATTAAACCCAAAATAGAGACTATAACCTTATCAAAACTTTAAGTTTTCTTTAAGTTTTGTGTTGTTGTCGCTTTCGCGAAAGCGGAACAAAAAAAGCCTCTTCTATTAAGAAAAGGCTTTTCATTTTTTTTGAAGTTATGAGAAATTTACTCCACTAGCAACTTCTCTATTTTTTGTCCTGCGTTGCTTTTTATAGTTACAAAGTAAATACCTGAAGACAACTCTCCTATTTCTAGGCGTTGCTCGTTTACTGCGCCTGTAAATTGTGTTGCTGTGATCATTCTACCATTCATATCGGTTATGCTGATGCTTTCTATGGCATTGTTTGCAGTCGCGTTAATAAAGTTGTTTGCAGGATTAGGATAAATGGTGATACTGTTATCTGTAGCTTCTCCTACGCTTGCTGTACTCATGATACTTACTGTCTCTGTATTGGTTACAATTGGAGCGTTGAAATCAAAATAAATATCAGCAGTATTATCAAAAGTATCTCCTGCAACTAAAGTGTTTAAAGTTTTGATTTTAAATAATACATAACCATCGTTAGTCGCATCATTGAAATCTAGATTGATATTTTCATGAATGAATTCTACTACATTTCCTTCTCTTATTCTCGTATAATAATCGTGACTACCACCTAGCGGAATCAATGTTGTGATATCAAACTGACTTAAATCAATTTCATCTTTTACAACGATGTTTACCGCACTAGCCATACCTGTATTCTCAAAACGAATCATATAATGAACATATTCTCCAACATCGCTTGGGTCAATAGTTTTACCTTCTAAACAAGTTTTATCATTAGGATCATAAGAGTTGACAACAGTTTGATCAAAAACCATTGTGTTATCTACTGGCATGGCGTCTGTTCCAGTTCCTATAACTACTCCAGTGAAAGTGAGAACATCTCCATCATTTAGCGGATTTGTTGTTTGTGTAGGTGTGTTCATGGTCATTGTAAACAGAAATTCTTCCATCTGGAAAGGCTGTAAATTACTCACTGACCAACTCAACTGATTAGTTGCAGGAGTTGCTGCCGTAGGCGTTGAAGAAAGTAAATTCATGAAATCTTCTTCAAAATCTAATGTCACTATTCCACTGGTCGTAACATTTCCTTTGTTTTTAACTACCACTTTATAATCGGTATCAAAACCTGGTCGTGCTTGTTCTAATGGAACTACGATTACTTCTAGGTCTTCTATGGAACCATTTGCCGTGACACAAAAATCTTGAGTGAATGGACTGGTTTGGGTTGGGAAATCTACAATTACGTTTGGTGGTGAGAAATTCCAGTAGGTTGGGTTTTCTGGGCTTGGGGTTACCGTAAAAATACCATTTGGCATATTAACAAAGTAAGAGCCCGTATTTCCACTTAAAAAATTGAAGTTAAAATTTAATGATGAGACATTAAATTGTGAATTTGAAAACATTGGATCTGAAATGCTACATCCATCAGAGCCTAAATCCAGAGTTGCGATTCCATTTACAGTATTAAAGGTGTTAGCATACACTTGGACAGCGACATTAGGCAGACCTTCACGAGACCTTGTGCCATTTGCTAAAGGAATAGCATCATCAACATAATTTGCAAAAGTTCCAATTTGGGTTGGATTTTCAATTACACCTAACCATGGTTGACAATTTCTTGCAAAATAAATCTTACCATTCGGAGCTAGTTGTAAAGAACCTCGGGAAGAAGGTGATCCGGTAGACCCTCCCAAAAAATTAGGGTTTTGATTCCAATTTGAACTTCCGTTAATTTCATATTGAAAAATTTCTCTTTGATTTGTTATACCACATGCGTTGCTAGAATTTTCTGTATTTGAATTAACATATAGAAGTCTAGAGTCAGGCGAAAATTCAATTCCATAAAATCGATTGAATGCTGTAGAACTTGTTAACCTTATTGGATTGGAAATAGCTCCCGTAATCGGATCAAAATCAGTCAGAAAGGCACCGTTAATATCACCTACACTAGTGTTAGCAATCTTGCTACCATCTGGCGATATTTTAAGCATTCCTCGTTCATCTGTTAAAACTGAAGTAGCAGTCAAAGCAGAAACGGTAGGATTGGTAATATCAATCGAACCATTAATCAAAGGGTAAGAAAAATATAACCCATTGTTAAAAGTAACTATCCAATTTACAGTTACCAATGGGTTAATATAGGCAGTTACTTTTTCTTGAGCACTTTGATTCATGGAGATATTCTTTCTGGAAACATCGACATCTCCAAGTCCATTATCTAATGTCATATCCACAACACTGTAAGACAAACCGGTATTTCCATTTACCGTGAATATTAAAAATTCATTAGTTGTGGTTCTATTTCTAACAATAAGTTGCTGTGCTGAGGATGAGCTTCCGCTTAATCCTTGTCCATTAGTCATAACGATATGATTCTTATTCCAAACGGAAGTACCATCTGTATAAAATAACAAATTCCCAAGATCATCACTAATAGCACTACAACTTTCTATTGTGTTCAATTGACCATCATTTAGGACTGTAGGCGGAGAGGTTGAAAAATCGAGGCCTGCATTTTCTCCAAAATACCAAAATCTACCATGATTTTGAGCTATCAACAAATTTGAAAAAAATAGAAACGTAACGCCAAGTAAGATACTTCTCATAGTGATTGATTGATTGATTGATTGATTGATTGATTGATTTGCATAATAGATGTAATTTCTCTCAAAAGGTTGCGTAGAAATATAAAATTTATTTCACAATCAACTTCTCCACCTTTTGCCCTACTTCACTTTGAATAGTCACAAAGTAAATTCCAGCACTAAGGTTTTCTAAAGAAATACGTTGCTCTGTTCCATTTCCTGTAAAATTATTTTGAGATAACATTCTTCCATTAATATCAACTATAGTAAAGCTCTCTAAACGGTTGGCAGCGGTTAGATTCATAAAACTAGTTGCTGGATTGGGATACACCTTTATACTTGTGTCTGTCGTCTCGCTTATACTCAAAGGAGTCATTATGGTTACAACTTCTGTATTTGTAACTATAGGTGCATTGAAGTCAAAGAAAATATCAGCAGTATTATCAAAAGTATCTCCTGTAACTAAGGTGCTTAAGGTTTTTATTTTAAACAGGACATAACCATCGTTAGTCGCATCATTGAAATCTAGATTGATATTTTCGTGAATGAATTCTACCACATTAGTATCTCGCACACGAGTATAATAATCATGACTACCACCTAGCGGAATCAAAGTAGTAATATCGAATTGAGCCAAATCAATTTCATCCTTTACAACGATATTCACCGCACTAGCCGTACCTGTATTCTCAAAACGGATCATGTAATGCACATATTCTCCAACATCTGCTGGATCGATGGTTTTACCTTCTAGACAGGTTTTATCATTAGGATCATAAGAATTCACAACCGTTTGATCAAAAACCATTGTATTATCTGCTGGCATGGCGTCTGTTCCAGTTCCAATAACTACTCCAGTGAAAGTGAGAACATCTCCATCATTTAGCGGATTTGTTGTTTGTATAGGTGTGTTCATGGTCATTGTAAACAGAAATTCTTCCATCTGGAAAGGTTGTAAGTTACTCACTGACCAACTCAACTGATTAGTTGCAGGAGTTGCTGCCGTAGGCGTTGAAGAAAGTAAATTCATGAAATCTTCTTCAAAATCTAATGT
>NZ_PTJE01000003.1 GCF_002934445.1 Nonlabens xylanidelens
CTCTTCATCGTCGAATCTTTTAAAGATCATTTAATTATATGACTTTATCGAAACCACTCAATTAGCTTTGTGTCTATCTTATTTTTTTTAACCTACTGTTATTAAAACAATAAATCTTTTTTTTGTGCTGTCAATATCTCAATGAACTCCTTCAAATACCTTAGTTAAAATCTTACTGCAAATCTTCACGACTCACTAACTGATCTTTTAACCTATCTGAAGAACATTTGCCTCGTTAAACATTTAGCTGTTTTCCTAAGCGGCTGCAAATATACAACCCCTTTTGTTTAAATTCCTAACTTTTTATTAATAAAATCGAAATAAAAATAAAACAATTAATTAATCCTTTACTAAACAACATCTTACAATATATTAAAATTAAAGAAACATTACCTCAGTTAGAAAACCCTTATAAAATAACATTATCTTCATCTCAAGGAGAAGCCAACAAATATTTATATCTGTAATACATTAATCCAAATGAAAGAGTTAAACCTGTTAATAATCCAAGTCCTTGTGTGTCGAAATGAAATTGACAAATTTTATATAATAAAAAAAATCCCATCTCAAAAGAGATAGGATTTTTTCTATGTTTAAAACTATTAAAGTAATTAGTCCCATTTAGAACCAAAAAACTTAGATCGCTTTCCTTTATTACCACCAGAATCATTAGAACCAGAATTATCTCTTCTAGGCTTAGAATCACGATCTCTAAAACTACTACCGGAACGAGAATCATCATTAGATCTAGAACTACGACCTTTGAACCCTCCGCCAGAGCTAGAACTATCATCACGACGACCTCTATGACTGCTACCGCCTCCAGAATCTCCATCTCTACGACGGCCTTTGAAACCACCGCCAGATCTAGAATCTCCATCTCTACGACCTTTGTAACCACCTCTACCGCGGCCACCATCACGTCCTCCACGATCTCTCGATTCTCTCACTTCACCTTCGTGTACGTTTGCTCTGATCTCACGTTTATTACGCTCTTGTCCATTCAACTTCTCCATTTGAGAAGCTACTTCTTCCTTTACATCCATAAAAGAATGGGCACCATCTAAAACAATACGACCTATGTCATTTCCAGAAATACCAGTTACATCACATACAAAACCTAATAACGCTCCTTTATTCACATCATCTTTGCGACCTAAGTTAATAAAATAGGTCTTCATCCCATCTTCCTTACCTCTGGATCTCGGCTTTCTTTCACGGTACTCACCTCTATCCTCGCGCGGCTTTGAATTATCATTAAGATCTGTAATAGAATTACGCTTATAAATCTTATTAAACTCTTGACTTAAAAACTTACCTATTAACTCTTCTTTAGTAACATCTTCAAGACTAGTTTTTACTTCATCAAGAAGCTCATCGCTAATTTTATCATTGACTTCTAGATCTTTTATACCTTCTGTCCATTTAGTAATACGTCTAGCAGTTATCGCTTCTAACGCTGGAATCTCAGATCTTTCAAATTTAATAGAAAGCTTACTTTCCATATATCTCATCTTACGAATATCACCTTTAGTAATAAACGCAATAGATTCTCCTTTTTTACCTGCACGAGCGGTACGACCAGAACGGTGTGTATAAAATTCTGGATCTTCTGGTAACGCAAAATGAATTACATGTGTAATGTCTTCTACATCAATACCACGAGCAGCAACATCTGTAGCTATCAACAATTTTAGATTTTTATTTCTAAAACGTTTCATAGCCGCGTCACGCTGTGCTTGTGACATATCTCCATGAAGTGCTTCTGTTGCATAACCGTTGTTATTCAACTCGTCTGCAACTTGTTGTGTATCTCTTTTTGTACGACAAAAAACTACACCAAACATATCTTGATTATAATCAAGCATTCTTCTTAGAGCTTCTGTTTTATCTCGAGCTTTAAGCTGAACAAATTGGTGAGATATATTTGTGTTTACTATGTTCTCGCGGTTGATACGTACCTCTTCTGGATTTACCATGTACGTATCTACTATCTTCTTGATCTCTCTTGCCATTGTAGCAGAGAACAACCAGATATTACGACCTACATCTGTCTTAGAAAGAATAAAATCAATGTCTTCACGGAAACCCATGTTCAACATCTCATCTGCTTCATCAAGAATCAAGAATCTCAACGCATCGAGTTTTACCTCACGACGTTTCATAAGATCCATAAGACGCCCTGGAGTTGCCACAATCACTTGCGCTCCACGTCTAATGTCTTTGATCTGACCCATGATATTTGCTCCTCCAAAAACAGGTACGACATTAAGTCTTCCCATTTTTTGAGACATCGCTTCTATCTGACGACAAATTTGTTGTGCTAATTCACGCGTTGGGGCTAGTATAAGTGCCTGCGTGTCTCTTGAGCTGGTATCCATTAACTCTAATAATGGTATACCGAATGCTGCGGTTTTCCCTGTACCAGTCTGCGCCAGACCTATAAAATCACCATCATGCTTAAGCAATAATGGAATAGCTTGCTGCTGAATCTCCGTAGGAGTTTCAAAACCCATTTCAGCAAGACCGTCTAATAACGGTTGTGATAGACCTAAGTCTTCAAAATTTTTCAAATAACTGTGTTTAATTATTTTGCAAAAGTACGACTAATAAATGAATTTTTTATTATATGGAAATTTTATAGATATAATATCGCAGTTTTAGTATAAAAACTCTTAACAACACAAGCTATTAAATTTAGACGTAAAATCATAAGCTCTCTCTCTTTTTACTGTACAAATTGTGTAAATTCTTCTATACTTTTTCTCTCTGGTACACCTAAAGAAGCTACCGCATCATTATCATAAGTACCTATATAAAAGAAACCTAAAAACTCCTCTCTATCATCTACCGTGATTTTTGAAAATTTTGACATGTCTGCAAATGGTTTAGGAGAACTCCAGTAACATCCATACCCAAGATCGTGTGTAGTAAGCCACATATTTTGCACACTCATACTTACAGCGGCTATTTCCTCCCATTCTGGTATCGACTCTTTTACATCTCTAGATTTAAAAATCAAAATCATCGCAGAGGTTACTTCTAGTTTTTCTTGAAGTTTTTTAAGTTTAAGTGGTACTGCTTTATCAGTAGATAGACTAAACTGCTCAACCATAAAGTTCCCTAAATCTATCAAGGCATTTCCTTGTAATACTTTATAACGCCATGGTTCTGTTTTTCTATGATTAGGTGCCCATCTTGCACTCTCTAAAATTTTCAATAAATCAGATTGCGGTATAACTCCATTTGTATATTGTGCAGGAAAAATACTGCGACGTGTCTGGATTAATTGTTTTAATGTCTTTTTCATGAATTAAAGATAATGGTTGTTACGCTTTCGCGAAAGCAAAAATTTAAAAACACCTTTTCCTAATACTTAAGTTGAATCAAAGCAAAGGCATTATTAAAGAGTAGCATAAATTATCCATCATATAGAACTACATTAAAATGGCTTAGTTAACATAAATTACCGTTTTCTCGGAATAATTGAAAGAGCTTGCCGAATTAGAACATAAGAATAACTTATGGAATTGTGTTTTTATTATTATTTTAGACCTGAATTATAAACCAACTAAAAGAGTAACAATGGCAGAAAACGTAGTACCATTATCAGACGCCCAAAAATGGGTAGCAAATTGGAGAAGTAGTGAAAATAAAATTCTTGGAAACACCATAAAGGCATATGAAGCTCCTGGAGTAGATTTTGCAGAAACTCTAGCAGAGTCTGGTGCGGTAAACACAAGACTGTACCTAGCAATAGACGGCAAAGGAACATTAAAAACGCTAATAGTAGGCGTTGATAAAAATGGTAAGGATATGATAGATGCTACTAAGGAATGGTTTATCTATGATGCTACCTCTACTATTCCTCCTAAAGAAGGAGATGTTAACAGTCCTTTAATGACTTTGGAATAGCTCAATATGTGGATTGAAATCTATAAATATTTATTTAATTTCTATTTATTTTTTTTGCTGTTGAATATCTGCGGATATTCAGCAGCAATATTTTTAGGTGGGAAAAAATTTATTCCTATTTTATTGTATTTAATGGGTGCGTTGATGGCTGAAACAGGCACTTATTTAATTCGAGAAGATATTATTACAATATTCGGTGAGGTTACCAATGCTCCTTTCAACACCTTATTCTTAACGATACAGTTTCTAAGTTTCTCGTATTTTTATAAAACAAATATTAAAAACATCTGGTTTCAAAAGTACTTTTACATAATTTTTTGCATGATAAGTGTAATCGCCTATTCTATTTATATCATTGATTTAAATACTTTTATGACTCACAATCCATGGTTAAGTTTTATTACTCTACCCTTTCTTTTATTATTAAGTACCGTATATTTTTATGACTTATTAAAAGGTGAAAAAGGTTACATATTTATCAATATAGGTATTTATATGGTCACAAGTTCCACTCTTATTTTTCTAAGTTCTGCAACATTTTATGAAAATATAAATTATGACTTGTTACTTATTAAGAAGAGTTTACACATTACCCCTATTCTTTTACTTCATACCTTACTTTTTTATCAAATCTATCTCTCTTTTAATAAAAGAAAAGAAACAGTCATAGTGGTAAAATAAATAAATAATTTGCTATGTTTTCTATATTGCTTAAGCAGCTTCACTTTAAAACAGATTAGTTTAACTTAACAGTCCAAAAAATACAATACTTAAAATGTATTTTGATGAGGCTATCTAAGTCCAGCGCCATTGAATGAAATTTATGATATTCTAATAGTATGCTATTACATTCTAATAGGCATAAACTTAATATTCTACGCAGTTGCCGTAGCTAGTGGCTATCGTATTTTTAAATATTTATTAATTTACTTAATAACTGCAGCTAGTACAGAAGTACTTTCTAACTTAATAAGGAACGACGTTATTCTTTTTTTAGGAGAAAAAACTAATGCTCCATTTTACTTCTTCTTTATTGTTTTACAATTTATAGCCTTTTCATTATTTTATAAAAATGTCTTGCATAAAAGAAGGTTCTCTTATTTGTTAAATGCTTTTATTACAGTCATTCTATTCATTACAGCCCTTCCATATCTCATAGATTATAAACTCATTATGACATTTACTCCATGGGCGGCCTTTATCACCTTACCCATACTATTATTAATGAGCACTGTCTATTTCACAGATTTATTAAAGAATAGGTATGGTTATCCATTCATTAACATAGGGATATTTTTAATGATAGGTTGTTCATTAATCAATTTTGTGACATTTCCATTTCAAGCAGGAATAGAAGATCACATTAACAAATTAAAACTTTTACTACATATACTGCCATTACTAAGTTTACATCTTTTATTTTTATACCAATGTTTACTCTACTTCAAATCTCAAATACAACCATCAACTATGTTGCGATAGGATTGATGGTTTTTATCATTTTATTCTCTGTCGGGATGGTTATTTTTTTCTTGCTTTCGCGAAAGCGGATAACCAAAGCAGATCTAGAGGTAAGAGATACTAAAATTAAAGCTCAGGAAGATGTCATAGAGGCAACTTTATTAACTCAAGAGAAAGAACGACATCGTATTGCGAGAGAATTACATGATGAGATAAGTGCAAAACTTAATGTTATTTCTTTAAACACAAATTTACTTACTGATACTACCTTAAGTAAAGATGACCGTGATTTACTGCTAGATCGTATTCAAAATGCTACTGCAAAAACACTAGAAAATGCTCGTAGGCTAGCACATGATTTATTACCACCGGTTTTGGAAAGATTTGGTTTGTGCCAGGCGCTTACAGAACTCGTGGATTCCATACATAACGATCAATTAAAAATAAACTTTGATTGCGATTGGGATGAGTCTGTATTAACCTCTGACCAGCAGCTACATACTTATAGGATAGTACAGGAATTATTCAATAACTCACTCAAATATAGTCAGGCAAACCATATCCATCTATCGCTAACTACAAGTAATGTAAAAAGCATGGTTTACCGTGATAACGGTATAGGTTTTCAGGAGAATACTGGGAAAGGATTAGGGACTAGTAACATTAACAGTCGTGTTTCTATTTTAAGAGGAAGTATGACATTAGAAACCTCTATTAATCAAGGGGTTTTATATACCTTTGAATTCCCAACTAACCCCTAGATACTTATGATTAACCTTGCTCTAGCAGACGATGAGACCTTATTTCTAGAAACATTGAGTTTTATGCTGAATAGAAACGCTCATTTCAATGTCCTCTTTACCGCAACTAACGGTCAGGAAATGATAGACCAGCTTAATGACTGTGTTGTGATGCCTGATGTTATTATTACCGATTTAAAAATGCCTGTTCTTAATGGTATAGAGGCTACTAAAAAAATACACAAAGACTTCCCTGGTCTTAAAGTGATTGCTCTATCTAGTTATGATACTGATGTTTTTATTTCTAACATGTTAGGTGTAGGAGCGGTTTCTTACCTAGTAAAAAACTCTAAACCAGAAGAGGTGTACAAAACTATTAAAGAAGTACATGAAAAAGGATTTTATTATAATGAAAAGCTACTGGCTATATTACATGAGAATTCACAAAACCAAAACTTTAAGAAAAGTGCTCTAGATAAAAAATTAATCAGCGACAGGGAAAAAGAAGTATTAGAATTAATTTGCAAGCAACACACTACTAAAGAAATAGCAGATTTATTATTTATATCTACTCGTACCGTGGACAGACATAGAGATAGTTTATTAGATAAAACAGATAGTCGCAACGTTGCCGGTCTGGTAGCATTTGCTATTCAAAACAGTCTTATCAACCTTAAATAAAACATGTCGTTCTTAAAATGGGTATTTATACTCATGTGTAGAATTACAAATCGGTATACATTTACAATGTAAATAAAAATGATTTTAAGTGGTAGTTCAGGGGACCACTTATACATCAAGAAAAAAGTTTCATTGTAGGGAATGAGATTTAAATGGGACTTCGGTCCCATTTTTCATTTACTAATACCATTAGTTATTTATTGATTCTATTGCCTCATTCTATATCTACATCCATAGATCTACTCCTGCTAAGTGACTGTTACAGATTAATTTAACCATTCATCTAAAACATAGCTAGTTACTAGAGTTATGTTATGTATAAGATGGTAATATGCCTTTTTTTAATCTTATATTCGTCCTAATATTGAATGTATAACGAGTAGAATTAGGGATTTACATGTTATAAATCAAAATTACCAACTTCTAAAAAAAGTTGAAAAATGGAGCCAAGGCTCCATTTTTTTTCTTTAAACTGCTTTTTACAACTTTTTAACTGATTATTCATTAAAACGTTATCAGACAGTTCACAAACTTTAAAATTAAGCACAACTTTCTTACATTTAGGAAATAAACCAACTTCATGCTTACAAAAGTTTATGGTAGTGCCGTTTTTGGCGTTGAGGCTACTACTATTACCGTAGAGGTAAATGCCGATAAAGGAATAGGATACCACCTAGTAGGATTACCAGATAAAGCAATAAGTGAGAGCTCTTATCGCATCACTGCTGCTCTTAAAAATGTAGGTTATAAAATGCCTGGTAAGAAACTAATTTTAAATCTCTCTCCTGCCGATCTTAGAAAAGAAGGTAGCGCATATGATCTACCGCTAGCATTAGGAATACTTAATGCATCTGGACAGATCACTACCGACCTTTTCAAAGACTACATTATCATGGGAGAATTATCCCTAGATGGACAGCTACAGCCTATAAGAGGCGCATTACCCATTGCTATTAAAGCCAGAGAAGAAGGTTATAAGGGTTTTATATTACCCAAGCAAAACGCTAGAGAAGCTGCTATAGTAGATAATCTAAATGTCTATGGAGTAGATAATATTCTAGAAGTCATAGAATTTTTTAATGGTGAAAAAGAACTTGAACCTACCGTGGTAGATACTAGAGATGAATTTTTCCAAGCACTAGAACATCCAGAATTTGACTTTGCAGATGTAAAAGGACAAGAATCTATTAAAAGATGTATGGAAATAGCGGCTGCAGGTGGACATAACATTATATTAATAGGACCACCAGGTGCTGGTAAAACGATGTTGGCCAAAAGATTACCATCCATCTTACCTCCCATGACACTACATGAAGCACTAGAAACTACAAAAATTCATAGTGTCGCAGGCCGCACACAAGAAAAGGCAGGATTAATTGCCCAGCGACCGTTTAGGAGTCCGCATCATACGATATCAGATGTTGCTCTAGTAGGTGGTGGTGCTTATCCACAACCTGGAGAAATATCGTTAAGTCATAACGGTGTTCTATTTCTAGACGAGTTGCCAGAATTTAAACGCACCGTACTGGAAGTAATGAGGCAACCACTAGAAGATAGAGAAGTAACTATTTCTAGAGCAAAATTTACAGTGACTTATCCTTCTAGCTTTATGTTAGTGGCTAGTATGAATCCTAGTCCTGGCGGTTACTTTAACGACCCTAATGCACCAGTACAAAGTAGTCCTGCAGAGATGCAACGATATCTCAGTAAAATATCTGGTCCACTACTCGACCGTATAGACATACACATAGAAGTGACACCAGTACCTTTTGAAAAATTAACAGAAGAACGACTGGCCGAAAGATCTACCGTAATTAGAAAACGAGTTACTGCAGCGAGAGATTTACAAACTGCACGATTTAAAGAAAGTGAAAAAACACATTATAATGCACAAATGACGGTTAAGGATATAAGAAAACACTGTGTACTCGATGCAGCAAGCAAAGAAATGCTCAAAAATGCTATGGAACGTTTAAATCTAAGCGCCAGAGCATATGACCGTATTCTTAAAGTAGCTCGCACGATTGCAGACCTAGATGCGGTGGAAACCATAAACGGCACACATATAGCAGAGGCTATCCAGTACCGCAGTCTCGATCGAGACGGATGGCTAGGTTAACCTTTTATATTAAACATCGATAAACGGTGGCTTTAATCACTTTTAACATAAGTAATTGACTATTTTTTCAAGCCATTTAACAACTTTAGTTAATTATTTTTTTTATCTTCAATCTTAAATCAACTCCATATGTCTACAATTACTTTACTACCTTTAACAGATCTTAGAGAATCTTTTGATGACGATAAGGATATTCTAGTATCCGTACTAGATATGTTTATGGAAGAAGTGCCCGAAGATTATGAACTCCTCAAGCAACAAGTTAAATCTGGTAACTATACAGCTGCAGGTATGCAGGCACACAAAATAAAATCTAGTTATAGGACACTAGGTATTAATGATATGGCTAGCATATTACAAGAGATAGAAACTCGCGCAAAAAAAAATGAAGATATCCCATTGATAAATAGTTTACTAGAACAATTTAGTCAAAACTATGATCAGGTAAATGAACAAATACTTTATACTAAAGAAAACCTTTAGGCCTCGATAAAGTCTTTGTATTCTATAAAAAAGGCCTCCATTCTATCCATATATTTAAAAAAGAACTCATAGACTTCTGGCCAGTCCGTTTTTTTCTGAATTTTTACGCCCTCGTGCATGACAAAAATACGAGATATAATCTTGCCAGACTCTAGCATATAAGCATCGTCATAGATAAGGTCGTTACTTACCTCTTCTAACATGACAGCCTTTAAACTTATAAATTTATCATAGTAATACGATCTAATAAGATCGTCATCATGGGTAATATCTATAGAAACCAAAACTCTACGGTCTTCAAATGAATACTTGAGCACCACATCCTTTAATTTTGTGTCGTACAACATCCACTTGCGATCATATCGTTTACCGAACATGGTCCAGAATTGTTGCCTTACGTTTCTTGCTTCTTCTTTTGAGTACATTTTGCAATAATACGGGATTTTACATCTTAGAATTTTTGAATTACTCAACTTTTAGAGAATAAATGAATCTGTGCAAATTTTAAGCAGGTAACTCCTCGCTTATTTTTACCTTTACCATATGTATAAAAATGATACCATTGTTGCGCTTGCCACTCCTGCAGGAACAGGCGCTATTGCTGTTATAAGACTATCAGGACCAGACGCACATGTTATTGCAGGTGCTATTTTTGTTCCCGCTTTCGCGAAAGCGGAACCTACACCATCTCAGGAAACCTATAACCATCTAGGTGCAAATACCGTCACCCTAGGTCACATATATGATGAAAATCGAGTAATAGACGAGGTTTTATTAACCAAATTTGTTGCTCCTAGATCCTACACTGGTGAGCATGTAGTAGAAATATCCTGCCATGGATCTATTTATATACAACAAGAAGTCATAGCCGTATGCCTTAAAAAAGGTGCTCGCATGGCACAAGCAGGTGAGTTTACTTTACAGGCTTTTTTAAATGCAAAAATGGATCTATCACAAGCAGAAGCTGTGGCAGATTTAATTGCGAGTGAAAGTGAAACCGCACACCAGATTGCGATACAACAAATGCGTGGTGGTTTTTCTGGAGAATTGAAAGATTTGAGATCTCAATTACTCAACTTTGCTAGTTTAATAGAATTAGAGCTAGATTTTAGTGAAGAAGATGTCGCCTTTGCAAACCGTGACGACCTGCGCAAATTATTGAGTACAAGTCAGCAAACGTTGCGCAAATTGATAGATTCATTTGCATTAGGAAATGTCTTAAAAACAGGTATTCCTGTGGCCATAGTAGGAGAACCTAATGTGGGTAAATCTACTTTATTAAATGCTTTACTTAATGAAGATAAAGCCATAGTTAGTGATATAGCAGGTACCACACGAGACGCGATAGAAGACGAGATCAACATAGAAGGAGTACGTTTTAGACTTATAGATACCGCAGGAATAAGAGAGACCACAGACGCTATAGAAGGTATGGGAATAGAGCGTTCTTATGCCAAAGCTGAGCAGTCTAAACTGGTACTCTATCTACTAGATGCGACACAATTAAACACCTCACCTAGAATTATGCACTGTTTATTGCGCATACAACTCATGAGAGAAAAATTTCCTGATAAACCTCTAGTGGTTATCCTGAACAAATTAGATCAAATTACCGGTCTAGAACATGCCGAAATCACTAAACAAATAAGCACCAAATCACCAGATACCATTCTTATATCACTAAGTGCCAAATCACGTACAGGCGTAGAAGAATTAAAAACCGCGTTAGTACAAAGTTTTAATAGCGGTGCACTATCTCAAGATGAATCTATAGTAAGTAACGCAAGACATTATGATGCTTTACAACAAGCTTACAGTTCATTAATAGAAGTACAAGAAGGAATAGAAAACGACATTTCTAGCGAGTTTCTAGCCATAGACATACGCGCCACAGCAGAGTCTCTAGGCATTATCACCGGAGAAATAACCAATGACGAGTTGCTTGGGAATATATTTAGTCAGTTTTGTATTGGGAAGTAAGGGCACACTTAAAAGTGATGTTTAAAATTTAAAATGAGACCTAACTTATATTTAAAATATAGTTAGGTATTATAACCTATTACCTACAGTTATGTAAAACAGTAGGTTATAAGAAACATCGATATAGTTTATAGTCTGGTATTAATCTTATAAATCTAGTTACCCTGTCATTCCCTGCACAAAAACTTGTACAAATTCTCGCATCTTATCGAGTATGCGCTCACCTATTTCACGAGCTTTTAAAATACTAGGTCTATTATCTAAACATTTAAAAATATCATCGCGCAGTGGTTCTCTACCATAATTAGTGTAACTTTCTATCAGTGCTTTAAACTGCTTTTGATCTAGTTGCTCTTCTTCACACATTTTAGAGAGTGCCATGATTTTTTCATCATGCCAGAAACGTTCAAACTCATCTTGTATCGCATCTATATCACTGATGTGTGGTAAATTTTCTTCTATAAATTTCTCTATCAGTTCGCGTTTGCTACGCAACTCAATATCTCCAGAAAGCATGTCGATGATCGCTTTCTTTTGTGCTGCGGCATCACTTGCTTTTGATTCTTTTAATTGTGCCAGTAATTGTAAAATATAGGCAACATTTATTTGATCACGGTGAATCAACTCTAGCTCAAAATCAATATCGTCTAGAATAGATGTCTTTTGTTTTGCTTGATCATTTTTTACCTTTTCATTTAAGTCCAGATATTTACCTTTATAATCTTCAAAGGTTTGCTCATCCATTCCTAAATCTTCCCAATCAAAATCGGTATAAGATTCTAGGACATTCTTTGCTCGTAACAAACGTCTAAAAGCCATAACAAAAGCGAGCTCATCATCTTCACTTATTAAATCATCGACGCTTTGATAAGTAGGTACTATTTCTAATAATTCTATTAAAGCATCGTCAAATTTCTTTGCGATAGATTCATATGGTGGTAATATGATTTCTTCTATCGCATCTTTGTTAGAGAACAAGGTTATTGCTTCATCTGTGGCTTTTTTAAGATTTCTAAAAGCCAGTATATTTCCTTGTGATTTTTGTTCTCCTAAGATTCTATTAGTTCTAGAATAAGCCTGAATTAGACCATGGTATTTTAAGTTCTTATCTACATAAAGTGTATTCACTTTTTTGGCATCAAAACCTGTGAGCATCATGTTTACTACAATAACTAGATCCAGCCTATTTTTATCCTGAAAGTTTGTTTTCTCGCGTTCTTTTAAGCGCTTTGAAATGTCTTTAAAATAGTTCTCAAATTGCTGACTGTCTTTCGTTGAGTAACTAGTGCCGTACATTTTATTATAATCAGTGATGTATTCGTCTAGCTTTTCTCTAGAATGACTGGTTTTGTATTGTGGCTCAGGTTCTGCAGCCATCGGTAGTTGTTCATTAGTTGCTGGCAAGTTATCTTGTGCGTCTTCATCATCTTCATTAGTACCATATGAGAAAATGGTGGCAATGCGCAAATCGTGTAAACCTTCTTCTTTTTTACGCTTAAAAATGTCGTAGTACTTGATTAAAGTATCAATATTACTTACCGCAAATAAAGCCGAATAATCTTTATTAAACGTCTTATGACTATGATAAGCAATGATGTAATCTGCAATTTTTTCTAATCGTTTAGGGTCTGCAAACACCTCTGCTTTATCGATGTCTTCTACCTCTATATCAATAAAAGTATTGCTCTTGCGTTTGTATTTACCGATGTACTCTATCCCAAAACGCAACACATTTTGATCATGTATGGCGTCTGTAATTACGTATTTATGTAAGCATTCTCCAAAAAGATCTTTGGTCGTACGTTTTCCTAGATCATTCTTAGACGCATTCTTTGCAAAAATGGGCGTTCCAGTAAATCCAAAAAGCTGACTTTTATGAAAATACTCGGTGATTTTTTTATGTGTATCACCGAACTGACTTCTATGACATTCATCAAAAATGAAGACCACTTTTTTATCCTGTAAATGTGTTAAGCTCTTTTCATAGTTGGCTTTAGAAATCGCATTATTCAACTTCTGTATAGTGGTTAATACCAGTTTTGAATCGTCTGTAAGTTGTTTTACTAGCGATTTTGTATTATCGGTTACATCTACACTATCTTTTTTAAAGCTATTGAACTCGAGCATGGTCTGATAATCGAGATCTTTGCGATCTACTACAAAAACTACTTTATGCACATTAGGCAAGTCCATGATGATCTGGCTGGTCTTAAATGAAGTCAGCGTTTTACCAGATCCTGTCGTATGCCATATGTAGCCATTATCATTACTAGTAGCTACCTGATTGACTATTTGTTCTGTAGCATAGAATTGATAAGGTCGCAATACCATGAGAATCTTGTGCGTCTCATTATGTACTACGTACTGCGCTATCATTTTGCCTAAATGGTTGGTATTTAAAAACGCTTTCGCGAAAGCGGAAAGATCAGTAACATTCTTGTTATCTACATCTGCCCAGAAGAAGGTTTGCTTAACCGATTGTAGTTTATTGTTAGCAAGATACTTGGTATTACCGCCATTGCTTATCACAAACAGTTGCACATACTGGAATAAGGCACGAGAAGACCAAAACGAATGACGCTGGTACCGATTGATTTGGTTAAAGGCTTCTTTAATTTCTAGACCGCGACGTTTTAACTCGATTTGTACCAGTGGCAAACCGTTGATTAACAAGGTAACATCATAGCGGTTTTTATACGTTCCTTCTTGAGTGATTTGATGAGTGACCTGAAAGAGATTGCTGTTCCAATTTTCTTTATTGAAAAAACGCACATACAGACTATCACCATTTTCTCTAGTAAGTTGAAAGCGATCGCGCAAGGTTTTGGCCTTTTCAAATACGTTTCCTTTTTCTAGATGGTTGAGTATGGTTTCAAATTCACGATCAGAAAACACGGTGTTGTTAAAAGCCTCGAGCTGCTTTTTTAAATTATGGATCAACGCATCACTAGTTGTAATAGTTACTTTTTCATAACCTAAACCTACCAGCTGTGCGATCAACTGGTTTTCTAATTGTGCTTCTGATTGTTTACTCATCTCCTATAATTAAGTCCTGCCACTCAGGATTTATACTTTCTATTAATGCTATTTTCTTTGCTCTATTACCAGCTTTTAATTGTTTCTCTCTAGCAATAGCATCACCTATCATTTGATGCGCCTCGTGATAGACTAATTTATTCAAATCATATCGCGCGGTAAATGATTTAGGATCATTTTTACTTTTATGTTCTTTAACACGTCGCTCTAGGTCTGACGTTACACCTACATAAAGCGTCGTGTTATTTTTATTAGTCATTATGTAAACGTATCCTGGTTTCATATGGTCATTGCGAGTCGCGAAGCGACGAAGCAATCTGCTTTTTATTAATTCTATTTTTTTTCCGTCATTGCGAGGCTTTGCAAAAGCCGAAGCAATCTCCTGCAATACAATACCTACACTACCTTCTATTCCCTTTACGCAAGGATTTCTATTCACCATGCAACATCGCAGCGCTTTGCAGGTTGAGTGGTTGCTCACTTGCGGCAGATTGCCACGCTCGTGCCTCGCTCGCAATGACGGACTTGAAAGACGCTCGCAATGACTACACAAATAACTGCTGCAACAGCCCTTTTTTAAACACTTGTGTTTGTTCTATTTGTACTTGTACCGCTTCTATTTCATCATCTAGCGCGCTTAAATAAGACGCTATTTTTTGTTGTTCTTTTAAATTAGGTAATTTCACTTTACAGTTCCCAATTTCTCCTAGGTTTATTTTCTTTGGAAATGCTACATGTATAGTTCGCTTCCAAAGTTCATTTTGAAAAAATCTAGAAGAAATAAACTGATTCAAATATGTCGAATTAAAGGTTTCATTTTGTTTTAGAAGCGCTAGGCTTACATAAAACGATGCATTTACATCCCAATCTATTAATCGTGAGGTTCCAATATCACCAATTCTTGTCATTAAAATGTCGCCTCTTTCAAGTTTTACTCTCTTGTTTTCTTTCTCAAATACTTCATTCGTAATAAATTTTGTTTTTGAGAACTGATTTGCTGTTACATGCTCTACACTATAGAATGGAATTCCTTCTTCTACATATTTTGGAGTTTGATGAGTCCCATCATAATACTTTGCAACCTCACCCAACCGCTTCTCTTCCCAATCTGGAAAATCATTCCCATTCTCGTCCTTAAACCGCAACTCTTGAGAAAAAAGCTGCTGCATCACGCCTTTTTTATACTTTGTGAGTTGTTGTTTTTTACTGGTGAGTTGGCTTATTTTTTTATCTACTGCCGTAAGGAATGTGGCTGTTTTTTGTTGTTCTTTTAGGGATGGGAGATTGATTTTTAATCTGTAAAAATCGCTGTGATTGAGATCTGGAATCGTTGAAGTACCTGCCAATTTTAAAATCTCATTTTGAGTTTTGTAATCAGTCAAAAAATAAAAAAAGAACCATTTATTGATGCTTGAGGTGAATTTAATCTTAAAAAAATTATTGTGAAAAGCTCCTCTTACTCCTGTAACGACCTGACCAGTGTTACCGGTTCTCGTCATTAAAATATCTTCCTCAGTACACAGGACTGATTCTGTCGGATTTTTTATAAAATACTTTTTAGTTGAACCAGCTCTTAGAAATTCATTAGTTATGTAAAAAAAAGAATTTTCAACCTCTTCTAAAAATCTATCTTTAATAGCAATTTGCAGTCCTTGATTGATTTTTGTAATCTCTCCTAACTTCTTCTTTTCCCATTCTCCATCAAACTCTTTAAAGCGTAGTTTGGGTACTAAAGCGGCAGATTGCTTCGCTCGTTCCTCGCTCGCAATGACACTATTATTATTGTCTTTTGTTGCCATTAAAACGGTGTTTCTATTCCTAGTTCGTTACAAAAGCCTGCTATTATCTCATCGGTTTGTTGCATGTCGTGGTCTAGTTGCTTTATAGCTTTCGCGACAGCGGTAATATCTACCGGTTCTTCTTCTTCAAAGGTGTCTACATAACGTGGTATGTTCAGGTTATAATCGTTTTCTTTTACCTCATCGAGTGTAGCGACATAGCTGTATTTATCGGTTACAATTCTATTGCGATAGGTGTTCACGATCTCTTCTATGTGCGTGTCTTGTAATACGTTTTGCGTCTTTACTTTTTCAAAATGTGCGCTGGCGTCTATGAATAGAATATTACCAGCTTGCTCGCGATTCTTTTTTAAGACGAGAATACAGGTTGGGATACTGGTACCGTAAAATATGTTTGCTGGTAGACCTATCACGGCATCGAGGTAATTTTTTTCTTCTATGAGAAATTTCCTGATATGACCTTCGGCCGCACCGCGAAATAATACACCATGTGGTAACACGCACGCCATGGTTCCATCATCATCCAGTTGATGGATCATGTGTTGTACAAAGGCAAAATCTGCCTTAGACTTAGGTGCTAGTTTTCCATAGTCAGAAAAACGGTCGTCACTCATAAAAAGTGGGCTCGCACTCCAGTTTGCACTAAAGGGTGGATTTGCCACTATAGCTTCAAATCGTTTATCGATATGATTAGGACTAGGATTGACCAGTGTGTCTTCATTATAAATGTCAAAACGCTTGTAATGTACATCGTGCATGATCATGTTCATTCTACACAGGTTGTAAGTCGTTGGGTTGCTTTCCTGACCATAGAACTCGCCTACTTCTTTTACTTCTTTGGCCACTCGCAATAGTAAAGAACCAGAACCACAAGTTGGGTCATAAACGCTTTTGAGTTTTGTTTTATTAGTGGTAACCAGTTGTGCCAGTATTTTAGAAACCTGTTGTGGTGTATAAAACTCGCCTGCTTTTTTTCCTGCACCACTGGCAAATTGGCCAATCAAGTATTCATAAGCATCACCTAATATATCGCTATCGCTGTTCTCTAGGTCAAAATCGATACCTTCTAGATGTGTGAGTACTTTAACGATCAGTTCGTTTTTTGCATCTTCGGTCTTTCCTAGTTTACTACTAGTAAGATCTAAATCTTCAAACAGGTTGCCAAAATCGTCCTCGCTCTCGCTACCCATCGTGCTTTGCTCTATGCTCGTGAGCACATTTGCCAGATCGCCTAGAATAAAGTTGTTTTTATTACCAGAGTTGCCACGCTTTGCCAGTTCACTAAACAGCTCACTAGGTTTTAAGAAATACCCCAATTTATCCAGCGCTTCAAAACGTATCGCCTCTAGTAATTCTGTCGCCTGTGGATGTTGCTCTACGGTTTCATAATCCAGACCGTCAGGTTGCAAGATCACGTTTGCATAGAGTTCCATCTTGCGACTCAGGTATTTATAAAAAATAAAACCTAGTATGTAATCTCTAAAATCGTCTGCATCCATATTACCACGCAAGTCGTTTGCAATATTCCAGAGCGTTTGTTTGAGTATTTGTTGTTTTTCTTCTTCTGACATTTAGGGTACTATTTGTGTGTTGTAATTCCGCTTTCGCGAAAGCGAGATTTTTATTGATTATATCGAATTCTAAAACTACTATTCTTTATATAGAAATCTCGCATGATTTCTTATGCAGTTTTCAATTCTTTCAAAGATTTTTTATTGAAAAAGGTTTTGAGGCGTTTCCAAAATGAGGCATTATATGCAGCATCATCACTTTCAGGCTCTATGTACTGAATATTTAATTGTGCCGCAATCTCTGCATAGTGGTTTTTATAACTGCGATTAAGTAACAAATTCACTGACTGGTCTGAGTTAGTAATAGAGGAAAAGAGTATACCTCTTTTTATAAATGCTCCAGTAAGATCTAACTCTACTTTATGTGGGAAAAAGAAATACCTACGTCTAGATATAAATAGACGTTCACCTTCTTTTTCTAGCCGTACGATACGACCAGCTTTCATTTTATTGTACTTGGTTTTATTGTAGACTAAAATAGAAAGCTCTTCACCATTAGTCAAGATCTTTTCTTTATGACGCCACATATTATAAAGAGGATATAATACTAAGTATTTAAATCGTTGTATGGTACGTCGTGCACGTTTATACAATAATAAAGAGATTAAAAATATAATGATGGTAAATACAAAACCAGCCACAGGATAAAAAATGCTAAGTAAAACTAGGCCAAAAGTAAAACCCATTTTTGCAAGGTTAAGAATACTATCTACCAGTGGAAATGGGGATAGAAATACTAATAAATCTATAAAATAACGCACGGTAGAAATAACTATTACGAAGTATGTGGTAATTAAAAGAAGTAAAACCACTTTAAAACTAAGTGATATAAAACCTGCTTGGACCACAGTTTCTTGCATCACTGGATCATGATTTAAAAATGTGGGAAGTACTACAACTATTAAATTGATTAGGACGGAAGCTTTAGTTTCTAAAAAATCTTCGGCATTTGCAACTACACCACTCACCTGATTAGTTTTAAAAATAGTTCCTATAATTGCTGTAAAACTAAAAAGTACACCAAAAAGAATAACAATAAACCAGTTATCATAAAAAGGGTGGTTATGGATGTATTCATTATGAAATCCCATTTTAGAAAGTAATGCCGTACCAAATACAGCGAGATAAGGGTTTACAGCTACTGGACTAACGTTACTTATAATCTCAACAAATTCAATGTTGTGATCTAAGGTTTCTATAGCAACATCTTCTTGTGCGTTAAGCCATAGTGTATTCATTAAAAGTAAAACAAAAAAGGTCAGTTTTGTTTTCATAGATAAGGTACTTTTTAAAATAAAAAAAACCTAAAACACACTTATCCAATGATAAAGGAAAAAGCATGTTTTAGGGGATTGTGAAGATAAGAATTTATAGCACAAATCATTTCCGTATAAATAAAATTCCACTGTGTATTAATCTAAATCTGGCGCGCAAGGCGAGTTATCACCATAGGGTTCTATATATTTCCAGAACGCTTTTCCTGCGCTGTTTAAATAATTTATGGAGTAGTTATATTTTGTATTAGACCCTACTTGATACAAATACTCACTACAGCCATAGGAGTATTTACTTTTAAAGCAAACTACGGCATAATATACCGTGCTGTAATCTATAGTTGCTTCATAAAAAGTAACCTTGGACACGGCAGTACTCAAAGAACTGGTATAGGTAGAACCATAATAATTCTCATCTAGATAATCTATTTGTTCCTGACAAGTTTGAGAAAAAACCATGCTTGTTAAAAACAATAATGTAATGGTGGTCAATAGGGTTTTCATGTGGTTTATTAAAACAGTTTTAAGTTCTATAAAAAACAAACCTAAACCTATCTCTTATCATTCCTTTACGGTATCCCGTAACGTGGAGTTGATTTGTTATAAATATCTTTGTGCGGTTCTTATTTTAGTAGTTTTACTATTTGAGATCGATTTGTTTTTTTTTAATTCCGCTTTCGCGAAAGCGAGATCATCAACCCACTTAACACCTATTTTATAATGAGTTTAAAGCATCTGTTTCTATTACTGTTTTTCTTATTAAGCATGCCTAACTTAGTGAGTGCGCAGGATGAGATCGCTCTAGTTTCATGGAATATTAGAGATTTTGGTAAAACAAAGTCGGCTGAAGAAATAGAACAGATAGGTGCTATTTTAAAGGAATATGATGTGATTGCGCTGCAAGAAGTGGTGTCTGGTTACGGCGGCTCGCAAGCGGTGGCTAGACTGGCAGATTACCTTAATAGGACGGGAAGCAAGTGGGATTATTCTATAAGTAATCCTACTAAAAGTCCTAAGTACAAAACGGAGAAGTATGCCTTTTTATGGAAAACGAGTAAGGTGAAAGTTATAGAAAAGGCAAAACTAATTACTGACCTAGATGAATGTGTTTATAGAGAACCGTATCAAGTAAAATTGGAGTCTAAGAAGGGATCGAAGGGTTCTTTTACTTTGCTTAATTATCACTCTAGAAAACATAGTGAGCAACCTGAAATAGAGGTGAGTTGTATAAACGATTATATGATGAATCATAAGAACGAGAATATAATCCTTGCTGGTGATTTTAATTTAACGATAGATCACAATGTATTTGATAAAATAAAGAACGATTCTTATAAAGCATGTTTAAATGGAAATAGAACGACTTTAAAACGATTGTGTAAAGACGGTAATTATTTGAATCATGCTATAGATAATATTATCTACAACGCTGCAAAAAATGAGTTGATGGATTGCGGTACGATAGACTTTGTCAAAGAGTGTGGTCAACTAGAATCCATGAGAATGCTGTCTGATCATTTACCGGTTTATATGAGGTTTAAAAGCAATTGAATTATCCAAATCGTATACCTATAAAAAACTCATTTCTTATCGGTAAATAGAAACATGATTATTTAAATAACTAATGGTCACTCTATATCGTAAGAATCTCTACAAGAACACAATTGATTACATGATGTATTAATAATACAATCTAAAATCGAGCAATTTACTAAGCTGATGATGTTTATAGAACAGACGTTCTACGACTTGTTTTAAATCGTCGTTTTCATAGAATAGACTGAAGAATACACGGTCGATGGTGAAGGCGCTGGTCATGTGAGGTGAAGGAACTCCATAACCAGAAATGGCGCGAGCACCTGTAACGTCTAGAAAATACTGAGATTCATCTGCAGTGAGATCGAGTACTTTTTTATTTGCTATATGAATCAGCTTTCCTTCCATTTTACCTTCAAAAAGCTCTGCTATTTCTTCTATGCTGTAGTAATAACCGTTTATTAATATATTGTTAGCTTCTCCTGGTAGGACCAGATAAATGATCTCGTAATCTTTAAAATTATGATCTTCATAAAGCAAGTGATTGATACTTTCTTCTAGATCTTCTATGGTATCGCAGGCCTTATAAATACTATTGATATTTTGATTTAACGTCATATCTTCTAGAATGGTAAGTACCTCTGTCGTCTCAGTCAAAGTAGCGTCTGGAACGACCTCTAGACAATAAATGAAATTTTCTATATCGGTTATGGGTACTTCTAATTCATTCATGGTCTGGGATTCTTTTTTTACTATACAGCTTCTTTAAGTCGACTATGCCTTCATAGCCTTGCAAATTATTGCTTTTTATTTTTAGAATACAAAATGATGTGCATGTTCTTCTAGTCACTGTTTCCATTTATCTTTTACTAATTCATAAATATGTATGAAAATTTATCAAAGTAGAAACATCGGTTTTTACCTCACTTTTTTAAATCAATCGTTTCAAAACCGATTTAGTTATCATTTGTTTTAAAACTAAAGAACAATAGTATTAATGTGTCGCATGAAGTAAGTAGTCTCAAATAAAGCTAGACAGATTTAAAAGGTTTTATCTAATATTGAATTGATATACAAAGAAGTATTGCGTCTAAGGGTGATCTTAATGTGATAAATTTTGAGTAAATTTTACCTTTCTTAAAAAGCAACCAACCTCGTTATGATTACTATAAGTTTATACCGAACATACCTATATTCCGTATTTATGGTTATGATAAGACATTTGAATTTTTATTCAAGATCAGGCTCCTATATGCTTAGTTTAAAATATAATTTGAAAAACTTTATATAATGGAGCATTGGTATCTACCCATAACTATCATACCAGGAATAGGTCTTTTGATTCTATCGACATCTAATTTAATGGTCGCGCTTAGTGATGAGTTGGACAAATTAATAACTAATTGTAAGGACGATAATTTAATAAGTCGCAAACTGAAACAGTTAAAATTATTGAATAGAGCTATGATTTACTTTTATATAGCGGTTTTCTTATTACTCATTTCTGGAGTGATTGCTGGTATAAATCAAAGCTATAAAATAGCAACCTATTTAGGAGTTTGTGCGATTGCAGTAGCAACGTTTGGGCTTGTATCATTGATTATATATTCAACTAGATCTGTGAATATTCATCAAAATCAATTTAAAAATAGATCTAATTAAATCAACTTAATTATGGATAATAAAAAGTGGTATAAAGTTTTAGATAATAGAAATACGTTGCCCGAAGGACGTGTACAAACCGTAACTGCTGGTCATCAAGGTATTTGTTTAACACATTATGACGGCAAATTTTCAGCACTAGATAACGCCTGTCCACATCAAGGCGGTCCTCTAGGAGAAGGTTCTATAGAAAACGGTATGCTGCGATGTCCGTGGCACGGTTGGGATTTTGACCCTTGCAATGGTCAGTCGCCAGGTGGTCATGATGATAGTATTATCACTTTTGAAGTAAAAGAAGAAGGCGACGCCATTTATGTTGCCATACCAGAAGAGGAGTCTCACAAAGACACGATATCTGACGTCATGATAGAAACCATGGTAAACTGGGGCATAGACACCGTTTTTGGAATGGTAGGACATAGTAATCTTGCCGTGGCAGATGCTATGCGCCGACAAGAAGAGAAAGGAAAACTACAATTTTTTGGGATAAGACATGAAGGCGCCGCAGCGTTTGCAGCATCTGGTTATGCAAAATTAACTGGAAAACCTGCTGCATGTTTTGGGATAGCTGGTCCTGGCGCTACAAACATGTTTACAGGAATGTGGGATGCCAAAGTAGATCGAGCACCTATGCTAGCCCTTTCTGGACAAGTAAATACACAAGTAGTAGGAACAGGAGCTTTTCAAGAAGTGGATCTCGTTAAGGCTTTTGACAGCGTTACACAATTTAATCATGCGGTTCATTTAAACTCTAATCATAGTGAGTTAATGTCTCAAGCTGTAAAAACTGCGTTGATCAAAAGAGATGTGGTACACATAACTTTTCCTGATGAAGTAGCCTTTACTGAAAAGCCAGAACATGCCGTAGCGCAAACACCAGAAAATAGAATTACCCCTTTTAATATATCGCCTCCCAAGGAAATGGTAGAAAAGGCGGTTAACTTACTTAAGAAAGCAAAAAGACCTGTAATTATAGTAGGCCATGGAGCACGTTTTGAGATGGATGCTATTACCGCTTTCGCGAAAGCGTTAAACTGTCCAGTCATAACCACATTTAAAGCAAAAGGATTGATAGCAGACAGTCATCCATTAGGTTGTGGTGTGCTAGGAAGAAGCGGTACTCCTATCGCATCTTGGTTTATGAATGAATGTGATCTTATGCTCGTGTTAGGTGCATCGTTCTCTAACCATACTGGAATAACACCTAAGAAACCTATTATTCAGGTAGATTACGATCCTATGGCATTGAGTAAACACCATAAAGTAGATGTGGCATTATGGGGAGAGATTTCTGAAACGCTTCATATTATTACTACTCAAACTAAAGATAAAACCGCTGCCATAGATCAGACCGAAGAAATTAAAGAACGATGGAAACTGTGGAGAGAGGAAAAAGAAAGTCGTTTAAAGGACTGTGGTAATGGATTGAGCTCTATTTCTGTATTTAACGCAATGAATAAAGTTACTCCAGATAACGCTGTTATAGCGGTAGATGTAGGGAACAACACCTACTCTTTTGGAAGGTATTTTGAACCGACAAATCAAGCCGTATTAATGTCTGGATATTTAGGCTCTATAGGATTTGCTTTACCAGCAGCTATGGGAGCATGGGCTGCCCAAGGTGATAAAAGACCTATATGGTCTGTGTCTGGTGATGCTGGTCTAGGACAGTACCTAGCCGAAATAAATACACTAGTCAAGTACAATATGAATATTAAACACGTCGTGCTTAATAATTCTGAACTAGGAAAAATATCTAAAGAACAACGTGCTGCCGAGGTAGATGTATGGCAAACATCGCTCTCTAACCCAAGCTTTGCAAAATATGCAGAGAATTGCGGTGCTCTAGGAATACGTGTAGAAAAGTTAGAAGATCTAATTCCTGCAATGGAAAAACTACGTGATCATGATGGTCCTGCACTACTAGAAATTATTACAGATGTAAATTTGATTTAAATCTTTGATAAAATGGCAACTACGAGAGTTATTGCCATTTTTAAATAAATTTTAAAAATTACGACAGCATCTAAAGTTTTAAAAGTTGCTACGTTAATTAAAGAAAGAATAAAATAATTATGATTAAGAAGATGAAATTGAGTTTCGGCTTTATATTATTACTATGTTTTAGTACCGCTCTAAATGCACAAGATTTATCAAGCCTTTTTGGGCAACTAGATGAATCTGTAGTAACTATAGAGGTTGTTGAATATAAGGTACAAAATCAGCAAGTAACTAGTTCAGGTGGTTTAGGATCTGGTGTTATTATAAGTAAGGAAGGTTTAATTCTTACGGCTGCACACGTGGTGGAGTCTGCAAACGAGATCTCTGTTAAACTTCAAAATGGAATAGCCTTCTCGGCAGATGTGATATCCAGCTCTAAAGCCGCAGATGTAGCTTTACTTAAACTAAGAACGATTCCTACTGGTTTACAACCTGCTGTAATAGGAGATTCTAATAAATCAAAGGTAGGAGAACAAATACTTGTTATAGGTGCACCTCGTGGACTTGAGCATTCTTTATCTGTAGGTCACATAAGTAGAAAAGTCGATAAAAACATGATAGCAAATGGAGAAATGGCTGGATTTATACAGACAGATGCTTCTATAAATCAAGGTAACTCTGGCGGGCCTATGTTTAATGTAAAAGGCGAAGTTATAGGTATTGTAAGTTTTATTCTAACTAACAGTGGTGGTTTTGAAGGTTTAGGATTTGCCGTAGACACTAATACTATAAAAAAAGTACTGTTTGATGTAAATAGTTTTTGGACTGGTTTTGATGGATTATTTTTAAACGAAGGACTAGCAGGCATATTTAATACTCCACAGAAATCTGGTGTATTGATACAACGTGTTCTTCCTAATTCATTTGCTGACAAAATAGGATTGAAACCAGGTGTTATACAAGCTGAAATTTTAGGGCAAAAACTATGGTTAGGTGGTGATATAATTTTGAGTATTCAAGGTTTAAGTTGCAACAGTCCTCATGATCTAGGTTCTATTAAAAAACAAATAGAAAGTCTCAATGAAGGTGATAAAGTACTTATTAAAGTTTTGAGAAAAGGAAAAGTACTGACTCTAGAGGCTAATTTTTAGTAGTCTTATGAAATTACTATCTATAATTAACTGGAACACGATAACGAGCAACAAGTATTTGATTGCTCTAATTGCTGCATTCAACTTTTTATTGACTCCTATTCATGTAGCAATAAGTAGCCTTACACCTGGTTATGTTATAGTAATTAATTATACATTAGTCATATTGAGCAGTTCATTACTGGCCTCTAAAAAAAGTGCTAAATTAGTTACCTATGTGATAGGTATATTAACTTTACTAGCTATATGGTTAGAACTATCTAACCAGAATTCTGATCCTATATTAATATATAGATTAACGACTTCACTCCTACTTTTTTCTTGTTTTGGTGTTATATTAATCAGACAGCTATTAAAAATAAAGAAGGTAAACCTACAGTTTATCTTAGGGCCATTATTGGGGTTTCTTTATCTGGGAATAATAGGAGGTATTTTTTTTGAATCCATACATTTAATAGATCCTAATTCATTTGAATTAATAAAGGGGTACTCTGGTTTTAGTTTTTACTATTTTAGTTTCATCAGTATAACAACAGTAGGTTATGGTGATATTACTCCAATTAGTGCACCTGCACAATCACTTACTCTAGTGATGAATATAATAGGTCAGTTTTATCTCGCTATAGTGATAGCCGTATTTGTAGGGAAATATATTAATACTAAATAAAAATAAAATGTTCGAGTCATTCAGTATCGTATTTACTATTGCAGCATTTTTTAGCTACATTAATTATAAGTGGTTAAAATTACCTACTACCATAGGTTTAATGATTTTAAGCTTGCTACTCATTATACCTATCACTTTAAGTAAGTCTATCTTTCCTGAGTTTTATAAATTCTTTTGTGACATCATTGTTAATGCAGATTTTAAAACACTTTTATTAGATGGTATATTGAGTTTCTTATTATTTGCAGGAGCGCTGCATGTTAACCTTGCCGCACTAGCCAAAGAAAAGAAATCAATCATCTTATTTGCAACTTTAGGAGTTCTTATATCTACCGTAATCGTAGGTACTTTAACTTATTTTGCAGCACAACTATTTGATTTAGATTTACTTTTTATACATGCACTTCTTTTTGGAGCTTTAATATCACCTACTGATCCTATCGCTGTTATGGCTATTTTAAAGAAAGCTAATATTGCCGAAAGTCTAGGAATTAAAATAGAAGGAGAATCGCTTTTTAATGATGGTATAGGCGTGGTTGTTTTCTCAGGAATACTCATAATAGCATCTGTTACTGGAGAATTTAATAGTACCGAAATAGGAACTGAAATAGGCATTCTATTTTTAGAAGAAGCTGTAGGCGGCATACTTTATGGATTATTGATAGGTTTTATAGGCTTAAAATGTATGCAGTCCTTAAATGATAACCCACAACTTGCAGTAATGATGAGTCTTGCTGTAGTAATGGGTGGAACAGCAGGAGCCTTTTTAATGCATACCTCTGCTCCACTAGCTATGGTAGTCGCAGGATTATTAATCGGTAACAAAATCCATGTTAGTGAAAATAAAAGTGAAGTACAAATAGCTATCAATTCATTTTGGGCCATCCTAGACGACGTTTTTAACGGTATTCTATTTGTACTAATAGGTCTTGCCATTCACTTATTAGATTTTACTAGCAGTTATGTCTACCTAGGTGTAATAACAATTATCATTGTGTTGTTAGCAAGATTTATTTCTGTGTTCTTACCTTATTCTTTACTTAAACATGAAGAAGATAAACCTATTAAAACCATTGCTATATTGACTTGGGGTGGTTTACGCGGTGGTATTTCTATAGCACTAGCATTAAGTTTAAGTGATCAGTATTCTGGGAATCTTATTTTGCATATTACCTATATTATCGTCATTTTTTCAATTATAATACAAGGATTAAGTATAGGTACCGTTGCTCAAAAATTATATAAGAAGGGATAGAAGGAAATTCACGTACTATAATTAACGAGGTTGTGGAGGTAAAAACATCTGGAATTTTCCTATTTACTAAATACAAGGTTATAGTTTCTGGTCAAGTAATTGAATTTACTGAATAATACAGACTACCCAATTCATTTATAAAAGCACCCAATCAATGGGTGCTTTTTTATTTCCTTTTTATTCTACACAAATATGTGTATCAATCATGTAGCCTGAAATAGGTTTAAGGGTTTTACCTGTCTCTGGATGCAGCCCTAAATCTGTAAAGTACTCTAACTGTTTATCACCATTCTTTCCATACCAGACTAGAACGCTACCATCTGGATGAAAGAAATCAGTGAGGCAGGTTACTTTTATTTTCCTGAATGATAAAATGCGATCTTCTTTATATAATTTTAATTGTTTTATGTCGTATTTCTTGGCGTCAAAATCCACTTCAGTATAGCGGTCTTCTTTCCAGACCATCCATCGCTGTCTGGTCGTATAATTATATAGCCAGAATAAAAGAATACACATTACACCTATCAAAATGTAAAATCTATAGTTTCTTAAAATAGACTTTTTAGGCAATTTCTCTACAGCCGATTTTACTACAGTAGATTCTATTATAATAGGTCCATCCACTTCTAGTGTATCATTTCTATTTACAAAATCCTGATAATTTTCATATCCTAAATAATGACATAAACCTGTAATAACATCCACTTGTTTGATTCTTATATCTCCTGCGTCGTGCTCTAGTTTTTGTGCTGCACTTCTATAATCTCTCAGGCTACGTTCACCTAAATTAAAGTCCATCTTTTCGTCTAAATAGCTAGATATTTCTGTCGCTTTTTCAGTAAGAGAAGGCTTAATTATGCCTTTATTTTTGATTTCTTGTTCCGCTTTCGCGAAAGCGTGCATTATTAAAATTTTATTCATACTACTGATTAACAGATTATTAAATCAAGGAAAGTTATTGGAAAAAGATTTCCTGAATATTTCCAAACAGTTTCCCACGCTCTTCCTATGGGACAGAAACAATAGACTTTTATTTGTCCCAGAATTAATGACCGCCTTACTCGCAATAGGGCTTGCGATAATCAATTCTATCATGGAGTTGCCAGGTAATTGAGATGACCATTTGGGAAGTAATTATCTCTTTTACTCGTGCCAGTTCCTACTTCCCTAAGAAGAACAAACTCTTCTAAATAAAGCAAGTGTTGCTATAAAAAATATTCTGAGAAAATCTCGGACAGCCACACCTATGCCCAATTTTAAACACTCCAAATATGAAAAAATTATTATTAATAGTCCTTACGGTATCCCTCAATCTGGCATTATTTTCTTGTACTCCAGATAAAATTATAGAAGAAACTACAGAGGTACAAGCCTGTTGTGATGACGAAGGAACTATAGAGTTACCACCGCCACCACCACCAGCAGATGAGTCTGAAGATTAATCGCTAGTTGTAAAATTTGTTATTACATTAGAGGAATGAAACTAACCTTTACTTCATTCCTCTTTTTATTTTTCACCTATCTCATAACAAACTCGTTACATGCACAGAGTACAGATTCTACACAATACTATGTGAGACTAATTAAGAATCCTAAACAGAGTAACGATCTTGCTAGGGCTTATAAATATTTTTCTAAACAAAAAATTAAACATTATAAGGCTGGATTATTTCTAAAAGAAATATACGACAATCAAAATCTTGCTGAAATTCAAAAAGAACTAGGTTTAATCTATGAGAGTGAACGGTTAAATGTAGAAACCTTAAGATTGATAGATCGATTAGAAAAAAAGACGCCCTGGACGGACCATTGTTATTTAAAAACTATTAATGAGTTAGGAATACTCTATAGAGAAAAGAAGGATTATACAGAGGCTTTATCTTTTTATGACGAGGCATTAAATAAGGTTAAACTACCTAAAAATATTTCTACTCTTTTAAATAATAAAGGACGCACTTATGAATCTCTAGAACAACTGGAAAAGGCAAAAGGTTTTTATGAAAAGGCTTATGATATAGCCATAGAGGTTAATGATTCTAGCAAAATAGCAAGATCACTAAGTAATCTAAGTTATGTAAAATCAAAATTAAATATTCCCGGTGCCGAAGAGGGATTACTAGAGGCACTTAATATAAGGCGTAAAGGGAAAAACAGTAACGCATTAGGTTCTAGTTATACGCATTTAACTAAATATTATTTGAGTAAAAAAGATACCTTGAATATGTCCAAATATTCAGATCTTTTTTTAAACATGGCTTATAAAAATGGAGCTATACGACAGTTAGAAAGTGCTTTACGTTTAAAAATACAAATAGGAGACTCTAATAATGCAAAAGAATATTTGCGTTTAAGCGATAGCCTAATTACCATAAACAAGACAAAACTCAACAATTTTAATCACTACGTTTATCAATACAATAAGAAAGAGAAAGATCTACAAGACAGTAAATTAAAAAATGAGAGATTGATCTATCTCTTGTTATTTATAGCATTAGGAGCTGTTTCTATCTATTTTATCTTAAAGTATAAACACAGGAAGGAAAAATTCCAAGAAATATATAATACAGAAACACGCATCTCGAGAAAAATCCATGATGAAGTTGCAAATGATGTTTACCATGTAATGACCCAATTACAAGATTCTCCAGAAACTAACAAAACTTTACTAGACCATTTAGAAGATATTTATAAGCGTACTAGAGATATTTCTAGAGAGAATAGCTCTATAGATCTTAATATTAACTTTAAAGATTTAATAAGCGATCTTTTATTAAGTTATAAAACTGAGAGGATTAATGTCCTATCCATGGGAATACAACAAATTAACTGGCAACACTTAAATAATTTACAAAAGTCTACTATTTATAGGGTATTACAAGAATTACTGACCAATACAAACAAACATAGTCAGGCCTCTATTATTGTGATAAACTTCAGCTATACTGGTAAATCTATTGTCATTAATTATAAGGATAATGGTATAGGAACAGAATTAATTAAAGGAAATGGATTGCAGAATACGGAAAACCGTATTCATTCCATAAATGGATCTATTACTTTTGAATCTGAAACAGAAAAAGGGTTCAAAGCAATAATAACTATTTAGAATATGTTTAAGAAAGTATTAATTTCAGATGACTTTGGTAGTATCAATAAAGGTGTCCTGACAGTTTTAAATCAGGCAGGTATTAACAATGTAAAACAAGTGCAATACTGTGACGATGCTTATCTAGAAATAAAAAGTGCTATCAAGAATAATGTTCCTTATGATCTATTTATAACAGATCTTAATTTTAAAACAGACCATCGTGCTCAAAAATACGGCTCTGGAGAGGCTATTACAGAGCAATTAAGAAAAGAATACCCTACTCTGAAGATGATTACTTACTCTGTTGAAGACCGATTACAAAAGGTACGTCACCTTATCAATAATATAGAAGTTAATGCATTTGTATGTAAGGGTAGAAATGGATTGCTAGATTTATCAAAAGCTATCGATAGTGTTTATAAAAATGAGCTTTTCTTATCTGATCAGGTTAAGCAAGCATTACATTCTAGAAACGAACTAGAAATAGTGGACTATGATATTCACCTGCTTACACAACTATCTCTAGGACATTCTAAAGACGCTATAAGTAATTATTTTAAGGAGAATGGCATAGCTCCTAATAGTCTTAGCTCAATAGAAAAAAGACAAGGTAAATTACTTATTCAATTTAGAGCTAGCAATGCTATACACTTGATAAGTATTGTTAAAGATCTAGGTTTGATATAATATCACACTTAGTGTCTTTCTTAAATAAATTAGAAATGATTAAAACGAAATCAATTCAATGAAGTCGTACTAAGTATTTAAATAAAAGATAATTTATTTTTAATCAGGAATATTACTTACAAAGTGTTTAAAATAAACTTGATAGTAGAGTTTTTTCTGATAGGACTTACTACCAGAAGATCGTTTTTTCTTAATTTTTTCTACACCTATGTAAGTTGCTATGGCAATAGCAAATAGTATAGCAATAATTAAAATTAAATACGTATCCATATAAAAGTAAACTGGCAGATCTAAAAAACTCTAAAGTTGTAGATCTTTATAGTTTGCAAATTAAAACCCTAGTCTTTAAAACATTAATCCTGTAGGTATAAGTTTACCGTTATTCGTTAAGTCGCCAGGAATATAGGATTATAAACAGAAGAACGAGATTTTTTTTGAAAAGATTCTCTTCAAGCCTGCACAGATATCAAAACCCTATATAATCTAAAATACTGTTTGGACGTTATTATTTAGCTCTTATTTAATGAGGCCTCTTAATGTAGTTTAAAGAAAAATAAGAATTTAAATGACTAAATGAGGGATACCGTAAAAATATATCAAATCGTACCTTTATGTTTGTACCGTTAGATTAATCAGAAGATTAATTTATATTAAGGGGAAGTTAAAGCACATACTTTTAAAGTATGTGCTTTTTTATTTTGAGAAAGATTGTTTCTTATAATAAACCACCAAATAAAACATGACATGCTACAAAAGCAATAACAGATAGGATAATACCTACTAAGAAAACATGAAAAGAATGTCTTAATAATTTGAATTTATGATTCATGGTTTTACCTAAATGAAAAGTATCTTTTGCAATGGTTTTATATAACTCATCACCTTCATTCATCAACGAGGTGATTTCATTTACATAATCTTCTTCTTCCATATTCTGAAAATTACCATAGAACATCAAATTTCTAGATTTTTCATTTCCATGAACTAATTCTGGACGCGTTGCAAAAATTGCAAAGGTTATGGAAGCAAGATTAGTAAGTAACATCATAATCACAGGATAAATAAGGTGAGGATCATTTTTAAGCTGTCCCATTACCGTACCTAGAATTAATGATAAAATCAAAGCATTAATAGAAATCAAGATGTTAGATTTTTTATCTATCATCGAGTTTAACGTGTATTGATTTTTAGAAAGTAGTCTAAATAAAGTCTCTACACCACGCTCAGATCTAGGTTCTAATTTTGCTAGTTTTTTCTTGAGTGCTTTTAACTTCTCCTTATCCACATTTAATTCGGTCATTAAATATTTCTCTTCTTCTTTTCTTATCTGTTTATCACTCATGAGATGTTGTTATCTATCTTATGTATTAAGATGCTAAAAATACCTGAATAGCTTCTTTGAAAAATGTAGTCGCCTGACTAGCAGTCTCACCTGCAGCAGGTAAAATAGCACCTTTAAATCCTTCTTTACTCCATTTTCCTCTAGATAAATCAGTATAACTTGCTGTTTCCATCTGTCCGTCATTATTATAACCACTAATATAGAAATAATGAACTGGGCTTACCGTATCAGGTATAGCTAGACCAAAACCTATGGATATATCACTATCTGGAAACTTAGTATAAATACCAGAATCAAAATGATGTGGCCACACTCTTATACTCGTATTCAGATTAAAGTCTGCGTTTATTTGCTCTAGGCTTAATTGAATTTGTGTTCTTAAGTTTTTTAAATCTACTAATTCTTTAGGATCTTCTAACTTAAACGTGAATGAGCTATCTATTTTATAAGGTAAATCATAATGTAGGTTATAAGAATACGTTTTATTTAATGCCTTTTGAGCCGTCTCTGTAATCCATTTTAAAACATCTTCATGTGTAGACCCATCGAGATTATAAACGATAGAGCTCGATTTTGATTTCCATTCTAGTGAGAAATCTACGTAATTTAAAAACAATTGGTCTCCATGGTCTGATAAAAGATGTGTTTCTAAACTACCTCTTTCTATATCAAAACCTAGATTAGTATGACTATCATCTGCTTTTTTTTCTAAGAAACTTATTCCTGCAGCTGCTAGATATTGAGCAGCTAGATGCATTTGCTTTTTCATTATTTTATTTTTTAAATTCCAGCGTAATTAATACCTGTTAATAAGTGCATATCTCTATCAAATGTAGATAGGTCTTCTTGATTAAACTTTGTTATATCATCATATCCACACGCTCTCGCTACTACTTTAATAAGGTTATTTGTTGCGTCAAAGTAGTTGTGCAATTGCTTTGCAGAACTGTCTATAATTAAACGACTACGCAAAGATTCTTTTTGAGTTGCAATACCTACTGGACAGTTATTACTACCACAAGCACGCATTCCTAAACAACCTATAGCTTGTAATGCCGAGTTAGATACCGCAATAGCATCTGCTCCTAACATTAGTGCTTTAGAAAAGTCTTCGGCAACCCTTAATCCACCAGTAATAACTAAGGTTACATCTGTAGCGCCTACTTTATCTAAATATTTACGCGCTCTAGCAAGTGCTGGAATAGTAGGTACATTGATATGATCTCTTAAAATAGTAGGAGCAGATCCTGTTCCACCACCACGACCATCGAGTATAATGTAATCTACACCTACATCTAGAGCAAACTGAATGTCCTTCTCAATATGGCTGGCTGCGATCTTAAATCCTATTGGGATTCCACCTGTGCGTTCTCTTACCGCTTTCGCGAAAGCTTTAAAATCATCTACCCCATGGAAAGTAGGAAAAGTTGCAGGAGATATAGCCGTCTCTCCTTCTTTAAGTCCTCTTACTTCAGCTATTTCTTTACTTACTTTACTACCAGGTAAATGTCCACCTGTTCCTGTTTTTGCACCTTGACCTCCTTTAAAATGGAACGCCTGTACATTATCTAATTTATCCCAAGAGAATCCAAATTGAGCTGAAGCTAGTTCATAAAAGTATTTTGAATTGCTAGCTTGTTCTTCTGGTAACATACCTCCTTCTCCAGAGCATATTCCTGTACCAGCGAGTTGGGCTCCCTTAGACAAAGCAATTTTTGCCTCACGAGATAAGGCTCCAAAACTCATATCACTTACAAATAGAGGAATGTCAAGAACTAGAGGCTTTTTTGCATTAGGGCCTATTACTACTTCAGTTGCTACAGCATCTTCATCTAATAAAGGTCTGGTAGCTAGTTGTGCCGGTAAAAATTGGATATCATTCCATTTAGGCAGTGTGTTTCTATCCACACCCATGGAGGCAGAAAAACCATGATGCCCTATATTCTTTAATCCATTTTGAGCCAATTCTTTTATATAACCTGTATAAGGTTCTGTTTCTTCTGGGTGCGTGTCTGCATAAGCACCTAGATAATTATCTCTATTAAAAGGTTGTGGATTATTAACTAGATAAGCGTCTATTTCAAACTCATCTACCATTAAATCATCACCTTCTATCTTAGTAGAAAATTTATGTAAAACTTCTTTGTTATTATACTCTGACACACCAGAATCCACTCTATAATCCCAACCGTGTACACCACAAATAAGATTATGACCGTCTACATGACCGTCTGACATTAATGCACCTCTATGTAAACATCTACCGTATAAAACAGATATATCATCATCAAACATGACTATTACTAGATCCAATCCATTAACTAATGCATGAACAGGTTGTTTATTTATTAATTGACTTATTTGCGCTATAACTTTTGCTTTTTTCATAAGTATCTATTGTATCGATTAAAGATTAATTTTAAAATGCAAACCCTAATACAAAGGAAATTTGCCCACCGTCTGAACTACCGTAATATCCTAAGTTTGCTGTAAATGTGTCCAGTCCACTTATCCAGAAAGATCCTCCTACACTGTTGTGCCATTTATCTGAAGTATCGTTTTCTTCCCAAACACGTCCATAATCAAACCCACCGGTAACACCATATTTGAATGGTAATACACTTGTTTTAAATTTACCAAGTTCTAATCTTACATCTGTATTATGGTAAGCGGCATATTTACCGATAAATCTTTCTTTTCTAAATCCTCTTAGACTAGCTCCTCCACCTATTTGTGCAGCATGATACAGTTCAAAGTTATCTCCTAAAATAGCATCACCTCCTATTTTTGAAGCTAATACTAACGTTGCACTTCTATTAAGTCTATGGTCTATTGCAAGGTGTGGTTTTAAATAACCGAATTTATTATCAGAACCTGCACCACTATCTACATTTGCTTTATATCCTGCTGTAAGACCTACATCTAGTCCCATAGTAGGATAAGCTGCGTCATCCTTATTTTTATAAGAATAATTAACCTCAGCACCTACATATGTTTGCTCGTCAAAAAGTGTAGAATTTGCTGGCAAGATATTGATAAATCTATCTGCTACATTTTCTACTTCAAAAGTTTCTATTAATGGTTTAAAGTAGAAGGAACCACCGTCTCTACCTTTCCAAATTAAAGAAATAGCAGCACTCCACTCTCTTATACTCACACGGTTAAAATCTATCTCCACAGCATCTTTATCATATGTAGACTCGTTTCCAAAACCAAAGAAGTTCTGTGCAAAATTAGGGCTGGTATATTTTCCTTCTACTCCAAAGTTCCAATTATGAAAGATATTAGAGAACTCTCCTTTATAACCGATATCATATCCAGAATTACCTGTATAGTAAGAAGCACTTAAACTATGCTTAGTAGTAAATGGATTGCGTTGTAAACCATAGGTAGTAAAGTTATCTACAAAACCTATTTGAAGTCCATCATCTGCATTTACTCCTATCACTGGTATTATTTGATTGATACTATACTTTCTTTTTTTGTAATCGTAGTTATTGATTTCATAATCATCAACTAACCATTTTTTTGACTTTTTGTTTACAATAGTATTGTTTTTACCTGCGTAGTCATAAATTTTAACCTTCTTAGTATTGTCAAAGTTATAGGTGTCATTTTTCTTACCTCCCATGATTTTAATTTTGATCAAATCTTTTCCTTCACCAGTGACGTTAAAAGTGTCTTTACCGTCTAAACCGTATAACCAGATTTCCTTAGTCTCTTCTTTATTAAAGGTTCTATTAAAAACACCTATGTCTTTTCTATGAACACTTAAGGTCGTCTCTCCATTAGGCAGTCGTACAATCTCAAAAACATCAGCTTTATTAGTTCCAGTAACTACCTGATGTCTATTCACATAACTGTAATACTCTTGTGCTATCTTAACTATATTAACACGTCTACCTTTTAATTTTCTTTTAATATCTTCTATAGTTTGCCCTTTAATTTCTACTGGTAAGTTTTTAAAAGCCTCTTCTATAATCTCGTCTGTCATCCCATTTTGTAAAGATTTTGCTTCTCTTTCCCAATCTTGCCAGTTCGACTGATTAATAAATGTCATATCTAATGGGTAAGGTTCAAAACTAAACCATTTAGGACTAGGCAACTCTTCATCAAATGATTGCATCATACGTATACTAGGAATAGCAAAACGAAGAAAGCTTAACATACTACCATCAAAGACAGAAAAAGCTTGATCTCTATCTCTAGGTATAGGCTTACACAATTCTGTACCATCTTCATTTTTGTATAAAGCCCAACGCCATTGATCTTCATGTCTATCCCAATCACCTATAAGCATATCAAATAAACGTGCTCTGATGTAAGAGGGCTCATCTACTACTTCTTTTCCTGTCTTGTGAATTTCTTGTAATACGTCTGAAGTACTTAATATTTTATCTGGCTTACCAAAACTAGCTAGATCTACATGACCAGATTCTACTCGCTCTTCAATTAGGTATAATTCATCTCCATACTCGTCGTTATAAACGCCTAATTTTTCTTGTTTAGGAATGTAAAATAATTCTGGATTTGTATGAAAAACATCAACCGCATCTGCCAGAGTACCAATAGTCGTAGGTGTATAAGGATGTGCCGTTGTATAGAAATCATGTAAGAAACCGTCTGCATAACTGCCCTCTAGATCTTCTTCTACATATTTATCTTTAAAAGCAGTAGACTGCAAGAATTTTATAGCACTTTTACGTAGAGCACGCATTACATATTGCTTGCCATCTTTAGTTTCTAATCTTAATGATTTTGATTGATGTCCACCACCACGTCTTACTGGTGTCAAGCCTCCATATAAAGTATCTATAAATGCTACTTTAGCATCTACTGGCTTACTGTAAAACTCTCTATAGTGTTCTCCCCAAACGGCTTTATAAAACTTACTTTTTTCTGTTTCTTCTTCAGAGTATACGGTAGATGTATATGTTTTACCAAAGCTGCTTTCTTCTTTAAAGTCTGTAAACAATTCATTTTCAACTGGTCGTATAACCTCTATAGTACGAGGTGATTCTACACCTTGAAAAGAGACATTAACAGCTCCACCTTTCAATAAGTCTATACGCACATATCCATTCTCCCTAGATGCATAATCATCTTCAGTTACAGGAGATGCTTTTGTCGTTTTGCCAGCTGCTCCACTAATTATTTGTGGTACACCGAATTTATTTATGTACTGTAAATTTGCATCGTGACCAGATACAAAAAAGATATTATCTGTCTGTCTAGCTAGAGTTATAATACGGTTTCTGAATTTTCTATTTTGTTTGTTTTGAAAATCATTTAATGAAGTACCTCCTACTCTAGCTAAAAAACCGTCATTAGTATTAGAAAATATAGGATGATGTGATGCCACCATTATCGTTTTTCCCTGAGCTTTTTTAATAATGCTTTCAAATTCTAAGAAAAACTGAGTCTTGTTTTTAATATCACAATCTTCATTCAAATAAATATGATCATTCCAATCTTCTAAAAACCATTGAGAATCGATCGTTATTAAAACAACATCTTCAGTAAGGTCTTTATCTTTGATAGGACAACCATCATTAGGATAAAACTTTGCTTCACTATTTTTTTGAATATATTTTTCTAAGTCTCTAACACCTCTATGTCCATAAGTTGCCCATTCATTATTTCCCGGAGCAAAGTAAACATCTCCATTAAACTCTGATACTTCTTTTAATTGAGCGTCTATAAAAGGATTTTGATTCTTTGAATAACCTTTTTCATGCACTGCATTACCCAGCAGTAACATTTTTGATTTCTTTAGTGTGCTAGCTTCTTTATTTATTTGTTTAATAATGGTAAGATCGTTTGCTGAGCTTGTATTTGCGGTAACAAAAACAGATGTCTCTACTTTTTGTCCCAACGCCGCATATCCTGCTAATAAAGTTAGACCGCATACTATGCTTTTAAGTAATTTAAGGGGTTTCATACTTTTTGAGATTATCACATGTCAAGTGAACAGTTATTAAATTTATTATAAAATTAAAAGCCTCCAGAAGCTTTTTTTAAATTGTTGATCGTTGATATTTGTTTTGAATTATAATCTATCAATTCATCTTTTCTCATATTACTCATAACATTACTAACAGTTTGCCTAGACGTATTAGTAAGGTTTGATATATCCTTATGCGATAATAGATTTTTTGCCGTGAACGTACCGTCACTGTTCTCTTCTCCAAATTCTCTTACATAGTAAAAAACGAACTCCTTAATTCTAGTAGAACTGTCTTTATATAAAAGATCGCTTAAACGCGTTTCTAATTTTTTAATACGTAGACCTTGAATCTTTATTAATCCATTCTTGAGAGATGAATGTTTTTCTATTAATTCTTCCATTTTATCAGAATCAATAAAACATATAATAGATTCTTCTAAAGCATAAGCAACTTCTTTAATAGTCTTACCTTCTTCAAACAATGATAACTCACCAAAGATATTACCACGTTTTACTATACACTTTACATTACCAGAAGAACCATCTACTATTTTAACAGTGCCTTTTTTGAGAAAAAAAACACAGTTCTTATTTAACTTGTCAAATTCTATACGAGCTCCTTTCTCTATGTTTTCCATTTCAGGAATCTCACTCAATTGCATCATCGAAGCCTTACTTAATTTACTAAATAAATTAAAACCTTCTAAAAACCAATACTTTGTAAACCTATTCAAATTTGGATATTTTATGTTAAAAAATAAAAATAAACTATTTTTTAATGAATAAGATGGAGTATATAGCATATTCTTACTTCACACGACATGTTGATTGATTTATAGTAGTAATATTTACGAAAAACGCAATTAATTTAATAAAAACAGAAAGATTTGTAAAATATAACAGTCTCTTTTAAAAAATAAAAATAATTTCAAAAGAGACTGTTTAAATAAAGTATGTATTTTTAATTAAAGCTTGGTTATTTTAAGATAACTACTATCAGAAAGCAATCCTCCTACCGCAACACCGCTTGTTATAACAAAGTCTATTTCTTCAGAGGCATCAGTAATTGTAACTATCGCAGACTGTGTGTTCACTCCAGTAACTATTACACCTAAACCTAGTCCTAATGATATGGTATTTGCCGATCCAGCTATAGAAGTAGGGCATACTATACCATCAACACGTACATCCCAGCCTAATAGTAAATTAGGACTTGTACTTAGCTTTGATTCTATCTCATAATTTCCTGGCGGTAAATGCAATTTATCACCTACAAAATAAGCTCCTAAAATATTATTAAATTTTAAATCTGGAAAATTAAAAACCGTACCAGTTAATCCGATAGACCCTCCTGATTTACCGCAAAGCATGGTACTGTTCTCCACCATCACTTTAGACCAACTGGATAAAGAACTATTCCAAAAGTAAAACCCAGGAGAGTTACTATCTTCTGTAGTCGTTAAATAAACTAGCATACCGTCTTGATCACTTGTGGGGTTCACCAGTGGAAAAGCATCGATACGAGGCACAAGTATACCATCTGTATTTTCTGGTGCTGCAGGATTTGCTACTCCTATATCTAGAGTTGCTTTAGGAATTTCTGTATTGATTCCTACTTGTGCATTACAAAATAAAGTTACAATGAATAAAATTGAGAATAGCGTTATAGTTTTCATAATAGTTGAATTGGTTTTATGACAAAAAAGATATTTATGGCAGGTATTTACATTAATTAGATAAAACACTTATTAATACGTCTAAATACACAATATCGGTACAATTTTAAATAAACAAGTTTTACTGAACAAGAATAAACACTAAATACCAACTATAATTAACTAGTGTTAAAATAAAAATCCGACGAGAAGTAATCGTTCGATAAATGGATACATATTCCATGTATTACAAACCGTAGTTCAAATCGTTTGCAAGAGGAATTGAAGAATAAATTAAATATGAAAAATTTACTATAATTTTAGAACAAGAGAAGTCAAGAACTAATTACATCTCTCGTAATAAGGCTTGTAATAAATGCTCTGTATCATACGGCTTTACTATAATAGAATTAACACCATGTCGGTATACTTCTTTTTCTGGGTCAACAAAATTAGTTGCTGTAAGAGCTATTATAGGCGTCTCTACGTCAAATTCTCTTATTCTACGAGTAGCCTCTATACCATTCATAACAGGCATATTTATATCCATTAGGATAAAATCAAATGATTCCTTCTCTACCATATCCACTGCCTCCTTACCATTACTAGCAGTACGATGCATCATGTCATGTTGCTCTAAGACCTTTTGAGTAACTAGCTGATTGATCTTATTATCATCTACTATTAATACCTTTTTACCTTCTAACGATTTAACATCTATAGATGGAGCTTCTTTATTAATAGCCTCTAGGCATCCCTCTTTAATGTCTAACGTAAAAGAGAACGTAGTACCTTTATTATAAATGCTATTCATTTTTAAAGAACTCCCTAATATGCTCAATATTTTATTTACTATAGGCAGTCCTAAACCAGTACCTGCCACATCTTCATCATAAGAGTCTTTTACTTGTGTAAACTCTTCAAAAATCCCTTTTTGATGATCTGGGTGTATCCCTTTACCAGAATCTTTAACTTCAAAGTACAGTTTTAAATTATTTCCTTTGTGCTCTTTTTTAATCACCGTTAAGGATATAAAACCATCTTCAGTAAATTTACTAGCATTACTCATCAAGTTCATAAGTACTTGAGAAATTTTAGTCTTATCTCCGTATAAAGCTACTGGTACTTCTGGATCTAATGACTTAGTAACTATATTATTATGTTTTTCATTTAAGAAAGTAAACGTTTGTATAATATTCTTTAATAAAATAGATAGATTAAAATGAACCTCTGTTAATCTATGTCCTTCTTTAGAAGAAAACTTATTGATATGAAGCACATCATTAACCAAAGCAAGTAAATAGTCTGCTGAAAATTTTAAAGATTTAAATTCATTTTTAAAATCTGCTAGCCTAGGATCTTTTAAAAAGGTGGCAGTTAGACCTACAATACCATAAAGTGGGGTACGTAATTCATGACTAATAGTAGATAAAAATCTTGTATTACTGTTAGCTAGCTCTTCTGACTTTTCCTTAGCTTCTAAATACTGTTTGTTTTTGAGAATTAAACCCTTTACTAATCTATCTCTTTTATTTTTTGCTTTTAAAAGTAAAATCGCAACTAATAATAATAATGCTGCAACTACTATGAAAAATAATAATAACATTTTACCTACAGATGCTTTTTGAGTCACTAACTGATTTTCTAATTGAGACTCTCTTAAATCTTGTACCACATTATCTAGATGTAGTTCTACACGCGCTATTTGTTGTTGTTTAACTGTTTCTTTTTCATTTCTCAAATCTTTTAAAGAATCATAAACCTTATGCACTTCGTTCAATTTCTTGTAATCTTTAATAGCCTCATAACCTGCCATTAAGTGTTTGTAGTTTCCGAATTTATAATTCTCATCAATATATTTTTGATACTTAAGAGATTCTAGTGTAAGATCAATGGACTCTTGTGGTTTATTTTCTAATAAAGCTAGACCAGCTTTAATATAAGTGGTCGTAGCTATGAATGTTTTACGACGGCCATCCATTTCTTTTAAATAGATTTGATCTTCTATCTTACTTAGAAAATGTTTAGTAAGTTCTACGTTCTCTAGACCTACATATAACTCTGCTAGATTATGATTTATAATAAAGTTGAGCTCAACAGATTTATTACCTTTATAATTATAATCAAGTCCTTTTCTAAAGTAAGCGGCAGCTTTTACTCTATCTTCTGTAAAATAAGTATTACCCAAATTCACATACATAGTTACTATACCTAGTGTATCGTTTTTCTTTTTTGCCAGTTCAAGTGCTTGAGAAAAAAATACATCTGCTCTTTCTAGATCGTCTAATCTTACAAAAGAATTACCTAATAAATTACGTAGTTTTAATTCTGTTTCATAAGAATCTATTTCTTTTGCATTTCTTATTAATTCTGGTGTCTCTTGAAGTATTTTTTCATAAACCCCATCATTAAAATAAGTCAACATTATTTTAGTTATAGAATCTAATTCTTTCTGATTAAAGTTGGAGGTTTGTTCATGTACTTGAGCGTATGCATCCAAGTCATCAGAGTATTGAGCAGTAGAATTGCTTACTTTAAATAGAACTAAGAAAAATGTTACAAAATAAAGGACTTTCGTCATTTTTTGATTTATAAATTAAATATTAACACCTACCCACCTAAGCTACTATTAATAAAATTATTAATTAATAATTAGGTAAAATAAAAATAAAAAAACTGCATACAAAAAACACAATCTTCTGTTTATCAAATACTTATATTTCGTATTAGTTTTAATTAAAATGACACTTTAACTATATCACTTCTTTTTTTCAGAGTTAAACAGTTTTTGTCTAAAGAAAACAAGCGTTTTTCAAACATAAAGTTCGCATGTAAAATATAACAGCCTTAAATTGATACGTACCACATTTGTCCAATTTAAAGAGTGTGTTTTATAATAATTACGCTTTCGCGAAAGCGTAAAAACAAAAATCCCTAAATAACTATCTTACTTCTATGTTACTAGAAATAAGATCATCATTTAGGGGACTGCTAAGATAAGAATATTTAAAAGAATTGTCATAATCTATATTATCCAGAAAGGACTTTTTTTTAAGTTTTTGAGACATTTATTTTACTTGTAAAAAAGCGACTGTATCAATGCATACACCTAAATGTAACAAAGTATTATTAAAAAATTAGTTACATGATATGGTTAGTTTCTCTTATTAAATAAGTGATAAAAAAAACGGCTGTAAAAATATTTTACAGCCGTTTAAGAATATGTGAATCTATTTTATTCTTTTACATCTTTAAGTAGTTCTATAATGGCTCGATCTAATTGTTGATCCATACCGTTATCGATCTTACCAGGCATATTTTTAACCGTAATTAAAGGCTCTGTCTGATTGTTTTCCATCCAGTTTCCATTCCTATCTTTGGCACTTATAGGGACTACACCCCAGTAAGAACCGTCTGGTAGACCTTCCCAACCTGCAAAACTACAAGTCCCAGGTGTAGGCATACCTACTGTTTTACCTATTTTAAGATCTGTATAACCGCAAGCAAAACAATGACCGTCACTATATTGGGCCTCATTAATCATAGCTAGTGTAGGTTTCACCCACCTTGAGGTAGGTTCTCCTCCTACAATCTTATCCTCAGTCTCATAGGTAATAAATGGCGTGCCGGTAAAGAACATAGCGAGGTCTGCAACGAGGTCTCCACCACCATTAAAACGAGTATCAATAATCATCGCTTTACGGTCAAAGTATTTACCCATCATTTTTTCATAAATATCACGATAAGGCCCATCTCCCATACCTGGTATATGTACATAGCCCAGTTGCCCATTACTTTTTTCAGTAACTTCTTGTTCATTTTGCTTTACCCATCTTTTATAAAGAAGTCTATTTTGAGCACCTAGACTTATAGGTTTTACGGTAATAGTCTTATTCTTTTTACTCTCAGGATCATTAATTTCTAATAAAGTAAATTTTCCTGATTTACGATTTAAGTATTGTGCGATATCCTTAGTAGCACTTACGGTCTCGCCATCTATTTTTTCAATGATCATCCCTGCTTTTATATCAAAGCCAGATTTATCTAGTGGACCACCTTTAATCACCTCTGTTATCTTTATTCCATCAGTTTTATGATTATAATCCATAAATATTCCTAAGGATGCGGTAGCATCTTTATTCTTCATGGTAATACTCGCACCACCAGCACCGGCATGAGATACATTAAGCTCTCCTAACATTTCTGACAGTAACTCTGTAAACTCATAACTATTCCCTACATATGGTAAATGTTTACCATATTCTTTTTTCATTAAATTCCAGTCTATACCATGAAAATCTGGATGGTAAAAAATAGCATTAGTACGTATCCATACATGATCAAACATGGCCTGACGCTCTGCAACGGCATCATACTCCATCTCTCCAGATATTTTTACTCCTGTTTTTTTACTCTTTCCTAAATCTATTTTAGAAATACTACCACTACTTAAAAGAAATAGGTTTTTCTGTTCTTTATCCCATTGTAAACTACCAGAAGAAGCGTTAAGTTTTATCGCCATCTTAGTTTCCTTAGTTCTCAGGTCTGTCATCCATAGATTTAATTTACCTTCAAATCTAGTGAGGTAATACAACTTGCTACCATCTTTAGATAGTATGGCATCTCTAAGACTAGAGGAGTGAATGGTAAAACGTTTTGTTCTATCCTTCATCTCTTCCCAATCAAATTCTAGATTTTTTATTGTATCCTTTTTCTTTCCTTTATCTTCTTTTTTCTTCTTTTTATCTTTTTTCTTATCGTCATCTTCTTTCTTTGAGTCGTCAGACAGTTTCTTGATTTCTTTATGAAGCGCATATTCCTCTTTGCTTAGGTTAAACTCATCCCACGCATCTTGTATAAAAAACATACTATAGACATCGCTTTGAGAAGAACCGCTAGTTGCATAAGACTTTAAACCATCACGATTAGAAAACCATATCATTTGCTTACCACCATTTACCCACTGCGGGCTCGAGTCATAATAACCACTCTCATTAAGATTGACTCTTTTAGATCCATCTGCTGCGAGTAAAAGAATCTCACTATTATTGAGTGATAAACCCCAGTCCATAAGCAACCATTTACTATCTGGACTCCATGTAAAGTTTTTATCTCCATCTCTCATGTGAAACAAATCTTTAGGCGTCATTAAAGTAACCTCATCACCACTTTTTACATCTTTTATTTTAAGAGTACGTCTGTCTTCAATAAAAGCAAGTTTCTTACCATCTGGCGAGTATTTTGCTAGATAATTATCTTTACCGTTTTCTAGTACAGCGGTTTCCTTTATTAAGGTAGACGCAAAGAAAAATGGTTCTTCTTTACGCGTTTTTTCTGTTTTATAGATACTCCATTTACCATTGCGCTCACTACTGTAAACTATTGACTTCCCTTCTGGTCCCCAGGTTACAAAACTTTCTGCCTCGGGCGTGTTGGTAATTCTCTTAGTAAAAGACTCGTCTACTGAGGTTACAAAAACCTCTCCTCGAGCTATAAAAGCAATTTCTTTACCATTTGGAGACACTTCCATTTCACTCACACCGCCATTTATGGAAATAAACTTATCGCTATTACTTATGGCTTGTGTAGTAATATTTACTTGAAGTTTTTTAGGTGCTTCTCCTTCTTTCATGGTATAAAGTTTACCATCTTGACTAAAACTTAATATTCCATTACCATAAGAGAGAAAACGCACAGGATGTAGATCAAATGATGTCAGCTGTTCTCTTTTAGAATTATCTGCCAGATATACTTTAAAGATATTAAAATTACCACTGCTCTCACTCAAGTAATAAAAAGCATCTTCTTTATCATTAAAAACCGGCATTCTATCTTCTCCTTTATAGCCAGTAAGCATTTTATGCGTGTTGGTCACAACATCATAACTCCATATATCTCTAGCAATACTAGACTCTTGGTGTTTTCTCCATATATTCTCACCACCTTTTTTATCATGATATAAAATCGTTTTACCGTCTTTACTCATATTTAAAAATTCTGCCGGAATAGTAAATACTTGATCTACTCTACCACCAGTCACCGGCACTTTATAAACTTCTGGTTGAGATCCTGTAGGATACTGTCTGTGATTTACGGCATCCATGCGCACGGCACCGAATAAAACCTCTTTATCATCATGAGAAAAAGTAAACGGCTGCTCGTCTGTAGAATGATAAGTAAGTCTGGTCGCTGCACCTCCATTTGCACTCATTACATACACATCAAAATTACCATAACGATTAGAGGCAAACGCTATTTGTTTCCCATCCTTACTCCACACTGCCTGATAATCATGCGCTTCATGAAAAGTTAACTGCTGCGCATCTCCACCTTGAGAGGCTACCTTGTATAAATCTCCTTTATAAGTAAAAACGATTTGAGAACCATCTGGTGATATGGTGTTGTGTCGCAGCCATCCTGCATCTTGTTGTGCGTGTACTGCTGCCATGGTAAGTAGCAATACCCATGAAAAAATGGATTTCATAAATTTAAATTATTGGTTTGGAATGATGTCATTAGTTACTCTAATAGACTCTATCTAGATTAAAAAGTTACACTTTACAATTGAATAAACTTTTAAAAGTGGGATACGTGTTCCGCTTTCGCGAAAGCGGAATTAAAATCAATGATAATTCTACTATTCTAGCCTTGTGCATCTAGATAAACCCAGTGATCTTTTTCTTTACAAAAACGAGAATTTTCTTCTATAATCTGCACGCTTCCATTTTCTATGAAAAAGGCTTTAAAATAAACAGTTCCCGTAGAATCACTCACCGTTCCCGCAGTATGATTAATGACGTCTAGTTTCACCCATTCTACAGTTTTGGTCCATCGAGCTGTTTCTTTATCATCTCTCTTTGATGGCCTGGTGCTGCTGTGATGGCTCTTGCTTAAATAATCTATATCGCCTAGAACAAAGGCGCTATACCTAGACCTCATCAACTCTCGAGCTGTTGTTGCGTTAAAAATATCCTGATGTACTTTTTTACAACAGTCTTTATAAAGTTTTTCTGGGTTACAAGGACACTTCATATTATTCGCTTTTTACTTTTAATTAAGTAACTCTTTATTCTCACTTATTCTATAGGCCTGTTCCATTCCTAGAAACTCAGGATCTCCATGCTTCTCTGACCAGAAACCGTCTAACAAATCTGTAGACAGACATTTGTAAACCACTACACCTTTAAAAACAATAGCGTCTTCTCCTTTATAATTAAAATTAATCACGAGTATTTGATCTTTAAAAAAACCGGTTCCTTCTTGCAATTGGTTACCGCTTATGCGCCATTGCGCGATGATTCTGTTATTAGAATCGATAGACAAGGTAAGTTCTCCTTCATAACTGCTTTTAAAAGCGTCTTGATTATGACCTTTTATGATATAATTTCCTGCTAGATCTCCTACAGTCATGCTATTCCGTTTTTAATGCAAATGTAAGTTCTATCGCTTTGACATCTATAACAACTACCTTTGCAACTATATTAAATGACCATGGCTAAGAAAGGAAGAGAAAAAAACACAAAGAATAAAGGAAAGCATAGTGTTCTAGTAGAACGTGTAAAGAACAAAAAACGAAAAGAAAAAGAAGACCGTAAGGCTAGACTTAAGGCTATTACAAAAGCCGCTCAAAAAGCCAGTCAAGAAGAAAAATAGTATTTATTTAAGATAAATGAACTGTTTCATGTCTTTTAATAACTTCATTTTATCAATTTGTGAGCTAAAACTGTTCTAATTTTGAGTAGTTTTAATCCTCTATTTAAATGTCATTAAAAAATTTCTTTTTGTTTTTATCTACCAGCCTATTGCTAAGCAGTTGCTCTGTAAAAAAGTTTAAGAACTTAGATTATAAAGCGCCGCAAATAAAAGAAACGCCTGCACCTACTTTAAATGTTTTTTCTAAGAGAAAACCTACAGACTCTTTACAACCTGTATTAATTTTTGTTTACGGTGGTAACTGGAACAGTGGTAAAAAGGAAATTTATAATCGTATAGGTCGCAACTTTGCTAACAACGATGTTACGGTAGTAATACCTGATTATACTAAAAGTCCTGTCGCTAGTTATGACGACATGACTCTTCAAATAGCGCAGGCTATTAAATGGACACTAGAAAACATTAAAAACTATTCTGGAGATCCTAACCAGATTTACATAACTGGTCACAGTGCTGGTGCTCATCTTGCGGCACTAGCTGTTATGAATAAAAAATACCAGACAGACTCTCGCGATATAAAAGGTATTATATTTAATGATGCTGCTGGTCTAGATATGTATACTTATTTTTTAGAAAATAAACCTACAGAAAAAGACGATTATATAAGCACATGGACTCTCAATTCTGAAACATGGAAAGAAGCCTCTCCATATTATTATATAGATGAGACTACACCAGAAATTAAAATATATAACGGTACAAAGACTTATCCTTCTATATTAGAAGGTAACGAGTTGTTTCTTGAGAAACTACAAGATTACCAGCCCAAAGCACATATTAATTATCTGGATAAAAAACACTCTGCTATGGTGATACAAATGTTTTTCCCATGGAATGACATGATAGACGAGATAGTAGATTTCATGAAGCAATAAAACTAAATCCATCCAGTGGGTGGTACTATTACATATGATTGATCTAGAGATTTCAAATAGTTTTTACAACTCACTGCCTAAAGATCCTATAGAAGACAACTATACTCGTCAGGTAAACAATGCAGCTTATTCACTAGCGACTCCTTTAAAATTCTCTGAAAGTAGTTTTATTCATGTATCAAAACTAGCAACAGAATTAGGCTTTACAGAAGAACAAATACAGTCGCCAGAATTTCTTAAACTATTTACTGGACAATATACATATCCTAATACAAGGTCATATGCAATGGCATATGCTGGGCATCAATTTGGCAACTGGGCCGGACAGTTAGGTGATGGTCGTGCTATTAATCTCTTTGAAATAGTGCACAATAATAATCGATGGGCTTTTCAATTAAAAGGTGCTGGACCTACACCTTATTCTCGTCGTGGTGATGGACTTGCTGTTCTTAGATCTAGCATAAGAGAACACCTTTGTAGTGAGGCTATGTATCATTTAGGCATACCTACTACTCGATCATTATCACTTTCTTTAAGTGGAGAAGAAGTATTGCGCGATATGCTTTACGATGGTAATGCTGCTTATGAAAAAGGCGCTATAGTATGTCGTGTGGCACCCAGTTTCATACGGTTCGGTAATTTTGAGCTAGCCGCAGCTCAAAGCGATAACGATTTACTTAAAAAACTAACCGATTATACCATCGCTACTTTTTTTACTGATATTACCTCTACTGGTAGAGATGCTTACTTACAATTCTTTAAAGAAGTTACAGACCGTACTCTAGAAATGATCATGCACTGGCAACGTGTAGGATTTGTACATGGTGTTATCAATACCGATAACATGTCCATTCTAGGACTTACTATAGATTATGGACCTTATGGATGGTTAGAACCTTATGATCATGGCTGGACTCCTAATACTACAGATAATCAGTTTAAAAGATACAGGTATGGCGCACAACCAGAAATGGGGTTGTGGAATCTTTTACAACTAGCAAATTCTCTGTTTCCATTAATTGAAGACGCTGCACCTTTACAAGATATTCTAGACAGTTATAAAACTAATTATCAAGTGCAATATCTGGAATTGATGATGGATAAAATAGGTGTTTATCATGCAAATAATCAAGATCGCGATTTGATACAGTCTCTAGAAGAAAACCTTCATTTACATGAAACTGACATGACTATTTTTTATAGAGAGCTAAGTAAAATTAACACAGAAACTACTATAGAAAATGCCTTTGCAATAATTTCTGCTGCTTTTTATAATCGAGAAGATTTATCTGAATTACATAAAGACACTTGGCTGGCATGGTTAACAGACTATGTGGCTAGATTGCAGTTTGATATGGAGCAAAGTGATGGTGATAAATCAGCTTTCACAATAGCGAGAACAGAAAAAATGAATGCTATCAATCCCAAGTACGTATTAAGAAACTACATCTCTCAATTAGTTATAGAAGATGCTGAAAAAGGAGATTACCAACTGCTTAACGAGGTGTATGCCATGTTGCAAAATCCATATGAAGAACAGCCAGAATACAATAAATGGTATGCCTTGCGTCCAGAATGGGCACGTTCTAAGGTAGGTTGCAGTAAACTGAGCTGTAGTAGTTAAAAGAATTAGACTTAGATTATGGTTATAGACATTTTCTCATATTCCTTCATCTAACGAGATGGTATTTTCATGCCATGAACTACACCCTTTAAATAATCCCTATTTAGATTCCTTTAACATATCCTCAAATTAGCTCTATAATTTAGGGGTTAGCTAGTTTTTTATAATTAGCTCAGTATTACTGGCGATGTATCATGTAACCCATAGAAATTTAATTTATGGAAAAGAAATCTATAAGGTTTTTGTGCATGTTCATTTTGTCATTTTTTTGGTTTTGTGCAAGTTATGCTCAAGAAGAAGAAAAAGAAAAGTCTCCAGTAAAGTTGAGTGGTAGCATAGGTTTTTTTTATGACTACTATTATTTTTATGAAAATAACTACTCCTCTTTTAGACCCAGATATCCTGAAAATTTACTGCGTCTCAATGCTCAAGTCAATTTACAACTAGGTAAACATTTTAGTATACCATTTAGTGTAAATGTCACTAATCAAAAAGTACTTTACAACCTACCCAGTCTGCCAGAAGAAAGTGCGTTAGATTATTTACAAAATCCTGCAAATAATATAAGTATCAACCCTAAGTATAAATGGGCACAAGCCTTTATAGGTACACAGACACCACTATATTCTACATTATCTACAGGTGACATTCCTATTTTTGGCGCAGGTATAGAAATCAATCCAGGTAAATTTATACTGTCTGCTACTTTTGGTAAATCGCAGCGTGCCATAGAGCCTAATATTACACTTAATATACCAGGTGCTTATGAGCAAAACATAGTTGCCGCACGTATAGGTGTAGGGAAACTAGAAGGATCTAAGTTTACCATAAATGTGGTAAAAATAGAAGACGATCTTACATCGGTAAATACGGCACCTATAGGTGTGGACCCTATCGAGGGTTTTACCATATCACCCTATGCAGAATTTAAAATATTTGAGAAATTAAAGATCAGTACAGAAACGGCAGGTTCTATCTATACCAGCGACCTATTAAACGTAGGTGTCATAGATGCAGAGTTTATAAACGACCTTGCTGATTATATTACTATAAACGCCAGTTCTACCGCAGACTTTGCACACAATTCTAGAATAGACTGGAAGGGCGACACCTTTCAACTAGGTGGTGAGGTTAAATATGTAGGACCAGGGTTTTTACCTGTAGGATATCGATTTATAGAACGTGACATTCTAGATTATAAGATCAATACAGGATTAAATTTATTTAAGAAAAAGGTAAATCTTACTGGTAGTTTTGGAATACGTACTAATAATCTTAATGACACAAAACTATCCTCTTCAGAACGTGTGATTACTAACGCAAATCTTTTTGCGCAGGTTACAGAGGGCTTTTCCATCAACTTAAATTACAGCAATTTTGGCTTTAATAATGATGCCAGCATTCTCAATCAGCGCATCGAGCTGGTAAATAATTCCATTACTGTATCTCCAGTTTACACTTGGAAGAATGAGAAATACAACCACCTCATCGCTGGAAATGTCGCTCTGAGTAGTTTTGAGCAATTTGATGTGGTTAGTAACGCTTTCGCGAAAGCGGAAAACTCCACCTACTCCTTAAACTACAATCTAGCTTTTTTAAAAATGCCACTTCAGATAGGTGCACAGGCCATCTACCTAGAAAACCAAATACCTACCGGTGATTTTAACATGCTTAATTATGGAATTACCAGTAGCTATAAACTGCTAGATAAAAAGTTAACACCATCTCTAGGGTTAAACATAGCACATATAGATATGACCGGTTTTACTACCGATTATAGGACAAGTCTACATGCTAAAATAGCATACAAATGGACCAAAAAACTAACCTTCAAGTTACAGTCAAGATATTCATATTTCAAGTATGGCACATCTAGACCTAATGCCACACTAGACCAAAATAGAGTACAATTTTCTGTACAACAACGATTTTAAAAAACTGAATTATGAAAAGAGTTTTTATTTTATGTATGCTACTACTACAAGTTATGGTAGGACATGCGCAGTTGCAAGCCACTCTAAATGTAGATTCTAACCCAACTCCTGAATTGAGCGAATGGGTGAATAGAAATGATCTCGCGATTCTAACGGTTACTAATCCAGTCGCCGGAACAAATATAGATTACCAGATTAAAGTCAGTTTACTACTAGATGGTGATGTAAAATTAACAACTGACAACACAGTACCATTTATGGTCGCTGATTTTGGCACCGAAACATTCCTTGCAGATGAATTGATCCCTTACAACGCAATCCAATTTATAGATACTAGTTTTAGAGATCAAGTGACTCGCACGGGACTTTTACCACCAGGATCCTACAGCTTTTGTATAGAATTACTAGGTGGATCTGGTGAAAGTCTTACTAGGCCAGAGCAAATCTGTCGTCCTATGATTATCACAGATTATCAAATGCCAGAGTTGTTAGACCCTGTAGATAATAGGTCTATAGATCCTATTTTAATTAATAGTATCATGTTTAAATGGACACCACTAGCACCTATGCCAGACGTACGATCAGGTCTGGTCTATCTTATTGCTGTGAGCGAGGTACAACCTGGACAGACACCTAGCCAGGCTTTTAGTGTGAACTATCCTATTATAGAAGAAGAAGTCAGTTTTGGAACGCAATTTACATGGCCTACAGACATTGAAGCACCAGATGAAGACCAACAATATGTATGGGGTATAAAACCCATGACTGATAATGGCAGTACCTACCGTGCGCAGAATAACGGTTTTGTAGACTATGGTGTATTTACCATACGCGGTACTGATAACGATAACATTACTACTCGATCTAATGAACAAACTATCATTAATTGTAATGTAAATAACAACGATCTTAATGATCAATTATTTATTATAGAGAGCTCTAGCGAGTCAACTATCGATTTACATGGTATTAGTGCAATGCAAAATATGTATTGGCTTAATGCTGCAGGAACTATAGATCCTACAAAGTACCAATTGATTACTAGTATAGACTGGGGTTGTTCTCACCCCACGGAGATGATTCCATTCAATACATCTTCAAAATCTCATGATTATAATAATAGTAATGATAACAGTATTATTCCTGCCGACATAAAAGTTAGTATGGAATTAAGGCCTATTGCTGCAGGGCTAACACCTTGTTCTATAGAGGTTACAAAAACTATAGATGCGACTACACGAGAAATAAATCAACTCTGTGAATTCCCATCTCAAAGAGATTTTGAAAGTGCTATAAACTTCGTAGCTACCAGTTCAAGCCCAGACCCTTTGCACATATCATTATCTGATATAGGTGCATTTACTAGCCTGTTAGAACAAGAATTAAGATCAGGATCTAATACGGCTACATTCCGTACAGAGTTATTGATCAATTATGATAACGGTGTACATTATAATCCTATAGTAGCTACAAATGGCCAGGCTATGATTGTAGACCATACTTACACAGTAAATTGTATAACTGGTAACGATTACCCAACTGAAGTCTGTTTTACCTATACGGTAGAAAAAAATCTTAATGGAGAGCGTACAATTTGTGAACAGACTTATTGCTTACCATTACCTAATGATACCATAGTAGCACTCGATCAATTAGTAAACCCAGAAAGCGCTATCGACGAAGAATCAGATACAAATCCAAATGCTTCTTTAGGAGATCAATGTGAATGCTTAAATGGTAATAGTATATCCATAGCTGACCTAGAAATGAGATACAGTATCAACGATGCAGGAGATGAACAAACTCTATACATAGTAGGTTCTGATGTGGAACTTCAAAGGATCATAAACTGTATGACCACAATAAAAACATTTGATAGCACTCAGAATGTCAATAATGATCCAGAATTTAATCATCAATCACAATTTTTCACAGGTACAATAACCCATGATTGGGAAGACCCTAATGACGCCGTTGACACTGACTATATTCACACTTATAATACTGCAGTTAATGATATTTCTGTACTTCCAGAATTTGTAACCGTGACTTATACTATTGAAAATTCAAATGCTGGAATCAATTGTACGTTTACACAAGAAGTTCCATTACCTACTGATGATCTTAATATGCCAGATGCAAATACTATTGAAAACTCTGAAGATGAGGAAGATTGTGAATGCGATCTTGCACCATTAGTAGAACCTGTTGTTACAATAGAACAATTAGAGCCCAATACCTACCCTAGAAAACTAAGTCTCACTAATATAACAGCATTGAGAGATTATTTAATCAACTGTAAATCTACATACAATTCAAATCCAAATGATTACACTATTGAAACAAGTATCAACTGGGGTGAAGATCATGATGATGAACCTATCACAGGTAATGATGCTTTTGAGCATCAATACAGCGCTGGATCTCACGAGATTCCTGAAGAAATTTGTATCACTTACACCATAAGCCCTGTAGACGGTATAGATGGTGAACCTTGTGTGAAGGAATATTGCATAGATGTTCCTACTAGTTTTCAAGACTTAAACACTAGTGATACACCTACAGAATCTATTGCAGTAGGAGAAACTATTCACGCTGGTCTAGGTCACGAATTTGAAGTTCTAGTTACTGAAGTGGCAGTAGACTCTACTAATAATCTTACTGGAAAAGGTACCGTAGAAGTAGGATGGTTAGGATCTAGAGTGGCTGTAAATTTTAATAACATAACTATAGATGCTAATAAAAACTTACTTACAGGAAAAATACTAGGTGAGATTTATGAAGCACCTGCTCCTGTTTATCCTCTAGCGTGGGGTGAAGAAATTCTAGGTAATGGATTAGGAGGAAACACAGCTGCAGCCACTGTAGAAGATTGGGCAAACCCAATTGTATCAGATGTAGTAGACTGGGCAAATGATACGGCAGGTGATGCTGTAGATTGGGTTAATAGTACAGCAGGTACATCGATCAATTCACCGCAAATAGGATCTACACCTCAAATAGATGCGCAATCTACTCCGGTAAAATTACCTCTAGGTGTTAATTATGCAAATGGTGATCAATTTGCCATTACTGAAATGGTTTTTAGACCCAACCTGTCTGAGTTTAATATGGTTGCCGCAAAGAACACGCCACCTAGCTGGCAAGGTCCTGGTGAAGATCCACAACTTATCGGTTTTATAGCTAGAAATATAAAATTTCATCCTACTAGTGTAGAGACACCGCCAGAAAGATTAGAACTGCTAGAAGATGTAGAGGTAGGTAACATGAACAATAAAATTACATTTAAGTTCATAAGCCCTGCTAGTAATCCGCAAGGAGGTTGTTATATAGAATGGGATGAAAATGGTTTTTCACAATTCGGTATAGAGTTAGAAAGCACATTCACTAGAGAATGGTTAACGCCTATACCAGATGATGGTTCTTCTAGAACTACCGCGACATTCCAAGCTATAGTACAAAACTGGGATGATATGGTTTTAACTGGTAATCTAGAAGAATGTGAAATAGTAGATTCTCAAGGTATGACCATTTATGCAGGTAATATCTCGTTTGACATGTCAGATACCTTAAACCCTAATAACTTACAAGCTGCAAATGATTTCCCATCAAATTACACAGGAGAAAACACAGTACTATTTAGAGGTTTCCATATGGAGCAACTTACAGTCGGAATGCCTACCTCATGGCAAACTAATACCAACGGAGTACCTCAACTCTCTATTTATGATATGATCATAAATGACACTGGTCTTACTATGGTTGCCGAAGCTGAAAACGTAGCTGCATTTAGGGGAGCAAATGTCGCCGACTTAATTGCAAGTATTGATACCGTAAGAGTGGATATAAGAAGTAGTTCTTTTCATGATGCTTATGTGAAAGGAAAAATAGGCTTACCTGTTAGCAAAGGAGATTCCATTCAAAATCCGTTAAAGTACAAAGCCCTTTTTACAACCGCTACTACTCCATCTTCTTTCCAGTTAACAATTGAACCTACTGGACCTATTAATGCCAATTTATTAAAAGGTAGCATGGAGTTAACGCCTAACTCTAATATTGTAGCTTGGGTAGATAATAATAAAAAAACATTTGACATTGATTTGAATGGAACTTTTGTCTGGGATAATGTAAAGCTAGGACCAGTTAAAAATGTCAATATGGAATTAGGTTTTCAAGGTATTGAAATGAACTATGACTCTAGTTTATCCAGTGAAAAATTCAAATTTGAACCTGGAACTTGGGCTTTTGCGAGTCCTCAAAAAATGTTATCTAATTTTCCAGTAACCATATCTAATATAGACTTTGAAACCAAATCAAACTCTGGAAATCAATTGATACATGGTGACCTTACTTTTGATGTTATTTTTAACTTAACAGAAGACATAGGAGGACAGACTAAGATGGCAGTAGAGCTTGCCATTGAAGATAATCCAGGTGGTACTGGCGCACAAAAATTCAAACCTAAATATTTAAGTACTGGAATTGATGCTATTTCTATTTATGCTCATTTACCTGCAGTTTCTATAGATGGGACTTTAGAGTTTAGAAATGACGATCCTGTTTATGGTAATGGATTTAAAGGGACTTTAGAAGCTTCTTTTAAAACACCTAGCATAGGAATATCTGCTTTGGCAGAATTTGGTAACACCAGTTATTTAAATAATGGCACCACTTACAGATACTGGCGTATAGAAGCTGCAGCAAAATTCTCACCTGGATTACCTTTTTTACCTGGTCTAGCATTTAACGGTTTTGGTGGTGGGGCCTACAAAAACATGGAAGGTACATTAGAACCATCTAGCGGTAATATTCCAGCTCATTATACTTTTTCACCTAAAAAAGGAACTCTAGGTTTTAAAGTAGAGGCTACTATAGCTAACTCTGCCAGTCCAGATTCTTTTAATGCAGATATAGGTTTAAATGGTCAATTCTCGCAATCACAAGGATTAATAAACATAGGCTTTACTGGAGATTTTTATATAGGCGGCCCTATAACTCCTCAATCTGAAAGAGATGAAGCTCAAGTAAAAGGAAGTGTCCTAGCTGATTATAATTTCCCTGATAAACACTTTACACTTAATGTAGATGCAAATGTGAATACTGAAAACATTTACACACCAAATCCAGCAAATTTAAATGTAGATATTAATGGAACTACTAACCTGTGGCATTTCAAATTCGGACAGCCATCAGCATTAAATACAGTTAATGTTTTTGGAGTTTCTTTATATGAATATTTGACATTTGGAAATAATATAGAATCGCCAGATGGCTTTACGCCCATTTTCAAAAATGGTTGGGCAGGAGTTTTTAATGGAGACCAACCAGGTATTCCTGTAACAAGTGGTGTAGATAGCAACTCAGCGTTAGGAAAAGGTTTTGCCTTCGGTATCGGATTTCAATTTGAAAAGAATATTAATAAAAATGTTGTAGGAAACTATGATATCAATTTAGACCTAGCTGCAGGAGCAGAAATTAACCTAAGTATGATGAAGAAACTAGGTGTTAATTGTGCCGATTCTAGTAAAGAGTTTGGCCTTAATGGTTGGAGAGCTAGAGGTTCACTTGGCTTTTATGCTTCTATAGATGCTTATGTTTCTAAAAATTCTGATAGATGGGATTTATTAAACATTAAAGCTGGTGGCTGGCTAGATGGTAAATTCCCTGGCCCTACTTATGTAATAGGAGAAGTAAGAGCAGATGTTAAAATAGGTGGTATAACTAAAAGAGTTCATAATATTCAAGGAGACTGCGGAAGATGTAGAGATGAAGGTAATCATGTTAATTATCTTCATTCATGGTCACATGGAAAAATTGGTAGACCACTGAAAACCTGTCAGCATTGGGAAACCATCTATTTAGTGAATAGAAGTTTTCAATCTAACTTTGAATGGGGAACGGACTGTAATGGAAGTGCTCCTACTCCAACAGAAACTTTTTATCAAGAAGATGCTGCTGGAGATCAAGCACAAAGATTGATCACTTATATCCATCCAGATCCACCTACTGTAACTTACAATTTTCCAGTTGATCAGCCTATTGCGGTTAAATTTGGTTTAAGTCCCGAAGATGAATTTGATGTAGGAGAACAACAAGATACAGGAGCTGTTGTAAATAGAACTTTTAAACTAGATCGCGAGGTAAAGTTATATATAGACGCACAAGGTGACAATAACTTTGTAGAAATCCCTAGAGCAAGTATGTATGGTGGTAATGCTAGTCCTACAGGATTAATTAAACATGACAATAATCTTGGAGAAGAACTTTATGTAATAGGTACCGTGTCCGTTCAAAATTTGAATGCTGCAGCAAATGTAAATTTAGCTTTATCACCTAGTCCAGGGAACAATACAGGTAACTCTAATAATGGCTATGTATCAAGTAGTACTTCACAAGTGGCAAATATGCCTATGGCTACTATGGGAAGTACAGGTCTTAATACAGGCGCTTTTTCAAGTAATACACTAGCAAGTACATTAAATGCACCAGCAGTTATGTATCCAGCGCCACCATCTTCATCTGGACCAGCAGTAACACCACCGCCACCAGGTGGCAGTTCTGGCCCGGCAAATTATGGCACATTACCACCAGCGGCACCACCGGTGGTAAATGAACTTCAAGTAGACAAAACTTATAAAATAATAGTAATTGCCACCCTTAAAGAAAAAATCAACAACAGTTGGGTAAACGCAACCGATTCTAATGGAAATGCGGTTACAGAAACAAAGGAGAAAACGGTAAGAACTGGACCTATGCAAGCAGTAGATCTAACTGCTGGCGCTATTAATACCAGATTAAATGTCGTTGAACCATCTGGTGGTAACACAGGTAATAATCCTAATCCACCAGCTAGTATGTTTACAAGATCTAGAGCTACAGCGGTTAATGGAAACGTACTGGCAGGTAATAGAGCCATGCGCAGCCGCAATTAAATGACTCATTAAAAAGTATAAGTTGATCAAACTATAAAAGCTAAAAAATGAAAAAATATATAATCATAATTGTCCTTGCCCTATTCTCCATCCCTAGTATGGCACAGTTCACAGAAAATGTTAAACCTTCTAGTACCATAAATGTAATAGGAAGATATACGGATAATGCCGTAGAGCTTATTTATTTCCCTGATAAAAACAAAGCACTTTATCAAGGTCTTAAAAAAGGTTTTATTATTGAACGAGCAGAATTTTCAGAATCTAGTGACACGTTAACCTATAAAAAAATAGCTGAAGTATTTCCTTATGAAGAAGACGCATGGAGCACATTAATGGCTAACAGTAAAGAAGAAACTAAAAAGGATATTACCCTTGCAAAAGAGTTTTACGATAATAGGGAAAAACAAAGTGGAGGTAAATTTTCCTTTGATGAGGGAATTAAAGAAATGCAAGAACAAAAGTTTAAAGAAGATTTTGAGTACATTATTTTTGTTATGAATGCCATAAAAAACAACACTATTGCTCGTGCACTAGCATTATCTTATACTGATAAAACTGTCGAAGAAAATAAGGAATATGTGTACCGTATTTCTTTAAAAGAAAAGCTAGAAAATTATACCGTAGGACAAGGCATGTGCCTTATGGAAACCCTTAAGGAAAGTGATAAGGTGGAACGTGATATATATGTAAAAACATGGGACAAAAAGTTGACATTTATATGGGAAGAAAATGACATGATCACTGGTGCTCATGTAGAACGTAAAAATAATGCTACAGGAGAATTTGAATTATTAAATAAGAAACCTGTTTTAAAATCAGACCCTACTTCTACTAGAAATAGTTATACCGATCAAAACCTTACCAACTACACCAACTATGAATACCGTTTTTACGGAATCAACCCTTTTGGAGAAAAGGCCTATTTTGGAACAGCAAGCGGAATGCCTAAAGATTTAACGCCACCAGTTAATCCAGCCATAGTTAGTGGAAAAAATAATAGGCCCGAAGAGATAAAAATCATATGGAAAATGCCTGTTATGGCACCAGATTTAAAAGGTTTTGTAGTAGCTCGTTCAACTAAAAATAAAGGTGATTTTAAACTTCTACATTCTAAATTACTTCCTAAAAACACCACCAGCTATATTGATAAAACATTTCATAAAGAAAAAGATAATTATTATGTCGTACAGGCCATAGATACCACTGGTAATATAAGCTCTTCTAGCCCCTATTTTGTGACTGTAATAGACTCTATTCCACCTGTAAAACCTAACTTTATCTCAGGTAAAATTGATTCATTAGGAATTGTAACCTTAGACATAGAATTGAATAAAGAGCGTGATTTAATGGGGTACCGTCTTTTTAGATCTAATGCTCCAGAACATGAATTTTCTGTAATAAATGAGGGGTTTCATGAAAAAGACACCATTTATACTAAAGCTCTTAGTGTTTTTAAGGATACTGTCACCCTAAAATCCTTAACACCATACATTTATTATAAGATCAAGGCTTTAGATTATAATTTTAATCAGTCTCCTTATTCTGACATATTAAAAGTAAAACGACCTGACTTAATACCACCAGAAACTCCGGTCTTTAAAAACGTAAAAGTAGGTAAAGAAGATATCGAGTTAGAGTTTATACTAAGCTCAAATGAAGATGTTATAGAGCAAACTTTATACAGAAAACTAGACCTTAAGAAAGAATGGATAAAACATGCTTCCTTAAAAAATGAGCAAACTACGTATATCGATAAAGAAGTAGAAACAGGAGTCAAATATTTTTACACCTTACGTGCAAAAGATGATAGCGATAACTACTCTGACTACTCCATTCCAGTAATGGGTAAACCCTATGATGATGGTAATCGCCCTGGAGTAAAGAATCTACGAATAAATAGAGAAAAAGATCAAGTTTACTTACAGTGGGATTATGAGCAAATGAATGAAAACACCTTCTTTGTGATTTACAAAAAAAATAAAAAAGGACAATTTATTCAACATGATAGAAGTCTAGAGTTACGCTTTCGCGAAAGCGAGAAAAACACAAGCTCCTATGCCATAAAAGTGTTTACCAAAGATGGTGGACAGTCTAAATTGAGTGAAGAAGTAAGCATTAAGTAGTACATTAGTTCTAATGGTCAGAATATGGATCTTTCTCGTCTTTCTATGTGTCACAAATTTGTGCTCTGGGCAGTCCTGCATTAACTATTCTGAAAAAGATGGTTTACCTAGTAATCATGTATATAAAATAACTCAAGATGTACATGGTTTTATATGGATCGCTACAGATGAAGGTCTGGTGAAATATAATGGTACTGAATTTAAAACCTTTACCACTAAAGACGGTTTACCTACTAACGATATCTGGAATCTATTTCCTGGTACTGATGGTAAATTATGGTACATAGCAAAAAGTACGAGCCTAGGTTATATACTGGATGATGTGGTTTATGACTATAGTAATGAGCAAGAAGAAATTATTCTAGATCCTATTTTTGCAGGTTTTACTGGTAATAAGGTCATATTATCTGACTCACATCTATCACATACTTTAAATGACCAGTTACTGTGGCAATTAAAGTATTACAATCCCAAAGAACGTTATCAAAATTTTGCCTACTTACTGAATGATACCTATCAAGGTCTGGCTATTGAAAAACTTGTTCACAAAGGTAAAATGGCCGTAATTACTAAAGATCATGAGTATATAAGTATAGATAACTCTGCCTTAAACTCAGACAGTTATTCTAGAAGCCAAATAACTGATAGTCTTTTTGTTACTAACAGTTTTCATTCTTATGCCTTTCTAAACTTAAATAATTTAATGGCCAAAGAATACACCTATCAAGAACAGTTAGGAATACCTTCTTTAAAATATGGTCGCATTCATCTAGTGAATGGAAAACTGCAATTAACTGGTGAGAATGTAATTGCTATTTTAGACCAAAAATTAAAACCTGAAAAAGTTATTCCTATACCTGCCGCATGGAGATCGCATTTTTCATTTATTGATAAAGAAAATACGATATGGGTAGCCACTTTTACAGACGGCATTTACAAATATTCTTTAAATGAACAGCGTGTCGCTACACAACTAGAACCCTATAAAATCAATGACATAACTCAAGTAAATGATGATATTATCGCACTAGTTAATGGAAAAGGGTTTTATAAATATAATGACTCCTTAAATCTCTTTAAATCCTACATAGATAGTGATAAATTTCTCTATAAGTCTAAATACATAAAGGATTATAACACGGCCTATTATATTACAAAAAACAACATCTTCACCTTAAAAAATGGAGTTTTAAAAGACACTGTATTTCCAGACGTTAATGAAACTGCAAGATCTGTTTCTATGTACGATGGCTCTTTATACGGTCATTATACTACAGGTTTAAAAAAAATAGACCCTGCCAGTCTCAAAGTGCTTAAAGTTTATTATTTAAAAGGAATACGTAATGAGGTTACTTTTAAAGATAATATTATCGTTGCTGCATCAAATGGATTGTATCATTTAAAATCTGACGAGTTAACTAGAATTGAAGCACTTTCAGATTTTAAAAAACCAGTTACTGACTTAATAACCATAGAAAAAGAGAAGCTATTAATTACGACTAGTGGATATGGCGTTTACTGGACCGATTTAAATTCTATTCATTTATTAAAAGGCAGTGAATATCTCAAATCTAATAATCCCTTTTACCAAGATAATCAGTTATATCTCCCTACTAATAAAGGTGTTTACAATTATGAGTATAAGGATGGGAAATTCAATTTACAACACATATGGGATAATACAAATGGTCTACCTACTAATAAAATAAACGGTATTCACAGAATAGATAACCAGTTACTCGTTGCAACTAATAAAGGTATCATCAATTTACCTATGGATTTTAAAACGCATCAACGTTTGTTAGATCTATATGTTGAGACTGCCAGTTACAATAAGAATAATTTAAAAATATCTAACCATGTAGATTACAGTAGTAATAGTGACTTGCAGCTGGTTATAAAGAGTATTGATTATAGAAATAATCAAAAACCAGCTTATCAATATAGATTAATGCCTGCTCAAACAGATTGGGTAATGTCCAGTTCTTCAAATTTAAGTTTTACAGACTTAACGCCAGGAGATTATAAACTAGAATTGCGCATTGATCAGGTAACAAATTCTTTTGATTTTGTGGTAGAACCTAGATGGTATCAGACCTGGTGGTTTTATGTAATCGCATTTTTACTTTTTATTTTATTAGTGATAATCATTACAAAGACCATTACCAAAAAATCCGAAAAAAAGAAAACTAAGAACCTTTTTCAGGCAAAAAAACTATCAGAATTGCAACTTAAAGCACTTCGATCTCAAATGAATCCGCATTTTGTTTTTAATTCCTTAACTGCTATACAGTATTATATAAACGAAAATGATTTTGAAACTTCAGATACTTATCTCGTAAAGTTCTCTAGATTAATTAGAGAGTTTTTTGAAATGTCCAAAGAACACCTAGTAAGTGTAGACAGAGAGATTAAATTATTAAACAACTATTTATCTCTAGAACAATTAAGATTTAAGGGGAAATTAAACTACATCTTTGAAATAGACCCAGAACTAGATCTTAATGATAAATTGCCCAGCATGCTTTTACAACCTATTGTAGAAAACGCCGTTAATCACGGTATCTTTAATAAAGAAACGGCAGGTACTGTTCTTATAAAGTTTACACGCATAGACTCTAACGAGATAAAAATATGCATAGTAGATAATGGTAAAGGATACAAAGCTACTCAAGAAGATGGCAGGTATAAATCTACATCAGTATTAGATGATCGATTAAAATATTTACGTGAGACAGGAGATTGGGAAATAACTGTAAAACGTGAAGATGCATTTCCACACAAAAAAGATAAAGGTCACCAGGTTCTATTTCATCTTAAAAAATTAAACAATGAAAACATATAGCGCTATTATCGTTGATGATGAGTTCTCAGCATTGCAAAATTTACATAATAAGATACTAAAAATGAGTAGTCAGGTAACTGTTATAGATACCTTTCAAGACTCTAAACTTGCCGTAAAATCTATCATAAAAAACACACCAGATCTTTTATTTCTGGATATTCAAATGCCTGGAATGACTGGCTTTGAACTACTACAACAGCTCCCTACTTTATCTTCACAAGTTATATTCTCTACCGCTTATAATGAATATGCACTAGAGGCATTGAAACAAAATGCTGTAGATTATGTTCTCAAACCTGTAGATAATCAGGAGCTAAAAGAAGCAATTAACAAAGCTATTTTTAATATTGAAAAACTAAATGCAGACCAAAATGCAAACCTGGTACAATTACTCAACAAAATTATAGATCGCGATCATAAACTTAAAGTCCCCACACAAAAAGGTATTTCTTTCATACCACAAGAAGAAGTCATACACCTAGAAGGTTATGAGGGTTATACAAAAATACATCTCGTTGATGGCAAGGTACTGACCAGTTCCTACAGCTTAGGAAAATTCAGCAGTTATCTGGACGACTACTTTTTTAAATGTCACAAATCTCATATTGTAAATATAAAAGCTGTGCGAGCCTTTGAAAATGAAGGTTATGTTGTCCTAGGAGACGAATACCGCGTGCCCATTACTAAGACGTATAAGCAGGCTTTTTTAGAATTGTTTAATTAAAATTCCGCTTTCGCGAAAGGTAGAAATGAGAAATTGAAATAAAAAAACGGCTTATCTCTTATGAAAAGCCGTTTAAGAATTGATAAATTATTTATGATAATAATGCTTAATTAAAAAATTGTGGTCTTGCTTTTTTTACATTAATTTCCTTTTCAAGAAGATAAGTGCCACAATCATCAGATATATCTACTTTTATCGTATATCTTCCTGGAGGAGCTGTAGGTAGTACTTCAATGGCAGAAAGATTTCCTTGCTCTTGAATATTAAAATGAACATTAGCACTTACATTTACATCACTATAAACATCCCAAGATACGTTTGAATAAGATGTTATTCTAGTTGGACTAAAAGAATAATTACCTGTTTGATACCATGATAATTGATCTCTTCCTGCCATAAAAAAGGTATTTGGGTCTGCTACTGGACCTACGCTTAGATTAACAGTTCTTGAGAACAACGTTCCATCAAGCAAAGTAGCTGTAAGTGTAGCTGTTGGAGGATTACCAGCAGCGTTGTAAGCTGTGCGTACAGTTAAGGTATTATTAGACTCTCTTACAATGATAAAGTTATTAGAAACACTCCAGTTCGCTACATCTCTGTTAATTGAATATGTGAATAATTCTCCAAAAGCACAAACTTCATCACTACCAGTTATTCTAATTTGACCGCAAAAACCCCATAATTTATTTATTGCTATTTTGTCATAATAACTGAAACCTACCTGACTACGATTACAAACATCGTTAACCATTACAGAACTTCTATCTAAAAGAGGAGTGTCTTGTATTTGTATGTCTGTAACTCTTGGTGATCCATCACTATGTCCAAGACCAATTGCATGTCCTAACTCGTGTACCAATACATTTACTTTATTATTATAAGTGGGATTTACACTTAAATTTATGAAAACATTCCTTTGAGGAGTAATTTCGTTAGGAGGTACTTCAGTCCATCCACAAAGATCTCTTTGCATTGCATCGGCTTCATTAAATGGTAATAAAAAAATATCTGCATCTTTTTCATTGGTAGTTAAACTCATTTTTACGCAACTTACCGGTGTTGCACTACTCCACATTTCAAGAGCTGAATTTATTGCCGTTCTCCAATTATTTTGATTAGTACCAATTTCATCTATCGGATCAACTTCTGTAATTTTACTAAAAATCTTTAAATCACGTACGGATTGGTGTGTTAATCTGATTTCTCTGTGGCGTTGTTTTGTAGTAATCTCATTTAAAACAACAGTCTCCTTCACTTCTAGTAAATTATCATCACTTGAACAGGCCACAAAAAAAATTTGTGCTATTAAAATGATGCTTAAAAAATTTATTCTTTTCATAATAATTAGTTTTATTGAAACCTACTCTTCCGTTTTTCAGCCATCACGACAATTAAATTCATAATTGCAATGCAAGAATAATAAGTATATTTACTAAAAAAGGACAAAATATAGGTACGCACCAGTCCTGTTCATATTTAAATTGATCTCTTTCATATTTGTTTTATAAATATGAAAGAGGTTAATCTTTTTAATGGGTTCAGAGAAAACATTGCTAATGATTTTAGGCTATTTACCACTTGTAAGTCGACGTAACCCTAAAAAAACTCAAGTATTTAAAACACTTGAGTTTTTTCTAGAAATTGATTAAAGTGTATTCTAATCAAAGATTAATTATCAATAAGAAATTATTAAAAACCAGGAATCTCATCTGGTGGAGAATTATCTAAGTAACTTGTTATATTAAAATTTATGTAAGGATATCGATTACCTTTAGATAAATTAGGTCTCGATAACACCACTACTTGATTTGCTGCTCTATTAGATGCATTAACACTAGCAGGTTCAGAATATTTTCCACATACATTAAGATCTATACCGTTACCGACATATCTTAAAGAAGGTGAATCTATAATCATACATCCTAAATTTGTATTTTGCACATTTAAAGGGTGCCCGACTGTATATATATTTCCTGTCGAAAGGGGATTATAAACAACAATCTCTATATTATTATTTAAAATTTCATTTATAAAAGCCAAAGTTTCAAGAACGGTAAAAGTTGGGTTTGTGCTCGAAGGTCTTGGGTCAAAAGGAGTTCTTGGGTTCAGTGGTGGCCATGGATTACCTCCTTCTGGATTAATGTCTCTATTTAATGAAGTACACCCATCAAAATTCATGCTGGCATATCTAGCAATAAAAAGATAATGATCATAAAATGAAGAGCCACTGCTAGTATTAAGTAAAGTTTGCATAGAAACGACCTGAGTAACTGGGTCTAGTGAGTTGATAACATGTTGCCTATGATTTGCATCCAAGCGCATCATCTCTCCGACAATAAAAGAATTACGAGCCAACAAATCTTTATGATCTGATAAACTTAAAACCGCTGTATTATTACCTCCTCTTTTAAGTATTAATCCTTCCTTACCAACTACTTGATTATCATTATTTAACTCTTCAGTTTCACAAGAGATCATAAATAATATTAAAATGAATGGATAAAATTCTTTTTTCATAGTATTACTTTTTACAAAAATATAGTTCTTCCTACAGTTAGTTTATTCTATTTCATATTTTACTGTATTCTATTCTAATTTGTAACACATCATTTCATTTTTGACATAACTAATTTCAAAATACTTTCTTTATTTCTTCCCGATACAGGGATTTCAATTTTGTCCTGTAGTATGATAGTTCCTGATTTTAAAAATTTAGTAACGTATTTTGTATTGATAATATAAGATTGTTGGCAACGAACAAAATTTAGTTCTGGTAATAATTCTACTGCATATTTTAAAGGCCTAGAAATAAGAATAGATGACTGACCATCTAGATAAAAGGTGGTGTAATTACCCTCTGACTTGCAATACATTAATCTATCTAATTTGACTAAGTGAACTGTATCTGAAGTTTTTAATACAATATGTTCTTTCTTTTCAGAAGTATAAAACTGCGCAGCTACTTCTGTACCTATCTGATTGGTATTGCTTTTCTTTTCTTCTATGTTAGCAATTGCTTTTTCAATAGCTTGTTCCAGTTCTTCTTCGTCAATGGGTTTTAATAAATAATCTAAAGCGCCTAATTTAATCGCTTTTATCGCTTTATCATCAAAACCAGTAATGAAAATCAATTGAAAATCAACTATTTCTAGTTGTTCCAAAATCTCAAAACTAGAGCCATCTTCTAATTCTATATCTAACAGAACGATATCCGGCTGCACTTCACTTATTAATTTTAAACCTTCTTTTATAGAACTTGCTTGACCTGCAATTTTAATACGATCACTAAAATTAGATTCTATTTCTTCAATCAGAAAATCTTTAATGTACTGCTCGTCGTCTATAGTAACTAATTGTAATGTCATTTTACTGTATTGGTATTTGAAAAGTGATCAATGTTCCAGTTTTTTGATCCAAATCTAAGTAATTCGTTTCGATAGATGAACCAGTCGACTTTTTAATAAAATCTGAAATCAATTGAACCGATGCCGACTTTTTATCTTCATTATTTACGTGAGTATGTCCTTTACCATTGTCAGATATAAAGCAAGATAAAAATCTCTTGTTTTCCGTGGTGAAAATAAGTTCTATTTTTATTTCTCCTGTGTAATTAATGCCTTTAAAACCATGTTCAATAGCATTTTCGACAAAAGGTTGTATCAGCATAGGTGGTATACTAATCATCTCATCATTTAATCTTTCATCTAACTTAAAATCATAAATAAACAATTTTGGAAAACGTAATTTTTGTAATTCTAAATAATTGGTAAGCACCTCTACCTCTTCTACAACAGCTACATAGTTTTGCATGGAGTTTTCTAAAACCTTCCTCAATAACCTAGAAAATTTAGTAATAAATCTAGATGCTGCTTTAGAGTCATTGCGCAATAAGTTTTGAATATTACTCAATACATTAAATATAAAATGCGGATTCATTTGTGCACGTAATAAACGCTGTTGATCACGTAAAGCTTTGATTTCATTATCTCGACGCTGCTTAAAAACAAAGAAAAGCGCTACAAGTAGTCCTATAATCAAAATCGAGATTATCAAAATAAAATTATTCCTTAGTGCTAGACGATCTAATTCTGCTTGTTGATTTTCAATCAAAAGCGTTTCCGACTTTTCTTTTTCTTCAGAAAGATATTCTAAGTCCTTATTATATCGTTCTGAATAAAATTTCTCTTGATCTAATGTAATCTTATCAACCAAGCTTTCTAATCTTTTATTATCTGATTTTGAAGCTTTTAAAAGTCTTAATTCATATTTAAATACATTGCGCCTTCTTTTATTATCTACTTTTCCCTGATCTAACTGTCTAAAAGAATCTAAATAAACTGCAGCCTTTTCTAAATTATTGAGTTCAATATAGGCCTCAGCAATATTTGCATACTGGACTGCTATATTATCTGTTCTTGATTGTATTTTACTCTTTTTATAAAAAAACAAGCTCGTGCTATAGTTATCAATAGCACCTTTAAAATCGCCTTCGTAAAATTTATACATTCCTAAATCTCCTGTAATAAATGATAATTCACTTGAGCTAAAGTTACTATTTGAATTCCTTAAATCATTTAAAACATTAAAAGCTTTCTTATTATCACCCAGTTTATGATAAATAGAACTTTCATTAAAAATTGCGTGTATTTTATAAGAAGAATCATTTGTTTCTTCACTTATTTGATAAAGTTTTGCGGTATAATCTAAAGCCTCAGTAAAACTTGAAGATCCAGAGTACGCAGCTATATATGCAGCATAAGCTAACTTCATTTTATCAATTTTAGGTTGAACATCTAGTTGTTCAAAATCCTTGATCGATGCAATCGCATCACCATATTCATTTTTAGATAAATAGATACCAAATAGATCACTAAAGTATTTATAATGAACATTAAAGTTCTTTGAAACACAACTATCAATAGCAAGTTTATAAGACTCCTTAGCCTTCTCCAATTCTCCATTATCATAATATTCAAGTCCTTCCTTATAATACTTCTCAGAAATAGAAATACTATCATTATCCAAAGCATCAAGATTTTGATTTGAAGAGGTTGAATTTTTTTTATCACAACTAGATAAACAAATAATTAAAAAAAATATAGAAAAAAATCTCAAATGATAATGGTTGATTTGTTGTAGTAAATTTAAGAACAACAAAATTGATGCCCATAGTTTAATTATAGTTTTTGATAACAAAGTCTAAAGAGTATTTATTTCACCTCGCTTTCGCGAAAGCGAGATAAAAACAATCTATGTTAAAACCATTTTATAGATCTATTTATTTGGAATTATTCCATAAATTTGGAACATTTCCAATTTATAAGCCCGCGTGAATTTTAAAGAACAAATTTATAGTGTAGTAGATATTGAAACTACTGGTAACAAAATGAGTGGTAATCGCATTACAGAAATCTGTATTGTGCGACTGCTAGGTGATCAAGTACTCGAGAAATACACGACTCTGGTAGATCCAGAAACATTGATTCCGGATTTTATAACTGGCCTTACTGGCATTGATAACGAGATGGTTGCAACTGCACCTCTATTTGCTGAGGTTGCCGAAGAGATAGAACGCATGACACGCGACAGTATTTTTGTGGCACATAATGTCAACTTTGATTACAACATCATACGCAACGAGTTTAAAAGATTGGGTTATGATTTTAAACGTAAAAAGCTTTGTACCGTACGTCTATCGAGAGAGTTAATTCCTGGAATGAATTCTTATAGTCTAGGTAAATTGTGCAACTCTTTGGGCATTTCCTTAAATAACAGACACCGTGCAGAAGGTGATACCGACGCAACGGTAATTCTATTTAAAAAACTACTAGAGATAGATCTAGATGGTACTGCTTTTACTAATTTTTTAAAAGGCAGTAATAAAGAAGGTACATTCCCACCGCACCTAGATCGTGCTCAATTTCATGATTTACCAGAAGTGCCTGGTGTGTATCTTTTTAAAAATCAAGCGCGCAAGGTAATTTATGTGGGTAAAGCCATCAACTTGCGCAAGCGTGTACTTTCTCATTTTTATTCTAAAACGAGTAAGTCTTATTTAATGTGTCAGGAGATTCATTATATAGAACACATACCTACTGGTAATGAGCTGGTTGCTTTATTACAAGAAGCAGATTTAATCAAAGAATACTATCCTAAATTTAATAGTGCACAAAAGAAACCACGCAAGGCTTATCAAATTTTACATTATAAAAATCAAATAGGTGTTGTACAATTTGCCGTAGGACTAGTTAAATCTTACGACTACTCTGTCGTTACACATTATGATCGTGCTCATGCCGTAGAACAATTAGAACAACTGTGTGCCGATTTTAACTTATGCCCTAGATATTGTAGTTTTAAAACACCTGAAGATTGTACTCAACACTATAAATTACAAAAATGTAAAGGAGTGTGTAAAAAGAAAGAATTAGTATCTCTGTATAACATAAGAGCAAACCAAGCTATCAAAGCATTACACAACCAGAATCCTAATTATATTATTAAGCAAAAAGGTAGAACTACTGAAGAATCTTGCTTTGTCATGATTAAAGATGGTGAGTATCAAGGGTATGGTTTTGTAGATCAATATACCTCCATTTCTTCTATAGAAGACTGTGAAGATTTTATAGATCGTAAGGCGGCAAATTATCATACCAACCAGATTATACGCTCCTATCTCAAAAAATATGGAGAGCAAAATGTCGTTTATGAAATTGCACAAATAGCGTAGTTAGGAATTTACTATTTCTATTACATTATGTCACAGTTAACGCATTGTTAAATGATAAAATACTCATAAATCTAGTTAAATTTTAAGAATTATTTAAAAAATACTATGCGCGCATCGTATTATATTTAGCAAAAAAAAGGGAATGGATTTAATTACATCAAAAAACGGATACAGCGACTATAAACGAAAGACAATCGAAGAACAGGATGATGCTCATGAAGAGTCTCCTAAGCAAAGTTCTAACGCACGTTTTCAAAGTTATTTATAATAACTAATTAACCAACTATTTCTTAATTTACCACAAGGATTAATTATAATTAAACGATCTTATCAAAGATCATGTAGTATCTCTATTTCTTTTTTGCATTCTGTAATGCATAAATAGCAAAACTACCTAACCAGTGTCCACCAGCATAATCATCAGCTACTAGATTAGGTAGCGTGTTAGTTATGTGAGCATCTGCCGTTTCTGTGAGATTATCGTATTGTGGGTATTGAGCTGCTAGTCCATAAAGTACCCAAGCACGACTTAAATTTAATCCATCTATGTGAACTAATTTCCCATCTGTACGGTCAGATACTTGACCTATTTCTATGTCTAAAACTCCACTTTCTATTCCAGGTAAGAATTCTTTTATCCAATTATGAAAAGCCGTTTCTGGTAATATTCTTCTCATAATATCCACCTCTTCTAGACATGGAGATAAAAAATCATAACCACTAGGCTCCCAAGAGATAGGACAGTCGCTATCATTTAAATAAAAATCTCTTGCCCTAGTTTCTATACTATTTTTAAAGGAATCGTTTTGAGAATGTACGGCATAGTCATGGGCAAATGCCATCCCAAAAGCGGTATTAGAATGCTCACCTACACGTATCGCATAATTCAATTTAGGCAAGTATTCCATGTACCTACTCACTATCACATCTGTTAATGGTTGTAAAATCGTCGATAACTTTTTGCCTTCTACACTATCCCATGTATCGAGTTCTTGTTGTAATTTGAGCAGCCATGCCCATCCATAAGTACGCTCAAAACTAGTATTGTTTGCGGTATTAAAATAAGCAATCTCTACTTCAACATTTTGGGCAGTAAGATTATGATTTATTTTTTGCAGTAATTCTTCTTTAGCTTCTAATTCTGGAAAGTTTTTTAATAAAGTCACAGCACTCCAGTACCCATGTACCGCACTATGCCAGTCAAAACAACCGTAAAAAACAGGATGTTGTACAGCCGGCCTTTTTTGATCTTCTGGACTAGCCGTTACATGTCCCATTTTATTAGGGTACTCGGTTTCTATGCAGTGCAGTGGTAATTGCGCCAGATTATTAGCCTGTTCTAAGGTTAATTGTGGTGTAGGAATCTTATCTACTATTACTACGTTCTCTGTTTTAGCAGTTTTTTCAGGAGTTGTAGACGTTTCAGAATTTTCACAACTTATCACCGAAATTGCTACTAGAGCATATATTAAATATTTCATCTTTATTTTCTATTCAGATTTTAAAGATAAAACATTCTTTATGTATGTTGTTCTATATCGCTTTCGCGAAAGCGGAACTTAAACCAACTTTTTTGAATCACTTATCACTTAACAAATTCCTATTTTCTTACAGATGTGAAATTATAGGAACATATCATCAGACATAGTAGCGTTTACAGTATCATATTTTACCATTGCTCTAGAAGAACCACTCCATTTTCTACCATTACGGTTACTTTTCCATTAACTACAGGCAGTTTTTTTGTGGTGTAGGCGTTGCGCAATCTAGTTGCTTTAGGAAATACTTTTTTTACATCTATTTCTAACTTCCCGTTATCTAATCCTGCGCCTATCAACACGATATCTTGATGGTTATTTTTATCATAGAATCTAGCTGCAAGTGTGCCATTTCCATCGTGTTCTAGAGAGAAATGTTCTCCGGCACCTACTGCCACATGATTCTTGCGGTACATTCCTAATAGCTGCCAGTGTTTAAGAACTTCTGGATTATTGTATTTCCATTCCATTTGAGATCTTAAGGTAGCGTCTCCTTGTGTGCCTTCTATAATTAAAGGTCTAGCCATCTCGTCTCCGTAATATATTTGGGTCATTCCTGGTGTAAGTAGCAATTTTGTTGCAGACTCTATTGCTTTTACGCGCGACACATATTTATACCGTAAAAATAAAAGAAGATGATGATATTATACCATTATAGATTTCTAATATAATACAACGCTATCGTAATCCTTTTTATATACTAATTTTACACTTGATAAAACAGCCTAGAACAGCATGAATAAATATATAGACATCTTTACAGACTCCTTTAAAGGATATGCGTCTTACCTATGGGGTGAAATAATGAATCCTTCTTGGACCAATTATTTTTACTGGTTACTCGTTATTTCATTACTTGTTTTTGCATTGGAAATATGGTTGCCATGGCGCAAAAATCAAAAGATATTGCGTAGAGATTTTTGGCTGGATTTATTTTATCTATTCTTTAATTTCTTCTTATTTTCTTTGATAGGTTACAATGCTGTGTCTGATGTTTTTGTAGAACTTTTTAAAGATGGTCTAGCACAAATAGGTATAACTAACCTAGTTGCGATAGAGGTAAATACTCTACCTATATGGGTGCAACTGTTAATTATGTTTATTATCGCCGATTTCGCCCAGTGGAATATTCACCGACTATTACATCGTGTTCCTTTTTTATGGGAATTTCACAAAGTACATCACAGTATAAAAGAAATGGGATTTGCTGCTCAATTTAGGTTTCATTTTATGGAAACTATTTTATATAAATCCTTACAGTACTTGCCGCTAGCGATGATAGGATTTGGTATTGATCAATTTATTATTATCCACATGATTGCAGTTTTTATAGGTCACTTGAATCATGCTAATCTGAATTGGGATTATGGACCATTAAAATATATATTGAATAACCCTAAAATGCATCTATGGCATCATGCTAAAGAACTTCCTGAAGGTATTACTTATGGAGTTAATTATGGTCTATCCTTGAGTGTATGGGATTACATTTTTGGGACGGCACACATTCCTTATCACGATGGAGAATTAGAATTAGGTTTTCCTGGAGATGAGGATTTTCCCGATGCTTTTCATGAGCAATTAATAGAGCCGTTTAAAAAGGCTCAATGATGCAAGTTCCGCTTTCGCGAAAGCGAATTTACAATTTAATATAATTTTCTAATAAGCTCCAGGGCTGTAAATCACCTTTTCAAAGCCTATTAAATCGGCAAGTTTCTTTGTTTCTTTGTGAGCTATATCCTTATCTTTTAATTGTTTGATCAACAATTTTTGATAATGATCTTTACTTAATAGCGTGATGCGATAAACCATTTCTCGAGAAGATGAGTTTACTAACGTAGTATGACTTCCTAAACTGGTTTTTTCGGTAATTTCAAGAACCGTAATATGAGGAAACTGGTCTAAAGATTGCCATTTTCCAAATTTTATAAAAAAGAAACTATTGTATTCTTTTAATTTTTTATGAGCCACGTCTATAGAAACTCCTTTTGTAGAAAACACAATTGCAAATCCTATTAATGGTATAAAAAATACTTGAATACCGTTAGTTACAATACCTATTATTCCAATAACAAAAATAAGAACACCTAAAAGCCTTGTTACTGGCGGAAAAAAATTACTTACTTTAAAGTCCATAATGTTTTTTAAGCATGTTTTCGTAGGTCTTTTCAGGAAGAATCTTTTTAAGAACAATAGAAAATTTCTGTAAAAAACTACCTACTTTATAATGAATACCTGGATTAGGGTTTTGTAGAATCTCATAGATTTTTGAGGCCACTTCTTTAGGGTCCTGACCATCATCTACGTGCTCATCGATTAACTTTAAGGTATGTGCGTAGCCAGATTCATAATCGCTTCCTGTTATAACTGGAGCATGAAATCTACCAGCTGCAATATTAGTCGCAAAATCACCAGGCGCTACATTACTAAAATGAATATTAAGATGTGCGCATTCCATGCGGTACGCTTCGGTCGCTATTTCTAGCGCACCTTTACTAGCGCTATAAATACCTCGATAAGGTAAACCCATGTAACCTGCGATGCTGGTTATATTAATAACTCGTCCAGATTTTTGTTTTCTCATTACCGGTAATACAGCTTGTAAAACTCTTAATGGACCATAAAAATTAGTATCCATAGCATTTTTAACTTCGTCTATCGGAGTCTCTTCCATAGGACCTGTAATACCTACACCTGCATTATTAATAAGTACATCTAGCTGCCCTTCTTTTTCTATAAGAATATCAACTGCTTTATTAATAGAGTTTTGATCTTGCACGTCTAGAGCTAGTAACTCTATAGGACTGTCTGGATAACGATCTGGGTTTCTACTCGTACCGTAAACGGTATAATTTTTATCTTGAAGAAATAATGCAATGGCTTTGCCTATACCAGAAGAACCACCGGTAACCAATACTACTCTTTTCATAAAATATTTTAAAAACTAATGTGAAGGAATCACTAAAAGGAGAAAGAAAAAAAAGGCAAGCTACCTACATCACACCGCTACGACCACTTACCTTTGCTGCGTTCCCGCCCTGGAGGAGTTCAGCAGGAGCTGGTTGTGTAGGACTTGCCCGCTGCAAATATACAGTCTAGTTTTACTTACACAAAGGTTTTTCTCATGCTTTTTTATAACTATCTTTCGACTTGATAAAAAAATATTATGAAATTGAAAAATTCGGTTTTACTAATCGTAGCAGTGATCTCATTATCAAGCTGTAAAACAGACATAGAAACTTTTAAAGAAAATTATAAATTAGAGGTTTCTAATTCAAAATTAAAGTGGAATGAGGACGATACGGTCCAATTATCGCTGATTGATGACGCATCTGTCGGTGCAGATAGTATTATATGGAGTCAAAATGATGCCATTATCGATGGTGCTGGTGGAAACTCGCTTTCGCGAAAGCTGAAAAATCAACCTTATGGTAATCTTACTTTTAAAGCTACCATATATAAGGACGGTATGAATACTACTGTAGCTACCAAAATAAAAAGAATACCTGCAACAAAAGCAAAAATCTACAAGTATAATATTCTTAATACTTATGTGCATCAAACCGATGCCTATACTCAAGGACTAGAGTTTTATGGAAACGCCCTTTATGAAAGTACAGGTCAATTTAAAGAAAGTGATATAAGAATCACAAATGTAGAAACTGGTGAGGTTACAAAAAAAGTAGACTTACCTGCTAGTCAGTTTGCAGAAGGAATGACTATACTTAATAATAAGGTGTATCAACTAACATGGCAAAGTAAAATAGGTTATGTTTATGATATGGACTTAAATAAAGTCGATGAGTTTAAATACAACCGCAGTATGGAAGGCTGGGGACTTACTAATGATGGTACATACCTTTATAAAAGTGATGGTACTTCAAAAATATGGAAGATAGATCCTAATACTTATGAAGAACTAGGCTACATAGAAGTAGTAAGTGCCGATGGTGCGGTGTCTAAAATCAATGAATTAGAATGGATAGATGGTAAAATCTATGCAAACGTTTATACTACTAATTTAATCATGATTATCAACCCTAAGAACGGTGTGGTAGAAAGTGCGATTAACCTAAATAGTATTACTAAAGAAATCCCTAACTACTCCGAATCTGATAATGTGCTTAACGGTATCGCATATGATAAGAATAATGACAAGCTTTTCATTACCGGTAAAAGATGGCCTAAAATGTTTGAAATCGAAATAGTAAAGTAATGATTCAAGCTGACCTTCCTGTTTTTGAGAAAAGACGTATTGCTACTGAAGAAGAAATAGATGACCTAGACCATGTGAATAATGTGGTTTATGTACAGTGGGCAAATGACATCGCTACGGAGCACTGGACTACAGTTGCTACACCAGAGATGCTAGACACTTTTGGTTGGGTAATGTTAAAACACTGTATAGAGTATAAAAAAGCCGCGGTTCTAGGTGATAAAATACTGATTAAAACCCAAGTCGGTAGAGCAACAAACGTACGTTATGAGCGTTACATTGAAATATATAACGAGACCACAATGGACTTGCTAGTTAAAACAACATCTGACTGGTGCGCGATTGATAAAAACGGTAGACCTATTAAAATCTCTCAGGAAATGAGAGACCTATTTGAAACAACATGAAATATATAATTACTGTCCTTATTAGTATCATAACTCTAGTTAGCATTTCTTCTTGTAGAAATGATTTTGAATTTACTGCCAGTACAGGAAATTTAGAATTCTCTCAAGACACCATATATTTAGATACTGTTTTTTCTAATATAGGTTCTAGCACGAGAACTTTTAAAGTATACAATCGCAGTAGTGATGACATTGTCATCCCTAGAGTTGCTCTTAACCAAGGTACTAACTCTAATTACAGACTGTCTGTAGATGGAGTACCTGGACAGGTATTTGAAAATGTTGAATTACTTGCAAAAGATTCTATGTTTGTTTTTGTAGAAACCACAGTAGACATCATGGACTTTACATCTGACACTGAATTTCTTTATGAAGATACTATAGAATTTGATGCTGGTGGTAATCTTCAAAAAGTAGAATTAGTGACTTTAATACAAGATGCTGTTTTTCTTTTTCCAGAGCGCGATGCGCAAGGTGTAGAAGAGACTTTATTGTTAGATACAGACACTGATGGTAACGAAACACGCATTTCTGGTTTTTCGTTAGACGATGATCAACTTAATTTTACCAATGAAAAGCCTTATGTTATATATGGTTTTGCAGCCGTGCCATCTAACAAGACACTCACCATAGATGCTGGAGCGAGAATACACTTTCATGCTGGCAGTGGTATTATCGTGGCAAACGAGGGAACTTTAAAAGTAAATGGAGCTTTATCCACGACAGAAGATCTCGAAAACGAAGTGATTTTTGAAGGAGATAGATTAGAACCTCTTTATGAAGATATAGCTGGACAATGGACCGCTATATGGCTTACTGCTGGTAGCAAAGATCATGAAATTAATTATGCCACCATTAAAAATGCAAGCGTAGGTATTATTATGGATAGCTCTAACACTACTTCTAACGGTGCTACTTTAAAAATGAATAATTCTAAAATATTAAATAGTTCTAATACGGCATTGTTAGCTACCACAGCATCTATAGAGGCTAGTAATTCTATATTTCATAATTCGGGACAGTCTACTGTAATTGCTAGACTAGGTGGAGCGTATAACTTTAATAATTGTACGATTTCTAATTACTGGAATAACAGTTTCCGTCAAGACCCTACTCTATTCCTAACTAACATTTTCCCAAACTCAGATCTATCAGCAGACTTGCTAGAAGCTAATTTTACCAACTGTATTATTTATGGAGATCGCAATATTGAGTATGCATTACTAGATGATCAACTCTCTACATTCAACTTTAAGTTTGAAAATTCTTTAATGAGATTTAATGATTTCTCAAACAGTTTTGATGGTTTTCCTTCTTATGACATCACTAATTCAAGTCTTTATGAGAACTGTGTATTCAATGAAGACCCTTTGTTTGAGGATGAAGATGCGTTTAAACTACGCATCGATAATACTGGTGGTGCAAATGGTATTGCAAATCCTACCACTACCACTACTCTAGATATAGAAGGTAACTCAAGGGCAGCGTCTCCAGATGCTGGTGCTTTTGAGAGTGTGGATTTATCTACTAATTGATCTTATCTAAATAATAAATAGACAGATAATGCATTAAGAAAATAAAGCCTTGTTTTTTATAAGCAAACACATTTTTATAGAAATTACCCCATACTAATTTCTATTAATAATTACTAATGGGTAATTTTAACAAAATAAGGATCTTTAATTTTAGGTTCTTTATCGATGAAATACTGTTATTCAAAGAAAAAACACTTCTTTTTAACATATTTATGCTCATACCACATACATATATTACATTTGTCCTGTCTAAAAAAAACATACGTTTTTAATAGATATTTAGAATTGAAAGATGCCTGGAACGAAGTCCCTATACTTTTTCCAGGCATTGTTTTTATAACATTCTTTCAATTGAATACCATAAAGGAATAGCCGCAGTACATTGAAGCTGCGTAAGTATCAATCTCATCTATCCATGAAATGGAATATTGCTCAGATATTCCTTTCATAAATCACATTTACGCAAACATGATGATAAATAGATGTCGACTATTCCCAATCTGGCATTAATCCATTAGTAAAAATATCTTCTCTAGTATCTATAGTATCTATCTCTAAGACTTGCAACGTCCCTTGTGTAATACCATCATTATCTTGATTATAAACTATTATTTTAGACTCGGTAGGTGAGAATCTAGCGTCCAAATCATTAGTTCCAGGATCTTTATTAAAACTAACGCTCAACTCTAACATGGAATTTAGGTTATATATAAATGCCTGTGTATTCAGCTGTCTATAACCGATATTCTCAAAACCAGTAATATCTCTAGTATAAAGTAACTTAGAATTATCTGCACTTAAATCTAGTCCACCTACAGCTCCATTCACACCAGTAAGTACTGTACTTACTAATGCTCCTGCGGTGTCTATCAATAATATCTCGCAATTATAACCACCCAAATCATTAGTTTTTACAGCTATTAAAGATCCGTTTACGTCTACCTCTGTTACTAGATTACCAGTACTTTGATATACCATAGTAGTACCTGTACCGTCTAGATTCACACTATATAATTTGTCTTGTGAAGGGTAATAAATTTTTGCACCGTCAGACGACCATGAAATATCTATCTCTTCTAGATTAAATCCTGCCACAGGTACTTGAGTAGATACCTGTCTTACATTATTACCATCTGGGTCCATGACAAAAACTTGAACTAACGCTCCTACACTACGTAAGAATGCTATTTTATTAGCTACACGACTAACTCTAGGTCTCCAACTATTAGAATTAACCGATGTAATTGCGACCTCAGCACTATCTTCGTCACCACTATAAATCACATTATTACCGTTTATTTTCTTTACAAATAGAAATCTATTTACAGGAAAATTTGCTGTAGAAAACGTGAACAATTCGCTATTTACATCTTCGTTGATACCATCATTTGCTGTTACCTGCCAGAAATAAGTTGTACCATAATCTACAGTAACATCAAGACTGGCGTCCGTAATATCTTCAAAAACCTCAACCGTATTATCGCCTGTATTTCTAAGAGTTACCTTATAAGTAAGCTCATCATCATCAACATCTGTACCTGTCCATTCTAGAGTTAAATTGAACGATAGATCCACCGCATTATCTACAGGAACTTCTAATACCGGCGCGTTAGGTGCGCGATTATTTGCAGTCTGTGTTCTCAATTCATAAACCAGTTCTACCTCTCCATCTACCTCAACTGTTGCCGACTCAAATGCTGTGATATATTCATCTTTTTCTGCTTGGACCGCATATTGACCTGCCTCTACTTCTATCTCAAAATCTCCATTAACATCAGTGAAGACTGAGCTTGTGTTAGGATTTGTAGATATTTTTACATTTTCAAGAGGTAAAAAAGTAGTTTCTTCTACCACTTTTCCACGTATCACACCGGTACCGTTTATGTCTATTAAATCTTCACTACAACCAGTTATAAGTAGTAGAGACACTAGCAATATTAAAAATCCTTTCATCATCTAATTATTTTCTTGATTAATTAAAGGAGTTTGTTGTGTGTTTCGCTTTCGCGAAAGCGAATCTCCCTCAACATCTTGTTTTAAACTTTCTTTGAGAGCCTTTTTTTCCTTGCGTTTTTGTACTCTTCTTGCTTTACGTTTTTGACGTTCTATGTTGCTTTCTTTGGCTTTGTTATTTCCTAAGTACACGTTTAAACCCAATCCAAAGCGATAGTATTGATCATCTAATTTACCGGAGGCTAGGTTATCAAGATCGTCAGCAAAAACGTTATTGTATTCACCAAAAACTGTCAATCCAAAACTGGGCGAGAACGCATATTCAAAACCTATACCTGCCTGTACCTTAAGATCTGTCTTATCAAAATTGTTAGCAAAATTGAGACCGCTACCTATATAGGCATATGGAGAGAACTCTTGATAAGGTAAAACGGTTAACTCGAGGTTTAAATCTGAAGATGCAAACTCTCTATTTAATAAGTCGGTATTTTTTAATCTGTATTTACTCAATACACCACGTACGCCTATATTAGGTGTGAGGTTATATTTAAGACCTCCAGAAATGGAGTATTCATAACTAGCGTCTGGCAAGTCTCCTTTTATGTAAGTACTTCCTGCGCTTAGGTCTGCACGCCATTTACTTCTTCTTTCTAAAAATTCACGTTGGTAGACATCAGTTCTTTCGGCTATTTCTTTTTCTTTATAATAATCCGACACCATTTTTTGAGCAACAGGCATACCGCCTTTAGGAAACCACAATTGTACCGTAATACCCTCTATTATAAGAGATTCTACCGCTTTTTCTATAGCTTCTTTAATCGCTAGTTGTCCTGGTTCATTTCTAGTAAAACCGGTTTCTGCCTCTAGTAATCTTTGAAAACTTACATATCTAAAAAGGTTAGCATCTACTGCTTGCGAGTATATAGATTTTGACACATAAACGGTTTTCATAATCTCGCCAGACTGTGTAGAGACAGCACGTAAATAAATAGTTACTCTATCCTGACGGTACTCTGTAGAACCTCCTGCACCAAAATATCTAGCACCTACACCACCGGTTAATACATTTGTGTCATAAGAAACAATTCCACCTTCTATCAATATACCTGCATAAAGCAATGGAGGCAAATCTTCTATAGGGGTTTTAGTTTTTGCAGCATAATCTTTGCGTGTGTTTAAAATTATACCACGTTCATTTATTAAATTACCTATATTTTCTCTCTCTATGGTTCTAAACCATTTAGAATCTTCGAGCGCTTTTATTAAAATAGTAGTTCCTCCTTGTGTAACTGCATTGCTAAAACTACTTCCTACTTCACTGAGTTTATACTGTCCTGTTTGATCTTCAAATTTATACACACCTACCACAGCCTTAGCAGCAGGTTCTGGTAATTCTTTTAATCTAGTAGTAGCTTCAGTTATCTCACCTATACGAGCTTCTTGAGTATCAAATGGCTGGTTGAAATAAGCACCGCAACTAGTAAATAATGCGACACACAACAACAGCCCGATTTGTTTTAATCGGATTTTCATAAATAAAATATTTGAGTAAACCCTACTGGTTAGGTACTATTACCTGGGTTTGATCTCCTGTCGTAGTATCGAGTATATTTACTACAAGTCCTTCTAAGGATTCAAGAATTTCTACCTCTAGACTACCAAAAGAAAATACTCCTGGTGATAATCCTGTCGATGTATCAAATTGTAAATCTAACAGCGATCTAGAAAGCTGACTAAGTATCTGACTATTTATACCTGCAGCAAAACTATCTAATGTAGATGTATCGTTTGCAGATTGAGCTTCTGCTGGATCCGTAAATTTATTTTGTAATTCAGCACTTTGTACAAGCCACTGATAATTGAATGTATCTCCACCAAAAGCTGGATTAATAGGTTTATAGACAAATTGTTGAGCATTAAGATCATTTGCCATAAAACAAATTGAAAATAACAAAACGAGCGATGTTGTTAATTTTTTGAGCATGATTTAAGTTTTAGTTTATTGTTGAGCACTTTTTAATTTCTGTAATTCTTGATACACAATACTGATCGCTTGATCTCCCATTGCTTTTATATATTCTTTTTTAGGGTTTAAAAAGAATTGAAAAACCAATTTATATCCTAAGTAAATCTCTATTCTAGAGCTTCTGCCCTGTCCAAAGACTTCTTTTATTTTCACTGTTTGATTACCTTTTAACTGGTAATAATTATACCTACCATAGAAATAGTCATAAAATTTACGTCCCGGACTGGTACGTGTTTTATTTTCAACTATTCCCAAAAAAACTATACCGTCATAGGTATCTACTACTGGTTTATTTAACTGACGTGTGTAAGGCGCTATTCTCTCTATAGATTTCCCTATCAACTTATTATCATAATTATAAATAAGTAGCATTATGGTTAAGGTTTCTGGTATGTTTAAATTAACACTGGTAGTTGCTAGAACTACTTTGTTTTTTGCATTTAGGACACCACTTCCTTCTTGTTTATTTTTTGATATATTATTTAAAGAATCTTTTTTAATAACTGATAACTCATACCTCAACCCTGTGTCGAGTCCTGTTAAATTTTCAGCAACTCCTTTAATGGTTAAAAACTCTGATTTTTCTTCCATTTGAATATCTGCCTTTACTTCACGATTGTATAAGGATTGTTGCGCATAGCAAGTGCTTGCAACTAGTAATATGACTATTGTGAAAAACCCTTTCATGTTTTAGTAATGAAGTACATAAACAGCAGCTCCTGTACCGGTTTGATTAATCTTTAATCTCTCAGATATACCGTTGGTACCTACACTTATAGCTGTATTATAGTTTCCATTTTGATTTAATTGTACTTCATGATTTTGAGCACCGTGTAAACTATAGTCTAAAAACAAATTGCTATTTCCTATTTGTTGCACCTGCTCTCTAACCCTTAAAGCATTTATTTTAAGATTAGAAATATTAAAGTTTCCATCTTGTACTATAGTAACCTCTGCATTATCAGAGGCTATTTGAGAAATTGCAGTATTATTAAGTCCCACTTGCGCAATAAAAACGGAGTTTTTTAAAACGGGAGTTTGTTGTATTTGCTGGTTTGCAGCATAATTTAATTGTGAGTTATTAGTCTTAAATGAAACGTCAGATATTACCTCTTTATCGTCTACATAATTTTGAGCAAAGCCACAAAAAGAAACCAATACAAATAATAAAACTACATTTTTCATATTATCAGATTTAAAAAACAAGAATAACCGCGAGTAAGTAACTCGCGATTATCTTGTTAAAAATTATTTTAGAAACTGTGTGCTGCAGTAGCAGCCGCTCTTTTCATTTGAGCAGTTAATGCTACGTTTGCATTTCTTTGAATTACAACAGCGCTATTACTTCCTGAAGTTGCTGCTGGTGATCCACTTAAAGGGTTGTTTTGATTCACAACACTTACTTGTCCATTTCCAGTCTGGTCTACAACAGCCATGTTTCCATTAGCTCTTTGATTGATAACAGAAGAGTTATCAAAACCATTCTGGATAGAAGTTGCTATGTTACCTGCAACCTGTCCATTTGCTTGAAAAATACTAGAGTAGTTATCATCTTGATACTGCTCTTGAAAAGCTTGGTTGTCATTTCCAGCTTGTGTAGATCTTGCTTCGTTATTATTACCAGCTTGATACTGCTCTAGAGAGTTATTTCCTCCAGTTGTAAGACCTATAAGGTTTTGCTCATTTACAGCAATGTTTCCAGTTCCTACTTGCTCTTGAAAAGCAGAATCACCTACTAATCTTTGAGAAGAGTACGCTTCGTTTAAGTCACCTTCTTGAACTTGTTGTGTAAATGCGTCAGTAGCTTGAACAGATGCATCACCTTGATCAGATTCTGCATAGTTTCCTAAACCTAGACTACCTGAACCACCATCTTGAATCTGTATCAATTCATTGTTATCACCATATTGCTCACTTATAGCAACATGTCCTGCACTTTGATTAGGATTTGCTCCTTGAGACTGGTAAGATCTGTTACCTACACCAGCTGCTTGGTCATTTCTTTGAAGTATAGAAGCTTCATTATTATCCCAACGTTGTTGTACCTCAGCATAGTTTTCCTTACCATCTTGATCTACAAGAGCAAGGTTACTTTCTGCTTGTTGTGGTGTATCTGCACCTTGTTGAACTAACGCTGTGTTATCCAACCCTACTTGGATACCAAAGTTTTCGTTCAAATCACCCTGTTGAGTTACTGTGTAAGCATTTCCTTCACCTGACTGAGCAATCTCAGAATAATTAAGGTGCCCACTTATACTAGGCTGTACATTACCCCATTGTAATACGGTAGCCGTGTTACGGTTAGTTGCGTTTGTACCGGTTTGTGAGATAAAAGAACCGTTTGCAGTACCTTGTTGAGATACAAGAGCATCACTACCAGTTCCTTTTTGATCTACATTAGAATAGTTACCACCTACAGTCGCTGCTGCAGTAGGAACTGTTTGTTGTGCAGGACTCGCTATTGTTTGTGGAGTCTGTGCTATTGCTACAGTACCAGCAAGAAGTGCTGCTACACTTAAGATAATTCGTTTCATAATAAATATTTAGATTGAGTTGATATGTAAAAAATCCAACATCTAAATAATTAGATGTTGGATAAAGTTGCTTCTGTTTAGAAGTTATGAACTTTAGTTGCTGCTGCTTTTTGAAGCTGAGCATTTAAAGAAACATTTGCATTTCTTTGAATAATAGTAGCTGTGTTACTTCCAGAAGTTGCTGCTGGAGAACCACTTAATGGAGTATTTTGATTCACAACACTTACTTGACCATTACCAGTTTGATCTACCATAGACATGTTTCCATTTGCTCTTTGGTTGATTAAAGAAGAGTTATCAAAACCGTTTTGAATAGATGTAGCTATGTTACCTACAACCTGTCCATTTCCTTGAGTTATTTTAGAGTAGTTATCATCTTGATACTGCTCTTGAAATGCTTGGTTATCATTACCGTTTTGTAATGATCTAGCCTCATTCCCATTACCAGCTTGGTATTGATCTACATAGTTATCACCACCGTTTAAAGAACCACCTAAGTTTTGCTCATTAACAGCCATGTTTCCATTTCCTAGTTGCTCTTGAAAAGCAGTATCACCTACTAGTTTTTGAGAAGAATAAGCTTCGTTTAATTCACCTTCTTGAATTTGTTGAGCAAAAGCACCTGTTGCTCCATCTAGAGCATCACCTTGATTAGATTGTGCATAGTTACCCAAACCTGTAGCTCCACTAGAAGCACCATCTTGAATTTGTACCAACTCATTGTCATCACCATATTGCTCACCTATAGCAACATGTCCTGCACTTTGGTTAGGATTTGCCCCTTGAGACTGGTAAGATCTGTTACCTACGCCAGCCACTTGGTCATTTCTTTGAAGTATAGAAGCTTCATTATTATCCCAACGTTGTTGTACCTCAGCATAGTTATCCTTACCGTCTTGATCTACCAGTGCTAGGTTACTTTCTGCCTGTTGTGGTGTATCTGCACCTTGTTGAACTAACGCTGTGTTGTCCAACCCTACTTGGACACCATAGTTTTCATTCAAATCACCTTGTTGAGTTACTGTATAAGCGTTTCCTTCACCAGACTGTGCGATATCAGAATAGTTAAGATGACCACTAATACTAGGTTGTACATTACCCCATTGTAATACGGTAGCCGTGTTACGGTTAATTGCATTTGTACCTGTCTGTGAGATGTAAGATCCATTTGCAGTACCTTGTTGAGATACTAAGGCATCACTACCTGTCCCTTTTTGGTCTACATTAGAATAGTTACCTCCTACAGTCGCTGCAGATGTTGGTACTGCTTGCTGTCCTGGATTAGTAATTGTTTGCGGCGTCTGTGCTATCGCTACAGTTCCTGCAAGAAGTGCCGCAACACTTAAGATTAATCGTTTCATAATAAAATATTTAGAATTAATAAATACACATTCATTGAGCATGAAACAAGAAAACCTTACGCGTTTAATCGTTCATTGAACATACGTTCTTTTAATCTATAGGGACTTTATTATTACACGGTCGTAGGGATAACCTTGTAATTGTCATAAACATTTGCAGGGATGCTGTTTACTTCTGACATGGTAAATATAGGCGATGATTTTAATGCTATGCAAACACCTTTTTTGACTTATGATGGGTATTTTCTGTTATCTGAGGCATGAAAATCGAGCAATGACAATACTTAAGCTTAATATGTTAAAAAACAATGTTTTAGACATACTACACAAATACTCTTTGTAATACGTAAAACAGAATGTGAAAAACTCGATTATTTTAGTTTAAATTTAACAAATTGTAAGTATTAGACTACAACACAATGCCGATTTATGATTATTAAAACCGATTTTTATCAATTCCTCATCAAATTATCCTTAGTTACGATGTATAATTAAAAAAAAAGAGCATGCCTTACAGCATGCTCTTTCATAAAATAAATTATTAGTTCTACAGTCTTATTTAATTAGACCATAGCTGCGATTCACAAACTCAGTCAATTTCTCACCTTTAAGTAATCCTTGAGATAATTTTGCAAGATCAACTGCTTGTTGAATAAGTCCAGTTTTTTTAGCTTCATCTTTCTCATTAAAGATAGTTTGTACTAAATCGTGATTACCGTTAACCACTAGGTTGTGCATGTCAGGCATGTTACCAAAGCCCATCATACCTCCACCACCAGACGCTTGCATTTCTTTCATACGTCTCATAAATTCTGGCTGTGTGATAATAAACGGTGCTGCATCACTACTCATAGCTTCTACTTGTACCGTATATTCTGCATCCTTTATAGTATCAGTAATTACTTTTTGAAGAGATTCCTTCTCCTCATCAGATAATTTAGAGATTTGCTCTTCATCTTTCTTGATAAGGTTATCAACATGATCAGCATCTACTCTTACAAAAGAAACATTCTCTTTAGATCCTTCTAATTTCTGCATAAGGTGCGAGATAATAGGAGAGTCTAATAACAGTACTTCATAACCTCTTTCTGTCGCTGCTGCTACGTAAGAATGTTGAGTCTCTTTATTTGAAGTATAAAGAATTACTGTCTTACCATCTTTATCGGTCTGTGCATCTTTAATTTTTTCTACCAGTTCATCCCATAAGTAATAAGAACCATCTACAGTAGGGTATAAAGCAAATTTATCTGCTTTATCAAAGAATTTCTCCTCGCTTAACATACCGTATTCGATAACGATTTTGATATCGTTCCACTTTTCTTCAAAACCTTTACGGTCATCGTTGAAAAGACTCTTTAATTTATCGGCTACCTTACGAGTAATGTAGCTAGAAATTTTCTTTACAGCACCATCTGCCTGTAAGTAAGAACGAGATACATTTAATGGAATATCTGGAGAATCTATAACACCACGCAACATGGTTAAAAATTCTGGTACAATTCCTTCTACGTTATCTGTAACATACACTTGGTTTTGATACAATTGTATACGATCCTTCTGTACATTAAGATCCTGAGTCATCTTAGGGAAATATAAAATCCCTGTAAGATTAAAAGGATAATCTACATTAAGGTGAATGTTAAAAAGAGGCTCTTCAAATTGCGTAGGATACAACTCACGATAGAAACCTTTATAATCTGCTTCTTCTAACTCGCTAGGCTGTTTAGTCCATGCTGGAGAAGGGTTGTTGATGATATTATCTACTTCTTCAGTAGGTGCAGCATCTTCTTCTGCAGCTCCTTCTGGTTTTTCTAGAGTTTCTGTTCTCATACCAAATTTGATAGGCACTGGCATGAACTTGTTGTACTTATTAAGAAGCTCTGTAATACGGCTTTCTTCTAAGAATTCCGTCTCGTCGTCAGATATATGAAGAATAATCTCGGTACCAAAATCTTCTTTAGTCGCAGGCTCTAGCGTATAATTAGGAGATCCATCACAAGTCCAGTGCACAGCTCCATCACCTCTAAATGACTTTGTAATAATTTCTACCTGGTCTGCTACCATAAAGGCAGAATAGAATCCTAGACCGAAATGACCTATGATACCACTATCCTTTGCAGTGTCTTTATATTTTTCTAGAAACTCTTCAGCTCCAGAAAACGCTACTTCATTAATATATTTCTGTACCTCATCTTCAGACATACCTAGACCTTGATCTATAATATGAAGCGTTTTTGCTTCTTTATCGATCTTAATCTCAATTTTTTGATCACCTAATTCTACACTCGCCTCACCTATTCTAGCAAGGTGTTGTAATTTTAATGTAGCATCAGTTGCGTTAGAGACCAATTCTCTTAAGAATATCTCGTGATCGCTGTATAAAAACTTTTTAATAAGCGGGAAAATATTTTCCACCGCTACGTTAATGGTTCCTTTTTGTGACATATTATTTTATTGTTCTATTAGGTTTATATCTGTTCCGCTTTCGCGAAAGCGGAATTATTTTATACTTTGATACATTTCAAGCCTTATACCAATTCATAAATAGTGACAAGCTGACAGCCTGTTGTTTTATTCATACCGACCGTTCAAGTAATCATCTCTACCGTTAATAGAGTACTAATTGAATAAAACGTGATACCGATTCATATTTGCATTGTTAAGTAATTAAGTGAAAACAATTTTAGGGGAAGGGGTCGTGGTGAGAAATCGCCCGACTTTTCCTTAAAATTTTATTAAGAATTACAAAACAATTATAGATCATGTGGTAACAGCATCCTATAATACTTCTCCTTCTCAAATATGAATCAATAAAGGTTCATTTCAGGTCGATCCCGAAAAGCCTGTTTCAACGAGTAGGGACCAATTAAAATTATAAATTATGCCTAATTTAGTAGCAGAATTAAACAGTTTAGACTTCAATAACTACATTGGAGGACCATTGCAAGCCGCCGTACAAGCCCAGCATGCAGCAGCAATGTCGCAAGTACAATTTATTCAAGAAGTAGGATTTGTAAAGGATGATACAGATCCTACAAAATCAGATTTAAGGTATGTAGATTTTGCTTACAAGAAATCTATTCCTAATCCAGATTACAAAAAAACATTACAAGAATTAAAAGATGAAGGTCGAGTACCTGCAGCAGATACAACTATTCCTTCAACTATAGATGTGGCAACCGATTTTTTGAATAGTGAAATTAAAATTAAAGTTCCTTTTCTTACAATGTTATCTATACCTGCATTGCGTATAGAGGAAATGACCATAGATTTTAACGCAAAACTTACTTCAACAGAAACCTCTAATGTTTCTAGTGAGTTTGCAGCAAGTGCAGAGCTTGGAATCAATTACAAAGTAGTTAATTTTAAGGCTAGCGCATCTTATAAACGTTCTACTTCTAGAGGAACAAATGTTGAAAAAACATACAACCTAGGAGTTCATGTAAAGGTTGTAAACGATGAATTACCAGCCGGATTAGATAGAATTCTAACGATGTTAGAAGATAGTATAGCTAGTGTAAATGCACCAGCATAATTAAAAACAAACAATTATGGTAAAGCTTAAAGATTATTTAGGAACATTAATCTCAGGCGTAAACCAGGCGCGAGTAATGGCAGACGTTGAGTCTGCCAGAATCGCGCAGGCTTATGCAAGTGATAACATTCTCAAACATTTTCCTGTGCCTAGGTTTAGAGCACAAGATGTGGAATTAGACATCCCTATCGCAATAGATAGTTTTGACCAGCAACCAGCAGCAGACTACCAACCTGTAGATAACAAATCCTTTAATAGTAATACATACACTAGTATGAAAGATGCCGCTCAACGTGCTTCTTTTTCTAGAAAAACTTCTACGTTTCTAAATTCTGAAATTGCCGAAAAATCTAAAATTTTAGAACAAGAAATGAAAGCTAATGAATCAAAGGAGCTCGCTTTTTCTAGGTATGAAGAAAAAATGACTGCTGCATTCTCTAGTGCTATGGATATGGAAAAAATCCCAGCTGCTGATCAAGATAAAATGATTGCAAATTATAAGGACATCCTTAAAAACAAGGTCTATGCAAGTGTTAAAACAAGACAAGTCAGTAACACTTTAGAAAATGCTAATGTTGTTGTTGATGCAGCAAGACTGAGAGAAATTCCGAATGAAAACATTATACGTATCAAAATGAAACTGTTTGAAGATGGAATGGAGTGGCATACCTCTGAAGATGTAAATGGCAATCAACAATCTTCTTTATTACCTGAATAATTATGAGAAAATCTGTTATAGAACCTGCCTCGATATTTAGAAAAGAACTTTTTAGTATTCCTGAAAAGGTAACTCGTTTTCAAAAAAAAGAACACAACATTACAGATGAATGGATAGCATGGCTTACTCATTTAGAAGATCTTTTTACAAAATATCATTACACAGAAGCAGCCGAAGTTGCAGGTCATAGAGCCCAAGTGATTGCCGCTGCAGCTTTTGAAGAAGGAAAACGTGTGAAAAAACGAAAGTTAATGACCACTGCTGCTATCAACACAGTACAACCTGTGCAACAACTTCTCACTGATGTTAGTAACAAGCTAGAAGAAAAAATAGAAGTGGTAAGAAATCTAATTAAACAAATATTAGTACCTGCCAAAGATGCTGGTATGATTAATTATGAGCCTGGTCATGATTTTACGGCTTATTTAGAAAAGTTACTTGCTCAATTCAAAACTCATGAACAATTAGCTCCTAGTGTGAATAGTGCAATAGCAAGTATTGGAAAATATGATGTTCTTAAAATTCTTGCCGAAGAAATTGAATTTTAAAAAATCAGAATAACTACATTTATCATCTAATCAATCAACCTTAATTATGAAAAAACCTTTCCTTAATTTCATCGTATTAGTTCTAACCGCTATAAGTTTAACTTCTTGCGAGTGGAATAAAGATACTCCTAAACATAACGATCCATCACCTGAAGAAATAGCTAAGAAATGGAACAATACAAAGGGGAAAATCTCTAATAAAGAGGCTAACCGATTAGAAGAGAATTATAAGAAATTGCTTTATAATGGATCCAGAGATTCTCTAATCGATGCAAATGGTGAGGTATATAAAGATACTAGAGAAGTCTGGTTTGACATAGAAGAGTTGAAAAACTACATTGCTTATATCGAGCAACATGGTAAGGATAACAATTATGATCAATTAGGTATAAGAGTCTATCTAGGTACTAAAGAACCGATTAAAGATGGCAAGGCCGTTACTACGCTATTCTTTTATGGAACTGGACATGCTAATGGTCTTACTTCACAAAGAAGTACGACACAGTCAGCTCTAGATACTAATATCCCGGGAATAGATGGTCTTAATAAAGGAACGTCTGGAATGCCACCTAAGGATTTAATATACCCATAGTTTTATGCAGCATGACTATACATATTATTATATTTCTACAGCCATAATTTATGCGTTGATCCTTATTACTACATGGGTCACTGTTAAAAACTGGAGTTATTTGAGTAAAACAAAGGAATCGATATTTCTCCCTTTTCTTTGTTTTACTATTGTTATAGAACTTATAAGTAATTATTATGTATGGATTCTTGTTAGGAATGCATCTATAGTTCTAGATTTTTATACGTTGATTGCGATGCTATTTACTATTTACTGGTTTTACTCTTATTTGAGAATAAAATGGCTAGCAATTATAAGCTCTATTTTAATGATAACCAGCTATTTAATAAGTGTTTATTATGTAGAATCTTATGTAGACGAGTTACCTGCCATAGTTATAGCTGCTGCATTAATTATAACGCCTAATGTTTTTATCTTTTTTAATAAAATGCTGCTTAACAATAAGGTGAAAAAATACACAAATCACAGACCATTCTGGATTACTATAGGCTTATTTGTCTTTCATATTAATGCGATGCCACTAGTGCTATTTTTACCTAACCTTAAAAGATTAACCTGGCAAGTTAGTGGTGTACTAGTATTTATTAACCTGATTATGTATGGCTGTTTTATATACGCTTTAAGTTTGAAATCTGCTCGAGATGAATAATTATGACTACTTTATAGGCGCTTTTATATTTGTACTGGTCATTACCATCGGTATTATCTCTTTATTTATCACCTTTAATAATAGAAAGAATCAATTACTTAATGAAAAACTAGAAGAACAACTAGCCGCTCAAAAAAGACAACATAATAGCGAATTAAATGCGCTGCGTAGTCAACTCAATCCACATTTTGTACATAATAGTTTAAACGCAATTCAGTACTATATACAACGTAATGAAGTAGAAATCTCTGAAGATTATCTTACTAAGTTCTCTAAACTCATGCGTCTTTTCTTTGATTATTCTAGAAAGAAATTAATCACTCTAGAAGAAGAGATATCGTTTCTAACTAAGTATTTACAAATCGAGAAATTGAGGTTTGAAGAGAAAATAAGTTATAGCATAGAGGTAGACAGTCACTTAGATAAAGAAAACACCTTTATCCCAACCATGATTTTACAACCCATGTTAGAGAATGCTGTTAATCATGGTATTTTTCATAAACTAGGTGCTGGACATATTATTATGAGCTTTGATCTATTACCAGAAAAAAACGGTTACAAAGTAAGTATCATAGACGATGGTATAGGTTGTGAAAAATCTAGAGAAATTCAAAAAAACCAAAAAGCTAATACCAAAGCACACAGTAGTGAAGTCATAAAAGAACGACTAGACATTTTAAACGACAGTCAAGAATGGTCCATAGATTATGAAATCATAGACCGCTCCATACATAAAGGAGAATCAGGCACAGCGGTTTACATCACTTTTAAACACATTGAGGAAGAATGAATATCAAGACTATAATTATAGATGACGAGCCTAAGGCCATTGCTATTCTCAAAAATAAAATCGCTCGTTTTTGTCCAGAATTAGACATAGTGGCTACTATAGAAAAACCTCAAGATGCTTTTGACACGATAAACGAGTTGAAACCAGATCTTGTTTTTATAGATATAGCTATGCCTGGTATGAGTGGCTTTGAAGTATTAAAGCAATTTTCAATTCCTAATTTTGAAATTATTTTTGCTACGGCCTTTGATCAATATGCTCTCGATGCGATTAAACATTGCGCGATAGGTTATCTAGTGAAACCTATCGATAATGAAGATCTAGTAGAAGCAGTCGATAATGCAACACGTAATATTACAGATAAGAATGCACTAGAAAAGAATAAAATTCTAATCGAAAATCTAGGTATTCAAAAATTCCAAAAAAAGAAAATTGTTATTCCATCTACTGAAGGTCTAGAATTTGTAAAAGTTAAAACCATTACCCATTGTGAAGGTGTAGATGGATATACTAAAATTCATTTTATAGATAGCAAACCTATATTAAGCTCTCACAGTATAGGACACTTTAAAAAATTATTAGATCATAAAGATTTCTATCATGTACATAAATCTTACATCATTAATATGATTTTTGTAGAGCGTTATTTAAACGATGGCTACGTAGTTTTAGAAGGCAACACCAGCATACCAGTATCTAGAGCAAAACGTACCGACTTTTTAAATCAGCTCAAAGGTTAATTAATTCATACTTCAAGTATACTAAGAAAGGCTATTCATTTCTTAAAGCTTAATTTTGTTTTAAAGATATTAAAGTGGATATAGATTCAGACCTTTATGGTAATGCATTAGTAGATTTTCATCAAGGAAACTACAGTGAAGATATTACAGTTTTAAGCACGACTATGGAAAATGACGTTATGCCACTTCCCTATCTTTTTAGATCTTATGATCAAATGCCGGCTCTAGAAAAGAAAGCATTGCTACTTTCCACAGGTACTGTTCTAGATGTAGGTGCTGGCGCAGGTTCTCACTCCTTATACCTCGAGAGTAATGGGCTTACCGTTACCGCATTAGATCAAAGCCCGGGAGCCATAACTGTTTTAAAAGAACGATTAAAATCGCCTGATTCTAAAATAGTTCTAGAAAGTATATGGGAGCATAAAGAAAAGTACGACACTATTCTTCTACTTATGAATGGTACTGGCATTTTTGAAAAACTATCTCGTACTACTTCCTGTCTAGAGAATTTAAAAAACCTACTGAATGAAAACGGACAGATTCTAATAGACAGTTCTGACCTTAGGTTTCTTTATGAAGACGAAGAAGATGGTGGCCTGTGGGTAGACCCTAGCAAAGAATATTATGGAGAAGTCACCTTCTCTTTACAATATAAAGGAATAGAATCTGCATCATTTGATTGGTTATACATGGATTTTGAACTTCTTAAAACACATGCTCAAAAAGCTGGTTTAAAAGCAGATCTCGTTCAAAAAGGAGAACATTATGACTATCTCGCACGTATTACTAAAATTTAACATACTTCTCACACGCTGTTAAACTTGAAATAAACGCAGTTACCCACCTCTATTAGTTCATTATCTTTATGTTTTAACATAAATAAAATGAAAACTGCATTAATAACCGGTGCTAGCAGCGGTATAGGTAAAGAACTCGCAAAAATACATGCTTCACAAGGTGGTCATCTGGTTATCATAGCCAGGAGTGCTGATCAATTGCGATTACTTAAAGAAGAATTAGAAAACCAGTATAACGTTTCTGTTCATGTTATTGAAAAAGATCTTACCAATTATAACGCTACACAAGAGATCTACGACGAAGTAAAATCGGCTGGTATTCAAGTAGATTATTTGATTAACAATGCGGGCTTTGGCGGTATAGGTAAGTTTCATGAAAGAGACTGGGCACAAGATCAAAATATGATTCTGCTCAACATTACTGCATTAACACATCTATGTCGTTTATTTATACCAGACTTTGTAGAGCGCAATGAAGGGAAAATACTCAACGTTTCTTCTACCGCGAGTCTTATGCCAGGACCTATGCAGGCCGTTTACTTTGCGACTAAGGCCTTTGTAACCTCACTGAGTAACGCACTTTCTCAAGAATTATCACATACTAATATTACGGTGACTAATTTAATGCCTGGCGCTACAGATACTGGTTTTGGAAAAACATCGGGAATGGATAAAACCTCTCTGTTTGAAAACACCGCTACACCACTAGATGTTGCCACTACGGCATATAACGCAATGATTGAAGGTAAAATGGATATCAAAGCCGGTCTGACATTTACGCAAAAAGCCATGCTCCATACTCTACCCATCACGCCTAAAAAAGTGATTCTAAAAATGGTAGAAAAAATGCAAAAGCCTAAAAATTAACTAAAAAATTAAAATAATAGTTCCGCTTTCGCGAAAGCGAGATCAAAATAATCCTCAAAAACAATACAAGATGAATAAACCAGATTTCTCAAAATTAAAAGCACTTTATATAAACTGTACTCTTAAAAGATCACCAGAAAAAAGTCACACTAAAGTCCTAATGGATGTAAGCGCAAACATTATGAAAAAAGAAGGTGTAGACGTTGAGCACATACGTTTTATAGATCATGATGTTGCAACTGGTGTACAACCTGACATGACAGAACATGGCTGGGATACTGACGCATGGAATGATATTTATAAAAAAGTAGATGCTGCAGATATTTTAATCATAGGTACTCCTATATGGTTAGGTGAAAAATCGTCACAAGCACAATTATTAATTGAACGTTTATATTCCATGAGTGGGCTTACTAACGATAAAGGACAGTATAAATTCTATGGAAAAGTAGGTGGTACTATTATCACAGGTAATGAAGATGGTATTAAACACTGCGCTATGGGAATTTTATATTCCATGCAACATGTAGGTTATTCCATACCACCACAAGCAGATGCTGGATGGATAGGAGAAGCTGGTCCTGGACCTAGTTATGGAGATGATGGTAAAGTAGGTCTGGATAATGACTTTACTAAACGTAATACCACATTTATGACCTATAATTTAATGCACCTTGCAAAAATGCTTAAAGAAAATGGCGGCTATTCTACCTATGGTAATTCAAAAGAAGAATGGAATAATGGTAATAAATGGGCTTTTAATAACCCAGAATATAGATAGACTATTCTTTTAAAGTAGCTATGTGAGTTACTGGATGGTCATACATATCACCTTTTACATCTATCAGGTACACGTTTGTGCCTGGTAGATTTCTAGAGGTAACTCTATGAGAACCTACTACATTACCATAATTTTTAAATGTGGTTACCTCACCTTCTATTTCTAGTTCATAATATTCAAAACCCTTTGTGTAAAAGGATCCAAAAACAAAATGATTACCACCAGAACTGCCGTTACCTGTAACTGCCTGGTCGGTTATTTTTATATGATCTCTATAGTGAGTTATGTACTTTTTTGCCCGATCACATTCTAAGTATTCTGATAACATGGTATTACATGTTTTTCTATCCCCATAAGCACTGTCCCATAGAGCTCGTGGCAGGTTATTTATTCGATATTCTTGATTTGCATAAGTTAGAATGGTGATTCCTAGGGTGTATTTAAAGCATAGCAAGCCCGGTAATACTTGTTTTTCAAACGCATCTACAGCGCGATGATAGCTTATAGAGTCATTCTTCATTGCAATTTCATAACTTAGACTATCTGGGAATTTATGTGTAGCAAACGGTCCATTTTTTGCCAACTCTTTCTCTAGATCTTCTTTAAATTTCACTCCATTAAAAGGGTGTTCTGGTATTAAAACAGGTGTCGCACTTATGTTATCAAATCGTTCTAACTCACCTTCTCTATTGTACCGATAAAACTGCCCGTTTTTATTTATGAAAGTATTTCTTGAGACAGAAACAGAATCTATTATATTTAAATTCTTGTCAAATTTTGCTATAACTTTTTTACTATAACTATCACCATCAGCATCTAGTATTTCAACATAGCCCATCAACTCATTCTTACTGGTGGTATAAATGGTATCTATTCTCATACCAGCAGATTTAATCGAGATCTTATCATTAGAATGGTCTGGAAAAGCTGCCATTTCAGGAAACTTATCATCTTCTGTCCTGGTGTAGCCACAACTAGTAAGTTGTACTATAACTAAGGAAATGATTATAATTTTGATTAAGTTTTTCATTTTACAAACTTAACGTTTACTAATAAACTTAGACGTGTTTAAATAAAAACGCCAGGGCAAATCTTTATCTTCTTGTGCATAATCTATACCTATTCTGGTGGTGGTTGTGATCTCGCTTTCGCGAAAGCGGAACTGATCATTCTCTTCTATCCACACTAGATCTCCCGTAAGAAAAGCACCGTAATGTGATTTATCTAAGGCAAAAGCTTTACTGAAATTACCTGGTCCAGAAGTGAGTGTTTTATCTAGTTTTAATTTATTGCGACGTTCTAACATCACTTCTACTCCATCTACAGGCTCTACAGCGCGTATAAGAATCGCGTCTGCCTGGTCTTTAGAATTAGTTATGATATTAAAAAGGTTATGAATACCGTAGCATAAGTAAACATAAGCAACGCCACCGTCCTCATACATCACCTTAGTACGGTCTGTAAACTTACCTAGATGGGCATGACAGGCTTTATCGTCATAACCACGATAAGCTTCGGTCTCTGTTATAATACCAGATGTCAATTGATCGTTTATATTAGATACTATTTTCTTACCTATTAAATCCTTTGCGATAGCTACTACATCTTCTTGTTGATAATAAGATGCAGGTATTTTTTTGGAAAGGTTTTTGTTCATACCTAAATATAATTCAGTTCACGCCATTCATTATGATGCTTAAGATTTTTTTAATAGTAGGGTTGCTTTTAACGACTAATTTTTGTCTGTCCCAAGACACTGGAAAAAATGAAAAAATTATTTCTGTAATGTCTACCGTTTATTTTGAAACTGATAGCGATCAATTTTATCATGATTCTCGTAAGACAATTGAGGATTTGTTTCTTTTTAAAAATGGATCCGTTGTTAAACAAATAATACTAACTGGTTTTTGTGATGAACGTGGATCGAATTCATATAATAAAGATTTAGCTTTAAGAAGAGTAAAAAATGTTCAAGATTTTTTCAATTCTAAAGGCAATTTTGATCCATCGATATTTGAAATTCATGTTCGAGGAGAGTTAAATCCAGGCGACTTGGAATATTTTGAAGGGGATTATCAATTAAATAGACGTGTACAAATAAATGTTAGCTATGAATATCCAGATTCAACTTTACTAAATAGAAATAGAGACAGCGAAGTCATAGCTGTTGAATCACAAGAAAAAAGTTTACAAAAGATCTCATCCAAAATTACAGACAGTCTTAAATTAAATGACAAATTGGTTTTTAACAATGTCATCTTCTACCCTGGCACACACCGATTAAGAGAAATTTCTTATCCTGTAATGGACTCAATGATCAACTCTTTAATGATTCATAAAAAGTACGAAATAGAAATACAAGGTCACATATGTTGCAACGGTTACAATGAACCTGGACTCGATAAAGACACAGGACAGTGGAATCTCTCTACTGCCAGAGCAGAGCAAATTAAGAGGTTCTTTGTAAAATATGGCTTAGACCCTACTCGATTTACTACTATAGGAAAAATGGCCAATTTTAAAACTGGCAAGAGTGATTTTTATGACCGTCGCGTAGAATTGCGCATCACGGCGATAAGGGAAAACGAGACAGAAAAGGAATAACAAAAGCATTGAAAATCGTTTACCTTTGTAGCTTGTAAAAAACCTATATGTCATTTGAAAAATTAGGACTCGATCCTGCACTTATAAAATCCCTTAACGATCAGAATTTAACACAGCCTACTCCTATACAAGAACAGGCTATTCCTGTAATTCTAGAAGGAAAAGATGTGCTGGGTATTGCAAAAACTGGTTCTGGTAAAACAGCTAGTTATGCGTTGCCACTTCTTCAAAATTTAAAAGGTATTAAATCTAAAAACAGATTCATAAGTGGTCTTGTAATGGTGCCTACTCGAGAACTTGCCGTACAAGTGAGTGAGGTGATTAAAACTTTTTCTAAGGCACTGGACCAACCTCTTATTACAATGCCTGTTTATGGTGGTGTGAGTATTAATCCTCAAATGATGAAGATGAATACAGTAGACGTGTTGGTGGCTACACCAGGACGACTTATTGAGCTGGTAGAGGCTAACGCTGTGGTTCTTAAAGAATGTAAGGTTCTTGTGTTGGATGAGGCAGATAAAATGCTCTCTCTAGGCTTTAAAGAAGAGATGGATGCTGTTCTTTATCATTTACCTAAAAAGAAACAAAACTTATTATTTTCGGCTACTTTAAGTCGTGAAGTTAAAGATATACAAGAAGGATTATTAACTGATCCAGTAGTCATAGAAATTGAAGAAGAAGAGCAAGATTATTCTCTTATCAAACAATTAGGTTACCGTGTTACTCAAGAAAAAAGAGGCGTTCTTTTAAGACATCTTATTGAAGAGCATGACATGCAACAAGTGTTGATCTTTTGTTCTTCCACCTATCAAGTAGATCATGTAAATGATAAGCTTAACGTTAATGGAATAAAATCCAAAGCGATACACGGTAAAAAAACTCAAGGCGTGCGTAATGCAAATCTAGAAGCTTTTAAAAATCATGCAGAAACTGGCGTGCGATGTCTTGTTACTACAGATTTGCTTTCTCGAGGTATAGATATTGAGTTCTTACCTTATGTAATTAATTATGAATTGCCTCGCTCTCCTAAAGATTACATACATCGTATAGGTAGAACTGGTCGTGCAGAAAACGCTGGTACAGCGATCTCTTTAGTTTCTAAAGAAGAGTCAAATCACATGAGAACTATTCAAAAGAAAACAAAATTAAAAGTCTGGATGGAAGATTTACCAGAGTGGAATTCTTAACAGCTTCAACTAATTAAATACAAAAAGCGATACTTACACAAGTATCGCTTTTTTTCGTTTTAGTATAATCTACACTATTTATTAACTCTTTTTGAGCAACTTAATAGTAGACATAGAATTCTCTTCGTCTGTTATTCTGACAAAGTAAGCACCGTCCTGTAAATCCTGAATGGAGATTCTTTCTTCCACATTTCCTTTTCTAGAATACACTTCTTTACCAAGTATATTATAAATAGAAACTGATTGAATAGCTGTTGCAGAATTGCTTTGTATAGTAAGATCATTTACCGCAGGGTTAGGCGCGATAGAAAATTCTGTTTTTTCAATTAATTCATTAGATAAAGTACAGTTAGAGCTATCTATGGTTGTAAATGATCCAAAATCCCAAAATTGATTGAATTGTAAACAATAGAAAAACACCGTTTGATAATCTGCTATACTGACATTATTAGGTAAAGCTGCTGTATAGCTAGAAGCACCAGAAAAACTAGAAACAAGACCTATTTCTATTCGAGGGCTGTTTAAGAAGTTATTAGGTACCGTTAACTGACTATCTGTTAATGTACCACGATCTACTAAGAATATTCTAACATCTGGTCCAGCCGCTGTAGAGAAATTATTTCCTAGATTCACTGATACCGTATTGTTTGCATTAAGAACAACATCTATATCTCCAGACACATCATAATTCGGAACGGTATTGTTACCAAAATTGCTCGCAGGTTGTGAACATTGCGCTTGCACAAGCCCTATGGTGAATAAATAAGTAATTAATAAAGTAATTTTTTTCATGTGAATCCACTTTTAAGTTTGAACAAATCTCATAAAATGATATAACAATAATATCACAGAAAGATTCTTTAAGTATTTAATTACTAAAACAGATCTAGTAATAGATAACATAGAAAATTCATTTTATTTACTTGACAAACAATTGTATAGCTATTTCAAAAAAGAATTTAATAAAAGGCACAAAGATTGATAACCAATCATTCATGAAAAACCTACCAGCCCTTTTATTCTTATGTGTACTGATTTTAACATCCTGTAAAACAGATACAAAAACTTCTATTGAGGAGTCAAAACAGTTTGACTACCGTGCTTATTTACTCAAAGACCAAAATGCACCTACGATCAAGGTTACATCTAATTTTGAGGTAAATCAAATTCTTAAAAGTGTACATTCAATCTTTGCTGATAGTTTAACTGTTTCTCATTTTAATTCTCAATATCATGATATAGTAATTGCCTCAGAATCTTGGGATCATTCATTAAGTAGAAGAGCACCTATAGCACATGGGTTTATTAATACCGAATTAATCATTACTGATTCTCTAATATTTTTTAATTATAAAACTTTGAAATTAGATCAACTTGAAGCAGAAAGTTATGACTGGTTCATAGAAAATATTGAAGAGAAGAGAAATTTTTATATACAGATTTTGATTGACGTCAAAACAAATGAATCTGATATCTATAATGCATTAAAAACATTTTCTAATGGTTACATAAAATCAATGGAACGACTCGCTCAAGAGTTTTTTGAAAAACCATTAAATCAGTTAATAGTAGAAGAACTAGAATATTTAAAAGACAAAAGACAATTCACTTTAAAATTTGTAAAATTTAATTAATGAAAAACCTACCAGCCCTTTTATTCTTATGTGTACTGATTTTAACATCTTGTAAAACAGACACAAAAACTTCTATTGAGGAGTCAAAACAGTTTGATTACACCAGTTATTTGTTGAGTCATAACGATAGTGTACCTACTTTAGAAATAGAATTTGATCAACCAGATTCATTATTCTTTGAAGAATTAAATAAAAAAATACTACCTAATGGTTGTGAGACTTTTAAAGATTTCAATTTAAAAATTGACAGTTTAACTATTGGAGCAAGATTAAATCAACCATGTGGAATACCAATGTTTTGTGGTGTAAGAATGAATGTTCAAATTCTAATTAATCAAGAAAATATAATATTTATAGATTCAGAAAATCTTGAAGATTTTTCTAATATTGAATTAAAAACTAACGAAATAATTAGGGATAACAGCAATTTATATTCTTACAAAAACAAAACCGGAATTATCATTATAAGAGATAAAAAAGCTGATCCTATATTGAGCAAGCTTATTCTCGCTTCTTTTGTAAATTCATACACTAGATATATGGATAGTCTGTCTGTAAATAACTACAGTAAACATCTTGAAGAATTAAACTTAAAAGAACTAGATAACCTTAAAAAAGAAAGAACTTTGGTACTCGATTATTGGAATTATCCTGAACCGAGTTTACCAAAGTTAAAATATTAACTTCTAGAAGAGAAGATTAATAAATGATATAGCTCATAGCATTTACACATATGGAAAGGAGTCACTTTATAAATTGGGAAATGTAAAAGCAGATTCCGCATCAAGTGCGGAATGACAAGATTAAAACCTACTCTGCTTTAAAATCCAGACTTAAACTATTCACACAATGTCTTATTCCTGTTGCTGTCGGGCCATCGTTAAAAACATGACCTAAGTGGCTGCCACAATTAGAACACATAATCTCTGTACGTATCATACCGTGAGTGGTATCACGTTTACGCTCAATTGCTCCTTCTACCTCATCATCAAAGGAAGGCCATCCACAGCCTGAATCAAATTTTTGATCTGATTTATATAATTCGTTACCACAAGCCGCACAACTGTAAACACCGCTGTCATAGTTCGTATTATGCTCTCCTGTAAATGGTCTTTCTGTTCCTTTCTCTCTTAACACGTGATATTGCTCTGGAGTCAGTTTATCTTTATATTCTTGTTCTGTCATGATCTAAAGTTCTTGAATTAATCTCGTTTTCGCAATAGCGATACAAAAAAAAGCTCTCGACTAGTTAGTCCAGAGCTCTCTTCAAATCTTACGCAACTTGTAATTTTATTTTCTTAAAGGAGGCAATTCCTGACCTTGTGGTATAAAATCTAAAGCTACACCATTTATACAGTGGCGTTTACCAGTAGTTTTTCTAGGACCATCGCTAAATTCATGACCTAGGTGAGAACCGCAAGTATTACATTTCAATTCTGTACGTGCATATCCTATTTTATAATCGGTATCGCGCTCTACCTGTCCTTCTATTGCTCTATCATAACTAGGCCATCCTGTACCAGAATCAAATTTATGTGCGTTATCATAAACTGGTGCATGACATGCGCCACATACTAGTGTACCTGGAGCATATTGTTTATTTAAAGGACTCGTGTGTGGACGCTCTGTTCCAGCTTCTCTCAACACATTGTATTGAGATGCTGTTAGAACTTCTTTCCACTCTGCATTAGACTTCTTTACCTCATACACTTTTTCTTGTTGCATGTGATCATGAGAAGAATTCATTGCGATCTCTTTTGAGGTATTATTACCACAAGAGACAAAACCTATTGCCATAATGGCTATTAAAATATTTTTAATCATCTGTCTTATTTTTAGATATGGTAAAATTACGTACTAAAAGCGCATACAGTTGTTGCAATACTGTTAAGTATTGTGTCAATAATATCACAATTTCGTTTTAAAAAACTGACCTCATATTTGTAAATTTACCTCATGAATAAAAAAGTAGCTATTATCATGGGGTCTACGAGCGACCTTCCAGTGATGCAAGACGCAATAGATGTTCTCAAAGAACTAGAAATAGAAATTCAGGTAGATGTGGTAAGCGCCCATCGCACACCAGAGAAAATGTTTGAATTCGGTAAAACAGCGCACGAAAACGGTATCGCTGTAATTATCGCAGGTGCTGGTGGTGCTGCACACTTACCAGGCATGGTAGCCAGTTTATCTCCATTACCTATAATAGGAGTGCCGGTTAAATCTAGTAATTCTATAGATGGCTGGGATAGTGTTCTTTCTATTTTACAAATGCCAGGCGGTGTACCAGTAGCAACTGTTGCTCTTAATGGTGCAAAAAACGCTGGTATTCTTGCTGCACAAATACTAGGTGCCACACAAGAAGATGTACGTGAGCGCATTATAAATTATAAACAAGGACTTAAAGAAAAAGTGACTAAGGCGGCTGCACAAATGCGTGAAAATGTCTAGAGCTTTTCAAATAGCCTCTATTTTTATTATTGCTTTAACCGCATTATGGTTCGGTTATGAAATGATGTTGAGACACTCTGTCCAGTGGCATTTCTTAACCGCAGGTGGTATTAATTTCTTGATGGCAGTCATCATTAACAGGCAGTACACACAAAAAGATCACAACTACCTGGGCATCATTCATGGTGTTCTTATGGTGAGTCTTTTTGGCTATGGCTATTTTTTCGTTTAACTACTTTGTTTAACCTTCAGAAGATAAAGTTTAACAAAATAGTAATGACTTTCTTCTTTCTGACCATTACTTTTACACTTATATGAGCACAGATAACAATCCTTTATTACAAGAGTTTCATACTTTTCATAACACAGCGCCTTTTTCTTTGATCAAGGAGTCTGATTATGAGTCCGCTTTCGCGAAAGCGATACAAATAGCAAAAAAGGAAATAAATTCTATCACAGAGAATACAGAAGCACCTTCTTTTGAGAACACGATAGAAGCGCTAGATTCTTCTGGAGAGACACTAGGGCGTATATCCAGCATCTTTTTTAACCTAAACAGTGCAGAGACTAATGACGAAATCCAGCGTATCGCTCGTGAGGTTAGTCCACAGTTATCTGAATTCGGGAATGATGTAACTTTAAACTTAGATCTCTTTAAACGTGTAAAAGCAGTTTATGATCAAAAAAATGATCTAGATTTAACTGAAGAACAAAAAACACTTTTAGATAAACAATACAAGCGTTTTTCTCGTAATGGTGCAAACCTAACCGACGATAAGAAAGTACGTTTAAGAGAAATAGATAGTGAGCTTTCAAAGTTGACTCTTGCATTTGGAGAGAACGTACTAGCAGCAACTAACGATTTTGAAATGCACCTAGAAGACGATTCTAGACTTGCAGGTTTACCAGAAAGTGCAAAAGAAGCAGCTGCAGAAACTGCAAAAGCTAAAGATAAAACTGGGTATGTCTTTACATTAGATTATCCTAGCTACATTCCATTCATGACTTATGTAGATGATAGGAAATTGCGCGAGGAGATGTCAAAGGCTTTTGGCAAAAAAGCATATAAAGATGACCATGATAATCAAGAAAATGTACTGAACATAGTACGTTTAAGATATGAGCGCGCACAATTATTAGGTTATGAAACACATGCACACTTTGTACTAGAAGAGCGTATGGCAAAAACTCCTGAAACCGTTATCCAGTTCTCGCAAGAGATTCTTGAAAAAGCAAAACCTGCTGCTCAACACGATTTTGATGAGCTGACTAATTTTGCGATCTCTATTTCTAATCAGTCAGAGATTTCTGAATCGATAACTAAATTAGAAAAATGGGATGCGGCTTATTATTCAGAAAAATTAAAACAACGTCTATTTAGTCTAGATGACGAGTTGTTAAAACCATACTTTAAATTAGAAAACGTCATTAATGGAGTTTTTGAAATCGCTAGCCGTCTATACGGTTTAAGCTTTGAAGAGACTCAAGAAATAGAAAAGTACCATCCCGATGTACTTACTTATGTAGTAAAAAATGAGGATGATAGTTTAAACTCTATTTTCTATGCAGACTTTTTTCCACGTAAAGGAAAACGTAATGGTGCATGGATGACTTCTTTTAAAGGACAGTGGCATGATGCAAATGGAAACAACGTGAGACCACATGTTTCTAACGTGTGCAACTTTACAAAACCTACTGCTACAAAGCCTTCTTTACTTACTTTTAATGAAGTAACGACTTTGTTTCATGAATTTGGTCACGCACTACACGGCATGCTAGCAGATACCAAGTATCAAAGTCTATCAGGTACTTCTGTATTTTGGGATTTTGTAGAGTTGCCTAGTCAGGTATTAGAAAACTGGTGTTATGAAAAAGAAGCATTAGAGATATTTGCGAGACATTATGAAACTAACGAGGTAATACCTCTTGAGTATATAGAAAAAATAAAAGCAGCGGCTAATTTTCAAGAAGGATTGCAAACTTTAAGACAGCTTTCTTTTGGAATGTTAGATATGAACTGGCATGGTATAGACCCAACTGGTATTACAGATGTGAAAGCTCATGAGAGAAAAACATTTGACCAGACAGATCTTTATCCAGATGTAGTAAGTAGTTGTATGAGTACTTCTTTTGGACACATTTTCCAGGGTGGTTACAGCGCAGGATACTACAGTTATAAATGGGCCGAAGTTCTAGATGCAGATGCTTTTGAAATGTTTAAAGAAAACGGAATCTTTGATCGCACGACGGCTAAGAAATTTAGAGATCATGTTCTTTCTAGAGGTGGTACAGAAGATCCTATGTTATTATATACTCGTTTCCGCGGAAGCGAGCCTAAAATCGATGCTCTTCTAAAGAGAGCTGGTTTAATAAGTTAAAACAGTTTATTAAATATGCCAGAAGTTAAATTAATACCAGAAAAATGGGTGGACCGTTATGGTGACTACCTCTTTAATTTTACCATAAGCAGGGTTAACGACCCTATTATGGCACAAGATCTGGTATCTGAAACTTTTCTGGCAGGTTTAAAAAGCGCGCATAGATTTAAAGGAAACTCTACAGAGAGAACCTGGTTGATTTCTATTCTTAAACGTAAGATTATAGACTATTATCGCAAGATAAACTCTAATAAAGGAAAGGCCGAAGTACGCATGAGCTATCTTTCTAATAGTGACCAAGAAGGCGACTGGATGGAAGAAAAGGCTCAAGACCTGCGCAATCCTAATGTAGAAGATACTATAGAACAAGAAGAATTAGGAAAAGCACTTGAAGAATGTATTGCCTGTTTACCAGAGAGATATGCCACTATATTTGTTCAAAAGACCATCGATAATTTAGAAACTGAAACGATATGTAAGGAACACGATATCACAGCGTCTAATTTATGGGTAATTATTCATAGAGCTCGAGTACAGCTTATGGAATGTATGAACAAGAAATGGCACAAAGACAACTAATCTGATGGGTAGATTTTTTATAAACTGCGACGAGGCAAGTATTTTAAGTACAAGAGAACAATATGGAGACCTTAACCCTAAGGAGGCTTTCCGTCATAAATTGCACCAAGGTCACTGCATACGATGCAGGTCTTTTCATAAAAATAACGAACGTTTCCAGCGCAAACTTAGAGGGCTCAAATGGGTTACACTGTCTGACTCACAAAAAGATTCTATTAAAAAAAGGATTGCAGCGTCTATGAAAAAGTAAAACATATTAAAACACATTAAAAGAGCCATACGGCTCTTTTTTTATGTCATCCAGTATAAAGCTAACCAAAAAACTGGTATGGCTTCTACAAAGAAACTGACATAATAATCTGCTTTAAATTTATCTGAAAACCATATTGCAATGGCTGTTATCACATAAATTAATAAGGGAATAAAGTAATACGGGAATTCATACTGCATGAAATAAAAGTGATGTAATAAGAAAGCACACAGCAATAATACTATACCGAGGTATTTAGTTTTTCTAGTTCCTACTAGTTGTGGTATTGTTTTTAAACTAGGGTCATCATATTTTAAATCTCGTATCTCAAAAGGAATCAATAAACTAAATACAAAGAGAAACAATTCTACAGATTTTATAATATAGGGCGTCCAGTTTATTTGCTCGATGGAGTTCAAACCATCTACATTCAAATTTACAACCTCTGAGTACACTGAATAAACTGGTAACACCATTATTACTAGCCACCATACCACCACCACAGTAATAACCTTAATAATGGACATTAACCTTAAACTTTTTTTATGGTAAAATGGTATCACATAAAATAAAGATAACAGACCTGATATAAGCAATACTATATAGGCTTGAAGACTTTCAAACAGTAATAAATAAGCACCTACTAGTGCGCTAATGACAGTGATTATAAAAATCCCTATTTTATATTTAAAATCTCTATTTTCATATACGAGTGTCGCATACTTTATAAAGTTATATCCTATAACCACAAAGCAAAAACCTAACAATGCAAAGTCTTCACTCAGTTTCACAAAACTATAGCAATGAAACACGTACAGTAAGGCTACAAAGCAAATTGCAACGTGCAAACTACTCTTTATATAAAAATCTAAAACGGTTTTTAATAACCTCATGGTTCAAATTTACAGCGCATAGTTAATAACTAGGTTAAAAAGGTTGAAAAATACCTATAAATCTAGACTAACCCTTGTTAGTTTAGATATCTTAAACGACTACTTTTGCACTATCTTAAATAGACCATACAAGTACTATGAATACAGATCGTTTTGCCCTAAGACATATCGGACCACGCAAGGCAGACCTTGCACCCATGCTAGAAACAATAGGAGTTGATTCTATAGACCAACTAGTTTATGAAACTGTCCCAGATAACATACGCCTTCAACAAGATTTACAGTTAGATCCTGCGATGAGTGAATATGAGTTTTTATCTCATATTAAAAAACTAGGTGATAAGAATAAGCAATTTAGATCTTACATAGGTCTAGGTTACAATGCACCTATAACACCAGCAGTTATCCAACGTAACATTCTTGAAAATCCAGGTTGGTATACCGCTTACACTCCTTACCAGGCAGAAATTGCTCAAGGACGTCTAGAAGCGTTATTAAATTTCCAGACCATGATTACCGATTTAACTGGTATGGAACTGGCAAATGCTTCTTTATTAGATGAGTCTACTGCAGCTGCAGAGGCTATGACTTTACTTTACTCAGTTCGTGAGAGAGCTCAGAAAAAAGAAAATGTTATAAAATTCTTTGTAGATCAAGATGCTTTACCACAAACTAAAGAGCTATTAAAAACTCGTGCTATTCCTCTAGGTATAGAATTAGTAGAAGGCAACCCACAAGAGATGGATGTAAATGCAGGGTATTACGGTATTCTTTTACAATATCCTGGTGCTAGTGGTAATGTGGTAGACTATACTGCTTTTGCAAAAAAATGCCAAGAAAACAATATACGTATAGCTGTTGCTGCAGACATTATGTCGCTAGTATTATTAGAAGCTCCAGGACATTGGGGTGCAGACGTTGTTGTGGGAACTACACAACGTTTTGGAATACCACTAGGATACGGTGGACCACACGCAGCATACTTTGCAACTCGTGAAGAATTTAAAAGACAAATTCCTGGTCGTATTATAGGTGTTACTAAAGATACAGATGGAAAACGTGCGCTGCGCATGGCGTTACAAACGCGTGAGCAACACATTAAAAGAGATAAAGCTACTTCAAATATTTGTACTGCACAGGTTTTACTAGCTGTTATGGCTGGTATGTACGGTGTTTATCACGGACCACGTGGTTTAAAGTTTATTGCAAATAAATTACACGCACAAACAGCAACTCTTGCAGACGCTGTAGAGAAACTAGGTATTTACCAGACTAACGCAAACTTCTTTGACACTTTAAGTTTTAAAGTAAATGCCGAAGCTGTAAAAAAACAAGCTCTTGATTTAGAGATTAACTTCTATTATCCAGATGCAGACACGGTACAGGTTTCTTTAAATGAAACTACTTCTCTTGCAGACTTGAATGATGTTGTTTCCGCTTTCGCGAAAGCGGTTTCTAAAGACTTCTCTCCTATCACAGAATTATTAGAAAAAACTCACTTAGGTGCAGGACGTCAGACAAACTTCTTAACCTATGATGTATTTAACTCTTACCATTCTGAGACAGAGTTGATGCGTTATATCAAGAAATTAGAGCGTAAAGATCTTGCTTTAAATCACTCGATGATTGCATTAGGATCTTGTACAATGAAATTGAACGCTGCAGCAGAGATGCTGCCACTTTCAAATCCGCAATGGGGAAATATTCACCCATTTGTACCTGTAGATCAGGCAGCTGGTTATCAAGAAATGTTGAAGAAATTAGAGCTTCAATTAAATGAAGCGACTGGTTTTGCAGGTACTTCTTTACAACCTAACTCTGGTGCTCAAGGAGAATTTGCAGGTTTAATGGCTATACGTGCTTATCATCACAGTCGTGGAGATCAACATAGAAACATATGCCTTATTCCATCTAGTGCACACGGTACTAACCCTGCTAGTGCAGTAATGGCTGGTATGAAGGTAGTCGTAACTAAAGCGCTAGAAAACGGAAATATCGATGTAGATGATTTACGTGAAAAAGCAGAAAAGCATAAAGATAATTTAAGTGCTTTAATGGTTACTTATCCATCTACTCATGGAGTTTATGAAAGTGCGATTAAAGAAATTACAGGACTTATCCATGAAAATGGTGGTCAGGTTTATATGGACGGTGCAAACATGAATGCACAAGTCGGTCTTACTAATCCTGGTAACATCGGTGCAGATGTATGTCACCTTAACCTACATAAAACGTTTGCTATACCACATGGTGGTGGTGGACCAGGTGTAGGACCTATATGTGTGGCACCACAACTCGTTCCTTTCTTACCTACTAACCCTATCGTACCTACCGGTGGTGATCAGGCTATTTCACCTATTAGTGCAGCGCCATATGGTAGTGCATCGGTTTGTTTAATATCTTATGGTTACATATGTATGTTAGGTGCCGAAGGTTTAAAACGCTCTACAGAGTATGCTATTATTAACGCAAACTATATTAAAGAACGTCTTAAAGGTAGTTATGAATGTCTTTTTACAGGAGAGAAAGGTCGTGCTGCTCATGAAATGATCATAGACTGTCGTCCATTTAAAGACAACGGTATAGAAGTAACAGATATCGCAAAACGATTGATGGATTATGGTTTCCACGCTCCTACTGTTTCTTTCCCAGTGGCAGGTACTATGATGATAGAGCCTACAGAGTCTGAATCTAAAGAAGAAATGGATCGTTTTTGTGACGCGATGATTTCTATAAGAGCAGAAATTGCAGAGTCTTCTAAAGACCAGCCTAATAATGTTCTTAAGAACAGTCCACATACCTTGCAAATGATAACTAGTGATGAGTGGGATTTACCATATACTAGAAAGCAAGCTGCATATCCACTAGATTACATTGCTGACAATAAATTCTGGCCTACCGTACGTCGTGCAGACGATGCTTATGGAGATCGTAATTTAATGTGTACTTGTGCTCCTATGGAGGAGTATTTGGAGGATTAGATACCTAGTTATTATAAAATAAAATGCCTAATCAAATTATTTTGATTAGGCATTTTACTTTATAGATCATTGAAAATATTATTATATTTAAACTTGGAAAAATCTGAAGTGGAAAATAGTTTTAAGTCTAGAATTAAATGGTGGGAATCTAAACGATGGATTTATAACCTTATTATTTTAATCGCTAGCTTCATAAGTATTTATGAAATAATCACATACTATCATTACTCTATTAAAATATCAGACTTATTAATTGTCGTTGTTTGGTTAATAGGTGCTAATATTTTTTATTCGTTAGGTATTTTAACAGAATTAATAGATTGGTATTATTTTAATAATAAAATTAAATTTTATAGATACAGGTGGTTATTTTTTGTGTCAGGAATAGTATTTAGTTTTCTCTGGACAGTTTTAAATATATCAAATCACATATACCCTTACCCAATAATTATATAAAACCGAATCAACAAAAAGCTGATTCGGTTTTATTATTTTTATGAACTTAAAATTAATAGCATGTCCAGTTATATTTTAATCAAGACAGATCAGCAAAATAAACTAGAACAGGCTCTCTATGACTTAGCAAATTTATATTCAAGCTCTGAAGATACAGAAGGAATACAGTTGTATAGAAAAAAAGGACTCGCTACTGAATTTCTAATCAGATTTAGTAATCAACCAGATTTTGTAGGGTTCAGCTATTATGTAAATTATCTAGATTACCCTATTGGTCTAGATGAATTTTCTTTTAAAGTTTACGGCTTCTACAATAGTTCACAACTTTATGAATTCTCTAAATTAAAAAACAGTGGATGGTTAATGATTTATACAAATCCGAAAGATGAATATGGAGATAACGTTTATATCGTAAATGAAAGTAACAAAACATTTATCTACGATTTTGGAGGAAATTTAACAGAGATTGATAAAAGTGTGTTGCCTTATAAATTGGTTAGTATTTCTCAAGAAGATTACCACCACATTACCGATATTTATCCTGCTCCAAAAGATAAGGCTGATAAAAAGCTATGGTGGAAATTTTGGTGAAATAAAAAACAAATGAAATGGGAATATTTGACTTATTCAAAAAGAAAAAAAAGAATGAATTATCTATTCAAAACCAACTTGAGAAAGCTCATACTCTTTCTATAGGTGAAGAAGATTTTGATTTTGAAGATTTTGAAGAGCATCACAAGCATCATTTTAAAGAATATGAAATAAAATGTGTTCAAATTAAAACAAGTGTTTCTAGTAAAGATTTATCTATAGACCCTTTAGGATTAAAAGATTCAAAAATAATGGGAATCCCATTCTGGCCGCAGGGAAAAGAATATCCAAAAGATGAATCTAGTAATGAAATGTTCTTAATGTGTCAAATTAACTTTGAAGAAGTACCTCATCTAGAACCTTTTCCTAAAAAAGGTATTTTACAACTATTCTTCTCCAAAGACAATTGGTATTCTGAAGATGTAAAAGTAATTTTTCATAAAGGTGCAACTCTATCCATGCCATCAGAAATTAACTTCCCATTTTTAACACCTGAAATCTATGATGAGAGTCCTTCTCAATATTTACTAAAAATAGATTTTGAAAAAGCCATTGATAAAGGTTCTTGGGAAGATGTTAATTTTAAAAAAATAGAATCGCATTTTAATATACCAGAACAGCAAGAAGACCAATTTGAAGAATATATGTGGGACATGCATGGCGGTGGCGGAAGTAAAATAAGCGGCTATGGTAATTTTACTCAAGGAGATCCTAGAGATTATCAAACAGACAAAACAAACCATATCCATTTACTACAGCTAGATAGCAATACAAAACACATGATGTTTGGTGATGTAGGAGTGGCACATTTATTTATAGATAAAGAACATCTTAAAAATGGTGATCTAGAAAAAGCTTGGTTTTATTGGGATTGTTGTTAATATTATATATTTTAAAAGCTTATTCATATTTATAGATTTCGCTTCATTAAGATTTATAACAACCTATAATTGTTCTAGATACCTTATGTGTACTCCGCTTTCGCGAAAGCGAGATTAAAAATAAAAACTTAATCATAGAACAGATCCTTAGATCTATGATTAAGTTTTTATGTGTTCTATAATTAGTTCAACACAAAATTAGCATACAATAAAAATTTATTTTGGGATTCTACATCGCCGCCAAAAAGGTCTTGAACTATAGGCAATGTGTAACTAGCTCCTAAAACAAATTGATCAAATTTATATTCGGTACCGATACTGCCGTTAAAAATATAACCATCTGTATCCACGAGTTGCTCATTAAATTGCTCGATAGAGTCATAAACATCTGCTGATAGGCCTAGAAATGGACTCAAAGCAGATTTAGTAAACGGTATGTTATAATACGCATTTGAAGAAACACTGAATTGGTTACCAAATCGGTATTCGTTTTTATTCTCTGTTTTAAAATAATAGGTAGCTAGTGTATTGATACCTAACTTATTTTTAGAATAGGTGTGAGAAACTGATGCTAGAACATCTACACTACCAGTACCTACTTGAAAACCTGGATTGATACGATCTGTGAGTTCTTCTTCAAATTCTCCTGTTGGTAATTTTACACCTAAACCAAAGTTAAGTTGGTGTCCGGTAGGGACTTTGTTTTCAAAAATCACTTTATAACCTTCTGGTTTTTCATAAAAAACATGTTGGTACCAGCCTATAACGGTTACATCTCCTAGTCCACTTATATGCTCTGAACCGGTATTACGTTTTCTTGATAAATCTTGAAAAGGTACCATTGCATTGATGGAGAACTTTTTAGATAGCGGCACTTTACTCCATATTTGATAGGTATTAAAATTCTCCTTACTGGTAGGTGAATTTACAAAAATACCATCTCGTGATTCATAGGACTGGTGGATATAACGCAGTCCTATAAAACTTACATTATTAAGTGTCCCAAAACCAGAACTACCACTAGAGGTAGTACAGCCGCAAAGGTCACAAAATATTTTTTCTAGATGCGGTGGGCAAGCCGCATAACTAGAGATACTGAATAATAGTCCTATGGATAGGGTGATAAAAGTTTTATTAAAATTCTGCAAAGCGGTCGTCATTTAAAAATTCTTGATCAGTTAATGTTTCTAAAAAAGCAATGATGCTCTCTTTTTCATAAGCTGTTAAATCGATACCTAGACTACCGTCTGCTTTTACTAGTGATGGATCTATGGTGCCAGTATCTACCATACCTGAGGCATAGTGATCCAGAACAGATTCTAAGTCTGACAGACGTCCATCATGCATATAAGGAAAAGTAACAGCTACATTTCTTAAACTAGGCACTTTGAATTTATATAGGTCTTCTGGTATTTCTAATAAATTATACCTTCCTAAATCATTTAACCTAGGGTTGACTGCTAGACCGTTATTGCGGTAGCTCTGGTCAGTTTGCAATGAGCCAGCATGGCAGCTTGTACATTTTTGGTTAAAAGATGCAAGACCATCAGCTTCTATAGTAGTGTAGACCGCTCCTTCATTACGTTCTACTTTATCATACTTTGAATTTGAAGAAACCATAGTCACCATAAATTGAGACAAGGCTTGTAATAGATGGCTAGAAGTAATCTCTCCATCTTCAAATGCCTTACTAAACATGTTTCTATAACCTTCGTCTGCCTGTAATTTACCTATAACGTTAGATAAAGTCTCGTTCATTTCTAGCTCACTAGTAATAGGAATAATAGGCTGTAAATCGAGGTGCGATGCAGCTCCATCCCATGTAAATGCTTCTTGAAAACCTAAATTCTGAATAGGTTGTGCGTTTCTAAATCCTATGTTTCCATTTACTCCATGACTTAAAGTATGTCCATGATGCGTAAAAGCTGATGCCTGCTCGTGACAAAAAGCACAAGCTATTGCTCCATTAGAAGATAAATCCCCTTCGTAAAAAAGAGCTTTACCTAAGGCTATACCGTCTTCAGTTAAAGGATTTGCATCTAGATTATAAACAAGATCAGGAAAATTACTAGGCTTTTCAAAGTTTACAAGTATAGGCTCATAGCCTTTTTCTATATCGTTTTCTGTACAAGAAATCATGAGGATTCCTAATGCAAATAATATATACTTTTTCATATCAGATAAAATCATAGTAACAACTAGAAGGATTTATATAAACCCTTCTAGCGGTATTACTATAAAGATTATTAGTTATGTATGTGATCTACACTGAAACTACCCATAAAGTTATTTGCTATGATAGGAGTTTCTATTTCATTAGTATGTACCTGGTCATACCCATCTGAAAAATTCAATGAAGATGCGCCATCTAGAATTTGAAGGATATCTGTTACTAGGTGAATCTCTGCATGAGAATCCTCTCTTACTCTTGAAGTATTAGGTAAGTCTAAAGTAATTTCTCTATAGTTATCTAGAGACGTTCCTACACTACCCATGTGTATGTTAACAGGTTGATCTGTTACGGTAGCGTCAGAATAAGTTCCATCTAAACGCATAAATTTATAACCAGAAGCCCATGACCAGAACATACCTGCATCTTGTGCGGTAGTCAAGAAATCTCCCTGACCTGCTGCACCTTGAGCAAATCTAGTCTGATCTACACCGATTCCAAATGAGATCTTTGTATAGTTAGCAGCAGGTACATTATCTAATTCTACATATATTTCACCTGCATTATTTGCATTTGCCTCATCAATAATAAAAATATTATCACTAGTTGGGTATTCAAATTCCACTCCATTCTCGTCTGTTAACTTGATGTTACTAACGATGTATTTAAGTGTTTCTAATTTAAAAGATTCTCCATTAGATTTAGAAAAAGAAGAATCAAATATAAAATCTTGATTACCAACAGCATTATCAAACTTAACAGTAAGTTCTCCTGTCTGGTTAGATAGGTTTTCCATTGCGTCATCGTCAGATGAACATGATATAATAGCGATACTTAGAGCTAGTGCTCCTATAGTTTTTGAAAAATTCATTTTTTAAGTTTATTGTAGACGCGATCGAAGACTCACGTCAAAGGTCTTTGTAATAAAAACGGAAAATAAACTTATGAAATGGGTGGCTTTAGAGGAGCCTCGTACCAGTTATAACTGTATAATAATTGATAAGAGAAATTAATAGAGTGATCTTTATAAATGACATCACTATCTATTTGTAACGTTTGTGGAGTTTCTAAAAACACAGGAAAAAAAGCATGTGCTTCTACACTTTTTGAATCATCTGTTTCAGAGTCGTTAGCTGCGATAAGTTTTTTAGCAAGAAAACATTTACCATCACATTTTAATTGTGGTCGTTCTTTGTTAACACAGTAATTCTCTATAATATAATCCATGTTAGTTCCATAATACACAAACTGACCCACGTAGTACATAGGTCGCAATGCAAATGAAATAAGCATCAATATGATTATAAAATTTTTCAGGTTTCTTGAATTATTTTGCAAATATAATGTTAGCATCTAAAAAAAGACTCATATTTTTTAGATTAAAAAACTATTACTTTTCTAGATATATAAACCATTCTTAACTCTAATAATTCATCATTCAATAGACTCTAGTTGATCTATAGAATAAAAGAAAAATCAGCAAAATAAGCTAGTTTACTATTCGTTGCATTATATATAATGCAAGAAAAACACCTATTCTTTGATTGATTCTCAACAAAGTGAAAAATACCACATATTCCGTTGTTAATAATTAGGAATGAACATCATAAATCACTTTTTTTGTTATCCCTAAGTTTGAAAAGCAGGTTAATGAGAGCAAAAATCACTGGTGTAGGAAGTCATATTCCCGATGTAGTTAGAAAAAATGAAGAGTTCATGAATCATGAATTCTTAAATAATGATGGTAGTTCTTTCGGTAGCGATAACTCTACTATTATTAAAAAATTTGTTGCGATAACTGGAATTGAAGAGCGCAGGTACATGAGTGATGAACTTGTTACCAGCGATATAGCAACACTTGCTGCTATAAAAGCAATAGAAGATGCAAATTGTGATCCAGAGACATTAGACTTTATAATTGTAGCGCACAACTATGGTGACATACAGTCTGATGGTGGTTCTAGTGATATGGTACCTAGTCTTGCGAGTCGAGTAAAAAATAAACTAGGTATTAAAAACCCTACTTGTATAGCATACGATGTATTATTCGGTTGTCCGGGATGGATTCTAGGTGTTACTCAAGCAGATTCTTTTATAAAATCAGGACTTGCTAAGAAAGTACTTGTTATAGGTGCAGAAGCTTTGTCTAGAGTTGTAGATCCACATGATAGAGATTCTATGATATATTCTGACGGTGCTGGTGCAGCAGTTTTAGAAGCTAGTAATGATGAGCATGGTATTATAGGACAGGCTACGGCAACTTATACAGAAGAAGAGGCGTTTTTCATATTCAATGAAACTTCTTATAATAAAGAATTGCAAGATAAGACCAAGTACATAAAGATGTATGGTCGTCGCATATACAATTTTGCTTTATCCAAAGTACCAGAAGGCATGAAGAGTGCTATGGAACAAGCAGGTGTAGATATCAAAGATCTTAAAAAAATATTCATCCATCAGGCCAATGAAAAAATGGACGAAGCTATTGTTGATAGGTTCTATAAGCTGTATGACATGGAGGTTCCTAAGGATATCATGCCTATGATTATCCATAAATATGGAAACAGCTCTGTAGCAACTGTTCCTACTGTTATGGATCTAGTTATTCATGATAAAATGCCACAACACAAAGTAGAAAAAGGCGATGTAGTTATGTTTGCTAGTGTAGGTGCAGGAATGAATATAAATGCCATAGTTTACAGATACTAGTATTTATCTAAGATTAAAAAAAACACCCCTTGAAATCTTTGATTTCAAGGGGTGTTTTTTTTTTCTAAACCTAGACATTACAATAACCTAATCTATAATTTCCATATCTATAAAAATATCATTTTTAGGCCAGTCACTGTCATCTTTTTCAACTTTAGAAATAGCGTCTGCGACCTCCATACCTTTTACTACCCTACCGAATATAGTATGCTCATTATCTAAATGTGGGGATTTACTCAAAGTGATAAAAAAATCAAATGGATCATGCCAGTTTTCTGGATTATTAACCCATTGTTTTGCACTACTTAAAGAACCTCTTTCATGACGCACGTTAGGTAAAAAGTGTGGTTCTAGTTTATAATTCCCTGCACTAGCTCTTTTTAAAGAAGGCAGCGTTTCATCACTATTACCAGCCTGTATGACAAAACCTTCTACCACTCTATGCACAAAAGTGCCATTAAAATATTTATTTTTTACTAGGTAAATAAAACTGGCTCTATAAATAGGTGTTTCTGTAAACAGCTCCATTTCTATATTTCCATAGGTAGTCAATAATCGCACCTTAGTTTCTGGATTTTCTTTTCCGTAACGTGTAAAGAATACTTGAACACTATCTTGAGGTATATAAGAAAGTAAGGTATCACCATTTGCCGATATTTGTTTCTTATACGTCTTTTCCAAAATACGCTCTGCTCTAGTTAATCTCTTAACCGTATCTTGTTTTTTTTCATTTTTGATATCTACCACATGTGGACTATCTTTACAAGAGATACTTAATAGTATAACTGCTAAAATCAATACTAGTGACTTCATTTGAGGATTTTTTAAATCAGATTTCAAAACTAAAGAAATTACCACTTCCAGGGCCACAATCTCAGCTTAAAATGGCTGCTGTGGAACGTCTAGAAGAAATGCAGCAAATTGCGTTAGAAAAAAAAGAACATAAAGAAGCCTCTGTCATGATGTTGATTTACCCTAAAAAAGACATCCCTTATTTTGTACTGATAGAACGCACCCAATCTACAGGTAAACACAGTGGTCAGATCGCTTTTCCTGGCGGTAGAAAAGAACCTACAGATGCAGATAATAGCGTCACGGCATTGCGAGAAACAGAAGAGGAAATAGGTATATTAACAACGCAGCAACATTTAATAAGATCCTTAACATCTATCTATATTCCACCTAGTAACTACATGGTTTTTCCTTATCTCGCTTTCGCGAAAGCGGAACTATCATTCACACCTCAATTAAGTGAAGTAAAATCTGTGATAGAAATCCCTCTAGAGAGTTTAATGGATCCTAAAAACAACTCTACTACCACACTGTCTACCAGTTATATGGAAAACGCAACGGTACCTTGTTTTTACTTTAACGAAGTTATGGTATGGGGAGCAACGGCTATGATGCTACAAGAAATCAAAGATCTTTTTATTACTGCAGGTTTTAAATAGAATGCGATAGTTTAAAAAGCTATTACTATCTTTGTAATTCGCCTAAAATTAAAAAAACTACATGGGATTATTTAAAAAAAATCCTTTCGGTCATATATTATTTCTCAAAAAATGGCTCATACGTATTGCTGGTGCATTATCGCACAGACGCTATCGTGGCTTTAATGAGATGGATATAGAGGGAAGTGATATTTTAAGAAATCTACCTGAAACAGGTGTGCTATTTGTTTCTAATCATCAAACCTACTTTGCTGATGTGGTAAGCATGTTTCACGTATTTAATGCCGCATTAAAAGGTCGTGATGACAGCATTAAAAACATAGGTTACTTATGGAATCCTAAGCTAAATGTATATTATGTAGCTGCCAAGGAAACTATGCAAAGTGGCTTACTGCCTAAAATACTTTCTTATGCTGGCGCCATTACGGTAGAAAGAACCTGGAGAGCAAAAGGAGAAGAAATTAATAGAGCCGTAAACCCTAACGACACAAAAAATATAGGTGTTGCTCTAGACGATGGATGGGTAATCACCTTCCCACAAGGAACTACAAAGCCTTTTAAGCCTATTAGAAAAGGAACTGCTCATATTATAAAGCAATACAAGCCTATAGTCGTACCTGTGGTTATCGACGGTTTCCGTAGGAGTTTTGATAAAAAAGGATTGCGCATTAAAAAGCGTAATATTTTACAATCTATGGTTATTAAAGAACCGCTAGAAATAGATTATGAAAATGACTCTGTAGAAAAGATCGTGGAGCAGTTAGAGTTTGCTATTGAGCAACATCAATCTTTCTTAAAAGTAATTCCTGTAGAAGAAATAGAAGCTCAAGAAGAGCTGAATAAACTACGTCAGTGGGAATATTAGAAAAATAAAAATGTCCTGAGATTTAAATTAAATCTCAGGACATTTTTTTATAGGTTGATTTTAAATCTCTACAAATTAATATCTGCTATACTTTTAATTCTATTGCGTTCTAAGAATGCATCTATGGTTTCAAAGTGCTCGATAACGCGTTGTTCTTTAAACTCAAATACTTTCTCAGATAGTCCTTGAAGGAAATCACGATCGTGAGAAACGAGAATAAGCGTACCGTCATAAGTAGAAAGTGCCTCTTTTAAAACATCCTTAGACTTAAGATCTAGGTGATTTGTAGGCTCATCGAGAATTAATAGATTAACTGGTTCCAAGAGTAACTTTACCATAGCAAGTCTGGTTTTTTCTCCACCAGAAAGTACACTTACTTTTTTCTCTAAATCGTCACCACTAAACATGAAACGACCTAATATGTTTTTAATTTGTGTTCTTACATCGCCTTGTGCAACGTCGTCTACCGTTTGAAAAATAGTCAAATCTTGATCTAATAACGCTGCCTGATTTTGTGCAAAGTATCCCACTTTTACATTATGACCTAATTCACAAGTTCCTTCTACTTCTATTTCTTTCAGAATAGCCTTAATCATAGTAGACTTACCTTCTCCATTACGACCTACGAAGGATACCTTCTCACCTCTAGCGATAGACATATTTGCATCTTTAAAGACTACGTGATCACCATAGGATTTTGATACATCGTTTACTGTAACCGGATAATCACCAGAACGAGGCGATGGTGGAAAACTAAGTTTCAAGGCGCTATTATCCACTTCGTCTATCTCAATTATTTGAAGTTTTTCTAGCATGCGTTCTCTAGAGGTAACTTGATTAGTCTTAGAATATGTTCCTTTAAAACGTTCTATAAAAGCCATGTTATCGGCTATAAATTTTTGCTGCTCTTGGTACGCTTTTACTTGGTGCGCTCTACGTTCTTCCCGTAGTACTAAGTAATGAGAGTAGGTAGCTTTATAATCAAAAATGCGTCCCATAGTTACTTCTATAGTACGGTTTGTTATGTTATCAATAAATGCTCTATCGTGAGAAATCACCATAACAGCGTCTGCTTTATTCACTAAAAAGTCTTCTAACCATATCACCGATTCTATATCGATGTGGTTAGTAGGCTCATCTAGAAGTATTAAATCTGGTTTTTGAAGTAAGATCTTAGCTAGCTCAATACGCATGCGCCATCCACCACTAAACTCTGTAGTCTGTCTGGTAAAATCTTCTTGTTTAAAACCTAAACCTTTGAGAGCTTTTTCTACTTCGGCATCATAGTTAACGTCTTCTAGAGCATAAAACTTCTCTCCTAATTCTGTTACCTTTTCTATGATTTTCATGTACTCATCACTCTCATAGTCAGTTCTAACAGTAAGCTCGTTATTAAGATGATCCATTTCGGCTTTCATCTCAAAAACGTGCTTAAAAGCTTTGGCCGTTTCTTCAAAAACGGTACAATCATCTTCAGTAAGTAAATGTTGTGGCAAGTATGCAATTACAACATCTTTAGGTGCTCTTACATGACCACGTGTTGCACTTTGCTCGCCTGCAACTATCTTCATCATCGTAGATTTTCCTGCACCATTTTTACCCATTAAAGCTATTTTATCTGTAGGGTTTATTACAAATGAGACATCGCTAAATAAGGTGGTACCACTAAATTCTACGGCAAAATTATCTACTGTGATCATGATTATATTTTAAGAATGCAAAAGTAATTGAAAAGTATGTGAGTGTTGAGCTTTTGAGTCTTTGAGTCTTTGAGTAGTCGAGTATTTATTAACTAAAAATCTAATTATCTATATTTAAAGAATTAAAAATTTATGAAGCTAATCATTGATATTTTGAAAAAGACTCCATTTTGGTCCACATTTTTCGTATTTACTTTAATGCCTTCTATTTGGTTATTGAGAGGAATAGGAACTTGGGACACCATGATTTTTATGTTTATAAGCTTTCCTGTAAATATCATTGCCTTATCCATTATAATAATTACCTATAGAATTAAACGCAAGGACGATATTTGATGATTTTTTTCTTATAACACGTTAACTTTCATTATTTTAAAACAAAATTACGTGTTTTAAAGAATGTTAATATAGGTATGCATATACTCACAAAAAAGAACTACACCTTAATCGCCTCAATCACAATACTACCCAACTCTTCAGAACTAGTAAAAAACAAGTAGTCTGTTTCATGTTCTGAAAACTGATATTTTTTACGCAATTGTGCTACCGATTCTTTGTGATTGCGCGTCACCACCCCTCTAGCACTTTTACCGTAAAGCCTTTTAATCTTTTTGGGCTTGTTATCAATTACGTTTTTGATTTCAAATACACGACCAGGAAATTCTATTAAACTCTCTGAAGTAAATAGATGAGCATCATGGTCTAATTTGGCTAACGGATATTGTTCTAAAATCGCGTCAAATTCTTGCGATTTCATTACCGCAGCATTAGGTTCATATAAATATTTCAAAGGGCTAGAATAACGCCCTATCAATTTATACTTTATTACAGATTCAAATACAGGCTGGACTGTTAAAAGATTTACACATTTAACTACCGGTGTATCTACCTGATCTTTGTTGAGAATCCATAACAATTCTTTTACCTCATTCTTAACCGCAACTATATGTAGGCTACTTACATATTTTAACTGCTGTAATCCAGCTGTTATGTCCAGCATGGGTGAGGTTTTAATCATGATTTGCTTACCTTTTTCTAATAAAAGCTCAAGGTTTTCTATCACATTAGGCTCATAATCTTTTAAAAGCACTGCCTTTGAATGGCTCGCTGTTTTGCGACTAGGGTCTATGTATATTAAATCATACAGGGAATTATTTTCTTTTAAAAATTGCATTCCGTCTGCACAATATGATTCCGTTTGAAGACCTTGTACTTTAAAAGAGTGCTGTGCATACTCTTGCAACTGGCTAGATAATTCTATGTGTGTTGTTGTTGTTGGGCACGCTTTCGCGAAAGCGGAAACGTCAACACCAAAACCACCAGTAAGATCTATCATACTATCGATCTTAAATATTTGAGATTTATAAACCGCGGTAGCTTGTGAACTGGTTTGCTCAAGATTTACCTTAGGAGGATAAATAATCTGGTGGTTCTCAAAAAATGATGGAAATTTACTACGTGCTTTCTGTAAACCTATCAATTGTTGGGTCAACTCAAGATTAGTCACCTCATTAAAAGGATGTTTCTTGAGCATAAAAGCAGCAGCGTTTTCATGCAAACACGATCTTAAATATGCCATTACTTCTGGCAGAATTACCTTAAGATTCATTTATAAATTTTGAGTCAGTTTCTTAACGATTTTATATTCACTCAAGAATTCTTTTGAGATCACCTTTATCGCTGTGTAAGTAGGCACAGCAAGTACTAGACCTAATATACCGAATACAATACCTGCTATTAAAATAACAATAAATATTTCTAAAGGATGTGATTTTACACTTTTTCCAAAAATTAAAGGTTGATTTAAAAAGTTATCAATGGTCTGGACTAAACCATAACCTACGAATACGATGATTAATTGCGGTAAAATAACGTCAGAAAAGTTAGATCCTAAATTATCACTTATTACAAATGCAGACATAAGTACATAACCTATGGCAGGCCCTAAATATGGAACTAAATTCAATAATGCACAGAAAAAAGCGATGATAATAGCGTTTTCTACTCCTACTATAAATAAGATAACACTATAAAGAACAAATAGAATCAATACCTGAAATACTAAACCTATAAAGTAACGTGACAGGAGTTGTTTAATCTTTGTAAAAGCTCTTAAGAATTGACCTTCATTACCTTTTTTAGAAAAAACTAAAACACCTTCTAATAGTAAACGACTGTCTTTAAGTAAGAAAAACGATATAAAAAGAATGGAAAATAGACCTATTGCAAAGCTCCCTAAAGTACCAAAAAAACCATTAACGAACTGAGGAATAAGGTCCATATTAAAGTCTTGGTAATAATCGGTTTTTTGTAATCTCTCTAATAAATTTACTCTTTTAATTCCAAAATAATTACTTATTTGCTCATTAAGCACTTCTATATTAACCTGTAACTCTTCTAGGTCTATCTGGCTTAAATTTTCACTTTGCTCTGTAATAACAGGTATAACCATCATGACAACACCTATGATGATCATAAATAATATGAGTAATGTTATAATCACTGCAATGGTGTTATTAAACTTTAATTTATCTCTCAATAAAAGTACAATAGGTCGACCTATAAGAGAAAAAACTGCTGCTATACCTATATAAGCAAGTACCGACTGGATTTCCCACAAGAACCAAAGTAAAACAAGGATACCAAAGATGATACCTAGCGCTCTTAGTATTCCAAAAGCAATGGATTTAGAATGTACTGCTTTGCTCATATTCTAGTTGGTAAAAACGTATTTAATAATATTTGCGCCCATGTCTAGTGCTTTTTTACGCACCGCCGGTGGATCGTTGTGTACCTCTGGACTTTCCCATCCATCACCTAGATCACTCTCAAAGGTAAAAAGAAGGACTAATCTACCTTCATGAAAAAGACCTTTGGCCTGTGGTCGCTGACCTTCATGTTCATGAATCTTAGGGAGACCTTTTGGAAAATCTACATAACTATGAAAAATAGGATGTGTAGATGGTAATTCTATCAATTCCTGTTGTGGAAAAAGTTTAACGAGTTCTTTATTAAGATAAGGCTCCATACCATAATTATCATCTATATGTAAAAAACCACCACTTAATAAATAGTTTCTAAGGTTTTGAATATCGGCTTCATTAAAGACAACATTTCCATGTCCTGTCATGTGAATAAATGGGTATTGAAAAATATCAATACTGCTTACTTCTACCGTGGCAACCTCTTTATCTAGTTGTGTTTTTAAATTCTCATTACAGTATTGAACAAGATTAGGCATAGCAGTGGGATTAGAATACCAGTCACCACCACCATTATATTTTAAAACAGCAACTTGTTGAGCGTTAACAAAAATGGAGCTTAATAGAATTAAGAATACAGTAAATATTTTCATAAGAAAGCAAATTACAAACTTATATGACAATAGTTATTAAATGTTATTAATTTTTGTGTAAAAAAAATAAAATAAAATCGTTACGATAACGTTAATTTTTTATATTTGAAGACATCATAATCCCCCCGTTATGAACATAACAACCTCTCAAAAAATACTGTTACCTATACTCAGTTTATCGGTAGCATTCTGTATGCTCGCATTTCAACATATTGAAAACAGCTCGCAACCCATTCAATTTTCACCTCAAAAAAACCCTGTAGTTATTGAACTATTCACGTCTCAAAGTTGCTATACTTGTAACAATGCAGATGCGGTAGCTAATGCAATAAAGGATTATGAAAATGTCATAGTTCTCTCCTATCATGTAGACTACTGGAACAGTTTAGGGTGGAAAGACACCTTCTCTGACGCTAGACATACAGACTATCAACGTAGCTACGAGAACAAGTTGCACCAACCTTCTTTTACTCCACAAATGATAGTAAACGGTACTACAGAATTTGATGGTACTAACATAAGGATGCTCAACAATTCCTTAAAAAAGACAAGTACAACAGAAAAATTAATGAGTCCTACCGCTTCTAGAAATGGTAGAACTATTGATGTGTCTTATAACCTAGAAAGTAATCAAGATTTTACTGATGCTTATGCACTGTTATTAATGGACTCTTTTGAAATAGACATAAATAAAAGTCCTAATACTAATATGACATTAGTAAATCCTAATGTAGTTTTAAAGAAAGTACCTTTAAAGACCAGCGTAGAAAAAGGTATCCAAACTTTTGAATTACCGAATATGATTAATGAGAACAATAAATTTAAGGTTGCTCTTTTATTACAAGATGAAAATATGACTGTAGTAGCTGCGTCTATGGCTACTGTTCTATAAAACTATTAAAAACTGCAGCGGCATAAACTCCTGCAGTTTCTGTACGCAATCTTTTAGTTCCTAACGACACAGGTGAAAAGCCTGTGTTGATTGCTGCCTCTATTTCTCTACTTGATAAATCACCTTCTGGACCTATAATAATCGTTAGGTCTTGCTCACGATTGATTATGTGAGTCAATAATTTTTTATCCGTTTCTTCACAGTGTGCGATGCATTTTACACCCATTACTGGATTTTCTAAAAACTGATTAAAGACTGTTAATTCTTTTATTTGAGGCAAGTAAAACTGATTGCTTTGCTGCATTGCACTCACAATTATCTTTTTAAACCTTTCTAGATTTATTTTCTTTCTCTCGCTGTGGTCACACAATAATGGTGTAATGGAAGCTATTCCCATTTCTGTAGCTTTTTCTAGAAACCACTCCATACGGTCATTCATCTTAGTAGGGGCTATTGCTACATGTAGTCTCGGAGATTGTTGAGGGTACGCTTTCGCGAAAGCGAGATCTATATTGCATTTACTACTAGTAACCAGACTTATGGTTCCATTAAAGAGGTTTCCTGCCCCATCTGTTATATGGACAGTATCTCCTACTTTTTTACGTAAAGCCTTAGTCATGTGACGCGCTTGTTCTTTATCTAAGTGAAGAACAGTAGTATCAAGGGTAATATTTTCAAAATAAAATAATTGCATTACATTTCTATTCTAGGTGAAGCAGTTACTTCCATGCCTGCAAAGTTTCCTTCTAAATATTTAAAATATCCTGATATACCTATCATCGCAGCATTATCTGTAGTATATTGAAATGGAGGTATAAACACATTCCATCCTTTATTTTTATATGATAAAAGCTGGGCTCTAATACCTGAATTTGCACTAACACCACCACCTATCGCAACAGATTTAATTCCGGTTTGTTTTACTGCTTTTTCTACTTTTTGAAAAAGAATTTTAATAAGCGTGTACTGTATACTAGCGCATATATCTTTTAGATTTTTCTCAACAAAATCAGGATCTTTTTTTACCTCTCTCTGTATAAAATACAATACGGCAGTTTTAAAACCACTAAAACTATAATTAAGGTCTGGCGCTTTAGGTACAGGAAATGGGAATTTCTTAGGATCTCCTTCTTGAGCTAATTTATCTATTTGAGGACCTGCTGGATAACCTAACCCTAACACCTTACCACTTTTATCAAAAGCCTCTCCTATCGCATCATCTTGAGTGGTACCTATGACTTCCATTTCATGATAATCTGTAACTTTTACGATTTGAGTATGCCCACCGCTTATGGTAACCCCTAAAAATGGAAAATCTGGAGTTTTTTGATCTTCATTAATAAAATGTGCTAGTATATGACCATGCATATGATGAACATCTATAAGTGGTATATTTAATGCTAGAGATAATGATTTTGCAAAACTAGAACCTACTAAAAGACTCCCCATAAGTCCTGGACCTCTAGTAAAAGCAATAGCAGTTAAATTTTCTTTTGATATACCAGCCTGTTTTAATGCCTGATCTACTACAGGAACAATATTAGACTGATGTGCTCTAGAAGCTAGTTCTGGAACGACACCACCATATTTTGTATGTATCTCCTGACCAGCGACTACATTAGATAATACGCGATCATTTTTAAGAACGGCACAAGAGGTATCATCACATGATGATTCAATTGCAAGAATGTATGAAATTTGTGTATCCATTAAGGCAGAAAGGCATAAAAATTGGTAATCTTTGCAAAAGTAAATGATATATCATTAAGAAGCTTCTTAAAATACTAGCGAAAGCCGCTCTTGTACTTCTAATACTATTTATTTTATTAGTAGTAATTTTTTCTTTTCCAGCTGTGCAAACCGCAGCTGCAGATCGTGCGACGACCTATCTTAACGAAGAATATGATACAGATCTCAAAATAGAATCTATAGACATCTCATTTTCAGGAGACGTAATACTCAGAGAATCAAGAGCTCTAGATTCTAGAAAGGATACGATCTTTTATTTTAAAGAACTTAAATCTTCTATATTAGGTTTTGGAGATTTGTTGGGTGGACAGCCTGATTTAGGTGACACTTCTATAGATGGGCTTTATTTTCACATGAAAAGGTATAAAGGTGATAGTGACGATAATTTAACAGAATTCATCAATAAATTTGGAGAAAGTGAAGGGACATCTACAACACCATTTATACTTACCACTGACGATTTAAACATTACTAATTCTAGAATAAGTATAGTTGATGAAAATTTAAAGTATCCTGAAACTTTTATGGCAACAAATTTCAATCTACAATCTGATGGGTTAAAGATTGAGGGCTCTAACATTTCGGCCGTGATAGAAGATGCTAATTTTGACATGTACACTGGTGTAATGAAACCAGATGTAAATGGTAATAAAATTTTAAAGGTTAAAAATCTCAAAACTGATTTTTCCTATACCCCATCACAAATACTCGCAACCGACTTAGTTATTAATACCGCTGGGTCTATTCTTGAAGGTGACTTAAAAATGTCTTATAATAGAGAAGATTTTATCGATTTTGTAAATAAGGTCGATTGGGATTTTCATATTAAAAAAGCTGATTTATCTACTAACGAGTTGAGAAAATTCTATGATGAAATAATCGAGAATGAAACAGTACAATTAACCGGTGTACTCACAGGTCCATTAAATGACTTTACTGTAAATAACATGCTCGCTACAACATTGAGCGATATCACTATAGATGGTAATATGCGATTTAAGAATCTTATAGAAAATGAAGATGACTTTTTTATAGAAGGTGATTTTGATAATCTACAAATAAGTAACACAGACTTAAAACGATTTTTACCCAATATTCTAGGTAATACAATGCCTACCGAATTGAACCAATTAGGAACCATTAAAGCTGCTGGTTATGCAAGTGTCAATGCCAACAGAGTGGTAACTAAATTATCCGGATCTACACGTAAGGGTAATTTTAATTCTGATTTAGTTTTAAACGATATTCAAAGTGGCAATATCGCTTATAATGGAAATATTAAATTAAATCAGGTTCAATTAGGCTCTATACTAGGTCTAGAAGAATTTGGTGTAGTGACCTTAGATCTAGATGTTGATGGACGTGGTTTTGATCCTGAAAAAGTAAACACTACGCTAAGAGGTGAAGTAGCCCAACTAGATTTTAATGGCTATTCTTATAAGAACATAGTGGTTAATGGGAAGTTTAAGAAACCTATTTTTAGAGGGAAAGTTTCTATCAATGATCCTAATCTTAGAATGAACTTTAATGGACTAGCCGACCTTACCGCTGCTGTTAACACCTATGACTTTAAAGCTAGAATAGAACATGCGAATTTAAAAGCTATCAATGTGTTTACTCGTGACTCTCTAGCTATTCTAAAAGGAAATATAGTCATGAACATGAAAGGGACCACACTGGACGATGCTGTAGGTTCTATAAAAATTAATAATGCTAGTTACAAAAACCATAATGACGATTATGTCTTTGAAGATTTTGCAATAGAATCATCTTTTATAAACGACGAGAGACTCATCACTATTAATAGTCCCGACATTATAGAAGGTGAACTATCTGGAGTATTTAAACTTGCTGAAATCCCTGAACTATTTAAAAATAGTATAGGTAACGTTTACACCAACTATAGGTCAGAAAATATTACTAAAGATCAATATCTTGATTATGAGTTTAAAATTTATGATAAAATAGTAGATCTTGTATTCCCTGAAATTGACTTAGGTGAAAATACTATTTTAAAAGGTCAAGTAGCTAGTAACGAGGCTCAGTTTAGAATGACATTTAGATCTCCAGATATTAAGGTTTATGATATTGAACTGGATCAGGTTAATGTTCAAATAAACAATCAAAACCCATTATTTAATACATTCATTAAAGTAGACCAAGTAAAAAATGGTGTTTATGATATTGAAGACTTTCAGTTGATAAACGTTACTAATAAGGACACTTTACTTTTCCGTACTAAGTTTAATAGTACAGCACGTGAGACTGATAAATTCAATTTGAGTTTCTATCACACTATTAATGATAATAATGAGTCTGTTGTAGGGATAAGAAAAAGTGATGTCGTTTTTCAAGGTCAAAAATGGTTTTTAAATAAACAAGATCAAGAAGTGAAATTAAAATTTGACCATGATTTTAAAACTTTTAAATTAGACAGCCTCGTTGCAAAACACCAAGAAGAATTAATTACTATAGTAGGTGATGTTGCTGGAAAAGACACCAAAGATCTTCACCTAGACTTTAAAGATGTACGCCTCTCTAGTCTTACATCTCCTATAGACAGCTTAAAACTAAAAGGACACATAGATGGAGATCTATCGTTAAAACAAATTAACGGTAAGTATGCGCCTACTAGTGATTTTACGGTAAAAGGATTTGAGGTAAATGAAACACCATTAGGTAATTTTGAGCTATCTGTTACTGGAAATGATGACCTAAGTAGATACAATGTCAACGCGCAGCTTAAAGATGATGTTCAAAAAACATTTACAGCATCTGGTAATATTGATGCGAGTGGAGCCACCAGTAAGATAGATGTTAACGCAGTTTTTAAAGATTTTAATCTCGTCGCCTTAAGTCCCTTAGGTGGTGAAGTTCTCGATAATATAAGAGGTTTTACATCTGGACAAGCAAGATTAACAGGAGACCTACAAGCACCAGATATAGTGGGCTCTCTCAAAACGAGAGATGCAGGTCTAAGAGTTCCTTACTTAAACACCGATTTTGATATTGAGAATAATTCACAGATTTCAATTACATCAACCTCTTTTGATTTCAATAGTTTACAACTCAAGGATACAAAATACAATACCAGAGGTGTTCTATCTGGTACTATAAATCATAAAAACTTTGGTTTTTGGGATCTAGATCTTAAAATAGAATCAGAAAAATTGCTTGCTCTAGACACGCAATTGACACCAGATGCTCTTTATTATGGAACTGCATTTATCGATGGACAGGCCACTATTACAGGCCCTACTAATGAGCTTTTCATTAACGTAATCGCTACTACTGGTGAGGGAACCGTTTTTAAAGTCCCTATAGATGACGGTGAGTCTCTAGGTGACACATCTGCCATTTACTTTTTAAGTCCTGAAGAAAAGAAAGCACGTATTTCTGGCGAGCAAGTTATTACAGATAAAATAAGTGGTCTAGAACTAAGGTTTGAACTGCAAGTCACACCTGATGCCGAAGTCGAAATAACAGTAGACCCAACTAACGGAAGTTATATACGCGGTAGAGGTGTCGGTAATTTGCTATTAGAGATTAATACCAACGGTAAATTTATAATGAACGGTGATTTTATTGTTACTGAGGGTATATACAATTTTAAATATGCTGGTATCGTAAATAAAAACTTTACTATAGAACCAGGTGGTACCATGGACTGGAATGGAGATCCTACTAATGCAAATATAGATGTAGAAGCCGTATACAATACTAGAGCAAACCCTTCTATATTACTAGATAACCCTAACCTTAACGCACAAGTTCCTGTAGAGGTTCTTACTAAATTACAAGGTGACTTAAGTTTCTTTGATCCTGAGTTTGTTATTAGATTTCCTAATACCAATTCTGTTGTAAGCTCAGAATTACAGTACAGACTAGATGACAAATCTCAAAGACAGTTGCAAGCACTATCACTAGTAGCTACAGGCTCATTCTACAACCCAAATAGCATAGGCCAAAATGCTGTTACTGGTAACGTGGTAGAAAGTGTTACAGGAATTGTAAATGACCTAGTGAGTCGTGAGGATAGTAAATTTAACTTTGGAGTAAGCTATGAAGCGTCAGAACGTAACCCTAATTCTGACCTGGAACGTGCAGACCGTTTTGGTATAACACTAAGTACACAAATAACAGACCGTGTTTTAATTAATGGTAAACTAGGTGTTCCTGTGGGCTCTACCAGTTCTAGTGAAAGAGCTGTAATAGGTAATGTAGAAATTGAATTCTTAATAAATGAAGATGGAACTCTACGTTTAAAACTATTTAATAGAGAAAACACCTTACAACAACTAGGACAACAAGAAGACTATACTCAAGGTTTAGGACTACAATACCGTATAAACTTTGACAGTCTTAAAGAGCTGTATGAACGCATCTTCAAAAAGAAAATGGTTAAAGCTAGAGAGGTAAAAGCAAGTGAAGAAGTAGACAGCGCACCAGTACAGTTTAAATAATAGTTTACTACCTCAACACTATTTTTTCTATCATATCTTTACCTAAATGCTCATTAAGGTTTTTAATGATCATGGTACGACCATACATAAGTTCTTGTCTTAATACAGAAGATGATAAATTAACAAATAAAGTTCCTGCTGTAAACTTTAATTGCGTGGTGTAGTTAGTAACACCTGGTCCCATGATGGTATTCCATGCTCCTTCTACATCTACTTTTTCAAAACCTTTTTGCAACTTACTTTGTGATTTAAAATCACTTAATAAATCACTCATGCTTACAAAATCGTTCTTCTTATTGTTTCTCATCTGGCGTATATGCTTTGTAGGTGTATCTCGTACCGTTCTCATGAATTAAAACCAAAGTCTCTTCAGTTGCTTTTTCGACTTTCTGAGTATAGGCTTGTTCTCCTTGTTTAAAAGAAAGCCATAAATCACCTTCTTTTTCTTCCCAAACAAAACTCACAGGATCACCATAGGATACAAAGCTACCATCATAAGTTGGACTTACACGATTTTTTACACCTTTAAATCCATCTATTTCAAAATGGTCCATATGATTTGAAAAAGGGAACTCACGTTCACTTCCATTAGGTAAAACGACTTGATCTATGTTCCAGTAACCTTCTATTGCTTGTATCTTGTCCTCGTTACTACTGCATGAAATAAATAAAACAGCTAGTACTGTATAAATTAGATTTTTCATAATTTAAATATCTTATAAGATTGCTCTGTTTGTTTAATAACGGCTTCCGTTCTTTCAGGATGTGTGTCGCTTATAAATAGCTGTCCAAATTGATCGTCGTTAACCATGTCTATAATTTGTGCTACCCTAGATTCATCTAATTTATCAAAAATATCATCTAATAGTAAGATAGGTACGGTACCACTTTCTTGTTTTATGAACTCAAACTGCGCCAGTTTTAATGCCGTTAGAAAACTTTTTTGTTGCCCCTGACTACCAAATTTTTTAACGGCATGATTATCCAGCAAGAATAACAAATCGTCCTTATGCGTTCCCACACTAGTGTACTGCAACTGCATATCTTTTTGTTGAGCACTTTTTAAAACTTGTGCAGCATCTGCGTTATTGAAATCGGCTTTGTAATATATATCCACTACCTCTTCTGATCGAGAAATTTGATGATAATATTTCTTAAAAATAGGAGTAAAAGATTCTAAAAACTCGGTTCTAGTTTTATGAATAAAACCACCTATAACAATTAGTTGTTCATCATAAACAGCAAGAGCATCACTATCAAAAGTACGATTGATAAAGAAGTACTTAAGCAATGCGTTACGCTGCTGTACCAGTTTATTGTAATTAATTAACTTAGTTAAATACAACGAGTTGCTTAGTGATATCACTCCATCTAAAAACTTGCGTCTGGTATCACTACCTTCTATTATTAAATCTCTATCTGCTGGAGAAATTATAACCAGAGGTATTAACCCTATGTGATCACTAATCTTGTCATATATTTTACCATTGCGTTTTACCACACGCTTCACTCCTTTTTTTGCGCTGACTACTATTTTTTCATCTTGATCTTTTTTAGAAAAATTACCATTAACCACAAAAAACTCTTCATTATGCTTAATATTCTGAATAGTAATGGGATTAAAGTAACTTTTGGCAAAAGCAAGGTGATAAATCGCGTCTAAAACGTTGGTTTTTCCTACACCATTGTTCCCTACAAAGCAATTTATCTTCTTATCGAAGTCAAATTCTGCCGAAGAAAAGCTTTTATAGTTAATAAGACTAATAGAATTAAGATGCATAGAAGAATACGGTAACTAATTGTGGATTAATGATTTAAAAGTATTCCGCTTTCGCGAAAGCGGAATAATAACCATCTATATAAGACATTTGCAAATTTAACCTAAGAAAAGGTAGAGAATAAAGCTTTCACACATTTTTATATATGGATAAAAATTATATTTTTGCGCGTTCAATTAATGACTACTATGGCTACTTATAACAAAAGAGGATACAAACCGAAAACAAAACCAGAAAAAATAGAGAAAGAAGAAATCTTTGATGACTCTGAATCTACTACAGCTGAAGTATTTAGTACCCTAGATGAAGGTGCTAACAAAACAGAAGAATGGTTAGAAAAAAACCAAAAAACTCTTATAATAGTAGTTGCTGTTATAGCTATAGGTGCATTATGCGCTTGGGCTTATAGTCAGTTTGTTCTAGAACCTAAACAAGAAGAGGCTGTTTCAGAAACTACTGAAGCAAACAAATATTACGATCTTGCTCTTAACTCTACTGGTAAAGAAAAAGACTCACTTTATACACTAGCACTAGAAGGTGTTAATGGAAAATTCGGTTTAATAAAAATATCTGAAGAGTACAGTGGTACTGATGTAGGTAACATTGCTACTTACCAGGCTGGTATGGCATACTTAAACATAGGTGGTGATAAGCTACAAAAAGCTATCGATTATCTTAAGGCATATGATGGTGGTGATTCTGTATTACAGTCTATCGCACAAGCTGGAATAGGTGATGCACTTGTACAAGCTGGTCAGGCTGGTGATGCTGTTTCTTATTACATGAATGCTGCAGAGACTAATGAAAATGAATTTACAACTCCTAAGTATTTACTTAAAGCTGCTCAAGTAGCTTTAACAACTGGAGATAACAGCACTGCTGTAAAAGCTCTAGAAAGAATTGAAGAGAACTATCCTAATGCAGAAGAATTTAAGACTGCACAGGTACTTCTAGGACAGGCTCAAGCAGCTTCTAACTAAGACACTATGGCAACCGTAGGAAAAGATCTATCACATTACGATAAAGAAAGTATGCCAGACGCTACTGACATGCGTATAGGTATAGTTGTATCTGAGTGGAATGACGATATTACTGAAAACCTTTTTAAAGGTGCTCAAGAAACGTTACTAGATTGTGGTATTGATCCAGAGCGTATATTCCGTATGGATGTACCTGGTTCTTTTGAACTTATTTACGGATGTAAAAACATGCAATATGCTACTTATCCTATAAAAGATAGCAAACTACGTAAACCTCTAGATGCTGTCATTGCCATAGGTAGTGTTATAAGAGGAGAAACGGCACATTTTGACTTTGTATGTAACGGCGTTACTAGCGGTATTAAAGATTTAAATTTAAATAAATCTAGAGTACCAGTTATCTTTTGTGTTTTAACAGATAATACTCATGAACAGTCTGTTGCACGCAGCGGTGGTATTCATGGAAATAAAGGTAGTGAAGCAGCTGTAGCAGCGATTAAAATGGCTGCAATAAAACAAGGCCTTTAAATATAGTTCCTTACTAAAATAAAAAACGGCTATCAAATTAAATTTGATAGCCGTTTTTCTATTTTATAAAAGTAAACTTTTTGTAGAACTACTTTTTTCTTAACCCTATCAATTGATAGATTCCTAAAACTATAAGTCCTGCAGCTAGAATCCATTGATAACTCTCTACTTCAGATTTTTGTACAAACTTATCGTACAGTTTCCATGCGCCTATACCAATAAAAGCTATAGATAATAACAAGGTGTATTTACGTTTGTTAGAATCTTGATTAGACATCTTTCTTAGGTAATAATGTATAGGCAATATATAGTCCATAAGCTATAAAACCAGCTGATAATACAAGTCTCCATGAAGCCATCTCTTCACCTAATCCAAAATGAGCATATAATCTATAAGCACCAAAACCTATAAAAGCTACTGCCATAATACTTCCTAAAATCGGATTTCTTTTTCTAACTGCCATAATAATGTTTTATCCGGCAAAGATAGATAAAAAGTACTCCTTAAGAGGCAAATATGAATGCTTGATATAATGCAATTGCTTTGAAAAACTAGTTATATAGTATGTCAAAAATTAAGCATTAAAATACTTTGAATTCCATATGGCAATATTAAAATTCTTACCTGCTGCAAACGAGTAGTACAACACTATAGCTGCGATAGATTTGAAAGTAAAAAAGAAAATTAATAAAAATTGAACATTTGTAGTATCCTTTGAAAAGACTCCATTAGGAATTAAATAGGCCAATAAAAGACTCACGATTACAGTAGAGAAAATAAGGTTTTCAAAACTCTTAAAATTCCATGCCCAAATTTTTCTAAAAGGGTTTAAATCATTTCCCCATTTATGAATAAGATAGAAATAACCATTTCCTATAGGTGCAAAAAGTAACGGATCATCTGCATCTTCTAATTTGAACATTTTAGATGGTGCCACTATTTTAAAACCACGCATTTCTATATTGTGAGCCTTTTCCATTTCTTTAATCCTCATCAAAGCCTCATAAGGTATCTCGTTCTTAAAATACTTGGTGTCTAGAAATCGTAATCTATAGGTGATACAAATATCTTGTATTTGATCTATGTGATAAATGCGATCTTTATTTAATAAATCGATATTAAAATGATTGCGAGGCGTGGGTTTTTGCGGGCTTTTCATACGCGCCATAATCGCATCTTCCCTCCTATCATCTTCTTTAAGAATAGCTGCCACCTGATCCATGATTTCAGTTCCTTTAAAGTTTTTTGCTTTAGATTTCTTGAGCTTTTCTTCAATATTAGTGCGATTCCACATAACAACTTCCTGATTAAACGAGTGAGTATTAAACAAGTCATGTTGCAAAAACAACAAACTCCTTCACCGTATAGGTCGTAAAGGAGCCTCTATAATTTCAAAATGAGATTGTATTTTCCGCTTTCGCGAAAGTGGAAAATACAATCTATTAATATCTATTAGGGTTTCTAGGGCTTTTAGAATGCTCGTGCTCCTTCTTATAATAACGTTCTAAAAAAAGATGAACATCATCCTTTAATAAAATTCTAGACACCCTAGATATAATCCAAAATATTAAAAACAAAAAAGGTGCTAAGTAAAAAATACCATTCAAAATTGGGATTAAGCTGAATAATAAACAAATTAAAAACGCTAAACCAAAACCGTATCGCATAGGAACATGAATATGATCATTGGAAACGATATAAAAATCATCCTTAGAAGTTGACAAGCAAATTTTCAAATTGTTAGGAAACTTCTTTTTAGGAACAAAATACCCCTCATACAAACTTACTTCACCATCATAATAATCACTTTTAGCAAGCGCTTCCATAATTTTGCTAGAAGTGGCATCTCTTTTAATAGAAGTTTTCTCTTTATAAGCACCGTCAATAAAATCTAGAAATATAGAAATCATTAATATCTATTTGGGTTAGCAGAGCTTTTAGAATACCCACGTTTATTTTTAAAATAATTCATCAGAAAATAGTCCACATGCTTTTGTCGAGACCAACTTATTAAATTATTTACGATAAGAATTACAAATGTGGATATACCTATAACGGTCCAAAAGTAGTACGAGAATACATAGTTAAAAATTCCTACTGTAATAAGAAGAAATGCGTAATAGGCAAAAGGAAATAAAAAATCTGCAACAATGATATAAGTACCATCATCAGATTCATTTACAGATATTTCTATATTGTTAGGAAATCTTCTAGCTCTAAACTCAAAGCCGTTAGACTTAACACCACCTGCATATTGATCCTTATTGATCAAAGATTTCAATGTATGAAAAGAGTCATCGTTGATCTTGATAACAGTTTGTTCAGTACACGCAGCACTGAACAAACTTATTACCCTTTTAATGATCTTTTTAAACATAGAACTATCTACCTCAATACCGCACCAGCCTGACTCTCTAGCTGTTGTTGTATCTTATTCATAGTCTTATCTATTTGTTTATCTGTAAGTGTTTTATTTGTGTCTTGAAGTGTAAAGTTTAAAGCATAAGATTTTTTACCCTTAGGTAACTTACTACCCTCATAAACATCAAAAAGCTGCACCGACTTTAAAATCTTCTTTTCAGAATTTAAAGCAATTTCTCTAAGTTGTTTGAAATTCACAGCATCATCTACTAACAATGCAAAATCTCTGCTCACTTCAGGGAATTTAGGTATATCAGTAACGGGAGTATATTCCTTAGAAACTATTTTTAACACCTCATCCCAATAAATATTTGCAAAATGTACGGTTACCTCTATACCGAAGTTCTTTGCAACCTTCTTTTTTACCACACCTAGATCGGCAATTTTTGCACCACTACTTAATGCAATACCTTCACTTAAGAAATCTAATTTAGTAGGTTTTTCATTTATAGTATTAATTCCTAAACGCTTTAAAACAGCAATCACAGCACCTTTAAGATAAAAGAAATCTGCTGGTTGTGATGGACCATTCCATGTAGGACTAGAAGTATTACCAGCTGTTAAAATACTCAAATGCTTATTTTCTGTAAACTGACGTTCTTGATACTGGTGGTAACTACTACCGAATTCAAATAACCTTAAGTTCTCTTGTTTTCTATTTAAGTTATAAGCGATCGCTTCTAGACCTCCATAAATTAAACTCTGTCTCATTACAGCAAGATCACTACTTAGAGGATTTAACATACTCACCTGGTTTTTAGGTGAAATTTGTTCAGTAAGTGTGTGGTTCTTTTCAGATGTTAAGCTGTTTGCCATCATCTCAATAAAGCCCTGCCCTACCAGTTGCTGTGCTACAATATTTTGTACTCTATTGTTTTCTAGTTTTGAAGACTTTGCAATAGTTGCATTAATCTTTGAAGAGCTTTCTATACGGTCATAACCATAAACTCTTAATATCTCCTCAATAACATCTGCTGGGCGAGTTACATCATTCCTATAAGCCGGAATAGTAAGTCCTATACCAGTTTCTGTTACGTTATTTACATTTATATCTAGAGTTCTTAAAATACTTTTAATCTCTTCTTTAGGTATTTCTTGACCTATTAAAGAGTTTACCTTTTGATAAGTTAAGAATACTTGTTGATCTTCAATTTTCTGAGAATACAAGTCTGTAATATCACTAGATATCTCACCACCTCCAGTTTCCTGAATTAACAATGCGGCTCTTTTAAGAGCATATTCTGTAATATTAGGATCTATACCACGCTCAAATCTAAAAGAGGCATCGGTATTAAAGTTGTGTCTTTTTGCAGTTTTACGCACGCTTACTGGATTAAAGTACGCACTTTCTAAGAAAATAGAAGTCGTCCCTTCAGTAACACCACTATTCTCACCACCATAAACACCTGCGATACACAAAGGCTTTTCTGTATCACATATCATTAAATCATCTTCATGAAGCTTGTGCTCTACACCATCTAAGGTTGTGAACGGCGTGTCTTTCTCAAGAGTTTTTACTATAATTTTATTACCAGCAATTTTTGATAAATCAAAGGCATGAAGCGGCTGTCCTAACTCGTGCATTACATAATTAGTAACATCTACTACATTATTCTTAGGCGCAATACCTATGGCGCTTAATCTATTTTTAATCCATTCTGGAGATTCCTTAACCTTAATTCCTGTAAGGGTCACACCGCAATAACGCGGTGCTAGATCTGTATTTTCTACTTCTATATCTACTCTAGAAGAGCGACTATCTACATGAAAACCACTCACAGATGGTGTAATAAACTCTACCGCGTCTGCATTAACGGCTAGTCCAGCTCTTAAATCACGTGCCACACCCATGTGCGACATCGCGTCAGACCTGTTAGGCGTTAAACCTATTTCTATAACATGATCCAGTTCTATATCTACTACATCTTTAAGCGGCGTACCTACCTCTAGATTCTCATCTAGAACCATGATACCGTCATGTGACTTACCTAGACCTAACTCATCTTCGGCACATATCATTCCATGACTTTCTTCACCTCTTATTTTGCCTTTTTTGATTTTCCAGGCTTCACCTTTATCATCATATAAAGTAGTACCTATGGTAGCAACAGGCACTTTCTGACCTGCGGCAACATTAGGCGCGCCACAAACTATTTGAACCGTTTCTGTACCTAGATTAACCTTTGTTACCTTAAGTTTATCTGCATTAGAATGCTGCTCGCAAGACTCTACATAACCTACGACTATGCCTTCCAGCCCACCTTTAACGCTTTCAAATTTTTCTAAACCTTCTACTTCTAACCCTAGAGAGGTTAATAAGGCAGTATGTTCTTCCAGCGCTTCTGGCACGTTGATAAATTGCTTGATCCAGTTATAGGAAACTCTCATAAATCCATTGCTTTTTAAGGTCGGTAAAGATAGTTATATGTCCGCTTTCGCGAAAGCGGAACCTACATAAACATTATACATAAATTCACAGTTCTTTATAACGATAAAACGGCTTAAATTCTCAAATTCTAAAGGTTGTAAACACCATTGTTCTAAATTATATGTAATGGCTCACACCACGATTAAAATGTTAGAGATCTTTTAAATAATGTCTATTTTTAAACCGTAAAACAAATCAAATGAAAAATCTAGTAGTCCTATCTGGCGCAGGTGTTAGTGCAGAAAGTGGTATCGCAACCTTTAGAGATGCCGGTGGTTTATGGGAAGGTCACGACATTATGGAAGTCGCCTCGCCAGACGGTTATGCAGCAAACCCTGCATTAGTTTTAGATTTTTACAACAAGCGTCGTGCGCAACTAAAAGAAGTGGCGCCTAATGATGCCCATTTTTGTATTGCAGGATTAGAACGCAACTATAACGTGCAGGTTATTACTCAAAATGTGGATGACCTACATGAACGTGCTGGTTCTTCTACCGTAATTCACCTACACGGCGAGTTAAAAAAAGCACGTAGCTCTAAGAATAGTAATGAAATTCAAGATTGCGATGGCGATATAGTAATAGGTGATTTAAGTGCCGATGGTTCTCAATTGCGACCACACATAGTATGGTTCGGTGAAGAAGTGCCTGCAATGGAACAAGCTATAGAACTGGTCTCAAAAGCAGATGTACTCCTTATAATAGGGACATCGTTACAGGTCTACCCTGCTGCTGGACTCAAAGATTTTGCACCTAGCACTACACCTATTTATTTTGTAGACCCTGCACCTTCTATAGAATCTCATGGAAAACTTACTGTTATCAAAGAAAAAGCAAGCACAGGCGTACAAATGGTAGCCGATTTATTAAATATAGAAAAATAATGAAAACACTTTTAAGCTTTTTATCGATCTTGTTTCTAGTTAGTTGTAATCACGACAATAAAAAAGACGTAGAACGTGAAATGGTAGAAGATGTGATCGTTCCTACCACAGAATCTAGGCCAATAAAAGAGTCTGTTACTGACAGCACAAGTTCAAATGTTACCTCTTACCTATCAGCATACAAATCAAAATTAGAAGCATCTAAATATAAATATGTCATAAGCAACCACAACGGATTACTTTCACCTCCTGGTTTTTATGATGTAGATGAGACGTATTCTAAAGGAATTGAGAACATAGAACGTGCTTTAAAAGACGTAGGAAAAACGGTCGTTAAAAAGAACAGTTTTCAATACAAAGCCCAGGTAAAGAGAAATGGTGACGTTTTTCCTCAAGGAACTATGATCGAATATATCTTTAAAAATGATTCCATAGCTACATCTAGTTATACCAGACTCATGGAGTTAAAATCTGGTAGTGAAGCTGTATGGAAAGACGGTATAGACTGGAATTCACCAGCACTTATGGTACGTAAAGAAAATCGTATTTACCACATTATTACTGGTGGTGATCACATGGCAGGAACAGAAAATGAGATTGCAGACCTTATTTTTAAGTAAAAATACCCACAATGACCGCTGCAGATTTAAAACAGAATTTAAAAAAACTAAAAGCCTATAAGGCAGAACGTGTGCGGCTAGGAACCGCTGCTGTAGAATTTAATCTGTTACCAGAACTTATAGAATTGTGTCGTCCAGAAAGTGGCGTTTCTCACCAAGCCTGCTGGAGTCTGGAGCAATCTTTCTTAATTCATGAATATGCTTGCTATCCATTTTTAAAGGAAATAGGTGAATTATACGAGTTAGAAATCAACTCTTCTGGCATGCGTGCTTTGTGTAAAATATCTGGAATTTTAACCAAACAATTCTATAGCAAAAAAGATAACAAAGTAAAAAAACTACTTCTTAAACCCATAAGAGAAAGCATGGTAGAAGGTTGTTTTCAAGAATTAATAACTACCGATAAGACAGCAAACATGGCTTATTCTGTTTACAGTCTCTTTGAATTAGGCAAAGAGTTTGAGTGGATATATCCAGAACTAGCGCCAGTTTTACAACAAAAATTACAAGAAGATTATGGTAACGGTTTTAAATCTAGTGCCAGAATAATCTTAGCCAAAATAGACTCTCAATAGATCTATAATCAATTATTAAAACCGTAATTTAGCACGCTTTAAAGACACAATTATGCCTACTGCTTTACAAGCTATTTCTCCTATCGATGGACGTTACCGTTCTAAAGTCGAGCCACTTGCAAATTACTTTTCTGAGTCTGCACTGATACGTTACCGCGTTCTTGTAGAAGTAGAGTATTTTATCGCTTTAAGCGAAAGCGGAATCAAACAACTACAACCACTACCTGAGCAAACTCAAGAACAATTAAGAGACTTGTACCGCAAGTTTAATGATGAGCATGCACAAGCTATTAAAGACATAGAAAAGGTTACTAACCACGATGTCAAAGCTGTAGAATATTTCTTGAAAGAACAATTTGATACGTTAGGGTTATCTGACCATAAAGAGTTCATACACTTTGGACTTACCTCTCAAGATATAAATAACACAGCTATACCTCTATCTATTAAAGATGCTATAGAAAATGTGTATTTACCAGAATTAGAAGCCGTACGTGACGATATTCACAGACTAGCAAATGAGTGGAAAGACATCCCATTACTAGCTCGTACTCATGGACAGCCAGCATCTCCTACTCGTTTAGGTAAGGAGTTCTATGTATTTGTAGTACGTATAGAAGAGCAAATGAATATGCTGGAGCAAGTACAGCACGCAGCAAAATTCGGTGGTGCGACAGGTAATTATAACGCACATCACGTGGCGTTTCCAGAAGTGAACTGGCAGCGTTTTGGAGAAGATTTCGTTGAGAGTCGTTTAGGTTTAAAACACAGTTTCCCAACAACACAAATTGAGCATTATGACCATATGGCTGCTCTTTTTGACAATTTAAAAAGAATCAACACCATATTTATAGATCTAGATCGTGATATCTGGACGTACATATCTATGGATTACTTTAAGCAAAAGATCAAAGCTGGTGAGATAGGTTCTAGTGCCATGCCGCACAAAGTAAACCCTATCGACTTTGAAAATTCTGAAGGAAACCTAGGAATTGCCAATGCTCTTTTTGAACACCTAGCAGCAAAATTACCTATATCTAGATTACAACGTGACCTTACAGATTCTACCGTATTGAGAAATGTAGGTGTACCACTTGCACATACTATAATAGCGTTTAAAGCTACTTTAAAAGGACTTAATAAGCTCTTATTAAACGAGGCAAAGATTGCACAAGATCTAGAAAACAACTGGGCTGTTGTAGCAGAGGCTATACAGACTATTTTACGTCGTGAGGCGTACCCAAATCCATATGAAGCTTTAAAAGAATTAACTCGTACTAATGAAAAAATCACTGGTAAGAGTATTGCAAACTTCATAGAAACCTTAAACGTTAGTGAGGATATTAAAGCTGAAATGAGAGTGATTACACCTAGTACTTTTACAGGTATTTAACACTTATCCTTTACCACTTATACCAAAAGCCTTGACCTAAAAGTCAGGGCTTTTTTATGTCTAGTTATAGGTATCTTTTGCCTTAGTTTAAATCCAGACATTCCCTTTTATTGTAACTTACTACATAATGAATTCGTTAATCTTTCTTACATTACATGAATTAAACCAACCCATTATGAGCATTCTTACCATTCTATTAAACATTTTCTTACCACCTATAAGCGTTGCGCTTAAAAAAGGTGCTGGTAAAGATCTTACTATAAATATAATCCTCACCTTCTTAGGTTATTTACCAGGTATAGTTCACGCATTTTACACAACATCTAAAAAGTAGCCGTTTAAGTTAATAGAATAACAATTCGTAATATTTTAAGAAATTAAACGATTATCAATCAGTAAATTTGGATATATCAAAAAAAAACTAACTATGAGCATTCTTACTATCATATTAAACATTTTCTTACCGCCTTTAAGTGTAGCGATGAACAAAGGATTAGGTAAAGACTTTATAATTAATGTTATTCTAACCTTATTAGGTGGAATACCAGGAATGATTCACGCATTTTACGTGACATCAAAATAAATTTTAGAATTAAAATTGCTTTGAAAAAGATGAAAACCGATGCTGTAAGGCATCGGTTTTTTTTGTGTCTGATTTATTTACCAAAATCTCCACCAAGAAGTAACACTATTTCCGCTTGATTTTGGAACACCACCTTTTAATTTCCTACTTTTTAAATTTAAAGAAAAATAATAATCTTGATTATAACTAGAGTTTAAATCAAGAGCATAACCACATAAAACATTATTTTGAATAGTTAGATTTTTAAATCCTCCATATGATATACTATATTCATAGCTGTGATTACCCATTTCATCAAATATCATTATACCTAAAGAATCTTCGAGAATAAATCCTCCTAATGGGTTCTCAATCAAACTATTAAAACCTACATAATCTAAACTATCATAAACATGTTCATTATCAGGATTTATCAAATAACATCTACCACCAGCAATAATTAATAATAAATTGCATTTCTTAAAAGCTCTAACATGATTAAAGGATTTACCTCCTAAATGAACATTTGCTATCCAATTAGTTCCATCATTTTTAAAAAATCGTATTACAAGACCTTCTGAATAGGTATTAACTTTATAAGGAGTGATAGGGACATACATCACATCATAAGCTGGCAAACTATCCAAAACTATAAATCTGTTATTCTGTGAATTTATTTCCATCATCAATCTTTAGTATCTTCAAATAAGACATCTAGTTCAACATTAGGCGCGTTTTCTTTCAGGAACGCCACTAGATTAAGAATATCACCATCTGTCATCGTATAGCCACCTAGTCTATCTTTTCTACCGTCTTTTGCTATTGCGCTTATTTTATTATAACTGATTCTTATTTTATCAAAATCTGCTATCGGTGCGTAGTAGGTTGATTTTGCTTCCTCAAAATACAAACTACCTTCTTCTACTTTAATAATTCTCTCTACTACTTCTTTATTGGTATAGAATTTATATACTAGCAATAAAATAAATCCTAAAATTAAATAAGGCCAGTGTTGTAAAATGATCCAGGAGTCTTCTGTGGCATGAGTACCAAAATAATAAATAGCAATAAATGGTAAAATGTTATTTAAAAAATTACTCATATCATACCACTTATCATGTGCATTAATTTTTATCACCTTACCTATTGGTTTACCTATATTTATATAATTAGATAATAAAACAAGACTCCAAAACAATAGTATACCATAATAAAAAGTCCATTCTGTAAAATACTCCGTTAGATCTTTGAAAATAACAAGAGCATATGTGCCCCATATAACAATATGAAACAATACGCTTTTCCAGGACGGTCGCTTTCTCTTTAAAAATTGATCTTTGTTCCACATAGTTACTTTTGATCTACATCATTAACAATCTAATTTTTTGATTTATAAATAGTAACAGGTATATCTATTAAATACTTTTCGAGAAAATCTTTAACTTGTTTTTTTTGTACTTGGGATAATTTTAATTTATTCAAACGCTCTATCTGTCCAGCTATAGGTACAAATGAAATATGTTCATCTCCTATTCTAACTTCCTTTAATTCAGAAAGAAAAACATAGCTCTCACCTTGATTAGAACCTATTCTTAATCGATTTAATTCTACCTTTAAGATCATGATAATGTTATTCTTACTAGATAACATTAGGCTAACTAAAATATAAATAACAGAAGCTACAGATAGATAAACAAATATATGTTCCCATTCAAATACATATTTTACCTCTGAAAAAAAAGACCAAATAAAATAGATTATAGTCATAAGTGCAAACCCAGATAAAACTCTCACCAATATAGAACGCTCTTTATAAATAGAGAGATCTAAATAGGTTCCCGTTTTAATCAAACCAGGTTTTTCCATTTTCTTTAATGAATAAATTAAATTTATTAAAAGAATCAAAAAATTAACACCAATAAAAATAGAGGCACCTATTTGATAAATTTTCCCCATCGCATCCCAACCTATTATCACAATAGGCACTAAAAAGGCACTTATATTCATTAAATATTGAATATAAACAGGTTTTCTGATTGGACTTATTCGATTAATCAAAGTTTTTTTTACTTCAAAAAAAGAAAGATTTTTTTGTCGTATTGATTTGTTGTTACTCTCAATCATAACCTTACAACCTCTTAGCCTCTTCCCAAAACACATCCATTTCTGCAAGTGTCATATCTCTCAGTTCTTTGCCCAGTTCTTTAGCTTTGGATTCTAGGTATTGAAAACGTTTTATAAATTTCTTGTTCGTGCGTTCTAGTGCATCTTCTGGATTTACTCCTAAGTGCTTACCATAATTAACTAGTGAGAATAGCACATCGCCAAATTCAGCCTCGATCTTATCCTTATCTCCTGCATCTATTTCTACCTGCAGCTCTGCCAGTTCTTCTTCTAGCTTTTCTTTTACTTGTTCTGGCTTTTCCCAATCAAAACCTACTCCAGCTACTTTATCTTGTATGCGCTGGCTTTTTACCAGTGCTGGCAGTGATTTGGGCACACCTTCTAGCACGCTAGATTTCCCTTCTTTTAATTTCAGCGCTTCCCAGTTTGCTTTTACCTCTTCTTCATCCTTTACTTTTACATCTCCATAAATATGTGGATGTCTAGAAATCAATTTATCACAAATACCGTTTGCCACACTAGCGATATCAAAGTCGTTAGTCTCCGACCCTATTTTTGCATAGAACACAATATGCAGTAATAAATCGCCCAATTCCTTAGGAATCTCTTCCATATCCTTATCTAGAATTGCATCGCCCAGCTCATACGTTTCCTCTATAGTCAGGTGTCTCAACGACTCTAGCGTTTGCTTTTTATCCCATGGACACTGCTCTCGCAACTCATCCATAATGGTTAATAATCTATCTATGGCTTTGAGTTGATCCTTTCTGTTGTTCATTTTAGTCTATTATTTTGAGCGATTGAGAGCCTTTTGTGAGTTTGTTAGATTATTTTTATCTCGCTTTCGCGAAAGCGGATCTTTTATCCAACAATAATACTGGCATAAAATTAGTTACTTAAACTATAAAATCGACACGATGAGAATTCTATTTATAATTACTTTTTCACTTTTACTTTCTAACCTATCCGTAGCACAACAATATGTGACCGATGAAGATATGGAAGAAACGGTGATGGCAAACGACGACCAGATCAAAGTACTCTATTTTACTGCGCCCTGGTGTGGACCGTGTCAGTATATGAAACCGGTTATTAAATCCATAGCAGATGATGAGTCTGTTAACGTGACTATTTATAAAATGAATACCGATGATAACATAGCCGATGATATTCTAGGAGTTCACAGCATACCTACTTATTTCTTTATTAAAAATGGTCGTAAACTAGGACAAAGCGGTAGTGTCATGCGTCGCGACGAAATGGTAAAAATGATAGAAAGACACGACCGTCTGACTGTAAAAGGCGATCTACTACCTTATAAAGGAAAACCGTCTAAATATGAAATAGTAGAAGGTGCTCATGAAAAGCTGACTAAAAAAAACTTAGAACAACTCTGGTACAGTACTCACCAATTAAATGAACTGAGTTGGAAAATATATCAAAATCTTAATGACAAACAAGATTTAAACTGTGCTATAGTTTTAATAAACCGATCTATAGAACTAGAAGAAAATGTTTCTAATCTAGAGACTAAAGCGCATTTACTGCATAAAACAGGAGAAGATAAAAAGGCTTTAAAAACAGCAAAAAGAGCAAAAAAACTAGCCAATCGCAATAACGAGTCTGCTGCTATTGTTGAGCAGTTAATTGAAAAAATAGAAGCCGAATAGTATTTTTAAAGCATCTTTGTTCCTTTAAAAACTAAGCATTGTTTCATTTCATATTTTCATACTTCGCACATCTTCTTAAGTCGTTTCATTTACATGGTATACACTCACCATTTGTGTTTCAACTAGAGAAAAAATGCCTTAAAGATTCTACTACCTATACAGATTACTTAAAACTGTCTCAATATCGCAATAGTGTTAACGCGTCTAACAAAACTCTTCATATAGAAGATCATGGTGCGGGCAGCAGGGTTTTTAAAACTAACGACCGCAAGGTAAAAGACATTTTAAGACACAATTGCAGTACTCAAAAAGATGCGCAAATGCTTTATCGCATTTGCAATTATCTTAAAGTAAATACAGTACTTGAATTAGGTACATCACTAGGTATAGCGACTCATGCTATGGCTACAGCGAGACCAGATGCTATAATTACCACCGTAGAAGGTAGTCCAGAGGTTTATGAATATGCCGCAACTGCATTAGTTGATAACGGTATTGAAAATGTAAACTGCATCGCTTCTACTTTTAAAGAATTCTTTGATGAATATGATTTTAATGAAGTTACTTATGATCTTATTTATATAGATGGGCATCATGATGGTACAGCAACATTAAATTATTTTGAAGCTATACTGGATAAAGTGCACAATGACAGTGTAGTGGTTTTTGATGATATTTACTGGTCTACAGACATGACCGCTGCATGGAATAAAATATGCGCGCATTCTAAGGTAACCGCTAGTGTAGATTGCTTTGATATAGGTATGGTGTTTTTTAGAAAAGAACAATTGCCCGAACGTTTTTATATAAAATTGTAACTAAAAAACAATTGCTGCGTCATACTCGTACAAACTATAATTCATAACTTAGTTCCATGAGTGAAAATGTAATCGAAATAAAGAATATTATACGTGATTTTAAATTAGGTCAGGAAGTAGTTCATGTACTTAAAGGAATCGATCTAGAAATCAAAAAAGGAGATTACATCGCTTTTATGGGACCATCTGGATCTGGTAAATCTACTTTAATGAATTTATTAGGCTGTCTAGACACTCCTACTGCTGGTAGTTATAAGCTTAATGGTACAGATGTGTCTATGCTCACAGACGACCAGCTGGCAGACATAAGAAACACCGAGATAGGTTTTGTATTCCAAACGTTTAATCTACTGCCTAGAACTACTGCACTAGATAACGTTGCTTTACCTATGATATATGCAGGTAAATCAAAGAAAGACCGTGTTGCAAGAGCTACAGAGGTACTTACTAGTGTAGGCCTAGAAGACCGCATGGATCACCAGCCTAATCAATTATCTGGTGGACAGCGACAGCGTGTAGCTGTAGGAAGAGCGCTGGTTAATAATCCTTCTATCATTCTTGCAGATGAACCTACTGGAAACCTAGATTCTAAAACTGGAGTAGAAATCATGGCACTTTTTGATAAAATCCATGCAGACGGGAATACGGTAATATTAGTAACTCACGAAGAAGACATTGCAGAGCATGCACATCGCGTTATAAGACTGCGTGATGGCGTTATAGAAAGTGATACAAGAAATAGACCATGGAAATCTTAAGCGAGAATAAAGACTGGATTTATATAGGTGCCGTTTTACTGGCATTTGTCATATTTATGTTTTGGAATAAAAGTAAACAAGGCAGTATAAAAGACCGCAAACGTCGCAATTTTAAGCAACGTTTAAATGAAAAAAGAAAAGATCGAGAGTAAGATTCAATCTACTCTATTACATTACTTTTCTTAAATCAGATTTTAAATCATTCATTTGATAAGTTAGATCTCCGTAAACATTTTTTATAAAGCCATTCTTATCTAATAAAATGGTCATAGGAAATGCTTGTATTCTTAAAGAATCTATTTGTTTGCGAGCATCTGTAATATGATCAAAGTCGAATTTAGTCGTTTTTAAAAACTCATCTACTCTAGACTTCTCATTAAAAGTAATCGCGATAAAATTAACATCGCCTCTCATTTGTTTTTTAAGGCTATTTAATTTGGGCATCTCACTTATACAAGGCGCACAACTCGTAAACCAAAAATTAAGTACTGTAGATTTACCATCTAGATCTTTAAGAGTAAGCACAGAGCCATCTGCCTTTTTAAAGTCTTCTAGCACAAACTTTTCTCCTATTTTCTCCCTATGAATAGCAAACGGATCAAAGGGTTTTCTATCCGATTTCTCAGTAATAACTAACTTAGTACGTTTTATAACCGAGTCATTGCGACGTATGGTAGAGATAAAATCTGCTTTCACATCTCCCATATCCTTTAAACTTGCTTTGAGTTTATCAAAACTAGCCTCGTTCATAATCTCACCGTTAGGTAAGAGATAAAAGGTTTCTTCTTGAGCGACAGCTGTCAAACTTAAAAATATCGTGATAAGAATAAGAAGTTTTTTCATAGAATAAATGTAATAAAATGAATGTAATAAGTATCGAGACACAACCAGCAGGTCTCCTATAAATAAGAAACTGGCCTTGTTCTTATGTTATCATATTTCGAGCCAAATTTCATAAAATTAGAATCGCTTTTTATGGAATAACTTTCCATCTCTTAAATAAGCTCTCCAGGTACCGTCCTGTTTACCGTCGTCATAACGTCCAGAAATCTTTAACTGTCCATCAAAATAATATTCTTTATAACGACCGTCTGGCATTCCATCCTTGAGATAAACCTTCATTTTAAGTTTACCGTTATTAAATTTTTGCTCGTAAAAATTTGCCGTGAAATCATCAGGGAAAATAGGAGCAATATTAAAGATGGTTTCCTTATTTATTTCTTCTTTTTTAATAGTCACTAGATCAAGTGGTACGTCTTTATTGCGTTCTTCTAGTTGTATAGCCTCATAGTCATAATCACGGTCATAATGTATAACCGCCTTTGACTCAAAGAAGTTTTCTTGTGCCTCTAACTCCAGTCCTATTTGTGTAAACTGAGAGAAAAAAGCCTCGTTTTGTTTCAGTTCTTTACGAGAGTTTTTATTGAGATATTTTCCAGACGCATTACTTAACTTATTAGTATCTACATATAAAAACACATTACTCTCAGAGTTGAATTCATCAATAAAATCACGATAATACTCGTCAGACATTAAGGTAGTTTCTTCTTCAAAACTGTCTATGAATAACTTTAAAGTCTTGGGCGAGTTACTAAAAATCACATATTCATCTATGATGGTATAATATGGTTTTTCAATATTCTCAAACAGTGAGCCTATGATCAATTTAAAAAAGCCTTTAATCTCTAAGTAGTTGATTTTATAACCTCTGTAATCTACTTCTTTAAATTTTACAGGTGTTTTCTTTCTTATTTGTTCTTCAATAAATTTTAATCTTTCCAGAGCATCATCGGTATCTTTTGTTTTTATGGCAAGTGCTAGACCTTCTTTTTCAGATAAATTTGGGGCATCCGCTTTCGCGAAAGCGAGCTCATCATCCATCCAATCGTAAAAATCACGCTGTAAGTCTATATCTAGCAATTCTTCTATTTGTTTCCTGCCCGTTTCATATTCTGCCACCATTTCTGGCTGCTGCTCACCTAATAAGTTGTAAAAATTATGGTGTAGAGTAGAAAAATCGTCAAAACCAAAACTTAAATACAATGCCGTTTCTTGAGGTAAAATCGTAGTGGCGTCTATAGAACCAGTTCCAGACTCATGCAGTGCGTTTATAAAACTCTGTGCTGTCTGGTCTCCGTTAGTATATCCTTTTGCTACTAATAATCGATCGTTATCGACATCTATTTGAAAACCAGAAAAACTAAAATGATCTTCTAGTAATTTTACAAATGGGCTCTCATCGTTAGAAAATGCTTTGTAATAATCGGTTAAGTATTTATGATTTAAGTAAAAACGGAATAAATCGTTCTGTTTTACTTCTCTTTGAATTTCTAGAAACTGAAGGTCGCGACCTATTTCTGGAGAGGCAAATTCGTCTATACTTTTTTCTACCAGTGAGTGCGTATAGCTGGCTATCATCTGATTTTTCACAAAGGCAATAGACAGAATCTCATAGGTAGTTTTATCAGTTACCTCAGTAATTTCTATCTCTTTATAAAGACGTTTTGTAACTGTAAAATCACCGGTAAGCAACTGGTTAATATTGTTTTTAAGTAAATTGAGCTGCGATAATTTTTGCATATCTACGATGTATAGAAAAGCATAATCGTCACGCTTAATCATGTGAGCGCTCAAAATAATATCACGATCTCCTATCATTTCAAAAAGATCACTCTCTGATTGAAAAAGAGAGTCCACGGCATTCAATTTGGCACTCATTTTATGAATGTCATCATTAGTTTGTAAATGATCCCAGATCTCACTCTCAGCAAGTGTATTCATGTTGCGCAACGGCTCGTCCATCTCCATAAAAAACACCGCATCTCTAGGTACTAGGTATACCGCATTAATTTTATCTTCTTCTAGAGCAAAAATGGAAAGCGCCTGATATCCTAGATAGCCTAGAATAGCTATAACCAATAACCAAATGATTTTTTTACGAGTCATAATGAAGAACAGTTGAATGTCTTCTCAAATATCTGAATTCTAAATTTAAAAGTGGGTGAAATAGAAATATTGCTCAAAAAATATTTTATGGCAAAAAAAGCAATTACTCTATACTATTTAATAGGCAAGCTATACTTAAACAAAAGGTTTAGTAAGCTTATGAGCAAAAGAATACAGTACTAAACCGACTTTGGATTTCACATCTAGTTTCTGAAAAAGCTGTGACCTACAAGCGTCTACTGATTTTATCGAGAGATTCATCTGGTCTGCTATTTCTTGATAGGTGTATTCTTTCTCATCACAAACGAGTTCTAGTAGTTGTAATTCACGAGCAGTTAAATTTGCTTTTTCTTCTTTGGTAAGTTGTTCTATGGTGTTTTTGTTACGTAATAACCGTAGAATCTCTTCAAAATTATCGTAGCCAGTAGTGACTACGTTAGTGATCGATTGACCTAATTCTGGAGCCTGGCAAGTTTTAGAAAGAAAACCTCTTGCACCTTTGTCATAGGCCTCTACTTTGATTTTATCTTCAATATTTTGAGTAAGCATGAGAAATTTTATGTTAGGATTAATTTCTTTAGCTTCTTGAAGGACTTCAAGACCATTCATCATAGGCATGGAATAATCTAGAAGATAGACATCGGGCAATTCTTTATTATCAGGTAAATTATTAATAAAAGAAACACCACTAGAATGTTCTTCTGTAACTACATAATCTCCCATGTTTTGGAGCAACTGACTCAATCCTTTACGTACGATGTCATGGTCATCAATAATCCCTATGTTAATTTTCTTTGCCATGCTTTAAAATTAAGCTATTTCTTTAACTAGCTGGATGTGTGTCCCTTTTTGCTCTTGAGACTTTACTTGAAGTTCATAACCTATCAATTCGCTACGCAATTTCATATTGGTAAAACCATTAGTAAGCGACTCATTATTTATTTCAAATCCTTTCCCATTATCTATGAAAGAAAAAGAAGGTTGCTCAGGATTTGATACATTTATAGTAAACTCACCAGCTCTAGAATGTTTAAGCATATTATTGAGTACCTCTTGAAAAATACGGTACAAAATAATCTTCTCATCTAGAGAAAAATAGAAATCTTCTCTGTTAGAAATGTCTATACTGCAAACCACTACTCCTAGCCTGTTCACTCGTTCTATTTCTTTTTCTATAACCTTGAATAACGGCGTTTTTATTAAAGAATTTGAAGTCATGGAATGACTTAAGTCACGTAAATTAATAGCAAGATCATTAACCGTTGTACTAACAGGTTGTATGATTGCTGTTAATTCTGGTTGCTGTAATTTGATTTGCTCCAGTTGCAAGTTCAAATAGGTAAGACGCTGTCCAGTATCATCATGCAAGTCTAGAGCGATGTTATTAAGCGTTTCTTCTTGAGTTTCTAGCACAGCTTTACTAACTGCTTTTTGATGTTCCAGTTGTTTGTCAAAAAGGATTTGGTTGTATTTTTTGACTTTAGCCACATAGACTTTTATCAATATAGCACAGAAAAGTAGCGCCATACAGACGAAGAGAAAAGTGATGATAATTCCTATGGCGATGTCAGTCATTTGCTATTTGAGTTTTACCATCGTTTCTTGATTTTATGATGTAGAGGATTAAGAGTGAGTAGTAGATGATATTACCACCATTTTGGAGGATGTTGTAAAGTGTTCTTCCTCCTATTTTTATCATTCTCATTTCGCTGTCGCGAAAGCTAAACACAAAACTCATGGCAAAAAAGAAAGAAAGAGGTGCAGACAGCAGCAGAAAGTTATTTGACTTAAAATGATTTAAGTCTTCAAGTTTTAAAAGTTGAAAATTTTTAAAAATAAAGTATAATAGATAGATGCCCGAACCTATTAGAAAAGTATTGAATGTAATTTGTTTAGTTTCTATAAACAGGATATTTATCAACGAAAACATTATATATGAATATACAATAATCAAATCGATTTTAAATTTCTTAAGAAGATAAACTATAAGATAGATCCACAGACCTGTGTGAAAGAATATATGCAAATTATAAACATGTACAATTGGAAATGTAAAAATTGTCTTACCTAAGAGTAATGCCATTTCAGAAATTAAATTTACCACCAAAATACCATATAGAATTTTATATGTTGAATTACTACGATAAAAAATCGTAGCAACTACAAAAGTTGCTACCACTATTATTGTAACCAAAGTGATAATATTAAACATTGTTTTAAATATGTTTCACTTTTTTTATTTCACCAACAAACGATGAAGATACGCCAGATTGTCTAGCTGGAGCTGGAGGTGGATCATAAGAGATATCAAAAGTTCCTTCTTTCCCATTTCCCTGTATTTTTAAAGCTAATGATTTATAATGTTTATCATTATATCCAAAGAAAATTTTTGCATTTTCTCCAAATTTTTCTTGTAAACCTTTTATAAAAGGCATTGAGAAGGTAAATTCATTTTTTGAGCCAGATCTATTGATTAAGCCATCAATTCCAATTGAATCAAAGTGTAGAGAAGTTATTTTTGAACCATTAAAAATAGTTTCAACAAAAATATATCGATGATAGTTGAAATCAAATGATTTTGCTCCACTTTTATCTATCCACTCAGCCAATGTTTTTGGAGGCTGCTGTAAATTTTCATACTGAACATATCCAGATGTTATTTTATGGTTAGTTCGTGATAACTCAGATTGCTCATTATAGTTTACAATTAAATGATTTTTTCTTATCAAATGTAGAGTTTGTAAACCGTCAATATTTGAAATATCAAGGTAGTGCTTATCATTATCCTTATAATAAACTACATCGTAACCATTATAATCTGGCTCTTCAGTAAATACTAAATGCTTTTCTGGCATAATAAAATTTGTTTAGTTAAACCCTAAAACTAATTCATTCTTTTTAGATTAAATTAGGTAAAACCCTATTTCTTAAAAGAATAGTCCTAAATCAATTAGGAAAAGTCCTTGAATAAGAGGCGTATGGAGTATTTAGGTTTGTGGTGTTGAAAATTTAAACATCCTAATCATGAGATCAATTCTATTCACATTATTCTTATTAGTAACATTTTTATCATCTAGTCAAATTAACGATATAGAATTCGCAGAGAAAAAAGGGTTGGTAACCTCGGAAGCATTTAATGAAGTTGTCAAAGAGGATTTTGGATACCTCATATTCAACAATTTCACTCCAGAACAAGGTGCAAGCATCACTGCAAAAGAAACAGATACAAAATTACAAGTAAGCTTAAAAGTATTTGAAAGTAACTACGGTATTTTCACTACGAGCATTTCTGCAAATGCTAGTGATGGAGTGTATTTTTTTGATGAAGATCAAGGGCAGTCTGCTCAAATTAATGCAAACTACTTCAAATTCTTCAAACCTAGTTACAAATACTATGAACCTGAGGATAAGGATAAAAACGGTTTTCGAAAGGTAGTTTATGACTCTTTAAGCATTCCTAAAAAAACATTAGAAAAGATTCAAACAGAATTAATAAACGAACAAAAATTAAAAAAAGACACTGCATTATACAAATCCTACTTAAAACAGATTAATAAATCTTTAAACCACTTAAAATATTTATCTAGTATCTACATCAATAGTGATAAATCTATAGGTTTCAGTAAACTTAAACCTGAAAAAGCAATTAAAATTGACATTCATGATAAGAACGGAGATCTAAGTAATCTAAAAATTGCCGGCGAATTGAACAAAGTAGTTGCAAAAACCGATAAAATCAAAAAGATGTTTATAGGATTAGAAAAGATGTTGGCAAAAAAAGCATGGAAAACTAAGAGACTTTGGTTTATCAGTGCTCATGCTACCTACCAAAGAGAATCATTCAATAGATTTATACCTAATTCAACACTTTCCTTCAATCAACAATTTGCCTTACAGACTGGAGATATATTTAGTAGTAGAATTTATGGAAGCTATTTTCAGCAAAGAATAAGTCCAGAGAAATATAAATACATTCCAAAAATAATTGTTTTCAGACCATTTATGGAATTTGGAAGAATATCAAATCGAATAAATTTCTCAGAAATCACTATTAATTCTAATGAAATTATTAGCAATACTACCTCTACCAACCAGTCTAGAACTGCATATATTGGAGAAAACTCTTATGAGTATGGTAATTCGATCCAAATAGGTGTGGAAGCATACTTATTTCCTGTGAACTATAATTTTGGATTCTTTGCCCAAATAGGACATCAATGGAATCATTTTTCAAGATTAAAAAATGTAAAAAATAAAGAACTAACACCTTTTAGAGCAGGAATCTTAGTCGGCTTTAAAGGCAAAAACAAAAAACCAGCAGTCACAGCCCAGTTTTTCATTGATCGAACTGATTTTAGTCTTGCACCTAATGGAAATGATTCTGACTTGAGAGTTGGATTAAGTCTTGGAATTCCATTTAAATTTTAACTCTAATATTTTCTAAAATATACCCTAAACAGGGTATTTCTTCAAAATTCATAATTAATTAATCTTACCAAAAATTAAAAACTAGAACCTTGATAAATAACTCACTCTCTTTCAACAGCTCCAATCTTCTTTTTACCACAAAACTTTTGAGTAAAAGTATACATCATCATTATATCGTATCATTTAAAAAATAACGATGCCAAGAATAATAATCATAATTGCCTTTTTCATTTCTACAGTTAGCTGGTCTCAAACAGAAAAAATAATAAGTACACGTATCATTTCTCAAACCGTTGACACAAAGTACAACGGTAGTTTTACCTTCAAAGCTAATCTAGTTCTCAACACGGATTTATTTCAAGGAATAAACATTATGGCAGGGTTAAAAGATTTTCAACTGATTGAGTACTCTTTCAAGAATAAATTAGCTACAAACCTACCTCATCAAAACTTCCCTATTCCCATTCAAACACCTCAAGTTGATTTAATAACAACATTAAGATTTACAAATGGTCAGGAGTCAGTAGATATTAGAAAGATCTTTAAATCGGTTGACAATCGGTCTTGGGGAGGACTTGACAGGAACTGGTTAGATACTGAAGATCGTGATAAAATATATAAAACTTTCAGCATCCATCAAGATAACCAAGAACTATTTTACAAGCTGAAAATTGAAATTATCAACCCTGAAATTAAAATATCCTTTTATAGTGGACGTATTTCTGAAACCCTAGAACCTATCAAAAAACGATTAACCAACTAACAAATTAATTATGAATTTAAAAAAACTGTTACTTTTAACAATTCTTATTACTAGTTTACAAATATATGGTCAAACTAGTACTAATGTAAAAGTTACTCATTTTCCAGGAAACACCTTGGTGGATGGAGTTTCTACTTTTGTAGCACCCAAATATATCAGACTTTCTACAAATGGACAAAATTGTTTCAACTTCTTAGATGTACAGGTTTATGTCAGAGCTTCTAGTGACAAACAAAAACCATATAAATTCAAAGTAGAGGTTACCAATAACAGCAATTATGATGTTAATTTAGCTACCTCTATGTGGGGATTAGGTAATGGCGGTTCTCATACCATTAAGTCTGGCGTTACATATGATGGTCTTGGTGGAAATAATTATACTGAAAAATATCCTACTATTAAAGTTTATCAAATTCAGGTTGAATATAACCAAAGTGATCAAGAACAATATGGAGTACCTAGTATTACTAATGATTTAAGCTGTGGGCAAACTCCAGAGTCTTATAAAAATCAAAAATTAGTACAAAAAGAAAAAAAAGATGAAATAGTCATTTTAAGAAACGAATTAAATGCTCTGGGTAATTCTGAAGAAGATTTAAATGAGAAATTAAGTATCTTAAAAAAGCTTGAAAATAAAGACCCTAATCGTAATTATCAAAATCAAATCTCAAATACAGAACAAGCCTTGAAACGTTTAAATGAGGAAAAAGAAAAGAAACGTAAAGAAGAGGAAGAAAAAAAGAAGGTTGAAAAAGCCAAAAAGGAAAAAGAGAAAAAGGAAAAAGATGAGGCTACAAAAGTTGCGGAAGAAAAAGATGAAGTAGAAAAAAAGCAAGCTACGATAAATGAAGAACGAGAAGCGCAAGAGCGCAAAGCCCAACAAGAAAAAGCAGCTGAAGAAGAGAAACAAAGAAAAGCTGCCGAAAGAAAACAAGCAAGACGAGAATATGAAGATAGAGTAGCGTCTCAGAACAAACAAAACATGGCTGTAGCAAGCAGCGCTGCGGCATCTTCGGCAACTGTACTTTATATGCTAGCAGGAGTCGTTTATCAGGGTTCTGGCCGAGCCAATCCTGATAGAATTTTTAAAGGAGAAGGAGTGTATTTTGGTTTAGATTTTGGTTACAGTAGTACTATAACTAGTATAGGATTTAATTCTAGCACCACTACTTTTGATAGCAGTGATAATGCTAGAACTAAAGAAGAGTTTACAGATTACGGAATTGTTAATATTAATTTTGATGTTAATCCTAAATTCGGTTATGAAACAGAACACTACGGTGGCTATGGTTACGGTACATTAAGAGCTGGATTCTCACCATTCTTTGACTCTTTTGGACTTTCCTATGACCTAGGTGCGAGAGCTTATGGAGGTTTAAAATGGGTAAAAGGATACGTCGACTACCAGATAGGAAATAGATCATATAGTGCAAATGCGTGGCTAGATTCTGAAGAACTAGGATCTGGTAAAGCAAATTATAATTTCAATCGATTAAGTTTAGGTACGCAATTCAGCTGGTACGGTAACTCTAGAACTGCAGCAAGAAATCACATTACTATTGGTGTCATGTTTGATAAAATAACTAGTGATGATGATAATTTATTTGTACAACAATTAGAAGATGATAATATAAGCGGAGATACTCCTAGTTATACAGGCTATAGTTTTGAATGGAAACATGATCATCACGGAATTTTATCAATTGAATACTTCCCTACATACCCTATTGTTGGTAATATAGATGGTACATCAAGAAATGACTTCGGGAACGATGGGTCTACTTTTATTCAATTGGGGTATACCAGAACAGTAGACAGTTGGTTTACTAAAAAATAAGCAGAAACTGATTTGTTGTTCTAAACCTATAAATATTTGATGAAATCCATTTTTTTTACTTCATATCAAAATCTTAAAAAAATTAAGATTTTAATTTACATTACGATTAATAACAATTAGGGAACGTTATTAATTCTAAAACCTCCATTTATAATTAATAGAGGTTTTTACTTTTTGTATTAAGAAACATCTGTTTCCCCTATTCAACTAACTATTTTTTAATTATTTAAAATTTCATTGAGCTTTTGTAATGCTTCTATATTACCTCCCATACCGTTATGACCTTGATTTTCTAATTTATATAATGGAATATCAAATTCTTTGCTCAGCATTACAGAAGATTCTATGGGTATTACTTTATCCTCTACACCGTGAAATAAATATATAGGCATATCGCATTCTTTTAAATACTCATTTGTAGCAAGATCATATCTTAAAATAAACGTCGGTATTAAGGAATACTTACGTTTCATCATATCGGTCATGCTGTAGTATGGTGATTGTAATATTAGTTTTGCTGGTTTATTTTTAGATGCAAGATGTGCTGCAATACCTGTACCTATAGAATATCCTAAAACATGAATCTTATCTTCTGTATAGGTCTTTTTAAGGTCATCATAAACATCTTGTGTATCTTCAAAAAGTTCTTCTTGATTTGTGATATGGTCAGAGCTTTTCCCGTACCCAGAATAATCCATCATTAAAACATCATAGCCTAATGGTAAAAAATTCTCTGACTCATTACCTACAGATTTTAAACTACCAGCGTTACCATGTAAATAAAGAATGACACCTTTTGAGTTTTCATTTTTAAATAATAAGGTGTTGATACGGTGTCCAGATCTGGCGACAATATCTCTTTCTATAAAATAATTCTTAAATTCAAATTTATGCTCTTGCGTTAATTGCTCTGGAAAAAAGAGTATGCTTTCTTGATAGAAATAAAGCAAACTACAAACTAACACATAGCCTGCTATAGCAACGATAACAAGACCCTTAAATAATTTCTTTAAAAACATATTTAGTTATTAATCATCTGATTTATGATTCAATCGCTCCACAAATTTTTCTACATTGAACTTTATGTCGTCTTCTCCTATTTGATCAAAAGGATTTTCTAGGTGCTCTTGAATATTTTCTAAACTTACAAGAATCATCGTTAGTAAGATAGGAATCACAAATTCCAGTCCCCAAGACATCTCTTCTGCTTTAAACGCAAAGTAAGGTCCATAAAGTATGGGCAACACCTTAATAAATAAAGAACTAAAAGCTCTAAGAGTTCTAGGTGTGCGGTACTGGTAAATGTGTTTAATAGATTCAAAAGATACCATCATCTTTTGTAAATATTGATTGGTACGTGAGCACTCACCTGCAGACAGCCCTTCACCTCTCAACTCATGTTTTATGTATAATGAAAAATCAGAAAAACTATCATAAACAAGTTTCTCGTTTTCAATAAGTTGCTCTTTAGGACTGGTAAACATGGTCCTTAGATTATTGAAGAAATCAAATATGATCGTGTTCATCTTTGTCACATTTTCAGGCTTTGGATGATCCAACCAATCTCTAGAAACAAAGAATATAGCTCTTAAATATCCTTTTATCGCAGCATATTCTTTTAAAGCAGCTTCTCTACGTTTATAAGCTCCACCTATAGAAAACACTATCGGAAAAATAATTGATGTCGCTACTAGAGTTAATGGAAACTCGGCCTCGTACTTATAATGGATACATATCGCTGTAGAGATAACGGCCAGTAAAGAGATTATTACCGTTTGTAAATTTACTATGAGTAAGAACCTGTTGAAAAATTGTTTCATGAAATACTATTAAAAAAAACTTCTTGAGAAAAAGTCAATAAAAAAATGTCATACTGAACTTATAGAAATGGACCTGAATATCTATTCGCAGATCATCTTCGACAAGTTCAGACTGACATCTAAAACTCTGTTATATAAAAGTTACTGTACGCTATGTCTGTATAACTCCTAGGTTAAAATCCTTTGTAATAGGTGCATGATTTGCTGCCTCTATTCCCATAGAAATCCATTTTCTAGTATCACGCGGATCTATAATCGCATCTGTCCATATTCTAGACGCTGCGTAGTATGGAGACACTTGTTTATCATAACGGTCTTTCGTTTTTGCAAACAGTGCTTTCTCTTCTTCTTCAGATAGTTTTTTACCTGATTTTTCTAGAGATGCTTTTTCTATTTGCATCAATACTTTTGCGGCACTATTACCTGACATTACTGCAAGCTCAGCAGTAGGCCATGCAAAAATTAATCTAGGATCATAGGCTTTACCACACATCGCATAATTTCCTGCACCATAACTATTTCCTATAACCACCGTAAATTTAGGAACGACAGAATTAGAAACAGCGTTTACCATTTTTGCTCCATCTTTTATAATACCACCATGCTCAGATTTTGATCCTACCATAAAACCAGTAACATCTTGAAGGAATACTAGAGGTATTTTCTTTTGATTACAGTTTGCAATAAAACGAGTCGCCTTGTCAGCACTATCGCTATAAATCACACCACCGAATTGCATCTCGCCTTTCTTAGTTTTTACAATCTTGCGCTGGTTTGCAACTATACCTACAGCCCAACCATCCATGCGTGCATAACCTGTAATTAATGTCTGTCCATAACCGTCTTTATACGCTTCAAAAGAACCTGCATCTACCATACGATTAATAAGCTCCATCATATCATATTGAGCATTACGTTCTCTAGGTAACGCGCCGAATAAACCTTCAGGATCTAATTCTGGTTTCTTTGCTTCTACTCTATTGAAACCGGCTTTATCGCTATCGCCTATTTTATCAAATATTTTCTTGATTTTATCTAGAGCATCCTTATCGTCTTTTGCCTTATAATCTGTCACACCACTAATCTCGCAATGCGTCGTTGCTCCACCTAGTGTTTCATTATCTATAGATTCTCCTATAGCAGCTTTTACTAGATAAGAACCAGCAAGAAATATACTTCCTGTTTTATCTACTATCAACGCCTCGTCACTCATAATAGGTAGATAAGCACCACCTGCAACACAACTACCCATTACGGCAGCAATTTGAGTGATTCCCATACTACTCATGACCGCATTGTTTCTAAATATGCGACCGAAGTGTTCCTTATCAGGAAAAATCTCATCTTGCATAGGTAAATAAACACCTGCACTATCTACTAGATAAATTATAGGTAATCTATTCTCAATAGAGATTTCTTGAGCACGTAAGTTTTTCTTTCCTGTAATAGGGAACCACGCTCCAGCTTTTACCGTTGCGTCATTTGCCACAACTATAACCTGTCTACCTTGCACATATCCTATTTTCACCACTACTCCACCACTAGGGCAGCCGCCATGCTCCTCATACATACCATCACCGGCAAATGCACCTATCTCTATAGCATCTTCTGCATTATCAAGTAAGTAATCGATACGCTCTCGAGCAGTCATCTTACCTTTGGCATGAAGTTTTTCAATACGCTTTTTACCACCACCTAGGGCTACTTGAGCAAACTTTCTTCTCAAGTCAGAAAGTAGCATTTTATTATGATCTTCGTTTTTATTGAAGTCTAAATCCATGTAAATAAGTCTTTGCTCAAAAATAAGGATTTTGTTACTATAACGATGGTAAATGTTCCGCTTTCGCGAAAGCGAGACCCATATAATTTCTATATTTATAACCTACAACCATATAGAATGAAAAAATACCTCTACCTAGCCTTTGTTTTCTTAATAATAAGCTGTGGCAGTTTATCAAAAACATACAATTCTGGAAGCCTACTTACTGAGTATTATAAAGAAGTATTGCCTTTTAATTACGAGAATAATCTGGCAATAATTGAGGTCGTTATTAATTCAAAAAAGTACAATTTCTTAGTAGATACAGGAGCACCTACTGTTATTTCTAGCAGTATTTATAAAGATATAAATGTAAAACCTGCTCATCAAATATCTGTTTCAGATTCTCAAGGACAGAAGGATAAAAAGGAGGTCGTTATTGTGCCAGAGATCAAATTAGGTAATCTAACATACAATAATATAGGGGCTGTGGTAGCTAGTCTAGATGATGTTTTTGAGTTTAAATGTATGAAAATAGATGGTATTATAGGGGCAAACCAAATGGCAAAATCATTCTGGAAATTTGACTATCAAAATCACGAGATCACTATTACAGAACAGTTATCTAATTACGATTTATCTTCTTATAAGGACACGCTTTCTTTTACAACTTCTATGCAAAAAACGCCTTATGTAAAAGGAACTATCAATGGTTTAACCACCTCTTTTACTTATGACACAGGTTTTACTGGTCATATAGATGTAAGTAAAAAACTAGCCGATTTTCCAGATGCTGTAGGAATTACAAGATTGGGAAATTCTAGTGTGGGACTTTATGATGCTATAGACTCTGTTAGTACGAGAACGGTAAAAATGGACAGTGTAAAAATAGGTGCTATAGATATGAAAACTCAAATTATTGATCTAGATCATGGTAGTTTAATAGGAAATAAATTCATGAATAAACATGATGTCATTATGGACTGGTCATCTCAAAAAATCTACTTAAAGAAAGTAAAGGAATATCAAGATACTCAAGAAACTTCATTTGGTTTTAATTTTAGAATAAAAGATAATAAAGCTATAGTAACAGGGCTTATCGAAGAATTACCTATTGAATTAGAGCTAGGAGATCAACTGTTATCTATTAACGATTTTGACTTTAGAGATATTAATAAAGATAATGCCTGTGAGAAATGGAACAACTATAATATCACTGAATTAGATACGGTAAACATAACATACCAGCGTGATTCTGTAGAATATAAAATTACGTTACTACGTAAAGAATTGTTTAAATAGAAGGAATATTAAACAGTTGTTTTAAAGAATGGATTATTTGTAAAACCAGAATTAAGGTTTTGAAATATTTTTGTGAGACCATTTATATATACTTGCTGCATGGGTTATGGAGTAAGGCTCATACATCTAAATTCTTTATTATGAAATATATAATCTTATTTGCAGCGTTATTGATTACAAATTTATCTTTCTCACAGAATATGAGTAATGACAAACTGGATACTATTTTTAAAACTGTCAGTGATACCATTCAAGGTGAGAATGGTAGGTGGCAATTTGTAATCAATGACATACCTATTATTTGTGTAACTGATGTCAACCATAATAGAATGCGCATTATTTCTCCTATAATAGAATATTCTAAACTAGATGAAGAGATGAAAACCAATGCTCTAGTAGCCAATTTTCATACCGCACTAGACGTTAAGTATGCCATTTCAGAAAATCTATTGTGGTCTGTTTTTATACATCCATTAAAGGAATTGACAGAAAAACAAGTGGCAGATGCTGTGAAACAAGTCTATCTGGCTCATGTGAATTTTGGCACTACTTACAGCAGCACTCCGTTAGTTTTTCCTGGAAGCAATAAGAATATAGAAGAAAAAGATGAGCCTAAAAAAACGACTTTTAAAACACATAAAGCGTAGTATTACATCATCTTATTTATAAAAATAAAACCTCTATAAAGTGATGTATTACTTTATAGAGGTTTTGTTTTTTTAAGAAGTTATTTACTATACCTCAGCATCCATTAAGTCTGTTGCTATATGGTAACGTGGGTCTTCAATACTACTTTCTATAATCGTATCAAATTCTGGATTGTTGCGCATTAACAGCTCCTTACACTCAGGGCTAAGATGCGTTAACTTTATTTCTTTACCTAGATCTAGATATTTATTTGCAATACCTCTTAATGCCTCTATACCAGAATGATCTTGCACACGAGCTTCTATAAAGTCTATTTCTACTTTATCAGGGTCGTTTTTAGGATCAAATTTCATATTAAAATCTGTTACAGAACCAAAGAATAATGGACCCCAGATCTCATATACTTTAGTACCATCTACTTTAAGGCTTTTACGAGCTCTAATGCGTTTTGCACTTTCCCATGCAAATACTAATGCAGATATAATTACACCTACAAATACTGCGATGGCAAGATCAAACACAACCGTCACCACAGATACGGTAATCAAAACTAATGCGTCTGACTTAGGGATTTTACGTAATATTCTAAAACTAGACCATGCAAATGTCTCGATAACCATCATAAACATAACACCTACTAACGCTGCAATAGGTACTTGCTCAATATATTCATCTGTAAAAAGTAAGAAGACTAATAAGGTTAAAGACATCATGACACCAGATAGACGGCCACGTCCACCTGCATTGATATTAATAACCGTCTGTCCTATCATACCACAACCACCTGTACCACCGAATAAACCGCTGATTATATTACCAGCTCCTTGTGCTACAGACTCTCTATTACCACTACCACGAGTCTCTGTAAGTTCATCCACAAGATTCATAGTCATTAAAGACTCTATTAATCCTACCGCAGCAGCTAGAAAAGCATAAGGAAGTATAAATTTAAAAGTCTCTAAATTTATAGGTAATTTATCCCATAACTCTGTATTAAAAGTAGGTAACTCTCCTTTAAGACCAGTACCACCACCATCTCTTATATAAGAACCTACCGTACTCACACCTTCCATATCACCTAATATAACAATAGCGGTTACTACGATAATAGCCGTAAGCGCTGCTGGTATTTTCTTAGTTAACTTAGGTAAAAAGAATACGATAGCCATAGTAAGTGCTACCAGTGCGATCATAATGTATAATTGAGATCCTTGCATATAAGTAGCTATATATTCTGTAACACCATTTTCATCTACAACTGCGTTTCTATTTCTAAACATTTTTACTTGAGCCCAGAAAATTACAATAGCAAGACCGTTTACAAACCCCATCATTACTGGATGTGGTATCAACCTAACAAATTTACCTACCTTAAATACACCAGCTAGCACCTGAATAATTCCCATTAAAATTACCGCTGCAAATAGATAAATGTATTGCATGTTATCTACTGGCGCATCCATAGCAAGACCTTTATCATGTCCTTCTATAATCAAATCTGCAAAAATCACCGCTACTGCACCAGCTGCTCCAGATATTAAACCAGGACGACCACCGAATAATGCCGTAATTAGTCCTATCATAAAAGCACCTGAAAGAGCCACTAAAGGATCAATACCTATAACAAAAGCAAATGCTACCACTTCTGGTATCATCGCTAGAGAAACGGTTATTCCAGAGAGAATATCATCCTTAGGATTACTGGTAAAATTATTGAATATCTTGCGCATAATGCTTGATTTTTAAGCGTGCAAAAGTACATCTTTTTAGGAGAATGATAAGTGTTCCGCTTTCGCGAAAGCGGAATAGAAATCCATCTCATAGAACCTAAAATTATTATTTACTTATTCTATCTTGCAAAAAGAATCCATTCACTAAACGATGCTATATCAAAACCCTAATAACAGTTATTTATCTAGGTTTTGTATCGTGCTTTTTATTTTCCTTAAAAGCACCATAGCGCTAGGACAATCTGATAGTTTAAATATAAAGATCAATGGACTGATAAAACCTCATCTAGCATCTACGCACCATTTAGGGTTGTTCTCTTCTCGCATGACTCAAAACTTTAAGACCAGTGCAAGTAAGAGCTATGAACTGCATCTAGAAATACAATCTGGAAATAATTTTCACGCACCTGTCCAGGCCTTTTTACCAGAGGATCGTGAAATAAGAAACCAGTTTAGAAATATAACATGGTTTTACAGGCCTTTTAATTATGTAGATCAAGAAACAACACCAGCGCAAATATTAAGTATGGAAATCGATGCGGTGTATAAAGTCTATAGACCTGCGTTAACCATACCTATAAGTAAAAGTAATGAGATAAAGATAGGCTTGCGGGCTTTTCAAACGGTTAAGGGTAATTTCTTTAATTCGCCTTTTACAAATGACGATTCTATAGAGTGGTTTCATAGTAATATTGCTGGTGGAGAAGATCCTTTTGGCAGGAAATTTTATGGCGTTAATCAAGTGGCTGTAAACTATACCGACCGCAATGGAAAAACACTCACCATGGAGGCTGGTGATTTTATTCTAGGCGGTCTAGAATTATCACACAGCTATTACCCCAAATTACAAAGGTGGAATGATCGCAATTTATTCTTTAACATACAGTCACAAATAGGATGGAATACGAGTGCTTATAATAATTCTCTAGATCTAGGAATAGGATTAAATGCCATTAAAAAGTACGTTCTTAATCCTAAAAGCAATTTATGGCTAGGTATAGGTTACAGTGTGTTATATAAAAATGCAATAGACGGCACCAATAACCTTGACTTAGGAAACAATCGTTTCATAGGATCAGGTGAGGCTATGATGCAGTGGTCACATAGAACAACACATGGCAATCAAAATATTCTGGGACTTAATTATCAAAATCAGACCTCGTATTTTAAAAAAGAAGAGGCCGATTATTTTCATCTCAAAGGTGATTATGCTGCTATAAATCAAGGCTGGCATTATGGTTACACCACGCTAATAAAAAACCTGAGCAGCTGGTCGTTTTTATATACTCATGCTAGACCTAAGATTTCTTACACCATTTATTTAAAAGAAGATCTTACCGTTAATAATGTACCTGATCTAGAAACAGGAATATCTTTACAAATACCTTTTCATTAAATTTATTTCTGCTATCTACTAATAAAGAAATTAAGTAACTATTAACTAGTTAAAAGTAGTAAAAAAACGTATTTTCAAGATTGTGATTTGAAACTTATTTCACAAATAAATGCCCGAACAATTCAGCGGAAACAATTATAAAATCAAACCTCATAAATGAATCAACTTTTAACTAATATTATTATTCAAACTACTCTTAAGTTTAAGGATAAGAAGAAATACCCTAAAGGAAAACCTTCTGAATATAGGCTTGCCAAAAAATACAAAGAACTGGTAGTTTCTATAAAGCGTAATATCAAAAACTTTATTCTTATAGTTATTGGTATATTCTCTGCTTCATTTGGTTTTAAAGGTTTCTTACTAACTAATGACTTTATAGATGGTGGTGCCACTGGTATTTCTCTACTCCTTGCCGCTATTACAGATGTACCTCTTTATGCTTTAATTATAGGAGTAAATCTACCCTTTGTTATTATGGGTTATAAAATCATGGGAAAGCATTTTGCCTTAAAAACAACAATTGCCATTATCGGACTCGCATTATGTGTTGCAGTAGTTCCTTTTCCTAATGTCACTGATGACGATTTACTAGTTGCGATTTTTGGAGGTTTCTTTCTAGGTGCAGGAATAGGTCTTGCTATAAGAGGTGGCGCGGTTATAGATGGTACAGAAATACTTGCCATTTTCTTAAGTCGCAAATTTTCTACCACCATAGGTGATGTGATTATTCTAATAAACGTGATTATATTTTCATTTGCAGCTTATTTACTATCTATAGAAATAGCGCTATACTCCATGATTACTTATATCGCGGCCTCTAAAACTCTGGATTTTATTATAGAAGGTATAGAAGAATATATAGGTGTTACCATCATTTCTTCTCAAAGCAATCGTATAAGAGAGATGCTTATCAATAAATTAGGTCGTGGTGTGACTATTTATAAAGGTGAAGGCGGTTATGCAAAAGATGGTATTTCAAAAGATATGGATATCATTTATACCGTAATAACCAGACTAGAATTAAATAAATTAAATACTGAGATCGAAAAAATAGAACCCAATGCATTTGTAATAATGAATAGCATTAAGGACATAAAAGGTGGTATGATTAAGAAGAGACCTTTGCATTAGAGTTAAGTAATTAACTAAATTGAAATTAAAGGTTCTGATTCTGTTCACATAAACATCATGCAAACAAAAAAGATTCTTTCCCTTTTACAGGAAAGAATCTTTTTATTTACCCAAAGCAAAAATTTCCTTTAATTGCTTTACCATACCACCGTTACCAGTAATACTTATTTCACCTACTTTGTCAGCTATTCTCTCTACATATTCCATTTCTTTAAGCTTAAACAAAGTTTCATTTTCTTCCATCAATTTTGCAGCGTTTAACATAGTTCTTGTTTCGGCAGTTTGCTCACGCCTTAGAATGATATTTGCTTGCGCTTCTTTTTCTGCTACAATAACTTTGTTCATAATCGCTCTCATTTCTCCAGTTAGAATAATATCCTTTATACCGCAATTGCTTACCTCTACTCCTAATCTACCAGCTATTACTGCGACCTCTGTCTCAACAGCTGTTGCGATTTCTTGTTTATTTTCTAACAATTCGTCTAGAGTGTAATTACCTACATAAGAACGCAATGCCATTTGTAAGGCAGCATATAACCGCTTCTCAAAGTCTTTATTTTCTATCAATGCCTTGCGTACATCGATTACTTTAAAGCTGGTATTTAAAGTCATTCTTATGGTTGCTTTATCCTTAGATAACAATTCCTGACCGCTCAATTCCATTTGTTTCCACCTCATGTCGGTAGCGATGGTTTCTATTTTTGTAGCATTTTTCCAAAAATAATAATTCCCTGCTTCTAGCAATTCTACGCACTTACCTTCTACTATTAAAAGACCTTTACTACCACTGGCTATTTCTACATTGCGCAATAGGTATAAGTTTCTCAATTGTTCATAAAAGGCAACTGGCACATTGTTATCTATATAGATGGATGCGGTATCCGCTTTCGCGAAAGCGAAGTCTATCAACCCTTTCCAGAACACATATCTACCAGTGGTAAGTACTTCAGACAGGACACCGTTTATAGTTACCATGACTATCTCTGTACTGCCTACATCGATAACGTTTACCATATTTGCAAACTCTTTGTTAGCCAACATTAAATCCATGGAAACTGGTCCCACTTGCTTTACAGACATATCGCATACTACGAGTCTTTCATTAAAACCTAACCAGTAGGTACCTGCTATCAATACGCTATTAAAATTGCCGTTTTTTAAGACGATACCTCTAGTACCTTCTCTTATTCTTACTCTTTTCATTTTACTCTATTTGTGCTTTTAAAAGCTGGTTATTTACTATTAAATAAAACAGTAAAACATGGTTTCTAGATCTTTAAGGAAGTTGTGACCGCATAATGATTTAAGTCTATAGCGTTTTATTCTTTGATCAACAAAGAGCTTACTACTATATCATTTTATCATAACGAGATGGCATCTCACTTATAAATAAAGGTGCTTTTCTTTACCTACTTAACTTAATATGGTGGTATATACTAAACACAAAAACAGATGTCCTACTGTTTTGGGGACCTTTTAAAGCCGTGGTCATGGCTACATCAATTTTAAAGATTGATACAAGTCATTTTGAGAAGTGACTTAACTTCATACAAGCTACAACCCTATTGTAGTGCCTTTACCAGTTTGGCCACAAATCGATGACGATTTGGTAGGACTCGAACCCACAATTGTACTGCTGCTATAACCGGACTTAGCTAACCTGCTCTCGCAGGTGCTGGATTTGAACCAGCGATCTTCAGTGTGAGATAGTATTAAGGTTACTATCAACCTATCGATTCAAATAGGATATCAAAATTCCTATACGCAACTGCGCAGGACATGATACTACCGTGCTATACAGAAACACAGGTTCTAAATTTGAATGATGTTTTAAAAGAAAAGTATTCTTTTATCTAGTGCTACTTCTTTTTCTTTTTGGCTTTTTTCTTGCCTTTAGTTTTCTTAGAAGTTTCTCTAGTTCTTTTAATCTTTTCTTTAATACGTTTTAATTGATGATCTATATGTTCATTAAGTTCATCATTTGCTATTAAATAAGCCTGTTTCATTATCTTAACTGCAAGTCTATATTTTCCTAAACGTTCTAGAACAAGACCTAACTGCATGTATAAATAGGCTTTATTAGTTCCTTTAATTTTTAAAGCAAAATCTATTAATCGCATCGCTTCATGATACTCTTCATTTAAGATCAATACACTTACGTATTTAGGATAGGCGGTTACTAGATCTAGGTTTTTAGACAATGCCTGTGCATAATAATCCTTTGCCGCAGGATAATTAGAAAAACGCTCTGCCTGTAATCGCGCCATGGTAAATAAAGTGTAAGCGTTTTCTGGATCATAAGAGAGTGCATAGTTTAATGACTCTACGGTTTCTTCTAGATCCCACTCAAAATTATTTAAGGCTTTTATTAAGTAAGTATTATGTGTAATAGTGTCCATAACTGTTTTATTAAGAGGTTTAAATGACCTCTAGTGTGCGTTACGGATTTCTTTATGTGGTATTTTTATTTGAGTTTATCGCATAAAAAAATCCGAAACATGATTTTTTAAATTTTTCATTGTCTTCGGATTTTTCCATTATTGATATCTAGTTAGTCAATAAAAAGAATACCGAAGTCGTGTAAGCCCTATGGCTCTAGGCAGCTGGTCTTCTAAAGACGAGAAACCCATATGTGTTTGTGTGTATAACATCAACTTCTTGTTTAAATTAATTGTTTTGCATTGTTCTTAAATGCGGTGCAAATATAAAGTTGTTATTTTCTAATAACCAAATTAAAAACGGAATTAATTCACTGATAATCAATCTTGTATGTTTAAAAATAGACACTAGAAGATCTGTCCGCAAGTTGCAGATAATTGCCATTTTACTATCGCGTTGATAGTTATGGTTTTAGGATATGGACTCATTTATCTTTTCGCATTCATTTTCTTTGAAAAAATTTTGAAAGACCCACAAAAAAAAACGCTTGATCTATCGATCAAGCGTTTTTCTTTATGTTTTACCTGTGTAATTATATCTTACATAGGGTCAAAAACAAATAGATAACCACTCGATCTCAAAGGAAAATCTCCTCCTAGATCTGTCCAAAAAGGTACTTCTTGACGTAAGTTGTTATGTATTGTATTGTTTTTCATAATGCTGCAAATATATAGAAAATATTAAGATGTGTATTTACCTCATCAAATTCCTATGTGTTCTTGGTCACAGTAGTAATCTTGCACGCTATTAGTTTTACAGTACAATTCTGGTTGTATGGCCTGTTTTACTTTTCTTTTTCCTGTTCTAAATATTTCAATAAGGTTGAATATAGATTTTATTTGAGTTTTCATAATAATTGTTTTTAAGTGATGGTACAAAGTTGCGACATTTTAAAGCTTTCTTGATCGCACAAGATTCCTCATTTATGTTCTATTATTCCTCGATTACAAAAACAATTAACATTTATGTATTTTGAATAAAGAATCATATTCCCATACTAAAACACGTTTTTATAAACTCTTTATCACAAAAACCTAAGTTATTCGCACAAAAAAAAGCCTTTCATCAAATGACAAAAGGCCTTTATAAAATATTGATTTTTCCTTATTCTATTTAAGAACTAAGACAACTGTTATCTACGATTGCGACTGTTATTGCGACCAGAGCCACCACTTTTAGAAGAACCTTTACCTCCACTCTTAGATCTATTATTATTTCTTCCTTGAGAGCGACCACGTCCACCACCTTGTTTTTTAAGGCTAGGCTCTGCAGCATCTTCCATTTTAAATTCAAAATCGTGATCTTCCACAACAGGAATACTCGTTTTTATCAATTTTTCTATGTCTTTTAAGAAAGGACGTTCTTCAAGCATACAGAAAGAAACGGCTAGACCGCTTGCTCCTGCTCTACCAGTTCTACCTATTCTATGCACATAAGATTCTGGTACGTTAGGTAAATCATAATTCACTACATAACTCAACTCATCGATATCTATACCACGAGCAGCTATATCAGTTGCTATAAGTGCTGTAAGCTCTCCATCTTTAAATTGCTTTAAAGCTCTTTGTCTAGCTGCCTGAGATTTATTACCATGTATAGCGGCACTTTTAATACCAGCTTTATCCAGATCTTTTACTATCTTATTTGCTCCATGTTTTGTTCTAGAAAAAACTAACGTTGGGCCATTTAATTCACCACCTAATAAATCAACTAAGAGTTTTGTCTTGTTCTTTTTATTAACGTGATAGATTCTTTGCTCTACTTTCTCTGCAGTAGTCTTTTCTGGTGCGATGGTTACTCTAGCAGGGTTACCTAATATTTCATTAGATAATTTTACTATACTGCTAGGCATAGTCGCACTAAAAAATAGAGACTGTCTTTTTGTAGGTAGAATTTTCAACAACTTTTTAATGTCGTGAATAAAACCCATATCCAGCATCTGGTCTGCCTCATCCAGCACAAAATGCTCTATGTGATCTAACGAGATATAACGCTGGTTTATTAAATCCAGTAATCTACCTGGAGTAGCAACTAGCACGTCTACTCCTTGATGTAATTTGTATACTTGAGAGGTTTGTTTTACACCACCAAAGATGACTGTATTTTTAATATCAGTATACTTTGTGTAAGCTGTAAAGTTCTCACCTATCTGTATAGCTAGCTCTCTTGTAGGTGTTACTACTAGTGTTTTAATACGCCTTTTACCTTTAGGTGGCGCACGGTTATATAAATCTTGAACGATGGGAATGGAAAACGCGGCAGTTTTACCGGTTCCAGTCTGCGCACAGCCTAATAAATCTTTTCCTTCTAATAAAACTGGAATGGCTTGTGCTTGTATAGGTGTAGGACGTTCATATCCTTGGTCTTGCAAAGCTCGCAAGATGGGTTCTACTAACCCTAATTCTTTAAATGTCATGTATAATATTGAACTGCAAAGGTAAGCTATTGCAACTATTACCGTATCAAAGAGTTGTTTTCTTAACGATACTTTATTTATAAGAGATGATATTAGTAGCTATTCCGCTTTCGCGAAAGCGGAAACTCATCTAATTATCTCTATAAAATCGGCTTATTGAATTCTTAAATTATACTGCCTACTGGTACTATCTTTACACAAATCATCTCCGTCTTCAAAGAGGCCATCATCCTCATCATAATAACTATCTGGAGCCTCTACGTTTAAATAAACATCTAGAGTAAAACGTCCTGAAACCCTAGGTGTACCATAGATAACTAACTCACGACCATAAGATTCATAATCCATACCGGCAGGCAATCCATCTACTGAAAAATAGTAATAATAAGCATTATCTGCAGGGTCGTTATTTATCTCTGCATTGAGACTGTCTTCATAATAAAAATCTCTAAAACCATTAGACAACACCTTATCATTAAGTTGTGGTCGATTATCGATAATACAGTCTAAGAATGGATCACAACTAGTTATTAATAAACTAACGCCGATGAGAATTAACAGCTTTTTCATAGGTTGGGTTTGATAAAAGCTCATCAAACCTCAGGCCATTTTATTATTTAAGAGGCTTTTCTTATAAAAACCTTTCCTTCTTTCACATTATCAATAAGCTCAATATCTGTTATACCTTGCGATTCTTCAAAAGAATAATTTTGATCATCAATCTTAAAAGACAGTTTGTAAATACTGTTATTACCTACTAGAGTTTTGTATTCTAAATTAGAAAAATCATGTCCAGATTCTACAAGGTTTTTCACTAAATTCTCAAATTGTTGTGCCGTATATTGAGATGTAATAATATAAGTTTTATTAGTTCTAAAAGATAGTTGCTTTGCAGCACCTTCTATATTTTCTATAATTAACACATTACCATTAAATTTATAATTGCGACTTTTCTTTTTATAAAAAACCTTACCCATTATCAATTCTTCTTCATAAGGTAAGTCTAGTGTTAAGAGCTCTCTACCCATGGTGTTATAAATTACGGTTCTATCGCTGTATACGGTATAGAAACATTGCTCTGCTTTAAAAATAAGAGTTCCTTCGGCTATCGGTTTTTCTGTGCTATCTTCTTCTATGATAAGTTCTGTATTCTCTTTCATGAGAGTCTCTAAATTCTGGAGACCTGCAAGACGATCTTTATAATTCTCGTTGATCACATTAAGCGTCTTTTCTGCTAGATCTCGTTCTCTCTGTATGCGATCTAATTCTTTTACCATTTCTTGTTCTTTGAGTTTTTTAGAGATTTCTAAAGCCTTAGTTTTTTCATATTCTAACTTCTCTAACTCTTCTTCCTGGTTTCTTCTTACTGCGTCTAGCTCTTCATTTGCTAATTTTATCTCTTGCTTTTTGAGCTCTTCGGCAGTGAGGCGTTGTTTTTCAAGAGCCTTAGATGTCGCTCGTTCTTCTCGATAATCTAATTTTCTAGCTTGTTTCATTTGAGCCAGACTCTCTTTAGATTCTTTTAAATTTTCATTCTTAAGATCTGACAGTCGTTGTGCCGCCTCTCTATCTTCTTTTATTTTTAAAAGTCGTTCTTGCTCTATTAAGTTTGTACGTCTTAATTCTTCTGTTTCCTTAATTATACGCAAGCGTTCTTCTTCTAATTTAACTATTCTAGCAGCCTCTTTCTCGCGTTTTTGTTGCATTTGTTGCGCATGCAACTCTTCTTGTTTTCTTTTACGTAATTCTAGTGCCGCTGCGGCAGCCTGGGCCTTGCGTTCCCTTACTTTAATAACTGTAGCGGCGAGGCGCTCTTTTTGTTGTAAAAGTGCGAGTCGTTTTTCTTCTTTTAATTTTTCTGATCTAGCTTGGGCTATTTGAGATTTTAAGGCTTGTTTTTCTTTTTTTGCTTTATTTATTTGATCCTTTAAAAGCACTGATTCTCGCCCATTTATTTCTGTTGGATTTTCTTGTGCAGACTTTAAATATGCACTGGTATTTTTAAATTTTTCATCACCTATTTGCTGTCGGTTGATAACGGTAGTATGTGTGGCTATGCTAGAATCCTTTTTTACATCACAGTGGTCAAAATAGATAACTTCTTTAGTTACCTTATCTATTTCTAGGCAAATGTCTTTTATACCTTTATGATCCTCTTCAAAGACGTGATAAACCACGCCAGTACTGCTTACTAATTCTATACCTAATTTACTAGTAACTCCAGATTTACGTTTATAAGCGTTTATAGAACAAGAAATTCCATAGTGCGCTTTTAGATCTTTAAATAATGAGAATATTTGGTCGCGATCTACCGTTAGATCTAGCGTATACGTTTGTGTGTTTGTGATAGAAAAGTTGTTGCATAGCATGGTTGCTGGATACGTTTCCGCTTTCGCGAAAGCGGAACTACCCAATACAAATAGCAATAAGCACAACTTCCATTTCCCTAATAATGAAGTCATGTAATATAGAATTGAGGATTAAAAATACATAAATATCTTTATAACAGCCTATTCCATAGGCACTAAAAACGATTAAAGAACTTAAAAAACTGTTGAATTAAATAATTGCAAATTTCTCCAAAGAGTTTACCTTTACAGCACATATTTTGTAGTTATGATTAACATTACATTGCCAGACGGCAGTATTAAAGAAATGGAAAGCGGCTCCACTCCTATGGACGTCGCCATGAGCATATCACAAGGACTTGCTCGTAACGTAATAAGCGCAAGCTTTAATGGTACTAAGGTAGAGACTAAAACACCTCTTACAGAAGATGGTAGCCTGGTTTTATTTACCTTTAGTAATCCTGAAGGAAAAGAGGCTTTCTGGCACTCTACTTCTCACATTATGGCACAAGCTGTTGAAGAATTATTCCCTGGAGTAAGTCTAACAATAGGACCTGCGATAGATAACGGTTTTTATTATGATATCGATTTTAAAGAGCACTCGATCTCAGAATCTGACATACCTAAAATAGAAGCTCGCATGCTAGAAATAGCTCGCGGTAAACATGAGTTTACTATGCGTAGTGTTTCTAAAGCAGATGCTATTCAATTCTATAAGGATCAAGACAATGCTTTTAAGGTAGAGTTAATTGAAAACCTTACTGATGGAGATATTACTTTTTGTGATCACGATACTTTTACAGATTTATGTCGCGGTGGACATGTTCCTAACACAGGAATAATCAAAGCGGTAAAAATAATGAGTATAGCTGGTGCATACTGGCGTGGTGATGAGAACAACCAGCAACTGACACGTTTATACGGAACTTCTTTTCCTAAACAAAAAGACTTAAAAGAATATCTAGCACTTCTAGAAGAAGCTAAAAAACGCGACCATAGAAAACTAGGTAAAGAGTTACAATTATTTACTTTTTCCCAGCGTGTAGGTCAAGGGTTACCATTATGGTTACCTAAAGGTGCTGCACTACGTGAGAGACTGGAAGATTTCTTGAAAAAAGCACAGAAAAAAGCAGGTTATGAGATGGTGGTAACACCTCACATAGGTGCTAAAGAGCTTTATGAAACATCTGGTCATTATGAAAAGTATGGCGCAGATTCTTTCCAACCTATTACAACACCTAATGAAGGTGAAGAGTTTTTATTAAAACCAATGAACTGCCCTCACCACTGTGAGATTTATAAAAGTGCACAATGGTCTTATAGAGATTTACCTAAACGTTTTGCAGAATTCGGTACGGTATATAGATATGAGCAAAGTGGTGAATTACATGGTTTAACTCGTGTACGTGGTTTTACTCAAGATGATGCACACATATTCTGTATGCCAGAGCAATTGGACAAAGAATTTAAAGCAGTAATAGACTTAGTCCTTTATGTATTCGGTTCTTTAGGATTTGAAAACTTTACGGCACAAGTAAGTATACGTGATCCTAAGAAGCCAGAAAAATATATAGGTGACACTAAAAACTGGGAAATTGCAGAAAATGCAATTATCAGTGCTGCAAAAGATAAAGGTCTTGATTATGTGATAGAAGAAGGAGAAGCTGCCTTTTATGGTCCTAAATTAGACTTTATGGTGAAGGATGCCCTAGGTAGAAGCTGGCAATTAGGTACTATACAAGTAGATTACAATTTACCAGAACGCTTTGATCTATCATACAAAGGCGCTGATAACGAGTCACATAGACCAGTTATGATACACAGAGCACCTTTTGGTAGTATGGAGCGCTTTATAGCTATTTTATTAGAGCATACTGGCGGTAATTTCCCACTATGGCTGATGCCAGAGCAGTGTACTATTCTGTCACTCAGTGAGAAATATGAAAATTATGCTAAACAAGTGGCAAATTCCCTAGAAATTAACGAAATTCGCACAGCAGTTGATAACCGTGCAGAAACCATGGGTAAAAAAATCCGTGAGGCAGAAATGAATAAATTACCATATATGCTTATCGTAGGTGAGCAGGAAGAAAAAGATGGAACGATTTCTGTAAGAAAACATGGTGGAGACGACTTAGGAACGATGAGTGTTGCAGATTTTACAACACTAGTTCAAAAGGAAATCTCTGAAACGATAAAAACATTTGAAGTTTAATTAAAATTATATAGTCATAGCAATACGTAGACGCAGAAGCCGTGGTCCGGCTCGAATTATCAAAGAAGACAAGCACGCAATCAATGAAAAGATACGTGCGAGAAAAGTACGCCTAGTAGGCGATGGAGAACCTCGTGTTATGGACACACGTGACGCACTTAAGGAAGCACAGGAAAAAGAACTTGACCTAGTTGAGATCTCTCCTAATGCTGACCCACCAGTTGCAAAGATCATGGACTACAAGAAATTTGTCTATGAACAAAAAAAGCGTGAGAAAGTAATAAAGCAAAACGCTAGTAAAGTGGTTATTAAAGAGATCCGTTTTGGACCTAACACTGATGATCATGATTACGAGTTTAAAAGAAAACATGGTGAGAAGTTCCTTAAAGAAGGTGCTAAATTAAAAGCTTATGTATTCTTTAAGGGTCGTTCTATTATCTATAAAGATCAAGGAGAAATCTTACTTTTAAGACTTGCTCAAGATCTTGAAGAACTAGGTAAAGTAGAACAAATGCCTAAAATGGAAGGTAAACGTATGAATATGTTTATCGCACCTAAGAAAAAATAATCTTACTCGTTACTGTTATTAAAAGGTAGTAGCAACGTAGAAAGTATATATTTAAAAGACTGTCTCTAAAAACGAGACAGTCTTTTCTTGTTTCAATAATTGAGATTTTAAGAGTTAGTTTTTATCATATTTCATAGAATAACAATACATTCAAATACGGTACAACAGCTACTTAAATAAACAGCAACATCTAGAACTGGTTAAACCACTAGTGCTCCATCAAAGCCTGCTATCTTATTTAAACAGTTAACGACTAGGTACCGCACAAAAAAAAATAGAAGATAAATTTCAATGAATGAGTAGGAATAAATTGATGTTTTATAATGCCATTTCTAAATAAAAACCTATTTTTGCAATCCTTAATTGAGGACCGTGTATTTGTGTCTTAATTATCCCTAATAACTCATTGATTTAATAGGTTTTAAGAAACAAAAAGCAGTTTAAGAGAAAGGAATACGAGAATTTAAAAAAGGAAATTATGCCTAAGATGAAAACAAAATCTAGTACTAAGAAGCGTTTTAAGCTTACTGGTTCTGGAAAAATTAAAAGAAAACACGCTTTTAAAAGTCACATCCTGACTAAAAAAAGTAAGAAACGTAAGTTAGCTTTAACGCACTCTACATTAGTGCACAAAGCAGACGAACCAAATATCAAGTTACAGTTACGTCTTAAGTAAGACATTTTTGTAAACCTTGATGGTTTATTAATTCACACAATAACCCAATAGTAGCGCACAATAAAAGAATCTAGAAATGGATCGCCTGCTGTTAAAAAATTAAATTATGCCAAGATCAGTAAATGCAGTAGCTCGTAGAGCACGTAGAAAAAAAGTCCTAAAACAGGCAAAAGGTTACTTCGGACGTCGTAAAAACGTATGGACAGTAGCAAAGAATGCAGTAGATAAAGCTATGGCTTATTCTTACCGCGATAGAAGAAACAAGAAAAGAACTTTCCGTAGACTATGGATCACGCGTATCAACGCTGGTGCTCGTATGCACGGAATGAGCTACTCAGCATTCATGGGAGCTGTAAAAAAGAACAACATCGAGTTAAATCGTAAAGTTCTTGCAGACCTTGCTATGAATCACCCAGAAGCTTTTGAAGCAGTAGTAAACAAAGTAAAATAATTAGGTTTAACAACCATCTCTCGTAATAAAAATCCTCATCAGCAATGATGGGGATTTTTTTATGTCCTAATTTAACATTTACTATATCTAGATTTACTCGATAACACCTGGTCTTATCAGTTTCTCATATATTCTAATAATGGTTAACTGACACCACAAATCCAGCGCTTAAGAACTCTTTTTCTATACTTTATTTATCCACTGCTGGAGAACGAGCTTCTTCCTTATGAGTTATTCCCTCTTTTAGAATCTAGTTCAATGAAAACAAAATAACTATGACATAAAAAAACCGATGCTTTAACATCGGTTTTTTCAATTATCACTTATGGAGTGATTACTACTTCTTCATTTCTAAATCAGTAATTTTATTTAAGCCTTTAATCTCTTCTTCATATTCTTCTGAGGCGTCTTGCATGTTTTTACGATACGATCTATCGTTCTCGATTTCTTCCATGTATTCTTCCATAGCATCTGCTTGCACATTATTATATTCTTGTACAGTCTCTCCTACTTCTTCTCTTAAATCCTCATATTGCTCAATGACTTCTTCTAGATTTTCTTCAAATTCATGACTGGTCATTTTTGTACCATTCATTAACTCTACATAATCTTTTTGCACATCCATTACATCTTCCATGATCTCTTCGGTCATTAACCATTCTGGCATGGTATCATCTAGCATCATGATATTAGAACTCATTAATGGTATGATCTCTCGTGTCGTGGTAAAATCTTTACCTTCTAGCATATATACGTGATTTGATAAAGTATTGAAACTACTCCATCCACTCACTCCTACTATTCCTTCGTCTTTTAAATCGTCGGCAGTACCATTAATATCTTTGGTCACTCCGGTGTTTACACCTTCGGCAGGTTGATATGTTTCTTGTGCATTTACATTTGAGATAGTAAATAATCCTGCGATTGCTAGTGTTGTTATGATTGTCTTTTTCATTTGTCTGTATTTTTAAATTAGTTATTTATTACAGTACAAAGTTACAGGCTATAAGAAGTAAGGCCCACATAGAAATTCACAATGGTTCTCTAAAAAAGCATCGTTTTTTAACAGAATTAAAGAAAATAGTAGTTAAAACGATCTAAATACTTATAAAAATGCCAAATTAAACGCGTTTCTCAAATTATGAACTAGCATAAATCTTTAAATTATTGGGGTAGATAGATGGTTGTTTCGCTTTCGCGAAAGCGGAATTATAAATAGCCTTTATAAAAATAAATTAATTGATATTATAAACACCACTTATATTAAGGTTAGCAAACTGACCGACGCTTAATTGGGTATTTAAATTCCATTTAGGGGCGATTTGATAAGCAACGCCAGCATCTACCTTAAATGAATGCTTGGTCTCGCTAAGAGTGGTAAGCACGTTATTAAAAAGGTTGAAAAATATACCGTCTTCTCCTGTTAAACTGTAATCTACCCAACTGGTATTATAATTAACTGCTGTAGAAAACGTCCATTTATTGACATCTTTACTAGCTACAAGACCTGCGTTTATTGAATGAAAATCGATAAGCGATCCATCTATAATTGCTAACGGCGCACCACCATCTTGTGGTTCTAAATCCAGTGGCTCATCATAACCTAGGTTAAGATCGGTAAGACTATAGTTAGTATAAAAAGCCAAATCAAAACTACGATTTTCTTTATAAAAGTATTGAGATAGATTGTGTTTAAAGCCTACTCCATAAACGGCATAACTAGAACGCTCGATAGTGATTTGAGGCGCATATCTTAAAGTAACCTCTGTCTCTTTCCATAATCCTACCTGTCCTTGTATATAAGGAAAGGCAAAGAAATCGGTATTTAAACCAGAAAAGGCCTGAAATTCATAGGTCTCACCATCTATCATAAAATCAAAAAAGACACGTTGCTGCCCACCTAGTGATGTAGGTATAGTCGCCTGGTCTTCACCTCTTATATCTAGATTAATAAAGTCAGATTCTTGTACTGTAAAACTCTTTTTATTAGAAGGAAAAGGAAGACCACTTATACCAGCAGAGACGTTAATTTTAAATTTATCAAGAGATTTTGCAGTATGGAACCATCCTGCACCTGTTTGCATAACGCTAGCCTCTGCAGCAGGATCATTATAACCGTCGAGAATAAAGAGTATATCTGTCAAGACGTTCTCTACGTCTGTCTGAGCTGTACCATTCTTGAAACTAACTAATGAAATTAAAAAAACGGTAAGGAAGTAATAATTTTTCATGGATGGGCTTATGAGTCAAATGTACAAATGTTAATTGAGATTATTACAAGAGAGATTTGCAATTGATTTTCAAGCACTAACGATTAACAACCTGGAGGCTGATACCAGGAAATTATTTTCCACTTACCTTTTATTTTTGCTACAGTCATATTGTTAGTTTTGCTTCCATAGAGGTAAGCATATCTTCCATACGTTCTAGATCTACCTTATGAAGTTTAATTATAATACTACTCCTATCTAATACAACTTTTAAGTTGGACTTGAACTTATAAACTTTTGATACTACTGTTCCTGCAAATAGATCTATCAATCCACTAAATATTGAAAAAAACCAATTGATCTTTTCCTTATTAAAATCTATTGATTTTATATCGTTCCAAGAATAGGCTCCAGAGTTTTTGGGATCAAAAACATCTATTATATGGAGATTAAATTTTGTCAATTGTAATTTTTAACTGAGGAGTTTTTCTCAACTCGTATACTTCGTGTTTCATTAAATGTAAATTTACTCAGGACCTAATACGTGTAATAATTTAAAATCTACTTCTTTATCCTTGTTTAAATCATATTCATAAATAGCTCTTCCCATAATATGTCCATCGTCAAAGCTGGCTATTAACCACTCACTACTCAACAACTGTATCGTACCAAAATGCATAGTACCACCTAAGACAGCTTTTAACGGAATCAATTCTGGTTGTTCACGAAGACTACTTTCAATAAGAAAAACCGGATCTTTTATACCTTGATCTAGAAATGCCTCTCCATCAAAGTCAGAATCAAACCAATAATTAGTTGGAGTTTTTTCAATTCTAGAAAGCTTCATCAAAGAATCATTTTCTATTTTTAATCTATCTATTTCAAGAAGTAAGTCCTCTTTTCTATCCTTATTTGAGCAAGCTAGAAAACCAAATGAGCAAATTATTACTAAAAACGTTTTTTTCATATCGAACTAGTATCGGTAATAATGATTAAAGTATACTTTAAAAATAGAAACGAGTCACTACTTTTCATAGTTCTCAATAACCTTTGCAATCACATCTGATGTGAGTTCATAACCGGTTAATAATGGATAGCCTTCCCACCTAACGATACCATCAGGATCTATTAAAATGCAGTGAGGTATACCTCTTACTTCTAGCGTATTGTTTAATCTACTTTGAGTATCTATAGCGCTGTAATATTCTATTTTAGGTCTTTTATGCTTTTTAACCTTTGCTTCTGGCTCATCACTTAACCCTATTACAACAAGTTTATCTTTAAACTCTTTTTGGTAAGAATTCAATTCAGGTATTGCTTTAATACAAGGTCCACACCAGGTAGCCCAAAAGTCTATAAGAACAAATTTCCCTTCGGTATCTGGAATATCTGACAGCCATTTTTCTACTACTAGTTCAGGCGCTTTTTCATTAAGAATGGATTTTGCCCACAACTCTTTTTCTTGTGCATAGGTCGAAATGGTGAATAAAGCAATAAGTAATACGATGAAGTTTTTCATGTAGCGGTTGGTTTTGATTGGTTCAATTTACTATAAAAATACAACTTCCCTCTAATCAGGAATTATATCGTCACTAGTGCCATGTTTACCATCTGCTCCAGCAGATGAGATAACGAAACTTTTCCCATCATCAGACAAAGTAAATTGATACTCTCTTCTCCAAGCGTCTGTTTTCCATTCTTTACGCACCGGATTACTACCTATCAACTCTTCTAGACTGTTAGGATAACTACCATTTATCTCATACCAATTCTCTACCCTACCTGCAATGATCGTTATTTCTTGTTGGGTATTTTTAGGATAGGTGATTGTTCTTTTATAAGTTATAAAAAGTATCATTAATACTAGAGCAAGAAATAGAACGATCGAGTATATAACAACACTGGGCTGCATCATATATTTTTGAAATGGTCTATTAACTCCATCTTCTTTTTCTAACTTTTCTATATTTTTTCTATGCTTATAATCTTTGCGCAACAAAGCAAAATCTACTAGAATAGAAACTAAATCATGCATTGTTGCATAGATTTTAAGAGCCCGTAAAGGTTTTGTGTATGATTATGGATATAGCAGTGTGCTTGTAGGAAATTTAAGTGGAGTTCGCTTGTTTTTTAGTGCGGTTCTTTGTTATGTGTGTGTGTGTGTGTGTGTGTGTGTGGTTATTCAATTAACCTATTTGAAAGAATGTAATTCCACTTTCTTCTTCGATTCCGGATATAATTTCCCCTTCTTCCTCTAAAGTTTCTATTAGGTGAGATGCATAACTTTTTGAAATTGAAAATATATGACCAATAGCTCTTGCAGCGAATACTTCTGTTGGATTTTCTTTAAAAAAATTTAGAATTTTATCTTTCATTTCTTTTTCAAGACTAGTTCTTAATTCATTCGCTATTTCTATTCCGTAAGAAATTTTTGTTAGATTAATTTCAATTGGTAATGAATGAACTTGTTCATTTCTGATATTTTTTAATTCATTAAATAATGTTATTTGATGATTAGTTAATATCTTTTTTTGCAGAGCTTCTTCCCATTTGAGCGCATTGCTAAAGTCAATATTATTTTTGAAAAACAACCTCTTTATCAATTTATCTATTTCTTCCCAAGAAATGATTAGATTAGGAAGTGACTTGTCTTTAATAGTATAATTAAATTAAATTCAATTTTAAATAACTTTTTAAGTAATAATTCTCCAATAGTTCTATAAGCTTCAAGATGATTTTTATCAACACTTAGTCCTGTCCCATCATGATATAATTGATTTCTTAACCTATGATAAAATTCTATATCAGAGAATTCGATTCCAGGTATTTTGTCACTAGTTTTCTCACTCAATAGATTAACCATTTTTGGGAATGAATTTCCGATTTCATCCTTTTCTTTAAATGAAAAATTAACTTTAGATAGACTAGATGGCATAAAAATAAAAGTTCTGATTGCTGTTTCAACTGAGTTGTCTATACTTATAAAAGCAATTCTTTTGTCAAATGCTTGTTCTTTATTAATATGCTCATCAGCGTGTTTTAATAATTCTAAAGCTCCAGATGCCCAAGTTTTTTCCATTTATGTTTTTTTTGTATCAAGGTTCTGTTACATTACTATCCACAGTCAAAAGTATAATTCAAGTGAAGCATTCCATTGGTATGCTCTTATTTTGGTTATGGTTGCAGATGTGAAAGTACAAAACAAATTAAGAATTTATGCGCCTTACAGTTGTTCAATAGGAATGAGTTATAATAGAAGAATACTTAATTAAAAAGCAAAATCAAGATTATTATATGATGATGGATATAGAAGTTTACTTAATAGAAATTAACTGAAATTTGCTTGGTTTTTTACCGTAGTTGTTTGTTGTAGTGTGTTTTTATTTTCCAATTCCAGTATTATTTATGTGCTTCATTAAAGCATTTTCTAAATCATCTGATAGTTCCCAAAATTTGTCGTCCATTTCCTCAATATAGTCCTCGAGTTCATCTTCATCAAACTTGTCAAATTCATCTTGTCGAGCATCTGGTCCTTCCGGAACTCCATTTGGAAAATAAGTTTTATTAAATTCACGTAATTGATCAGCAATCGAATTAAAATTCAGATATTCCAAGTCCAGAATAGTATCCGCATTTTTGTCCGCTCCGTGATTCACATAATGATCCCATAATCCGTCAGTTGTTAAAGGTTCAACATTAAACCATACTCGTTGTTCACGAGTCAATTTCTGATAATCTGAAAATCCTTTATCAACTATTTCTTCCCACGCGTCTTGGGCTTCGTCTCTTGTCATATTTTCGCTTTTCTCAAATGCACATAACCACTAGAAGTATAATGCGAATGAGGTATTACATTGGTATGTTATTGTTTTAATTATGATTGATGTGAAAGTACAAAACAAATTAAGAATTCATACGCCTTACAAGTGTTCAAAAAGAGCAAGTTATAATAGGTGAATACTTAATTAAAAAAACAAAATCAGGATTAATATTTGATGACGGTAATAGAAGTGTACTTGTTAGAAATGAAGTGAAATTTGCTTGTTTTTTTAGTACGGTTCTTTGTTGGCAGTTCGTTTTTTTTAGTTCGTATAACTTCTTATTAGTTTGTCGTTTGATTTTATCCATTTATTATATTGTTCAGGAAATGGATTGATTTTCAGAATGGATTGATAATGCGTTTCTATAAAGTCTTTTTCATATTCAAAGTCATAGAAATTGTTCAGCGATTTATGTTTTTTTATTAATTCAGTTTTGTCAGTCAAGTATAATTCAAGCATAAAGTCAAAACGAATCATTTCCTCAATAATAGTATTTTTTCCGATATAAACTTCAGGAAAATCATAACCTTGATTTACGATTGAAATATAAATCCCAAAATCATTTTTAAAGGTTTCAATTCCACGTTTTTGATTAGAAATCGAATATCCATCTTCGGACAAATAGATGTTCGCTTTTTCTTTCATTTGAATAAACAAAGGATGAAGAACAGGTCTCCATTGATTTTCATCAGTTTCAAGTTTCTCCTTTGAGTTACTTTTAAAAAAGCTGGAAATAAATTTTTTAATTTTCAATGTGTTTTCTCGGTTTCTTAAATGACTGCCAAAGGATTTGTATAAGAATAGTAGGGCTGAAAATAAACAGTCACTATTCAGTAGAACACAAGCCGAATTTTTAAAATTTACTTATTATTTTTTCTCAATAAGCCAAATTTAAAAATTTGGCGACTTCGCAAAGCTGTGATTGCGTTCTAAAATATATTCAAATTTATATTATTCAATTCCTTCGTGGTCAAAATTTAGTTGTCCAATATTGTCTATAATATTGGGTTCAATGTCAAAAGTTACTGGAATGTTATGTGGCTTTCCCAATAAATTAGTTCCGTTTAAAAAATTATTTTTTTTAGCTGTGAATTCATTCTCATACCAACAATCAAAGAAATTTACAAAGCCATAAAATTCATTATTTGATATTAAAACAGAGTTTCCAAATTTATTATGTCCGCCAGCTTGAAAATCTAAATAGCTATCAAAAATGCAATTGTCAATTTCTAAACCACCCAAAAAATATGTGAACAAGAATTGACATTTTTTAAATCGACTATTAGTTATACTAACAGCTTTCTCAAATTGGGTTACGCTACCAGAAAAATATTCGATTATACAATTTTCAATAACAATTTCTTTATTCCAACCGTCAACCGTTTCAATTTTCAGTTCGCCTTCCACATAATAATCTTTTAGTGTTATTCCGTTATTTAATAAAGCGGTAGCTTTTTCTTGAGAAATATTATGTTTCGGTGTTTTTGTCATATTGTGGTCAATAGCCAAAAGTATAAGGCGAGTGAGGCATTCCTTTGGTATGCTCCTATTTTGGTTATGGTTGTAGATGTGAAAGTACAAAACAAATTAAGAATTCATACGCCTTACAGGTGTTCAAAAAGAGCAAGTTATAATAGGTGAACACTTCATTAAAAAAGCAAAATCAGGATTAATATATGATGACGGATATAGAGGTGTACTTGTTAGAAATTAAGTGAAATTCGCTTGTTTTTTTTAGTACAGTTGTTTGTTGTACACCGTTTTTTTTTATTTCAGATGTTTTTTAATATCCATTCTCTGATGTAAAATTCTAACGATTTCTACCATCTCATTATCTACTTTTCTGTAAAACAATAGATGAGATTTAACTTTCGAAACTCTATAATTTTTTCGAGTTTGTTCTGCAGATTTTCCTGCAAGATAATTTTCCGCAATAAATTCAATTTCTGCAATTATTAAATCGTAATATCTGTCTGCTTGTTCTTTAGACCATTTGTTAAGAGTATAAATCCAAATTTTATTTAAATCCTCAATCGCTTGTTGACTTATACGATATTTGTTATTACTCATAAGTGTTTACGATGTAATTCTTTCAGGTGTTGTTTTGGGTCAAATTCTTCAACAAATCCACTATTTTCTCCCACTTCTAGAGCTTTAATCAATTCTCTTTCTTTTTTTTCATCACGTTCTAACAAACGTAAAGCAGAACGAATTACTTCGCTAACCGAACCATATCTTCCAGAATTCACTTCTTCTCTAATAAACTCCTCAAAATGATTTCCGAGTGATATTGATGTGTTTTTTCCCATTCCGAATATAATTTTAGTCAAATATACCAAATATTGGTAACGCAACCAAAATGCACATAACAGCCAAAGGTATAATGCGATTGAGGCATTACATTGTTATGTAGTATTTTTAAATATGATTATAGATGTGAAAGTACAAAACAAATTTAGAATTCATACACCTCAAAGGTGTTCAAAAAGAGCAAGTTATAATAGGAGAATACTTCATTAAAAAAGCAAAATCAGGATTAATATATGATAACGGATATAGAAGTGTACTGGTTAGAAATTAAGTGAAATTCACTTGTTTTTTATCACAGTTGTTTGTTAGCAAACGTTATTAATTTCTATTACGTTAGATTTACATATACATAAATCATCATTCAAAATAAGCAAACCTTTATAAAATTCAAGTTCATACCTATTACCACCAAATTCTTTATATTCAATTTGTATATCATCAAATTTAGTAACTAAAACTTTGAGTGATTTAATAATCCAATCACCGTCTTCTTCTTTAATCCAGTCACTCAAATCGAGTAATTTACCATTTTTAGGAATCAATTTATAAAGTTCGGTTCGCCTTAACAGTTCAATCAAGAAATCATAAATATCTTCTAGATTTGAGCAGATTTTGTCTATACCTTCATCTGTATTATACACAATATCAAATCCATATTTGTTCTTTGGATGTATTTTTATCGTGTTTATTTTATTTGTGATAAATAATTCATTAATTCCGTATTCAATGGAATGATTATACCTTTCAGATAAGAGTCTTATGTTCTTTTTTATTAATTGTTCCATTTTTAGGCAATGCTGTACAACAGCAAAAGATTAATACAAGTGAGGCATTCCTTTGGTATGCTCTTATTTTGGTTATGGTTGTAGATATGAAAGTACAAAACAAATTTAGAATTCATACGCCTCAAAGGTGTTCAAAAAGAGCAAGTTATAATAGGAGAATACTTCATTAAAAAAGCAAAATCAGGATTAATATATGATAACGGATATAGAAGTGTACTGGTTAGAAATTAAGTGAAATTCACTTGTGTTTTAGTGCGGTTCTTTGTTAAAACATGTTTTTATTCCGCTATATTGATTATAATTCCATTGAATTCTGAGTTGTTTTTCAATTCATAATTTGTATTAGTTTCGTAATATGGTTTCCACTTCTCGAGGATTAGTTCACTTTCATTATTCCATTGTACTATTTTATAACCATTCGGAATAATACCTTTTTCAAGGTCATTTATATTTTTGTTATTTTCAATTACAGACCAAAAGACTCTTGAATATCCAAATCCGCCATTATCAAATTGATATTGGTAATATTTGTATTTTTCATTTGGCGAAATAGATTCAAACAGAATATTTAAACTCGGTTCATCTAGAATGTGTTCAGAATTAAAGGTCTCTGCTAGATCATTAAAATCAGAATTTATTTTTATTCCAATTCCAACTATTCCTACCAGAATGATTCCGACAATTATTAAAATCCATTTTTTCATTAAAATCAATCATTTTCAATTTATCACGATTTTCTCAAATCACAAACAACGGTTGGATATAAGAATAATAGCGCTGAAAAAGTGCACAAACTATTCGGTTAGACTCAATCCGAATTTTTAAATTTATCTATTTATTTTTCTTTTCTCAAATAGCCAAATTTAAAAATTTGGCGACCTCGAAAAAGTGCCGAACCTTTGTATTTGCAACTGCTCGCGCTATTTTTTATATACATTGTTCTACACCGTTTTTTCGCAGACTAGCTCATCCATTCTAATCGACGATAAACCGCAATAGTATCCTTTTTCTTGTTTAGGAAATAGTATTTTTTCCCTTCAGAGAAATTTGTCTCATATTTTTCTAAACTTATTTGTTCGATTAGTGATTTGGTTTTATTATCATAGATATTGACATTTATCTCTTTTACTAAATCCATTAGATATGAATTGCCGAAGAAGTCTAAATCTATATTTTTTCCGTTATGATATTTCATAACATCCATTTTCATCTCTAAAAGACCATCCGCATCCCAAATATTATTTTTTGCTTTTGATAGGGCTATTTCTTTATCAAATTGTTTTAGAACATCTTGATAACAAAATTCATAATCAATATCGTCAAGAGTCAATTTTAATTTTTCATCACACAATAATTTCGAAGTGTTTTTAGTTGACCATATAGATGTTACAGTAAAAGAACTATCAAAATTATCGTCTGTGGTGCCTTTAGAATCAATTCTTTTTTGAATGACAGTATCACCTCGATATTCATATTCAACTCTTAAAGTATCGCCGTATGTTTTGCTCGATATTCTATTTGTTATTTCAAATGGTTCTAACTTTTCCTGAACTTCTCTTTTGGGTTCAGTAGAGCATGCAATAAAAATACTTATGATTGTTATTATGTAAAGTGTTTTTTTCAAATGGTGTAGAACGAAAAGTATATGAGAACCATCTCTCAACCCATAAATTTAAACATAAATCAACCCCATTTCTAACATAATTTTTAAAACTTATTCTTTTCAATAATAACAGTCGATTAGTAAGATATAACCATTTACAAACGTAAATAAACGTAAACAAACGTTTAAAATACAATTGAAACTTTGATACTGTCACATCTTTGCACCGTCATCAATTACAAACGATGGCGTTAACTAATATATAATCCATACAAACAAATTTATTATGAGTAATCTAAGCAACAAAGTACAATTGATCGGTAACCTAGGACAAGACCCAGAAACAGTAAATCTTAATGACGGTAAAACGCTAGTTAAGTTTTCTCTTGCTACTACAGACCGTTATACTAACAAATTAGGTGAGCAGGTAACTGACACACAATGGCACCGTATTGTAGCCTTTAATGGCACGGCAAACATTATATCTCAATACGTAAAAAAAGGAAATAAAATAGGTGTAGAAGGAAAACTAGTCACTAGACAGTGGGAAGATAAATCTGGAGAAAAACGCTATACTACAGAGGTAGTTTGCGACCAGGTTTTAATGCTAGGTGGTAAAGCATAATCTTACTTATTCCTTTTAAAAAAGAACAAATTAATTCTTAAGCAAAGAGTCCATTATCTCGCGATAATGGACTCTTTTTTATTTTAAAATAAAACTCGTTAAAAGCTTTTTTACTCCTCTTCTATGGCATTAAGAAATGGCTCTAGTTCTAATAAATGAATGTCATCTCTTTTACGTAATTCTCTTAAGAACCATCCTTTATGACCAGCTCCATAAGTAATTAAAATTCGCTTTCCTTCATAACGGTGTTTTTCTAGAGCCTTTTCAATATTCCAATAATGGGCAATATTTATATTTTCCCAACCACCTAGGCCTAGCTCTTCATTAAATAGTTTGTTATACGTCTGTAATCCTATATCTTGTATGCTATCATATGCATTAGTATGAATAAAATAGGGATCATTTACCTTTCCTGTAGCTTTATAAATAGAATCTGATAATCTATTTGCATTGCGATAGGCAGCCCAGTCTTCTGTTCTAGAAGTATCCTGACTTATAGCTCTTAGCTTTTTACTACGTTCTCTCGCCATGGATAAAGACCATCCTGCTGTTGGTATAATTTCAAAGTCCATTTCTTTAGACAAAGGAAAAACAACGTCTGTATATTCTGGAAAACGCGAGACCCTAGATTCAGATATGGAATCGTTTTTCTTAAATCCATCCATCGCTTCTTTAAAACTACTAGGTGGTATTTCAGTTAAGATATAATCAGGTTGAATCTCTTTAATTAACCTCTCCAGATAGTCTGTATTATAAACACTATCTGTTAAGTGGCCACCATGAATAGTTCCCAAAACTAGAACTTCATTTTTAGGCTTTTCTATCGTCTCTTTACGGTCGGTAGAAGTATGATCATTACAACTACTAATGAGTAGTATTAAAAGTAATAATGGCAGGAATTTAAAGCTCTTTTGCATGTTTTTATAGGGGTTTATTATTATGTAATTCTTTTCAACTTTTTAAAATGCAAATAGTAGGTCGTTTAAGAAAACAACCTACTATTTATAAATTCTAATATCTTTTATTATCTAGATTCCTCTTACAAAGTCACTATATAAATCATTAAATTGATACCCTTCTGTAAATCTCTTTTTACTCAGTTTATCAAATTCCACTAGTGACCAAAGAATAAACTCTTTCATGAAATTACGGTCTTCCTTAGTTGTCTGTGGCTGGTATTTTTGCACAAGATCTTCTAGCGGTGTCACCTGATCGATCAATACTTGATAATCACTATCATTTAATTCGTCCAGTAATTCTAGCCCTTCATTATTAAAGAACCACTCCACTAATTTGTCATAAGGCGTTACCTCATCACTTTTAACTAGTTTCTTGATTTCTGGAAAGTATTGAGGGAACAACGTCTTAGTCGCCGCACCTATCAATTCATTTGCTACAAAGGCTGCACCTTCTTGCTCTCCTTCATAAACCAGTTCTACCTTACCTGTGATTGCAGGTATAATACCTGTAAAGTCAGAAAAACGAATAGTAGTCTTATCGTCACCGTTCATTAAAGAACGACGCTCAGCAGTACTCAGTAGATTTTCAAAAGCAGTAATACTCATACGAGCACTTACTCCACTTTTTTCATCTACATACTCACTATTTCTAGCGCTGAAGCTTATTTGCTCCAATAAATCCTTAGCCAATTCAGGCACATAAACAGTCTCCGTAGTTCTTGAATCGTTCTTCGCTTCTTGTTGAGTAATTGTTTTCGCAATAGCGATATTCTCAGGATAATGAGTCAAAATTTGAGACCCAATTCTATCTTTAAGAGGTGTAACGATGCTACCACGGTTGGTATAATCTTCAGGGTTTGCCGTAAATACAAACTGCATGTCTAGTGCCAGTCTCAATTTAAAACCACGTATTTGTATATCACCTTCTTGTAAAATATTAAAAAGCGCTACCTGTATACGCGCCTGTAAATCTGGAAGTTCATTTATTACAAAAATACATCGGTTTGCACGCGGTATCATACCATAATGTATCACGCGATCATCTGCATAACTTAGTTTTAAGTTGGCTGCTTTTATAGGGTCTATATCACCTATTAAATCGGCAACAGTAACATCTGGAGTCGCTAGTTTTTCATAAAAACGATCGTCTCTATGCAACCAGGATATAGGTGTTTTATCACCATGCTTTTCAATCAATTCTTTGGCCGTTCTAGAGAGCGGCTGTAATGGATCGTCATGAATCTCACTATCGGTCACATAAGGTATGTATTCATCTAGCAAACCAGTCATTAGTCTCGCAAGTCTGGTTTTTGCTTGACCTCTTAAACCTAATAAATTGATGTTGTGACGTGATAAAATAGCACGTTCTAGTTCTGGAATTACAGTGTTTTCATAACCATGTATTCCTGTAAAAGAATTCACATCATTTTTAATGTTTTCAATAAGGTTATCCCTTAATTCTTCCTTAATTGACTTTGATTTCCAGCCGGCTTCCTTCAGCTGTCCTAACGTACTTATTTTATTGTAATCCATAATTTTTCCTTCGTAATCGTGTACAAATTACAACCCAAGCCCTACTCTAGCAATCATTAAAGAGATATTTAACGTTCCTGTTTAAGAACCGTAACATTCCAGTCGTTTAAATTCCACATAAAATGGTTGTAGATCTCGCTTTCGCGAAAGCGGAATAAAAAAAGAATTTTAAATACAGATCAAGGATTAAGCTAGTTTGAAGCTGATTAAATACAACCTCATCGATTAGATCGAGCACCTTTCAACCACTCCGAGGTTTTTGCAAAACCACACCTCGCCTATTCTTAAGCGAGGAGCTTTTAAAAACTCTCTTTTAAATTAAAATAACTTTATTACATAAAAAGCTCCTTACCTTAATTAAGGAAAGGTGGGCATAAAAAGCGGTAGCGATTTATGGTCGGAAAGGTTTGGCTATGTTGGTTTGGAGAATAAATTACAACCTTATCGATTAGATCGAGCTCCTTTCAACCACTCCGAGGTTTTTGCAAAACCCCACCTCTCCTAGTCTTAGGCAAGGAGCTTTTAAAAACTCTCTTTTTAAATTAAAATAACTTTATTACACAAAAAGCTCCATTCCTTAATTAAGGAATGGTGGGCATAAAAAGCGGTAGCGATTTATGGTCGGAAAGGTTTTGCAGTGCTGGAATGGAGAATAAATTATAAGCTCATCGACTTGATCAAGCATCTTTTAAAGACTTAACTTATATACTTCCAAAGTCCTTTTTTGTTTTGTAAAAAAGACATGACACGTTTTACACCAGCATGTTCAGGTTTTTCTATTTTCACATCTTTGGCGAGTAATTTTTGCGCTGCTTCTCTTGCTATGGCAAGTATGTGGTTATCTTTTACAATATCTGCAAGTCTTAAATCCATGACACCACTTTGCTGCGTTCCCATAAGATCTCCTGGGCCGCGTAATTTAAGATCTACCTCAGCAATCTTAAAACCATCGGTAGTAGCAACCATGGTGTCTAATCTTGTTTTTGAATTGGCACTTAATTTATGACCTGTCATTAAAATACAGTAGCTCTGGTCTCCACCACGACCTACTCTACCGCGCAATTGGTGCAATTGAGATAGTCCAAAACGCTCGGCACTTTCTATAATCATGACGCTGGCATTAGGCACATTTACACCTACTTCTATCACTGTGGTTGCGACCATGATTTGTGTCTCGCCGTTTACAAAGCGATTCATTTCATAATCTTTGTCCTCTGGCTTCATACGACCATGGACTATACTCACTTTGTACTTGGGTAACGGAAATTCTCTTACTATACTGTCGTACCCATCTTGCAGGTCTTTATAATCTAGCTTTTCTGACTCTTCTATTAATGGATATACCATATAAATTTGTCGTCCTAGCGCTATCTCGTCACGTATAAATCCAAAAACGGCCAATCTATTTTTATCATAGCGATGTACGGTTTTAATCTCTTTACGACCTGGCGGCAACTCATCTATTACAGAGATGTCTAGATCTCCATATAGACTCATGGCAAGTGTTCTAGGTATAGGTGTTGCGGTCATCACGAGCACATGCGGTGGCAATTCATTTTTCTTCCAAAGTTTTGCTCTTTGTGCAACGCCAAAACGGTGCTGCTCATCTACTATAGCAACGCCCAAGTTTTTAAACTTTACTTTATCCTCAATAAGTGCATGTGTACCTATTAAAATATCTAAAGTTCCATCTTCTAACTCTTCATGAATGGTACGACGTGCTTTAGTCTTTACAGATCCTGTAAGTAAGGAAACCGTAATTCCTGTACCTTCTAGCAATTCTGAAACGCCACTGTAATGCTGTTGTGCTAGAATCTCGGTAGGTGCCATAATACAAGCCTGGAAACCGTTATCTAATGCAAGTAAGGCTGTGAGAACGGCAACTATCGTTTTTCCAGAACCTACATCACCTTGAAGCAAACGATTCATATGCGCGCCAGTACCCATGTCGGCACGTATTTCTTTTACTACGCGTTTTTGAGCGCCAGTAAGTTCAAAGGGTAAATGATTTTTATAAAAGTCGGTAAACTTATCTCCTACATTATCAAAAACATAACCTCTTATCTTCGTTTTTCTAATTCTATTTTGCAGCAATAATTCCATTTGAATAAAAAAAAGTTCTTCAAACTTTAATCTATAAATAGAATGCTTTAACAGCTCTGGTGTGGTAGGAAAATGAACATTAAGCATGGCTTCATTTTTACCTATCAACTTATAATGCTCACGCATATCGTCTGGCAGCGTTTCTACAAAGGCGCCATTGATCTCGCTAAATAACTTGCGCATACATTTAACGATGTAGGTGTTAGTTACCTTACGTTTAGCAAGCATTTCTGTACTGGGATAGACTGGTGTCATCGCACTTTGTTTGCGTGACTTGTGATCTACTAATAATTCTAGATCTGGATGTGCAATATTATATTGAGATCCATAACGAGCCACTTTACCAAAGGCTACATAGGGCTCATTTATCTTTAAACTATCTCTAAAATGTTTCTGACTGCGGAACCATACCAACTCCATGCGTCCCGTCTCGTCTGCAAACGTGGCAACTAGCCGCTCTGACTTACCAGACCCTGCGGTTTTTATATTTATTATTTTCCCTAGAATCTGCACTTGCGCACTGTCTGGCACAAGCTGATTGATCTTATAATATTTAGTTTTATCTATATATCGATTAGGAAAAAGGTTTGCCAGATCTCCATAAGTATGGATATGCAATTCACTACGCAACAGTTTTGCTCTTTCTGGGCCTATGCCAGCGAGGTAATCTATAGGTGTAGAAAGAAAGTTAAGTGGCAATGGAAAGTTGTTTCTAGTGTGTATTCAAAGATAAATGGACTTGATGAAATTGTCAAATTAATAATCATGTGAATATATGATATACCAAAATTTAAACTTTTAAAATAATGCTAGTCTGAGCGATAGTCGAAGACGGTTACTTATGGAAAGAGTTTTACCTTTCTCTTTTAGGTACATCATCTGAAGATGCAAATGCGCTTGATGAATCATTCTGACAATTAGATAATATTTTCAATCTATCAAAATCACCAGATGCTAATGCTCGTTTCTTTTTAGCTGACCCTTTCTTAATTCTTGCTTCAAAATGATAGGCTTGAAATACATCGTTAAATTGTTCATGAAATAACAACTCTACTGGTCGTCTTTTGAAAGTAAATGATCGCGGATTCAATCCTTTTTGATGTTCGTTAAATCTTCTTTGGATATTGTTCGTCATTCCTGTGTAGAGCAATCTGTCATTACATTCTAATAGGTATACATAAAACTGATAATTCATACCTAATAATATTAATAAAGATCGTGCGAGAGAAAAAGGTTTCGACTATCGCTCAACCAAGCATTTAAAATGAAATTATTATTTTCTGACACATTCAGACTGCATTCTTGAAGGTTTAATGTTGCTTGTATTTTATATCTTAAAGCTGCATCATAGACATTTAACAAGTTTTCAGCAATCTGATATTCTATTTTTTTGAAGGCGCATTAAAAAAACCTTTAATGAAGTTAATTCATTTTAGTTTTCGAATCAAAAAAAACCGAAACTCAACATTGTTAAGTTTCGGTTTTAAAGTATCTATTTAGTTGTCCGTATTATCCACGACGTCTTTCTAGCAGAATCATCATCATAAGACCTAACATTACTCTTTCTTTATCATCTTCGTCTATATCTGCCACTTTTTCAAGTTCAAATTCTTTACCGAAGAAAGAAGGCATTTTCTTTAATTTAACTACTATCTGACCTGCTTTGTTAGTCACATTATAAGTAGGGTTAAATAAATAACCTGTAAAAGCACCTAGTACAGGTATCTCTCCTATCATGGAGTCTGCAACACGTACCCATGCGTTTGCTTCTTGCACTTTATACTGCGGCTGGTTATTTTGATCTACGATATCATACTCTGCCTTCCACATAGAGCGCCATCCTTTACGAGCAATTTTACCTATTTCATTACCGCTAGCGTCTGTCATAGAATATGCTGCACTAAAATCCAGCCATTTATTTGCCGCGATGGTAAATAAAACTTGCGATTTACTCTCGTCACTGTAAACTGAAATGGCTTCTTTGAGCTTAAACATTTTTTGCTTTACGTAAGCAATAGTTTGTCCTGACGCATTTTTTGCTGTAAAATCATTACTTAGCGTAGTGATCTTAAATGAGAATTTAATAGGGTATTGTAAGTTGTTCATTCTGGTTTAATTAGTGGTTAAATGTAATGTTATAATTCCGCTTTCGCGAAAGCGGAACCAAAGATTAACATCTATAGATTTATTTCTATCCTACCACATCTAATTTAGCAAATCTCAGAAGTAATTTCTTAAGACCACCGACATTAAAGTTGATTTCGGCTTTTTTCTCACCACCAGCGCCTTCTAGATTAACTACTGTACCACGACCAAAGCGCGCATGTTCTACTATCATACCTGGTTGTAAATCGCCTTCAAAACCAGAAGGAGCACTAGAATTACTAGTTGTACGACTTACCGGTCGCATTTTTCTTAGTTTTCTAATTTGCTCTTCATTAGGCTGGTTTACACTGGGTGGTGTTCCATTCTTAGGTTTAGACTGTCGCAGTTTTGACTTATCTGGCTCATCCCACAGGTCATTATTCATCAGTGGTTTATATCGATAATTATCTATAGGAGTCGTGTATTCTATATAATCTTGATTAATTTCTGTAATAAAACGACTAGGCTCTGCATCTACTAGTTTACCCCAGCGATAGCGGCTCAAAGTGTAGGTTAAATAAGCTTGATGCTCTGCTCTGGTTAATGCCACGTAAAATAATCTTCTCTCTTCTTCTAGGTCCTCGCGAGTATTCATACTCATACCACTAGGGAAAAGATCTTCTTCCATACCTACTATATATAAGTAAGGAAACTCCAGCCCTTTAGACAGGTGAATGGTCATTAAAGAAACGCGGTCATCGTCTCCTGTATCTTTATCGAGATCTGTTGCTAGTGCAACATCTTCTAGAAATTCTGACAGGGCACCTCTCGCGTCTGCTACTTCTTTTTGTCCTTCTACAAAGTCTCGCATACCGTTAAGAAGCTCTTCCATGTTTTCTATACGAGAGATTCCTTCTTGTGTGCCGTCTTTCTTGAGCTCAGTTAACAAAGCGGTTTTCTTTAAGACATATTCTGTCAGTTCAAAAACGTTTTGAGTTAGATCTAGCGCTTGAAAACTCTTAATCATGGTAACAAAATTCTTCAACTTTGTTTTTGTAGAACTGTTTATTCCAGCATCTACTCGATCTATATTTTCCATGACCTCAAAAATGGTACGGTCATAATGTTTTGTAGCAGCTATTAAACGGTCCATGGTCGTAGCACCTATACCTCGAGCAGGGTAATTGATAACTCGTTTTATAGCCTCTTCGTCTTTTGGGTTTACCACCAGACGTAGATATGCAAGTACATCTTTCACCTCTTTGCGCTGGTAAAAGCTAAGACCTCCATAAATACGATATGGAATATCACGTTTACGCAACGCGTCTTCCATCGCACGAGACTGTGCGTTTGTTCTATAGAGAATGGCAAATTTTCCATTATCTAACTGGTGTTGCATTTTGTTTTCAAAAATAGAACCGGCTACATAACGACCTTCTTCTGCATCACTCATGAGTCGGTGGACTATAATTTTAGGCCCATCATTATTTGCTGTCCATACTACTTTATCAAGTTTAGTCTTATTGTGCTCGATGATTGAGTTTGCCGCCTCAACAATGTTTTTTGTAGAACGGTAATTTTGTTCTAGACGGTATGCTTTTACATTATCATAATCCTTCTGAAAGTTCAAAATGTTATTAATATTTGCACCACGGAAAGCATAAATGGATTGCGCATCGTCACCTACCACACATATATTTTGGAATTTATCTGACAGTGCTTTTACTATCAAATACTGTGAGTGGTTCGTATCCTGGTACTCATCTACCAGTATGTATTGAAAACGATTTTGATATTTTGCTAGAACTTCTGGAAAGCGGTTTATTAATTCGTTAGTCTTTAATAATAAATCATCAAAATCCATTGCTCCAGCCTTGAAACAACGTTCTACATATTCTTTATAAATCTCACCAAAACGTGGACGTCGTGCCATCGCATCTGCCTCTTGTAAATCGGCATCATTGTAATAGGCGCGTACGGTAATCAGACCGTTTTTAAGAGAAGAGATGCGCGACTGTATTTGCTTGTATTTATAGACATCTTTATCCAGTCCCATTTCTTTTATAATGGCACTCGTAAGACGTTGTGAATCTTGAGAATCGTAAATAGTAAAGTTAGATGGATAGCCTAGTTTATCTGCCTCCATACGCAATAGCTTTGCAAAGACAGAGTGAAAAGTTCCCATCCACAAATTTTTAGCCTGTCCGGCACCCACGATATCACCGATACGTTTTTTCATCTCTTTGGCCGCCTTATTAGTAAACGTAAGAGATAAAATATTAAACGGATCTACACCTTGTTGCATCAAATAAGCAATACGTATGGTAAGCACACGAGTCTTCCCAGAACCTGCACCAGCAATGATGATCATAGGACCTTCTTTTTGTAAAACTGGTTCTCTTTGGGCGTCGTTAAGCTGGGAAATATAATCTTGCACAGGTCTTCATTTTATAGAGTATAAAGATAAGGCTTGTGCTGTTCTCGCTTCTGCGAAAGCGGAATAAAAATCCAGCGTTTTTTCAACATTAAGAGATGGAATAGTATAATTTCATTGCAGTTATCACAGATCTTATATAACAACTATTGTATTTTTAGCTCTTAATTATTTTTCATGGAACAAATTTGGGATTTTATTGCAAACATAGCTTGGTACTGGTACCTCATCGCTTTTATAATTATCGTTGCACTTTATGATATTTTCAATAAGAAACACATCATCCTCAGGAATTTCCCTGTAGTCGGACATATTAGATACTGGCTAGAAAGTATAGGTCCAGAATTGCGTCAGTACATTGTGGCAAATAATCGTGAAGAACTTCCTTTCAATAGAATTGAGCGTGGCTGGATATATGCCAGTGCAAAGAATGAAAATAACTATGAAGGTTTTGGTACCGATCGTGACATCTACTCGCACCAGTATATTTTTATTAATAATTCAATGATGCCTTTTAAACTTGATGAAAATCATGTTACTGCTAAAGACCCAGGATTCCTTCCTTGTGCAAAGATTATGGGAGCTGCAAAAAATAGAAAAAGACCTTTTAGACCTAGAAGTGTGATTAATGTGAGCGCCATGAGTTATGGAAGTTTGAGTGCCAAGGCTATTGAGGCTTTAAACACAGGCTGTAAGGAAGTACATGCTTACCACAATACTGGTGAAGGTGGATTATCTCCTTATCACAAAACTGGTGCTGACGTTGTTTTTCATTTTGGTACTGGATACTTTGGAGTACGTGGTGACGACGGAAAATTTTCCATGGAAAAATTAAAACAACTGGTTAAAGATCATCCACAGGTTAGAGCTATAGAAGTAAAACTATCTCAAGGTGCAAAACCTGGAAAAGGTGGTGTATTACCTGGTTCTAAAATTACTAAAGAAATAAGCGAAATACGTAATGTCCCTATGGGAGAAGATGTTCTCTCTCCACCTACTCATAGTGCTTTTGAAGGAATACAAGGTCTTGTGGACTTTGTTGAGAAAATAGCTCAAGAAACTGGATTACCTACTGGTATAAAAGCTGCGATAGGTAAACTAGAACAATGGGAAGAACTGGCAGATATTATGAAAGCTACAGGAAAAGGTCCTGACTTTATCACTGTAGATGGTGGTGAAGGTGGTACTGGTGCTGCTCCACCTAGTTTTGCAGATCATGTATCGCTTCCATGGGTATATGGTTTTAAAGATCTTTATCAGGTTTTCCAGAATAGACAAATGACTGAAGATTTAGTCTTTATCGCATCTGGTAAACTAGGTTTTCCTGCTAAGGCTGCGATGGCTTTTTCTATGGGAGCAGATGTTATTAATGTAGCTCGTGAAGCTATGATATCTATAGGTTGCATACAGGCGCAAGCATGCCACAACAACACCTGTCCTACTGGTATTGCTACTCAAAATAAATGGTTGCAACGTGGTATCGTTGTTCCAGAAAAAGCTGGTAGACTGGCTAGCTATTTTAAGAAATTCAACAAAGAAGTGCTAGAGATTACTCACGCAGCTGGTTATGAGCACCCATGTCAGTTTGATATGAGAGATGTAGATGTGAATATAGGAGATAGTAACATGACACAAACTCTAGAACATACTTATAAATATCAAAAAACGGTCGTCCCATTTAATGGTATGCAAGAGTTAAAAGACTGCATTCACCTAGGTGGTAAATAAAATAAGCTGCTCAATCAAAAGAGCAGCTTACTGTAAAAACTAACCAAATAACCTTATAATCTCGACACTTAAAAAAACTCTGTACTGCAATTTGCTAACTCGATGTCTTTTTAAGGAAGTATTATTTTATAAACATAAAGTATATAAATATGTCGATAAAGAGGTAACAGATAAAACCACGACTTCATACTATAAAACACTTATATCGCTAGATGAATAGAAATAGCCCTATAAAATTACTTGTTAAATAAAATATCCTATTATTTTTGAACGTTCCAAAACTTTAAAACCCAAATATGCAAGAAGCGATTTTACCTTTACTCCAAACCTTATTACCTGCATTTATTATTGCAGTAATTTCTTATTATTTCTTTTCGTCATTTATGAAGAATGAAGAAAAAAGAAGACGTTTTATCACAGTAAGAGAGTCTCAAGCAAAAACACTTCCTACTCGCATGGCTGCCTATGAGAGATTAGTTCTTTTTCTTGAACGTATTAAACCTGCTAGTCTAGTCGTTAGAACTAAGCCTGGTAACTTATCAAAATCTGAGTATGAACAAGGACTTATTGCAGCTATAGAACATGAGTTTGAACACAACATAGCGCAACAAGTTTACGTGAGTGAAGAATGCTGGAATATCATACGTGCCGCAAAAAACACTACCATACAAAAACTACGTCAAGTATCTATGACTGATAAAGTCACCACTGCAGACGGACTACGTCAGGCTATTCTTAATGACCTTATGGATAAACGTGCACCTAGCGCCACTGCGATAAGCTTCTTAAAAACTGAAGTAAATGATTTGTTTTAAATAAAAAACATAGCTTATATAAAAAATCCAGATCTGTAATAGATCTGGATTTTTTTATATGATTAAACTTTATAAGAGTTATAAATCACTATTTATAAAATCATTAGATTATTTTATATCTATAATCTTCTTTAAACGTTTTTGATTTTCTGTATTAAAATGATCAAAAGACTGGTCTATAAGAAATTTACCATTCTCTCTTTTATATTGCGCTTTTAAGATATCACGCGCATTTTCATAAAATCGCCATACATGATGTAAACTAGCTTGCATGAGATCAATGTAATTTTGCTGACTCATCGCATCTAGATTTATTAAATAATCAAATGCTGCCGTTCTAGTCTCTGTACCATAAACAGGTCCTGTATAAGACTGTAATCTAGTTAATAAAGGCAATAACTCTTCATTGCTGTAACCACTAGAGTTGAGCGCAAGAACTATCCATGCCATGTCTAGACTAGAATTCATGTCGTTCCATTGCTGTTTTGTTTCTTCTAAAAAGGTTCTTTTATCACTCACATCATTCCATAAAAGAAATAATGCCGACTCTCTAGTCACGTAAGAATTATCGTTGAGCATGCTTTTTATCAATTCTCTATTCTCTACATTTATACTAGGCGTACTTAAAACTATTAATTGATTCACCTCTACATTATCAAGTGTGGCAGCCGCTCTTAATAACTCGTATTTCTTATTCGTATTATGAATACTTAATTGTGCCACCATTTCTTTAACCAGTTCTAACTCTACCGGTTTTTCTAGCGTTTCTTTATAAGAATAATAAGACTCGTCAAAGCTAGATATACGTCTTGCCGCCAGCTGTAAAAAGTCCTCCATAATAGGTTCTTTTCTCAAGATTTGTAAAGCATCGGCAGTAGGAAATGTAGTAGATGTTAACCATATTGCTTTAAACTCGTCTAGATTTTGATTGCTTACTTCTTCTACTATATCTAGAAAATCATTTGTCGTGACATTACTGTATTTATTCTTTATAAGGTATTGTGTTACGCTTTCGCGAAAGCTGAACTCTCCAACCTTATCCTTTAACGCATGTAAAGCCCATGCCCCATGTTGATAGAATGTAAGCGAGTTTGCTTTGGGATCTAACAAAGCGGTACTTTTTCCTCTAGCAGTCTGCTCGTTCAAAGCCTCGGCATACTCATATAATTGATGTTGAAAATAAGAATTACCGTATAAATCCTTTTCGGCTAGCAATGCATAATAACTAGCAAACCCTTCATGCAACCAGTGGTGCTTTGCATCTGTCTCGGTAACTAAATCACCAAACCATTGATGTGCTAACTCGTGCGCATTTACGTTTACATAACTACGGTCATTTGCTCCTAGCGCATCGGTAAAAAACACATCGCTAAAAACGGTTAAACCTGTATTTTCCATCCCAGAATATAAAAAGTCTTTTACAGGAATTTGCTTATAATCTTGCCATGGAAATGCTACTCCTATCTCTCCTTCTAAGAAATCAAAAATCTCTTTAGAATGTTGATAGGTAGTCGCTACTTTATCTCCTTGATTTTTATAATAGTAATATTCTAGAGCTGCCCCAGAAGAACTATTCTCTTTTTTCACCTCATAATCTCCTACAACCACGGCCAGCAAATAACTAGACATAGGTTTTTGCATGGTGTATTTCCATGTTTTCACATCTGCACCATTTGTCACGTTTTTAAGAACACCATTTGCTACAGCAAGCTTAGAAGAAGGAGCGGTAATAGACGTATTCCAGATGATCTTATCATTCATATCGTCAATACTAGGCAACCAGTTGCTGGTGTATTTACCTTGTCCTTGTGTCCATACTTGATCCCACAAACGATCATCGTCTATATCTATATGGTACATAGCCTTTGATGGGTAACTGGTAAAAGAGATTTTAAGGTCGTGCTCCTCTCCTGCCTTAAACGGAGCTTGTACGACAAGTTTCTTCCCATCATAAATCATTTTCACTTCCTTATTATCTAATAAGGCACTGTAAGAAACTAGGTTTTTTGCATCTAGAAAAATGGATAGCGCATCATTTAAGATTTCAAGATTATAATCTATAGTACCTGTTATCTCATTAGAATTTGCATCTAGGTTTATAGACACATCAGCCTGTTTAAAATCTACCGTTGTTAACTGGCTAGGCGTGTTTTGTGATTGAGAAAAATAAGCTCCTAAAAGAGCAACTAGTGTGATCCATTTCATAAGGGCGAAAAATACAAAAGATGTACCGCAATTAACTCCTAACGAGTCATGCTTAACTTTTATTAACGATAAGACTATCACTACCACATAAAGTTTTAAGAAACTGATCTTACTCTACGAGTATAAATCTCTATTTTCGTAACTTAAATTAAGCACCATTGTACGAGAACAGTTTCCCTCATAAAAGATTTGGATTAACCCTAGAATTTCTAGAAAAACACATCCCTAAAACAGATACCATTCTAGATTTAGGTGTTGAAAATCCGTTTTCTGTAATTATGAAAAATGCTGGTTATAAAGTACAAAACACTACTGGACTAGACCTAGATGACGACGTTAGTGAAATTGAGAAATTTAATGGCGATGTCGTTACTGCTTTTGAAATTTTTGAGCACCTAGTAAGTCCATACACTTCTTTAAAAGCTATTAAAAGTAATAAAGCCGTGATAAGCGTCCCTTTAAAACTATGGTTTTCTAGTGCTTACCGTAATAAAAACGACATTAGAGACCAACACTATCATGAATTTGAGCCTTGGCAACTGGATTACGTTCTAGAAAAAGCAGGCTGGAAAGTGGTAGATCGCATGAAATTTACAAATCCTATTAAAAAAATAGGCCTACGTCCCTTACTGAGAAAATTTACAGATCGCTATTACCTAGTTTATTGTGAAAAAGTGAATCCTTCATAGCCGTTGAAAATAGCCATTATCATACCTGCTCATAATGAAGAACAATTCATTAAACTAACCTTAGACAGTCTAGTGCAACAGACTTATAAGGCAGCACAAATAGTGGTGGTAGATGATAACTCTACAGACGCTACTTATGACATAGCTTGCTCCTATTCTACTGTGCTACCTATTCAAGTGGTAAAAACCTCTTCTAGTGCGCAAAACATACCAGGTTCTAAGGTGATCAATGCCTTTAATTATGGATTATCTCAAATAGATCTCGAGGATTATGATATCGTCTGTAAGTACGATTCGGACTTAATTTTTCCAGATCATTATTTAAAAGATGTGGTGACTCGCTTTCGCGAAAGCGAAACAACAGGAATGGCAGCAGGACATTGTACCATTGATAAAGATGGTACATGGCAAGTAGAAAACCAAAACAATCCTGATCATATAAGAGGTGCCTTAAAAGCGTACAGAACAGAGTGCTTTAAACAAATAGGTGGATTAAAAGCAAGTATAGGATGGGACACGATAGATGAGATGCTGGCCCGTTTTCACGGTTGGGAAGTTGTTACCATTCCAGAACTGCATGTAAAGCACCTAAAACCTACAGGAGCCGCTTATAATTCTAGGTCAAAATACCTACAAGGAGAGGCTTTTTATAAAATGCGATATGGGAGGATACTTACCTTTATTACCGCTGCAAAAATGGCGTGGAATAAAAAGCAATTCCAACTTATTACCGATTATTTAAAAGGTTACCATCTGGCACAAAAAAAGAACCTTGCTCCACTGGTAACAGAAGAGCAAGGTCGTTTTATAAGAAATTACCGCTGGAACGGTATAAAATCTAAATTAGGTTTCTAGAAATTAAAAGCTAGACCTACACTTACATTGAACTGGTTATACAATTCTTCTTGTACTGTTAGATCTCCAGATTTATATTGTGCTAGTGGAAAAGCAGCCTCTGTATAAACACCAAAACCGTCTGTAAAGAAATATCTAGCACCTACGTGACCACCAAAGTTTTTTGTACTGAAAGCAAGACCTGGATAAAAATCAAACATAGGATCTATGTTGATAACGTTCCCTATGTTTGCGTTAAAACGTAATTTTATAGTCGCTCTTTCATCAAAGTCTGCATCTATATCATCATCTAGACCTAGTGCATAGTTGACACCTAGACCCATAGAAAAATTCTCTGCAAGACCATAATCATAAGTCCCTTGAATACCAGTAGCACCTGACTGAAAGTCTGCACCTATTTGTACTTTTTGATCTCCTTTACCTGCAAATATTTGAGCATTTACAGTTACACCAGCTATAAGAGCTGCGATAAGTAATATTTTTTTCATGTTGTTAAGTTTTAATTTTGCGGTTGCAAATATAAGATTATCAAGTTAAAAGAAACTTATTGTTTTAACACATTGCTTATAGGGTTACCAGTAGCTCCATTAGGAAATCCTATTTTTAAAAGACTCGATATAGTTGGTGCAATATCTATAATTTCTGTACGCATACTACTAGAACCTTTATTGATTCCATTACCATAAAATAATAATGGTACGTGTGTATCATAACTTTGAGAACTACCGTGTGTAGAGCCAGTTTTAGAGTAAGAAATAACAGCAGGTTCTAGAACATAAATCACATCACCACTACGCTTGTGATGGAAACCATTTTGAATCAACTTTCCTGTGCCATCTTGCATAGTACCAGATACTAACGCATTTCTAGTAAATACCTTATCAATGTGTTTATAATCTACTATAGTCATTGCTATAAAGTTCTCTAGATCGATAGGATTGATATTATTTTTAATCAGGTTTGCTTTATTAAAGAATATCTGGTCGTTAGAAATGTTAGAAATCAAATCGTTTACACCATACTTAGATTGTATCGCTGTATTGAGATTATCTTTAAAGTCAGATCTATTAAAGTAACCTGCGTTTATTCTTCTAGTTTGAAGATAGGCAGGGTTGTTAATCGCACCATGATCTGCAGTAAGGAAAATGGTATAATTACCTTTACCTACTTCTTGATCTAGAGCTATAAAAAGACGCTCTAAATCTTTATCCAGTCTTAAATAAGTATCTTCTACCTCTACAGAATTAACTCCATATTGATGTCCTATATAATCGGTACTAGAAAAACTAACCGCTAGAAAATCAGTAACCTCATCCTTACCCATATTTTCTGCTTTTATAGCTTCTATGGCAAAATCTGCTACTATGCTATTACCATAAGGAGTTGCTTTTATAAGGCTGTAGTTGTCATTTTTCTCTCTCAGGCTATTTAAATCATAAGGAAAAACAGCGTTAGTCTTACCTCTAGGTGCTTTTTCAAATTTGTTAAGATCAGTACCGCTAGCCGTATAAGTTTCTATTGGGTAAAGCGTGTTCCATGTTTTAAGGTAATCGTCTGCTTTTCTAGAGGCATTAAAATCTGCCGCCCATTTAGGCAGTTGTTCTAGATAAAATGTACTAGAAATAAAACTTCCTTTATCACCACCTTCAAACCAGTAAGCAGCATCTGCCGCGTGTCCTGCTGGTAAAATGGCGCCTCTATCTTTTACAGAAATCCCTATCACCTTTGCTTTACCTTGAGTGTGCAATTCTAGTTGATCTGTCACTGTAGTCGTTAACATTCTGCGTGGTGACATTTTACCGTCGTCACTTAAAGAACCTACACCACTCACCTGGTCGTCACTTGCGTTATAAATCACTTTACCTTCAAATTTATCGTACCAGTTATTTCCTATAATTCCATGATTCATAGGTGAAGTACCTGTATAAATAGACGCATGTCCAGGCGCTGTATACGTAGGTACATAATTGTAATGATTGTTAGTAAGATTAAAACCCTCATTCATCAATCTCTTAAAACCACCGTCAGAATAACGGTTATAAAATCTAGATAAATAATCATACCTCATTTGATCGACAACGATACCTACTACCAGTTTAGGTGCATTTTGAGAAGCATCCATTTCTGTTATAGAAGATGTAGAAGGTTGTTGGTCTCGCTTTCGCGAAAGCGTGCTACAAGAAGTCAAAAAGACAAAAAGAAGTATCAGAGAAAGTAAATTCTTCATGGAAAAATATTTTTCACAAAAGTAAACTATGAAAAAATGAACAAGTTTAATAAAGCATTAAATTATGTAGGATTATTTTTATCTATTTTTACCACGATGAGATTTTTAAGACACATAGGACGTTATATGATCATGTTGTACGGCGTTTTTAAACGACCGACTAAAGCAATAGTTCTTAAGGAATTGATCCTTAAAGAAATAGACGACCTTATTATAGGTTCTCTAGGTATAACCGCATTTATATCTTTGTTTATGGGTGCCGTTGTAGCGCTACAGACGGCGCTTAATCTAGATAATCCATTGATTCCTAAATCATTGATAGGTTTTGCTACCAAGCAGTCTATAATTCTAGAATTTGCCCCTACATTTATATCGGTTATTATGGCTGGTAAAGTAGGTTCTTATGTTACCTCTAGTATAGGTTCTATGCGTGTTACTGAGCAAATAGATGCTCTAGAAGTAATGGGTATCAATCCTTTAAATTATTTGATTTTCCCTAAAATTATCGCCCTACTTTTCTACCCATTCTTGATTGCTATTATCATGTTCGTAGGAATAGCTGGTGGTTATCTAGCGGCTGTTTATGGTGGCCTTTCTAGTTCTGAAGATTTTATAGTAGGATTACAAGATAGTTTTATCCCTTGGCACGTTGCTTATGCTTTTATAAAAACAATGGTTTTTGGATTAATGCTTGCGACTATACCTAGTTACCATGGTTATTATATGGAAGGTGGAGCGCTAGAAGTAGGTAAAGCGAGTACGACCAGCTTTGTCTGGACTTGTGTCGCTATCATTATAGCAAATTATATTCTAACTCAATTACTTTTAAGCTAATGATACAGGTAAACGATTTGCGCAAGAGTTTTGGCGATGAAGAAATTCTAAAAGGAATTACTGCAACCTTTGAAAAAGGAAAAACCAACATGATTATAGGTGCCAGTGGATCTGGTAAATCTGTTTTTCTTAAAAATATGTTGGGTCTTTTTGTTCCAGATAGTGGTGAGATTATTTATGATGGAGAGCCTATTAATGAAATGCAAATAGAACGCAAGAGTAACTTGCGTAAAGAAATGGGAATGCTTTTCCAGCACAGTGCCTTATTCGACTCATTAACTGTAGAGGAAAACGTTATGTTCCCTTTACGTATGTTTACAAAAATGCGTTTAAAAGAACGACAAGAAAACGCAAACGAGATATTAGAACGTGTAAATCTAGTAGGTCTTAATAAAAAAATGCCTAGTGAGATATCTGGTGGACAGCAAAAACGTGTGGCACTAGCAAGAGCGGTAGTAAACAATCCAAGATTTTTATTTTGTGATGAGCCCAATTCTGGACTCGACCCTAAAACGGCAACGGTAATCGATAACCTAATTCAAGAAATCACACACGAGCGCGATATCACGACAGTAATCATATCGCACGATATGAACTCTGTAATGGAAATAGGTGAAACCATAGTCTTCTTAAAAGATGGTAAACTGGCCTGGAAAGGCACCAACCAAGAGATCTTTAAAACCGATAATGAAACCGTAACCGACTTTGTATATAGTTCTAACCTGTTTAAGAAGGTTCGTATTGCGCAGAATAAGGGGTTGTAATCAATATCTTTAAAAAGAGCTTTTCTATTTATTGCTTCAATCAAATTAGTTTTCTCATTAATTTCTGAAGAGTTAAACTCTTGATAGGATTCATCTACTTCTTGAATTAAAGAAAACTCATCAATTTTATTTTCATAAAGAATTCTCTTGCTACTCCTAACAATACCATTAGAGGTTGAAATATAAAAATCTTGAAAATCACCATATTCATTAACAGCAAGTTCTTTAATGTGTTCTAGACTCTTTACCAGTATTTTTTATAGAATTTAAAAATAAAAATTATCCTATCGAAAGCTTAGCAGCATCTTGCCATAGATAATGAGGCATTGGTTCCTCTAAAACCCAGTTAATACTCATAGGCTTTGAACCATAATGATCTTTTAATTTACCTTCACCAATAAAGACATAGCCTATACTTTTTCCAAATTCATTTTTTTGTTTCTCGCGTACAAAAAGTAAAATCTTTTTTGAGTTTTTTTCATGCTGAATATATGACATTCCTTTGCCTGTATTTGGTCCTGCTTCATTTTGTGTTTGCCAGTGAAACAATGATTCTGTAACTGCATAATCATCGTACATAGTGGTAGGCGAAAAATTCTCTTCTGACTTAACAAGGTTGATAAAAAGCACTTCTGTTTTTAATATTTTATTCTCTGCTGCTCCTTCTCTATTAGATGATTTTTTTTCAAATGTGCTTAAACCAAAAGCTACAAGTATTTGATCTCTAGTATAACGACCATGAAGTTGTAACGGTTGTTCATAAGGTAATTCTAACGGTTTTTCTCTAAAGTTAATTCTTTCGATAAGCAACTCTAAAACTTCTTGTATTTCTAGAACAAGCACAGTGTTTAAACCTATAGCTTGTATACTTTTTTCAATTGTGTCAAACCCTCCTGCTTGTTGCCATACATCGTAATGTAGCATCAAAAGCATTAATTTTTCTTTTTCATTAAATGTTGAAATTTCAATTTGAAAATTTTGCTTTGCAATTTTCAAAATGAAGCTAAAATAACTCAAAGAATTAGTGGATAACCATTTGTTTGAAATTGCAGAAACAATTACTTTCTCATTTACTGATTCAAAATCATCCATTTTACCTGCAATCTGACAAAGCCTTTTCCAACTACCTCTCTTATAAAGAGTTTCAACCGGAATATTATAAAATTGAGTGAAATTTCTAATATTTAATTGAAGGTTTGTTTCGTTTTGAAATTGCTGGATTTTTTTAATTATCCGTTTTTTATTAAAAGAAGTGGTTGAAGCTATATTACTTAAAATAGATTCTTTAGCTTTTTTCTCTAATATGATAGAACAACCTAATGGTAGATGAGGGAAATTATCTTCTAATTCTTTAATAACTGTTGTATTTGTCTTCCCTATTAAAGCTCTGAATTTACTTTCAAAATTGTACTCTGAATGTGCATTACCAACGAAGTCTAAAACTGTCAAACAATCTTTTTCTTCAAAAAGTCTCAAACCTCTACCTAATTGCTGTAAGAATACAGTTAAACTTTCTGTAGGTCTTAAAAACAATATGGTATCAATTTGAGGAATATCAATTCCTTCATTAAAAATATCAACGACAAATAAATAGTTAATCTCCTTTTTCTCTAACTTTTGACGGATAATTTCTCGATCGTTACTATTACTACTTGCTAAATAATCTGATTTTAAACCGGCAAGAGTAAACTTTTTAGACATATACTTCGCATGTTCTATAGAAACACAATACCCTAAAGCTCTAACTTCATTAATATCCTTTGTGTACTTTTCTAATGCATCTATAATTTCTCTAACTCTTCTATCGTTTTCTGTATAGATATCAGTTAATTCACTTACAATATATCTTCCTCGAGTCCAGCTTAAACCGGATAAATCAACGCTATCTGTTATACCAAAATATTGAAAAGGACAAAGCAACTTTCTATTCATTGCTTCTGGCAATCGAATTTCTGCAGCTATCTTATTGTCAAAATCCAATAAGATATCACCACCATCCATTCTTTCTGGCGTAGCTGTGAGACCTAAGAGAATCTTTGGCTTGAAATAATTGACTATTGAGCGATAAGACTTAGCCGTTTGGTGATGACATTCATCCATAATGATATAATCGTAGTAATCTGGAGATAAATTACTATATTCAAGCTGATTATGGACAGTTTGAACTGATGCAAATACAATTTGAAAATCATTAGGAATTTTACCATCAACCCATAATTCACCAATATTATTATTCCGTAAAACACCTTGGAAAGTTGAAAGTGATTTTTGTAAGATCTCTTTCCTATGAGCTAAAAAAAGTAATTTTGACGAATCATTCTTCTGCTTAAAACGCTTATAATCAAATGCAGAGATTACCGTTTTACCAGTCCCTGTTGCAGCAACAACCAGATTTCTATATCTATTATGAACAACTCTCTCAACATCTAATTTTTCTAAAACCTCCTTTTGATAAGGAAATGGATTGATGTCAAAAAAAACTGTATTATTTTCAAAAGGCTTACTAAACTTACTTTGTTTTAAAGCACCTATCAACTTTTCTTTGTGAATAGATTCATCAAATAACTCAAAATCATCACTTAACCAGTAAGTATCAAATGTCTTCTGAAATTTACTTATAATGTGAGACACTTCTTTAGTGGTAATTTTCAAATTCCATTCTAAACCATCAGTTAATGCAGATCTAGAAAAATTAGAAGAACCTATATAAGCAGTATGAAATCCTGTATTTCTATAAAACAAATATGCTTTTGCGTGTAATCGCTCATTCTTTGTATTATATGAAATCTTAACTTCGGTATTTGGTAATCGAGCCAGTAGTTGAATAGCTTTATAGTCCGTTGCACCTATATATGTAGTTGTAATTATATTGAGTTTCCCGCCACGTTCTGTAAACTCCCTTAATTCCTTTTCAAGAATTATTATTCCTTTAAACTTAATAAAAGATACCAATAAATTTATCTTGTTCGAAGAAAGAATCTCTTTTTTGAGCTCACTTTCCAATGACAAACCTCCATTTCCACCTGTGAACAACTCACTTTGAGTTAATCTAGTATAAGGTGTTATTTCTTTAAGATGTAAATCTAAATTTGAGAAATGCGCATCTGCTTTGGAAAAAACAGCTTTTAAAACTTCCCCTTCTATATTTACAATGTCATTATCAAAATTTTGACTTTGAAGTTCTTCTTTAAGTAGTCTAATTATTTTATTAGCAATTTCAATTTGAAGCTCTATTTTATTACTCCCTTTTATAACCTTAAATGCTTTTTTAAGTGTTTTCGAGATATGATTAGATAAAATAGATGAAGCTTCCTCCTTATCTATCGCAACTTTCTTTAAATAAAAATTCTGCTTATCAAGTTCATTTAGTTTTTGAGACACCAGTTGAGTAACTAATTCTTCATATATCCCTTGATTCATAATTTTTCTAGTTTTCTAAAACAAATGACTTAATTCATTAATAAAAATCATTTTTATTAATTGAAAAAGCTCTCTAGAATAAAGTTCTTGAGAGCTTTTTTTCACTACTATCAACTACCTACTACTTCGTTGTTTTTTCAATTACAGGAAAAGACTCGTTGACTTTTATTTTATTGGGCTTCATGCGGTAAGAAAGCCAGTTTGCCATGTTTTTTCTCATGGTCTGTGTATCGTTTCCAGTAAGTGTAGAGTCTTTATAACTTACCGTAAACACGTCTGTGGTGTCATAGGTTTGCGTTAATAGATCTTTCTTAATCTCATGTGCATGTGCTATACTAGATAACTGCGGATAGATCAATGCTGCCTCTTCACTTATCATCTCTATTTTTTGAGTTTTACTATTTAAAATATTCAACTCATTTTGTAAAGCGATAATGCGCTGGTCTTTATTTTGTAATTGCTTTATATCATTGATACGCTCTTCTTGCAATTTTTCAAAATTCTCATTTCCAGAATTTAATATCGTACGGCTACCTTGATAAATTTCTATCTTACTTTCTTCAAAACCGTCTATTTTGGCAAATCTTGCTTTCCAGTCATTGATTAACGATTCTGGCACTTCTTTACCTAAAAGAGTTACATCTAGTTGTTTCTTTTCTTGATCCCATTCTGGTGTTGCTCTAGTACCTTCATAAATCATGTTTTCTTGAACAAATTTCTTTGAATCGATTATGAATTTTTGCTTTTCATACAATTGTATAAAAAACCAAATAGAAGGAGCCAAAACTATAAAACCTACTAGTGCAGCTATACGAGACGTACGTTTTCTTTTTGCCTCATTTGCATATTTCACCATAGGAAACTGCAATAATTTACAGACTAAATAAGTAGTAAGTGCTATAAACACAGCGTTGATACAAAATAAGTACATCGCCCCACCAAAGAATCCCCATTCTCCATTTGCTATACCAAAACCTGCCGTACACAGCGGCGGCATTAAGGCTGTAGCAATAGCTACACCTGCAATGGCATTAGAAATAGTTCCTTTTTTAGCTTTGGCAACTATAAGCGCTAGACCACCAAATATAGCGACCAATACATCTAGAATGTTAGGCGCAGTTCTCGCGAGTATCTCACTTTCTGCCTCTTTAATAGGAGAGATAAAAAAGTACAAGGTCGCTGTAAGAAGAGACAGTACTACCATTACACCTAGGTTTGTTAGAGAACGACGCAACATTTTACTGTCATTAATAGCCGTACCTAATCCCATACCCACTATAGGACCCATAAGTGGAGAGATAAGCATGGCACCTATCACTACCGCAGTAGAATTTGCATTAAGACCTATAGATGCCACCATGATAGAAAATATCAAAATCCAGGCATTGTGTCCTTGAAAAGAGATATCCTTTCTTACAGAGTCTATGGTTTCATGACGGTCAGAGTCCTCACGTATATCTAGAAGATTGTGTAAAAACTCCATAATATTCTCCCAGATTCCAGATATTTTTTGCTGATTATCCTCGAGAACATTCTCCTCTACTTTATTAATATTCTGTTCTTCCATTAACCTATATTCTTACCATATTTTTCCATGGCTTTATTGCGTATTTCTTTGATCTCCTGCTCTGCAGTCATAGGAATAATCATCAATACATCGTCTTGATCTACTACTATATAATTTTCTAGTCCTTGAACGATTACCTTTTTACCAGCTGCCGTTCTTATCATATTTTTACTAGAATCTATCTCTGTTACAGACGCATTTACTACAGCGCTGTCCTTTTCATTTTTATCTAGCTTTTCATAAAGCGAGCCCCATGTCCCTAGATCATTCCATGAGAATCGTGCAGGTAATACATAGACATCTTCACTTTTTTCCATGATCGCAAAATCGACAGAAATGTTATCGGCTTTTGGATAATTTTCTTCCAGCCATTCCGTTTCCTCATTAGTATTAAAAACAGATAATCCATTTTTAAACAAAGAGGTTAATTGTGGTTGCGCTTTCGCGAAAGCGGAAACAACACTATCTACATTCCAGATAAAAATCCCTGCATTCCATAAAAAATTACCTGCAGCGATAAATTCTTGGGCGGTTTTAAGATCAGGTTTTTCTCTAAATTGAGATACCTTTTTCACCTCACTTGCCTCCTTATTAAATTCAATATATCCATAACCAGTATTAGGAAATGTAGGCTGAATACCTAAGGTCATTAACGCATCTGGATGTTCTTTACAGAAATCAAATGCCGTATTAAGGTCTTCGTTAAAAATATCTTCTTCGGCAATGTAATGATCGCTAGGTGCGACTATCATACTCGCCTGCGGATTCATTTTCTGAATCTTTAAAGCAGCCAGTAAAATACATGGAGCGGTATTGCGCATAGCAGGCTCTGCAACTATGTTGTCAAAGTTCATGTCGGGCAATTGCTCTTTTACAAGATCTACATAGGCCTCGTTTGTTAATACTAATATGTGTTGTGCTCGGATTTGATGCTTTAATCGATCAAAGGTCATCTGTAAGAGTGACTTACCCATTCCTAACATATCGTGAAATTGTTTAGGAAAAGATTGTTTACTTACTGGCCAGAATCGAGAACCAACACCGCCAGCCATAATTACTGCGTAGTTGTTGTTATTCATAATGTCTTTAATACTTCTACTTGCGCGTTAGGTTGGAAAAGATACACTTTTCCACTGCTTATTTCTACACAACGGTAGCGTTTACGCAATTTACTTCCTTTTTGGAATTTTCTACCGCTAGGTCCTAAAAAGATAGTCCCTTCTTGTATTTCAAAGATATAGCTTTTATCACTTTGTGGGTCGTATGATTTTAGGGCGACACTCATCATTGCATCTGTATCGCTACTCGCTTTAGGATTTTTAAAATGTCGCGCTAGTACAGGCAGTAAATCTTTGGGAAAAATGTCTGGCCTTAAAAAGGGCAACATGAGTTTTTGAAAGGTATGTTTCCACTCTACTCCATGGGGTTTTATCTGTCTACCATATTTTTGAAACGCCACTAGGTGTGCTATTTCATGTACGAGAGTAATTAAAAACCGGTACTTATTAAGATTTGCATTTATAGTTATCGCATGAGAACCGTCAGGGTTTTTGCGATAATCTCCATGTCTGGTCTTGCGCTCATTCACAATTTTAAGATGCACCTCATTTTGCTCCAGTAATGCAGTTAATGGGGCTGCGGCAAGCTTAGGAAGATACTTTTCTAAAACTGACATTTTAAAAGATACTATTCTTGAACTGCGATATTAAAAATAATTAGAAGGAAATCATCGTTTTTACACCATTAATAATTGCTAAAATTTACAGTAAACTGATTATTTATAAAAGCATAGTCGTTATGTTTGTAAGTCTGTCTACGAAGTTATAGATTTAGAAAATTACATTAAATATTTAAAGTACAACAATGAGAAAAGAAACAAGAGAAAAAGGTTGGAATGATTTAAAGACTAACGATAGCTGGGCAACCTTTAAAATATTATCTGAATTTGTAATGGGATTTGAACGCATGAGTCGTATCGGGCCATGTGTATCTATTTTCGGTAGTGCTAGATTAAAACCAGATAATGAATACTATCAACTAGCGACAGAGATAGCTGGTAAAATAGTAGATAATGGTTATGGAGTTATTACAGGTGGTGGACCTGGTATTATGGAGGCTGGTAATAAAGGTGCTCACCTAGCTGGTGGTACATCTGTAGGTCTTAATATCGCATTGCCATTTGAGCAACATGATAACCCTTATATTGATCATGACAAGAGTCTTGATTTTGATTATTTCTTTGCTCGTAAAGTAATGTTTGTAAAATACTCTCAAGGTTTTGTTGTGATGCCAGGTGGTTTTGGTACGCTAGATGAGTTGTTTGAAGCAATTACATTAATTCAAACTAATAAAATAGGTAAATTCCCTATCATACTGGTAGGTACAGATTTCTGGAGTGGTTTACTAGACTGGATCAAATCTACTCTTGATAAAAAGTTCTTTACCATATCGCCACAAGATATTGATTTACTACATGTAGTAGATACTAGTGACGAGGCTATCGAAATTATCAATGAGTTCTATTCTAAATACAGCTTGAGTCCTAATTTCTAGGGTTATTGCAATTTAAAGTTCAAGTCTTTGTTATATAAACAGGAAACTCCTGTGATATTTTATAACTAGACTTGAACTTCATTTTAAATTATTTTTTATTCTACCAAAAGCAAATCTTATACAGATTATGACTAAAAAGCTAGTTCTTATTTTGCTTTTGTTTACTTGTGTCCTACACGCACAGCACAAAACAAATATTATCGCACATCTTGATAGCGATAAAGACTTGCTGTCCATAAATCAAGATCTAGAGATTCATAACGATAGCGATGTAGCCTGGGATTATATGATACTCCTAGACTGGGCAAATGCATTTTCTTCTACACAAACACCGCTTGCAACACGCTTTGCCGAAGATTTTAAAAACAAATTTCAGTTTGCAAATGATGAAGAGCGTGGTAGAACAACTATTACCACAGACTCTAATTTTGATCAACACTATCGCATCGAGCGACTAGAAGGTCAACAAGATATTATAAAACTTTATTTTAACGAGCCATTGCTACCAGGCGCTACTCGTAACATAGATTTAAATTATATCGTTAAAATCCCTGAAGACGATTTTACCGGATATGGAAAAAACTCTAAAGGAGAATACTCTCTAAAACACTGGTACCTGCACCCTGCACCGTTTAAAAATGGAGCTTGGGATTATTACTCTCATAAAGATCTAGATGATTTCTATGGCGCACCCATGGATTTTTCGATCTCTCTACACATACCTGCAACACATCGAGCGATAAGTAATATTACCACTGTACAAGAGGCGTTACCAGACACGCGTCATAGTTATTTATTTACGGCAAACCATAATCGTGGTGTTATTCTTCATGTGCTCAACGACATCGATATTTTTAAAACCTACAGTGTACCAGGCATCAACATCATCACAGACATAGATGACAGCGATGTGCCTCTAGAAATGAAAGTGATTTTTAACGATAGAATCGCTAGCTTTCTTCAGACTAGACTAGGTGCTTATCCAGAAAAAGATGTCTTTGTATCCGACCGTTATTATCGAGAGAATCCAGTTTATGGATTGAGTTCGCTACCTAGTTTTATAAATCCCTTTCCTGCTGGATTTACTTATGAAATTAAAATGCTCAAAACACTAACTCGCAAATGGGTAGACACTGGCATACATGTAAACCCAAGAGACGAAGCCTGGATACAACAATCTATCATGGTGTATTTAATGATGCAATACCAGCAACTTTATTATCCAGATCTTAAAATAAGTGGTAAACTTAGTAATGTATGGGGTTTAAGAGGTTTTAATGTCACGCAACTCAAATTCAGCGAGAGTTATCCACTACTCTATCTTAACAGTGCAAGACGTAATCTGGATGAGGCTGTTAATACTCCTGCAGACCAGCTGGTAAAGTACAACCAGCAATTAGGAATACCTTTTAAAGCTGCCATAGGACTAAATTTCTTAAACGATTACCTAGAAGATAGCAGTCTAGAACAATCTATAAGAGATTATTACACCGCAAATCATAACGCTTACACAGACGTTTCTGATCTTAGAAAAATAGTGCAACAAGACGCTTCTAAAGATGTCAACTGGTTTTTTGACGACTATATCACGACCCATAAACAACTGGACTGGACCATAAGAAACGTTCATAAAACCAAAGATTCCGTTTCATTCAGAATCAAGAATAAATCGCAACTTAACATTCCTGTTCCTGTCTATTTACTAGATAACGACAGCATTATAGATAAGAGATGGATAGAAGGTGTGAGAGGTGATAGTGTGATCTCGCTTTCGCGAAAGCGTGCCAACAGAATAGCCATAAACTATGAAAAGCTCATAACCGAGTTTAATCAACGAGATAATTACAAGACATTAAAGGGCTTCCCTTCATTGAACCGCCCGTTAGAATTCCGTTTATTTAAAGATGTGGAAGATCCAGAACGTTCTCAAATATTTTTAATGCCAGATATAGAGTTTAATATCTATGACGGTCTTACTCTAGGAACACGATTTTACAATGGAAACTTATTACCGAAACCATTGCGCTACAGCATAAAACCAGGGTACGGAACAAACTCTAATAAGATTGTGGGGTCTGTTAGTTTGAGCTATTCACATCCTGTTCAAAATCGAGAAGAAAGACTGTATCAAGTGAGGTATGGAGTGAGTGCAAATACATTTTCTTATGCTGATGATTTATTGTACAGACGTGCGAGCGGTTTTTTACAATTTAGTTACCGTCCAAAAGATTTACGTAGTAATAAAAGACAATCCTTAAGCTTTAGAAATATTTATGTAGATCGTGATCGAGACCCATCGAGTCCAGTAGACGAACCAGATTATAACGTATTCAGCATGAATTTTTCTCATTCTGATAATAATTTGAAACGTGTATTTAATTATAACATAGGGACCGAGGTCTCTAGTAAATTTACTAAAGCTACTTACAGAATGCGATGGCGCAAATTGTTTAAAAATAACAGACAGCTAGATTTTAGAGTTTTTGCTGGTGCTTTTCTATCCAACAATTCGCAATCTAACGGCGATTTTTTCTCCTTTGCACTAGATAGACCTACAGATTATTTATTTGATTACAACTACTACGGTAGATCTGAAGATAGCGGTTTGTTCTCTCAACAATTAATCGTGGCCGAAGGTGGTTTTAAATCTCAATTAGAACCAGCATTTGCAAATCAATGGATTACCACCGTAAATGGATCGTACAGTTTATGGAATTACATTCATGCTTATGGAGATGTAGGTTTTGTAAAAAATAGAGATCGTGATGCAAAATTTGTCTACGATTCTGGAATACGTTTAAATTTATTGCAAGATTATTTTGAGCTATATTTCCCTGTTTACAGTAATAATGGCTGGGAAATGGGACAAGATAATTACGACCAAAAAATACGTTTTATAGTCACTCTAGACATTAACACTTTTGTAAAACTTTTTACCAGAAGGTGGTATTAGCTTTGTATTGTAACTCGCAGGTTAAAATTGTACCTTTGCGGTAATGGAAAAAACGATGCAAAACTCAGTTAACGGACAACAACAACTAGCTAGAGAAGACTTTAAAGAAGAACTACTTAGTGATTATAAAGTAGCGGTAACTAGTAGAGAATGTAGTCTCTTAGGTCGCCGAGAAGTTCTTACAGGTAAGGCTAAGTTTGGAATATTTGGTGATGGTAAGGAATTACCACAGCTAGCATGGGCAAGATCTTTTGAAAATGGAGATTTTAGAAGTGGTTATTATCGTGATCAAACATTTATGATGGCGATAGGAGAACTTACTATCGAGCAATTTTTTGCAGGCCTTTATGCAAATACCGATATTAATGATGAGCCTATGAGTGCCGGCCGTCAGATGGGTGGCCATTTTGCAACGCACAGTTTAAATGAAGATGGAAGCTGGAAAAGACTGATAGACCAGAAAAATTCTAGTGCAGACATCTCTCCTACAGCTGGACAAATGCCTAGATTATTAGGTCTAGCACAAGCATCTAAAGTTTATAGAAATAATGACCTTATTGCTGCAGACAACGGTTTTTCTAATAAAGGAAACGAGGTTGCTTGGGGTACAATAGGAAATGCAAGTACGAGTGAAGGCCATTTCTGGGAGACTTTTAATGCTGCAGGAGTTCTTCAAGTACCTATGGTAATAAGTGTATGGGATGACGATTACGGAATCTCTGTACATGCAAAACACCAGACAACTAAAGAGAGTATAAGTAAAATACAAGCTGGTTTTCAAAGAGATGAAAAACATGATGGTTTTGAAATCATGGTGGTCAAAGGTTGGGATTATGTCGCTCTAGTAGAGACTTATGAAAAAGCTAGCAAAATTTCAAGAGAACAACACGTACCTGTGTTAATACACGTGGACGAACTTACACAGCCACAAGGTCACAGTACAAGTGGATCTCATGAGCGTTATAAAGATGAAGACCGTCTTAAATGGGAACGTGAGTATGACTGTAACGTTCAATTTAGAAAATGGTTGATCGATAATGATTTTGCGACAGAAGAAGAACTTTCTGAACTAGAAAAATCCATTAAAAAACAAGTAAGAGAAGGTAAGAAAGCTGCATGGAATGCTTACTTAAACCCTATTACTAGCGAGCGTGATGAGGCTGTAACCCTTATTAATGCTGTAGCAGATATTTCTTCAAATGGTGTTTTTATTACACCACTAGCTGAAAAGCTTAAAGGAGAAAAAGAACCATACCGCAAGGATACATTTGAAGCGGTAAGAAAAACGTTAAGGTATACTCTTCAAGAAAAACATGATGCTATAACAGCATTGAACAACTGGCTTACAGAAAATAAGGAAAGAGTACAAGAAAAATACAGCAGCAATTTATATAGTGAGTCTGTAGAAAGTGCTGTTCAAGTAGAAGCTGTCGCCCCTATTTATGATGAGACTAGTGAAGATGTAGATGCACGACTTATCATGCGTGATAACTTTGACGCTTTATTTGCAACGCATCCAGAAATCATGGTTTTCGGTGAAGATGCAGGTCGCATAGGTGATGTGAACCAAGGTCTAGAAGGAATGCAAGAAAAGTATGGCGAGTTAAGAGTTGCTGATACTGGAATAAGAGAAGCAACTATACTAGGTCAAGGTATAGGACTAGCTATGCGTGGACTAAGACCTATCGCAGAGATTCAGTACCTAGATTACCTACTTTACTGTTTACAATTAATGAGTGATGACCTAGCTACCGTACAATATCGTACAGCAGGTAAACAAAAATCTCCAGTAATTATAAGAACTAGAGGTCATAGACTAGAAGGTATATGGCATAGTGGTTCTCAAATGGGTGGTATTATTAATCTAGTGCGTGGTATACATGTTCTCGTACCTAGAAACATGACCCAAGCGGCAGGTTTTTATAATACACTTATGGCAAGCGATGAGCCTGCACTAGTTGTAGAATGTCTTAACGGTTACCGATTAAAAGAAAAATTACCGGTTAATCTTGGAGAATTTAGAACACCTATAGGTAAAGTAGAAACATTAAGAGAAGGAAAAGACATTACTCTAGTATCCTACGGTTCTACTTTGAGAATAGTAGATGAAGCTGCAACAGAATTAGAAAGAGCTGGTATAGATGTAGAGATTATCGATGCGCAATCACTTTTACCGTTTGATTTAAATCATGAAATTCTAGAAAGTGTAAAGAAAACTAATAGATTATTAGTTATCGATGAAGATGTACCTGGCGGAGCTAGTTCTTACATATTACAACAAATAGTAGATGTACAAAATGCATGGCCATACCTAGATAGCAAGCCACAATGTATTGCTGCAAAACCACACAGACCAGCTTATGGTACTGATGGAGATTACTTCTCAAAACCTAGTGTAGACGATGTTTTTGACAAAGTTTATGACATCATGAATGAAGTAAACCCTACTAAATTCCCTAAGCATAGTTAATCTATGGCGATAAACGATAGACATATTTCTAGTAAATGGCGTCGTAAGATTCATGAAGTCATTTATGAAGCAGACACGCCTGCCGGTAAGTTTTTTGACATCATACTACTCGTAGTCATTATAATTAGCCTTATACTGGTTATGGTGGAAAGTGTCCCTGCCTACGGAACAAAATATGCTGATGAATTTATCATTGCTGAGTGGATTATTACCATATTCTTTACTATAGAATATATATTAAGGGTTATTTCTATAAATAAACCGACTAAGTATATTTTTAGTTTTTATGGTATGATAGATTTACTATCCACCATACCGCTATATTTAACCTTTTTCTTCGGTGGACTTAACGCTTTACTAGCCGTAAGATCTTTAAGGCTACTTAGAGTATTTAGAATATTAAAAGTTACTAGATATATAGGTGAAGCCGACAAGCTGAGTAAAGCCATACGATCTAGCGGTCCTAAAATTGCCGTTTTTCTTTTTGCTGTGCTTGTGGTTTCCATCATTATGGGGACACTCATGTATCTAGTAGAAGGTCCAGAAAGTGGCTTTGTGAGTATCCCTGTATCCATCTACTGGTGCATAGTTACGTTAACGACGGTAGGTTTTGGTGATATAGCACCTGTTACACCTTTAGGCCAGTTTCTTGCCACTCTAATTATGATTATGGGTTATGGAATTATAGCTGTCCCTACAGGAATAGTAAGTGCCGAATATTCTCAAAGTAATAAGGAAAATAACGCACCACAAAATGATCCAGAATACCGACATGTAAACACTCAAAATTGTCAGAATTGTCACTCTCAAAAACATCAAGACGGTGCTGCCTTCTGTCATCAATGTGGATATTCTTTAGATGAATAACAAGACCCTTTTATGTATAGTAGGCCCTACTGGTATAGGTAAGACTGCTTTAAGTATCGCTTTCGCGAAAGCGTACAACACATCCATCATCTCGTCCGACTCTAGACAATTTTACAAAGAGATGACTATAGGAACTGCTGTACCAGAACCAGAAGAACTAGCAGCTGCAACGCACTACTTTATACAAGACAGAAGCATTCTTGTAGATTACTCTGTAGGAGATTTTGAAAGAGATGTTGTAGATATATTACCGACTCTTTTTGAGAAAAATGATGTCGTTATTATGGTAGGTGGAAGTGCTCTTTATGAAAAAGCAGTTACTCATGGATTGGATCAATTTCCTGATGTTTCCATAGAGATTCAAGATTCCTTGAGAGAAGAATTTGAAAATAAAGGAATAGCTTGGTTACAAAACAAATTGCAACAAATTGATCCAGAATATTACAACACGGTAGATATTCACAATGCTCATAGATTGTTAAGAGCTGTAGGAATTTATCGTGCTAGTGGTGAAAAAATGAGTGATTTAAGATCTGGAACTGCTCAACAACGAGATTTTAAGGTTGTTAAAATAGGTTTAGAGGCCAGTCGGGAAGATCTTTATGATCGCATAAATCGTCGAGTAGACATTATGTTAGAAAAAGGACTTGAAGAAGAAGCTCGTAAACTTCTAACCCACCAAGAACTTAATGCTTTACAAACTGTAGGTTATAAAGAATTTTTTGGATTCTTTAATAACGAGTATAGTTATGACGAAGCGGTGCGATTAATAAAGCGCAATACTCGTAGGTTTGCAAAACGCCAGTTAACCTGGTATCGCAAAGACACCTCTGTAAAATGGTTTCACTATGAAACTCGCCATACAGATATTGTACAGCGAGTTAGTGATTTACTTATGGGGGATAATCTTAATTAATAATCTACTTGATCTTTAACTAATAAACGGAAACCTTCTCCGTGAATGTTAACGATCTCTACATTATCATCTTCTTTAAGATACTTACGTAATTTTGCGATATACACATCCATAGATCTAGATGTGAAGTAGTTATCATCTCTCCATATTTTAGTTAATGCTAGTTCTCTAGGCATTAAATCATTAAGGTGAAGAGCAAGTAAACGTAGTAATTCATTCTCTTTAGGAGATAATTTTACTGGTTCCTTTTCACCTACAGATAAGAATCTCAATTTAGAATTCAAATGAAAACTACCTATTTGAAATTCAAATTCTTTTGAATCTGCAAGGCTATCCTGACCTTTACGTTGCATGATAGCTCTTATTTTCATAAGTAGCACCTCACTGTCAAATGGTTTATTTAGGTAATCATCTGCACCTACTTTATAACCTCTTAACACATCTTCTTTCATCGCTTTTGCAGTTAAGAAAATGATAGGCACTTCTTCATTTTTTTCTCTAATCTCCTTTGCAAGTGTAAATCCGTCTTTATAAGGCATCATTACATCAAGAATACAAAGGTCATAATTGTCTTTTTTGAATTTCTCAAATCCTTCCATACCGTTTTTAGCATGTGTTACATCAAAGTCATTCATTAAAAGGTAATCCTTTAATACAGTTCCAAAATTTGGATCATCTTCTACAAGAAGTATTTTTTTGTTCTCAGTTTCCATAAGTAATTAATTTAAATTATGTTATTATCGGCAAGTGAATACTAAATGTACTACCCTTACCTTTTGTGCTTTCTACATGGATTTCTCCATTGCAGTCGTCTAGAATTCTTTTTGAATAAGCTAGACCTAGACCATGCCCTTTTACATTGTGAATGTCTCCAGTATGTTCTCTAAAGAACTTTTGAAACACTTTACGCTGTGCTTGCTTACTCATTCCTATACCTTGATCTCTAACTTTGATCACAAGTTTATCTTTTACATTTTCAGTGAACACATCTATAACTGGGCTGCCTTCTGTATATTTTATAGCATTCTCTAAAACGTTTACTATCACATTAGTAATATGACTCTGATTAACTAGGACCTCTGTTCTCAAAGCTCCAAAATGAGTTTTTACCACTCCACCTCTTTCTTCTAGTATCAATTGAATATGAGAGATACTATCTATCATGATATCATCCATATCATGACGTTCTTTTTCTATATTTAAATCGTCTTTCTCAAGTTTAGAAATACGCAATACATTCTCTACCTGACTGTGCATACGTTTATTTTCTTCACGTATCATTCTATGGTAGTTTGCCACTTTTTCTGGATCTGATGATATTTTAGGATGCTTTAAAGAATCTAAAGCTAAGTTTATAGTAGCTATAGGTGTCTTAAACTCATGCGTCATGTTATTTATAAAGTCTGTTTTTATTTGAGAGATTTGTCTTTGCTTAAAAATTTGCTTTATAGCATTAGAATAAGCTACGACAATTACAGTAGTAAATATAAGGGATAACAAAGCCATTCCTGTTATGGAAGAAAGAATGTAAATCTTTCTATCAGGCATACTTATGTACAACTCATAAGGCTCTGTGTCTAAATTACCGTTCTTGTAAATAGAATAAGCCCATGTACCACTAGGTATAAAATCAAAGTCATCTGATTGTATACGTGTAGCAAATCCATCTTGATAGATAGCAAACTCAAATTCAGTCTCTATAGATCGATTAACTAACTCTTCCTTAATTATAGCCTGTAACTCTTCTTTACCTATGCGTTGAGAAATAGGCAGTAAACTGTTATAATTACTTATAATCTCAGCATCTAGTTCTTTTTTGTATTTATCTAATTGAGATAACTCTTTGAAGGTTTTCCTTTTCTTTACAGAATCAGAACCTTTGACTAAAGAACTCTTTTTATTAAGTAACTTATTAAATGTAAGGCTATCTAAGTCTAGATCTAATAATTGAGGATTCAGTTTATAGTTTTCATTAATTAAACTATTACTATAGGCTGACGTTTCATCAAGATTTTGATTACGTTGTATAAGCATTAACTCACTTATAGTTCTAGAATCTGGTTGTACTCCCAGACTATCTCTAATATGATCTAGAACATTGTAAACTTTTTCTACCTCGCGATTATCTAATTCTGAAGATACAGATACTAGCGTCTGACTAACCGCAAATGAAAATTGATCTTCCTTATCATTAACACTATTGATGATCCAGTATATCTGGACCACAACAATACCTGCTAGGGATAAGCTCATCAAAGCTATTAAAGAATATAAAACTCGTTTCTGCACAGTGCAAATTTAACATATAGCTAAAGTGTTAAAAACTCTTTAACCATATATTAACTTTGTGAAATTAATAATAGTCTCTAATTTTTTAACAAAACATCGTGAATACTTCTCACAAAACCGCCTAATTCTTGAAGATCTTCATTTATGATAACAAAATCACTCAACATTATTCTTTGAGAATCAGACCATTGTTTACTCATTCTCAATCTTACCTCTTCTTCTGTAACTTTGTCGCGGGCCATAACCCTTCTATATCTTTCTTTTAAAGATGTAGTTACTAAAATAATTTGGTCACAAATTTCATTTCCTTTAGTCTCAAATAAAATTGCTGCTTCATAAATTACATAAGGCGCATTTTGTTCTTTTATCCAGTTATCAAAATACTGTCTCACAGCAGGATGAAGAATCTTATTCAAAGAACTCAATAATTCTTGATCACTAAATACCTTTGAGGCTATAAACTTTTTATTAGGCACTAATTTGCCCGCATTATCCCCTATATAAGATTGCTCACCTAATAAAGTTTTAACAGCATCTATTACAGTTTCATCAGTAGCTAATAGCTTCTTAGAGATATTATCTGCAATAAAAAGAGGAATGTTTAGTTTTTCAAATTCCTTTGCCACTGTAGTCTTACCACTACCTATACCTCCTGTTAACCCTATTATTTTCATTTACTTAATAGTTAGAACTTGAATTTGTTTAGGCAATATACGAGAAGAAACCATATTAGAATTAATTAATCTTACTTCTGGTATTATTGCCGTATTGAGATCATTAACCTTATTATAATCAACTATAACCCTAACATCACTATTATCTATTTTATCAAACTGAGCTATTGGTGTAGAATAAACGACAGTCACTTTTTCTGGTATAAGCTTCACCTCTACATTACTAGGCGCATTAACTAATTGCACATAAGATTCTATACTGCCCTCTGTCATTTGAGTGGCGGCAATAGTAAGAGAAATATTAGGATTCTCAAATCTCAAGTCTGGATATTTTTCATTAAGATTTATATTAATAGAAGTTATAGAATCACTTACAATTATTGGTTTACCAGTAACCCTTATCTCTTTAAGTTCAGCTACGGCAGTATCATTTCCTGTTACTGTCACACTGTCCAGTGTAAAAGCAGGTTCTTTCAAAGGAACAAAATTTGAACTATACTCAATTTTAAATTCATTAACGAGAGGTACCCTTTTAGAGTCAAATCGTTTAACATCAATAGAAACCTCTTGATCTTCTACATTAAGAATCTCATAAGAAATCTCCTTAGAGCGTTTCATGTTTTTTAGACTCTTAGATGGATTAAAAAACAATGAATCATTTCTACTGTATGTATTTTTCTTAAAGTCTAGATTTAACTTATTACCAAAAGTTTTTTCCCATATAAGAGTAAAACCACTTGCACTTATCTCAACAGGAATTTTTAATTGGTTTACGGTAGAATTAACAACAACGTCTTCTGGTACATTAATAAAGTTAACATTAAACTCAATTTCTTCCTTATAAACATCTTTATACTTTGAGATAAACCACAAACTAGCCACTACAATTACAACTAATGGAAAACCGACATATTTTTTATACCTCATTCTAATCTATTTAAAAAAAAGTTTTGGGAATGCTTTTTTCTCATCTTGACCTAAAAGTTTAATTTTTAACCAAGAATGTAAAAAACCTGTTCCATAACCCAATAACTGAATCATAGCTGCTACAGTAGCACCTAGACCTACTTTTAATCCATTTTTGATACCTGCATGTATAAAAATAGCGAGTACATATATGAGGTACAACAATATAGGGAACCCATATCCTAATGTACTTAAAATTAAAGAAACTATAAAAAAGAGGCTAAATAAGGTAGGGAACCAATAAGTTATTTTTCTAGTCTCTGGATGCCATTTATTTAATATCACCCTGACTTTACCAAATTTATTGACTTGCTTGTAAAACAATTTCCATGAGATGCGTCTTTCATGATAGACATAAGCATCTTTAATCAATACAGTTTTAAAACCCTTATTCCATAATCTAATACTTAAATCTGGGTCTTCACCTGGGTGGATTTTACCAAAACCTCCAGTAGCAATAAATGCCTTTTTACTTATTCCCATGTTAAAGCTGCGAGGCTGGAATTTACCTAACTGCTCACCTCCACCTCTTATACCTCCAGTAGTAAGAAAAGAGGTCATTGAATAATTAATAGATTTTTGTAAATCAGTAAATGTAGCATGTGCAGCATCAGGACCGCCAAAACAGTCTACATAATTTTGCCTTAAATACCGATCAACATTTTGTAAATAATCTTCTGGAAGTATGCAATCACTATCTAGAACTAAAAAATAATTGCCTATTGCATGATGCATACCATAATTTCTAGAATCACCTGGGCCAGAATTAGGTTTAAATATATAGTTAATGTTTACGCTTTCGCGAAAGCGAGAACAAACAGACTCACTACTTAAAGTAGAGCCATCTTCTACAATAACAACCTCAAATTCATTGTCAAAATTTAAAACAGAAATACTATCGAGAAGTTTTTCAATCTCGTCAGGCCTGTTAAAAACAGGAATTATAATAGAGTAATTAATCACATTCACAATGTCAAAAATAGTCAATAAAAAAAGGCCATTCTGTAAAGAATGGCCTTTTTATTATTTAAGTATAAGAATCTAATTTCTCAACACTTTCACCGTTTTGTTTTGCTCTCCAGATATTACCTCTATAAGATACATTCCAGAAGGGAAAGTAGATAAATCTATTCTAGTAGAAGTCGCATTAGGGTTTACAACTAATAGTTGTTGTCCTAACAGGTTTCTTACTACTAAACTATCAATAACTTGTTGACCATTAAAGTCAACTATATTATCTGTAGGGTTAGGATAATATGTGAAGTCTAAACCTTCTACATCATTAACACCAGCCGTACCATCTACAGTAAAGTTATCTACAAAGAAGTGAATATCTTCACCATCTGCCACAGTACCATTAGTAGCACGGAAACCAAATCTCACAACACCAGAATAAGCATTAAGAGGGAAAGTCTCTAATTGACCAGTTGCAGATACATTATCAGAAGCTTCAAAAGTTTCTATTATACTCCAAGTAACACCACCGTCTGTAGTAATCAAGAATTGAACCTGATCATCACTACCGAAGTTACTAGCAAATGTATCGTCAAACTCAGTTAACGCAACATCAAAACTAGCAGTAAATGAACCACCAGCAGCTCCTAAATCAATTTCTGGAGATACTAACCAGTCACCATCACCACCGTTGTTCCAAATATTGATACTTGCAGCTTGACCAAATACATTAGTTGGATCGTTTGCAAAATCAACATTAGTCCAATCACTATCTAAACCATTAGGACCGGTAGCTACATCTGTATTATCACCTTCTCCCCAACATACTCCAGGGAAAGTTGCAAAATCATTACCTGGTGCACCAGCAGTTGTTCCATAAGGCGCTACAAAAGCAACACAATCTGTAGAGAAGCTCTCTACTACTGACCAATCACTAAATAATCCACCACCACAGTCTGCACGAACATATACATCATACACTGTACTAGGAGATAGCGCGGTTACTGAATAAGGATTAGTAGTTACACTTGTACCACTACTTGTAGGCACTCCACTTCCTGAAGTTACAACAGCAACTTCCCAAGTTGTCGCATTACCATTTTCTGTCCAATCAACTATCGCAGAATCACCAGTGATAGCAGAAACAGAAACACCATCAGGAGCTAAACAGAAACTACCACAAGTTTGAATTCTCATTAAATCAACAGCAAAATCACCTTGGAAAGCAGTTTCATTACCAGGCTCTTCCGTACCAGTAATTTGGATATAGATCGTTTGACCTATTAAAGAAGAAGGTAACATTGCACCAACTTCGGCATAAGCATCAGTCTCAGCAGTTTGTAATTGACCAACATAAGAAAACACACTTGTAAATGGACCAGTAGCACTAGTACCATAAGCTACATCAAAAATAGTTTGATTTCCACCAAATGAATGAATGAATAAAGAAAGTTCTAATTCAGCATTTGCTCCAGTTGTTAAATTAATAGGAGGAGAAACGATAGATGCTGGACCTACATTTGTTGAAGATGTTTCAAAGAATAAATACCCTACTCCATCATGTGGACCACTAGGACCTGTACTACCTGAAGTTGTTGCACTTGTTCTACCAAAATTCCAATCACCACCTGTAGTACCTGTACCGACATCACCAGTCCACGCAGTAGCAATAGTATCAAAACTATCTTCCCAAACATATCCAGGAGCTCCTGTAGTACATGAAACTCCTTGTGGAGCAGCCGGGAACGTTCTCGCTGTTGTTGTATTACTAAGTGGGCTTATGTCCGTAGGACTACAAACTGCAGATACTCTTACTTCATAAGGAGAATTTGGAGTTAATCCACTAAGTATATAATTAGTATTACTCATAACACCAGTAACAGAAGTTGCCGTACCTGTACTAAAGTCAGGTGTTGCATATTCTACTATCCATTCCGTTTCTGATAAACCAGCATTCCATGATAAATCTAAGTTATCATCACCAGGAACATTAACTACAAGTCTAGTTGGATTAGGACATGATGGAATTAATTCATAATTAATATCATCTAAATAAATCGCATCAAATGTACTAGTCTGTATAGATCTAAAAGCAATATGTCCACCAGTTGTTGTAAGAGAATTAAAGTTTACAGTTTGCTCTTCATAAACATCGTCTGGCAAATCTGCATCTAAGAATGTTTGCACAACAGTAAAAGTTGTAAAATCATTAGGATCAGACATAACACCTACTTCTAAAGAACTATTATCTCTATCATAAGCAAAAAATCTAACACGTTTAGTAGCATCAAGATCAGAGAACTCTGGCATTACATAATAAACACCTGCAGAAGTATCATTACCATTATATAGATAAATGTGTTGATTACCACTATTAGCAATTAAATCCTCTACCTCCACTTCTGGCGGTGTTGTTGTCGCAGTTGTGATATCAAATACAGCATTATCACATACGAATAAACCATCTAATGGGTCTGACTCATAATCTGTAAAGTAAGGTGCCGTAAAAGGTAGACAATTAGTAGAAAACTGTAATGGCCCTATCCAATCACTTGATGCCGTAGCGTTACAAATAGTTCTATAATAGATTTCATACTCTGTACCTGGCATTAAAGAACTATCAGTAAAGGAAGTAGTCGCTACAGCTGTTCCAGCTGCAGTAGGCACTCCTGTACCATCAAGTTGTATAGCATATTCATAAGCACCTGCTGGTGTTCCTGCAGTATCAACAAAACTAAAGTCACCACCTGTGGTAGTTAAGTTAGTTACACTCATTGAATTTGGGTTAGAACAGAAATTACCACATGTTTCAATTCTCATAAAATCAAGAGCTAAATCTCCTGCAAAGCCACTATCTGAATCTGTACCTGTAATTTGAATGTGCACCGTACTACTTCCTAGAACTGAAGCTGGAAGCATTGCTCCAACTAAAAGAAAAGGATCAGCTTGCGCACCTTGTATTTGACCAGTAAAAGCAAATATAGGAGTAAAAGGACCAGTAGGTGAAGTACCTACCGCTACTTCTAACTCAGTAGGATCACCACCAAAACTATGAATGAAGAAAGAAAGTTCTGCTTCGTCTGTTGCATTAGTTAAATTGATTGCAGGAGAAACAATAGATCCTACACCAGTAGTTCCTGAAGTTTCAAAATAAACAAAACCAGCACCTTCTTGTTGTGCTAATGGACCTGTTCCAGTCGAGGTTGTAGTAACTCTACCAAAGTTCCAATCACCACCTGTAGTGCCTGTACCGACATCGCCTGTCCATCCAGCACTATTATCATCAAAAGTTTCTTCCCATGCAAAAGCACTATCATTATTAGGACATGAAACACCTTGTGGCGCGCCTGGAGCAGTAGTAAATGCTACTGGCCCAACCCAGTTAGAGAAGCCACCTGTTGCACAAACAGATCTTACATATACATCATAAGAAGTCGATGATGTAAGACCAGAAATAGCATTCATAGTATTATCTGCACTTGTTTGAATACCAAACACTCCTGAACCTTGAGTAAATCCAGAAATATCATACTCGTACTCCCAAGCCGTTGCCATTTCATTTTCTGTCCAACTTAAATTTGCTGAAATATCAGTTACCATATCTAATGTAACCGCAGAAACATTTGTACAATCTGGTATTGTTTCTACCAACACATCGTCAATAAAAATCTCCCATCCATCTTGACCAATTGTAGTAGGTACATGCCATGATAAATAAACAGTCCCGGTATAAGCAGATAAATCTATAACTTGCTCCACATAAGTAGTATTAGAATAAGTAGCTTGTGGTAAAATCACATTTGTAAGACCAGCTATATCCGGAGTTGTTGTTGATAATAGCACTTCAAAATCATCTGGCTCACTTGCACTTCTCACTCTATACTGGTAAACTAATCTTTCATTACCGGTTAAAGCAATTGCTGGAGAAATCAAATAATCATCATTATCACCTCCATTAAAATCGGTATCCATCATAGCTGATTGATCTCCTGAAAATGTATTAGCTGTATTATCTAAGTTCCATTCATCACCATCAGCATTTTCATTAATAACTGTCCAACATTGTTCACTACTACTAGTTGAATCAAAAGTTTCAAAAAATGGTAATCCAAACGTATCACATTGAGTTCTAACAGTTATAGGTCCTACCCATAAACTTTCATCCATAGCTCCACAAACCGTCTTCAAATAAGCAGAATAGAATGTTGCAGGAGACAAACCGGTTAATTGTGTGTTTAAAGTTGTTATACCGGATATTGTATTAATAAGTGTGGTTGCATCTCCTTGAACGTGTCCAAAAGTACCATACTCTACCTCATATCCTGCCTGAGCAAATGAATCATCCCAAGAAAGGTCTGCTGTTGTAGTTGCAGATAATGAGTTCTGAAAATTTTCAGGAGCGATACATGAAGGATTTAGTTCATAATTCACATCATCAATAAACATATCATCAAAAGCTCCATTAGGATTAAACTTAAATGCAATAAAGCCACCTGTGGTTGTTAATGAATTAAAATAAACTATTTTTTCTTCATAAACATCATCTGTTAGCTCAGCATCTGTAAAGGTTCGTAAAGAGTTAAATGTAGAAACATCAGAAGGATCTGTCATTGTACCTACTTCTAAACCACCATTATCTCTATCATTCACATTAAATCTTACCCTCTTATCAGAAGATAGATCTGAAAACTCTGGTAAAATGTAAAACAATTCTGCGGTAGCACCGCCTCCTTCACTAGACATAGTAATATGATTACTACCAGAAGCAGAAATAAAATCGTCTACTCTAACAAAAGCAGCCGTACCTGTCCCATTTGCAATAAAGTCATCACAATTATTTAAAGAATCAACAGCATCAGACTCATAGTCCGTAAAATAAGGAGCTGTCAATGCCACACAACGAGTTCTAAACTCAAATGGACCAACCCAGTTACTTGTACCATCAACTCCACAATTAGACCTTACATAAAATTCATAAATACTATCTGGAGATAATCCAGATGCATTATAAGGATTAGTTGTTGAAGAAGCTGCGATAATTGCAACTCCAGAATCTACTACAAAACCAACTGAACCTATTTCTAAATCCCAGTTAGTCGTTGATCCTAATTCCGACCAAGCTAAATCTGCTGAATTACTAGTTGATGAAAGAACATTTAAATCATAAGGATCTACACAAGGTGGAGATTCTAAAACTAATAAATTATCTATCGCCATATCACTAGTAAATGAAGTACCACGTGTACTTCTAAATATTACCTGAATATTTTGTGATGAAAATGCTGCAATAGGAATAATTACAGTTGTGAAAGGATCATCTTCATCTGTTTGTTGTTCTCCAGATAAAGTAAATACGGTAGTATCAACACCACCAGATCTAACTACGACATCCAACGTACCCATATCTGCACCATACATATGGTAGTCAAAACTAATTGCAGGAGTAGTAAGAGAAGTTAAGTCTATAGATGGAGAGATTAAATCAGTAACATCACCTGCCCCTCCTCTAGAAGCTTCAGTTATGAAATAATTTCCATTAGAAACACCAGGACCAGTAGAACCAGAACCTGTCACTGCTGTAGCTACAGCAACCCAACTATACGCAGAAGGACTATCTGCAGACCAGCAATTTTCTTCCTCAAAATTATCAGCAGCGGCTGGCGAGCCTGTAGCGCGTACTGTAAAACCAGTTTCAAAATCTTCACTAAATGGAGTTGTAAAAGCTAAGCACAAAGTAGAAAAAGATTCTTGAACCCAACTACTGTAATCTGGTTGTAAAGGATCACAAACCGCACGAATAAATACATCGTAATTTGAAGAATCTGCTAAAGCGTCAATTAAATGAGACGGGCTTGTAGGATTAGGAGAAACAGTCGTTCCTTGACCTGTACCAGGAGCAGTTATTGTACCTGCCAGAGCATATTCTACTTCCCATTCAGTTTCTGTACCACCTGCTGACCAAGAGATATCTAAAGACGAATCAGTAATAGTATTAGCCTGAATACCTGAAATAGCTGGACATGAAATTAACGTTGTTGTCATGTAAGGACCTTGCCAAAGACTAAAGTCTCCCATTCCACAGTCATATCTTACATAAAACGCATACTCTGTATCAGACATTAAGTTATCTACAGAAGCGAAAGTCCCAAAACTACCTGCTGCAGTTGTACCTGAAGGATCACCTTGATTAAATGGAGTTGGACCATAATTAACTTCATAATTAGGACTAGGATTCCCATTTGAATCCCAAGCAAACTGAACATTATTTGCCGTTTGAGTAATTGGTGAAAAATTAGAAGGAGAAGGACAAGATTCTGTAGTAGTAAAAGTCACAGGACCTACTGGATTACTAACATCTGAACCAGGTACACATACCGCTCTAATATAAACATCATAAGTACTTATACTACTTAAGCCAGTAATAGTAAATGGGTTTGTAGAAGCAGGAACAACCTGACCTCCTGATCCAGGAGTATAAGGGCTGATTCCATATTCTATTTCCCATTGAGTTTCTGAACCACCATTAGTCCAATCTATGATTGCCTCATTTGCGGTAACTCCTGAAAATCCAGGATTAACGATAACTGGACATGTAGGACAAGAAGCAGATCCAACAAAAATATCCATCATAGATACTTGTGCAATAGGAGTTTGATAAACCAATAAATCCTCAGAATCTATTAATTTAAATTCACCATCTCCAGAAAGATCTGGAGCACGGTAATCTATATCTATAGTAGACATATTGTTAACCGAAATAACATAAGTTTCGGTCACAGGATTACCTGTAGCACTGGCATTTAATACTCGATAGGTAGTTAAAACACCATCAATGGTGACATCAACTCCTGCGTTAGCGGTGGCATTATTCCCACTAACCCAATCATTACCAAAAAAATCTGTAACCTCTAACGTATAATTACACTGTGCTTGTGCATTAAATGAAAAGGTTAACAGAAATAAGGTAATTACAGTAACATAAATTTGTTTCATAATTATTATTTAAGGTTTTTTTTAAGAAGGCCCTTAAACTAAATAAATAAGTTCAATTAACCACCTTAATTGTTAATTTATCGTTAACCTGACTTTAATTTAGGTTAAAAAAAAAAGGATCACCGTTAAGTGACCCTTTTAAAATAAAGTTTAATTAGTACTACTCCTTAATAAATCTAAAAGTTTCAGTGGCTGTATCACCATTAATTTCAATTAGATATACACCAGAAGGTAGTTCCTGAACATTAATTTCTGCTCTATTATTTATTTCTCTAGACTTTATTAATTGTCCCACGAGATTGTAAATAGTCAGTTTTTTAACAGAAACATCAGCTTGCACATATAGTACTGTAGAAACTGGATTAGGATAGATTACAAATTCCGCTTTCGCGAAAGCGTCATTACTAGCAGTACCATCAATTTCAAAAACACCCACATGGAAATCATAATCTTCAGTGTCATCTATATCTCCATCACTAGCTAAGAATGCAAATTGAACTGTACCTGTATAAGAAGACAGATCAATAGTTGAGCTAGTTCCAGTAACAGCTGGTTGATTAGCTAGATTCCATGTCATTAAAGAACTCCATGTAACCCCATTATCTGTAGTTATTAATAGATCTACTTGATCATCAGACCCCATAGCATCAATATCATTTGCAGTAGAAGGACCTGTAAAGGAATAATCAGTAACCGCTACTTCTACAGTCAACACATCATTACTTGAACCAGACATATCAAATTGCTCTGAAATCAACCATTCTCTATCGACATTTTGCCATAGGTTTATAGTATTAGAAGGCACAGCTACACCAGCCGCATTTTCATAAGACCTTCCATCAGTCCAGTCAGAACTTCCTAATCCGATAGGACCGTCTACAATCTCACCGTCAATAGCCTCATCCCAACATTGATTAGGCACATTAGTTGTAAAGTCAGTAACGTATGGATACTGAGTAACAACATCACATAAAGTAGTAAAAGTTACTGGGCCAACCCAGTTTGAAAAATCACCTGATCCACAATCAGCTCTTACGTAAAGATCATAAGTAGTTTGTGCCGATAATCCAGAAATTACTTGTGGATTTGTAGAAGTAAGGTTTTCATAAACAGCACCAACTGTACCTTGAGCTACAGTTGCAGGTTGTACTTCAACTTGCCAAACTGTAGCAACACTTAAGGAAGTCCATGATGCATTTGCTGATGTAGAAGCTACTGCATCAACTACTAAACTTGTAGGCTCTAAACAAGAAGGAGGTGCAGAACAAGTATATAATGCTTCCCAACCTGCATTAGCTATAGAACCATCAGAAGTAAATCTAATAGTTATTGCGCCATCTGCATTATTAGCTCTAAAAGTAGCAGGACTTTCTAAATCATTAGTAAACGGAGTAGCTGTAACATCTATTCCATCAAAAACCTCTAACGTATCACAACAATTTTCTACATCTACCAAAGAAAAATCTAATGTTACTAGATCCCCAACATTATCAGGAAAATAAGTAATAGTGTAGCTCTCGTTATTTTGATAATTACCAGTTGAACCACCTGTATCATAAATAGTATCGCCACAAGCAGCAGTGGTTGTAAAACTCAAAGGTCCAGTAAATACACTTGTTCCACTACCACAGTCAGCTCGTACATAAAAGTCGTAAGCTGTGGCAGTAGACAACCCTGTAGCAAGATATGAAGTACTAGTAACTACATCAGTTGGAACACCTGTAGGAGTAATTCCTGCAGGAACAATCTCGACATCCCATGAAGATTCTCCACTTCCGCCAGAAATCCATGAAAAGTCTGCAGAATCGGATGTAATATTTGCCGCTGTTAAACCAGAAGGCTCTACACAAGCTGGTAAATCTTCAACAATAAATTCATCGATATACATGATCCAACCATCTGTACCATTAGGCGGTATTCTAAACGCTATATAAACATCACCAGTATAAGCAGATAAATTAATTACCTCTTCTTGATAAGTTGTATTCCCATACTGTGCTGTTGGTAATAATGTTACAGTAAAATCTGCAGCATCAGTTCCCGTAGTAGAAAGTAGCACTTCCATATCATTAGGTTCTCCAATAGATTGAGCTCTATACATATATCTTAACCTCTGAGCACCTGTTAGCGTTAGCGCTGGAGAAATTAAATAATCATCATCCACTCCACCATTAAAATCTGTATTAATAGAAGCCGCTTCGTCACCAGCTGCAGATGTTGCACTGTTAAGAATCCACTGATCACCATCTCCATTTTCATCTAGCACTGTCCAACATCCTTCTGTCGTACTAGTAGAATCAAAAGTTTCTGTAAACGGAACTGCAAAGGCATTACAAGCTGTCTGGAAATTACTTACCGCTGACCATGGACTAAAACCCCCTGAAGCACATGCTGATCTTATATAGAAATCATATGAAGTGTTATCAGTCAAACCACTTAAAGTGTAAGGATTTGTTGTTGCTGTAATTACAGTACCAGAACCTGGTATAAATCCTGGAGCACCATATTCAATTTCCCATGAAGTAGCAGTTCCTCTTTCTGTGAAAGCTATATCTACTGATGAAACTGTAAATCCAGAAGTATCAATCATTACCGGCTCGTCACAATCAGGAGTTATTTCAAAACGCACATTATCAATATACATTCTCCATCCATCTGTTGTTGTAGGAGGAATTCTCCATGCTACATAAACATCTCCTGTATAAGCTGAAAGATCGACGACCTCTTCAGCATATGCTTCGTTAGAATACAATGTAAGCGGCACTAACGTTGTAGTAAAATCTGCAGCAGCATTACCTGTAGTCGAAATTAAAACTTCCATTTCATTAGGTTCTCCATTTGATTGTACTCTATACTCATATCTAAGTCTATCAACACCTGTTAATGTAATAGCAGGTGAGATTAAATAATCATCATCTGCACCTCCATTGAAATCTGTATTCATTGCAGCCACCTGATCTCCTTCACTAGAATTAAACGCATAATTTAGATCCCATTGATCACCATCACCATTTTCATCCAATACTGTCCAACAATCTTGAGTTGAGCTAGTAGAATTAAAACCTTCAGTAAAAGGCACTGTGAATGCAACACAAGTAGTTCTTCCTGTAACAGGACCCAACCATATGCTTTCGTCCCCTACCGAGCAAACTGCTCTCAAATAGAAATCGTAAGGTGTATTTGCAACTAAACCAGTTACAGTTGCTGGGTTAGTTGTTACAGGAACTAAAGTACCTGAACCCTGAGCTGCCCCTTCATCTACATATTCTATCTCCCAAGCAGTTTCAGAACCACCGTTAGTCCAAGATAAACTTATACTATCAACAGTAGAAGAATCCACAGTAAGTCCTAAAGCTGCAGGACAAGATGGAGCTTCATCAATTGCAACGTTATCAATTGCTATGTCAGATTCAAAACTAGCTCCTCTTGTTGCTCTAAAAACAATTTGAAAAGTCTGACCTGAAAATGCACTTAACGCAACATTGAAATTAATATAAGGATCTGTATCCGCAAGTTGTTGCTCACCAGTTATTGTAGCAACTAGAGTCTCACTAGCTCCTGACTTTACCAAAATTTCTAAAGACCCTATATCAGATCCTGTCATATGATAATCAAAACTTAAAGCCGGAACAGTCAACGCGCTAGTATCAAAAGTTGCTGTAGCCAATTCTGCAATATCACCTGTGACTCCATTAGAACCCTCTGCATAAAAATAATTCCCTGTTGTAATAGATGGGGAAGGACCTGTATTTCCAGAAGCCGTAAGCGTTCCTGGTGCCGCAACCCATGCGTATCCGGAATTTATGGCAGAGTAACAATTTTCAGAATCAAAAGCTTCTCCTGCACCAGGAAAAGTACTTGTTGTAGTTGTAAAACCTGTTTCAAAATCTTCAGAATAAGGCGCTACAAAAGGATCACACTGAGTGCTTCCAGTTACAGCTCCTACTTGCGTACTTTCATCTCCAACACCACAAAAACCTGTGATATAAAAATCGTAAATAGAGTTTTGAGTTAAACCAGTTATCGTTACTGGATTTGTAGTAGAATTAACAACCGTCCCCATTCCTGGTGTGAAGCCAGTAATACCATACTCAATATTCCACTCTGTCTCAGAACCACCTGCGGTCCAAGATAGATCTGCTGTAGTATTAGTCGACCCATCAAAAGAAAAGTCAAAAGGCGCAGGACATGTAGGAGGCAAAGCACAGGTCACATCAGCTGTAAAACCAGCCAATTCTGTAAAACCACTTGATTGAAACACAAAAGTCAAGCAACCAGAAGGCAACTTACCTATTAATTGCATTCCCGCTAGATCACCTGTACCAGATCCATTATCCCAACACCATGTAGTCCCTCCTCCTGGAGGATTAATAGTAGCTGCAGTAGTGTCTGCACCATCGTAAATTGTCAAACTATCTGTACAACCAGTTGTAAAACCTGCTTGAACAACGAAAGTTAAGAAATCAACATAAGCCACATCACCAGCATTATCTGGACATACCGTATAAGTTATATTTTCATTTGAAGAATAATTACCAGTTAAACCACCGCTATCTATCAATTGATCACCATTACAATAATCTGCTGGTGTTAATAAACTATCACAAACTGGTGTAGACCTATCTGTAGGAGCACAAACTGCTATTACACAAATATCATATGATGTCCCAGAGGAAAGACCTGTTAACGTAAAAGGATTAGAAGTAGCAGTAACTAAAGTACTAATACCTGCGTCTGTAGTGTATTCTATTTCCCATTCTGTTTCTGTACCACCATTAGACCATGCAATATCAACACTAGTTTGATCAACATTACTAAAAGCTATTCCAGAAATATCTGGACATGATTGCAATGTAGAGGCAGTATAAGGACCTGCCCAACCGCTAAAGTCACCCATTCCACAATCTATTCTTACATAAAAATCGTAAGATGTATTTGAAGTCAAACCAGTTACTGATGCAAATGGAGCTGAAAAACCAAGAACAGTTGTCCCACCTGCTCCTTGCACATAAGGTGAAGGTGCGTACTCAATTTCATAATTGGCAGAAACGTTACCATTTGTATCCCAAGTAAACTGAACAGCATCTGCTGTCTGAGTTATAGGATTGAAAGCACTAGGTACTGGACAAGAGTCTGTAGTTGTAAAATTTAAAGGGCCCTGATTGCTACTTATATCGCCCATTCCACAATCAGCTCTTATATATACATCATAAGATGTGCTCGCAGATAATCCATCGATAGTCCAAGGATTTGTAGTTGCGTTATCAATAGTACCTGAACCTGGTGTAAAACCTACCGGTCCATATTCTACTTCCCAAGCTGTTTCTGTACCAGTTGCTGTCCATCCTATCTCTGCTCCTGTAGCAGTTAGATTATTAGAAGTTAACATGGTTACAGCAAAACATGTAGGACATGTAGCAGTTCCCACATAGATATCCATCATGGATGCTTGATTTATAGGAGAAGCATAAACCTCTATTCCCTCTGAATCAATAAATCTAAAACTACCATCTCCAGAAAAAGCTGTTGCTCTGTAATCTATATCGATTGCATCACCATCATTAACTGTTATGATATAATTCTCTACAGCTGGCGCACCACTAACTGCTGCTGGATCCATAACTAAATAAGTTGTAGTAATTCCTGCGATGGTTACATCAACTCCAGTATTTGCAGTTAAGTTTGCACCGGAGTCCCATTCGCTACCGAAATTATCGGTAAGTTCTAGTGTATAATCACATTGCGCCGTAGACACTGTTGTAATTAAAAACACTAATATTAATAGTAGTTTTTTTGTCATTTCGTTTTGGGTTAAATTATTGAGCTTCTAATGTAATGATTTTAGCATAATTAACATTAACTTAATAGTATATTTTAATGACTATATAATATTTTAACATTTACGCTTTCGCGAAAGCGTAAAAAACAAAAAAAAGCCTTATCATATGATAAGGCTTTTAATTATTTAAAATGAAATATTCTACTTAGAACTTTTCAATCACTTCTTGACTTACTCCAGTATTAGAAAAACCTCCATCATGGAAAAGATTTTGCATAGTAACTTTTTTAGTATAGTCAGAAAATAAAGTCATCGTATACTCAGCACAATCCTGTGCTGTAGCATTACCTAACGGACTCATTTTTTCTGCATAATTTATAAAACCATCAAATCCTTTTACACCACTACCGGCTGTCGTAGGTGTAGGTGATTGAGAGATAGTATTCACTCTTACCTTTTTATCTTTACCAAAGAAGTAACCAAAACTACGTGCAATAGATTCTAGATATGCCTTATTATCTGCCATATCATTATAATCAGGAAAAGTACGTTGCGCAGCCATGTAAGTCAGGGCTACAATACTACCCCACTCATTCATCGCGTCATTCTTATGTAACGTTTGCATAACCTTGTGAAAAGAAACAGCACTCACGTCCCATCCTTTTTCAGTGTATTTATAATTTTGATCTGTGTAAAGATTCCCTTTACGCACATTTACACTCATACCTATAGAGTGAAGGACAAAGTCTAATTTACCTCCTAATATCTCTACAGACTTATTTACTAAGTTTTCAAGATCTTCAATACTTGTCGCATCTGCAGGAATTATTTCACTTCCAGTTTTTTCAGCAAGTTCTTTAATTTGCCCCATACGCATAGCAACCGGCGCATTAGTAAGTACAAATGTAGCTCCTTCGTCATGAGCTAATTGTGCTGTTTTCCATGCTATAGAATTTTCATCTAAGGCACCGAATATGATTCCTCTTTTTCCTTTTAATAAATTGTAAGCCATAATTCTTGATTAGGTCGCAAATATATAAAACTAATTGAGTAGCGCACGAGCATTTTCTCTCGCAGCATCAGAAATTGTTCCACCACTTAACATCTGGGCTATCTCTTCTAATCTCGCCTCTTCATTAAGTCGTTGAATAGTACTCACGGTCTTATTATTTTCTGTTATTTTTTTTACGATTAAATGATCATTTCCTGATGCAGCTATTTGTGGTAAATGTGTAATTGCCATCACTTGCATTCCCTCACTCATAGATTTCATAATAACCGCCATCATAGTAGCTATAGAGCCACTGACACCGGTATCAATCTCATCAAATATTATAGTAGGTAATTTTTTGCATCTCGCAAGTATAGATTTAATAGCTAGCATTAACCTAGACAACTCTCCTCCAGACGCTGCTTTATCCAGCGACAATAACTGAGAACCTTTATTTGCAGTAAAAAGAAACTGTATTTGATCTATCCCTGTTTCTCCAAAAGTACCTAACAGCGTCATATCTACTTTAAATTGAGCATCTGGCATACCTAACGCCTTTACAACACTCAAAACTTCTTTTTCTAGAGCTGTTTTGTACTGACTTCTTTCCTTAGAAATTTCAGCCCCTAATTTTGTCAGATTTAATTCAGCATCATTTAATTTTTTTTCTTGCTGTTTGATTTTTTTATCAAGACCTTGTGAAACAAAGACTTTATCTGCAAGCTCATCTCTAAGATCTTTTAAAGAATCTACCGTATCTACTTGGTGTTTTCTATACAGGTCTTCTAATAATCGTATAGAATTATTAATTTGAATTAAACGTTCTGGATCTGCCTCTATCTTATCGGCCTCTACAGAAGATTCTTGATATATATCTTCTAGCTCTAAAAGAACTGAAGAAAGACGCTCCTTTAAAGAAGAATACACTGTAGAGTATTCACTTATTTTTGAAAAATTATTTTGCAAATGCCTTAATTGATCTAACATTCCTAGATCATCTTCAGAAATCGTGTTGTTGAATTCTGTAAAAACCTCAGTAATATTCTCTACATTACTCAACTGCTCATTCTCTTCTTCTAGAGCTTTTTGATCTAATTGATCTAAGCCAGCCTCTTCTAATTCTGATAATAAGAAATTATTGTAATCTAACTCTTTAGAAAACTGAGCTTCCTGACCCTGTAATTTCTTAAGCTCTTTCTTTGCTTTATTATAAACAAGTAATTCCTCCTTATAACTACTGAATATTTGGGATGCAGGCTTTTTTGAATCCTTTGTATTTTCAATAAGAAAAGCGTTCAACACCTCTATTTGAAAAGTATCCTTAGAAAGCTGTAATGTCTGGTGCTGAGAATGAATATCTATAAGACGCTTACCTATATTATTCATAACAGAAAGTGTCACAGGAGTGTCGTTGATAAACGCTCTACTTTTACCAGAAGGTAAAATCTCTCTACGCAAAAAACTTAAATTTTCATAATCCAGATCTACTTCTTCAAACAAATGCTTTAATTGTAAATCAGAAATATCAAACTGAGCCTCTACAACACATTTACGCGAGGTATCTCTTATCGCACTTAAATCTGCACGGTTACCTAATATCAATCCTAATGCACCTAACAAAATTGATTTACCTGCACCAGTTTCTCCAGTAATCATGGTAAGACCATTTTGAAGATCTAATTCTAGTGAGTCGATCAGTGCAAAATTCTCTATTTGAATATGTTTAAGCAATTTGTATACAGCTATTTAAGCAGTTAAAGAACTACTAGTTTATAAAACATAAATCTAGGTAAAAAGAAGGAAGTAAAAAAGAGGTTACACCTTAATATTGCGCCATTTTGAAGACTGGTTAGGCGCTAGTTTTTGTAGTGAGGTTTTTATATCTCTTATATCTACCGCCGGCCCTGAAGAATAAATACTCATTATCTCGTCTGCCTTTGCGTCAAAAAACGTGCGTTGCAATAAACTATTAGGCCTACGACTGTGCAATTCCTCAAATTGCATGATGTATTTCTTTAATAAGATCTTACCACTTTTAGAGTCTTTTGAAAAAGCATCTAACCCTTTAATATGATAATCATACATTACATCTCTATACTCCTTATAGGTATCTGAAAGCATATCATCATTAAGCCTAAACCTACTAAGAAGTCCATCACTAGCTTTCCAACCAGCTACTCCTTGTGAGCCTTGAGCTAGATTTACTATAGTCTGCGCTTGCTCGTGAAATTCTTGCCCACCTCTTTTTTCAAAAGTATCAGCATCTATACCTAAAGTAGTATAAGCATAAAAAGAAATAAGCGATATTAAATTATTCTCAAATTGATTTGCGTTGTAAAAAAACGGAGCATATTCTACATACTCAAAGGCGATATCATTATCCTTAAAATTGAATATAGGGGTCGTATAAGAAGAATTATAAACTGGTCTAGAGACAGATATTTGAAAATTACCACTGAATCTATCGTTATCATAATTAGTAACAACAAAAACTAGAGAAGCATTAATTTTTTCAATCTCCTTAAATTTTTGATCTGTCCACTTTGTATTATTTAAAAACTCTTGCATTGAAGTTTCTAAAGTCGTAAAAATAGTTTGATTAGGCTGTGCCACATTCTGCGCATTTACCTGTACAGTAAAATTAAGTTCTTGAGCATTTACAGTTGACACTGCACAAAATAAAACAAGAAAACTATAAAATCTTTTTAATAATTTCATCTACGATATCTTTTGCTACTTCGGTTTTCGGTTTAGTCTCAAATCTTGAAACATTTTTATTCTTATCTATAATCGCAATTTTATTAGTGTCTACACCAAATCCAGCACCTTTATCTCTCATAGAGTTTAATACTAGTAAATCGGTTTGCTTCTTTTCCGCTTTCGCGAAAGCGTGCTCTAATTCATTCTCTGTTTCTAAAGCAAAACCTACTAAAAATGGTTTTTGAGTCATAGCTCCAACACTAGCTAAAATATCTGGATTCTTGACTAACTCAATAGTTAACGTATTAGACTTCTTTTTTATTTTTTGATCAACAGGATTTGCTGGTCTATAATCTGCTACAGCCGCACTAAATATAGCAACATCTGTAGTAGCAACCATGGAGTGTACTGCATCATACATTTGCTGTGCACTTTTAACGTCTACTCTATCTATGAGTTCATGATCTGTCTTAACATGACTAGGCCCCATAATTAATTTAACCGACGCACCTCGATTTGCTAATTCTAACGCAATTGCAGCGCCCATTTTACCACTACTATGATTACCTATAAAACGTACAGGATCGATAGGCTCATATGTTGGACCAGCTGTAATTAGGCAAACTTTATCTTTTAATGGTAATTTACTAGAAATCTCTTTTTCAACAAAACTAACGATCTCTTCTGGCTCTGCCATACGGCCTTTACCAGACAAACCACTAGCTAGCTCTCCATCACCTGCAGGAATCATAAGATTACCGTAAGCGTTGAGTTGATCAAAATTATTTTGTGTAGAAGGATGTTTATACATGTCCAGATCCATTGCTGGAGCATAATAAACAGGACATTTTGCACTACAGTAAACTGCTAGCAACAAATTATCTATAGTGCCATTTACCATTTTACTCATGGTATTTGCGGTAGCAGGCGCTATAATCATTAAGTCAGCCCAGAGACCTAATTCTACATGATTATTCCACGTATCATTATCATCTTCTTGATTTGTAAAATGACTTAAAACAGGGTTTTTAGAGAGAGTAGATAAAGTAAGTGGTGTCACAAACTCTCTGGCAGCTGGTGTCATAACCACCTTAACAGCAGCGCCCGCTTTAACAAGCAGGCGCACTAGATAAGTAGTTTTATAAGCAGCTATACCACCGGTTACACCTAGCAATACATTCTTACCACTTAATACAGACATAATTTTATTAAATTAACTTTCAGTAGAACTTGTGTCTCTAAAATAGATTTTACCTTCTAACCATTCTTCAACTGCGATAGCAGCAGGTTTAGGTAAACGCTCATAAAATTTAGAAACTTCTATTTGTTCTTTATTTTCAAAAACCTCTTCTAGAGAGTCGTTGTAAGTAGCAAATTCTTCTAGTTTTTCAACAAGTTCTTCTCTTACATCAGTATTGATCTGTTCCGCACGTTTTGCGATAATAGAAATCGCCTCATACATATTACCTGTTGGAGCAGTTAATGCATCACGGTTATAAGTAATAGTCGTGTTAGGAGCTGTTAGGTTTTTAGTATCCATTGTTATATTTTACTTGTATTCTTAGAATTATAATCCTCTATTTTAGCGTGTATATTGTCGGCATCTTCTTTATACTCACTATCAGGATAGCGTTTTGCAAAGGTATCATAATATTTCTTAGCAAGAGCTAGTCTTTCAGGAACTAAGTTAGAAAAACTATTCATAGCATATTCATATTGAGATTCTAGCAGATAATACTGAGCATCATCTTGATATTCTGAACCTGGATGATCTACTATAAAATTCTCAAACGCACTTATTGCTGAAATATAACCACCTCTAAAGTTACCAAAATGATGGTACTGTTTTGCCGTCTCGTATGCTTTTTTATCTAGCTTAGACCTTAATTCATCTACCAGTAGGTTAGTCTCGTCAGCAAACTGACCAGAAGGATAAAGGTTAATATATTCCTGCAGTTTAGCAAGCGCTATATTCGTATCATTTTGATCTTTTGAATATATAGGAGACATTTGATAATGACTCTTTGCAGCCATAAACAAAGCAAGTTCTGCATTAGGGTTTGCTGGGTGAGATTGTATAAAACGCTCATATTGATAAGCACTATTTACATAACTTTTATCTTCATAAAGAGCCTTAGCATATTTAATAGCCATAGGCGCAGCACTATCTGTACCACGATAAACCGGTATAATTTGCTCAAAAAGCATTAAACTTTTTCCATACTTCCCTTTTGCAAACAATGTATCTATCATAGCTACTTTGACAGCGTTATCTTCTGACTTAAGAGCTTTTTGATAAGAACTACAACTAGCAAGGGTTATGGCTACAATTAATACTACGACAAGGTTTTTCATACTTAACTTTAATGGGCTGCAAATGTAACTTTTTCTATGGAAAAAGAAAGCCCGTTCACACTGCTTAACGTAATGATTTTAATTCTCGTATTGGTCTAAAAAAGATTTTAATCTTGAACTTAGGTCTTCATCTACTTTAACTAACGGTAATCTTACACTGTCGTCACATAAACCTAGATGACGCAATAATGCTTTTATCCCACAAGGATTACCTTGTTCAAAAATCATATCTATGCTCGCCGCTATTTTATAATGCAACTCATAAGATTCTCCTACATCTCCATTTAAAGAATAACGTATCATGTCAGAAAAATCTTGTGCCATAGCCTGACCTATTACAGATATAACACCTGCTCCACCTGCTAGTGTCATTGCGTTTGCAATCATATCATCTCCAGATATCACAAGAAAATCTTTGGGAGTATATTGAATCATATTCATAGCTTGTACCAGATCTCCTGCAGCCTCTTTTATAGCAACTACGTTGTCAAATTGAGACAATCTAACTACTGTTTCTACTGCCATATTAGAACCTGTTCTTCCTGGAACATTATACAAAATCACCGGTAAAGGACTAGCCTCAGATACAGCTTTAAAATGTTGGAAAATTCCTTCTTGAGTAGGTTTATTATATGCCGGCGACACAGATAACACTGCTACAAAACCTTCTAAATTTGCCGTTTTTAACTCATTAACTACCACAGCAGTATCATTGCCACCTACTCCTATAACTAGGGGTAAACGACCATCATTTGCCTTTTTAATAGTTTTAATTACTTCTTGCTTCTCTTCTTTAGAAAGCGTCACACTTTCTCCTGTAGTACCTAGCACTACTAAATAATCTACACCATTATCTACTTGATGGTTAACAATACGAGACAACGCCTCGTGATCTATCGCTCCTTGAGCGTTAAAAGGCGTTACAAGCGCAACACCGGTACCTATTAAATCTTGCATGTCAATTATTAAGAATTTTTAAATATTTCGCAATTTCGGAGATAAATAGCTCTTGATTAGTTAATGGAACGTTAACTGCAAGATCATAAGAACACTCTTCATGAGAAGGATAACCTACTTTAAAACCACTATTTAACTTTAAAGACACATACCTGGTCATTATACTAGGAGTTTCAAAATAGTTGATTTGTAAATCATAAGACGCACTCAAGATCTTTTTAAAATCTACTGATGAGATACCTCCACTCCATTTAACAAGGTTTTTATCAAACAAAACAGCTCCTTCTACACTATCATTCTTTGCGTCCTTAGCAAAACCTAGAAGTGTTAAATTTTCTATAGGAATATGTAAAGTTTGAGCCCACTTTTTAAAAAGCTTTATATCAGACACTTGATTCACATCAAAAACTATTACTAGCGTTTTAGGCCAGTGTTGCCTGCGCTCCCTCAAACTATTTTCTAATTTACGGAACTCTTTACGTAACCATCGCTTTTTTAAAACGTCAAAAATCATGTACTTTTACTACTTATTCTACTTCACAAAAGTAGCACAATAGCACGAAGCTTTATGAAAAAAAATAAGTTAGTAAACAGTAAGGTACTATTTAATTATTCCGCTTTCGCGAAAGCGGTATTATTATCCACCATCTTTCTAGTTTCCTGCAGTCAGAAAGGATACCAACTTAACAAAGTCTCAGGAAATCAAACAGCCGTAGACTCAAATTTAAAAAGCACTGAAGAAATCGAGGCTTTTATTGCCCCTTTCAAAAAGTCTCTAGACGGACAAATGAACGAGCAGATAAGCTACAACACTACTTCAATGCATAAGAATGACTATAAACTGAATACTCCTATAGGGAATATGATGGCAGCTATAGTCAGAACACAAGGAGAACCTGTATATAATTCTAGAACCGGCAAAAACATAGATATAGTATTACTTAATCATGGCGGTATACGTGCAGGGTTAAACGCAGGACCAGTTACCATGCGCAATGCTTATGAAATCATGCCATTTGATAACGAAATAGTTGTTGCAGAATTAAGCGGTAAACAGGTCAATGAAATGATTAATTACCTAATAGAACGTAAAAGCGCACATCCTATAGACGGTTTGCAAATTTTACTAAATACAGACGACTCCATCCATACCGTACTTATTAATAAAAAACCTCTAGACATTAATAAAATATACACCGTTGCTACTAACGATTATCTATATAGCGGTGGTGATAACATGAGTTTCTTTAAAGGAGCACCTATTACTAAAATAGATTATAAAATAAGAAATGCCGTTATTGATTATTTTAAAAAGGTAGACACGTTAAAATTTGAGAGAGATAACAGGTTTGACATCTTAAAGTAATTTTACCCCAAAGCAAATAAAATGGAAAGAAGGAAATTTATACGCAATACAAGCGCAGGAATTGTAGCAGGAACAGCTTTATGGTCTAATTATGCTCTTGCAAATGGCATTATTACAGGTCCAGAACTAGAAATAGGCACTAAAAAAATAACCATACTACATACTAACGACACTCACTCTCATATAGAACCTATCTCTGGCGGCCGTAACGATGGCCGTGGCGGCGTAGCCCGTAGAGCAGCTTTGATTAATACAGTAAGAGAAGAAAACCCCAATACACTACTTCTAGACTGCGGTGATATATTTCAAGGCACTCCATATTTCAATTTCTATGGTGGTGAGCTTGAGATTAAATTGATGTCTATGATGGGATATGATGCCGCTACCATAGGTAACCACGATTTTGACAACAGTATAGACGGACTATACAAACAACTGCCTAACGCTTCTTTTGACTTTGTGATTTCTAACTATGATTTTTCTAACACCATAATGGACGGTCATATTAAATCGAGAAAGGTAATTGTAAAAGATGGCGTGCGTATAGGGTTATTCGGTGTGGGAATACAATTACAAGGTCTAGTAGATCCTAAAATGTATAAGGAAACGATCTATAACGACCCTATAGAAATCGCAAAAGATCAGGCCAGGTTATTAAGAGAAGAAGATAACTGTGATTTAGTAATTTGCATGTCGCATTTAGGTTACTCTTATCGCGGTGATAAAGTATCTGACCTTGCTCTTGCTGCAGCTACATCTGGTATAGATTTAATTATAGGTGGTCATACACACACATTTTTAGACGCACCTGAAATTGTAAAAAATGCAATAGGAAAAGAAGTAATGGTAAATCAAGTCGGATGTTACGGTATCAACTTAGGACGTATTGATTTCTATTTAACAGAAGGAAAAATAGATAAAGGTGTAGATGTGGTTTATGAGGTATAACGATACCTTTTTTTATCAATACCAAATCAGAAAACCAGAACACAATTAGCCCTAAATAACCTAAAATAAGATATTCACAATTCTACCCCTATAAAATTATCATATCATCACCTAAAAACGCACCTAAACAACCCTTTACCCTACTTTAAATAGGGTTGTCAGCAATAAAACTGAATATTTAAGACTGATGTTCTATATTTGAAAAAATAATCAACCGATTTCAAAATGGGCAGAAAAGTCAATTTCATTATTCTTGCAGTATTAGTATTAATCAGTTTATTCTTCAGTAGTCCTTATACTGAAAACGGAGACATGAGCGCTATAGATAGCGGTGATACTGCGTGGATGTTAATCGCATCTGCATTTGTCCTATTAATGACACCAGGTCTAGCCTTTTTCTACGGTGGTATGGTGAATAAAAAATCGATGATCTCAACAATGTTGCAAAGTTTTGTAGCATTAGGTGTAGTGAGTATTCTATGGGTACTTGTAGGTTTCTCACTTGCTTTTGGAGAAAGCTGGCACGGAATCATAGGAAACCCTATGACTTTTTTCAACTTCAGAAACGTAGGGCTTGCGCCTAACCCAGACTTTGCGGGCACGGTTCCGTTTTTAGTATTTGCTTTGTTCCAACTCAAATTTGCTATCATAACACCAGCACTTATTACTGGTAGCTTTGCAGAGCGTGTGCGTTTTAGAAGCTACATATTATTCATGGTTCTATTCACCCTTTTCATATACACACCACTAGCTCATATGACATGGCATCCAGACGGTTTACTACGCAACTTAGGCGTTTTAGATTTTGCAGGTGGTACTGTTGTTCACATGAGCGCAGGATTTGCTGCCCTAGCAGGTGCTGTTTATTTAGGTAAACGTAAAAAAATAACACATGACCCTGCAAACGTTCCTTATATTATTTTAGGAACTGGCTTGCTATGGTTTGGTTGGTTTGGCTTTAATGCAGGTAGTGCGCTAGCTGCAAATGCAGATGCCGTTATCGCGTTTGCAAACACTAATATCGCCAGCGCAACAGCCATGATTACATGGATGTTTTACGAGAGATTCAGTAACCGTAAGATGAGCGCCTTAGGAGCCTGTATTGGTGCCATAGTTGGACTAGTCGCTATCACTCCTGCTGCAGGATTTGTAACTATATCCCAAAGTATTTTCATAGGTTTCTTTGCAGCTATAACTAGTAATCTAGCTATTTCATGGTTTTCAAAAACAGGAATAGATGACACACTAGATGTTTTTCCTAGTCACGGTGTTGGAGGAATAGTAGGGATGATTCTTACCGCAGTATTTGCAAAAGAAGTAGGACTTACAAGCGGCGAAACAGACACTTTTATGTGGCACATCATTGCTTTAATAGGAGTTTCTATATTTACCTTTTTCGGCAGCCTTGCACTTTATAAAATTGTGGATCTATTAATTCCTATAAGAGTAAGAGACGATCAAGAAGAGCGTGGTCTGGACGCAAGTCAGCATGGAGAAGAAGTAAGTTAATTGATTATAAAAATATTTTAATTCCGCTTTCGCGAAAGCGGAATTAAAACAAAAAGATTTCTTTAAATCATTAAATAGAGACTATTTCACCATATCAAGAAATTCTTGTTCACTTATCATAGTGATCTCTAATTTCTCTGCTTTCTCGAGCTTAGAAGGTCCCATTTTATCACCACGTATAAGATAATCTGTTTTACTAGATATAGAACTAGAGTTTTTACCTCCATTATCTTCTACCAACTTTTTAAGATCATTTCTAGACATTTCAAATACTCCAGAAATAACAAAGCTTTTACCAGTTAATTTCTCTGTTTGCCCTTCTAGCTGCTCTTCACTTAATGCTAGCTGTAATCCAGCTGTCTTTAATCGATCAATAAGTGCAATATGATAATCGTCCTGTATAAACTCTACGAGAGATCTAGCTATGCTCTCTCCTATTTCTGGTACTGCAGTCAGTTCTTCTATTTTCTTATCTGCCGCACTAGTAACATCTGCAAAAAGGTCTAAACCATTCTTTTCTGGCTCTGCAGGCATTTTTAAAAGTGCGTCTATATTTTTATACTGTTTAGCTAGTTTTTTAGCAACCGTTTCCCCAACATACCTTATTCCCAAACCGAATAACAATCTCTCAAACGGAACCTGTTTACTTGCAGCTATCCCATTAATCATATTCTCGGCACTTTTTTGAGCCATACGATCTAATGGCAAAACCTGCTCTACAGTTAGATCGTACAAATCTGCATAGTTATGGATCATTCCAGCCTCTACTAATTGATCTACCGTTTCAGAACCTATCCCATCTATATCCATCGCTTTACGAGATATAAAATGCTGTATACGTCCTTTTACCTGCGGTGGGCACGCCATCTCATTAGGGCAGTAATGCTTTGCATCTCCTTCACTGCGCACTAACTCTGTATGGCATTCTGGGCAGTGTGTCGCATAAACTGTAGGAACAGAATTCTCTGGTCGTTTTGATAAATCTACAGCGACTATTTTAGGTATGATCTCACCACCTTTTTCTACATACACCTCGTCACCTACTCTTATATCCAGTTTTTCAATCTGGTCTGCATTGTGTAAACTAGCACGACGTACTGTAGTTCCAGAAATCTCAACAGCTTCTAGATTTGCGACAGGTGTTATTGAACCTGTACGACCTACCTGATAAGTAATCTCTTCTAACTTCGTAGAAACTTGCTCTGCAGCAAATTTATATGCCATGGCCCATTTAGGTGCTTTGGCGGTAAAACCTAATTCATCTTGTTGGTCTAATGAATTGACTTTAATCACCACACCATCTGTTTCATAAGGCAATTCTTTTCTTGCCACATCCCAATGATTGATAAATTCAAAAACCTCTTCTATAGAATCAACTAATTTACTTTCTTTAGGAGCCTTAAAACCCCATTTTCTAGCATATTCTAAAGAGTCGAATTGTGTCTTTACTGGTAAATTACTTCCTGCAAGTGAGTATAATAAACAGTCGAGCGGTCTTTTTGCAACCTCTGCACTATCCTGTAATTTTAAACTACCACTCGCCGTGTTGCGAGGATTGCGATATAAATCTAAACCTTGTGCTTCACGTTCTTCATTCATCTTATGAAATCCTTCCCATGGCAATACAATCTCTCCTCGTATTTCAAATTTCTTAGGAATATCATCTCCCTTTAATTGTAATGGCACAGATTTAATAGTACGCACGTTTGCCGTTACTTCATCACCTTGATTTCCATCACCACGAGTTACCGCTTGTATAAATTTGCCATTTTCATAATGCAAACTAATGCTCGCGCCATCATACTTTAGCTCACAAGTATATTGAATATCACCATCAACAATCTTCTTAATACGCGTTTCCCAATCACGCAAATCATCAATGGAATATGAATTATCCAGCGAGTACATACGGTTGATATGCTTTACGGTATGAAAGTTTTTTGTTACCTCTCCACCTACACGTACTGATGGACTCGTTGCATCATAAAACTCAGGATGTGCAGCTTCTAGCGTTTTTAATTGCTCCAATTTTTTATCAAATTCAAAATCTGATATCGTAGGATTATCGTTTACGTAGTAATTAAAATTATGTTCACGCAATTCATCGCGCAAGGATTGTATTTGTTCTTTTGGACTCATAGAAAACGTGCTATCTATTGCTCTAATTATAAGATTGTAAAATACAAAAAGGGCTGCTTATTTATTAATTCTTTACGGTTTGATATCAACAATTTATTTAATTCTTAAAGCTCATTTTTATGAGCCTTCATCATTCTATAATTACCGTTTAAATCTTTATAAATTTGAGATTCAAAACCTAATTCTGTTGCTAGATTTTTCATCTCTTCTGGTAGGTATTGATTAATTTCAAAATAAAGGACACCATCTTTTTTCAAGGCTTTTTGAGCCAATTCCAATATTTTACGGTAAAAGATCAAAGCATCATGATCTTCTACAAACAAAGCCAGATGCGGCTCGTTTTCTAGGACATTATCATGAATTTCTTGCTTTTCTAAATTCCTAACATACGGTGGATTACTAACTATAACATCATACTGTTCTGGTAATTCTTCTAAAGTTAGTACATCTTCTAGAATAGTTTTTACAGGTGTCTTAAGTCGAGCAGCATTTGCTTGTGCTGTTTCTAGTGCCTCACTAGAAACATCCATCAACGTCACACTACAACTAGACATAGCAGCCTTAAGAGACAAACCTACACAACCGGTTCCTGTACCTATATCAATCATGTTGAGATAGGTATCTTTTTTATGATTCTCGATAATCATATGTACCAGCTCTTCCGTTTCCTGACGCGGTATTAAAGTAGCCGAATTCACCATAAACTCATGCCCGTAAAAATGAGCTTTACCAGTTATGTACTGTACCGGCTTTGACGTATTCAATTCTTTCAAAGCATTTTGAAGCACCTCTTTTTGAATGTGACTCACCTCTTCTCTATCATTAATTAAAAAGTCCGATCGAGACCAATTCAATAAATCTTCACAGACTATCTGTAAAATACTGTGAATTTCATTTTCTGGATATAATGGAGCGAGCTGCTCTTGATAAAGAAGCTTGAATTGATTTAAAGTCATTTTTTTTCAATTGAAATTGAATTCAAAAACTGAACTCAAAATGTAAATTTATAAGGATTAACTGTAAATAATTTAAATCAACTAAAACCTCTTCAACATTTGCACTGGACATGAAAAATGCCCTGTATCACCTAGTGGCGCTTTTAATAACTCAAAACCTACATGCTTATATAAACCTTGTGCCTTATACATATTATCCATAGTCTCTAGATAAATACTTTCAAATTTCAAGCTAGCTGCATACTCTAGACAGGTCATCATCATTTTTTTACCATAGCCTTTTCCACGAGCTTCTGATTTAAAATACATTTTTTGCAACTCACACACATTCCCTTTGTAGTTATCTAAAGGAGCAACACCAGCGCCACCCAACACAACACCAGCTACCTCTAACACATAATATGCACTACGCGGTTGTTGGTACTGCTTATACATAGCTTGTGTAGCGGCATCACTGTAGGCAGTCCCTACTTTAGGCGCCCCATGTTCAAGGATGGATTCTTGAATTATATCTTTTATAGCCTGATTATCTTCAGGTAAAATTTTGCGAATTTTCATAATGCGAATTTAAAGTTCCCTTTCCAAATAATATCTAGAGTTAGCAATATATTAGATTCTCTTCATTCACTCTTCATCCCACCGCTCGTTAAATTATTTTCTAATTTTAAAAGGATTTCTCTTTTTGATTTTAATTCAGCCTTACTTTTGTATCAATGACTGTAGATGAGAAATACATGCAACGCTGCATACAACTAGCACAAAATGGATTAGGTACCACATATCCTAATCCGCTAGTGGGAAGTGTAATCGTTTCTGAAAACGACGAGATTCTTGGAGAAGGATGGCATAAAAAATCTGGTGAACCACACGCTGAAGTTAACGCAGTGCTAGATGCTGAGAAAAATGGTTATGGTAAAGACGCTTTCGTGAAAGCGGTATTATACGTAAACCTAGAGCCTTGTTCTCACACCGGAAAAACTCCACCTTGCGCATCTATGATCGTAAAAAAAGGCTTTAAAAAAGTAGTCATAGGCTCTCTAGACCCACATGAAAAAGTAGCCGGCAAAGGTGTTGCTATATTAAAAGAAGTAGGCATAGACGTCACAGTGGGCGTCCTAGAAAAAGAATGCAATTTTCTTAACAAACGCTTTTTTACTTTTCATAGAAAAAAACGCCCTTATATTATTTTAAAATGGGCCGAAACTGCCGATGGTTTTATAGCGCCCGCAGAAAAAGACGAACAAAAACCAGTATGGATTACTAACTCCTATTCTAGACAATTATCTCACCGATTAAGAGCTGAAGAAAATGCAATCCTTATAGGAGCACAAACCGTGATAGATGATAATCCATCATTAACTTGCAGGGACTGGCATGGAATAAACCCTACACGCATCGTTTTAGATTCTAGAAATACTCTAAATAAAAACTACGTTGTGTTCGATAATCAAGCACCTACTATTACTATAGACTCTAACAATCCTGAAAACATAATTAAAGAACTCTATAACAACCAGATACAATCGGTTATTATAGAAGGTGGCTCCCGTACTATTCAACAATTTATCGATGCTAATTTATGGGATGAAGCGATGCAATTTATGGGAACCGAAATTTTATTTTATAACGGACTGCCAGCGCCAAAAATAAATGGCTACCACACAATTCTAGATAGAGTAACTATAAAGCAAGATGTTTTAAAAACATATCTTAACGCATGATCTGGTTATTCCTGAGTGTTATCACATCTAGTTTACTTTATGTAATTTTCAAATATTTTGAAATTTTTAAAGTAAACACCTTACACGCTATCATCATTAATTACATTATCGCGTGCATCACAGGTTTAATATCCTATGGACAAGTACCTAATATGGAAAACATCTTACAGGCAAACTGGCTGTATTATTCGTTTTTTATAGGCGCACTTTTTATCTTTATCTTTAATATCATGGCACTTACCAGCCAGAAAAACGGTCTAACGGTAGCCGCTGTATCTGGGAAAATGTCACTTGTTATTCCTGTTGTCGCAGGAATATGGTTATATCAAGAATCTATAGGATGGATGAAAATAGCAGGCATATTACTCGCTCTTGTTTCTGTATACCTTACTTCGGTTAAAAGTAAGGATGGACTTCAACTGGATAAAAGAACGCTTATTCTTCCTGTTATTTTATTTTTAGGAAGCGGTATCATAGACACCACTCTTAAATATGCCGAAATAAACTATGTCCCTATAGGAGAAGAATCCCTATTCAGCGCCATGTGTTTTGCTACCGCTTTTATAATAGGTATCATCATTCTTTTGTACGAGGCGACACAAAAGCGTTTTATCAATTTAAGGTCTATAATTGCTGGTATCGCGCTAGGTATTCCTAATTATTTTTCAATTTACTTTATAATCAAATCTTTAAAAAACGGCATGGAAAGCAGTGTGGTTTACCCTATTAATAATGTGGCTACCGTTCTTTTCGCTTCTATTCTAGGCATTCTTATATTTAAAGAAAAACTTATCCCTAAGAATTACATAGGTATTATAGTGGCTATAGTTGCTATTCTTATGATCGCTTTCGCGAAAGCGTAACACAAAAAAAAAGCCTCTCTATTAAGAAAGGCTTTGATTAATTTATAGGAATGCGTTTTATCTAGTAAAAGAAGCAAAACCTTCTATTTCTGTGCGCTGGCTAACACCACTTATTACCTGTGTCACATCTGAAGCCAAAGTAATTTCTAAATCTGTAGCAGTTAATTCTACGATGGTATAAACCGCATTTGCATCAAAAACGGTTCCAGCTCCATTAGCTGCAAAGGTGATATTTGAACCATTAATGGTATAGGTACCAGACTCAGCTAGAGTACTAGTGCTTTGTCCCTGAGAAGCTCCTGCAAGAAAAGTCTCTATAGTTAAATCACCATCAACCGTATAAGTTCCATCTGTATTAAAAACTAAAACTGCATCAGAACTCACGAACTCAATATCTACAGTAAGCGATATCGTATTACCCATCACAACAGATGTCGTTGTCGATTCTGTTTCTGTGTCTGCATAATCCCAAGAGCCTACTATCAAAGTAGTATCTACACTACCAGAGCCACTACCGCTACCTCCTGTAGCACCAGAATTTAAACTAGGGTCTAAAGGTTCGGTCTCACAACTAATTATTGCGGCTGATAAAAATAATAAGGCTAAGATCTTTTTCATTGGTTAAGTTTAATAGTTATTTTGCTAAAATATTCTAACTAATCGCTTTCACAAGTTCTTAAGATTGCTTTAACATAATTTTATAATTGGCAGATTCCTACAAAACAATAACAAAACCTACCACAGAGATCTTATATAAGGACAGAGGTAGTAAATTTTACGGCTATGCTTTTCCTATTACTAGTGATGAAGAGGTGAATGATTTAATAGCTCCATTGCGTAATAGACATCCTAAAGCTGGACACCATTGCTATGCATGGAAACTGGGCGCAGACGATAATAACTATAGAGCAAATGATGATGGAGAACCCAGCCACAGTGCAGGTGACCCAATATTAGGGCAAATTAATTCTTATGAATTGAGTGATGTTCTAGTTGTAGTTTCTAGAATATTTGGAGGTACTAAACTAGGTGTAGGTGGCTTAATAAGCGCTTATCGTGAGGCTGCAAAAATAAGTTTAGAAACCGCTCAAATAAAAGTACGCACCATCACCGCATCTATTGAGATAAAATTTGAATACCCACAAATGAGTCAGGTAATGAGATTTATAGATGAAAATAATTTTAAAATAGGAAAACAAGAATTAACTGCTAGCTGTGTTATCAACATTGATGTTCCAGCATCACGACAAGAAGCCGTCACCGCTCAAATCAATAAAATGTACCCTATAAAAGCAAAAACCATAGAATAAATGATTGTATGATTATCATCATTGATTTTATAAAACAAAAAGGAAAATACAGCGTTATTAACTAACAGAAATTGTTAAGAACCTACATAATTAGAATAATTGCTCACAAGCTTTAAGGAATTCTGGAATAGGTTTTCTAGGCCTAAAGGTTTTTGCATCGGTAAATACTAATGTTAGATCACATATTGCACAGAGAACACCACTGTTGTTAACTATTTCATACTCAAAAACAACCCTTGTGGTAGGCAGTGATTTCAGTCTGATTTTGACAGAAATTTCCTCCCCAAATTTGATCGGATTTTTGTACTTAATATCGATATTATATACAGGTAACAACACACCATTTTTTTCCATTTTAACATAGGAAAAACCTAATTGATTCAACCACTCTAACCTTGCTTGTTCTAAGTAAATCAAATAGTTAGCATGATGAATAATTCCCATTTGATCAGTTTCTGAATATCTAGGCTTTATGTTAATTGTGATAGTATCCATAATAATTTATAGTTATTAATTAGGTTTTAAAAAAAGAAATATCCTTGCGACTTTTTTTTCAGAAATCAAACCTGAAATAAATTTTTTTTAAGGTTTTTTATACACATATTTGTCATCGATTTTAACAACCGGATTTCTTTGTGATTTTTAGTTCTTAATCGACCCAACTCTAACTTGAAAAAAGTAATATATATGACACTGACTGCAGAATCGGTATGGGACAATTGTCTAGCTTTTATAAAGGATAATATTGCACCCCAAGCTTACAAAACTTGGTTTGCACCTATTAAGCCGGTAAAGCTAACAGATACTGCCTTAAGTATTCAAGTACCTAGTCGTTTTTTTTATGAATGGCTAGAAGAACATTATATAAAATTATTAAAAACTGCCTTAACACGTGAACTAGGCGAGGGAGCAAAATTGATCTATGCGATCAAGATGGAGAACCCTACAAAAGGTATGGAAGCCTTTACTGAAAAAATACCTAGTAGTAACCGCTCTATTAATAACTCGCAGTCTGTAGATGCGCCAGTTAGAAGTAAAAGTCCAGAGCTTAAGAATCCATTTATTATTCCTGGAATAAGAAATGTAAAGATCGAGTCTCAACTTAATCCTTCTTATAACTTTGAAACTTTCTTAGAAGGTGATTCTAACAGACTAGCACGTAGTGCTGGTATGGCTGTTTCTAACAAACCTGGTGGAACTAGTTTTAATCCTCTATTAATATTCGGTGGTGTAGGTTTAGGAAAAACACATCTTGCACATGCGATAGGTGTAGGTATCAAAGAAAACTACCCTGACAAAACAGTTCTCTATATAAGTGCTGAAAAATTCACACAACAATATATTGAATCTGTACGTAAGAATAATAGAAATGATTTTATTCACTTCTATCAAATTGTAGACGTTCTTATTGTTGATGACATTCAGTTCTTTGCAGGTAAAGCGAGTACACAAGATGTATTCTTCCACATATTTAATCACTTGCACCAAAATGGTAAACAAGTGATTCTTACAAGTGATAAGAAACCTGTAGACATGCAGGATATTGAACAACGCTTACTTTCTCGTTTTAAATGGGGACTTAGTGCAGAGTTGAATCATCCTGACTATGAAACTCGTGTTTCTATAATCAAGAACAAACTATATCGTGATGGTGTAGAAATGGATGATGATGTAATTCATTATCTAGCAGACAACATTAAGACCAACATTAGAGAATTAGAAGGAGCTATTATTTCGTTAATCGCACACTCTTCTTTTAACCGCAAAGACATTACTATAGATCTTGCTCGCAAGATTGTAGAGAACTATGTAAAGAACACAAAACGTGAGATTTCTATAGATCAAATACAACAAGTAGTAAGTGACTATTTCTCAATGGATGTAGAAACACTACAGTCAAAGACACGTAAACGTCATATCGTACAAGCGAGACAACTAGCTATGTATTTTTCTAAGAAACTTACTAAGGCATCTCTAGCAAGTATAGGTACTCAAATAGGTAAGCGTGATCATGCTACTGTTTTACATGCTTGTAAGACTGTTGATAATCTTGCTTCTACCGATAAGCAATTCAGTAAATATGTTGAAGATTTACATAAAAAACTTTCTAACTAGAAGCTATTATGACTAACATATTAATGATATGTTTAGGTAATATTTGTAGATCTCCTCTTGCTGAAGGCTTGATGAGATCTAAATTAAATTTTACAAAATTTAAGGTAGATAGCGCTGGTACTAGCGGTGGTCATAAAGGGCAAGCGCCTGATAAAAGATCCATTGCTATAGCAAAGAAAAACGGACTGGATATAACAAATCAAAAAAGTCGCAAACTCTTAAAAGAGGACTTTCAGAAATTTGATTATATCTATGTAATGGATCAGTCTAATTATGATGATGTAACCTCACTTGCTTCTACAGAAGAAGAAAAGAAAAAGGTTATCAAAATATTAGACGAAGCTTTTCCAGATGAAAATCTAGATGTACCAGACCCTTATTATGGCGGCACACAAGGTTTTGAAAGCGTATATCGTATGCTCGATAGAGCTACAGATGTTATTGCTAAAAGAATAGACAATACAAGAGAATAAAAAAAAGCCTTTAATACAACCAGTATTAAAGGCTTTTTACTTTTAAGGCTCCTATGAGTCTTTATCTATTATCTGAAAATAGTTTTTCTAAAACTACTCTCTTATCTATTTTACCAGTGTGTGTTAAAGCAAACTCTTTTAGAAAGTAAATTTCCTTAGGCACTTCAAATTTATCTAGCTTTTTAAAAGCTGGTTTTAGATCTCTTTTTTCGCCTTGAATTACAAGAATAACTTTTTGACCTAATTCTTCATCTTCCCTAGCAGATAAAAAGAAAGGTTCTAGAATATGTATTGACAACTTCTGTTCTACTTGTACTGGATGTACTTTTACAGATCCTGTATTAATAACATCATCTACCCTACCCAGTATTTTAAATTCCTTTTCGTTTATTAAATCTACTAGATCGTTTGTAACTAAAGATGTTCTCGCCAGTTCTGGAGCATGAATAACTAGCTTACCTTCATGATCTTTCTCAATAGTTACATTTTCTACAACAGAGTAATTCTCTTCATAAATAGGATACAATTGTCTAACTGCTATATGAGAAGCTGTTTCTGTCATTCCATAGGTATGAAATGCTTGCGTGTGCTTTCCATTTAATCTCTGTATTAAACCTTGAGAGACAGCACCACCACCTATAATTACTTTACGCACTTTATGAATATCGTCGAGAGATTTAGAAACTTGCAACGGTGACATGGCCGTAAAATCATATCGCTTTTCTACTTTCTTTAAAGGCGTAGTACTAGGTTGTACTAGATCTATGTGCCAGCCTAAAGTCATGGCACGCACAAGCATCATTTTACCAGCTATATAACTTAAAGGCAAACAACATAGCACATCTTTTTCTATTCCTATATCAAAGCGTTTACCTGTCATAACAGCACTGTTAATCATATGCTGTTTTTTTAGTTTATACTCTTTGGGAATACCAGTAGAACCACTAGTTTTAACCGTAACTACATCAAAGTCATCTAACCAGCTCAGTAAAAAATCACCTACTTGCTTTTCCCATTCTTCTCCTTCTTTAACATAACTGTAAGCTACAGTCATGATTCCTTCATAATTTAAAGAATGCCCATTTAATTTAAAACTGGGATGTATCTTGGGTATCATAGATTAATAGTTCTGAAATTGATCTACTTCAATCCTATTTTCTTCTAAAGCAAAAAATTCTTCTTTACTCATTACTCTGCCAAATAATTTTTCTTTCCAATCTTTCCATTTATAGATTTTACCTAAAATTATTAAAAGGATAGGATATCCTATAAAAATGGGTAATGTATCCATAATTCCAAATTCAGGAACTACAGATGTGTCTAAATAAACAGAGTCTGTCTGTATTGCTGTCCATGTTGAAGTCATTAGTAGAGCTGCTAAAATATTATTTGCAGCATGAAAACCTAATGCTAATTCTAATCCTTCATCAAGTAATGTCATAGCACCTAGAACAAGTCCTGTACCTATGTAAAAAATCATAATAATCGGACCTAACTTTTCAACCTCTGGATTTGCAGCATGCATTACACCAAATAATATTGAAGTAACAATCCATGAAACAGCTCTACTTTTAGTAACTATACCAAGACCTTGTAATAATTGCCCTCTAAAAAGATATTCTTCAAAACTGGTTTGAAAAGGAAACATCAATAGAGAAATTATTAATAATGGTAAAAACTTAGTCCAGTTAAATTGTAATTCAAAATTATCTGGTGCAACATATACAGCCAATAGAATTGTTATAGTAGAGTAAGTTCCCCAAAGAAAAAACATAGTAAAAATCCTTTTCCAGTCTATTTTTTTACGAGAAGTGGTAAAATTAGTAAGTGACTGTTGGTGAACAAATTTCACCCAAAAAAATATTACTAATAAACCTACTACAAAAACTAATAAGTTTATAACTAGAAAAATATTTTTCCCCATCATATCTATAAAACGACTCATCATCAACTCAACAGACTCTCCACTTTCTTCTACCATTATTTTTGTTGAGATGTAATTAAAAATCATAAGTAAAATAAACAATCCTGGAATTACAAAATAATTCCAAGCACCCAATTTACCTTTATAACCCTGTTCGATATACATATTTAAAATTTTAATTTATTAGTATCCCAATTGCCCGATGTGTTACACCACAACTGTCCATTTTTAATCTCTAGTGGCGCCTCGATATTATTAGTATATAGAGAACCTGTACCTAGACCTTGTGGCATTTTATTACCTAGCGTATACGTAAATTGTGCTATAGCATTAAGGCCTATGTTAGATTCTAGTGCACTAGTAATCCACCAGTCTATATTTCTTTCTGTAGCGAGATTTATCCATTCTCTACTACTTTGAAAACCACCTACTAGAGCAGGTTTTAAGATAATGTATTGCGGTTTAATAACATCTAGACAGGCTATCTTTTCTTCTATATTATAAAGACCTATTAATTCTTCATCTAGCGCAATATCTAGCGGTGTTTGCTCACACAGTCTTGCCATATCACCCCATTGGCCTTGTTTAATAGGCTGCTCGATGCTGTGTACATCGTACTTTGCAATTTCTTCTAGTTTACCCAATGCATTTTGAGGTGTAAAAGCTCCATTTGCATCAACTCTTATAGTAATCTCGCTTTCGCGAAAGCGAGAACGTATCAATTTTAATAGACTCATTTCTGCTTCAAAATCGATAGCACCTATCTTCATTTTAATGCAATCAAATCCAGCTGTTAGTTTTTCTTCTAGCTGTTGCATCATAAAATCTTGGTTTCCCATCCACACGAGCCCGTTGATAGAAATAGCATCTTGTCCTTCTGTAAACATAGACGGAAACAATGTAAAGGGATCGCTGGATTGCAAGGACCTCATCGCCATTTCATAACCGAATAAAATAGAAGGCCATTTTTTTAAAGCCTCCATCATCTCTACCGGTGATAAATTAATATGATCACAAGTCCATTGCAGTTGTTTTTCAAATTCTGGTCTGTCATCTATAGAAAGACCAGAAAACATATTCACCTCTCCTACACCTTGTTTATCACCATTATCGATAATAAGAAACCAAGTGTTTTTGGTTTTTAAAATACCACGAGAAGTTCCTGCCGGTTGTTTAAATTCTAAAACGTATTTCTGGAAATGTGCTTTCATGAAGTAAAAATAGAGAATAGAACCATTAAGGTAGGTATAAGTATGAAAACTTTACTAACTCCGAGAAATTTCCAGCAGATCCCAGATAAATTTGGAACTGACTATTTCTTTAAATCAACTAGACTCAAGCCAAATTTTCTGGGATGGTCAGAGTGAATAAACTACATGAGACAGCGCACAAATCAACCTGTCTACTGCTCACTGAGACTATAAACTACTTTCTCTTCACAGTCCACTCAAATTGAAATTCACTCACTTGTACACCGTCTTCATTTACACCTTGAGACGTCATCCATACCGTCTGTCCCTCGCCAGTTGCGACAGTTTTTTCTATCGCCTCTTTAATAGCAAGTCCATCGTGACATTTAAAGGTAATGCGGCCGGTAGCTTTTTTAGTAAAAGTTGCTTTATTATTAGCTACTAGCATAGAGACGCGAGCATCGCTTTTTTGAATATAAGACATAACCAGCGCACCTGTGGAAAGTTCGGCAGCCATGGCTTGTACAGCAAAATACATACTTTTAAATGGATTCTGATTGAACCATTTATGCTTTACGGTTACCGTACAGTTCTCTGCATCTATTTCTTTACACCTCACACCACTCCACCAGCAACTAGGTAATTTTAAAAATGTAAAGGCATTAATTTTCTTGGGCGTGATCATAAGATGGTGTTTAAATCGTGTTCGGGAATTTAATAATTAAATCGCTTTTTCAAGTTAAAAACCGAATTCTATTTACATTTTTTTGTATGCAATGAATAAGAAATCACTTCAAACAAACTAAATATTTAAAAAACAAAAACGAATTTTAAAAAATAAATTAAGATTACAAAAACTCTGAAAAGCCTTGTAATCATTACGCTTTCGCGAAAGCGGAACTTTAAAAATCAATAGGTTACAAAAAAATATATGGTACTTTGTATTGCATAATACTATCTTTTAACCATATATTTGCATAAGAAAATAATAGGCTATGGAATCAACGAACCAAAACAACCACAATAATATTGCTACCGGAATTCATTTATTGACATTCGGTAAATGGCTTTTCCCCTTAGGTAATTTTATTCTACCCATTCTTTTATGGATGATAAATTCTAAGAAATCTGATTTTATCGATAGACATGGTAAACAGGCCATCAACTTTCAAATAAGTATCACACTTTATACTATCGTACTGGCTTTTATAGGTGGCGGTATTATAATAGGATCTATGATTTCTGGCGGCCCTAGTTTATGGGAAGCAATGAATCATGGTCATGATTTTCCATTTTGGGATGATATGGGAATTTTTAGCACCGTAATAGCTAGTGGATTTATATGCGGTACTTTAATATTAATACTGGCAGTAATAGATCTAGTATGTACGATCAAAGCTGCTATAAAAGCGCATGATGGTCATGATTACAATTATCCTTTAACGATTAACTTCATACCTCATCATACTGAGGTAGAAGTACCTAATAATAACTAATATGAAGATAGAAAACACAAAAGCGCAAATGCGTAAAGGCGTACTGGAGTACTGCATTCTATCCATCTTAAAAGAAGATGACGCCTACGTGGCTGAGATTCTAGGAACTTTAAAAGATGCTAAAATGCTGGTGGTAGAAGGAACTATTTATCCATTACTCACGAGACTTAAAAATGCTGGATTGCTTAATTATCGCTGGGAAGAAAGCACCAGTGGACCACCACGTAAGTATTACGGACTTACTGAAACTGGTAAAATTTTCCTTACAGAACTGACCACAACCTGGGACGATCTTAAAAATGCAGTTAACCTAGTGACCATACCTAAAACTAAAAAATCATGAACAAGACCATCAATATAAACCTAGCTGGGCTGTTCTTCCATATAGACGAAGATGCCTATCAAAGACTGCAACGTTATGTGGCAGCGGTACGTAAATCATTTGCCGGTACTAGCGGCGCAGACGAGATAATGAGCGATATAGAATCGCGCATTGCCGAGCTTTTTCTAGAAAAAAGGGCTAATGAACAACAAGTAATCTCTATTCAACACGTCGAAGAAGTGATTAACATCATGGGACAACCTGAAGATTATGAGGTTGATGAAGAAATATTTGAAGAGCAAACTTCCAGAAGTAAATTCAGAACTCCTGGTAGAAACAAACAACTTTTTAGAGATACACAAAACGGTTATGTAGGTGGTGTTTCTGGAGGTATGGGATATTATCTCGGTATAGATGCTGTATGGATAAGAGTTGCTTGGGTTTTACTTGTATTCTTTAGTGTAGGATGGGCGATACCTATATATATATTGCTATGGATTCTTGTACCTGATGCGGTAACTACTAACCAGCGTCTAACCATGATGGGAAAGGAAGTAAACATCTCTAATATAGAAGAGAATTTTAAGCAGGGTTTTGAGCCCGTGGTCGATGGGCAGACTGACGCCGACCACCATATTGTAGGTCAAAAAGGTAAACGTGGTTCTATTAAATTCTTCGGTTTTTTGGGGAAATTAATCAAAGGCTTTTTTAAAGCTCTAGTTAAAATTATAGGGCTTATAGTTTTCTTAAGTGCTACTACTGCTCTTATAGGTCTTGTTGTTTCTTTAATTACGGCTAGCTTTATTGATGTAGATGGACAGAATTTAATTCACTTCTTTGATGTCGTGATACCCAACCATCAGGCTTCATGGATTTTATTAACGGCTATTATTTTTGCTGTCGGTATTCCTTTACTAGTACTCGCTATTTTAGGTCTTAAATTATTAGTAAATAATTTGAAATCTATCGGTATGCCAGCAAAAATCATTCTTGTGGTGCTGTGGATCATTTCTGTAATTGTACTTAGTGTTTCTGTTGCAAGAATAGCTGCGACACAAGCTTATGACGGTAATGTTATAGAGGTTCAAGAATTTTCTATCGATAAAGAAAAGGTGTTTGAATTGCAGTTATTGAAAGACGGTAATCTAGGAGACCAGACTTATGTAACTAGCAATGGTTTAAAAGTTGTTGATTATAATGGAGAAAAAGCCGTTCGAAAAAATAACGTTTATATAGCATTTGCTACGAGTAGAGATAGTCTAGCACGAGTGAGTGTTAATTTTAAGGCCAAAGGAGACTCTTTTGACACCGCAAAATTAAATGCAGAATCACTGGTCTATGATTATGAGATTACAGATTCTTCCTTTACTGCTCCTAGTTACTTGATTGTTCCTAAAGGTTCGGGCGTGTTCGGTCAACGAGTGAATGTAACCATCTATTTACCTAAAGGAACTAAAGTTAAGTTTAACAATAGCTTTAAAGACCGTTATGATTCCTGGATGACTGACGAAGCTTTAAGAATAGAAAAACGCTATGACGGTTCTTATGAGTATGAGATAAGTGATGGAAAAACAATATGTCTAGAATGTCCTAAAGATGGTAGTTTTAGATCTAGACACAATAATTCAAATGAAAACGACGCTCTAGATACTAATAGAATTATCGATTCTACAACTACAACAGATGGAAAATGGAAATATGAAGATGACGATGTAGAAAACGATGACAAAATTACAGTGACAACCAAACTAGATCTAGGCGGTATAACTATGGAGACCACAGATACTTATTAGATTATAATTTTCAGTTGACGTTCTACCCTTGTGATTGAGATGTAGAACTCTTAGCCGCTCCAATTCATGTTGGAGCGGTTTTTGTTTTACCTTTACCAAATAAATTAATACAATGAAAAAATTACTACTATTTGTGTTTGCATTAAGCACTACTATAATGAGTGCTCAAGATCTTATTAAGGTAAAAGGAAACCGTGAGGTTACTACCGAGATAAGCCCTATCGATCCCTTTGAGGCCTTAGAGATTAATGGTGATTATGAAATAGAAATTATTCCTGGAGCTTCTCCTCAAGTAGAGATCACGACAGATTCTAATCTACACCAGTATCTTGCTGCAAGAGTTATAGATGGTAAACTTGTGGTTACTACTACGGCTAAAATACGCTCTAAGAAAGAGATGAAATTCAGAATTATTTACGGTCCAGAATTAAATAAAATCACTGTAACTGATGACGCACAACTATCGTCTGTAACTAGTCTTCTTTTTGAAGATCTAGAATTGAACATAGAAAAAGATGCCGAAGTTTATTTAACCGCAACTGTAGAAAGATTAACTCTTAATGCAGAGCGTAGTACAGAGGCAGAATTGAACCTTACTGGTAAAAGAGCTGTTGTAAATCTAGACAACAACACGACTGTAAAAGCACTAATTAAATATGACGACCTAGAGTTAAACATGAAAGATCGTGCAGATGCAACCATAGAAGGTGATATTAAAACTGGTTATATACAGTTAAAGAGTAAAAGTAACTTTAAAGGAGAAAATTTAATCTTTAATAAATTAGATCTAAATATCACTGATAACGCAGACGCTGTTATTAATGTAAAAAACCAATTGAATCTTGAGTCTAGTGGAGATGCTAAAGTAGAGTTGCACAACTCTCCTAAAATCGATTTAAATAAATTTGCTGGTAAGTCTGTTCTTAGTAGAGAATAAAGATTCTTATTAAAATTAAAAATCCCCATTGAAACTTTAGTTTCAATGGGGATTTTTTTTTGCTTTATTGCAAGTCGATTTACTCTACGTAGTAATCACCAGCTTTAACCTCATCTACTACACCTACTTCAGCAAGGTAACGCTCTGCATCTAGTGCAGCCATACATCCTGTACCAGCAGCTGTAATAGCCTGTCTGTATATTTTATCTTGTACATCTCCAGATGCAAATACACCAGGCATGTTAGTCTTTGTAGAACCTGGAATAGTTTTTAAATAACCATCTTCACCCATGTCTAGCTGCCCTTTAAAGATATCAGTATTAGGTTTGTGCCCTATCGCGATAAAAATACCAGTGATAGCTATCTCGTGCTTTTCTTGAGTTTGATTATTTACAATACGTAAACCTTCTACTACCGTATCACCTAGAACTTCATCCACTTCAGAATTATAAAGTACCGTAATATTCTCTAAACTATTTACTCTATGTTGCATAGCTTTTGATGCGCGCATATGATCTTTACGCACTAGCATCGTTACACTCTTACAAATGTTTGCAAGGTAAGAAGCCTCTTCTGCAGCCGTATCACCAGCACCTACTATCGCAACATCTTGATTTCTATAAAAGAAACCATCACATACTGCACATGCACTTACACCACCACCACGTAATCTTTGCTCACTCTCTAAGCCTAAATATTTTGCCGTTGCACCGGTAGAAATAATTACCGTATTTGCTTCTATTTTAGTTTTACCATCTACAACAGCTGTGTGAATACCACCTTCTTCAGTAGCAAATTTCACCTCTGTTATCATTCCTATACGTACTTGTGTACCGAAACGCTCTGCTTGTTTCTGTAAATCTACCATCATTGACGGTCCATCTATTCCTTCTGGATAACCAGGGAAATTATCAACCTCAGTAGTTGTAGTAAGTTGTCCACCAGGCTCCATACCTGTATAAACTACAGGTTTCATATCTGCACGAGCGGCATATATAGCTGCAGTATATCCTGCAGGTCCTGAACCTATGATCAAACATTTTATTCTTTCTATCTTCTCTGACATAATTGTAAACTTTGAAATACAAATGTAATAGGATGCCGTCTCAATACCTTGATTTAATGATCACTATTTGTTATCAATTTATTAAGGATATACATGGTTGCTACTTTTTTGATAACACAAATGAATAGAATTTTTAGGTAGTACCTTTGACCTATGCCACAAGTATATTTAAATCCTGTTACCAAAGAAAAAGCTACTATACTCAAAACTAGCGCACAAACTAACGGCGCTTACACGCTTATAGAGGTAGAGTTACAACCGGGCGGCGGTAATCCTATTCATTTTCACGAGCAATTTACGGAGGATTTTTATCCAGTAATAGGTACTTTAGGCGTTCATTATTTAGGAAAAGAAATTTTATTAAAACCTAATAAAAATTTTAAAGTCCCTTTATTAGATACACATCGATTTTACAATCCTACTGATGAAATTATCGTGTTTAGAGCTCGATTAGAACCAGGACAGCCCAATTTTGAAAATTTTATGGCAGTTCTTTTTGGACTAGTCAGCGATGGTAAAACCTTTGGAAAGAACCAGATGCCGTACAATCCTTTTCACGCTATTTTATTACTCCACTGGGGTGATACTCAGGTAGATCATTTTCTATTTAGATGGATAAAACCACTGTTGTCTGTTATGGTTACGCTTTCGCGAAAGCTAGGATATGAAAAACATCTTCTCAAAAAATATAAAACGGTTTAAAATACAGTTTGCAACTCGTTTCACAAAATCGTAACATTACAGTTCATCAATTACCCTTATGGAAAGTCAAAATATCAACCAAGAAGACGAAAAAATCATTGAAAACAGAGAACTAAGTATTTGGGAAGCCTTAATTCCTGTATTTGCTCTAGTTGCAATGCTAGCGATAAATGTATACATTTTTGGTGATGACTCTTTAAGTGGTTCTAACCAATTTGTACTTCTATTAGGAGCTACTGTTGCTGGTATAGTGGGCTATTTTAATAAAGTGACTTATAAATCTATGGTAGAAGAAGTGGCTCAAAACCTTAAATCTACTACAGGTGCTATCTTGATTTTATTAATGGTAGGTGCTCTAGCCGGTACCTGGTTATTAAGCGGTATTATCCCAACGATGATTTATTACGGTCTAGATATCTTAAACCCTTCTATATTTTTAGCTGCTTGTGTAATTATATGTGCCGTCATCTCTGTTGCTACAGGAAGCAGCTGGACCACTAGTGCTACAGTAGGTATTGCGTTAATAGGTATAGCTGGTGCTCTAGATATAAGCGCAGGTATGACTGCTGGTGCGGTTTTAAGTGGTGCTTACTTTGGTGATAAATTAAGCCCATTAAGTGACACGACTAACCTTGCTCCTGCTATGGCTGGTACTGATTTATTTACTCATATTAAATACATGACCATTACTACTGTGCCTACTATTCTAATTACCCTTTTGGTTTTCATAATTATAGGTTTTAGTATAGACACTACAGGTGTAGCAGATGTTTCTCAATATCAAACAGCCATAGACGCTACTTTTAATACCAGCCCTATTCTATTTATTGTACCAGTGGTAGTTATTGCTATGATTGTTAAAAAAGTATCTCCATTAATAGCTTTATTGATAGGTACTTTATTAGCTGGTGGGTTTGCTTTAATATTTCAACCAGAATTAGTGCATGCTATATCTGGACTAGAAGAATACAATGCTAGTGCTATGTACAAAGGTGTTATGAATGCCATCACTGTAAAAACAGTTGTTGTACCAGTTACTGATAACCCAGAGATTGCAGAAAAACTCGCTGGACTTTTTGAAGGAAAAGGAATGGAATCTATGCTAGGGACTATATGGTTAATAATCTGTGCGATGGTCTTTGGTGGTATTATGGATGCAATAGGTGCTTTATCTCGTATAAGTCGTGCGTTACTTAACTTATTTGATTCTGTATTTGGGCTTTTTGCAAGTACGGTTGTGAGTTGTCTTGCTATTAATGTAACGGCAAGTGATCAATACCTAGCTCTAGTAGTACCTGGTAAAATGTATGCTAAGGCGTATAAAGAAAAAGGACTGGCTCCAGAAAATTTATCTAGAACGCTAGAAGATTCTGGTACAGTAACCAGCGCATTAATTCCATGGAATACTTGTGGTGCATATCAAAGTACTACACTAGGTGTAGATGTAAAAGATTACTTTATCTATGCGATCTTCAACTGGTTATCTCCTTTTATGACTTTAATTTTTGCTGCTTTTAGAATTAAAATAAAACAACTTGCAGCACCTAAACCTACCATGAGTACGATAGGTGAAGAGCCATCAGAGTTTTAAATGTTGATTCTTTTGTGATCTCTATAGTATAAATTCACTGCCAAATAAACAAAAATGAAAAAATTACTTTTTGCTATAAGCCTATTCACTGTATTAGGTACTAGCGCACAGAATAGATTTGACAAAGTAGAAATTAAAACACATGAGGTCACTGACAATGTGTATATGCTAGAAGGTGCTGGTGGTAACATCTTAATTCAAGTTCTTGAAAAAGAAGTGGTCATGATAGACTCTCAATTTGCACCATTAAGTGACAAATTAATGACTGCCATTAAAAAAATCACAGAAAAACCTATCTCTTTTCTTATCAATACCCACCACCATGGAGACCATACCGGTGGAAATGAAAATTTCAATTCAGATCAAGTAACTGTTATTGCACATGAAAATGTATTGAAGAGATTACAAGCCAGTGATAAAAACGAAGGTTTTTTACCAGAAAAAACCATAGAAGAGAAATTTGAATTAGTGCTAGATGATCACAATAACATGATTATCCATGTACATAACGCACACACAGACGGTGATAGCTTTGTCTATTTGTTAAATAGCAATGTCGTACATATGGGTGATGTCATGTTTAACGGTGGTTATCCATTTATCGATCTTAAATCTGGAGGTTCTATTACCGGTTATATAGCTGCACAAAAGCAAATATTAACTACTATCAATGAAGATACTAAAGTGGTACCTGGTCATGGACCACTAGGTAATTACCATGACGTAGAAAAATCTATTGCTATGCTAGACGATTTAAGAACACAAATTAGCGAAGCTATAACATCTGGTATCTCTCGTGAAGAAGTAGAAAAAGATGCAACCATCACTGAGAAATATGAAAAGGCAGGTTATGGAAATGGTTTTATCAATTCTGAGAAGATAAGAACTACTATCTACGATAGCTTATTACTAGAAGCAAACAAAGAATAACACCTATTTATGAGGGCATTAGTAATATCTGGTGGTGGTAGTAAAGGTGCCTTCGGTGGTGGCGTGGCTCAATACCTTAAAGAAGAATTAGGCTATGAGTATGATTTATACATAGGTACGTCTACTGGTAGTTTATTGATCTCACATCTTGCTCTAGATAAAATAGAGAAGATCAAAGAAATTTATACCAGTGTTAATCAATCTTCTATATTTAATAGACGCCCTTTTTTAGTCAAGAAAGATAAATTTGGCCAGGATCAAATAAGCATCAATCACTGGAATGTTTTAAAAAATTTCTATCGAGGTTCAAAAACATTTGGTGAGAGTAAAAACCTGAGAAAACTCATAAAGAAAACACTTTCTATAGAAGAGTTCAACGAATTAAAACAAAGTGCCAAAGATGTAGTCGTTACGGTATCTAATATTTCATTAAATGAAACCGAGTATAAATCGATCAATGATTTTGACTACGAAGACTTTGTAGACTGGATATGGATTTCTTGCAATTACATCCCTTTTATGAGCCTTGTTAGAAAAAACGGCTGCGAGTATGCAGACGGTGGTTTTGGTAGTATGGTGCCTATTAAAGAAGCTATAGATCGTGGTGCTACAGAGGTAGATGTAATCATTCTAGAGACTGAAGTAGCTTATTATAACAACTTACCTTCTAAAAACGTATTCTCCTTACTTTCCAACCTACACGGTTTTATGATGGACCGCATAGAAAAACAAAACATAACCATAGGTAAATATGTAGCAAATAAGAATGATGCTATTATCAACTTATACTACACTCCTACTGTACTGACTACCAACTCACTCATCTTTAAAAAACAAAAAATGAAACAATGGTGGGAAAGCGGTTATCAATATGCCGCGAGTAAAAATGTCGAGTTGAACGAGATTAAGCCTGAGGAATAAGGATTGATATTTTGATAGGAAAAAGCCTATCTAAGTGATAATAGATCGTAAATTATCCTATGAATGTTAAAACAAGTTTAATATTACAATGGTTGAACTAAAAACGAAATTCATAAATCACAATCACTCATAACTAAAAAGCTGTAATTTTATTCTAGGTATATATTCAGATTTGCTTGTACTAATAAATGGTTTTCGAAATTCATAAAACATAAGAAATGCTGAATTCAAATCTTTATTCTTATTTACTTTATTTTGGGAAATATTCAAAGATCCATTTACACATTGTAATCCATACATGATATATCCTTTTTCTGGAATTTTTATTTCTAATTCTGATAAATCCACATCTAGCCAGCCTCTACCTCTAAAATCAACTACATGACTTGTATTGTCATTGACTAGTTGAGTCATTTTCTCAAAATTAGAATCTAAAGAATGATATATGAGCACTTTAAACTGGGCTTCATAACTTTTTGTGGAGATAAAAAGACCTGCACCTCTAAAATGAAATTTTATTTGATCGACATTCATTCCCGAGCTCAAACTATCAATTTGGAAACTTAGAACACTAATCTGATTGTTACCTAAAGTATGAGGAATAGTCTTCCCCTTAGCTGGTCCGATTTCTGTGTAATACTTTTTAGAGTTTAAAACGATCTCATCTAACTCTGATTCAGTTTTAAACGGCAATGGTTTTGAAAAATTAAAATCCTTATTTAAAATTTGCTTTTTAAACTTATGATGAACAATAATTGAATCCGCTTTAGAAAATAATATTACTGGAATACATATTTCACCAGTGTCGTTATCATAAAGAACAATGGTTTTTGACTTATCATAAATTTTAATATAAAAATCCGTAATCTTTTCACCTTCCTGAAAAGAAACCATTGAGAATTTATCACAAGCCTCTTGTGCATAACAAACACTTGAAAACATCACAACAAAAAACAATAAAACTGACTTAAACATCATACGCTTTACCTTGAAGAGGGAAGATACTTGATTAGAATAAATTTTTAAGTAATTATAGAAGTTAAAATAACTTAGGATTACCAGCTATCATATTACCTTATTCAAATCTGCTATTTTAATAGTCAAAATCTATTATTATATTTATTAATGAGATGGAAATTATTCCGCTTTCGCGAAAGCGGACACTACATTTGCACCTTGAAAAAACAGACTAATTTTTAAATATTAAATCATGGCTATAGTAGGCAAACAATTTCCAAATCTAGATGTGGATGCAATGAATGAAATGGGAGATACATTCAAATTAAATGTATTTGAAGAGGCTAAAAATAAAGGTAAGAAAGTACTTTTATTTTGGTACCCAAAGGATTTCACTTTTGTATGTCCAACAGAATTACACGCTTTTCAAGAAGCGCTAGGTGAATTTGAAAAAAGAAACACTATCGTAATAGGTGCTTCTTGTGATACTCCAGAGGTGCATTTTGCATGGTTAAACACTCCTAAGGATAATGGTGGTATAGAAGGTGTTACTTATGACATTCTTGCAGATTCTAACCGTAATCTTTCTGGTACTCTAGATATTCTAGATGTAGAGGTAGAATACAACGAAGAGATCGATGATAGCGTTCTTGTAGGTGATAATGTTACTTATAGAGCTACTTACCTTATCGATGAAGAAGGTACTGTATTTCATGAAGGTGTTAACCACATGCCTGTAGGTAGAAATGTAAACGAATTCTTAAGAATGATAGACGCATATACTCACGTACAGAAAAATGGTGAGGTATGTCCTGCAAACTGGGAAGAAGGTAAAGATGCTATGGGTGCAAACCGTAACGCTACTGCTGAGTACCTTTCTAAAAACTAATTAGAAGTCACTTATTAATGGAGAAAGTAGACTTTGATCTACTTTCTCCATTCTTTTAAAAAAATTATTATGCAAACATTAGATCAAGATAATTTACAGGAAATCGTTGCTGGAAATGATACTGTAGTAGTACAATATATGGCGTCATGGTGCGGTAACTGCCGTGTGATGAAACCGAAGTTTAAAAAACTAGCTGGTGAGAATGAGAATACTGTCTTCATTCTAGCTGATGCTGAAAAGTTTCCTGAATCTCGTAAAATGGCTACGGTAGATAACTTACCTACGTTTGCTACTTTTAAAAATGGGACTTTTGTAAACCAGGTACAGACTAATAAATTTGAGAACCTTAAAGACTTAGTAAATGAAGTTACCAGTAATTAGACACCTGCAAAAAAATACTACTCCAGAGGCGCTAGAAGCTACTCTAGAAGTATTAGAAAGTTTTTCTGAACACAGATCTGTAACTGAAGAAGAGATGGATGTGGTAGGAGAATTAATCACAAACATATGTGGTGCTCTTGAAGTACATAACAATGTTGCTCAAGGCATGAGTGGTGTGGAAGCGGCAAATGCTTTTGCACAAAAAGTAATGGGTTCTATAGATAAGTAAAACCCTTTCTTAGAAATTAAAAAAGCAGGAATATCTCAGGTAGATGATTCCTGCTTTTTTAGTTTATAGTTTTATTGAAAAGAGGTTTTGGCAGGTCGCGTGTCGCCTAGCCTCATGTAGGTTGCGGTAACTGTACCATCTTTATCACCTATTTGATCTTCTAGCAACATGGTGTTACTGGAATATCCTTGAGCAAGAATTAAATCTGCATTGGCATCATTTCCTAATATAGTTTTCTTACTTACTTTATTAGTAATTAATAGAATGGTAAAAAAAGAACTGCCTCTTCTTATAGTAAAATAATTGTCTTTGGGTGTGCCTTTTAAAGTCATCGTATCGATGAGTCTGCCGAATTGATAAAGCTCTGCCGTGATGGTTTTATCTTCTCTGTACTCTATATAGACTTGATTACCTTCTAGTACATCATGTGACTTTTTAGGAAAATGTAGGCAGAGGTCATTCCACAGACTATTTTCCTGATCATCTGGGATTTTATTTTCATATAATCCGGTAAGCATGGTTTTAGTAAGAACTACAGGTTCTGATTCTACTCTATTGGCTAGACTTTGTGTAGTGTAACAACTCGTTAAAAGAAACGAGGCGACTAGCAGCGTTAAAAAATGTTTCATAAGATTGGTTTAGTTAATTTATCAAATTTTATACCATGATCAAACTATTGTTAATTCTTGCAGTCATAGTTTTAATATATCTTTGAACAAAATTAAACTCATGAAAAAAATTGCCTTTATTCTAGTTGCCATGATCACATTAAGTAGCTGTGGTAGCTTACAAGAAATCGTAAATAACTTACCACAAGGTACTGGTAGTGTACTATCACAAGCTGACATAGGTAACGGACTAAGACAGGCTCTAGATCAAGGTATAGATAAAGAGGTATCAAAATTAATGGGTACTGATGGTTTTTATAAAAATGATCTAGTTAAGATTTTATTACCAGAAGAACTTCAAAAAGTAGATGATGGTCTTAGAAAAATAGGTCTAAGCAGTGTTGCAGACGAAGGTCTTAAATTATTAAACCGCGCTGCCGAAGATGCTACAAAAGAGGCTTTACCTATTTTTGTAAACGCTGTTAAGGACATTACTTTTAATGATGCAAAAGATATTCTTTTAGGTGACCAAAGAGCTGCCACTGCATATCTAGAAGGTAGAACACAAGAAGAACTTTATACTAAGTTCTCTCCAGTTATTCAAAATAGTCTTGGTAAAGTAGGTGCTACAGATTTATGGAGCAATGCTATTACTAAATATAACACGATTCCTTTTACTAATAGTGTTAACCCAGATCTAACAGATTATGTTACTCAAAAAGCACTAGAAGGTGTTTTTAAGGTAATTGCTCAGGAAGAAATACAAATACGTGAGAACGTAAGTTCAAGAAGCACAGACCTATTAGTAAAAGTTTTTGCTTTACAGGATTAATTAATCATTTTTTCACGCAACCTATTTGCGTTTTAAGAGTCTTATAAATGTCCATATGGACATATTTAAGGGGTAAAAGCTATGGATGTTTACATTCATAGCTTTTTGTTTTTAAAGACAACTACGTATCAATGCTCTTTAAAAACCAATCTGTGTTATAAAAAAGCAACTAACTTCTTTAATATTACTTTAACCTAAGTCATCTGAAACTTAACAATTTACTAGAATAAAATAATTAGAGACTCTCTTAATTTTGTACACTAGAAAATTATGAAATGGAAAAAGATATCAAATCTTATGAAAGCAAGATAAAGGAGCTGCGTAGGTTAGAAAAACGATACAGCTGTTTAATGAAGCAAGCTTTTGAGGCTGGTGTAAATGATAGAGCTTATAGTGATAAGTTAAATCAAATAGCCTTAAAGATAAAACAACAAATAATGTTACTGCGCTCTAATTTACAAACGCATTAAGAAACTGTACTTTTAAAAAATATAAGAATGCTAAATCTAGTTATAAGGTTTAAGCATTTTTTTATGCTCCAACATTTCTTGATCAATGCGAATAAAACTTTAGACATACTTATGCGGTAAACAGTCGTTTTTATTAACACACAGCTTACTAAGTTTTATAAAAGTCCACGAGCTTTAATCTCTAGGTATTTATTTATGGTATTTACCGTCAGGTTTTGAGGTTCGGTAAGTATGGTTTGAATACCATATTTATTAAGTTCGTTAACGATTAAACGCTTTTCATAGATAAACTTCTCGGCAATGGTTTGTTGATAAATCTCATGTGTGGTGGTAGCAGGCTTTTTAACCAACTCTTTTAATTCTGTATTATCAAAAAATATAACCACTAATAAATGATTCTTTGCGATAGCCTGCAAGTATGGAAGCTGCCTGTGCAACGCATCCATAGTTTCAAAATTAGTATATAAAAGCAATAAACTACGTTGCGTTATCGTACGTTTGATATCTATGTAGAGTCTACCAAAATCACTTTCCTTAAAATCGGTATCTAGATTGTACAGCGTCTCTAGAATTAGATTCATTTGAGAGGCTCTTTTTTGCGCCATTACCTGATTAGATAATTTATCTGAATAACTAAACATACCAGCCTTATCGCCTTTTTTTAAGGCAATATTTGAAATAACTAGCGTAGCATTAATTGCATAATCGACTAATTTTAATTCTTCAAAAGGCATTTTCATTACACGACCTTTATCTATAACAGAGTAAACCGGCTGTGACTTTTCATCCTGAAATTGATTGATCATTAACTGGTTGCGTTTTGCACTCGCTTTCCAGTTGATATTGCGCACATCGTCTCCTTGAACATAATCTTTAATTTGTTCAAATTCCATGGTATGCCCTATTCTTCTTATTTTTTTAAGTCCAAAGTCTCTAAGCTTGTTAGTAAATGCCATTAATTCATACTTGCGCAACTGCAAGAATGATGGATAATTAGGCACCATAGCATCTTGATTAAAAGAAAATTTGCGCTGTGCTAGACCTAATGGACTACCTACAAATACCTGTAAGCCACCATAATGATACTCACCTCTTTCTGTAGGACGCACGGTATAAGAAAACGTCTTAGACTTACCTGCATCTACCTCATCTATGATTCTAAAATCACGCTCTTGAAACTGTATAGGTAACTCATCAATAATATTAAGAAATATCTTAGAGTTGTATTGATTTGTTATTAAAATCTCTACAGGATTCTTATCTCCATTAGATAACTTATCTGGTAAAACACGGCTTGCTTTTATAGCATCTCTGGTTCTATATAGTAATAAGATATCTATTAAAAGCAACCCTATTATTATAAATAAACCTATTTTAAGGTAATCTATCAATCGTTCAAAAAAGAACGCAAACACAAATAGCACCACTAGAATACCTAGTGCTATAAAGAAGCGTTTTTGCAAATAGAGGCTTTTAAAAAATTTCTTCACTATCTAGGGATCTCTATGTTTTCTAATATTTGTGCCACAGCTCTATCTGCTGTTAAGCCTTCCATTTCTCTCTCTGGGGTTAATATAATTCTATGACGCATTACCGCAGTAGCGATATACTTAATATCATCTGGCGTTACAAAATCACGTCCCATGATAGCCGCATATGCTTTAGAACCATTCATAATCGCAATAGATGCACGAGGTGAAGCACCTAGATATAGATTAGGATTATTACGCGTGTCTAAAATAATCTTTGCGATGTACTTTATAAGGTTATCTTCTATGACGATCTCCTTTACTGTTTTTTGATACTTTTCAATTTCGCTTGCAGACAGTATACCATTTACAGAAGATTCTGCATTTACATTTTTACGTGCGTGATGGTCAGTTAAAATCTGTATTTCTTCTTCTAGATTAGGATAACCTACATTAATCTTAAATAAGAAACGGTCTAATTGTGCTTCTGGCAGTCTATAAGTACCTTCTTGCTCTACAGGGTTTTGTGTTGCAAATACTAGAAACGGTGCGTTGAGATGGTATTCTTTACCATCTATAGTCACCTGACGCTCTGCCATTGCTTCAAATAATGCCGCTTGTGTTTTTGCAGGTGCTCTGTTAATCTCATCAATTAATATGATGTTAGAAAAAATAGGACCAGGTTTAAATTCAAACTCATTGTTTTTCATAGAAAAAACTGAAGTTCCTAAAATATCTGATGGCATTAAATCTGGCGTAAATTGTATACGCGAGAATTCTACTTGCATGGTTTTTGCAAGCAACTTTGCTGTTACCGTTTTTGCAACACCAGGCACACCTTCTATTAAAGAATGACCGTTTGCAAGAATAGACACGATTAATAAATCGATCATTTCTTCTTGTCCCACGATTACTTTGCGCAATTCTGTTTTGATTTTATAAACTGCCGCACTTAAATGATTCAAATCCAGTCTATTTTTAAATTGTAAAGAAGTAGCTGGATCTTCTACCTGTGGCTGTTGTGGATCTGGAATAGATGGTGGTTGTTCCGCTTTCGCGAAAGCGTTACCATCATTAACTTCTTCACCCTTATGAACATATTGCTCTTGCGCAGGCTGCTGTGGTTGCTGGCTAGGGTTATTATCTTGAGGAATCTGTGAGTGATTATTAGTATCTTCCATTTCTTAATCTTTAAAAAAGGCGTCTATCCTTTTATTGAGTTGTTTTAATTCATGCTCACTGTGCACTGGTTTACTGCGCAAGTGATTTATGTATTCTATAATTTCTTGAGTCTGGTCGTGTGAAACACCTGCTTTTACTGCTAGTCGTTTTATAAAAACATCATCCAGTTGTTGAGTGTTTACAAAGTATTTAGTTCTTAATTTTTCTAAGAAAAAATTGATTTTCTTGTTAATAATACCAGATACATCACCACTTTGATAATACAAATTACCTATAGTTTTAGTAAACTCTACGGTACTGTTTGCAAGTGGTTTAACGACTGGTATAGCACGTTGTTCTCTTTTTGCTTTAAATATAAAATATAATAAAATAGTCCCTAGTGTAATATACCACGCCCATTTTAAAGCGCCATTAGTGAGTATAAATCGCATAGGAGATGCTACAACTCTCCTACCAGACTTTCCATAATCATCAAAGTAAACTGGTCCATCATTAAGGTAAGAAAACATCTCAGTAACATACTGCTTTTTACCTTCTTCTAGCATGTAATAATTAGTGAATGCTATAGGATTAAGGTGGTAATAGATAGCACCATCACCTACTTTAAGTTCTATAAAATTAGCCTGCGGTACCTGTCTAGATTTAGATTTTTCAATGGCTTTTTCGATAATAGTTTTAGTAGAATCTGCCTGATCACCAAAGTCTTCTCCCAGGATATTTTTAAGATATCCCTTTACCGGTTCAAAAGGTAAAACCTCTCCTAGAACCGTTGTTCTCGTGGTATCATAACTTGTAAAATGACGGTAACTGCTCCCTTTTTGATAAATATAGCTGCGGTTTTCAAATACGGGATTATTTAAACGCACCCTTACCGTATCCTGCTCATAATAGCTATAAAAACGATTAGAATCTACTTTAAGAGAGTCTCCTAATGCACCGGTAACACTTTCTGTAGAAACAAAAACTTTATTACCACGCTCTGCAAATTCCATTAAATATCTCAGCTCTGTTCTATCAAAACCCAAGTAATTATTTATAAAGATATAGTTAGCATTTTCTACGTCTTCATGCTCTTTTAAAAAAGAGACAGGATCTATTTTAATGCTTTCTACATCATCTTCAAATAAATCGTCTAGTTGATCATAAAGTATGTAAGCACCAAAGGGTATTTTATCTCCACTGGTGTAACTCTCTTCCCAACTTAAGGGTTGCGGCGTTATTAATTCTAAGAATAATAAAATAGCTACAACACCGAATATGATATAGAGGTATATTTTTGATTTCTTATCCATTAGGCAGCTCTATTTTTGAGTGATTGGAACTCGGTTACTGCTTGTTTGTAGGTCTCTTCATCAATAGGAAACTCTCCATACCAAACATGATCGTATAGGTAAGATACTTTTTTAAAGTTTTCTCTAGTTTCTGGATTTTTAAGTTCGTGTTGGTAATCAGAATTGGTTTTTTGAAAATCCCAATCGATTAACTTTTTTGCACTCAGGCTTTTTAAAAGTGATAGGTATTGATAACGTATCGCGTTTCTATAACTACCTTCTCGCTCGCTATTTTCTATTAGTGTAGCAAAATCTATTTCTTCAATATGAGTATCTGCTATTTCTACATTACTCGATTTCTTTGCTGTTTTACCAAATAATTTTGAAGCGCTCTCATTACCTACTAATCTTACTATCATAAAAATAACCGCAGCACCTATGATAAAATAAAATAGATAGGTAAGGATTTTTATGGTTAATGGTGATAGTTGAAAACCAAAAACTCTTTGTAATCCATCCATCATCCAACTGAAGAATCTTGCAAATAAGTTCTGACTCGTTGCCGTGGTGCGTTCATAATTAAACTCGCCACCAGAATATTCTTCTTTAAGATCTTTATCGATCTTACGTACCGTTAATTCTCGAGTGTCGTATTTTCTATTTAATGTATCTACTATCTCTACAGGCTGTTCTTCAATATCTTGAATCACATTCTCTAGTATCTGGGCATTTCCTACATAAGAGAAAAGAATCCAAAAGCATATATGTAATAGATAGGTTTTACTCCTCATCTCTAACTCCTAATTTTGCAATACGATTCTTTAAAAACACATTATACTTCGTCTCATGGAGGTTAAAATATAAATACCCCATGACTAACATGATAAGAAAAAAGGTTAACGAACCAAGGATACTATTTATAGCATAAAAGAAAAACTCTACCGCTTTGATAAAAATATTGCTTTCTAGTTCCACATTATCCTCGGCACTGTTATAACCATAAAAGGTAACTATTAAAACAGGTAACAATTGAAAAAGTGTAGATGCTAAATAAATAAGAATAGAAGTCACAAAAGAAACACCTACCGCTTTCCAGAATTTAGAAAAAAGCATTTCCCAACCTTTACCTAGTGCAGCAACGGCATCCATGTGCTCATCATAAGCAAATGCAAACATGCTCAATCCTACCCAAGTAGCATATGCAATAAGAATAAGTGGTATTGCTATTATTCCGACAACCGTAATAGCACAAATAACAATAACAATCCATATTGGGATAAAAGCAATTCCACCTATTAAAACAATTAAGAACATACCTCCTAATTTCTTTTTGGCATAATGAAATACCTCTTTGTAATTAGGATTTCCTTCTCTATCTCTTTCATAGAGTCTTAAATATACACCAGCTAGAGATGCGTTTAATAAGATAACTATAATATTAATTACAATACCTATACCGCTGGCTATATAACTGGTTTCTAAAGAGCCATCCATAGCCTGGTCCATATAAGTACCATTTGCTAATGCAACAACACTGGACAGTCCAGAGTTTGCGATATAATTAGTTATAAAAAGAATGATTATAAAAATAAAATTATAGGTAAGAAACACCTTAAATAAATTTTTATGATCGCCTTTTAAAAAATCAAAATAGGCAGTTATAACACCACCAAAGTCCCTACGTAATCTAGGCTCTATATAATTGTTCATGTCTCTTCTTTACTATTCTAGGATAAATTCCATAATACCATATAATTAATGCAGCACTTCCTAGTACTATAATCCAGTTTAATAGCGCTGGCATAAATGCATACCTGGTAATAAATCCTTCTATAAAACCTGCAAGTATAAATAAAGGTATGGTACTCACCATAACTTTTAAACCTGCTTTGGCACTTTTTATAAAAGAATATTTACGTTGATACGTTCCAGGAAATAAAATACCGTTACCTAATATAATTCCTGCAGCACCACATACTACTATTATAGAAAGCTCTACCGTACCGTGTAACATGATAACACGCCATGCTTCTATGGTGACACCTTCTCTATAAAACATGGTAAAAAATGCTCCTACCATAATACCATTATTAAAAATAATATATAACGAGCCTATAGAGGTAAGTAGACCGAAAGCAAAACACATCATACCTACTCTTATATTATTGATCGTAATACCTAGAAACATACCTCCTTGCCCACTATCTTGATATATAGCAGTAGGATTACCATTTGCTATATTTTCAAGTGTCATGTTTACATAGTAATCACCTAGTATTAACCTAACAAAGCTGTCGTCATACAAAGTGCTTATGGTACCTATAAATATCGCTACAAAAAATGCAAGGATGGCATAAAGAAATTCTTTTTGATATCCCGAGAAAAATAATGGAAAGTCGGTTTTAAAGAATTCTACTATACTGTTTTTGCTTTCTTTCTTATTGACATAAATTTTTTGATGTGCCTGACTAGCAAGAGAGTTTAAATACTTTAATGTATTAGAATTCTCATAGTAAGTCTGTGCATAAGACAGGTCATTAGTAAGATGAATATATAAATCAGATAGGTGATCTGGATTAATTTTCACATTAGCGTCCAGTGCTCTTTCAAAAGCTATCCATTTTTCCTTATTTTGCTTCACAAAAGCAGCTTCACGCATGGGCTATTTTTTTTTATAAAGATATAAACTTACAACTGTATGTCAAATACTGCAATTAACACAGCACAAAATGTAAACATAGAATATGAATTTGCCGGTGTTGGTAAACGCATGTTAGCCTTCTTATTAGACTTAGTTATATTTGCTATTTATCTGATTACCATGTCTCTTACTATATACAGAGCGGTAGGATTATTTGACGATAATAATACATTAGGAATTCAAGAACTTTCTATGCTTCCTATTTTTTGCTACTCTCTATTAATGCATCTTATCTTTAATGGACGTACGGTAGGTAAATTTATTATGGGTATTAAAGTGGTAAGAGAAGACGGATCACCTGCTCGTTTATCAGATTATTTAGTGCGATGGATATTCAGATTAGTAGATATTGTAATCTTTTTTGGTACCGTAGGTGTAGTTTCTATTCTATTTTCAGAAAAAAAACAACGCTTAGGTGATCTAGCTGCAAAAACCATAGTCATTAACACTAAGAAAAGCACAAAAATATCGCATACCATTCTAGAAGATCTAGACCCTAATTATCAGACTCAATTTCAAAATGCTTATCTATTAACAGATGCAGATGTTAATGAGATAAAAGATATTTACCGCCTTGCTGGAGAAAGTCGTGATTATATGACTCTAAGAGAATTGCGTATAAAAGTAGAATCTCTTTTAAATATCAATTCAGATTTGAGAGATGGAGTCTTCATACGCACTGTGCTCAAAGACTACACTTACCTAACTCAAGGACGATGAATTTTATAGAAATTATTGATTTTCTAGGGATTATTGCCTTTGCCATTTCTGGTGCACTCGCAGCTTTTTCTAAAAAACTAGATCCATTTGGGATAGTCATCATAGCCTTTGTCACAGCCGCTGGTGGTGGTACTTTAAGAGATGTTCTTATAGGAGTGCAACCCATCTCGTGGATGCGTAACATGAACTTGATCTACACCATACTAGCTTGTGTGGTCATCACTTTTATCTTCAGGGCCCAACTAGCAAAACTGCGTAAAACTCTCTTTTTATTTGACGCTATCGGTATAGGTCTATATACAGTAGTAGGTCTAGAAATGGGACTGGCCGCTGGTTTACATCCATTAATCTGTATTATTATAGGGTGTATCACTGCTTGTTTTGGTGGTGTGCTCAGAGATATTTTGATTAATGAAATTCCCGTTATTTTCAGGAAGAATATCTATGCTACGGCTTGTATTATAGGTGGTATGGTATACTTTATACTTTTAAAGTTCAACTTACCTAACAATATTGTTTTTACAGCATCTGCAGTGACGGTAATATTAACACGTGTGCTTGCCGTGGTCTTTAAAATAAAACTACCATCGCCTTACTCTAAAAATGAAATTATAAATAAGTGATTTCATTATTCCGCTTTCGCGAAAGCGGAACCAATTATCCAACTATAAAGAAATAAACTAGTCTTTTCCTGCTTTAAACAAGTAATCTTTTTCTGCTTTTGATAAAGATTCATAACCACTCGCCGAAATTTTATCAAGAATAGCATCTACCTTTTTCTGATCTGTAGATTTTACTTTACTAGCTGTTTTTGAAGATGCTGTTTTCCCTTTATAAACTGTTTTCATTTTTGCTTTACGCTCTGACTTAGGTTTCTTAACGGTAGGTTTAAAAAGGTTTAAAAAGAAGTCTCCTATTCTAGCAAAAAACTCTAGAATATCATCTCCTTCTTTCATGCGTACAGCAGCAAAATAACCTACTGCAGCACCAGCAAGATGAGCAAGACTACCGCCTGTATTTTCTTGTACCGCAACCATTACTATGTTTATCGTTAAAAAAAAGTAAGCAAAATATTTAAGCTTAATATTTACAAATACGAGTCGGTATTCAGACTCTGGAAAATAAGTGCATGCAAAAAAAATCAATGCAAAGACTCCAGCACTAGCACCTAAAATACTAGTCCCTCTAAAAAAATCAGGAAGCAATCCTGTTGCTAAAACAAATGAAATTGCGCCTGCCAAGACACCTAAAAAGAATAAAGTAAGAAATTGCCTTCCTTTAAAAATATTCAAAATAAATCCGCCAGAAATATAAATACCTAATCCATTACCTATGAAGTGCCATATATCTAGATGAAGAAAACCGTATGTAAACCAGCACCATGGTTCTAACAGTGCTGGCAAAAATCCGTTAGATAAAGTTAAAAAACCAAAAGCTGGACTATAAATACGTATTAAAAGCCAACTTAAAAAAGAAGTGAAAAACAATACTGTTATAAGTTGACCACTAGTATCAATCGTCGCAAATTTTGCTCTAAATTTATCCCAAACATTCATATTTAATAGATTCTATATTTATCCATATCGTTTTTCTTCCAGTACCATATCATGATAAAACCAAATATAGCACCACCTATATGAGCTAGATGCGCCACATTTGCAGATGATGCAATGTAGCCTAATGTAGCAAGTAATTCTTTGATCATATAGAACCCTATCAAATATTTAACTTTTATAGGTATAGGAATTGGGAATAAGATCAACTTTTCATTTGGGTACAACCATAAAAAAGCGGCTAGAATACCATAGATCGCACCACTAGCACCTACAGAAGGCACATTGTAATCTGTCGCCATGAAATGAGCATAATCAAAGGTGAAGTTATAATAATTAACCGCAGCTACTGTAAGGAAAGCACCGATACCACAAGCTAAATAAAAGAAAAGAAAACGGTTAGAATCCATCCATCTTTCAATTGCAGGACCTAAAAAAACCAATGCCAGCATATTGTACAATATATGCGTATAGTCATACTGACTGTGCATAAACATATGAGTAAGCGGTTGCCAAATTCTAAAATTAGGGTTTTGAAATGGCCACAATGCAAAGGTGCTGAACAACGGCCCTGCATTAGGAATAAACATAAACCCAAGGTAAATCACCACATTTAAAATGAGGAGATTCTTAACCATAGGTGATAAATTGAAATTAAACATCTTTAGTTAAATTTTGAATTAAGACTATCGCCAGATAGATTTATAAATATTTTCTTTCCTGAAGAGGTGATCTCAGGTTCTTTACATGCAAATAATTCATCCACTAGATTCTCCATCGCCTCGCTGTTCAACACCTCACCTGTTTTAATAGACATGCTGGTCGCCATGGTTTGTGCTAGTCTGTCTGCAGGAGAATAGGTGTTTTCTGGTAAATCATGTTGCTCTTTTGCAATAACTGCTTCTAGAACGCCAGGCACATCTTTTTCTTTTAATTCTAGCGGTAAGCCTTCTATCTCTACCACATTATTTTCTAGACTTTTAAATAAAAAACCAGTATGCTCTAACTCTTCTTGTAAAGCAATAAGTATCGCAACCTCTTCTACAGGTAAGTTAATCTTGATAGGAAAAAGCAATTGCTGGCTCACTCCATTTTGCACGGTAAGTTGTCTTAATAGTTTTTCATAAAGAATGCGCTCATGCGCTCTTTGCTGATTGATAACTAACAGTCCACTTTTTAAAGTACTGATTATAAACTTGCGTTGTAATTGAAAAATATTGCGCTGTTCTACCTCATGTTGTTGAAACATAGAAGAAGTAGACTCTTCTGTATGCGTTTCATCAATTAACTGCGTGGTTTCTTCTATACCTGCATAAAGTGATTCCCATGGTTGAGACGGTGGCTTTTGAAACGTAGGCGCTTGGTATGATTTTTCTGGTTTTGAATCTTGTTGAAACGGATTAAAATCAGGATCTACCTCTATCTTAGGCGCTTGTGTAAAGCCATTTTTTGCCACATCATAAGGCACTTCATATTGTTTCTCTTGTTGAAAATCAATAGAATTCACAGAAAACTGACCTAATGCATGCTTTACACTTGCTCTAAGGATAGCATATAGACTATGCTCATCGTCAAATTTCACCTCCGTTTTTGTAGGGTGGATATTTATATCAACACTATCAGTCGGTACGGTTAAATAAAGAAAGTACGACGGATTTGATTTGTCCTTTAACAATCCTTCAAAAGCACTTGCTACCGCGTGATTTAAATAATTATGTTTTATAAATCTATTGTTTACAAAGAAGTATTGAAGTCCTCGAGTTTTTCTAGCAAATTCTGGTTTACCTATAAAACCTCTTATAGACATCAATTCTGTTTCTTCTTCTACAGGAACTAATTTTTCATTAGTTTTTGCTCCCATAATACCTACTATACGCTGTCGGTAGGTACTCTTAACAAGATTAAAAAGTGAAGTATCATTATGGGTGAAACTTATTGCTACTTCTGGATGTACCATTGCCACACGATGGAACTCGTCTGTAATGTTACGCAATTCTACCTGATCAGATTTAAGGAATTTTCTTCTTGCTGGCACATTGTAAAACAAATTACGTACACTTATCATTGTACCTTTAGAAGTAACCACAGGTTCTTGCTTTGTGATTTTACTTCCTTCTATTGCTAACAATGTACCTAGATCGTCTTCTTCTCTTTTAGATTTTACAGAGATTTGGGCAATAGCCGCAACAGAGGCAAGTGCCTCACCTCTAAAACCTTTGGTATGGAGATTAAAAAGGTCATCGGCAGTAGAGATTTTTGAGGTCGCATGACGTTCAAAAGCCATACGAGCATCTGTCATGCTCATACCCTTACCGTTATCAATAACTTGTATTAAAGTTTTACCAGCATCTTTTATGATCATCTGGATTTGTGTCGCTCCTGCGTCTATAGCATTTTCTAGCAACTCTTTTACCACACTGGCAGGTCGTTGTACTACTTCTCCGGCAGCGATTTGATTTGCAACGTGATCTGGTAATAATTTTATAATGTCTGACATGAAGTCAATTAGAATCTAAAGATGGATAAATCAAAGTCAATAATCCAAAGAAAAATGAGAACAAGAATCGAGATAATAATTAAGAGTCTTCTCTTAACCAGCACATCTGCTCCTTGTTTTAAATCTTGTATCGCATTACCGAATTTGCCCTTGAGCCCTACATTTTGTACTGTAGAACGTTGATCATCAAACTTATGTTTGATCTCAAAGGGTTTACCGCCGGTACTATTTTTATAGTAACGTGGCTCATAATCGTATTTCTTATTCTTTCTGCGACCTATAATTCCCATAACCTCTGGTATTTTACAAATTTAACGAATACTCGATAGACAATGAACAAAGATGATGCCTAGTTATTAAGACAGTGCAATTAAGTTGCTCTAGATCTTCTTATCTCATGACAAATGCTTTTTAATTATCTCTTAAGCAAAAAAAATGCGGGCTTTGCCCGCATTTTTTTTTACTCTTATTTTATAAAATAAAGACTAAGAATACATCTTATCTCTCAATTCTTTAATTTTCTTATCGTCCATATACTCTTCAAAAGTGGTGTAGCGATCTATAACTCCTTTAGGCGTTAACTCTATCACACGATTACCTACTGTCTGAGCAAACTCATGATCATGCGTAGTAAGCAACACGGTACCTTTAAAGTTTTTTAAACTGTTGTTTAAAGCTTGTATAGATTCTAGGTCTAGGTGGTTAGTAGGCTCATCTACTACAAGAACGTTTGCTCTTTTCATCATCATGCGAGATAACATACATCGTACTTTCTCACCTCCAGAAAGTACACGTGCACTCTTAAGAGCTTCTTCTCCAGAAAAAATCATCTTACCTAAGAAACCTCTTATGTGTACTTCTTCTCTCTCTTCTTCAGTTTGTGCATACTGTCTTAACCAGTCTACCAGATCTAGATCTACATCAAAGAATTCAGAATTATCAACTGGTAAATAACTTTGCACTGTGGTAACACCCCAAGCAAATTTACCAGCGTCTGCAGTAGCGCGATCGTTTATGATATCATAAAATAAAGAGGTGGCACGACTGTCCTTAGAAAACAAAACAACTTTATCACCTTTGGCTAGATTAATATCTACATCCTTAAAAAGTACTTCACCGTCTACAGATCCTGCTAGTTTTTCAACATTTAAGATTTGGTCACCTGCCTCGCGATCTCTTTCAAAAATAATTGCAGGATAACGTCTAGAAGATGGTTTTATCTCAGATATATCTAGTTTATCAATCATCTTCTTACGAGAAGTTGCCTGTTTAGACTTTGCCATGTTTGCGCTAAAACGAGCAATAAATTCTTGAAGTTCTTTCTTCTTCTCTTCGGCCTTTTTATTTGCTTGCTGGCGCTGTCTCGCTGCTAGTTGAGAAGACTCATACCAGAAGGTATAGTTACCAGAGTACTGGTTAATTTTACCGAAATCAATATCGGCTATATTCGTACATACCGCATCCAGAAAGTGCCTATCGTGAGATACTACTATTACCGTATTTTCATAATTAGCAAGAAAATGCTCTAACCATGAGATAGTTTCATAATCCAGGTCGTTAGTAGGCTCATCCATTACTAACACGTCTGGAGTTCCAAAAAGCGCTTGTGTTAAAAGAACACGCACCTTTAATTTGTTATCCATATCTCCCATAAGGGTATAATGATACTCCTCACCTATACCTAAATTAGAAAGCAAAGATGCTGCAGAGCTGTCTGCATTCCATCCATCCATTTCTTCAAAGGCAACTTGTAACTCACCTATTTTCTCGGCATTCTCGTCAGTATAATCGGCATAAAGAGCATCGATTTGAGTCTTTAAATCATAAAGAGGCTTATTACCTTTAAGTACTGTTTCTAGTACGGTATCTTCGTCATGAGCGTTGTGATCTTGTTCTAGAACAGACATTCTTTTTCCTGCCTCTAGACTAACATGACCGCTAGTAGGCTCCATTTTTCCTGTAAGAATTTTTAGAAAAGTAGATTTTCCAGCACCATTTGCTCCAATGATACCATAGCAGTTACTACCGCCAAATTTTGCATTTACTTCATCAAATAATACACGCTTACCGAATTGAACCGATAAATTAGAAACAGTTAACATAGATTGATTTTTGAATTTGCAAAAATACTCATTCTATTCAGTTTAAAAAGAACTCTTTGACATCATTTTAACAATGCATTAACGCCACATGTAAATCAATAAGTCTTTTTTTGTGGCTATCTCTATTATATAGTGCCTTTATGATTGATTATATCTCGCTTTCGCGAAAGCGAAACTATAAAATTCTTTACATCGCTTTACTGGCGGTGTCTCTAGCAGCTTTAATAAGTTGTGAAGAAGAAAATAGTGGCGAGACTTCTATTGTATTAACTGGAAAAATTATAAATCCTAAGGCCGATTTTATCGTTCTAAGAAACTATTCTGGAGTTAGAGACACGATTAAACTAAATAAAAAAGGTGTGTTTCTCAAGGAATATGAATCTATAACGCCTGGATTATACACTTTTGCACACCCCTCTGAATACCAATCTATTTATATAGGTTATGGGGATACCTTAAGGTTAAGATTAAACACAAAAGCATTTGATGAGTCTCTTGCTTTTACTGGTGCCGCTGCAAAGGAGAATAACTATTTGATCAATTTATTTCTAGAAATTGAAAAAACAAATAGAAATTTAATGAGTGAGTACCATCGTGAGCCTAGTGACTTTAAAAAAATGATCGATGAGCTGACTGCAAAGCGAATCAAATCATTAAAGAAAACAGCAAAGAAAAATGGTTTTCAAACCAACTTTGTGGAGAACACAGAGAAGATTATCAGATTTAGCTCTTGGTCTACACTAGAGCGATATGCCTTCACACATTATGGCAAAGGTGATATTTTAAAGAGTGATGTATTACCGTCTAATTTTTATTCTTACAGACAGCATCTAGAAATATGTGACACAAAATTACTTAACAACTATGCTTATAGACCTTATGTAACCTCATTAGTTTCTAATGTTGCTTTATATAACTGCGCTCGTAAACATGGGTCTGGTGAGGCTGTAGATAGACATGGTTATGAATACCGTAAAGAGAAATTACATGTTATAGATAGCCTTTTTACTAATGAAGAATTAAAAGGTTTATTTGCAGGTATCGAGACTAGAAACTTTATTAGAAGTAGAAAAAATGCAGGAGAAATTAATGATCTGGTTGCAGAGTTTCTAGAAATATCACAAGACGAGCAACTCAATAATCAAATTACTAAAATAGCTGCAACTTATATTAATCTAGATCCAGGAAATAAATTACCTGATTTTAAGATTTATGACGACCATAAGAATATCACTCAACTATCTTCTAACATAAATGGTTTATCTGTTCTTTTTTATTGGTCTAATAAAAATGAATCTTATGCTTTAAGGGTGCATAGAAAGGTGAATGAGTTGCGATATAAATATCCAGAGATTAAATTTATAGGTATTAATCTAGATAACCCTGAGAGCGACGCCTGGAAAGATGCTAGAGAACAATTTGGTTTTAATATGGCAACCGAATTCCAACTGGTAAACAGTCAGTCCATAAGCAAGCAACTCGCTTTGAGAAATGATAATAGAAGTATGGTTATAGCACCAGGACTTACTATTCTAGACCCTAACATTAACCTGTTTCATTATAAAATAGAAACTACTTTATTAGGTTATTTAAGTAGATAAGCTAGTTACATAAAACGTAAAAAAAAGGTGCTTAGTAATATTACTAAGCACCTTTTTTATGTTTAACTAGATAAAGATTAAGCGTTTCCTTTATTGTAATCTTCTAGAAATTTTGCAAGACCTATATCTGTTAATGGGTGTTTTAATAAACCTTCTATAGAAGAAAGAGGTCCAGTCATTACGTCTGCTCCTAATTTTGCACAATCAATAACATGCATAGTATGTCTTACTGAGGCAGCAAGAATCTCTGTATCAAAACCATAGTTATCGTAGATCATTCTAATTTCGGCAATTAGGTTAAGACCGTCAGTACTTATGTCATCTAGTCTACCTATAAATGGAGATACATAAGTAGCACCTGCCTTAGCAGCAAGTAACGCCTGTCCCGAACTAAAAACTAAGGTCATGTTAGTTTTAATACCTTTATCTGTAAAATACTTACATGCTTTTACACCATCTTTGATCATGGGTAATTTTACAACTATCTGGTCATTAAGAGCTGCAAGCGCCTCTCCTTCTTTTACCATTCCTTCATAGTCAGTAGAAATAACCTCTGCACTGACGTCTCCATCAACTAGTTCACAGATTTTTTTATAGTGATTGATAATATTCTCTTGACCAGTTATTCCTTCTTTAGCCATAAGAGAAGGGTTTGTAGTCACTCCATCCAGGATTCCCATATCCTGAGCATCAGCTATTTGGTCTAAGTTTGCGGTATCAATAAAAAATTTCATCGTTGTGTATTTAGATGTTAAATATAAATCTAGTACAAAAATGGAGATTCCCTTTATTAAATAAGTATTTTTGGATCATTAAATATGATTATTTTTTAACAAGCTTAAATATTATGAATAAAATTACAAAGCACTCATTTGTAGCACTCTGTATTTTAATAATTACCACCAGTTGCAGTGTTTTTCAACCTGTAGATACTAATGATCCTTTAGTAACAGACCCATCTACTCCACCTGGCACGATACAACTTACAGAAAATTTATACATAGACAGAGTTCCAGTAACAAATCTCATGTACAAAGAGTTTCTAGATAACTTGAGTAACTACTGGTCTATGAAGAAGCATGAAGAACTTAAAACATTCCCTAGATTTAATCTAGATGCAGATAGTGTTTTTATACCATGGACTGGTAACACGAGACTTTTAATGTCTGCAACGCACAGCAACCCACAGGAAATGATCACTTCTAAACTGAGTACTGGTAACTATTCTAGTAGTCCTTTTTTTCAATGGCACCCTGTAGTAAATATTAATAAGGAACAAGCAGAATTATTTTGTCTGTGGAGAACTGACCTAGCAAATGCTGTGTATGCAATTAAAAGTAAAAACGAGAGTAAGAGAGCTCGTTTTCCATATAAAGTAAAGTACAGATTACCTACCGAAAAGGAAATGATTGCTGCACAGAATAAATTAGAACGTGAGTTTAAGCTGACTAAATATCAAAATCAAATTTTTGCGTACACTGGTGATTTTGGTTTATTTAGAAGAATGCAAAATGAAACCGAGCAATTAACCATAACTGAAATTAAGGAAATAGGAAAAGATAAAACTTATAACGCCATGCTAGATAGAAATCTTTCTTACTACCAGCAAAGTGAGCTAAAGACTGGTTTCCGTTGTATTTGTGAAATAATAGAAGAAGATGAATAATCTTTATCTCAATTTATAAGTAATTTCTAGTTAAAACAGAATTCACTTTTTAAGCTCTATAAGTATCTATAAAAAAAGATCTTGTAGAGCTTTTATTTTTTACTCTATATTCTATTCGCACATATTTTTAAGCATTTTCATAAAACCTTATCTTCTTAAATCTTTCAAAACAACTCGTCTAGTCCCTATTTTAATATGTATTTTAAGAAGAAAAACTATGGAAATTAATTGGGATCATTTCACTAAAAATTTAGACATTATGCCAGAGATACTAGTAGGAACTGTTATCATCTATGCACTTATAATTATATATACTAGAATTTTTGGATTAAAGAGTTTTAGTAAAATGACTGGTTTTGATTTCATAAATACTGTAGCAATAGGTAACCTACTTGCCATGAGTGCAGCTACTAGCTCACCATCCTTACTTGTAGGAGCTTTATTGATAGGTATCTTCTACTTAATTAATTACCTCATTACATGGTTCACTTTCAATAGCGAAACCGTTGAAGATCTCCTATGCTTTTGATGAAAGATGGTAAAGTATTACATGATAATCTAGAAAAAACTAAGGTCACCGAAAACGAACTAAGAGGTAAACTAAGAGAAGCAAATGTTTTAAGATTAAGCGAGGTAAGAGCTGTGGTACTGGAAACTACAGGTGATGTAAGTGTCATTCATACATCTGGTGATGAAGAATTAGAAGATTATATAATGAAGGATGTAAGACGGTCTTAATTCATGAAGAAAGGACAAACAACTTTCTCAACTAGATAGAAATTCATTAATACAACGATTTTCTTTTGTAGTACATTTGTTCACTAAATTGAATTAATGAGTTTATTATATTTATTTCTAGGTTTTATATTATTAGTAGTAGGCGGTGAGTTTTTAGTTAGATCTTCTGTAGGACTATCTCTTAAACTTAGTTTATCTAGAATGATCATAGGTCTAACTGTTGTCTCATTTGCCACTAGTGCTCCTGAGCTTATCGTCAGCATACAGGCAGCAATGGACGGCTCTTCTGGAATTGCACTCGGTAATGTAATCGGTTCTAACATTGCAAACATAGGACTGGTATTAGGTGTAACAGCATTAATCGCCCCACTTGCCATCGATAAAGACTTTTTTAAATTCAACTGGCCTTGGATGATTGTTTTCAGTCTATTATTATTTGTATTCTTATTTTTTAATCACGATATCAATAGATTTGAAGGTGCCGCACTATTATTATTATTAATAGTTTTCTTAGTTCTACTAATAAGAAGAGCTCGTAAAATGCCAGAAGCCGTTGCCGTAGATGATGATCTTAAAGAATCTAAATGGTGGAAAATATTTCTATTCCTAAGTTTAGGTGGTGCTGCATTATGGATAGGATCTGAATTGCTAGTAAAAGGAGCTGTTGATATAGCAGAGAGTCTAGAAATTCCAGAAAGTATTATCGCAGTTTCTATGGTTGCCATAGGTACGTCAGTTCCAGAATTAGCAGCATCTGTAATAGCCGCACTTAAAAAAGAAAAAGCAATATCTTTAGGTAACTTAATAGGTTCTAATATTTTCAATATAGCATCTGTATTAGGTATCACCTCCCTTATACAACCTATCACGATAAGCGGTGAGAATTCTGGACTTATAAGTAATGACATCTTTTGGATGCTAGGTTTTGCATTCATTATGCTTCCACTAGCATTTATACCTAAGACATATTCTATAGGCAGGTTTAAAGGTATCTTTTTAATGGCTTCTTACGTTCTTTTTGTTTACTTGATATTTACGACCCTAGCATAACAAGGGATATTCACACAATTTAACTATTATTTTATATCAATACCCTATTTAAATCAGGGGTGTATTAATTATTATACTTATTTTTGCGGTGTATTTTATTAAAATAACACCACATCATGTCTACATTAAGATTTAATGCCTTAAAAGAAACACTCAATCGCCAGCCTATTGAAGTGAATGAACCAAAACGTCGTAGCGATATATTCGGAAAGAATGTATTCAACAAATATGCGATGCGCCAGCACTTAACTAAGCAAGCTTACAAAAGTGTCATAGACGCTATGGAAAACGGCACTAAAATAAGCCGTGAAGTAGCAGATCATATTTCTACAGGTATGAAAGAATGGTCTATCCAGAATGGTGCAACACACTATACTCACTGGTTCCAACCACTTACTGGTGGTACTGCAGAGAAGCATGATGCTTTCTTTGAACTAGAAATGGATGGTGAAGTAATAGAAAAATTTGGTGGTGGACAGTTAGTTCAACAAGAACCAGATGCATCTTCTTTCCCTAATGGTGGAATAAGAAACACATTTGAAGCTCGTGGTTACACAGCTTGGGATCCTACATCACCTGCATTTATTATGGGAACTACATTATGTATTCCTACTGTATTTATAGCTTACACAGGAGAAGCTCTAGATTACAAAACACCTTTACTACGTTCTTTACAGGTAGTAGATCAAGCAGCAACAGATGTATGTAAATACTTTGATAAAAACGTTTCTAAAGTAGTTGCTACCTTAGGATGGGAACAAGAATATTTCTTAATAGATGCTGCTCTTGCAGACTCACGTCCAGATTTACAAATGGCTGGTCGTACTTTATTAGGACACTCCTCTGCAAAAGGACAACAACTAGACGATCATTACTTCGGTTCTATACCATCTAGAGTATTGAACTACATGCGTGACATGGAAACAGAATGTATGCTTTTAGGTATACCTGTTAAAACACGTCACAATGAGGTTGCTCCTAACCAGTTTGAGCTTGCTCCTATATTTGAAGAAGCAAACCTTGCGGTAGATCACAACTCTTTATTAATGGATGTGATGAGAAAAGTAGCTTCACGTCACAACTTTAAAGTATTATTCCATGAAAAGCCATTTGCAGGAGTAAACGGTTCTGGAAAACACAATAACTGGTCACTTGCGACTAACACTGGTGTAAATTTACTTTCTCCAGGTAGTACACCTATGAAGAACTTACAGTTCTTAACTTTCTTTGTGAACACTATTAAAGCTGTACACGATAACGAAGAGTTAGTTAGAGCAACTATCGCTAGTGCCTCAAACGACCACCGTTTAGGAGCAAATGAAGCGCCACCAGCAATTATTTCTGTATTTATAGGCTCTCAATTAACTAAGGTTCTTGACGAATTAGAGAAAGTAACTGATGGAAAACTTTCTCCAGAAGAAAAAACAGATCTTAAACTTAATGTAGTAGGTAAAATTCCAGAAGTAATTCTTGATAACACAGACCGTAACCGTACGTCACCATTTGCATTTACAGGTAATAAGTTTGAATTACGTGCCGTAGGTTCTACAGCAAACTGTGCAAATCCTATGACCGTTCTTAACGCGATAGTTGCAAAACAATTAATCGAGTTTAAAGAAGAAGTAGACGCACTTATTAAGGACAAAAAACTTAAGAAAGACGAGGCTATTTTTAATGTATTGCGTGAGTACATCAAGCAATCTAAGAAGATACGTTTTGAAGGTGATGGTTATGGAGAAGCATGGGAAAAAGAAGCTAAAAAACGTGGACTAAGCAATAACAAAACAACTCCTACTGCTCTTAAAGCAAAAGTTTCTAAGAAAACGATAAAGCTTTATGAAGACCTAAACATCATGAGTAAGGTCGAGACAGAATCTCGTTATGAAATTGAGGTAGAAGAATATGCAATGCGCATCCAGATTGAGGGACGTATCCTAGGTGACATCGCACGTAATCATGTGATTCCTACAGCAGTTAAGTATCAAAACAGATTGATAGAAAACGTAGTAGGATTAAAAGAAATCTACGGTAAAGACTTTAAAAAGTATGCCAAAGAGCAAATGATTCTTATTGAAGATATCTCAGAACACATTGAGAAAATCAACAAGGGAATTACAGAAATGACTGATGCTCGTAAAAAAGCAAACAAAGCTAAAAACGCTGAAGAAACTGCTGCTCAATACTGCGATAACGTAAAACCTTACTTTGATGTGATACGTTACAGCTGTGATAAATTAGAATTATTAGTAGATGATGAATTATGGCCACTTACTAAGTACCGTGAGTTATTATTTACTCGTTAATCAACTAGTTAATAAATGATTTAAAAGCCTCTAATTTTATTATTAGAGGCTTTTTTATGTTTCGCTTTCGCGAAAGCGGAAACGAAAAAACAATAATCAAAATAAGTAGTCAGACCATAAAACCAGACTATATATACGATAGAAAAAGGTGAAGTATGTCTCATCTACTTTGTTAGCTTTAAAAATAGCAGCGATATTTTAAGTGGATGTTCTTTAAATTTTTGAAAGAGAACCATCTGATTGGGATATTTCTTAACAACCTATTCATACTTTTTACTTAATACTTAAAAGTTAATAGCTCTTAATTGCTTGTAAATATTAAATTTGCCATATGAGCCAAGACATTTCCAAAAGATATGCGCAGCGTGGTGTAAGCGCTGGCAAAGAAGACGTACATAACGCGATAAAAAACGTAGATAAAGGACTGTTTCCACAGGCTTTTTGTAAAATAGTACCAGATTCTCTAACAGGATCTGAAGATCACTGCCTTATTATGCATGCAGACGGTGCTGGGACAAAGTCTAGTCTAGCCTACATGTACTGGAAAGAAACTGGAGACATATCGGTCTGGAAAGGAATCGCTCAAGATGCTTTAATAATGAATGTAGACGACTTACTTTGTGTAGGCGCAACAGATAACATTCTACTTTCTAGCACTATAGGAAGAAATAAAAACCTCATTACAGGAGAAGTAATCAGTGCTATTATCAACGGTACAGAAGAACTTATCGCAGATTTAAAATCACACGGCGTAGAAATTATTTCTACCGGTGGAGAAACGGCCGATGTTGGTGATCTAGTAAGAACCATTATCGTAGACTCTACCGTTACCGCACGTATGAAACGCAGTGATGTAGTAGACAATGCAAACATAAAAGCTGGTGACGTAATAGTAGGTCTTTCTAGCTCTGGACAGGCCACTTATGAAACAGAATATAACGGTGGTATGGGATCTAATGGTCTTACCAGCGCTAGACACGATGTTTTTAATAAGAGCCTAAAAGAAAAATTCCCTGCGAGTTATGATCCAGCAGTACCAGAAGATCTAGTTTATTCCGGTTCAAAAAACCTAACTGACGCTGTAGAAGGCAGCCCGCTAGATGCAGGTAAATTAGTCCTTTCTCCTACTCGTACCTATGCACCTATCATTAAAAAGATATTGAGCAATGTAAATCGTGCAGATTTGCACGGTATGGTTCACTGCTCTGGTGGTGCACAAACTAAAATTTTACACTTTGTAAAAGACCTGCACATCATCAAAGACAACATGTTTGAATTGCCACCACTTTTCAAAATGATACAAGAAGAATCTGGTACCGACTGGAAAGAAATGTATCAGGTTTTCAACATGGGACATCGCATGGAACTTTATGTAAATGAATCTATAGCACAAGAAATTATAGAGATTTCTAAGTCATTTAATGTAGATGCAAAAATCATAGGTCGTGTAGAAGCTGCAAGCTCTAAGAAACTTACTATCGATAGTGAGTTTGGTGTTTTTGAGTATTAGATTATAAAAGTATCTAGGGTAATTACAAGGTATACTCAAAATTAATTCAGTGTGACAAGTTATGTTTTCCTGTCACGCTGAATTTATTTCAGCGTCTTATCGATAGGAACTCAAAAAGATTATTCTAGCACCCAACCTGCCGCAAGATCCTGCCATTCAGGATTTTCTTCTTCGATCAAATTTATTTTCCATTCTCGATGCCAATTCTTCAATTGCTTTTCTCTCGCAATGGCATCATTGATATACTGAAATTCTTCGAAGTAGATTAATTTATGAGCGTTGTACTTTTTAGTAAAAGCAGATCCTTCTCCTAATCGGTGTCTTCTTAACCTATCGTCAATTCCACCGGTAACACCGATGTATAGAACACCGCCTTTCTTATTTGTAAGAATATAAATCCAATAAAGGTGTAGTGATCTTATTGCCATGGAAGTAAGATAACTTAAAATCCTCGATAAGTTCCAACAGATGCTGAAACGAGTTCAGCATGACAGTCTCTTTTCTTTTTTTTTGTTACGCTCTATTTATTTGCGCATCCCCATAATCCTTCAACATTTCCTTCACAACCTCCAACTTCGGCTCAATATATCGTTTACAAAACGGTGCTTCTGGTCTTGTCTTGTAATAATTTTGTATCGATTCTCGCGATGCTTCAAAAGATGAAAACGGAATGATATGAGTGATGTATTTTTCGTTCCGCTTTCGCGAAAGCGAGAACACAATATCCTCTATCCTACTTTTCATTTCTTCATCAAAATAATAAATAGCACTGCGGTAATCCTCACGCCTGCTGTGTTCCTTAGTCGAAGAATGTGTCTGCAAATGAATATCGATTAATTTTTCTAGATTCATAGAATCAGTAAGATGGACGATTACGGCCTCACTTCTAGTTTCAAATGGTGTGACACTAGAGACATAACCTTGTTCTACTCTCACCACACCGGTAATCGACTGAAATACAGCTTCTGTACACCAATGACAGCCACCTCCTAAGCCTAGTTTCAAATCTGTTTTCATAAGCAAGATTATAGTTTAAAATTAGAAGCAAATTCCGTATTTTCGCAACACTTGATATAGACCATGATAGATAAATTAAATATTGTAAAAAATCGTTTTGACGAGGTAAACGACCTAATCATTCAACCAGATATTATATCTGATCAAAAACGATACGTACAACTGACCAAAGAATATAAAGATCTTAAAAATCTCATGGATAAACGTGAGATTTATATAGAATTAACTGCAAATCTTGATGAGGCAAAAGAAATCATAGCAGACGGTAGCGATGCTGATATGGTTGAGATGGCTCAAATGCAACTAGATGAAGCTAAAGAGGCTATTCCTGCTCTTGAAGAAGAGATACGCATGATGCTGGTTCCTAAAGATCCAGAAGATGCAAAGAATGCTGTAATGGAAATACGTGCTGGTGCAGGTGGTGACGAGGCGAGTATTTTTGCTGGTGATTTATTTAGAATGTATGAAAAATACTGTTCTAGTAAAGGCTGGAGTACGAGTGTTGTTGATACCAGTCATGGTACTAGTGGTGGTTATAAAGAAATTATTCTAGAAGTAAATGGTGAAGATGTGTATGGAACACTCAAGTTTGAAGCTGGAGTGCACCGTGTACAACGTGTACCCCAAACTGAAACTCAAGGTCGTGTGCACACGAGTGCCGCTACGGTAATGGTACTTCCTGAGGCCGAAGAATTTGACGTAGAACTGGACATGACAGAAGTACGCATAGAACGTACTACTTCTACAGGTCCTGGTGGACAGTCGGTAAACACTACTTATAGTGCGATAAAATTACACCACGAGCCTACTGGTATGATCGTGAGTTGTCAAGATCAAAAATCGTCGCATAAAAACTTAGAAAAAGCTTTAAAGGTTTTACGTTCTCGTTTATATGAAATGGAGCTTGCTAAGAAAATGGAAGCCGATTCTGAAAAGCGTAAAAGTATGGTAAGTTCTGGTGACCGTAGTGCCAAAATTAGAACTTATAACTACTCACAAGGACGTGTTACAGATCACCGTATCAACCTTACTTTATATGATCTAGATAACATTATCAATGGTGATATTCAAAAAATCATCGACGAGCTTCAACTGGTAGATAATACCGAGAAGTTGAAAATGACGGATGAAGGTTTATAACGGCGCATGCCATGTGCCGAAACATATTTTCAGTTCATATATACCAATATTGACGCATCGCATCCATCAAACTCAGTAAAGGGCGGATCGCATCCGCCGAAATAACTACCTCTATGACCTTAGAAAAACTTTACTCTCAAATACAAGAAAAAAAATCCTTCCTATGCGTAGGATTGGATGTTGATCTAGAAAAAATACCTGCTCAGTTATTACAGGAAGAAGATCCTATTTTTGCATTTTCAAAAGCTATTATTGATGCAACTCATGATCTATGTGTAGCTTATAAACCTAATACGGCTTTTTTTGAAGCTTATGGTGTAAAAGGCTGGATGGCTTTAGAAAAAACGATCAATTACCTCAACGAGAATTATCCAGATCATTTCACTATAGCCGATGCTAAACGTGGCGATATAGGAAATACGTCAACAAGATATGCCAAGGCTTTTTATGAAGACTTGAATTTTGATAGCGTAACGATTGCTCCATATATGGGAAAAGACTCTGTGGAGCCGTTTCTTGCATTTGAAGATAAGTTTGCCATTTTACTAGCACTTACTTCTAATCAAGGTGCCTTTGATTTTCAGACTAAAACTGTAGATGGAAAACCTCTATATCAAGAAGTTCTTAAAACAGCTTCTCAATATGAGAATAGTGATAGATTAATGTATGTAGTAGGTGCTACAAAAGCAGAATATCTAGCTGATATTAGAAAAATAGTTCCAAAATCTTTTTTACTAGTCCCTGGAGTTGGTGCTCAAGGTGGCTCACTTGAAGAAGTAGTAAAATATGGAAAGAATGATCAAATAGGATTGTTAGTAAACTCTTCACGTGGTATTATCTATGCATCTAATGGTAGTGACTTTGCAGAGGCTGCAAGAGCAAAAGCTCTCGATTTACAGCAACAAATGGCCGACTTGATCTAGGTAACGGTCATTTAAAAATTTTATCCAATATTTCATAATCCCTTATCTAATTCGTTTAAGAATTAAATAAGGGATTATGAAATTATAATTGAATTAACCTTTACGGCTATTTTAATTTTTAAAAATCATGATCAAACGATCTGAAGTTTCTTGATCGTAATCTTCTAACTGGTAATTACCATAAACATCTATTAACTCTACTCCTGCTGCTGCAAAATAACTTTGAAAATCTTCTAAAGTTAATGCACTTACACGCTCAGTAAAATGGTAATCATGATCGTTATCTCTAAATTTTATGTCTTTGTAGATAAAGCCGTTTTCAAAACGTCGTGAGTTATGAAAGGTGATTCCTTCTTCTGTTTTAGAGTTTTCTTTTACTAGGTTTTCAACTACATAATGTGCGTTCATAAAATCTATAACCGCATATCCACCTGGTTTTAAGTTTGACTTAATCGCCTCGATCGTTTTTAGATTATCTGCAGCATCATCAAAATATCCAAAACTGGTAAATAGATTAAAAACAGCATCAAAAGTCTGGTCATAAGGAACGGTCATGTTGTGCACATGAAACTCTATTCGAGAAGCATCTATAGGATTTAAATCTTTAATTCCTTCATTAATAGAAGGTGTAGAAGTGGTTTTTCTTAATTCCGCTTTCGCGAAAGCGATACTACTATCACTCAAATCAACACCAGTTACACGATATCCTAATTTATTAAGATACATACTATGTCGTCCACGACCACAGGCTAAGTCCATGATATGAGAGTCTTTACTCAACTTTAAACGTTGTGTAAGTCGTTGCATAAACTGTCCAGCCTCTGTGTAATCACGATCTCTATATAAGATGTGATAATACGGTGTGTCGAACCAACTAGCGAACCATTGATCTGATGTGTTTACATTGCTCATAGACCGCAAAAATACCTTAATTTTGCCGTTCAAATCTCACGAAAATGTCTCAAAATTTTAAGATGATTGCCAAAACGCTTTTTGGCCTAGAAGAAGTACTTGAAAAAGAGTTGCGTCAACTAGGTGCCATGAATATAAAGCGTGGTGTCCGTATGGTAGAATTCACTGGTGACCAAGGCTTTATGTACAAAGCAAACATGATGTTGCGTACCGCTATTAGAATCTTAAAACCTATTTATAGTTTTAGAGCGCGTAACGAGGTGGATCTTTATGACGGAATTTATCAATATGACTGGTCTAAACATTTAACACATCATGACACGATTGCTGTTCATGGTACGATAGCGTCACAGTATTTTAACCACAGTCAGTATGTGGCTTTAAAGACTAAAGATGCTATAGTAGATCAAATACGTCGCAATACAGGACAACGTCCAGATGTGGATACTAAACATCCTGACTTGAGAATATCGGTACATATAAATGACCAAAATGTAGATGTATCTCTAGATACAAGTGGCGATCCTTTATACAAGCGTGGTTATAGAAATATGACTAACGAGGCACCGATTAATGAAGTGCTTGCTGCTGGTATTATTCTTTTGAGTAATTGGGACCAACGTTCTACGTTTATAGATCCTATGTGTGGTAGTGGTACGATAGCTATCGAGGCAGCTATGATAGGTGCTAACATTGCGCCTAATATAAACCGTCCTGAATTTGGTTTTGAAAAATGGCCAGATTATGATAATCAGTTGTTTGAGAATATTCAAGAGAGTTGTTTGAAAAAGATGCGCGAGTTTGATGGTAAAATAATCGCACGTGACGCAGATGGTTACACGGTAGAAAAAGCTATAGAGAACGTAAAGAATGCCAATCTAAGTGATTTTATAACGGTAGAAAAGGGAGACTTTTTTAGAGATCATCAAAGTGCGAGTGCTTTTATTTTGTTTAACCCACCGTATGATGAGCGTATATCTGTAGATGTTGAGGAGTTTTACAAAGAAATAGGTGATACTTTAAAGCAACGCTATGCTGGGTCTACCGCATGGATGATTACTGGTAATATGGGGGCGCTTAAATTTGTAGGCCTGCGTCCATCTCGTAAAATCCAATTATATAACGGTAAAATCGAGGCGAGACTAGTTAAATATGAGATGTACAAAGGGACTAAAAAAATACATAAATTAGTAGATAAAGAAGAAGAGGAATAGGTTTAAAACCTCTATAGCTTTAATTATTTAAGTTGATACAGTAATTAAAACTGTATTTCAATTTGCTTTGTAAAAATATAATGAATTTACTTTTACCTTTTCTCGGTGTATTAATCGGTTTTGTGGCTGCTTTATTAATAAAAGCAAAGTCTAGAAATCGCATGAAATTACTTCTCGCTTTTTCTGGAGCGTTTTTATTAAGTGCTGTAGCTAGCGAGTTTTTACCTGATATTTATGAAGGTGGTAATAGCAGGTATGGTGCCTATCTATTAGGTGGTGTGTTTTTACAAATTATTTTAGAATTCTTTTCTAAAGGTGCAGAGCATGGCCATTTACATATAAACAAAGAAATGCCGGTGTTTCCTTATTTGCTTTTCGGTAGTTTATGTTTGCACGCATTTCTAGAAGGCATGCCTTTACAAGGAGAGAATAGTATGATATATGGTATTTCTATTCATAAAATACCGATTGCTTTTATTTTTACTTCATTTCTATTATCTAGTAATTATAATAAAGTCAAAGCTGTAATTATTCTATTATTCTTTGCAGCAATGTCTCCATTAGGAAGTATTACTGCTGGAAATATAGATTTTCTACAAGATATTATGTTACCTATAAAAGCGATAGTTGCTGGTATTGTACTTCATGTTTCTACTACTCTTATTCTAGAGGCTAGTGAAGCACACAAATTTAATCTAGCAAAAATAGTAGTGATGCTAATAGGTGCGGTTCTAGGTTTTTTACTTTAAGGTAATTATTTGATATAGACTTCTATAATTTTTGCAGCCTCTGTGTCTACAGATACATTTGTTGAATTTGCAGGGATTAAAACCGTTTCTCCTACACTTATCATTTCTGTATGGTTATTTATAGTAATCTCAAATGAACCTTCTACACACATATAAATCACAAACGAGTCCTTGTTAGTATAATCCATTTGCATCGCTCTGTCTACGTCTAAAATAGTAGATGTAAAATAGGTACAGTCTGCTAATACGTTTGTGTCAGATTGAAATTCTATGTTATTACTTAAAGTAGTATTACTTCTTTTTACAGCTCTCATAGATTGATCCATGTGTAGTTCTCTTTCCTTCCCAAAATTATCTACTCGATCCCAATCATAAACTCTGTATGTGATATCAGACGTTTGTTGAATCTCTGCAGCTAGAACACCTGCTCCTATAGCATGTACCTTACCAGCTGGTATAAAGAAAGAATCACCTTTACTTACTTTCTCAGTATTCAATATTTCTTCTACATTATTTATAGTAATTTCTTGAAGTGAGGAAGTCGTTACTTTATCATCTTTAAATCCATTAATAACACAAGCGTCTTCTTCATGATCCATGATGTACCACATTTCAGTTTTACCCTTAGAATCGTGCTCTGCCTTTGCCATTTGATCATCTGGATGCACTTGAACAGATAGATTTGTTCTTGCATCTAGATATTTAATTAATAGTGGAAATTCATTACCAAAGTGACGGTAATTTTTCATTCCTACAAATTGTTCTTTATGATTTTTTATAAGATCTACTATAGAGAGACCTTTATACATTCCATTACTTACTACAGATATGTTATCCTGTACACCAGATATTTCCCAGCTTTCTCCTGTAGAATCACTGATAGCTTTTTTGTTTAAAACTGTTCTTAGTTTAGAACCGCCCCATATTTTTTCTTGAAGTATAGGCTCGAATTTGATAGGATATGCTTTCATAATAAATAATTTTAAAGAGTAGAAATTTATGCTGCTATAGAATATTCAGTTGATGCGGTGTTCATTTCAAAAGAGCCACCGTATATTTCACGTACTGAGTTATCTGTGTTCAATAAATTATAGTTGAACCATATTTGAGTTAATTTACTAGGGATAATTAAAGCATCTTTAGTACCTAATTTAGAGTCATCTACATGTACCCATCTCATTAATGGTTGCTCTGTAATTCTCTTCATAACATTATCCTTACCTAGGTGTTTTTTAAGTCTTAAAAAGATCTCTACATCAAACAACCACTTACTTAAAAAAGCTTCTTGATATACAACAGGCACTATATCTCTAGTAAAAACTTTTGCTCCACATTGAGTATCTCTGATAGGCATGCCTAGAATCAATAGAATAAATTGTTTTATGAACTTAGAGAAAACATTTCTCATAAAGTTCCTTTCTATCTTGCTATTCCCACCAGAGTTTCTAGAACCGAAAACCATGATCTTATTTTCGTTTTTCATAGTTTTTACCAGATCTTTAAAATCTCTAAAATCTGTAGAAAGGTCAGCGTCCATAAAACCTATAGAAGAGATATATGATTCATTATATAAAAATCTCGCTCCTGCTCTAACAGCCGTTGCTTTTCCAGAATTTTTCTTTACGTCTACTATACTTATAGCGTCTGGCGCTTGTTCTTTCATTTTATGTAGAACATCTAGCGTGTTGTCTTTACTACCGTCGTTTACAAAACACAGATGGTAGTCTTCATTTTGAGATACAAAAGAAACAAATGCTTCTTGGTCTAGTCTCTTTTCTTCATTATAACAAGGGATAATAATTCCAGTTTTCATACTTGTAAAATTTAAGTTTTTCATTAATTACACTACAAACATACTGAGGTAAAGAGGTCCAAATCAGCGATTTTCGATGGACGACGGTTAAGCATAGACAGAAACCACTCGTCGATAGACGGACCATTTATCGAAAGATTTATCTTTACATCGTAGAAAGAATGACTATTTTTCAAGTTCATAATGCAGACTTCAAAAACCAATAAATATTTAATCACCGCTGTCCTACTAGGAATCATATTCCATGGGACCTCTATGTTCTTTACTATAGAAAAGACATATGATGCATTGATTCATTTATTTTTTGCGAATCATTATGCTACAAGCTGGTTTGAACCATGGAGTTATAGCTGGTATACAGGCTTTACCGTTATGGGATATCCTCCACTAGTCCATCAGACTATAGGAGTACTTTCTTTAATAGGTGGATTAAAATTTGGAATGTTTACTGTAGCACTAATAGGTGTAGTTCTATTTATTACAGGTGTTTATAGGTTTACAAAGGTTCTTATTCCTAATGAGAAGGTTGCTGGTTATGCGGCGATCATGGCAGTATTCTCATCTTGCTTTGTAGAAACCTTACACATATTTGGTCAGTTGCCTAGCGTGATAGGTATCTCCATTCTCATGCATGCGCTTCCAGAGATCTATAAATGGTTAAAGACTGGTAAGAAAATATATCTTTTCAAATCATTAGGATTACTAGCCATTACGGTAACATCTCACCATGTAACACCTATTTTTGGAATGGTCTTTTTCATTTTCCCATTAATAGGCACGGTATTAATGGATGCTGCAAGAGAGAAAGTTGATAACAATAATGAGGTTACTATTTCCGCTTTCGCGAAAGCGTTATGGACACACTTAAAACGCATTATCTTATTCGGTGCATGTTCTCTAGTATTAATAATAGGCTGTATTCTACCTTACTGGATCAACACAAAAAACAATCCTATTACTCAAGTACCCATACCGCATGGATCTAGAGATAGTTTTATAGAAGTGACATCTTCTGGACTGGTATTCTTTATTATTCCATGGGGTATTTTATTGTTACTTCTTCCCTATTTTTTCTATCGTTATTACAGTAAAAGGCTTTTGTTTTTCGGAATCTCTTTTAGCATTTTATTTGTTTTAGGGACCGGTGGCACCACACCTATTCCCTTAATGGTATTGGGAGAAAATGCATTCAACATTCTTACCCTAGACCGTTTTACTTTATGGGCATCGATAATGGCTCTACCGGCATTTGGCGAGTTTTGTTATCGATTTACCGATGGAGATTATAAAGAGTTATTACAGAAGAAATGGGGCGCGGTCATTCATAGAGCTAGTGGTGGTTTTCTAGCTGTTACTTTTATTTTTATAGCTGTTTTTACCATGACGCTCGGTAAATTTAGACCTAGCCAGCCAGACCCTATAAAAATGCAACCTATTGTCAATTTCTTAAATGAAGATGATCATGACAAGTGGCGTTACCTGCCACTAGGTTTTGGAGATCAAATGGCATGGCTGTCTGCACAAACTAAGGCCACTACAGTAGATGGCAACTACCACTCTGCACGTAGATTACCAGAACTTACTTCTAGAGCCGTAGAACGTCTAGAAAACTCTAAATACAGAGGTATAGAAGGTCTGGGATCTTTACAACAATTTCTTACCGTACCAGAAAAATTTCATTTAAAGTATGTCTTCTCAAATGACAAATTCTATGATCCACTACTCTATTTTACAGGGTGGCATAGACTTAGTTTATTAGAAAACGGCATAACTGTATGGGAACGCTCTGGTATCGCTCCTTTACCTAGTATTTTACCTAAAGATGATGTCCCATTATTTCAAAAATTAATGTGGGGTATTATTCCCTTTTCTACAGTAATCATCGCGATATTGCTTTACCTAGGTAGTATGTGGTTCAACTCTTACAAGGATAATAAAGAAAAGCAACGCATTTACTTTACAGTAAAACCTGCCTCACGATTAGTCTTAAAGTTATTATACGGTATTTCACTTTTATGGTTAGGTGTTATGCTATTTTTTATCGTGTATATGGTTTACGGTTTTTACCTAAAGAAATCTGTACAAATGAGTCCTGAAAGTGTAGTAACTGCCTATTATGACGCACTAGATTTTAAAGAATTTGAAAGAGCACATTCTTATATAGATCCATCTAGTGAAAAGGAGATCTCGCAATTTATGTTAGAAATTTCTGTGACTGATGGTCTATTAAGTTCTTATGCAAAAATGGATAGCATATCGGTAAATGTTATTGATCAAACTAAGTCTACTGCAACAGGTGTGGCATCTATAAGCTGGATTACACCACTTAAAGAGATTAAAACTAGAGACACTCTTTCTATTAAAAAAGAAAAAGGTAAATGGTATATAGTGCCTAAAAATGTAGATCCTGACATCCCACCAGATCAATTAATGTTCGAGAGCGGTACACGATTTTTTAATCATGGAAAACGCAAAATAACATCAGAACAAACTTTTCATGAAGATGTTTTAAAACAGCCAGTGGTAGAGGTCGTTAATGCAACACTTGTTCAAAGAGACACTACTTTTTATATAGTTGGGTCTATCCAGAATGTAGATAATATTCCAGCAGACATTGCAGTAACTGGTGCTATTTATAATAAATTGAATGAAGAAATTGCTAGATACAATGCACAAGATATTGTAAAACACAAATTACTGGCCAAAGAGACTACTCCATTTTTAATCGAATTTAATAGTAGTAATGATCCTGACAGGCCATTTGAAATGCCAGAAAACTTTGAAATACAGGTTAAAGCAAATGTCGCGACCACCGATTTATATCAAGCTGTTGCTCCTTCTCAAATACATGTAAATAACAGCGAACTGACAGGCTTTTTATTCAACCCTAGCATAGAAGCAGCTACTATACCGCAGCTACTTATAAGTTATTATAACGAATCTAAAGAAATGATATGGACAGATGCCGTTTATGTAGATGAAAGTGTACGCCCACAACGCAAAAGACCTTTTAGCATACACTTACCAGAAATGGAGCAGCCGTTAATTATTTCTTCTAGTCTCTTAAACGTGTCCGTAAATGGACTACCCAATAAGAGTATTGCTGCCAAGGTAAACCCTAATAGAAACAAAGCTGGAACTAATGAATTTTTAATACCTGTAACTCGCTTACCATATTCATATATATCTATAAGTACTAATGCATATATAGGTAATCCACGATGATAAAAAGAAATCTACATATCCATATTTTTATAATCGTGACTCTTATAGCTCTACTTTTTTCTTGCTCTACGGCTAGTAAAGAAGAAGTAGAAAAGACTACTACCTATAATTACAGCATTAAATCACCTATTGACCAGGTAGTTACTAATACTGGAATACTAATTCAATTTGAATCTTTTGAAGAAGAGTATGTAGACCAACTAGAATTTATAATTTCAAGTACTTATGGAACAACCGTTTTACCTATTGAAATGGGTAACAAACAACTCAAAATTAATATCCCTAAAGAAATAACTCAACATGCAGGTATTATTAACTGGAAACTTATTGCTGGTGGTAAGACCATACAGAATGGCGATTTTAAATTGTTTTCAAATGTAAATGCATTAAAAACAGTAGAAAATTATTTGGGTCCACGCAGTATTATTGCAAATAATAGAGACTACACCATGCTGGTCAGCATACCTGTAGACAGTCTGGATAACTTATTACCTGATGGTACAAATGTTTTAATGCAACATCAATTTAAAGGAACTATAAATAAAGAAACACACCAGGTAACGGCAGGTTTTACATGGCAAAGAATCAACTCTCCATTAACTACTGGCAGGTTGATAACTGGTAGCACGTTAAGTAATATCTCTTCTACAGAACTAGTTGCCGATGTTTTTCCTGACATCGCAAGACCTTTTAAAATATATGAAGATAGCAACCACAACTATGCAGACGGTAACGAAATCATCAGCATTAAAACTGATCAAATTAAAGACCCTAATGGTAACGCAATGAGCGACGGTACTATAGTGACCTTTTTTATGACAGATAATTTTAATCAAAGATGGACTACTACGGCAAGTACTGTTAATGGTTACGCTTTCGCGAAAGCGTTACATCCAGAAAAACCTTCTACATGGACAGTAAGAGGAGTCATTACCGGCATGGTAGAGAGTCCTGAAATAGATATAAATTTTAAGTCTATTTTAAAAGAAATCATCATACAAAAACAAGAAAGAAACACCATAACCATAGGTCCTTTAACTAGTTATTTAGGACAAACAGTACCAGACGGCATACAAGTATCTCTTAAATTAGATGGTAAAGAAATTATCTTAAGGACTAAAAAAGGGATCGTTTCTCATACGTATAACACAAAAAATATCCTGCCAGGCAACTATGAATTAAAGGTAAAATCTCTTGGGATTACTGCATTAAAATCTATAGATCTCAAGTGAAAAAAAATAAAATCCTATACCGCATTTTTATTATCGCCGTGTTTATTTTTTTAAACGCTGGTGTTATTTATGGAATAAGTCAGGTTATTGCATACCTCAACACTGGTGCAGATAGTTCTAAGATGTTGCATCTAGATGTGGCACGCACAGATTATTATTTACCAGATGTAACCTGGGTATCTATTGATAACCCTGGTAGACCTATGGAGGCTGCAAACCAACAAAAAATAGAACAAGATTACTTGGACGCATGGTACGTTAAGAATCTAGCTCTAGAAAACAATAACATAGATGGTATTTATGATCATTATACAGAAACTGCTCGTAAAAAAGTAAATGCGTTAATTGAGTACAACGCTGCTCAAAATATATCGATACAGTCTACCACATTGAGCCATCACATTACACTCAATTTTTATAGTGCAGACGGTACTGTAGCTGTTCTGACCGACAGGCAGGTCACTGGAGTAGAAAAAATTTACAAAGACCATGTGTTTGTAACACAACGAGAATTTAACGAAGACTATAGAATCATTTTATTACTAGAAGATGGTTTCTGGCGTGTGAGACATTTTGAAAAACTTGCCGTACATCAAAATACAACCATAGCACAAATCGCGCCTGTAGGAATAGAACAAATGCAAGGGCTTAATTATTATCCAGAAAAACACCCTTGGGACACTTTTAATGATTCTATAAAAGAAGAGACTCTAATTGCTGACTTTAAAATAATTAAAGACTTAAATCTAAATACGATTAGAATATTTATAGGCTATGAAGATTTTGGAAAAGCAGAGATAGATGACCTCAAATTAAACAGATTGAACACTCTTCTAGACCAGGCTCAAAAAGCCGACTTAAAAGTTATGATTACTCTTTTTGATTTCTATGGTGATTATGACATGAACAACTGGACACTAACTAACAAGCATCTTAAAGGTATTGTTAGTTCTGTAAAAGATCATCCAGCGGTTCTATCTTGGGATATTAAAAATGAGCCCGATCTTGATTTTAAAAACCGCGGTAAGGATCGTGTACTTTCTTGGTTATCTCAAACTATTAAGGCGTTAAAACAACTGGACTCTTTACATCCTGTGACTATAGGATGGTCTTCTCACAAGGCTGCTCTTAATTTAAAAGACGATGTAGATTTTATATCTTATCATTATTATCAAGATCTAGAAGAGTTAAGTAATGCTCATAATGCACTAAAAAAGTCTACCTTAAAACCGATAGTTTTACAAGAAATAGGACTACCTAGTTATGATGGTTTCTGGACATTAAATGGAAATGATAAAGAAGATCAGGCTCTTTTTTATAAACAACTTCTTGAAACGCAAAAAAGAGATAGCATTAACTATCTCTTTTGGACTCTTTATGACTTTGATAATATTCCCCAAGATGTCGCAGGATCGCTTCCATGGCGCAAAAACAAACAGGCTTACTTTGGGATTATGGACTCCACAGGTATAAAACCTGCTTACAATGTCATTAAAAATAGATCTTCTAGACTGCCATAGGCATTTGAGGATAAGTAACCATCTCTTCTACACCAAATTCATTTAAATACATTCTTGTAATTACAGACATAGGTAATGCCGTTGCCGCTTTATAATTTGCTTGTGCTATCCCATTTCTGTATGCTGTATCCTGTACTAATTTCTCAATAGCTCCAGCTAGACTTTCTACACTTTCTGGTTCAAAAAACTCTCCTTTGTAACCTTCTTCTTTTACTAATATACTTAGATCTCCTAAGTCTGGCATTACTACCGCTTTACCATAACTACCAGCCTGGTGCAATACACCTGAGCTACCTGTGGTAGAAGTGTAAGGAAATACAACCATAGCACTTTCTGAAAATATAGTGGGCACATCTTCCTCTGCAACATAACCTGTAAAAGTAATGTTAGACACTTCTTTATATTGTTCTTTTACATTATCAAGGTATCCTATTGTGTTAGGGTTATCTGTACCAGCAATAACTATTTCTAGATCTTTACCTGTACGAGTTCTCACTTGCTCTACCGCTTCTATTAAATTCTCGACCTTTTTGTACGTACCGAATTTTCCGAAAGTCATTATTTTAAGAGCTCCAGTAGGTAACTGATAAGAAGGCTCTTCTGGTATTTCAAATGTACCATGTGGTATCAACACACAATTATCTGCTTGATACTTTTCTTCTAAGATATCTACATATTTACTTATGGTTAGTACAACTTTATCTGCTTTAAGAATAACACGTGTTAAAGATTCTCCTATGAAATTAAAAATTCCTTTTTTGATTTTATTGGTTGTAAAACCTGCACTCTCAAGATCTACCGTTTCCATAATGTTATGAAGTAGTACCGTAGTTTTTACTTTCATTAACTTAGTTAACCATGGAGAGAATAAGCCTAATGCAGCTGGTATTTTCTTATCTCCAAATTTCATGAATTGTAAATTGTACAACACCATATCTGGTTGTGTAATTCTGACTGCTTTTGCAATAGAAAGTACATTTGCATAACTATTAAATTTCCAACATGGTTTTACAGTTACTTTACAACCTTCTTCTTTAAAATCGATCACCGCCTCAGCCGCAAGATCATCTGTTAAAAGCACCAGTTCTGATACTTCTTGATGCTGTCTAAAATGTTTTACTAAATGATAGGCATATTCATTAAGAGTTACTTTACTAGGTGGATATGCTGTGACGATTGCTAATTTCATGATTTTGGTTTTTAAAGTGAGTGGAATCTTTGTAGTGGATTATGCTGCTAGCCTATTAGGATAAATAGGATTATTAATTTGTTGGAATAAAAGACTAACATTTTCAGTCTTTGCTCCATAAAACAAAAGCATCTTATCGTCTGCTATTGTTCTTTTCATTTCATTTAATCTACCCATTAAAAGTTCCTTTCCTTCTTTTAAACCACATAGGTTAAGAATTACTTTATCTTCTGTTTCTACCACTATAGAAATAAAGTTTAACAACTCTTGAACGTGAGTGTTAGAAACTGTTCCTGTTAGTGTAAGTACTCCTTCTATTTCGTTGATTTCTAAAGCCATGATATTTGTTTTAAATGTTATTATTGTTTGTTTACACTGCAAATATCTAGCATAGATTCCTTGATTTTAAGAAATAACGATAGATCGACATTAAGTGTAGACGAGTGATCATTTACTATCGTTTACGCTTTTTTTGCTCTGTGTTGTTCTTTTGAGAAATAGCAAAGTTGTGCTATAAGTAATCCTGCCATTACATATACTTGGTCCATCACAACTTGTAAAAGGCTATCATGAAATAATATAATAGTCACTACTTGTAGTGCTCCAAAAATGGCTGTTATTACTATAGGCTTGTAATGATCTAATGATAAAAAATAATAAGCAAAAATATTTGCCAAAGCAAAAAATGAAGTTGCCAGTGCATACCATCCTAATAAGGGAGCAATGCTCACATAATCTTCTCCAAAAAGTAAATACACAGCTGTAGTTGGAAAAATAAATGTAAAACCTACTATTACTAAAGAAAGAGCTGTAATATATCCTACAAACTTTTTAAGTACAGGCACAGCATCTTTTCCTTCTTTACGATTTTGAAGAACCTTAGGAAGAAGTAACATAACAAACATCCATGTTACAAAATAAACCACTCTACCTATTAGAGCTAGAGATGCATATAAGCCAGCATCATAAGATGGGAAATAATGTTTTACTAATAATATATCACTGTTATTACATACTATTTGAGTAAGCTCATAACAGGCAGTAAGAATAAAAAACAATAAAATTCTCTTTTGTTCTGTCTTAGAAATAATAATTGCTGGACTTGTATTCTTAGAATTTCTATTCAAAGGAAAAAGTCCTGCAATAAAAGAAACACCTATTGCTATAGAAACAGCATATTCTGATGGTAAGTCTACTAATAGAAGTAATGAAAAAGTAAGCAGCAACCTGCAAAGCATTTCTGTCTGATAGGTAATCGATAGGTTGAAAAAATTATTCTCCCCTTGTAAAACACCTCGATTGATACTCATTATAAAATATAAAGGTATCGCCATACCAAATGCGACAAACATACCTGAAGATTGTGTCTGAAATATATCTTTAAGCCCTCCAGCAAACCCTACCGTTATCATTCCTAAAAAAAGCCCAGTACCTATCGCATACTTATAAATCTTTGCTATAAAACTCTTTTTTTGCTCAGGAGCAAATTCTACCGTAACCTTAGTTACGGTTAATTGAAAAGTCATCGCGATAAATGATAGTACTAATAATAAGGTTATTAAAATAGCAGCATCTGCAAATTGAGTGGGTCCTAAATAACGCCCTAACATGAGGTTATAAAAATAGTTTCCGCCGTTTACTATAAATGCGCTGAGCATAAAAAGCTGCTCTTGTGTAATATTATTTCTTAAACGTTGAGTAATGGCTAACATAGTTTTATATTGTAGAAGCAATTAATTGTATAACAGGCTTATCTACCCTTTTATGTACTACGGTTAATTGATAGTTCTTTGAACTCATTCTGCCGTTATGTACGATTCTCATTGCGTTTTCATTCTTTATAAGTGTAAGTTGCATAGCTGTGTTGTTTTTAAATTCTGATACAAATATGCGATCTCAACAGCGTGTAAAACGCTCAATTTCGACCAGATGAAAAATGCTGTAGACGAATGGTAAGTATCGTTCTTTAAAAGAATTTTAGAGGTTAGAAGTGTTCCGCTTTCGCGAAAGCGGTATAAACACCTACTATATAGAGCAGTTATAAGCTATCTAAAAAACTCACTTTTTAAGTGCTGCTAGTAGTAAACTGTCGCAGGTAGAAATGGAATGTCTTTGAATCGACAAAAAGTGTAGACCAGTTGCAATTAACCGCAGATTAAAACTGTGGTATGTGGTGATAACTTGCAGGTGTAAATAAACGAACAATGAAAAATCTAGGTCTCTTTTTAATTTTATTAGTAAGTACGATGTGCTACGGTCAGGATATGAATGCTGGTTTCCGTTTTTTAGAAACTGGTAAATATGCTGAAGCACAAACCTTTTTTCAAGAAGTACTTAACGATTACCCTACTAATAAGACAGCTAGGTTATGTTATGGTCGCGCTCTAGGTCTTAATGGCCATACGGTAGAAGCTAAAGAACTTTTTACAGATCTTAAAGCTACCTATCCTAATGATTTTGAGATTTTATTGAATTATGCTGAGTCCTTATTATGGAATAAAGATTTTAAAGAGGCTAAGGGTATGTATGAAGGCCTAGTAAAAAAAGACATCACTAGTTTTCCTGCAACACTAGGATATGCAAACACACTATCTAATCTAAAAGAATATGACGCAGCTTTATTATATGTAAATAAAGCTCTAGAGATTTTACCTGGTAACCAGAATGCAGTTGTTTCTAAAAAATACATGAGACTAGGTAAAGCATCTCAATCATTAACCGCACAGGACTACCCTACTTCTATAAGTCTACTAGAAGAAAATCTTGTTGATTTCCCTAACGATGCAGACTCTATGAGTGCGCTAGCAAACGTTTATATTACCAGTTCTGATTTTGAAAAAGCAAACGATATTTATAACAAAATAGAAGACCGTAGTAATGCACTAGTAGGGTTATCACTAGTTGCACACTTAGATAGTAAAGATAAAGAAGCTCTTCAATATGCAAAAGAGGCTACTACACTAGCAAAAAACGACTCACTTAAAATCATGACTACTCAAGAGCGTTTTATACAGGCGCTTATATGGAATGGGAAATATAAAAATGCAACCCTTGCAATAGACTCGTTAACTAACCTACTAGGATCTAGTAATAGAATAAATGCTCTAAGTGCTTCTATGTCTATGTATACTGGTAAAATAAATAAAGGTATAGCCTATTATAATACTATTCTAGAAAAGGATAGTACCTCTTTCAGCGGTAATTTAGGAATTGCAAATGCATACCGTGGTCAGGGAAATTTAAAGAAAGCATATGCCTATGCTCAGAAAACTCTAGAATATTATCCAGAGCAAAAAGATGCTAAGTCTTTAATAGCAGCCATTGATAATTCATTAAGTCCTACGATAAACACAACTGCTGCATACACTAGAGATAATGGTGATAATGAAGCTTATGGAGCAAGTATAAATGCTACGGTTCCTTTTTCAGATCGTTTTACGGCTAGCTTTAATTACTCTTATAGAACTACAGAAAATATGACACTGGGTAATATGGCAAATAATACTAACATCTCATTAGGCACTAAATACAGAATCAAAAATAACACTTGGGTAGAAAGCACTCTAGGTTTTACAAAAGCAAATGCAGACGTGAATAGCTATACAGATGTAAATGGTTCTTTGTTCTTAAAAACAAGACCATTTGCTCTACAAAATCTAGAGATAGGTTACAGTCGTGAGTTACAAAATTTTAATGCTGCTCTTATAGACGAGAAGATATTTTTAAACAATTACATGCTTAATTATAATATGGGTACGACTTTTAATTTAGGCTGGTACACCGGTTTAATGCATACGCAACAAACAGATGGTAACTCTAGAAACTTGTTATTCACTTCTCTTTATTACACATTTACTAAAGCGCCAGCTATTAAGGCAGGTTTAAACTATCAGTATTTAAGTTATAAAGAGCAGTTACCTAATCAATATTTTAGTCCTAGTATCTATCAGGCTGCAGAGGCTTTTATAGATCTCAATGGCAACAGTGGTAAATGGACATATCTAGCAAATGTAGCTGGTGGATATCAATTTGTAGAACAAGACGAGGCTACTACTTTACTAAGAGCTGAGGCAAAATTAATCTACAGTTTCTCTCCTAGATTACAAGCTGGTGCTTATGGGAAATACAGTAATATAGCCAGCGCAACAGCAGCAGGATTTGAATTTACTGAAGTTGGTTTTACTCTTAGACTACAAGTTACTAAAGGAAAGTTGTTTAAATTCTAGCCTCTATTATAATCGAGTGCTTATTTAATAGTACCGCTATTTTACTTTATAAAAGTGAGATAGCGGTATTTTTATGTGGTGGATATTTCTATGCGAATACTATTTTTATTAGTCTCAATCTCTTGATTGCACTCTAGTCTATCTATAACTATTGCACACTTTTCTTTGCCAATTTCTACGTCAACCATATTCTCTAAGTATTCAATTTGGTCTGCACTGACTCCATGGTAATCAAAAACAAGAAGATCATACTTTTCAAAATCACATTTGATGGACAGCGCTTTTCGTTTTCCACCAGGTAGTTGATTAACCTTATCATGTACATCTAATTTTAAGTAGTCGGCTATCTTCTGAGCATACTTAGTATCCACTTTTATAGCATTATTAAGGTATTACTCTACAGTAATAGATTTGGTAAAGTTGAAAACTCCGCTTCTGTATGTTCGTTTGAGTGTTTTGATTTAGGTAGTATTATCTCAAAGTGATTTAATAATCTGTACCGGAAATCGCCAGTTAGATCACCTCCATTAGAGTCAAAATTGGGTAAACATAATCTAATTAGTTTTCCTGACTCTATAGTAAACTCAGGTATTAGAACTCCCTTTATAATCAAATTGAAAACTATTAAAAATCGCATTTGACATATAGATAGATAACTTACATATGTTTACTTATCTATTTTAGAATAGCAAATACACTGACATAAAATTACAAAACATTCTTAACCAGAAAATAATTACACACACTCAACTGTTCAATGAAATCAGATCCAACACAAAAAAACCATCACTCTTTCAAGTGATGGTTTTAGTATTAATAATTTTTTAAAGAATTTACTCCTTTACAACTCTACCTGAGTAGCTTTGGTTTTTATCGTCTGTGATTCTATACATATATATTCCTGGTTTTAAAGACGGCTTTGAGTAGCTCACTGTACGGTTGTTTTGACCAGTTTGTGTTTTTTGAACGTCTACTACTCTACCAGATAAATCAAAAAGTGTGATGCTTACTTTATCACTTTCATTTACTAGTTCAAATGTAGTATTGTTAACAAATGGATTAGGGTAGTTACTTACCGTTGCTTGTTCTAATAGACTATTATTATCAAGACTTAGTGTATTGCTGCTTGATTTAAATTTTAAGTCATTTATACTTAAATTAAATGGTTGAAACGTGCTATAATCTCCACTTACAGAAAACACAACAGATCTTAATTGGTCACTAGTAGTAGATGCTCCTGACGAATTCAAAAAGTCTGAAAAATTAATAACTAAATCAGCTGCTGTAAGATGTGCAGGTATGTTGTAACGGTAACGGTCTGCCCATAGTACATCTTCATCTGTAATTAAAATAATCTCCATAGGTAAAGAGTTATTTACCGTAAATGACATCTGGTCATAATCTGAAACTGTCACTAATTGATCGCCTGCTTTTAAGTGTCTGAAAAGATTTAATGTTTCTTTGATCTGACCTTGTATCGATGGATTTCTTTCTACATAATAAACATTGTTTTCCATAAAAGAATTTGTAGTGGTAACGTCAAATGTATTGATAAGAACCTCACCGTCTACATAGTCTGTACCCCATGGCCCATCTGCCAGATATAAAGCATCTATTTGTTCATTTTGATTAGGCGTTATAGAAACTCCTGCGTCAAAAATACTACCAGTATCTACTACTATAGATTCTATAGTGCTACCTGTTAAACTCAACGTACTATTAGAAGGTACTAAGCTTGCTACCTCTGTTGCTTTAAGGTTGGTATTTAAAAATAAGCTTTGATATCCTTGTGAGTTATTGATTTCTAAATACAATTTACCTTCTTCATAATAACCACTACGTACAAATACTGGTGGCACTACATTGCTTAAAGCGACGCTATTCAATGTTTTTTGAACAGTATATGCATCTAGTATATGATTTACTATATGGAACACTTGAGAATAAGAACCTCCCCAAACTTGATAGTTGTTATAATCACCAGCAGGGTAACGATCTATACTCCAAAAACTAAATACCTCATTTGCTGCAGTTCCTAATTTAATAGAAAAACTAACGGCATATTCTACTTCTCCATTATCACGTATGATAGTCGATATTAATAACTGGTGTCCTCTTGCTGTTACCGTTCTAACATCATCTAAGACTGATTTATTTAATCGATCACAAATAGCCTTAGAGTGATCATAAACCCCATTTTGGGTAGATGTAGCAAGAACTGCAGATACACGATCTGCCTGCAGGTAATAATCCACAGCCAGCACTTCATTTGCATTTGTAATACCTATTAAGTCGGTAGGTGTAGAATACTGAGCCACTTCTGTATTAAACTTACCAGAGTTAGGTAAATAACCATCTAATGAAGTAGGTATGGTTCCATTTTTCATTAAAAAAGATCTTTGCATCGACTTTTGAGACATTTTGTTGTTCTCTTTTAATCTAGTCAAATTACGTTTGGCTATAAGACCAGCTAGATCTCCATTGCTCTCTAAACCACCATCGTTACCAGAAGAAACTGTTTTAAGACCTGAATCTGGAACAGATAAATTAGTTGTTTTTAAAGCTGAAAATGGATTTGCAGTGATGTAAAAAATGGCATCATTAAAATCTTGATCACAAGATGCATAATCGCGTCGTATATCTTCAAAACCTAAAATGATACGTTCATTTTCTGAATCATTTAATAATACATTATGCTGTCTTATTGTTGGATCATTTTCTGGATTGTAATCTTCATTAGAATAAAGTTGCCACAAACCTGGAGTTACCTGGTTATTTTGATATCCATTTGCTAGTAATACCCATCCTATTCCTGTTCCTGCTGTAAAAGAACCTAAATGTACTTTGTTTCCAGGTATAAGTCCACCACCACTAAACTGTGCTGATATGTTAGGAAAAATAATAGTTACATCACTAGGTGTAGGTGCAGGATGAACAGCTACAGTCGCATCATAGGTATAAAAGCCTAAGACATTTTTATAACCGGCACCTTCTCCTACAAAGGTTACCCAGATATCTCCATCTGCCTCTAAAACAATATCAGTATCATATCCAGAAGATAAATATTGCGGATTAAAATCTGGAACTGGATAACTTTCAGGAAGTGCATTATTAACCGTTTCTAATAAGGTACCTGTAATAACATCATTGACTGGTTCTAGATAATCTGGTGTCCCATCAGAACTAAATGTTCCTAGATATTGATAATTCTGAGAAAGCGCTATTGTACTGCAAATTAATGCTAAGAGTAAAGTAATTTTTTTCATGACCTATTGATTTATAAGCCAAATTTAATCTGCTACATCGTCTTAAAATTTTTAAAACGATTAGTACCTTTTTACTGTCGACGAATGGTCGTTCTAGCTAGTTAACCTATTTACAATAAATTAAGTCTGCGCATTAATTCTGGTCTATTGGACCTACTTATAGGAATAACATTCTTTGCTATAAGCACACTATTATCTTCTATATCTATTATTTTCTTGAAATTAATAATGTAAGATCTGTGAACTTTTAAGAATAAGGAGTCCGGTAATTTTTCTACTATTTTCTTTAATGTAGAATGAACCGTATAATTTTTCTTTTCTGTTTTAATGAGTATATAATCCCCTTTGGCTTCTATCAAATAAATATCTTCAAAAAGTATCTTAACCAGCCTGCGATCTATATTCACATACAGTTCTTTTTCCACTAGTGCGGTAGATTCTTTTACAACAGGAGCTGCTGGTGCTGCCGCAACACGAGGTGTAACCTTCTCTTTTTGAGCTTTTTGAACTGATTTTAAAAAACGAGGGAAAGTAATAGGCTTTAGTAAATAATCAACAATACAGTCGTAACCAAAAGCCTCTATAGCAAAGTTTTTATCTGACGTAGTAAGTACTATTTTAGGTGGATTTTTGAGTGTCTCAATAAAATCAAATCCGCTAAAATCCGGCATATGAAGATCTAGAAATATAAGATCAATATCATTTCTATTAAGAAATTTCATTGCACTTATGGCATTAGGAAATTCTTCAATAACATCTAGATTATCTACCTGACTGCACAGGTGTGCCACTATAGTTCTCGCAGCCGCTTCGTCATCAATTATTATACAATTCAAAAGGTTCTAGGTTTTAGTTATAGAGCAATTTACATATTATAAATCATTTATAAAATGATTACATGCAACAAGTATGGATTCAAATTCAGTTTTAAGACTGCTCTTCCCTAATTTCAATTCTTCTTCGTAAGCAATAGCAGTTTCATACCCATCTACTAGTCCTAAAATTCCTAGCTTGTGTTTTAATTTATGTACGTTTTCTGCCGCTTTCGCGAAAGCGGAACTATTCATATTACTATGGTAAATTTCTATTTCTACCGGTAGTTCATCCTTTACCACCTCAATAAGTTTATTCTTAAAAGACTCATCTCCTGCAGCAAGATCGTTGATATAACTCAAATTAGGTTGTTCCATAATATTATGATTTAGGTAATGTAAAGAAAAACGATGTCCCTTTTCCTAGCTCGCTATCCAGCCATATTTCACCGTCATAGTAGTTAATAATTTTCTTTACGATGGAGAGTCCTATACCGGTGCTTTTAGAATCATTTTCTAGCTTTTGAAAAATTTGAAAAATTTTATCAAAGTATGCCGCATTTATTCCTTTACCGTTATCCTTAATCTCAAACTGGTATTTTGTATCTAATTCTCTAGAAATAATATCTATGCGCCCATTTTCTTTATCCATATTACTTACTGCATTATCAATAAGATTCTGGAATACCTGTTGTAATTTAATTTGATCTCCTTTTACAATAGGTAAATGGTGTATTTTCACCTTTATATGTTCTGGTATATGTAGTAATTCTACCGTTTCTTGAACTAATAAGTCTAGGTTTATATCTCGCTCTACTCGAGTATCTTTATCTATAGAAGAGTATTCTAGAATACCAGAAATAAGAGCATCCATTTTTTCAACGTTTGCCACTATAAGCCCACAATATCCTCTACCTTCATCTGTAAAATTAGAACTATATTCTTCTTTAAGCCAGCTTACTAGTGCTTCTATACTTCTTAATGGGGATTTAAGATCATGTGATACTATATGTGCATAATCGTTTAACTCTTGATTTTGAAGTGCTAGTTCTTCCAGTAATTTCTCTTGATTTTTATTGACTTTAATCAACTGCTCTGCCTGCTCGCTTATATATTCTGCAATGTTTTTACTTCCATTTATAGAATAACTCTCCTTATCACCATCACTACTTTCTGGTTGTACTGTATTAATTACGGTCTGCAACCTTAAGAGTAAACTACGCTGTTGTCGTGTTTCCTCCCTTAGGGATTTATTAGCTTCAAACAACTCGTCAGAACTTATTTTCATAGCTCTTTGAGTCATTTTAAACTGGTCATCTAGATTTTCATAAGAAGCTGCTACAGATTTTAAAAAGTCCTGAACATCTTCCCTATCCTTAACATCGTCTGGCAGGTATTTACGTATTTGTCTATTTAACAGTGGATTCATTTATTCACTTATTAAAGTTATAGTCATGGTCTGGTTGTGTAGTTTACAGCTGCGTTCTCCATAAAAGGGTGCTATTTCTCCATAAGAATACATACCACTTACTACCACATCTTCTCCTATTATACCACGTACTTCTTCTATTTCTTCTTCTATTCTTTGATCTAGAACTAGTTTACGACCTATACAACTTATTAGAAATGCTAACTGTGGAGATTCATTTCTTCCTTCCATGGCTCTTATGGCTGCAGTTTCTGACGCTGCGGCTATACTATCCATATTAGTCATCATTAACTGTACAGAAGAATTAATAGGTACATCTCCTGCTAGAATCATGGCATTTTTTTCTTCGTCTATATTGAGAATGGTACGAACAAATGACTGTTCATTCTCTTCACTTTTTACGTTTAATGGATATATAAGTGCAGACGCTGGTAAATCTTTTGCCTTCTCACCTAGGTAGGTTTTGTATAGATCTAGTGCTGGTTTCCCATCTATTTCATAAAGTACATTTCCTTCTGATTTTGTGACTAATCTCTCTGGGCCAAATGGTGTCCAGCCTCCATAAATAGAAAAAGAAGCCTCAAAACTATCTCCATAAAAACCGATGACAATAATCTCTCCTTCTTTAGGTGCCTCGTTATAAGAAGCAAGTGTTTTTTCAAAACGAGCGTCGTCACCACAAAGCCCACCAGTAATTAAAACCTTGGGTAAGGTTTCTTGCATCCCTTTTGTAAGAGCAGATCCATTTACAGAACTACCTTCTGATATTACAAATATGTGTTTAAGCCCTTCTGGATTAAGTTTACTTACTACTTCCTTTCCTGCAATCTCGCTATCACCTTTACTTTCTTGTATATTAAAAGTTTGAACCTCAAATGTTGTGCGTTCAAATTCAATAGCTGTTACCGTAATGTGTTGATCATTCACTTTACTACCTACCAGCTCTCCACAAGAAGAACCGAAAACTAAATGTCCATCAGGAAATAAAGATTTTAATTCATTATAAATGTATTGATCCTCTAGCATAAATCTATTTCCTAAAATAAGAACTAGTGGCTTTTTAAGCTTTATTTTCTCACTCAGGTATTCCCAATCTTTCCCTTTAGCCTTCTGTAACTGTAGTGTCTTCATAATTTTATTTTTCTATGGTAAAAAAGAAAGTTGTGCCTTTACCCAAAGTACTTTCTAACCAGATACGTCCATTATATAAATCAACAATTTTCTTTACAATTGATAATCCTATACCGGTAGACTCTTCTCTTTTATTGAGAGATTGGAAAATCTGAAAAATCTTTTGATGGTATTCTTTATCGATTCCTATTCCATTATCTTTTACAGAAAAGGTATATTCTTTGTCACTCTCTTCAAAGTCTATTTCTATAAGACCTTTACTTTTATCGCTATAATTAACGGCGTTGCTTATCAAGTTTTGAAACAATTGCTGGATTTTAACTCGATCTACTTTAATCTTGGGAAGTGGTTTTATAACCGTACAATGTATATGCTCAGGAAAGTGTAGCAAGGTTATTATGTCGTCCATGACAATGTTTAAATCTACATTAGTAAGTGAGCTAGTATCTCCCACAATACTCGAGTATTCTAACACATCTGATATAAGTTGCTCCATTTTTTCTAGAGTAGCCTCTATCATGTCAAAGTTAGTTAACGTGTCTGGAGACAGCTTTCCTTCATTATCATCTTTAATCCAACTTATCAATGCATTTATACTGCGCAATGGTGACTTTAAATCATGAGATACCACATGTGCATATTCTTGCAGCTCATCATTACTCTTTTCTAGTTTTTTAAGAAGACTTTGTTTTTGTAATTCTAGACTTCTTAACTCTGTAATATCTCTAACTATTCCTTGTGCGGCAATAGGTCTATTATCGCTATCATAGATCATACTAGCATTAACATGTACGAGACGTATAGCACCATTTGCTATAGAGATTTTAATATTAAAATCTGTTATAGAGCCATTTTCATAAAGTTGTTGAAAGCTTTCTGCTAGTCTTTCATGTTCTTCAGGAATGACAAGGTTTAATAAATTTATTTTATCATCAACAGTGTAACCTAATAGTTTTTCTGCAGCTTCATTCATTTTAAGAACATTACCAGGAATGTCCATTACTACATAAGCGTCCACTATATTTTCAAAAACCCCTTTAAGTTCTGAAGTTTTTGCTTCTACCAGTTCTTCTAATTTTTTATTAGAAACTTCTAATTCTTTGGACTTAAAATATAGCTCTCTAGATTTTTCTTCTAGAATGCGCTCTGCTTCTTTACGAGCAGCTTTTTCACGAGCGATGGCTCGTTCATACATTTTAAGTTTATCCTCTGCCATGAATTTCAATACTGAATTTTACCTCTGTACCATTTTCTTTAATGTTCTCTACTAATATACTCGCTTTAGCATTAAAATGCTCTAGAGTTTTATTCATAAGTCCTTTACCGAATGATGACATCGCTCTACTCGATTTATAAATCATCACTAGTGTATTTTCAGTTTTTTCTACCACGGTAAAAGTAGGCAGTTCTGCATCAGGGTATATCTTGCGCACCTCTACGTGTATATGATTTTCTATAGAAGATAGCATTTCTATTGGGTCAGTAAATTCTTCTAAAAAGGTAGGATAACTCTTTTCTACTACACTAAAAAAATGTTCTCCATAAACAAAAAGCAAGTCGTTTATCGGTACTCCTGTTTCTTTATTCAAATTGGTCAACAGACTTAACATCTCTGAAAAACTATAAGTTCCTACAGCAGTGTATACGCCGTTAGAAGGCAAATCGGCATTACTAAGTATGGTATCTACCATTTCAAAGCCAAATTTCTCTTCTACTAATTCTAAAAATTCTGTAAAAACTATTCCTTTCATTATGCCTTAATTAATTCATTCATACTCCAGTACTGTAAAGCTACCTCAATTTTCTTTACGTAATCGTCATATTTGAGTGGTTTTATTATATAACCAGCAACACCTGTTTCATAACATGCAAGTACATCTTTACGATTATTAGAAGTAGTTAACATGACTGTAGGTATGTATTTTAATACATCATCCTTTCTAAGTATTCTTAAAAATTCAAGCCCATTTATCTTAGGCATATTGAGATCTAGAAAAATCACATCTGGAATCACTTTATCATCTCTCAATATAACAAGTGCTTCTTCTCCATTCTTTGCTTCTATAAGTTCATGACTCAACTCAAGTTTCTTAATTGCTCGTTTTAATTTCATTACTTCTATAGCATCATCTTCAATAAGAAGAATTTTAAGCTTTATATTTTCCAACAGTTCTATTTTAGAGTATCGCCAAATATGATCATAAATTATACATTTTTTGGATAAAGTTAGATCAATACCCATTTTAGTGTCGACGAATGACCGTTAAGTGTCGACGGAGCAAATTACCGATAGATTGTTTTTGTCTCGCTTTCGCGAAAGCGGAATTATAAAAAAGCTATTTCTACCTAAAAAAGAAATGGGTAATGCCATCCACATTACCCATTTCTAATCACTCCAATCAAATAATCTTACTCATAATTTAACGCCAGCCACCACCTAGTGCTTTATAGAGATCTACAGTTGCTATCATTTGCTCTTTTTTAGTATGGATCAATTCCTTGCGAGCCTCTAATGCATCACGCTGCGTTAAAAGCACCTCCATATAATCTGCTCTCGCATATTGAAATAGTTGGTTTGCTATCTCAATGGATTCTGTTAATGACTGTACTTGTTGCTCTTTTAAATTATAACTTTTAACGAGATAATCCAGATTAGAAACTTGATTTGCAACTTCTTTATAAGCATTTAAAAGTTGCTGCTCATACTCAAATGCAGCCTGTATCTGTCGGGAATTTGCATTTTTGTACGCTGCTTTAATAGCATTTCTATTTACTAACGGCGCCATAATGTCTGCCGCGGCAGAGTATAAAAGTGACTCTGGTGTGTTTAATAAAAACTTAGGATTAAAAGCATTAAAACCTACACCAGCTTTTATACCTATAGATGGATAGAAATCTGCCTTAGCAACTTTAATGTTTAAGCGACTTGCGGCTAGTTCTAATTCTGCCTGACGTACATCTGGTCTGTTTTGCAACAATTGTGACGGGATACCAGTTTGTACAATTTTAGGAACTAGGTCTATAAAATCTGTCGCATTTCTAACGATAGGTTGCGGTGTGCGACCTAGTAAAAAATTGATTTCATTTTCTGTCTCACGTATTTCTTGTTTTACGAGATATACTTCACTTTTGTTCTTTTGCACCTCTGCCTGAAAACGTTTTACTGCTAGTGATGTGGTACGTGCACCTTCTTTTAAAAGTTTAACCACTTCTAGTGCATTTTCCTGAATTTCGATATTCTGATTCAAATTTTGTAATTCATTATCAAGTGCAACGAGTTCATAATAAGAACGTGCCACTTCAGAAACAAGATTAGTTACCAGTAGATTTTTACCTTCTGTAGTGGCTAGATATTCTAGAACAGCAGCTTTTTTTGCATTTCTAAGTTTTTTCCAAATATCTAGTTCCCATGATGCAGTAGCTCCTAATTTAAAATCACCTAATGGATCTGGAAATGCTTTTCCATCTCTTATGTTTAAATTTTCTTCTACGGCACCATTGCGAGTGTATCGACCCACTTTTTCTACCTCAGCTCCTGCTCCTAGGTTTACAAATGGTAGGTACTCTCCTTTTCTAGTCTGAATCTCATTTTGAGACATCATGATCTTTTGGAGCATGATGTTTACTTCTTTATTATTCACAACAGCCTCATCAATAAGGTTTGTTAAAGCAGGGTCTTCAAAGAAGGTTTTCCAGTCTGCCTTTGCAGAGTTTACAGAATCTGTGACTTCATTTTGATATGTTGTCGGTAGATTCTTATTAGGATCTTTTTGAGTCACTTTAGGTAATGCACAAGAGTGCACTAATAGTACAATCAGTACAGCGACTAGGGCTTTTATTATTGAATTAGTCTTCATTTTTCTGATCGTTGTAGTTATACTCTTCCGTTAATGGTTCAAAATCTTCGTCCTTAATCATAGAACGTTTATCTGCTATAGTTGCAAATATGTAATACAGTCCAGGAATTACTAGAACACCGAATACGGTACCGAATAACATACCACCCATGGCAGATGTTCCTATGGTACGGTTACCTACAGCACCTGCTCCACTAGCTATTACTAGAGGTATAAGTCCTGCAATAAAAGCAAACGATGTCATTAAAATAGGACGGAAACGAACCTTTGCTCCTTCTATAGCTGCCTCTCTTATGGACATGCCTTGATTACGTTTCTGTACAGCATATTCTATAATTAAGACGGCATTTTTACCTAGCAGTCCTACCAGCATGACCAGACCTACTTGTGCATATATATCGTTTGCCAAACCTAGAATTTTCAATAAAAAGAAAGAACCGAAAATACCTACTGGTAAGGATAGAATTACTGCTAGTGGCAGTATAAAACTCTCATACTGTGCAGCAAGAACGAAATAAACAAATATCAACACGATTCCAAAAATGATAATCGCTTCATTACCTCTTCTAGCCTCGTCAAAAGAAAGTCCTTCCCATGCGATGTCATAACCTCTAGGCAGGGTTTCTTTTGCTACTTCTTGAACGGCTTTTATCGCATCATCTGTAGTAAAACCTTTTGCAGGGTTACCTCTTATCGCTGCAGAGTTGTACAGGTTATACCTAGTAACTTCATTAGGCCCTTGCTTTTTATTCAATTTCATAAAGGCAGAATAAGGTACCATTTCACCTACATCATTCTTTACATAATAATCCAGTATATCGCTAGGATATCTTCTGTATTCCGGACCAGCTTGAGTATATACTTTGAAAAAGTTATTGAATCTTGTAAAACCTTGTTCATAGGTACTACCTATTAGAATGTTTAAGTTTTCCATTGCAACACCTATAGAAACTCCCTTTTGCATAGCAAGAGCGTTATCTATCTCTAACTCATATTGGGGATAATTTGCTGCATAAAAGGTAAATAGACCACTCAACTCTTCTCTTTTACCTAGTGCATCCATAAAATCTTGATTGATTTTATCAAACTCTTGGTAATCTGTTTCATTGTTTTGATCTATTAAACGTAAGGCTAGACCGCCAGCTGCTCCATAACCTGGTACTGCAGGCGGCTCAAAAAACTCAATGACCGCACCCATCTTTTCAGTTTCCTCTTCTAGCTGTTCAATAATCTCGTGTACAGAATGCTCTCTATCTGACCAGTCTTTTAAATTGATCAAACAAGTACCAGCATTAGAGCCACGTCCTTCAGTTAAGATCTCATAACCTGCAAGGGATGAGACAGATTTGATTCCATCTATCTCTTCGGCTATGGCTTGTAACTGTCTAGAAACTTTATTAGTTTCTTCTAGTGTAGACCCTGGTGGTGTTTGCACAATAGCATAAATCATCCCTTGATCTTCATTAGGTATAAACCCTGCAGGAAGTGTTTTATTTACAAAGAATGTAGCGGCAATAAAAGCTCCTAAGACTACAATAGTTAATAAACGTCTTGAGACTATTTTCTCTAAAACATTAGTATATCGACCGGTTAGTTTTTCAAATAAATTATTGAAACCATCTATTAAATAAGTGATAGGTGTTTTACGTTTTTTCTTACCGTGATTGTTTTTTAAAATCATTGCACATAACACTGGTGTTAAAGTAAGTGCTACCACTGCAGATAAAGTAATTGCCGAAGCCATAGTAATAGCAAACTGTCTATAAAACACACCTACAGGACCACTCATAAATGCTACCGGCACAAATACAGCTACCATAAGCAAAGTAATGGCTACAATTGCACCACCTATCTCACCTAGAACTTGCTGCGCAGCTTTATATGGAGAAATACCAGGTACTTCTTCCATTTTTGCATGCACTGCCTCTACCACAACTATGGCATCATCAACCACAATCCCTATAGCAAGAACTAACGCAAACAATGTGATTAAGTTAATTGTTAAACCAAACATTTGCATTACAAAAAATGCTCCTATCAATGATATAGGAACTGCAAGAACTGGTATTAATGTAGAGCGCCAGTCGCCTAAAAATAGAAATACAACTAGAGATACTAAGATGAAAGCCTCTCCTAATGTGTGTATTACTTTTTCAATAGAAGCGTCTAAGAAATTAGAGACATCATAACTGACCTCATATTCCATACCTGCAGGAAAATCCTGCTTCATTGTTTCCATTTTTTCTTTGATCTGCTCGATAACATCACTGGCATTACTACCATATGATTGCTTTAAAACTATCGCCGCAGATGGATATCCATCTTTATTAGAATAAATATCAAAGAATTCACTTCCTAATTCTACTCGTGCAAGATCTTTCAGTCTTAATATCTCACCATCAGGACTTGCTTTTATAATTATATCTTCATATTCTTCTGGCTTATTGTACCTTCCTTTGTAAACTAGTACATATTCTAATGATTGTGCTTCCTGACCAGAACTACGACCTAATCGCCCTGGTCTACCGATAACACTTTGCTCATTAATGGCTTCCATAACCTCTTCTGTAGAAACATTATATGCTCGCATGCGATCTGGTTTTAACCATAAACGCATCGCATACTGTCGACTACCTAGAATCTTTGCACTAGAAATACCGTTTACCCTTTTTATTTCAGGAATCACATTTGCATTAGCATAGTTGTACAAAAACTTTTCATCGTCATTTTTGTTTTTACTAAAGAGATTCACGTACATCAACATACTAGGTTGTACCCTAGAAACTACTACACCTTCTAGTTGTACTAGTGGTGGTAATTTATTGATAACCTGATCTACACGGTTCTTAACGTTAACCACCGCTACGTTAGGATCTTCACCTAATTCAAAAATTATTTGAATAGTAGCCTCTCCTGCACTAGTTGCGTCAGACACGATATATTTCATTCCTTGTACACCATTTATCGCTCTTTCTAGCGGTATAAGTGTCGTATTAGTAAGTACCTCAGCACTAGAACCTGGATAGGCTACAGTAATAAGTACACGTGGTGGGGCTATTTCTGGAAATTGCGAAATAGGAAGACTCTTAATCGATAATCCACCTATGATCATAATAATCAACGAGACTACTATGGCCAGTACTGGTCTTTTTATAAAATTTTTAAACATCTTATTATTTTTTGAAACCTATTATTCAGCTACTAGCTTTAAGTCTGCTAGTACTGTTTCTGGTTCTATGAAGTCTGTATTTATTTTTTGCCCATTACGCACTTTTCTTAATCCATCAATTAATATGCGGTCGTTGCTATCTATACCGTCTTTAACGATATACAGATAAGGCAATTCTTCTAAGATGCTTATCTGACGTTGTTCTACTTCTTCTTTATCGTTCACGACGAAAACGTACTTTTTATCAAGAATCTCGAATGTTGCTTTTTGAGGAATTATTTTAGCATTCTTGAACGGTATATTCATCAAAATGTTCCCAGTCTGTCCATGTCTTAAAAGACTTTCTGGATTAGGAAATGTAGCTCTAAACTCGATGTTACCAGTCTCGTGATTAAACTCACCTTCTATAGTTTCTACTTTTCCTTTATGATTAAAAATAGCCGAATTTGCCATTTGTAATTGAACACTAGAAGCGTGTGTCGTAGTATCCGTTACATAATTAATATACTCAGACTCAGGAACATTAAAGTATACCCACATCTTACTATTGTCAGATATTTTAGTAAGCAATTCACCTTCTTCAAGTAGGCTACCTTCTCTTGCTTCTAGATGATCCATAATCCCAGTAAAAGGAGCGTGAATAGTGGTGAAATTTAAATGTGTTTGCGCCATACGAACTTCCGCATTTGCTTTTGCAAGTCTAGCTTCTGCAAGAGCTAGTTCATTTTTAGAAACTACATTTTTATCAGATAACATTTTTGTGTTATCATATTCTATTTCTGCAGCTCTTGCTTCAGACTTTGATTTTTGAAGTTCGGCTTTGTAGACATTTGCATTTATAGCAAACATGGTCTGCCCTTTTTCTACTTTCTGTCCTTCATCGACATATATTTTTTGAAGATAACCTCGTTCTAAGGCTCTTAACTCGATATGACGCATCGCATGGATTTGACTCACATACTTTCTAGTTATGGTAGTATCTTTTAAAATTAGATTTGTTACTCTTAGAGTAGGGATGGATTTATGTTTTTCTTCTTTGTGCTGGCAACTCACAACAAGTAAGGCCATTACTATAAAAGGAATGATTTTTTTCAACGGAATGATGTATTAATTGATAGATAAATTGAGTGAGTTTAATTCAAGACATAGCAGTGTATAGAAAGCAAAAAACTTTCATAACCTACTGATTAATAAAATAAATTAAACTGAGTATCGGAATCACAGATAGAGACAGCAAAGGACTGTCTATAAAACACCTCTAAAAGGTGAAACCTGTAATTAATGGATAAAACCTAGACTCTGATATCTTCGTAAATGAGATACAAATTCTGTTGAGAAACTAAATAAACACCTTCTCTAGTAGTGAAATTTTCTTTTTTGAAAGAGTTTACTTCGGCAATAATATTACTCGAGGTGGAATGAAATAAGCTAGAAACGGTATCTGTAGAATCTTTCTCACTAACCTCTTCTTCTTCACCTACTTCTTCATAAGCGTCTATCTTTTCTTTAGAATCGTGATCTTCTTGTTGTATAGTAACGAGATTACTCAATAAACCATCATATGATGAGGAATCACCAGTTGAGGCTAGATTAAGAAAACTAGCAAATAAGAATAATAACAGCGTACTGTATTTCACGTCTTTCTATTGAGACTTCAAAATTATATAAGAAGACGTTAAGATAATATGTCTTAGTAGTACTTTAACATAAATAATCAATGAAGAAAATAAATAAGAAACTCAAAGTACTGATTATCTACCTTGTACTATACTCCATACCATGGCGGCATGACTAAGACTACCTCCTAAAACAAAAACATGCCAGATGACATGATTAAAATAAAGCTTATTCCACGCATAAAAAATGATTCCTACGGTAAAGAAAACACCACCAGCAATTAGAAGATTCATTTGTAAATCTGTAAAAGCATCACTTAGAGTTTGCAAATCAAAGACAATCATCCAGCCCATTACTAGATAAAGAATGCTAGAAAAAGCCTCAAATTTACCTGTAAAGAAAAGTTTCCAAATAATTCCAAATACAGCAATTCCCCAAACCGCAGCAAGTATATACCAGCCACTGGATTGTTCTAAAGTAATAAGGCATACTGGTGTGTAGGTACCAGCAATAGAACCATATATAGAGATGTGATCTAATTTTCTCAGTTTAAACTTTAATTTACTAGGCTCTACTTTATGATAAACTGTAGAAGAGAAATATAAAAACAATTGAGATAACACATATACAAGAATAGCTGGCAGCATGTAATCTACTGACCAGTTAGCCTCATAAATTAAGCCTATGGTAATCGCTATGAATAAAAGAAAACCAAAACCATGAGTGATTACATTCCACTTTTCTTCTATTGCAGTTTGAGTTCTAGCCATTTAAAGAAAGGTTAGATAATTCTTTTCTAGCTTCTTCAAATTCTGTAACCATATCCACCACCACTTGTGCAGCAGGAATAATATCGTTTATTAATCCAGAGACTTGTCCTATTTCTAATTCTCCTTCAATTAAATCTCCTTCAAACATTCCTTTTTTTGCTCTCGCTCTACCTAAAAGCTCTTTTAAATCTTCTGGAGTGGGCGCTTTTTTGTAAAGTTCTTGAACATCGTTCCAAAATTTGTTACGTATTAAGCGTACTGGTGCTAGTTCTTTTAAGGTTAAGTGAGTTGCTCCTTCACCTGCCTCTACCACAGCATTTTTAAAATTCAAATGACTACTCGCCTCATGTGTTGCAACAAATCTACTACCTACTTGTACACCATCTGCCCCTAGAGTCATGGCTGCTAGCATACCACGACCAGTGGCTATACCACCTGCAGCAATTAATGGAATATCAATAGCTTGTGCCACTTGCGGTATAAGAGTCAAAGTGGTAGACTCTTCTCTACCATTATGTCCACCAGCTTCAAAACCTTCGGCAACCACGGCGTCCACACCAGCTTCTTGAGATTTTAAGGCAAATTTTACAGAGCTTACTACATGAACCACGGTTATTCCAGCATCTTTTAAACGCTTTGTGTAGGTTTTAGGATTTCCTGCACTTGTAAAAACTATAGGTACTTTTTCTTCTATTATTATTTGAAGAATTTCCTCTAAATCTGTATAAAGAAGTGGAACATTTACCCCAAAAGGCTTATCTGTCCCTGCTTTTGTTTTTTGAATATGCTCTCTCAATACTTCTGGATACATAGAACCTGCACCTATTAATCCTAATCCACCAGCATTACTTACCGCAGTGACTAGTTTATGACCGCTTGCCCATATCATACCACCTTGAATAATAGGGTATTTAATTTTGAAAAGCTGAGTAATTGCGTTTTGAGACATAGATTTTGCTACTTGAATTTGATTGTGCTACAAATTTAAGGAAGATTAAATAGTTACAGTCTTCCCTTTGCTAAGAGCTTAATATTTAATTTAGAAAAGGCTTCAATATGAATAAAACACATTAAATAATACTAATTCAATTACCTAATCACCACTTTATAAGTAACATCACTTTGATCTATAGTAAAAAGATACAATCCACTAGAGACTTGGTTAAGATCTATAAAACCATCTTGTGTTGTCGCTTTTTTAATGACCTGCTGCCCTTGCAAGTTATAGAGCTGGAAAGAGGTTACGTTTTCGCCTTGAGCAGTATTAAAAAACAGAGTTTTATCTTTTACGTAATAATTAAAATCTTGTGTATTAAAACTGACAGAACTAAGTGTCTGTTGTGCTGCGCCAAAATCAGGAATTCCATAACCTAATAAATTATCTGGCAACATGGACTGGTCACTACTAGCACGCACGGCATCTATTATTTGTTGCGGTGTGAGATTAGGAAATGCTTGCATGAGACATGCCATCGCGCCGCTTATCATGGGTGCACTGAACGATGTACCACTAGTGGTCACAAGATTACCAGACTCATCTATACTCGCAGTCGCGCTACCTTGTGCTGCAATATCAGGACGTATGCGACCGTCTACGGTAGGTCCTATGCTTGAGAAACTAGATTTTGCTCTTGTGTCTGTTACAGACCCTATGGCAAATGCTCCTAAAGCGTCTGCAGGAGAGGCAACATAAGGATGCGTGGTGCTGTTACCAGAATTACCTGCACTGGTCACTACTATTATCCCTTTTTCAAAAGCAACATTAGTCCCTTGAGATATAAAAGAAGTGACACCATTCATGTCCTGGTAATCGAGACTTTCTGCCGTGTTATCAAAGCCTAAATAGCCCAAAGAAACATTAATAACATCTACTCCTAGAGAATCGGCACGCTCTGCAGCCTGCACCCAGTAGGACATCTCTGCTGGTGTTTCTTGTGCTCCTTCTTCTGTACGGAATAAGTAATAACCAGCGTCTGGTGCGGTACCTTCAAAATTATTAGGATCATTTCCTGCCATGACACTCAGTACTCTAGAGCCATGAAAGTTATCTTCATAAATAGAATTATCTCGTTGTACAAAATCCCAAGTTCCTTTAATACCATTATTGTTGCGCAATTGTGCAAAACCTGTATTTATGTCTACGTTAGGAAAACCAGAGTCTGTTACTGCTATTAACATTCCTGCACCGGCGTTACCTGTATTGTGTAAATCATCTAGGCCTATCATTTCTATCTGATTTCTAGCTGTTCCATAAACCAGAGGTGTGGTAACCATGTTTGCAAATTTATCACGATTGCTTACAGACGCACTTTTTGTAGGGTCTGTATAATCTATACTAGAAACAAAAGGCAAACTGGCCAGTGCATCGATAGCTGTCGTAGTACCTACCACATGCACACAGTTAAACCACTTAGACTGGGCTTTATAACTTATACCTGGCTGACTTTTTATTTGTGCTACATATATTTGATTCATAGGCACATCACGATCGTCTATCGCAATGTTATGTCTCATTTTACGATCTATAGATCTTTGAGTCAGTATACTCTGCGGATTTGCTAACGACGTCGCCACATTAGGTTTATCTACAAAATAAACCAATGCATGAAAATCTTGTGCATTTGTAGCAATAGAAATAAATGCAAAAAGAATAAATATTATTTTTTTCATAGAAGTAAATTTACACTTATTCTATCACAATTTGCGTGATACTAAGCTATTACCCCAGATCCTAAACAGTCATTATCTTGATACCATGCTACAAACTGACCTGGAGAGATCGCGCTTTGCTCGTCATTAAAAATGACATAAAGACCATCTTCTGTGCGGTGCAAAGTTGCTGGCTCTAGAGTCTGTCTGTATCGTATACGCGCCATAACATCTAGAGTCTCACCTACTGCTATTTCTAGATCTTCTCTTATCCAGTGCGTCTCTGCAGCTGTTACAAATAATCCACGACGGTATAAACCTGGGTGTTGTTTTCCCTGACCTACATAAATAGTATTGGTATTTACATCTGTCTCTATAACAAAAAGAGGCTCTGGTGTACCACCTACGGCTAGTCCTTTGCGCTGCCCACGAGTAAAATAATGAGCACCTTGATGTACTCCTACCTTTTTCCCGTCTGTAGGTTGATATTTACGCTTTCGCGAAAGCGTAACCAATTCATTCCCCTCGCCAGAATCTGCAGCAGCATTTACTTCTAGCATTTTATCACGACTGGTTTGTGCATCTATTTCTACAATGTCACCAGCTTTTGCTTGTAACTTCTGTTGTAAAAAATCTGGCAATCTTACTTTACCTATAAAACACAATCCTTGAGAATCTTTCTTTCCTGCGGTAATTAAATCTTGCTCAGCAGCTATTTCTCTTACCTCAGGTTTTTGAAGATGACCTATTGGAAAAAGAGTTTTAGCCAGTTGTTTTTGAGACACCTGACAAAGAAAATAGCTTTGATCTTTATTTGCGTCTGCTCCACCTATTAAGTGATGTATTTCTTTACCGTTTTCTACGGTGGTTGTTTTCTGGCAATAATGTCCTGTTGCAACATAATCTGCCCCAAGTTCTAGTGCTATATCCATAAACACATCAAACTTAATCTCGCGATTACACAATACGTCTGGATTAGGCGTGCGCCCACTCGCATACTCGTCAAACATGTAATCTACTATGCGCTCTTTATATTGCTCACTTAAATCTACTGTTTGAAAAGGGATACCTAGTTTATCTGCAACCAGCATTGCGTCGTTAGAATCTTCTAACCACGGGCACTCATCACTTATAGTAACGGTGTCATCATGCCAGTTTTTCATGAAGAGACCTATCACCTCATGACCTTGTTCTTTTAATAAATGTGCCGCTACACTTGAGTCTACGCCACCAGAAAGTCCTACTACTACTTTTGCCATGGTGCAAAAATACAATAAGAGTCAACTATAAGAGTTTTTAACGTGTTAGATTTTTCTTATCGCTACAAGTACTTTCTCTATCAAAAATAACGAGAGTTTCCACTTGCAACTAGCAATATAAATGCTTTGATTTCGTTATTTTGCAAGCTGAAAAAGAATATTGAAAATGATGAATACTTTTAAGAAATACACCATAGCTATTTTTGCTACTGTAGCTTTATTATTTACCGCTTGTGAAGATGCAGATGATGGTGGTAATATAATACCTGGCGTTAACTCGATACTCAATCAGACAGAAAACAATGCAGATCTAAGCATGTTAAACGCTGCACTTATAAGAACAGGTTTAAATACTACCTTTAATTCTTCAGTTACTTATACTTTATTTGCTCCTAACAATAATGCTTTTACAAATTACCTGACCGCTAACGGTATCGCTAGTATAGATGATATTCCTGTAGCAGACTTAAGGGATATCCTTCAATATCATACATTAACGACCGAGGTTACTACCGATGTAATGACTACCGATTATATAAAAACACTAGGTAAAGATGACGAGATAGAATTTCTAGATTTATTTATAGAAACAGGTACTTCTATTCTATTAAACGGTAATGTAACTATTATAGATGCAGATAACGACGCAGATAATGGCGTCGTACACATAGTAGATACTGTGATAGAATTACCGACTGTCTTTTCTTTAATTGCTGCAAATCCAGAATTCAGTGAACTGACTGCAGCTTTACAAACAAATGGATTACAAACTGACCTTTCTAATACGGATGGTACTTTAATGGATCCTTATACCATTGTTGCACCTAACGATGCTGCATTTCAGGCACTGGTAGACTTAAACACTACAGACGAGTTTGATTCTATTGCAGACATAACAGGTCAGACAGACATAGACGAAGATTTATTATACCACGTAGTAGGTAATGACCGTTTACGTTCTGGAGATCTTAGTACTGGTTTAAGAGTTAACACTTTAAGACCTAGCACATCTTTTACTGTAGATATAAGTGCTGGTACGGTTATAACAGACGGCACAATGAACACAGCAAATGTTACTACTACAGACATTACAGCTATTAATGGTGTGGTGCATATTATTGATTTATTTATACGCAGTAATTAATTACACACTATTCTTATTTTAAAAGTCTCGTTTAAAACGAGACTTTTTTTATTCTATATTTACTTTTATATGAGTATTATCGATTTTCCTGAATTTAAAAAAGCTATCAACACATACTGTCTAGAAACTGTAGGTGAACGATTATCTATTATAAAAAAAAATCTAGATTCTTTGATGGATGCAAAGCGCAATGAAACTAAAAGTAGCGCTGGTGATAAATATGAGACAGGAAGAGCGATGATTCAAAATGAAGAAGAACTCTATAAAAGACAACGAGCAGAAACATCTATTATCTTAGATCAACTCCTGCGCATCGATCCTGATAAGGAATGCTCCTTTATAGAACCTGGAGCCCTTGTTGTACTTCCGTCCGGTTATTTTTACATAGGCGCCGGAATGGGAAAACTAGTGGTTAATCATATAGATTGCTTTGCAATATCTCTATCTTCACCTATAGGACAGGCATTAAAAAGTAAAAAAAAGGGAGATACTATTCTATTCCAAAATCGGGAAGTAATGATACTTAACGTATATTAATTTAAATGCTCCACTCCATTATGTCAGATCAATTATACAATCAATTAACTGAAATTAAACCCTTTATAAACAAAGGAGATATAGAAAATAATAAAGTTTCTAAAAAAGGAACTTACTGGCACATAGATCATAGTTTACAAATATTAAATTCCATATGCGAGGTATTAGAACACTCTAATCCTGGAGATTATCAACCTAAATTTTCTTTTACCAAATTCATAATAATGAAAACTGGTTACATACCTAGAGGTAAAGGCCGCGCACCTAAACAAACCTTACCGCAAAATATCAAGACTAAAGAAGAACTATTAATAGAACTCGATAAAGCTGAAAAGGCTATAAAAAGTCTTAATACTTTACCTAGTAATAAGACTTTTAGACATCCTCTTTTTGGATGGTTAAACCTAGAAGACACGATTAAATTTATGGGAATACACACGCATCATCATATTAAAATATTGAGAGATATTGTGAAGTAATTATTTGCTCAGTTTATCATAATAAAGATAAGCGCCATCTTTAGCTTTACTACCGAATAATTCCTTAGCCATGTTTTCTTCAATATAAACACTATGCATAGACTCAAAATTTATGTCAGTGTCCTTACCATACCTATTTCTTTTAAATTTATTAAAAGAAACTCTTGCTCCATTTACTAGCACTAAAGGTTGAGGGTCAGAAACTCTATAATGGCTTACACCTCCTAACATCATCACCATATAACTAGCTAGAACATCTTGATTCTTTCCTAAATCAGTTTTTGAGATAATTACGTTTTTAAATTCAAAATGAGGATTATATATAAGACCGTTGTCTTCTCTTTCTATTGCCTTTATATCACTAAACTCATAACTCACTAAGTTTTTATCCTTAATTAAATGAGTAGGGACTTTTAAAACATAATTCCCTTGCGCGTCAGAATAGGTGGTTACATAATCAGTTAGACCATAAAAAGTGATTTTTGCATTTTCTATGTTTCTTTTATTTTCTTTAGATTTTATAGTACCCTTTATTTGAACAATTTCTTCAACTCTAGAAGTTGTAGCTGTTTCTATAGAAGCGTTATTTACTGCCACATTTTTATTAACTACTGCTTTATTCTCCTTACCATCTTGATAAGTATCGATCACCTTTTCAAAAGGCTCTGTAACTTTTAAAGGATTAGTTTGCCCATTACCTAAAGTGACTGCGCCTAAACTTGCTGCCATCATTAGACTCGCCGCTGTATTAGAATAAGGAATTTGAAAATAGTCTTTATCTGCTATTATTACTGGCTGTCTTAACTGGTTAGAAGACATTCTACCACAAGTGTTTTTATTTGCTTTTAAATACACCAATACTTCTTCAGGAGTTTTTCCTGTAAAATCGATAACGCTTTTTGAACATAAGTCACAAAATCTACCTTTTTGATCAGGTGTCATCTGGCTCCAGTCTTCGTCACAGGTATTGTCAAATTTGATTTGGTATGATTTCATAATACTTCAATTTTACAAGTAACTATCTAGGTGTTACTAAATTTACAAAATAAAAGTATATGATTTACAGCATCCTTTCTAGTCAGATTGAGTGAATACTGCATATCAATTAGTGAAAACTAAAAAACCAGCCTAACGGCTGGTTTTTGAATACTATAATTAAGAAGATTACTCCTCTTCTTCGTCTTTTTTCTTCACTTTGGGAACAAACAAAGCCGCACGTTGCAATAACTTTTCAGATACTTTAAACTCTCCACTAAAGTGATAGTTTGCATCTTCTCGAGCATATTTAAAATAAGCAGTTTTTGCCCATCTTAAATCAGTTGCTTTTTTAAGAAACTGATCGTGTGTAAGAACTTGCTCCACCTCATCATTTTTCCAAACGAGTACTTTGTACATTCCTACACCATTTTTCATACTTCTTTCTATCACCTCTCTGAAGGATTCTGATGGAAAAACGTGCACGCCATCTTCAGTAACTTTGTAGTCTAGGTCTTTGAATAAGATGTCAGTAAGGAATTGTTCTAAAGTCATTATCTATTTAATTTCTAATTGCAAAGGTACTGCTATCATCTCTCAAATTGATTAAAGAAATAGGTAATTAATTAAAGATGGATGTAGATTCCGCTTTCGCGAAAGCGAAACACAAATATTACTGAATATTACCTAACGGATTTAAGGGATCATAACCAGGTTGAAACTGAGCTTGTACATGAGGTTTATTCAAATCTAATATGGTAAAAATACCTAAGACAATACCCAAAACTCCTGTGATACAGTTAATGATAGCTATCGCAAAAATGAAGTTGTAATTGCGTCTTTCCTTAATGTATTTACCTGCGAGGAGTGTCAAGATCCCAATAGTCACTGTTATTAAAAACCCTATCCCACCTATAATAACGAATATATTACCTGGATGAAAAGGCATATCTACATCGCCTTGCATAGGTGCAAACGTCATTGCAGTACCTATAAACATATATAATAGAAAGAATAATGAAAATAGTATGGTTAAGATACCTTTTACGAGGTGTAAAGTCGCAAAGGTGCTTAAATTATCTGTAGGCATGTAATTATAATAATGCTGCTGGTATTGCTGTGAACCAGAAGGTTGCCCATATTGCTGTTGTTGTTGTTGTTGTTGTTGTTGATTTGGATTGTTGTTTTGGTTCGTTTCCATAATGATAGCGTTTAACTATAAGTAGTCGCGATACTTATTTTGTTACATGGGTATATTAATGATCAAGGATTTATCAATTATATATAATCCTTAAAGTGTAAAAAGTAGAATGTAAAATATGGTACAAAATCCTACCTTTGCAACATGTCAGAAACTACAGGAATACGTATTAATAAATACTTAAGTGAGCAAGGGTTTTGCTCTCGTCGCGCTGCAGATAAATTAATCGAGCAAGAACGTGTAACTATTAATGGTAAAGTACCAGAAATGGGGACTAAAGTAATGCCCAATGATGCTGTTGCTGTAGATGGAGAATCTATCTCTAAGAAGAAAGAAAAGCCTGTTTACATAGCTTTTAACAAGCCTGTAGGTATTGTGTGTACTACAGACACACGTGTTGAAAAAGACAATATTATAGATTTTATCAACTACCCTACGCGTATTTTTCCTATCGGTAGACTGGATAAAATGAGTGAAGGATTAATTTTACTTACTAACGACGGCGATATCGTGAACAAGATATTGCGCTCTCGTAACAACCATGGTAAGGAATACATAGTTACCGTAGACCGTACAATTAATGAGGATTTTATTAGAAAAATGGCATCTGGAATACCTATTCTCGATACGGTTACTAAAGAATGTGAAGTGGAACAAATAGGTCGCAAGACTTTTAAAATAATTCTCACACAAGGACTTAACAGACAGATACGTCGCATGTGTGAATATCTAGACTATCGCGTGACTAAATTAAAACGTGTGCGCATCATGAATATTCCTCTAGATGTAGCGCATGGTACATATAGAGACCTGACTAAAGAAGAGTTAAATAAACTTAACGAGCTGACTAGTGAGAGTTCTAAAGAATACCATAGACAAAAAGCGCAAGGAAATAACTAACTGTTTAAACAGCTAGTTATAAATTCTCTGGCACTATAGCTAGGCTATTAAATAATCGAGCTTTTGAGCCCAATAATTTCATACCTACTTCTAGCCTTTTAAGACTGGCTTCTATTAATTTAGTCTCTCTAGAGTTGATTAAAAATAGAGAGCTATCTCCTAATTCAAATTTACGCTCCTCTGCAGTGAGCATGAGTCTAGAATCTTGCTCGATCTCTTGTGTGATTTCATTTTGCACGAGATAAGAATCGATCTCACTAAATATTCCTTTTATTTTATTCTCTATCGCTAGACTAGAAGATAGAATATCATATTCTGCATCCTGTAATTTAATTTGAGCTAGCTTTAAATCACCACGTTCTTTCCTTAAAAATAAAGGTACAGAAAATTTTACACCAGCTTTATAATCACTTAATTTATATGAGCTTGCGTTATTCCAGTCTGGTGATAAAACATCATATTTTGCTTCTATTTTAGGCAACAATTTATTTGCTTTGAGTTTTTTATCTACCTCTAACTGATCCATTTTAAGATTTAATGCTAGAATTTTAGGATGATTATCTACCGTAAAAAGATCTAGAGACTGTCCCATGATTTCTAGTGCAGCATCTATTTGAGAAATAAGTTCTTCTTCTGGAATCACATTTTCTTGCAATTCTACTGGTACGTCATCTATCCATAGATAATTTGATAATTCTAGGCTTTTCTTTATAAAATCTATCTTTGCCTGCTCATAGCCCAAGAGTCTTTTTTTAACCGCAATGCGCGCTTCTACAGAATCTATAACGGCCTTATCTCCCGTTTCTACACTGCGTTTTACACCTCTTAATCTAGTTTTGGCATTTTTTAAAATACCATTAAATAGATCTATTTCTTGCGATGCTTGCCACCATTCAAAGTAAACTTGTGTCGCGTCATATATAACAGCATTAACTAGTAAATCTTTTTCTGACTGGGTTTGTTGTTTAAATAACTTTGCTTTTCTCAAAGTTGCCATACGGTCATTAATCCATAATCCCTGACCTAATTGTACACTAACACCAGCACTGTAAAGCCCATCTTCTGGAACAGTAAGTGATGGATCTAGAAACTCACCTTTATTACGCTCTGCACCTGCTTTAAATTCTACACCATACCATGTTGGAATTTTAAATGCGCCGCTTAACTCGTCATAATATTCTGTTCCTTTAAAATCTTTACGATTATAATCTACCTCTATTTTAGGGTCAAAACCACCACGAGCCTTTAACAATTGTGCCTGACCTTCGTCTATTACTAGATTTGCTTGTTTTACAACTGGGTGGTGCTTTTTTACGTAGCCTAAAAACTCTCTAAGACTCATTACCGTAGTATCTAGAGATATAGTTTCTGGAGGTTGTTGTAGGTCTCGCTTTCGCGAAAGCGGAGCCGCCATCACACTTAAGGAAACCATTAATAACACTATCGTAAAACAAATAGAGAATGATTTATTTCTTCCCATTCTGATCTTTTTTAGTAGTTTGAGGTGTGTAATAATTAGGTGGGAAACCGTTGAGTTTACGCCACAATTCATACCAGATAGGCACATCTTCTAACAAGGCAATGGTGCGCGCACCAGAACCTGGACGCAAGGCATCTGGCCACTCATGGTCTTCCTCATCTGGAGCAAGTAGCACACGGTATTTACCATTGTTACTTATAAAGGTCTCTACAGCAACGACTTTTGCACCATAGGTTCCATAAGATGCGTTAGGCCATCCTGAAAATATAATCACTGGCCAGCCGTCAAATTGCACACGCACTTCTTCTCCTACGTGCATAAGTGGTAAATCTATAGGCTCGATAAATGTTTCTACAGCCAGATCATAATTAGTAGGCATGATATTGATAAGCGCCTCTCCATCTTTAAAAGTCTCACCTATACCACCTTTTATTGCTTTATTTATAAAACCATCTTGTGGTGCGGTAACAAAGTACAAGTCGTTTCTAATTTGATAATTAGTACGATCTGTCTCTAGTTTACTGACCTGCGCTTCTACATCTAACTGACTCGATTGTGCCGTGAACTGATCACTTCTCGCCTTTGCTATCTTCTCAGCATATTCTTGTCTTATCCGGTTAAGCTCTATCTCTGCATTAATTAATGAATTTCTACTTTGCAATAACTTTTGCTGCTGAGATATTGTTTTAGATTGGGTTGTTCTAGCTTTTAGGTTTTTCTCTTCTACGTCTGCCTGAGATTTGAAACCTTCTTTTTCTAGCGTCTCTGTACGAGTTAATTGTGTTTGAGCAATTTGCTCGTCGTTTTTTGCTGCTTCTAGATCTGTACTGTCTTGAATAATTTTAAGTCGGGACTGGATCAACTTATTTTTTGCTTGATCTAACTTTAACTCGCGCTCTCTTCTTATAGCTACTATCTGGTTATCTAGCGCGGCTATTTTCTCACGATACGATTCTACACTAGCAGATTTTGCGTCTATCTGTTGTCCTGTACGATCTACTAGATTAGGGTCAAAGTATTCACTTTTAACCTCGCTTATTTTTAAAATGGTATCCCCTTTTACCACTCTATCACCTTCTTTTACATACCACTCTACAATACGACCTGCAATAGGAGACTGCAGCGTTAATGGTCTTTGATCTGGTGTTAATGTGGTAATAAATCCATTACTACTCACATTTTGAGTCCAAGGAAAAAACATTAATATGATGGCAAATATGGCAAAACCACCTAAAAATCTATTGAAGAATTTAAAATGCTTGCGCTTCAATACTCTTCTACCAGCCTTAAAGTTATTTAAGTCCAGCTGTTCTGAAAGTTTATTTTTAGAAATATTAAGCATAGTTATTGATCTAAGATTAATTTACCGTTGTGTAATGTGATCATTCTACCACATCGTTTCATCCATTCTCTATTCTGACTAACCACTACAATAGACCAGCCATTAGACTTATCAGTTAAAAAGTCCATAATTCTAGCAGACTCTTCCTTTTCAAATTGATCTAACGGATCTTTGAGAATAAGCATCTTAGGATATCTAACAATACTGCGCGCCAAAACAATTTTCTTTGCTACTGTATAACTTAATTGTTTACCCTCTGGAAATATGACCGTATCCAGTCCTTTAGGTAATTTTTTAAGATAATTAACCAGTCCTAATTTTTCTAGTGCCCAGTATATACGCTCGTCATTAACTGAAGCATCTCCAAAGGTTATGTTATCCCTCAAAGTACCTTCAAATGGGCTTTCTTCACTTAAGGATTGCCCTAGATTTGCTCTATAATAATTAAGATCTAGACCTCTTAAGTCTGAATTATTCACATAAATACTACCTTGAGTAGGCTCTATGATACCAGCTATTAACCTTAATAGGGTGGCTTTACCGCTACCGTTTGCGCCGTTTACTAAAATGGTACAGTTCTCTGATATTTTTAAAGATATATTATTAAGAATAGGTTGTGTTCTTTCTGGTACTGTAAAAGTTACTTGATCCAACTCTACACTAAAACTTTGATCCTGAGCAAAGGGATGCTCTCCTGATTGAGGTTCTAATTCTTTGTCTACGACTTCCCCTAATTTTTCTAATGAAGTAAGCATATCATAAAATGACTCTAGACCAGAGATTATTTTTTCAACCGCACCTATAATGATTAGGATAATAAGTTCTGCTGCGACAAATTGACCAATATTCATCTCCTGACTTAAAACTAATAAACCACCTATAATTAATAACCCTGCAGTGATTAAAACTTTAAATCCTATTAATTGAATGGCCTGTCGTACTAAAACTTTAAAATGTTGCTCTCTATAATTAAGGTAATTTGAAACTAAAGCATCATTTTTTTCCACGGCATGATTAGTAATTCCAGAGAGTTTAAAACTAACTAGTGACCTTGCAATTTCTTGTAGCCAGTGCGCTACTCTATACTTACTTTTTGACTCTAGAATACTGGTTTCTAAACCTTTTTCGGCTGTAAATTTAAATAATATATAAGCCAGACCTACTAGTAAAACACCGTAAACGATAAAGAATGGGTGATAAAACGATAGTAAAAGCAATCCTAATAAAATTTGTAATAACGCCGTAGGATAATCTACTAATAATTTAGAAAGACTTTTCTGTATAGTAAGGGTATCAAAAAATCTATTAGCTAGTTCTGGTGGGTACGTGCCGCGCAGCTCACTCATTCTAATTTTAGGAAATCTGAAAGCAAAATCAAATGAAGATCTTGTGAAAATCTTCTGCTGAATGTTTTCTGTAATTCTTATTTGCATAATTTGCAGCACACCACCAAAGGCAACACCAGCAGTTACCAAAACTACAAGAAGTATCCATGAGGTACTTATTTGCGCACCTTGTATAAGGTTAATAATAGCTTGTATCCCTAGTGGTAAGGATAACCCTACTATTCCTGCAAAAATAGCATAGTAAAAAATCTGTCTAATATCTTTTCTATCAACTTCTAACATGCGCATTAAACGCTGCCATGCTGTGAGTATATTTTTATCTTTTTTCATTTGTGATAATAAGTTGATTAATTAAGTTTAAAAAGTAATGGGTAGGTGTGGTATGACTATTACAGTCTGTGATTGCCGCAAAATGATCTTTAAGAAAATGTTGATGTAAAGCACCATCTATAATCATACTACTTAAAGAAGAAGGGAATTTATACGTAGCATCTACTGCAGTAATTAAATCCTTAAGTCGCACCACGAGGCGTTTGTAAATAGCAAAAAAACCTTCTTTATTCTCTTGATCTACCGATTTAGTCAGATATGATTTTGAGAACTCTGAAATGATTATTTTATTTAAAAGGACTTCATTTATATGACTGAAGTTAGAATCTTGAGAAACTTCTTGAGTTAAAATCTCTACCGCTTTAATTAACTTATCCTGGTCGGTAGTCATTACCATGGTTTCTAAAATCAACTGGTATTCTATCCAGCTCCAGTACCATGAGGTGAGATATAGTAAGAGTTTATGCTTACTCTCAAAATACCTATAAATAGAACTCTCGTTAGATTTTATAACAACACCTAACTTCTTAAAAGTAAATTGTTCAAAACCCAATTCATAAATCATTTCTATACTGTGACTTACTATGCGCTTACCTAAGTCAGAGCTTTCTGGATCTTTAAGATATAATTTATCATTAATCTCAACCTTTAGATTTTTAAGAAGTGAATGCATATTTTTCAATTATTAAACAAACATAATAGTATTACTATTAATCATAGTTAGTTTATATATTAATTAACACCTTAAGTGTTTTAGCTTAATGAATTAAAATAACAGAATCCCAGCTTAGTTAATTTAAAGCAAATTATAATGCTGCATATTAATGGAACATTATTTTTACTTTATGACAGACACCTTACTAGAACTTCAAAAAGCTGAAGAGAAAGCAGCGATTTTATTTCAAGAAATTGAAAATAAAGAACTTATAAAACCAGGTAAAACTGAAAAGCAAATTAATACTGAAGTTTTTGAACTAGCAGATGAGTTGTTCGGAATCAAAAAATACTGGCACAAACGCATAGTTAGAGCAGGTAAAAACACGCTACATCCTTATGATGAAAATCCAGAAGATCTTACTATTAAAGAGGACGACATACTATTTATAGACTTTGGTCCTATTATAGAAGATTGGGAGGCAGACTTTGGTAGAACTTATGTAGTGGGTAATGACATACGTAAGATAAAATTAATGCACGATGTAGAAAGCATGTGGAAAGATGCCAATGACTATCTAATTAAAAACCCAGATATCACTGGCGCACAACTCTACCAGTATTGCACCATTCTAGCTCTAAACAATGGATGGGAATACGGTGGTCCTATCGCCGGTCATTTAATAGGTCACTTCCCACATGAACAACTGGATGGTGAGGATAAGACTAATTACATACATCCTGAAAATCATACACCTATGAATCAAAAAGACACGAGCGGTAAGGATCGCTACTGGATTATAGAGATTCACCTCATTGATAGTAAGAATGAGATCGGTGCTTTTTATGAACAACTAGCAGGTTTTTAAAAATCTATCCTGAAATCACGTGACACACAAAATGCCTGCTATAAACAGGCATTTTTTATGTTTTTATTCTAATTGAATAAAAAGGGGAAAGCAAAATCTTTATTGAATCTCTGCAGTTAAACCAGCTTCTAGTAAAGCGGTACAACGCGGTTTTAAATCATCATAACCACCTGTTTTAACATTACATTTTCCTTTATAGTGAACTATAAGAGAACATTGCTCTGCCTGTACAGGCGTGTGATCACAGGCAGCTACTAGCATGTCTATCACGTGATCAAAGGTATTTACTTCGTCATTAAAAAGGACTATTTTATTTTCCTTTTGCTCCAAGACTTCCAAATCTAGTTCTGGAAGAACCTGGTCTTGTGTGCTCATTTTCATAGGCTAAATTTAATCAAATACATTGATAATATTCGTTTTTAAACCGATTAAATTAGGATTTAATCATTTTTGCAGCTATCCAGTTGTCTTTTTTGAGGTGAGAGTCATAAACAATACCACTCTCCATACATTTATTTTTAATATGAACTAAGTCCTCTTCATAAAACCCACTAAAAAGTATGGTACCGCCTTTTTTAAGGCTCTTTGCATAAACAGGAATATCCTGTAGCAGTATATTTCTATTAATATTGGCTATTATAAAATCATAAGATTTACCTTCCAGTTGCTCTGCACCACCTAGAATAACAGCGACTTTATCTGTTTTATTACGCTTTACATTTTCCAGTGCATTTTCATAACACCAGGTATCTATATCGATGGCATCTACTTTAACAGCACCTCTCATTTGCGCTAGAATACCTAGTACACCTGTCCCACTACCCATGTCTAAAACCTCAAGATTTTCCACATTTTCATTAAGTAAATGTTCTATCATCATATGTGTAGTCTGGTGGTGTCCCGTACCGAAACTCATCTTAGGCTCTATCACGATGTCATACTCTACACCACTAGCTTGGTGAAACGGCGCACGTACTTCACATCTATTATTAACCGTGATTGGGTTAAAATTCTTTTCCCATTCTGCATTCCAATTTGTTGGTGGTATTTCCGCTTTCGCGAAAGCGATATCACATAAATCATTATTCATAATATCTACTGTATCGAGAATAGTAGCAGCGTCTGTAGTTTTTAAAACATATGCTTTAATCCCAGTTTCAGTCTCTATAAAGCTCTCAAAACCTACCTCTCCTAGTTGTGCCATAAGAACATCATTCCACGGTAATTGTGGTGTAACTGTAAAGTCGTACTCTACATAAATCTGGTCGGTAGTATTATTTTCCATAACGGTAATGTCCTGTAATTTTAAAATTAAAAAGGCAGTCTTCTAACACTTGCCCTGCTCCTATATTATGTACCATTAGGTACCTTTTTTGATCTTTTGATTTGGTTTTAGAAACCATTCCTATGTGTGTTAGTCCATTATTTAAGGTCCAACTTACTATATCACCAGGTAAATAATCTTTTGCATTTTGAGTTACCGCAATACTTAATCCTTTACGTTTAAAGAACCTACGCAAGTTGGGTACTCTTCTATGATCGATATTAGTATCTGTTTTTTTCAATCCCCAGTTATTTGGGTATTTTGAAAAATGTGCTTTCATATCTACATGAACTTCTTTCTGTAAATCAACACCTAACTTTCTGTAAGTTCTTATGACTACGTCAGTACACACTCCGTATCCTGCAGGCACATCACCATCTGGATAAGGAATGCTAAAATAGCTACCGTTATAAACCACGTGATCCTTTGTTAATTCTTGGGCAGCCGCAGCTACTTTTAAACCATAATCCGTTTGTGCTATTGCTGGTAGACCAATAGTGAGAAATAATAGTAGAATTAGTTTCTTAAAAAGCATTTGCAATATCAAGGAAAGATGATCCATCTAGAGATGCACCACCTACTAGTCCACCATCTACATCTGGTTTTGCAAAAATCTCAGCAGCATTTGCTGGTTTTACACTACCACCATAAAGAATACTGGTATTATTTGCCGTTTCTTTTCCAAATTTAGTTTCTATAAAAGAACGTAAATGCGCGTGCATTTCTTGAGCTTGCTCTGGACTTGCAGTTTCTCCTGTACCTATAGCCCATACTGGTTCATAAGCTACCACTACATTTTCCATTTGCGCAGCTGTAAGATCAAAGAGACCTAATTCTATTTGTTTAGTTACCGTATCAAAATGGTTCCCAGCTTTACGATCTTCTAAATGTTCTCCACAACAAAAAATAACTCGCAGTCCTTTATCAAGAGCTGCTTTCGTTTTGGCAGTAATTAATTGATCTGTTTCACCATAAGTATCTCTACGCTCAGAGTGACCTATAATAACTGTCTTAATACCTATACTTTGCAACATAGGTACAGAAATCTCTCCTGTATATGCACCACTGTCTGCTTCACAAACATTTTGTGCTACAACCTCAATTACGGTATCACAAGTACTGTTAAAAGCATTATATAAAAAAGGATGAGATGGCGCTATCATTAATTCACAGTTAACGTCATTAACTAGGCCTTTTTTTAAATCTGTTATTAAAGCTTGTGTCTGTGCAAGATCACAATTCATTTTCCAGTTTCCGGCTACTATATTTTTTCTCATCGCGTTTGTTTTAAGGTCATTAAGGTTTCAATAATACCAAAATTGATTATTTTAATACTCTTATGCAAGCAATTGCAAAGGTATTGCCTTTTAATTATTGAATAAAGTTTGTGTGCAGATGTTTATTAAGAAGACCGCAAGTATTTTATAATTTACTCTAACTTTACTCTTGGGTCTAACCACACGTAAATTAAATCTACCATAATATTGATAAGAATAAACAACGTTGCTATTACAAGAACCGCTCCTGTGATAACTGGCAAATCTTGTGTATTGAGCGCCTCTACTATTTCTTTACCTATACCATTCCAGTTAAAGATATATTCTACAAAAACTGCTCCTGCTAGCATACTCGCAAACCAGCCACTTACTGCTGTAATTACAGGATTAAGTGCGTTTTTAAAAGCATGTCTTTTTATTACTTGTAATGTAGTAAGTCCTTTGGCATATGCGGTAGTTATGTATTCTTGCCCCATGACTTCTAGCAAACTATTTCTCATTAATTGAGATACTACAGCTAGCGGTCTAATTCCTAAAACTAATGCTGGCAATATAAGATTGCGCCACTGTAAATGCATCGCCTCACCATAATCATCCATCTCATATAGACTACCACTCATTTTAAGGCCAGTAAATTCATGAAGCACAAAACCGAAGATAAAAGCAAAAATAATAGCACTAAAAAAGCTAGGCACACTCATGCCCATAGTACTTATCACCTGTATCAATTGATCTATCCAGCTGTTTTTATACAATGCCGAAATGACTCCTAAAATCAATCCTAGAATTAGAGCTACACTTATTGCTGCAAGTGCAAGAATCATCGTGTTAGGTAAGGTCTCTCCTATTATGTAGCTTACCTTTTTACCAGTTTTCTGAAACGATTCTCTTAAATAAGGCCATTTAAAATAAGTAGATGTAGTCCCTATAGTAAAGAGATCTACACCTGTATATTTACCATTATCATAAGTAAAATCACTCTTGTCAGTACTGTGAAAAGAAACTGGAGACAGGTCATTTAAAAAGTACATATACTGAGTACCTATAGATTTATCTAGCCCGTATTTTGCTCGCACATTTGCCAGCTGTTCTTCAGACTCGTTTTGCCCCAACATCATTTGTGCTGGGTCACCAGGTAAGAGGTAAAATAATAAGAATATAACGGTTACCACTCCATAGAGAGTCAGTAAGGCATATCCTATTTTTTTAAGCACATAGCTTATCATAGAGATAAACTCTCAAAATCATTCCAGTGAGATTTACCTGTAACTACTCCTTTTTTAATAGTCATAACAGCTGGTGTAGAACGTACAGCAGTTTTTAATTGTGTTCCATCTGTCGTGTAAAACGGAATACTAAAATCATAAGATTTCATTAACGGCTCTAATTGCTCTATACCATTTGCGCTTAAACCTATAACCTCATAACCAGCTGCTTGTGCTCTCGTAGTAAAACTAGCGAGCTTTTCCATACCACCTTCCTCAATTTTTGAAACATCATAAATCATAACAAAGGCAACTTTTTCCTTATCTAGAATCTCTTGCGTATAATCTTCTCCATCTTTTTCTATAGAAAAGTCATGAATTTTAGGAAGTGCTGCTTCTTGAATAATACGTGTTTCTACTTTATCATATCCTGGACGACCTTCTGGCACCTGACCATCTGTAGTAATTATCTCTTCTTTACCATCTACCGTGTAATACCAGTCATAACCATAAATATCTGGTTGGCTAGGGTCTTCTTGCATAGCCACCTCTATATCAGTTCCTACCTTATAAGCTCTAAAATCTAAAATCGGTAAATGCATTAATACATAGTAAGCGATTATAAAACAAATGATAGTAGAAACGAGAATGATTATGGAGGACTTCGCTTTCGCGAAAGCGGATTTCCATTTATCCATATTGAAAAACAAAATCAATATCATGACTAATAGCACCACATCTTTTGCAAATGATTCCCATGGTACTAGAGGTATAGCGTCACCAAAACAGCCGCAGTCCGTTACTTTATCAAAATAAGCAGAATAAAAAGTTAGGAATGTAAAGAAACCGATCATCAATAAAAGTGACCAGATCGTAAATTTTCTTTGAAATCCTATTAATAACATGATTCCTAAGATCACCTCAAAAATCACTAAAAAGATAGCCAGAGGTAATGCAAATGGCTGTAAGAATTCTAACCCTAAAACCGCTGCACTAAAGTATTCATCTAGTTTATAAGAAAACCCTAAAGGATCATTTAACTTAATTAAACCACTAAAAATAAATAATACCCCAACGAACCAACGGCAAAATGTAACTAATCCTTTCATGCTTTTTTCTTTGTTGAGACAAATATAAGGATTAGCCATGAGGCTTATGGCATGTGATATGAGGAATTAGGACTTAAAAATTGATTAATAAAACTCTTTGTTTAAAAGAGGTTTTCTAAATAATGAAAGCTAGTGACATCCATTTCTAGACATCTGATAAAAGCATGGTTGTAGTCTTATTTTTTCAACAATTACGTAGTCAAAACCCACCTAGAAATGATAATAATGAAAAGAAACTTTTTCTTTGATCGTATTTCACCTATCTTTAGTTTAAGATTTAATAGACAAGATGAAATTTTATAGCAAACTCTTTTTAGTAACTGAATTACTCATTTTAATATCCGTAATCACTTTATATTATTTTGATGGAGTTGATGGACTTTCTTGTTTTTTGATTTCAATGTCTATGGTCTTTTTAATCATTAACCACTTCTACAAGATGTCCTATAACGCAGAATAATTTGTTTCATTCCATAAAAAAATAAAAGCCCTATTCCATAAAGAATAGGGCTTTTAAATTATAATTTAAGAATAATTACTTTACAGCAACTAACTCTACATCAAATACTAATGTTGCATCTGGCGGTATAACACCACCTGCACCAGCACTACCATAAGCGATATGCGATGGTATAACTAGACGTGCTTTATCACCTACTTTAAGTAAAGCGATACCTTCATCCCAACCAGCGATTACCTGTCCCATACCTAGTGCAAAGTCTATAGGTTGCTTGCGATCAAAACTAGAATCAAAAACTTTACCGTTAGGCAACATTCCTTTATAATGTACGCTTACTGTTTTTCCTTTTTCAGCTTTTACTCCATCACCTTCTTGAATGATTTTATAACGTAAACCACTTTCTGTTTTATCAAAGCCCATTGCGATCTCGTCGATCTCTTGGTCAGCTTGTTTTCTAGCTTGCTCTTCACGTAGTTTTCCAGCTCCTTCAAACTGACGGAATTCTTCTACAGCATTAAATGCTTTTGCCGCATCACCTTCTCTTACAATAGTAACCGTTTTAATCTCGTCACCTTGTGCGATAGCATCTACCACATCCTGTCCTTCTATAACTTTACCAAAAACAGTATGCTTGTCATCTAACCAGTCTGTAGCGATGTGTGTAATGAAAAACTGAGAACCATTTGTTCCTGGTCCAGCATTTGCCATACTTAAAACACCAGGTCCGTCATGACGTAATTCTGGGTGAAATTCATCATCAAAATTATAACCAGGACCACCAGCACCAGTTCCCTGTGGGTCACCACCTTGGATCATGAAATCTGGAATTACTCTGTGAAACTTAAGACCATTATAATAAGGTGTTCCTTGATCTTTGGCTTTGTTCTCTAAATTACCTTCAGCTAGCGCTATAAAGTTACCTACAGTTCCAGGTGTTTTATCGTGATGAAGTTGAACAAGGATTTCTCCTTTACTTGTATCAAATTTTGCGTAAATTCCTTCTTGCATTTTTATAGTTTTTTAAGGCTGCAAAGATAATTCATTAGAATTCAGTCTTCAGAAAGCTGGTATAGTTTTTTTTACTTCTTATATTGTTAGCTTTTATCTCAAACCCAACCATAAAACCAACCTACCAATGACTCGAGAAGAACAAATTCTTTTTTGTGAAAAATGTACCAATAGAAAAATGGACATGCAACAAGGCATGTTATGTGGACTAACAGGCCGCAAAGCAGATTTTCAAGGCCAATGTTTGCAATATGTGCCCGATACTAGCATCGTTGAAAGACGCGACCCATTAAATCCTGAAGATGACGTTAATCTTTACCGATTATCAGAAACGATGAATGAAAAATTAAGAGCTCAACAAAATTTACCTGTAGGAATTCTTGCTGGTATAGTCGCTGGACTAGTAGGCGCAGTAATCTGGGCAGCGGTAACCGTTGCTACTGGTTATCAAATAGGTTATATGGCTATAGGAATAGGATTTATAGTCGGTTATTCTGTAAGATTTATGGGTAAAGGTATCGACATGATATTTGGAATATCTGGTGCTGTAATAGCCGTTTTAAGTTGTTTCTTAGGTAATTTCTTAAGCTCCATAGGCTTCATGGCAGAGTATTCTGAAATAGGATATTTAGAAGCTTTAACTTCTTTTGACTATTCCTTCTTCATAGATTTAATGACAGAAACTTTCGGTTTCATGGACATACTTTTCTATGGATTTGCAGCTTATGAAGGTTTTAAGCTTGCATTCAGACAGGTTACTGCCCAAGAAATAGAAGAACTTAGAGACTAATATTACTTAATTAATCATAATCAAAAAACCTCTTAAGAAATTCATCTTAAGAGGTTTTTTCATTTATTCACTTACACAGCGATTTTATTTTTTAGAATTACGTTTAAAGTAAATTCCGTTATCCCAGTCTTGATTATCATCTTCCTGATCATGAAAATGACCAAAGTTATGATCGTTACAATCGTGTCCACGTCCATAGTTATTTCTAACAAGTACATGACCTCTTGCCGCAGTAATCTTACCGCGTCTATTATATTGTACCTCTAGGCCACCTACTTTACGCAAGACACCATTTCTGTAAGCTACATTTAATTTACCTACTCTAGCCACATCACCTCTACTGTTATAATAAATACGAGTATCCCCTATTTTCACGGCCTGTCCACTACGGTTATACCTCACATAGTTTCTTCTATAAGTAGAATAGTTAGACACACTATTAAGGCTATATCTTCGGTTCACACCTCGTCTATTAGTAGATCGCGCATTTCTATTAGGCAATTTAAATTCTATTTTACCATTAGGAAAAATGGCATAATCCACATTATTATAAGTAAATAATACCGGTTGTGCGCTACGGTATCTACTATCGGTAATTTTGAAATCATTTGATTCTTTCAGGTCGATTTCATTTGCCTGAGCAGTAATCGTCATCATCAGACCAGCTGCAATAAAAAGTAATATTCTTTTCATGATTTCTATATTTTAAATGTTGCCTACACTATCAGGTTTTCGGCTTGCCCTTGCTTACCTACTTTCAAGAGCCGTGCCATTTACTAAAACTTTTTAGAAATCAAATCAGATAAGAATATAACTTATTGATAATGTATCTATTAATTCCGCTTTCGCGAAAGCGGAATTAATAAAAAAACCCACTAAGAATAAATTTCCTTAATGGGTTTCTAATGATAAATGTATTTTTAAAAGCGTCTATCTATATAACATAATGATGTACTAATTAATTAGCTACTTCACTTATAAAGCGCAATCTATAAAGTCTTATTTCTTCTTCTTCATAATCGCCATCAAATTCTTCTACAGCTGCGTCTATTTTATCAGACTCTGACTCTATAAAATATTCATGCAATTCTTCTTGTTGATCTTCGTCCAGCATTTCATCAATCCAGTAACCTACATTAAGTTTTGTACCGCTGTAAACGATACTCTCTAGCTCGTTGATTAATTGATCCATGTCCATGCCTTTTGCACTGGCCATATCGTCAAAACTAAGTTTGCGATCTATACTAGTAATAAAGTATAGTTTATTACCAGATTTTGCACCAGTACTTTTAATTACTAGATCATCTGGTCTAGTAATATCATTATCATCTACATATGTGGATATTAGTTCTACAAAAGGTTTTCCATATTTTTTTGCTTTACCTTCTCCTACACCATGAATATTTGCCATTTCTTCCATATTCACAGGATACTTAGTAGCCATATCTTCTAAAGATGGATCTTGAAATACAATATATGGAGGTACATTCTTTTGCTTAGCTACTTTTTTACGCAGGTCTTTTAAAAACTTAACTAATTGTGCATCTACTGCGCCACCCTTTGCAGCACCTACTATTTGATCTGAAGACGTATTATAAGTATGATCATCGCTCATCATGAAAGTCTTCCCAGACTTAATAAACTCACGACCAGCATCTAGCACTTTTAAAGTACCATAAGTTTCTATATCTTTTTTAATAAGTCTAGCCACTAGAACCTGACGTATTAAGGCGGTCCAATAAGCTTTATCTTTATCCTTACCACTACCAAAGTACCCTTGTTGATCTACCTTATGGCTAGAAATCATGGCGTTATTTTTCCCCATCAGGATACTAACTATGTCCTTTGATTTATAGCGCTCACCAGCATCACCTATTAATTGAACTAATTTTTTAACCTCTTCTACTGCTTCTTTTTGTGGTTTAGGATTGCGCATGTTGTCATCCATATCACCACCAGCACCAGTAGCTGGATCAAATTTCTCACCAAAATAGTGGAGAATATACTGTCTACGACTCATGCTGGTTTCAGAATACCCTACCATTTCTTGTAGTAACGCATGACCTATCTCTTGCTCTGCAATAGGTTTACCTGACATGAATTTCTCTAGTTTTTCTATATCTTTATATGCATAGTAAGCTAGACAGTGACCTTCACCACCATCACGACCAGCACGACCAGTTTCTTGATAATACGACTCTATACTTTTAGGTATATCGTGGTGTATCACAAAACGTACATCTGGTTTATCTATTCCCATACCGAATGCAATGGTAGCAACCACCACATCAGTATCTTCCATTAAGAACATGTCTTGATGCAGAACTCTAGTTTTAGAATCTAAACCAGCGTGATAAGGAACTGCTTTTATACCATTCACTTGTAATACTTGTGCAAGTTCTTCTACTCGTTTACGAGATAAACAATAAACGATACCAGATTTACCCTCATTTTGTTTGATAAAACGAGTAATATCTGCATCTACCGTAGCGGTTTTAGGACGCACTTCATAAAAAAGATTAGGCCTATTAAACGACGCTTTAAAGGTAGTAGCCTTTGTAATCTGTAAGTTTTTAAGAATATCTTCTTGCACTTTAGGCGTAGCAGTTGCGGTAAGACCTATGATAGGAATATCTTTTCCTATACGATCTATAATCCTGCGCAAGTTTCTATATTCAGGACGGAAATCGTGTCCCCATTCACTGATACAGTGCGCCTCATCCACAGCAAGAAAAGAAATCGTTTGCTCTTTTAAGAACTCTACATATTCTTCTTTGGTAAGTGATTCTGGTGCGACGTATAATAATTTTGTAATTCCACTAGTAATGTCATCTTTTACTCGCTGCACATCACCCTTTGATAAAGAAGAGTTTAATACATGAGCAACACCATCATGATCAGAAACACCACGTATAGCATCTACCTGATTCTTCATTAATGCAATAAGAGGTGAGACCACGATAGCGGTACCTTCTTGCATTAATGCTGGTAGTTGATAGCATAGTGATTTACCACCACCGGTGGGCATGATCACAAAAACATCTTCCTTATTTAATAAGGAGGTTATTACTTTCTTTTGCAATCCTCTAAATTGCCCGAATCCAAAATATTTCTTTAGATTTTCTTCTAATCCTATCTGCGTATCTGCCATGCGGCTGCTGCGTTTTTGTTTATCTTTGTAAGCTAAATTTACGATATAATTTGCTTATCGCAAATTATAGTTAAAAGTAATCAAGTTTGGATCAAGAAAATAAAGTATTAGAAGTTGCGAGGAGAACAATTCGCATTGAAGCACAAGCTATTACAGATCTTGTAGATGGAATCGATTCCGCTTTCGCGAAAGCGGTATTACACATACATCACTCAAAAGGTCGAGTAATTATCACTGGAATAGGTAAAAGTGCCATAATTGCGCAGAAAATAGTTGCCACAATGAACTCTACAGGTACGCCTGCGATTTTCATGCATGCTGCAGATGCTATTCATGGAGATTTAGGTATTGTACAAGATAATGATGTGGTGATCTGTATTTCAAAAAGTGGAAATACTCCAGAAATTAAGGTTTTAGTGCCGCTCATTAAAAACTTCAATAATAAATTAATTGCTATTACTAGTCATAAAGATTCTTTTCTAGGTCTAGAAGCAGACTATGTATTGCACGCTCCTATTAAAGAAGAGGCGTGCCCTAATGGTCTTGCTCCTACTACTAGCACAACCGCACAACTGGTTATAGGTGATGCACTTTCTGTTAGTTTATTAGAACTAAAAGGTTTTACCGACAAAGATTTTGCTAAGTACCACCCAGGTGGCGCTCTAGGAAAAAAATTGTATTTAAGAGTGCAGGGAATTATAGACGGTAATAAAAAACCAGAGGTAAGTGCAAGCACATCGTTAAGAGTTGTTATTGTAAACATATCAGAAAACATGCTGGGCATGACCGTAGTTACAGAAAATAATAATGCAATAGGTATTATTACAGATGGTGATTTAAGACGTATGCTCTCTAGTGGTAAGAATATAGACGATCTAGTTGCGAGCGATATTATGAGTAGTAATCCTAAAACTATTACTGCAGACTCGATGGCCGTACAGGCTCGCGAATTAATGGAAGAAAAAAACATCTCCCAATTAATTGCTGTAGATGATAAAGGATATGCTGGTGTCGTGCATATACACGATTTAATTAGAGAAGGAATCGTATAATCATGGCTCGTAAAAATCTAGACCCTAATAACATGTCATTTTTAGATCACGTAGAAGAACTGCGCTGGTGTTTGATACGTTCTATAGTCGGTATTCTGGCAGGTGCTATAATAGCTGGTGTCTTTACTGACTTTATTTTTGACACGATTATCTTCGGTCCTAAGAGAGGTACCTTTGTTACTTATGAATTCTTTTGTGAATTTGGGAATTACTTTGGAGTAGTTAGTGATTTTTGTAATCCTGACTTTAACTTTAAAGTACAGTCCAAAGAAATGTCTGACGAGTTTTCTACTCACATATGGACTTCTATTCTTGTAGGTTTTATAGTCGCTTTTCCATGGGTACTTTACCAAGTATGGAAATTTATATCGCCCGGTTTAAAAGCTAGTGAAAAGAAGTACAGCAGTGGTTTTATAATCGTTTGTTCTTTGCTCTTCTTTATAGGAGTGACTTTTGGGTATTTTGTCATAGCACCATTATCAGTTCATTTTATGATGACTTATAATTTGAGCCCAGAAATATCCACAGAGCCTAGTTTATCTAGTTATATAGGCTATATAAGAGCCTCTATATTATCTTCGGGACTATTATTTGAACTACCGGTAATTATTTATTTCCTTACTAAAATAGGACTAGCAACACCTGCTGGTTTAAGAAAAAATAGAAAATTTGCTCTAGTTATAGTCCTTATAGTTGCTGCAGTAATAACACCACCAGATGTGGCTAGTCAAATAATAGTTGCCATACCTGTGTTAATTTTATATGAAATGAGCATTTTCATATCTAAATTTGTCCTCTACCGTCAGGAAAAAAGAAATAAGAAATTAGGTACCCCTTAAAATTATGAGCAATCAAGTAGAAGAATTCAATGCGTATCGTGAGAAAATGAACGATGCCATTCTTGAAGACAATAATAAAATTATAAAACGCATCTTTAATCTAGATACCAATGCTTTTACAGCAGGTAAACTAGATAAGAGAACAAAGGAATTACTAGGTCTAGTAGCTAGTACTGTTTTAAGATGTGACGACTGTGTAAAGTACCATCTAGAAGCTAGTCATAAAGAAGGGATTTCTAAAGAAGAAGTGGTAGAAGCTCTTTCTATAGCTACTCTAGTAGGTGGAACAATTGTAATACCTCACTTGCGTCGTGCCTATGAATACTGGGATGCTGTAGAAGAAAAAGCTGCCTCAGAGAAAGCTTAAATCAATTCAACATCACATAGATACTATGTTAGATCTTTTTAGTTTTAGAAAGATCTAACATAGTTTTTTTATGCCCTAAAATCAAGCGCTCTGATAAATGCTTACTAGCTTATTTATATAACGCTTGCTCCCATATTGATCCATCACATGATTGTGAAACTTTGTAGCATAATCTTCTCGCTGTATTTTATTATCAATCAACTTTAAAATAGCTGCTGACAGTAATTGAGCATTTTCTGACTCTACAACTATTCCATAATCAGCAACGACTTCTTTACACGCTCCTACATCGGTCACTACCACTGGTAAATGATGCAGGCCGTATTCTAATAATGCTACTGGTAAACCTTCTGATCGAGAAGAAAGCACCGCTATATCACAAGTGTTTAAAACGGCTCCTACATCTGCTCGAGAACCTAAAAGAAACACGTGATCCTTGAGATCTCTTTGTTCTATCGCTTGCTTTATCCTTAAAGAATAATCATCATTAAAATCTTGACCACATAAATGCAAGCTCCACTCTGGACACTCCTTTTTAAGAACTTCAAAAGCTTTTAATAAATTTAAATGATCTTTTTGTTCTCTTAGGTTGGCCAGACAGACGATTCTCTTATTCTCTCTACCAGCTAGTGGTGTTTGCAATTCTTGATTAAAAGTAGCCGTTGCAAAATTTTCTAAATACGTTACCGACTCACATTTCAACTCTTTTAAAGCCCAAGCTTTTAAAAGCTTATTTACACTTATCACCTGATTAAAATACCCAGATAAAAACCTCAATACTTTTAACGGTCGCGCTTCTAGTTGATTTGCCTTACCATAATGATCGTGCCAGATTAATTTAGGTTTATTTCTCAATAAAAGTAATATCATTACTGCAGTAAATGCAGATGTACTGTGAGCATGAACTAGTTCTATTTGATGTTCTTTAATATATCTTTTCAGCTTACTTAAAGCTACCCATCCTAGTTTCCCCTTTTTTTCTATAAATATATATCCGACTTCTTTACTTATAGCCGTTTTAAGAAGACCTTCTTTCCTTGTAACACACAAATGAGATTCATGTCCAGCTGCTTGCAACTCGTTTGCTATATTAACCGCCATACGCTCTGCACCACCAGCATCAAGACTATCTATGATTTGAAGTACTTTCATGAATGGATCAATTTAACTATTTCACGTTCAAACTTTTCAATGGTATACTCTTGAGACCAGGCCAGAGCATTTTGTGACATAACAGCCATTGCCTCAGGTTTACTTATTAGTTTTTTAATATCAAAAACTACCTGCTCTTTATTATTATAAATCAGCCCTCTAGAGCCTCTCTGTTCTAAACTGTCGTTTTCATAAGTTAGTTTTTCACCTATTCCAAGCATCCACGGTACGCAGCTTACTGGTGTCGCGATAGGTATACATCCATACCACATAGATTCTGCCACGGCTTTGGGCCAGCCTTCACTTTGAGACGCTAGAAAAGAAAAATGAGCCTTTTTATAAGCCGACTTAAGAACCTCGCTATTTTGGTTTCCATAAAAATAACATGGTGTAGAATGAGAATCGGTCCTAGTTTTTAACTCTTCCATCATGGGACCATCACCATAAAAATGAGCTTGTACCGCAATACCTTCTTTATGAAATTGCTCCATAAGTTCTACTAACAATTGCGGATTCTTATTTTGAGAAAGTGTTCCTACAAAAATGAACTGATAGGGTTCATTAAGTTCTTTTGAAAAACTGCCCTTATCGCTTTCTGAATAAGTAGCCGTAAAAAATGATTTTATATTTTTAGTCTGTCCTGTCCATTCTCCATAAACCAGAACGTCTATATTTTTAGTTAACGTGGTGTTGGAGAGTATTTTCTTTTGCCATCTATAAGCTAAGGGTTGCGACGCATGAGGATCAAAATTCCCTGCATATTTAACTGTTTTACGCTTTCGCGGAAGCGTAACCTGTATCATACTAGCCAGCAAAGCAAGATTACCTGGACATCTTAGATGAATATGATCTGCCTTGCGCATGGCATTCCATAACACTATGGCTTGGTATGGAATCGTGATTAACGATATGAATGCCGAAAGCAATGTGTGAAATTCTAGTCTACGTAAACCTATTTGTTTAAAATCTTGTTTTTTGAAAGGTTGTGTCAGCAGCTTGCGATCATACTTTGTAGGACATACGAAAGAAACATCACTGGCATGTTGCATCCATAAATCCATTTCCTTTACATAAGGTGCATACGCTTCTTTCTTAGCAGAATTACTTAAAATAGGTGCGTCAGATATAATGAGTAATCTCATAAAATATAATCAGCTGAATCGTTATCACTTACTTTAATCGCCGGCACACCTACCACAGTGGTTCCCGCAAGAACGTCTTTAACTACAAGACTATTGGCTCCTATCACCGCTTTATCTCCTACTTTTATTTTCCCAACTACCGTTGCATTAGCACCTATATAAACACGATCACCTATTACAGGAACTCCACGATTATCTCCACGACCACTTATACCTATGGTTACCCCTTGAGATATGTTACAATTCTTGCCTATAACAGCATTTGCATTAATTACAATACCAGAATGATGGCCTATATAAAAACCTTCTCCTATGGTTGCACTATATGGAATGGTTATCCCTGTTAAGATTTCTATGGCTTTTAATTTGAGAACTCCTATAGCTAATAGTGGCCATTTTAATATTTTAGGCAGCTTAGATGTATAAATCCAATTGAAAAATCGATACTGTAGTAACGCCCATAATCCTTGCTGAGTCAACAACATGACTAAAGCAGACTTACCACTGTAATCTGTATACCGTTTGATGTCTTTAGAAAACTTCATTACTTAGGTTTATTAAATATCAAACTGATCATTCCTACTGTTCTTCCCAGCGCTTCTGTAAACGCTTCTTTGCGCTCGCTCGTAGTAAAGATATTGAGAAATCTAATACCGGTAAGCAATATGGTGATTTGATACCACTTGAGTTTATTTTTAAAAGAAGGTTGAGGATGTTTTACTCGCCATACGTACCAGCCGTTACGGACCACCATTTTACCGTAGGCATATTTATTAGGTCTTCCTGCTGCGTCGTGATGGTGTTCTAACTTCACACTCGTCGAGAGATAATTTTGCCCGTATTGTAATGCTCTCAGAGAATAATCTGCATCTTCATAGAGACCATATCCTTCAAAATAGGTAGAGAATTTTATAGAATCCACCACCTTTTTTCTAAAAGACATACTCATTCCCACTAATAAATCAACTGGATAGTTATCACCTGTTAATGGATAAGAAAAAGTTCTACCATGTGAGTATGCTGGCATGAGGCTAGGCAACACATTAGACGCAAGACCTAATTTATTACGCAACACATTACGAGAAGATTCTTTAACTACATAATTTTCTAAAGCGTAAAAAGCATTCTTATCGTATTCTTTATTTTCTTTAGGCTGCCATCTATTTTCATTAGTTGCTACACCACCTATTCCTGATGCATCTGGCAAACTTTCATAAGCCTTGATAAGATTAGAGAAATATTTCTTTTCTAAAATGGTGTCATCATCAAGAAACGCAACAATATCCATACCTGACGCCACTTTATTTATTCCAAAATTGCGTTGTCTCGTGAGTCCACGATGTTCGGTTGGTACTTTGTGATAATGTATGATATTATTTCCGCTTTCGCGAAAGCGTGCACTAGTATCATCATTAGTAGAACCATCGATAATCAATACCTCATCTGGTAACTTAGATTGTATCATCACACTATCCATTAACCTTGACAAAGGCTCTGGTCTCATGTAGGTGCAAATGATAAGGGATACTTTCATATTACAATATCGATTTTAAAATAGGATGAATTTCACAAAGATAAGCGTGTCTATTCAGGTATCTCTCATATAAACTACGATTGCTATTTTGTAATTCTATGAACGATTCACGATCATGAGAATTATGAAATCTAGTTATCGCATCTGTAAGATTTTCTTCTGTACTAACACGACATATATGTTTATCCCAATTTATGATTCCTTCTAGCGGTAATTGCACGTCCGTATCTATTAATATAGGTATTCTTCCCAATGCAAGGGATTCAAAAAATCGAACTGAAAAATTACCTGCACCACGCAAGCAAAAAGTATACGGAGAGCTATTTAAATTTCCGAAAAACTCACGAGTAGATTTTTCTCTTTGTTCTACTGTTATTGAACCAGCTCTGTATTTATCCCTGTATATAAAATCTGTTTTTATACCTGTAGATTTTTCTAACCTTTTAAGGTAGCTGAATCTTTTACCAGCTGCATTATATACCTTCTGATAATCACTATGATCTTTTTTGAACCACCTCTTGATGTTACTTTTTAACGTTGACAAATTGATTCTAACCTCTTCTTTAAAACTAGCCGTGGCAAAACCGGTAAATGAAACGTGTGGAACTTTTTCATATTCTATCTGTTTAATAAATACAAAATCCTTTTCTAATGGATCGTTCATAAAAGCAGGTAAAATAAGTGTATACTCATCATTAGAACTCTTAAAACCAGCATTGCGCCATGTAATAATATTGGGGTCATTAAATGTTTTACCATAATCTCCTCCTGTATACACTAACAGCTTTTTATTCTCTTTTTGGGCTAAAGCAATCAATAGCTCATAAGATTTTCTCAAATTAGAAATTCCTTTAGATAAATAGTTCAAAGGGAAAATAATAGCGTCCGCTTTTTCAATTGTATCTACCAGTTCATACTTCTCAAAAACAATTTGAGGTGTATGTTCATAGTAATGTAGATCAAATATCAATGGATGAGCGTGTTTTCTATTTTCTGGAAGTAAAAGAGAATAGTCCGTATATAATTTAATCATAGCTCTTTTGCATAACGTTCACTAAGACTCCATGCCTTTTTAAAATGATTAAAATACTGTATTGGATTCTTAATTCCAGAATTCTTATACCATTTAAAGAAGTGAATCATCTTATAACCTAACAACTGCTTGTGCGTATAATTTTTTTTGCGATGATACATGATTTGAGGAGATGGCTTAGGCTGAATCTCTTCTTCTTGCCATGGAAACACATGAGGTTTTCTAAATCCTCCTACCGGCGCTTTTAAATGCAACATTTGAATTTGCGGTGCATAAATCACATCATTTCCAGCGTTACGTATTTGCATACCGTAATCTACGTCTTCTCCATAGCCATGCTCTAAAGCCATGTCAAATTTACATTTCTCTAAAACTTCTCTATGCATTAAAGAACATCCTGATCCAAAAGCTTCCCACTGTTTAAATGTTAATTGATTTTCTACTTCTCCTTTTTGTAAACAACACAAGTTAAGAACATCACATTTGGTTTCTTTTAAAGATTTAAAAATAGAAGTCATAAGCACAGGCTCAAATCTAACATCGTCATCAAAAAACAAGGTCCAGGTTGCTGAAGTTTTAGTCAATGCGATATTTCTAGCATTACATGCCCCAATTTGATGGATAAATTGATGATCGATTTGAAATGGCCACTCTTCATTTTTTAAATAATCTAAATCTGTGGTAGCTGTTGTATCTGCATTTTGTTCTATAACAACAACTTTTTCAGGTAAAATAGTTTGTACCGAGAGGTCTCTAAGAACATCTTTTAAATAAGATGCTCTTCCCATTGTTGGGATAATAACATTATAATCTGTTTCTACATTTTCGGTATCATTATTTTTTTGAATATCTAAAATATCTATTTTAACATTTTCTTTTTTGTAAAATAATGCTTTCGCGAAAGCGAGAAAAGGAAAACGCTTTTCATAAATCAAATGACATAATAACAAAAACAAGATCCAACCACGTTTTTTAGTTTGCGCTACAAACTTATATATCAATACATTTAACTTCTCTGACGATTGATTTTTAATCAAATGAGAATAACAAAAAAGTCCTTGAGATTGTAGGGTTCTAGTCAATAGGTTTAAATCATACTCAAAATTATCTTGAGGCTTATCAAGATTAATCTCATTTATAATCGAACTGTGAATCATTCCTAGTTCTACACTCATTATCCATGTAGGAAACCATTGATTTTCTTTAAAATTGATAAAAGGAGTATCTTCTACATAATCTATTCCTTTATTCAAAAACCCTGGCGCATTCCCTTTACTTAAAGCAGTATAATTAGTTGGTTTACGATCATAAAAACTGTCCCATTGATCTAACTTTCTTTCTTTATTTGTCCATCCTATCCATTCATTAGGAAACTTAAAAGATAAATATTTTAAATGCTCTAAAGAAGAACCTTGAGGCAACGGAATGTCTTTACCATTAAGTAAAGCTTTATTTTGATTTGTATTTTCTTGATGTATAAGTACAATCATAAATTCAAAACTAACTTATAATAATCGATATTTTCAAGCGCGTTCTTTTTAATATCAAACTTATTTTGAATTGTTTGAGTGGCGTTTTCTCCTAATTCCTTTACTAGTTCTCTATTATTAAATAATCTAGAAATCGTAGTTACATAACTGTCTATATCATCTGGATGATACATAAATCCATCCACACCATGATCAATCAAATCTTGTGCCCATCCTATATCAGTATTTACAACTGCCTTCTTTAATGCCATAGATTCTATGGTTACCATTCCTAGCGTTTCAGCAAGCGATGGAAATACACAAACATGAGCCTTCTTGATCTGACCTTGTACTTCATTATAAGGTATTTTGCCTAAATAAGAAATGCGCGCAGCCGCATTGGTCGTCATTTTTTCTTTCATCAATTCCCATGTAGACGTTGATCCGGTTTGTACGTCGCCACTGTCTGCACCTATAAAAACCAATGTACTCTTAGGTTCTATTTCTACCAATTTATTGAAGGTTTCTATAAGTTGGAAAACGCCCTTTTTCCTGATCAAGGTTCCTATATTAAGAAGGCGATACTTTTCATATGTATCTGGATGTGTATTATTAAATTTCTCTAATTCCAGACCATAATGAATAATTTTTAATTTATCCTTAGGCAAGTTAAAGAGCTCCATACTTTTTTCACCTGCAAAATTTGTAGGGGCTATAAATGCGTTTGCTCTACTCACTGCTTTTTTTTCAAAAAATTTATTTTTGAATTTTTGAGCTCGTTTTTCTATGTGACAGAAATAAGTATCACTACCATGAAATCTAATAATTAAAGGCAGTTGCAAATTCATAAAAGCAGTGATTCCTGTCCAGTCTGGTGCTTCTAGTAATTCTATGCTACCTTTATTCATATTGATATATTTTTCAATATGTTTTCGATAAAAATAAAAACCACCTAGTTGATACTTCTTTTGCGCTATTAAATGAAAGGTGATTTTATGATCTACAAACACAGCATCTACCGCCTGACCATAAACAAATACAGTTACTTCATGACCTAATTCTACTAGTGCTTCTACTAGGTTTTTAATACTTGTACCCATGCCACCACCATTGCTGATTTTTTCATGAGGATATTCTGGTGTTAGGTAGGCAATATGCATTAAGTCTATAAATTAAAATCTTTAATAATTTGCTTGGTAAAAACTTGTGCTCCTTTATCATTCATATGCGTACAATTAGCAAAATAATGTGATTCCTTGTAAAAAGAACTATAATTGATATACCCTGGATAAAAAGAAGTCAGTTTATTAAAAACAACTGTGTTATCCATATCAGGACAATAAGGTGAAGTAAAGAAATGGATTTTAGCTTTATCATTTACCGCCTCCTCTTTTATCAGTTCGGTAAATCTATTTTTTAAAGCAAAATCTTCTAACATACCAAAGTTGCTATTACCTGTATGGTATTGAGGTACATATCCCAATTCTACATATTCACTTGTATTTTTATATAGTTGTGCAAAGCATGCTCGTACACCATAAAGGTAGTCATACTTTGCATACTTGTAGAAAGGCAAATGATCTTCAGCTGGCGACAAATTTAATGCTACATGATCAATTTGTATCTCATAACTATTTACAAAAGGAACTAATGAAGCTCTAAAGCTTTCTGTCATTGCCTCATTTTTCAAACTTGGATCTAATTGAATAAATAAATTATCATAAGTGAGTCCACTTCTTTTGAGTAATTTAAGTAATACATAAGCATCTTGATAAGAACTACCACTCATCGCATAATTCTTACATATCTTACCGCTGGCTGCTTCTATAATAGAACAATCTATATAATTCTCTACTCGAGAATTCCCTAAAAAAAGATAATCTATATGTTCTTGTTCTTGCTTAATTGCTAGCTGTAATTTACCTCTAGGTGAAGTGTTTAAAAAAACATTATCGTACAAGTTATTCAAAATAACTACCCCTATGGATAGCATTAGAATCAAAATGCTTATATGCTTAAAAAAACCTTTCATTAAAACTGAAAATAAATAAAATCTTGATGATTTGAATAAACACCTAAAGTAAGTAACATTAAGATGACACTTGCTATTTTAATCCATTTCCATTTCCCAGTAAAAGGATGTTCTTCTTCTCTATGAAACCATTCATACATTACAAAAATGAATAGTATCAATAACATCTCAATATTATAACGTTCAATGTTTAGATACTCTATTTTAAAACTAGCTTCCGTAAAAACATTCTTAAGGTAATCAAATGCTGCTGCAATGTTCGGTGCTCTAAAGAATACCCAAGCTATACAAGCCAGTAGGAAAGTGAATAACATTTGTCCCATCTCTTTAAAGCTAGGTAATAATTTTCCTTTTGCTACTTGATCAAGATTATTTCTATTTCTATTTAAGAGCAATATTGGAACAAAGAACAGTGCATGAAGAAAACCCCAAAAAACAAAAGTCCAGTTAGCACCATGCCATAAACCACTCACCATAAATATGATAAACACATTACGCAACTGCATCCATTTAGAACCTCTAGAACCACCTAGTGGTATGTATAGATAATCTCTAAACCATGTCGATAATGAAATGTGCCAGCGTCGCCAAAACTCTGCCATGTCTCTGGAAAAATATGGATAATTAAAATTACGCATTAAATCAAAACCAAGTAAACGTGCTGTACCGATTGCGATATTTGAATACCCTGCAAAGTCACAATAAATTTGAAAAGCAAAATAGACAGCGCCTAGAATAAGACTCAAGCTGTTCATACTTTCGTAATTATTAAAAATACTATTTACATAAGGTGCGCAACTATCTGCTATTACCACTTTTTGAAATAAACCCCATAGAATAAGATTAACTCCAGAAATAGCTTGTTCTTCATTAAAGACGCGTTTCTTTGAGAATTGCGGTAATAAATTAGTCGCTCTCTCAATAGGACCAGCGACCAATTGAGGAAAAAAGGCTACATAAGCAGCAAAATTGATCAAGTTTTTAGAAGGCTCTAATTTCTCACGATAAACATCTATAGTATAACTTAATGTTTGAAAAGTGTAAAAAGAAATACCTACTGGTAATATAATATTTAAGGTACTCGCGTGCATCTCATAACCTAGAGAATTAAAAGCCTCTATCCATGAATCTACAAAGAAATTGAAGTACTTAAAGAAGCCTAATAAACCTAGATTAATGGCTAGTGATATAAAAAGGAATAACTTCTTTCTCGACTTTATTTGTGATTTACTAATAGCGATTCCCAAGGAATAATCTATAACAGTACTAAAGGCTATCAGACCCAAAAAACGATAATCCCACCAACCATAAAAAAAGTAACTCGCTACAAGAATAAAAGCATTTTGCAATTTCAAATTGCGGTTTACCACAAACCAATACAGGATAAAGCACAATGGTAAGAAGATTAAGAATTCTATAGAATTGAAAAACATATTTAATCTTGCTTAATTAACGAAACCAATTTTCTAGAGAACCATTCAGAACCAGAAGCGTTTAAATGAAATGAATCATAAAAATATTTTGAGTCATCACCTATAATATCATCTCTTAAATCGATAAAATGCATATTACTATTGATCAAGGTCTTTTTTTCAATAATCGCAACACAATCATTGATAACATCTCTTTTAAGATCTCGCCGCACATTTAATTCTGGTGCCCAAACAAAATAAATTATAGTATTCTCAAAGCACTTTTGATTATAAAAATCAAATGTATGATGGATTCCTTCCAACTTATTTTCTAAGTTTAAAGACTCTAGCCTCAATAAATTACTTTTATCCAATTCAAAACTTTTTTCTATACCTTTATATCCCTTGATTTTAGAAGAGTATTGAGGGTCAAGTCCAATTAGGTTAGAAAGACTCAATTTAATAAGTCTAGTATCGACTGAAAATTTAGAAACCCCTTTATATTTAAATTTTTGTAACGTTCCAGGGATCTCGTCATATACATTTTGAATATGTGAAGAATTTATAGTGGTTATTAATTGTTTTTCAAATGGGATCACATTAATCTTCGAAAAATGAGCAATATCAATATTCTGAATAATAATTTGAGGCATTTTATTTTCCTTCAAATAAGAATTTAATTTTGCATATTGTAAATTATGAGGTCCTGCATCAAAACTTAGATTAAAACATGAAAAACCTAATGTATCTTCAATAATAGCTGAATTATAACCAACCACACCTCTAGAACTACCCATAACTATTATGTCAGCATTAACATTTCCGTTTACTATTTTATTCCACTCATTATAAACACTTCCTTCCAGACTATTTAATCCATGATCCAAAATAGGTTCTAGACCATAATTTAAAACGACAAGAATTATTAAAACTTTTGATATGTATGAGAAAAACAACTTCATTTCACCATCTCCTTTATCCCATCCCAAATACGCTCACTCGCTTTTTCTGGAGACTCTGGATGGTTCACGACCTCAAACCAATCATTAGATTCTACTACAGATGATATTTTTTGATCCAACAGATCTTTAATACACTCATAGATCTCACTTTTACTCTTTGCCCAAATTACTGCTTTCTCAACATCTGGCATAGATCTAAAATGGACATATTCATACACATGTTTTATATTACTTAAACTAGGTGTTAATTGTGGTTGTTCATAATTAGGATAAATGCATGATTTACCATGTATGGCAAAATCAAACACCATAGAAGACCCTATGTTCACAACAAACTCACTATGGAAACAAGTATTTACCAGTCGTTCAAAATCTTCTTTTGTAGGCATGATTTGATTCCACTCTTTACCTACCGGTTTCCATAAAGGCTCAATACTAGTAATTACATCTTTATATTTCTCTAATACGGCATCATACCTTCCTGTAAAATCAACAGGCACTTTACGATAAATAATTCCTAAGTTATACCCTTCAGAATTCAATTTCTCCACCGCTTGTGCGCAGTCTTCAAGATAATATTGATCTAATGGCGACGTTGTATAATCATCTCCAGAAAAACAGAAATATCTTTTTTGAAGATCTAAAGAATGATCTTTAAAAAAGGCCTCCTTAGTTTTTATTATACCCTCATTATAATGAGGTTCAAATTGTGGTGTTCCTGTTATATGTATGGCAGCATTCTTAGTTTCTGGATAATACTCCAGCAATTCCTTCTTCATTAATTCTGACCAGACAAAATAAGCATCGGTAGTAATGGTCGACATTCCTTTGGGTAGATTATCCCAACTATATACCCACGTAGCCGTTTTAATACCTAAATCTTTTGCTGCAAGTATAGGCGCTATTCCCATAGTTGCCCGTTGTGTCGTAGAAAAAACCATTACCGGCTCATGTTCTTCTAGCTGACTCTTTAATTCCTTATAACGATCAGTAGAACGTTCTTTGTCATCGATTTTAATCAATAACTTTTCTAGCCCACTTTTTGAAGATCTAAAATTTTGATAATAAAAAACTATTAGATTTTTAAGCCCTTCTTTAATTCCTTTCCAGCGTAATGGAAATTTGTATGTATCGTAGACTTTATCATTAGTTCGCTTTCGCGAAAGCGATAACTCTACACGTTTTCTTGCACGAGATAAAACACCTGTTAAAGGATGAAGCCCTGCATTAGAAATTACAACTTCTTTAAACCCTAACTCTTCCTGAAGTGGAAATATAGTGTTGTTCCAAAAAACGACCTCAAAACCCATTTGCTCGCCAATTTCTTTAAAATCAGTAAAAGCAAAATTCCTTAAACCCACCCCATCTGGTAGAAGTACAAATATCTTAGGCTTATGGTCTGACATCTAGAAACTGTTTTTGATGGTTTAAATTCCATAAATCATCACTTTCTAGCGATTCCTTAAAAAGTGTTGCACTATTCCCTGAGCCAAATGTATTTTCGATTTCAAAACGCTCTTCTGGCAGATTTAAAATCGCCTCTAAAATTTCTTTTTTATCGGCATTTACATTAATCACTGCACTAGAAGTAACTCTATTTAACTGTCTTGATCCAATGTTTATGGATGGTATTCCATAATACGGTGCTTCTCGCACACCTGCACTGCTATTACCTATCATAAAAGAGGCATATTTAAGCGCTACTAGAAAATATTCAAATCTTAAAGAAGGTAGTATTCTAAATTGTTTATGAGACGCTATACTTTTCCAAGCATCTAGTATAATACTAGAACCGTGATCGTTATTAGGGTAAATGATTAAATAATTCTTACCAGATTCTATCATAGCATCTCTTAATGCATAGATTTGATCTTTTAATAAATCAACCTCGGTAGTTACTGGATGAAACATGCATATCGCATATTCTTTAAAATCGATGTCATAATAATTCTTCACTTCTTCTAGATCTGGAAGTTGATCTGAGAACATGATATCGACATCTGGAGAACCTATTACAGAAATTGCTTGTGGTAATTCTCCCATTTGCATCAGTCTGTTTTTTGCTTCTATGTTAGACACATAATGTACATGACAAAGCTTTGAAACCGCATGACGTATCAATTCGTCTATAGTACCGCTTAATTCTCCACCTTCTATATGAGCTACTAAAATATTATTCAAAGCTCCTACAGTTGCTGCTGCCAGCGCCTCTACTCTATCTCCATGAACGACTATTAAATCTGGCTCTACCTCTTTTACATAAGCACTAAAACCTTCTATAGTTTTAGCCAGTGTAAGATCCATCGTATTCTCACTTGTAAAGTTCTCAAATCGATAAAGATGAGGGAAATTACATCGTTCTATCTCTACAATCGTATCGCCATAAATAGGAATTAGATGCATACCAGTTGCAAATACATAGGGATCAAAACCATCGTGCTCCACAAGCATTTGAATCAAGGATTTTATTTTGCCAAAATCTGCTCGAGTACCTGTAAGAAATGCTATTTTTTTTATTCCAATCATGAAAGCTCTACATCACTTTTAAGCAACTGACTATCTATCTCTATATCTCTAAGAGCAACCTGACCTAAAACCTGATCATAATCTACTGCTAGTATTTCTCCTGTACCTGGTCTTTTCACCCAAATATTATCTTTAGAAAAAGCCTCTCCTTTTTTAATAGGTTGAATAGCACATACGGTTGCAAAGGCAAAATCTATGGTCACTTGCTCTTCGGCAGTTGGTTCTTTTGTCCCACCACGCATTTGTTGTAGTAACGCACTTCCTTCTATTAATTCTTTGGTTTCTTTCTCGTCCATAGAACACACTATATCTGGACCTGTGCGCTGCATGTGGTCTGTAAAGTGTCTTTCTAAAATAGATGCTCCTAATGCTACAGCACCAAAACACGCTAGATTAGAAACTGTATGATCTGACAGTCCAAAAACCAAATCTGGAAAAGCCTCATGCATCTCTACCATTGCTCCATAACGTACGAGATGTGCTGGTGTTGGATATAAATTGGTTGTATGTAAAATCGCTAGTGGTACGTTGTGTTTTTTAAATATAGCAACCGCTTTAGAAACACTCTCTATGGTATTCATTCCTGTACTGAGAATCACAGGTTTTTGAAATCTAGCGATATGTTCTAGTAAAGGATAATTATTACACTCACCACTACCTATTTTATAGCCTTCTACATCCATAGATTGCAATCTATTTGCAGCTGCTCTAGAAAAAGGGGTTGATATAAAGATCATTCCTTTTTCTTCTACATAGGCTTTTAATGCTCTTTCATCTTCTTCATTAAGAGCACAACGCTCCATTATTTCATAGATAGAAACGTCTGCATTACCTGGTATCACTTTCTTTGCAGCACCAGTCATCTCGTCTTCTACGATATGCGTTTGGTGTTTAAGAACCTCTACACCAGCTCTCGCTGCTGCGTCTACCATTTCTTTTGCAGCTGTTAGACTACCTTCATGGTTAATACCTAATTCTGCGATTATTAATGGCGGATAATCTGGACCTATTTTACGTCCTGCTATTTCTATAAATGGATTCATAGTTAATTGTTAATTGCGGCATTTGCCATATGGAAACTCATTACAATCATATCGAGGTAACGCTTGTTTCCTATTGTGCAAATCATTTGATGTAATATCCCTAGATTCTACATTAAATGAAAACTGCACCTGATGCTTTTCTAGCAAGGTTTCTGTTTCTTTTGTAAAGGTATGAAATCCTCCATAAGGGTAACAAAATGTCTTTATATCTAATGGAACAATATGAGTCATTAAATGTTCAAAGGAATCTACTATTTCTTCTTCTTGTCTAGCAAGACTTAACTTACTCATGATTAGATGATTTACCGTGTGGCTACCTATGACCATCCCTTTTTCTTGCATCTCGATCATTTCTGTAGGTGATATATAAGTTTCAGAAAATAAGTGATCTTGGTTTTCAAAAAAATGATCCATTAACACATCTAGAATAGACTCTCTATAGTCATAATCTATGTAATAATTTAATGTGCGTTTTACCAGTGCTGCATGAGCATCATTAACCTGTAATTGATAGGTATCTTCTTTAAAGGCGGTTATTTCTTCGTCCTTTAAATGCTTGTTTTCTAGAATTTCATTTAATTTGAGATACACTTCTTCACCACTGTACTTACCCAATAATAAGTGTATGCGATGTACATCTAGTATTTTCTGCTGTTGATGTACTCCTGTGTTGATATAAAACAATCCCCATAGTTTTCTTCTTAAAAGAACAGGCATTACATACTTATAATGGTCTTTAAAGCCATCGTCAAAGGTTAGAACGACACCTCGGACAGGTTGCCCAGTTTCTAAACTTTTCAAAAAATCATTTTTATCTACAAACCCATAAGTTTCTTCAAAAAAATCTAATTGTTTTTCAAAATCCTCTACATGTAGATTTTTAAAAAACGGCAGGTTTGTAGAGTCAGGTCTTACATAATGATACATAACTGCTTTCATCATAAGGCACTATTTTTTATAATAGGTACAAGAAGATCTTTTTGTTTTTTATCTCTTAAGTAGTTGGTAATTCCGCTTTCGCGAAAGCGAGAATACAACATCTCTACACTACTCTCGTCAAACATTGCGTTTTTATAAATCTTATCTTTATTTGAATCTTTAATTTGAGGCATAGAAATTAATCGATCATATTGATTAATTAGGGATGCACAAGTCTTAAAAGATTTAATAAGCAATCGATTACATATCACATGAAAAGTATCTAGCGGATACATATCTGGACGTATTTGATGTATCACTTTTCCAGTATCTATTCCTCTATCTATATTCATAAAAGTGACACCGCAATATTCTGGTTCATCATTTACAAATGGCCAGAAGTTAGTCCCACTACCTCGATAATAGGGCGATAATCCTAAATGTATATTTATAAAACGATCTGGAAATGCCTCTATCAAAGGCGCTTTGATTATAGAGCAACCGTATGAAATTATTAAATCTGGAGACAACTCAATAATTTCTTGAACGATCTCTGGATCATTAATAGCTCCTTTTTCAATATGTTTAGATTGTGATAGATCTTGACTATACGCAACAAATATTGAAAAGAAATCGATCTCTGTTTGTTCTCTAGCCTGTAAATGTTGAAATCTAAGATGAGACTGCTTTGTATCTTTAATTTTAGAAACTAGATTTCTTTCGATACTCTCGCAGTAAGTCCTGACTACCTCTATTCCAGGCTGCAACGAGATGTACATCTTGAAAAAATCATGACGCAATTCTCCAGAAGTTAAAAGTACAACTCTTTTCATGAGGCATGCATTTCTAGCATTAACTCAGCAAATTTAAAATCGGTGATATCATCTATATCTACTCTAGAAAATGGATGATCTACGACCATAGCAAAATTATGTTCTGCAAGAATGTTTCCTTCTAAAATCTCACTCACCTTTGTGATATAAAGCAGCCCATTTTCTCGATACAATTGTGGCAAATCCTGACTTCTTTGTCCCATAATATAGTTTTCTGGCACAAATTTATCGCCTACTATTTTACCGAATTTTTCTTTTAGAAAATCCACCGTCATTAAACTATCTACTTTAGAACTCTCAAAAGATTCTAAAGATTCTTTCAGTAAATTCTTTGGTCGCAACGGATTTGTAGGTTGTAACAAGATGACATTTTCATAAGAACCTGATAGGGATTCCAGAGTATGTTGCATCGCACTTATAACGGGCTCATGATCACCAGATAGTTCTGTTGGCCTTTTGATCACTTCTACGCCACAATCCATAGCCACTTGCGCTATGTCATTACTGTCTGTGGTAACGACGATTTTATCAATTAGACTACCAGCTAATAAAGCATATTGTATACTATGCTGGATTAATGGTATACCATCTAATTCTTTTAAGTTTTTTCCAGGCAGCCTTTTTGAGCCACCGCGTGCTGGTATAATGACTAGGTTAGTTAGTTGCATAGTTGGGTTCTGTAGATTGATACATTAGTAGTACTTTCTTTGTAACAATTGTGCGAGATAAATGCTCTTGCGCATAGAGCTGATTGTATTCAAAAGCTTTTTGAATCATATCTAAGTTTTGTATAGTAAAAGTAATGTTTTGCTTAATTTCTTCCATATCCTCACAATCTTCAATAAGCAAGCCATTAGACTGATGCGTCAAAACCTCGGCAGTGGCGTTTCCTGGATTGCTTTGGATAGGAAAAGCACCGCTGCAAATAGCCTCTAACATAGTATTAGGCATACCGTCAGAATTGCTGTTACCTATATAAATTAGAGATGAAGACATCAGCTTGAGTATTTGATCATGACTCAAAATACCATTTACGGTTATGTCTAGTTCCTTCTGGTTTTGAAATGCTCTGACCTCAGGATTTGTAGCACCGAAAACGATAATTTTATAATCAATGAGTAATTTACTTATAGAAACTATTGCTTCTAAAACTGGCAATGCTCTACCAGATCTATTTTGATTTCCTTTTATGAGAATAACCTTCCTTTCTGCAACAGGTTTTATATATTTTTGAATAGCTGTTAGTTTAAAACCACCACCACCAGGAAAGGCACCTAAGAAATCTCCTTTAAAACCATGTTTAATTGCAATCTTATGATCTCTTAAACAGTCTGTTATTAGGTAATCGACTCGTGGTAATACTTTTTGAATATCATTTAAATACTCTGGTATATTTTGATAATAATACAAATCGCTACCCCATGAAGAATACATCCATTTTACATTCTCATGTTTTTTCATCACCTTAAAAATAGGTGTACATGAAATATATAAAGCAAAACTATGAACGACATCTGGTTGTATTTCTAAAAGCGCTTTTTCAAATGCTGTTTCTACAGATATGTCTAATTTTGATGATAGAAACGAGAAGAATTTAGGGAACCGTTTTTTAACAAAGGTTCTTCCTCTCTTTTTTAAAAACCCTTTTTTCCATCCAGTGACTTGAGTCATCCAACTCAAAGCAGGAGAATATCCTTGATCTAATATATCAAACCAGTATACCTCATGACCACTTTCCCTCAACTGGTCAGACCAGCGAGTAAAGTGTAAATTATTCATGGAAACTAGGAGGATTTTCATATGGTAAATTTAAACATCTCTAGTACCATTCTAAGCAGATATTAAATTAAAAATTAAATAGCGCTAGAAAAAAAATAGTAGATTGCCGCTTTAAATTTTATAGTTTAAAATGAGGATTGATCAATTAACATTTACTAGATTTCTAGCAGCTATTGCCATAGTTTCTTATCACTATGCTAGAGAAACGGTTTTGTTTACTCATGAATCTATTGATTTCATTTTTAAACATGCCTATTTGGGAGTCAGTTACTTCTTTGTTCTTTCTGGATTTGTAATGGTTATAGCATATCAAAATAAAGGCCGAATCTCATTTTTTTCTTATTTAAAAAACAGAATCGCGAGAATAGTTCCTCTATACTTATTTGCTCTAGTAGCCTGCATGATTATTGACAAATCTTTAGGTTATGATAAATTAGATATCATTTACACATTTATATTAATTCAATCTTGGATTGCTGGCAAAGGTCTAGTCATTAATTTTACGGCATGGTCACTATCTGTAGAGTTTTTCTTTTATGCGATGTTTCCATTTTTAACCAATTGGATATACCAAAAATGGGAACTTAAAAATATCTCCATTGCACTGAGTCTGTTTTGGATCGCATCACAAATTCTACATATTCTTATTATAGAAAACATGGTAGAATTCCCTTATTACATTGAGAGAGATTTGAGATATCATCCTATCATGCATTTCAACTCATTTTTAATTGGTAATCTAACCGGACTAATATTCTTAAAGTATCGAAATCAGTTAAACAAACTGGGTAACATCTACCTAAGTCTATTACTTGTATCATTAATATTCTTTTCATTTAGAATGGAGATAGTAAAATACTTCCATAACGGAATTTTATCTCCTTTAATGGCTGTGTTAGTATTAACAATTGCTCTAAATGAAAAACCTCTTGCTAACTTCTTTAATAAAAACATTTTCTTGTTTCTAGGAGAAATAAGTTTTGGAATCTACATTTTACAAAAACCAGTTTGGTCTTTATTAGCAAACTTAAACCTAGAGGCACATCTAGAACGACTATATATTACAAATGTAAATGCCTTATTTAGTATTCGTCTACTCATTTTGATTACGATTTCTATGATCACTTACAAACTGATAGAAATACCTATGCAGCAACTCATCAAGAAAAATTGGAATTTCAACTTCTTTAAAACTCTAAAGGATTAACTATTTTTCTACTTGACAAATTCTCATTCTTAACAGTTTCTAATATCAACCTCTCTAATTTATCATGAAATTCAATTTCTTCTTTATTGGCAAAGACAACTAAATCATTATCAATATAGCTTTTAAACACCTCTAACCCTACTGTATCAATTAGTATGGTTTTAACTCCTAATTCCCTTGCCTCAATTGTACAACCTGAGTAGTTTGTTATGTGCAGTAAGGATCCTCTTAAAACTTCAGGCAACGGAGTGTCACTAGGTCCTTGAATAGTGTATTTTTCTTTTCTTACATGATTTTCTTCTAGGTAACTTTCAACTAAATGTGAATCTTGAGAATTACTGGGATGCAACCTAAGAATCCATTTATACTTTGAATTTTCTATTAATTTTATAATATCCGGTGTGAATGTATTCTCTAATGTAAATAAAGGAAAGGTTTGTAGGGTATATAAAACAAAAGGTTCCTTTTCTGAAGTATCTACCTTCTTATTTTCATTTTGTGTAAAAGCTAACCATGGTTGTCCATAAACTTTTGCTATTGTGTTTACCGATATTGCCCATTTATTGATTTCTTGAGCAGACTCTTTATCCCAACACCAATATTCCTTAGGCATAATCGAGAATCCATTTTTAGGAATTTTTGACCAACTAGCATATGCCATATGCACCTCAGTCTGTGGACCATGCTGAAAATCTACCGTAGGAATACCTAATTTGTTTGCTGCATGCATGCAAGACCACATACTGTCAAATCCATAATAACTAACTGCAATAACTTTCTTTGTCTTAGCCTTAATTAGGTACCTCGTATAGAAATTTGAAAAAACTCTAATCTTAGTCGACCATTTTTCTAAATTAGAATTTTTGAGTTGATTAGAAATTTCAAATAATCCATTATTATTTAAAAACACCCTAAACTGATCAACTCCTTGGGTATTGTTAGATTCTAGATTCATTAATGGATATAAAAAGCGAGTTATTTTGTATCTCTTATTATAAAAATCTAAGTACGGTGCTACTGTTTCCACAGCATTCTGGTTATAACAAGGACACAAATGTTTCTTGATTTCAAATGTAAACGAATTCTTTTCTAAATCATTTACCGCAATCATAGAGTCAAAAAACCTATTAAAATAGATCTCATTATGAATTACCTTATGCATATCGAGGCTCATAAAAAGCAACTCTCTCTTATTTACACTTTTAATAAAATTTTTAAAAGCAAAAAAAGAAATCCATAATTGTTTTAACTGTTGTAATCTAGAAGTGCATATTTGATTAACATGAATTGTTTTATTAACTTTTTGATGCTCTTGATTATTAACAGACTGAATAAGCGCATAATATAGCTTTACCCTAATATGAGGCCAGAATGGAATATCATTATACACCCATTTATCTACAGGATATTTATCTTCTATTTCTAGAATAAAGTCTTTAATAGCTGTATAACTGGTCACTTTTTCAATCATCGATATTTAGTTTGCCATTAAATGAGCACCTTTATAACCGCTAAATTTGTATCATACTCATAAAAGTACGGACGGTTGCGATAATGCAAGATAATCGTTTCTAGTAGTCTATCATTAACCAGATCCATATCTAGAACAGGTTTCGTTCTTTTGTGAAGAATTTTTTTAATTTTATCCTTACTATTTTTTAAAACCTTGGTTATTCTTATCTCCACAGGGTTTTCTGGTGGCTGAACTATTAGGCTCGCAAATAAACCGATAATTTCTTGTTGATAGTTTTGAAATTCCCAGATTTCGGCAGGTTCTTTTAAACGTGTATATGCCGCAGGATCACAGGCCAAACCCCAGTTATTATTTAGGTTGACTTTTGTGATGTTACGCTTTCGCGAAAGCGTGTAATATTCATGATTCACCTTTTCTAAGTAGCTATGAAACGGTTGCTTACTTTTTATATTTCTATACCCTTTTTCATGCCATTGATGCAATAACAAAACATCTTCCTTATACAAGGTAATCTGTACACCAATGCGTTCTAGACGGTCAAACATATCGGCATCTTCGGCACCCCAACTGTGATAGAACTCATCAAATCCATTTATGGTTTGTAATTTATCTGTATTAAAAATAGCTGTGCCGGTTAATCCACCTATAAAATCTATATGATAATCACTGAATGTTTTTAAGCTCTTACTTTCTTCTTCTTTTAAAAATCCATAGGGAAAATTAATCACCTCATTTTCTGAGGCTAGTATCAACGCCTTTTCTATAAATTCTGGATGTGTTATACAATCCATATCTAAAACCATAAAAAAGGTTGTCGTACAATTGCGCAACACCATATTAATAGCACGCGTTTTATGAAAAAGTTGACCTTGCGTAGGGCAAAGTATCAAATAAATTTTGGGATAACTTTCTTCTATTAGTGCTTTAAATTTGTCTTGATAATCTATATCACTACCGTAATCTACAATGGTAAGCATAATGCTATCATTGAGCTGTGGATATATAGAATCTAGCGTCTTTTCAACAATTTCAAAAGTTCTATTTCTATTCACTATGACTATGGAGAGATTCATTTTAATTTATTTCAAGTAATGATCTCTAAAAACTAGTGGTAGCTTGAAACAACTTATTGCATAATTGTAAACCTTTTTTTTAGAGAGAAGATTTTTAAAAAAAATAAATTTAATCCAATACCTCAAAGGTTTTTCTTTTATTTTACTGTAACTAGGCCAATATATTTTTTCTGTATCTAAGTTATTCAAATTAGATAGCTCTTGGTCCATCCAAGATTCCCAAGTATTACCTAAATGGTATGCATGGTTTTTATGAGTCGATAATCTGTATCCATCATTTCTTACAGTAGGAATGTCTAAATAAACTTCTTCCGAATTGCCGCTTAACACAAACTCCGAAGATTCATTTGGTGCAAATAGAAGAGCATCTCTTTTATAAGTAGCACAAAAATGACCGCATCCCACAGTAGCTTTAAAATCTTTTATAGTAATAGTCAATATTACATCTTTTTGATTGTCATTCAAATAAGGCCATCCAATACTTTTTGCGAATTTTTCTAATCCTTCAGGATCTGCCGAATTCTCAAATACCACCTTACCACTCCATAAATGTTCTAGCCATATATTACTAGTGAATTGATTAAATGTCTTAAAATTAGGAACAGGTGATACAACAGTCGCACGTGGAAAATTTTGAAAAACTTGTGAAACTTGAGCATCCCATCCTTTTAGAAACATTACATCACCATCCGTAATAGTAAGGTATGGCTCTTCACTTGCCCCTATCACGCGACGCAAACTATTGACCTTCCCCAATTGTTCCGTTTCTAATAAAAGCTCATCAATAAGCCCATCGTTTTGTAAATCAAGAAGTTTTGAATGTATTTCTTTAGAACATCCATTTGCAATAACGCTTATCGGTGTAATATTATCTGAAGTTAATCGTAAACTAGTCACACATGATTTAAAAATTTTGAAAGAGTCTTTGTAATAATCATTCTCATGTGGAATGTATAAAGGTATAATAACTCTATTTAAAGCTTTACTTCCTTGATATTTCTTATCATGTTCCTCGCTACGACCTATGCGCATATTTATTATTTACTTTGTTTATTCAATAATTTTGATATACCATCCTCCAAGGATACTAAATCTCTATTTAAAATCGCTCTCATTTTAGAAATGTCCGGTTGCCTGCGTGTCATATCTCCTTCTTCTAAGGCTGGTAAATGAATTACTTTTGAAGAGCTTCCTGTCACTTTTAAAATAACTTCTACTAATTCTTTAATGTTATAAACAATGTCATTACCTATATTAAACACATCATTTTTCAAAGAAACATTATCAAATATGAGCTGACTAGCCTCTATATTGTCATCTATATAACAAAATGTTCTAGACTGTAAACCATCACCATAAATTGTTATGTCATGATTATTCAATGCTTGTTTTAATAATTTAGGTATAACAAAATCAATGCTTTGCTGAGGACCATAGGTGTTAAAAAATCTAAAAATAACATAATCTAAGTCATATTCTTGTTTATATGATCTGAAATAAGCCTCTCCTATATTTTTAACAACAGCATAGGGTAGCTTTGAATTTAAGGGAGTTTCGTTCTCAATTTGAGGTAAACTTACAGGCTCTCCATACACCTCACTACTAGAAGAGTAGGATATTTTTTTTACTCCTGTGTTTTTACTGAGTTGTAATATATTTTTTATCCCATCTATGTCCTTTAGTACATCTATTGGACGTTCCAATGTTCTTTGAACACCTACTAAAGCAGCATAATGATGGACATAATCAAAAGGTTGAGACAGCATAACTTCAGCTATTTCTTCATAAACATTTACATCTAGTTTAATAAATGTAAAATTGTTATTTAGAGGCAGTTTGTTTTTATCTCCAGTACTTAAGTTATCTACCCCTACTACCTTATGACCGTTATTAAGTAAATGTGCAGCAAGCGCACTCCCTACATTTCCTGCTACCCCTGTGATTAAATGATTCATTATATTTATCTTTAGAGATACAAATTTACGTTATCTAATCAATCTTAAACAATGTACTTTGTAATTGTCGATATAAATAACAATTATTAATATCTACTATTAAGTTGATTTCTTTAAATTAAAACTTCATATTGCTAAACTTCAATTAGAAATGATTAACGATACTAGTCATAAAGTTTATTTATTTGCTTTTTAACAAAATCATAATTATACTTTAAATTAATTGTCGATTGGTTTTCAACGTAAGCTTGTTCAATCAAATGCTTTTCATTTAGCGCAAACAATATTTGATTTGAAATATCTTCAACATCTAAAGGATTATCTATTAAACACCCATTGAATCGATGAATTATTAAATCCGCTGTACTACCTCCTGGATTACTTTGAATTGGAAATGCTCCCATCATCATAGCTTCTATTAGAGTATTAGGTATACCATCTGAAATACTATTGCCGATATATATATAAGTTTGCCCCATAAGTTTAAATAATTCTTCATGGCCTAAACTATGCCTTCCATAAGTTAATAAATCTAACTTGTTCTCATTAATAAATTGAATTGTTTTTGCGTGTGCTCCAAAAACTATTATTTCAAATCTATTAGGTAAGCTAATATTATTTAGGGCTTTGATGACATTTATTGCTCGTCCAAAATCATGTTCATAACCTTTAACTAAAATAATAGATCGCTTAGATACTGGTTTATTATATTTAAAATAAAAGTTTGTTTTATAGCCACCACCTCCTGGAATTATTGTTGTTAAACCTTTATAACCAAGCCTCCTTGCTATCTGTATATCTCTTTGATTATCAACATGTAACAAATCTACTAGTTGTAAAGCATTTTTTATCTTCCTCTTATGGTTTTTAAAAGATTGATAATAGAATAAATCACTACCCCAGCAAGAATATATGACCTTTATATCAATGTAAGACTTTAAAGTTCTCACAATAGGATAAAAACAAGTTTGCATCTCAAAGACATGAATAATATCAGGTTTAATTTGAGAGATTATTTGATGTAAATATTGATTTTCGGTAATTTCTAAAATAGGCCTTATCAAAGCATATAATTGGGGCTTAGATTTTGATAAAGAGTACTCTCCTTTAATAGGCGTTATTTTGCGTTTATGCCATTCATTAAATTTTACAACTCTATTTTCAAATTCAACATTATCTTTACTTAGAACATTAAACCAATATAATTCATTAAAGTCATCATCTACATTAGATATCCATCTAGTTGCATGTACTGACGGCATTGATATAAATAATATTTTCATTTAATGATAATATTGAAGTATTTATTTTTTATCCTTTTATATAAAAAGTAATAACCTTTTTTATTCTTAAATGTTTTATTCAAGTAACCCAGACTATATAGTAAAAACAATTCCTTCTTATTAAGGTCTAATAAATCATTTGATTTTGATATAGTTTTATATAACGTTGAAATATCAACCTTTGAATTCATATAATTGTTTATGATTTCAAAAATCCATTCCTTTATTTTCTCTTTAGGTAAAGTTATATTAGAATCATCTAAGCATGACATGATGGATTCAATAAATATTCCTACAGATTCTATAACATGTTGAAAAAACTCTGGCTTTCTAGGATTATTATTATCTGCTACCCTATAGTAGCAATCTATTAGTGGAATAGATATATAGTTAGGCTTAACAGTAGCTAGTAATCTTATGTTAAAATCTACATCTTGAAATCTTTGAAGGGTTTCATTAAATTTAATATTCTCAAGAACACTTTTTTTAAAGGTAGGTCGACAAATACTCCAAGGCAAAATTTTTAAAGTTAAAAAATGATCGAGCGCTACCTTCCAACTTCCGTTAATAACTAAAGATTTGTCTTTAGCTTTTAAATCGTTATTTACAAATTTCCCCATTTCAAAGATAACTATGTCTACATTATCATTTTTTTGAAATTCCTTTATTCTATTTTCAAAGGCTGTGGATACTAAAACATCATCACTATCAAAAAATATAATATAATCCCCATTTGAAATACTCAAGCCGTAATTACGACAGGCATTTGCTCCCTTAGGCTTATTTAATGGCCTATGTTGATATGAAAACCTAGACTTATCTATTATATAATCATTTACAACCTGTTCCGTATCATCAGTGCTACCGTCATCCACAATAATACATTCCCAATTAGAATAGGTTTGATTTTTTATAGATTCTAAAGTTTCTAAAATAAGATTCGCTCTATTATAACTCGGTATTATTATAGAAATTAAATTGTCTTTCATTACTTAATGAATATAGATTAAATATTTAAAATATTAATACAATAACCCCAATATTGTCTCAAAAACATCTCTTCCATATTCTTTTAAAATATACTGTCGATTGCTCTTACCTATTGCATCCCATGAACTCTTTAAAAATATCATTTGTTCTAATCCTTGAACCATTTCAGATGGTTCATTTCGAGAACATAGAATATTATCATCAGGTAATTCATAAGGAATTGAACCTACTGAGGTTGACACGATAGGTAACCCCATACTCATAGCCTCTAGCATAACTGTAGGTAATGCTTCATGCAAACTACTTATTACTAAAAAATCAGATTGATTATACATCTCTTTTATCTCAAATCTATTTTTAGAACCAGTTAAAGAAACTACATTCTGTATTCCCAATTCCATAATAAGCATTTCTAAATTTTGCCTTTCTGCGCCTTCTCCTATTATAGTTAACTGTATCTCAACTTCCTTCTCCTTTAATAACGTTAGTAATAGAGAGACACTTCTTAAAAGGTTATCAAAGCCTTTAACTTTTTCTAATCTACCTACGGCTAGTATTTTTATTAAACTCTGCTTTTCTTTTACATTAATCGTAGAAAAAAACTTATCATCAATTGGGTTATTTATTCTCTTTATTTTCTCTGAATTAAATCCAGCAGATAACAAAGCCTTAAAATTCCAAGTAGAGATTGCTATAGGTGTATCAACATGTTGGATTATCGGAGTATAAAATTGAGGATATTGTGAAAGGTGCCTAATATCATAACCATGAAAAGTGACATGAATCTTTACATTTTGTATCGGCCCAATAACTTTTAAAAACTCTCTAGCTACATCCCCAAAATGAAAATGTATGTTTTCTATCTGATTATTCTCAACAAGTTTTTTAAACCTTTTATTGAGTATTTTTTTTTTGAAATCTTTTTTATTAAACTTAAGTAAGAGAAAGTCATAAAAATTAAATGGATTAATTAATGACAGAAGAGCTTTAAATTTTGTCAATTCATAAAAGGTTCCTATCTCAAAAATTTTTACCTTAGATATAATATCATGATATCCTTCTAACGCCTGCGTATTTGATTTTATCGTTTTTGCACCAACATAAACACTTTCTGAAACATTTAAAGCAGAAAGAATATGATCTCTAATAAAAGTCTCTGAAAGCTCTGGAAAAGAGTTCATAACTATCAGCACATTTTTATTCATTTTAAAATCAATTACAATTTCTTATACACAACAACACTATTTAAACCTTGATCTTTAATTAAGAACTTATAGATAACAAGTTTCAACTTAATCGGGAGTTTATTTATCAAATTAGTTGATTTATTAACGGACTTGAGTGAAATAGCGACTTGATTCCAATTATTTAATTTTGTTATTTTCTTTAAAAGAAAATTATTAACTATACCTAGACGATACTTGCGAGATTTAGAAATCTTAACCGATTCTACAGATATCAGTTTTAAACCAAAAACATCTAAACTTTCAAATGATTTCTTAGTAAACCTAGATATATGATGTGGTGGTAAATTCAAAGTATGGTTGATACTAGATGTGTCATGATTATCATTATTCGGTACGGAAAAAATATAGTATCCATCTTTCCTTAAACATCTTACCCCAGCTTCTATAAAACTATATAAATCACTTACATGTTCATGAACATGATTACTTACAATAATATCATAAACCTCTTTGTTCGATAAAGAATGAGTTTCAACACTTTCATCTTTAAGTCTAACACCTTTTGCCATTGCATTTTTAATGGCCAGATCATTGAATTCTAAACCTACATAGCTATTACAACTTATAACTTTTGCAAAATCTCCATCGCCAGCACCTATTTCTAAGACTTTATCTTTTTGAGTTATATATTTTTTAATCATTAAAAATTCAGGTCTCAACGGACTGTAATAATTATCTCTTATCTCTTGTAAAACTTCATAGAACTTATCATTACCAGCCATTCTAGGATCAAAAAACAAATGGCTACAATCATTGCATTTAAAAAAAGAAAAAGATTCAAGGTTGAAAAACTGAGAAAAATCTCTACCAAATGACTCTTGATAAATATTATTAATCAATTTTGAATCAAAAGTCGACTCAATTGACAAGTCATTTGATTTGCATAATATGCAATTTGTTTTTACTGAATCCATAAAGTGCTAAAGTAATTTTGTCCCCAATTCTTTTTTGGCAAGGTTATATTATAATTCCATTCCATAGAAAACTCGCAAACATTTCTCAATTCTTCTAAATCAAAAGTTCCATTTCCTAGGAATAATGAAATGTTATAAAGACCTGGAACTAGAGTCATATTTTGAATCTCTATGACTACATCAGTTCCGTTTTGTTTTTCAAATTTTAGAGAGGCTTGATGCATATTTGCTGCTGCTACTCTTTCTCCAAAATTATTTTCTAAAACATAACCAATGGTTATCGTATCATATTCTTTATAATCTAACTTTAAATGAATACGTAAATTTTGGTTATGATTAATGTTTTTCTCTTCTAATCGGATTTCAGAAATAAGGTCAGATTGTTTTATCTGCATATCATTCTGATTATTCGATGATATCTTTAAATAATCATTTATCGCGTCATTAGTTTCTCCTACAAAACTAATTTCTCCATTACTTAAAACAATAGTTCTCGTGCACAAACTCTTCACAGCAGCCATATTGTGACTCACAAAAAGCACCGTCCTTCCACTAGTATTAGAAATGTCCTGCATTTTACCAATAGCCTTTTTCTGAAATTCGGCATCTCCTACGGCCAGTACCTCATCTACCACTAGAATATCTGGCTCGAGAAAGGCAGCTACTGCAAACCCTAATCGCACGCGCATACCGCTAGAATAACGCTTTACAGGTGTGTCGATGTACATCTGACAGCCAGAAAACTCAACTATCTCATCAATCTTACTTGCTATCTCTGTTTTAGTCATTCCTAAAATAGCACCATTGAGATATACATTTTCTCTACCTGTAAGTTCTGGATGCATACCAGTACCTACTTCTAGTAAACTCGCGATGCGACCTTTAGTTTTTATAGAACCTGTTGTAGGGCTGGTTACTCTAGAAAGTATCTTTAATAAAGTAGATTTACCAGCACCATTCTTTCCAATAATACCTAGTATCTCGCCACGTTTTACCTCAAAGTTTATATCCTTTATCGCCCACACATAATCACTAGTGGCCGCAGCACTGCGATCATTTACAGCACCTATTTTAAGATAAGGGTCTTCTTTACCTCTTATCTTAGCCCAAAATCTATTTAAATCATGACTTAAGGTACCAGTTCCTACGGTTCCTAAACGGTATTGTTTAGAAACATTTACAGCTTTTAAAATAACATCATCACTCATCGCTTGCAGTTTTAAAAGGACACACAGCCATTAATCCTTGCTGTATATTATGAATTACCTGATTAGATGGTAATGAACTTTCATGATTCTTTATCATAGTCACCGCTTCATTTACCCCTATCTCATTCTTTATAAATTCTGGTTGATAAGTATTTAAACCTACAGACAATAAATAATCGTGATACTTAACACCATCACCATAAATATTATCTGAAAACTTGACCTGTACAGCCGGTATTTGATAAGCATGCGCAACGATAATACCATGTAAAGAAGAAGATAAAACCTGCTCACAATTTAGTATTTCACTAGTTGTTTCTTCTATATCGTTGGTATTAAAATCTATAATTTTGACACCTTTACTTTGCCCATAAAGTTTCTTTGCTATTTCTAGGTCAGTGATATGTGGTATGATTCCTAATGTATATTTTTTATCTACTTTAGGCTGATAATATAACGGTAATAAAAGTGCCGGATCTCCATAGACCTCTGGACACTCATAACCTAGTTCGAGTATTCGCTTTCGCGAAAGCGGACCTCTAACAGACAAAAATCTAGCACTAGCTATAGATTCATCTTTATGGTTAATACCACTACCCCATACCGTGCAATAGGTATTGATATGTGCGAGAACACTGCCTATGGTCACATACAAAGGACTGAATAGATTTCTAATAGAAAATTTTTGAGCACGTACCCAAGTTACTTTTTTACTAGAAATTTTTTCTACTAGATATTTACCTAATAGATCGCCATAGTTTTCTTTCTGTTTTTTCTGGATAAAGATTTCACTCCACCAGTATAGTCGTATTGCTGCCATTATACGGTGTCGATAAAAGTTTTTTCGGTTCTATTAAAAATTACAAGACCTACTAAAAAAGCAATAATCGCTATACACGAACTGATACCTAAACCAGAAAAAGAAATATCACCTGTACCTAATAATAGGTTTCTATATAGTTCTATCACTTGCGCTAGTGGATTTGCTTCTATAATCCATGCCCAATCTGGGCTTTTTATTTTTGCCTCGCTTAATGGATACATCACCGCACTTAAATACATTAATAGGTTGATACCAAAGGAAACTAATATAGTAAGATCTCGATACTTAGTAGTCATAGAACTCAAAATCATACCTATACCTAGTCCTAGTAAAGCCATGTTGAGTATGGCCAATGGAAATAACCAAACGTATATAGATGGAAGAATATCTATATCTTTTACAAATACAAAATATAAGTAAAAGATGACAAATATAAGTAACTGTATACCATACTTAAACAGTCCTGACAGCACCTTAGAAGCCGGTACAATAAATCTAGGAAAATACACTTTACCAAATAAGCTCGCATTTGCTGTAAATGTGGAACTAGAAGAAGTTAGACATTCTTTAAAATAATTCCATAAGGTAATACCTGCCAGATTAAATAGAAATGGTGGTACACCGCCTGTTTTAATATCTGCAAATGTGTTAAAAACTAGCGTAAAAACCACACTCGTAAAAAGTGGCTGAATTAAAAACCATAAAGGCCCTAAAACGGTTTGTTTATAGACAGTGACAATATCACGCTTAACAAAAAGAACTAGCAGGTCTCTATAACGCCATATTTCTTTTAGGTTCAGGTCAATTAATTTTCCTTTAGGCTTGATTTCATAAAGCCAGTCTTTATCTGACATAAATTAGCTCTTAAGTTTAAATATAGATCGTACGACTTTTTTAATTTTCATTAAAAAACCATCTTTCACATCATTTTCATGATATCCATTACCATAGGCTCCATAACCATAGCCGTAACCGTAACCGTAGCCATAACCGTAAGTCCCTTTATCACTAAAATGATTAAATATAAAACTCAAGTTTTTTATCTCTTCTCTTTTATATTTTTCATTCACCACATTTAGCATTTCCTTTTTAGTATAGCCCTGACGTATCATGTAAAGAGATGCATCGGCATGTTTTGCTATTTCTAACGCATCTGCCACTAGACCTAATGGTGGTGTGTCTAGAATGATGTAATCGTAATTCTTTTTAAATTCTTCTATCATATCACCGGCACGCTTAGACATTATAAGTTCGCTAGGATTAGGCGGTACAGGACCAGAAAGTACTATATCCAGATTTTCTATTCCTGCAGACCTTATAATATCATTTAAGGAGCAATCGTTTACTAAGTAGTTAGAAACTCCTAAATCGTTATCAATCTCAAAATCATCAAATATCTTAGGCTTTCTTAAATCTAAACCTACCAGCAAGGTGCGTTTACCACTTAAAGCAAAAACAGTAGCAAGGTTGATACTGGTAAATGTCTTCCCTTCCCCACTTACACTACTGGTAACCATAATAGTACGTGAGTTGTATTGTGATTCTTGATCGTAAATAAAGTGTAAACTAGAACGTATACCTCTAAAAGATTCTGCTATCGTAGATTTAGGTTTGTCACGCACTATTAAATTAGTAGGATGATCCATTTTACCCACAACACCTAACACAGAAACTGGGCTCAGTTTTTCAAGGTCTTTAGGGCTATGCACATAGTTATCTAAAAAAGTAAGTACAAAAGCGACTGAAATAGGAGCTGCAAATGCCACCATTAAAGCAATTAAGTAATTGATATTTGAGTCTTTGCGCTGTCCACCTCTACCTATATTTTTTGCAGCATCTATGACATAAATATCCGACACGTTTGCTGCTTTAACTAACTCTGCCTCTGCTCTTCTAGCCTGAAAGATATTATAAGCATTCTGTCTCAAATCAAACTGACGCTGTATTTTAAGATATTCTTGTTGTTCTTTAGGTAAGGTTTTAATCTGAGCTTCTATTTTATAAATCTCAGAGTTGAGTTGTTTTAACTCGCCATTAAGTTGAGCTTTTGAACTAGAAATATTTTCAAAAATAACTTCTTTAATAGCGTTGATATCGCGATCTATTTCTCTGAAAATAGGTGCATCTTCTCTCATGGCAAACTGCCTGCGTTTACGCTCTTCAGATAATTGTATTAATCTGGCAACACTTCCTACTACACTACCTTCTGTAATACCAACTACGGTAGGTGCCTGTATGGCTGTGTAATCTGTTTTATCTCTTAGGTAATTGCGTAGGTTATTGTAATAATCTAATTTATTCTGAAGGTTAGTTCGCTGAAATTCAAAATCAGTAAGCTTTGTATTGAAATCACTATTTTGAACTGTTGCGTCTATTAACTGACTCTTAGATTGAAAATCTTTCAATTCATCTTCAGATGCTTTAATAGCCTCTGCCTGAGCGATAAGACTACTATCGATATACTTAATCGTACTGACAGCAAATTTATTCTTACGTTCTAGTTCTCCTTTTTCTAGAACAACAGAACTGGAGTTGATATAATCTACTAACCTATCTTTATTAGAACCTCTCAAGGAAAGTTGTATGATAGAAGAACCAGTAGGCTTTTGAAGAATAGATATACCTTTATAACGACTTACCGTACCCCAGTAATCACCAAAATTAAATAACCAAGTCCCTTTTTGAATGGTACTGCTGGTCTTTTCTATAGTCACATGTAAAAAAGGCAGATCTATAGGCTTACCAAATTCAAATTTCTGTTTCCACTCTCCTTGTGGAATATCTACCTGACCTGTTTCTTTGGTGAAATAATTAAAAGCACCTGCCTTATTTGAACTAAAATCAGCACTTAACTCAAATTCTTTATCGTTTAAAACATTAATACGTATGGAATTGCCTTTTATTTGCAAGGCATCTTCTACGGCATAAATAAAGAAAGGTGTTTGCTTATAAGCGTCTACATTATAATACTTACCTTCTTTAATGTAATTGATATAAAACTGAAGTTCGTCCACAACTTTCTCTGAATGAGAGCGTGATTTGAATTGAGTAATCGCTGTAGTAACCTTATCTGTAGTACCACCCCAATTAAAGGTAAGACTGGTATTACTTGTAAATAACGGATTTGAATTGTCCTTAATACTAATTAAGGATTCCATATCATAGTAGGTCTGTATAAATTGGTTCTTATAATAGGCATAACCTATACCTACACCTAGGCAAAGTAATAACAACCACCACAAGCGCAACAATTTAGACAAAAACTGTCTTATATCAAATATACCAGTTAGGCTGTTAACTTCATTTTCTTCTTCCATGGTTAATTAGAGATATTGTTAATCAATAAAACAGTTCCTACTAACGCAGTAAACACAGATAATATAGTCGTAAAAGAAGACAAGCCAGTTGTTCCTGTTCCTAGTGCTTTTTGTGGTTTTGGATTAACGACTATCATATCATTAGGTTGTATGTAATAATAAGGAGAATATACCACATCTATACTTGTTAAATCTAGCTCGTGTGTTTTCACACCATCAGGATACTGTCTTACTATTTTTACAGCGGTTAAATCGCCCGTAATGGGCACACCACCACCGTCTGCAATAGCCTCTATAATACTTACCTGATCTCTATAGATGTTTTTTTGTCCTGTACCATTTACCTCTCCTACCATAGTATATCGCAAACCATCTAATTTTACGGTAACAAATAAATTTGCATTTTCTTTAAAATATTCAGTCAGTAGTCTTTTTTCTATCAATTCACGCAACTCTTCTACCGTCATGCCTATCGCTTTTATTTTACCCAATTGCGGCACACGTATATCTCCATGTTGATCTACCGTATAACCTGTAAAATATAAACCAGCACCTTGAGTAGATCTTGTATTACCTTCATCACCTTGTACATTAAACATCTTTACCAGATCTGGGTCTATAGGTGCTTTAATTTGAATAGAAAGTATATCGTTAATTTGTAAACGATAAGGTGGTTGTATTTTTCTAATAACAATTAAAGAATCGTTTGCAGTGCTATTAGACTCCTGTAAATAAGTAATCTTAGATGTGGGAACACAGGAACTAGCCAGCAATAATAAAAAAAGTACCAATAAACCCAACAGATTTCTCATGTAATAGAAAATAAAGTAAGCTGCAAATATAGAATTATTGAATTGAAAATCTCCTTTTGACACCATTCATTAGTATATAATCGATACATATGTTAAAAGATGTTTTATAATCTCGCTTTCGCGAAAGCGGAACAAACATAAAACAATGGAGACCACACTAGCCCATCACAGACTAATTTGAATATCCTAATATAGGAATACCATCTCAAGAAGCTTCAAATTTTATGGGATGACCTCACTATACTAACACTTAACACCGTAATATTGCATTTCTTAATTTAAGCAGGATTACCATGAATTATATAACTGTAGAAAACGTTTCCAGAGCATTTGCTGACAAAGTTCTTTTTAAAGACCTATCACTAGGTATCAACCAAGGACAGAAAATAGGTTTTGTAGCAAAAAACGGTTATGGTAAATCTACTTTGCTCAATATCATCACTCGAGCAGAAGAACCTGACAGCGGTAATGTAGCTTATAGAAGTGATCTAAGAATGGCGTTCTTATCGCAAGAACCTAATCTTAATCCAGAAATGACTATTGAAGAAGTAATTCTAGATAGTGACGTACCTACGATGAAAATCATAGCAGATTATGAGCACTCGATGGCAAATCCTGATGATGCTGACATGATGCAAAAAGCACTGGATGCTATGGATGCGGCAAACGCTTGGGATTTTGAAACTAAGTACCGCCAGATTCTTTCTAAATTAAAACTGGATGATCTGACTCAAAAAGTAGGTAAATTAAGTGGTGGACAAAAAAAACGTATCGCCATGGCTATGGCTTTACTGTCAGACCCACAACTTTTAATAATGGATGAACCTACTAACCACCTAGATCTAGAAATGATCGAGTGGCTAGAGGCATACTTTAAACAAGAAGACTACACCATACTTATGGTAACACACGACCGTTATTTCTTAGATCGTGTGTGTAATGAAATTATAGAATTAGATCAAGGTCAACTTTATACCTATAAAGGAAACTACTCTTACTACGTTGAGAAAAAGCAAGAACGTTTAGAAATAGCTCAAACTAATCAAGAAAAAGCACAACAACTTTATAAAAAGGAATTAACGTGGATGCGTCGCCAGCCTAAAGCGCGTCGTACTAAATCAAAATCTCGTATAGACGACTTCTATGTAATTAAAGAAGCCGCTCATAACCGTCGTAAAGATCACCAGGTAGAACTAGAGATTAATATGCAACGTATGGGAACAAAGGTTGTAGAATTACACAAACTGAGTAAATCGTTCGGTGATAAACATTTGATTAAGGACTTTTCTTATAATTTCATACGTGGAGAACGACTAGGAATCATAGGCAAAAATGGTACTGGAAAATCTACGTTCTTAAACATGATTACTGGTGCACTTACTCCAGATACTGGTAAAGTAGTTATAGGAGAAACAGTTAAAATAGGGTATTACACTCAAGGTGGTATTGAAGTAAAACCTGGTCAAAAAGTCATAGATGTCGTTAAAGAATACGGTGAGTACATCCCTTTAAATAAAGGTAAAATAATCAGCGCGAGCCAGTTACTGGAGCGTTTTATGTTTGATAACAAGAAAAAGCATGATTTTGTAGAAAAACTAAGTGGTGGAGAACGCAAACGTCTTTACCTATGTACAGTTCTCATTCAAAATCCTAATTTCTTAATTCTTGATGAACCTACTAACGATCTAGATATCCCTACACTAAATGTACTAGAGAACTTCCTAATGGATTTCCCTGGTTGTATTATAGTAGTAAGTCACGACCGTTACTTTATGGATAAGATAGTAGATCATTTATTTGTATTTAATCAGTCTGGTAATATTACAGATTTCCCTGGTAACTACAGTGATTTCAGAGCTTATGTAGGTAATACAGACATCGCTCTAGATAAGGATGCCACCGAAGAAGAAAAACCAGTAATAGTAAAAAAGGTAGAAACCACAACTGCTGCCCCTACATCTGGACCGACTAGAGAGCAACAAAAAATGCTTTCTAGAATGGAGAATAAAATCAAGCAACTGGAAGAGTTAAAGAAAAAACTACAAGACAGTTTCTTAGATCCTAACATTCATGCAGACCAAATGACTGAAAACTCTATACAACTAGAAAAAACTAAAGCACAACAAGAAGAACTAGAGATGGAATGGTTAGAATTAAGTGAGCAAATTGCTAAAAACTGACCTATTTCACACCTTATTATAGATTTAAAACCTTCCTCTTAAAACAGGAAGGTTTTTTTTTGTTTTCTTGGTTCCGTTCCTCAGCCCTAAAGGGTTTGGAAACAAAGGCTTTTTGCTGTTTTGTTGTTTCCATTCCCCAACTCTAAAGGGTGCAGAAACATCCACAAAAAAAAGGAACAGAATAAATCCTGTTCCTTTTTGATATAAATTATTTAGTATTTATAGATGTTGCTATAAATCTATTTCTCATCTACAGGCACGCCAAAAAGATCAAAATCTTCTGCCTCGGTGATTTTTACATTCACAAAAGAGCCAACTGATAAATAATGCTTCTCTGCATCAATAAGCACCTCGTTATCCACATCTGGACTATCAAATTCTGTACGACCTACAAAGTGATTACCACGCTTGCGATCTATCATCACCTTAAATTCTTTACCTATTTTTTGTTGGTTCAGCTCCCAAGAGATTTGAGACTGAATTTCCATGATCTCATTAGCACGTTCTTGTTTAACATCTGCTGGGACATCGTCTTCTAACTTGTAGGCATGTGTATCTTCTTCATGAGAATAAGTAAAACATCCCATACGCTCAAAACGCTGGTCTTTTACCCATTGCTTTAAAATCTCAAAATCTTCCTCAGTCTCGCCAGGGTAACCTACTATAAGAGTCGTACGTATTGCCATCTCTGGAACTAACGTTCTAAATTTCTCTAGAAGCGCATTAGTTTTTTCAAAAGTAGTACCTCGACGCATCGATTTAAGAACTGGTGTAGAAATGTGCTGTAAAGGAATGTCTAGGTAAAAACACACCTTAGGCTCATTTTTCATTACATCTAGAACATCTAGTGGGAAACCGGTAGGGAATGCATAATGCATACGTATCCACTCTATTCCTTCTACTTTTGCTAGCTCACGTAATAACTCTGCCAGTCTTCTTTCTTTATATAAATCAAGACCGTAATAGGTAAGGTCTTGAGCGATAAGAATTAATTCTTTAACACCTTTTGCTGCAAGTTTTTCAGCCTCTGTAATTAGGTCTTCAATAGGCGTACTTTTATGTCCACCACGCATTAATGGAATCGCACAAAAAGAGCAAGGTCTATCACAACCTTCGGCTATTTTAAAATACGCATAGTTTTTAGGTGTGGTTGTAACACGCTCACCTATCAACTCGTGCTTATAGTCTGCACCCAGTGCTTTTAATAGAGATGGTAATTCTGTAGTACCAAAATACTGGTCTACATCTGGGATTTCATTTTGAAGATCTGGTTTATAACGCTCAGACAGACATCCAGAAACAAAAACCTGATCTACCTCTCCATTTTGCTTACGTTCTACAAAGTCTAAAATCGTATTCACCGACTCCTCTTTTGCATTATCAATAAAACCGCAAGTATTAATCACGACTATATTCCCTTCTTCTTCATGCACAACGTCCTTACCACTAGCCTTTAACTGGCCCATCAGCACCTCACTATCGTACACATTCTTAGAGCAACCTAAAGTTATTACGTTGATCTTATTCTTTTTTCTTGTTTTTGTTCTCATAAGCGGCTGCAAATTTACGACTTAGCCCACTACTATGTACGGTTAATGGTTGTTTTTATCTCGCTTTCGCGAAAGCGCAACTTTTAAACGCATTTATGATAATGACTAATATTAAAATGACAAACAAACAGCTCTAGAACACATCCTTATTTCTAGTCCCATGAAAAAATGAAAGCAACACTTAAATCTTAAATAAATATTAAAATTTAAAACCAATGTACTAGCAGGCGATATATTAGCAGCCAACCCAATCAAAATTATTATGAAAAATTTATTATTATTAACATTGTTAATGATCAGTTTTCTGAGCTATTCTCAATCTACATTCTACTCAGGAACCTTAACAAGAAAGGATGGATCAAAAGAAACTGTATATTTTAAGAATAGAGATGTAATACTTAACTCTAACGGAGAGATAAACATTTACAAGGAAGAAAATAATAAAAGTAAAATAATTATCACTGCAAATGATTTTACTGAAATTCACTCAACAGATAATGAATTAGTGTTTATAACCTCAAGAATTAAAGAGTATAGCAATTCAAACGATGTTATCTTAAAAAAACTAATTAAGGGACAAAATTCTCTATATGTTTTTACCGATAACAAACAAGATTACTTTGTAAATGAAAAGAAAAGTGATTTTGAATTACTTGAAAAGTCAAAAACTGACAGAAAGGAGTCCATATCTTATAAAGAGTGGTTATATAAAAATCTTAATTCAACAAATAAGAATCCTGCAGCATTCAGTAAAGTATCCTACGACTCCTCTAGTCTAATTAAAGAATATTTAATGAATGACTCAAATGCTCAAGAATTAAAACTAGAGCCTAGGATTGATTTTTTTAATTTAGGTGTGCATGCTGGATGGAGTAGCAATAATTTAAAACTAGATAATAATACTGGCGCATTAACCATTGATGACATAAGTGCTTCTAATTATAGACTAGGTATCAAAACCTTTTTTAATTTAGATAGGGTTTCTGATAAAATCACAATTGTGTTAGGAGCTGATTACCATACCTCAATAGAAGGTGACTCTAATTCTATTTTTCTCCCTGAATCTGACCAACAACGTAGAGACGCTAAGACATCATTAGAATTAAATTATATTAGCTTTAATATAGCCGCTCAATATAACCTGCATTTTAACAAGTTCAGTATTTCTCCATATTTAGGTTTTGAATCAGGAAGTTATATCAATGACAACAAATTCACTACCGTAATTGAAGATAGCGAGATCAATTATGACCAGGCTATTTTTACAGAATCACCAGTAGGTTTAAATATAGGGTTATCATTTAGCTTGTTCAAAAACTTTTATGGTTTTGTGGAATATACATCTATGGGAGACATAAAGGTTACAAGTATATACTCACAAAGCGCTCAAGAAAGTTCTTTGTTAATCGATGGAAACAATGATAGAATCTCGTTTGCCATAGGTTATAAAATATTTTAAAACTAAATAAATCCTATTTAAAAACGTATCAAAGAAACCTTTGATACGTTTTTTTTGAGCCTAACTGAAATTATTTTAATGATTTAAAATTAATCAGTATCTTAAATGTTTTATTCTATTTTATGAAAAGTCTATTCATAATTTTAAGCCTTTTAACTACCATTTTTTGCTTCTCACAAAGAACAATTACTGGGACGGTTAGCGATGTTAATGGAAAACCTATTCTTGGTTCCACCATTAAAGTGAAAGGAACATTCATTACAACTGTATCAGACCTTAGTGGTAAATACTCCATTGCTATTAATCAAAATGATTTTTTAGAATTTTCATTTTTTGGATATAAGACCAAGGAAATTAAGGTAGAAAATCAAGAGGTGATCAACATTAAACTTAAGGAGGATCCGGCTTTTATAAACGTTTACTTAGGAAGAGGAAGAGAACAAGATCTGAAATTAATCACAGGAATCAATTATGAAACTTATGGATTTCATTTTTCTAGTAAACGCAGAATAATACCTAGACCTTATTCTTTTGATTTTGGAGCACAATCTGGTTTTAATGGAAACTATAATTATAATTTAGGTTTAGAACGTAACATAACTTTTAAAGATTACACTTCGATAGATCTAAAAGCCGCTTTTGAAACGGCAAATTTTAATGATAATCAGTATCATAGTTATAAAATAAGTCTGAGTAAATTATTTAGTATTCTCTCAGCAACTAAGCATCAACAATTTAGCCTAATTAGTGGTTACATGAATTATGACGGGCGTTTTGATAGTAATCAAATAGGTTACGGTTTAGGATTGAAAAGAGAAATGTGGAATTTAACCCTAAGTTCAAGTTTCATTTATTGGCAAGATTTCAATGAATTGAACGCCCAAATTGTTTACTACATCAATAATTTTAATTTAAATATAGGCTACAAACACCTCGCCAGTTATGAAGAATTTCAACTAGGATTAGGGTATTCCTTCTATTTCTAAAACTTCCTAAAACTCTTAAAACCTTTTTTAACACCTGCCGTTATTTCTAGCGGCAAATAATTCTCTGCAGAAGGAATTGGGCATGAAAACCGATTATTATATGCACAATATGGATTATACGTATTATTGAAATTAAGAACTACTTTTTCACTTAATGGGGATCTCAATTCCATATAACGCCCAACGACATAAGAACCTTTATCGTTAGTCATATCTGTAAAAAACACCGATAGGTAATTGTAGTACTCTGGATCATCTTTTAAACTAGGGCTAGATAAAACTAGTAATTTACATTTCTTCCCTTTTAAGGTAAAGTGTAAATAGCCATACTTTACATAAGAAGCAATGCGAGAGGTAGATGTTGCTAGCTTCACCTCTTCTGTATTATTTATTTTTTCAAATCGAGCTTCAACAACAAATTCAGGATCAAAATCATAGAAATTCAAATAGCCGAAGGTTTTTCTTTCTTTGGCCGTTAACACATTATTCTCTCCCGACTTATATTCGGCAGATAAATTCTTGCGGTAGTCTAATGATTCTTGCTCATAATCTTGCGCCGATAATCCTAAACTGAAAACTAATACTAAAAAAGTGAAAGTGATTTTCATAAGATCATTTAATAAAATGGTGTCGCACTTATATTCCAAATATACTCTGCTATTTCATTATAATAAAATCGAGACAGCGTGACGATTAATGCAGCAATAACCGTTACTACCCAATGGTAGTTTTTAAATAAAACGCTGGCGCCGGTTAGTATCAATACTATCAAATGAATAGCCGCCATTAAATAAAGTGGATAATAAGCATTTGATGGAGCAAGTGGATTATCCCACACCGGATTTGTAAAAATTTGTCCAATAACCACGCATAAATAAAAAGCAGCATAAATAGCAATCACTTTAGTTACAGTCGCGATACTCTTACTATTCCATATAGGCGGTCTTGTTTCTTCCAATTTCTATGCTGTTATAAATTCTTAAAATGTATGTCCTAATTTTTATAATCTTGTGGCATGACTCTATGATGAGTCATTTTCTCATAAGCGGCAGCCCAATTAAAAAGTAGCCTGTCTTCTTCATTAGGTGCTATAAAAGTAAGTCCATAAGGTTCTCCTTTGTCGTCATAACCCATAGGAACTGTCATCGCTGGAAAAAAAGCAACAGCAGCGGTACCTGCGGTGTAATTATTAATAGATATAAAACCACTCAAATCATGAGTCTTTATAAGTTTATCAAAATATTCTTGAGCTCTAGCCGTCATAGCGGTCTTAAATTCCCAAAACTCTCCATCTGTTATACTAGGCTCGTCAATAATACCCTGGAATAAACTTTGCCCATAAGGCATAGATCGTATCGAGTCTTTTTTATTTAGATCCATAACCGTATTCACATCCCAACCGCGATACTTAGAATTAGACTGACCTGCAAAATAAGCAGGAAGATCTCTCTTCATATCGGCATTAAGCAATTTTAAGAAACCATCTAATTGCGGTCTTGTATCATTTAACTCTATAAGCACCGCACCAGCTTTTTCTAGATCTAACAATGCTTGTGCATATAAAGGATTCTCTCTGAAAGAGGCCCATACTCCAAAACGCACACCTTTTACAGTTGCATTTTCTAAGTTATGAGCACCAGATCTCTCTATTAATTCAAAAGGCACACCTAGTGCTTGAGATAAAATAGCATTATCTATAACATTTTTAGTCATAGGTCCTGCGGTATCTAAATAACTAGAAATAGGCACAATTCCAGAACCACTAAAAGTCCCTGTAGAAGGCTTATAACCTACAACACTATTTTGAGACGATGGTGACAATATCGACCCAGAAGTCTCTGTACCAATAGCAGCAACAGCAAAATTTGCAGCAACTGCAACACCACTACCACTACTAGAACCACCTGTATCTAGCGATCTTCTTCCGTATGGGTTTAAAGTCTGTCCACCTACTGCACTATAGCCACTAGGACAGTCCCCACAGAAAAAGTAAGCCCACTCACTTAAATTAGCTTTACCTAAAATAACAGCACCTTCTTGTCTCAGGTTATTAACAATTTTAGCATTTTGAGAAGTTTGATTACCTATCAACACAGCTGCACCAGCCGTGGTAGGCATATCTATTGTATTGATATTATCCTTGAGTAACAGAGGCATACCTCTCAAAGTATGGTAAACTATATCTGCACCATCTTCCTTTAGGAAAGCAAGGTCTTTGTCGGCTGCATCTGCTTGCTTTAAGACATTAGGATTGATGCTGATTACTGCATTAAGTGATTTTGAATTTTCTCTATCGTACTTATAAATTCTTTTTAGATAAAAAAGAGTAAGATCACGATAAGAAAGTTGCCCACTAGCAATGGCTTCTTGAATTTCTGGAATGCTCTTCTCTAGAATTAGATCTTTTAAGTTTCCGCTTTCGCGAAAGCTAACCACCTCATCTAGCAAATCGCCAAAAATCTGATCTTTTACCAGGTACTTAGAATCTATTACTTTAAATTCTCTAAAATCTTTACTTGATGATTTAACACCTGTATCTGAAGATTTACATGCTAAAAAAAGCAGCGGTAAGAAGTATAAAATTTTTCTCATTTGGTAATTTTGTATAAAAATAAAACTCTCGCAGATATAATTAACTATCTACGAGAGTTCTAAATATATGTTTTAATGTATTCTAATTGAAGAAACTGTCTACAAATTCTACTTTATTAAAAACCTGTAAATCTTCTACTCCTTCTCCCACACCTATATAACGTACAGGAATTTGAAATTGGTCAGAAATACCGATCACTACACCACCCTTTGCAGTACCATCCAGTTTTGTAACCGCAAGACTACTTACTTCGGTAGTAGCTGTAAATTGTTTTGCTTGTTCAAAAGCATTTTGCCCTGTAGATCCATCTAGCACTAACATAACGTCATGTGGTGCGTTAGGTATTATTTTTTGCATTACTCGCTTTACTTTAGAAAGCTCGTTCATCAGGTTGATTTTGTTATGCAAACGACCTGCGGTATCAAGAAGTACAACGTCTGCATTTTGAGCTACCGCACTTTGTAAAGTATCAAAAGCAACACTAGCAGGGTCACTGCCCATATCTTGCTTAACGATTTCTACACCTACACGTTGCGCCCATATATCTAGTTGATCTACTGCCGCGGCTCTAAAAGTATCTCCTGCACCTAATACAACTTTTTTACCAGCCTTTTTAAGTTGATAAGCCAGCTTACCTATGGTAGTCGTTTTACCAACACCGTTAACACCTACTATCATTATTACATAAGGACCGTCAGTTTCTGGAATAGTAAATTCTGTAGCATCGCCATGATTTACTTCACTCATTAATCCTGCAATCTCTTCACGCAATATACCATCTAGCTCTGACGTACCTAAGTACTTATCTCTTGCTACACGTGCTTCTATGCGATCTATAATTTTTACCGTAGTAGCTACTCCTACATCACTAGAGATCAACACGTCCTCGAGATCATCGAGAACATCTGTATCTACAGTAGACTTTCCAGCTACGGCTTTACCTAATTTATCAAAAAAGCTGGTTTTAGACTTCTCCAGCCCTTTATCTAGGGTTTCTTTTTTTTCTTTAGAAAATATTTTTTTGAAAAAACTCATGGTTTGTTTAAAAGTGATACAAAAATAGGAAAGTTAATTGCAATAACGACTATCGATATGATTAAAGGATGGTTATAAGTAAATGAATGATTGATTTACAACCAGACAAGCCTATTTCAACACACTAACTGAACGAAAAATATGAATCTATCTAATATTGCTGGACGCACACAAGTAACTATGATAACAAATGTTAAAATTAAGACTTGAAATTATTAGCCTAAAAAAAATATTAGATTCTTTTAAATAAGCACGAGAGCATATAATCCATTATTTCATAAAATAGAAGTAAAAATAAAAATACATGTAATTGCTGCTTTTGTAATTTACAGCTAGAGCTAAGAATACTCTATAACGTAGAAAAAGTCAACATTTAATTATAAAATTAATTTTACATTTAAATGAAGAGATAGAAAATAAAAAAAACACCATAAACATGGTGCTGCAAAATACTTTAAAGAATGAAGTGTCTTACAAATAATGCCCTAATAGTGTATCAAATCTTAATGAGTAAGAATAGACTTTAAAACTAATAGGGATATAATAAAAAAACGTCTTACTTTTCAGCAAGACGTTTTTACGTTTTAATAACCAACTTATTTCTTATTCAAGAAATCGTTTACTAAATCTGGCGCCATAATAGCACTTACAAATGTATAAGCTCCTGTTTTAGGAGATTTTACCATTTTGATTGCTTTCGTTAATCTTACATTTCCCGTTTGTAGGGATGCGATGGATTTCTTTGCCATGTCTTAAATTATTTAATTTCTTTATGAACAGTCATACGCTTCAAAACCGGATTGAATTTTTTAATTTCAAGACGATCTGGCGTGTTCTTCTTATTCTTTGTCGTGATGTAACGAGACATACCTGGCATTCCAGATTCTTTGTGCTCTGTACATTGTAGAATCACTTGAATTCTATTTCCTTTACTTTTTGCCATCTTATATAACTTTTATAAAACTACTTAGTATAAAGACCCTTAGCACGGGCTTCTTTAATTACTTGAGTAATTCCTTTCTTGTTGATGTTTTTTATTGCTCTAGTAGACACTTTTAAAGTGATCCACTTATCTTCTTCAGGTAGATAGAATTTCTTCTTGAAAAGGTTAACGTTGAATCTACGCTTAGTTTTATTCATAGCGTGAGAAACGTTGTTCCCAGTCATCGCTCTTTTACCAGTAAGTTCACAAACTCGAGACATGATTATTGTTGTTTAAAATCGGAATGCAAAATAACGATATATTATTCGATCTCACAAGTCTATTGACCACCCTTTTTCAATAATTCTTTTTGAAGCAATTCAAACGCCTTATTTACCGTCTTCTGAATCACTCTTTCTCGATGATTTCCCATCATGAATTTTAACGCAAAACTCTCATCCTCTGTAGCTATACCAATGTATACAGTCCCTACCGGAGCATCGCTATCACCCTTTGAGGGACCAGCATTACCTGTGGTCGCAATAGCATAATTTGATTCAAATTTTTTCTTTGCAGCCACAGCCATCGCCTCTGCAACTTCATGACTTACTACCGAGTATTTATCTATTAACGTCTCGTCGATGCCTAAGATGTCCACTTTGGACGCTGTAGCATAAGTTATCGTGCTTCCTTTAAAAAATTGTGAAGCTCCAGGAATTTCGGTGATTAAATTTGCGATTTTACCGCCGGTACAACTCTCTGCAGTTGCTAGACTTTTATTCTGTTCTTTAAATAAACGACTCACCTGATCTACTAGACCTTCTTCATTACTTTCTCCCACAATAATATCTGGAATAAGTAAGTACAATTCTTTTATTTGATCATCTACACTTTTAAGAATGTGACCTTTATCCATTCCCTTACTACTCAACCTTAAACGGACTGTACCTAAACTAGGCAAGTAAGCTAACTTGATAGATGCTGGTAAATTATTCTGCCAATCTTCTAATCGAGTAGCTATGGTACTTTCTCCCTGTCCAGCCGTTAAAATAGTCCTGTGGTGTATAAATGGCAATCCCGGCATTGCTTTTAACCTAGGTAAAACTCCTGACAACATGATCTCCTTCATCTCAAAAGGAACTCCTGGCATAGATATAAATATAACACCGTTATTCTCAAACCACATTCCTGGTGCCGTACCAAAATCGTTTTTAATAATCTGAGCCTGAGAAGGTACAAGAGCCTGATCTTTATTCATATCTACCATAGCATCTTTTACATATTTTGCAAATAATTGCGTCACATGATCTAGAACATCTTGATTAAGAACAAGAGTATCATTTGTATACTCACAGATTGTTTTCTTGGTTATATCATCTTTTGTAGGACCTAAACCACCAGTCATGAGCACGATGTCAGATTGGGATTCCGCTTTCGCGAAAGCGGACAAAATATGCTCTCTATTATCACTTATAGAAATAATCTCATACACATCTACTCCTATTTTATTGAGTTCTTGAGCCATCCATTCTGAATTAGTATCCACAATCTGACCGATGAGAATCTCATCACCTATAGTTATAATAGTCGCTTTCATTTAGAAATCTCTTTTGAGCTGGATTAATATTTCGCTTAAATTTTGATTAAGACGCAGGAAATCTTCTTTAATATTTAATTCTACATCGCTTTTACCCCACAATTCTAAGGCTGCAGCATGTCTAAAGGACTCTATACCGAATAATTCTAGAGTCGGTTTTATCCTGTGAGCATAACGATGTACCCCAGCACGATCTTGCTCACTTACAGCTACTGCAAGACGTTCTAGATCGCGAGGTATATCTTTTATAAATGTATGCACCATGAGTTTAACAAAATCGCTGTCATTATCTGACATAGCTATAACGTTTGTTAAGTCGTAGGATACTTGTTTCATTTCACTTTAATATCAAACATCTCCTTACCGTGAAGAACACCTTTCAAGACGTCATTTTCTCTCACTTTTGAAACGCCGGCTGGAGTTCCTGTAAAGATCAAATCACCTATTTTAAGTGTAAAATATTGAGATACGTAAGCTATAATCTCATCGATTTTCCACAACATATGTGAGGAATTTCCATCTTGTTGCAACTGTCCGTTTTTAAACAATTGAAAATCGAGGTTATCCATTTCTGGAAGCTCTTTTTTATTTACAAACTCTCTAGAGACTACTGCTGCTCCGTCAAAAGCTTTTGCTTTTTCCCATGGCAGCCCTTTCCCTTTAAGTTTTTGTTGCACATCTCTAGCAGTAAAATCTATTCCTAAACCTATTTCTTCATAGTATTTATGAGCAAATTTTTGATCTATATGCTTCCCTATACGATTGATTTTCACAATAATCTCTACCTCATGGTGCACGTCATCTGTCCATGGTGGTATAAAAAACGGTTGTTTATGTAATAATATAGAAGTGTCTGGCTTTAAAAAAACGACAGGTTCTTCTGGACGCTCGTTTGCTAGTTCTTCTATATGATCTGTATAATTACGACCTATGCATATAATCTTCATATATTATCTACTATAATTAGGTGCCTCTTTTGTAATAGTAACGTCGTGTGGGTGACTTTCCATCATTCCTGCCGAAGTAATTTTAACAAAACGACCAGATGCTTTTAAAGACTCAATATCCTTTGCACCACAATACCCCATACCAGCTCTTAAACCACCTATGAACTGCGTCATGCTTTCTACTAAATCTCCTTTATAAGGAACACGTCCCACGATACCTTCTGGCACTAGTTTTTTAATATCATCTTCAACATCCTGGAAATAACGATCCTTAGAACCATGCTGCATCGCCTCTACAGATCCCATACCACGGTAAGATTTAAATTTACGACCGTCATAAATAATAGTTTCTCCAGGAGACTCTGTCGTACCAGCTAGCATAGAACCTAGCATAACACAGTCTGCTCCTGCTGCTATTGCTTTAGGAATATCACCTGTGTAGCGTATACCACCGTCTGCAATAACAGGAACACCAGTTCCTTTTAAAGCATGAGCTGCCTCCATGATCGCACTTAATTGCGGGAAACCAACTCCAGCGACTACACGAGTTGTACAAATAGATCCAGGACCTATTCCTACTTTTACAGCATCTGCACCAGCATCTGCCAGATATTTTGCTGCCTCAGAAGTAGCTACATTACCTACCACTACTTCTAGTTGAGGGAATTTTGCTTTAACTATTTTTAAAACATCTACCACACCTTTAGTATGTCCATGAGCTGTATCGATAACAACAGCATCTACTCCAGCAGCAACTAGTGCAGCTGCTCTTTCTAACGCATCACCTGTTACACCTATGGCAGCTGCCACTCGCAAACGACCGAACTCATCCTTACTTGCATTAGGCTGTAAAGTAAGCTTAGTAATATCTCTAAAGGTGATTAAACCTTCTAATTTACCAGAATCATCTACGACTAATAATTTTTCTATTTTATGTTCTTGTAGAATTACCTCAGCTTCTTGTAAAGACGTACCAGTCTTTGCCGTAACTAGGTTTTCTGAAGTCATCACTTCCTTTACCGACCTATCATTATCTTTTTCAAAACGCAAATCACGATTAGTAATAATACCTTTTATAAATCCTTGCTCATCGATTATAGGTATACCACCTATACCATGTTCCCTCATACTAGCTTTGGCATCACCTATGGTAGCCTGCTCTGTAAGAGTAACCGGATCGATAATCATACCGCTCTCTGCACGTTTTACACGACGTACTTTTTGCGCTTGCGCATCGATAGTCATGTTTTTATGCAAAATACCTATACCGCCTTCTTGAGCCATAGCAATAGCCATACGACTTTCTGTAACGGTATCCATGGCTGCCGATATAACCGGAGCGTTAAGCGTTATGTTTCTTGTAAATTTAGTTTTAATACTTACTTCTCTAGGAAGCACCTCGCTATATGCTGGTACTAGAAGTACGTCATCATAGGTTAAACCTTCACCTAAGAACTTGGAATCGTGGGAGATCATGCAATAGAATTTTATTGCACACAAAGGTAACTTTTTAATTGCTGCCTTTATAGGTAATTTTATATTAAAAACAAGATATGTTGAACTTTAACCTTTAAAATATCTTTAGTTAATAAACATAGAACTTAAATTATAGCCAATTACCTATTTATTAGGTCAGACAAAAAGAGTTCTTAATTAAATTTGAGTATGACACTGACCTCAAAGCAAATAAAAGAATGCCTTACTCAACCAGAGGCAGCTGCACATCTAGCAGACCTAGTTTATATTCAAGACCAACATCTTTCCATACATCGTAAAAAGCATGGAAAAGGCTTCACCTATTTAATAGATAACAAAGAAAGATTAAGTGACGCAAAGCAATTAAAAAGAATAAAATCACTTGTCATACCACCAGCATGGCAAGAGGTACGCATCAGTAAAATTCCTAATGGTCATTTACAAGTGGTTGGTAGAGATGATAAGGGTAGAAAAGTCTATTTATATCATAACATATGGACTTTGCTACGTAATCAGACTAAGTTTTTTAAAATGTCCGCTTTCGCGAAAGCGTTACCCAAAATAAGAAAAAGATTACAAAAAGACCTAGACCTAAAAGGGATGCCTAGGGAGAAATGCCTAGCTCTAGTGCTATCTATCATGGATTTAACCTACATAAGGGTAGGTAACCAATACTATGCAGATAAAAACAAAACTTACGGACTTTCTACTTTGAGAACCAAGCATGTAGATGAAGAGAATGGCAAAATTCTATTTTCTTTTACCGGTAAAAAAGGTGTTCAACAAAATACAACGATAGAAAACCCAGAGTTAATAGAATTTATCCACCAGTGTGAAGAGATTCCTGGATGGGAACTTTTTAAGTATTATGACACAAACGGTAAACACCACGCTATAGACAGTGGTATGATTAACGATTATATGCATGAAATAGCTGGAGAAATATTCAGCGCAAAAGATTTTAGAACATGGGGAGCAACTAGAGAGTTCTTTGAAAAAATAATAGAATTACCCCAACCAAAGTCTGAAAAAGAATGCGATAAAAACATTTTAAAAGGTTATGACGCGGCAGCTGCGGCATTAGGAAACACGAGAGCTGTGTGCAAACAGTATTACGTACATCCTCAAATTTCAAATATTTATGGCACTGATCAATTTGCGGATTATAGAGATAAAATAAGGTCTTATAAAGACGATGCTCTTTTTAGCGCATCAGAAAAATGCATACAAGAAATTATTGATGAGTTTGAGATAACATTTTCCCTAACCAAGGAATAACCCTATTTAATTTACCATTTATAGATAATGACATCATCTCCATCTAGAGTAGACAAATATCTATTTTTAGACTGTGCAACATCACTTTGTGATTTCCCGTACACTGGCAATGAAGATAACACCTCACCATCTTTATTTAAAACATACACTCTATGCTCTCCAGTTTCTACCACGTGGATAAAATCACCGCTAGATAAGTGTTCTACTTGTGCTGCCAGATACGTACCGTATGGCAGCGTTATTTTTTTATTATTAATGGTAATATTATTATTATCCTGTATCAATTTAATAGAACTCGTAGCATCTAGCCCAGCGTCTTTATGATAAGAACCTGTATACTTGAGAGTCCCTTTAACAGGATCTAACTCCATTAATTTACCGCTCTCTGTTAGGGCAATAGCTTTGTTTCTATACAAGAATATTTGAGAAGTTAGCTTCACTTTTTCTTTAACCTTTGTACGCACTCCACCTGTCCTGTTTAATAAAGCTATTGAGTTATCAGCTTTGGCAAAGGTTATATAATCCTTCTTCCCTACACGTATATGTTTAGGTTGAGTTTTTATAGCAGCATCTTTTTTATACTTAAAACCAGTTACCATTTTACCATCTCGATCTAGCATTACCAGCTCTTCTCCTTGTGTAACTAAAAATCGATAATCTCTTTTATTATCATAATCAAATACACTTAAAGGTTGCGTAATAGCATCTTTAAATCTTTTAGGATATGCATTAACATCTTTACCATTTCTATCTAGAAAATAAACTGAACTACCGGTTGCAAACACCATCTGTTTACGACCATTCTTATAAGCATCTGTCACTTCTATATTTCCTAGAATAAGACCATCTAACTTTTTACTCCACCATTTTACTCCTGTATCTGATAACAAATGCAAGGTAAAATCTTCATCTTGAAACGCTACATCATGCTTCTTATTTAAATGATTAGGAAACAAGAATGGACCAGCCACAATCTTCTTAGGTGATTTATAAGTACCTACCTGACTTACCTGTTGCTCTACATCATTAGAATTTACAATAGGAATAAGCATATGATAATGAGCGTACTCGTCTTCATGAACATACTGACTTACCATTAGTGGATAATCATCTTCATTTAACTTCTCAATGACTTTAAGATCATTCTTACTGCTCTTTGATGCGATATTCTTAAATTCCTTGAGACTAGTTATCTTGAGCAGACTACTGCTAGAACTTAAATATTCGCTCGTGTTTTCCCACCATGATTGCTCTGAAAGGACAGTTTTATTCTGAAAGTTAGATATAAACTCTTCAGGTGTTGTGGAGCTGTTAGAAAAGATAAGGTGCTCTTCTATAACCGTGACATATTTATATTCTCTAGCCATTACAAGCGGTTGTATCGCAGCAGTTTTCACAGGGTTAGTCAGTTCATAAACTACTTGATCTCTGTAAGTAAACTTTGCTGTAGAAAGACTATCTAGATTCATAAAGATGGCCTCATATGGTTTTAAAGTAAATACCAGAGCATTAGTTTTTTCTAGATAAACTTCACTCATTTCTTGAGTATTATCTAGAATCTCCATGAGCTGGCTGCCTACTTTTACATCGTTGCTATGAAACCTTCTCAGATTATCAACTAACTGCGATGGCTTCTTATAAGTAACTGACTTTACACTACGCAAACTTACTGGCACAATTTCTTGTATGCGATTTTCAGTAGATTGAATATTATTATATAAATCGTGATCCATTCTTACACTATCGCGATAGGTGATCACACCATCTAACTGTAGTGCAACATCATTAGGTTGCACCTCTAGTTGATACCATTGTGCATGATTACCGTTGTCATTTATATTCTTGCCTAATAAAAATTGTTCTAGCCATTTCTTTTCTGTAGCCTTTACAAAAAAGGTATTACCACTTTTTGTTCTTTTATAAATTTTCTTAAATCCATCGTCAAAAACATAATCATCTACATTTCTTCTTATCAAACTTTCTATCACCAATTGAGAAGAACTAGCCAGATGCATTCCCTTATGGTTTATAGCAAAATAAGCCCCATCAGGTTTTTGTGTTTTAATAATCTCTTCATTATTATAATTAATCAATGATGTGACACTAGTAGAGTCATTAACTTGCTCAATAGGTGACGTGATAAGTGTAATCACTACTTCATTTTTACCTTGCATACTCAATGCTATTAGAGAGTCGTCTTCTAGATCGTAGTATTTTAAAAATGATGCTGCAGCTTTCAATTCTTTAACACGTGAGAGATTAGCTACACCTTGATACAATGGGCTCGTACTAAAAAACTGATCTAAATCTTCAAGATTATCTGTATGCACAATAACCTTAGAGTCTGTAGGAATGCGATTTATAAGATCATGATTAATAACCTGATCTTCTTTACAGCCGGTAATTGTTAAGATAATAATTATAAAGACTAAAAAATGACGCATAGAATTGATTTGGATAGACAAAAATAAAAATGAAATTACTTCTAAACCAAATATTTAAGAACAACTTATGTAACTAATATGAATTAATCTGGCAGTAATTTAAAACTCACACGATGATAAGGCGTAGCACCGTATTTTTTAATTGCAGCTCTATGTTTCTTAGTAGGATAGCCTTGATTTTGTTCCCAACCATATTCAGGATGTTCTAGTGCGATGGCAGCCATATAATCATCTCTATATGTTTTGGCTAGTATAGATGCCGCAGCGATATGTAGATACTTACCATCACCTTTTATAACTGTTGTAGACTTTATATCAGGATAAGGATTAAATTTATTACCATCCACAGCAATATGTTCTGGCCTTAGCTTTAGCCCATCTATAGCCTGGTGCATCGCAAGAATACTAGCTTGTAAAATATTAATACGGTCTATTTCACCCATCATAACATGGGATACATGATAATCTAGAGCCTGCTCTTCTATTAATGTTCTTAATTCATACCTACGCTTTCGCGAAAGCTTCTTACTATCATCTAAAAGATCAGATTCAAAATCTTGCGGTAATATTACGGCAGCAGCGGTTACTGGACCAGAAAGACACCCACGACCAGCCTCGTCTGTACCACATTCTATGATCCCTTTATGTATTTGATTTAAAAGCATTTTCAAAAGTACATAATAGCACGAGTTTAAAAACGTTTAAATGGTTACTTTTGAACCTTGAGAGTGTACCCTTTTTTATGAAACGTCTTTTATTTTTATTGTTTTTAATGCCATTAGTTCTTTTTTCTCAAGAAAGAGAAATTTTTGAGCAAAATGGAACAGGAACATATGATAACCTTAACAACCCTACTAATGAGAAGGAGGTCAGCGTAAAAGGAGAAAAACCACCTATTACTGATTATCTAATTATCACTCAAAAGCGAGATACTACACATCTAGATACAACGCTTACCATGGCAAAGGATTTTAAATTTAATTTTTTTCGCAAAGATGATTTTGAATACATTCCCTTTCATAACGTAGGTCAACCTTATAATCAATTAGGTAAAAGTTTTGATCTCGATCTACTATCACCTAGAATGGGGTCACAAGCCAGACATCAAAATTATTATGAGATAGATGACATACTAGACTACTACGTCCCTACTCCACTAACAGATTTATACTTTAAAACTGTTGTAAATCAAGGGCAGCAACTAGAAGCTCTCTTTACTTCAAACTTATCACCTCAATTTAATTTTTCTATAAGTTACAAAGGAGTACGTAGCGCAGGAGATTACATAAACACCTTAACTAGCTCTGGCAATTTTAAATTCACATCTAATTACACATCTAAGAACAAACGTTATAGATTAAGAGTTCATACCGTATTTCAAGATCATTTTAATGAAGAAAATGGCGGTCTAGAAGCAGCATCACTTCAAGGTTTTATAGATGATACAGAAGATTTAAGTAATCGAGGTCGTCTAGAACCTAATTTAACTGATGCAGAAAGCACCCTAGATGGTAAACGTTTCTATATAGACCATGATTATGAATTAATAGGCGACAAAGACAGTACTTCTTATTATAGCGGTCGTATTTACAACAAGGCCTACTATGAAGATAAATTCTATAGGTATTCTCAAGACACTGCCGATGAAGACTTTTTAGGAGAATCCTATATTTCTACTAATCTAGAAGATAAAACCAATCTAGAAGAAGGTATGATAGAAGCTGGTGCATCTTATGAACACCATTTATTAGGTTACTACAAAGCTGGTGTAGCTAGACATAAATACAATTATGGGTATGACCGATTAATTAATCAAGCTAGCGGCGTTATTAATAATAGACTGATAGGTGAACTTTATCAATTTAAAGCAGAATTTGCAAAGCGCGTCGGTAAATTTGATATTACAGCAAACGGTGGTGTAAATATAACTGGTGACCTAGACGGACAGTTTATAAACAGTCAGGCCTCTTATAAATTTAAAGATTTTGATGTAAAAGCTGGAATTGCGATAAGCTCCAGAGCTCCTGATTTTATTTACACACTTCACCAAAGTGACTACATCAATTACAACTGGCAAAACAACTTTAATAACACAGAGAAACAAGAGTTTAACTTCCGCATCAACTCTGAAAAGTTTTTAAATGCCCAAGTAACTTTCACCACCTTACAAGATCATGTTTATTTCTCTCAAAATCTCGTGGTTGATACCGATGGTAATACAACTGGATATAATGCAACGCCTATTCAAACTACCGGAGATATCACCTATTTAAAAATTAAAGTAAATAAAGACATTAAGTTTTTAAGAAAATTTGGACTTGATAATACCATCATGTACCAAAACGTGACACAAACTGACGATGTAATTAACGTACCAGATTTTACAGCTCGCAGTACTTTTTATTACAAAAACAGATTGTTTAAAAATGCTCTATTACTTCAAACCGGTATCACAGCAAAATATTTTACTAAATACTACATGGATGGTTATGATCCTGTATTAGGTGAATTCTACAGTCAAAACACTGATGAGCTAGGTGGTTTTCCTATGGTAGATTTATTTGTCAATGCTAAAATAAGACAGACTAGAATCTTCTTTAAACTAGAACATGCTAATCAACTTTTTGCAAGTAATACCGATTATTTTAGCGCACCGCGCAATCCATATCGCGACTTTACGATACGTTTTGGTTTAGTTTGGAACTTCTTTTTATAAGAATAAATCATAATATCCATCCTCTTTATACTTTTAAAATGAGTTCATAGAACATCCATTTTCAATAGTTTGCACCCTAAAAAGAATTAAAATTATACGGTTTTAGAATTATTAAAAACCAAGGTTGTTAGAATTACGTAAATACATAGAAATATTAAAACTATTAACTATGAAAACTAAAATTTTATCAATTTGCTTAATCGCCGGTTCACTTTTCTTTACATCATGTGATGATGACGATAACATCAATGAAGAAAGAGCTGACAGAGCAGAATTATACGCCACTAGTGTAAACAATGGAGACATTACCATTTATGACTTCAGTGAAAACAACAGCGTTTCTACAACTACTTTAACAACTACTTCTACTTCTAATGAAGGTATCCAGTACGACGGTTCTACTGATGAATTATTTGTTGCCTCTAGATCTTCAAATAATCTTAATGCCTTTGTAAATGTAGAATCATTTTTAACTGGTGGAGTTTCTGCAGTAGTTGGTACGAGTGGATCAGTTGATTTTGCAAGCCCAAGAGCATTAGCTGTAAGCGGTAACTCTATAGTTGTTGCAGATAATTCTAACAATGTATTTTATGTTTACACTAGAACTGCAAGCGGCCTGCAACTAACTAACCAATTCGACATAAGCTTTCCAGTATGGGGTGTAGAATTTGTAGGTAACGATCTTTATGCAGTAGTGGATTCTTCTGGAGATCTTGCTATATTCAATAACTTCTTGAGTAATTCTTCTAATGGAGCACTAGCCGCAACTAAAACGATTACAATAGAAGGTATAGTAAGAACTCACGGTATCGCTTATGATGCAGAAGACAACTTATTAATCATGACGGATATAGGTGCTGCGACTGGTACTGACTTTGATACTGATGGTGGTTTCCATATCATAAGTAACGCAACTTCTTCTATAGGAGCTGTTGCAGATGGTGGTACCCTTGCTATCGCAGGAATTCAGACTAGAGTTGCCGGTGCTGCCACATTCATGGGTAACCCTATAGATGTAACTTATGACACTAACACAAATACTGTTCTTATTGCAGAAATTGCAAACGGTGGTGGACGTGTACTAGGATTTAGTAATGTAACTGCAGGTGGTAATATTGCACCTACGGTAAACAATACACTTGCAGGTGCCAGTTCTGTAGATTTTTATTCTGAAGATTAATTCTTAATAAATTTAAAGTATTAAAAAGGCTGTCCTATCGGACAGCCTTTTTTTTGAATCTTAATTTTTTTTTAACATAACATAGTTTACATTTGGCACTTGACTAATTATAAATCCATAATAGCCTCTTTGCTGTTGCTACTTTTTACTGTAGCGCAACTTTCTGTGGTTCATGAACTTTCTCATGACGACCACAGTCAGGAGTGTGCGATTTGTATAGTTGCTCATGACTTTCAGTCACAATCTTTTGATCTATCGTCTCAGATAGATTTTCAGGTTTTAGAAATTACTCCTTTTACAGATAGGATAGTTGTAGCTATCGCGTTTACAAAAACCGACTCTCAGCCTACCATCCACACCACTAGGCCACCGCCTTTTACTATTTAAATATCTTAAAAGGACCTAAGTCCTTACATAAAATAGTAATTTAAATACCCCTAATGTTTACGAAACAACTCGTGGCAATGGCTTTATTTATAAGCTTTTGTTACACAAATGCGCAAGATTGTGATCTTGTGCTCAAAGGAAAAATAGTAGATTTTCACGATTCACAACCTTTAGAACTTGCACAAATTTATGTAGTCCAACTACAAAAAACCTATACATCTACAGGTGATGGATCTTACCTCATACCAGACTTATGTCCAGGTATTTATGAATTAAGCGTATCTCACTTTGATTGTGAGATTAAGAAAGTATCTATTGAAATAGTTGCAAACAAAACTTTAAACATTGCTCTAGAACATCATGTAAATGATCTGGAACAAGTAAAAGTAATTGCAGACGTGCATGATAATCATGCTAGTACACAATCTAGCACCAGAATAAATAAGGAAACGATACAAACCTATAGTGGTGCTACCCTAGGCGATGCACTTTCTACTGTTGCAGGTGTCAGCTCTTTAAAAACTGGTAACAGCGTTGTAAAACCTATAGTTCATGGACTTTATGGTAGTCGTGTTGCTATTGTTAACGATGGCTTGCGACAGCAAGATCAAGAATGGGGCATCGAGCACGCACCTAATATAGACGTGAATACCGCCAGTAGTATTCAAGTGATAAAAGGAGCTAGTGCCTTGCGATATGGTGGTGATGCCATAGGCGGTACTATTCTTATAGAGCCTAGCCGCATTATATCAAAAGATACTTTGAATGGTCATGTAATTTTACAAGGTCAGACTAATGGTCGCGGCGGTACTGCAACCACTACAGTTAATAATTATAGACAGTCTGGATGGTACCAGCAAGCAACCCTAACTTATAAAAAACTTGGTGATTATGACGCGCCTAATTACGTACTTAGTAATACTGGTAGTGAGACAGCAGCAGCAAATCTAGCTTTAGGTTTTAAAAAATTTGAATACGGTGCTAGTTTAAAATACTCTTTTTACAACACAGAAATAGGAATATTAAGAGCCTCTCATATAGGTAATGCAAGTGATCTAGTACGTAGCATTAACTCTGGAGAGCCTACAGTTATTAATGATTTCACCCATGATATAGATGTACCTAAACAAGAGGTTGCTCATCACGGTATTCAACTTAATGCTTATAAAAGGTTTACTGGTTTAGGTAAATTGAGTTTAGACTATTCGTTTCAATTTAACAATCGTAAGGAATTTGATATAAGACGTGGTGATAACGCAGGTCGTGCATCTTTAGATATAGATCTACAGACTCAAAATGTAAGTCTTTATGGATTAATTGATCGATTTGAAAAGACCACCTATGAGGTAGGCATAAATTACATGAATCAAGTAAATAGTCCTGATTCTTCTACAGGAGTAAGAAGATTAATCCCAGATTACAATGCAAATAAAGCAGGAGCATTTGCTAGCGTTACTCATTTACCTTCAGAAAATTGGATTCTAGATGCTGGATTACGTTACGATTATTATAAAATAGATGCCGATAAGTTTTACCTGCAAAGCCGTTGGGAAGACTTAGGCTACGATCAACAATTTCCTGAATTTGAAGTAAATGAACAAGGAAATCAAATCCTTACTAACCCTCAATTTGATTATAACCTATTTGCATTTACAGCAGGTGCAAAGTATTTATTTGATGATCATTATGATCTTGCTATTAATTTGAGTACCGCAAACCGTGCTCCTAACCCTAGTGAATTATTCAGCGATGGATTGCATCATGCCCTTGCAACCATAGAATTAGGTAGACTGGATTTAAAGAAAGAACAATCCTTTAAAATCAATACCACTCTTCACGGTAATGTAGGTAAACTAGACTTTGAAATTAATCCATACATCAACCTAATAAATGACTATGTACAACTCGTACCTACAGGGCTAGAAACTACCACACGTGGCGCATTCCCTGTGTATCAATATGAACAGATAGACGCAAGACTTTATGGTATAGATGCTAGTGCGACCTATGATTTCTGGATTAAAAAAAGGTCTACAGAAATGAATACAACTTCTAACGAACTTGTTTATAATGCGGTAAAATTAATTAGTTTCAATACTAACTTCTCTTACATACATGGTACAGACTCTAATAGCGATGTGCCACTTATAGACATGCCGCCTGCACAATGGCAAAATCAATTGACATGGCACGATGCGTTAGTAAAAAACCTAGATTTTAAGCTTTCTAACCAGTTGGTGTTTCAACAAAATCGTTTTCCTGATAACAATTACGAAGTGAGTATTCCTAATGATCAAGGGGAATTAATCACCTCTACCGTAGATATTTCTAGCACACCAGATTCTTATAATTTATGGAATGCTGGTTTAAGTTACGCTTTCGCGAAAGCGAATACCAAAATAAATCTAACCGTAAACAACCTATTCAATACAAAATACAGAAATTATTTAAACCGACAGCGTTTTTATGCAGACGATGTGGGTAGAGATATTCAATTACAAATCCTTTATAACTTTTAAATTAAAAACAATGAAAACAATGAAAAATTCAATCCAAATTCTAGCCGCAGTAGCGTTACTTTCTATCGCATCATGTTCTGACGATGATGATGTAACAATTATCAATGAAGAAGAGCTTATCACAACTGTAGAACTAGAACTTACTAACCAAGCAGATGCTACTAACGTTGCTTTATTTAAATCAGTAGATAGTGATGGTGATGGACCTAACGCTCCTGTAATTACTATTACTGGTGCTGTAAATGCAAATGCTACTTATGATGGTACGGTGCGTTTTCTTAATGAATCTATAGCGCCTTCAGAAAATATTACTGAAGAGGTTATTGAAGAAGCAGATGAGCACGAGGTTTTTTATATCTCTACTCTTAGCGATGTTAGTATTGCAAAAATAGATGTAGATTCTAACGGTAACCCATTAGGTGTACAGACTACATTCCAAACTGGAGCTATAGGTACTGGTGTACTTAATGTAGTATTACGTCACGAGCCTACAAAACCTAATGACAACACTTTATCTGGTGCAGGTGGTGAGTCAGACGTTGAGGTTGCTTTTACTTTTGAAGTAGAGTAATTTTAACTAGATACTAGATAGATAACAGCCATATTTATCTAGTTTAAAATAGTGAATAGATTTATTGCATAAAAAAACCGCTCTTTACAGAGCGGTTTTTAAATTTATAGCGGTAGAAAATTAATCTACTGCATCTTCTATATCATCAGCGACATCTTCTACCTTGTCCCCTAGTGTTTTTTCTTCTCTACAGCTTACCGTTCCTAAAGTGAACATTGCTGCTATTGCGATAACTACAAATTTCTTGATCATAATAATTTAGTTTAGTTAGGTTAATTTAAGTTGTTATTATAGAGGCTTTCTACCTGAAATAATATTTATTAGTACGACGATTACAGCAATTACAAGTAAAATGTGAATTAATCCACTCTCTCCCATTCCGCCGCCTATGCCTACTAGACCTAGTACCCAAATGATTACACAAATTACTGCTACTAGCCAAAGTATACTTCTCATAATATTTCTTTTTTATTGGTTCGATACAAATGTAGGAATAGTCTGAGCTTACCTTTGTTAACAAAATAGCAATTCACCATAGTTTAACAGATTATCGTAAGTTATTCATAAAATAACGACACTTATACACCTATAAACATCGTTTTTATATAAAAAGCATAATAATACACCTTAATACCTCTCTGGATGAGCAATCACATCTTTAGCACGTGACTGGTGTTTCTCCAACAACTCTGGATCCATTTTTTTAAGTAAAGCCATCATCATATTCATACGTTGATTGCCTTTAAAATGTTCTTTTTTCTCTTCAAGAAAATTCCAATAAAGAGAATTAAAAGGACAAGCATCTTCTTCGCCCTTCTTTTTAGAAACCTTATAAGCACAACCTTTACAATAGTTACTCATTTTATTGATATAACTACCGCTACTTACATAAGGTTTAGTGGCAACCAGTCCACCGTCTGCCCATTGTGACATACCTCTCGTGTTAGTAATCTCTACCCATTCTATGGCGTCAATGTAGATTCCTAGATACCACTCATCCACATAACTAGGATCAGTCATGGTGAGCAAGGCATAATTACCAGTTACCATTAATCGCTGTATGTGGTGGGCATAGGCATTATCTAATGAATTATTAATAGAGTGTTTTAAACAATTCATTTTAGTCTCTCCTGTCCAATAAAATTCTGGGAGTTTATTTCTATTCTCTAATTTATTCTTAGTTTGATATCCAGGCATGTAACTCCAGTACATACCGCGCATGTATTCTCGCCAGCCTAGAATTTGCCTGATAAAACCTTCTACTTGTGAGATGTCTATTTGTGGTGTTCCGCTTTCGCGAAAGCGAGATAAAACAGTCTTAATTACCTCTAGCGGAGAAAGTAATTTACAATTCATCGCAAAGCTCAACCTAGAATGGAATAAGTAATCTTGATCGGTATGCATCGCATCTTGAAAATCTCCAAAATGAACTAATAAATACTCACAAAAATAATTTAAAACGTCCAGCCCATCTTGTCTAGTTGTAGGCCAATTGAAATTATTAGCATCGATGCGACCTATAGTTTTAACACCTTCTCTTTTCAGTAAATCTGTTATTTCAGTTACTTCTTTTCTAAAGCCTCTTTCATGTGGTATGGCAGTTTTCTCGTCCCATTTTTTACGATTGCTCTGGTCATAATTCCATTTACCACCTTCTGGTTCTTTATCGCCTTCTATCATGATGTCGTATTTCTTGCGCATATCGCGATAGAAATACTCCATAGTCCAGCGCTTTTTCCCTTCAAAGAATTTTTCTACATCTTTTCTTTTAGTTAAAAAATGCTCGCTGTCATAACCCTGCCATTCTATTTCTAAGGATTTACAAAAATCACGTAATTGCTGGTCCAGTCGCCACTCATCTGGTGCGAGGTATTCAAATTTTTCAATCTTATGTTCTTTAATAAGCTTATTTAGATTTTCTATTAAATCCTGAGTATTGTCTTTATGATCTAATTGATAATAAACACTTTGCCAACCACGATCATTAATCCACTCATTAAAATCACGCATCGCCATAAAAAAGGCAACCACTTTCTGAATATGGTGCGTTACATAATCTGTTTCCTGACGCATCTCTGCCATGAAATAAATCACGTGTTCTTGATCTTCTTGAAACCAAGAGTGCTGGTGATTCAATTGATCTCCTAATATTAATCGTAGTGTTTTCATGGTAGTTTATCTATTAAGTTTATTGTCAAGCCATCACAAAATGGAACTACATTAGTATATACCAAGTTTTTAAACTTAAATCAAAACCTGAATTAAAAAAATAGTCAAATTAAAAGTCTATTAACTAATCTGTTTTTAAAGTCAAAAATTTATGAGATTCCCTTGCTAATTTTCAATTTTAAAATAACCCTTCTTGCAACCACAGTCGTTGAAATTTTCCATCACTATCATAACGGCTGGCTTGCAACTGGATATTAAATGTTCTATTTCTAGGGTCATTTCCTACACCGCTATTATACATCCAGTTGCCATAATTAGAATGCACGTCATAATCGATGAGAATGTGCTCAAAGTAGGCTGCTCCTATTCTCCAATCTTGTTCTCTGTGCATGGACCAGTAGCTGGCAACATTTTGCCTACCGCGATTACTCATCCATCCTGTTGTGGACAGCTCTTTCATATTTGCATTTACAAAAGCCTCATGTGTAGTACCATTGATCCATTTATCCAGCTCTCGTAAACTAGATTTCCATTCATATTCCTTCTGTAAAATACCACCTAACATGAAAATCTGACTTTCATGTTTAAGGGATACAAACTTGAAAAAATCTCTCCATATCAATTCAAAGATTAACCAGTAGGTATCTTGATTCTTTTTGATCTCTTTTTCAAATCGTTGTACGTCGTGATAAATCTGTCGTGCAGATATACAACCTATCGCTAGCCACGCACTGAATTTGCTGCTGTAATCTATACCTAGAAGTCCATTTCTAGTCTTTTTATAGTATTGAAGTTTTTTAGTTTGCCAGAAATAATGGTCGAGTCGTTCCCAGGCAGCAGTCTCGCCACCTTGCCATGGAAAAGCACTGCGAGTGTCTTTTTTAAAATCTTCTAGTCCTAAGTCTTTTAAAGTAGGTATTTGAGTTTCTTCAATTTGTGGTTTTACTTGAGTATAACCGTCTATACCGACTAATTCTCTAACCGTAGATTGCTTCTCACACTTCTTGCGGAATTCAGTAAAAACACGCGGTATTTGATTCCAACTCTCAAAAGGTACATCTTCTGGATGAAATAAAAATTGATCGTAAACACGATGTCCTTTTACCTGATTTTTAAGTCCTGCTTTTTCTATGGCTTTACCTAGGTCTTCTTCTTGTTGCAATTCATCTCGAGTCCATTCCTTTTGTAAATAGATGTTTTTAATATCGAGTTTATCGATTAAATCTGGAATAACCTGAGCAGGCGAAGCATGAAAAACTAATAATGGAATATTGTATTTATCTAAATTGACTCTTAAATCTTCTACGGCTTCTCTTATAAATTGCGCTCTATACTTACCTGTCTTACCAAATGGCAATTCTATATCTAGATCATATTTACTGTTCTCGTAAAAATTAGGATCAAAGAAATAAACGCCTATTACGGCACCATCATTCTCACAAGCAGCTTTTAAACTTTGATTATCTTGTACTCTTAAGTCGTTTCTAAACCAAACTAAATTATTCATACGGTATAAATTAAAATCTAAACTTAAATTTAAACTCAAAAGAAATATTTTGAATTCAAATCTTTCTTATCTGTCAAGCCTTCGCAGGGCGGCTTAGTTAAATTCTATCTCAATGTATTTTTTACATCATCGACATATTAACAAATCACTTATTAGAGCTACATTTTTTACTGCAATATTTTACTGTCTCCCAATTCTTCTCCCATTTTTTGCGCCATGTAAAATCACGATTACAGACAGGACAGGTTTTAGTAGGTAAATTGTGTTGATTGCGCATGGACTATAATTCCGTTAATTTTTTACCTACCTGAGCGTATGAAAGTCTCTTATCTACTTGTGCTGTGGCATAACCATCTAATCCATTAATAGTAACTGTACCAGCTTTTCCTAGATCTAACCATCCATCTTGTGACTGGATCTCTTCTTTAAAAAAGATATCTGTGATTTTACAAATTACTAGAATGCAATTATTCTCTTCTAGAGGGTATTCATTCACATACTCGGCAGCAATTTGAACTGGAGATTCTTTTACAAATGGAGCGTTAAAACCATCTCTTTCTGACAGCTCTATGTTTAATTCTTCAAATTCTGAAATACTTGCATCATACTTAGCACTAGATTGATGTGCACGTTCTACAAGAGTTCTACTCACATGATTAAGCGTGATTTCACCAGTCTCTTTAAGATTATAATAGGTATGTCCCACACCATGACCTAGCGGTCTTTGGACAAAACTAAATAAGGCTGGATCGCTACCTAGATGTGTTACACTGCTAAAAATAGCCACATTATTCACACCATCTTTTGATCGCGTCGCAAGCAAGTTGGCGCTTTTAAAACCAGTAATACTATTTACAAGATTACCTCTATAAATGCGCTCGTAACTTTTAAGTTCTTGTTGGTCTATGTGTTTCATTTGTTTAACTTATCAGCTCAAAGGTAAAACAAAACAACCTCGGTAGCTGTTTTTTAACTGTTTAAACTTTCCTAAATTGCTATCATGGATTTACAGAAAGCATTTGAGACCAATAAAGAAACCTGGAATAAAAAGACAGAGATTCATTATGAGAGTGATTTTTATGATAAGTACGCTTTCGCGAAAGCGAGAAACTCATTAAACTCTTATGAATTAAACGCTCTAGGAGATGTAACCGGCAAGAGTTTACTGCATCTGCAATGTCATTTTGGCCAGGACTCTTTAAGCTGGGTCAACAAAGGTGCACAAGTAACCGCTGTGGACCTATCTGACAAGGCAGTCGATAGGGCTAAAAAACTGAGCGCCGAACTAGAACTGCCAGCTAAATTTGTGTGTTGTAATGTATTAGAAACCTCGCAATATGTAAAAGAGCAATTTGACATAGTATTTGCTAGTTATGGAACTATAGGCTGGTTGCCCGATTTAAAACCATGGGCACAAATGATTGCAGAACGTTTAAAACCTGGAGGCGTTTTTTACTTAGTGGAATTTCATCCTATATTATGGATGGTAGACTATACAGAAGAAGAGCCTTCTTTAAAATATCATTATGCACAAAATGAAGCTATCTACGAAGAATATCCAGGCACATATGCCGACCAAAAATCTGAGATGATCTCTAAAGAATACGGCTGGAATCATTCTTTAAGTGAAGTTATTCAATCCTTGATAAATGCAGGATTAACACTAGAACTGTTTGCCGAGCATGATGGCAGTCCATACAACGTATTCCCTGATATGGAATTAAGAGAAGACGGACTTTATTACATTAAAGATGGTTTGAGCCCAACTTTATTTGAAGTAAAAGTTAGGAAAGGTGAATGATAATTAATCATTAAAACTAAGCAATGAAAAATAGAAACTTGATCGCTATTTTTAGTTTATTTCTTACTCTGTTCACGTCGCTGCAATCTTTTTCACAAACAGAAGAAGATTATAGATCACTTATTTCGATAACGATAGATAGATTTGAAAAAGAAAATTTGCGAATTTATAAGAAATTTGAAAACAATTCTTTACTTGAAAAATTAGATGTTTCTTTTTCTAAAAAATTTGATGAAGTAAAGGTTCGTTTAGAGAAGAATAAGAATGATTCTTTAACTGAAAATGTTTATCTATTTGATATCGTGTTGAGTGACACATTACTAGTTAATGTAGGTGGTATTAAAGTTAATTATAATTCTACAGCAGAAAAACTCGAAAAAACCAATGGTGAAAAAATTAAACGTTATGTAAAATCTGATTTTATAAAACGTAAAACAAATGAAAATCATGCATCTCTTTCTTTCCCCTTGCTTTCCTCGACTGGAACTAAAGCTATAATTTATGTACTAGTCAAAAACACGGTTTCAACTACTCAACTCCACCTCTTAGAATTTGAAAAAACCGACAACAAATGGATATTCTTAAAATCTGATATCATTTCATGGACTAGAGGATGTTAAATTAAATAATCAAAAAAAATCCCTTTTCAATTAAAATTGAAAAGGGATTTTTTTTAACCTAGAATAGTTCTAAGACTCTACCACCTTTGCTTCAGGCGCATTTTTCATAACGCTCTCGATTCCGTTATCTCTAGCGGCTTCAGAGTTATACATCTCGCTTTTACCTATTACCTGACCGTTAGTTGCAGTAAGGTTAAAATAAGGCTGATCTGATTTGCTAACTCCATTTACAAAGCGTTTTTCATCTTGAGAATTCTTACGTACCGATTCTATACCATTATCTCTAGCAGCTTTGGTCGTATAACCTTCACTAGCAAGAATAGTCTGACCGTTAGATGCTTTAAGTCTAAAACGGAACTCTCCTGACTTATTTTTATATATTTCAAATTTTCCCATGTCTGTATTTTTAATGAATAGCTAAAGGTAGTAAAAAGTAAAAGTTGTTTTGAGGTTTTAGCTTATTCTTCTCTACTCTACAAACTTTTCCTAAATCTTAAATCAGACAGGTTCTAGCTATTTAGATCTTAACTTTTAGATACCTAGATTTTTATCTCTAGCGTCATGTAATAATTACGGTTAGGCGACGGTATGATTCCTGGTCCTGGATAACCAGTTGCTCTTCTTGTGAAGTAAGCGTTATCGAGCACATTATTGATTCCTGCTTCTAACTTAAATCGCTTATTAAACTTATAAGAGGTAGAAAAATCCATGATATCATAAGATGGTATAGAACCTATTACACCACTTAAATTACCGTCTACAGCATTTGTAGCATCTGTAAATTGCTCTGATAGATAAGAGTATTGAAGGCTGGCAAGAAAGTTCTTATACCCAAATTTCAAACCTGTCTTAAAATTAAATTCTGGTATAAATTCTACCTTATTACCTTCTACCCCATTCTCTTCAGAACTGGTGTATTCAGAACTTAAAACAGATGTATTAAAAAACAGATTAAACACATAGTCTGTATCATTAATAAGTAATTTATTCAAATTAAAATCTACCAGACTCTCTAGTCCATAAATAAAAGCGTCACCTACATTACCTCTCTCACTTTTTACACGACCGTCAGACACGATCTGTCTAAAACCTATGCGGTCTTGATATACTAGTGCAAATACACTCGCGTCATAGGATACAAAATCTTTATAATTACCACGAGCACCTACATCTGCTGTAAAGCCTTTTTCATCATCAATATCTGGATTGATCTCAAAAGCTGGATTTGCCGTGCTTATATCTGTATAAGTAACAGATCGGTAGTTTTGAGATATGTTTCCATAAAACTCTAAAGATTTATTTGCTTTATAACTAGACCCTAAACCCAGTAATACAAATGTTCTATCATTGACACGATTCTCATCAACACGTTCATTAAAAATGACATTTCCAGCAGCATCTGTTCTTATTTCTCTAGAGAAACCATCACTTTCTGTTTTTATATATTCCAGTCTAAAACCAGGAGTAATAGATAGTTTATCATTCAGGTAAATGATATTCTCACCAAAAAGAGAAACATTTAAATTAGGATACACAAATTCATTTTGATTAGGATAATTAGGAAATTCTTCTGTTTGAAAATCAAAGTTGGCATCACTACCGTCACTTCCAGGACCTTGCTGGCTCGTATTATCTGCCTTATAGAATTTAGAACCTATCAAGAAAATTGATTTTTTTCCAGCTAGCTCATAATTACTTAAGAAACGAGCCTCTGCACCAAAGTTGTTGAACTCTCCTTTTATTAAATCACGCTCTGTTCCTGGATCTACTTGGTCTACTCTATTGGTTCTAAAACCTAAAGCATTTCTTTGTGCATCGAGTCCAAAGGCACTAAAAGTAAATTTAGTATCCTCAGAAAAATCATGAGAAAAAGTAACGTTATAAAGCAACCAGTCTACTTCAAACCAGTTGCGCTCTCTATTACTTTGAAAAGGATCTTCTTGAAACTGATTATCATTTAAACCACCAGCCTGTTGCGCTAGGTAATTCAGGTAAGTAACCTCGGCAGTTACTTTAGTTTTCTTATTAAATTGATAACCTACATGAGCATAAGCATTCTTTGATTCAAAACCAGAATTAGGTCTAAAACCATCACCACGCTTATAATTAAAAAAGGTATAATAACTCCACTTACCAGCTGTACCGCTAAGACTAGAGAAATTAGTATACAGACCGTTACTTCCTACCGTGTTGCGAGTTATAAACTCAATAGGCTGAGTAGCATTAGGCTTTTTAATAACAAAGTTTACTAACCCACCGAATTGTGTTCCATATTGTAAAGAAGCCGCTCCACGTATAATCTGTATGCTACCTAAAGCCTCTGTAGGTGGTGCATAATAACTTTCTGGATAACCTAAAACATCTGCACTGATGTCATAACCATTCTGACGTGTGTTAAAATTCGCTGTTCTATTAGGGTCCAGTCCACGACCACCTATATTGAGCTGTAAACCTGCATCGTCATTTTGATAAATATTAAGCCCAGCTACTTGATTGTAAATTTGTCTCGCATTGTTAGTGGCTAGGTTTGCCGTAGAGTTTGTTATAAGGACAACTTCTGTCTTTTTACCGGCATAAATCGCCGTTCCTTCTACATCTTTTAAACGTTCTATCTGGAATATTTTTTCCTTTCTAGCCGTTATTTCTATAGCCGTTAATTGTTCAGATAGTTCCTTTAATTTAAAATTATGAACAGCATCGCTAGATATAGAAAGAGTGGTTTCCAGCACGTCATATTCATAAGTAAAGAAAACTAGAGTAAGAGCTGTTTTTTGAGTCTCAAAACGGTAATTACCACTTGCGTCTGTAGTCGCGAGTACACCAGCATCTTTATCATAAATATCCACATCATTAATAGCAACACCAGTTACAGCATCGGTTACTTTTCCAGATATTTGAAATTGTGCTATCGCACTGCAGCTCACTAATAGAGCTATTATTATAAAACTATAATCCTTTAATCTCATCGTTGAATGGTAAAATCCAGCTTTTATGCTGGAATGATTCTTTAATCGCGTACAAATTTACCGCTTTATCTACGTACGGCTGGCTTAATCTTCCATTAAGAGCTACATAACTATCCACATAAACTGCCACGTTCTTATGACCTTGTTTTGTAAAATGATCTCCTAAAAAGTGAGCGTACTGTAAAATAAAGTCTGGCTGATAACTCATTTGCTTTTCTTGAAATGGAGTTAAGAAGTCGCTGTTTTGTACATAAAATGACTTCCCATCTTCATCAACTATTTTAAACTGAGCGCTTCCCATTTTTTCCATAAGCATGACGCGCCATGAAAATCTGTATCCTTCTTCTGTCCAGAATAACTCTCCTGGATAGGCTAGATAACGCCAGGGCAATAGTAATTGTAAAGCAAAGAAAACTCCTAAAACTGGTAAAATGAATCGCTTGTATTTAAGTTCCATTGCTTTTTTGGGTATTCGCTTTCGCGAAAGCGGAATAAAAAACCTCTTTAATGGTAACAACAGTCTTCTTATATAACTAATGATTCTTTCATGCAGTCCAGAATCAAAAAAGATAAGTGCGCTTACTATCATGACAAATGGGAACATACCGATAGGAAATAAAACACGCGTCAACACATGAAAAATCACCACGGCTGCAAATGCGACAATTCTTGTTCTTTTATATAAAAGTAAAAATGGTATAAATAAATCGTACAACATTCCCGACCAGCTGAAGGCATAGTGCACCCATTCTAGTTGCATGAGGTCTCCTAATAGTGGTATGTCATATTTTGAAGGCAACCATATTTTTAAAGGCATAGCTTTTATGAGCCAGTCGCTATTCAATTTGGCCAGACCTGCATAGAAATAAACTACTCCTAGAAGTAATTTTATACTATCTATAGTCCATTGAGGTATTTGAGGAGTTTGTTTTTTCCCATCTTTTGCAACAGTATTGCCTAAAGTATCTATGGAAAAATAACGTGCTGCTGGTAAAAAAAAGAGTAAAAAACTTAATGCACTTATAAAGTAATAATGGTTGAGATAGGTAGTTTTATCCATCAACTCGATGTAGGTAAAACTAAGAAAAAACACTAGCATAGATATACGGTATTTATAACCTAAGGCTACAAATAATGCTGCCAGTCCACAAAGTGCAAAAATCAAATAGGTCGCATTACCTAGAGGCTGCACCCAACTGAACCCATAATAACTAAAATGAAATTGTGGTTCTATATATAAAGTATTGATCCAGCCATGAGCTGCAAATCTTATAATACTATATAACATCATGACCCCAAAACCAATACGGAAAACCGCCAGTGGCGCCGCAGATGTTGTCCTATTTAAATATGTATGAATTTTTGATTTCATTCCAAAAAAAAGGTTGCCACAAAGATGGGCAACCTTTTTTAAATATTAGTTATCGATTAGTCACCGTCTGCATCTACAAAGTCAACACTTATATTTAGTGTTTGTAACATATCTATTTTAAATAAAACAGTAGCAACTTGCAACTCGTCATAAGTTCTAGTCATTAATGTGTTATCTGTATTTACTTGATTTGCAAAATTATCATCCAGTACATTCATTTGTGCTCTTGCTGCTGCTAGTTGGTTATTTATAGCAGTGGTAAGATCTGAAGTACCATTATTAGTTCTTAATTCTGTCACATAACTTGCATAACTAAGCCCTGTTGTAGTTCCGTTATAAGCTCTACCATTAAAGAAATCATCTACGGCTTGTAAACCTTCTAGAGCAAGCTCTTTAGAAAATTCTTTACTATAAAGACCTTCTACTCTATCTGCTAGAGGTGTAGTAGAAAATACTCCTGCAGGTATACCTACTTTATTAGCTCTCAGTCCTTTTTCATAATAAAAGATAAAATCATTTATCAATAAGTTTACTGAACTAGTCACTGTATTACCTGTGCTATTAACAAATGTATCTCTATAAGAACCTGTCCAGTCGCTTAAAACCGTAGTGGTTAATGCATCCATTTGATCTATGACATCACTTAGATATTGCTGGTGTGAAGCCGCAGAAAAATCGGTAGAATAGTAGTTAAGTATATCAACATCGTTATTTGCCGTACCATATAATAAGTAATCTACAGCAGGAAAACCTACTGCGTCATTATTATTAGGGCTTGTTAAATCATAAGATGCACTTGCAATGTTATTTTGGATATCAGTCACATTTGTAGGATAAACATTCATCTGGAAAGAATATAAAATCTCTTCTGCCCTACCTATGTTAAACATCTCCACATATTGCCATGTCATGTAAGCATCTAGCCACTTTTCTCTTAGCTCATCTAGGTTAGCCTGGTTAGGCGTTGCGATAAAAAGATCTTTAGAAGTTTTAAGCGAATTCAAGTCGTCACTTAAATCTTGTAATGCTGGGATAATAATATTATCGGCTGCATTTTCTAGCAAAGCTTTTCTATCAAAGCTGTCTGTAGTTGTTACTCCATCATCTTCAGACTCACTACATGATCCTATAGCGATCGCTGCAAAAAGCACTAATACTAAGTTTCTTAACTTCATTTTTTAATTTTAAAAAGTTTGCAAATTTAAGATGGTAGTCGGGAATATGACTCATTAACAACACCAACTTAATGTTAATCTTTTAATCCAGAAAAATTTCAAAACTGCCCGAGGGCAATTTTGAAATTTTTCATTGGCTAATTATGACTTTTAGTCTGCTGCTTGTGCAGTAGTAAAAGTAAATCTTGCAGAAATCTCATCAGAGATTCTGTCTAGAGTTGCTGTATCTACATCCCAAAAACCGTTACCAGTCATTAATTCTGTAAGGTAAGCATCTACTTCAGTTTTTGTGAAGTAAGGTTGAGTAGTACCAGGCTGTCTAGTAAACTGTAAGCTGTATATAAAACCATAAGCTTCAGAAAGTGCATGGAATGCTCTTGCAGGGTCTGCTGTTAAGTTTCCTTTACCACTTTGAAGATAAAACACAGCTCTTACTGCTGGTATCATTGATATATTTTCTTTAATAATATTTGCTTGCTCATCTCTTAAATCATAATCACCTTCTACTATCGCAGCACGACCTAATTTAAAAGCGTCATATATAGTTGCAGCAATACCTGTAAAGTCGCTATCACCTTCTACACGGTCTAGATATTCACTTAAAAAGCTATCTTGATCTAGAACTGGTGCAGTAGCATCTGCCTCAGCACCGTATAGGTAACCAAAAGCCTCGTCCCACTTATGTTCCATAGTAGTATAGTTCTTACCAGATTCAAGAACAGCGTTATCATTATCAACTCTATTATCTCCTGCATCAAGAACAGCTGGACTTAAGTAGTTATTAAGAATTTGATCTGTCATTAGTGCACCTAGAAGACCTTTGGCAAACGCTTGATCATATTCTAGACCTTTTGCATTTACATATCTTACTGTACCACCACCAGCTTGTTGAATCTGTCCTGCAACACCAGCTGCAGCATTAGAATTCCATACTGGAAATACATCGTTTACTTGAGAAGAGATAAAACCATCAAAATCTGCTTTGATAGCTGCTGCAACAGTTGTGTTTGCAAAGAAAAAATCTGCACTCGCTGCTACTTTAATACGTACACTTTTATCAGATGCGTTTAAATCTGCATCAGTAAAATCACTTGCTCCTTCTATATGAGCAAACATATTATCTAATTGTGTTTCTGTAAGTGCTGTATTTTTAAAACCAGACTTAATTTCTTCGGCCATTGCGATTCTAGTAGACTGTCCAGAATAACTTACCGTTGTAGCACTATTTCTTTGGAAAGAATAAGTTGCAGGAGTTTCAACAGCGATAGTTGCCACGTCATCATCACTATCACAAGATGTGAATAATGTAGCTGTAATAGCTGCGATAGATAAAATAGATATTTTGGTAATTCTCATTTTAGGTTTATTTAGACTTGATATAAATAATTACTTGTTTACGAGCGCAAAGATAAAACCCTTATTTAGATTAAATAAACATAAGTGATTCTTTTATCAATTGTTATTACTTATAATAAGCATCCGTACTATTGATAAAATATATAGAATGATTCTAAATAGAATAAAATAAACACATAAGAACCTTATTACTAAACATGTAATAAGTAATTGATAGATTAAAAATATGTATGATGTATATGTGTTCTCGCTTTCGCGAAAGCGGAATGATCAAAAAAATAACTCTCTTAAACTAACTCTGCTTCAAAAAGCTCTACAAAGTATTGTTGAATTTTAGCCTTCACCTCTTCCATATCAACCTCCCTTTTAAGTTCTGCAGCAAGAGACGTAACCGCCTTATCTTCTATACCACAAGGAATGATGTGATCAAAGTAACCCAAATTAGTATTTACATTAAATGCAAAGCCATGCATGGTCACCCAGCGACTAGCCCTTACACCTAGTGCACAAATCTTGCGTGCAAATGGAGTTCCTACGTCTAGCCATACACCTGTCTCACCATCGCTGCGTTCTCCTTTAAGTCCGTAGTCGGCTAGAATTTTAATAAACACCTCTTCTAAAAAGCGCAGATATTTATGGATGTCGGTAAAGAAATTATCTAGATCTAGAATAGGGTAACCGGTAATCTGTCCAGGTCCATGATAGGTAATATCACCACCACGATTAATTTTATAAAAGGTCGCTCCTATATTTTTAAGTAAACCCTCGTTTGCTAGTAGATTTTCTAAGTCGCCACTTTTACCTAATGTATACACATGGTCATGCTCTACAAATAGTAAATGATTTTGAGTCTCTAGACCAGCTTCTTCTCTCCTATTCTTGATTTTAGTATCGAGAATATCTTTAAAGAGTTGCTCCTGGTAGTCCCAAGTTTCTTTATAATCCTTGCGTCCTAGATCTTGAAAATTTACTTTCTTATTCATGTTGCAAAGGTAAAAGTAAGTAATCAGTTTACCTTATAGTAAGAGATAGTATTTACCTATCAGGATTATTCAAAATAATCAATGCCGCAATTACTCCAGGAATCCAACCTAGTAGTGTCAACAAGAATACTATAATTATAGAACCGCAGCCTTTACCTATAACAGCTAGTGGTGGAAAAATGATGGCCAAAATAACGCGCCAAATACTCATACTTTAAAGTCTTTTAATTAATGGTAAGCAACCATGTACATATTAACGTCTAGCAAATTATCAAAAAGTCGTGTTAATAAGAGCTGCCTATATAAAAGACTTACAGAATTCTATTTTGTTACACGGTTATACCAAGTTATCTTTGCAAGCTTAATTCAAATAAACATTATGCAACTTTCTGAACAAGAAATCGTACGCCGTGAGAAACTCGGCAAGCTGCGCGAGATGGGAATAGATCCTTATCCAGCGGCACTTTATCCAGTAGATAATACGTCTAAAAAGATTAAAGCCGATTTCCAGGAAGGTAAACAGGTAGTAATCGCTGGTCGATTAATGCGTAAGAAGATTCAAGGGAAAGCCTCTTTTGGTGAGATTCAAGATGCAGACGGTCGTATTCAAGTATATTTTAACCGCGACGAGATATGTCCTGGTGATGATAAATCTATGTATAATGACGTGTTTAAAAAGTTACTGGACCTAGGAGATTTTATAGGTATTAAAGGAGAGCTTTTTAAAACACAAGTAGGTGAGATTACGGTTAATATTAAAGAATATACTTTATTAAGTAAATCTTTAAAACCATTACCACTACCTAAAACAGATGCTGAAGGAAAGACTTATGACGAGTTTAATGATCCTGAAATGCGTTACAGACAGCGCTATGCTGACCTTGCTGTAAACCCACACGTTAAAGAGGTTTTTATTAAAAGAACTAAACTTTTTAATGCTATGCGATCGTTCTTTAACGACCGCGAATATTTTGAGGTAGAGACTCCTATTTTACAACCTATTCCAGGTGGAGCGTCTGCACGTCCATTTATAACACACCACAACTCTCTAGACATGCCTCTTTATATGCGTATCGCAAATGAGCTGTATTTAAAGAGACTTATAGTAGGTGGTTTTGATGGTGTTTATGAATTCAGTAAAAACTTCCGTAATGAAGGAATGGATCGTACACACAATCCAGAATTTACTGCCATGGAAATCTATGTAGCCTATAAAGACTACAACTGGATGATGGATTTTACAGAAAAGTTATTAGAAAACTGTGCTGTAAAAGTAAATGGGGCAACGACGAGCCAATTTGGTGAGCATACTATAGAATGGAAAGCGCCTTACCCTAGAGTAACCATGCGCCAGTCTATCATTGATTTTACTGGGTTTGATATCCATGGAAAAAGTGAAGAAGAGTTGTTCGCTTTCGCGAAAGCGGAAGGAATAGAAGTAGATGCAACCATGGGTAAAGGAAAGCTTATCGATGAGATTTTTGGAGAAAAATGTGAAGGACAGTACATACAACCTACTTTTATCACAGACTATCCTAAAGAAATGTCACCGTTATGTAAGCAACATCGTGATAATCCTGAATTAACAGAGCGTTTTGAATTAATGGTTTGTGGTAAAGAGATAGCAAATGCATACTCTGAGTTAAATGACCCTATTGATCAAAGAGAACGTTTTGAAGCACAATTAAAACTAGCAGATCGTGGTGATGACGAGGCTATGTTTATAGATCAAGATTTCTTGAGAGCTCTAGAATATGGAATGCCTCCTACCTCAGGATTAGGAATAGGTATGGACCGTTTGATCATGTATCTTACAAACAACCCTTCTATACAAGAAGTACTTTTCTTCCCTCAAATGAAGCCAGAAAACACAACAAGTGTAGAGCTTAACGAAGATGAAAAACACGTTTTTGAACTACTTTCTAAGTCTGGTAAAATTGAGCTAGCTGCTCTTAAAGATCAAGCTGGTTTAAGTGGTAAGAAATGGGACAAATCTATTAAAGGACTTACAGGTAAAAAAGTCGCAAAGGTTTCTAAAACTGAAGACGGACTTTTTGTAGAAGTAGTTTAAAACTTCACTACTCCATTTAAAACCTGCTGATTTAAATAAATCAGCAGGTTTTTTTTTGATTTTTTTTTCAGAAGCTCTTAAATTATATTTAATTCTAAAAAGACTTCTTAAATAAGTTTTTTGAAGCTTTTAATAAAATACACTTGATCATGATCCATGACGTTGTTTTAGATAATTAATATGAATACATTTGGCAAAATTTAAAAAACCACAAATGAAAAAATTTATCGCCCTAGCAGTTATTTTAATAGGCGCAGCATCTTGTCAAGAATCTCAAAAAATAGCATTTGTAGACAGTGAAAAAGTCTATGAAGAATATCAAGAAAAAATTGACCTTGAAGCAGTAATAATAAAGAAACAAGAAGATTTTAAAAAGAAGACAGATAGTCTAGGAATGGCTTACCAAATGGAAGCAGCACCTATGCAGGCAAAATTTAGTAGACTAAGCCAGCAGCAGCAACTAAACAATCCTGAGATAGTAGCATTTAGTCAAAAATGGCAAATGGTAGAGTCTCAAATGAAGGCTCAAGAGCAAAGTATGCAAGAGCAACTAGACAAAGATTTAAAAGAACTAAATACTCATGTAGAAGAGTTTATTGCATCTCATGCAAAAAAGAACAATTACTCTTTTGTATTCGGTAAAAATAACTCTGGCGGATTAGTTTATGGAAATGAAGCTAGTGATATTACTGAAACCGTAATCACAGAATTAAATAAAGCTTATAACAGTGAAGGTGATTCAAAAACGACAAGTTCTGAGACATCAACAAAAACTGATTAATCTGATCAAAACTGATCATTATCAACAGTTTACATATTGTTTAAATTATAAAGTCATGCCCAGTGCATGACTTTTTTTTGTGCTTTCATTAAACCTTATTGAAAATATCATGTCATAGAATTGTAACATTAAAACATAAACACATGAAAAAGATATTGTTTTTATTAGCTATTTTAAGTGTAGGAATTACACAAGCTAACAACGGAAAAAAAGATCGTACTCCAGAGCAAATTGCTTCTATACAATCTAAGAAAATGACTCTAGTTTTAGACCTAGACTCTAAACAACAATCTCAAGTTGAAAAACTATTATTAGTAGAAGCGAAAGATCGCAAGTCTAATAAAATGAAAAGAGAAGACAGAGAAAAACTTACTGAAGAACAAAGGTTCACAAAGTCTGAAGCTGCTCTTGAAAAAAAGATTGCCATGAAACGTGAAATGAAAAGCATTCTTAATGCTGATCAATATGCTAAATGGGAAAAGATGATGGCAAAGCGATCTAAAGGAAAAAAAAGAGGTGGCAAGCACAGAAAAGGACAAGATGAAAAAAGAGGAAATCGTAACTAGTCAATCTTAAAGTAATTAACTAACAACGTATTACTTTCCCTTTTTACTAAAGCTGGATTCTTAATTGAGTCCAGCTTTTTATTTTATTATCCAAATAAATTCTTATTTTTAGAAACTAGAAAACACCCATCATGAAAAAAGTATTATTTATTGCGGCTGTTCTTGCCAGTTCTGTGACGTTTGCACAACAAGAAATAAGCCCAGCACAACAAGAATTAAGTAGAAAAACTACTGCTAGAGTCCAAGATTTTAATTCTAAAATGGATGCTAAAGTTGATAAGATTATGGATATTACTAATTTAGAAAGTGATAAACGCAGTCAACTGAGTGAAATAGTCACTACTAAAGAAAGTAGACTAGATCGCCTTGCTCGTGAAGGAAAAGAAGCTACTGATGTTCAAGGTAGAAAAAACGACATCATGAATGCGTATCAAACACAATTAAAACAACTTTTAGGTGATTCTAAATACAATTTACTACAAAGTAAAGTAAGCCCTAAATAGTTACTATTTTATAAGCATAAAAAAACCGCTCTTTTCAAGAGCGGTTTTTTTATGCTTTAATTTTAAATTACATAGTATGGGCAAGATAAACGACTCCATAAGAAAAACTACAAAGCACCACTTCCTTATTCCACGTTTTTAAAATATCAAACTTGCTTGTGTTCAAAGGAGTTAAAAGACCCAAAAACCAAAAGAGTAAAGAAAGTCCGATATCCCAAAAATCAAAATGTCCGTTTGTAATCCCAGTATATTGTAACAGCTCCATACCTACACAAAAGACTAAAGGAAGAAAGTATAAAAAGATTTTCTGATCTCTAATTTTAAAAAACAAATTCTTAGAAGTGAGTGTAATAGTAAATATCCATAATGCCTCAGGTAAAGAATAAACAATTAATTCTGGCAGTGGCATTGCGGTTCTAACTGTAGATTTAATCGCCGTAAAAGATTCTTGTGTAAACAGATAGATCCATAATTGATTTATGAGTGTGTAGTCCGTTCTATAAAAGGTATAGATAAACAATGCAATAAACATTGTAATAGCGATTAAAAAATTTCTTTTAATCATGGCTTTTTATAGATCAACAGTTTAAAATATCGCAGTCTACTAAAATGTATTTGTTCCTTGAGCTCTATTTTTTTTAAAGCTTTTAAATCCTTTAAGTAAAAAGCAGATTTGAAATGAAAAATAGGAGAAAACAATTGAAAAGCACGATCTATATATCCCAAAAAGTTATTGGGTGTAAAATGATTGAGTAGTATTAAAGAGCCATCTTTTTTTAAAACACGACAGCATTCTTCTAGCATTTTTTCTGGATGCTCTACCACAGCAATTACATGAGATAGAACAATATAATCAAAGCAATGATCTTCAAATTCTAGTTGCTCACCACTCATATGCAACAATTGCATTTCTTGCGTTGCATAATCAATAGCCTTAGAAAGCATGCTCTTAGAGGTATCTATACCTATAAGAGCATGCTTTTTATAAAGTCCTAAATGAGTTCCATTTCCTACTCCTATTTCTAACAACTTACCATGATCTAGTAAATTTATCTCTTCAAATAATCGGCGTTTTTGAGGCCGCAAGAATACATCCACAATGGGATATAGTTTAGAAAACCTATCGTAGAATTTTATGGAAGATGTACTCAAAATTAAGAATAGTATTTGTTGTTATTCTGCTTTCGCGAAAGCAAAATTACCATCCTGCAACCACTTCTCTACTCGCTTCTATAGTCTTGTCTAGGTCTTCATAACTCAATGCGTCATTTAAGAAGTAAGATTCAAAAGCACTAGGAGGCAAATAAATACCGTGGTCTAGTAATCCATGGAAATATTTTTTAAACCACTCATTATTACCTGTCGCTGCACTTGCAAAATCCACCACTTCTTGATCTGTAAAATGAACAGACATCATTGAACCGATACGGTTAATTTTATAATCCATTCCTTTTTCAGAAAGAACAGTATCAATTCCTTTATGCAGATATTCTGTCTTTGCAGCTAGATTATCATAAACACTAGGGTTGTTATTTAAATAAGTCAACATCGCAAGACCAGCACTCATCGCTAGCGGATTACCACTTAAAGTACCTGCCTGATAAACTGGACCTAATGGTGCTAGATGATTCATAATTTCTTGTTTCGCAGCAAATGCACCTACTGGTAAACCACCACCTATTACTTTTCCATAAGTAACAATATCTGCTTTTACACCAGTAATTTCTTGAGCGCCACCACGAGCTAGTCTGAAACCAGTCATTACCTCATCAAAAATAAATAATGCTTCATGCTCATCACATAAAGATCTTATACCTTCTAGAAAACCTTCTTTCGGCAATACACAACCCATGTTACCTGCAATAGGCTCAATAATGACACAGGCTATTTCACCTTTATTTTGCTTAAATATATCTGCAACTTGTTCTAAATTATTATAGTCTGCAAGTAGAGTGTCTTTTGCAGTTCCTTGAGTAACACCTGGACTGTTAGGGCTACCGAAAGTTACCGCACCACTACCTGCTTGTATTAAGAAAGAATCACTATGACCATGATAACACCCAGCAAATTTAATAATCTTATCACGTCCTGTATAACCACGCGCTAGTCGTACAGCACTCATACAAGCTTCTGTACCAGAGTTAACCATTCTTATTTGGTCTACATTAGGCGCCATAGATACGGCTAGCTTTGCTATTTCAGTCTCAATAGCAGTAGGCATTCCATAAGAAGTACCTTTTTCTGTAGCTTTAATTACTGCCTCAACAACTGGTTCAAAAGCGTGACCCAAAATCATAGGTCCCCATGATGCGATGTAATCTATAATCTGGTGTCCATCTTCTGTTTGTAAATACGCACCTTTTGCACGCTCTACAAATACAGGGTCTCCACCTACCGCATTAAACGCACGCACTGGAGAGTTGACTCCACCTGGAATATATTTTTTTGCTTCTTGAAAAAGCGCACTACTTCTTTGATATATAAATGACATGAAAAATGTATAATTATTTAACGATAAGTGCTTGACCTACACTTAGCACGTTAGTTTTTAATTTATTAAGTTTTTTAAGCTTATCAACAGTTGTATTGTACCTCTTAGACACACTGTATAAGGTATCTCCTTTAACAACTACATGTTGCTTTGTAAATCCAGATGTATTGTTTTCTTTTACCTCTTCTATAACTCTAGGCTTCTCATCTACAGCTTTACCTAAAGCAATATTATCATATTGATACAATTCATATCTCTCGATAAGACTTATTAATTTTTGAGGATACCTCTTATCTGTAGCATATCCTGCTTTTCTTAAACCTCTAGCCCATCCTTTATAATCGTCCTGATCTAGTTCAAAAAGACCTGCATATCTTTTACGGTCTTTTAAAAATAAGGAGTGATCGCGATAAGAATAACTCGCATCGTTATACGTACGGAAACATTCTTGATCTTCATCATCATCGTGATAGATGCGACCACCAGTCCAGCCCGTATGGCATTTGATACCGAAGTGATTATTTGCCTCTACAGCTAGTCTACCGTTTCCAGAGCCACTTTCTAATACTCCTTGCGCTAGTGTAATACTAGCAGGTATTTTATAAAGTTTCATTTCCTTCATTGCGATATCCTTAAAATCGTCTATGTAGTTAGCAACTTTATCTTTACTACGTGGGCTTGTGGTAGTAGTTACTTTATCTTCATCATCTGTAACAACTACTGGTGTTGTTTTATCAGCTGTGCTTGATGTTGTAGTCGTTTTAGGTTTTGTTGTTCTTACGCTCTTTTTTGATCCACATGAGGTAAGTAGCATTCCTGCTACCATTAAAGAGCAAAGTAGTCTATAGTTGGTTTTCATAGCTTATCTTAAGACGTCGTTTTTTTTCTAACACTTTGTTATATCCAGTGATAGATTGTAAACCACCAGTATGAATGGCTAAAATACGAGTTTTCCCATTGATAACGCTACTCTCCACCATTTGTTCTATGCCGTACATCATTTTTGCGGTATAAATAGGTTCTAGTGGTATTCCGCTTTCGCGAAAGCGGATATTCATATAATCAATCAATCGATCATCTGACTTTGCATAACCACCAAAAGCGATTTCATCAATCACCTCAAATTCTTTTCCATGGGTATACTTTTCAATTTCAGATCGCATAAAATCTCCCTTTAAGGCAGAGAATACCATCACTTTTTGATGCGGCGCAGCACTGTTTATGATTCCAGCAGCTGTACCACCAGTTCCTGCAGCAACACAAATGATATCATAATTCTCTTTATCGCTTTCTGTAAGAATCTCTTGTGTTCCTTTTACAGCAAGCTCATTAGTACCACCTTCTGGAATGTTGTAAAAATTACCGAATAAGACTTTCATTTCTTCCAGAAACAAATCTGTTTCTTTATCTCTATATTTCTCGCGCGTGACAAAATGAAATTTCATTCCATCTACATGCGCTTGTCTTAAAGTAGCATTTCCAGCAAGTGTTTTATTGAGGTCTGCTCCTAACTCTTCACCACGGATAATACCTATGACCTTAATCCCTAGCAATTTACCTGCAGCTGCTGTAGCTGCTATGTGGTTAGAAAAAGCACCACCATAAGTAAGAATGGTATCCTGACCTAATTCTTGCGCCTGTAGAAGATTGTATTTTAATTTACGTAATTTATTACCAGACACTTCTTTATGTAATAAATCATCTCTCTTCATGTCCATCTCTATGTCTAGATCTCGATAAGATTTAAACCTCTCATTAACGGAATCTTGAGATTTAAAAAGTCTATTCATGCGCATACTTCTTACCATAGAATTTAAAAAAGGATAACAACTTTCTCTCTTTTAAATAATCTAAATTACTTTCATTTAAATAAGCTTCTCTTTCAAATACTATGTTTCTATAAGCCTTATGATGGTTCATATATCGCATGAGATTAAATAGGTAATCGAGACCATACCATAAATAAAAAAATACGACTAATAATTCCTTTTGTTGAACGGCGTGAATGTTCTCATGATTCATAAAAACAGCATCCGTCAATTTACTTTTATTACTTACTAGTAAAAAAGGCCACAGCGTCATGCCGCTATATTTTTTAAGATATTTTGATTTTAAAGGAATCATATCGCAAAGTTATTGAATTAGCTTGTGCTATCGTAAATCCTAAGAAATCATTTACCCTTACTTAAAACCAATCTCGTTGCAATTCTTATATCTCTAGCAACTATTGTATTTTTATAGCATGAAGAAGATTATTCCCGTAGAAGAAGGCGATTATTACTTGACACCAGAAGGATACCGTTGTTTTACAGAGCAATACCATCTTAAAAGAGGTTATTGTTGTGAGAGCGGTTGCCGTCACTGCCCATACGGATACGATAAAAAGACAAACAGCCAAAACTAAGAATTCATGAGTGAAGATATTTCTATAGCACGCTTTCGCGAAAGCATACAAACAGGAATTCCTGAAAAACTACCAGCACCACACGTTTATGATACTAATGTAAATCATGCCCCTAAACGTAAAAAAATACTCAATGCTGAAGAAGAGAAATTAGCATTGCGCAACGCACTGCGTTATTTTGACCCAAAACATCATGAAATTCTTTTACCAGAATTTAAAGAAGAGTTAGAGAAGTACGGTCGTATTTATATGTATCGTTTCATGCCTGAATATAAAATCAAGTCTAGAAATATTGCCGACTATCCAGCAAATTCTCAGCAAGCAGCAGGTATCATGCTTATGATACAGAATAACCTAGATCATGCCGTAGCACAACATCCACATGAACTAATTACTTATGGTGGTAATGGTGCTGTGTTTTCTAACTGGGCACAATATTTACTGACCATGAAGTACCTAAGCCAGATGAATGACGAGCAAACGCTGGTTATGTATTCTGGTCACCCTATGGGATTATTCCCTTCTCATAAAAAAGCACCGAGATGTGTAGTTACTAACGGGATGATGATTCCTAATTACTCACAACCAGATGACTGGGAAAAGTTTAACGCTCTAGGTGTTACTCAGTATGGACAGATGACAGCAGGTTCTTTTATGTACATAGGACCACAAGGTATCGTTCACGGTACAACTATTACCGTTCTCAATGCTTTTAGAAAAATAAAAAAAGAACCAACTGGAAACATATTTGTAACCTCAGGTCTAGGTGGAATGAGCGGTGCACAACCTAAAGCTGGTAATATAGCTGGCTGTATCACTATTTGTGCAGAGATGAATCCTAAAGCTGTACACACCAGACACTCACAAGGTTGGGTAGATGTGGTTATTAAAAATACAACAGATTTAATCTCTCGAGTACAAAAAGCTCAAGAAGATAAGGAGACAATCTCTATCGCTTTTGAAGGAAATATAGTTCACGTTTGGGAAGCGCTTTACGATGCTGATATTCACATATCGATAGGTAGCGATCAGACCAGTTTACATAATCCATGGGCTGGCGGATATTATCCAGTAGATCTTACTTTTGAAGAATCTAACGAGATGATGAGCAATCAACCAGACGACTTTAAAATAGAAGTGCAAAAATCTTTGAGACGTCATGTAGATGCGATTAATAAACACACAGAAAAAGGAACGTATTTCTTTGACTACGGTAATGCATTTTTGCTAGAATCTAGCCGCGCAGATGCTGATATAAAAGGAACAGACACTGAGTTCCGTTATCCTTCTTATGTGCAAGATATTATGGGACCTATGTGTTTTGACTACGGTTTTGGTCCGTTTAGATGGGTTTGCGCATCAAATGATCCAGAAGATCTTAAGAAAACAGATCAAATCGCGACTCAGGTATTAGAGCAATTGTCAAAAGAGGCTCCAGAGCGTATCCAGCAACAAATGCAGGATAATATAAAATGGATTAAAGGAGCACAAGAGAACAAACTAGTAGTAGGGTCACAAGCTAGAATTTTATATGCAGACGCAATAGGTAGAATAGAAATTGCTCGTGCCTTTAATAAAGCTATAGAAGCCGGTGAGATAGGGCCTATAGTTCTAGGTCGTGACCACCACGATGTCTCTGGTACAGACTCTCCATATAGAGAGACTTCTAATATCTATGACGGTTCTCGATTTACTGCAGACATGGCTATACAAAACGTTATAGGTGACAGTTTTAGAGGTGCAACCTGGGTTTCTATACACAATGGCGGCGGCGTGGGCTGGGGCGAGGTTATGAATGGTGGTTTTGGAATGGTAATTGATGGTAGTAAAGAATCAGAAGATAAGCTAGAATCTATGCTTTTCTGGGATGTAAATAACGGTATTGCTCGTAGAAACTGGGCGCGTAATGAAAATGCTGTTTTTGCTATTAAGAGAGCGATGGAAATAAATCCTGCTTTACAAGTCACGATACCACATATGGTAAGTGACGATTTGATCGATAATAATTAATCCGTTTTTAAGAAGGTGGTTTTAGGTTCCGCTTTCGCGAAAGCAAAAAAAACAAAAGCAATGAAAAAAGTATTAACTCTTCTCGCAGTAATTACATTATTAGTAAGCTGTCAAACGGTACGTGTTTCTCAAGACTATGCTATAGGAACCGAATTCAATAACTACAAGACCTATGCTTTCTTTAAAAAAGGAATAGACGAGGCTAAGATCTCTGAGCTGGATAAGAAACGTATTCTCAGAGCTATCGATACAGAAATGGCAGCTAAAGGTTTTGTAAAGTCTGAAAACCCTGATATAATGGTAAGCATTTTTACCGACTCAAAAGAACGTGTAGACGTTTACAACAATAACTGGGGCTGGGGCTTTGGTTACGGTTGGGGCTGGGGCGGCGGCTTCTGGGGTAATAACAGGAATAGCGTTAATAGAACAACAGAAGGTATTCTATACATTGATTTAATCGATGCAAAAAAGAAAGAACTTATCTGGCAAGGTGTAGGAAAAGCACCTCTTAAATCTACACCAGAAGAAAAGGTAGAACGTACTAACGAGATCGTAAAAGAGATCTTAACGCAGTATCCACCGATGCCTAACAATTAAGAAGATACAATTAAGCACATATTGAAAACCCCATTTCATTGAGTTGAAATGGGGTTTTAATTTTAATTCACATAATTCTTAAACCAAGAACATTCTTTTAAGACCTCTCGATAATACTCCGTATCGGAATATTCATTATTCAATTGATTAAAATAATCTTTGTGCTGTCCACAAATATTAAAGGTGTACGTATTTGTATCATAGTCATAGCGACCGTCTTCACAGCTGTTTGTTTTGGCTAGCATAAATAAGATAGCAGCCTTAGTCTCTCTAGAACCGCTTTCTGCTCGTAGTCCTTTTAAGAAATAATCATTTGCTTGATACATGATAAAACTATCATCTATTTTACTCTCGTCACTGTCATCATCTCCATAGCTAGATCCTGCCAGTTCATTACGGTTATTATTACCTATATAGTAACTGTCATTCATAAACCAGCCTTTATAACTCATGTTGTACCAGGCATTACCTATCATGTAATAATAATCGGCAGTTTTACTAGGCTGTGTTTGTGCTAGCTGCTTTAATTTAATTAAAGTTTCTGCTAGCTTTATCTTATTATCCTTATAATTTTCACGTTCTAGATCTTCCCTTTCTATTACAGCGTTCTCTCCTAAAACAGCACTATAATCTTCATGAAAACCGTTAGACATAGAGATAAATGGAACATTCATATATTCTTTAATAGATGCTGAGAATATTTCTGTACGCAAACCTTTTTCCCAAAACACCTCAGGGCTTTTTACTTGTTTAAACTCAATTACAGCATGTTCTAGTAAATCCTTTCTCATGTAATAAGTACCTCTTAAATCATGAACATAATCCTTAGGCGCCGCTTTCATTCTTTTTAAAATTGTTTTTTCAAAAGCTGTAGGGTTAGAACGACTTATAAAAAGGTCAAAATTATTAATATAATCATCTCTTAAATAATGATATTTTGAATCGTATTCCCAACTATAAGCGTGCGTCGTCCCTACTCCTGCCCAATCGTACTTTGTATCATTAGCATAAGAGTCATAATTTATAGAAGTAAGAATACTAGCTATAGGATTATCAGCTTCATTATATAAAGCGCTTATATGATTAAAAAATGCTGCAACTGTAGGCTTGTGAGTATGCAAATCTACATCGCTAGCTATAGTTTCATAACTGCGTTTAATAGCCTGTCTATCTAGTGACTTAATGGCCATAAATGAAATAGCTGTTTTAAGTCTCTTAAAATGTTTTTTAAACCCAACTGCTGGTTTATGATTTTCTAAAGTGGCTAGTGCTTTATTATTTTCTTGATTATAAAGTTGAGTAGTGGCAAGTATCAACGTCCATAAATCTTTATTCTTAAGGTTTTTATTTTTCAACAAATCCTTACTAAAGAAACCCAAAGCTGCAGCATTAGAGCCTGCAGAATCTTCATCATCACCATAATAATAGTTAGAAGTATGCTCAAAAACCTCTGACTGCATCTGGTCCAGCCATCTTACTGCTAGTACATCCAGATAGGGAGAGTTCACATTCTCTCTAGAGATGTTCTCCATTTCTCTCAACACATTACCACGACCATGAAATGCTTTGAAAAAACTCTTCACATCGTTATTCTCATTAAGCTTTTTAAAATCGTAACTATTTTCTAAAAGATTCCAATTTAAAAATCTCAGGCTCACACCTGCGGTATATCTTCTATCTGGTAATTGATCATAAACCTCTAGATAAGAAACTGCTGCAAGAACCTGATTATTGATATTAAAAGCTGCGCCAGCCATTTCTTCCATCGCGCGGTAATACATGTAATTACCTGTTGAAGACTTTTTAAGTATGGTATTAAAATATCTTATAGCTATCTCATTTTCTTGTAAATAATGAGACAGTTTTACCGCTTGAAAACCGGCACGATTACGCATAAAATCATCTGGTGCGGTAGCGACCAGCTCTAGTGCCTTAGAAAGTAATTCTCTTTTATCTATCTTTCCAGCATCACCACCATAATAATCAGTCTCTCCTTGATACCAGCCATTACCATTTGATTTATCACTAGAAGCATGTTGAGATATTTTAGCTAGCGCGAGGTATTTCTTGAAAAATAGGTTTTCTGGTTTATTTAATTTATCGCCTACCTCATCGTTATAAGATTCAAACCCTTCTTGATCTAGAAACCACCCTACAGGTCGTTTATAAATTATATCTATAAGCTCTTTTTCTGTAAAAACGCCTTTGTAGTACGCTGTCCATTCTGCTATGTTTTGTGACTTTTGATCCTCTTCTTGGATAGAACAAAATGGTGAGTCTGGACAATTTAAAAACGCATGAAAATCTGGACTTACTAGAGAGAATTGATCTACAATAGGATAATAATTGTCTTCCCATGCAGGATCCCAACCGCAAAAAGCTCCATTGGTATTATTAACTGTATTCCCAAAAGCAACCACCGGCAACACCAGTAACCATAATTTACTTAGCAAAAGACGAAAGGTCATCATAAGAGAATTTTGAAGTTAATGAAGTATTGATATGGTAATATATAGTTTGATAATCTCTATTAGACGGCGCAGCTTCCTTAATCATAGCAGCCAGCTCTTCCAGTTTATCTTTGGTTATAGTTTCTACTCTTACATGATCTCCTTTATAAATAAAGATGCCATTGACGTACGAGTCTGATGTTGCCGTATAGCTGTTTTCTTTTTCCGCTTTCGCGAAAGCGGACTCTAACAAACCAGGAGTAAGATCTCTTAAAAGACCTTTGAGTTTTCCATCTCTGTATAAAACACCCCACTCAAAAAGAGGAAGCGCAACATCAAACGGTAATGGGTATTCATCTAACTCTTCTAAATATTGAGCAGTAATCTCGTTGCTTAAAATAGAATTAGTCTCCTCTACACTGCCCAAATTACCAACATTATAAGCCATCAAAACAACTTTATCTACTGGCGGCACACCAGTACGGTCTTTATATTTTACCTGGTGCAACCTCAACGTAGAACTGATGCTGTAACCAGGCATTTGATTTTTAAGGGATTTTAAGAACATGAAAAAACTATCTCTTGTGCTATCTGTCCAGTCGCAATCTATTTGTATTTCTCTTACTGCAACTTGACCAGTAAGATGCTTGTTCTGGATTCTTTTTATTTTATCGGCCGTGTTTAAAGCTAGTTTTTGAATATTATTCCCATTACCATCTTTATGTAAAAACACCTCGTTACGTATATAGATAACAGGTACAATTTCAGTAGCGAGAAAACGTGTGTTTTCTTCAAACTGAACTGTTGCAACAGGATAAACTTTATCTACATTTTGGTCTATAACAAGATCAAAGAAACGCACATATTCTTTAAAAGTTCCGCCATGTTTAATGAGCTGGTCCGTTTTATCAGTAGGTTTAAAATTTGTACTCCAGTGGTAAAAAGAATAGTTTCTACCCTCATTTTTCACATCTTCTTTACAAGATATAAGCAATAAAGCAGAGCATAATATTAGAAAAATATAGCGCATGTAATGGTATTGAAAATCAATGACAAATATACCATTTGCAACAAGTGATAATCAAAGAATTAACAAACTTAAAAATGATAAAATTTAATGAATTTATTAATTCACTTTAACCTCATATGTGATCTCCACACACTTATCAAAACTCTTTGAAACTGAGCAGTATTTCTCAAAACTCAAATCTGCTGCTTTTTGAGCTTTATCTGGATTGATATCGCCTTCTAGTAACACAATCACATGCATAGATTTAAATGGCTTAGAATCATCTAACTCATAACGCTCTCCAGTGACCTCTACTTTATAACTCGTAATGTCTTGGCGTTGCTTTTTAAGAATGGCAATAATATCTATCGCACTACAAGAACCTACACCCATAAGAAGTAACTCCATAGGACTTACTCCTCGAACGGTTTCCATGCCGCTATGGTCTATCATAACCGTATTACCAGAAACACCTGTTGCTTCAAGTAGGTATTCTGTGTTTTTTCTTTCTATTTGTACTTTCATTTTAATAATTTAGGGATTGCCGCCACAGGCTATTTTAATAATATCACTATAGTTTCGAGTGAAATCGATACTCTTACATATTTCTATAAAATTTTCATCATTTGGTTTAAAGCCAAAAGACTTCATTATTTTGACTTTAATAGATTCTTTAAATTCTACGAAGTTTAAGTTGTCAACGTCTCTTTTCAAAATCAATTCTCCTTTATAAATGCAAAGAGTATTTTTAAATATTTTTTTCCAACTAGACTCGTTGAAGTAATGATCAATTATTTCATAAACATGACCATTACCATCTACATATTTCTGATTAATGAGTTGCTCTCTTTTTGAATAGCAAACTTCTAGATCAGACAGAAAAACCGTGTCGTATTCAGCAAAACCTTCTGTCCAGCTTTCAAAAGATATGTTCATCAATGGAAACTTAATCAACATGATTAATAATTAAGAATTTCCTCAATCTTAGTTTTTACTTTCTCTGTACTAGGAATCATCGTTTCCTCAAGAACAGAATTTAATGGAATCGCTGGCATATTTTCAGATCCTATGACCATTACCGGAGCGTCGATGTATTTGAAACATTCTTCTTGAATGCGACCTTGTAAGGCACGTGAGAAACTATTCTCACTAGGTTCTTCAGTAACTACCAGGCATTTACCACATTTCTTCACACTCGCAAAAACCGTTTCATAATCTAGTGGATGCAGCGTTCTTAAATCCACTACTTCTACTCTATCCTGTAAACCAAGTTCTTCTGTAGCATTCATTGCCCAGTGCACACCCATTCCGTAAGTAATAATACTCAAGGTTTCTTCTTCCTCTTTTTTCCAGATTTCTTGAAGCACCCATGCTTTTCCAAACGGCAACACATAGTCCTCACTAGGTTCTACACTTGTAGCGCCTTTAGTTCCTTTTACTTTAGACCAGTACAAGCCTTTATGTTCAAAAATCACCACCGGATTAGGATCATAATAAGCAGCTTTCATCAATCCTTTTAAATCGGCACCATTTGATGGATAGGCGATTTTAAGACCTCTTATGTTAGAAACCACACTTTCCATAGAACTAGAATGGTAAGGACCACCAGAACCGTAAGCACCTATAGGTACTCTCAATATCATTGACACTGGCCATTTACCATTACTTAAGTAATTAGATCGAGAAACCTCTGTAAATAACTGGTTCAATCCAGGCCAGATATAATCTGCAAATTGCACTTCTACAATCGGTTTTAAACCTGCGGCACTCATTCCTACGGTACTACCTACTATAAATGCTTCTTGAATAGGCGTGTTGAAAACTCTATTATCGCCAAATTTTTGCGCTAGCGTTGCTGCTTCTCTAAAAACACCACCTAATCTACCACCTACATCTTGCCCATATAACAAGCATTCTGGATGTTTTTTCATCAATTCTTCAATGGCAAATAGAGCACAATCTACCATCACGACTTTCTCCGCACCTAATGGAGAGCGCTCTCCTTTTTCTTCCGTTATTGGCGTTGGTGCAAAGTCATGTGTGAATAAATCTGCTGGCTCAGGATCGGGCATTTTCATTGCTTGATCAAGAGATTTTTCAGATTCCGCTTTCGCGAAAGCGTCATAACCATCTAAATCCTGCTCACTAAATCCATTATCGAGAAGTAACTGTCTCATACGCGGATATGGATCACGGCTTCTCGCCTCTTCCAAATCATCGCGATAAAATTCCATTCTTACACCACTCGTGTGGTGATTTAATAACGGCACTGTAGCGTGAACCAGAAACGGTCTACGTTCTGTTCTTATTTTTTCAATCACCTCGTTTAAGGTGTTGTAACTTTCTTGAAAATCAGTCCCATCGATAGAAATAGCTTCTATACCGTGGAATCCCGCAGCATATTCGGCAGCATTTTGTGCACGAGTTTCAGCAGCGTTTGCACTGATATCCCAACCGTTATCTTGTACTAAATAAAGAATAGGCAACTGTTTCAAAGCCGCCATTTGAAAAGCCTCAGCAATCTCTCCTTCTGTTACTGATGCGTCACCTAGAGAACAAACAACAACAGAATCTGAAGTTACACTAGAGTCAGAACTTGCGTCCACAGCTGCTCGTTGCTGGTCAGTTAAACTCTCGCGATAATGAAATCCTAACGCCACACCAGTAGCAGGAATAGCCTGCATTCCTGTAGCACTAGATTGATGTGGGATTTTGGGCTTATCGATATCATTCAAAGACGGATGTGAATAATAAGTACGACCACCAGAAAATGGGTCATCTTTTTTAGCCAGCAACTGCAACATTAAGTCATAAGGTTTCATCCCTATAGAAAGTAACATCGCGTCATCACGGTAATATGGAAAAGCATAATCTTGTGGTAACAACTGCATTCCTAGCGCAGTCTGAATCACCTCATGACCACGACTGGTGGCATGCACATACTTAGAAACTGTTTTAAAGTTCTCTTCGTAGAGCTCTGCCATTGCTTTGGCAGTGGTTAGGTTTTTATATCCGAATTCTAAAATTTCTTTACTTATTTTCATAATATCTTGAATTTCCGCACTTGATGCGGAATCTGATTATACTTACTCCATACTAATTAATAATTCTCATCATCCCACCAAGCCTCTGCAAGATCTAGCCATTCTGGATTATCCTTTTCAATAAGGTCTATTTTCCATTGCCGCTTCCACTTCTTCAGCTTCTTCTCTCTTGCTTGTGCCTCTTGAACCCATTGAAATTCTTCAAAATAGACCAGTTTTTTAGTCTGGTATCGTTTTGAGAACGCTTTCTTATACCTTTCTTCTTTATGTTGTCCAGTTCTATGCTTCACATCATCTGTCATTCCAAGGTACAAAACACCATCTTTCTTATTAGAAAGTAAATAGACATAATATTTGTGCTCGTAACTGGCCATTAGATAAAACTAGCAGTTTCCGCGTCGAGCGCGGAAAATCAATTTCATTAATAATCTTTATCAGGAGCAGCCTCTAGATTCAAAGCTACTTGCTTTAAAAAGCTACCTCCTAAAAATCCATCTACTACTCTATGGTCAAATGATAATGATAACATCATCATACTTCTTATCTCAATACTGTCTACGCCATCTTTGGTCATGACCTCAGCACGTTTTTTAATGATTCCTGTGGCTAGAATAGCTACCTCTGGCTGATTGATAATAGGTGTTCCCATTAATGATCCAAATGTTCCCACATTTGATATCGTAAATGTTCCTCCTTTAATATCGTCGCCACCTAATTTATTTTCACGTGCTAGGTTTGCCATGCGATTCACATCTGCAGCGATTTCTTGCAGAGATTTTTGGTCTGCATTTTTTACCACAGGTACTATTAAATTACCTGATGGTAATGCGGTCGCCATTCCTACATTGATATTTTCTTTAACGATTATGTTTTTGCCGTCTACACTAGCATTAATATTAGGATATTCCTTAATTGCTCTCGCTACCGCATCTACAAAAAGCGGTGTAAAAGTTAATCGCTCGCCATATTTTTCTTGAAAAGGTGCTTTATTTTTATTACGCCAGTTCACTAAATCTGTAAGATCTGCCTCCACATAAGCAGTCACGTGCGGACTGGTATGCTTAGAATAAACCATATGATCTGCAATCATAGAGCGCATGCGATCCATTTTTATAATGGTACCTGTTCCTTTATCCAGTTTTAATTGTGGTATACGATATGCCGTAGGATCTGGTTCATTATTTACTGCTTGTGCAAATTGAAAAGGTCTTCCTTCATTAATATAATTTACCACGTCACTCTTGCGCAACCTACCTTCATGACCAGTTGCTGGTATGCGAGCTAGTTCTTCATAAGACATATGATTCTTACGAGCCATAGAATCTATAAGCGGACTCACAAAAAGATCTTGATTTACATAAGAGTTAGAAACAGAAGTAGTTTTTGAAGTTGTCTTTACTGGTTTAGGCTGCTTACTCACAGAAGATTCACTCTTAACTACCGTATTAGACACAGCAGATTTTGGAGTGGCTACCGTCTTTACAGACCCATCTGACTCTTCAAATTGAGCAATCACGCTACCTATTTCTACCACATCACCGTTAGCGCATAAATGCTTAGACATTATCCCTGCCGCTGGTGCTGGCACTTCATTATCTACCTTATCTGTACCTACTTCAACAAGAATATCACCTTCTTCAAAAGCTTCTCCTTCTTGAACTAGCCAGTTAAGTATTGTTCCTTCTGTTATTGATTCTCCCATTTTTGGGAGCAAAAAATCCATAGTCTTTGCCATGGTATAAAAATAAGAAAACTAACGCTTGTTAGTTGCATAAATTTTGTTGTAATTCCGCTTTCGCGAAAGCGGAATTCTCAAAATCAAAAAATCATTACTTATTTTCACGTTGTTAAAGAAGAAAGAATGCAAATTCATTATAAGGAAAAAGCGCTGCTAGCAAATCAATATAAAATTGAAAAAGCAGAACGCTCCAAAAATTGGATAGGACGCAACTGGATTAATGTTTTATTGTTTGGCCTTTTTATCAGCTTTGTAAGACCTACTTATACAAGTGTTGCTGACGGTGTTTATAGAAAAAAGAGTGTTACGGCGTTAGATCTTAGCGATTTTGGATATTTCGGAACTGTACTATGCATCGCAATATGGTACGCTGCATGTATGACTATCGCTTATTTTGTCTGGAATTATCAGGATAATAGAAAAATAGATCGATTAAAAATGAACGAATACAGCTTCAAAAAGAATTAGAAGAATTACGTCAACCAGAATAAACAACCTTTTTTGTAAATCATCAAGTATAAAAAAAACCAGAGCGATTGACTCTGGTTTTTAAATAACTTATGACTTGTTAAATATTAATTATTATTAGGAGCCATAAATTTATAGACGACTCCTGCTAGAGCTGCTCCTACAATAGGTGCTACCCAGAATAACCATAATTGCCCCATAGCGTCTGCGCCTGCAAAAATAGCCACGGCTGTACTACGAGCTGGATTAACTGATGTGTTAGTTACTGGTATGCTTATTAAATGAATTAAAGTTAAAGCAAGACCAATTGCCATACCTCCAAATCCTGGTGAAGCATTTTTATGTGTCGCTCCTAAAATCACTATTAAAAACATAAAAGTCATAACAACCTCGATAACTAATGCTCCCACTAATCCAAAGTTTACACCGTAAACATTTGCATCATAAAAATTAGTAGCAAACGCACCTGGATTAGACCCTAGTCCTGTAAAATCTGCAGAGCTACTTATAATAAGATAAAGTACCGCAGCACCTACAGCGCCACCTAATACCTGTGAAACAATATATCCTAGAAGATCTTTGCCTTCAAATCTACCGCCCATAAACAAACCTATGGATACAGCAGGATTAAAATGTCCACCAGATATATGTCCTAATGCATATGCTCCTGTTAATACGGTAAGTCCAAAAGCTAAAGAAACACCTACGAGTCCTATTCCTATATCTGGAATGCCAGCTGCGAGTACTGCACTTCCACATCCACCTAGTACAAGCCAAAAAGTTCCAATAAATTCTGCTAATAGTTTTTTCATAAAAATAAATTTAAGTTGGTTAAAAATAAGTAAACTACTCATTATCAATCACCTAATTTATTACACAATTTTCATTTATCAAAAAAAGCAATACGCAAATGATGTAATCTCTACAAATAACACAAAAAACAGACGAGATACTACTCCTTTTTTATCTCTTGTAGCGTCTTATAAAAATCTTCTTGAATCGGTCTGTTTTCTGGGATTTCACGCAGCGGCTTTACTTCTCTCATCGTCTCGTGACAATCTGCTGGTAATTGCTTATATAATTTTGTGCCAGCGGTTTTCCAGGCAATCATTTGATCTGAGACTTCTTTGATTTTTTTGGCTGGATTCCCTACGATAAGACTGCGTGGTTCAAAAACAGCTTCGGCTTTTACAAATGCCATCGCTCCTACTATGCTTTCGTCTCCTATAGTAGCGTCATCCATTATGACACTATTCATACCTATCATACAATTGCGACCTAGATTTGCACCGTGAATAATTGCTCCATGACCTACGTGCGCGCCTTCTTTAAGCGTGATACTTTTCCCAGGAAACATGTGTACAGTGCAATTCTCTTGTACATTAACGCCATCTTCTAGAATTATCTCGCCCCAATCGCCTCGTATTACAGCTGAAGGTCCAACGTAACAATCCTTGCCTATGATCACATTACCAATTACGGTCGCTTGTGGATGAACAAAACTGGACTCGTGAATTACTGGAATGTGGGATTTGAAAGAGTAGATCATAGAGCTATGAGTTTTGAGCTATGAGCGGTTAGCTCCTAGCGTTCAATTATTTTGATTTTAATTTACTTCTTAGTCCAGAAATCATTTTACCTATTTCAGTAAGCACGGCTCGATTATTTTCAAATTCCTCTTTTGAGATATACTTTCTCAGAAATGCTTTAGTATTCCAAGTAACGCATTCATGACTGCTGTCCCAAGCCATTTTAAGGTATCTATTAAAATTAGGATCTGTGCTTCCTGAACCTTCTGATATATTAGCAGCTATTGAATCTGCTGCTCGACAGAATTGTGAGGATAAGCGATACATTTCCTTTTTAGGAAACTTATCTACAAGTTGATTAATAGTCTCGCCAAAATCAACAGCTTTTTGATAAACCTTTAGATTTTCAAAACTGAAATGATAATTACTTTCAAATTCCATAATTCTAATTTGAATATTCATTGTAATTTTAATAGGATTAACTCATAACTCACAGCTCAAGACTAGCGAAAGCGCTTCAACGTTTCCTTTGTAAATTCACTCAATACCAATCTACCTGAAATTTTTGCTCTTTCAAAAAGAAGTTGATCCCAGTTTTCACAACCAGTCCAGAACATCTTTTTCATTTCTGCCATAGCATCTGGATTATAAGTACATAGATTTTCGGCAAATGCTTTTATTCCTGCATCCATTTCTTCTGTAGAATCATAAACCTCAGCAAAAAGACCGTTGTCTTTTGCCCATTGCGGTGTGTAGAATTCGTTTGCATTGATAGCAATCTGACTCATTCCTGTCAATCCAAGTTTGCGCTCTACCGCTGGACCTACTACAAATGGCCCAATTCCTATGTTGAGTTCGCTTAATTTAATACTGGCAAATTTAGTCGCAAAGCAATAGTCCGTTGCACTAGCTATACCAACTCCACCACCAACGGTTTTACCTTGTACACGACCTAGTATAAATTTAGGACACTTGCGCATGGCATTAATCACATTTGCAAATCCTGAGAAAAATATCTCTCCTGTTTTTGCATCGTTTACAGCAATTAATTCTTTAAAACTAGCTCCTGCACAAAAAGTACGTTCTCCACCAGATTTTAAGATGATCACCTTAGTAGCGTCATCATTTCCAGCATCAGTAATGGCTTGTGCTAATTGAGCTAGAATATCACTAGGCAACGAGTTGTGCGCTGGATGAAAGAATTCTATGGTTTGTATTTGATTTTCTGTTGTTGTTTTTACGTAAGGTGCTGTCATAGTATAATTTTCCGCGCAGGCGGAAATCTTTAAATTATTATCTCAATCTTTATAAATGTCTAAGTTCCAGCCTTGACTTAAATCAAGCCAGTCCTGGTTTACTTCTTGAATCAATCGCATCTTCCACGCTCGATTCCATTTTTTTAGTTGTTTTTCTCTTTTATGCGCTTCTTCCCAAGTTCCTTTTACTACTTCGTAATAAACTAACCAATCTACATTGTATTTTGACGAGAAAGATGTTTTATATTTCTTAGTCTTATGCTCAAAGGTTCTTCTTTTGATATCATCAGTTGCACCTACATAAAGTATTCTATTATTTTTACTAGACATTATGTAAACATAGTAGGTTTTCACTGTTATGGATTGTACAATTTAATATTCATTACGATGGTACTAAAAGATTTCCGCCTGCGCGGAAATATTAAACTGTTCAAAATGATGACTCAAATGCTTTCTCTCCAATAAAGTCCACTCATATTTACTCAGCGCTCCAAAAACAGCATTCTTAGTAGTTGCTTTTGGATTCTTTTTATAGAAATCTAGATATTCATTTCTAGCTTCTAGCAGTTGATGTTTTGCTGTTTCTAAGTCTTCATGCTTTAAGTCTTCTAATTCGCCATCTTTCATTAATGGCATTTTGTGATTTTGTGGCATTTTATCATAATTCCACAAAGTCGCTGCTACTTTTTCTAGATATTCATCTGGTGTTGCAACCTCAAAATCTTGAATCTTTCCACTAGCAATTCTATAGCTCATCTCGAGATGTTCTACCATGTGCTGTGGTGTCATTGTACCCCATTGAGGTTTAGCGTTTGCATCTAATTTTGCAAAAGCAGACTTTATGTAACCTTCCGTAATTTCTGGAAAAACGGTTTGTTTTTTCTCTACCATAGTAAGAATAGTCGCTACCGCTACAAGTGCTGTTGCTTCTTCATCAGTCTTACCATTTTCATAATCAACTGGCTCTGCATCAAAAACTTCTACATACCATTTTACAATTCCAGATGGATGTTCTCTACCAGCAACATCTCTTTCTCGTTTTTCTTTACAAGTTAAACGTACATAAATCGTGTCATTATGATATAATGGTCTCAAGAATCTAATATCTTCCAGACCATAATTGGCGCTTACCGGACCTTTATTAGGATAAACAAACAATCCTGCTGCTGCACTGATTATAAAATAACCGTGTGCGGTACGTTTCTTAAATATACTTCCATCTAAACTGGTAATATCTGTATGTGCATAGAAATGATCCCAAGTTAAGTTTGCAAAATTCTGGATATCATTATCAGTCAATGTTCTTTTATGAGTTTCTAGGCTCATTCCTGGTTTAATATCTTCATAATGGTATGAGAATGGATGATTCTCTGCTTTTTTATAAGCTCCATTAGGCTGGTATATTCCAGTGATTTCGGTAAGCGATGTTGGACTTCCTTGAACAGCACAACGCTGCATATAGTGTTTAATACCTCGCAGTCCACCCATTTCCTCGCCACCACCAGCACGTCCTGGTCCACCATGTACTAACAGTGGTAATGGCGATCCGTGACCAGTGGATTGTGGTGCACTATCTCTATTTAAAGTCAATATTCTACCATGTGACGATGCTGCGTTTATGGTGTACGCTTTCGCGAAAGCGTCATCACCAGTAACTACACTGCTCACCAACGAGCCTTTACCCATATGAGCCAGTTCAATCGCCTCATCTAGATTTTTATATGGCATCAACGTACTCACAGGACCAAAACATTCTACTTCATGAGCTGCGGTATTTTTAAACGGTTGATCTTCTCGCATTAAAATAGGTGACATAAACGCTCCTTTTTGGGCGCGATCTCCTAAAATCTCCACCTCATCTAGGTTACCATAAACCATTTGTGCGGTTTGAGCAATTTTTAAAATTTGTGATTTAGTAGTTTCTCTTTGATCGTTATTAATAAGAGCACCCATGCGCGTTTCTCTCAATAATGGATCTCCTATCACGGTTTTAGAAAGTTGTTTCCCTAATGCGATTTGCACGTCTTCCATTAAGTTTTCTGGGACAAGAATTCTTCTAATCGCGGTACATTTTTGTCCAGCTTTAGAGGTCATCTCTTTACGAACTTCTTTTACAAATATGTCAAATTCTGGAGTTCCAGGAACAGCATCTGGTCCTAAAACAGAAGAGTTTAATGAATCTGCCTCCATTGTAAATGGAACCGATTCTTCTAATAATCGTGGATGTGCTTTTAATTTTCTACCTGTATGCGCACTACCTGTAAAGGTTACAACGTCTTGCGAGTTTACCGTATCTAAAATACTTGTAGTCAGACCACTTAAGAGTTGTAAAGAACCTTCTGGAAGGATTCCTGAATTTATTATTTCACGCACTACAGCTTCCGTTAAAAATGCTGTTTGTGGTGCTGGCAATACTATTGCTGGCATACCAGCCATCCAGTTTACAGCACATTTTTCTAACATTCCCCAAACTGGAAAATTAAATGCATTGATATGCACGGCGACACCTTTGCGAGGTACTAGAATGTGATGTGCCATAAAACGACCACCACGCGATAAATCAATAGGGTCACCTTCTACGGCATAACTCTGATCTGGAAAGAGTTTTCTCAAACTAGCATTTGCAAATAGATTTCCAAAACCACCTTCTATATCGACCCAACTATCTGCACGTGTAGCACCAGTTTTGTAACTAATGTCGTAAAACGCCTTTTTTCTTTTATTGAGATAAAGTGCTAATTTCTTAATCATATTACCACGTTGCTGAAAGGTCATATCCCTCAACACTTTACCATGATCGCGACCATATTGTAACGCACTAGCAATATCTAAACCTTCAGTACTTGTAAGACCTATGATGTCACCAGTAATGGCGTCATACATATTACGTGTAGATTTCTCTTCACCAGCTTGCCACTGGCCATTGATGTAACTTTCTAAGATCATATTCTTTTTAATAGATGGTTGTGATCTCGCTTTCGCGAAAGCGTAACACTTATATATGTCTACGAAAATACGAAAAGCAACCGAATAGACTAACACTTGTTAGTTAAAGTAGATTAAGCCTGTAAAAATTCTAAAAGAAAATAGTAAAACTAGAAATTTTACCGCACTTCGTCCTTAAAAAACAACTAGTGGTAGAAAACATTTGAGCTTTTCTAATAACAAGGTTTTTGAAGTAGTATTATTAACTAATTTAGCGGTTCTAAAATTTTATAGCCATTATATTGAAACGTTATATAACACTCATAACTATACTCTTAGCCATGTTAAACATGAATGCTCAAGTAGGAATAGGAACCACAAATCCAGCTCCAGGAACTGTTCTCCACGTAGACGATGGTAGTGGAACAGAAGGTGTAAAACTTCCTGATGCAGATATAGTGGATTTAAACACTATAGCACCACTTCCTTCAGGAACAGAAGAAGGCATGATGGTTTATAATACAAATACATTTACTGGTCAAGGATATTTTTACTGGAATGGTTTTGTGTGGGCACCTATTCAATTATTCGATAACATATCAGCCAAGTTTGATTTTGATGAATCAGTAGATGGAGATTCCACTTTAGATTTGAACACAACAACTGAAATTGACATTGAATTGATGAATGGTGTCGTCTTTAATGATAACGCGACCTTATTCACCCCTATTCCTGATCCTTCTGGAAGTGTAAATAGTCTTAGAATTCAACAAAACGGACGTTATCGAATTACTGTTTTTATTAGTTTAGAGCAGCAGGAAAACACAGGGTCGAGTGCAATTCAAGGAAGATTGAAGATTACCGATGATTCAACCACAATACCTACTATAAGATATGACGGTAGTTTACATAGAAGTACCGAGATGGATCGAAATGGAGGTAATAGAGATGACGATGGGACTTTGTATTTTACAGAAGTAATCGAAATTTATGCAAATGAAAAAATTTCGGTTGCTTGCCGTGGATTAGAAGGAATAGATCTTGTTTCTGTAAATGAGCATCCAGAACGAAACTCTGCATTTATTATTGAAAAATTAAGATAAATTCAAAACTAACTTTTAAAAATACTATGAAAAATATTTTTCTACTCTTTATAATTTTAATTGGAGTCTACAGTAATTTAAATGCACAAGTGGCAATAGGCACTGATACTCCAGGTATAGGTGCTGCCTTAACTATTGAAGATTCTACAGGAACATCTGGTGTTCTTTTTCCAAAGGTTAGCATCGATGACTTATCTACAGTAACTCCTTTACCTATAGGAACAGAAGATGGAACAATTGTTTATAATACAAATACTACAACTGGAGTTGGTTATTACTTCTTTAAAAATAATAGATGGGAACCTATTTTTGGTACTGTAGGTGGTATGGCCAAATTCACTAATGCAGTTAGTGGTGCTTCATCAAATAATTTGAATAATGGATCTACAACCGCTCAGCTTTTCGGAGCTAATTATTTTAATGATAATGCCGTAATTTATCAAATAATTAATCCGTCTATTTCTGCAAATTCTATTAGAATAGGAGCTGCTGGCAGATATAAGATAATTATAAACCTATCTTTAGTAGGATATTCTAATAATTCCAGCGAACGATTACTAGCTGTAGAAGCTGTACTGAATATTAACGGTACCGCTACAGGTGGTATTTATAGAAGTAGTGAAATGATATCACCGAATAGTTCTTCTCCAGATTATGGTAGCATTGAGTTAACAGAAATAGTAAATTTAAATACTAATGACGTCATAACAGTTAACGTAAATAGAACCCAAGAAATAGGCAATGTTTATTTGAGAAGTTCAAATACATCTTCTATTTTTCTAGAACGACTTAATTAATAAATGACACTATCCTGAAAAGTGTGTAAGTTAAAATAACTTGGGTTTGACTTTAATTAATATTTAGAGTTGAACCCTTTTATCATATATAGTTAAGAACTGATTAAGTATGATTCCCCAGTTTCTTACTGGCATAGACCATTTCTTAGTTGCTTCTCTGATTGCCAAATATACAGATTTCATAACAGCTTGATCTGCACGGAAAGACAACTTGTTTTTGGTGTATTTACGTATTTTTCCATTAAGATTTTCGATAAGGTTTGTTGTATAGATGATTTTTCTGATCTCGATTGGGAACTCAAAGAACACGGTAAGCTCATC
>NZ_PTJE01000004.1 GCF_002934445.1 Nonlabens xylanidelens
TCATAAGTCCAAGTTACTACTGTTGTAGTTCCTTCTCCTGTGATTGGGAATATCGCATCGTTAGTTACCGTTACTACAGCACTACAATCATCTGTCGCAGTAGGTGCTACTAGAGTAGTCACTTCACATTCTGCAACAACATCTGCAAGAACAGTTGTGTCTGGTGTAGGCGCTACATTATCTTCGATGGTGAAACTTACCGTTGTTGATTGCGGGCAATCACCGTTAGTTGTATAAGTAACTATATAAGTACCTCTCATAGAAGTATCTAGATCTACACTTCCTGTTGCCGCATTAATAACTAACCCTGCTGTAGAAGTAAAAGTACCTCCAGCAAGTCCTGTTATAGTAGGCGTAGGATTTATAGCACTAGGACAATAAACCGTAGTGTTATAATTAAATGACGCATCATCTAACGGTAAGATAGTTACTGTAAAAGTCTCTTGATCTGTACAGTTTCCTGATACATCTTCTGCATAAACGAATAAAGTTTGCGTCGCATCGATCACCGTACCTGCATTTAACAAGCTACCGTTACCACCTGGGAAAGAATAATAAGAACCTACACTTAATACAGGTAATACATACTCATCACAAGCCGTCACGTCCATTATCGTATTTATAACTGGTGTTTCTGTAATAGTCAACTGGAAACTAGTTTGTGCACCACAACCTGACATATCAGTATCATAAGCATATATAGTCACCGGATAACTTGCAAAATCAGAGAAGTTTATAGTATCCGCTTCCGCGAAAGCGATACCATTACCATCACTTTGCGTATAATATGATTGAGAACCAGTTAAATAGTCACCAGTTATAGTGGCTAGGGTAAATGAATCACATACTGCAACGTTTGCAATAGCATCTATAGCTCTTTGCTCAATAATTACTAATTGGTCTTGAGAGCTCACGTTACCGTTACCGTCATCAAACTGCCAAGAAACTACCGTAGTTGATGTAATCGGAAAAGTAGCTGTACCAGTTACCACTCCAACACAATTATCTGTTGCTGTAGGTGCAGTTAAACTAGCTACCTCACAATTAAAAACTAAATCAGGTAGTGAAGCAGCGTCTGCCACAGGTAACGTTACATCATCTAAAATCACATTTTGTGTTTGTGTAGATGTATTTCCATTACCGTCATCATAGGTCCAAGTTACTACCGTTGTACCTTGAACTGTAATAGGCAAAGTCACGTTATTAGTTACTGTTACTATACCTGCACAGTTATCTGTTGCAGTAGGTGCAACTAGACTTGTTATTTCACATTGAGCAGTTACATCCATTAGAGCTGTTGCGTCTGCTACTGGAGCAGTCACGTCATCTATAGTTACATTTTGTGTTTGAGTAGATGTATTACCGTTACCGTCATCATAAGTCCAAGTCACTACAGTTGTAGTCCCTTCTCCGGAGATAGGTAATGTAGCGTCGTTAGTTACCGTTACTGTTGTAGCACAATTATCTGTTGCAGTTGGAGCAGTTAAACTAGTTACTTCACATTCTGCAGTTATGTCCATTAGAGTTGTTGCGTCTGCTACTGGAGCAGTCACGTCATCTATAATTACATTTTGTGTTTGTGTAGATGTATTACCGTTTCCGTCATCATAAGTCCAAGTTACTACTGTTGTAGTTCCTTCTCCTGAGATAGGTAAAGTAGCATCATTAGTTACCGTTACTGTAGTTGCACAATCGTCAGTTGCTGTTGGTGCAATTAGACTTGTTACCTCACACTCTGCAGTTACATCGGTTAGCGTTGCAACATCTGCTACTGGAGCAGTAGTATCTGCTACTATTACCACATCAAAACTACAAGAAGTAGTATTCCCTGAACGGTCTGTTATAGTAAATGAATTTGTAGTGGTCCCAACTGGAAACGTACTACCAGAAGCTAAACCTGCTGTCTGATTTATAGAGAATGACTCTACCTCTATCAGGTATCTAACAAGAGTTTGTGCTTGTATATCATTCCATCGTCCGCTGGTTGTAAAACCTGTATAATCCTCTTCATTAGCATTATTAGGTTCAAATGTATTCCAATTTGTATACGTAGAAGTTGAACCGTCTTGCCAAACAAAAGTACCTTCTGAGTTTACATCATTGAAACCAAATAATATCTCACCTCCTAAACTACTTACCTGGTTGTATAAAAAGTCATTTTCTTCAAGATTATTTATAGTAACCAAGTTATATCCATTTGTTGCAGCTGCTGCAAAAGCATCTACAGAAGAAACTGGAGTGTTTGAGATATAATATGCTTTACCATTTAGGTTACCAAGACTTGTAAAGTCTGCACCTATTTCTCTCGCTTGTAAACTACAGTTATCTGTTACCGTAGGTAGTACATAGTTTACTACGGCGCTGTCTGAACATGTAATTAAAACATCACTAGGACAAGTAACCACTGGAGCAGTAACGTCATCTATAATCACATTTTGGGTTTGCGTAGACGTATTTCCATTACCATCATCATAAGTCCAGGTCACTACTGTAGTTCCTTGAGTTGAGATAGGTAGTGTTGCGTCGTTAGTTACAGTGACTGTAGTTGCACAATTATCTGTCGCAGTAGGTGCTGTTAATGTAGTCACTTCACATTCTGCAGTTACATCCATTAGAGCTGTTGCGTCTGCCAGTGGAGCTTCACTATCTGTTACAATCACATCAAAGCTACAAGTAGAAGTATTACCACCAGCATCTGTAACACTAAATGTATTAGTTGTAGTTCCTACAGGGAATGTACTTCCTGAAGCTAGACCTGCTGTTTGAGATACACTTATAGTATTACCTGAAGTGATCATAAAACTAACATCATCTATTGAAACATTCATAAAAAAGAGTTGAGTCTCTACCTGAATACTTAAATACACTGTAGTTCCTTCTAAAGTTTGTAATAATGATGTAACATCAAAATTTCTAGTATTTGGACCTAATTGCATATTAGCGTCACCTGCGTTAGTTGAATAAATTTCTTGAATAGGTGACATAGTAGCATCTAACAATAAAACTCTGAATTCTTGATCTGGATCAGAGAATACGGTATTAAAATTTTGTATTCTATCTAACCAGCTGATGTTTGCTCCTGTAACAGCTAGTGGAACCGTAATAGGTTGTGATACGATAGCTATCCCTGGGTTATTTTGTTCACTTACTATATCAAAAAGGCCGTTAATTGGTAGTGTTGATGTTGGTGATATAATACTTGAAGACGGTATAAATGTTCCATCATTCAATTCAAAACTAGAAGCTCCAGAATTCATAGGAGTCCACCCTGTAAGGTCTCCGCTTTCAAAATTACCATTAGTAATATAATCTCTAGTTTCAGAAATAGTGCAATTATCTGAAACAATAGGTGTAGTATAATTTACCACCGCACCACAATCTCCTGCATCATTTACTTGAGTAATATTACTAGTACAAGTAATGATCGGAGCAGTTACATCATCTATAATTACATTTTGAGTTTGGGTAGATGTATTTCCATTACCATCATCATAAGTCCAAGTTACTACTGTAGTTCCTTGAGTTGAGATAGGTAAAGTTGCGTCGTTTGTTACCGTTACTATACTTGCACAATTATCTGTTGCTGTTGGGGCTGTAAGAGTAGTTACTTGACATTCTGAAGTTACATCTGTTAAAACTGTTGCGTCAGCTACCGGAGCAGTAACATCATCTAAAATAATATTTTGAGTTTGTGTAGATATGTTTCCATTTCCATCATCATAGGTCCAAGTAACTGTTGTAGTACCTTGAGTATTGATCGGTAAAGTAGCATCATTTGTTACGGTTACTGTTGCGGCACAATTATCAGTTGCAGTTGGTGCAACTAGACTTGTTACTTCACACTCTGCAGTAACATCTGCTAACGCTGTTGCGTCTGCTACTGGAGCAGTCACGTCATCTATAATTACATTTTGTGTTTGTGTAGATGTATTTCCATTACCGTCATCATAAGTCCAAGTTACTACTATAGTAGTTCCTTCTCCTGAGATAGGTAAAGTAGCATCGTTAGTAACTGTTACTATACCTGCACAATTATCTGTTGCTGTTGGGGCTGTTAAACTTGTTACTTCACACTCTACTGTTATATCCATTAGAGTTGTTGCATCTGCTACTGGAGCAGTCACGTCATCTATAATTACATTTTGTGTTTGTGTAGAAGTGTTACCATTACCATCATCATAAGTCCAAGTTATTACTGTTGTAGTTCCTTCTCCTGAGATAGGTAATGTTGCGTCATTTGTCACCGTCACTGTAGTAGCACAATTATCCGTTGCTGCTGGAGTAGTTAAACTTGTTACTTCACATTCTGCAGTTACATCTGTTAGAGTTGTTGCGTCTGCTACTGGAGCTTCACTATCTGTTACCACTACATCAAAACTACAGGTAGAAGTATTACCACCAGCATCTGTAACACTAAATGTATTAGTTGTAGTTCCTACAGGGAATGTACTTCCTGAAGCTAAACCTGCTGTTTGTACTATATTAACATCACTACTAGGCAGGAAATTTTCTATGAAAGTTGTTGCGATACTCTCTGTAGTTGAGTTATCGATAAAACCACCGCTAGTTCCTGCATATAAAAGATAATAAATTCGTCCTACATTATCTAATCCGGAAATTATATGTTCATCGTCATTTGTATTTGTTGGAAACGTCTGACTTACACCAGAATCTGCTGGAATAATAACTAAATGATTTATAGAGGGATCACTAGTACCATATACTCTTTTTACTAAAATATTATAATCATTTCCATTAACCGTTATAGCATCAACAAAACCGTTAACAAAACCGCTGCCATCAGCTCCGTTATTACCGCTTAATCTAAAGCTAGTAATTCCGTCTAAATCAGCTGCCATTATAAACATATTGTCTACTTTACGAGTAAAGTATTGTCCTGATGGACCAAATGCAGTCTGATTAACCAGGGTATTATCAGAATATGAAATTGAAGTACCAATATTTGTATTCATAATATTGCCACCATCATACATATCACTACCTCCATCAATAATAGAAGCACCTGTAATACCGTCTGTAAATGGAAAAGCATTAGGTATAAGACTTGTTAAAGTATTAAAATTAGTATTGAAATCAGTAAGGACAGTTTGAAGACTAGGAGTCGCAGAAACATTTCCAGTCGAGCAATTATCAGTCGCAGTAGGAGTTGCAAACGTTACAACTGCACCACAATCTCCTGTATCATTTACTTGAGTAATATTACTAGGACAGGAAATGACTGGAGCAGTAACATCATCAATAATTACATTCTGATTTTGTGTAGACGTATTTCCATTACCATCATCATATGTCCAAGTTACTACTGTAGTTCCTTGCGTTGTGATAGGTAATGTTGCATCGTTTGTTACCGTTACTGTTCTTCCACAATTACTTGTAGCTGTAGGACTCGGTAGTGAAACTACCTCACATTCTGATGTTATATTAACCAATGTAGCTGCGTCAGGAACTGGATCACTACACATTTCTATATCGATATTAATTGTTCCTAGAGCCACATTTGAACCGCCTCCAATTCCTGTATTTCCTCCATCATTTGCCATGATACTTAAAGTCGATGCGTTATCTCCTATTAAGGCTGCTGAGCCAATGTATTGAACATTTGAAGTTATATTTAAATAACTGTCAATATTAACATCACTACCTGTTAAGGTTAAAGTTGTTGTACCAGAACCGCTTATTGTAACACCACCTGATGAAGAAGCTGTTAGTGTTCCTTGAGCTGCAGTGATTATTAAAGTAACAGCATTAGTTCCTGCATCTACATCTGTAAAAATAACAGCAGATAGATCTACATTACTAGCTGTATTTTCCAATACACTAACATCTGTTGGTAATCCAGAAATTGTAGGGTCATCGTTAACTGCAGTTATAGAAATACCAAAATTTGCTCCAGTTGTACCTGAACCATTTGTGGAATCTGTGACTGTATAATTTAAAAAACGAGTGTTTTGAGTATTACCGTTTGCAGGATCATCACCTGTATTTCTATACGTTATTGATCGTAGAGCTGTTTGCATTTGAGCGGGAGACCCTGAACCGACTAAAGTAAGTACCGCTGTAACTGAATTATAACTTATAGTATATGGGCCTGGAGTTGTTACTGCCAATTCATCTCCAATAAAAAATCCTGATATACTAACACTTGCTGAAGTAATAGGATGATTATTAGCGTCAACTACAGTTAAAGTATTATTAGCTATAGTAGCTGGATCTCCTTCTGTATAAAAGAAGGTACGTGTTGCTAAAGTCACCTCTGGATCTTGATTTCCCAAAATTATAGAGGACTGCACATCACCAGTTAAGGAATCAAAACCATCGGTTCCACAACCTCCTGCAGGAGTAGCATCTGTCCATGTTCCTAAAGTTAAATCTGGTGGATTAGGTAAAGACGCACTAGTATTGAATTGGATCAAATTCTCTCCATTAAAAATGATAGCATCATCACCATCGTCTGCAACAAGTTCCCATCTATTATTTGTAATACTCCATGAAATCTGAAGTTCGCAAAAGCCCAAAGGACAAGATTGAATATCTGCTGGTGGTAAAGGTGTCGTTTGATATATATTTCTTCCCGTAGCGTCTGTTCCTACATTATTAAATATAAAGTCTTGATCTCCAAATACAACATCACACCCATTAAGAGTTATCTGTCCATAAGTAAATGAGCCAGTAAGAAATATCAAACCGACCCATAAGGTTTTATAAAAATTTCTCATGACTAACTTCTTGAAGGGAAAATTCCTTGTAAACAAATGATGTAATGCATACCTAAAGAAGGTTGTTTGATACTGACTGACTGACCACCACCAGTGTATCCTATCATACCTGCATGCATTGGAGTAGATGTTCCAGTTCCATATTCGTTATCAAAAACACCTGAATTTGCAGGATAAGCTCCTGAAGGAACATTAGTAGTTCCTACTTCTGACACACCATTTACCGCATGATTATGTGATGGTAAATTTGCCGTTGTTAAGGTCACAGTTTCAGCTCCTGATCTTTGTCCCCATTGGACAGGAGATAATCCTGGACCAGTTCCAACTCCTTCTGGTACTCTACCACGTAAATCTGGTAATCCAAAAGTAGTACGACCATCACCACCATAAGTGGTTCCTATTATACTAAATAAAGCTGAATTTTGAGCAATAGGTAATAATTGACCTTGACAAAGCGCCCATCCTCTAGGAGCGAAATTCCCAGCAAACATTTTCACTTCGCCTATAAAGTCATCTTGTGCACTCACATTATAAATGCTTCCTAAAAGCATGAATAATAAAATAAAAGTAGTTTTTTTCATAATAGTAATTTCAGGTTATATTTTTAAGGTTTTGAGACGCTAAAAATACACTTGAAAAATACCTGCTATGACCTGTTATCAGGGCGATGACTTAAAATTACGTACTTACACCCATAACCTAATGGGTATAAATACCCAAATACAGCTGAAATCACATAAATTAGGATGTCATTCGTCTAAAAGATTAGACCAACTCAGTTCTTAAAACTTGAATTAAATCATCTAATTCTAGTAAATGATGAGAATAATTGAGAGAAAGAGTCCGTTCAATGAATTATCTATAACAAAAAAAGCTTCTTCTTAATTCACGATGAATTAAAAAGAAGCTTAGTACTATATATATATTAGTCTTACTATATTTTACATTTGTTCAGGAACTTCTATTCCCATGAGGTGACAAGCGCTTTTCACAACCGCTGCTGTCTTATAACATAATAACAAACGGAATTGCTTCAAGTCTGCATTATTTTCTTCTACTATTTTAGGTACGTTTTGATAGAAAGAATTGAATTCTTTAACTAACTCGTATACATAGTTTGCTATTAATGCTGGACTGTATTTATCTGCCGCAGTTTGTATCATGTTAGGATATTGCTGTAATGACATAATTACTGCGGTATCCTTATCTGTCAACTCTAAATTTGTGGCAGTCATTAATTTATTAGAATCAAATCCTGTTTTCTTTAATATCGACTGAATACGAGCATGTGTATATTGAATAAAAGGACCGGTATTCCCTTGAAAATCTACCGATTCTGCTGGATCAAACATCATGTTTTTCTTAGGATCTACTTTCAACATAAAGTATTTTAAAGCCCCTAAGCCTATCATATTATACAGACGTTCTTTCTCATCTTCAGAAAGACCTTCTAATTTCCCTTGTTCTTGTGCAATGGTTTTTGCAGTTGAGGTCATTTCTTCCATCAACTCGTCAGCATCTACCACAGTTCCTTCACGAGATTTCATTTTACCAGAAGGAAGCTCTACCATACCATAACTCAGGTGGTATAAATTCTCTGCCCAGTCAAAACCTAGTTTCTTAAGTATTAAGAAAAGTACTTTAAAGTGATAATCTTGTTCATTACCTACGGTATAAACCATAGAATTAATGTTGTGATCTTTTACTCTCTGTATAGCTGTTCCTATATCTTGAGTCATGTAAACTGCAGTTCCATCACTACGTAAAACAATTTTTCTGTCTAACCCATCTTCTGTAAGATCTATCCATACAGAACCATCAGGATCTTTTTCAAAAACACCTTTATCAAGACCTTCTTGTACGACATCCTTACCTAATAAATACGTATTACTTTCATAATACAAACTATCAAAGTTTACTCCTAGATTTCTATACGTAGTTTCAAAACCGTCATAAACCCAGCTGTTCATCTTTTCCCATAGTGCAACTACCTCAGCATCGCCTTGCTCCCATTTTTGAAGCATTTCTTGAGCTGCTAGAATAGATGGAGCTTCTTTCTTTGCTTCTTCTTCGGTTTTACCTTGAGCAATAAGAGTTGCTATTTCCTTTTTATATTCCTGATCAAATTTCACATAGTAGTTACCTACTAACTTATCTCCTTTTAAACCTGTAGATTCTGGAGTCTCGCCATCTCCATATTGCTCCCATGCTAGCATAGATTTACAAATATGAATACCGCGATCGTTTATTATTTGTGTCTTGTTTACTGTGCGTCCAGTCGCCTCAATAATATTTGCTACAGAAAAACCTAATAAGTTATTTCTAACATGTCCTAAGTGAAGCGGTTTATTTGTGTTAGGAGAACTATATTCTACCATAACACCAGGTTGGGTAGTATCTTGATTTTTTACACCATAATTTGCATCACTAAGTATTCGGTTAAAGTCTTTTAAGAATGCGGTTGCAGCAACTGTTATGTTTAAAAAACCTTTAATGACTTCTATATCGGTAACTAAATCAGTATTCTCTTTTAGATACTCTCCTATTTGCTGACCTATCGCCGCAGGATTACCTTTAATATGACGTAACATAGGAAATACCATGATGGTAAAGTCTCCGTTTTGATCCTTTCGCGTAAGCGTAATTTCTACATTTTCTAATTCTATAGAAAAAATAGATTTCACAGCTTCTTTTGATGCGTTCTCCAATTGTTGAAAAAGTGTCATAATAAAAATTTAAGCCCGCAAAGATAAGGATTATGAAAGGCTTAGGGAATTACTACTACTAAGAAAGTAACTTTACGATATGCTACATAATGTCTCTTACAATAATCCTAAAATTGAACGCACTATTTCTAGCGAGGTAGGTGCTATTCTCACTTTAAAAGAAAGGTGGAAATTAAAAGGATCTGGTTCTCCTAAGCTTTTTATAACCGCATGCAGCATACAGATTCACAACCTATTAGTACTGGATAACAACATCAATTCTTGCAACATGGAGTTGAGGAAAAACGGTGTGATATTAAGATTTAGATCTTTACTAGAAACCTATGCCCTGCCTATTCCCTATTATAAACTGGTTATTTATAAAGGAAAAGCCCAAGAGTATAGCATACATAGAGATAACTACTTTATTAAAGTAAAGGCAGATCATAAGAAGATTCATAAGTTTTTTGAAAAGCTAGCTCAATTAAAATCTGACCAAGGTTTTGAATACATAGATGACTTATAATCGGCGTCTTTATAAGAGAAAAATGTAACGTATTGGATGAAGGAGACACTAACTCTTTAAATAATAAATTTCAATCACATGATTCTCAGTTTAAAGAATGTTTCTAAAACATATAGTAATGGTGTAAAAGCGCTAGATAATGTAACGATAGATATCAACGCTGGTATGTTCGGTTTACTAGGTCCTAATGGTGCTGGTAAATCTTCCTTAATGAGAACTATTGCTACTTTACAATCTCCTGACTCTGGTAGTATACATCTAGACGGATTAGATATTTTAAATAACAAGATTGAATTTAGAAAAAACTTAGGTTATCTACCACAAGAATTTGGTGTGTATCCTAAAATGAGTGCACATGATTTATTACATTATTTTGCTAGTTTAAAAGGAATTACCAATAAATCTGAACGTAGAGCCATAGTAGAAAAAGCTCTTGAGGTGACTAATCTTACTGATGTCCAAGACAAACATGTAGCTGGTTATTCTGGTGGTATGAAACAGCGTTTTGGTATCGCTCAATTATTATTAAATAACCCAAAACTTATTATAGTAGATGAACCTACTGCTGGGCTGGACCCTGCAGAGCGTCATCGTTTTTTAAATGTTCTTAGAGAAATAGGGACCAACCACATTGTTATATTTTCTACGCACATTGTAGACGACGTAAAAGAATTATGTACCGACATGGCTATTCTTAACGGCGGTAAAATACTTGCACAAAGCACTCCTAAACAAATGGTTGCAAGTCTACAGGACAAAGTGTGGACTACTACGGTAAATCGTGAGGCTATAGAAAAAATGCAAAAAGATTATAATGTTATTTCTTCTAGTTATAATGAGGACAACATGCTTACTGTACGTGTTTATGGAGATGTTAGTCCTGGTGCCGCTTTCGCGAAAGCGAATCCGACACTAGAAGACGTTTACTTCACCACACTAAGTAGTGATAAGTTTACTACCCAACCAGAAATAGTTTAATTATGTTCTCTACCATATTTATTCACGAGATAAAAACGTGGTTTAAGAAACCGCTTTTTTATGTATTTGCTGCAATCTTTTTAATTTTAGGTATGCTAGTGATGGCAATACCTGCAGGCTTTTTTGACGGTGATAATGCAACAACCACGAGCAATTCATTTATAAACAGTCCATTTGAGATTTTAAAATCTATTTCTATAATTTCTATTTTCTGTTATTTGATGATTCCCACATTTGTAGGGAGCACCATTTACAGAGATTTCAAGAATAACATGCACAACGTGCTTTATTCTTATCCCATAAAAAAATGGGAATACTTACTGGCTAAATATTGTGCTGGTATTTCTATCTACTTAATTCTTATTTTTCTAGTAGTCGTGGGGTTAATGATAGGTGGTTATCTACCTGGAACAAACCCAGAACTTCTCGGTCCTTTTAAACTATGGAATTATGTACAACCATTTCTCATAGTTGTAGTTCCTAACGTGATTTTTTATAGTGCTATAGTATTTGCCATTATCGTTTTTACTCGCAATATGAATGTGGGTTTCATGTCTATTCTTACTCTGATTATTGTGCAATTAATAGTGACCTCTTATGTAGATCAGGTAGAAGATCCATTCTGGCTCGCTCTTGCAGACCCACTAGGAATTGTGGCTACTGGCCAGACTACAAAATACTGGACACCTATAGAACAGAGTTTCCGTATGTTACCATTTGAAGATATGATTCTATGGAATAGAGTCCTATGGGCTGGTATTTCTATACTTATTCTAGGTCTCGTTATTGCAAGATTTAATTTTGCTCAAAATGCAGCGACTTTATTCAAATCTAAAAAATCTAAAAAAGTAACTAAAGAAAACACAAGCGGGATAAGCAAAATAATCTTGCCTACTGTCTCTACAGATTTTTCTTTAAAAGGCCAACTTTCTACTTTATGGCTTCTTATTAAAAGCGATACTAAATACATCATTTATGGGTGGCCATTTATCATTATTGCTTTTCTTGCCATAGTATTAACTTTTGTAATGATGTTTAATAGTGGTCTTATTTTCAGCACGCCATTATTGCCTAAAACGTGGGTTATGCTAGGTATTCCATCTACGTATGTGCTGTTATTTTCCTTTTTATTGATCTTCTTGTATTCAGGATTTTTAATAGATCGTTCTAACTCTGCTCACATTAAACAAATAGTAGATGTGACACCTACTAAGAGCTGGTTATTTCTAGTTTCTAATATTGGTGCACTAGTCCTCATGCTAGCAGTTTTACAAGTTATTCTTATAATTTGTGGTGTAGCTACACAATCACTTTTATCCTTCCATGACTACCAGATAGACCTATATTTGTTTCAGGCATTTTTCCTTAATATCTGGAAATACATCCCATGGATTTTAATGTCTCTGTTAGTACATACACTAATCAAAAACAAATGGTTAGGACTCGCTGTATTAGTAATTCTAGGGGTGGCTATACCTACAGTAACCGGAGCCATAGGAATAGACCAAGCTATTTTTGACTTTAATTCTGTAGGAGAACCCAGCCCATCAGACTTTAACGGTTATGGAGATGCGCTCGCGCCATATTATACCTATCGAGTGTATTGGATTCTATTCGGCATCGTGTTACTTTGTATTGCTTTATTGTTCTACAGACGTGGTATGAGCACAGATGTTGCTGGTCGTATCGCTTTCGCGAAAGCGAGATTATCAAAATCAATTATAACCATTGCATCCATTTCTTTATTAGGTTTTATAGGTTTAGGTGGTTACATATGGAAAATAAACAACTATGACAATGAGCGTCTAACCGGTAAAGAACAAGAAGAACGTCGTGTGAATTATGAAAAAGATTTAGGACAATATTTAAACATTGCACAACCTAGACTGGTTGCTGTAAATACGTTTATGGACATCTTTCCTGAGACAAAGGATTTTAAAGCTGGTGCTACCTATACATTGATTAATCAGACTATGGTTGCGATAGACACTCTTCATGTAAATGTAACAGATTACCCTGTAGAATTTACACTAGACAGAGCTACTGAAGTGGTCTATGATAACGAAGATTATCAATATAGAATGTATCAATTTAATGAAGCATTGCAACCTGGTGACACGCTTATCATGAAATTTACCATGCACAATGAGGAGAATAGATTTATGGATAATAAATCTCCTATTGCTAGTAATGGTACTTTTTTAAATAACAGCATGTATCCATCTATAGGTTATAATGATGCATATGAATTGCGCAATGTAAAATTAAGAGAAAAGTATGACTTACCTCCTAAGGATAGGTTGCCTGCAGCTACTAGTCCTGGTGCAACCGATAATAATTATATAGGTGGTAATAGTGACTGGATAGATTTTGAAGCTACAGTAAGCACCTCTCCAGATCAGATAGCCATCGCACCTGGGTATTTAATTAAAGAATGGGAAGAAAATGGACAGAAGTATTTCCATTATAAAATGGATTCTAAGATGCTTAATTTCTATTCGTTTTTGAGCGGTAGATATGAAGTGGTTAAAGAAGTTCACAATGGAGTGAATCTAGAAATATACCACCATCCAGATCACACCTATAACCTAGATCGCATGATGAAGGGTTTAAAAGAAGGACTGGATTATTACAATGAGAATTTTACGCCTTATCAGCACAGACAGGCACGCATTATTGAATTCCCTAAGGGATATGGAAGTTTTGCACAGGCGTTTGCAAATACAATTCCTTTCAGTGAAGGTGTAGGTTTTATAGCCGATGTTGATGATACCGATAAGGATGCTGTAGATTATCCGCTAGCAATTACAGCGCATGAACTGGCACACCAGTGGTGGGCACACCAGGTAATAGGCGCAAATGCAAAAGGTGCGACTCTACTTTCTGAAAGTATGTCTGAGTACAGTTGTCTTAAAGTATTAGAAAAGGTCTATGGTAAAAATCAAATGCGCAAATTTCTTAAAGACGCACTAGATGGTTATCTATCCGGACGTACTGGAGAGTCTATTAAAGAAAATCCTTTAATGTATAATGAGAACCAACAGTATATACATTATCAAAAAGGTTCTCTAGTATTATATGCTATGAGCGATTACATAGGAGAAAAGAAATTTAATGGAGTCATTAAAAGATTTGCCGAAAAGTATCAGTTTAAAAGCGCTCCTTACCCTACAGCTATAGAATTTGTAGAAGACATAAAATTAGTTACTCCAGATTCATTACAGTATGTAATAAAAGATATGTTTGAGACCATTACTCTTTATGATAATGAAATAACAGATGCAACTTACACAAAGATCAATGAAGATGAATATTTGGTGAACATAAAGAGTCTGGTAAGCAAATATAGGTCTGATAAAAGAGGTGAGAAATCTTATGCATCAGTTGCCGGAGACAGTCTTAACTTTACTCCAAAAGGTAAAAAGAAAGCCATTTCTTCACTACCGCTTGCCGACTATATAGAAATAGGAATCTTTGGAGAAGAAAATGAAGAAACCGGTGAAGAAGAAGTGCTGTTCTTAAAGAAACTAAAATTTACTGATATTGAGAATAATCAATCTATACTCGTTACTAAGAAACCTGTAGAAGTAGGTATCGACCCTTATAACAAACTAATAGATAGAGGTACTAATGATAACCGTAAAAAAGTAACCGAATCTGACAGCAAGAAAAAAGAAGAGTAAAATACTTTTATAATAGTCTTAAAACGCCATCCTCAACAGATGGCGTTTTTGTTTTAACAAACTATTGGTCGAGGTACCTATCTAGTGTAGTATCTTTAAGACATGAAAGTATTACTTACAGGTGCCAACGGTTATATAGGAGTCCGTTTATTATATGAACTTCTTAAAGCAGATCATAAGGTGGTTTGTGCAGTGCGCAATGCCGCAAGACTATCTGTGCCACAAGAAATACGCGATCAAATAGAGATTATAGAAGTAGATTTTCTAAAGGTAGAATTAAATCAAAAATTACCTCAAGATATAGATGCTGCCTATTATTTGATCCATTCCATGACATCGAGCACAGAAGATTTTGATCAACTAGAAGCGCAAAGTGCTCAACACTTTGTAAAATTAATTAGAGAAACAGACTGTAAACAAGTTATTTATCTCTCCGGAATAGTAAACGAGGATAAATTGAGTAAGCATTTGCTTTCGCGAAAGCGAGTGGAAGACATACTTTATACAGGAGATTATAACCTCACGGTATTAAGAGCTGGAATAATTGTGGGTAGTGGTAGTTCTTCTTTTGAAATAGTACGCGACCTATGTGAAAAGTTACCTGTAATGATCACTCCTAAATGGGTGAATACTAAAACGCATCCCATCGCTATACGCAATGTGATGAGTTTTTTAATAGGTGTTTTAGGTAGAGAAGATTGTTACCGTCAAAGTTTTGATATAGGTGGTAAAAGCATTTTAACTTACAAGGAAATGATGCAAGGCTATGCTAAAAATAGGAATTTAAAACTGGCTATAATTACGGTGCCTGTTATGACGCCTAAGTTGAGCAGTTACTGGTTGTATTTTGTGACCAGCACTAGTTATAAACTTGCTCAAAATCTAGTGAACAGCATGGCGATAGAAGTGATCGCTTCTAAGAATGATCTTGCTCAAAGGTTAGGTATAGAATTATACGATTATCAAGAAGCGCTTACTATGGCTTTTGCAAAAATTGAGCAAAATCAGGTAGTAAGCAGCTGGAAAGATTCTATGGTGAGCGGTAGATTTAAATACAATCTCAATAAATATAAACAGGTCCCAAGTTATGGATGTCTTAAGGATGCTCAAAAACTAGCAGCTAATGATCCTGACGCGGCGCTGGAAAGGATCTGGTCCATAGGCGGTAAAAACGGTTATTATTACGCAACGTTTTTATGGAAAATAAGAGGTTATCTGGATAAGCTTTTGGGTGGTGTAGGCTTGCGACGCGGTCGTACAAATCCTACCACTATCTATGCTGGAGATGCCTTAGATTTTTGGCGTGTTCTTGTTGCAGACCGTGAGGGAAAAAGGTTACTACTATTTGCCGAAATGCGTGTGCCTGGAGAAGCCTGGTTAGAATTTGAAATCGATGAGAACAATGTCGTACATCAAACAGCCACTTTTAGACCCAAAGGTATATGGGGTAGATTATACTGGTACTCTATGCTGCCGTTTCATTACTTTATTTTTGCTGGTATGATGAAACATATCGCAACTGGGAAGTAGTATTAAAAATACTCACGAGAGGTTAATTTAACTCTATCTCTCGTGAGCATATTTTTTTAAATAGAGGTTACAACTTTTTCCATAGGTAATCTAGATTTAGGACTGCGATCTATTTGATTACTATCATCTTCATCTCGATATCCAACAGCCACTGCGACTATAGAATGATAACCTTTATGTCCTAAAATTTCATTATACTTTACACCATCAATACCTTCCATAGGTGTTGCATCTATTTTCATTTGAGCACAAGCGCTCAATAGTACACCTATAGAAAGATAAACTTGCTTATCAAACCATGTAGTTATATCTTTCTTAGATAATGGCTTTAAAACATCCTTATAATACTCTACAGAACCATCTGGCAATGAGTTTTCTATCTGCTCTTCAAATAATTCTAAATTATCAACTCTGTTAAAGATAACTAGAGTATCACAATCTTTAATTTTATGTTCATTAAAATAAGAAGCTGCAGCTAATTTATCTTTTAAATCGGCATCATTTACAAATGTAAAATTCCACGGCTGGCTATTAATAGAAGAAGGTGATAACCTAAGAATCTCTTTCAATTCTTCCATTTTATCTATCGCCACTTTCTTTGAAGGATTATATCTTTTTGTTGAATACCTCCATTGCATCGATTCTAAAAAACTCATATATTAAATTTTAAGATTTATGTATTACGCTTATTTCTATGAATTTAAGCATTCCTATAATAGATGCCACAAGTTTATAAATAAACGCAACAACTTTAACAGTGGTTCTTAAAACAACATCATTTAAAAGTTAAAAAAGAGTCGAAAAAATTAATCTAGAAAATCAAAAGCATCTATACCTTAGGTAAAAACACCTCGGCCATCATACATCTTACAGAGCCACCACCTAAGGTTTCAATAGTAGAAATAGATGGATGTAAAATCTCGTTATATTTTTCTAATTTTTCAATTTGCATAGGAGTTAACGACTTATATGCCTGGTCACTCATTACTAGAATGCGATCACCTTTATCATTATGAACCTGCATCATGTTACCTGCAAACGCATTCACTTGCTCTTCGGTAATCTTTATTACTTCTTTACCGTCTTCTTTAAGGTGATTAAGAACGTTTTTAGCTTCTTTCTTATCATCAATGGAATCTAGGCAAATTACTGCATAATCTTCTCCTAGAGCCATCATTACGTTAGTATGATAAATAGATAGACGCTCTTCTCCTACTGTTTGATAAGCTTTGAAGATAACAGGTGTGTATTCAAAATCTTCACAAAATTCGATCATCAGTTCTTCGTCTGCACGAGCAGATAAACTACAGTATGCTTTACGATTTACACGATCTAATAACAAACTACCAGTTCCTTCTAGAAAGATCCCTTCGTCTTCAGCACTTGTGTAATCTATAACGTTATTGATCTGGAAACCTTCTGTTTCCATTAACTCCATAGCGTCTGGTCTTCTCTCTCTACGTCTGTTCTCGGCAAACATAGGATATAATGCGATGTCTCCGTTTTCATGAGTAGAGATCCAGTTGTTAGGAAATATAGAATCTGGCGTGTCAAATTCTATGCGATCTTGTACTACTAATACATGAATTCCTTTTTCTTGTAATGCTATTACAAAAGCGTCAAATTCATCTTGAGCTTTCTTGTTTTGATCAATGATCTTTACGCCTTCATCTTGATAATAGTTGTTTACGGCAGTTTCTTCGTTTAAACGGAACTGTATAGGGCGTACCATGAAAATGGTATCAGTAATTTGTCTCATTAATCTCTAATTAAGGGTAAGGTAGAACATCTTAAAAGACCTTCTTGTTTTGATATTTCAGCATATGGCACTTCTTCTACGGTGATACCGTGACTGCGCAACCATGTATTTAATCTTGTAAAATTCTTTTCTGACACTACTACGTCTGGAGCGATAGAAAAGATATTTGAATTCATGTAATACATCTCTTCTTGAGATATTTCAAAGCAATTTTCTGATCCAAAGAAATCAATTAAATATTGATACTCTTCTTCTTGTAAAAATCCGTTTCTATGTATAATACATTTACCGTCACCTACAGGCTGGAAACAACAATCTAAATGCAATGCGTTATTGTATGGATCGTGATTATCTTTTCTTAAATTAAAAGAGACCACTTTCTTATTAGGAAAAGTTTTTTCTAGCCATTCTACACCTTGTACATTAGTGCGAGCTATTATATAATCTGCATAGTCCTCTCCACGATAAGTCCCTACAAAAATATGATCGTTATATAACATAACATCACCACCTTCTATATGAACCTCTTCTGGAGGTCGTACTACGTTGTCAGTATTAATTAGGTCTATTACGTATTGTATAGCCTCTATTTCTTCCTCACGATCTGGGAGAATATTTGCCTTCACAAAAACATTATCGATTACAAAACCTATATCACGTGTAAATATCTGATTACAGTCTTCTATTTGTTCAGGTCTAAAAACCTTTACATCATATTTCTCAAACACAGCAGCAACCGCTTCCATCTCTCTTACCATATCCTCATTTTTAGGATAAGTACCTGCTATGATGTGTTCTCTAGACTTAGGGTCATAGGCATCTACTAGATCTGGCACTGGACCATTGCTTTTAGCTGTACCTAAAATTACCGACCTTAACCTTGAGGTCTCGTTATTAACATGAAGATTAATTTTTTCCATAATGCGAATTTAATAATTACCGCTAGTCTTTTCTACTAATATCACAATGCTTTTATCAACTCTTTATAATCATTTAAAGATCAACTTATAAAGTTTATAAAATTAAAAAACTCCCAAAAGCAATTACTTTTGGGAGTTTTAAATATCTAATTTAAAAGAGATTATCTGTCAGATGCTTCTTTAAAAGATCTTAAGTTTTCACCTGTATAAACCTGACGTGGTCTACCTATAGGTTCTTTATTTTCTCTCATTTCTTTCCATTGTGCGATCCATCCTGGAAGACGTCCTAATGCAAACATAACTGTAAACATTTCAACTGGAATTCCCATTGCACGGTAAATAATACCAGAATAGAAATCTACGTTTGGATATAATTTACGATCTACAAAGTAAGGATCGTTAAGAGCTTCTTGTTCTAGACCTTTAGCAATGTCTAAGATAGGATCTTCTACACCTAATGCTTCAAGAACCTCGTCTGCAGCTACTTTTATGATCTTAGCACGTGGATCAAAGTTTTTATAAACTCTGTGTCCGAATCCCATTAAACGGAATGGATCATTCTTATCCTTAGCCTTAGCCATATACTTTTTAGTATCACCACCATCTTCTTTAATTGCTTCTAGCATTTCAAGAACTGCCTGGTTAGCACCACCATGAAGTGGTCCCCAAAGTGCAGATATACCAGCACTTAAACTAGCAAAAAGACCTGCATGAGAAGAACCTACGATACGTACTGTACTTGTAGAACAGTTTTGCTCATGGTCTGCATGAAGGATTAATAATTTATCTAGTGCGTTAGAAACAATAGGGTCTACTTTATATTCAGAATTAGGTTTCTTAAACATCATTTTAAGGATGTTATCTACATAACCTAGACTATCATCACCATAATCAAGTGGCTGTCCTGTACGTTTTCTTAATGCCCATGCTACAAGAACTGGGAATTTACCCATGATGTTCACGATAGCTTTGTACATATCTTCTTCACTATCTACATTTACTGAAGATGGATTAAATGCTATAAGCGCACTTGTTAAAGAAGAAAGCACTCCCATAGGGTGAGCCGTTTTAGGAAAACCATCTAAGATTTTCTTTACATCTTCATCTACATGAGATTGAGCTTTAATGTCACTGTGAAACTTCTCTAATTGAGTAGTTGTAGGTAACTCACCAAAGATTAATAAATAGGCAACTTCAAGGAAATCAGCTTTATCTGCAAGGTCTTCTATAGAGTAACCTCTATATCTAAGAATTCCTTCTTCACCATTTAAGAATGTTATTGCACTAGTACAACTACCAGTATTTTTATAACCTGGGTCAATAGTGGTAAGTCCACCAGTTGCACCTCTAAGTGTTTTTATGTCTATTGCCTTTTCATCTTCTGAGCCAGTAATAACAGGAAACTCGTATTTCTTGCCTTCAAACTCTAATATCGCCTTGTCTGCCATTTTTATTTTTAGATTTTCTGTCTACGAAAATACGTCACAAGCTTTAATTTTCATACTATATAGAAGTGAAGTTTAATTATTTAATAAATATTTAATCTTTAATACATCTATTTAGGGCGATAACTTAGAATATTCTACGAATAAGCACAGTTTTAACTTGAATTCCGCTTTCGCGAAAGCGAAACTAAAATCATCTTAAAAACAAAACGACGACCAAAAAAGGCCGCCGTAAAGCAATTTGTAGTCCCAAAAACTAACAAAAAATTATTTCACTATAAGTTGTACAGCAGCAGCATCTACATCTGTTTCTACTTTTAAAATATACATACCTGCGCTTAACACTGTAGATGGTTTTATGGTTTGAGAACCATTAAATTCATTTGTATGGGTATAAATCCTTTGACCTAACGTATTATACAAAGTCATAGTCACTTCTTTACCACTTAAATAACTACTATTTACTTGAAACGAATTACCTACTACCGGATTAGGAAATACTTCTAGATCGTTTTCTAATAACGACTGCTCTAAGGAAAGTATCGCTGCCCCATATTCTATCTTAAATCTGTTGCTACTACTACCAGCAGCACTTACATTAAAATTAACGACATTCACACCGTTTTGTAAAATTGTGCGCGTTCCTATTTCATTATCTACTAGAGTCGCTGTTACACCACTGTTTAAATTGAGATCTAATTCCATGACATAATTATTGATTCTATAATTAGAAATATGTAGTGGTGTTACATCTCCTGCCTGTGGATGTTGTGTTTTTTCTACACTTAGAATATCAACACCATTTGATATAGCAAGAGTTTCATCTAAGTTGTTAAACTTTAATGCATCACTGTTATCTACCTGGTCGTTATATGAATTATTAAAACGCATCACAGCCTGATCTAAAACAGTCCTAGTCGCTGCATCCTTTAATCCAATAATTATCTCATTATCTAAATCATAGATTCCAAAGACTTGAGTCAACGGCTGGCTAACTGCTTTTTGAGATTCTTTAAATGTTAAAGTACTAGCACCGCTAGTGGACACAAACAGAGACTGTCCTGGTTGCAAGAACTTATTTGCTGTACTAGACATAGGTATCGCGTCACCATTTGCCGTACCTAAATCTACTGTGGCATAACCGCCACGTACATTTAAATTAGGGTCCCATACATAAACAAAGTTTGCATTCATACCAGTAGTTGCAGCATCTAATAGAACGCTTTTAAAATCTACGACTGCCTGGTATGGATTTGCTATCATCGCAAATTCTCCATTACTAGTTGCATAAGATGCCGAATAATCTCCTGTATGTAAAACACCACTAGACCTTAATGTCGTGTTAGAAGGTGTTGCTGCATTATTTGTTAAATCTGTATTACGATCTCCTCTTACTAACATTCTTATAGGTGTACCTATAACTAATTGTTCTATATTAGTATTAGGCACCGCGTTCCATAAATAATTATCATTATCAAATGTAAATAGAGAATAAGCTCCTGTAGAGGTAACATCAAAACCGTTTGCAGCGCTTGGCCCTGTAATATGCGTACCTAATCCTGTTGCAACATTTCCATCCTCTTGCCAGTTTTCTCTTATACTACCAGTAGAGTTTACTGAAGAACTGAGGAATCTAAAAGCTCGTTTTGCTGGTATATAACGCTCTACTTTTACACTGCCGTTGATAGTTGCTAGACTAGCATTATCCAGTTGTCCTGTTGTGGTTGCATTACTCTTAAATACAATATTATTATTGGCATTTATAACAGATGACTGAGGTTTTAAGACATTATAAATATTTGTAACAGCATCAAAGGTCACTCCAGCTGTGTTGTTAACCTCTAGAATATCTAAGTCCAAAGATCCTGTACCAGTTACTGTCTGACTAGATGCTCCACTTATTTCTAGAACACCATCTGTTGCATCTACTAGACCATCTACAGTCAGGTTGCCTTTTACAGCAAGTGTTGCATTAATATCTAGAGTACTCATGGCACCCATAACGTCCATATTATTAATCACAGAACTAACAGCTATAGGAGCTACACCACTTAATACTTGAGCATTTAAACCTCCTGTTTCTGCATGAGGAGCAAATGGAGACCATGCACCAGCATCATATATAAGTGTAGGATCTTCTATCGTGATAGTAAATACATCACCTAATAAAACAGTGTCTGAATTACCTAAAACTGTATATCCAAATGAGTCTTCATTAACCAACTCCATAGAGTCATGTACATATTGAATATTACTATTATTTAAATCTCCTTGACTAAATGAATCTCCTACATTAAGATCTACACCGTTTAATTGAATTTGTCCATAATCTACATCGTTAGTTACTACATAAACTAGGTTTGCATTAGTAAATCCTGTTTGAACCGATCTTAATAATGTATTATCAATGATGCTAGTTGCATTAAAAGCAGTTGTTAATCCTAAGTTTCTATTATTATCGATATCATTTACATATTGTAATCTACCACAAACGGTAACTGAAAACTCATTGAATGTTCCACCATCTTGCGTTGTAATATTTCCAAATCTATCTCTGACTGTTCCTACTCTATCGGTTGCTAAAAGCACCCATTCTCCTTGAGCACTTAACCCATTGAAACGAGTAAAAGCTTGTCCTGGTCTTTGATTACCAGTTAGGGCACCACGATAAGTTGAAGCACAGCTAAAGTTCTGAGTACCATTATCACTTACTGTAAGGTCAAAGTTTGCTCCATCTGCACATTCCCGATTATATACTTCAGAAAATCTTCCAGAAGGTGCGCTAAATTGCATTTTAATATCTCCTGTATCTGAATGACTTGCTCGCATATAATAACTCACTTGAGTAATTTCTATATCATCTGGAATACTCATACGTGCGCTTACAGCATTAACTGCGCTGTTTTCCCACACATTATCTCCGTTTTCAAAATATTCATTTTCATAAGTTCTACATACATCTTGTGCTGTTTGAAAAGAACTTATTGAATTAATAGTTCCAGCGACACAATCACTAGAAGGTGTTACTTTCCAGTAATAGATTTTACCTGCTTCTAATACAGTAGGTTGATATGAATTCACAAAAGAAACCATACCAGATTCTGCAATAGTAGAAAAGCTAGGATTTTCTGATATTTCAACAAAATAATTAGCAGCACTAGCTAGATCCTCCCATTCTAGTAATGGATTTGCAACTTGATTTCCTGCACCATTTACTGGCGCTACTTGAAGAACATCTCCTATACTATTATCAAATAGTTTAAAAGTAAAATCTTTAACTATTGTTGCCGTAGAAGATTGTGCCTCTACAGTAAAATCATACTGACTTGCTTCTACCGAAGATGTTCCTGAAATAACAATATCTACCGTAGCGTCTACAGTAGTTGTGTTAGGGTTAAAGCTTGCTATTAATCCTGCTGGTAAACCTACTGCGCTAAATGTAACCGTTTCATTAAAACCAGGCGCAGCGTTGTATTGAAAAGAAGTTGTTCCGTTACCAGGTTGACAAACAGAAAAGTCTTTTGTTACTGCAGTTAATTCAAATGTTCCTTCTTTGATCTCAAAGTTACCGTTATTCACATTAAAGAAATAGTTATCTACAGCTTCTACCATAATTCGAGCATTTGCAGTTTTAGTCCCAGTAGGAATAACAACACTACTAGATCCTGTATTACTCACATTAGATGCCAATGTAACCGGATAAGTGTAACCTCCATCTAATGATAATTTGATATTAACTTCAGTTGCTAGCTCTACTCTATTGGTTCCAGCAACATCCCAAGTTACAGTTTGCATCTCTCCTTCGTGCCATATTTCATTTAACAATGGAGTATTGACTACGAAGGGACCTACGACATCCCTAGGTTTAACTATTACTTCTCCACGATCTGTCTGACCTCCAAAAAGATTATTATCTCTTATAGTGCAAACAAACCTCATATCTCTCGACACCGAATTTAAAGTTTCCCAAGTATCATCTGTACCATTCAGCACTTCCTCTAAGTTCGGAAAATATCTAGTAGGACTAGTTGTTGCAAATTTAGTTCGGAACATAGGCCCAGTCGTATTTGTGCTGACCGGAGGTTGAGTTGATCCTGCATTTGCCGATGTACCTTCATCCCATTGCTCCCAGTTATATGTATACACCTCACCACTATCAGGAACTTGTCCAGAATTTCCAGTCAGCTTAAAAGGAGTAGAAATAGGTAAAAACTTTTCTGCTAAATCATTTGATATAGGAGCAGTAGGATTATCATTAGTTAAGTTAACTTCTACTTCGCAAGTATCTGCATCAATTGAATTATGCATTTGCTGAATACTTGCTGCATGGAAATATGCATCACTATTTTCCTGAACATTTGGAGAACAAATACCTGCGTAACCCATGATGGTTGACGCACTACCTGTCTCAAACGGCTGACCACCAGCGGAACCAAAACATGGATTATAATAAGTATGAGAAGCACCAAATTGGTGCCCTATCTCATGACATACATAATCGATATCAAAAGGATCAAATTCTGGAGTAACTATTCCCGTTACACCACGTTCCTTACCTGTGCTACAAGGACTAGTCCCAGCAATACCACCACCACCTGTAGAGAACACATGACCTATATCATAACTACCAGTACCCAAAACACTTGTTAATGTATTTGTGTTTTCAGCTAGCATATCACTTCCAGAGTAATTACTGTAAGGATCAGTAGATGGATCTGTATAAATAACATTATTATTATTTCCTACAAGACTGAATCTCATAGACATTTCTTGTTCATAGACAGAGTTAACTCTTGTAAGAGTAACGACTATTCCAGAAAGAGCATCTGACACGGCATTCCCATTGGCTATGTTTCCATCATCATGGTAGGCAGTATATTCTGCAGTAGCAGCAATTGCTATTCTATATGTTCTAAAAGTAAGATCTCTAAATGATTTTGTTTGTGCAACAGCAACAGACGACTTACTTAATGCGTCTAAACTATCGTCTACCTGACACGCAAAATTATCGTCACTAGCACGGTTAAGATCTTTTCTATTATAGATCATAATAGATTCTGGAGATACTTTAGAATATGGATCCATATAAAGAATCTTCTCTCCAGTGATTAAACCATGAAAACCTTTAGGTGTAATGGTAAAATAAATTTTATTTAAAAGGTTTGTTTTACTCTGACCTACATAAGATTGAATCTGTGGGTATTGAGCATGTAGCTCTTCAGAAACAGCACCAGAAGTGTAGATGCTAAATGTTTCAAATTGATCATTACCTAATGGAAAGTCTACTTCTATAGCTGTGCCGCCATCAAATCTATCGACAGCTCCATCTAACTTTGTAGAAAGTGCATCTACATCAATATCAAAAATATCAAATTTATTAGGCTGTATCGGTCTTAAATCTTTAGATATCTTACCTACTATAGACATATCTGGACTTTTCCAGATCGTTTGTGAATAAGTAGAAAACGGTAAGAGAATTAAAAATGCAAAAAATAGAATTTTGTTCATTTGTTGTGAATTTTTGGGATCACAAATAAACAACAGTTCGTCTGACTTTAGGTTACTTCATCTATAAAAAGCGCTTTTAATTGGTTTTTAATGCATTTAATCGATTTTCAAAACCAATGATATGAACATATATCAATAAAAAAAGCCACCTATGTTCTAGGTGGCTTGTGTTTTACCGCTTTCGCGAAAGCGGAATAATATCAATTATATTAAAACTGAAATGCTTTTCTACCTGGGTAATAAGCAGCATCACCTAACTCTTCTTCTATACGGATAAGTTGGTTATACTTTGCCATACGGTCTGAACGTGATGCAGAACCTGTTTTTATCTGTCCTGTAGATAACGCCACAGCAAGGTCTGCAATAGTATTATCTTCAGTCTCTCCACTACGGTGGGACATCACAGATGTATATCCTGCTTTGTGTGCCATAGTTACAGCTGCGATAGTCTCTGTTAGAGTACCGATTTGATTAACCTTAATTAAAATAGAATTTGCAATATCATTTTCAATACCTCTAGAAAGTCTTTCTACGTTAGTAACAAACAAATCATCACCTACGAGTTGTACTTTATGACCAGCTTTTTCTGTTAAAAATTTCCAACCATCCCAATCGTTTTCATCCATTCCATCTTCGATAGAGATAATAGGATATTTATCTGCCAGATCAGAAAGGTAAGTTGCTTGTTCTTCTGAAGTTCTAATAACCCCAGTTTCACCTTCAAACTTAGTATAGTCATATTTTCCATCTACAAAAAATTCAGCAGCAGCACAGTCAAGAGCGATCATCACTTGTGTTCCTGGTTCATAGCCTGCATTTTTGATAGCTAATAATATAGTATCTAAAGCATCTTCTGTTCCATCTAATGTAGGTGCAAAACCACCTTCATCCCCTACTGCAGTACTTAATCCTCTATCATGAAGAACTTTCTTTAAATGGTGAAAGATTTCAGTACCCATTTGAAGAGCATGAGAAAAACTTTCTGCCTCTACCGGCATAACCATAAATTCTTGAAAAGCAATAGGCGCATCACTATGCGATCCACCATTAATGATATTCATCATAGGAACTGGAAGAGTACTCGCACTCATACCTCCTATATATTTATATAAAGGCTGGTTAAGCTCACTAGCTGCAGCTTTTGCACAAGCTAATGAAACACCTAAAATAGCATTTGCACCTAAACTAGCTTTGTTAGGCGTACCATCTAATTGTATCATTAATTGATCAATATAGGCTTGTTCAAAAACCGAAGTTCCTAAAAGCTCTTCAGCAATAATGGTATTCACATTATTAACAGCTTTACTTACACCTTTACCCATAAAAGCTTTACCGCCATCGCGCAATTCTACCGCTTCATGCTCACCAGTAGAAGCTCCAGATGGAACTGCTGCTCTACCCATAATTCCGTTTGATGTAACGACATCCACCTCTACAGTAGGATTACCTCTTGAATCAAAGATTTGTCTTGCGTGAACTTCTATAATTGTACTCATATTGTTACTTCTTTTGTTGAATTAATAAGATTGATAAATTGGTCAAATAAATAAGTAGCGTCATTTGGACCAGGGCCAGCTTCTGGATGATATTGTACTGAAAAACATGGCTTACTATTATGCTTTATACCTGCAACTGTGTTATCATTAAGATGATAATGTGTGATGGAGATATCTGAATTATTCTCAGTATCTTCTCTACTTATTGCAAAACCATGATTTTGGCTAGTTATCTCACCTTTGCCAGTTTCTACATTCATAACGGGATGATTAATACCGCGATGACCATTATGCATTTTAAAAGTAGATATTCCGTTTGCTAAAGCTATTACTTGATGTCCTAGGCAAATACCGAATAATGGATCCTCAGCATTTAAAATATCCTTAGCAGTAAGAACTGCTTGCGTTAAAGGTTCTGGATCACCAGGACCATTTGATAGGAAATAACCATCTGGATTAAAAGATTTCATTTGTTCATAAGTAGAATCAAATGGAAATACCTTTATGTAAGCACCACGACTCGCTAGATTGCGAAGAATATTCTTTTTAATACCTAAATCAAGGGCTGAAATTCTAATGTTAGAATTTTCATCTCCATAAAAATAAGGCTCCTTGCAAGAAACCTGAGAAGATAACTCTAAGCCCTTCATAGAAGGAACGGTAGCTAGTTGTCTTTTAAGACCATCTAAATCATCAATTTCAGTAGAAATAATAGCATTTTGAGCACCATTATCTCTAATATATGAAACTAGTGCACGAGTGTCTACGTCTGATAGAATTACTAGGTCCTTTTTCTCTAAATAAGATAACAAATCACCTTGTGCAGCTTCTCTTGAAAATACTTCAGAAAAATTCTTACAAATTAATCCTGCTATTTTCACAGAGTCTGACTCTTCATCGACACTAGTTACACCATAATTACCAATATGCGCATTTGTAGTAACCATAATCTGACCGAAATAAGAAGGATCTGTAAAGATCTCTTGATATCCCGTAGTTCCGGTATTAAAACAAATTTCGCCTGTGGAAGTACCACCCTTACCTACCGCCTTACCGTGAAAAATGGTTCCATCTTCCAACAAAATAATGGCGTCTTTTTTCTCTAAATATCCCATAATCAGTTTGTATTCAAAAATAATCTAAAAAAAATGCAAAAAAAAAGGATCAATGAAATAATCATTGATCCTTTTTCTACATATTATAAAGAAATTTACTCTTCTTCATTTGACTTTGTATCAGCTACAGCAGCGGCAGAAGATGACTTACTTCTTCTACTACGTCTAGTAGTTGCTTTTTTAGCACCAGCTTCTAACTTATAAATTTCATTATAGTCAACAAGCTCTATCATAGCCATATCTGCATTATCACCAAGTCTATTACCTAATTTGATAATTCTAGTGTAACCACCTGGACGGTCACCTACTTTTGCAGCTACATCTCTAAAAAGCTCTGTTACTGCTTCCTTACTTCTAAGTTTAGCAAAAACCAATCTTCTATTGTGAGTTGTATCCTCTTTAGACTTTGTAATCAATGGCTCAACAAATTGCTTAAGCGCTTTAGCCTTAGCCACAGTAGTATTTATACGTTTGTGCTCAATAAGAGAACAACTCATATTTGAAAGCATAGCCTTACGGTGTGCAGTCTTTCTACTTAAATGGTTTACTTTTTTTCCGTGTCTCATTTTGTATTATATTCTTGAACTAGGAAGAACCTAGTCACGGTCTAATTTATATTTTGCTAGATCCATACCAAAGTTCAAGCCTTTGACATTTACTAATTCTTCTAACTCAGTTAAAGACTTCTTACCGAAGTTTCTGAACTTCATCAAATCATTCTTGTTATATGAAACAAGATCACCCAATGTTTCAACTTCAGCAGCTTTCAAGCAGTTTAAAGCTCTTACAGAAAGCTCCATATCTACCAACTTAGTCTTAAGCAACTGACGCATATGAAGACTTTCTTCATCATAAGTTTCAGTCTGAGCTATCTCATCTGCCTCTAGAGTTATTCTCTCATCAGAAAATAACATAAAGTGATGAATTAAAGTTTTAGCAGCCTCAGTTAATGCATGCTTTGGATGAATACTACCATCCGTTACAATTTCAAAAACTAATTTTTCAAAATCTGTCTTTTGTTCTACACGATAGTTTTCAATGCTATATTTAACATTCTTAATAGGTGTAAAAATAGAATCTATTGCTATAGTACCAATCGCAGCACTTACGTTTTTATTTTCCTCTGCAGGAACATAACCACGACCTTTTTCAATAGTCAGTTCTAAATTAAGACTAACACTACTTTCAGTATTACAAATAACCATATCAGGGTTCAAAACTTGAAAACCTGAAATATGTTTTTGCAAATCTCCGGCAGTAAATTGATTCTTACCTGAAAAAGATACATTAACAACTTCGCTATCTACCTCGTCAATTTGTCTTCTAAAACGTACTTGTTTAAAATTAAGAATAATTTCAGTAACGTCTTCAACAACACCTTCGATTGTAGAAAATTCATGATCCACACCCTCAATACGAATTGAAGTTATAGCGAACCCTTCTAAAGAAGATAAAAGTACTCTTCTAAGTGCATTACCAACGGTAAGTCCATAACCTGGTTCTAACGGTCTGAATTCGAATTTTCCTTCAAAATCAGTCGAATCAATCATGATTACTTTATCCGGCTTTTGGAAATTTAATATTGCCATAAGATTACTTAATGAATTGGTTATTATTTAGAGTACAATTCTACTATCAGTTGTTCCTTAACATTTTCAGGTATTTGTAGACGTTCTGGAACGCTAACGAAAGTACCTGATAAAGAAGCTTTATTGAAAGTTATAAAATCGTAAACACGATCATTACTTGATAAAGAATCATCGATAGTAGCTAAAGATTTTGACTTTTCACGAACTGCAACAACATCACCTGGTTTTAATTGGTAAGAAGGAATATTCACCAACTGACCGTTAACCGTCATGTGTCTGTGAGAAACAAGTTGTCTAGCTCCTCTTCTTGTTCTAGCAAGACCCATACGATAAACCACGTTATCTAGTCTTGACTCACAAAGTTGAAGTAACACCTCACCTGTAATACCTGTACTACGAACAGCTTTGTCAAACATAAGTCTGAATTGCTTTTCTAAAATACCATAAGTATACTTAGCTTTTTGCTTCTCTTTGAGCTGAACAGCATATTCAGACTCTTTACCACGGCGTCTTGCGTTACCGTGCATACCTGGAGGATAGTTTTTCTTCTCCAATGCTTTACTAGGGCCAAAAATTGGTTCTCTGAATCTACGAGCAATTTTTGCCTTAGGACCTCTATATCTTGCCATTTCTATAAATTTTGTGAGTGATGTATCATGAATTCAGGTCTATATCCTTCAATGATCTAATAATCACTCGATATTAAAATTAAATTAAACTCTTCTTCTTTTCGGAGGACGACAACCATTATGTGGTAAAGGAGTAACATCAATGATTTCAGTTACTTCGATTCCTGCATTATGAATTGAACGAACAGCGCTTTCACGACCATTACCAGGTCCCTTTACGTATGCTTTCACTTTACGTAATCCCGCCTCGTGAGCCACCTTAGAACAATCCTCAGCTGCTAATTGCGCTGCATAAGGTGTATTCTTTTTTGAACCACGAAAACCCATTTTACCAGCTGATGACCAAGAGATCACTTCACCTTTTTTATTTGTTAGAGATATCAAAATATTATTGAAAGATGATGAAATGTGAACCTCACCAACACTATCTACTATAACTTTACGTTTTTTAGCTACCGCTTTAGACTTTGCCATATCAGTTACTTATTATTTAGTTGCTTTCTTTTTATTAGCAACAGTCTTACGTTTTCCTTTACGTGTACGAGAATTATTCTTTGTACGCTGACCTCTTAATGGAAGCCCAGATCTATGACGAATACCTCTATAACATCCTATATCCATAAGACGTTTAATATTCAACTGCGTCTCAGATCTTAATTCACCTTCAATAGTATATTCACCAATAGCAGCACGAATCTTACTGATCTCATCGTCATTCCAATCACTAACTTTCTTATCTACACCAACTCCTGTAGCCATAAGAACTTCTTTAGCTCGATTCCTACCTACACCGTAAATGTAAGTTAATGCAATCTCTCCACGTTTATTTTTAGGTACATCTACCCCTGCAATTCTAGCCATAGCTTACCCTTGTCTTTGTTTAAATTTAGGATTCTTTTTGTTAATGACGTATAGTCTGCCCTTACGACGAACTATCTTACAGTCAGCACTTCTTTTTTTAATTGACGCTCTTACTTTCATTTTAGTATCTATAAGTTATCCTTGCTTTCGAAAGATCGTAAGGACTCATTTCTAATTTCACTTTATCACCAGGTAATAATTTAATATAGTGCATACGCATTTTACCTGAAATATGCGCAGTCACGACGTGACCATTTTCTAACTCAACTCTAAACATTGCATTAGAAAGTGCTTCTATGATAGAACCATCTTGCTCTATCGCTGATTGTTTTGCCATTATGCTACTGCTTTTCTATTCTTACCAGTTTTGATCAAACCATCATAATGACGATTAAGAAGATAAGAGTTAATTTGTTGCATTGTATCTATTGCTACTCCAACCATAATTAATAATGACGTACCACCATAAAACAAAGCCCATGATTGAGTAACACCCATTAATGAAATAATTGCAGGAAAAATAGCCACTGCTGCTAAAAACAAAGAACCAGGTAATGTAATCTGTGACATGATACGATCTAAGTACTCAGAAGTTTCAGTCCCTGGTCTAATTCCAGGTATAAAACCACCATTTCTTTTAAGATCATCAGCCATCTTATTAGTTGGAACTGTTATCGCGGTGTAAAAATAAGTAAAAACTATGATTAATAGTGCAAAAGTTAAATTATACCAGAAACCAAAAATATCGCCATAAGCAGTACCAATAGACTTAGCCCAAGATGCATCCATCTGCCCAATAGCCGACGGTACGAACATAATAGCCTGAGCGAAAATTATTGGCATAACGCCAGAAGCATTAAGTTTAAGAGGAATGTACTGACGAGAACCGAAAACATTCTTCTCATAACCGCCAGTTGCAGACCTTCTAGCATACTGAACAGGTATCTTTCTAACACCCATAACAAGCATAATACAAGCCGCTATAACAAGAAGCCAAATCACTACTTCTACAATAATGAGAAACCATCCACCTACTCCATCTACTCTAGAGCCTATTTCTTGAATAAACGCTTGAGGCAAAGTAGCAATAATACCGACCATAATTAATAATGAAATACCATTACCAATACCTTTATCCGTAATTTTTTCACCAAGCCACATTGCAAAAACACAGCCAGTAACTAAAATTATTGTACTAATTACTAAAAACAAAGTTTGTTGATCCTGCATCATAAATGCAGACTCAGGAACACCTAAAGAACCTAAAGACAGCATATAGCTAGGTGCTTGTATTAAACAAATACCAATCGTTAACCATCTAGTTATTTGATTAATCTTTCTTCTACCAGACTCACCTTCTTTTTGAAGTTTTTGTAAATAAGGTATAGCTATACCCATTAACTGAACAACAATACTAGCAGATATATACGGCATAATACCTAAGGCAAAAACAGAGGCTTTAGCAAAAGCACCACCTGTAAAAGCATTAAGTATACCACCAATTCCGTCCTTAAAATTAGAAGCTAAACCAACTAATTGAGTCGAATCTATACCTGGTAAGGTAATTTGAGCACCAAACCTATAAACAAGAAGCAAACTAAAGGTCATTAAAATACGATCTCTTAGCTCTTCTATTTGCCAAACATTCTTTAAATTTTCAATTAACTTCATCGAGTAAAATTAAATTGTTTGTGCTTGTCCACCTACTCCTTCTATAGCAGCTTTTGCAGTAGAAGTAAATTTATGTGCAGTTATATTAACTTTAGCCTTCAACTCACCACGACCAAGAATCTTTACCAAGTCATTTTTTGAAACCAATCTTTCAGCTACTAAATCACCTATAGTGATTGTATCCGAAAACCTACCAGCTTCATGATAAGCCTGAATAACGTCTAAATTAACTCCCGCATATTCCTTGCGATTAATATTCGTGAAACCAAATTTAGGAACACGACGCTGAAGAGGCATTTGACCACCTTCGAAACCTACTTTCTTAGAGTAACCAGAACGAGATTTAGCTCCCTTATGACCACGAGTTGCAGTACCACCTTTACCAGATCCTTGACCACGACCAATAATCTTTGCAGATCTCTTTACAGAACCTTCAGCCGGTTTTAAATTATGTAAACCCATTATAAATATTTTTAAGCCTTCTCTACAGAAACCAAATGTTGAACTTTTGCGATCATTCCTTGTATCACAGAATTATCTTCATGCTCTACAACCTGATTCATTTTTCTTAGACCAAGAGACTCAAGAGTCCTCTTTTGTCTTGCAGTCCTATTAATAGCACTACGTACTTTTTTTACTTTTAACTTAGCCATAATAGAAATTATCCGTTAAATACTTTATTCATTGAAATCCCTCTTTGCTTCGCTACTGTTTCTGCACTTCTCAATTGTAATAAAGCATCAAAAGTTGCTTTAACTACATTATGAGGATTAGAAGAACCCTGGTTTTTACTAAGTACATCATGAACACCTACAGCCTCAAGTACAGCTCTAATTGCTCCACCAGCAATAACTCCGGTACCAGTTGATGCAGGCATCAATAACACCCTAGCACCACCAAACTTACCTTTTTGCTCATGAGGAATAGTTCCCTTTAGCAATGGTATGCGTACTAAATTCTTTTTTGCATCTTCAACAGATTTAGAAATAGCTTCAGAAACCTCTTTAGATTTACCTAAACCATGACCTACAACTCCATTTTCATCACCTACAACAACTATTGCAGAAAATCCAAATGCACGACCACCTTTTGTCACCTTAGTAACACGTTGAACACCTACTAAACGATCCTTAAGCTCAAGTCCTCCTGGCTTAACCGTTTCTACGTTTTTATATTTTTGGTACATTATATTAAATGTTTCAAATTAAAATTTAAGACCACCTTCACGAGCTCCCTCTGCAAGAGATAGCACACGACCATGGTACAAATATCCACCACGATCAAAAGAAACAGATTCAATACCAGCAGCTTTAGCCTTAGCGGCAACTGCAATACCTACTTCCTTAGCAACCTCCACCTTTCCAGCAGTAGATTTTAATTCACGTGATGAAGCCGATGCAATGGTCACTCCATCTACATCATTAATTACTTGAGCATAAATCTCCTTATTACTTCTAAAAACAGATAACCTAGGACGTAAAGCCGTTCCATTAACTGTTTTACGAATGCGTCTACGAATTTTTATTCTTCTTGCTGACTTTGAAAATGCCATAATATCTATAAATTATGCTGATTTACCAGCTTTTCTTCTAATAATTTCTCCAACAAACTTAACACCTTTTCCTTTATAAGGCTCTGGCGGACGGAAACCACGAATTTTAGCAGCAACCTGACCAACTAACTGCTTGTCAAATGATGTAAGCTTTACACGAGGATTTTTACCCTTCTCTGAGATCGTTTCAACCTTAACTTCAGAAGCTATATTCAAAACGATATTGTGAGAAAAACCTAAAGATAAGTCTAGTTTTTGCCCTTGATTTGATGCTCTATATCCAACACCAACTAGTTCTAACTCCTTAGTCCAACCTGTTGAAACACCTTCAACCATATTGCTAATTAAAGATCTGTACAAGCCATGTTTAGCTCTATGATCCTTAGCATCAGAAGGTCTACTAACTACTACTTCTTCCGCATCAACCTCAATTGATACATCAGAAAAAGGCTGAACCAACTTTCCTAATTTTCCTTCTACAACAATCTCGTTGTTTTCAACTTTTACTGTAACACCAGCAGGTATAGTTACTGGATTTTTTCCTATTCTAGACATAGCTGTATATTAATAAACGTAACAAAGAACTTCACCTCCTACGTTCTCAGAACGAGCCTGCTTGTCAGTCATAACACCTCTAGAAGTAGATATGATTGCAATACCAAGACCATTAAGAACACGTGGTAAATCATTAGCTCCTGAATACTTACGTAAACCTGGCTTTGATAAGCGTTGTAAATCTTTTATTACTGATTCCTTTGTATCTCTATCGTATTTTAAAGCGATTTTGATATTTTGTTGAGTTGTGTTATCTTCAAACTTATAGCTTAAGATATATCCCTGATCAAATAAGATTTTAGTAATCTCTTTTTTTAATTTTGAAGCAGGAACGTCAACTACTCTGTGATTTGCTCTTACAGCATTTCTAATTCTCGTTAGATAATCTGCGATTGGATCTGTATTCATAAATATATCTTTAAGCGATTACCAACTAGCTTTTTTAACGCCTGGGATTAAACCTTGATTTGCCATTTGTCTGAACATTACACGAGAAATACCAAATTGTCTCATGTAACCCTTAGGTCTTCCAGTTAATTTACAACGATTATGTAATCTAACAGGAGACGCATTCTTAGGTAACTTTTGTAGCTCCTCGTAGTCGCCAGCTTCCTTAAGTGCCTTTCTTTTAGCAGAATATTTATCCACTAATGCCTGACGCTTGCGCTCACGCGCTTTCATTGATTCTTTTGCCATCTCTACTTAGTTCTTTTTAAATGGTAAACCTAGTTCCGTAAGTAATGACTTTGCTTCTTTATCAGTATTAGCACTGGTAACGAAAGCAATATCCATACCTGAAATTTTGTTAACCTTATCTATGTTTATCTCTGGAAATATAATTTGCTCAGTAATACCTAAATTATAATTTCCTCTTCCATCAAAACCGTCTGCTTTGATTCCTTGAAAATCTCTAACCCTTGGTAAAGCAACGGTTACGAAACGGTCCAAAAATTCATACATACGTTCTCCACGTAATGTTACCTTAACACCGATAGGCATTCCCTTACGCAACTTAAATGCCGCAACATCTTTCTTAGATAAAGTAGCAACTGCTTTTTGTCCAGTTATAGTTGTTAGTTCTTCCAATGCATAATCGATAAGTTTCTTATCTGCTACAGCAGCACCAACCCCACGGCTTAGTACAATCTTCTGAAGCTTTGGAATCTCCATTACATTCTTGTAAGCAAACTCCTTCTGTAAAACATCAGCAATACGCTCTTTATATTCTCCTTTTAATCTTGGTAAATATGACATGATTATATTACTTCTTTAGTTGTTTTAGCAAAACGAACGTTTTTACCATCCTTAGATTCATATCCAACTCTAGTATTCTTACCATTCTTATCTATTAAAGAAAGGTTAGAAACGTGTAATGCAGCCTCTTTTTCTTTTATACCACCTTGTGGATTAGTAGCGCTAGGTTTCTCATGTTTAGAAACCATATTAACACCTTCTACAATAGCTCTATTCTTTTCGATAAAAACTTTTGTTACTTTCCCTTCAGCACCTTTATGCTCACCAGCAGTTACTCTAACTGTATCTCCGGTTTTAATTTTTAACTTTGCCATAATAATTATTATAGTACTTCTGGAGCAAGTGATACAATTTTCATGAACTGTCTATCACGTAATTCACGTGCTACAGGTCCAAAAACACGAGTACCTCTCATGTCAGATGTAGGATTTAACAAAACGCAGGCGTTATCATCAAAACGGATATAAGAACCATCAGGTCTTCTCACCTCTTTTTTAGTACGCACTACAACCGCTGTAGAAACAGCACCTTTTTTTATATTACCATTAGGAGTTGATTCCTTTACAGAAACAACAATCTTATCACCAACCGAAGCATATCTTCTTTTAGTACCACCAAGAACACGTATACAAAGAACTTCCTTTGCACCAGTATTATCAGCGACTCTTAATCTCGATTCTTGTTGTACCATTACTTAGCTCTTTCTATTATTTCTACTAATCTCCAATTCTTAGACTTACTCAAAGGACGAGTTTCCATAATACGAACTGTATCTCCTTCGTTGCAGTCATTATTTTCGTCGTGAGCAACATATTTCTTAGTTTTCAAAACGAATTTACCATACATAGGATGCTTCTGTCTTTTAACTTCAGCTACGACAATACTCTTGTCCATCTTGTTGCTTTTAACAACACCTACACGTTCTTTTCTTAAATTTCTAGTCTCCATTGTCGTACTATTTATTGTTGATAGCAGTCTTGATTCTCGCGATAGTCTTACGTAACTTGGTAATCTGTGAAGGATTATCCAGCGGTGACATACTATGAGTCCTTTTCAAATCTCCGTAAGCAACTTGTGATTCTACAAGCTTATCTTTTAACTCTTCAAGAGAGTATCCTTTAACTTCTGATTGTTTCATAACTCAAATCTATTCTTGATAATCGCGAGCGACTATGAATTTAGTTTTAACTGGTAATTTCTGAGCAGCAAGCCTTAAAGCTTCTTGTGCAACTGCTTGCGGTACACCTGAGATTTCAAAAAGAATTCTACCTGGTTTAACCACTGCAGCCCAATACTCAACATTACCCTTACCTTTACCCATACGTACCTCTAAAGGCTTTTTCGTAATAGGTTTATCCGGAAATATTTTTATCCATAAAGAACCTTCTCTTTTCATAAATCTAGTCGCTGCAATACGCGCCGCTTCGATTTGTCGAGAATTAATGAAATTTGCATCTAAAGATTTAATTCCAAAAGTCCCATAGGCTAGTTGGTTACCGCGTCCTGAATCACCTTTCATGCGACCCTTCTGCTGTTTTCTAAACTTTGTTTTTCTAGGTTGTAACATTTCTAGCTATTATTATTTTCTACGACGACGGTTGCCTCCACGATTGTTTGCACCACCACCTTTATTACCTTGTTGTTTCTTTGCTAAGCCAGCCAAAGGAGATAAATCTCTTTTACCATAAACCTCGCCCTTCATAATCCATACTTTAACTCCAATCCTTCCATACGTAGTATGAGATTCTACTAAAGCATAATCTATATCAGCACGAAAAGTAGAAAGAGGAATACGACCATCTTTATAAGATTCAGAACGAGCCATTTCAGCCCCATTCAATCTCCCAGAAATCTGAACTTTAATACCTTCAGAATTCATTCTCATCGCAGCGGCAATAGCCATCTTAATAGCACGTCTATAAGAAATCCTATTCTCTATTTGTCTAGCAATACTAGAACCGACTAAATGCGCATCTAGCTCAGGTCTTTTAATTTCATGAATATTGATCTGCACATCCTTACCAGATATCTTTTTCAACTCTTCCTTTAAACGGTCAACTTCCGTACCACCTTTACCGATAATAATACCAGGTCTAGCAGTAGTAATAGTAACTGTAACTAACTTTAAAGTACGTTCAATAATGATACGTGAAACACTAGCTTTAGACAAACGAGCATGAATATACTTGCGTATTTTATCATCTTCAGCAAGTTTATCACCATAATCATTTCCACCGTACCAATTAGATTCCCATCCTCTGATGATACCTAAACGATTTCCTATTGGATTTGTTTTCTGTCCCATACCTTTATTAGTTAACCTCTAAATTATTAGTCTGACCTAACACAAGAGTAACGTGGTTTGATCTTTTTCTTATTCTATGCGCTCTACCCTGCGGTGCTGGACGCAATCTTTTTAACATAGCACCACCATCAACTCGAATCTCTTTAATAAAGAGTCCAGCCTCAGCCACATCAGCATCCTCGTTCTTAGCTTGCCAATTTGCAACAGCACTAAGAACTAACTTATCTAATCTTCTTGCCGCTTCTTTAGAAGAAAACTTAAGGATATTTAACGCATCCTCAACCTTTTTACCTCTAATTATATCAGCAACCAATCTCATCTTTCTTGGAGATGTAGGACAGTTGTTTAATTTTGCAAACGCTATCTTACTTCTCTCTTCCTTTAGCCTTTCAGCCATTTGTCTTTTACGAACTCCCATAGCTTAGATTATTTTTTACCCTTGTTCTTAGCACCACCATGACCTCTATAAGATCTAGTAGGTGAAAATTCACCAAGTTTATGTCCAACCATGTTCTCAGTAACATACACAGGTATGAACTGACGTCCGTTATGAACAGCAATTGTCTGACCAACGAAGTCCGGCGTAATCATAGACGCACGAGACCAAGTTTTTATTACAGTTTTTTTACCAGACTCAACATTTTGAGCCACCTTAGATTCAAGTTTATGAAATACGTAAGGTCCTTTTTTAAGTGAACGAGCCATAATTTATTTCTTTCTACGTTCTATTATATATTGAGTACTAGCTTTATTCTTATCACGTGTACGATAACCTTTAGCAGGTATACCATTACGAGATCTTGGATGACCACCTGAAGACTTACCTTCACCACCACCCATTGGGTGATCCACTGGATTCATCACAACCGGTCTAGTTCTAGGCCTTCTACCTAACCATCTAGATCTACCAGCTTTACCACCAACAACAAGTTGATGATCACTGTTAGAAACAGCACCAATAGTAGCTAAACATTCTTGTAAAATCAATCTAGTTTCACCAGAAGGCATCTTAACAGTAGCATACTTACCATCTCTAGCCATTAACTGAGCAAAAGAACCAGCACTACGAGCGATCACAGCCCCTTGTCCAGGACGTAACTCAATACAACTAATAATTGAACCCAAAGGCATTTGTGATAACTTCATTGCATTACCAACATCTGGAGTTGCAGATTCACCAGAAACAATATTCTGACCAACCTTCATACCATTCTGAGCAATTACATAACGCTTCTCTCCATCTTGATAATTAACTAAAGCTATGAAGGCAGTACGATTAGGATCATACTCTATCGACGCAACAGTTGCAGGAACACCATGACGATCTCTTTTGAAATCAATGATACGGTAGCGCCTCTTATGACCACCACCAATGTAACGCATAGTCATACGACCACTAGCATTACGACCACCTGAACGTTTTTTCGGAGCGAGTAAACTCTTCTCCGGCTTATCAGTTGTAATAGCGTCGTAGCCATTCACAACTCTAAATCGCTGTCCAGGAGTTACAGGTTTTAATTTTCTTACTGACATTATTGTCTTTTAATTATAGATTACTATAAAGATCAATGGTTTCACCATCTTTAAGCTGTACAAATGCCTTCTTACGCGCACTTGTTTTACCAACTTGAATCCCTGATTTAGTATATTTAGTATTACGATCAATACGTGTATTCATTGTTCTAACCTTAAGAACAGTAACACCATACGTCGCTTCAACTTCTTTCTTTATCTGTACTTTATTAGCTTTTGAAGACACCTCAAAACCATAACGATTTAGAAGCTCACTATCTCTAGTTGCCTTCTCAGTAATAATCGGTTTAATTAAAATGCTCATAGCTTATTTACTTAAATTTTCTTCAATTCCTTCTAACGAACCTTCCAAAAGAACAACATTAGTTGCGTTCAAAATTTTGTAAGTACTTAATTCTGAGTTAAGTACAACATCAGAACCCTTCAAATTTCGCGAAGACAAATATACATTATTATTTGATTCCCCCAAGACAATTAGAGATTTTTTATTTTCAAGACCTAGACCTTCTAAAACCTTAACAAAATCCTTAGTACTTGGAGCATCTAAATTGAAATTCTCAACAATTGAAAGTGTACCTTCAGACATCTTTTGACTTAGTGCACTTTTACGAGCTAATCTCTTCTGACCTTTATTCAATTTGAATGAATAACTACGAGGTACAGGACCAAAAATACGACCACCACCTCTAAATACAGGAGACTTGATAGAACCAGCACGAGCTGTACCTGTTCCTTTTTGCTTTTTGATCTTACGAGTACTACCTGCAATCTCTGCACGTTGCTTAGCTTTGTGTGTCCCTTGACGTTGATTAGCAAGATATTGCTTTACATCAAGATAAATAGCGTGTTCACTAGGCTCAATACCGAATATCTCTTCAGATAATTCTACCTGACGTCCAGTTTCTTTTCCTTTTATATCTAATACTGCTACCTTCATTATTTCTGTACGATTACATAAGAATTTTTATGACCAGGTACACAACCTTTAACCACAAGTAGGTTCTTGTCAGCAACAACCTTTAAAACTCTTAAATTTTGAACTTTTACTTTTTCATTCCCCATCTGTCCAGCCATGCGCATTCCTTTGAATACACGTGCAGGATAAGATGCAGCTCCAATAGATCCTGGAGCTCTCAAACGGTTATGTTGACCATGTGTAGCTTGACCAACACCACCAAAACCGTGACGTTTAACAACACCTTGAAAACCTTTACCTTTAGAGGTTCCTGAAACATCTACAAATTCACCTTCAGTGAACATATCAACAGTAATTGAATCTCCTAATTTGTATTCCTCATCAAAACTTTTGAATTCGGCAACTTTTCTTTTGACAGCAGTTCCTGCTTTCTTAAAGTGCCCTTGAGCAGCCTTAGAAGCATTCTTGTCTGATTTGTCATCGAAACCTAATTGCAAAGCAGCATATCCATCTACCTCCTCAGTTCTGACTTGGGTAACCACGCAAGGACCTAATTCTATAACAGTACAAGGCATGTTTTTGCCGTTCTCATCATAAATACTAGTCATTCCGACTTTTTTTCCTATTAACCCAGACATATTTATATTAATTAATAATTGTTATATATAATTTTAAAAACAGTTCCGCCTAATAATAGACGGAACCAAATTTTGATTTAATAAATTAAAGTAATTACACTTTAATTTCAACTTCAACACCACTAGGAAGTTCAAGCTTCATAAGAGCATCAATGGTCTTAGAAGAAGAACTATATATATCTAATAGTCTCTTATATGAACTAAGTTGAAATTGCTCACGTGACTTTTTATTTACGTGAGGAGATCTTAATACAGTAAAAATCTTCTTGTGTGTAGGAAGTGGAATAGGTCCAGTTACAACAGCACCAGTACTTTTTACAGTTTTAACGATTTTTTCAGCAGATTTATCTACCAGATTATAATCGTATGATTTGAGTTTAATTCTGATTTTTTGACTCATCGTTTGAAATATTAATTGTTACCTTTTGTTGCTGCTATTACCTCTTCACTAATATTAGAAGGTGTCTCAGCATAATGAGAGAATTCCATTGTAGACGTTGCACGACCTGAAGAAAGAGTACGTAACGTTGTTACATAACCAAACATTTCAGAAAGAGGAACATCAGCTTTTACAACCTTTGCACCATTACGGTCACCCATGTCATTTACTTGACCACGACGACGGTTAAGGTCACCGACTATATCACCCATATTTTCTTCAGGAGTAATAACTTCAAGTTTCATCATAGGTTCTAATATAACAGCACCTGCAGACTTTGCAGAAGCCTTATAACCCATTCTAGCTGCTAATTCAAAAGAAAGAGCATCAGAATCTACAGGGTGAAAAGAACCATCTGTAAGAGTAACTTTCATACTATCCATTTCGAATCCGGCAAGAGGACCAGCCTTCATAGCTTCACGGAAACCTTTTTCAATTGCAGGAATAAATTCCTTAGGAACATTACCACCTTTAATTTTATTAACAAACTGAAGACCTTCTTCTACCTTACCTTCTTCATTTTCTTCAGCAGGTTCAATAGTAAAGACAATATCTCCAAATTTACCACGACCACCAGATTGCTTCTTATAAGTTTCTCTGTGATCAGCAGATCTTGTAATAGCTTCTTTATACTCCACTTGAGGAGCACCTTGATTAAGCTCTACTTTAAATTCACGACGCATACGGTCAACGATAATATCAAGGTGAAGCTCACCCATACCAGATATAATAGTTTGACCAGAAGCCTCATCAGTTCTTACCTGGAAAGTAGGATCTTCTTCAGCTAATTTTGCCAAAGCCATACCCATTTTATCCACATCAGCCTTAGTTTTAGGCTCTACAGCAATACCGATTACTGGATCTGGGAAGTCCATAGACTCAAGAACAATAGGATGCTTTTCATCAGACATAGTATCACCAGTCTTGATATCTTTAAACCCTACTGCTGCACCAATATCACCAGCTTCTATGTATTCAATAGCATTCTGTTTATTAGAATGCATTTGATAAATACGTGAAATACGTTCTTTTTTACCTGAACGATTATTTAATATATAAGAACCAGCATCCAAACGACCTGAATAAGCACGGAAAAATGCAAGACGACCTACAAAAGGATCCGTTGCAATTTTAAATGCAAGAGCAGCAAAAGGCTCCTTAACACTTGGCTTACGTAATTCTTGTTCTTCTGTATCCGGATTTGTACCAACAATACCTTCCTTATCCGTAGGAGAAGGCAAGTAACGACAAACTGCATCTAATAAAAATTGAACACCTTTATTTTTAAACGCAGAACCACAAATCATAGGAATGATAGACATATCCATAACAGCAGCACGAAGAGCAGCATGCACTTCATCCTCTGAAATAGAATCCTCATCTTCCATAAATTTCTCAAGAAGGTTCTCATCATAAGCAGCAACCTCTTCAATTAGCAACCCACGATATTTTCTCGCCTCCTCTTTCATGTCCTCAGGAATGTCAACTACATCAAAAGTAGAACCCTGTGTAGCATCATGCCATACGATAGCACGATTCTTTACAAGATCAACAACACCTTTGAACTCATCTTCGTCACCAATGTTCAATACAATTGGCACCGCATTAGACTTCAACATATCTTTAACTTGCTGACAAACAGCTAAGAAATTAGATCCCTGACGATCCATTTTATTTACAAAACCAATACGTGGCACTTTGTAATTATCTGCTAATCTCCAGTTAGTTTCTGATTGTGGCTCAACACCATCTACAGCACTAAACAAGAAAACCAAACCATCTAATACACGTAACGATCTATTTACCTCTACAGTAAAATCAACGTGACCAGGTGTGTCAATAATATTAAAGTGATAATCCTTCGTATCAGGAGTAGTTTGAGCATTTTCTAATGGAAACTTCCATGTACAAGTAGTAGCAGCAGACGTAATAGTAATACCACGCTCTTGCTCTTGCTCCATCCAGTCCATAGTAGCAGCACCATCATGAACCTCACCTATCTTATGAGAAACTCCTGTATAATAAAGGATACGCTCAGTAGTAGTTGTTTTACCTGCATCAATATGAGCAGCAATACCTATGTTTCTAGTAAATTTTAAATCTCTTGACATTTCTTAGAATCTAAAGTGTGAGAATGCTTTATTTGCTTCAGCCATCTTATGAGTGTCTACCTTTTTCTTAACAGCAGCACCTTCTTCCTTAGCCGCAGCAAGGATTTCAGAAGCTAATCTTACAGAAAAAGATTTTTCGTTACGCTTACGAGAGTAACTAATCAACCACTTCATTGCTGTAGATATCTTTCTATCTGGTCTGATTTGCATTGGAATTTGAAACGTAGCACCACCTACACGGCGTGAACGCACTTCAACGTGCGGCATAACGTTAGATAACGCATCTTTCCACACTTCCAAAGAAGTTTTCTCTTCATCTTGATTTTTTTCTTCTACAATATCCATTGCATCATAGAAAAGTTTGAAAGCTGTAGACTTTTTTCCGTGTAACATCATCATGTTAACGAAACGTGTCACTAGCTGGTCGTTAAAACGTGGATCCGGAAGGATAGGACGTTTCTTGGCCTGTCTTTTTCTCATTTCTTCTTGTTGAAATTGTTAATTAAAAAACCCTAACAGAGTATTGTTAGAATCTTTAAAAATTGGTTTACTTCTTTGGGCGTTTTGCTCCATACTTAGACCTACGTTGTGTGCGGTCTGCAACACCAGCGGTGTCCAGTGCCCCACGCACGATATGATATCTAACTCCTGGCAAATCTTTTACCCTTCCACCTCTAACCAATACTATCGAGTGCTCTTGTAGATTGTGTCCTTCTCCTGGGATGTAAGCATTTACTTCCTTACCGTTAGTAAGTCTAACCCTTGCAACCTTTCTCATTGCTGAGTTAGGCTTCTTAGGTGTAGTTGTGTAAACACGTGTACATACTCCACGACGTTGAGGACAAGAATCTAAAGCAGCCGATTTACTCTTCTTGGTTATTTTGGCTCTTCCTTTACGTACTAATTGTGAAATCGTTGGCATATTGTTTTACGCTAATAAATTAATTCCCTTTTTTAAGAGTCGGCAAAGGTATGAATAAAAAAGAGTTATTCAAACCTCAGTTTCAAATATTTAGAATATCTTTTCAAAATACACAAGAAACAAGAAAAAATTACCGTTTACAAAATAATGAAAAACAATAGATATTAATGAAAATCAGATCCTGCATAGTCCTTATTATATATATACTAACTACCCATTCTTTATTATCACAGAATAAAGAAGTCTTACTGCAGTACAAAAGCAACACTGCAAAAAAAGCAGACTCTACAAGAATTATACAATTAAACCATTCAACCACTCCTCATAAAATAACCGACAGTTTAAAATCACAATTAAAAAATCAAGGATATTTAAATCTATTAATTTCTGAACCTAAAAGAATCACAAATAATATTACCAAGTTAACTATTAACTTAAACCGAAAATACACCCACATTAAATACTTTTTCAATATTAAAAATAAACAAGATAGTTTGATTATGCATTCGCTTTCGCGAAAGCAAGAAAACATAATAACAATTAAAGATCAAAAAAAAATCATTGATGATTACAATGAGCAATTAAAAGAAATGGGATACCCCTTTAACGAAATAAAATTATCCAATATAAAACTAAAAGATAGCGATACTATAACAGCAAATTTAAATTTCAAGATAATTGAAAAACGTTATATCGACAACATCATTTTGAAAGGCTACACTAACTTTCCAAAAACAACTATATCTTCATTTAACAACAAAACAAGAAACTATAATGAAAAAACAATTAAAGAAATAGATGAAATTATAAAAAACATACCTTTTGCAAAACAAACTAAAAAAACCGAAGTCCTATTTAAAAAAGACTCCACTAATATTTATGTTTATTTAGAAAAAATCAACACCAATACTGCAGAAGGCTTATTAGGCTTTAACAACACCACAGATGGAAAACTAGAACTGAATGGATATATAGATTTAAAATTACAGAATAATTTAAATAGAGCTGAAACTTTCATTTTACAATATCGAAATGATAATGGAGATCAAACCAATTTACAAACTAGTATAAATCTACCGTATGTATGGAAGACTCCAATAGGCATAGGTACAGAATTAAATATTCAGCGTAGAGACAGCACATACCAAAGCACATCATTCAGCACTGGGTTATTTTATAAACCAAATTGGAAAACTAGCTTAGGAATCAACTACAAATCAAAAACATCCAATGCTACAGCAACCGATACAAATCTAGAAAACTACACCAAAAACGGAATTGAACTAACATCTAACTATCAAAAAAACACGACTGATCCTTTAATGCCAGAAAACCTCTATTTAAAAGCGAATTTCGGATTAATAAAAAGGACTGGAATAGAAATAAATGAAAAACAATTAAGTTTTAACGCAACCTTTTTAAAGTTATGGCATCTATCTCATAGAAGTGTATTTTTAAGCAATATCACTAGCTATTATTTGAAATCGAAAAACATACAATTTAATGAGCTTTATCAGTTCGGAGGATTGGGAAGCATTAGAGGTTTTAACCAAAATAGCATTGACAGCTCTTTCTATACGACGCTCGCTACAGAGTATAGATACCGTTTAAACGATCAAATTTACCTTCACACCATTCTAGATATAGGTGTATTTGAGAATTTTAACAGTAAAAACCTTGATAAGCTTTACGGTTTTGGAGGCGGAATTGCAATTTTAACACAAGCTGGAATATTAAATTTAAGTATCGCAAACGGCCGATTTGAAGATGCTAAAGTGGACTTATCCAGCACAATAGCTCATATAAGCTTAAAAATAAACTTCTGATATGTTAGCTTAATGTTAATGAGATCTTAAGAAATAGTATAAATAGAACACAGAAAAGTTGTTTTATTAACTTCTTTTTTTGATTTTTGGAGCTGGCTAATTCAAATAAATCTAAACATGAAAACAAAATTAAATGGAATTTTGACGCTTTTACTAGCGTTAGTTGTGCAAGTAGCGTTTGCACAGCAAACTGTTACCGGTAAGGTAACTGATGCCGATGGCGGTCTATTAGGAGCAGTTGTATCAGTAAAAGGAGGTAGCGCTAACGCAACTACCGACTTTGATGGAAACTACACGATCCTAGCTGGACCAGAAGATACATTAGTTTTTACCTACTCAGGTTATGAAACCGTATCTATCCTTGTCGGTAATCAAACAGTTATTAATACAACATTGCAAGCAAGTCTTGACACTGTAGTATTAATTGGTTATCGTAATTCAACGAAACCAAGAAGTAACATTGCATCAACAACCGTAGATAGCAAGGATATCGTAGATAGACCAAATGCATCTGTAATACAGAGACTACAAGGTCAGGTTGCAGGATTAACAGTGCAAACTAACTCTGGTCAACCAGGAGCAAATTCTCTTATTCAATTAAGAGGTATTAGTTCTATTAATGGTAACACAGAACCTCTAATTCTAGTAGATGGAGTACCAGTAGATGAAGATGCTTTTGCTACTTTTAACCCCAATGACGTTGAAAACATGACTATATTAAAAGATGCAGCAGCAACTGCTATATATGGTAACAGAGGAGCAAATGGAGTTATTCTAATAACTACTAAAAGAGGTGAATATGACAGCCCACTTTCAATAAGTTATTCTGGAACAACATCATTTACAGAATTCATTGACACGGACTATAATTTATATAGCTCTAGAGGTTTATTAGCACTTGAAAATAGAAGAGGAGCTGGATTTGGTAACACGTTAACTGAAGCTGAAATTGCAGCTTATGACATTCAAACGGATTGGAACGATGTGTTTTTCAGAACAGGTGTTAACCAATCACATAACCTATCATTATCTTCAGGAGGTAAAAACTCTAGACAGTTTACATCTATAAACTATACGAAGCAAGAAGGAACTCTTTTAGCAACTGACTTACAAAGATTTAATGTAAGGACTAATGTTTCAGGTAAATCTGACAATGAGAGATTTACTTATAATACTACTGCCTCTTTAGGATATTCTCAAAGTAATTCTCAAACTGAAACTGGAAACAACAGAAATACATTATTTTTCTTCAGCTCTATTCTAGGTGCTAACAGAGGACTGCCATATGTAGATATCAACGAGTATACTCCTGATTTCTTAACTGGAATTAATGCATTTACCGCAAGAAACGCTCCTTTTGTTACATTTGACAATATACAATTCAATAGTAACAGAGATGATGAGTTAAAGCTAATTGTAGGTGGAGATTTCGCTTATAAGTTAAACGATGATTTCACACTCGCATATAATATTGGTGCTGATTACGGTCAAACTACAGGGTTAAGAGTGATTGATCCAAATTCTGCTTTAGCAAGAGTTAGAGCTTCTTTCATTAGCCCAACTGCTGTGGAAGGTGCACAAACAGAAAGTTTTTTACGTGATTTTAGATTCAACTCTAACTTAAGCTTAAGATTCAAAAGATCTTATGGTGACAAGGACCAACATACAGTTATAGCAAATGGTTATGTAGAATATGTAAAAGGACATTACAAAGATTTCTTGTATCAACAAACTGGTCTTAACCCAAGAACATTTAGCCCAGGTAACAATGGTGGAGCTTTTATAGGCGATACTGCAGCCGATGATAACAATGTACCATTTGTAACTTCAAATAAAGCAAGTACTGGATTATTCTCTTACTTTGGGGAATTTGATTATGATTATGATGACAAGTATGGTTTCCAAGCTACAATAAGAAGAGATGCTTCTTCAAGATTTACAGCTGATAATGCTTGGGGTACTTTCTACTCTGTTGCTGGTAGATGGAACTTACACAAAGAAGATTTCTTAGCTGAAGTAGACTGGTTAAATACTTTAAAACTTAGAGCATCTTATGGTACAACTGGTAATGACCGTATCAATGAAGCAGATGGATTGGGTGGTTACTATGGAGCATTAAACAGTACTCGTACTTTATTTGCTACAGGTCAAAGCTACAATGACCAACAAACCTTCGTAAGAAATCAAATAGGAAATGAGGATTTAAGATGGGAAACTATTAAGACAGTTAACATCGGTATCGATTTCGAAATGTTTGACAACAGATTACGTGGAGCAATCGATGCATACCAAAGAAAAACAGAAGATTTATTCTTTGCTAGATCTACTTCTCTAATAAGCGGAATATCACAACTAGATGCAAACCTTGGAGATATTTCTAACACAGGTATTGAACTTACTGCTTCTTATGATTTATTAAGAGCAAACAATAAGGATGAAGTAAATCTAAGAGTATATGGAAACATTGCATACAACCGAAATGAAGCTGATTTTATAGACTTACCTGATGGCTTACAAGATAACAGTGCGTCTGGAACAGTTATCCAAGAAGGGCAAAGACTTAATGAATATTTCGTTGTTCCTTACGTAGGTGTAAACCCAGCTAACGGTAATCTTTTGTACGAAGATATTAATGGTAACTTAACTGAATCTCCTACTCTTGATGATAGAAGACTTACTGGTACTAGTTCAGTCCCTGACTTTTTCGGAGGTTTTGGTTTCAATGCATCTTACAAAAACTTCTTCATTGAGACACAATTTAGTTATATGACAGGCTTACAAAGATTTGATAATAACTTATTCAACTATCTAAATCCAGCAGAAATAGGTCAATTACAATTATCAAGTGATTTAGACAGAGCATGGACTCCTGATAATCGTGTAACTGATATACCATCACTAGACGCAGATAATATAAGTCCTGGTGTTGCAACAGATAGATTCTTAATAGATTCTGACTTCTTAAGATTACGTTTCTTACAAGTAGGTTACAACTTTGACCAAGAAATTTTAGACAGAACGTTCTTAAAATCAGCTAGAATTTATGCTAGTGGAGAGAATCTTGCAACGTGGACTGGATGGTTAGGTAGTGACCCAGAAAGTCAAAGAACAGTTGAGGAGAACAGATTCCCAACACCAAGAATTATTTCAGTTGGACTTGATTTAAAATTTTAAAAAAAAAGCGATGAAAAAAATAATATTAACAATTACAGCAGCTGCTTTTCTATTGTACAGCTGTGAGGACGCACAAGATATCGTTCAACCAAGTGAATTTAACTTTGCTGCAGCTTTTCAAAGCGTAGATGATTTAAAATCTTCTACTATAGCAGTATATGGATCTGCAGATAATCAGGATGAAATCCAATTCACATCACATTTCACAGATGAATGTGCATTAGGAAACTCAGCAGGTTCCGGAACAGCGGCATCTAGATTACAATTAAATGTAAGCGACCCATTTGCAGAAGGTATCTGGGCTGCTAATTACTCCACAATCCTTAACGCAAACATTGTATTACTAGGATCAAATGAAATAACACCTGCAGATGCCGCAGAACAAGCTTTATTTGATGAATCAATAGGTGAAGCTTATGCATTAAGAGCATATGCTCACTTAAAACTACTGGCTTATTTTGGTGAGGATTTATCAGACAGAAACTCTGCTGGTATCATAAATGTTGATTTCGTTCCTTCTATAGAAGATATTCTGCCACGTAATACAGTTGGTGAAACTATAGATTTCATTAATGATGATATTGATGAAGCAGAACGTTTATTAACAAGCGCGGGAACAACTTACTCTCCGATTTTTGTATCATTAGACTTTGTTAGAGCACTTAGAGCAAGAGCAAATGCATATGTAGGTAACTATGGTGTGGCAGTAACAGCAGCAAATTCTGTTTTAGCGAGTTTCTCTTTACCTGCAGCCGCAGACAGTGCTTCTTATGGAAATCTATGGGAAGATGTTTACACTTTACCAGCAACAAATCAAGAAGTTATTTTCAGATTCAATGCAACTGAAAATAATGGTAGTAGTATAGGTCAAATCTATAATACTAACGCAAGTACGGCTGATGGAGCACCTCTATATGAAATGAGTAGAAACCTATTCAATCAATTAGAAGAAAATGAAGCAAACTTTGGTGACATAAGAAGACAAATTTACATTGATCCAACTTCTATTATATCAGCAGATTATCCTGCAACTACAGACCCAAGAGAAGAAGATCTACTTGTGGTAGATAAATATCCTGGTGATGCATCTATACCTAGTTTAGTTGGTGGGTACACTAATGATCAAAAAGTTTTTAGAACTGCAGAAATGCACTTTATTCTTGCTGAAGCAGCTATTGTTAATGGGAATTTACTTGAAGCATCTGCACAAATAAAAACAATCAGGGATGCTAGATATACCATTCAACAAGCAGCTCCTGTATATGCTAGTGCTATTGATGCATGGCAAGATGTATTAGCTGAACGTAAAATTGAACTTTTTGCAGAAGGACATAGATATATTGACATTAAGCGTCTAGGTGGTTTAGCAAATGTAGGTTATGACAGAAATGAAACAGACTGTTCTTTTGTACAAGGTAGTGAATGTGATTTATCATTTAGTGACTTTAGATCAAGAGCACTTCCTATTCCTGCAGTAGAGTTCAGAGCTAATGCTGGAATCCAACAAAACCCTGGTTACTAATTTAAATATAAAACAAAATGAAAAATTATTTTAAAATATTAGGTTTAAGCTTGGCGGTGATTCTAACGTCATGTGATCCAGATGAACAAGAGCAATTTGATAATGTAAATGGATCAACTGCGATAGCTTTTTCTCAAACAAGTATTGAAACATCAGTACCTACCGCAGGAAGAACTATAACTCTTCCAGTAACTATTACAACAATTTCTTCTGAAAGTAGAAGTTTTAATGTATCTGTTTCTGAATCTGATGATGTTGCAGCTTTCACTCTAGGAAGCGTAGTAATACCAGCTAATTCTTATGAAGGAATTCTAGACATTACTATCGATTTTGATGAAATAGGAGGAAATGATGGAGAAGTAAGAACTGCATTGATACAACTTACACCTTCTGAAGGAGCAAGTGCATACAATGATATTGCTACAGTATCTTATTTCCGTGAGATAGTTTGTAATGATGCAACTTTAACTATCAACACTGATAGTTTTGCTTCTGAAACTGGATTCCAAATCATAGATGATGCCGGTGTGATAGTTTATGAATTAGCTACTGGATCTTTAGCTAATGGTGTACAAACATTTACAGCAGATATTTTCTTAGCTGATGGTTGTTATACTGCAGTTATAACAGACTCATATTCTGATGGTCAAGTAGACAGTACTACTACAGGTAACTATACAATCACTTGTTCAATTATTACTTTTGCTACAGGTGGTGGTGCATTCGGCGCAAGTCAATCAGTACCTTTCTGTGTGAATCAATAATTATTGACACACATTATAAATTTAGAAACCCAAGCTTAGGCTTGGGTTTTTTTATGCAATAAACTCAAATAATTACTACTACCTTTGCAGCATGGAAAAGACTACATACATTTACGGAATAAGAGCAATTATAGAAGCTATAGAAAGTAACAAAGAGATATCTAAACTCTACCTTCTTAAAGAAGCTGACGGTGTACTTATGCACCAACTTCAAAATGCCGCTCGTAAAAACAACATAGCCGTATCTTATGTACCATCAGAAAAACTTGATCACATAGCCAAAGGTGGAAACCATCAAGGGGCAGCAGCTAGTATCTCTCCTGTTAATTTTCATGATCTAGAAACGATTCTAGAAAATACAGATATGGAAACAAAACCATTGTTCTTATTACTAGATGGTGTGACTGATGTAAGAAATTTTGGTGCTATTATACGCACAGCAGAATGTACTGGAGTAAAAGCCATTATAGTATCTGAAAAAGGAAGCGCACCTGTAAACGCAGCTACTGTAAAAACAAGTGCAGGAGCTGTATTTAATATGCCTATTTGTAAAGTGAATCACATTAAAGATGCTGTGTTTTTATTACAAGCATACGGTGTGAAAACTGCTGGGGCAAATGAGAAAACTACAGATTTAATATATGATGTAGATCTCAACACTCCACTAGCCATAGTTATGGGTAGTGAAGAGAGAGGCATTAACCCATCTACTTTAAAGATTCTAGATCACGTTGTCAAATTACCAATGCAAGGTGATATCGCTTCATTAAATGTGTCTGTAGCGTGTGGAGCCATGTTATATGAAGTAGTAAGACAAAAGTTATAACCCTTTACTCCTACTCCTCTTCTTCAGAGAATTCAATGAAGTTTCCATTTTCGTCAAAATGACGCATAAAAGGATCTTCATCTTCTTTATAATGATCTAACTCCCACAAATACTTTTTCTTTTGTGGGAGTTTGTTTTTAGTGAAAATTGCTAAGACAATTCCAGAGATGGCACCACTTAAATGTCCTTCCCAAGAAATACCTTCTTCTATAGGTAAAACATACCACACCATACTTCCATAGAAAAAAGCAACTAAAAAACTTAATGACAACAGTTTGTAATGACCAGTAAACAAACCCTTGAAGAACAAGAAAGTTGTTAACATATACACTACACCACTCGCTCCTATATGATAAGATGGTCTACCTATTAACCATGTAAGAATACCGGTTAAAAGAAGTCCTATTATTAAAACAAATAAGCTAATTCTTCTATAAAAAAAAGACAAAGCTGTTATAAGTACAAGACTAGGTAAAGAATTGCTCCATAAATGTTTAAGACCTGAATGAATAAAAGGCCCAAAAACAACACCTTGTAAACCAGACACTTTCTGCGGTTGTATTCCATGACTATTGAAGCGGAAGTGAAATTTAACTTCTAACCAATATACCGTCCACATAATAAGAACAAAAAGTAAGGCCGGAAAAACGGTTACTATATCAAATTTAAAATAATCAGAATCTTTCATTACAACAAAGTTATCAATATAGAAGCCAAACCTATATCTACCAAAAATGTCATGACATAAACGACAAAACTATTGTTAATCAAATTGTATGAGTAGGATAGAAACTTTAATTTAGCACCATGCAAAACACTCCTCTAGCAGAACGTATAAGACCTATTAATCTTGATCAATACCTAAGTCAGCAACATCTAGTAGGTGACAAAGGAACGTTGAGACAACATATATTAAACGGTACTACTCCATCTTTGATTTTATGGGGACCACCAGGTACAGGTAAGACTACTCTTGCACAAATTATTGCTGCAGAAAGTAAACGACCTTTCTACATTTTGAGCGCCATAAATAGTGGTGTAAAAGATATAAGAGAAGTTATTGAAAAGGCTAAAAATTCAGGAGGACTATTTACTGCAAAGAACCCTATACTTTTTATAGATGAAATTCATCGTTTTAGTAAATCCCAACAAGATTCTTTACTGGGTGCTGTAGAAAAAGGCTGGGTAACTCTTATTGGGGCAACTACAGAGAACCCAAGTTTTGAAGTCATTCCTGCACTTTTATCTCGCTGTCAGGTTTATGTTTTAGACGCTTTCGCGAAAGCGGACCTAGAAAATTTACTTAATAGAGCTATAGAAATAGATGAAATATTATCTAAGAAAGATATAGAAATTATTGAAACAGAAGCTCTAATAAGAATAAGTGGTGGTGATGCGAGAAAACTACTCAACGTTTTTGAATTAGTGGTAAATGCACAAACTGAAGACAAAATTATAATCACTAATAAAATGGTGTTATCTCAAGTCCAAGCAAACCCAGCTAGGTATGATAAAACTGGAGAACAACATTATGACATAATCAGTGCTTTTATAAAATCCATACGAGGTAGTGATCCTAATGGAGCGGTTTACTGGCTAGCCCGCATGATAGAAGGCGGTGAAGATTTAAAATTTATAGCTCGTAGAATGCTCATACTCTCGTCTGAAGATATAGGTAATGCAAATCCTACAGCATTAATCATGGCTAATAATACGTTCCAAGCAGTGTCTACCATAGGTTATCCTGAATCGCGTATCATTTTAAGTCAGTGTGCTGTCTATCTCGCTACTTCTTTAAAGAGCAATTCTAGCTACATGGCTATAGGAAACGCTCAACGTGCTGTAAAAGAAACCGGAGACCTATCTGTGCCACTAGGTCTAAGAAACGCTCCTACAAAGCTCATGAAAGAGTTAGGTTATGGAGAGCAATACAAATATGCACATGACCACCCTGGTAATTTTGCTCATTATGACTTTTTACCTACAGAAATAAGTAAAACCAAGTTTTATGAACCTGGTAATAACCCTAGAGAGCAAGCACAAAGAGATTTTTTACAAAAACGCTGGAAAGATCATTATGATTATGATAATAAAGGATAAATATCCTTAAGGTGATGCACTACTACCTCTCCTTCTTTTATTTCTTCATTAGTGACATGAAACCATATAGTCGGCAGGCCTATATTCTGAGCTCCTTTAATATCTGCCTCAAAACTGTCACCTATCATAATGCTATTTTCTATCTTGGCACCTGCCATTTCTAATGCTTTATGAAAGATTTGTGGCGCAGGTTTTTTCACACCTGCTGTCTCACCTGTAAGAACTACCTTGAAGTATTTTGATAATCCAGAATTCTTCACTTTATTTTGCTGTACACCATTAAATCCATTAGTAATTAGATGCAGTTGATACTTTTCATACAGTGCATCTAAAAGTTCTATACAACCATCAAATAAATGATTATGATTGGGCAGGTATTTGATATACAAATCTGCAAAGAGATGTATTTGTTCGTCTGTTAATGGGTAGTCACAAGCATCAAAAGCAGTTTTAAGTCGTTGGAAACGTAAATCTTCTTTAGTGATTTTGTTTTCTCTAAACATGCGCCAAAATTGCAGATTAAGCGGTTCATATATCCTTATGAATTTTTCTAAATCTAAATCGACATGATGCTCTTCAAAGATTTGTTGATAGGTTAATTTACTATTTAGATCAAAATCCCACAGGGTATGGTCCAAATCGAAAAAAATGTGTTCTATATTATTAAACTTCATTATCGTATATATATTCTAATGTGGTAGTCGCATGACTTTTTAATCCTTTCTCAAATTGAGCATAATTGAACATAACAATAAAATGTCCTGAAACCTCTTCTACCCTGCGCTTTAATTGTTGTACTACTTGTTTTTGTCCATTGAGCATGTTGCCAGAAATACTTTTATAATGCAAAGCATATGGATATATTAATAAAGGGGTTTGTACTTCATAATCTAAATCATAGAAATAGAATGGATGACTCGTACTAGCTCTAAAACCAGGCATGGATTCATAACCCATGCTGTAATCTTCTAATTTTTCTAAATCTACTAACCGCTTGTAATGACCAGGTGTTGCTATTTTAGAATACGCTGCCATAGTTTTATGTAAAGATCGGTTAGATATTTCTTCAAACTTCCTACCCTGTTTTAGAACCTCATTATCATTACAATAAAATGAAAAACGTAAACCTATATCTAGGTAATCACCTATTAGTTTTATAGCCTCACGGTATTTTCTAGATGTATAATTGATACCATTATCTACACGATTATAGCTCCCTAGGTGAAAAAAGAAAACCATGTTATGCGCTGCATTAGTAGATTTCTTACCGTATTTCCATTTCTTCCTTATAGTAGAGATTAACTCTTCATAGTTTTTAAAAGGATCTACTCTTAACCCCAACAGCACCACAATCTGTTTAAAAAAAGGTCTTATTTTAAATCTTCTAAAGTGATTATAAAGCATCATAGAATTATCTAGAGCACCTCTACCACGATATTTAAAAAAGGAGGACACCTCAATAGCAACAGTAGTTTTAAGCTTCTGTTTTCTTGTTAATGAGACCTCAAAGTTTCTATTTAATATATCTAGAAGTTTTCTAACCCATAAATCTACTACAGGCATTAAAATAAAGCAGCCTTGAACTGCTACACTTTCTTTAGCACTATATCTACCTAAATCATCTTTTACTTGTGGTAAATACTCTTCGTATCTAGTGATTAAATAAAATGCTGCAGAGAATATATCAAAAGGAATATCACTCCTATCTGGTGCTTTAAAAAATATGGGTAACTCGTCCCATTTATGAAAATCTATCTCGTGATAATCTATACCAGTTTCATCCAATAATCCTTGAGACCATATAAAAAGCTCATCTCCTAGTGGTTTAACTCCATAACTTAACTTTACACCAGAGTGACTTACAAATTCACTTACATCTGATGTAAGTTTAAATTCTTGCATCATCATTCTACGGAAAATATGCTTGAAAATGTATTCTTTCCTAGGCGTTATATGAGAACAGTAAACTAATATCATTACATCAGGCCTTCGTCTGCAAAGCTGTAAAAGCCTTGTTGCGTTATAATTAAATGATCTAAAACTTTAATATCTAATAACTTACCTGCTTCCACCAGTTTCATAGTAAGAGCTTTATCTTGATGACTAGGTTTTAAATTACCACTAGGGTGATTATGAGATAACACCATAGCGACAGCACCGGATTCTATAGCCTTTTTAAAAACCAATCTTGTGTCTACTAGAGTTCCAGTAATTCCACCTATACTTATATTTTTTTTCTCTAAAACTTTATGGCTATTATCTAATAATAAAATCCAAAATTCTTCATGCGGTAATTCACCTAAAATAGGCTGCAATATTTTAAAAGCATCATTACTAGATTTAATCTTAGGTAATGTTATAGGCATTTCCATAGCACGACGTTTTCCCAGTTCCATTGCCGCAGCAATGGTAATAGCCTTAGCCTCTCCTATTCCCTTATATTTCATAAGTTCCTTCAGGCTTTTTTTACCTAAAATATCTAATGAATTTTGAGCGTCATTAACTATAATGCGACTTAATTCTACGGCACTCATTTTACGTGTACCGCTACCTATTAAGATAGCAATTAACTCTGCCTCAGAAAGTGATGAACTACCTTTATGTAATAATTTTTCTCGAGGTCTATCATTGAGCGACCAGTCTTTAATAGAAAAATGAGCTTTTTCTTCTTCCATGAACGAAAGATAGAACTTATCTCACAAAAACCGGCTCGTTTTCTTTAACGGTTTCCTGCTCAGAGTATTTATAATCATCCATTGCAAATGACTGGATACCTTTTAAAGTATCAATCTTATTTTCTACTAGATATCTTGCCATTGTACCTCTAGCTCTTTTTGCAAAGAAAGATATGATTTTTAATTTACCGTTTTTAAAGTCCTTAAAAACAGGAGAAATTAACGTACCGTGCTGTTGCTTTTTATCTATAGCCTTAAAATACTCATTACTAGCTAGATTAACTAATAACTCACCTTCTTTGATTTCTTTATTCAATGCTGGTGTGATTTTATCTTTCCAGTATTCATAAAGATTTTTATTACTTTCTATAGGTAAAGAAGTCCCCATTTCTAAGCGATAAGGTTGTAATAAATCTAATGGTCTCAAGTAACCATACATTCCAGATAGAATACGAATATTATCTTGTGCATAATCTAAATGTTTAGAATCTAGATCATAGGCATTAAAACCAGTATACACATCTCCAGAGAAGGCATAGATCGCTGGACGTGCATTTTCTGTATTAAATTCTGACTCAAAACTTTTATAGCGTTGGTAATTCAGATCTGCTAGCTTATCAGAAATATGCATTAATTTACCTACCTCACCTTTACTCATGCGTTCTAACTTTGCATTTATCTTAATGGCATCTTCTACAAATAAGGGCTGTGTAGCTCTATCAGTAGGTAAATCGGTTTTATAATCAAGGGATTTTGCTGGAGAAAGTAAGATTTTCATGACTTAAATTTTGAGTCGTAAAAATACTATGGGTAATGCGATTAAGCACTCAAATTCAAGTTAAGTTCTTAATACATGTATAAGTAATGATTATAATGTATATGTTTTTAATAATCAAATACTATAGTTTAGATGTAATAATAACGATTGGTAAATAATTATCTCGCTTTCGCGAAAGCGAGATAATCACCATTCATTTACATATCTTTTGAATTAGTAGCATATACACGCCACTTCTCTATACATTCTACCATATCAGAGGGAACCTCGCTTGTAAAACTCATCCACTCCTTAGTATGTGGATGCTCAAAACCTAGTGTTCTAGCATGTAATGCCTGACGCGGTAAGACTTTAAAACAATTGTCTACAAATTGTTTATACTTAGTGAAGTTAGTTCCTTTAAGAATCTTATCACCTCCATAACGCTCGTCGTTAAATAAGGTGTGTCCTATAAATTTCATGTGTACACGTATTTGATGTGTACGACCAGTTTCTAGACGACAACTTATAACGCTTACATAACCTAGATCTTCAGTCACCTCATAGTGTGTAACTGCGACCTTACCTTTATAAGCATCTTCACCTAACCATACAGTGTTTTGTAAACGGTTTTTAGGGTGGCGTCCTATATTACCTTCTACTGTTCCTTTAGGCTCTGTAAAGTTACCCCATACTATAGCGATATATTCTCTCTCACTGGTCTTTGCTGCAAATTGAGCAGATAGATGCGCCATTGCTTCTTCTGTTTTTGCAACAACTAGTAAACCACTGGTATCTTTATCTATTCTATGTACCAGCCCTGGTCTATTACTCGTATTATTAGGTAAATTATCAAAATGGTGAATCAGAGCATTAATTAAAGTACCTGAATAGTTACCATGTCCTGGATGCACCACCATACCTGCAGGCTTATTAACGACTACTAAATGGTCATCTTCATAAACTACATTTAGAGGAATATCTTCAGCAACAAGAAGTGATTCATGCGGCGGATGGTCAAATAAAACTCTAATATCATCATGAGGTTTTACCTTGTAATTAGATTTTACAACGTCTCCATTTACGGTAACCGCTCCTTCTTTTATCCCTTGCTGAATTTTAGAACGTGTTGCGTTCTCTATAAAATTCATTAAATATTTATCTATACGTAAAGGGTCTTGTCCACTACCAGCAACAAAGTGATGATGTTCATGTTTTTGTTGCACATAATGATTCTCGTTTTCTAACTCGTTATTCATTATCGGTAGGTTCTACTATTTCTGATGGGTTATCACCGTCTGCCAAGACTAAATCAATTATAGATGTTTTACTTAATTGTGTTCCAGGCTCAAGTTTTTTACCTTTATAACGCATTTCTAGCACCGTATTTTCTGCAATATTAGGTTTATAAGTAATATCACCTATCTTAAATCCTAACGCCTCTAATGTAGGTATAGCCTGCCTTTTAGTTTTAAATATCAAATCTGGAACAGTAACTTTCCCATAACCAGACGCATTTAATTTGATATAAACCTGTCTATTCTCTTTTACTAACTTATCTGCTAGTGGATCTTGTTCTATTACCGTTCTAGGTGCATAAGCAGGGTTAAAACTAGCACTATCGATAATCTTGCGACGTAGATTAAGCTGTTCTAACTGCTCATCTACCTGAGTGAGTGTCAGTTTTTCTAAATTAGGCACTTTAATTTCCTGATCGTGATTAGTATACCAGTCTAGCCAGAATAAATAAGCAAAACATAATAAAACAGTAACTAATCCAGCAATAACTACTTGGATCCAGAAGGCTTTAGTAAAAATGAATCTGAAGAAATTCATAAGGATAAAATGATTTTATAGGCTCGAAAAGATGTATTTTTCTATGACCGTTAATAAAAGAACAAAGATAAGGATAGAAAACGTTCTTAGAACGACATCTTTTTTAACTTTGTTGTTTAAGCTTGTTTATAAATTAAATTAATGAAAAACATCGCAGTTTTAATGGCCGGCTATTCTCATGAGTGGGAAATCTCTATGAAGAGTGGCGCCGTCATTACCCAGAATTTAGATTCTGACTTATATAAAGTGTATCCAGTTGCTATTTTAAAAGATAGCTGGCACTATAAAGATGCTGCTGGTAAGTGTCATGAAATAGATAAAAATGATTTTAGCCTCACCATAAATGGAGACAAAGTCTACTTTGACTGTTGTTACAACACCATTCACGGTACTCCAGGAGAAGATGGAAAAATACAAGCGATGTTAGAGCTTTTAAACATTCCACAAACATCTTGTGATTCTTATCAAAGTGCTATTACATTTAATAAGAGAGATTGTATCGCCATACTTAAACCATGGAATATCACCACAGGTAATCACATGTACTTGAATCATGGTGATCAAATAGATGCCGAAATAATAGCTCGTAACATAGGTTTACCTTGCTTTGTTAAAGCAAATCGTAGTGGTAGTAGTTTAGGCGTGACTAAGGTCTATAAGACTAAAGATATGGATGCTGCACTAGAAATAGCCTTTAAAATAGATGATGAGATCATTATAGAATCCTTTCTAGATGGTGTAGAAGTGTCTGTAGGTGCCTATCAAATAGATGATGAGATAAAAGTTTTACTACCTACAGAAATTGTTAGTGAAAATGACTTCTTTGATTACGAGGCAAAATATCAAGGTAAATCTAAAGAAATCACACCTGCACGTATTACCGATGCAAACACGCGTGTAGTTCAAGAAACAACTAGGCGTATTTACCAAGTATTAAAGCTTAAAGGTCTAGCACGTGCTGACTTTATTTTTCACAATGGCACACCTCATTTTATTGAGATTAACACAAATCCAGGAATGAGTGAAGAAAGTATAATACCACAACAAATAAAAGCATCTGGAGATACTATGAAAAATGTATTTACAGAGATTATTGAAAACACTATTAAACACCATAACTAATGAAGAGAGCCGTTTTTCCAGGGAGTTTTGACCCTATAACATTAGGTCACTTTGATATTATAGAGAGAGGTTTAGGCCTTTTTGACGAGATTATTATCGCTATAGGCGTTAATGCCGATAAGAAATACATGTTCTCATTAGAAGAGCGCAAGCGTTTTATAGAAGAGTCTTTTAAACATGAATCAAAGATTAAGGTGATGACCTACTCAGGACTTACCATAGATTTTTGTAAAAAACAAGAAGCTGAATTTATATTAAGAGGCCTGCGTAATCCAGGTGATTTTGAATTTGAAAAAGCCATCGCACACACTAACAGAAAACTATCTGAAATCGAAACTGTATTTTTACTTACTAGTTCTGGTAAAAGCTACATCTCTTCTTCTATAGTAAGAGATGTCATTAGAAATAATGGTGATTACACCAGTTTAGTACCAGACACAGTAAGAATATAAATATGAAAAAACTTATAGCACTTTTTACAGCAGCACTTCTTCTCCACTCTTGTAATAAAACTACTCAAAAAGAAGCCATACAAGAAGCCAAAGAATACCCAACTGCTTTTGAACTAGGTAACGGTAATCAAACCGCGACCTATAATGAAGTTATTAAATTTTACAAAGAACTCTCTACCGACTTTTCTAACATCGAGCTAGAAGAAATAGGTCAGACCGACAGTGGGAAACCTTTGCACTTAATAAGCTTCTCTAAAAATACTATAGACTGGAATAGTGCTAATGAAGATAAAATTAAAATATTAATAAATAATGGTATCCACCCAGGAGAAAGCGATGGTATAGATGCTACCATGATGCTCATGAGAGATCTTGCTACAGGTGCTATAGACGCTCCAGAGAATTTAATCTTCAGCACCATTGCCGTTTATAATGTAGGTGGCTCTTTAAATCGCAATTCATCTACACGCACAAATCAAAATGGTCCAGAAGAATATGGTTTTAGAGGTAACGCACGCAATTATGATCTCAATAGGGATTTTATAAAGGCAGACTCGCGCAATGCACTAGCTTTTTATGAAGTCTACCATAAAATAAATCCAGATATTTTTATTGATAACCATGTAAGTAACGGTGCAGACTACCAGTACACATTAACCCATCTTTTTACACAACACAATAAATTAGGCAGTACTACTGGTCATTATTTACATACACAATTACAGCCACAATTAGAAAAAAGACTGGCAGCACGAGAACTTCCTATCACGCCTTATGTAAACGTGCACAACGCATCTCCAGTTAAGGGTTTCTCTCAATTCATGGATTACCCTAGATATTCTACTGGATATACCAGCCTGTGGAACACACTAGGCATGATGGTAGAAACACACATGTTAAAACCCTACAAAGACAGAGTATTAGGTACAAAAGCTATCATGGAAGAGATGATCCATATAGGATCTGAAAATGTAGATACCATAAAGAAAGCTCGCAAGAGTTCCTTTAATAACTTTGAAAACGCAACACATTACACACTCAATTATTCCTTAGATAAAACACAGGCAGACACATTAGATTTTCTAGGTTATGAAGCAGTCATAGGAAAGAGTGACGTTACAGGAAATGATTTACTTACATATGATCGCAGTAAACCATTTAATAAAAAAACAGTTTATCACAATTACTTTGTAGCAACCGACAGTATATCCATACCAGATTATTATGTAGTACCACAAAGTCAGTGGAAAGTAATTGAATTAATGCGTCGCAATAACATACAACTAGAGTTTTTAACTAAGGACACTACACTAACAGTAAGTAAATACCGCATAGCAAATTACAAAACAGCTACTAACGCATATGAAGGTCATTACCCACATAGCGGTATTGATGTAAAAGAAGATGTTGTAGAGTTACGCTTTCGCGAAAGCGATATAATCATCCCAACGCGTCAACCTGGTATTAGATATATAATTGAAACTCTAGAACCTGCTGGACCAGATTCTTTCTTTAAATGGAATTACTTTGACACCATTTTACAACAAAAAGAAGGTTTTTCTAGCTATGTATTTGAAGCTACAGCTCGTAAATTATTGAGTGAAAACAAAGCTCTAAAAAGAGAATTTGACTCCTTAAAAAAGGCCGATCAAAAATTTAAAGAAAACAATCACCTACAACTCAACTGGATTCATAAACGAAGTGCAAATTATGAACCAGCACACCTTAATTACCCAATCTACAAATGGAACAAATAATGAAAAAAACAGCCCTAATTCTATGTTGTGCAGCATTACTATCCTGTAATGAATCAAAAAAAACTGAAATAGAAAAACCACAGATAGAAGTCCAAATAACTGGAGAAATATCTCATGAAATTCTAAATAAAAAGATAGAGTGTGACGCAACATCATACGACTATTCTATTCCTAATTTTAATTCTAATACAGATGCTGACCTTGTTTTAAATCATGAAATTACCAGCTTAATTACCCAAGACTTTATAGATGTGACCTATGCAAAGGGTACTCCTTTAAAATCTCTTTTTGAAACATTCACATCGCGTAGAGAACGCATATTATGTGATGATAAAAAAAATGAGGGCTTTACCCAATTAGAGACACTATTTGTAACTGACAATACTCAATTCACTAGTTATGAAATAGAATATAGTAAAACAAATAGCAAAGGAAGAATCCTAAAAACGTATTTAAAGCCAGAGCTCAAAGAAATATATCTTAACGATCTTATCCCTGAAGAAAAAAGAAGAGATGTTAAAATAATTTTTGACGCAAATTTACAACAGGCAGTTGCAAACCTAGCACTAGAATTACCTGAAGGAGAAATACAGAATAGGTTTACTGAACATGTATTAAATAAGGTCTTCCAATTTGAAACCGCAGATTTTCAAAACACCGGTCTATCTCTTGATTTCAAAAGTGACGTTTCTAAAAAAATAAGAGTATCTAAAACAGTTGAATTACCTAAAGAATTTGATTTTTTAAACAACACGATAGTAATAGAAATAAACGCTTTTGAGTTAAGCCATTACTTAGACCTTTCTCGCGTTATCGACTAACATATCATCAGGAAAAAGCTCTCTAATGTTAGCATAAGAATCTTTTAATGCCATGGTAGCCATTTCTTTATTAAGCCATACCGCTTTATCGATTCCCTCTTTCTTTTGAGGTTTTAATTTTTTCACAGAGTCTGTTTCCATAATAAACCAGTGGGTAAGCTTTAATTTAAGCTTGCCCTTTCTGGAAAAAGTATGATACGTATGACCTAGGTAATTAGTGATCGCTAGATTTTTAACACCAGTTTCTTCTTCCACTTCTCTTATAGAAGTTTCTTCAATAGTTTCTCCGTCTTCTGCCTTACCCTTTGGGAGGTCCCATTTTCCATTGCGGTGAATAAAAAGGAAATCATTTTCTTGATTTAAAACCAGTCCACCTCCTGCAATAACAATAGGCAGTAGTTTATGAAGTCTCTTTAAAAGCTTAGATTTATTTTTAGAATACAATACGACATTTGTAAGTTCTTTATTTTCAATCTGTTCTACCAGTTTATGAAAATCAACCTTTTTAATATTAAAGGTATTATGATCTTTAAAATTGCTTTTATCTGAAGTGACGATTATAGCCACCTCTTTCACAAAAACTTTATACATTTGTGCCATGGTAAGAGATAAGGATATAGCAATAAAAACTGCTGAGTTATTGTTGCAAATTAAAGCAATTAAACTGCAACCGCAAACACCATTTACTTGGGCCAGCGGATGGAGTTCACCAATCTACTGTGATAATAGAGTTACTCTATCATATCCAGTGATTAGAAACTTTTTAAGAGAACACCTTGCGGCACGTATAGAAGAACTATATGGTAAGCCAGATGTTATTGCAGGAGTTGCTACAGGAGCAATAGGAATAGGAATGCTAGTAGCAGACTACATGAACCTTCCTTTCATATACGTAAGACCAGAAGCAAAAAAGCACGGTCGCAAGAATCAAATAGAAGGACATCTAGAAAAAGGTCAAAAAGTTGTAGTCGTAGAAGATCTAATAAGTACAGGTAAAAGTAGCCTAAATGCAGTGGATGCACTTAAGGAAGCTGGCGCTGACGTAAAAGGAATGTTAGCACTTTTCTCTTATGGCTTTGATTTTGCAGTAGAGAATTTTAAGGAATACAACATAGAGCTAACTACTCTAAGTGATTACAACCATCTTATAGAACAAGCTACACAAGCTGGTCATTTTAAAGATGAAGAAATCGAATTATTAAAAAGCTGGAGAAAAGATCCTAGCAACTGGAACGCATAATTAAACAAGATGAATCTAGAAAGCCGCATTGCAAAAACACAAAAGAATCCTGAAGATTTATATAACTTTTTAACTAAGGTAGAAAACTTCAAAGAATTAATGCCCGAAGACACTAAGTTTGAATTAAAAGGAGAAGATAAATTCTTATTCGGTCTTAAAGGCATGCCAGAAATAGCACTAGGCCTAAAAGAAAAAACACCTTTTTCTAAAGTAGTATTGGGTTCTACTAGTGATAAACTAGCATTTACATTAACTTGTAATATCGATGAAGTAGCAACAGGATCTGAAGCTCAACTCAACTTTGACGGAGACTTTAATGCCATGATGGCGATGATGATTAAAGGCCCAATAAAAAAGTTTTTAGAACAGCTAGCAAACGGTATTGAAAAGATTTAATACATCCATTTCAATTCTTTAAGATCGTAAATCTTTAACTCATTATCGACTCTTAAAATTAATTTACCGTCTTTATCTGTACCTTCTACCCTGCCATTAAAAACGGCATTACTAGATTCAAAACTAATTACTTGACGGTATTTAAATAAATATTTATTATAATCTTGCGCGACCTTTAAAGGGTCGCGCAAATTGTTTTTAAGAACATTTAAAAAACTTATCAGTAAGACCTCTAGTTCAAATTCTTTGCCTGTTATATTTTTTAAAGAAATAGCCTTGGGCAATCCTTCAAATTCGACCTGATTTACGTTAAGACCGATACCTACCACACTACTTGACAAAAAATTGCCAGAATAACTATTCTCTATAAGAATACCGGCTAATTTATGATTAACTGACAGTATGTCGTTAGGCCATTTTATTTTTGACTGAATCTGTAAATCATTTTTTAACCATTCCACTATACTGACAGATACGACTTGATTAATTAAAAAAGGTGTTAAATCTGAGACACCTTCAGTTATTAATACACTAAATGTCAAGTTTTTACCATCTTCTGTAACCCATTGAGCACCTTGTTGTCCTTTACCTCTAGTTTGCTTTAAACTATAGATAGCAGTTAGATGTGGGAGCACGCTTTCGCGAAAGCGAGATTTCAACTCATCATTAGTAGATGTAGTGGCATGTAATTTGACTATGTTCAAAACGAAAATTTATTCGCGAGTTTATGGGATATTTAGCAAATCCAGCTCAAAAAAAGAATAAATTTGTGAATACAAAAAATATTTGATGACTAAACAAGAAGTTTCTACAGATGCCCTTATCGCACAAATCGTTGCAGGAATAGAGGATGTAAAAGGAAATAACATAACAATACTTGATTTAAGAGAACTAGAAAACACTGTTACTAGTTATTTTATAATATGCAATGGTAACTCTAACACTCAAGTAAATGCAATAGTAAACTCAGTTCAAAGAAGAGTACGTAAAGAACTACATGAAAATGCATGGCATGTAGAGGGTACTGACCAAGGAGAATGGGTTTTAATGGATTATGTAAACGTAGTAGTTCACGTATTTCAAAAACAAATCAGAGAATATTACGACCTTGAAGAACTTTGGGGCGATGCAAAATCTACAGTTATAGAAAGCACTTATTAATTAAGATCACACCACGTAATGTCAGAAAATCAAAAGAAAGATTCAGATAAAAAACGTCCTAATTTAATGCCTGGACAAGGAAAACCTAAATACAGTATATGGTGGGTAGTAGTACCTATCGCGCTACTTTTTGTAGGGTACAGTGTATTTAATAGCACGTTTAATCAAACTAAGAAATTAAATTACTTAGAGTTTTTTAAATCTATAGATGCAAAACAGGTAGACAGTATCGTTGTTGTTAGCAACAGAGGTATCGCTCAAGTATACCTTACTAAAGAGGCTTTAAAACTAGAAGAACATAAAGCTGCAAAAAAAGACCCTTCTCTAGGAGGCATTAAACTACCTAATTACACGGTAGAATTTGGTGATGCAAAGACTTTTGAAGAAAGATTAATTCTTGAAATAAATGAATCTAGCCCAGAAACTAAATTAGTTTTTGATCGTGAAGATGAAGGGATCATCGATCTATTAATTTCCTTTTTACCGTTTATATTTATCATAGGAATATGGTTATTCTTAATGAGACGTATGAGTGGCGGCGGTGCTGGCGGCGGCGGCGGACAGATTTTCAATATAGGAAAATCAAAAGCTAAATTATTTGATCAGAAAACTGATATAAAAACAACATTTAAAGATGTTGCAGGATTAGAAGGTGCTAAGGAAGAAGTACAAGAGATAGTAGATTTCCTTAAAAACCCAGAAAAATACACGTCATTAGGTGGTAAAATACCTAAAGGAGCATTACTTGTAGGTTCACCAGGTACTGGTAAAACATTACTTGCTAAGGCTGTTGCTGGAGAAGCAAAGGTTCCTTTCTTCTCTTTAAGTGGATCTGACTTTGTTGAAATGTTTGTAGGTGTAGGTGCCAGTCGTGTACGTGATTTATTTAAACAAGCTAAAGAAAAATCACCTGCGATTATCTTTATAGACGAAATAGACGCTATAGGACGTGCGCGTGGAAAATCAAACATGTCTGGTTCTAATGATGAAAGAGAAAACACGTTAAATCAACTCCTAACAGAAATGGACGGATTTGGTACTAACACTAACGTAATTGTACTAGCCGCTACTAACCGTGCAGATATATTAGATAAAGCACTTATGCGTGCTGGACGATTTGACAGACAGATTTATGTAGATCTTCCAGATGTAAGAGAACGTGAGCAAATATTTGAAGTGCACTTGAGACCTCTGAAAAAGGTAGAAAATGAACTAGACACGGCGTTTTTAGCAAAACAAACACCTGGTTTCTCTGGTGCAGATATTGCAAACGTATGTAATGAAGCTGCTCTAATCGCAGCAAGAAATGGTAAAAAAGCGGTAGGAAAACAAGATTTCTTAGATGCTGTAGACCGTATAGTAGGTGGACTAGAAAAGAAAAATAAATTAATCACACCGTCAGAAAAGAAAACTATTGCATACCATGAAGCTGGTCACGCAACGGTAAGCTGGATGACTGAACATGCTGCTCCACTAATCAAGGTTACTATAGTACCACGCGGGCAGTCACTAGGTGCTGCATGGTATTTACCTGAAGAAAGGCAAATTGTACGTCCAGAGCAAATGCTAGATGAGATGTGTGCTACTATGGGTGGTCGCGCGGCAGAGAAGGTTATCTTTAACAACATTTCTACAGGTGCTCTTAGTGATCTTGAAAAAGTAACCAAACAAGCAAGAGCTATGGTTACTATTTACGGTCTTAATGATAAAGTAGGTAACATTACTTATTACGATTCTAGTGGTCAACAAGAGTATTCTATGACTAAGCCATATAGTGAACAAACTGCTGTAGTTATAGATGAAGAAATCTCTAAAATTATAGAAGAGCAATACCAGCGCGCTATCAAGATTCTTGATGAAAATAAAGATAAATTAACTGAGCTAGCTGAAATCCTTTTAGAGAAAGAGGTAATCTTTAAAGATGATCTAGAAAAAATATTTGGAAAAAGACCATTTATTAAGGAAGAAGCCATCTCTTTAAAATCGTCTAATCGACCTGTTTTAAACAGTACTCCATCTGTGGATGAAGAAGAATAGTTTGCTAGCATAAGTAATAGTAACTATATTTACATTTCATCCCTAAATTAATGCTGTCATAGGCAATGAGTATATTTAAAAAGTTTTTCAAGAAATCCACTGAATCTAAACCTGTTGAAGGTTCTGGACCGGAACGTTCTAAATATATGCCAGAAGAAAAACCTCCTCTAGATGAGGAGTTTATTCATAATTTCCAGCATCAAGGTGGTAGATTTCTTTATGCCATAGATGAAAAAGAAATTCAGCAACATTTTGAAGATATTCTTGTAGAGCACGATTATTTTGAAAAGAATGTTTTGTGTTTTGATCACGAACTAAGCAAACGTTTTCAGGGTTTCAATCTTAATTTTTCATCTACAAAGCTAGATGGAGAATTTTTCTTAGGAACTTGTGAAAACGTTATTGCAAATAATGGAGCCATACTTTTTTCTTCTAGACAGATTAAAGAAACTAAACCAGCTGAGTTACCAGACACTTATGTAATTCTAGCCAGCACTAGTCAGATAGTCGAATCTATAGGAGAAGGATTGAGAGGTATTAAACATAATAGTAAAGCTCATATTCCTACAAATATCACGACGCTTAAAAACTTTAAAGAAAAAGTTCTTAAACAAGAAAAAGATTTAATGGACTACGGTACACCTAATAAAAGAGTATATCTTTTACTTTTAGAAGACTTGTAAATGAGAGAATTAATAACTCGTTCCATATCAGGAATCGTTTACGTTTCCTTAGTGGTATTAAGCGCTCTATTTTCTAGGGATGTATTTATCGTTTTATTTTGTGTATTTGCATTTATCTGCCTTCTAGAATTAATGCCAATGATTAGGCTTAAACAGTGGTTTATATACCCTATTCTACCTATTGCCTATTATTTCATTGTGTGGAAAAGCGTATCGATGGAATTTATTTATGTCCTACTAGGTGCTACTTTATTAGTAAACATTTACTTGATAAGAGATCTAGTACTGGTAGATAGGATTGCACTATTTAACACAAAAAAACACATCATTGCTTTATTGTATCTTATAGGTAGTAGTTTATTTCTAGCACTCATACCAGATGTTGTAGAACAACTGGACCTAGTAACACCAAAGTATCAACCAGAATTATTAATTGGTATTTTTGCTATTATCTGGACCAACGACAGTTTTGCCTATCTGTTTGGTAAAAACTTTGGTAAGCACAAATTAATGAAGCGCATATCACCCAAAAAAACTATTGAAGGTTTTTTAGGTGGCCTAGTTATGGCAATTGCAGCAGGTGCTGGCCTTTATTACTACCTACTTTATATAGGTATCATTAACTATACTGTTTGGGACTGGATGATTATCGCATTTGTAGTAGCATTTTTTGGTACCATAGGAGACTTAATACAAAGTAAAATTAAAAGACAGGCCGAGGTGAAGGACAGCGGTAGTATAATGCCTGGACATGGTGGTATTTTTGACCGTATGGATAGTATTATATTTGCAGCCCCATTTGCTTACGCAACATTTATAATTATCAATCATGTTTCATAAAGAAGGAAGTAAAATAATCTTAATTGCATTTCTATTAACTACTGCAATAATGAGCGCTATATGGCTTGTAAGTATGCCACAATGGTTACAAATAGCCCTATCTGTATTTACTATTGGATTCTTATTTATAATTCTACAATTTTTTAGAAACCCTAAAAGAAATACAGAATTGAATGACAAAACGATAGTTTCTCCAGTAGATGGAAAAGTGGTTGTTATAGAAAAAGTTACCGATAATGAATACTTCAAAGGAGAACGATTAATGATTTCTGTGTTTATGTCGCCTATAAATGTTCATGTTACCAGATACCCTATTTCTGGTCAGGTAGCCTACAGTAAATACCACCCTGGTAAATATCTAGTAGCATGGCACCCTAAAGCAAGTGAAGAAAACGAAAGAACGACTGTAGTTATAAATCACAAAAATCAAATACAAGTAATGTATCGCCAGATAGCAGGCGCACTTGCAAAACGTATTGTAAATTATGCACAAGAAAACGAGCAAATTGTACAAGGAAGCGATAGTGGTTTTATAAAATTCGGTAGTCGTGTGGATGTTTATTTACCTATAGACACTCCAGTAACCGTAAAACTGAATGAAAAAGTAAAAGGAGGAGAAACTGTACTGGCTACATTTTAAATGACAGAAAAAGATATAGACATAGCTTTTAATAAGGCGTTTGACAAGGCATCCACTGAAGAACAATCTCTAGTGCCACCAGACTTGCAATTACATCTATACGCCTATTATAAGCGCGCGATAGACGAACCTTATGTTAACAATCGTAGCTTTGAATCTAACGACCTGAGAAGCGCATTTAAGATGAACGCACTTATACAAGTGCAATCTCTTACTAAAACCGAAGCTAAGAGAAAATACATAGAGATAATTGAAAAATTATATCCTAAACCTTGGTAAAGAAATCATCATTCTCACCACACAGAATCAACTAAAAACCCTCAAAAGAATAATTTCTTTTGAGGGTTTTTAGTTAAAAGAGGTGCAGGCAATTACTCTTTTTTTCTAAGAATATAGATAGCAAGTATTGTTAAACACAATACTGCAGCACCTAAAACAACAACTATAGTTACAAATGGATTCATATATTATTTTCTTTTATTGAGTAAATAAGTCATATACCTCATTACTATTACCACTAGTATAACAACAAAAAGTATCGCGCCACCTAATATAAATAAAGCTTTAGTATCTACAGTGTCCATATAAATTACTTTAAGGCATTTATACTCGCTTCGATGGTCTCGATTTTAGCAAGAGTATCTGCTTCTTTTTTCTTTTCTATTGCAACTACTTGCTCTGGAGCACTACTTACAAAACGCTCATTACTTAACTTCTTTTGCACACCAATTAAAAAGCCTTTAGCTCTTTTAAGCTCTCCTTCCAGTTTAACTAATTCTGCAGCTACGTCTATGTTTCCTTCTAACGGTATAAAATACTCATTAGATTTTACACGATAACTTGCAGCACCAGACAACTGTTCTGTAATCACCTCAACACTTGAAACATTACCCATTTTTTGAATTAACGGATTATAAGCTGTATCAAGGTTTTCGTTATTAATTGTTTTTAATTCAATTTCATTTTTAAAGGCAATTTGCTTCTCTTTACGTACAGTTCTAATACCAGATATCACATCTTGCACCAGTACAAAGTCAGATAACAAAGCAGTGTCAACATCACCTCCTTTAGGCCATGTATTAATACATAAGGCATCTTCTACCTTACGTTCTGAAATAGTTTGCCATATCTCTTCTGTAATAAATGGAGTAAACGGATGCATCAATCGCAAATTATCTTCAAAAAGCTCGATAACCTCAGCGAGTGTTTTTGCATCTATCGGTTTTTGATATTCTGGTTTAATGATCTCTAATAACCAACCACAAAAATCGTCATAGATTAATTTGTACGATGTCATTAACACATCACTAATTCTATACTTAGAGTAATGATCTTCTATTAAAGCAAGAGTTTCATTAAAACGACTTCTATACCATGCTATTGCTTGTGCGCTATGCGCTGGTTGTGCAATTGAGTTATCAACTTCCCACATTTGGGTAAGTTTAAATGCATTCCACATTTTATTTACAAAACCTTTTCCTTGCTGACAAAGATCTTCATCAAACATAATGTCATTTCCTGCAGCTGCACTTAAAAGCAATCCTACACGCACACCATCTGCACCATATTGTTCTAGCAAGCCTAGTGCATCGGGAGAATTACCTAAAGATTTTGACATCTTGCGGCGCTGTTTATCTCTTACTAATCCTGTAAGATAAACTTTATCAAATGGCTTCTCATCTCTTAATTCATAACCAGCAACTATCATTCTAGCTACCCAAAAGAAAAGAATATCTGGACCAGTTACTAGATCACGAGTAGGATAATAATAATTAATCTCCTCATTTTCTGGTTCAAGAACACCATTAAATACACTTATAGGCCATAACCAACTAGAGAACCAAGTATCAAGAACGTCGTTTTCCTGACGTAGATCTTCTGCTTTCAGGTTATCGTTATTAGTTCGCTTTCGCGAAAGCGTAACAGCCTCTTCTATACTATTTGCAACAACAAAGTCATCCTTTCCATCACCAAAGTAATAAGCCGGTATGCGCTGTCCCCACATTAATTGTCTAGAGATATTCCAATCGCGCACATTCTCCATCCAGTGGAAATACGTACTCTTAAATTTAGGAGGCAATAATTCTACTATATCTTCCTTAACTGCTTTTATAGCTGGTTGAGCAAGGTCTTCCATTTTAAGGAACCACTGGTCTGATAGACGTGGTTCTATTACTGCCTTAGTACGCTCACTAGTTCCTACTTTATGTATGTGATCTTCTTTCTTTATCAAGAAACCTTTTTCTTCTAGCTCAGTAGAGATTTCCTTACGCACTACAAAACGATCTTTACCTTCATAGTGAAGACCAAAACTGTTTAAAGTTGCGTCTGCATTAAAGATATCTATTACTTCTAGATTATGCGTCTCTCCTATTTTCTTATCATTTTCATCATGCGCAGGAGTGATTTTTAACGCTCCTGTACCGAATTCCATATCTACATAAGAGTCTGCTATAACTGGTATCTCACGATTTACGATAGGTACAATAACAGTTTTACCTATTAAATCTGTGTAACGCTCATCTTCTGGATGCACACAAATAGCTGCGTCTCCTAAAATAGTTTCAGGACGTGTAGTTGCAATACTTACAAAACCTTCACTTCCTTTAATTTGATATTTTAAATGATACAAGTGTCCGTTACGTTCTTCGTAAATAACCTCTTCATCACTAAGAGTTGTTTTTGCTTCTGGATCCCAGTTAACCATACGGTAACCACGATAAATCAGTCCTTTATTATAAAGATCAATAAATACCTTTATGACAGATGCAGACATATCGTCATCTAGAGTAAATTTAGTACGAGACCAGTCACAACTAGCACCTAGTTTTTTAAGTTGCTCCAGGATAATACCTCCATATTCATCTGTCCAGTCCCAAGCGTGTTTTAAAAACTCTTCTCTAGACAAGTCATTTTTATCAATTCCTTGTTCTTTAAGTTTCTTAACTACCTTAGCCTCTGTCGCGATAGAAGCATGATCTGTTCCAGGAACCCAACATGCATTGTAACCTTTTAAACGAGCACGACGTATCAATACATCTTGAATAGTATTATTCAACATGTGGCCCATGTGCAAGACTCCTGTCACATTAGGTGGTGGGATTACAATGGTGTAACTTTCTCTCTCGTCTGGTACAGATTTAAAGAAATCGTTATCCATCCAGAATTTATACCACTTCTCTTCAGTAGTTTTAGAATCGTATTTAGATGCTAAGGACATGTTTGGCTTAGTTTTTGAATTTACAACGACAAAAGTACTATTAACTTAAAAATTACACGCCATTAACGGCCACTTTAAGCTCGATAGTTTACTTTTATTAACTTAAATAAATAATGATGAAAAATTTACTACTTATTTTCTTGTTTACAGGACTCGTTTCTACAAGTATGCAAGCACAAGATAGTACAACTTTAGACCCTATGACTACCGTAGAATTTGAAACTTCTACTATTGATTATGGAAAAGTTGAAAAAGGAAGTGATGGTGTCAGAACTTTTACTTTTAAAAATACTGGTGAGAACCCATTGAAGATATATAAAATATACTCTTCATGTAGTTGTGACATTTTATCAAAGCCAGAAGAACCTATTGCACAAGGCATGACAGGTGAAATAGTTGTAAAATACGACACTAAAAAGGTAGGTCCTATTGTAAAGACCATCACGGCTTATGCTAATATTGAAAAAAAATTGATCCCTTTGCGATTAAAAGGTGAAGTATTACCAGCTAAGGAAGAAGAATAATTTAATTAACGGATTAATGGAACATTTATAATCTTTACATTAAATACCATTTCTCCTCTTTTTAATTTTATTTTCAACTTCTTATAAGGATTTTTATAAAACAGTTCACTGACATTATTTACAGTGAGCTGTTTTTTTTGTCGCCCATTAACAGAAATAATTTGATCTCCTATTTGAATGCCAGCTTTATGAGCAGGAGAGCCTTCTCGCAAATAGTCTACATATATTTTAGGGACGTATTGATAAGTCATTCTAGTCTTAGAAGTAAGCGTTATCTGACTACTAGAACCATCTACGTTTCTGTTTGTAAAATCTCTATCTAAATGTGTGAATAATTCTAACTCGCCTTTCTTAACACCTAGTCCGGTCATATTGTAATAAAAACCTTCTTCAAAACTATTATTAGGTTTCATACTGATTTTACCCTTGGGATAATCGATCACCACGTCAAATCTTCTTAACACCTCTCCTCCTAAGCTACCATCATGAGAGGTATTTGCTTTTTCTGTACTTTGATACTTTTTAAAAGGATAGGAAACGGCCACATTTTTTAAAGTAGAATTGAATAAATGAACCGCATTTACTTTAGTCCTTAACCCAAAAATCTCTCCATTTATACCAAAACCTAAATAGTCTTCAAAACTATTCTCAATAGTCATCGCATCATCTATGTCGTCAAAAATCCATAAAGCATCGCCACTTCCTGAATCCAGAAGTAGTTTAAAATCGCCTTTTACTAACCTATTATCTAATTCTAGATTGACAAACAACCTACTATTATAAGTAGTAACATTAAACTGCTTTGCTTTTCTCAATGAAAATGGAAGATCTTCAAAGTTCTCATATATCTTTAAATAACTACTTTCATAATCTATATGTGTAACAAAATTCTCAAGAAAATTAACTCCCAGAATTCCATGTATTTCTACATCTAACTTTGGTGATATATCTATCTCGCTATCGCTTAGAACAAGAACATCTGCATGAGTATCGCTTATAAAATCGCCTATTTCTATTTTATTCCCTCTAGAATAATAAGCACTCAACGCCTCATTACTACCATAACCATTTACTGAGATATACTTACCTTCCTTAATACTAAGAGAGTCTATACCTTTTAAATTAAAAATAATAGTTCTTGCTGCACCAGTGTCTAGCATGAAGTTAAACTCTACATCATTAACTGTTACTGGCAGTACGATTAAATTAGAATATTGATCAAAAGCAATCTTATCCTTTTTTATATTCTTATTAAATACAAAACCTTCTTGAGCAGTTGCACTACACAAACAGAAAATCAAAGAAAATAAAAGAACCGCGTTTTTCATGAACAATAAATATAAGGTTTAGTCAAAGTCTTTTGAGCATCCTTACTCAAGTAGTACATTTGTAGTAATAAAAATAAGTTATGCCAAAGATTTCTGAAAAAGGGCTTAAAATGCCTTCTTCCCCTGTTAGAAAATTAGTTCCTTATGCCGAAGCTGCAAAAGCTAGAGGTGTTCACATCTATCAACTTAACATAGGTCAACCAGATATTAAAACGCCAGAACAAGCAATTAATGCTGTTAAAGATACTGATATGACTGTTCTTGCATACAGCCACAGTGCAGGAAACCAATCTTACAGAGATAAACTGGCGGTACATTACAATAAAATAGGCATGAATCTAACTGATGAAAACATAATAGTCTCTACTGGTGGTAGTGAGGCGTTAATGTTTGCCATGGGTAGTATTTGTGATAATGGAGACGAGGTTATTATACCTGAGCCATTTTATGCAAATTACAACGGTTTTGCAACAGCAAGCGGTGTTACTGTAAAACCTATCTCAACAACCATTGAAAACAACTTTGCTTTACCTGCAATAAGCGAGTTTGAAAAACTGATTACTGATAAAACTAAGGCTATTCTTATATGTAACCCAGGAAATCCAACTGGTTATTTATACACTCAAGAAGAAATGGATCAATTAACTGCTCTAGTTAAAAAACACGATCTTTTCCTTTTATCTGACGAGGTTTATAGAGAATTTGCCTATGACGGCCGTAAACATCTCTCAGTAATGAACATTACTGGTCTAGAAGAACATGCCATCATGATAGATTCTGTATCAAAAAGATATAGTATGTGCGGTGCACGTATAGGTTGCATGGTCTCAAAAAATAAAGAAGTAATGGCTACCGCAATGAAATTTGCACAAGCTAGATTAAGCCCTCCTACATTTGCACAAATAGCTGCAGAGGCTGCTTTAGAAACAAAACAAGAATACTTTGACGAGGTTATAGGAGAATACATAGAGCGTCGCGACGTTCTCATCGACGGTCTTAAGAAAATAGACGGTGTAGAAGTGGCAAATCCTGGCGGCGCATTTTATTGTGTGGCACAACTTCCTGTAGAGGACACAGACGTTTTTGCACAATGGATGTTAGAAAACTTTGAACTAGATGGCGAGACCATTATGGTAGCACCTGCAGCTGGTTTTTACAGTACTCCAGGAATGGGAAAAAACCAAATAAGAATAGCTTATGTTCTAGAAAAGGAATCTCTAGAAAAAGCGGTACGTATCTTAGATCATGCGTTGAAAGCATATAAAGCATGATAGAAATTAAGCATCATTTTTCTTTAAAAAGTTACAATACTTTTGGAATATCCGCTTTCGCGAAAGCGTACTCAGCAACAACTACAACGCAACAATTAAAAGAATCTCTAGGTTACTATGTAGGTCAAGATATCTTTTTATTAGGCGGCGGTAGTAACATGCTACTTATAAACGATATTCAAAAACCAGTAATTCATGTTCTATTAAAAGGAATGGAAGTTACTAGGCGAGAAGAAAATAATGTATTTCTTAAAGTCATGGCAGGAGAAAACTGGCATGACTTTATACTTTATTGTATAGAAAATAATCTAGCAGGTGTTGAGAATTTATCACTCATTCCTGGTAACGTGGGCACATCTCCTATTCAGAATATAGGCGCTTATGGTGTAGAACTTAAAGATGTTTTCCATAGCTGTGAAGTAATTGATTTAAAATCGCTAGAAGAAAAAACACTCACTCTAGCCGACTGTAAATTCGGATACAGAGATTCTATATTTAAAAACGACGCTGCTGGTAAATATGTAATTACGTCAGTGACTTTTAAATTAACAGATCTTAATCAGACTATTGATTATGATTTCAAGATAGGCTATGGCGCTATTAAAGAAGAGTTAGACGGTTTACAAGGCGACCTTACTATTCAAAAAATATCACAAGCTGTAATTAATATAAGAAGCAGTAAGTTACCTGATCCTAAAGTATTAGGTAATAGTGGTAGTTTTTTCAAAAATCCAGTTATTAAAAGAACTGTTTATGAAGACCTTATAAGAATGCATCCTGACATGCCATCTTATCCTCTAGACGAGAATTATGTAAAAGTCCCTGCTGGCTGGCTTATAGACCAGTCTGGTTTTAAAGGAAAAAGATATGGTGATGCTGGTGTGCATGAAAAACAAGCATTAGTTTTAGTAAATTATGGAGATGCCACCGGTAAAGAAATACTTGATGTTGCTCATAAAATACAACAACATGTCATGAATCGATACGGCATTAAAATTGATACTGAAGTAAACCTAATCGATTAATAAACTATTAGAATAACTAATAATTGTATTTATAATTAAACTGTGGTTCTCATTAGAGACTTATAACCATACCTTATCTTTGCATTATGGATTTAAAACTCGTACTTATATCGTTTGTATTATTAGCTCTTGGATTTGCAGGAATAGCAATAAAAATATGGGGTAAAAAGGATGGTAAATTTGCTGGAACTTGTGCCAGTCAAAGTCCTTTTCTTAACAAAGATGGTGAAGCATGCAGCATGTGTGGTAAACTACCAGAAGAGCAAGATTGCAAAAACGAAGAGCTAACAGCTTAGGCCTTTCTTCATGGAAATAGGTGTATTCTTCTATGTGTTGACAGGCTTTGCCTTGATCAATATAATTTATTATTTCTTCTATTCAAAAGCCGGTTTTGGTAAAACACCACAACCACAAGGAGATTTAAAAAATGCTGTTTCAGTAATCGTATGTTCTAAAAACGAACAAGAAAACCTTAAAACACTAGTACCTCAACTATTAGAACAAGATCATCCTAATTTTGAATTAATTCTAATTAATGATGCTAGTTATGACGACACTAGAGATGTTATTGAAGATTTCATGTCTCAAGACGCTCGTGTAAAAATGGTAGATGTCGTGAACAATGAAAGTTTTTGGGGTAATAAAAAATATGCACTTACCCTAGGTATCAAAAAAGCCGTAAACGATCATTTAATATTTATCGATGCAGACTGTACACCTAATAGTAAGCAATGGCTTTCCCTTATGGCGGTTCATTTATCTGAAGAGAAAAAAATCGTTTTAGGATATGGCGGCTATCAAAAGGTTAAAAATTCACTTCTTAATGCATTAATAAGATTTGAAACTGGACTGACAGCTATTCAATATTTTAGTTATGCCATGAGTGGTAACCCATATATGGGCGTAGGCCGCAACCTGGCCTATACCGCTACTCAATTTTATGATGTAAGTGGCTTTATGAGTCATATGAAAATTATGGGTGGAGATGACGACCTTTTTGTAAATCAAGCAGCGACTAACAAGAACACTATTGTCTCTTTAAATCCAGATTCTTTTACTATTAGTATAGCAAAACAGAGCTGGTCCACCTGGTGGAAACAGAAAAAACGACACATAAATACAGCGAGTCACTATAAAGGAGCTCATAAATTCTTATTAGGTTTATTTTACATATCTCAAATAGGGTTTGTTATTTCAGCTATTCTAGGATTCGTATTCGGTATTAACTGGATGATTATCTTAGGGGTTGTACTATTTAGATATTTGATATTCTGGATAGTGATGGGTAAAGGTTTATCTCGCTTTCGCGAAAGCGATATCATTATCCTACTTCCTTTTTTAGAATTATTATTAATTTTAAGTCAGCTAGCATTATTTGTTTCAAACATGGTTAATAAACCTAAACAATGGAACTAGTTAGGTATTCTTATTCAAACGACTACTTTATCACTAACTTTGTAATATGGAATCAGTAAAAACATCTGTAGCACCACCTAAGGCAAAGGGCAAACCAAAATGGTTGCGCGTTAAATTACCTGTAGGTCAAAAATATAAAGAATTAAGAAGTACCGTAGAGAAGTATGATTTACATACCATCTGTACATCTGGTAGCTGCCCTAATATGGGTGAATGCTGGACAGAAGGAACTGCAACTTTCATGATTCTAGGTAATACCTGTACACGTTCTTGTGGTTTTTGTGGTGTAAAAACTGGAAGACCGGACACTGTGGACTGGGCAGAGCCTGAGAAAGTAGCACGTAGTATTAAATTAATGGGGATTAAACACGGTGTTATCACTAGTGTAGATCGTGATGATTTAAAAGATATGGGGTCTATAATATGGAAGGAAACTGTTGCTGCCATAAGACGTATGAATCCTGAAACGACACTAGAAACTCTTATTCCAGATTTTCAAGGCAACACGCGTAATCTAGATCGCATCGTAGAGGCAAATCCAGAAGTGGTTTCTCACAACATGGAAACGGTAAGAAGATTAACTCGTGAGGTGCGTATACAGGCTAAGTATGATACAAGCCTAGAAGTATTAAGATATCTAAAACAACAAGGTATCAACAGAACTAAATCTGGGATTATGCTGGGTCTAGGAGAGCTGGAAGAAGAGGTAATCCAGACTATGAGAGATCTTAGAGATAATAATGTAGATGTGGTTACTATAGGTCAGTACCTACAGCCATCTAAGAAACATTTACCTGTAAAAGAATTTATCACGCCAGAACAATTCAAGAAATATGAAACTATAGGTCTAGAAATGGGCTTTAGACATGTGGAGAGTGGCGCTCTAGTGAGAAGTTCTTACAAGGCACACAAACATATTTTGTAAACTCTACGTAGTTTACATAAAAACATATGGAACCTTATTAAAGATAACTTCTACTTTAATGGTATTATCTTTAATAGGTTCCACTATCTCAATTTAAAATTTCTGATAGTCATTCTGGTTTATTTTAATTTCAGGAATTTGCAGTATTCATAATTTTAACTCCAACTACTAGGAGGTTAAAAAGAAAATAATCTTATCAAATGATTAAAGTAGCCATTAATGGATTCGGTCGTATAGGACGTACTTTTTTAAGAACGGTTTACAACGACCCTCAAATTGAAGTAGTAGCTATTAATGACCTCGCATCTACAGAGGTAATGGCACACCTCTTAAAATATGATTCTATTCACGGTATACTAGATGCTCAGGTTACTTTTGACGCAAATTCTATTACCGTTAATGATCATAAAATCGCCTTTACACACCACCGCAATTTAGAAGATTTAAACTGGGACGGTATACACACGGTAATAGAATCTACTGGTAAATTTAAAACGAGAAAAGAATTACAAAAACACATTAACGCTGGCGCTGGAAAAGTAATCCTGAGCGCACCGCCTATAGAAGACGATATTAAAACAGTGGTTCTAGGTGTTAATGAGCATATATTAAATAAAGAAGATCTTATTTTCTCAAATGCCAGCTGTACGACAAATAATGCCGCTCCACTTATTAAAGTAATGAATGAGCTTTGTGGCATAGAACAAGCATACATAACCACGGTACATAGTTATACCACCGACCAGAGCTTACACGATCAACCTCATAGAGATTTACGTAGAGCAAGAGCTGCTGGGCAGTCCATAGTACCTACCACCACTGGTGCTGCAAAGGCGCTAACTAGAATCTTCCCAGATTTAAATGATGTCATAGGTGGTTGTGGTATCAGAGTACCAGTACCTAACGGTAGCCTGACTGACCTTACTATTAATGTAAAACGTGACACTTCTATAGAAGAGATTAATGATGCTTTTTCCGCTTTCGCGAAAGCGAATCCTACAACATTCTCCTTTACAAATGTTCCATTAGTATCGATAGATATATCAGGAAGCCCATATTCTTGCATATACGACTCATTAATGACTAGTGTGATAGGTAAAATGGTGAAAATTATAGGATGGTACGATAATGAAAGTGGGTATTCTCACCGATTAAGAGATATGGTAGTTTACGCCAAAAGCATAAAATAAGACATAACCCCTCGTAAAAACATCGTTTAAAAGCATTTATGATAAGATTATAATCGTTTTTTATTTGAATAGAATCAAGTCCTTTTATATTTGTCTACCTAATTAATAGATTTGTCTTCTAGAGTTTTATACTTTATTGTAATGTGTTTATGCACTATTAGTTTTCTTCAAAAAGCTAATGGTCAAGAAGATTATATATCTAAACCTAATCAACAACTTGCTGTTGATTTAATGTTAGAAAAGGCACAACTTGCTCTACAAAGAGCAAATTACATCGAAGCCGATAATTTAATCACTGGCGCTACCGACATAGCAAAAGATTCTTCCATTTATGCTCAAACTCAATTATTAAGAGTTTCTTACTTAAATAAAACAGGTCAATTAAAAAATGCTAGCGAGGTTATTAAAAGAATCGCTCCTTATTTTGATAAATCTTCTCTAGGTAATGCACAATTATTACTTTTAAAGTCAGATGTACTTATTAGATCTAACCAATTAGTCCATGCTAAAGAAGAGATTACAAATGCGCAATTAATTCTAGCACAAACTAAAAACGAAAATCTCAATGCTATTTTAAAATTAAGAATAGCACAATTAAACCTAAGGATCAATAAGGTAGATGAGGCCAGAGAATCGTTTATAGAATTATTACCTCATCTTAAAAATAACAACCAGCACTACTCTACTGCACAAGTGAGTCTAGAACTAGCTCAAATAGCTGCTGGAAAAGGAGAGTTGAATTTATCCAAAGAATACACACAACAAAGTATTTCCATAGCAGAAAAATATCAATTTAACGATATCTTAAAAAATGGCTTTTACCTCTATTCAGAGTTATTAGAACAACAAGGCGATTATAAAAGTAGCATCTCTTATCTACAGAAATACACCGAGCTCACTAAGAAAGATATGAATTCTATGGTTTCTAATGAAGAGCTTCTAGAATTTAAGAAACTTAAGGAAGAGAATGAAGCCCTGGTGGTATCCAACAATGAAAAAGCGAGAGAACTAAAAGGTAAAGACACATCTTATATATTATTATGTGTTTTTATCACACTACTCTCTTTGTTAACTTTATCATTATTTAAGAATAACAAATTAAGAGCAAAGAGTAATCATGTGCTAGAAGATAAAAACTCTGCTCTTATAGATGAAAGGGATAGAGCTCAAGATGCTGCAAAAATAAAGGCAGATTTCCTATCTACCATAACGCATGAGTTAAGAACACCTATGTATGCTGTTACTGGTCTTACCCATTTATTATTAGAAACAGATCCTAGAATAGATCAAAAAGAACACTTAGAAACGTTACAATCCTCAGGAGAATATTTATTATCACTTATTGATAATATACTCGATTTCAACAAGCTAGAAGCTAACAAAGTTGAATTAGAAGCCATTCCATTTGACCTAAATAAAAGGGTAAATGATATAAGCCTATCTTTAAAAGGACAAGCTACAGATCAAAGAAATAATCTTCATATTCAATATGATGATAACATACCATCTAGATTACAAGGTGACCCAGTTAAAATATCACAGATCTTAATCAACCTGATGGGTAATGCTATCAAGTTTACCAAAGATGGAGATGTATGGGTAAGGGCTCATAAAATAAACACCATTGAGGATAAATGCCTTATAAAATTTGAAGTAGAAGATAACGGTAAAGGAATTTCTGAAGAGAAACAACAAGCGATTTTTGAAAACTTTACGCAAGAAGGGTCTAGTACAACTAGAGAATATGGTGGTACAGGTTTAGGCCTAGCTATCGTAAAGAATCTAGTAGAATTAATGGGCGGCTCAGTTCAACTAGACAGTAAAGTAGGAATAGGTAGTAAATTCACTTTTGAAATATGGTTTGACCTACCAGACTCTAACAGGTTCTTTAACGAGAATCATTATCCTGAAACAAGTAATATCACTCACTCTACAACAACCACTATTACCGGTCATAAAGAAGTAATCTTACCTAATATAGATTTAAATATTCCTAAAAAGAACGAATATAGCGATCCTGAAGTGACAAAGTCAGAAAAAACCAAGGATGAAGTGATAAGCTCTAAACCAGCGTCACCCACTGAGTTATTGAACAAACGCATATTAATAGTAGAGGACAACAAGATCAATCAAATGATCACTAGAAAGATTCTTGAAGGTAAGAATTTCACATGCGAGGTTGCTAATAACGGTGAAGAAGCGGTGATAGCGGCAAAAACCAGAAAGTACGACCTAATACTTATGGACGTTCACATGCCCATAAAAGATGGAAAAGAAGCTACTAGAGACATAAGGAGCTTTGACAGAGAGATTCCTATAATAGCACTCACAGCGGTAACTTTAAACGATTCTGAAAAAGAATTCTACGAAATAGGTTTTGATGATATCATCCCAAAACCATTTAAAATGGATGAGTTTTTTGAAAAGATTCAAAAAGCATTTTCTAATTTTGAAGTTCTATAAACTAGGTTCTTTCCCTATAAACTTAGTCTGTATAGGTAAATACATAACGTTACTTAAATCATAATTCCTTAGCCTCACGTAATCTTTCTCGGTAGTAATAACTATTTTTTTACTTCTAATAAGCTCTACTTCTTCATTTGTAAAATTATGATGATCTGTATATTTAAGATGATCTACAGTTATAAATTTCTTCAAATATTCTATGAAAGGTATAGGGTTTGCAATACCAGTCACGACCGATACTTCTAATCCTTTAAAATCACTAAGATTTTTAGAATCATTAGCTCCGTAAACAAAATCATCATAGGCTATGTAAGAGAAACACAATTGCTGAGATGGCAACAATTGTAGCTTTTGTTTAATCTTAAGAGTATCTTCAACACTAATGGAAGACGGGCATTTAGTAACTACGACAGTTTGTGCACGTTTTGCACCACTTCGAGACTCTCTTAGATTACCAGCCGGTAACAAATAATCATCTTTATATAGATTACCATAGCTAGTCAATAAGACATAATGACTCGCCTTTACATGTCTGTGCTGGTATGCATCATCTAATAAAATAAGATCTAAATCATGATTCTTTAATAGATTATTAATTCCATCTACTCGCTTTTCACAAACAGCACTCACGATCAAATTTTTAAACTTAAGTTTAATTTGTAAAGGCTCATCTCCTACTTTTTCTACCGTATCATTTAGATTTATTTCAATATAACCAGACGTCCTCCTACCATATCCACGACTTAGCACACCTAACTTTAAATCTTTATTTTTCTTTATAAAATACTCGATCATAGGTGTTTTACCAGTACCACCAGTACTTAAATTACCCACGGCTATTATAGGTATATCAAATTCATGTTGTTCTATTATACCTTTATTAAAGGCATAATTGCGCAATGAAGTAATTCCATCATAAACTATGGAAAATGGATATAATAAAAGTCTCAAATTTTGCATGAGCTCAAAAGTAGGTTAATTTTACAACAGACATAAATAGTACCATTATGAAAATTAAAGATGTTATCTCACATCTAGAACTACTTGCTCCTAGACACTATGCAGAAGATTTTGACAACACAGGCTTATTAACCGGTGATAAAAACACCGATTTATCAGGTATTCTAGTCACTCTAGATTGTTTAGAAAACGTTGTCGATGAAGCTATTGAAAATAATTGTAATCTAATTGTAAGTTTCCACCCCATTATATTTTCTGGTTTAAAACACTTACAACCTAGCGATTATGTACGCAGTGCTGTTGTTAAGGCTATTAAAAACGATATAGCCATATACGCAACTCATACCGCACTGGACGTCACAAAAGGTGGTGTAAGCTATAGAATGGCTCAAGAAATGGGACTAAATAAAGTAAAAACACTACTTCCTAAATCACAATTAATAAAAAAACTGGTAACATATATACCTGCTAACTCATTTGAAGAGGTTAAAGAAGCATTATTTAATGCCGGTGCAGGATCATTAGGTAATTATACAGATTGTAGTTTTTCTATTTCGGGAATAGGGACATTTAAGGGAAATGAAGATAGCAAACCTAAAATTGGAGAAAAATTAAACCGGGAGAACATAGAAGAAAAGATGCTTTCTATTACATTTTTACCTCATTTAGAAAGTACGATAAAAGCCGCATTAATCCATTCCCACCCATATGAAGAGGTATCTTTTGAAATTTCTACGCTAGAAAACAGTTATCAAAACATAGGAATGGGCACAATCGGTGAGCTGCCAGAAAGCCTGAGTGTAGAAGAATTTTTACAAAAAACAAAGACCGTATTTAAAACTGGAGTTGTTAGAAGCTCGCTTTCGCGAAAGCGGAACATTAAAAAAGTCGCACTGCTAGGAGGCTCTGGAGCGTTTGCAATAAAAAATGCTATTCAATCAGGTGCTGACGCTTACATCACAGCCGATCTAAAATATCACGATTTCTTTCAAGGTCAAGACATCCTATTATGTGATGTGGGACATTATGAAAGCGAGCAGTTTACAAAAAACCTTTTACATGAATATCTTACAGAAAAATTTAGTAGTTTTGCAGTCCTTTGTGCACAAGCGCGAACAAACCCAGTTAATTATTTTTAAAAGATGGCAAAAAAGACCGAGGCTACTGTAGAAGATAAGTTAAGAGAACTTTACAATCTACAATTAATCGATTCTAGAATAGATGAGATACGCAATGTGCGTGGTGAATTACCTCTAGAAGTACAAGATCTTGAAGATGAAGTAGAAGGATTAAAAACTCGACTGTCTAAATTAGACGCACATTCTGATGAACTTAGTGAAAACATTAAGTCCAAAAAGAATTTAATTGAAGAGGCCAAAGCCCTGATTACAAAATATACAGATCAACAAAAAAACGTACGTAACAACCGTGAGTTCAATTCTCTTTCTAAAGAAATGGAATTTCAAGAACTAGAAATGGAACTTGCTGAAAAACATATACGTGAATTCAAAGCTCAAATAGAGCAACAAAAAGAGGTTATCGATAAAAGTAAGAAGCGTCTTGCTGATAAAACTGACCACTTAAAGCATAAGAAATCTGAACTAGAAGAGATCCTTAAGGAAACTCAAAAAGAAGAAGAAAACCTTATGAAGATGAGCGAGGATCATGCAAAATCAATCGAAGAAAGGTTAATCAAGGCATATACTCGTATCAGAACAAGCGTAAAGAACGGTCTTGCAGTTGTACCTATTGAAAGAGGTGCTTCTGGTGGTTCTTACTTTACTATACCGCCACAAGTACAAGTAGAAATCGCAAGTCGCAAGAAAATCATTACAGATGAGCATTCTGGTAGAATTCTTGTAGATGCTGCTCTTGCATATGAACAAGTAGAAAAAATGGATAAAGTATTTGCTAAATTATAGTAAAACTTTTTTCTTCATATTTAATCCCTTTATTTTTTTAATAAAGGGATTTTTTTTATTTAACCCTTTTTTAATACACTTCATGAAGAGCTAATCCTATTTTTATCGTTTAAAACTTATAGTAAATGAAAATAGTATCAATTTTAATTATGATGTTCCTAGCATCTAATTGTAACGAACAAGATAATAACGCCTCACAAACTGCTGTTAATACTGACCCTATTGAGGTTCCTTCTCAAGAAGGTATGGAAAGAGCTTATTTTGCAAGTGGTTGTTTCTGGTGTGTAGAAGAAATATATGAAGGCGTAATAGGTGTTAGTGAATCTATTTCTGGCTATTCTGGTGGCCACACTCAAAATCCTACCTATGAAGACAGTAATACTGGTAAAACGGGACATGCTGAAACTAATGAAATCATATACGACCCTAGCGTCGTTTCTTTTAAAACACTAGTAGATGTTTACTTTGCTTCTCAAAACATAGAACAAGTTAATGGTCAGGGTCCTGATCATGGTTCTCAATATAGAAGTATTATTTTTTATCAAAATGATGATCAGAAAAAAATTATTGAAGATAAAATTACCAGCTTAACACAAGAAGGATTCAGTATTGGAGCCGAGGTAAAACCTTTTCAAAAATTCTGGATTGCCGAAGATTACCACCAAGATTATGCAAAACTGCACCCTACACACGGTTATATAAGAGGAGTATCTATACCTAGATTTAGAAAATTTGCTCAAAAAATGCCGCAAGTAATTAAACCAGAAGCACAACATTAAAAGTAAAACGAACAATTTATCTCAAGAGAAACTTGTTCCTTTCAACATTTTAATTACATTTGTCTTATGTCATTAAATAATAATATCAGAATCAATAATAATTCTTTACAAACGTAAGGGGTAGAATCTGGTATTTTAATATATTCAAAAGGTCTACCTAACGGTAGGCCTTTTTTCATTTAAAAAAACAAATTATGTGCGGAATTGTAGGAATGTTTCAGTTGAAAAAAGACAGCCAGGAACAAAGAGAAAAAGTCTTAGAATTATCTAAAAAACTAAGACATCGTGGACCAGACTGGTCTGGAATCTATTGTGGTGATAACGCCATTCTAGCACACGAGAGATTAACTATAGTAGATCCTCAGTCTGGAGGACAACCGCTTTATAGTCCTGATGGTAAAGTAGTACTTGCTGTTAACGGTGAAATATATAACCACCAAAGCCTGAGAGACAACTACAGTGATTATAAATTTAAAACAAAATCTGACTGCGAGGTAATCCTTGCTCTATATCAAGATAAAGGCGTTGACTTCATGGATGAGCTTACTGGTATGTACGGTTTTGCATTATATGATATCGAAAAAGATGTCTTTTTATGCGCCAGAGATCATCAGGGTATCATACCACTTTATTATGGTTATGACGAGTTAGGACAGTTTTATGTGGCGAGCGAGCTTAAGGCCTTAGAGGGAACTTGTAATGAGATAGCTCCATTCCCACCTGGACATTATTACTATAGTGAAACAGGTGAATTTATAAAATGGTACGATAGAGAATGGAAAGATTATGATGCGGTAAAAGACAACACAAGTTCCGTAGCAGATCTTAAACAAGCTATGGAAGACTCCGTACACAGACATTTAATGAGCGATGTCCCTTATGGGGTTTTATTATCTGGTGGTCTAGATAGTTCTATAGTAAGTGCCGTTGCAAAAAAATATGCGGCAAAACGTATAGAATCAGGTGATAACAAAGATGCCTGGTGGCCTCAACTACATTCATTTGCCATAGGACTAGAAGGCAGTCCTGATCTAGCAGCTGCTCAAGAAGTTGCAGACCATATAGGCACCGTACATCACAGTGTTAACTTCACAATTCAAGAAGGTCTAGACGCAATAAAGGACGTAGTTTATTTTCTAGAGACCTATGATGTTACTACCATTAGAGCGTCCACACCTATGTATCTTCTTGCACGCGTTATAAAATCTATGGGAATTAAAATGGTTTTATCTGGAGAAGGAAGTGATGAGATTTTCGGAGGTTACTTATATTTTCACAAAGCACCTAGTGCCGAAGAATTTCATAAAGAAACCGTACGTAAATTAGATACCTTACATCTATATGATAACCTTAGAGCAAATAAATCGCTTGCAGCATGGGGTATAGAAGGTCGCGTTCCATTCTTAGATAAAGAATTTATGGATGTAGCTATGAGACTCAACCCTAAAGATAAAATGTGTGGAAATGGAAAAATGGAAAAACACATTTTAAGAGAGGCATTTGAAGATGACCTACCTAAAAGCGTTGCCTGGAGACAAAAGGAACAATTCAGCGATGGTGTAGGATACAGCTGGATCGACACATTAAAAGAAGTAGTAGAAGGTGTTGTGACTGATGAAATGATGGAGGCAGCTCCCTTTAAATTTAAAATCAATCCGCCACAGAATAAGGAAGAATATTACTACCGTAGTATTTTCTCAGAACATTTCCCTAGTGACGCTGCAGCAAGCTGTGTACCTTCTTTAAAATCAGTAGCTTGTTCTACTCCAGTAGCATTAGAATGGGACGAGGCTTTTAAAAACATGAACGATCCATCGGGACGTGCAGTAAGTGGTGTTCATGACGAAGGTTATTAAAAAAATGTAAAAAAGTTGTGCCTTTCAAATAGCCTAACTACATTTGGCACTCAATGAAAAGAACAAATCATACATGGTGGTGGAATAATACAGCTCAACAGCCGTAAAGTCGCCCGCATGTTTATTTATAAACGATAAAGGTCTACTTAACGGTAGACCTTTTTTCATTTACATTAATTAGTAAAAAATATCTAATGAACTCAGTTCAAGAATTACATAAAGCAAATACAGCTCATAAAGTCATACTAGCAGACACCCTTACCCCAGTCGCTATGTACATGAGATTAAGGGATAAATACCCAAATAGCATTCTTCTAGAAAGTAATGAGTATGGACAGCGCAGTAATAGTTATTCTTTTATTTGCTGTAATCCAGTTGCTACTTTTGAGGTAAATGAGAATGAGATAAAATCTACTTTTCCAGATAACTCTATAAGTTCACAAGATTACAGTTCTACTTTTGACCTTACTACAGGTTTAAATGAATTTAAAAATTCTTTTGAAAAAGTAACAGATGATTTCCCCTTCCCTACTAACGGGCTTTTCGGATACCTTAGTTATGATGCTGTTCAATTATTTGAAGATTTAGAGTTTCGCTTTCGCGAAAGCGATACCAACAACATACCTCTTGCCTACTATCAAGTATTTCAAAATGTAATCGTTTTTGATCATTACCATAACCAGCTTTATGTATTTGATCATCAATATGCCGATTTTGAATCAAAACTAGATGAGATCGTAGCAGTTATTAATCATCGCGATGTAGCAAACTATAGTTTTGAATGTACAGAAGAAGAGTCTTCTGAAATGACTGATAATGATTTCAAAGAACTTGTAGAAAAAGGTAAAGAACACTGTCGTAGAGGCGATGTTTTTCAAATCGTTCTATCTAGAAAATTTGAACAACCCTTTAAAGGTGATGATTTTAATGTCTACAGGCAGTTACGAGCGATAAACCCTAGTCCATATTTATTTTATTTTGATTACGGTAATTTTAGAATATTCGGTTCTTCTCCAGAAGCGCAGTTATTAATTTCAGATACTAAAGCTAGTATTCAACCTATTGCAGGTACTTATAAAAGAACCGGTAATGATGTTGCAGATTTAAAAGCTGCCGAAGAACTAAAAAAAGACCCTAAAGAAACTGCCGAGCATATTATGCTAGTAGACCTTGCAAGAAATGACCTTAGCCGTCATGCTAGAGATGTAAAGGTAGAAGATTATCAAAACATACATTTCTACTCTCACGTTATTCACATGGTAAGTAAAGTGAGCGGTACCATTAATGAAAATGATAAAATCAAACTTATAGGAGATACATTCCCAGCAGGTACATTGAGTGGTGCTCCTAAATATAGAGCCATGCAACTCATAGATCAATATGAAAAATCTTCTAGAGAATTTTATGGTGGCGCGATAGGTTATCTTGGATTTGACGGCAATTTTAACCACGCCATAATTATTAGAAGTATATTATCACGTAATAATAAGTTACTATTTAGAGCAGGTGCTGGTGTGGTTGTAGAAAGTAACTTAGAAAACGAAATGCAAGAAGTTTACAACAAGACTAACGCACTACGCAGTGCTATCAATAAAGCAAATCAATATTAATTATGAAATTAAGATATTTATCAATCGCCCTTCTTTCTTTTAATTTTCTATTATTCTCGTGTCAGGATAGCAAGAAAGAAGACTTAATCGATATTAAAATAGTTGAAAAAGATGGCGAAACGGTTTTTCAATACCTACCTAATTTAACCTTTAATAATGCAAGAGATAGCGCATCCTCTTTATTCAATAACCAAGATTACTACAGAATAATGTCTAGCGAGATTAAAGTCGCTCCACCTATTTATCAAAATGAAGTTATTAAAGTTAGAGTGTTTACTAGAAGTTTTTTTTCAAAAGATGGTTATAAACATGGATTTTTAGTTAGAACCTATAGTAAAGATGGTAAAATAAAAGATGAAATGGTAATAGCCTCTACTCTTGATGGATTACAATGTGAAGGAAAAGTAACTTCGGACCTAAGAATAATTACCAACTGTCCAGGTGGTGAAGAAACTATAGCACAAATAGAAACTGATGGTAGTATTAAAACTTTGAAAGATGAATAAGAGATTATTATTAATAGACAACTATGATTCTTTTACGTACAACCTTGTGCACTATCTAGAAGAATTAGGCGCTCAACTCACTGTGGTGCGCAATGATCAAATCACACCTCAAGAATGCGAGAATTATGACGCGGTAGTGCTATCTCCAGGACCAGGTATACCCAATGAAGCTGGAAATTTAATTGCGATAATTGATCACCTTAAAGATAAAAAACCACTTTTAGGAATTTGTTTAGGTCATCAAGCGATAACTGAGGTATTCGGTGGAGAAATTATAAACCTAGATAAAGTATATCACGGTATCTCTACTAACATGACACATAACGGTAATGAGATATTTAATCATATCGACACTAATTTTGATGCAGGACGTTACCACTCTTGGGCTGCACAAAATAGCAGTTTTCCAGATGTTCTAGAAATAACAGCAACTGATGAAAACGGTCAAATCATGGCTCTTAAACATAAAGAACTACCTATTTACGGTTTACAATTTCACCCAGAAAGTATTATGACTCCGCAAGGAAAACAAATGCTTAAGAACTTTATAGAGACTTTATAGAATGAAAGATATTTTAAATGAATTATTTAATCATCGTACGCTTTCTAGATTAGCTGCTCATGATATTTTAACTGCAATAACTAGTGGTACCGTTAATGATGCACAAATCGCTGCTTTTTTAACCGTATATGGAATGCGTAGTATCACTGTAGAAGAATTAGCTGGATTTAGAGACGCGATGCTAGAACAAGCAAACCTCATCGACCTATCAGAATTTAATCCGATAGACTTGTGTGGTACTGGCGGTGATGGAAAAGACACTTTTAACATCAGTACCCTAGCTAGTTTTGTAACTGCTGGTGCAGGTGTACCTGTTGCTAAACACGGTAACTATGGAGTAAGTTCAGTAAGTGGTTCTTCTAATGTTATGGAACATCTAGGATTTGTTTTTACAAATGACCATGATGTGCTGAGAAAACAAATTTCTGAGGCAAACATTACATTCTTACACGCACCATTATTTCACCCTGCGATGAAAGCTGTTGCACCTATTAGAAGACAATTAGGTGTAAAAACATTTTTTAATATGTTGGGCCCTTTAGTAAATCCTGCAAAACCTAAATTACAAAGTGTTGGTGTTTTCAATTTACAACTAGCGCGTAATTATGAATACTTATTTCAGTCTGAAACAGATAAGAAATACGCTATTCTCCATTCACATGAAGGTTATGACGAGGTAAGTCTTACAGGAAAAGTAAGACTTGCTAGAAACGCAGGAGTAAGCGATCTATCTGCTAGTGATTTCGGTATGAAACTATTAAAGCAGGCAGATATTTATGGTGGAGAAACTGTAGAAGAAGCGGCACATATTTTCATGAAAGTATTAGAAAACAAAGCGACCGAAGCACAAAAAAATGTAGTGATAGCAAATGCCGCAACTGCTATTTCTGTAGCTCAGGATTTAAATTTACATCAAGGAGCTATAGTAGCTAGAGAATCTCTAGAATCTGGAAAAGCATTGAAAAGTTTTAACCGCTTACAAAACGTTCAGAGGTAAACCCTAGAAGCAGTTTTAGACTGACGCTTATTAAGCGTTTAAAAGTAAGGCCAGGTGACACCTGCCTAAAAAGAAATAAAATGGAAGACATTCTTAAGAAAATAACAAATCAAACCGCACTAGATTTAAAAGCAAGAAAGCAGGTTACCTCTCTTTCTGACCTAAGAGAGATGCCTTATTATTCTAGAGAAACGCTATCCTTAAACGATAGTTTGAAGAAAGGCAGCGGTATTATTGCCGAGCATAAGAGACAAAGTCCTAGTAAAGGTTCTTTTAATTGCCCTGCTAGTTTACAAGAAGTAGTGACAGGTTATGAAAATGCTGGTGTAAGTGCTATTAGTTGTCTAACTGACTTGCCTTTCTTTGGCGGTACGCTAGACGATTTAATAGAAGCAAGATCACAAGTTAACATACCTATCCTGCGCAAGGATTTCATGATAGATTTATATCAAATTCATGAAGCGCGAGCTTATGGAGCAGACGCTATCCTACTTATCGCAGCATGTCTAAATAATGAAGAATTAAAAACCATGTCTCTAGAGGCGATCAATCTAGGTCTTGAAATTCTTTTTGAGGTTCATGATTTAGAAGAGCTTAATCGCATTAAAGAGGTAACCACTTCTTTGAATACGTCTAAGTTTGTGATAGGAGTTAATAATCGTGATTTAAAAAGGTTTAAAACTGATATTCAAAACAGTAAAGATCTTTTACCTCATTTTCCTAAAAATGTTCTTGCCATATCAGAGAGCGGTATCTCAGATCCTGAAATAGTAAAAGAACTTAAAACACTAGGCTTTGAAGGTTTCCTAATAGGAGAAAACTTCATGAAAACAGATCTACCAGGAGCAAGCTGCGAGCAATTTATAAAAGCCATAAAGTCATGATGATTAAAGTATGCGGTATGCGCGATATAGAAAACATTAACCAGTTACAAGAACTGGATATTGATTTTATGGGAATTATACGTTACTCAAAGTCTAAACGATTTGTAGACGATTCTCAAAAAGAAAAGGTCGCCCAACAAACCATGAATAAAGGTACCGTAGGCGTGTATGTAAATGAAACATTTGAAAACATTTTAAAAGATGTTATACCATTGCAACTAGATGTTATTCAATTACATGGTGATGAGGATTCCGCTTTCGCGAAAGCGTTACTAGAAATAGACATCAAGATATTTAAAGCATTTCAAATCACAGAGGACTTTGATTTCAATAGTTTAAAAGAATGGGAAGAACTTGCAGCACAATATGTTGGTAAACTATTCTTCTTATTTGACACAGCTACTCCAAATTATGGTGGTAGTGGTAAGAAATTTAATTGGTCTATTCTCGACTCTTATAAAGGAGAAGTTCCTTTTTTATTGAGCGGTGGCATTTCAAAAGATGATGTCGCATTAGTAAAAGAATTTAAACACAATATGTTTTTAGGTATTGATCTTAATTCAAAATTTGAAACTGAACCTGGCGTTAAAAACATAGAAGAAATAAAAACATTCATAGAAAAATTAAGAAAATGAGCTATCAAGTAAATGAACAAGGGTTTTATGGAGAATTCGGTGGTGCATTCATTCCAGAATTGCTCTATCCTAATATTGAAGAACTACAAGAGAATTATCTAGCAATAGAAAAATCACCAGAATTTCAAGAAGAGTTTCATCAATTGCTTAAAGATTATGTAGGTCGCCCTACTCCATTATTTTTAGCTAAGCGACTTTCTGAAAAATATGGAGCTCAAATCTGGTTAAAGAGAGAAGATCTTTGTCATACCGGTGCTCATAAAGTAAATAACACGATCGGTCAGATTTTACTTGCCGAAAAACTAGGTAAAAAAAGAATCATTGCAGAGACTGGTGCTGGACAACATGGTGTAGCAACAGCAACCGTATGTGCATTAAAAGGCCTGGAATGCATCGTTTACATGGGTGAGAAAGATATAGAACGTCAAGCGCCTAATGTTGCCCGCATGAAAATGTTAGGTGCAACGGTTAGACCTGCAACTAGCGGTTCTAAAACTTTAAAAGACGCGACTAATGAGGCAATGCGAGACTGGATCAATAATCCAGAAGACACTCATTACATTATAGGCTCAGTAGTTGGACCACATCCTTATCCTGACATGGTAGCAAGATATCAATCGGTGATTTCTGAAGAGATTAAGAAGCAAATGGATGGTTTACCAGATTATGTCATTGCATGTGTAGGTGGCGGTTCTAACGCTATGGGAGCTTTTTATCACTTTTTAGATGATAAAGAAGTAAAATTAATAGGGGTAGAAGCGGCTGGTTTAGGTGTCGATACCGATAAGACCGCGGCTACATTAACTCTAGGAACTCCTGGTGTATTGCACGCTAGTCGTTCTATAATGATGCAGGATAAAGATGGACAGGTTATCGAGCCGCATAGTATAAGTGCTGGACTAGACTATCCTGGAATAGGACCAGCACATGCATGGTTAAAAGTGTCTGACCGCGCTCAATATATGGCTGTTACAGATGCTGAAGCACTAGAAGCTGCTGTAGAGGTAAGTAGATTAGAAGGTATCATTCCAGCTTTAGAAACTGCTCATGCATTTTCTGTCTTAAAAGACTTAGACTTAAAACCAACTGATCGTGTAGTGATTAACCTTTCTGGTCGTGGAGATAAGGATATGAATACGTATATGGAAGAGTTGAACCTACTGTAGAAACAAAGTCACACTTACTATGCTGTGCGCATGCCATGTCATGCGTTGAAAATATTAAGATAGGTGGTACTTACCTAGAATAGAGCGCATGTGGATGTGCTGAAAACACAAGGATGGATTGCACATCGCCCAACTAAGCGCATGCGATGCGCTGAAAACTGAAAAAAAATGAAAAATAAACTCACAGAATTACTTAAAAACAAGCCTCAAAACTTGTTGAATATATTCTATACCGCTGGATATCCTCAATTAGAGGACACCACTACTCTATTAACAGCACTCGAAAACGCAAAGGTTGATCTAGTAGAAATAGGAATCCCTTTCAGCGATCCACTAGCAGATGGCCCTACTATTCAAGAAAGTAGTAAAATTGCTTTAGAGAATGGAATGTCTATTGAAAAATTATTTTCTCAATTAGAAAATAATACTCCTAAAGTTCCTGTTCTTCTAATGGGATATCTCAATCCTGTGATGCAATATGGCCTTGAGGCATTTTGCAAAAGATGTCAAGAAGTAGGTGTGGACGGATTAATTGTTCCTGACTTACCTATGTATATTTATCAGACAGAATTTAAAGAAGTCTTTGAGAAATATAACATCAGCAACATATTCTTAGTAACTCCTCAAACTTCAGAAAAACGCATTAGAGAAATCGACGATAACTCTAACGGCTTTATTTATGCAGTAAGCTCTGCAAGTACTACAGGATCTAAAACAGATTTCTCTGCAGCAGCAGACTACTTAGGTAAGCTTAAAGACATGGAACTAAAAACTCCTATTCTTACCGGCTTTAATATTAAAAATCAACAGAATTTTAACGATGCCTGTAAGTATGTAAATGGAGCAATTATAGGTAGTGAATTTATAAGACAAATTACTGATGTAGAGGATATATCTAAGGCAGCTACAAATTTTGTAGCATCGATTAAATAAGTTTATCTTTAAAGCATAATCAAAACGGATAAAGTTTTAAATTAAAGTTAAATCCTATCAATAAGCTAGGATATCCTTTTAATATTCAATTTTCAGTATTATGTTTGCACCACAATGAAAACACAAAACGTACATCATCATCATTTTTTTTACTTCCCGTCAGGCGAGCTAAAAATGTATTGATGTAACTCAAACATATTTTACAAAAAACCGTCTGTTTCAGGCGGTTTTTTTGTTTTAAAAAAGTTTGAAATAAAAAACAGTTTGTAAGCAGCTTAAACAACATTCTCAAAATAGAATGGCAACAAAAATTATGATCAGAATAGCAGTACAAAAATCAGGAAGACTATCAGACAAATCTTTGCAACTCCTAAAGGATTGCGGAATTAAATTTGACAACGGTGGTCGCAAATTATCTACTCAAGCAAAAAATTTCCCTATGGAAATTCTTTTTTTAAGAGATGATGATATACCACAATACGTCGCTAATGGTGTTGCAGACCTTGGAATTCTAGGACTTAATGAGGTAGAAGAAAAAGACCAAGAAGTAGACGTAATCAAGCAACTAGGTTTTGCAGGCTGTCGTTTAAGTCTAGCTGTTCAAAAAGATGTAGACTATCCAGGTCTAGAATGGTTTAACGGTAAAAAGGTAGCTAGTAGTTATACTACAATCGTTAAAAAATTCTTTACAGAAAAAGGAATCGATGCAACGACAGAAGAAATAGGCGGATCTGTAGAGATTGCACCAGGAATAGGCCTTGCCGAAGGTATTTGCGATATCGTTTCTACAGGATCTACTCTTATAATGAACGGTCTTAAAGAAGTAGAAACAGTAATGTATAGTGAAGCTGTTTTAATTTCGAATCCTAATCTAAGCGGTGATAAGCAAGAGTTATTAAATAAGCTTACCTTTAGAATAGATGCTGTGCAAAATGCACAAAAAAGCAAATACATCTTATTGAACGCACCTAATGATAAGATAGAAGAAATATCTGCCTTATTACCAGGTATGAAAAGCCCAACAGTTTTACCACTTGCTGAAGAAGGATGGTCCAGTTTACACTCTGTGATTGAAGAAAATGATTTCTGGAATGTAATCGACCGATTAAAAGATGCTGGTGCGCAAGGCATTTTAGTAAGTCCAATTGAAAAATTGATCGCATAATGAAAATTATTTCTAATCCTGACTATTCTCAACAACAAGACCTATTAGAACGTCCGCAACAAGAACGTGCTAATGTAGAGACTGCTGTAAAAGATATTATACAGCTGGTTAGAGAAAATGGTGATCAGGCGTTATTTGCTTTTGCAGAGAAGTTTGATAAAGCACAATTAAATTCTCTAAGAGTTACAGAAAAAGAAATCGAGCACGCAGCAACACTTGTAGCGCCAGAATTAAAAGAAGCAATTCAAACGGCTTACCAAAACATTTATAAGTTTCACGTCATTTGTTTTACAAAGGACTATCCCGTATTAGAAACCATGCCTGGCATGACCTGCTGGAGAAAATCTTTACCTATTCAAAAAGTAGGACTGTATATTCCTGGTGGCTCTGCTCCTCTTTTTTCTACGGTATTAATGCTAGCCATTCCTACTAAGATTGCAGGTAATAAACGTGTTGTACTTTGTAGCCCTACAGATGCAAACGGAGATATAAATCCAGCCGTATTATATACAGCAAGTCTCTGTGGAGTTACAGAAATCTATAAAGCCGGCGGTGCACAAGCCATTGCTGCAATGACTCATGGAACAGAAAGTATTCCTGCCGTTGACAAAATATTTGGCCCTGGAAACGCATTTGTAACACGTGCTAAAGAACTTGCTCAACAACAAGGTGTCGCCATTGATATGCCTGCTGGACCGTCAGAGGTTTTAGTAATTGCAGACCAAGAAGCAAACCCAGCATTTGTAGCAGCAGACTTACTAGCACAAGCAGAACATGGACCAGACTCTCAAGTAATTCTATTAACTGATTCTACTACTCTAGCCGAGGCTGTAAATGAACAATTAACTATTCAATTAAGTACGCTTTCGCGAAAGCAAACAGCAGAAAAAGCTATTGAAAACAGTAAAACTATCGTTCTAGAAAGCATAGAAGAATGCATCAAATGGTCGGACGCATATGCACCAGAACACTTGATCATAAATACAGAAAATGCTGATGATGTAGCAGAACAAATTCAAGTTGCTGGATCTATTTTTATAGGTTCTTACACTTGTGAAAGTTTAGGTGATTATGCTAGTGGTACAAACCACACATTACCTACCTATGGATATGCGCGTAATTATAGCGGCGTGTCAGTAGATAGTTTTGTGAATAAAGTGACCTATCAAAAAGCAACACCACAGGGATTGAAGAACCTAGGACCAGCCGTTGAAATTATGGCTACTGCCGAAGGTCTCGATGCGCATAAAAATGCGGTGAGTGTGCGATTAAAAGAAATTGAGAATTATAACTAAGCGATTCCGCTATACAGCGGAATGACAGAATAAAAATGGAATTTAATTTAGAAAACATAGTCCGCAAGAACATTTGGAATTTGAAGCCTTATTCTAGTGCGCGCAGTGAATTTGATTTATACGGCAGCGATAAAAATGAGCTGACGTTACTAGACGCAAATGAAAATCCTAAGGGAGATTTAAATCGTTACCCAGATCCATTGCAGTCTTCGATAAAGGAAGAACTCGCAAAACAAAAAGACATTTCACCAAATCAAATTTTTGTAGGTAATGGAAGTGATGAGGCTATTGATTTATTGTATCGCATTTTCTGTGAACCAGGAAAAGACACAGTAATTACTTGTCCGCCTACTTATGGAATGTATGAAGTTAGTGCAGCGATTAATGATGTTAGTGTTTTGAAGGTTCCTTTGAATGATCGCTTTGAGTTGAACGTTGATGAAATACTCGAAGAGATATCCGCCTGCGCGGATATAAAACTATTATGGATATGCTCTCCTAATAATCCTACAGGTAACGTATTGCTCAAAGCCGATTTAAAACACGACTGGCAAGCACAAAATTATACTCGTGGTGGTATGATGGATATGCCATTTGCTCCAGAGTTTGAGGCAGAAATGCTAGAAAACCAAAGACAATTAGATCGCTTGTTCGGTAGTTTTAATGGAATTATCGTTGTAGATGAGGCTTATCAAGATTTTACAGAGAACATGAGTTTTATAAAACGATTAGAAGATTATCCTAATCTTGTGGTGTTACAAACCATGTCTAAGGCTCATGGTATGGCTGGTGCGCGAGTAGGATTTGCCTTTTCTTCTCCAGAAATCATTGAATTATTCAATAGAACAAAGCCACCGTATAACGTAAATGAATTGTCTCAAAAAGCAGTTCTAGAAGCGTTACAAAACGAAGAAAAAACAAAAAATGAAATAGAAGAAATTATCAATAACAGAGATTTTCTTATGGAGCATTTAAACAGTTTTAACTTTATAAAAGAAGTATATCCTAGTGAGGCAAATTTTGTTCTTGCCAAAGTAGAAAATGCTACGCAAGTTTATAATTACCTACGTGATAAAGGTATTATTATACGTAATCGTAGCAGTCAGATTGAAGACACGTTGCGTTTTACCGTTGGTACGATGATGGAATGTAAAGCGGTAATTACTGCGTTGCGAGAAATTAAAGAGAATTAGATGAATTAAAACCGAAGCTGTTCTTCAATAGTTTAAAAATTATAAAAGAGTCATCGTTGATGGCATTTAATCAAATAAAGTCGATTGCGGGAAGAGGTTTCCGCCTTCGCGGAAATACATGAAAAAAGTATTATTTATAGATCGCGATGGTACCATCGTAAAAGAGCCACCAGTAGATTATCAACTAGATAGTTATGAAAAGTTAGAGTTCTTGCCTGTGGCGATTACTCAGCTACATCGCATCGCTCGTGAGTTAGATTATGAATTAGTTATGGTGACTAATCAAGATGGATTAGGAACGGATAGTTTTCCAGAAGACACCTTCTGGCCAGTGCATAATTTAATGATGAATGTTCTAGAGAATGAAGGGATTAACTTCAGTGAAGTTTTAATAGACCGTTCATTTCCTGAGCAAAATGCACCTACTCGTAAACCACAAACTGGTTTATTGACGCATTATATAAAAGGTAATTACGACCTTGAGAATAGTTTTGTAATCGGTGATCGCAATAGCGATATGCAACTGGCTAAGAATTTAGGCTGTAAAGGAATACAGCTACCTAGTATTACTGACGACTCTACTTTTGAAGACGAACTAGTAGTTCTTAAAACAGAATCTTGGAAAGAGATTTTTGAATTTTTAAAAGGACAACCTCGCAAGGTCACGGTAAGCCGTAAAACAAATGAAACCGATATCAACATCGTTTTAAACCTTGATGGATCTGGAAACGGAAAAATAGATACCGGTTTAAAATTCTACGATCACATGCTAGAGCAGTTACAACGTCACGGCTCATTAGATTTAGATATTAAGGTAAATGGCGATCTTGAAATAGATGAACATCACACTATTGAAGACACGGCGATTGCTTTAGGTGACGCTTTCGCGAAAGCGTTATCCTCAAAAAAAGGAATCAATAGGTATGGCTTCTTGCTACCTATGGATGACTCGCTAGCACAAGTAGGAATAGACTTCGGTGGTAGACCATGGATCGTATGGGAAGCAGAATTTAAACGTGAATATGTGGGCGATATGCCTACAGAATTGTTCTTCCACTTCTTTAAATCATTCAGCGATGCGGCAAAATGCAATCTGAACATGAAAGTAGAAGGTGATAACGAGCATCACAAAATAGAAAGTTTATTTAAAGCGTTTGCAAAAGCGATAAAAATGGCGGTAAAACAAACTGGTGATGGTAAATTACCGAGTACAAAAGGAACTTTATGATTGCCATTGTAAAATATAACGCAGGTAATATAGGAAGCGTCACTAATGCGCTCAACAGACTAGGAATAGAGAATAAAGTAACTGACGATCCTGAAGAATTAAAGGCGGCAGACAAAGTTATTTTCCCTGGCGTAGGAGAAGCTGGCACCGCGATGAACTATTTGCGTGAACGTGGACTAGATCAAGTCATAAGAGAATTGAAACAGCCTGTGCTAGGAATATGCTTAGGAATGCAATTGATGTGCAGCCACAGTGAAGAAGGTGATACAGAATGTCTAGGGATTTTTGACACTACCGTAAAGAAATTTCCGGCTACCGAAGGAATGAAAGTGCCTCACATGGGATGGAATAGTTTAAATACTGAAGTTGTTGATCAACAATCTTCCATCTTGCAAGGCTTACAACCAGCAGCAGATGTATATTATGTACACTCGTACTATGCTGAAGTTTGCGAAAACACAGTTGCGGCTTGTGATTATATTTTGCCTTTCAGTAGTGTCTTGCAAAAAGACAATTTTTATGCAACACAATTTCATCCTGAGAAAAGTGCTGGAATAGGTGAGCAGATATTAAAGAACTTTATAGAATTATAGTATGCGTATTATACCAGCAATAGATATTATAGACGGTAAATGTGTACGTCTATCACAAGGCGATTACAACCAAAAAACGGTTTATAATGAAGACCCACTAGAAGTAGCCAAAGAGTTTGAAGCAAATGGAATAAAACACTTGCATTTGGTTGATCTAGATGGAGCAAAAAGTAGTCACGTCGTGAACTGGAAAGTGCTCGAGCGCATCGCTGGACAGACTGGTTTGCAGGTTGATTTTGGCGGTGGTGTGAAAACTGACGAAGACATAAAGGTCGTATTTGAAAGTGGAGCAAAACAAGTTACTGGCGGTAGTATTGCTGTTAAGGATGCTGCAACTTTTGAAGGTTGGATTTCCAGATATGGAACTGATAAAATCATCCTAGGAGCAGATGCTAAGGATGGAATGATCGCCACACACGGCTGGCTAGAAAGTAGCGAACTAGAAGTGGTAGAATTCATCAAAGAGTGGAATAAAAAAGGAATCGAGTATGTGATTTGTACCGATATAGCAAAAGACGGTATGCTTGCTGGAACTAGTAATGAGCTGTATAAGGAAATCCTTAACACAGCACCTGTTAAATTAATAGCTAGCGGTGGCGTTGCTGTCGTAGAAGATTTATATCGCTTGCGCGAAATGAATTGTGAAGGAGCCATAGTAGGAAAAGCATTCTATGAAGGTAGAATTACATTTAAGGAATTGAGAGAATTTGTATGAGCTTAAAAAAAAGAATTATACCATGCCTTGATATTAAGGATGGACGTACCGTAAAAGGGATCAACTTTGTTGGATTGCGAGATGCTGGTGATCCAGTAGAACTTGCAAAGCAATATGCTGCTCAAGGTGCTGACGAGTTATGTTTTCTAGATATTACCGCAACTATTGAGAAGCGTGACACTTTAGTACCGCTAGTTCGTGAAATCGCTGCTGTTTTAAATATTCCATTTACAGTAGGTGGCGGAATTAACGACGTAGCTCTTGCCAAAGAAATCATTAAAGCTGGTGCTGATAAAATAGCTATCAATAGTGCAGCCGTAAAAAGACCAGAACTAATTAGTGAACTCGCTGCTGAGTTAGGTAGTCAGTGTATTGTGGTTGCGGTGGATACGAAGCATTCCCAGGAAAGTGAGGATCTAGCTGATTCAAAAAGAAAGCCTAGCGAGTCAACACCTACAGATTTCCGCCTGCGCGGAAATAAAGTCTATGTAGCTGGTGGACGTGTAGAGACCGAATTAGAAACTATTTCTTGGTGTCAAGAAATTGAACGATTAGGTGCTGGAGAAATCTTGCTTACGAGTATGGATCATGATGGTACAAAAAATGGTTTTGCTCTAGAACTTACCGATGCCATTTCTAGAAAATTGAGTATTCCTATCATTGCATCAGGTGGTGGAGGAACAAGTGCTCATTTTGCAGACTTATTTAAAGACACAGAAGCGAGTGCGGGACTAGCAGCAAGTATTTTCCATTTTGGAGAATTACCAGTTCCTGAGTTGAAAAAACAATTGGCTGCGGCTGGAGTTGCTGTGAGAAATTAAAATAGGATTGCGATAAAATAAAACGATTCCGCTACGTAGCGGAATGACAACATAAAGTCTGGCCTACGATGGCTTGACATTAAAAATGATTGCGGTGGGGAAATGAAGATTTCCGCCTGCGTAAATAAAATCGAAAGTGTTGAATCGAAGAGATTCCCACTTTCGTGGGAACAAATATGAAACTAGACTGGAATAAAGGAGAAAACGGATTATTGCCTGTAATTGTACAAGACGCTACTAACAAAGAAGTGTTGATGTTAGGCTATATGAATGAAGAGGCTTTTGAAAAAACTAAAGCTGAAAACAGAGTGACTTTTTACTCACGTAGCAAACAACGACTTTGGACCAAAGGAGAATCTTCCAATAATTTTCTAGATGTGGTAGCTATAAAAATCGATTGTGATCAAGATACCATTCTTATTAAAGCAAATGCACATGGACCTACTTGTCATACCGGTACGGTGAGTTGTTTTGATAATGGTGATGAATCTCGCTTGCGCGAAAGCGAGAACAGCTTTACAATTAATGATCTTGAGAAAACCATCCACCAGCGTATTGACGATCAAGTAGAAGGATCTTATACCTATTCTTTAATCCAAAAAGGAATTAATAAAGTAGCTCAAAAAGTAGGTGAAGAAGCTGTGGAAACCGTTATCGATGCTATAAATGGTAAGGAAGAAGATTTTATTTACGAAGCTGGTGATTTGATGTACCATTATCTAGTGTTGCTTAAAGCAAAAGGATTATCTCTAGCAGATATTGAGAAAGAGCTCGCTAAAAGGCATAAATAAATAGGATAATATTTATTTATAAATAATAAAAGCGGTTGTATCAAATTTGATGATATAACCGCTTTTTTAATGCTCCAAAACTTTAAAAAAACTCTAATTAACGCGCTCTTAACCGTATTTACTTGTACATACAATATTTTTACTTAAAAACAGATATGAGCACGACACAACCCCTTTTAAAACCGATAAGCCTAGGAGCAATTGAATTAAAAAACAGAATTGTAATGGCGCCTCTAACTAGATCTAGAGCCACTAATGAGAACCAATCGCCAGATCAAAAACACATAGATTATTACACGCAGCGAGCTGGTGCTGGACTTATTATAACAGAAGCTAGTGAGATATCAAAACAAGCAAGAGGATATGCACATGTGGCTGGAATATTTAATGAAGCCCAAGTAGAAGGATGGAAAAATGTCGTAGATAGTGTACATAAAGAAGGCGGGAAAATAGTTTTACAATTATGGCACGTAGGACGTATTTCTTTGCCAGATTTTCATGACGGCCAGTTACCTTGGGCACCTAGTGCTGTAAATCCAGAAGTGGAACATAGAAACCCTACTGGCGAGAAGAAAATGACTGTGACGCCACACGCTATGACGGTAGAAGAAATAGAGCAAACAGTAAAAGATTATGGAAACGCTGCTGCAAATGCTAAAAAGGCAGGTTTTGATGGTGTAGAAATACACAGTTCTAATGGATATTTAATACACCAATTTTTTAATAATAAATCTAACTTACGTACAGACGAGTATGGAGGTAGCAATGAGAATAAAGCTCGTTTTTTCTTTGAAGTTTTAGATGCGGTAAAAGAATCATTCCCAAATAATAGAATAGGATGTAGATTAAATCCATCATTAAATGGAGTTTTTGGAATTGATGGAACACCAGATACTATTCCGTTTTTTGATTATTTAATTAATAGATTAAATGAATACGACCTGGCTTATTTACACCTTTCAGAGCCATTTACAGATGTAAGTAAGATCGATTTTCTGGTAAGTGAAATAGCAAAACATTACCGTCCTATTTACAATGGAAACTTAATGATCAACAATCAATTTGATCGTGAATCTGGTAATAAGGTAATTGAAGAAGGTCATGCAGACCTGGTTGCCTTTGGTAAATTATTTATTTCTAATCCAGATCTTGCACATCGTTTTGAATTAAAGGCTGAAACAGCAGACTGGAATATGGAAACCTTTTATACACAAGGTCGTGAAGGTTATACAGACTACCCTACTTTAGAAGAAGAAAAGGCTAAGAACTAATTCCTGTAAGTAATATTTGAGGCAACTCTTTTTTAAGGTCGGCTACTTCGGTAGTCGACTTTTTTGGTATCCATAGGTATATGGATCTTAACGTGCTTAGAAGATTAAAAAGCATGGTCTCCACGTTCAATAATTTAAACTCATCAGCTTTTATTCCACTCTCTAATATATTTTTAAAATCTAGTTCATAGTCTTTACGCAACTTGATATATTCTTGATAAGGCACTCCTTCTAGGTGCATCCAGTCGGTATTTAATACAGCCAGTGCATCCGTATATTCTAGTGCTATTTTTATGTGTAATAGAATGAGCTGTTCCGCTTTCGCGAAAGCGGACTTATCATCCATCTCTACCGTATCCATACCAGTTGTAAATTCATGAGCAACTTCTAGAATGAGTGTGGCAAGAATTTCTTGTTTCCCAGAGATATGATTGTACAAACTAGCCGCTTTCATATCCATAGCGGCAGCGAGATCGCGCATGGTGACAGCGCTATAACCACGTTCTTTGAAAAGTTGAGCAGCTGTTTTGAGAATTTGTTTTTTGCGAGACATAAGTTGCAAATATAATAGAACATGACTATCATAAAATTGATTAAAAGTCTATTCACAATAATTAGAATAATTTGTTTTAGACTAGCTTTGAACTTTACCCTACGACAATGTTAGAGAATATAGAAATTAATCCGCTTCTTGAAAGATTACCACCGCATCTAAAACAGTTTATAAAGCCTCAAAATTATGAACTTTATACCTATCAAGATCAGGCTGTGTGGCGTCATGTGATGAGCAAAAATGTAGAATTCTTGAGTCAGGTGGCTCATGGATCTTATATTGCTGGACTTAAGAAAACAGGTATTTCTATAGATAACATACCGTCCATGTATGGTATGAATCGCATTCTAAAAGAAATAGGCTGGGCAGCTGTTGCTGTAGATGGTTTTATACCGCCAGCAGCTTTTATGGAATTTCAGGCTTATAAAATATTAGTCATTGCGGCAGACATAAGAAAGCTGGATAACATAGAATACACTCCTGCACCAGACATTATTCATGAAGCTGCTGGGCACGCTCCTATTATCGCAAGCCCAGATTATGCAGAATATTTAAGACGTTTTGGCGAGATAGGCAGCAAAGCTATTTCTAGCGCACACGATCATGAAATGTATGAGGCAGTGCGCAAGATTTCTATTCTTAAAGAAACTCGTAGCGAGACAGAAAACCCAGAGCTGGATAAAGAAATCGCAGCTGCCGAGGCAAATATAGAGCGTCTTCAAAACAAAGATGTAGAACCTAGTGAAATGTCTTTAATTAGAAATTTACACTGGTGGACGGTAGAATACGGTCTGGTAGGTACGCTAGATAATCCTAAACTTTATGGTGCCGGATTATTATCAAGTCTAGGAGAAAGTAAAAGCTGTCTAGAACCTGCGGTAGAAAAAAGACTGTATACTATTGATGCAGCTTATCAAGATTTTGATATCACGCGCAAGCAACCTCATCTTTATGTAACGCCTAATTTTGCGACCCTTAGTGAGGTACTAGAAGAATTTGCAAACACCATGGCAGTGCGTAAAGGCGGACATCGTGGCTTACAAAAATTAATTAATTCAAAATCTCTTGGGACTATTGAGTTAAGTACTGGATTACAAATAAGTGGTCATTTTACACGCATGATTACTAATGATGACAACGAGGTGGTTTTCTTTGAAACGACTGGAGAGAATGCTCTTGCCTATAGAGAAAAAGAGCTTATAGGTCATGGCCGCAGTACACATAAAAACGGTTTTTTGAGTCCGCTAGGGAAACTTAAGGGAATCAATCTAGCTATAGAAGATATGGGACCTCGTGATTTACAGGCTTATAATTTTTATGATAACGAGCGCATTGAATTCACCTATGAAAGTGGAATTAAAGTAGAAGGTTTAAACGTCACTGGACAGCGTAATTTGAATGGTAAATTAATGCTCATTCAGTTTACCGACTGCACCGTAACTTATAAGGACGAGGTTCTATTTACGCCAGAAGACGGCATGCTTAACCTAGCCGTAGGAAAAGAAATAGTAAGTGCCTATGCTGGCCCTGCAGACTATTACAGTTTTGACCTTGTTTTTCATGAGAGTGATACTAAAACCATAAAGCCCGTTTTCTCAAAAAGAGAGATTACCATTCAAGGTTTATACGAGAAAGTACGCAATTATAGAGAAGAAGATAAAATAAATAAACCGTTACTTGAGGAATTAAAAGCTCAAGTAGAAAATGATTATCCTGAGCAGTGGCTGCTTATTGAGGAGATTGAAGAATTGATAGGTTAACTAAAATCAGTTAATGGTATAATGGCATTTACAACAGTACCATTACCTTGTGTGCTGGTCAGTTTTAAGTCACCATTTAATTCATTTACAGCTGTCGTGATTTGTTGAATACCATCACCATTTGCGACAGCTTTACGATCATAACCTAGTCCGTTATCGTGGGTAATTATATGTAAGGAATCGTCTTCTATAGATGCGATATTGAATATATAGTTAGCTTGAGAATGAATAGCTGCGTTGTGCAAGCCTTCATTAATAATAATTAATAAAGACAAGATCTCTCTAGGTTCAAAATTGAGTAATTCCTTTTCTGGAAAATTAATTTTATAGACAGATGCACCTTCTATGTTCTGGTCATACAGGTTTTGAAGTTGTTGAGTGGTATGCTCTATATCTTTTAAAGTAAATTTATTTTTACTGGCTGCAAGTTTATAGATCAATGAAACTGCCTTTGTTTTAACGGCTGTTTTTTCCGGAGACTTTTGTTCTAGTTCTTGTAAAATAGCATTGCGTTGTATTTCCAATTTATGCAGACCCTTTGCTCCTACCAGCTTTCTAGCTTGTACTTCTTTTCTATCCAACTCTTTTAAAAACTGAATAACTACTAGTCCTACTAGTAAACCGACAAAAATGTACCCAATAATTGCTCCCATGATCCTAATGTAGGTATTAAAAGTGAAATGTTGTGGTTCCGCTTTCGCGAAAGCGAAATTATAATAACAATTTACTACTTTGCAGGTAAGTAAACTAAAAACAAACGTCTCAATAAAGAAAACTATGTTCGGTCTATTTAAAAATAAGAAAAAAGAAACAATACAGAAATACCTTAAAGAAGGTGCACAATTACTGGATGTGCGTACCGCATCTGAATTTAACGGCGGTCATATAGAAGGGTCTAAAAATATACCTGTTCAAGTTATTGATCAACAAATGAATGCTCTCGATAAAGAAAAGCCATTAATCGTGTACTGTGCCATGGGAGGAAGAAGTAATATCGCTGCTGGAAAATTAAAAGCCAATGGTTATAAAGTTGTAAATGCCGGTGGTATAGGTTCTATGAGAAAATATTTGAAGTCGTGATACTTTAGTTATATATTCTTCCTATTTTTAATCTATGAAATTAGATTACCATAACATCAAAGACGAAGGAAGGTTTACTGTGACAAGTTTTCAATGTGGACCATCATTACAGCTACTTAAAAAAAAGGGTTTATATAAAATAGTCTGGTGTACAGAAGGTGAAGAACGCCTTATTGTAGATGGATATGAAGTCGTACTTAAAAAGAATCAAGTACTTTTTTGTACCCCTGTGAACATAGTAGAAATCCCAAAGGATAATTATGGATTAATAGCGTTTGTGTTTAACCGTGAGTTCTATTGCATACAGCATAATGATTCTGAGGTATCCTGTATGGGAATGTTGTTTTTCGGTTCTTCTACAGCACCTATAATAGACTTAACTGTAAAAGAACAAGCTAGTTTTAATGCGATGCTGGTTTTATTTCAGGAAGAATTTGATACTAAAGATCATATTCAGGGTGAGATGTTACGTACTTTATTAAAAAGAATGTTGATTACCTCTACCAGACTGATTAAACAAGAAAGTTACCAGCCAGATTTAACGGTAAAGCAAGTCGATCTAGTAAGACGATTTAACATACTAGTAGAACAGCATTTCAAAGAAAAGCACCAGGTAGCAGACTATGCAGACTTACTTTTTAAATCTCCTAAAACACTTTCTAACTTTTTTAAGAAGCATGATGTAAAATCACCTCTTAAGATAATCAACGAGCGCATCACTGCAGAGGCTAAAAGACTTTTACTCTACTCTGACAAAAGTGCCGAAGAGATAGCTTATGAACTAGGTTATAATGAGCCTAGTCATTTTTCTAAATTCTTTAAAAAGCAAGTGGGCACCTCTCCACTTTCCTTTAGAAAGCAATAAATTAAAAAAACAACGTATTTTAAGTACGTATAAAAGTGAGTTACTGTCCTATAAAACTAGGTGGTAACTCGCTTTTATTTTTAACCATTACTTTTCAATATTAGATATAACAAAACAGGCCCGTACTCCTAAGAGACAGACCTGTTTCAACTAACCAACTATGAAAAATTTAACTCTTACCTAAATGTTATTAAGCATCTAAAGGTTGTACCGCTGGGAAATCAACTGGTACTTGAGTTGTATTGTGTAAATAGTTTGAGATGGTTTTATCACCTACTAAAACTATAGTATCTACTAGATTTTCTTGAGTATAACCTGCCGCTAGAAAAGAATCTACTACAGCCTTATCTGCTCTACCTCTATTCTCTGTAATGTTTTTTGCTAGACCTGCAAGAGCATTATAACTAGTCTGGAAAGACGCTTTACCAGCTCTTAATTCTAGAGTTTGTTCTTGAGTAAAACCATTCATTTGCGCTATAGCCGTATGCGCTGCAAGACAGTAATCACAACCATTTACTTCACTTACTGCTAGGTTTACTACTTCTTTTTCTTTATTGTTTAAAGATGTTTTTGCTCCAGATAAAGAAAGGTAATTATTTAATGCGTTATTAGATAATGCATAAGTGGCATATAAATTAGGAACAAAACCTAATTGCTTTTCTAGGTTATCAAAAATTCCTTGATTCACTTCGTTTACTTCACTTCTTTGTGGTACATTAAATGTTGCCATGATATTATATACTTTTAATTATTGTTATTTTCTTATCCCTTAGGACACTACAAAGATGCGACAGTAAGTAGCCTTTAAAAATGTGTTCATTTCCCGAGTACTGTTCTATTATTCCCGATACGATAAATTACAAATGGTGTAGTATCTTTATAGGAAATTTTCCTACCATGAATAAGTTGTACTATATACTATTTGTATTTGTTGTTCTCGCTTTCGCGAAAGCGGAATCACAACAATTACCAGAACCACCAAAAGAACAGAAGTTCTATGAATCGCAGGAATTTAGACTCTTGGGACCATTCCGTGGTGGACGTAGTGCTGCGGTTACCGGAGTTCCCGGAAAACCTAATCTTTTCTATTTCGGTAGTACAGGTGGTGGCGTTTGGAAGACTTTAGATGGTGGACGTACCTGGAGCAATATCTCTGATGGATTTTTTGGCGGTTCTATAGGTGCCGTAACTGTTGCGCCTAGCGATCATAACGTAATTTATGTAGGTGGTGGCGAGAAAACGGTGCGTGGTAATGTTTCCAGCGGCTATGGCATATGGAAAACAGAAGATGCCGGTAAAACATGGACTGAGGCTGGATTACCTAAAAGCCGTCACGTACCTAGAATAGTTATAGATCCTAACGATCATAATACCGTTTATGCCGCCGTGTTAGGTAACATTTATAAGCCTACTACAGATCGTGGCGTTTATAAAAGTACCGATGGTGGTAAAACATGGAGTAAAAAACTATTTACTAATGAGCTAGCCGGTGCGGTAGATTTAATCATAGACCCTAGTAATCCACGTGTATTGTATGCAAGTACCTGGAGATTACAACGTACACCATACAGTCTATCTAGTGGTGGCGATGGTAGTGCTTTATGGAAAAGTACTGATTATGGAGAAACGTGGAAAGAGATCTCAAAAAATGAAGGTTTTGCAAAAGGAACTCTAGGAATTATGGGAATTACCGTCTCACCTGTAGATTCTGACAGATTATATGCCATCGTAGAAAATAAAGATCAAGGTGGATTGTACCGCAGTGATGATGCAGGTTTAACATGGAAAAAGACAAACAGTGATCGCAGTTTAAGACAACGTGCCTGGTATTATACACGTATTTATGCAGACACAAAAGATGTCGATAAAGTTTATGTCGTTAATGTCAACTATCATAAAAGTACCGATGGTGGTAAAAACTTTTCTAGCGCGAGAGCACCACATGGTGATCATCACGATTTATGGATCGCACCAGAAGATTCTGACCGTATGATTATGGGAGATGACGGTGGCGCACAAATCACTTATGACGGTGGTGAGACGTGGAGTACGTATCACAATCAGCCTACAGCACAATATTATCGTGTGACTACAGATAACTCTTTTCCTTATAGAATCTATGTAGCACAACAAGATAATGGGACGATAAGATTACCTCATCGCACCACTGGACGTAGCATTACAGATAACGATTGGGAAGGAACTGCAGGTGGCGAGAGTGCACATATTGCTGTAGATCCTAAAGATAACGACATCGTTTATGGAGGTAGTTATGGTGGTTATTTAACTCGTTATAATCACAAGACTAAATCACAAAGAGCGATTAATGTATGGCCAGATAACCCTATGGGACATGGTGCCGAAGGAATGAAATACCGCTTTCAGTGGAATTTCCCTATTCTGTTCTCTCAACATGAGCCTAATAAACTCTATGCATTTTCTAACAATGTACACGTCACTACTAATGAAGGTCAGAGCTGGGAAACCATCTCACCTGATCTAACTAGAAACGATCCAACAAAACTAGTTTCTAGCGGTGGACCGATTACTCAAGATAATACAAGTGTAGAGTATTACTGTACCATTTTTGCCGCAGCAGAATCTCCTTTAAACGCTGGCGAGTTATGGATAGGTAGCGACGATGGACTCATACACCTTTCTAAAGATGGTGGTAAAAACTGGAGTAATATTACACCTAAGGGATTACCAGAATGGGCACAAATTAACAGCATAGAACCTAGCCGTTATGACGCGGCTACTTGTTATGTCGCTGCTACACGTTATAAATTAGGCGATTTTACCCCTTACTTATATAGAACTACAGATTATGGTAAATCATGGAAAAAAATAACAAATGGCATCCCATCAGAGCATTTTTCTAGAGTCGTAAGAGAAGATGATCAAGTACAAGGAATGCTGTATGCAGGAACAGAAACTGGTTTATACATTTCTACCGACGATGGAAAATCATGGAAATCATTCCAGATGAATTTACCTATCGTACCAGTTACAGATCTAGCTGTAAAGGATAACAATCTAATTATCGCGACACAAGGTAGAAGTTTATGGGTACATGATGATCTAGGATTAGTGAGAGAAGCTTTTTCTAGTTCGCTTTCGCGAAAGCAAGACGAAAACAAACTTTTCAAACCTAAAACCTCTTACCGTATGGCAGGAAATGGTCGTGCAGGTTCACTTACCGCAGGAGCAAATCATCCCGCAGGAGTACAAGTACATTTTTATATTCCGACGTTGAAAGAAAAAGATAGTGTATCACTTTCTTTTTATGATTCTAAAAACGAGTTGATAAAAACCTATGCTACCTATGATAAAAAGAACAAATTAAAAGTAAAAGAAGGAGCCAACTCTTTTAATTGGAATACGGTTTATGATGGAGCAGAAAAACTACCAGGTATGATTCTATGGTGGGCAAATATGTCTGGACCTAAGGCCGTACCTGGATCTTACAAAGTAGAATTATCAGTAAATGGTAAAATGGAATCACAACCTATCACTATTATATCTACTCCTAATAGCGAGGCTAGCGATGCAGATATGCTAGCACAATTTAATTATGTAAATGAAGTAAACGCTACTGTAGACAAAGCTCACAAATCAATTAAAAACATACGTGCATTCAATAAAAAATTAAGTGCTTTTGAAGCGTTGTATGGAGATAGAGAAGAACAAGGTGTTAAAGATATGATTGCCATGTCTAAGGAGATGAAAAAGAAATTTAGCGAGGTAGAAAAAGCACTTTATCAAACTAAAAACCGCAGTGGTCAAGACCCTTTAAATTTCCCTATAAGATTAACTAATAAACTGGCTCATTTAAATAGTCTGGCACAAATAGGTGACTTTGCTCCTACTTCACAAAGTATAGAAGTTAAAGATGAATTAACTGCTGAGATTGAAAAGCAACTAGCTATTTTTGACCAAGTTTTACAATCTGATATTAAAAAATTCAACGAGCAGTTTAATGCATTGAATTTAAAGTATCTCGTGATTGAGAAAGAGAAAAAATAATGGAGGAATTAAGCGGTTATTGGGAAGGTTATTTTATCTATGGATTAGGTTTTGATCTTCCTTTCTTTGGAGAAAAAGTCAGGTTATTTACCGAAATGGAATTCAAAGACGGCATTATAACCGGTCATCATACCGAAGAAAAAGGACCATTCTCAACTGGTAGAACGGTAAATTTTACTGGGTTTTGGGAACAAAATCTAATTTCTTTAACGGTCTCTTATACCAGTAATGATGTTATTCTAGAAGATGGTTTCAATACAGAAGAGATAGAACACAATTTTGAGATCGTTTATAATGGCTCTTTTGATTATAAGAAGAAAGCCATGAATGGTATATGGTTTATGCAAAATGAAATGGATGAAAATCTAGATCTAGAAATACCTCCTGCCGAAGGTTTATGGGTATTAAAAAAAGCAAAAAAGCCCGTCAGTGATTTTGATTATTCACTTCTTGGGCTTTAATAAATAACGATGTTGTTATAGTTCTTGTAGTTTAATTTTATTTAATTAATTCAAATTCAGAGAAGCGAATTTCGGCACGAGTATCATTTCCTTCTGTATAAACACCTGCTTTAAAATAGTACCCATTACTGTATGGTGTCCAGTTATTAGAAGGTGTAAAGGTTTCAGAAAATGTACCAGCTGGTGTCGTTGCTGTAAAAGACGCTGTTCCATTTGATGTACTCATAGAAACTTGTATGGTCTCTCCTTCTTGGTACAAAGGTCCATTTATAGTAGTATATTGAGAATCGCTATCTGGGTCGTCCGTTAGTTTAAATTTAATCCTGTGGTCGTCGTCTATATAAACTCTGACTAGTGGTCTTAATACACCAGTACTTCTATTATGTACTTGTGCGATAGTCACACCGTTTTCTGGTATATTAAATATAGTAGCTGTGTAAGAAAGTGATTTCACCACATCTAGAGAACGCTCTTGTCCAGGAGTTTCTTTAAGCTCTGTGCGTTTGCCATCTGGTTCTTTACTTATTAAAACCATTTCTTGATTCTCCATAAAGTAATATGCCGTCGGGCCATGAGTGGTTGCATCTTCAGAAACGGTAGCTCTATCTGCCGTGTTCCAGCTGGTTTCTATTTGAAGTGTAGCTAATGCAAAATTATCACCTGGTACATTATCGATTTCTGTTGTATCACCATCTGTAGTATCATCATCATTAGGCACTAATTGTATAAAATTATTTTGTTCATCAGATTCTGAAGAACATGAAAAAATCCCAACAGTGGCTATAAGCAACGCGTAAAAAGTAAAATTCTTGAACATCGTTTATTTTTTTTTAAATGTAGAGCACAAACATTTACAATCGATATATTTTAACTGTTTATTTTAAAATCTGTTAATAATCGCCCCATTTCATATCTATTTAAAAACAAAACAGCTTTAAAATAAGAATTTTATAATAGCACACTATAATGCGGCCTATGAGTTAATCTTCTTAAATAAAGGAACAAAGTCTTATTTTTAAAATAGAATTACCGTTGTCAATTCAGTATGTATGTAACTATTGTTACACATAAAAGAGGCTGCAATAAGTAGCTTTGAAATAAAAAGATGTTTAAGAAATCTATTATATACAGTATCCTCTTTTTAAAATGTCCTCAATGCCGTCAAGGGAATTTTCTTGAAGCAAATCCTTATAAAATTTCTAAGATGAATAAGGTAAAAGAAAGATGTTCAAAATGTGAATTAAAATTCAGTATTGAACCTAGTTTCTATACTGGTGCGATGTATGTTAGTTATGCTGTAGGAATCGCTTTTGCAGTAGCAACATATGTAATTTTATTATTTTTAGGTGTTGCAGATAATCCTTTAACTATCTTTATAGCGATAGTTGCCATACTCGCCTTAACATTTCCATATATAGGTGCCGTTTCTAAAGCGATATGGGCACATCTTTTTTTTAAGTACGATCCTATAATTGCAAAACAAGTTAAAAATGATACAAGAGCTTAAAGAATATTATGGTTCACAATTTGAGCTAGCACTTATAGAAGACATCAATAGCGTGGCAACTTTTATGGAAGTTCCTGCTGGACAGGATTTAATAAAGCCTGGTCAATACATTAAATCCATGCCACTTTTACTTTCTGGAAGCATTAAAATTATGCGTCCCGATGCTGATGGCAATGAGTTATTACTCTACCATCTAGAAAAAGGTAACACTTGTGCCATGACTATGACTTGCTGTGTAGGAAATACTAAAAGTGAAATTCATGCTGTTACAGAGACTCCAGTTAAACTATTAATGATACCTGTTACAAAAATGGAAGAATGGTCTTCTAAATATAAGACTTGGCGCAATTTTGTCTTTACCAGTTATCACACACGTATGATGGAGCTATTAGAAAGTGTAGATAATATTGCTTTTAATAATATGGATGAGCGCTTAGAGAATTACTTGAACGATAAAATTAAAATTCTTAATAGTAAACATATCTATACTACTCACAAAGAAATTGCTGCAGATTTACATACCAGCAGAGTTGTCATCTCTCGACTACTTAAAAAAATGGAAAATATTAATAAGATAAAGCTACACCGCAGTTTTATTGAAGTCGTGTAACATCTGTTACAAACATGCGATTAAGCTCCTTCTATATTTGAGTTTTTAAAATTTATAGAATGGAAATAATAGAAATATTAGGATTTATAGGAGCTCTTTTAATAGGCTTTGTTCTTGGGCTTGTAGGCGGCGGTGGTTCCATTCTTACTGTACCCATTTTAGTCTATGCCCTTACATTAAACCCTGTTCTAGCCACTGCATATTCTCTTTTTGTAGTAGGTACGACATCTCTCGTAGGTGCTATCAAGAATATGACTAAAGGTTTGGTAGACTTTAAAACCGCTATCATATTTGCCATTCCAGCCTTTATAGCGGTTTACCTAACTAGAGCGTATTTAATACCAGCGATACCAGATGAATTATTTACGGTAAACGGATTTGTGCTAACTAAAAACCTTGCAATCATGCTATTTTTTGCTTTTGTAATGTTATTAGCATCTTTTTCCATGATACGTAATAAGCGCAAAGAAAGCGATGATGACAGCGTGGTAACTTACAACTACCCCATAATTATTGTAGAAGGTTTGGTAGTCGGTACCATTACTGGAATAGTAGGCGCTGGTGGTGGATTTTTAATCATACCTTCTTTAGTACTACTCGCAAAACTACCCATGAAAAAAGCAGTAGCCACTTCCCTATTCATTATTTCCATAAATTCATTGATAGGATTTCTAGGTGATGTAAAAAATCTGGAAATAGATTGGTTCTTTTTATTACCCTTTACAGCGCTTTCTATTATTGGAATTTTCTTAGGAATCTATCTCAATAAATTTATAGACGGTAAAAAACTAAAAAAAGCATTTGGTTGGTTTGTCTTGGTGATGGGTATATATATCATCATCAAAGAACTTGTTATGTGACTTATGTTACCATTTTAAATGATCACTTTTTTTAATTTTAAACAAGAAATAAAATCATCATGAAAATAGAACAAATTTATACAGGATGCATTGCTCACGCTGCATATTACATAGAAAGCAATGGTGAAGCTGCGGTATTTGATCCTCTAAGAGAGGTGAATCCTTATATAGAAAGAGCAGCAAAAGATAACGCAAAGATTAAGTATGTTTTTGAGACTCATTTTCATGCCGATTTTGTGAGCGGTCACCTAGACCTACGTGAACGAACAGGAGCACAAATTGTTTTTGGACCTACGGCACAACCTGGTTACGACGCTTTAATTGCAAAAGACGAGCAGGTTTTTGAGTTAGGTGATTATAAAATAAAAGTAATCCATACTCCTGGTCACACTATGGAAAGTACGACCTATTTATTAATCGATCAAGATGGTAAAGAACACGGTATCATTACAGGAGATACTTTATTTATAGGAGATGTAGGACGTCCAGATCTAGCTCAGCATGTTGTAGAAGATCTTACAGAAGACAAACTAGCTGGTTACTTGTACGATTCGCTGCGTAACAAAATTTTGCCTTTAAGCGATGATTTAATTGTGTACCCTAATCATGGTGCTGGATCAGCATGTGGTAAAATGATGAGCAAGGAAACGACAGATACCTTAGGGAACCAGAAACAAACCAATTATGCATTGCAAGAAATGAGTAAAGAAGAATTTAAAAAAGCACTTCTTACTGGTCTCACACCACCACCAGGTTATTTCCCTCAAAATGTAATGATGAATATTAAAGGTTATGAAAGTTTAGACACCGTTATGGATAGGGCGACAAAAGCTCTATCACCAGCAGCGTTTGAAGCTGCAGCAAATGAAACTGGAGCAATCATCCTAGATGTAAGATCTCAAGAAGAATTTGCAAACGGTCATATCCCTAGATCCATATTTGTAGGTTTAGACGGTAATTTTGCACAATGGGTAGGATCGCTAATTGCAGATGTCAAACAACCATTATTACTTATTACAACAAAAGGTCGAGAAAAAGAAACTCTAACAAGACTTTCCCGAGTAGGCTTTGACCAAACAATTGGCTTCTTAAAAGGCGGATTTGAAGCATGGAAACAAGCCGCTATGGAATATGATAAAGTGACCTCAATAACAGTTAAGCAATTTGAAGAAGAGCAAAATGAACGTCATCTGCCTATTTTTGATGTACGTAAAGAAGGTGAGTTTTTATCAGAACATGTCGTGGACGCTCACAACACTCCACTAGATTACATTAATGATCACCTAGCATCATTTCCAGAAAACACTTTTTTCATTCACTGCGCTGGTGGTTATAGAAGCATGATTGCAGCATCGATATTAAAAAGTCGAGGTATACATAATTTAATAAATGTAGAAGGAGGATTTAACGCTATTAAAGAAACTGATATCGCTGTTACTAATTATGTCTGTCCATCGACACTTTAGTAAGGTATCAAATTATGGTTGAGTTAGTTGAAAGCGGCAAGAAATTGTCGCTTTTTTTATTTGGATAGAACTAAAGTTGTCATGGCTCGTTCATCTTGCACATTAGTCGTTTTTACCGGTTCTAATAATTCTAATTGAAATTCTGAAAGCAATAATGTAATGCGTTCTCTGGTTAAATAATAAGTACCTTTTTGTCCATTATCTTTAAACCGTACTATTGGGGCATTACCATCAAGCCCGATGTTTGAGGCCATTCTAATTAATAGAGTGCCACCAGGTTTTAATACTCGTATCAACTCTTTAAACATTTCTGTAAATTGCTTTTCGCTTTTTGCAAAATGCAATACAGCACAACATAAAACGTGGTCAAAATTACTATCCTTATACGGTAGTTCATCCAGATTTGAATTTATAAAATTAGCTTTACTCTTTGGGTATTTCGCTTTCGCGAAAGCGAGAAAATCAGAGTCTACATCATTACCATAGATCTCAAAATCATTGTCATAGAACCATTTTAAATTTCTTCCTTTACCACAACCTGCATCTAAAATAGATTGTTGTGGTTGATATCGATTTTTTAAAATCTGGTCAATAATATAAATATCAATACCACCTAGCAGGTCATTTGTTTGCTCAAAATTCATAAGTGTAAATTTAATAATCTAACATTTGTAATTATAATGAATTAGTGTAACAAAGGTCACTTTTAAATAGCTTAGGACGTGGTATTTTTATATTGAAAAATTAATAACACTATTCTTATGTCATTTTTAAGCAGCCTTTTTGGCACAAAATCATCGTCTGATCAAATAAAGAAATTATCTCCTGTAGATTTTAAGCAGGCTATTAAAAGTATGGACAAGACAAAACAATTAGTAGATGTAAGAACACCTAGCGAATTTAAGAGTGGTCACATTAAAGGCGCCGTTAATATTGACTTTTTTAACACGTCTAAATTTATGGATGCGTTACAAAAATATGATAAAGAAAAGGCCATTTATTTATACTGTCGTTCTGGTAGCCGTAGTAATAATGCCGCTAGAAAACTTGAAAACATAGGTTTTAAAGAAATTTATGATTTACAAGGTGGCTTTATGAACTGGAGGTAGACAACTTTATCTATTTAAATAGAAAATCAGGAGAAATATAAATAAAGCTATCAGTCGATTAAATCGCAGCAATTGAGCTTAATTATTTTCTCACAAACTATCAATTACTTTACATGAACCTAAGATGTTTCAATGGATATAAATGGAGAAAATCATTGAACTATACATCTTAAATTTAAAAAGTTACACGGTGCATTAATGCAGTTAGCTGAAATAGCAGATCATGTTCTAAAGTTACGTGTAACTCCATTACATACCATTCATAAATATTTATGACTTTCCTGAAATGGAATCTATGAAAATGTGACAGATGATCCCGCTTTCGCGAAAGCGAGATTTTAAAAAATTAACGGTTTTAAGTGACTATTGTAACATAAGAAACTAAGTCTAGAACCTATTTTTGTAAAACAAAATCATGTCACGATGGATACAGAAATTCTAGCCCGTATACAATTTGCTTTTACCATTGCCTTTCACTACATATATCCACCTTTAAGTATAGGGATAGGATTAATTATGGCAATTATGGAAGGTTTATATCTCAAAACCGGTAATAAACAATATGAGGTCCTGACTCGTTTTTGGTTAAAAATATTTGCGATCACTTTTGGGATAGGTGTTGCGACTGGTATCATCATGGAATTTGAATTTGGTACTAATTGGTCAGTTTACTCTAGATATGTAGGAGATATTTTTGGAAGTGCACTTGCTGCCGAAGGTCTCTTTGCATTTGGTCTGGAGAGTACTTTTCTAGGAATTCTACTTTTTGGGTGGAATCGAGTTTCTCCTAAGGTTCACTTCTTCTCAACTATAATGGTGTTCTTAGGTTCTATGTTTTCTGCGGTATGGATTGTTGTGGCAAATAGCTGGCAACAAACACCGGCCGGATACCATATCGTAGGTGAAGGATTTGATGCCAGAGCTGAAGTGACTGACTTCTGGGCTATGGTTTTTAACCCATCGAGTGTCGATAGAATCATTCACGTCTGGCAAGGTGCTTTTCTTGCTGGAACTTTTCTAGTTCTTAGTGTACATGCTTACTATTTATTAAAAGGTCGATATGTAGAAATATCAAAAAAAGCCTTTAAAATTTCCCTAGCCGTTGCAACTATTATTTCTTTAACACAATTGCTTTCTGGACACAGCTCTGCAGATGGCGTTGCCGTTAATCAACCGGCAAAGCTAGCTGCGATGGAAGGCCATTATGAAAAATCTGCACCTGCAGATCTATACCTGTTCGGTTGGGTAGATAATGACACGCAAGAAGTCACCGGTATCAAATTACCTGGCGGACTCTCATTTCTAGTACATCAAGATTTTGAAGAGCCTATCACAGGTTTAAACGCTTTTCCAGAAAATGAACGTCCTGGACAGGTAAATGCTGTTTTCCAGTTTTATCATATTATGATATCGATAGGCATGTTTTTAATAGGATTGACCTTATACGCATGCTATTTATGGTGGCGAGGTACTTTATTTGATAAAAAATGGCTGTTGAAGATATTTGCTTACTCAGTTCTTTTACCACAAATAGCAAATCAAGTAGGCTGGTTTGCTGCAGAGATGGGAAGACAACCATGGATAGTCTATGGTCATTTAAGAACTGATGAAGGATTCTCTCAAGAAGTATCATCTAATCAGATATTGTTCTCGTTAATTTTATTCTTAGTGGTTTACACAGTATTGTTTCTTTTATTTATTTATTCCGTAAATAAGAAGATAAAGCACGGCCCATATGACGAGGCAAAAAACCCAGATGAATTTTTAAAATACGTTTAAGACCAGCATTATGGAAACTTTTTTAGGTATAGATTACCCTACACTATGGTATTTAGTTGTTGGATTATTATTCTCAGGATATGCAATTTTAGAAGGCTTTGATTATGGTGCTGGAGCATGGCATTTATTTTTCAAAAAAGATTTAAGTCGACGTATCGCTATTAATGCCATAGGACCTTTATGGGATGCAAATCAAGTATGGCTTATTATAGGTGGTGGTGCCTTATTTGCAGGGTTTCCTGTGATGTACGCTACCATGTTATCTGCTATGTACATTCCATTTATGCTGTTTTTATTATTGCTGGTCCTAAGATCATCTGCCATTAAATTTAGAAGTTCTGAAGAGATGAAATGGTGGCGCACCACTTGGGACATCATCTACTTTATATCTAATACATTAATTGCATTTTTATTAGGAGTAGTTTTAGGTAATGTTTTACAAGGTTTTGAACTAGGAGAAAATTATACCTATAAAGGCGGGATTTTCTTTGCTTTTCTAAGTCCTTATGCCATCATGGCTGGATTTACAACACTATCTTTATTCATGACCCAAGGTGCTATTTTCTTGTTGCTTAAAACAGAAGGAAGACTACACAGCAGATTAACTTTTTTACTCAAAAAAGGGATGATTTTCTTTATCATTAGTTTTGCAGTAACCTCGTTATACACACTCATATTCTTACCAGGTGTGACTGATCGGTTTAAGGAACAACCATTATTTTTTGCACTTCCTATATTAGCATTTCTAGCAGTGGCAAATGTGCCTCGATTGGTCTCTAAGAAAAAATATTTTCAAGCATTGATCTTTTCATCTTTAACGATGGCCTTTTTATTAATGTTAGTAGCCTTTCAACTATATCCAGTATTATTACCATCAACGATAGATCCGGCTTTTAGCGTTACTATATACAATGCAGCATCTTCTCAAAAATCATTAGGAATCATGCTTACTATGGTAGTCGTAGGAGCTCCACTTCTTGCTGGATATCTTATCTTTTTATATAAAACATTTAATGGTAAAGTTCAATTAGACGATACCAGTTACTAGTCATAAAGTGTTATAATTACGCTTTCGCGAAAGCGAGATAAATCAACAAAAAGCCATCTATTAATAGGTGGCTTTTTAATTTAAATAAGGTTGAGTAACATAGGTTACTCTAGCAAGAAAAATAGCGAGTTAAATTTGCTTTACTAATCTCTTGTAATGAAGAAAATCTTATTATTTATAACCTTTAGCATTGCGATATTAACGCAAGCGACAGCACAGCAAACTACTCTAATTTCAAAAGAAGAAGTTGCTGAAAAAGTGGTTAAAAACAACAATTCTATAAAAATATCTGAGCAAGAATTTCTAGAAGCAAAAGCAGATTTTGATCAGACTAAAGCTGTTTTCTTGCCTAATATAACCGCAAGTCATACTGGTATTATCACCACTAATCCATTGATGGCTTTTGGTTCTAAATTAAATCAAGGAATCTTAACTTCAAACGACTTCAATCCAGATCTTCTTAATGATCCAGATCAGATTCAAAACTTTGCAACTATAATAGAAGTCCAACAACCCTTAATCAATATAGATGGATTGTACCAACGTAAAGCTGCAAGAGCCTCAATGGAAGCCGTTTTACTTAAAAAACAGCGCACAGAAGAATATCTATCTTTTGAAGTAGAAAACGCTTACATGCAATTACAACTAGCTTACAAAGGAATTGCGGTGCTAGAAAAAGTTCAAGAAGCCGCTCAAGAGAATTTAAAACTAGCGCAAAACAGATTAAAGCAAGGATACCTGCAACGTGCAGATGTATTAAACGTAGAAGTAAGACTTACAGAAGTTCAAAACCAACTACAAACTGCGCGTAGTAACGTGCAAAATGCATCTGACTATCTTTCTTATTTAATGGATGACAATGGTTATACCATATACCAGCCTAGTGATAGCTTAACGATTAAAAGCATCACTATAAAGGATAATAACTTTTCTGAAAACAGATCAGATATTAAAGCCATGCAGCTTGCTACTACTGCTTATGAAGCAGCAAACAAGGCAGACAAGATGGCTTTTCTACCTAGACTTAATGCATTTGGATCCTATGAATTGTATGATGAAAACCTATTTCAAGCAAGTGCAAATGGATATGTGGTAGGTGCACAATTGAGCTGGGATCTTTTTAAAGGATCACAACGTATCGGTCAGGCTAATAAAAGTAAAGCAACATTAGAGAAATCAAAATTACAATATGAGCAATATGTTTCTAAATCAAAATTAGAAATTAATAAAGCGCAGCGCATGCTAAATGATGCAGAAAACAGAATAAAACTAGCACAACTAGCACTGGATCAGTCTAAAGAATCATTACGCATACGTACCAATAGATTTAAAGAAGGTCTTGAAAAAACATCAGACCTACTAAATGCCGAAACGCAATTTGCTCAAAAACAATTAGAATATTATCAAACGGTTTTTGAATTCAACTATGCACAGGCGTATATCAACTTTTTAACCAAGTCAGAATAACAAATCCATCTAATAAAAGAGCCCAAGCTTTTTATTTATAAAATATAAAGAATGAAAAAATCATATATCCTATTAACCGCAGTCTTTACCTTACTAATAATGAGCTGTGGTGAAAAAGAGTCTCAACCAGTGGTGGACAATTCTCCTGCAATTCCTGTAACGGTACAGGCAGTAATTGACAACAATAGCAGTCCTTTTCTTGCGGTAAGTGGTAAAGTGCAAGCCGCAAATAGCGCACAATTAAGTACACGCATGATGGGATTTGTAAATAATGTTCTAGTTAACGTAGGTGATCCAGTAAAAAAAGGTCAGTTGTTAGTGTCCATTAATAATGCAGATTTACAGGCAAAAAAGGGACAAGTAAACGCAAGTATTACCGAAGCTACTGCAGCATTTAATAATGCTCAAAAAGATTACAACAGATTCAAAAACCTGTTTGCAGATAATAGTGCGTCACAAAAAGAACTAGATGACATCACGGCAAATTTTAACATGGCCAAGGCTCGTCTAGAAGGTACACAGCAAATGAAAAACGAAATTAATGCTCAGTTTGCTTATTCTAATATAACCGCGCCTTTTAATGGTGTTATTACTAGCAAAAACATTAAAAAAGGTGACATGGCAAATCCTGGACAGCCGTTACTTTCAATAGAGGCGCCTGGCGATTTTGAAGTAATGGCTATGGTACCTGAAACTGAGATCTCTCAAATTAAAAAAGAAACAGAAGTACAGGTAACGATATCTTCCATTCAACAAACATTAACTGGTAAGGTAAAAGAAGTAAGTACATCTGCACAACAAACTGGTGGTCAGTATCTAGTAAAAATAACGTTAGATAAAACAGATGTACCGGTTCTATCTGGCATGTTTGCCACTATTGCTTTCCCAGTTGAAAGAAAAGCTGCAAATCATAATGTTCTAATTCCGTCATCGGCACTTATTACAAAAGGTCAACTTACTGGTGTGTACACCATCAGCGAGAATAATACTGCTATGCTACGCTGGTTGCGATTAGGTAGAACTCTAGATGATCAAGTAGAAATATTATCAGGACTTAATGCCGATGAAAAATACATTACCTCATCAAATGGTAAGCTATTTAACGGTGCAAAAGTGACTATACAATAATTCAATATTGCGTTAAGGATAGTAGTGAAAATCCTTTTTGTGGTTTTTTTCGCTTTCGCGAAAACTGCCTTCAAAAAGATTGTAACGGATAGCCTGTTAAAACGCCCAAAAAATATATCTAATGAAAGAAGGATTAGCTGGTAAAGTTGCCAAAGTCTTTATGAATTCAAAGCTGACTGTGCTCTTAATGATCGTCTTTATGGTCGTAGGAGTATACAGCTCATTTTTAATACCACGTGAAGAAGAACCACAGATCGATGTACCTATGGCAGATATCTTTGTAGGTTATCCAGGTGCTAGCCCTACTGAGGTGGAATCTCGTGTTATTAAACCACTGGAGCAACTTATTTCTAACATCAAAGGTGTCGAGTACGTCTACTCTACTTCTATGAAGGAACAAGGAATGGTGATTGTACAGTTTTATGTAGGCGAGGATATTGAACGCAGTTTTGTAAAACTCTATAACGAGATCAATAAACACATGGATCAAATGCCTGAAGGCGTGACCATGCCACTGGTAAAAACACGTGCCATAGATGATGTCCCTATGCTAGGCCTTACTTTATGGAGTGAGAATTATAGTGATTATCAACTAGGACAGATGGCTCATGAATTAGAAGCCGAAATAAAAAAAATAAATGATGTCGCTATCACACATAAAATAGGTGGTAGAGAACGTCAATTAAGAGTTGTTTTAGATAAGGATAAACTAGCCTCTAGTGGTTTAGATTTTATGCAAGTATCTCAAATGATCAAGGCTAATAATGCCCAACTTAATGCTGGTAAATTTGATAAAAACGACACCGAGTTTATCGTTAACACTGGTGATTTTCTAGCCAGTACTACTGATGTTGAAAATCTTGTAGTTGGTGTGCAACAAAATCAACCTATCTATTTAAAACAAGTCGCTCAAATAATTGATGGACCAGAGGTACCTCAAAGTTATGTGAGTTTAGGCTTTGGTCAAGGAAGTGATAAAAAAACCGGTTTCTTATCTGAATATCCAGCGGTAACTATATCTGTTGCAAAACGTAAAGGTGCAGATGCTATGAAAATTGCAGATGTCATTATTACCAAAGTTGAACACCTGCGTAAGACTTTAATACCAGATGATGTACAAGTAGAAATTACACGTAATTATGGCGAGACGGCATCTCATAAAGTGTCAGAATTATTATTGCACCTTATAGGTTCCATTATTGCTGTAACCTTTGTTGTAATGCTAGCGATGGGCTGGCGTGGTGGACTCGTTGTATTTCTTTCTGTACCGATCACGTTTGCATTAACTTTATTGAGTTATTACATGCTGGACTACACCTTAAACAGGATTACCTTATTTGCATTAGTGTTTGTAACCGGTATTGTAGTTGATGATTCCATCATTATAGCAGAGAATATGCACCGACACTTTAAAATGAAGCGATTGCCTTTTAAAGATGCTGCCTTATATGCTATAAACGAAGTAGGGAACCCTACTATCCTAGCAACCTTTACGGTAATCGCATCTGTATTACCTATGGCTTTTGTATCTGGATTAATGGGACCATATATGGCACCTATGCCTATAGGAGCTTCCATTGCTATGATTTTATCTTTGTTTGTAGCCTTAACCATTACTCCATACTTAGGTTATATATTCCTAAGAGAAAAAGAGAAAAAAGGTGCTGTTGTAAAAACGGAGAAGCCGCTTGAAGAAACTCTTATTTATCGATTGTATAATAAATTTGAACGTCCTTTAATGGAGAATCGTTTCAAACGATGGTTATTTCTAAGTGGTACGTTTGTGATATTATTAGTTACCATGGGATTGTTTTTCACAAATTCTGTTGCGGTAAAAATGTTGCCATTTGACAATAAAAACGAGTTTCAAGTGGTCATAGATATGCCTGAAGGTACAACTCTAGAACGCACTGGTGTGGTCGCTCAAGAAATATCTCAGTATTTATCTACTAGACCAGAAGTAGTCAATTATCAAAATTACATCGGGACATCTGCACCTATCACTTTTAACGGACTAGTGCGTCATTATGATTTGCGTGGTGGTAGTAATATGGCTGACATACAAGTTAATCTAATTGATAAAGAAAAACGTAGTGCACAAAGTCATGATATCGCTAGCTTATTTCGTCCTGATATTCAAAAAATCGCTGCGAAGTATAATGCCAATGTAAAACTAGTTGAAGTACCGCCAGGACCACCAGTACTTTCCACAATTGTTGCAGAAATTTATGGTCCAGATTATGAGCAACAAATTACTGTAGCAAATGAGGTGCAAAATATTTTAAAGAACACGGATGATGTAGTTGATATAGACTGGATGGTAGAAAACGACCAAACTGAATATCAATTTACTATCAACAAAGAAAAGGCAATGTTATATGGCGTGGCACCGCAACAAATAGCCTACACCATGCACCTAGCACTATCTGATAGACCTGTAACTAATTTATATGATGAAGATGCAGTTCAACAAATAGGTATCGTACTAGCACTAGATGAAAAAGAGAAGTCAACGATTCAAGACATTTCACAACTTAAAGTTGCTTCTAATCAGGGAACCATGGTACCTATCGCAGACTTAGTAGAGATCAGTGAGTCTATAAGTGCAAAAAGTATTTATCGTAAAAATCAAAAAAGAGTCGTATACGTCATGGCAGATATGGCAGGAGAACTAGAAAGTCCTGCATATGCTATCCTAGGCATGGAAGAAAAATTAAAATCAATTCCTATGCCTGAAGGCTACAGTATAAGCGAAATGTATTTAGGTCAACCAGATTTTGAAGATGATTATACGGTAAAGTGGGATGGCGAATGGCAAATAACATTAGAAGTATTTAGAGATCTGGGAATTGCATTTCTAGGTGCCATTATATTAATCTACATATTGATTGTAGGATGGTTTCAAAATTTTAAAGCACCTATCGTTATGATGGTGGCCATACCGTTATCCCTAATCGGTATTATTTTAGGTCACTGGATTATGGGTGCTTTCTTTACCGCAACATCTTTTATAGGAATGATAGCCCTAGCCGGTATTATGGTTAGGAACTCTGTACTATTAATAGACTTCATTAATTTAAGAACTGCCGAAGGTGTGCCTCTTAAACAGGCTGCTATTGAAGCTGGTGCGGTACGTACCACTCCTATCTTGCTTACAGCAGGTACAGTTGTTATAGGCGCATTTGTCATACTATTTGACCCTATTTTTCAAGGGTTGGCAATATCATTAATGGGTGGAACTATTGTGTCTACTGTATTGACCCTACTGGTAGTACCATTAGTTTATTATATGATAGAAAAGAAAAATTATAAATAATAAAATCAAGCAATGTTAAATACATATTTTAGAGTAATCGTAGGTACCATGGTACTTTTAAGCGTGGTGTTAACCGTTTATGTAAACCCAAACTGGATGTGGTTTACGGTATTTATAGGTGTTAACCTTATACAGTCTGCATTTACAAAGTGGTGTTTACTAGAAACTATTCTAGTTAAATTGGGTGTTAAGAAAGAAGCAAAATGTTGTGCTGTAAAGTAGAAATATCAATACAGCACTTAAAATTGTTGTGAAGCCCAAATGATAGCCTCATCTAGTGTAGAACAAATTATAAAAGGCTTTGATAAAAAGTTTTTTTCAAAACTAGCTGTTTTGATTTTAATTCCATTGTCTGCAACTACAGCCATACCGATTAAATTCTCAACAGCTGCAACCTTAGGGTAAATTAACGGATTTACTGAATAGGAATACACTCGGTTAGAAATATAAATGAATTTTTGATCGCTGAAATGATTTTCAATCAACGCATGGAAGATATCGATATCATCTACTTCAACAGAATATCCCTCTTTAACTTGTACAATTAAATAAAGTTTAAAAATGAATATATCTGCATATCCTATATCGTAATGTTTTATTGATTTCATAAAGCTAAGTTGGTTCATAAAGATAGGCTTTTTATTAATTATAGCTATGTGATTTAGGTTCCGCTTTCGCGAAAGCGGAATTACTACAAACAATTGTCTAAAAATGAGAATCTCTCTGTTTTAGTGGCTTCAAATAGAGAAATTAATGAAAACGGTACGATTCTATACTTCATTTAGGACTCTTTAAGACCTAGCTATATCGTTTTAGTAGGTATCTTGAATTCTCTTAAAACAACCTATGAAAAGAATATTTTTACTAGCGCTAGCCATAGCTTTAATCTCATGTAATGATCAAAAGCTGACTTCTATAAACGTATCAAATATAGACGAGCTGCAAAGTGCAATTGACGACTCAAAAGCCGGAGATGTTATCACCATGAAAAACGGTATCTGGAAGGATGCTCAAATCAAATTTCATGGAATGGGAACAGAGCAAAAACCTATAGTTTTAAAAGCAGAAACACCTGGTGAGGTAATCTTAGAAGGACAGTCTTTTTTAAAATTAAGTGGTGAATATCTAGTTGCCAAAGATCTTTATTTTAAGAATGGATACACACCAGACGAAGCAGTTATAATATTTAGAAACTCCCCTGACTCTATCGCTTTTAACTGTCGTGTTACTGGTACAGTTATAGAAGAGTTTACACAACCTGATCGTCATAGAAAAGATCACTGGATAGAGTTTTATGGCAAACATAATGAACTAGATCACAGTTATATTGCTGGAAAATCTAATGAAGGACCTACTTTAAAGGTATATCTTAATGGTAACGAACATGTAAATAATTATCATAAGATACATGACAACCATTTCGGGCCTAGACCTAGAAAAGGTGGTCCTAAGGCTGAGACTATGCAACTAGGTGCTAGTACAACGTCTATGACACCGTCCTATACTCAAGTAACTAATAACCTTTTTGAAAAATGTAATGGTGAGGTAGAAATTATTTCTAGTAAATCTAATTTTAATAACTTTTCTAATAACGTATTTCTAGAGAGTGAAGGATCTGTAGTAACTAGACATGGTAATTATGCAACTATAAGTGGTAACATATTTATAGGTAATGATAACCCTTATGTAGGTGGAATACGTGTTATTAATACTGGTCACGTAGTAACTAATAATTATTTCTATAAAATGCGCGGTACAGAATTCCGTAGTGGACTGGCTGTTATGAACGGTATCCCTAAATCTCCTTTAAATAGATATAACCAGGTAACTGATGTAGTTATAGCGCACAATAGCTGGATAGACTGTGAACAACCTATACATTTTTCTGTAGGTGTAAACACTGATCAGGCAGAGGTTTTACCACCGTCTGAAATAAGATCTGCACGTCCTAAAAGAGTCATATTTGCTAATAATCTTGTTTATAATGACAGATTTACTTCTTATCCTATTAAGGCTTATGATAAAATAGATGGTGTGAAATTTAAAAACAATTTACTGTTAAGTAATAAAAACATGGATTCTGATCGTGAAGATTTCACATTAAAATCTATCTCTAATACGTTAGGTGACGAGCTTTTTTACACTCCTGCACAGTATGATGGTAAGTTATATGATGGTTATGGTTTTAATGATATCGATGTAGATCTTTTTGGTAAATCTAGAAACCAAGATCAAAATTACATAGGTGCTATTATCCCACCAGTGAGCGATAAAAAAGCAACGGTAGATTATTCTATTTATGGTGCAAAATGGTTTACACCTTCTACTGGAAATAAAGATATAAAAACTCATACAGTTACAAATGCGAGTGAGTTCATGGCAGCTATTAAAGATGCTAATTCTGAAGATATTCTTTCTTTAAAAGAAGGTACTTACTTGATAGATGAAACGATCACACTAGCTAAGGAGTTAAAAATAACATCTGCCAATAAAGATGCTAGAGCAACTATACAATTTGATAATTTAAAGACTGCTTTCTTAATGCAACCTAAAGGTATTTTACATTTAGAAAATTTAAATATTCTAGGTACTGCAGACCAAGATTTCTTCAGGACAGAAGATAAGGATATGTCTAAGGCATATGGTATACATCTTAATGACATAAGTGTTGAAAATTTCAAATCTGTGTTAGATGCGTCTAAAAGTTCATTTGCAGATGAGATTATAGTTAACAATTCTACTTTTAAAAACTGTATCAACGGATTTTTGCTAGACAAGGAAATAGATGATAAAGGAGATTACAACGTAGAGTTTCTAACTATAACAAAATCTAATTTTGACAACATATCTAACGAAGTGATAGATTTCTATAGAGGTGGTTATGATGAGTCTACCATAGGAGGTATTTTAAACCTTTCTGGCAACACTTTTACCAACTCTGGTAAACTAGATAAAGATGAAATTCTAATCAATACTAGAGGTATCGTAAACGTGACTTTTGAGAACAATACTTTTACTAATAACGACACTAAGTTTACAGCTGTTTTATGGGGTGCCAAAGGGCAACAACCGGTTAACAATACAGTTACTAACTCTGGTGAAATTAAAGTAGTTGAAAATATAGAATTGAAACTAGTTTATTAATTTAAAGAATATTGTAGAATTAATTTTTAATTCTCTTAAAGTAAAGCCTAATGATTTGAATGTCATTAGGCTTTTTTTATGTGCTTTCATATAATCCTAAAATCCATAAACACTAGTAAAATAGCGCCCAATCTTTCTAAATAGATATATATAAATCACTTATAAAGCTCGTATCGTAAACTATTACCTGCTTTTAGTAAACCTCCCTTATATCTCTTCATAAGGACATCATTGAACATGGTCAATCATTTGTATAATCTTATTCTATGCAAATTAAGTTCATGAAACAGCTCTTTCTATAGATTTATATAGCATCATAATACAAGAACACTTTGTACAAACATGGAAGAAAGCCTCTATTTTAAGATTTATAGTTCACTATCAAATTGAAAAATAAATCTCAAAATTTTGCATAAAAAAATCCCTGATAGGAAATCTATCAGGGATAATTCTTAAACATGTTGGCTAATTTATTGAAAAATCAAATTGATTTTTCAGAATTCATAGTATCTACTATTAGATACCTAATGCCTGACCACCACCTATTTGGATAGTTTCTGCAGTTATGAATGATGCATCTTTACTAGCTAAGAAAGAAACAACACCAGCAACATCTTCTGGCTGTCCTAGTCTACCTAATAAGATATTATTTGCCCAAGAAGCAAATACTTCTGGCTTAGTAGATTTGATTTGCGCATGGAAAGGAGTATCAATAGTACCAGGAGATACTGCATTTACTCTAATTCCATATTCTGCAAGATCCTTTGCAAGTGCTCTTGTAATAGCATGCACACCAGCTTTAGACGTTCCATAAATACCTGCACCTGGTCCACCAGCATTCCATGCAGCGTTAGAAGTATAGTTAATTATAGAAGGGTGTTCTCCATTTTTAAGAAATGGTATAGCTGCTCTTGATGCAAAAAATACAGAATCAAGGTTAAGAGCCATTACAAATCTATAAAACTCAGTAGTCATCTCTTCAAATCTAGATCTACCACCTAAACCACCAGCGTTGTTTACTAGCACATCAATTCTACCATATTTATTACCTATTTCAGTAATATTAGCAGTTACAGCATCTTCTTTAGTAACATCAAAACCTAGGTATTCAGCAGTAACACCTTCAGCAGTAAGTTCTTCAACTCTTTTTGCTCCAGCCTCATCATCTATACCGTTTAAAACAACCGTATAACCATCTTTACCTAATCTTTTTGCTACTTCAAAACCGATACCACCAGTTGCCCCAGTTACTACCGCTACTTTTCCTTCAAATTTCATATTATTGATTTAGTTTAAATTTATTTTTTTTTAATTTTTTAAGCTCTTTGTAATGGCTTAATCTTAGGGATAAGTACCCAAACAGCAAACACAACGATTGCTACAAGTACAGCCCCTATAAGAAATACAAAAGAATACTTATCTGCTGGTAATTTTGAACCTATGTACCATGTTAGTCCTGCAGCAGCAAACTTTGCAGACATACCAGCTAGTCCTGATAGCGTACCAACCGATTTACCACTATATAAATCACTAGGTAAAGTTTGAATATTTCCTATCGCAGTTTGGAATCCGAATAAAACGACAGCCATGATTAAAACAGCTATTAATGGACTACCAGGATTACTTAATGATAATAATGCAGGAAGCATGATTGCACACCCTACACCTATAGTTGTTTTTCTTACCTTGTTAACATCCCATCCTCTATTAAAGAAATTCTTTGCTAACAAACCACCGAACCAAGCACCAATCATAGCACCTAGATAAGGTATCCATCCATATTTCGTAATACCTTCTATACCCACACCGAATACGTTTACAAGGTAGTTAGGTATCCAGACTACAAAAATCCACCAGATAGGGTCTATAGCCGCAGATGCTATAATAACACCCCAACTTTGTTTAAAGCCTAATAATTTACCGTAAGACATACTCTTAGGTTCTACCTCACCTTCTACAGTGGCAACTTCATTTTTCTGACCATTAAGAATACGATCTTTTTCCTCATCTGTAAGCCAAGGGTGTTTTTTAGGTCCAATTTTCACAACAACTAACCATGGTATTAACCAAAGAAACCCTAGTAAAGCGATAATCATAAAGATGATGTGCCAATGTAGTTTTTGTGCCATAAATCCAATAAGAGGTATCGATATTAACGCTCCAAAAGAAGCACCAAAATTAAATATACCTTGGGCGATTGCACGCTCATTAGTAGGGAACCACTCTGCATTACCTTTTGCAGCACCAGGCCAGTTACCAGCTTCAGCTAGTCCTAAAAGAGATCTCACAAATGTAAAACCTAGAACACCACTTACTAAAGCATGTAAACCAGTCGCTAGTGACCAAAAACCAATAGATAAAGCAAAACCAAAACGTGTTCCTAATTTATCAAAAATTCTACCGAATAATGCCTGACCTAAAGCATAGGCGATAATGAAATATGTACCAATACTTCCATATATTTTTTTTCTACCGTCTGCATCTAATTCAGGGTAAAGCTCATCAGCAATACCTCCTTCAGTTTCCCATAAAACAGAAAACGCCTGTCTGTCTATATAATTTATTACGGCTGCTAGGGCAATTAACCCTACTACCCACCATCTTAATCCTTTGACTTTCATAGATTATGCCTCTTTGTCTCCAAAATAAGATACACCACTACCATCTAAAAAATCTTCACGTACAGGTGCAAAAACATCAATTAACATCCCTTCTTCTAGGCATACTGCGCTATGTAAAAGGTTAGGTTCCATATAAACACCGTCTCCAGCGCTCACTATTTGCTTTACTCCATCAATAATAAATTCAAACTTACCAGCCGCTACATAAGTAGTTTGTGTATGAAAATGTTTGTGTGGCGCTCCTTCAGCTCCTTTTTCAAACTTTACTTGAACCATCATTATCTGGTTATCGTACCCTAAAAATTTACGAGAAACTCCACCTCCTAGATTTTCCCATTTCATTTCTTCTGTAAGAATGTACTTTTCACTATATCTTTTCATGACTTATAATTTTATTAATTGGTGTGTTCCATCCCAAGAATAGGATTTCCCGTTATATTCTATTGTATGATTCTTGTTGTTATCTCGCTTTCGCGAAAGCGTATATAAATACATAGCACCGCCAGCATTAAAGGTCACGATATCATAACCATCTTGCTGCTCATGCTTTAAGTTTGAAATTACAGATTTAGGATAAGTCACTGTCTCTTTAACAGGATCAAAGAATCCATGAGGCTCAATAACACTTGCAAATGTGTGACTAGTTTTATTCTTAGGCTGTCTTATTAAATACTGTCTCTGTAGGTTTATATTAAATTCAGGATCATTAGCACCAGTTTGGGTAATAAATAGTTGGGTACTAGCATCAGTAACACTAGTAATACTATAAAAACGTTGTGCTTGTAAGAATGAAAACTGAGTGTTAGTAGCATTTGATTTAGGAGAACCTTGTGCTAATACTTCTAGATGATTATAACCATTATCTTTTCCTAAAACCGTTTTGTTAACTGGTCTGCTATAATCAAATTGAGTATCTATAATATCACCAAAGAAAGGATAATTTAAATCCATTTGATGACTCGTTTTAGAATCGATGTGATACAAATCAATAAGGAATGGTCTGTTAGAAATTTCTGGTTCATTAATCATGGTTATAGAACGAGACAAGTTTGTACCATTATATGCTGTTGAATCTGCTGCTATACTTACTTGCAAACGTTCTCCACTCATATCTGTTTTTACAGCATGAGAAACATGTTCTTCAGAATATTTTACATTTCCTTTATATTGAGATTTCTCATCTAGAACAACTGCTCCATGTGCAATGGTATGCTGTGCATATGTTTTATTTTCTGGTAGATACCTACCACCTCTTTTAGTTTCTATATTTAAAAAACGTGCCGCACCATAATCTGGCATGATCTCGTTACCATAATCATATACAGATAAACTTAATCTATCAAAGTGTCCATGACCCATTCCTTGAGTAGAAAATTTAAGAACCGCCTGTAGTTGACCTGATGTATTTTGTGGACTGCGCATTAATGCAAGACCACCGCTTTTTCCTTCTACACCATCTGCTATAAACATACTAGGTCTGTTATAGAAATCTTCTGTATCGTCTGTAATAGCATTGGCAGCTATAACACCAGCGTCAGTGTATGATATTTTATTCATCATTTTAATGACTGGTAAAAGACTTGCATCTTTATATTGCTTATAAGCTATGTTAGTGGCAAAGACTACCTCATCACTTTCCCATGTCTTACTTTTAATGGCATCATTAATAGGATAAAATCTTCCTTGCTCATCTGTAAGTTGCAGTAATGTAGTTACCGCTTTTCTAAGAATACCATCTCTATGTTCAAAGATCTTAACCTCTGGTTCATTATTTTCAATAGCTTGAGCAAATGCAATAAAGGGCAAAATAGCATACCTATGGTAATAAGGACCTTCACTATAGAAACCGTCGCTAGAGAATAAATGATCTAGTTGTGCAATAAAACCAGTTTTACCATCTTTATTAGATCCATAAATAGATCTTTGTACCATATCATCATCTCCTAACACCATACCAGTCATACCGACAGCAGCTACAGACCATGTTCCATGATTGTGGATTTTATTAAAAACCTCATAACTATCTTCACTTAAGAATTTTGCCATAGGGCGTAATAAATCTTTTTCTATTTTTAAGCGTTCATCTTCGGTTAGATAACCACGAGTAAGATCATATGATTGTATCATATAAAAAAGAGTTACTGCCTCGTTAAGACCTTGCCAGTATAATTTACCGCCTGGATGATTCTCCTTGTCTTTAGGGTGCATACCTAAGGTAGGATACATATTTGCATATCCATCAAACATATTTCTTATATAAGTAAGCTTATCTTCTTGAGGATCTAAACTTTGAGATAATGCTACTTTATAAAGTTCGGCATAATTTTGTTTGTGTTTTTCATGAGAATAACCACCACCTGCATCTACTGGTTGCGGTATCTCTATAGGTGCAGTAAGAATAACATCTACAGATTGTGATAATTCTTTTAAAGTGTTTTTTACAACATCACTATTTGAGGATTTAAAATCTGCTATTCCATCGTCGCTTAAAAGCAATTTTGAACTAGAGTTAGTAGCCTCTATCGTTGTAGTATCACCACCTGCAGTAGTACTGTCCTCGCAAGAGACAACACCTAAAAGGCATACAATTAAAATTAATTTCCAATTCATAATCTTCTAGAAGGTTAATTGAGTAAAAACCAATAGTATTATCAAAAGATAAAGATAAATTGGTTGACCAATCTGGTTGCCCAAATTAAAGACAATAAATGCGAATTTGCAAATTAAACTATAGTTTGTTTAAGGAATTATAGACACAAAGGCATCTATCTTAAGAAAGAGATGTATTATTTGTGAAACACTAGGAATTAACTCATTAAAAATAAGAGTGTTTTAGCTTACTTTTCTTGACTTGTAAAAGATATTAAGTAATAATCCTGCAATGACCATCACCATACCTAAAATAGCCCATATCGTATAGGTTTCCATAAACCAGAACGCGCCTATAAGGACAGTAAAAATAACTTCTAGATATTTAAGAGGTGCAACTTGATTTGTAGATGCTATTTGAAAAGCTTTGGTCATAAAAAGTTGCCCTACAAAGCCTACAACACCTAGACTACTTAAAATAATCCACTCATTACCTTGAGGAGTCCTCCAATCATTGAGAGCCAAAACACCTCCTAGCAAAGTTCCTATCGCCATAAAATAATTAATGATTACAATAGGGTGATCTTGCTTACCTATTTTAGAAATAGTTACAAATACGATTCCCATTACCAATGCAGATGAAAATATCAAGACGAGACCAATTAAACTAAGGTCGTTATCAAAACCTTTCATTACTAACACACCAGAAAAAGCTAATAGAAAGAACAACCATTGAATAGGTCTTATTTTTTCCTTGAGCCATATCACAGCAAAAATAGCTGCAAATACAGGTGATAAGTACCTAAGTACAACGGCAGTCCCTACAGGTAAATACTTTAAAGAAAGAAAAAATAATATTAAAGAAACAGCACCAGCAATACCTCTAGTTACTAATAAACTTCTTTTATTCCCTAATATTGGTATTTTCTTATAAAGTAAGAACACCATAGTAAGAATTAAAGTCCCTAGCGATCTAAAAAACACTAATTCATAGGCACTGAAATCTATCAAATATTTTACAAGTCCATTCATAACTGCAAATGCCAGTGTACTGAACAACATGTAAACAATAGCTTTTTGTAGGTCTTTCACTTTAAATAAAATAAAACATCAATGATGTTGAGTTATTAATAATATACTAGTCAATTATACAGCCGACAAAACTACAACGTCTAGTTTTATTATGACTTTTAATTCTCTAATTAAATGGATAAAAATAAATAGCTTTGATAAATGCTACTTAAATTTAAGCAAACAAAAATCCCAACGAATTAACATCGTTGGGATTAAAGCAATTGGCTATTTCAATCTTCTATTTAGTAACCTGGATTTTGAGGTAATAAATTAGGATTTCTAGAAAGTTCATCTGCTGGAAGAGGCAATAAATAATCTTGCGCTGGATCAAATCCAGGAACAAGACCTTCATAACCGGTAGATCCGAATACCTCACTACCATTTCTTAATCTAGCTATATCATACCATCTTTTAAACTCAAAAGCTAATTCTAATCTTCTCTCATCTATAATAACATCTCTTAAATCATCTTGATTTAATCCAGATACATCTGCTGGAAAAGCAGAACCATTACCACTACGAGCTCTTGCCCTAACACGATTAACATACCCCATAGCTTCATCACTACCACCACTAACTTCATTTAAAGCTTCTGCTGCGATCAAAAGAACCTCGGCATAGCGCATAAAATGGTAGTTATGGCTAGAGTTTCTACCATTACCATTACCTGTTAGACCAGTAAATCTCGTGTATTTTGCTATATGCGGTCTATTCACTGCTCGAGAATCTAAACTTTGAAAAATCGTGAAAGAATTTTCTACATCGTCTACTATGTTAGTATCATCAAAACTCACTTCTTTTCTGTAATCATTATCATCCCAGTCATTATATACAGCTAGAGTAGGCACCCCTACTGACCAACCGCCACCTGTTACATTAGGTTCATATTGCTCATCACCTCTTATTCCTGTTAATGCTGGCATGTAATCTCTTCCATCATCACTAGGACTAAAACCGTTAAAGTCTAAAGAAAAGATAGGCTCTACAGAAGAATCTACTGCATCTGCATTAAATAAGTTTTGAAAATCAGGATCTAAATCTAAGTTGTAAGCACCTTCATTACTAATTACTTCAAATGCCCAATCATAAGCAGGCTGATGCTCTCCACGTGTTAAATAAACAAGAGCAAGGTATGACTGCGCTGCAGATTTTGCCGGCAGGGATCTTGCAGGTTGTGTATCTGGTAACCACTGCTCTGCAAATTCTAAGTCAGCAATAATATTTGCGTATACATCGTCAACTGAAGTCTTACTGATACTATTGGCCGCTTGAACATCTGTTACCGGTTCACTTAAATAAGGTATCGCACCAAATTGCCTAACGAGATGAAAATAGGTAAACGCCCTTGCAAAATATGCTTGAGCAACGATAGGGTTTTTATTCTCATCAGTATCAGCTACCAACTCTGCTCCGGCGATAGCGTTATTTGCAGCAGCAATAATTTGATACGTTCTATTCCAGTATCCTGAAATCATACCATTATCTGCAGGAACGTTGAATTGGTCATGCTCAATTCTTCGGGATGAGGTTGTCGGATCTCCTATGGCAACCATGTCACTACGAAGCATTAAGGTTAAGGACATCTTACGCCCCCAAAAATCTTCATGCAACATATGACCATAAGTTCCATTTACCGCAGTCTGAATATCTTGTGTTGACTGAAAGAATCCTTCTGGAGCAAGCAGTCCTACAGGTTCCTCTTCTAGATCTGAACAACCCAATATCGACAATCCTATAACTAGGAATATATATTTATAAGCTTTCATATTTCTATTTATTTTGATGTTATTTTATTAAAATTTAATATTTGCACTGAAGTTAAACGATCTTAATGTAGGATAGTTACCAAAATCAAAACCTCTCGTTGTATTTGAATCTCTGTTTGAAACTGAGCCAGCACCGAAATAACTAGCTTCAGGATCAAGACCAGAATAATTAGTTATAGTAAACAGATTTTGCGCACTAATTGCTAACCTAACACTACTGACCCCCATTTTTTCCACAAACGTATTAGGAAAAGTATAACCCACAGAGATATTTTTAAGTCTCACATAACTTCCATCTTCTAAGAATTGAGACGAAATTCTCTTTGTTCTTAAAGCAACACTAGGAATATTTGTATTCGTATTTGAAGGAGTCCAAGCATTTAAAATATCGGTAGAAGCATTAGAATCACCACTATTAAGTTGTAAAGCTGTTAAATTCATAATATCTCCACCGACCGCACCTTGAAAGAATATATTCATATCAAAATTCTTATAAGTAAAATTATTACTGAAACCAAAAGAAAAATCCGGATTAGGATCACCTAGAATTTTACGATCAGCTGTCGTAATCTCACCATCTATCATTCCATCTTCATTAGGTATATCAGTATACAAAGGATCTCCAGCTACAGAACCACTGAAAACTGCGGTTCCTTCAGGAAGAGCACCTCCTTGATACACACCTCTATATTCATATCCATAAAAAGCTCCAGTCGATTCTCCTTCTCTTAAAACATGAGTCTCATCAATATTAAAATATCCTGGAGAAGCGTCTAAGAAAATATCTTCACCATTAAGTAATGTGCTAACTTCATTACGATTTGTAGAGATATTAAAATCTGTAGACCAAGTAAAATTCTCACCAACAATATTCCTACTATTAATATTAAATTCAAATCCTTTATTATTAACCTCTCCAATATTACGTAAACTGGCGGTAGTCAAGAAACCTAGGTATTCTGCTTGACTGTCATCAGCAATAATTAAATCCTCTGTATCAATATTATAATAATCCGCAGATAAAGTTATTCTATCATTTAATAAACCTACATCTAGACCTACATTTGTTTGATAAGATGTTTCCCACTTAAGATTTGGATTTGCCGGCTGATCTGGAACCACATTATTAACTGCATCACCATTGATTACAGCATAAACGCTATTAAACCTAGCAAGCGATTGGAAAGCAGAAATCCCTTGATTACCTGTAGCACCATAACTTGCTCGCAACTTTAATTCAGAAATATTATTTACGTTAGCAAAGAAAGGTTCATTTGAAATTTTCCATCCAATCGCCCCAGAAGGAAAAACCGCATGCTTTTCATTTTCTGCAAAATTTGAAGCACCATCACGACGTATGGTAGCTGTTATTAAATATTTATCATCATAATCATAATTGACACGACCGAATTGCGACTGAATTTCAGAAACGGTTCTTGAAGATGATGGTATCAATTGAACAGAACCACCACCTAGATTGAAGTAAGAGAATGAATCAGAAATAAATTGCTGAGCACCAGCTGCATAATTCTGATTTGTTAAATTTTGATAAGAATATCCACCTAGTAAAGTTAGATCTCCTTTTCCTATTTCACGCTTGTAAGTAAGGAAGTTCTCACTCAATAAATTAGATCGTTTAAAACTACTTATTGCAGCTACTCCACCTACTCCACCAGCAGTAATAGTTAATGAAGATGGTCTGAATACTCCAGCAGTTTCATTTTCTGACTCATAACCTAAGGATGATCTAAAAGTTAAACCTTCAATTATTTCATAATTAAGAGACAAGTTAGCACGATATAAATCATTTTTGGTTTCATTAACACTTTGTGTTGCTACAGCAAATGGGTTGTCAATATCATCACCTACAGAATTCACTGTAAAGTTTCCATCTGTATCAAAGACACCTAAATCTGGTGCAAATCTAAATGAAGATGCAACTACATCATCTCCACCACCGTTAGCCAGATTACCGTTTGATTGAGTAGGTACACCGTTTTGAGTTCCTCTGCTTGCAAATAAATTCAGTCCTAATTTTAATTTGTCATTTACTTGAGCATCAAGATTAGATAAGAATGTAAACCTTTCAAAGTCAGAATTCACAACCACACCTTCTTGATCAAAGTAATTTGCAGAAGCATAGAAATTTATATCCTCAGTTCCTCCTGAGAATGAAAATTGATGTTGTTGAATGTTTCCATTTTGATAAATCAAATCTTGCCAATCTGTATTAGATCCATTTGAAACATATGCTGGATTAATTATCTGCTGATAAGTCGTAAATTGATCTGCATTTAATAAATCTAACTCATTTGCGGTTCTTTGGTTAGAATAATTAAAATTATATTCAACACTTATTTTTCCAACCTTACCTCTCTTAGTAGTAACAAGTACAACACCGTTAGAACCACGAGAACCGTAAATTGCAGTTGCTGACGCATCTTTTAACACCTCTATGGAAGCAATATCTGCTGGTTGTGGAAAATTAGCTCCTACAAATCCATCAACAACTATTAAAGGACTACTACTAGCGTTTATAGATGTATTACCTCTAATACGTATATTAATGGGCGCGCCAGGCTCACCACCATTATTTGTTTGCACCTCAACTCCTGCCGCACGACCTTGAAGAGCCTGAGCAGCATCTAATACTGGGAAAGCATTAAGTTCTTCTGATTTTACAGAACTAACGGCGCCAGTTACATCACTTTTTTTACGAGTACCATAACCTATAACTACTACTTGGTCTAGTAAAGCTAGATCATCTTGTAAAGTAACATTAATTACAGTCTGTCCGTTAACAGGAACATCTAACGTAGTGTAACCTATAGAACTAAACATTAATACAGCCTCTGCATTAGGAACTGTTATCGTATAATCACCATTAAAATCTGTAGATGTACCTGTAGATGTACCTTTTATAGAAACACTCACACCTAATAGCTCTTCTCCTTCAGTACTCACAACTTTACCTGTTATTGTAGAAGTTTGCGCATAGGTTAAGAATGAACCAAAAATGCAAATTAGCAAGAGTCCATATCTTAATAATTGCGGTTTGTTTTTTTGTTGCATAAGATTTTCTTTAAGTTGAAATATTTTAAGTTAGTTTTTAAAAAAATGTCCTACATCGTTTGCGAAAACCATGCGGCAGAGAACACCTCTTTAACGTTGTGATAAAATTAACTTAACCTTAGCGATCAATAATTCAGAAAAGGGTATACAAAAATCCGAAACCCTTAAAAATATAGGCTTCACGGTGAAAAATTTACATTTTCCGTAAATTACTCTGAGAATTTCTTTGAATAATTAGAAGGCGTTTCTCCATATGCTTTTTGGAAGCATTTACTGAAATATTTTGGGTTTCTAAACCCAACTTTATAACTCACTTCAGAAATATTAAGAGTTCCTAATTCAAGAAGTTGAGCCGCTCTTTTCATTCTAAAATGTTGAATAAATTCATTAGGAGTAAAATTAGTCCATGCCTTTACTTTAATAAATAACATGGTACGACTTACACCTAATTCAGAACTGAATGATGGAATATCAAATTGTTCATTAGGAATGTTCTCCTCGACTATAGCAATGGCTTTTTTAAGTAATTGCTCATCTACAGAGGTTACATTTATCTCCTCGGGAGAGAAGTCATTTGAAGAACCAAATTTTTCTTTCAGTTTTGCCTTACTATGCAGTAAGTTTTTAATACGTAATTGAAACTCATTTATATTAAACGGTTTACTTATATAATCATCTGCACCACTTTCTAGTCCCTCAAGTTTATATATTAAAGAAGATCTAGATGTTAAAAGAATCACCTGTATATGGCTAGTTCTAATATCCTTTTTAACATTTGCACATAGCTCTGTACCTGCCATCTTAGGCATCACCACATCACTTACTATTAAGTCTGGACTGTTTTTAATAGCTAGTTTAAAAGCGTCTTCTCCATTATCTGCTTCGATAACATTAAAATCTGGTTTTAATAAATTAACCATAAAAGAAAGTAATGAGTGGTTGTCTTCCACAACTAGTATGGTAGGCTTATCATCGTCACTTAATAGATCTAGATCTTCACTATTTGAAAATGTAGGAAGTTCACTTAACTGCGATGTATATTGAGATAGGTCGTCACTAAATTTAAAATCTTTTAAAATCTCATGATCTTCAAGGTGCTCTCTTCCCAATTTTAAAGCAACTTTAAAACTAGATCCCTGACCTTTTTCACTTTCTATGATTATCGTACCATGATGTAATTCTACTATGTTCTTTGCAATATTTAAACCTATACCGGTACCTTGATGGTATGGAGAAGGTTTTTCTCTATCTGCTTCTACCTCATAAAACCTATCAAATACTTTATCTTGTTCTACTGGTGATATCCCTATACCAGTGTCATTAATAGACACAAATATTTCTCGATCACTTTTAGTCACTTTAATATCAATGGCACCGCCTTTGTCCGTATATTTAAATGCATTAGAAATAAGGTTAAAGAAAACTCTTTCTAGCTTTTTTCTATCATAATAAACTAAAATCTCATCTTCTACAGACTCAAAGCTGTAGTCGTACTCTCCTACTTTAGCATATTCATTAAAACTAAGATAGATCTCTTCTAGAAATTTAACAATATTACCTCGAGCGCTTTGTAGCTCAAATTGATTTTGTTCTAGCTTTCTAAAATCCATTAATCTATTAATCAATTGTAAGAGATGATTTGCATTGCTCTCTACAACGAGTAATTTTTTGTACATCTTATTACTTCCCTTATAATCGGCAAGTAATTGCTGCAATGGACCTAAAATGAGCGTAAGAGGTGTTCTAAACTCGTGAGAAATGTTTGTAAAGAATTTTAATTTTGCCTCGTTTATACCGCGATCTCTTTCTTTCTGTAATTGCTCGAATTTAAGCTCTTGCTGTAATCGAGTTTTAGATTTTAACACGTTAAGAATAAAATAAATCGCTATCCCTAGGACTAACGCATATCCTAATAAAGCCCACCAGCTCAACCACGGAGTAGGTTTTGCAGCCACATCTAGTCTAGTAATACCGCTTTTTGCTCCATCTCCATTAATACCTCTTACTTCAAAAACATAATTTCCAGAATTTTGTAATGTATAGGTAGCCGCATTTTGACTAGTCGTATTCCAGTTTTCTTCTAGACCATTTAATCTATACTCATAAGTATTGCTCGATGCGTTATGAAAGCTAGGCATAGCAAATTCTATAGTAAAATTACGTTGATGATGATCTAGTTTTACCGCTTTCGCGAAAGCGATATTATCAACAACATCTCCCTCATATTCTAAGATCGGTTTACTGTCATAACCTGTAGAAAAACCAGTTATCAAAACTGAAGGGACGAAAGAATCTTTAAACAATCTAGCGGTGTTAAAACGTGTAATCCCAGATATACCGCCAAAGAGTAAATCGTCATTAAACAATTTAATGGCAGATCCATTGCTAAACTCGTTTCCGACCAAACCATCCTTTTTACCTTTAAGTGCAATTACCTTTTGTTCTACAACATCATACTGTAACACGCCTTGATTACTACTTAACCATAAATAACCATCTTTATCTTGTAGAATAGCGTGAATGGTCGTTATATCATTTCCTTCATAATTAAGAGGCACCTGATTAAATGTGTCGTTAGATTTCACAAAAAGTCCATGAGCCTTAGTACCTACCCATAACTTATTATCAAAAGACTGGAAGACAGTTAATATATTAAAACCAGCCGCTTGATTACTGTTGTACAAATAGCTTTTTATATTTTTATTCTCATCAAGAGCATTTAATCCATTTTCTGTTCCTATCCACAAAGTTTTATTATTGTCTAGCAATAAGGTTCTCACAATATTGCTACTCAAACCATTGTTTTTATTAAAAAATGACACTTCTGCATCTAGCAGGGTAGACACCACACCTATTCCTTTACCAGCAGTACCTATAAATAACTGGTCTTGATCTTTGGCAAAAGCATAAACCCCTGTACTAAGCAAAGAATCATTTATCGCAGCAAATCTATCTTCCTTTTCAAATGAGTTGGTATTGATATTATAGATTTGAAAACCATGAGATAAAGTACCGATAAACAATCTATTTTTATCCAGATAGCTGGATTTTATATTATCATCCAACAACTCACTATTTGCTGTGGTTAGATAAGAGAAAAGTTCTGTCTGTAGATCAAGGATATTTAATCCTCCTTGTTCTGTGCCTATAAATAAATATTTATCATTTGCTTGTAACGAGCTTACGACAGAATAGTTGAGACCAGACTTTTCACCATTGTTTATATAATTTCTAAAATTACCATTTGTAGCGTTCCAAATATTTGCACCTCCATAATAGGTTCCTACCCATATAGATCCACTAGAGTCTTTATGCAGTGATTTTACCAAATTTTTTGAGAGGCTATTTTTATCTTCTAGATTATTTTGGAGATGAGTTACTATGCCGTCTTCATAAATATAGATACCGTTATCGGTACCGATCCATAATCGTCCAGAATTATCCACCCTTAATTTTCTAATTTCATCAATCTTTTGAACTTTATTGATAGGATGTGGAACTATTGCTTTGGTATTTTTATTATAAATTAAAACCCCAGAGCTGTTAGTGGCAAGTAAATAATCATCTCCACCAGCAGGAATTAAATCTGATATATGTTCATCTTTAAAAACTGGTATTTTTTGGGCGTCATATTTACCTTTATTTTGCTTTATAATTAGCCATAGCCCCTTATTAGAAGCTACTAAATAAGAATCGTTTTCTAATTCTAAAACACTTTCTACTTTTATTGAAGAGTGATTTACATTAAAAACATCATTATAAAAGACATTTTCTTGAGGGTTATATATAGAAAGCCCCTTAGAAGTACCTAACCATATATGACCATCTTTTGTAGCGTAAACTTCTTGTATTCTATTACTTAGAATAGAATTAATTCCTTCTTGTGCAAAAAATCGAGTAAACAACTCTGTCCTAGGATCATAATTATTTAATCCATTATACGTACCTATCCATAATTTACCATCTAGACCTGTTTCTAATGATAATATATCGCTACTACTTAAAGAATTATCATTTCCATCTTCTGTTTTAAATACAGAAATTTTATGACCATCATAGCGATTAAGACCATCTCTAGTGGCTATCCATACTTGCCCTAAATTATCTTGTTCTATGGCAGTAGCGCTACTTTGAGACAGACCGTCATCTGTAGACAAATGTTTAAATTGAAAACGACCGGTCTGGGCAGTCGCAATACAAGAAAAAATAAATATAATGGCGCAAAGCGATCTACACATAAAGAGTAAAATAAGTTGGGGTTTAAAAATAGTTAAATAGTTTGATTTTAAACCATTTTACTGTAAGCTTAGATAAACTACTATGTAATAAGTTAGTTGTCTATTTTTTTATTTAATTCTTATTGATTCCAACGGTTACACAATTGACATTACTTATGAAAATTAGTATAAATGTATTGCGCAAATAGAAAACAAATTGCGACTTTTAGGTATCTAATTTAACTAGCGTTGCCGTGTTAAAAAGACAGGTATAGCGATTAATATCATAGAATACATACCACTCTTAAGATAAACACAGAAATCCCTGTGTTATCAAAATCAAATTATCTAATATAGGTTGAGGATTAATATCCAGACACTTTAATTTTTTTGAACAACCATTTTTTACCTTGTTGTTGTACTTCTGGGTACATCCAGTGGGCAGCATCATATGCGATCTCTATGGTTTTCTTTGCTTTTATCTCCTGTAACATAGCGGTAACAGAGCTGGCCGGAACTATATTGTCATTATAACCATAAGCATAATAACCTGGCGTTTTAAGATTTCTAGCAAAATTCACGATGTCATAATATCTAGCTACTGCTCTTTTTTCTTCTGTAAAATCAAATCCTCTTTCAAAAATTCTAGGCCAGCCACCTGCGCGCCCATTATTAAAACCATCTAGATCTGCTAGAGCCGGATAAAATGCCGCAATAGCATCTACCCTATCATCTAGAGCAGCTGTCATTATAGTAAGCGCTCCACCTTGAGATCCACCCATTACTGCTAGGTTATCACCATCAAATTTATCAATCGTATGAATAAAATCTATCGCTCTAATACAAGCAGTGTACACACGCTTGTAATAATACGCATCACGGTCGTCCATTCTATTCCAGTAATATTTATATAAAGCTCCTTTATCAAGGTTATCATAAACATCGCTGCCATATAAGTTTACTGGTATACCATGAATACCTATTTGTAAAGAAATAACGTCATCACTCTTATTAGTGCCTTTATAAGAACGCACACCTGCACCTGGAACAGTTAACACAGCTGGATAAATCCCTTCTTTTTTAGGCATCATTAAAATTCCATATATGTAAGACTTCTTACCGTGATTAAATCTTATATGATAAGCAAGGTTCTTATCTGTATCCTGCTCTGGAAGTCTTGTATACTGGGGATTCAGTTCTATTTTACGAGCTTGTCTTATCGCTTTTTTCCAAAAAGAATCAAAATCTGCTGGCATTTGAGTAAAGGTCTTGATATTATCCACATCTATTCCTGCTGTGGCAGTATTAGAAAAAGTCTTGCCATTCTCTTTATAATTTACCGTTAACCTTAAAAAACCTGGTTGATCCATCTTAATTCCCTCTATAGTACCATGACCTGTTTTAAGTGTAATGGTAGAATTAATAGTAGGTAACATTTGTTCTTCAGCAATGGTATATTGAACCTTTGCATTCTTTACTAATTTACCATATTTAAAAATAGAGATCTCAAAGTCTGCTCTTTCACCTACTTCATATTCATAACTATCACTTACCGGAGCGACTAGAATTCTAATAAGATCTTCTTTCTGTGATTGACACACTCCAGATAAACTTGACATTAATAGTACTAGTATAATATAAATCCTCATGTTAATAATTTTAAACTTGTTATAATTAAACATTCCATTTCACTTTCTCATTCCATAACCGATCATAGCTGTTGAGCATATTGAGCCCTATACAAAACCATTGTTAGTATGTAAAACATCGTTTCATCTCACTACATAAACCAGTAATAATTATAGATATGGATTTTGTGGGTATCTCGCTTTCGCGAAAGCGTAACCTTCAAACTACTTCTTCCTAGAATAATTAGATCCGAAAGTTTTAAATAACTTTCTGAACCTACACCTTCAATTACTCGGCACTTAACAAATATCGAATGTTTATATTTCAATAGTATCACATCGTATAAAAGTTATTACCATTGTATCTTAAATTGCTATTATTAGTTTCAAATCTCATGAATTACTAATATATTCTACCACTAGCCATTGAAATTTAAAACATCATTAAGACATATCTAGTAATCTTAAATAAAAACAGCCTTATCCTACTTAAAAAGTAAAGATAAGGCTGTGATTAACATCACTATTTAAGTGAACTTTATTTAACTAGAAACTGTATAGTTTCAGATCCTTGCGTTGCATTAACTTTTACAAAATATGTACCTGTATTTAAAGAAGTAACGTTTACTCTTTCTGTATAGTTAGTAACATTCATTACAACCTGACCAGTTACATTATAAACTTGCAAAGTATCCCACTGACCATTATCCATAGTAATAGAAATAAAATCTTGAGAAGGGTTAGGGTATAATTTAATAGTTCCTAAAGTAGCAGTAGACACACTTAATGTATTTCTTACACCAGGAGTACCTTGTTGCAAAGTACTTCTACTACCATAAGTAGCAGTAGCTCTATCCCATGCTGAAGACATATCGTTTGCTACATTATCAAATGTATTTGATTCCCAACTAGCACCTCCAGAAGTACCTTGAGCTGGCCAGCCTATAGGCGCAGTACCATAACCATAATCATAAAGCGCCTCGTCAATTACAAGACCAGTGTCAGAGGTAAGTATGATACCATCAGTTTCATTATCTGTTTGATCTGAATCGTTAAAAGAAGATTCATTATTGAATCTAGGGAAACTAGTACCCATTAAATTTACTGGACCACCTACTGGTGAGTCAAAACCATATGCATAAGCCACGTTTGTAATCCCATCATTAAGTGTCGCATCAGAAGTAGGTGAGAATACAGCATATGAACCTGGCGCTACTATTACTGAAGTAGTAATTTCATGAATACGGCTACTAGAAGATTCATCACCTATAGTCCATCCCATCATGTCAATAGGATTAGACGTAGTATTATAAACTTCAAACCATTCCGTGTTTGCTTCAGTACCGTCTGGGTCTATCATCATTTCTGTAATAACAATATCTCCAGCATTAATAGCTGCTGTACCACCTGCAGAGAAATTTGCTAATCCTGGAGTCCCTACAGCTCCATCTGTACCATAAGAAGCAGTGCTTTCTAACCAGTTTGCAGCAACATCATTAGAAGCACTATCTAGTGTAGAGGCATCTAACTGGTAACTTGTAAACTGTGGAGCACCTTGTGCTGGCCATGCATTAAGACCTGCATAGCCAAAACCGTAAAGAATTTCATCTATCAAAACTCCTGACGCTGTTTCTAGTCCGATACCATCGTCATTTGTAGATCCACCAGAATACGTTGTTTCATTGTTCCATGTAGGCCAGTCTGTTCCTACACCTGGAGTTGCTGGTCCACCTACTGGGCTATTGTAACTGTATACATATATAATATTATTTGTGGCAGCAGTCATACCGCCATTTAATAATACATCTGTACTATTTGCTAATACAGCATACTCTCCCGCTGGAACCATCACTGGTGTAGCAGAAGTGATAACGTGAGCTCTACCGTTACTAGATTTATCTAAAATGGTCCATCCATTCATGTCAATGGCAGTAGAAGTTGTGTTGTAAACTTCAAACCATTCTCTTACTCTCTCATCACCGTTAGGATCGATCATGATCTCTGAAACAATGATATCTCCTGGAAGTTGCGCAAAAGCAAACATTCCAAAAAGCATAGCTATTAAAGGTAATTTTGTTTTCATAAATAAATATGGATTAAATTAAAATGACACCAAAATAGTATAGCTTCTACAGCATGAACTGTATAGAGTAATAATCTTTTTTTTACTTAAAGCGGCATTTTAAACAATACCGCTTTTACTATATATTTTGATTTAAAAAATATTTTCTTTTTACAATAGAGCTAAGTCTATCCTGCTGGTCTAAAGTCATCAGTTACATCTACTGCACCAAATTCAGTAAGTACTCTATCAGTAACAATCAACCAATCAAAATTGAAATAAGCTGGTACTGCTGCACTACTACTACCTGGTGTAATTCTTAATTCAAAAACATTAGCTACACTAGACTGATTTGGAATAAATCCATTAAGTCTTACGGCGTGAAGTTTCCAGTTATTACCAGTATTTGCCTCAGCTCCTTGAAGACTACGTCTATTAGCAGAACCTGTACCACCAAGGTATATTTTAAATGCCATCTCAGTATCTTCAGTATTCATCCAGAAGTGTAGTACTGGATTATCACCGTAGTTACCAGCGTCTAGAATATTATTGAATGTTGCGCTAGTCGTAGTATCATGAATTTTTGCTCTACCTACTGTAGAACTAGTAGATGTGTTCATCTCTAGTGCATAATAATTGTTACCAGGAAATGGAGGTTGTGGCACATTACCATTAACTGTTACTACTGCTAGTGGATCTTTAGAAGCATCAATTGCAAAAACAGATGCAGAATCTGAATCAAATTCATATAATTGCTCAAACTGACCGTTAATATATGGTAAACCTGTTTGCGATATAGTACCACCTCCTTGAAAGTTAAGATTAACGTCTACATATCCAGTAACGATTGAAGTAGGCACATTAAATCTTACTTCTGTAGGTGTTTGTGTTGTAAAAACAACATTAGTACCATTAACATTACCATCAGTAATAAGGTTCATATCTTGACCTGTAACGATTACTTCATTATCACGAGTTAACACAGATGGAAAACCTCCTATTGTAGGCTGTGGAAGAATTACTTCAAAACCTGTTGCTATAATTGTAGATTCAGGGCCGGTAGAAGATAAATAGTTAATAGCTACATCCACAAATCCTACGTTATTAGGAACACGAATTACTAAAGCTTGATCTTCTTGAAATTCAATAACTGCTGGAGTACCTCCAAAAGAAACTTCTGTTACACCAGCTAGATCAGTACCAGTTAAATTAATAACAGAATTCACATCGCCTGCCGCAGGTAAAGTATTAGTCACTGCAGGAACAGGATAAGTAACTGTTAGACCGTCTGCGCTTTCAGCTTCTTTCCCTTGCTCTGTTACGATCTTAATCACTCCACTCGTTGCATTATTAGGTACTTGAATTTGTAATGTTTCACCTGTAATTCTAGATGTAATAACTGCTTCAACATCATTGATATAAGCTTCTGTAGCAAAGTTCAAAAATGTACCTTCTACTGTAACAATAGAGTTTACTGCAGCTGTACCAGGTGAAAAAGAAGTAATGGTAGGCTGTGCCGACTGGATCTCCTCTACTGTTTGGTCTATCTCAACATCTGCATCACAAGCGATAAACACTCCAGCAAATATGGTCAAAACAACAAGTAATTTGTATATGTTTTTCATGATTTGAATTTTTAATTTCCTATTTAATTAATCCGATATTCTTTTGATCTGTTCCTGCATTTAAAAGCTCAGAATTACTTTTTAATGAGAAAGACTCTAAACTATCCCACTTAGGGTTAGTTCTTAATATATTATTATCTGAAGCGCCTCCCGTGATTTTCACTTTACCGCTATTATAAATAACACAATTTTCAATTTTTTGATTAGCACCTTTTAACTGAATGATACTTTCAGTATTTCTAGAATTATCAATGATTGAATTTTTAATGCTAACATTTTCTATTCCTTGGACTTTTATAATTCTACCTTTTTCAGAATCATCTACTCTATAAAAGACACAATGATCTATTAAAAGGTTTCCACCAGTAGTCCCCAATTCTTTACCTTTTCTAGAATAGTTAATTGCAAACTCTTCTATATCTGTAAACGAACTGTTGAAAATCATTATATTTTCTGCATTATACTTACCGTCAGAACTTTTTTCATAAGAAAGATTCAGACCTCTAAAAGCGTTCTTAATATGTGTATTTGAAAAAGAGATTGTATCTGCCTTAGTACCTTTATAAGCTTTATAGACAGCGCCTCCATCAGAATTATTAAAATTATCCAACCTTACATTGTGAACAAAAAGGTTATAAATTTGAGTAGTAGCATTATTAGGAGAAGTAAACGCATACTTCACAGCATCGTTTCCTTCATTAGCACCGTCGATACTAACATCTTGAACAGTCAAAGACTTTGAACCATCCATTCTAAAAATATATTGAGGTGTTTTCTCTACATTTTCAGCTATCTTAATAAATGTTTTATCTATCCCTGCACCTTTAATAGTAATTTCATTGGCTATTTTATTCCCTTTAGAAAGAGAGTAAATACCTTCTTCAAGAATAATTGTAGTGGGACCTATCGTATTTTTAATTGCTTTTTCTAGCGTACGTTCTCCTGGAGCGACTTTAACAACCACTTCAGACACCTTCTCAGCAATAGCTCTCATCTCTGCTATACTGATAAAACTTACACCTGCTTCAGACACTAAGGCCAATGGTGGCTTAAAGTTACCTGGTACAACTGCACCAGCTCTCAGATTAGATCTAAGAGTTCCTGTAGCGTCAACACGTACTTTAGGTTTCGTTTTTACTCCTACAAGTAATGAATCAAATTCTCTAGACGGCACAGCAATACCATTAACCGCAGTCATCTTAAAATCTATCGTCTTTATTCCTTTAAAATCCTGAATAACAAACGTACTTGCGACATTACCGTCCATATGAATACCAGTTACATCTCCAAAGGCAGCTGCAACTAACGATCTATCATCACTATAAAAAAGATTATTTAAAAACTTAGTATTCAGTGGTGCGGCATCAGCTCCTTTTCTGGAATTAATTGCTAGTGCAACTGGTGCAGAGTTAATGATAGTATTGTTTTGAATAATACCGTTTTCAACCTGATGGTAGCCATTCAACTCAGTATTAGGAATTCCATTCATGATAACTAAAGGTGCTCGATATTCCTTTCCTTTTATTCCTATTAAGATGTTATTCTGAACGATATTACCTTTATTAATCATTCTGATACCACCAGACTTAGGTACATTGTTACCTATAATGACGTTACCATCAATTAAATTATTATTACCATGACGTAGAGTAATAGTCCCTTCACTTCCTAGAATTAAATTGTTACGTACAATGTTATTCCCAGATTTAATAGAGATAATTTCTATTTCACCATTACACTTTTCAAAAAAATTATTCTCTACTATAGTACGAGAAGATTCCATCGAGTAAGTAGAAGTACCTATACGTATAGTCTCGCCACCATTAAACCCTAACGGTATGCGTTCACCAAAATAATTATGGTCAATCCTATGTTGATTATCGGCACCATTTTTAAGTCTAACAGCTACCGTAGGTCCCTTATTAGTTTTACCTAAAAAAGCACAATGATCTACTCTATTATTCTTACCATGTAATGCTACATAATAAGAAGTAATATCTCTTTGCTCTGGTCCTACACCTATTATGGCACAATTAGTCAGTCTACTATATCTCGCAGGCGTATCTGAGTCTGCCTCAAATCTGATGACATTATTTTTTCCGGTATCTCCACCATCAAACCATAATCCATGAACCTCTAGATAATCTCCTCCTATTCTCAATGAAGAGCTACCTGTTAATTTTACTTTACCAGGTGTTTGGGCTCTAAGAACAACTGGTTTATCAGCAGTACCATTAGATTTAAATTTAATGTCTATATCACGCCATTCTTGATCTGCCATGATAATAGTATCACCTGGCACAGCTTTTTTAATAGCTGCATTAAGAGATTGAGAATTATCTACTGGTATATTTTGCGCTTTCGCGAAAGCGAAACACAAAACAAACCATATGATTATGTTAACTCTAATCTTCATTAATAACCTACGTTTTGTGCAACTGACGGATTTAAATCGATCTCATACTGAGGAATAGGAAGCAAAGTCTGAAACTGTTGAATAGGCGCAGTATTGAAAAATGGTGCGTCTGGATCATTGTATTGAAAATCTGTTGCAAAGTGATTATTCATTACTGTAACAGCTCTATTATTACGAACTAAATCAAACCATCTGTGATTTTCAAATGCAAATTCTTTACGTCTTTCCTCTTCTAGCGCTAACTTAAATTCAAAGAAAGTATCCACATCTGTTGCAACTGCGTCTGGTTGGTTTGCTCTATTTTTCACAAGGTTTAATAAATCTACAGCTTCTGTAGTTGGACCTGAATTTTCATTGATTGTTTCAGCAAGAAGTAAAACAGCATCTGCATAGCGGCTGATAACCCAGTCGTTAGGAGCGTCATCTACATTACCAAAATCAGAATTATATTTACTGATGAAACGTTCAAAATTTGTATTACCAACATTATCAACCCATGAAGTTGAAAAGTTAACACCAGCTCTAGGATCATTTGCAGCATAAAGAGATTCCATACCTTCTGTAGGAACGTTAAACTCATCTCCACCACCGAATACTACAGAATTTTCACTCGCTCTAGGTGAGAATAAATTTGCAAATGGAGCACCTAAACCTACTAGGCCTGATTGATAACGAACTGCAAAGAATATCTCGTCATTCATTTCATTATTGGTATCAAATACATCTTCATAATTATCTAACAGACGTCCACCACTAGAGGAAACTACATCACGTAAAACAATCTCTGCTCTTACTTTACTATCACTAGTCCCTAATGTTAGTAATGCTTTACCTAATTCTAAACCTGCAGCCCATTTGGTTGCTCTACCTGCTTGATCAGAACCATAACTGTCCGGTAAATTGTTATAAGCAAATTCTAGGTCTTCTATAATAACTGTATAAGCCTCTTCAATACTTTTACGCTCTAGGTTTCTAGCCTGAGAAGCATCAACTGTTTCTGTAACTATAAATACACCACCGTATAATCTAACTAAATTAAATAAAGAGTGACCTCTTAAAAATCTTGCCTCGCCTTCATACTGTGCTGCAAGAGTTGCATCTTCTACTACATCTATCGCTTCAATTACGTGATTACTTAAACCTATAGTTTTATAAGATGCTCTCCAGTAGCTAGAAGTAAATTCATTTAATGGGTTAGAAACGAACTGGTCTAACTGACGGTAAGGTACGTTTGCATTTTGTGAATTATCAAAACTTAATTGAGTATTATCACTACGCAATTCTGTAACCACCCATTCATCAAATTGTTTTTCTTGTAAAGAGTTATAAGCTCCTATTATACCAAGATTTACCTGATCTGCATTGGCATAAAAACCATCAGCACCGATGTCTGATATAGGTTCTAAATCTATGGCGTCCTCACATGAGTGTAATGCAGTTGCAATTACTATTAAGGCGGCTATTTTATAAATATATGTCTTCATCCTGCTACTTTTTAAAATGTAATATCAATTCCTACTGCAAACTGTCTGCTTAATGGGTCAGCACCTCTCTGGTATCCAGAAACTAAAGGTGAAGCATACTGTCCTGACGTACGTACTTCTTCAGGATTATTACCATAATAATCATCGGCAAAAATGTAAAATAAGTTTTGTGCCGAAGCAAAGATTCTAAAAGATTCAATACCCATAGACTCTGTTACTTTATCTGTAAAAGTGTAACCTAAAACAGCTTCTCTTAATGCTACATAACTAGCATCTTGAATTAACTGATCTGTTGCTGTCCACTCACGACCTACACGACCAGTAGGCTGACTAGCTGGTACGTCTGCATGTACCCAACGATCTTCTAAGAAGTCTGCATGTAATGCTCTAGTTTCAATATAGAATCCATCACCATAAAACACTTCAGCACCATGGCTACCTTGTAACAAGAAGTATAAGTCAAATCCTTTATACTTAAACGTGTTAGACACACCCCAAGTAAAGTCAGGGAAAGGACTACCTAAAGTAGTTCTATCTGCTGTTGTTATAACACCATCTTCGTTAATATCAGCTACTCTTATTCCTCCTGGCGCGTCTTCTGCAGAACTAGGATTTGCATCAATTTCTGCTTGACTTTGCCATACACCTATAGATTGATATCCATAAAACTGAATAGCTTCTTCACCTACTCTAGAAATGTATTGATCTTCTCTTTCTCCGTTATTAATAAATTGCTCTTCTCCACCTAGAGATATTAATTTATTACTATTAGAACTTATGTTACCTGAGAATACCCAGTTAAGATCACCAAAATCAAAATCAGTAGAAACTGCAAATTCAATACCTTGATTTTGAATTTTACCAACATTATTTATGAAATTATCATGACCAGTAGCAAAAGAAACATTTTGATTAAGCAATAGATCTTTTGTGATCGAATAATAATAATCTGCAGTAAATCTTACCCTTTTATCTAAGATAGCTGCATCGATACCTAAATCGTAAGAATCTGTTTGCTCCCAACTGATACTTCTGTTTGCAAGAGTATTTCCACTCTCTGCAAGACCAGAAACAATCGCTCCAGGTCCATCACCTAATGAATAGTTTGATGGGAATAATAAGTTAGTAAATGAATAGTTGTCAATATTATTATTACCTACAACACCATAACTAGCTCTCATTTTTAATTGATTGAAGAAAGGAACTTTTTCATTGAAAAAATCTTCATTATGAATATTCCATCCCGCACTAGCTGAAGGGAAGAAACCATATCTATTCTCAGGACCAAATAAAGAACTACCATCTGCTCTAGCAGCAACAGAAATCAAATATTTGTTATCATAATTATAGTTTACACGAGCAAGACCAGAAAGTAAACCTATCTCTTCTTTAAGAGTAAATGTATCATTTGCATCAATAATAGTAGCTGCATTAATTGTCTCAATAAAGTCTGTTGGGAAATTGTTACCCAAAATGCTTGAAGTTTTTAAGAAAGTATACTCATAAGTACCACCTGCTAAAAAGTCAAAATTATGATCACCAGTTTTGTAGTTATAATCAAATGTATGCTCAGTTACTACACGGTTTCTTATGCTATTCACATCTTCACCAAAAGACTGCCCATTACTATTACCTTCAGATGTTCTAAAACGCTCATCAACTCTTAATCTGAAATAAGCACCTACTCTACCTTGATAATTAAAATTCTTTGCAATTTTCCAATCTAGCTTACCATCTGCTACAAAACGGTATTCATAACGTACTCTTTTATCTTCTAATAATCTAGATAATGGATTGTTATTACTAGAACCCCAAATACTAGACTGTGTAAAGTCTTGTTGTTGACCTTCGTCATCTACATAACTTAAATCTAAGTTTGTAAAATGTCTAGGGTGTGCATAACTACCTACAGGCTGTCCTGTTAAATTACTACTGAACTCATTGTGATAAGGAGCAAAGAAATTATAATTTCTAGAAAAATTTGAGAAATCTAATGCAGTACGTTGCTGTCTAGAATAAGAAGGTCTAAAGTTAACACCTAACTTCACCTTGTCGTTTAATTTAGTATTAAAACGTGCCTGAAGGTTCAACGCTTTATAATCCATACCTTTTACTAATCCTTCATCCTGTATATACTGACCAGAGAAATAGTATTTAGTTAAACGACTACCACCACCTACATCAAATTGATAATTCTGTATAGTCACATCATCTGCCTTAGCCTCTTCTAACCAGTCTGTACCATCTGTACTCCCACTTGTTCCTTGAGCAATGATACGACGAGCAAGTTCTAAATTAGAAAAACCAATTGAAGCTGGATCACGACCTTCACTCAATGCAGTTGCATTTTCTGCTATTTGTCTTTCATTTCTTGTTAACTCAGTAAACTCAGTAGTATTTAAAATCTCAGGCAATCTTAAAACAGATTTTACACCTGTAAATGCTTTGAAACTAAACTTAGGCTCACCGTCTCCATCTTTAGTAGTAACTAAAATAACACCGTTAGCACCACGAGAACCATAAAGAGCAGCAGAACTAGCGTCTTTAAGAACCTCAATAGATTTAATAGAACTAGGATTGATAAACTCTAACGCATCTGCGATAGGAAAACCATCTACCACTATTAAAGGTGTACCACTAGCAGTAATAGAAGATAAACCACGAATACTAATCTCTGGGGCATCACCTACTTGACCTGATGTGTTCTTAATTTGCACCCCTGCCAACTTACCTTTTAAAGCGTCACCTACACCTGAGTAAGTTAATTCATCAAGGTTTTCATTTTTAAGCTGACTTACAGAGTTAGTAAGGTTACTTCTGGAAGACTTACCGTAAGCGACTACTATTACTTCATCTAAAGTTTCTTCATCTTCTTGCATGATGATTTCAAATGTAGTTTTATCACCTACAATAATGTTTTGAGTCTTAAAACCCAAAGAACTAATAACCAGAACATCTTCTGGACTTGCCATAATTTTAAATTTCCCATCTAAATCTGTAACAGCAGCTCTATTGGTATTTAAAATTTGGACAGTAGCGCCTAAAATAGACTCTAAATCTGCTCCAGATGTCACAGTACCAGTGACTTCCTTACCACTTTGCGCAATCGATATAGTGGGTAAACAAAGTAAGCAGAAAATAAAAAGTATCTTTCTCATATTCATTTTTAAAATATTTGTTAAGACACTTTAACTTAAAATCATCAAAATAAGCATCACATTCTTATAAAAAATGCGCCTAAATTGTTAATTTCGCTATTAAAGAGTCTTACTCTTTTTGTTGATTATTTTAATTTTCATAAAAAGCATGAGTGGCAGCTCGTGCTTTTTTATTTTTTAATGTATTCTCTCAAGGCGGTAAAATGAATCTCCATTGCTTTTAAAGCTTCTTCTGGATTTTTATCTTTTATCCCTTTTAAAATAGCATTGTGTTCTTTATTCAATTTCACAGCCTCAGATCTATCACATATATGCTCCTTATTAAAGTGACCGATAATACCTGGAACAATAATTTTCATAAGGCCATATATTACTGTATTCTCACTACATTTAACTATAGCAAGATGAAATTTCAAATCTTCAATTACAGAAGGTTCTCCATTAAGTATTTTCTCTTGAAAATCTAATTGAGCTTCTTCTAATTCTTTTAAAGACTCTTCACTACGTCTAACAGCTGCTAGTTTTATAGCTTGCGTCTCTATAATGACTCTCGTTTCTACTAAAGATCTAAAATCTGGTAACTCTAGGTCTAGAATATCTGTCATCATACTATTGATAGATGGCATTCCTATACCTGTAATTACAGAACCACTTTGAGGCATTGTTTTAATAATACCATAAAACTCTAATTTTTGAATCGCTGCACGTATCTGATTACGTGATACACTAAGCTTTTCAGAAAGCTTTCGTTCTGAGGGTAACTTATCTCCAACCTCTAATTGATGTTTTTCAATTAGTGCTTTTATTTTATTCATAACCTCAACGTCGCGATCTACATCGTTATCGTTATCAGTTATTAAATTTACAAGTTGTAGACCGTGTTCTAGCATTCAAAAATTGGTTTACCAATCTGGTTGCCCAAATTAAAGTGAATAGTTAGAGATATGCAAATATTCTAAGCCAAAAATTTTTAGATTTAGTAATATTTGCATTTTTAGATGAACATATGTCAATAAAAGGCTACATATTTATCGTTTTCGCAACTTCTACCGCGATTGATATATCTTTCTCTAATCCTTCAAAGTCGCCACTGCTTATTTTCTTTTTATCAAAAAGCTGACTTCCCATTCCTACACAATTTACTCCTGCATTAAACCATTCTCCCATAGAGTCGCTGGTAGGCTCTACACCTCCTGTAGGCATAATTGCTAAGTGAGGCATAACTGATTTTACCGCTTTCGCGAAAGCGGAACCAATAACATTTGCTGGAAATATCTTAATCATCTCACAACCTAAGTGCATAGCAGTGATCGTTTCTGTAATAGTAGCAACTCCAGGAATGTAAGCAATATTACTTTCCTTACAATACTCACCCAGTTCAATAACAAGGCCAGGCGAAACAATAAATTGCGCTCCACTCTCGATAAAAGTTTGAGCTGTTTGAGAATCATAAATAGTTCCCACACCTAGAATTAAATCGGTTAAATCAGAAAAATGCTTAGAAACCTTTTTAAAAGTTTCTAAACCATTTGTACCACGATTTACAAATTCAAAAATCCTAACTCCTCCATTATAAGAGGCTTGTATCGTTTTGATCACAACGTCACTGTTTTCATTAAAAAAAACAGGCACTATTTTATGATCTTCTGTAAGTTTTATAAAATTTTTAGTATCCATTATCTTAAAAGTCTTCCTACACTATTACCACTAACTAGTTCTTCTACTTCTTCTTTACTGCTCAAGTTCACATCACCTATTGTACTGTGTTTTAAAACAGAGGCTGCTATTGCAAACTCTACAGTTTGTTGCTCTTCTAAATTTAGTAATCCATAAATTAAGCCTGCCATGAACGCATCTCCACCACCTATACGGTCTACAATGTTTTTCATTTCATAGGTCTTAGATGTATACATCTTACCGTCTTTATACATTACTGCTGTCAGTTCATTTCTAGAAGCAGACATTGCATTACGTATAGTTTTAGAAAAAGCCTTTATGTGAGGATATTTTTCCTGTACCATTTTACAATTAGTCTCCCAGTCTTCATTAACTATACCTAAACAGTTTTCTAGATCTACACGTCCACCTACTACCACATCTGTAAGTTCTACAAGACCAGGCATTACATCTAGCGGCTGCTTACCATATTGCCATAAATTTCTTCGATAGTTGATATCCCCACTAGTCGTTATACCTCTTTTACGAGCTTCTTTTAAAGCGCGTAGAGTAACATCTGCAGCTTTTTGAGAAATAGCTGGTGTAATACCACTGTAATGAAACCAGTCAGCACCTTTAAAAACTACATCCCAATTTACTTCTGACTCATCTAGATCTCCAAAAGTGGTGTCAAAACGGTCATAAACTATCCTAGAAGGTCTTTGCATTGCGCCAGATTCTAAATAATAGATACCTAAACGTCCTTCTTTACGGACCACTCCTTTATTACTTACACCATTTAATTTTAGAAAACGAGAAACGCGCTCTCCTAAATCATTATGAGGTAAAGCGGTTATGTGTGTAGCTTTTAATCCAAAATGAGCAAGAGAAACACCTACGTTAGCCTCTGAACCACCAAAGGTCACATCAAAATTGACAGTTTGAAATAATCTTTTATTATTAGGCACGGTTAATCTCATCAAAACCTCACCTAGAGTTACTACTTTTTGTGACATAATTTCTTTTAGTTGAGGCACAAACTTAAGGCATATCAATAGATTTGTGCAATAATTATACAATCCTGTACCTAATGAGTATAATTTTCTCTATCAATAATGCGTCTTAATCACCTATTAATACAAGCAATTACAGAAATTTACACAAAAAAAAAAGGCTGCGAGAGATTGCAGCCTTTTTTACAAAATAATTTTAAATAGGTTATGTAAGCTGTGCTTTTACTACAGTACTTATAGTTCTACCATCTGCTTTACCAGCAAGTTCTTTGTTTGCCATGCCCATTACTTTACCCATATCTTTCATACCAGTTGCTCCAGTCTTAGAAATAATTTCCTTGACTATGGCAGCAACATCTTCTTCACTTAATTGCTCTGGCAAGAATTTTTCTAATACAGCCGCTTGAGCTAGTTCTGGCTCAGAAAGATCTTCTCTATTTTGTTCAGAAAATATACGAGCGCTATCCTTGCGTTGCTTAACTAGTTTTTGGACAATTTTGATTTCATCTTCCTCGGTTAATTCTCCACCTCCAGATGTTTTTGATAATAACAACTCGCTTTTTACCGCTCTTAAAGACGCCAGTGCAACTTGATCTTTTGCTTTCATGGCTTCTTTCATAGCTGCCATTATATCTTTTTCTAAACTCATAATTTTATTATCTATTCACCGCTGTACATTTAATCCGTCACAACGATTATGTTTTATATAGCTCTTAATACCTTTCAAAAATACGAATTTGAATTGCATAAAAAAACCCAAATACCATTACAGTATTTGGGCTATGTGCATTTAGGGGAAAATGCTTCTAGTCTACATTATCATGTAGAAAAGAATTATTGTTAGATCTGAACTGGATTTCATTATTCTCATCTGTAGAAAGAGTGGTTCTAGACCTTTCTCCTTCTTTAGGTAATTTATCCAATTCAACACCTTGTCTCAAATATGCTGGCTGCTTTTCTATCTCATCTAATCTATGAGAGTTTTTAAATTTATAATTATAAGCATGCATTTTACGTTTACGTTCTTCTGCTCTTTGCACTAAAACCTCATTAAGCGGTAAATCTGTAGGATCTACATCTTTATCTAGTATTTCAGTTTTAGATTCTTGCGGTGTTACAGGGGCAGTTTTAGAAACGATTTTAATCTCAGGTTCTGGCTCTACAACCACTTCCTTCTCTTCAATTCTATGTTGTGGCTTTGCATTATTTAAACGCTCTTCTTCTTCAGCATAATCTTCTAGAGAATAAACTGTAACACCTTCTTTAGTATCATCATTAACAGGGACAACATTAATCGGCTCGTTAACTTCAATATCTTCTAATTGATGATACTTCTTTGCTGGTGGCGTTTGCTCTTCTTCTTTTAATTGAGCAGATAATGGCATGTCAAAGTCTAAAAAGAACTGATCTTCATCCTCCTCTTTTACTTCAATTTCTTCCTTAATTACCATCTGTTCTTCGGTCTCTACTTTTTCTGCAGATACTTCTTTGATCACGAAGTCTTGAGTTTGATCTAAAACTTCTTCATAAACCACATTTAAGTTATTTATAAACTCTGTAGTAGGTATCAAAACATTTTCTTCAACAACTGGAATAGCGGCTTCTTCTGGCTCTTCTTCACCTAATTCATGAACAATAACTAAAGGTTTTTCAGGCTCCGCTGGCACAGGAATTGGTTCTGGTTCCGCTTCCGCGAAAGCGATATCCTCAACCACCTCTTCTTCAAGGTCCATGATAAGCTCACCTGCAACAATATCGCTGTTTGCCTCGTCCAGGATAGCCGTAGCACGTTGCTCTTCTTCTAGCGTATGGATAATTCTTTTTGCCTCAGTATTTGAGATCTCATTTTGCTGTTCTACATCAAAACCAGTAGCAATAACCGTAATAGAGATGGCGTCTCCCAGAGCTTCATCTTCACCTACACCCATAATAATGTTTGCGACACCACCAGCTTCATTTTGAATGTGCTCGTTTACTTCACCTATTTCATCAATAGTAATCTCTTCTGTACCAGAAACTATTAACAGCAACACGTTCTTTGCTCCAGATATTTTATTATCATTTAAAAGTGGAGAATCTAATGCTTTAAGAATCCCTTCTTGAGCACGGTTAGAACCAGTAGACTGTGCACTACCCATGATAGCAGTACCACTATTAGCGAGTACTGTTTTTGCATCACGTAAATCAATGTTTTGAGTGTAGTGATTTGTAATAACCTCTGCAATACCGCGAGAGGCAGTAGCAAGTACCTCATCTGCTTTTGAGAATCCTGCTTTGAAACCTAAGTTTCCATACACATCTCTCAGTTTATTGTTATTGATAATTATTAGAGAATCTACACTACTGCGGAATTTTTCAATTCCCTTTTGCGCTTGTTCATTACGTACTTTTCCTTCAAACTGAAACGGTGTTGTAACTATACCTACTGTAAGTATGTCCATATCACGAGCAATTTGAGCGATAACTGGCGCAGCACCTGTACCAGTACCACCACCCATTCCTGCTGTGATGAAAACCATCTTAGTATTACTATCTAATAATGCTCTAACGTCTTCTATACTTTCTTTTGCTGCATGCTCTCCTACCTCTGGATTTGCTCCAGCACCTAGACCTTCTGTTAAGGTAACACCTAGCTGTATTTTATTAGGCACAGGGCTATTATCTAGTGCCTGAGAATCTGTATTACAGATTACAAAATCCACTCCTTTAATTCCCTGCTGGTACATGTGTTTGATAGCATTACTACCACCACCACCTACACCGATGACTTTGATTACGTTAGATTTGTTTTTAGGCAAATCAAACGCGATGCTGTTAAATTCTTCACTCATAATATTGCTACTTTATGGTTTAAGCTTGTGGCTCTAACACCACGGTATTTTTCTTTTTCTTTCTTTTTCAATCTACAAAATTAACTATCAATAGATCGTTATTCTGCTTTATCTAAGAACTCTTTGAACTTAGTTGCCCAAGAATCAAAAATCCCTTTACTTTTATTTTCTTGAGGTGTGGTATTTTCTTCTTGCTCCTCTTCTACTACTTTCTCTTCTTCCTCTTCTACAACCTCTTCTACTTCAGGTTCAATCACCTCTTCTTCCTCTACCACTTCTTCTTGTTGTGCATCTAGACCTTTCATCACTAATCCTACTGCGGTTGCAAATAAAGGACTTGTGTTTTCTGTATCACTACCACCAGCAAGATGCTCGTTAGGATATCCAATTCTACTAGGCATTCCTGTTACATACTCTGCCAGTTGCTTGATATGCTTTAACTGGCTACCACCACCTGTTAAAACCACGCCGGCTATCAATTGCTTTTTAGGCTCTTCATGACCATAGTTTTTTATCTCAACAAAAACTGTTTCTAAAATTTCAATGACACGAGCATGAATAATCTTACTTAAATTTTTAAGTGTAATTTCTTTAGGCTCGCGACCTCTTAATCCAGGAATGGAAACTATTTCATTTTCTTTATTCTCTCCAGGCCACGCACTACCGAATTTAGTTTTGAGCAATTCTGCCTGCTTTTCAATTATAGAACAACCTTCTTTAATATCTTGAGTAATGATATTACCTCCTTGAGGGATTACAGCTGTATGACGTATAATACCATCTTTAAAAATAGCAAGATCTGTAGTACCACCACCTATATCGATAAGCGCAACACCGGCTTCTTTTTCTTCTTGACTCAATACAGCGTCTGCACTAGCAAGAGGTTCTAATGTAATAGCTTTCAGTCCTAAATTAGCACTTTTAACACAACGATAAATATTGCGTATAGAAGCCACCTGACCTACAACAACATGAAAATTTGCCTCTAAGCGACCGCCGTACATCCCGACAGGCTCTTTAACGTCTGACTGCCCGTCTATTTTATATTCTTGAGGTAAAACATGTATAATCTCTTCACCAGGTAACATGACTAATTTTAAAACCTGATTACATAATTTTGTAATATCCTCTTGATCAATTACTGTCTCGCTATCTCCACGTGTGATATAATCACTGTGTTGCAAGCTGCGTATGTGCTGTCCTGCTATACCTACAGTAACATCATTTATTTTTATACCACTCACACCTTCGGCCTGACTAACCGCCTGCTGTATAGATGTTATAGTTTGTGTGATGTTATTCACTACACCTCTGTGTACTCCTAAACTTTTTGACTTACCTACACCTAGAATCTCAAGTTTGCCGTATTCATTCTTGCGACCTATCATAGCTACAATCTTTGTTGTACCTATATCCAGACCTACTGCATATTCTTGTTGTTCCATTTCCCTACCTTTTTGTTACTACTACTTGATTATCAAATCTCAAGTCTATTGTTTTAATATCACCTAGTTGTTTATCTTTTTGCATTTTTGTTAGAAACGCTTTGTAATTGATCATCTTATGATCTAGTTTTTCAACTCTCCCCAGCTTCACTTTAAAATCTAAAGCTCTTACAGAAAGTGTTACTTCTTCTCTTTTATCAAATTTGATTTGAGTAAAAGATGCTTTTAATAACTCGTCATTTCTAATAAAATTGATCAGCTCAAATGTTTTATCCTGCACATTTTCAGTAAAACCGTAAACGAGAGGCACATTAACAGTGTGTTCTTTTGATAACGGCATCATTAAATTATCCTGATCTAGATAAGCATCTGGCGTACCCATAATCCTTGCAATAGGCTTTCTAGGGCGCACAACAGCTTTAAGCAATCCATCGAGAGAAACGGAAACCTCTGCATCTCTGATCATTGCGTTTTGAACAAGTCGTAATTCACTCTTATTCAAATCTAGATTTTCTATCGTCAAGTTCTCTATAGAATCGTTATTTTGTATCAACAATTTATTAACGTTCTTTTCAGATATCAAAGGATCACTATAATCTGTAAATGTGATACTTACATCTTTAAGCTTTCTAGCTTCATATCTATTTGACGCAAATGCGTAAAGACTGATTACCAACACGATAACCAACACCAATTTTATGATGTTTTTTATTTTATGCATTGGACCACTTTTCAGTTAATTTATTTATCTCCACTCCTATATCTCCAGCACCTAACATAATAACAATTCTCGTGCCCATATCGTTAATAAACTCTTCTATATCGTCTTTTTCTACAACGGTAACCACCTCAGGTGATTGCTCTAGTGCATTAATCTTTCTGCATAGCAACTCTGACGTTATACCCTCTATAGGCAATTCTCTAGCTGGATAAATGTCTAGAAGAGCTACTTTATCAAACTTACTCAACGATAATGCAAATTCATCTATAAAATCTCGTGTTCTAGAAAACAAATGCGGCTGAAAAACTACTAGCTTTTCTTGCTCAGGATACATTTCTGTAACCGCTTGATAAACTGCATCTATCTCCTTAGGGTGATGTGCATAATCATCAATTAAAACCCTACGCTCATTATCAACCCTGTAAGTAAATCTACGTTTCACACCTGGAAATGATGCGAGTGCATATTTTAATTTTTCAGGATTTGCACCTTGCTCTAATGCGACAGCCATAGCTAGTATAGCATTACTCAAGTTATGTTTACCTGGTAATTTTAAAAGACATTTATCTATTTTACCTTGCGGTGTTATCAAATCAAAATGATAAGCACCATCTATGATGACCTCATCGACAGCCTCATAATCACCAGAATCTAATCCTACTTTTAAACCTTGAAGGTCTAATTTTTCATTTAATAGCAAGGTTTTACCATCGAGTAAACCGGCAAAATCATGGAAAGTCTTTTCAAAAGTCGCAGCATCTCCATAAATATCAAGATGGTCTGCATCCATTGATGTTATTCCTGCGATATCCGGATCTAACTGCATGAAAGACCTATCAAACTCGTCTGCTTCTACCACCATAACATCTGTACCAGAACACAAATAATTAGTGTCGTAGCCTTCTAGAATCCCACCTAAAAAGGCAGTTACCTTAACGTCACTCTTATAAAGCAAGTGCGCTAGTATAGCACTAGTTGTTGTTTTACCATGCGTTCCTGCAATTGCAAGACAGGTCATGGTTCTAGAAATCTGACCTAATAATTGGGCACGTTTTAAGATGTTAATTCCGCTTTCGCGAAAGCGAACTAATTCTCCAAAATCTGCTGGAACAGCTGGTGTATAAATTACTTGTGCCGTTTCTATGTTTTTAAACTCTTCAGGTATTTTACCAAAACTATCAGAATAATGAATGGAGATACCTTCATCCTCCAACTTTTTAGAAAGAGCTGTCACGACGCGGTCATAACCAGCCACGTGCTTACCTTGATCATTTAAGTAACGAGCAAGCGCACTCATACCTATCCCACCGATACCGATGAAATAAAAATGCGATATGTGTTCTAGTTCTTTCATTTTAATAATTGCTCTAACTCGTTAACTATAGTTTTAGTAGCATCTGGAAGTGCTTGTTTCTTTATATTTTCAGAAAGTTTTTTCTGCAATTCTATATTTGATAATAAACCGGTCCATAAGGTTTTAAAGTTTTGATCTAGATCTACTTCTTTAATCATTAAGGCAGCATCCTGAGCAGTGATTGCTTGTGCATTTTTGGTTTGGTGATCTTCAGCAACGTGAGGTGAAGGAATAAAAACTACCGGTTTACCTACTATACATAATTCTGAAATAGAGCCTGCACCTGCTCTCGAGATAATAAAATCTGCAGCGGCATATGCCAGGTCCATTCTGTTTAAAAATGCATGTACCTGAATTCCTGGTTGTGCCTTTTCTTTATATTCTTGATAATAAAACTTACCACATTGCCAGATTACTTGAACATTTTCTTTTGTAAACAACTCTAGATTACTATCTATTAATTGATTTACTCTTCTTGCTCCTAGACTACCACCCAGAACAAGTAATGTTTTTTTACTTGCGTCTAGATTATAATGCGATAAAGCTTCTGCTCTTAAAGAGTCAACGTTAAGTAAGTCCTGACGTACAGGGTTACCAGTTAAAACTATCTTTTCCTTTGGGAAAAATCGCTCCAGACCTGTACTCGCGACACATATTTTATTTACTTTCTTACTCAGCAATTTATTAGTAATTCCAGGATAAGAATTTTGCTCTTGTATCAATGTAGGGATCCCTTTTTTATTTGCCATGAAAAGTAAAGGACCGCTAGCAAATCCTCCAGTACCTATAGCAATATCTGGTTGAAAAGATTTAATAATCTTACCAGCATCATATAAACTCTTTATTACTTTAAGCGGAAAAGCAAGGTTCTTGAGCGACAAGCTTCTTTGAATACCACTTATCCACAATCCCTTAATGTCATAACCAGCTGCAGGGACTTTTTCCATCTCCATACGATCGCTTGCTCCTACAAAAAGTATCTCACAGTCTGCCCACCTTCTCCTGCATTCATTTGCAATAGAAATAGCTGGATAGATGTGACCACCTGTTCCTCCTCCTGATATGATTATTTTAAATGGCTTCACTAAGTACGTCTAAAGGGTTCATTTCATCTTCTTTTATTTTCTCTCGGGCTTTCACCTCTTCTCTTTGCGCGCTTACACTTAACACTATCCCAACTGCCATACAAGTCATCAAAATAGAAGTACCACCGCTACTTATTAATGGTAGCGTCTGTCCTGTAACCGGTATTAAATTTACCGCCACAGCCATATTAGTCAGTGCCTGAAAAACAATAGGGAATCCTACGCCTATAACCAGCAACTGCCCAAAAACAGAAGCAGCCTTTGTTGATATTATTATAAGCCTAAACAAGAAGAATAGGTACAAAGACAGAATAATTAAACCACCTATAATTCCAAATTCTTCTAGGATAATAGCAAATATAAAATCACTAGCAGACTGCGGTAACACATGCTTTGTAACACTTTTACCTGGACCTACTCCTACTATATAACCATTTGCGATAGCTGTTTTTGCTCGCTCTACTTGATATGTAGAATCTGAATCTCCCTCACCACCGAATGTAGCAATACGCGACACCCAAGTATCTACACGATTAGGGAATACACCAGGAAAAGCTTTAGCAGTTAAAACGAATAAAGTAAGCGCTACAAACCCTACACCTAACATCGCTAGTAAATACTTTAAAGGATACCCACCTACAAAACAAATCAATAAAATCATCGCAAAAATGAGTACAGCAGTAGACAGATTAAAAGGAACGATAAGCATCAAAATAATCCCTACAGGAACCCACAATGGTAGTATAGATTCTTTAAACGTTACTACTTTATCCTTAATTGAGGCTAGATATTTTGCCACATATGCCATAAGTACTACAAAGGCAAACGTACTGGTCTGAAATTTCATTCCTATAACAGGAACTGTCATCCATCTACTTGCGCTAGCACCACCCATAACGGTGCCTTGCATAGCAGTGTAACCTAGTAAAATTATCACCACCGGAAGTAGCAATACACTCAATCCTCTAAAATATCTATAAGGGATTTTATGTACAGAGTACAAAAGCCCCAAACCTATAACTACATGACCAAAATGCTTTACCAAAAATTTGGTAGTATTACCTGTTCCCTTACCTATGTAGGCAAGATTTGCACTTGCGCTATATACAGGCAGGAAAGAAAACACCAGCAATATGATTACTAGCGCCCACAAAAAGGTATCTCCAGATATGTAGTTTTTAATCCTCAATTTATAATCCTCTTACTGCATTTTTAAACTGACGTCCACGATCTTCATAGTTTTTGAAAAGATCAAAACTTGCACAAGCAGGACTCAATAATACGTTATCACCAGCCTGAGCTAATTTATAAGCTACTCTAACTGCGTCTTCCATACTACTAGTCTCTACCATTTGCTCTACACAATTGCCAAAAGCCTCTACTATCTTAGAGTTATCTTCTCCTAAACATACGATTGCTTTTACATTACGATTTACCAGACTATAAAGTTCTGAATAATTGTTTCCTTTATCAACACCTCCTACTATCCATACCGTAGGTTGCTCCATAGTATCTAGCGCATAATAAGTAGCATTTACATTAGTAGCCTTAGAATCATTGATGTATTGAACCTTATTGATTTTCAACACATTTTCCAGGCGGTGCTCCACTCCTTCAAATGAAGTAAGACTTTGTCTAATAGTCTCTTTTCTTATCTGTAAAAGTTTTGACGCAGTAGAAGCTGCCATTGCATTTGCAGTGTTGTGCTTCCCTTTAATTGATAATTTTTCTGTAGGCATAGTAAATACTGAGTTATGGGTGTTAATATGTATGTTGTTATCGAGCAAACACGCTCCTGTTTTTAATTCTCTTTCCATTGAAAAAGGAATGAGTTGTGCTTTAATATCTAATTTTTCTATCGCGTCTGTAATTGCTATATCATCGATATTGTAAATGAGGTAATCGTTCTCATCTTGATTCATCGTAATACGCATTTTACTAGCGACATAGTTTTCAAACTTGTAATCATACCTATCCAGATGATCTGGAGTGATATTTAAAATAATCGCGATGTGAGGTTTAAAACTGGTTATTCCATCTAATTGAAAACTACTCACTTCTAGTAATCTATTCTCTGATTCACCTTCAAATACTTGCTGAGCAAAACTCTTACCGATATTCCCACCGGTAGTATGATCTAACTCCGCCACATTTAAAATATGATCTATGAGACTAGTAACGGTAGTCTTACCATTTGCTCCTGTCACAGCAATAATATTTTCTTCAGTAAACCTAGACGCAAATTCTATTTCAGAAATTACTTCAATACCTTCAGATTTAATCTTTAAAATCATCGCGGCGGTATCTGGTATCCCAGGACTTTTTACCACTAGAGATGCATCAAGAATCTTATCCATAGAATGCCCTCCAGATTCATAGGTAATAGAATGTTTTTGTAACGCTTTCGCGAAAGCGGAACCTAAATCACCTCCATCACTTAAAAAAACATCGTAGCCTTTTTGAGCCCCTAACATTGCCGCTCCCATGCCACTGATTCCACCACCTAGAATAACCAGGCGTTTTCTATCGATATGTTTTTGCGATTGATTCATTATCGCATTTTAAGGGTTACCACACTTATGATCGCAAGTAAAATACCAACGATCCAAAATCTCACGACTATTTTACTTTCATGAATACCACGTTTTTGATAATGATGGTGTAAAGGTGACATCAAGAATATACGGCGGCCTTCTCCATGTCTCTTTTTAGTATACTTAAACCAACTTACTTGCATCATAACAGAAAGATTTTCCATTAAGAAAACCCCACAAAGAATAGGTATTAATAATTCTTTTCTAGTAGCAATAGCCAGTACCGCAATGATTCCACCTATAGTTAAACTACCAGTATCTCCCATAAATACTTGCGCAGGGAAAGTATTGTACCATAAAAAACCAACTAAAGCACCAGCAAATGCGGTAATAAAAACTACCATCTCACCAGAGTTAGGTATATACATAACATTGAGATAATCTGAAAAAACGATATTTCCTGAAATCCATGCAAACAATGCCAGAGTTATCACAACTATAGCACTGGTTCCTGCAGCAAGCCCATCTATACCGTCTGTAAGATTTGCACCGTTAGAAACTGCTGTCACTATTATGATTACTATAGGTATAAAAACTAACCAAGCCCAGTTAGCAAGACTAGGATCTATCCAATCGATTAAGCTCGCATAATCAAACTCATTATCTCTTACAAAAGGAATAGTCGTTTTTGTAGACTTTTTTGCAGCTTCAAACTCGATAGGTGAGTTTTGAGTAATTAATTCCTGTGAGTTCTTTGGGTTTACTTTTTCTTCTTTTATAGTAACCCCATCATGAAAAAACATAATAGAACCTATAATAGCACCTAAACCTACCTGACCTATTACTTTAAATATACCTTTAAGACCACCCTTATCTTTTTTAAAGATTTTAATATAATCGTCTGTAAAACCTATTAGCCCCATCCATACTGTAGTGATGATAAGCATAACCACATAAATGTTATCTAGTTGACATAATAGAAATACCGGTATTAAAGTCGCTAGTATAATTATAATACCACCCATGGTAGGCGTACCAGCCTTTTGCGCCTGACCTTCTAGTCCAAGATCACGAACAGTCTCGCCCACTTGTTGTCTTTGTAAAAATGTAATAATACGCTTACCATAAATGGTAGAAAATGCTAAAGAAAGAACAAATGCTATGGCAGCTCTAAAGGTTATGAACCCAAAAAGTGATGCCCCTGGCATATTAAATTCTTCTTCAAAATATTTAAATAAATAATATAACATTTGTTACTTGTTGAGTTTATTAAGGATATCGGCTATTATTTTACGATCATCAAAATCAGATCGTACACCATTTATCTCTTGGTATGTTTCGTGACCTTTTCCTGCTATTAGAATAATGTCATTTTTATCTGCCATTTTTGCTGCCGCTTTAATAGCCTGACTTCTATCTAGAATAGTTATAGTTTTTTTATAATCCTGTGGCTCTACTCCTGCTTCCATATCATCAAGAATCAATTGTGGATCTTCTGTACGAGGATTATCACTTGTGAAAATAACTTGGTCACTTAAAGCAGCAGCTATGTGAGCCATTTTAGGCCTTTTTGATGTATCACGATCGCCACCACAACCTACTACTGTTATTACAGTCTCATTTCTAGTACGTATAGAATTAATAGTTTCTAATACATTCTTGAGAGCGTCTGGTGTATGGGCATAATCTACAATGGCAGTAATTCTATTCTCTACCGTAGTAAAATATTGAAACCTACCTGACACACCTTCTAACTGGGAGATCACTTCTAACACCTCTATCTCTTCTAGTCCTAATTCTATAGCACAAGCATAAATAGCCAAAACATTATAGGCATTAAATTCACCTACCATTTTAGACCACACTTCATGCTCATTGATCTTTAACAACAAACCACCGAACTGATTTTCTATAATCTGAGCGCGATAGTCTGTAAATGTCTTTAATGCATACCCCAGCTTTTTAGCCTTTGTATTTTGCAGCATCACAGCTCCATTCTTATCGTCTAGATTTGTTAATGCAAATGCATCTTTAGGCAACTGATCAAAGAATCTTTTCTTCACATCTCGATATTCTGCAAAAGTGCTGTGGTAATCTAAATGATCATGAGTAAGGTTAGTAAACACTCCTCCTGCAAACTCAAGGCCTGTCACTCTTTCTTGCGCTATTCCATGACTACTTACCTCCATAAAACAATAATCTACACCTATCGCAACCATAGCTGCAAGATGTTTATTAATGGTCATAGGATCTGGAGTTGTATGCTTTGTCGCAACTACTTTCTCATCAATTAAAATCTCTACGGTAGAAATTAAACCTGTCTTAAAACCGGACTTTTTAAAAAGCTGGTATAATAAAGATGTTGTAGTCGTTTTACCATTTGTTCCAGTAACTCCTACCAACTTTAGTTGTCTAGATGGGTTTTCATAAAAGTTAGCAGCCATTAAAGCCAGCGCTTTATGTGCGTTCTCAACTTTTATATAAGTCACATTTTCATCTTGATAATCTGGCATTACCTCAAGAACGACAGCTTTAGCCCCTTGTGACACTGCTTTTTCAATGTAATCATGACCATCTACAGCTGTTCCTTTAATAGCCACAAAAAGATCATTCTCTTTTACAGCTCTAGAATCAAAATGTATATCATTGATCTGAACATCTGTTGAGCCAATAACTATATCTAGACCGACTTTATATAATATGTCTTTTAGAATCATCATATCAATGTTAGAGTTACTTTATCTGATGGAGATATTTTAGTACCTGCTTTTAGACTTTGTGATTTTACTTTTCCAGAACCTTTTAGAATAACATTAGCTCCTAAATTTTCTACTATTGCAATGGCATCCATCGCTTCCATACCTATCAAACTAGGAATCTTCATGGAAGAAACTTCATTTTGGGCATGAGCTTTACTTAAATAAGAATCTGTTGAAACAACCATTTGTGTTGGAATAGCCTGTTGCAACTCTAGCTGATCTATTAAAGGATTGTTAGCATATATTTTTTGCGCAATTGTTTTAAAAACAGGTCCAGCAACTATATTACCGTAATACCCTTTTCTAACACTAGGTTTTGTTATCACCACTATGCAGCTATATTTAGGCTTATCTGCCGGAAAATACCCTGCAAAAGAAGCTATATAATTACCTGAAGACTTCCAGTATTCTGTCTGACATGTCCCTGTTTTACCAGCCATAGAAAAGTTTTCACTATACAGGTTATCTGCAGTCCCTCTTTTCACCACATTCTCCATCATTACTTTTACCTTATCAATTGTATTCTGAGAACATATCGCAGGGTTTATTATCTCTCGATCAAATTTTTCAATGACCTTTTCCTTTGACTTCACTTCTCTAATTAATCTAGGCTTTACCATTACACCATTATTTGCAACAGCATTATAAAATGTAAGAGTTTGCAAAGGCGTTAATTGCACCCCATAACCAAACCCCATCCACGGCAAGGATAATCCACTCCAGTTCTTATCATCTGGGTGAGGTATCATAGGAACACCTTCTCCTTTAATAGGCAGGCTCAACTTCTCGTTAAGATTCATACTATATAATCTATCCACATAATCTTCTGGATTAGATTTATAATTATTCTGTATCATTTGCACAAGTGCTGTATTTGAAGAAACCTCAAAGGCTTTAGCCACGCTTATTTTACCATAACCACCATATTTAGAATCGCGTACATTACGGCCGTAATAAGAAATCTTACCGCCTTTTGTATCAAACACAGTACTGGTATCTACTACTTTATCTTCTAGCGCAGCGATAACACTCATCAATTTAAATGTAGAACCAGGTTCATGAGATTCCCATACAGCATAATTTCTCTTTTCAAAATACTTACCGTTATCTCCTCTACCTAGATTAGATAACGCCTTAATCTCACCTGTTGCAACCTCCATTACTACCGCAGTACCATGATCTGCTTCAAAATATTCTAATTGTTTTAGTAATGCATGATGCGCAACATCCTGCATATTCACATCTATGGTCGTGTATACGTCAAAACCATCATTAGGATCTAATTCATTCTCGCTATTAATGGGTTTCCATTGATTTTTACCTATTTTCTGCTCTAACTTAACACCATCACTACCTCTCAAATATGGAGCAAAAGCACCTTCCAATCCTACAGGAGCACTTCCTCTGCGATCATAACCCACGATACGCTCTGCCATTTTACCTAACGGATGCTCGCGCACTATTCTTTTCTCTACTATTAAACCACCACGGTAAGGCCCTTTTTCAAAAAGAGGAAATTCTCTTATCTCTTTATAATCTCCATAATTGAGATTTTTTGCAATAAGCATGTAACGATTTTTGTTACTATGCGCTTTTCTTAATTTCTGTAAATAATAACTTTTAGATTTGTCAAATTTCTTTCCCAACTCCTCAGCAAGAGCAGCTATATTCTCATTAAAATCTTTACTAGATGGCGCTAAAGCATCAAATCGTATATCGTACTTACTTATAGAAGTTGCTAGCAACTGTCCATTTGCATCATATAAATTACCTCTAGTAGAAGGAATAGTGTCGTTTCTAAAAACGCGTTGCTCTGCTTTGGCACGGTAATCATCTCCTTCAATAAATTGAATATTGATAATTTGAACCACTACCAATAACGCAACAACAACAAACAGTGCACTCACCAAGTACATCTTGTTCAATATATTTTTATTAGTTGTTGCCATCTTTGCTTTTTACAATTACTATTTTCTGCGGCGGACTCTTAGCCGGAGCAATCCCTTTATTTCCTATTTTTCTTGCAATGGTAGACTCCATTTGCATAAACATTAATCTTCTTTCTAAATCTGTATACTCGCTATGCAGCTCTGTCACTTGTTCATTAACAGCAGCTAGCTTATGCACTTTTCTCTCATAACTATGACCAGTAAAAATCATAGCAATTGCAAGTACCGCAGCAAATAATATGAAACGCCAGTTTTTAAAAGCGTCGTCATTAGTTAAGAAACTACCCTTTAATATGTCATATACTTTGGTAGCCATTTATTCTCTCTCTATTTTTTCTGCTATACGCAACTTGGCACTTCTTGCCCTATTATTCATTTTTATCTCTTCTTTAGAAGGGATAATCATTTTACCTATCCTTTTAAAAGGAACACTAGATCTACCGAAAACATCCTTCTCTGGTTCTCCTTCAAAAAGACCATTGCGCATAAACCTTTTTACAGGCCTATCTTCTAAAGAGTGATAAGAAATAACACTCAATCTACCACCCACTTTAAGCACCTCTTCTGACTGTCTTAAAAAATCATACAGCACCTCCATTTCCTTATTCACTTCTATACGTATAGCCTGAAACACTTGAGCCATTAACTTATGCTCAATTCTCTCCGGCACAAGTGGTGAACAAATCTCTTTAAGGTCTGCGACGGTTAATATCTCAGCCTCTGCTCTAGCACTTACTATTCTTCTAGCTAGTTTATGCGCAATACGCAACTCTCCATAAGCCTTAAAAATCCTTACGAGATCTTCTTCATCATACTCATTAACTACGACTACAGCGTCTAACTCTTGTTCTTGATTCATACGCATATCAAGTCTAGCGTCAAATCGAGTAGAAAAACCACGCGCAGCCTCGTCAAATTGATGAGAACTAACACCCAAGTCAGCAAGAATACCATCCACCTCTTTAGCTCCATAAAGCCTTAAAAACCTTTTCATGTAACCAAAATTTTGATTGATCAACATAAAACGATCGTCATCAATGGCATTTGCCAGCGCATCTGTATCTTGATCAAATGCAAACAGTCTTCCATCCGGACCTAAACGTGAGAGAATCTCACGGGAGTGACCACCACCACCAAAGGTGACGTCCACATACGTTCCTGACGGATTAATATTTAATCCATCTACGGTCTCTTTTAAAAGAACCGGATTATGATAAGAGGTCGATTGTGTCATTTCCCATTACTTCTTCAGCGAGATCAGCAAAGTCATCTAGCGAGTCATCTATAGCCGCTTCATACTTTTGCTTATCCCAGATTTCTAATATATTCACCGCACTCGACACGGTTACTTCTTTTGTAATTCCAGCAAAGGTTATAAGATCCTTAGGTATAAGTAATCGTCCATTTGCATCTACCTCAACAGTTTTAACTCCTGCTGTAAAACGACGTATAAAATCATTATGCTTTCTATTGAAACGATTTAAACCGTTCAATTTTTCCATCATTTTATTCCACTGACTCATAGGATAGAGCTCTAAACAAGGCTGAAAAACAGCTCGTTTAATCACAAAACCATCCTGAACGACCGGTGTCATTTGCTTTTTTAAAGCAGCTGGCATCATAAATCGCCCTTTGGCGTCAGTTTTACACTCGTATGTACCTATAAAATTGTTCACTAGAAATAGCTGTTTAGCGCTATTAAATCAAAAATAAGAAATTAAATACCACTTTTTACCACATTTTACCACATTGTTGATAAGTGAGCCTTATTCTGAATAACTACCCTAGTTATTAACAATTTAAGAATCGGTACTTAATATTCAAAAAGGATGTTAATTCCGCTTTCGCGAAAGCGAGACAGCAACATTTAATATTTTAAATGAAAACTGAATTTTCTCTTTAAAAACTAAAGAAATTGAGGCATCTTGCTACATTCAAAACAACTATATTTGCCACTTAGAATTACCCTATGACGCACGACTTAATCAAAGACGGTAAATTTGAATATTACATTACAGGAGAAGGAACACCTATAATCATACTTCATGGTTTAATGGGTGGATTGAGTAATTTCCAGGGTGTGATCGATTATTTCCCCTCAAAAGGTTATCAAGTAGTTGTGCCTACTTTACCGCTGTACACCACGCCACTTATTAAAACTAGCGTCGGTACATTTGCAAAGCACATCAACGCCTTTATCGACCATATGGGCTGGAAAGAGGTTATTTTACTAGGCAATTCTCTAGGAGGCCATATCGGACTAGTTACTACAAAGTTATTCCCTGAAAAAATTAAAGCCCTTATAATCACCGGTAGTTCTGGCCTTTATGAAAGCGCGATGGGTGAGAGTTATCCTAAAAAAGGAAATTACGACTACATCAAAGAAAAAAGTCAAGACGTATTTTATGATCCTGCTGTCGCTACTAAAGAAATAGTAGACGAAGTATTTGCCACGGTTAACGATCGCAATAAACTGCTTAAAACACTAGCCATAGCAAAAAGTGCTATTAGACATAACATGTCTAAGGATTTACCTAACATGACAACTCCGGTTTGTATCATATGGGGTAAACAAGATAGCGTGACACCACCTGCAGTTGCAGACGAGTTTCATGAAAAACTTGCAGACAGCGACCTGTACTGGATAGATAAATGTGGGCATGCAGCCATGATGGAACACCCTGATGAGTTCAATGAAATTCTTAATAGCTGGCTAGTAAAAAGAAATTTATTATAAAGAAATATTTTTCCATTATTAATCCATAGTCATCGTGAATCAAACAGTTACTATACACTGTCTGATCATAAATCTAGCCGACTAATCATTACCTTTGCCATATGAAAATTACTAGCGCAGAATTTGTTATATCTAACCAAGACGTAAAAAGATGTCCTAACTCTGGAATTCCAGAATATGCATTTATAGGTAGATCTAACGTAGGAAAATCTTCTTTAATCAACATGCTTACAAACAAGAAGAGCCTAGCAAAAACATCTGGCAGACCTGGAAAAACGCAATTAATCAACCATTTTCTAATCAATAAATCTTGGCACCTAGTCGATTTACCTGGTTATGGATATGCGAGAGTTTCTAAGACTAGCAAAGCAAAGTTTCAAAAATTTATCACTAAATATTTTGAACAGCGCAAGCAGTTAATCTCAGGATTTGTATTAGTAGATGTAAGACATGAGCCACAACCTATAGACGTTGAATTCATGGAATGGCTAGGCGAGAGTGGTATTCCTTTTAGTATCATTTTTACCAAAGCTGACAAATTAAAGCCTAATGCTTTAGAACGTAATGTAGAGGCTTACAAAAAGTACCTTACTGAAGGATCTTGGGAAGAAATGCCTCCATACTTTGTCACTAGCTCTTCAAACAATCAAGGAAAAGAAGAACTATTAGAATACATAGGAGGTATAAACGATAGCTTATAAGACCGTTAAAAAACTGGTCTATCATTAACGGTATTTTTACGTATCTCACGTAAGATATCCTCGATACCATTTACTTTCATATCAAAAACAGTCGTCATATAGTTACCTAATTTACCTTTAGGAAACCCCTGCCTTCTAAACCAGACATAATACGACTCCGGTAACTCACTAAGGAATTTACCTTTGTGAGCACCGAAGGGCATTTTATACCATGACATTTCTATCAATAGATTGTGATCAAATAATGGTTCTTCCATTTATTTAAAAGAGTTACTTACTCTCTTTAAGGTTTAATTTTTCTGCAAAATAATCGCAAAAATCAATCATCGTATCTCTCATTTTATCATCATTTGTAGCACGATGATAAGTGTCTGCCATAGAAACAAGTGTCTGATGAAAAAAGACTCTCATCTCATCCACAGGCATATCTTTGGTCCATAAATCTATACGGAAAGACTCCTTCTCTACACTATTCCACATAGAAACCATCATAGCCTTAGCCTCTGCAGCATCTACACCACCATCTGGCGCACTCCATCTTATGTGTTCTGGCACTCTATTTTCATCTAGCTCGATCCCTATCTTAATAGTAGATCTATTTTTATTATCTGACATTATTGTAATGGTTTGTATTTAGATCGTTTAAAAATTTCTTCTGGTTTTAATTGAATCATTGTTTCTATATCCACCTCGTTATTCTCCATAAATGATTTCACCATTCTGTATCCTATATAGCGACCTACACCACCTGGCGTCTGCTGGTCTACCTCTAGATAGAATTTAGAAAAAGGTGCTGGTAGTATGAAACGAGATAATAATTTTGAATCTGTATCGTATAATAACTCGTTATCTATAAAATACCTCCACATCTCACCTTCATTCTCAACAGTAAAAGCATATTTCTCAGGAGTATAACTAAACAACTGATCACCAGTTGCGTTAGGCGCAAATAATTCTTGTAGATAATGTAACTTACCGTGATAAATCATATTACCCAGTAAACTACGTTCCATACTAGGCTCAACAAAGAGTCGCGCATACGCTAGAGAAGCATCAGCCGGTAGCTGTTCTATGTTTAAATTCTCCCTCTGATACTTATTAATCCCTATGTACAACTCATGGTCCTTACCTAAATAAGTATCTATAGAAACTATTAATTGACTTGCAGTAGGTATCACCTTCTGTCTATAATTCACATCTGACAGGACTGTTACAACAAGAGTGGGCTCAAAATCTGGAAAATAATACACCACGTGTCGCATCACATCTTCTAACTCTTCTTCTATTTCTACATAATTAAAATCAGCGTCGTCTACGGCTTTTTCTAATACATTATGTATAGAATCTTTACCTTCCATTTTTGCCATCCACACGCTATCAGGCACTGTTACTGGAAAAAACAGTGGATATTCTCCTTTCATCGTAGACAAATCTGCTTTTTGAGCATCTGCAAATTCCTCATGAAACTTCACGAACTCTACATCTAGAGGTATATTAGAAATCTCATCTTCTACTTTTGAACTAGATGTACATGAGGTTATCGCTTTCGCGAAAGCGACAATAACAAAAAACTTAAATAACTTAATCTTCATACATCAATAACTCGCTATTATTTTATTTATTTTTAGGCTTGCAAAAATACGATTATGAAAACTGATAAAGTTACTGATTATATAGTAAAATGGTTAAAAGATTATGCTACGAAAGCCGGAGTTAAAGGTTATGTGGTAGGCGTAAGTGGCGGTATAGATAGCGCCGTTACCTCTACTTTATGCGCAATGACCGGGCTAGATCTACTTTGCGTAGAAATGCCTATCCACCAGCATGAAGATCATGTGACAAGAGCTCAAGAACACATAGAGCAACTAAAAAATCGTTTCAGCAATGTTAGCGATGTACGTAGTGACCTAACACCTGTTTTTGATATTTTCAAATCAAACATGCCTAGCATAGACAGCACTCCACAGGTAGAACTAACTCTAGGAAACACTAGAGCAAGATTGAGAATGACCACACTCTATTATCATGGAGGTGTAAATGGCTTATTAGTTGCTGGAACAGGTAATAAAGTAGAAGATTTTGGAGTTGGTTTTTACACTAAATATGGCGACGGCGGTGTGGACGTTAGTCCTATTGCAGATTTAATGAAAAGTGAGGTTTATGCCATCGGTAAACTGGTAAACGTACCTGAAAGCATTATGAAAGCAGCACCTAGTGACGGTCTTTATGGAGCTGAAAAAACAGACGAAGACCAAATAGGAGCCAGTTATGACGAGCTAGAATGGGCTATGAATCAAATAGATAAAGGTCATAATGTTGAAGATTTAAGCGATAGAGAGCAAGAAGTGTTAAACATTTATTTATCATTTAACAGAAGGAATCAACACAAGATGAACCCTATTCCCGTGTGCGAAATACCCTCTAATTTTAGGTAATTTTTAACACCTAATTCTCTGTGATGTAAGGCAATACGCACACTTGATTTTGTAAGAATTACTATGAGCTGTATATATTTGTAGATACAATAATTAATAAGAAATGGACATTTTATTAGCAGACCATCATCCCATCTTTAATAAAGGGTTAAAAGCTATGATGAAAGACTATAAAGACTTTCAATTTGTAGGCAAAATAGATGACGGTAAAGATCTTATTTCTGGTATCACAAAACACGATCCCGATGTGCTAATTCTCGAAGTCGATTTACCCAATTCTAACGGTGTGGGATCCCTTAGAGAAATAAGGTCTCATTTTCCAAATATCAAAATTCTAGTTGTAAGCTGTCATCCTGAAGAAATATACGCTATAAGCTCAGTAAAGGCAGGCGCAAATGGCTACATAGCAAAAACGCGTTCTGTAAAAGAAATAAGAAAATCATTACTTACTGTTGCCAGTGGAGAAACATTCCTCTCTGAGGATATTAAAAATCAATTAAACAACAAGCAAACTAGTAATATTCTTAAATTCAAAAAACTATCTACTAGAGAGATAGAGGTCTTAAACTTATTATCTAGAGGTAAGCGTAATAAAGAAATAGCTCAACAACTATCTATCAATGAGAAAACAGTAAGTACTTATAAAACTAGATTACTTAAAAAACTAAACGTTGATAATATAGCAGACTTAATACATCAGTCACGCTTATTACAAATCACTAGCTAAACAAGAACCTACTTAAACCATCAGAAGGTATAACCGTTCTGTTTTTTAAATCAATTTTAGTCCTTAACAAATTATAATCCATTACTTGCCTTAAAGCCTCTTGATTATCAATTTCAGGGGAGTTTTTTGCTATAATCCTATTAATATTCTCCACTAGATCATAAATAAGAAACTGCCTAAAATGCAATAGAACTTGACTAGTATATTCCGACACAGACTGATCTTTGTGTTTAGGAAAAATCTGATTACGCTCCCAATCATGAAGACTATACTTATCATCTGACATGGTAATATCTGCGATAACACTTGCATATTGCCCCTCAAAAGCAGATAGTATCAATTGAACGTCCAGCTTTTGCTCTAATAGTAGAACATCAATTATTTTAGTATATATCGCCTGAAAATCAGGATTAGCAAACTTAATCTCATCAGAGTGTAGGTCCATGTATATTTTCTCATAAACACGTTGCTCTCCTTTTACTGTTTCATATTCGACTTCTACACCACTACCATCCTGAATATATTCATCTTCAAAAACTTCATCTTTTCCTCCGTATAATAACAAGATAGCAATAATAGAGCGTTCTAACAATCCTCTACGGTCTACATTTAAGTTCTCTGGAGAAATCTCCACTTTAGTCATAGGCGCTTGCGCTTTTTCTTTGACCTGCTTCTTTTTTTGCTCTATTAGTCCAGAATTGCGTACTTGTGCTAGGGTAGAAAACAACACATCTTCACCTATATCTAGAATAGCAGCACTTTCTCTAACATATATCTCTCTAGATATATCATCAGGTATTTTTGCTATACTATTTACTATATCCCTAATCATATCAGCTTTCTTAATGGGATCACCAGCAGCTTCTTCTTTAAGAAGGTTTGATTTAAACGAAATAAAATCACGAGCATTATTAGTAAGAAAATCTACTATTTCAGATTCCGTATGAGATTTTGCAAAAGAGTCTGGATCCTCACCATCAGGAAAAGTGCAAACACGTACATTCATTCCGGTTTCTAATATAAGATCAGTACCTCTTATGGCCGCTCTCATACCAGCCGCATCACCATCATATAATACAGTAATATTCTTTGTAAGTCGCTGTATTAATCTAATTTGTTGACTAGTCAGCGCAGTACCAGAACTAGAAACCACATTCTTAACTCCTGCCTGATGCAATTGAATTACATCAGTATAACCCTCAACTAGATAACAGAGATCTTCTTTTGCTATAGCCTGCTTTGCCTCATATATACCGTAAAGAACATTTGATTTATCATAAATCTCACTCTGTGGAGAATTGAGATATTTAGCCGCTTTTTTCTCATTATTGAGAATTCTACCTCCAAAACCTAAAACTCGCCCAGAAAGACTACGTATAGGAAACATAACACGACCTTTGAATCGATCAAATTTCTTGTCCTCCTTAACAATTGAAACACCTGTCTTATTTAAAAACTCTAGTTGATAACCTGCTTTTATAGCTGCGTCGGTAAAAGCACTCCATTGATCTGGATTATAACCTAACTGAAAATAATCTATCGTTTCATCTGTAAAGCCACGCTCTTTAAAATAGCTATATCCTATCGCTTTACCTTCATCAGTTTTTAACTGCCCATGAAACCAATCTGCTGCATACTTAGAAACCAGAAACATAGACTCTTTCTCATTTTGAACCTGTTTCTGCTCATCAGTTTGTTGTGTTTCTTCGATTTCAATGCCATACTTTTTTGCCAGCCATTTTATCGCTTCAGGAAACGTAAAATGCTCATGTTCCATAATAAAAGTAACCGCATTACCACCCTTACCAGAACTAAAGTCTTTCCAAATTTGCTTAACCGGACTAACCATAAAACTAGGCGATCGTTCTTCGGTAAAAGGACTTAATCCTTTAAAATTAGAACCAGACTTCTTTAATTGAACAAAATCACCGATCACCTCCTCTACACGAGCAGCGTCAAATACAGCATCTACAGTTGTTCTTGAAATCATTTGAAAAATATTCTAATATAAAAATAGTGTTTTCCCATAAAAGCGGGCCGCACTTAAATATATAAAACCAAAAAAAGCCCTTGATTTCTCAAGAGCTTTCTTTTCTTAGTAGCGAGGACTGGACTCGAACCAGCGACCTTCGGGTTATGAGCCCGACGAGCTACCTACTGCTCTACCTCGCGATTTAAAAACGATCAGTTACTTGTTTTACAACCTCAGATCATTACTCTGACAACTTCCTGTTCTAATGGGCTGCAAATATACGCAGCCTTTAAACCTTACACAAGCTTTTTTGAAAAAACTTTTACTGCCCAATCTCTCTAGCCTCAAAATCAGACATTTCACCATCAAAAAAAGTTACTTTTAACTCAATAGGATTACAACACACTTCACAATCCTCGACATAAACCTGTGAATAAGCCGGATCTAATAACATAGATATCTCTTGCCAGCAATGAGGACACATGAAAAAATGTTCTATCATAAAGGGATATTAAGCAATTGACCAGCTAGTTGTAGCAATTGATACTCCGCTAGTTTTGCATCATATTTTGCTAGATTCTCAATAGTTTTTGCATTTAACAAGTTTACTTGCGCCTGTCTAAACTCGATACTTGAAACCTGTCCCAACTTAAATTGCTCTTCAGTTCTTTCAAAATTACTATTATTAGTGAGCACATTTTGCTGCTGCATTCTATAAATAGCAAGGGCATTGGTATAATTGCCTTTGGCATTTGCTATATCTCTACCTACCTCTTGCTCTACTTGCTTCTTAAAAAACTCTTCATTCTTAAAAGCTATTTTTGCATTGCGCAGTCCAGTAATACTTCTACCACCATCAAAAATATCCCATGTTAGAGTTGCTCCTACTCTCAAAGAACCACTTGTTCTAGTAGTAGCAGGAAAAAACGCACTAGATGGACTATCAGTTTGATTCCATCCATAAGAACCAGATAAACCGATATTAGGTAGTAACAGTGCTTTACTCGTCTTTATATCATAATCACTTATTTGTAAAGTAGATGCAGACTGCAATAGACGTATGTTATTTTCACTTACCTTTTCCAGATAACTATCTACTTTTAATAAATTTTGAAGTACAATAGTAGTATCTACCTTAAAATCACTTGTTAAATCTCTATTTAATAACAAATTAAGATCGCGTTTAGAATTACGCAGCTGTTGTCTAGTATTAAGAACATTTACACTATCCGTATTTATATCTACCCTAGCATTGAGCACCTCTAGTTTATTTACCTGGCCGTACTCAAACTGGTACTGTGCTCTCTCTTCTCGTTTTTTAGAAATTTCCAACGTTTGTTCAAAAACCCTTAAGTTTTCTGTAATTCTTGAAATCTCTAGGTAAACACTCATTAATTGTAAAGTCGTATTCTCTACAGTCGCTCGAGCGTCTAATTTGCTTAGACTATATTGTTCTTTTAAACGCTTGTAATTATATAACCTACCTAATCCGTCAAATAAAGTATAATTTAAAGCGATACCAGCATTGTACTGTCTAGTTTCTGCATCATTGATCTCAATGTTTGTGCGCGGCACTCCACTCGCATCTAGCGCACCGTCAAAGTCTGTAGTAGAATCTGTATCGTCATAACTAGCACTAGCAGTTCCTTGTAAAGAAGGTAGGTAACCTGAATTTAATATACCTGCATTATTTTCAGCAATTTCAGTCGTGTTCTTTGCTATTTTAATACCGTAGTTATTTTCCAGCATGAGCTCAACAGCCTGCTCCCTACTCAATAATGTCTCTGTGAATTGTTGTGAGTACGCTTTCGCGAAAGCGAAACACATAACAAGACCTAAACTATATAATTGCTTATTCATTTTCATTATCATCTAGTTCATTTTGCTCTGGTGCGACACCTGTCAAATCTCTTTTTTTAGCCTTTTTACCAGTACGTAACCAATATATAGCAGCCTCTGCACTATTACCAAAACTTAAAAATAGTGGCAACATAATCAAGGTTAGCACGGTAGCCATTGCTATACCATAAGAAATAGAAATAGCCATAGGTTTTAAAAACTGTGCCTGCCTACTCTTTTCTAATAATAGTGGCGCTAGACCAGCTATAGTAGTTATAGAGGTTAAGAAAATTGCCCTGAAACGGCTTTTTCCCGCCTCAAAAAGAGCATCATCAAAACTCAACCCTTCTTTTATGGAGCTATTAAACTTACCTATAAGCACAAGTCCATCATTTACCATAATACCTATCAAGGCGATAATACCGAGCAATGATAAAATATTAACCGGAAAACCATGAATCCAGTGTCCCCACCCTACAGCTACAAAACTAAAAGGTATAAGAACAATAAGCATGATTGGCTGCAACCAACTACGGAAGGTGAATGCAATCACAAAATAAATCAATAGCAAGATAACCGGACCTGCTACATTAAGGCTCGATATAAATTTATCTGCCTCACGTGCCTGACCACTCAAATAATTAGGCGATATAGTCGGATATTTGTTTTGTAGACTAGGAATAACCTCTGACTTAATATTTTCTAATATCTCTGTAGCATCCTGGCTTGGGTCTTTAAGATCTGCACTAATAAGAACCTCTCTTCTACCTTCTAGGTGATTGATGACAACATCTCCTCTTTCTATCGTGTAAGATGCTACATCTCTTAGTGGCACACGGTCACCAGCAGGAGTTAATACCCTAAATTCATCTAAGTCTTTAATACTATTACGATTATCTCGATCATAACGCACCCACACTCTTATTTCATCCTGACCACGCTGAAAACGTTGTGCCTCTGTCCCAAAGAAACCAGATCGCACCTGTGCCATAACTGTTCTAGTGGTTAGACCTAGTGAATAGGCTGTCTCTTTCAATACTAGATTGATTTCTTTTATACCAGCAGGGTCGTTATCTTCTATATCTTTCAACAAAGGATTTGCCGCTAGTATTTCTTTAAACTCTGCTGTGGCGGCTTTAAGTTCTGTAATATCATTACTTAGTAAAGAAACTGCCACAGGACTACCACCAAAGTTACCACCAGAACCATAAGTAAGAGTTTCTGCACTAGGAACAACCCCTACAAGATCTCTCAAATAATTAGACACTATGGCGGCGTCTAGATCATCTGGCCTACTCTCTCCAGGCAATAAATTGATACGTAAACTAGCTGATGAGGACGATGTTTGTGATTTAATGATATTCTCAAACAACTGGATGCTATCACCATAAATCTCGTCTTGCAAATATTTTGCTGTAAATTCTTTGTTTACCTGCAGCGCTTTTACCTCTATCGAGTTAATGATCGAGTCTGTTATAAACTCTGACGTACCGTTAGGCATGGCTAGTGTCACTGTAACTTGATCACTTGATATACGTGGAAAGAAGGCTCTTTTAATAACACCTCCATTCATAGACCCTACTGTTAAAAACAATGCCGCAAAGAATAGTGAGAAAACAAAAAGTTTATGAGATAATGAAAATTTCAAAACAGGTGCGTACAATTTATCACGCATCCAGTTCATAGATTTATCTCCATATTCATTAATCACTCGCATTTTTTGAAATGCCTTTGCAATACCTTTTTTAGGCTTATCCGACTTAGGCTGTAGAGCTTTAGAGTGTGCTAAGTGAGCAGGAAGTATAACCAGCGCTTCTACTAGCGACACAATAAGAGTTAAAATAACAATGACTGAGACTTCTCCAAAAATATCTCCTATTCTACCTTCTAAAAATAAAAATGTAGAAAACGCGAGTAATGTAGTTATGATAGCACTTAAAATAGGTGGAATCACCTCCATAGTACCATCGATAGCTGCTTGTACCGGTGACTTACCATCTTCATAATGTTGGTAGATATTTTCGGCTATCACAATACCGTCATCTACTAGAATACCTATTACGATAATCATCCCAAAGAGGGAAAGTACATTTATGGTAACATCAAACTGACCTGCAAATATGAACATTCCTAAAAATGCAATAGGTAAACCAAAGGCTACCCAAAATGCTAATCTAGTGTTTAAGAACACAGAAAGAAACAACAAAACTAACAACATACCGACGATAGCGTTTTCTGTCAATAGTGCTGTACGCTGATTTAAAGTTACAGAGAGATCTCTAACAATATCTAGATGTACGTTAGTAAATCGTTGATTATAATTTTCTATATACTCTTTAACATTATCTGCCGCGTCTATTAAATCCTCGGCATTTGTACTTGTTACTGTAATATTTACAGCAAGTTTATCATCAAAATAAGTAGCATTAGGTGTTTCAGAAAATCGATCTCTAATTATAGCAACATCTTTTAAAAGAACACTTCTACCGTCGGACAATGTTTTTACAGGGATATGACTTAATTCATCACCATAATAAGATCTACTATTTGCTCTAATCAGGTATTCTTCTGTATCTGTTTTAATATTACCACCAGTGGTGAGAATATTTGAACTAGATACAGCGTCAGAAATATCCTGAAAACTAAGACCATATCCATTAAGTGTATTTTCATTTACAGCGATCTCTATTTCTTCATCTGGATATCCTTCTATGGCTATTTGAGAAATACCGTCTATACCTCTTAGATCATTTTCTATCTCTCTAGCTAGTTGTTTTAAGGTTCTAAGCGGCACGTCTTCACCACTAAGGGCAAAAGATATAGTAGGCCTAGACTCTTCTCTTTTAGAAACAACTAATGGCTCCATACCAACAGGAAAAGAAGAAACGCGATCTACCGCATTTTTCACCTCTAACAACATGAAGTCTATATTATACCCCTTAAGTATCTCTACAGTAATGCTTCCTGAGTTTTCTCGAGATGCAGACGTTACCCTATCTATTCCCTCTATACCTTTAAGATTATCCTCAATCTTAAGAACAACACCTTCTTCTATCTCTTGAGGCGATGCTCCAGGGTAAGTCGCATTTATATTTATGATTTTTGAGTCAGTAAGTGGGAAGAAAGAAGATTTAAGGGAAACCATCCCAAAAACCCCAAAAATTATCATCCCTACTATAACGACATTTACAGCAACACTATGCTTTATGAAATAACCTATTATTGATCTCATGCTGCTTTTTTAGAATCTAACTCATCATTACTGGCCTTACTTGCAGTTTCTTCTGTCTCCACGATCATTCCTTGATAAGCTCCAGGCACTGATTGAGATATTATAACTGTTCCATCTTTGATACCTTTAACCACCACTGTTTTATCTGAGTAATGAATAGGCTGTACGGTTATCAAATCTAGTTTACCATCCTTAACAGCAAATAATTGATTCTCATTTTGTATTAAACTACGATCCAACTCTACTGCGTCTTCAATTTGTTGTGCATCTAGATTTGCTGTAAGGTACATACCTTCTTTAAGGCTGTCGTTGTTTACTTCTATAACTGTAGTAATAGTTTGAGATGCTTGATCTACTTTTCCATTAATACGAGTCACCTTTCCTTGATAAGATTTTAAACTAGAAATATTTTTGAGTTCTACTTCTTCTCCTACTTTTAACAAGTCAGCAAAATCTGCACTTATAGCAACTTGCAATTCATAAGATCCTGTCTGTATAAACTCACCTAGCTGCTGCCCACTTCTTATTAGAGTACCTTCAGTCACCATAGCCTCAGTAAGCACACCTTTAAAAGGAGCGCTAATTCTATATTTACTTAAACGACTTTCTAGATTTTTAATATTATAATAAGTAGTATAGATATTACGTCCTGTAATAAAGTACTTTTCTTGCTCATTAACAGCAGTAGGTAAAGCTGGAGTACTTGCGTTACTATTCCAGTTAGAAAGATAAGACTGCCACTGCGCAAAAGAATCTGGATAATCCAGTCTTAAATCGGGCATGATTGCAGTAATTTGATTATTAAGATTACTTCTAGCACTTTGTACCTGTGCATAAAATTCTCTGTTATCCATGCTTATCATGGTCTGACCTGCGCTGTATTCTTGACCTTTTCTAAACAACTTACCGGTAGAATTAAAGACACCACTAACTTCTGCATATAATTCCACACGCTTTTTAGCTTGTAAAATTCCATTTGCTGGAATTATAATGGGTACTGTTGTGTTTTGGATCGTGTCTGTAACAACGATTTTAACGTCCTTTTTTACTATAGGTTTAGGAGCTGTTTTACTATCAGCAATCATTTGTGAAGCAAAATAAGCTCCAATGATAATTATAACAGCAAGAATTGTAAGAATAGCTTTACGCATTGTATTGATTTAGTGAGGCTTTGCAGCGACACCAAATCTACTTCAGTAAAAATTCACGAATCTTAAATTATCCTTAAAGCTAGCTGTTAAACTGATCTAATTCTTCAGACACGGTTTCCCACTTTGTCATCCACTCTTCTAACTCTTTCTTTTTTGCTTGGTAACCATCAAAGAAACCTTCTTTCTTAACCAGTTCATCATAGTTTGCAGCAAGCTCTGCATCTAGCTTTTTAATGGTTTTTTCTAAGTCGTTAATCTTAGCTTCGGCTTTAGAGAGTCTATTATTAAGGGATTTTTGCTTTTTCTGATCTTCATAAGAGAGTTGTTTCTTTTCTGTTTCTTGCTTTCGCGAAAGCGAAACATCTTTAACCACATCTACTTTTTCAATCGCCCTCATATCTTCGGCCTTTCTTTTACCTAGATAATAATCTATATCACCGAGGTATAAGTTTAATTTATGATCGCGGAATTCATAAACCGTCTCTGTTAAACCCTGTAAGAATTCCCTATCGTGAGATACTACAATTAAGGTTCCATCAAATTTTAATAAGGCAGCCTTAAGTACATTCTTAGACTGAATATCTAAGTGGTTAGTAGGCTCATCCATAATTAGAACATTAAATGGCTGTAACAACAGTTTACATAATGCTAATCTATTGCGCTCTCCACCACTAAGTACTTTCACTTTCTTCTCTGCCTCGTCACCTCTAAAAAGAAAGGAACCTAACATATCACGCACTTTTACCCTATTACTGTCTGTAGCAGCATCTAGCATGATATCTAACACGGTTTTCTCTCCGTCTAAATACTCTGCCTGATTTTGAGCAAAGTATCCTAATTGAACATTGTGTCCTAAATTAATATCACCTTGAGCTTTTACATCACCCACAATAATTTTTGCTAAGGTAGATTTCCCCATTCCATTCTGGCCTACAAAAGCGACACGCTTACCACGCTCTAGAGTAAGACTTACGTTATCTAAGACATCTTTATCACCAAATGATTTACTCACCTGATCGATCTCAAGAACTATTTTACCAGGCTGTATGGACTTAGCAAAATTTATATTCATCGCAGCATTATCTGTCTGCTCTATCTCCACCACATCCATACGGTCTAGTTTTTTAACTAGCGACTGCGCCATGGTAGCTTTGCTGGCTTTGGCTTTAAATTTTTGAATTAACTTTTCTGTACGTTCTATTTCCTTTTGTTGATTCTTAAAGGTAGCTTCTTGCTGCTCGCGCATCTCTGCACGTAGTGCTAAGAATTTAGTATAAGGTTTTGGATAATCATAAATACGACCTAGACTTATCTCTATAGTACGATTAGTTACATTATCTAGAAACATCTTATCGTGACTTACTATAACGACTGCACCTGGATAAGTTTGTAAAAATGATTCTAACCAAAGAATAGAATCTATATCAAGGTGGTTAGTAGGCTCATCTAATAGAAGAATGTCATGCTTTTCTAATAATAGTTTTGCGAGTTCGATCCTCATGCGCCATCCACCAGAAAGCTCATCTGTGAGCTTGTCAAATTGCTCTGGTTTAAAAGCAAGACCTTTAAGAATTTTTTCTGTCTCTCCTTTGTATTGATATCCACCTATAATTTCATATTCATGATTAAGATCTCCTATATCTTCTATTAATTTAGAATACGAGTCAGACTCATAATCGGTTCTAGTGGCTAGCTGCTCGTTGATTATCTCTATTTGAGCTTCTATTTGTCTCGCTTTCGCGAAAGCGGTATACGCCTCTTCTAAAACCGTACGGCCTTTTACAAAGTCGATATCTTGTTTAAGGAAACCTATACTGATGTCCTTCTCGATAGCAATATTACCTTGGTCATAAGGGATATCACCAGAAATAACTTTTAACAGTGTAGATTTTCCAGCACCATTTTTACCTATTAAACCTACACGGTTGCCCGGATTAAGCCTAAAAGTAATTTCTTCAAATAACGGTTCTCCACCGAAACTTACATGTAAATCGTGAACGTTGAGCATAGTCGTTTTGTATCTTTGCAAAGATGCGCAACTGCGCGTTAACACTAAAGCTTTCTTATGCTAAAAGGTACTAAATTATACAGCATTTTTACAGGAACATGCCCTGTATGCCAAAATGAGTCCATGTACACTAGTCACAATCTCTATAATCCTAGTAAAACACAGGAAATGAACGAGAGATGCAGTCATTGTGATACTAAGTATAAAATCGAACCTAGCTTTTTCTACGGATCGATGTATGTGAGTTATGGAGTAGGTGTAGCTATTGCTATCGCCACTTTTGTACTGGGTTACTACGTACTAGACTTATCTCGATGGAATATATTCATAGCTATTACATTAATTTCTATAATTACCTTACCAATGGTTATAAGGGTATCTAGAAATATATGGATCAATATATTCATGGATTATGATAAAACAAAAGACAAAAAAAGATAGCAAACTAAGCTAGTACACATATTACAAAAGCCGCTTTAAAATATTTTAAAGCGGCTTTTGTAATTTTAATATATAGAACTGTGTGAATTATTTATAACACCTTCCCACATTCATTTCTTCATTAATATCTGCATCATGATACATACTATCGTATAAATTTTGTGCAGCCCAAGGCGCAATTAACACTGCTCTACTGCCCATACCGTTAAACACATAATAATTCTTATAATCTTTGTGTGATCCTATAAACGGCCTCCTATCTAGTGTAGTAGGTCTTATACCGTGTTTATGATCTATAACTTCATAAGGCAAACTCAGGAAACGTTCTAACCTAGAGGTTAAAAACTCCTTTGCGATTTCTGTAGAATTATCTGTAAGATCTTCTCTACTATATGTCGCGCCTACCCAAAACAAATCATCTACATAAGGCATGAGAAAAACAGATGATTTAACAATATGATCCAACTTTAAACCAGGAACTTTTATAGTAAGCACCTCGCCTTTATTACCCTGTAAAGGCAAATCACTAAAATAAGGATTAGATCGCATTTTAAAACCCTCAGCAAAAATGATTTTATTTACCTTAATCTCTTTATAATAAATATAATCTTCGTGATGAGACAATTGATCAAAATCAAAGGACTCCAAAATCAATGAAGACAAACTCTTGAAATAATCTAAACTAGCATTCATAAAACCAATAGTATCCAACCAACCGGTTTCTTTTACAAGACCAAAATTAAATGGAGCATCAATACCATAAATATCACGGTCGATTATGTCCGAATACATGAAATCCTTCAAATCCTCCTTATAAGATTTTCTTAACCATGTCTTAATTTCTTTATCGTCATGAAATCTTCTAAGAATATTGATAGGATGCAGAAAAGAAACGCCTACCGTTTGCTCCACTAAAGGATAAAATGAATTAAGAACCTCTAATTGTTCCCTAGACTTCCACACACTAGTAAACCTTTTTAGTATAGTAGGATTATAAACACCTGCTGCAACTGCTGAAGACCCTTTCTCTACATCAGAAATCATAATAATAGATTTCCCTTTTAAAATCCACTGCCAGGCAAGCGTACAACCAGCAATTCCAGAACCTACAATTACTACATCTACCGATTTTTTTAAACTCATAATATTTAATAAAGATGATATAAGTTACAAATATGATTTAAAATTAAAAGCAAAAAAAATGCCTCGCTATTGCGAGGCATTAATATTATCATACGTGAACTATTAATAGTTCCACATATCAATTTCAAAATTACGAACGATCTCCTTAAGTCTATCAGACTCTAGAAGTTGCATCATAGAGTTATCAGAAATATACTGATCGATCTCTCTATCTCCTTGAACGTTATCCATCTTATAAATAAGAGCATTGAATCTTCTTGAATTTAAAATGTGATCAAAAGAAATAGGTCTAGCAGAATTCAAAGTATTAAACGCTTTTGAATTATGTAACATCTCTCTTGCGTCTGGATAATAGATCCAAAACAACTCAACACCTGTTGGGTCATCTGGGAAGTTTACATCTGGAGTTACTGGACAAATACCCAATAATCTATATCTTAATTCGCTTTGACGTGTATCAAAATACCATAAACCTCTAATTCTATATTCCTTTACATCATCAGCACCTATAGCTTTAGTCTCGATATATTCATCAAAGCCAGGAATATTATAAGTAGTATCTATATCTAAAGGCCTAACACCTTCATCAACAACAACTCCTTCGTCATTAAGAACATCAATACCAGCATTGGTAATAATCTGACTTTTTAAAGTACTCTCAATATCTTTAAACTCACGAGCTTCGTTGAAATAAGAATCACCAAAAAGGGTAATCTCACCAGACATTGCCGCCTTAGTCAAGACATGATATAAAGAACGACGTTCCTTACCGACATAGTTAGTATCTACAGGATAGTATAATGGGAAATTAACTCTCTCATCAAGATCTATAGATTCCCATACCGTACGTTGCCATAAGATATCACGATCTCCTACAAAACCATAAGGTAATGGCTTATCGTTATCATTTTCCATTTGAGATTCAGTTTTAGTACCGAACTCAGCTGGACTTTTAGCGTTAAGGATATTGTTTTGTGCATAAGCCGTCCCTGAAAGAACAACTGCTGCCAATAAAACTATGATCTTATTCATAATTTGAATTTAAATTTTTATTAATCTGTAATTTCGATAGCGATGTCAGAAACACTCTTCACATTAACACCAGGCAATGACGCCTTGATTTTAGTAATCTGAACAATATCTCCCTTACGTGCTTTCTTCAAAGTATTCTTAGCAGATGAATTTAACTTAGTACCAGAAACAGGCACAGAAGGCTGTCCAGGAACTTTAAATAAGAAACCTGTAACACGAGGTTTTAAGTCAAAATCAAAGTCTAAAAACTCAGCAGAAACCGTAGAAATACCAAGGTTAGAACGTGTCTTACTCACATTTTCATAAGACTTACTTATCATACCTGTAGGACGAGGTAAATTCTTAATACGAAATTCTTTTGAATCTGAAACCTTAGCTCCATCAGGCAGAGTTCCTGTTACATTAATTTTAACAGTTTTACCTGAACCAGGACTCATCATATAACTATTACCGCTCTTCTTAGTTAAACCAGGTGCAGAAGCATTAACGCTATTTCCAGAAATACCTGCAAAAGAGATAGTCATTGGGTTAGCCACACCACGGTAAACAACATTCATCTTATCTGCAGCAATAGTTGCTGAATTAGGCTTAGGAATAGTTGCGAAAGATTGATCTACAACAACTTCTTTTTCCTCACCATCCTCGTCAAAATAAAGTGCACCAGTAATCTTATGATCACCTGCAGACCCTGCTCCAACTTTAAGACTAATCCTACCAGACTCGATAGTATATTGATTTTCACTAAGTGTATTACCGTCTAATTTAAGCTCTACTCTTTTAGGCTTTAAAGTTGCGTCTTTACGACCCAATACGATTTGACCATCAAAAGTTTCACCATTATAGTAAGCTGACTTAGGAGATTCCATAAGAGTAGTATAATTATCCATACTAACTTCTTTCTTCATCTGTCCAGCAAGTAAAGAACTAAGAACTTCAGCTTGTGTTGTTTTAACTTGACTTTGTAATAAAGTAACCTTAGCAATAGAAGCAATGATAGGATAACCTTTATAGTTATAGTCTAAATAAGACATTGTTACACCTTCACCGTTTTCTACATCACTAGGAGTAAATTTAGCACCTAATGCCGTTTGAATTTCCTTATTCTCAGGAACGATTGCTTGCATATCCTTACGGTAAGTATCCATTTTAGATAAAAACTCTTGACCATCTTCAGTAATAACACCTCCTTTAAGGAATTTTACGTCAAGAAAATCTCCTTTATCCATAGTTGCATAGTCAGTTGCATCTTCAACACTACCTTCCATTTCACCTTTAAGAGCTTCTAGATAAGAATAATAATCGTTAGAAATTTTTTCTACTTGCTCACCTTTAACTTTAAGCGGTGCATACTTCTCAGGTTGCTCACCAGCTAGCTCTGCTAATCCTGCCATAGCTGCATTATTCTTTGCAGTTGCAGCAACATTACTCTCTTCTATATTTACATTAAGTAAACCGAATGCATTAAGCACCTCTTTACTCATGTTTAATGCTAACATTGAGATAAAAACCAGATACATCAGGTTTACCATCTTCTGTCTTGGGGACTGTTTTCCTCCTGCCATAATATTCTAATTAGTTATTTTTAATAATAGTTTTAACAATAAACTAATTAAGCTTTCATAGCTCCTAACATGTTACCATAAACTCCGTTAAGAGAAGACAAGTTATTAGTAAGACCTGCCATTTGCTCTTGAAGTTTTGTTGCATTTTCTGCAATAGCTTCATTAGCTTGCGCTTGACGAGAAGAGCTTTCAACTTGAACTTTATAAAGGCTGTTTAAAGATTCCATTTGAGCAGCAGCAAGAGCCATTTCTTCAGAATATTTTTTAGTAGAAGACATTGCTTCAGCAGTTGGAGCAATTCCTTTAGCAGCACCTTCAAAAGAACGGATACTGTTACCTAAACTAGACATCAACTCACCATCAAGCTTAGCTTCTTTAAGCATAGCATCTAACTTTTGAGATAATAATCCTTGAGCATCTTTAGGCTCTTCTTTTTTAACGGCTTTTTTATTAGCTAATTGTCCACCAGCTAATTCTGGGTATACTAGAGACCAGTCTAATTCATCTTCTACTGGTTCAAATGCAGAGATAAAGAAAATAACTGCTTCAGTGATCAAACCGATCATAAGAAGGTTGTTTCCAGAAAAACCGTATCCGAAATCCCAGTGAAGGATTTTAAATAATGCTCCAACAATTACTACAGAGGCTCCGATACCGTAAGCCATGTTAAATATTTTCTTTGTTGTTTTAGACTGTGCCATTGTGTTAAGTTTTTTAAATTAAGTTAAGTTAAGTTATTATTTACTTGATTGAAAATCTAGTTAGTTGCAGCGTTAAGAGTAACATCAGTACCCATGTACGATTGTACCGTACGGAAACCTATATAACTTCTTGCGCTATCTTGATATTCATAATCACGTGTACCAACTTGAAGGAAATAAGAAACATCTTTCCAAGATCCACCACGTACACCTTTACGCTTATTACTCGCATCATTCACTACAGGACTCATAGAAGACATATGCTCATATGCACCAGCTTCATAAGAAGAGTTTACCCATTCTGAAACGTTACCTGCCATGTTATAAAGATTATACTCATTAGGCTCATATGCATCAGCCTCTACAGTATACAAAGCTTGATCAGCAGCATAATCACCTCTTAAAGGTTTAAAGTTAGCTAAGAAACAACCTCTATCATTCTTTGCATAAGGACCACCCCAAGGATAAGTCGCTCCTTCTAAACCACCACGAGCAGCATACTCCCATTCTGCCTCAGTAGGAAGACGGTATTCATTTACACGCTCTACATTTCTTTGCTTACGGTAAGCATTGTGATACAATGTTCTCCACTGACAAAAAGCTTTAGCCTGATTCCAGTTAACACCTACTACAGGGTAATCACTATATGCTTCATGATAGAAATAATCATTATGCATAGGCTCATTATAACTATAGTTAAAGTCACGAATCCATACAGTTGTATCAGGATAGATTTTTACAGGAACCTGCTCGATAAAATCTTTTCTTGACTTAGACTCATCACGGTTTCTAGCCGCCGCATTCACATCAAGACTCGTATAAGTAAAGATAATTTTCTCTGTATCAATAGTACGCTCTCCGTTATAAGCTTCTTCAAAAGGTATGATCATATTATCATAAACTTCTGCATAGAATTCATCCGGCATATCTTCCGTATCCCAAATTAAATCAATATCATGATTCAATTTACGACCTTCATAACCTGTAGGACCTAACCCTACATAGTTATCTTGAACATATTGCTCCCAAGGCGTTAACTCCTCTCCTTCAACCCCTTCAGAGTCAAGAAATGCAAACTCACCGATTCCATCATCTCCAGGAAGAGCTCCATTCTCATCAGCCATAATCGCAAGATTAGTTCTGAATAAAGAATCTCTTGTCCAGTAAACGAACTGACGATATTCTGCATTAGTAATTTCAGTTTCATCCATATAATAGGAAGGAACTGTAACGGTCTTAGTAGGCGCGTTACGAGTTGCCGCAATATCATCATCGGATTTACCCATAATAAATGCACCACCAGGCACTAACGTCATACCATAAGGTTTTTCTGGATGCCATTTCTTTCCACGCTCTCCTGTAACCATTCCTCGGTCTCCTTTTCCACAACTTGCAAACAGTGCTACTACTGCTAAAAGGACAAATAACTTTTTCATAAGGGTATTTTAAGTTTTCTTTATGAATTAAGGCCGTAAACCTATCTAAAAGATTTCGATTCCACAACTTTTTTTTATCAATAAATTAATATAAGAAAAGATTACTTCTCTATATTTCATTCTTACGTCTCGCTTTCAACCATCTATCAGGAAGAATTTGATCACATGCCATCTCATAATCTCGTCGATCGCATGGTAATAACGTATTTTGTTTTAGTTTATTATTAACATTTGAAATAAATGGTAATTCAATCCACCAGCGTCCACTATCATTAGATTTGTAAAAGGTAAGAATTTCGTCATCAATAGGTACTTTATAGATCATACATCCATTTGAGATATCGACAGGATACTCAAAACTTCGATAATTGAATCCTTCGATGAAGTACCAAATCATCTCTGCTGCAAGTTGAGCTCCAGAATTTCTCTCGCTATTAATCTCAAAAACTCCAAAAACTTTAAGCCGATCACTTATCCCTGCATATCTCGACAAACTGCATACTTGCTTTCCATCAAGTCCGTTTGGGTTTGCTTTTTTGTAAGAAAGATCTCCAGCTCTCACCACACTCATATCTACCCCAACAATATCTGCATCTCTAATAACAGGTTCAGCTAACGTAATATCATTATCCAAGTGCCCCAATCGTATTGCATCAAAATACATCCTATCTAAAAGATCTATCTCATCTTGTGAGTTAAAATAAGTCTGAAAACCTAGATTGCTATAATTAAATAAATTGTAAGGTTCTAACGCAATCATTTTACCTACATAACTGCGAGAAGTAATAGGTAGCTCAATATCACCTAAATCAAATCTGCAATCTACGTTCACCACGTTTATCATGTGTTGAAATTCGTCAAAAGCACGATATATAGGATACATTAAATCCTGACTACCTCCTAAGAATATAGGAATAATACCTTCTCTTAAGAAAAACTCCGTAATTTGTCGAACTACATAATACGTGTCTTCAACACTATCTCCAGCGTGAACATCTCCAAGATCTGCTAGCGCACTACTCCAGTTACCAGGATATAGTTCATATAATTTCTCACGCACATGGTCCAGGCTTTCCACTTGAAAAAGTGCATTAGAATCTCTACGATTTTCTAATACGCCTATAAGAACTAACTGCACACCTTTTAAACTAGGCAAGCCATCTTGTACAGTATGCAACCTTATAGTTTTTGCTATAGTCTGACTAGGTTGCAATTCGGCATGTGTAACAACGGTATCGTTGAGAGGTTTTAGAAACTCTAAAGCCATTTACTTATTTCTTTGTTGTTTTCTTTTTAACCGGTGTTTTTTTCTTAGCAACGGTTTTCTTTTTTGCAGGCGCCTTCTTTTTAGCCGCTGCTTTTTTCTTAGGAGCCTTTTTTGCGATAAGCTCTTGAGCTTTTTCTAATGTTATTTTCAACGGATCGATATCCTTAGAAAGCTCAACCTTAATCTTTCCTTTAATAACATTATGCCTACCCCATCTAGCCTTCTCAATTCGTATTCCCTCTTCTTCCCAGTCTACGATAAGCTTATCCTTCTCTTTCTGAATCTTGTCCTTTATCAAGGTTTCAATATCGTCATTAGAAAGATTATCAAAATCATATTTCTTGTTTACAGAAATAAACATGCCTGCCCATTTAATATACGGACCAAAACGACCAACACCTTTAGTCACAGGCTGCTCGTCATAACTATAAATAGGAGCATCTGCTTTTTCTTTCATCTGAATCAACTCTGCAGCACGCTCAAATGTAAGAGTCATAGGGTCATCATCCTTCTCTAGACTTACAAAGGTCTTTTCATTAAATTTCACATAGGGACCAAAACGCCCTTGATTCACCTCTACTGGATAACCATTATACTCACCTACAGTTCTAGGCAATTTAAACAACTCCATTACCTCTTCTAGAGTAATCGTATTCAGGTGTTGAGTAGGTAACAAACTAGCAAACTCAGGTTTCTCTTCATCTTCTACTGTACCTATTTGCGCCATAGCACCGAATCTTCCTAAACGCACACTAATAGGCTTACCACTTTCTGGATGGACTCCTAATACACGTTCTCCCACTTCACGCTCTGCATTTTCAGCAACATCTTGTACCGTAGGATGAAAACTCTTATAAAAATGCCCCATCATGTCGGTCCATTCCTCCTTACCTTCGGCGATATTATCAAAAGACTCTTCCACATTTGCTGTGAAATTATAATCTAAAATACTACCAAAGTGTTCTACTAAAAAGCTGTTCACAACTCTACCAACATCGGTAGGAATCATTTTATTTTTATCAGACCCAGTCTTTTCAGTAAGCTTTTTCTCTGCCACCTTATCTTTACTTAAAGTAAGTTGAACATAATCACGCTCTAGACCTTCTGACTGTCCTTTTTCTATATATTTTCTATTTTGAATAGTGGTAATAGTAGGCGCATATGTAGATGGACGTCCTATACCTAATTCTTCTAACTGTTTAACTAGAGACGCTTCAGTATACCTGTAAGGTGGTCTAGTAAACCTCTCTGTAGCCGTAATTCTTTTATTTAGTAACGATTGCCCTATTTTAAGATCTGGTAATAATCCTTGCTGCTCAAGATCTTCATCATCCGTACTTTCTAAATATACTTTTAAGAAACCTTCAAACTTTACAATCTCACCACTAGCAGTAAAATTCTTCTCATGCTTATCTGCAGATATAGTAACATTAGTTCGTTCTAATTTTGCATCACTCATCTGACTTGCAATTGCTCTTTTCCAGATCAATTCATACAGACGTATCTGGTCGCGATCTGCTCCAGAACTATGGACAGCAAAATTAGTAGGACGTATAGCCTCATGCGCCTCTTGAGCACCTTTAGACTTTCCTTTATAATTACGTTCCTTATGGAATTCACTTCCATAAGCTTTATGTATCTCCTCTTCAGCACCTTGCTTTGCCTCCTTACTTAAGTTAACAGAATCTGTTCTCATATAAGTAATTAAACCAGCCTCATAAAGACGCTGTGCTAGTTGCATGGTGCGACTTACGTTAAAAAACAATTTACGTGATGCTTCTTGTTGTAAAGTAGAAGTAGTAAATGGTGGTGCTGGAGATTTTTTAGCCGGCTTTTTAACAAGGTCTGCTACTTCAAATTTAGCCCCTTTATTTACCTCAAGAAAATCTTGAGCCTCTTTAAGTGACTTTAAATTGCTAGGTAGCTTTGCTTTAAGTAACGCTCCTTCTTCCGTATTAAAATCTGCATCGACTCTGAAAAAATTATCAGAATTAAAGTTCAGTATTTCATCCTCACGTTCTACGATTAAACGCACAGCTACCGACTGTACACGTCCTGCGCTCGCTCCACCTTTTACCTTACGCCATAAAATAGGTGAAATTTCATACCCAACTATACGATCTAGTATACGACGCGCTTGTTGCGCATTAACTAGGTCATAATCTATAGTACGTGGGTTATCAATCGCGTTTTGCACAGCACTTTTAGTAATCGCATTAAACACGATACGCTTAATATTTCCTGCTTTAAGATCCAGTTGTTCTGCCAGGTGCCAGGCAATGGCCTCACCTTCTCGATCCTCATCACTTGCTAGCCAGACCATTTCTGCATCGGCAGCCATTTTTTTGAGTTTTCTAACAAGATCCTTCTTGTCACTACTCACTATGTATTTAGGCTCAAAATTCTTATCTACATCTACACCTAATTCCTTAGAAGGTAAGTCTGCAATATGCCCAAAACTGGACGCCACTTTAAAATCTTTACCTAGAAATTTTTCTATCGTTTTCGCCTTAGCCGGCGACTCTACAATAACAAGATTCTTTGCCATTAAACTATGATTTTTGAAATGCAAAGGTATGAGTTATTTTTATGACCTCCACAAACATCTGTTAAACAAGTAGTTAAAAAGACTCTTGAAATTTTAAACCGTTCAGTTCTTGACGTTTAACCTTAGGCACATATCTGTATCTTACCATTATTTTACTCTATAAAAATGTTTTTTTGTGTAAAAAGACGTTTAGAATTCCGCTTTCGCGAAAGCGAAACCACATCAAAAACCGTCCTTATTATATTGTTTATTACCTCTATGAAAGGAGGCCTTAAATTAGGTTGAAAAAATATTAACCAACTTAATGCTGCCATTGTGTCATAAAACATATCTTTGCAACGTTATATTAATGATGACGATTGATGGAAAAGATTATTGAAGAAGATAAGCAAGGGACTGCTGTCGTGTTAGAACACAATGCCACCAACACACGCAAACTCTATATAGAAAGTTACGGATGTCAGATGAATTTTTCTGATAGTGAGATAGTTGCTTCTATTCTTGCAAAAGAAGGATTCAACACTACTAACAACATGGAGGAAGCTGATCTAGTATTAGTTAACACCTGTTCTATTAGAGACAAAGCCGAACAAACTGTACGTAAAAGATTAGAAAAATATAACCGTGTTAAGGAACGTAAGAACCCTAACATGAAAGTAGGTGTTCTAGGCTGCATGGCCGAAAGGTTGAAATCTAAGTTTCTTGAAGAAGAAAAAATAGTAGATATGGTCGTAGGACCAGATGCTTATAAAGACCTACCTAATCTCGTTGCAGAAATAGATGAAGGAAGAGATGCTGTAAATGTACTTCTATCTAAAGAAGAGACTTATGGAGACATCGCGCCGGTAAGATTAAATTCAAATGGAGTAACTGCTTTTGTATCTATTACCAGAGGTTGTGATAACATGTGCACGTTTTGTGTAGTACCATTTACTCGTGGTCGTGAACGCAGTCGTGACCCACATTCTATTCTAGAAGAGGTAAATGATTTATGGAATAAGGGTTTTAAAGAAATCACTTTATTAGGACAGAATGTAGATTCTTTCTTGTGGTACGGTGGTGGTCTTAAAAAAGATTTTAAGAAAGCTAGTAAAATGGCAAAGGCCACTGCGGTAGATTTTGCTCAATTATTACACAAAGTAGCAAACGCACATCCAGACTTAAGAATACGTTTTTCTACAAGTAATCCACAAGATATCAGTGATGATGTTTTACATGCTATTGCAGCCCATAGAAACATATGTAATTACATACACCTGCCTGTACAGTCTGGCAGCAATCGTATCTTAAAAGAAATGAACAGACTACACACTCGTGAAGAATACATGAATCTAATAGATCGTGTACACGCTATTATACCAGAATGTGCGGTCTCTCAAGATATGATCACTGGTTTCCCAACAGAAACAGAAGAAGACCATCAAGACACTTTAAGTCTTATGGAATATGTAAAGTATGATTATGGATTCATGTTTTCTTATTCTGAGCGACCAGGAACAATGGCAGCTCGTAAACTAGAAGACGATGTACCTGAAGAAGTAAAAAGCAGGAGACTTAGTGAGATTATAGCCGTACAAAGAAGAACTGGTCATGAAAGAGCACAATACTTTGTAGGTAAAACAGTAGAATGCCTCATTGAAAAGGAATCTAAAAAATCTGATCGACACTGGGCTGGAAGAAATACCCAAAACTACGTTGCTATTTTTGATAAAGAAGATTACAAAGTAGGTGAATATGTTATGGTAGAAATTACAGACTGTACAAGCGCTACTCTTAAAGGAAAAGCTATAGGGTATAGCGACATGAAAGGACCATTAACTTACGACACCGTATAATATGGAAAGTGTACAATCAGTAAAACAGCGTTTTGAATTAATAGGTAATGATCCCGGCTTTAATAGAGCGATAGAAAAGTCATTACAGGTCGCTCCTACAGATATTTCTGTACTTGTTACTGGAGAGAGTGGAGTCGGTAAAGAAAGTATACCCAAAATCATACACTCACAATCTTTTAGGAAACATGCAAAATATATCGCTGTAAACTGTGGTGCAATCCCAGAGGGAACCATAGACTCAGAATTATTTGGTCATGAAAAAGGTGCTTTTACAGGTGCCACTTCTACTAGATCTGGATATTTTGAGGTAGCAGACGGCGGAACCATATTCCTGGACGAAGTAGGAGAATTACCGCTACCTACACAAGTACGTTTATTACGTGTATTAGAAAATGGTGAGTTTCTTAAAGTAGGATCTTCTACCACACAAAAAACTGATGTACGCATAGTTGCAGCCACTAACGTAAGAATGTATGATGCGATTGAAAAAGGAAAATTTAGAGAAGACCTTTACTACAGACTAAGCACTGTAGAAATAGACTTACCGCCATTAAGAGAACGCAAGGGAGATATTCATTTGCTTTTCAGAAAATTTGCAAGTGATTTTGCAATGAAGTACAAGATGCCCACTTTGCGTCTAGATGAAAATGCTATCTCCATGCTTACCAATTATAGATGGAGTGGTAACATAAGACAGTTGCGCAACATTGCAGAGCAAATAAGTGTTCTAGAAAAAGAAAGAAATATAACCGCCGCAACTTTACACAATTACTTACCAGACGCTGGTAAAAACTTACCTGCTGTTATAGGTGAGAAGAAAAAAACCGATAGTGAGTTTGCAAACGAGCGTGAGATCTTGTACAAAGTCTTATTTGACATGAAAAATGACTTGAACGATCTCAAAAAACTCACCAATGAGTTGATGGAAAAAGGTAACGCAAAAGATGTAAGAGAAGAGAATCCTGGTTTAATTAAACGTATTTATGGGAACCATAAAGAAAATGAGCAGGATTATGAAGACGTTATAGATAACGCATACGACTACACACAAGAAGAACACATAGCGCCTGTTCAAAAAGCAAACATAGATAATCACTATGTAGAACCTGTACAACCTAGTAGTGACCGTTATGACTTTGCACAAGAAATAGAAGAAGAAGAATCACTTTCTCTAGCCGATAAGGAAATAGAACTGATTAAAAAATCGTTAGACAGACATAAAGGTAAAAGAAAAGCCGCTGCAGACGATCTAGGGATCTCAGAGCGCACTCTATACCGTAAAATAAAACAATATGATCTTTAAGAATCTACGCTTTTTAATTATTGGACTCGCTTTTTTAAGCTTAAGTTCTTGTGGGCTTTATAGTTTAAGTGGAGTAACCATACCGGCAGACATTAAGACCTATCAAGTAGATTACTTCGGTTATCAGGCAACCTTAGTAGAACCAGGTATAGAAAGAGATTTTAAAATAAAATTAGAAGAACTTATTCAAGATCAATCATCTTTAAATCTAGTTACTAAAAATGGCGATTACATATATCAAGGAGAAATTACTAGATACTACATCGCTCCTATGACTGCTACCGCAAATAGTACAGCCTCTCAAAACCGATTAACTATAGAGATAAATGTACGATTTACAGACACTAAGAGAGACGAAGAGAGTTTTGAAAAGAAATACAGTTTTTTCTATGACTACAGCGCAAATGTGCAATTACAAGGCGCTGCTCTAGAAACAGCCCTAGAGGTAATCTATGAGCAAATCACACAAGATATTGTAAACGACACACTAGCTAAATGGTAGATGTAAATCACATAAATAATGTACTTGCACAACCTGACCAGGTCACTGTAGATCATATAGCCTTGCTACAAGAGACACTTATAAAGTTCCCATATTTCCAGGCGGCTCGCAGCATTTATCTTAAAGGACTAAAAAATGAAAGCAGTCCTTTATATAATAAAGAATTACAAAGGACAGCCTCACACACTACAGACAGATCCGTATTATTTGACTTCATCACGTCAGATTCATTTATACAGAATAAAGTTAGTGAACAAATAAAGCAACTTCGAGAAGAAGAAAAGGAAAACGAAAATGTTGAAAATACATTATCAACTACTCCTGAAGTACTTGCTATTCAAAAACCTATAGAAGAAGACTTTAATGCCAGCACTGATTTCACGCAAGTAACAGATATAGATCTTTTTGAAAAAAAGAAAAGCACCTCTATAGCAGATGAGCCATTAGAGTTTAACAAAAATGAAACCTATAGTTTCTCTCAGTGGTTGCAATTAACCAGTCTTCAACCTATTGATAGAACAACGCAAATTGAAGATGAAAAGCAGGTTACTTCAAAAAAAGAAGAAGAAATAAATGAAAATTTAATATCTTCAGAAATAATTCAGGAAGAAGATGATCGCGCTAGAAAGATGGCTCGCATTGATCAATTTCTTGCCGAAAAACCAAAGATAAAGCCTCGTAAATCGCCCAGTCCCTCGATTAATGTAGCAAATCAATATCAAGATCCGAGTCAATTTATGACTGAAACTCTTGCTAAAGTTTACCTTGCACAAAAAAACTATTCCAAAGCCTTGAAGGCTTATGAGATTTTAGTATTGCAACATCCAGAAAAAAGTGGTTTATTTGCAGACCAAATTCAAGAAATTAAGAATTTACAAAGTAACAACACATAATGACAACATTTTATATTTTTTTAGCACTCATCGTTTTAGTAGCATTTTTACTAATAGTAGTTATCATGGTACAAAACCCTAAAGGAGGTGGTTTATCTTCTAGCTTTGGTGGTGGCGGCACACAACAATTAGGTGGTGTAAAGAAAACAGGTGATTTTTTAGATAAAAGTACATGGATACTTTCTACTGCACTTCTTGTCCTTATACTTCTTGCTAGTACATCTTTAATTCAAGGTAAGTCTGTAAGCTCTATCCAGGTAACAGATCCTACAGCTGTAGAAAGCACAACTAACAATATACCTAGCGATGCTACTAACACTACTGAAGGTACAGATACTGACAGTAAATAGTAAATCACTACATCATAAACTGACAAAATATCCAGCCCACAAGGCTGGATATTTTTGTTTACAGAAGTTTTGTCAGTGAAAATAAATTGGCATATTTATGGAACTCCCAACATCATTAATAATCAAATAAACATTTTTTAAAATGGCATTAAATATTCAACCTTTATCAGACAGAGTAGTTATAGAACCAACTGCTGCAGAGCAAAAAACAGCTTCTGGTTTATATATTCCTGATACAGCAAAAGAAAAACCTCAACAAGGTAAAGTAGTTGCTGTAGGAAATGGAAAAAAAGATCACGACATGACTGTAAAAGTGGGTGATACCGTTCTTTATGGTAAATACAGTGGTACAGAATTAAAATTAGACGGTAGCGATTACCTTATCATGCGAGAGGATGATATTCTAGCGATAGTTTAATAAAATGATCCGCTTTCGCGAAAGCGAGAACAACATCAATAATTTTAACGATTAAAAAAACAACTGTTCAAAACAGTAAATTTTAAAAAATTAAAGAAATGGCTAAAGACATAAAATTTGATATAGAAGCAAGAGACGGAATCAAACGTGGAGTTGACGCACTTGCTAATGCAGTAAAAGTAACATTAGGCCCTAAAGGTCGTAATGTAATTATAGGTAAATCATTTGGTGCTCCTGTAGTAACAAAAGATGGGGTAAGTGTTGCCAAAGAAATCGAGCTAGAAAACGAGCTGGAAAACATGGGTGCGCAAATGGTAAAAGAAGTTGCTTCTAGAACTAATGACCTTGCAGGTGATGGTACTACAACTGCTACTGTACTTGCACAAGCTATCGTAAAAGAAGGTCTTAAAAATGTAGCTGCTGGAGCAAATCCTATGGATTTAAAACGCGGTATCGACAAAGCTGTTGAATCTATCGTAAAAGATCTTGAAAAGCAAGCTAAAAAGGTAGGTGACTCTAGCGAGATGATTAAGCAAGTAGCATCTATATCTGCAAATAATGACGAGGTAGTAGGTGATCTTATCGCTAAGGCTTTTGGAAAAGTAGGTAAAGAAGGTGTTATCACCGTAGAAGAAGCTAAAGGAACCGAGACTTACGTGGACGTAGTAGAAGGAATGCAGTTCGATCGTGGATATCTATCTCCATACTTCGTAACTAATTCTGAAAAGATGACTACCGAACTGGAGAATCCATACATCTTGTTATTCGACAAGAAGATCTCTACCATGAAAGAATTAATGCCAGTTCTAGAACCAGTTGCTCAGACTGGTAAACCTCTCCTTATTATTGCTGAAGATGTAGATGGAGAAGCTCTTGCCACATTAGTAGTAAACAAATTAAGAGGTTCTTTAAAAATTGCTGCTGTTAAAGCACCAGGTTTTGGAGATAGAAGAAAAGCTATGTTAGAAGACATTGCTATTCTTACTGGCGGTACTGTAATATCTGAAGAAAGAGGATTTACTTTAGAAAACACAACTCTAGAAATGCTAGGTACTTGTGAAAAAGCAGATATCAATAAAGATAACACAACTCTAGTTAACGGTGCTGGTAATAATGCCGATATTAAATCTAGAGTAGGACAGATCAAATCTCAAATTGAGAATACTACATCTGACTATGATAAAGAAAAACTTCAAGAACGTCTAGCAAAACTTGCAGGTGGTGTTGCTGTACTTTATGTAGGTGCTGCAAGTGAAGTAGAAATGAAAGAAAAGAAGGACCGTGTAGATGACGCACTTCATGCAACTCGTGCAGCTGTAGAAGAAGGTATTGTAGCCGGTGGTGGTGTTGCTCTAGTACGTGCAAAATCTGTTCTTTCTAAAGTTAAAGCTAACAATGCAGACGAAGAAACAGGAATCTCTATCGTAGCTCGTGCTATAGAAGCACCTCTAAGAACTATCGTAGAAAATGCTGGTGGTGAAGGAAGTGTTGTCGTATCAAAAGTATTAGAAACTAAAGGATCTAATGGTTATGATGCCAAAAACGATAAATATGTAGACATGCTTAAAGAAGGAATTATCGATCCTAAAAAAGTAACGCGTGTTGCATTAGAAAATGCAGCATCTGTTTCTGGAATGATACTTACTACAGAGTGTGCACTTATAGAAATTAAGGAAGATAACGCTGGTGGCGGTATGCCTGCTGGTATGCCAGGAGGAATGGGCGGAATGATGTAAATTATTTTTCTTAACCTTATTTTAAATAAAAGCCATCTCTTAAGAGATGGCTTTTATATTTTAATTAACTCACGTACATTGGGCTATATAAAATATAGAATCCCAAAAACCGTTAATCATAAAACCGAACTATGAAATATTTAAGTATTCTTTTTCTACTAACTTTATTAGTAAGCTGTAAAGAAGATAAAGAAATCACCACTAGCCTACCTCCTGCAAATGAAAACACCGCAGCCACTTCTACTGACCAACACGCAGATAGTAACACAGTAACCTCAGCTACAAAAAGCAATGCAATAGTCGCTAGTGGCAGCGTTACTGATTTTTTAAAAGATATAAAGTCGTTTGCTCGATCTGAAAAAGGGAACTCTATTGAAAATTTTCAAAAACTTGCCGATGACACCGCAGCAGAAAAAATCGATATTTCAAAAGAAAACTTTGGAGAAGCTTTAAAAAAAGCTACAGATTTTAAATACATTTTTATCACCGTAGAAAACCATACAGTAGTAAAAATAGACGATGTCTCTAAGTGCAAACCATCAGGATCATGGGCAACATGTGTCCCTTATGCACAAGGCTATATTAAAAAAGGCGACATGATCTACCAAGAAGATTATGCTAATAATATAATAGGCCTACCTAACGATCAGAAACGAACGATGTATTTATTTAACTAGTCTTAAATAATAAAATGAGTTCAAAGTAAGAATTTTATCAAAAAAAAAAATTAGTGAGTTAACAAAACACCCTTGTTGCTTAATCTAAAAATGAACTTACATTAAAAAAATAGAGATCGCTATTTTGAATCTCCTTACTAGAAACTCGATAATTTAATTATCGAGTTTTTTTGTTTTAATCTCGCTTTCGCGAAAGCGGAATACGTAAGAATTCATTTACAAAAATTAACTTTAACAGAAATTCCTATATCGCGTTAACGTCTTGTTAAGAAATATTGAGGTTTATGACAATATATTTAGGCATCAATAAAAAAACAAAATCAATGAGCAAAATTAAAATGTTGATGATGCTGCTACTAGCAGTCTTCATGACAACAAGCTGTTCTGTTTTCCAAGGGAAAAAGAAAACAGCGCCTAAGACAAGCGCAGCAGCTAAGAAACCTAAAAAAGGTGACATACAACCTTACTCAAAGGTAATCACTAAAAAAGCCAAAAGTGATGAAGGTTTATTTACCGTGCATCAAGTAGGTGAAAAGTGGTTCTATGAAATACCTGACAGCCTTTTTAATAGAGAGATGTTAATGGTAACTCGTATTGCAAAAACTGCTTCAGGCTTAGGTTTCGGAGGTGGTAAACAAAATACCCAAACCTTAAGATGGCAAAAGAAAAATAAAGACGTACTTCTAAGAGTTGTATCTCATCAAGTAGTTGCAGCAGACTCTTTACCGGTAAGTATTGCAGTAGAAAACTCAAATTTTGAACCTATTCTTTACTCTTTCCCTATTAAAGCTATAAAGAAAGACAGTGTTACTAACAACACAGTAATAGACGTAACAGACTTCTTTACTAAGGATGTTAAGGCTATAGGTTTTCCACAAAGAGCTAGAACAAGATACAAAGTAAGTAGAGTCGACGCTACGAGATCATACATAGACACCCTACGTTCTTATCCACAAAATATAGAAACTAGACACGTAAAAACATACTTTTCTAGCGCACCACCTTCTAACAGAAGTGTGCAATCTATATCATTAGAATTAAGTAACTCTATGATACTTTTACCTAAAGTACCTATGAAGAGACGTTACTTTGACCAGCGTGTAGGATGGTTTGCTAGAGGCCAACAAGATTACGGTCTTAATGATCAGAAAACAAAAACAGTTACCTACCTAGACCGATGGAGACTTGAGGTAAGAGATGAGGACATGGCTAAATTTAAGGCTGGTGAATTAGTAGTACCTAAAAAGCAAATCGTTTATTATATCGATCCTGCAACACCTGTTCAATGGAGAAAATATATCAAGCAAGGTATTGAAGACTGGCAAGTTGCTTTTGAAGCTGCTGGTTTTAAAGAAGCTATCATAGCAAAAGATGCACCTACCAAAGAAGAAGACCCAGAATGGAGTCCTGAAGATGTTAGATTCTCAACGGTAAGATACTTAGCATCTCCTATTCCTAATGCAAATGGACCTCACGTAAGTGACCCAAGATCTGGAGAGATTCTAGAAAGCGACATCAATTGGTACCACAATGTAATGACTTTATTACACAACTGGTTCTTTATACAAACGGCTGCAATTAATCCAGATGCACGTATGAATAACTTTGATGACGAGGTTATGGGACGTTTAATACGTTTTGTAAGTTCTCATGAAGTAGGTCACACACTAGGTTTACCTCATAACATGGGTAGTTCTATTGCTTACCCTGTAGAAAAATTAAGAGACCCTGCTTTTACTAAAGAATTCGGTACTGCACCATCTATTATGGATTATGCTCGTTTTAATTATATCGCACAGCCAGAAGATGGAGATGTAGCTCTTATGCCAGAAGTAGGTCCTTATGATAAATACTCTATCAAATGGGGTTACATGCCTATACCTGATAAAACTGCAATTGAAGAAAAGAAAACACTTGATAGCTGGATTCTTGAAAAGGCTGGAGATCCAGTTTACAGATTTGGTCGTCAGCAATTTGGTGTGGTAGACCATACTTCACAAACTGAAGATTTAGGGGATGACTCTATGCGTGCTAGTGAATACGGTATTAAAAACTTAAAACGTATTGTTCCTAACTTAGGTAAATGGACAGGTGAAGAAGGTGAGAACTTTGACGAGTTAGAAGGTATGTATGGTCAACTTGTAGGACAATTTAACCGTTATATGGGTCACGTTACTGGAAACATAGGTGGAGTTAAAGAAACTTACAAAGCTTATGGCCAAGAAGGTGCTGTTTATGAGCATGCTTCAAAGGACAAACAACAACGTGCAATGGCTTTCTTACACACTCAATTATTTGATACACCAGAGTGGTTAATCGATCAAAATATTTTCAATAAAATAGAATCTGCTGGTGGTATAGAGAGAATACGTGGTATGCAAGTACGCACACTTAATAGTGTTCTTGACTTTGGCCGTATGGCTAGACTTATGGAAAATGAAGAAGTTAACGGTAGCAATGCATATGGTTTACTTGATATGATGACTGAATTAAGAAAAGGTCTCTTCAAAGAACTACCTAAAGGTCAAACTATTGATCGTTACCGTCGTAACCTACAACGTGCTTATGTAGAAAGACTTGAGTTTATCATGACTAATGAAGCTCCTAGAAGCCGTTTTGGTGGTACAAGAGTAGATGTAGAACAAAGCGATATTAGACCTATCGTACGTGCAGAGTTAGTTACTCTTAAAAGAGATGCTACTCGTGCAGCTAGTCGTACTAGTGATAAGTTATCTAAAATTCACCTACAAGATTTAGTAGAAAGAATTAACATGATACTTGATCCTAAGTAATTAGTTTACATTTAGAAATTCATCAAAAGCCGATTCATTTAAATGAATCGGCTTTTTCTATTCAATAAAATCAACTGAATAGATATCATAATCCACACTTAAAAGCTATTTATTTATATTTGATTCCTAACCATATTCACTTTACTTCCTACTCCATCCTTAAACTATATTAAGAAGAAAACGAATATTCCAATTAAAATATGAAAGCCAAAATTTTAGAATATTTGAAAAACGACCATCATTACTGGTGGACCGTAGCTGTTTTACCAGGCATCTATTCTCTGTTATATTTATACCAAAACAACTTTACTTTAATTAATTCATGGGAGCAGTTTATAGCCTTCTTAATTTATTTTATAGTTGCCCCATCTACAGCTCTAGTTTTATTGGACTTGGTATTCAAAAAGAAAGTCTGTATAGACCGAAAACATTTATACTATTGTTTTTTAATCATTAACCTTGCTATCATTCTATCCTTATTTGTTTTTATGAGGTGGAGATGGAAACCTCTTATTCTAGTATTTATAATAACCATAGCTACTTCTAAATACTTATCTAAATTCTATAAAATAGGCGTACTACTTTTAGGTCTTATGATTATTCCAGCAGTATTACAATTTGGCAATTATTATTATCAATCTGTATACAGTCTTCAAGAATGGTCTACACCAGAAGATTTTGAAAAATTCACTTTTCAAAAAAAACCTAATATATATCTTATTCAACCAGATGGTTATGTAGGTAAACCCACGATGACTGGACAGCTATACAATTACCCAAATGATCAATTTTATGATAATCTAGAAACCTACAACTTTAATTTTAATCATAATTACCGCAGTAACTATCCCTCTACACTATCATCTAACAGTACACTATTTAACGCACAACATCATTATTTTAACCAAGGCAAGGCAAAGAACGAGCTATTTAATGCCAGAGACAAAATCATGGGAGCAAATCCAGTCTTGAGAACTTTTAAAAATAATGGATACGAGACAAATGCTATTCTACAGAGTAACTACTTATTATATAATAGACCTGATGTGTTCTATGATTATACAAACATAGAAATGGAAGACATTTCCTTTTTTCCCGTATTTCATAATAATATTGATTATTATTTTGACTTCAAAAATAGGTTGAACGATAACCAAAGTACAGCACCGCAATTTTTCTTTATAGAGATATTGAGCCCTAGTCATATTAGTCACAGCAAAACATTTAGTTTAGGAATTGAAAAAGAAACTGAGATTTATTTAGAAAAAATACCTGATATCAACACAGAGGTAAATAAGCTTATAAATTTAATTACAACTCATGACAAGGATGGAATAATTATAATTGCAGCAGATCATGGAGGGTTTGCCGGCTTTAAATATACCGAGAAGGCTTATCAGGAAATTACTAATAATTTAGAATTAAAGAAAAGTATATTTAATTCTTTGCTAGCAGTTAAAGCACCTGAATCGTTTGCCCCTTATCAAGAACGAATAACCAGTTCTATCAACTTATTTCCAGAACTATTCACTTACCTATCGGGCCAGTCCCAACCTCAAACCACTAGAGATGCATCTAGTTACATAATAATTAAAGAGACGAGTAATAGTGGCGTCTATCAATACTTTAATCAGGATGGAGAAAGTGTAACCATAAAAAAGCCGACTCATAAGTAATGAATCGGCTGCTTTTAAAATATAAATATTATTTATTTATTCCTCACTCTTTTTTCCCAAACCCAAGAACTACCTAATGCTTCTTCCAGACTATATTTTGATTCCCAACCCAGAATATTTCTTACTTTATCAGTTTGAGCATAAGCCTCTACCACATCTCCTGCACGGCGGCCTACTATTTTATAATTTAATTTTTGTCCACTAGCTTTTTCAAAAGCAGCAATAACTTCTAACACAGTTGACCCAGTTCCTGTACCTACGTTAAATACTTCAAAGTTTTCATCAGCTTTCTTTTCTAACAGTCTGGATAGAGCCGCTACATGAGCTTTAGCTAGATCCACTACATGAATATAATCTCTTATAGCTGTACCATCTCTAGTTGGGTAATCATCTCCATAAACAGAAAGTTGTTCTCTTAAACCTATAGCGGTTTGAGTTATATATGGAACTAGGTTTTGAGGTACTCCTAGTGGCAACTCGCCTATTTTTGCACTTTCATGAGCACCTATAGGGTTAAAATACCTTAATGCAATCGCTTTAAGGTTAGGTTTTACTTTACATGTGTCCTTAATTATCTCTTCCCCTACTTGCTTTGTATTACCATATGGAGATTCCGCAGGTTTTATAGGTGCATTTTCAGTAACTGGCAACACGTCTGCCTGACCATAAACAGTACAAGAAGAACTAAATATAATACTCATTTCTTTATCCTGAACATTTTGTAATAGATAAACTAATGCGTTAATATTATTCTCATAGTACAATAATGGATTATTCACGCTCTCGCCTACCGCTTTTGAAGCGGCAAAATGAATAATTCCGGATATATCTGGATACTGATTAAAAAACTTAGACAGACCATCTTTGTCTCTTACGTCTACATTTTCAAACGCCGGCTCAATATTAGTAATGGATTTTATATTATCTAGAACATCAATAGAAGTGTTAGATAAGTTATCTATAATTACAACCTCATAACCTTGTTCTTGTAGCTCCACCACCACATGAGAACCTATATAACCTAAACCTCCTGTTACTAATATTTTCATAGATTGTAAAACTACATTATTTAAATAAAATACATAAAAAAAAGAGCTGTAAAAATTACAGCTCTTTAAATTATATTCTTTTAAGAATATTAGTCTTTAAGTAATCCTCTAGAGATTACTATTTTTTGAATCTCGCTAGTACCTTCATAAATCTGAGTAATTTTTGCATCTCTCATTAAACGTTCTACGTGATATTCTTTAACAAAACCATTACCTCCATGCACTTGCACCGCTTCTACAGACACGTCCATTGCAGTTTGTGAAGCAAAAAGTTTTGCCATAGCACCACTCATATCATAATTACGACCTTGATCTTTATCCCAAGCACTTTGCATAACTAGATGACGAGCAGCAGTAATATTAGTGTGCATATCTGCTAGTTTAAAAGCAATAGCTTGGTGATTACAGATCTCAGTACCAAATGCTTTTCTCACCTTAGAATAATCTCTAGCTAGCTCATAAGCACCAGACGCGATACCTAATGCCTGTGCAGCAATACCAATACGACCACCAGAAAGAGTTTTCATGGCAAATTTAAATCCAAAACCATCTTTACCTATTCTATTTTCTTTAGGCACTTTAACATCATTGAAAATTAAAGAATGAGTATCACTACCACGTATTCCTAACTTATCTTCTTTTGCACCTACTTCAAAACCGTCCCAACCTTTTTCTACTATAAAAGCGTTGATACCTTTATGTTTTTTCTCTTTATCGGTTTGCGCGATCACAAGGTAAAAATCTGCGCTATTACCATTAGTAATCCAGTTTTTAGTTCCATTAAGTACATAATGGTCACCTTTATCTATAGCTGTAGTCTTTTGAGATGTAGCATCACTACCAGCTTCTGGCTCAGATAAACAAAAAGCACCTATAGATTCTCCAGTAGTAAGCTTAGTTAGATATTTTTCCTTTTGAGCCTCTGTACCATATGTATCAAGACCCCAACATACTAATGAATTATTTACAGAAACGATTACTGATGCACTTGCGTCTATTTTAGAAAGCTCTTCCATCACTAGTACATAAGAAATAGTATCCATACCACCACCACCATACTTAGGAGAAGCCATCATACCTAGAAAACCTAGCTCACCCATTTTCTTAACCTGCTCAGCAGGAAATCTTTGAAGATTATCTCTTTCTATAACTCCAGGTAAAAGCTCTGTTCTTGCAAAATCTCTTGCAGCATCTCTTATCATTAGATGCTCTTCTGTTAGGCCAAAATCCATTTATTCTTGTATTTTTTTAGTTATTTTTCCGTTTTGCAAATCTAATGTTATTCTACACCATTTTCAACACCTTTAACTTATGAATCATCAGTACTATAACGTTTTAGGAGTAATGTCCGGAACTTCCCTAGACGGCATAGACATCGCACACATTACATTAGTACGCAAAGATGTCTGGAGCTTTCAAATTCACAGTGCAGAAACTATAGCCTACACGCCATCGATGAAACAAAAACTAGCCGAGGCTATTCACTTTGATCCTGCGGCAATAAAAGAACTAAATGAAGAATACACTGAGTATTTAGGTAACACAATAAATACCTTTATCACTAATAATCAAATCAAAGAAATAGTAGCCGTTTGTTCTCACGGTCATACCATTTTTCATAAACCACAAGAAAAATATACGCTACAAATAGGTAATCTTCCTCATCTAGCTAAAATTATTAAAGAACGCGTGGTATGCGATTTTAGAGTACAAGATGTAGAATTACATGGGCAGGGAGCACCATTAGTACCCATAGGCGATCGTTTATTATTTGGAAATTACGACTACTGTCTTAACCTAGGCGGATTTGCAAACCTGAGTTTTGAAAAACACACGCAAAGAATCGCTTATGACATATGCCCTGTAAATGTTGTTCTCAATCACTATTCCCTAAAATTAGGTAAAGAGTATGATGCAGGTGGCGCTTTCGCGAAAGCGGGAAAAATTCAAACACCTCAATTAAAATTATTAAATCAACTAGCATTTTATCAAGAAGTCGCCCCTAAATCCCTAGGCATGGAATGGGTGAATGAACACATTTTTAAGATCCTAGACTCTATTCAAAGCATAGATGCTATAGCTACATTCACAGAACACGTTGCAATTCAAATAGCAAACCAATTACAAGATAAAAAAACATTATTAATCACTGGTGGCGGTACTTTCAACACTTATTTAATAGATTCTCTAAAGAAACATACAGCGGTAAAAATCACTATTCCAGAAGATGAAATTGTAGAAAATAAGGAAGCTTTAATATTTGCATTACTAGGCGTTTTAAAATTACGCAACACAAACAACTGTTTATCAAGTGTTACTGGAGCAAGTAAAGACCATAGCAGCGGTGTCATCTACGTACCTTAAGAAATTGTAAAAAAGTAGATTTCCAATTGTCACTATATTATATTTGTGCAAACTAATCTAGCTAAATGAAAGAACTACTTAAACGTTATGAAAACGCGAGTCCCGAAATCGTTTTCCACTGGAATGATCCAGAAACAGATGCCGAAGGATGGACAGTTATTAATAGTTTACGTGGTGGTGCAGCAGGTGGTGGTACTAGAATGAGAAAAGGACTTGATAAAAACGAGGTGCTTTCTCTAGCAAAAACAATGGAAATAAAGTTTACAGTTTCTGGTCCAGCAATAGGTGGAGCAAAATCTGGAATTAACTTTGACCCACAAGACCCTCGTAAAAAAGGCGTTCTAGAAAGATGGTACAAAGCAGTCTCTCCATTATTAAAAAGTTATTATGGTACCGGTGGAGACCTTAACGTAGATGAAATTCACGAGGTTATACCTATGACAGAAGATTGTGGAGTATGGCACCCACAAGAAGGTGTTTTTACCGGACATTTTTCTCCTAGTGAAGCAGATAAAATTAATCGCATCGGACAATTGCGTCAGGGTGTAATTAAAGTTATAGAAAACCCAACATTTTCTCCAGACGTTTCTAGAAAATATACTGTTGCAGACATGATCACCGGTTATGGTGTTGCAGAGGCCGTAAAGCATTTCTATGATATTTATGGTGGTAACGTAAAAGGAAAACGCGCGGTTGTTCAAGGATTTGGTAATGTAGGTAGCTCTGCTGCTTTTTACCTTTCTCAAATGGGAGCAAAAATAGTAGGAATTATAGATCGCGCTGGTGGTTTGATTAATGAAGATGGTTTTAGCCATGAAGAGATTACCCAATTATTTTTAAATAAGGACGGAAATACTCTTAAGGCAAAAAATCTTATACCTTTTGAAGAAGTAAATGATCGCATCTGGAAAATCAAAACTGAGATTTTTGCTCCTTGTGCGGCTTCTAGATTAATATCTCAAGATCAAATAGATCAAATGATCGCATCTGGATTAGAGGTTATTTCTTGTGGTGCAAATGTTCCGTTTGCAGATAAGGAAATTTTCTTCGGCTCTATTATGGAGCATACAGATGAGCAAGTTAGTTTAATCCCTGACTTTATCTCTAATTGTGGTATGGCTAGAGTATTTGCCTACTTCATGGAGCGTCGTGTACAAATGACCGACGAAGCAATTTTTAATGATACTAGCATGACTATACGTAATGCTATTCAGAATACTTTTAATAATAACAGTTCAAAAAAACAAATCAGTTCTACTGCATTTGAAATAGCACTTAAACAATTAGTTTGATGAAATACTTTTTAGGTAATAGTCCCAAGTGGTTTAAATTAACCATGATATTTTTCTTAATCTTTAACGTGATCGGTTACTTTGCACTAAGCGGTATGGTCATGGGATGGGTTTTCATTGCAGAATTTATTTTCTGTCTAGCGATGGCATTAAAATGTTACCCACTACAATCTGGTGGTCTACTAGCCATACAAGTTTTAGTTTTAGGGTTAACGCACCCTATGTATAAAATAGACCACGACACACACAAGCCTGTTCTGGATGAGCTAGGTAATCATGTGCTGGGTGGTGTATATGCAGAGGTTGCTCAAAACCTAGAGGTAATTCTTCTTCTGGTATTCATGGTAGCAGGTATCTACTTCATGAAACCTCTATTAATGTACATCTTTGTAAAACTTTTTACTAAGATTAAATCAAAAATAGTTCTATCACTAGTATTCCTCTTATTAAGTGCGATTCTATCTGCTTTCTTAGATGCTCTTACTGTGACAGCTGTATTAATAAGTGTAGGTATAGGTTTCTATAATGTATATCACACTATTCATTCTAGTGATCTAGATTTAGATAAAGACAACAAATTAGATAGAGAACAATTAAGTGGTGAAACTCTTGAACAGTTCCGTGCTTTCTTACGTAGTTTAGTAATGCACGGTGTTGTAGGTACTGCACTAGGTGGTGTTTGTACAATAGTAGGAGAACCTCAAAACCTATTGATAGGTTCTAAAATGGGTTGGGATTTCATTGAATTCTTTAAAGTAATGTCTATTATCACTATGCCTGTACTCGTTGCCGGTGTATTGACAACTGTCTTTTTAGAAACGACTAAAACTTTTGGTTTTGGTCAAAAAATGCCTCCAGTAGTTAGATCTATTATTGAAGGATGGATGGAAAAAAGAGATGCAGAAAGAACTAGTAAAGAAAAATATGCATTAGTTGTACAAGGTATATCTGCTGTTTTATTAATTGCCGCTCTTGCATTACACCTTGCCCCAGTAGGATTTATAGGACTAGGATTAATAGTGATTCAAACTGCATTTATGGGTATCACTGACGAGCACAGTCTAGGTAAAGCATTTGAAGAAGCATTACCTTTTACAGGTTTATTAGTTGTTTTCTTTGTAATCGTTGCTATGATACATGATCAACACTTATTTGCTCCTATTATAGAATGGGCATTAAGCCAGGACGCATCTAGTCAGCCAGCAATATTTTACCTTGCAAATGGTTTCTTAAGTATGATCTCAGACAATGTTTTTGTTGCAACCGTATATATTAACGAGGTTAGTAACGCTTATACCGCAGGAACTATCACAAGAGAACAGTATGAACATCTAGCAGTAGCTATTAACACAGGAACTAACCTGCCTAGTGTTGCAACACCTAATGGTCAGGCGGCATTCTTATTCTTACTTACATCGGCACTAGCACCTCTTATCAATTTATCATATGGTAAAATGGTGAAAATGGCTTTACCTTATACTATTGTATTGACACTAGTAGGATTAGGTTGTGTAGTATACTTTTTATAATAAAAGAGTATTATTGTAAGAGATTGTTGTGATCTCGCTTTCGCGAAAGCGGAACATTTAAAATTAAAACGCAATTTAAAAGGCAATGAAACGCCCTTAAATTGCGTTAACAACCATACAAATTACTTAATTAATGAGCCTACTTTTTCAAGAAACCGCAGACGTTACCACAGAGGCAGCACCTCTAGTAAACGAACAATCTGAATCTTTGCTAGGATTAATTACCGCTGGTGGACCATCTGGAACTATCATTATAGCTGTATTAATTCTTTTGTTATTTTTTGCTTTGTACATTTATTTTGAGCGACTTATGAAAATAAGATCTAGTTCTAAAATAGACAGCTCATTCATGCTTAACATTAAAGACCATATCTCTAATGGTAGACTAGACAGTGCAAAAATGCTTTGTGCAAAAGAAGATTCTCCAGTTGCAAGACTGACTGAAAAAGGTATAAGCCGTATAGGCTCACCTCTAGAAGATATCAATAGTGCGATAGAAAACGCTGGTAAATTAGAGGTTTACAAATTAGAGAAAAACGTGAGCATGCTAGCAACTATTGCAGGTGCCGCACCTATGATAGGATTCTTAGGTACCGTTATCGGTATGGTGCTAGCCTTTAAAACACTAGCAGATGCTGGTGGTAGTGCAGACATGGGTAGCCTAGCTGGTGGTATTTACACAGCTATGATTACTACAGTTGCCGGCCTTATAGTAGGTATCGTTGCTTATATAGGTTACAATCATCTAGTTGTAAAAACTGACAAGGTGGTACACCAGATGGAAGAGAATGCATCTGACTTCTTAGATCTATTAAACGAACCTGCTTAATTATGAATTTAAGAGGTAGAAATAAAGTTAGTCCAGAATTCTCGATGTCGTCCATGACTGATATCGTGTTTTTACTTTTGGTATTCTTTTTGCTTACATCTCCATCTATAACTCCAGAAGCTCTGGACCTATTATTACCTAGTGCTGGCGGTAAAACATCTACACAAGGTAAGGTAACTGTAAGCATCTCTAAAGAAGGTGTGTACTATGTAGATGCAACACAGGCAACAGAAGAAGATCTAGAAAGCAGAATATTGAACACCTTACAAGGCAAAGAAAAACCTACTATCATGTTGCGATCTGACAAAGACGCTGCAGTAAGTTACTCTGTCAAAGTAATGGATATTGCAAATAGGAATAAAATTCAAATAGTCCTAGCGGTCAAAAACAATTAAACATGAGTTACTTAAAGACAAAAGAACAAAAGATATCTGCAGGAATAAGTACTCTACTTATTCTGATGCTTATTCTCGTATTCAGATTTGTCTCTGTAATTAATGTAATTGAACCACCAGAAGATGCTGGTATCGCTATCAACTTTGGTAACACAGCTGTAGGATCTGGACCTGTTGAACCAGCAAAACCTACTAAGGTTGCTCCTGAATCTAAACCAGAAGAGGTTGAACAACAAGAAACGCCCCAATCTGAAAATATAGTCACACAAGAAAATACAGACGCACCTACGGTAGAATCAAATCCTGATGCAAAACCAGATCCGAAGCCTGTAACTAAACCAGTCACCAAACCTGTAAAACCTAAGCCAGAACCTAAACCAGATTCTTCAGTATTAGATGCTTTAAATAGTGTCGCAGGAGCAGAAACTGTAGATGGAGAAACTAGCACAGGACAAGGTCCTGGAGACGGTCCTGGTAATAAAGGAGACATTAATGGAGATCCATATGCAAACACGTATTATGGAGCACCTGGCAGCGGACAAGGCGGTAAAGGATATGGATTAAATGGTCGCGGTAAAGTTGCTGGTAGCGGCGTTACTCCTGACTGTTTTGAAAGTGGTAAAGTAATCGTAGAGATTCATGTAGATCGATCTGGAAAGGTTACACAAGCATTCCCAGGTAAGAAAGGAACCACAAATAAAGCAAATTGTTTATTACAAGCAGCAAAACAAAGTGCTATGACTTATAAATTTAGCCCTGCACCTAAAGCCCAGCCTACACAAGTAGGGTTTATAGAAGTCATATTTAAAGTAGGAGAATAACATTGCTTACTTATAAAGAAACCTTAGACTGGCTATTCTCACAGCTACCTATGTATCAAAGAGCTGGAAAAGCAGCCTATAAAGCCGATTTACAAAACACCATAAACCTAGATAATTATCTAGGTAACCCTCATAAAGCATATAAAACAATACACCTAGCAGGTACTAATGGTAAGGGATCTACCAGCCACATGATTGCTAGCGTATTACAAGAAGCTGGTTACAAAGTAGGCTTATACACATCACCACATCTCAAGGATTTTAGAGAACGCATAAGGATAAACGGTAAAATGTGTACCGAACAGTTTGTAATAGATTTTATCCACAAACATCAAACATTCTTTAAGAACAACCAACTATCATTTTTTGAAATGACCGTAGGCATGGCTTTTCAATACTTTAAAGAAGAGAATGTTGATATAGCTGTGATAGAAACAGGTCTAGGTGGTAGACTAGACTCTACTAATATCATCACTCCTATTATCAGTGCTATTACTAATATAGATAAAGATCATACTGCTATTTTAGGTAATACTTATTCTAAAATAGCAATAGAAAAAGCAGGTATTATTAAAAATTCTGTACCGGTAGTTATAGGTGAAAAAAGAAGCTACTTAAAACAGCTATTCACCCAAATTGCTAATGAGCTAGACAGCCCTATACATATCATAGACCATAGAACAACGAGCTTACCAACAGATCTTAAAGGCAATTATCAAAAGTCAAATGTAAGAGTTGCGAGTAAAATGATAGAGTTAATTAGTCCAACACACTTCACCATTACAAAAGAACACATAAGCAAAGGTTTACTGAGCGTGGCCCACAATACAGGATTAAGAGGCAGATATGATGTAATTAACGAGCATCCTAAAACAATATTAGATACCGCACATAATGTAGCAGGAATAAATCTATTGATAAATCAGGTAAAAAAGGAGTCATTTCAAGAATTACACATAGTTTTAGGAATGGTAAGCGATAAAGATGCGGATAGTGTTATCCAATTTTTACCCAAAAATGCCACATATTACATCTCAACACCAAATATTCCTCGAGGAATGAAAAAAAATATTTTAAGTTCTCATTTAAATAATCACAATTTACCCAACACCATCTTTACTACTCTAAATCAGGCATTTGAAGCAGCAAAAACAGCTGCAAAACATGAAGATTTGATCCTTGTAACTGGTAGTACATTTGTTATTTCAGAAATAATTTAAAAAAAACTTCTAAAAATTCTTTGTGTTCCAAAAAAGGGTCGTATATTTGCAACCGCTTAGGGCGCTTAGCTCAGTTGGTTCAGAGCACTTGGTTTACACCCAAGGGGTCAGGGGTTCGAATCCCTTAGCGCCCACAAAAGGTCTTCAGAAATGAAGACCTTTTTTTTATGCAATAAATTTAAGCAGAAACAAGCTTAAATTAACAGCATGAAAAATTCATTAAAATCAATCATCTTATACTATTGATTTACTCTTTCCAAAATAGGTCACAACCGATTCCATAAGAAACACCCATAAAGGCTTACAGCAGCTTTTAAGCAATGTATTCACCTAAAAAGAATAGGTATGCGTTAAAATAGAAAGTAAGACCTCTAAAGAGCTTAACACAGCGCAAAAACATAAAACTCATCAAGTAGAATCTCAAAGGGCAGTAACCACAAGAATATCATGAGTTAAATCAGCTGTAAAAACTCATTATCGTCTTCATCTAACATATATAAGAAACTACAAGTTGATTTTACTTAAATCAATTAAACAAACATTATCTATTTATTTAGAATGATGAAGAAAGAATAATAATCAAAGAAATATAGACACATCTAAATTCTCGTCACTACAGTCTTTGAAACAAGAATAATGTACGTGCTGTTCCTTGTATCTTTTCAGATTTAATCAAATTAAAATACTTTTGATACGCTTTCGCGAAAGCAGAAATAGTATAATCATCAAATAAATGACGAGCCTCTCGCTTACTATTTAGAATAAATTCAACCCAACTATCTTCTCTATCTGGGAATTCAATAATTAAGTATTTAGAAAGCTGCGAAAAATATTGAGCACTCATTTCAAATGGAACGTTTCCACTTAAAGTAATATGATGAATTAAAGCTAACGCCATGCTCAAATCTGGTGCAAAATCAATAACTCTAGAATTAAAAGAAGCTCTCTCCTGGCTATTAAACCCTATTGCTGGAGATGGTTGCAACAGATCATTTACCAAACATGTTAACTTACTAGAATCATTTTTAATGTGTTCTAGATAACATTGATCAATAGCAGGCTGATCTATATCACACACTATGAGTTGATCTATCTGTGGTAATAATTCTTTACCAAACGTACCGTCGTTACCACCTAGATCAATAACCTTTTTGGAATTTAATTCTTTATTCCATTTGACAATAAGATCTTTCTTAAACTTAAAAGACTTCTTATTATAGTTGGTCTCAGAATAATATTTAGACCACTCTGTGTTCTCCTTGGATTCCATGCCATCTATATACATCTCCAGGGCAGATAGCATTTTTATCTGTCTAGCTTTACTAAGCTCCACAGATCGGTCAGATCCACCTTCTTTATTATCATTTTCTGCTTCAGATTTAGATAATAAGTAAATATGACTGTAAACCGTAGGATTAAATCTACTAATAAAAGGTAATTGCCTTTTTACCACATTAAGATCAATACCATTGATAGAATGTTGCAGAGTTTTCAAATGTAAACTTCCATGGTATTGAGCAAGTAAAAGAGGCCCAAAAAAATGCTCATTAAACTGTTTGAGCCCTCTCCATGGCGTATTTATTTTATATTGCTCTATACTAAGAGTATCTATAAAGATTGCCTTTCCCTTTTGAAACGTTACATTAAAGGCAGTGGCATCTTTAAGGGAAAAATTATTCTCTAATAACCATATTTGCAATCTGAGAGTTAATTGCGCAGCATGTTTATATTGTGTAAAACTCCACTCATACGGATAAGTAATGAAATCTAATGGCACTGGCTCTAGTACAATTCTACTAGAATCAGAAGATATTTCCTTATGTCGGACTAACCATTTTTTATCAAATAGAGAATTATATATACCTGCAGACACCGCGGCTTTATACTCATCAAAAAATACCGGATTAATCTGTCTATAGACTTTATTATTCTCTTTAAAAATAAATCCAGAAGGATCTCTATATGATGAAGGGTGTCTCAATATTACTTAATTTCAGAGTCTTTGTTGTAATTACTTTCAAAACTACTCTCCTTTGCCGCTTTTCTTAAACCGAACCAACCCTTTATAATAGTATTAACTTTTTTGTAAAACAAAACAAAACCTGCTAGTGCTGCAATAGCTCCCTGAGCAATCATCATTCCAAGACCAGCATCAAAATAGAGTAAATTATTCATACTGCAATTTACTTAAAAATAAACATCTTATAGTAATGTTGCCACTTGAACATTAATCCACTCAAGAAAACGCTCATCAGATTCATTAAAAGCATTTATAGTATTACTATCTATATCGATCTGACCGATATTTTTACCATCTTTAAACATGGGAATAACTACCTCACTTTTCACATGAATACTACAAGCAATATAATTATCCTGCGCATGCACATCTTCGACAACAAAATTAGAGTTAGAGACAGCTACTTGTCCGCAAATACCTTTACCAAATGGTATTACTAAGTGGTCTGTCGGTATCCCTGCCTGGCTCCAAAGATGCAAGGTAGGCTCAGACTGATGCGCCATATAAAAACCTACCCAGTTATATGTATCGATATTACTCTGTAGTAGATCACAAATTGATTGCATAGTTTTCTTAACATCAACATTATTATTTATAATATCTGTAATTTGAGGCTTTAAGGTATCTAAATTCATATTCTAACTTTAATTAAAAGCAAAGCTAGTATTTGGTTTCCTTATAATAACTAAATTTGTGTAAAATAAATCTATTTGGAAACATTAAAACCTTATTATCCTATATTCAAGTTTGTTGCTGTTTTTTTCGGTATATACATTCTGCTTTCAATAAGTTATTATCTGTTTTTAAATTGGGATTGGAGTAGTTACAACTATCCAGACCCTATAACTTCACAAATAGGACATCAAACTAAAAGAATTCTCAACTTAATAGGACATCAAGCAGAAACCATCAATTCACCAAAGCATCCATCTGTAATTATGTTTATAAATGAAATGAGAATTTATAGAGTAATAGAAGGTTGTAATGCGGTAAGCGTAATGATCTTATTTACATCATTTATCATTGCTTTTGCTCAAAGCTTGAAGAAAACACTTTTATTTATATTATTTGGAATAGTCTTTATATACATAGTTAATTTAATTAGATTAGTACTGTTGGCATTAATATATGTATCCTATAAAGAACATGCACATTTTGCTCATGAAATAATATTCCCAACTATTATCTACGGTGCTGTTATCGCACTTTGGCTATACTGGATCAAACATATTAAAAATGCGTAAAGTCCAGATGATTATCTCCGTTTCTCTATTAATCGTAGCATTGATATCAGTAAGAGTTTTTGAATCAAATTTATTTTACGATCCTTTCAATTTTTACTTCAAAAGTAACTTTCAAAATTTACCAATCCCTGATTTTAACATAGTACGATTAACATATTCACTAACACTACGCTTTCTAATCAATCTAACAATCTCTTTAAGTATTATATGGGTATTATTTAAAAATAAAACTTATCTCAAAGCATCTCTCTGGGTTCATTTCACCTTTTTTGTAATTCTTCTAACAAGCTTCATAATATTTTCAGAATTTGAAAGTAATTGGATTAAAATGCTATTATTCTACATTAGAAGGTTTCTGATTCACCCTATATTTTTATTGATTTTGGTACCTGGATTTTATTTTATTCAATTCAAAAAGACACAAATCAAATAATTTACTATACAATTGTTCTAGAAATTCAATTTAGAAGATATTCAAATCAAAAAGAACTTAGTCTGTAGATTATTGATTTCAAAAACTTCTATAAAATTCCAATTCTTTTAACTAAAAGCCACTAACTAATATCTTAAAACATATTTTAATTCACGTAAAATAAATATCAACACGAAAAACAAAACACACTTTTCATATGATCGAAGATGACATCAAATTAAAAGATAATAAAGTCATTTAAACATTAATTTTAAACAGCTTAAGGTAATACAAATTGGCAATAAAAGTGTAATATTTGTTCAAAAAAGGATTACAATCTTTAAGAACTTTTGGTAGATCATATTGAAATATTTAATAAAACTAATCTAATAGCTAATAATTTTAATATAACAAATATGATATCTAATTATAGATTTCATTTCATTTAGATCATGACAGCTATAACAAACAATTTAAGCGATCTAAACAATGTCAACAAATTAATCAAGATATAGTCTAGTCAATTAATAACTACTCAAGTTGACAAAATATTCAATCAACCGAATAAATGTTATTTGTAGTTAGTCATTAATGAAAGGGGCAAACCTGTAACAACCCAACACACCCTACTCTTTTTTTTATAATGAAGTTTTGATTAAAACGACCCTAGATGAACAAACTTATAACATTATTCATTCTAGAACGGACATGTATAAACAAAAAAAACCCTTGTCTAATTGACAAGGGTTTAAAAGAAGGCGGCGACATACTCTCCCACAAATAGCAGTACCATCTGCGCAAATGGGCTTAACTTCTCTGTTCGGAAAGGTAAGAGGTGAGCCCCATCGCTATAACCACCTTAATGGTTGCAGTTGAAAATCAACTGTATGATTTGACATATTGAAAATATAAACTAGTAAAAAAATAGGTGTTAGAATATCTAAGCTTACGGGTAATTAGTATCACTCGGCT
>NZ_PTJE01000005.1 GCF_002934445.1 Nonlabens xylanidelens
CTGCTTTAATGTTAGTTGTTTTAACCGATGGATTTGAGCGTTTTAAAAGTGGAAGTGAGCTATGCAGTTATGCTGGATTAACACCTATAATAAGGCAAAGCGGAACGAGCATAAATGGAAGAGCACGTATAAGTAAAATAGGTAACCAGAAGTTAAGAAACCTACTGTTTATGTGCAGTTTTAATGCTTGTAAATACAACAAAGCATGCAAGGCAATTTACGATCGAATAGTAGCCAAAGGAAAGAGTAAAAAACTAGCTTTAATAGCTGTCTGTAATAAGCTCTTAAAACAGGCTTTTGCTATAGCAAAATCAGGATTAATATATGATGACGGATATAGAAGTGTATTGGTTAGAAATTAAGTGAAATTCGCTTGTTTTTTACCACAGTTCTTTGTTGTAAAACGTTTTTATAATTCTATTTTAAACAATCCATAACCTGTAGCAATCCAGGCAATGTTATTTTCAATTGCTATGTCCATAATTGCATTTCCTCTTTGTCGGAAAAATATAGATTGTATTTTGTCGTTTGTAGCAATATTTAATCCATCGTTTGTCGCCATCCAATAATTTCCATTATCATCGATTTCGATATCTCTAACCATATTATTCGATAAATCAGAATTTTCTTTGTTCACGTGATTCCATTTATCATTTTTTAGGATTGAATATCCTCCAGTTAAATTTCCTCCATAACCAATGTAAAGTTCGTTGTCATCATATAATCTTAAAGCACGAACATATTGTTGCAATTCAGAATTTTCGGTTGTCAATGATTCCCATTTTGTATTTTTATAAATAAGCAATCCGCTATTATGTCCTACGTAAATTTCTTTGTCGCTTTTAACAGCCAATGCTCTTATGGTAACACTTTTCGGTAGTTTAATTTTTTTCCATTCAATACCATTGAAAGATGTCAATCCGTTAGAACCTCCAAAATATATTATTCCGTTTTCATCTTCTGTTATATCGATGATTGAAATTTTAGATAATTTGATTTCGCTTGAAGAATAGGTCGTCCAATCTTTTCCGTCAAATTTTGCTAAACCATTTGGTTGCGAAAATGATACCCAAATATTATCTTTTGAATCGATAAAAATTGGGGAAATGTATTTTCCTTTGATAACAGAATTATTGGCGTCAAAAGTTGTGAATTTTTCGCCATCAAATTTTATAAGTCCAGATTTCGCACTTCCTAGCCATTTATTTCCATCTTTATCAACTGCGATTCCCCAAAAATCATCATCTGTCAATTCAGAGTTTTCTTTTGTAAAATGCTCGATATTTTGTCCAAAACTAAATTGGATAAATAGAATTATTAATATGGTCGATAATGTTTTTCTCATATGTGCTACAACGTTGTTGTATATGGTTTGTTGCGTGGTTTAGCACGTAATTTAGTAAATAAAAACCGAATAGAAAATCCGCGAGGATTTTCGTAATTAGGCTAGAACTAGCAATAAATTATATATGGTGTTGTAAGTAGTTTTTTATTCAGTTTATAATGTATTTGTTATTTCCTTTTCGTAAAATTTTCCTCTATCGTCAGTCGCAATAACTTTTGGTCTTTTTCCATTTTCCCAAATTAGTTCAAATGATTTTAGAGAGTCAAATTCCACATTTTGTGATTTGAAATGCTCATTTATGTTATCATACTAATACCCAATTGATTTAGTAATTCGGTCAGAAATCATTGTCTTTGGTTGGAATTTTTTAGTTTTCCAATCAATTTTTATGTCATAATTCTTTCCACTTATTTTATTCAATTCATCAATTACGAAATCAGAATCAACATAATTTTCATAGCTTAAAAAACTATGTCCAAAATTGTGAATTGCTGAAGGAATATTTTTGTATTTCACACCTCTGATTTTTCCACTATTAAATCTACGAATTCAGCGTTTCTCAATAAATCTAGAATAAAATCAAAATCATCTTTCCCGAATACTTTTTCCAGTTTTTCAGTTCCGATTATTTCTATAATACAATCTCCTGGAAAACCTGGTCCTTCTGCTGTTATAGCGTCATTAAAAGCATCAAGATTTTTTCCAAAATGTTTTACCGATTCAGAGTCTATTTCCGCAACGTATTTATTCCAAAAATCTTGTTTAGATTCACAAAATTCTCCGTTTATAAATATTTTTCTCTTGTGTCTCGTTTTTCCATTTTCGTCTGTTACAATACTTACAAAAGTGTCTTTTCCATAAGCCATTTTATCAAAGACTTTAGAATAGCCAAGATTCAACCATCTTTTATAAATCAATTTTCCATTGAAATATAAGTAAAGTTCATTGTCATTCTTTATTTCCTTTCGTATTATCACGGTTTGTTTAAATTACTTACAACGGGCAAAGGTATAAGGCGTGTGAGGCGTTTTACACCTTTGCCTGTTCAGGCCAATTAGTAGTTTGGGAGTCTTAAAACAGGCTTTTGCTATAGCAAAATCAGGATTAATATATGATGACGGATATAGAAGTGTACTTGTTAGAAATTAAGTGAAATTTGCTTGTTTTTTACCACAGTTCTTTGTTGTACAGCGTTTTTTATTCAATCGGTATGCAAAAATCAACAATTGCTTTCTTTTGAGGGTGTTCGTTAAGGTTATTATGATAAATCTCAAAAGGATTTCCTTCGCCTTTTTTATAACCATTTTCGTTCATCCAGATGAATAACCCAGTCCAAGATTTTTCGAATTCGTTTAGTCCGATTTCAAAACTACCAACAATAAATTTTCCTTCTTTAATTGATGTAAGTCCAATTTCTCCATCAGTTTCAACAGACTGATTTAATAGGATACAAGCACTCATTCTTACTTTATTCGCTTCTGTGACTTTAAAACTATCGTGGTAAATCGTAACCATTTTAGTTTGTTCATTCATTAAACCTTTTGGTGTCGTCCATTGCATTAATTTTTGGTAAGCATTTCCAAGGTTTTGAGGACCAATACTTGATACATAAGCCAATTCCATTTTTGGCATTTCTTTAATTTCAATTTTTGCATTCATTTTTATCCAAATTTTAAGATTATTAATGACGCAAATATATTTGTCATAGTCAGGATACTCTTGACCATTCTTGCTTTCCAATTGACGTATCTTGCTAAACTTATTTGGATTTTGTTTTCTAAATTCAGTCGGACTTATTCCATAATATTTTTTAAAGGCTCTTGTAAATGAAGAATTATCGTTAAAACCACATTTAAGAGATATTTCTGAAATTCCAACATTTTTATGGATTAAATCTAATGCTGACTTTTCTATTCTTCGCCTTGTCACATATTCGTTCAAAGTTTCTTCTGTGATAAACTTAAATATTCTATGGAAATGGTATGGTGAAAAGAAAGCAATATCAGAAATAGTATTTAATGACAGGTCAGAATCTAAATTTTCGTCAATATATTGGAAAACTCGATTTATTCTGTTTTGGTAATCTATTTGTATTTCTTTATCTAAAATTTTCATTGGTTGTCAAATGCTGTACAACGGTCTTGTATATGGCTCGTAGCGTGTAAATTATGAACTTATTTTCGGTTAAGCACGAGCCAAATTTTTAATTTTCTTATTATCTTTTTTTATCAATAAGCCAAATTAAAAAATTTGGCGGACTAGCAAATATACCTTAACTTTGATTAAGCAACTAACTAGCTATGAGCTATATACGTTGTTGTGGTGCGTTTTTCCTGCGCTTAATTTACGTTTCCGATTTTTTAATTTCCGTAATAAGTGCTTTTATTTTCTAACTATTTTCCAAACAATAAATCCGACTAATAAAATTCCTAAAATTATTCCGATATATTTAATTGCATTATTATCGTTCAGATTGTTATTTTGAATTTGGTTTAAATGTTCGTCCACAATGCCTTTTGTTTCCGTAAATGTCTTTTGAAATTCGTATTTTTCTTTTATAATTTGTTCAGTTTGTGGGTCAAATCCAGTAAATCCGTTTTCGATAAGAACATTTGTAATAGTTTTTATCTCTTTGTTAATTCCGTCATTGCTATTCGAATCCCAATAAGGTAGAGAAATTGCTATTTGACTATTAAACATCGAAATTTGATAAGTCGGAAAATTCAGTTCAATATAATCCTCAGTTTTGCTTTCAAAAACTTCAAAACTCAATCCTTTTTCATTTAAGATTGTCTTAATTTCCAGCATTAAATCTTTAGACACAAAGAGTTCGTCTGATTCAGTTGGTTTCGCAGATTCCAGAATTGAATTAGCGTTTTCCGCTTTAAGGTCTTTCTTTTTTATGAAATATATATCGTAACTCACAATGTTTGTCTTAAATGCACCACAACGTTCAGTATAAGGAACGTAGGGCAGATGATAAGCTATACGTTTCGGTTTGGTACTAAGCCAAATATAATATTTTGCTTTTATCTTTTTTATTGAAAATGCCAAATTTTATATTTGGCGACTTTGTAAATAAACACAGACCTCTCGGTTTAGCACAAACTCCCTATGTTTTTTATACATTGTTAGCAGCTGTTTTTTAATCGTTTGTATTCATTTCCGCAACTTTCCTCAAAGTCTTTTAGATTCTCAAAAATATTCAGTCCAGCCATTCCTGTTCCGTGAGGTGCAGTTATTGTTTCGGTTATTATATTTCCGTTTTCTAATTCCAAAAAACCTGCAGAATCATAGTCCTCAAACATTATGAAATTCACGATTTTTAGATTCTGAAATTTTTTCATTTCGTTGTCAATAATCTCTGTCGATTTTGATTTATACTTTTTAGGAATTTCGTTTTTAATTCCGAGTTTATATTTTAGTCGCCCGAATAAAGTTGAGTTTTGATTCCTTTTAACATCTTCTCTTACGTCTTTCCAAGTTTTGCCCTCTGGAAAATTAAATTCAGTTGATTCAATTCGGATTTTATCACTTGATTTCATTACTAAACTTTCAGATTTAGCTATCGGTTTAGTCTCAATATTTTCAGATTCGAAATCCCAGGGAATCGAAACTGTTTTTCCATTAGTTAATTCAATAAAAACTTGTCCTTGGTCAAGTCCGCCAACTTCCATTTTTGACCAAACGAGAATATCTTTAATTCTTTCTCCAAGTAATTCTTTCGTGTTCATTTTTTCAAATTGATGCTAACGGTCTTGTATATGGCTCGTAGCGTGTAAATTATGAACTTATTTTCGGTTAAGCACGAGCCAAATTTTTAATTTTCTTATTATCTTTTTTTATCAATAAGCCAAATTAAAAAATTTGGCGGACTAGCAAATATACCTTAACTCCGATTAAGCAACTGGCTAGATATGAGTTATATACGTTGTTATACACCGTTTATTTTCGCAAGATATTATTTAGGAAGAAACCTTTGATGATCATACAATTTCTCCATTCCAATATAATGCTTTATCAGATCAGCTTTTTGATCTTCTGATAAATTTTTACCATATTTACTTTCTATAATAATTCTTAATCTTTTTAGTTCGCTGTCCGATAATTTCTCGTAATAAGAAAAAACTTGCTCCTTATTTTCTATTTCATCGAGATTTACAATTGGTGCAATTTCAAATATCATTTGTTCTTTTTTTTCAGCTTCATAAGTTTTATTTGATTGAGTAAAACTCTTTACATCATTTTCTTTTTGAGCTGACGGTAATTCAGTTATTTTAATTTTTTGCTTTAATTTATCAGCTTTATAGACCTTTTTAGATTCTAATTGTAGGTTAAGCTTGGTATAATCCATTCCATAAATCTTTCTTATAATTAAACCAACCAATATTGCTAAAATAGCTCTTAAAATAAAATGCAAAGTGTCATTTTCGATTACGAACATTATGAGAAATTCAACAATACCGTAAACTATAAAAACAAACCCTAAAATTCTGAATAAAGTTTGCTCAACTACGTCAATCTTTCGAAAATTATTACCTAGCAAAATACAAAACAAAATATTGATACCATTTGAAATAAATATTAAAGCAATACTTAAGAATGAGGAAATAGCAAAGGCAGATAAGGTATTAAATCCAACAGGATCCTGAAGTGAAAAATATAAGTTTACGGATTTATACATCACAATTCCCATCAAAATTGCTGGAATTACTAAAAAAATCATATAAAAATTGATTAATAAATTTGCTTTTTTATAGTTAATTACATTATTTAAAAAACGTTTAAAAAAAAACATAATTATTATCCATAAGAAACTACTAAATACCGCAAAGCCGTTAGCCGTAAATCCGTGAAACCAAGTTCCGTCAACGTAAAAGAACTGATTATAAATCGCCATTACGATTAATATTGCGGAATAAAAGAGTGCTATTACTCCAAAAACCTTATAAATTTTTGGAATAACTATTATTTGCTCGGAACTACTCATATATAATTTTCTTTAATGATTTGGTTTTAGCCGTAATGTTCTTTTTTAAATGGTGTATAACGATTTTGTGTATGATTAGTGGCGTGTTTAAGCACCTAATTTAGCAAATAAAAACCGAATAGAAAATCCGCGAGGATTTTCGTAAGTAGGCGAAAACTAGCCATTAATTATACACGTTGTTGCCATTTCGTTGTTTTTATTTTCTTAAATTCAAAAGTCCGATTATAATTAACGGAATGCTGAATGGTATCATAAATGCTAAAAGTTTTTTGTCGGGAATATAAATCCATAAAAAAGTTGTTGAAATCACAAAAATTATTATTTCTCCATATACATTTTTCAAATCGTATTTTTTGAAAATAGCACCAATTAATACAGGGATAATCATTCCTAGAGAAATTCCTGAAATCATCAGTCCAGATAGGAATAGTCCAGTTTCCATTCCGTTCATATAACTCACAAAAATAAACAATGGAATAACCCAAAGAAACCAGGAATTAGTTTTTAAAACTGACTTTAGTTTATTCCGATTTATTTCTGCTTTATTCATAATTTTTCAATTCCGTTCGAGTAAGTATTTCCATAACAGGCTAAATTCAGAATTTGAGTTATAATTCAACTTTTTATTTGTCAAAAATCAGTTATTGAAAGCCTATCGATATTGATTAAAAATATTTACATTAATATCCATAATCCCGTATTTTTCATTGGTCGAATATTTTTTCGCATCCAAGTCTGTTAATTTGAGATTAGGAATATCATCCGTGAATTTTTTATTTCCAATTGGGTCGTCAATAAAGTGTGGACACACAATTTTAAAATCACTTGAATTTTTGATTTGTTTTTCTGATTTGAGTTTTAATGCTTCTTCGAAATTCATATATAATTATTTTAAGCAAAGATAATTAGGGTGTTTCGAAAGAAAAATTCTGTCACAAAAACACAAATCCCATATCCTTTTTTCCATTCAGAGTGCGTTCCGCCAATGAATGGCAACGGGCAAAGGTATAAGGCGTGTGAGGCGTTTTGCTTTGTATCCCAATGTTAGAGATGTTAATTTAGGATTTTAAAGATAGACTAAATTTGAATTATACAGCCTCACAGGTAGCCTTTAAAACGCCTGATACGCTTTATGCTTTGTTCACGCCAGTTATTTGTGGCAGCATGACAAAAGCAAGTATGCACCGGATTTAAGACGAGGCGTTTTACACCTTTGCCCGTTCAGGCCAATTAGTAGTTTGGGAGTCTTAAAATTGTTAATTTGTTTATCCTAGAGATTTCTTTATATTTTTCATGGCTATGGAGTAGAGTAATTTTAGTTCGCAATAGGAATAAATTAAAATTTTATAGCGTAGAACTACGGCCGCAGGTAATTGGCCTGAACGTTGTTGTATAAGATTAGTTGCGTGATTTAAGCACTAAAGTTAGCAAATAAATCACAAATAGAAAGTCCGCGAGGACTTTCGTAAGTAGGCTAGAACCAGCAATTAATTTTATACGGTGTTGTACACAGTATTTTTAATTATTATAAGGGTCCATAATTCCAATTGGTTTATGACCTTGTTCTTTTTTCAATTGTCTTTTATTAAAACTACCTTCAAATTCATTCGAGTATATTGTCAAATTTTCATTAATGTAAAGTTCAAACCTGAACTTTGTTTTAATTTTCCCTTTCACGCAAGGTGCTGAAAAATCCCAGTATTCATTCGGTTTTATGTAAACACTATGATAACTATTTCCACACCAACTACTTGGTAGATATTCTATGTCTCTCCACTCATTTTTATAGAACACTTGTCTTTTCAAATATAATCTACTGTCTTGTGCTGGTAATTCTGATATTGAATCCGATTTATTAATAATAAATACTTTAAAACCTAAAATTCCTTTTTCAAATTCAGCAGTCAATTCAGGTTTTACAATGATTTCTAATTTGTTTGATTTTGAATATTCCGATATTTCAGATGTTAGGTTTTTAGGTGAATTTTTATCTTCGTAAAATCCACCAAGAGCAGTCGAGTCAACTTGACTTGTTCCAGCATAAAAATATCCACGTAGTTTAAACTTTACATTCAAACATTCTTGTCCAAATGATATTTGAGATGCGAATATTCCAAGTGCAATAAGAATTACTTTTTTCATAAGTTTAAGTTTTGATTCAAACATATTGGATTATTATTATCATTTCAAGTTGAATTTAGTCAAAGTACACTTTCGATGAGTGAGTGCGCCGATATTGTGTACAACGGCTCAGTGTATGAAACGTAGCGTATAAAAATACACTACATTTTGGGTTTATCACAGAGCCAATTTTTTATATTTTGATTTAACTACTCAGTTTTAAAGCCAAATTAAAAACTTGGCGGTCTCAGCAAATAAAACACAAACTTTTCGATTAAACACTTAACTAGCTATGTTTTATACACCGTGTTGTACCTAGTTTTATTTTGGAAGTGAAATATCAGCCACTTTTTTGATATCACAGCCAATAACGAATATTCGTGTCCTCATGTCTTCAAATCCTCCATATGGGATTTCGTCAGTCCAATATTCAATGTTGCGTTTTTTTAATTCAGATATTATTTCATTTAATCGATGCTTTTCTTTTATCATTCCGATATAATTCCGATTTGCATATTGGTCAGATTTTATTTGGTCAAATGCATAATTTACTGCTTCTTCCTCAGTTTTGAAGTATTTTAAGGTTCGTCTTTCACCACGCTCTGTATAATACCAAGAATATAAACCACCATTATTATCAAGTCCAAAACCATTGTGGATAAAACTTCCATTAATGCTATAACTGTTAAAAGTATAACAATTAGATTTCATCCATTGTTCAAGTTCTATTTCTGTCTCTATTTTCATTCAGTATTTAATTGGGTACAACGGGCAAAGGTATAAGGCGTGTGAGGCGTTTTGCTTTGTATCCCAATGTTAGAGATGTTAATTTAGGATTTTAAAGATAGACTAAATTTGAATTATACAGCCTCACAGGTAGCCTTTAAAACGCCTGATACGCTTTATGCTTTGTTCACGCCAGTTATTTGTGGCAGCATGACAAAAGCAAGTATGCACCGGATTTAAGACGAGGCGTTTTACACCTTTGCCCGTTCAGGCCAATTAGTAGTTTGGGAGTCTTAAAATTGTTAATTTGTTTAGCCTAGAGATAGCTTTATATTTTTCATGGCTATGGAGTAGAGTAATTTTAGTTCGCAATAGGAACAAATTAAAATTTTATAGCGTAGAACTACGGCCGCAGGTAATTGGCCTGAACGTTCAGTATAAGAAACGTAGGGCAGGTGATAAGCGATACGTTTCGGATTGATACTAAGCCAAATATAATATTTTGCTTTTATCTTTTTTGTTGAAAATGTTAAATTTTATATTTGGTGACTTCATAAATAAACACAGACCTTTAGGCAAGCCTAATCTGCCCTATGTTTTTTATACACTGTTATGTAGCGTTTATTTTTAGTCTAATTTTAGCTCCAAATCCTTTAACAGGTTTGTTTCTGTAACCTATCGCATTTTTATTTAATGTTTTGACGAAATAATCATTCAAGTCTTTTTTCGCAACATTTTCTCTGTTTCTCTTGACGTTTTTTGTTTCATTAAACTCAATGATTAAATCTGATTTACTAATTTTAATGATTACAGAATCAATATCTGTAACAAGTCTTTCGTTGGGTGATTTCGAAAAATCGTAAATATTAATTCTGCACATTGAACAGATTATATAACCATCATATTCTTTAGGAATCATTTTTTCAATTTGCTTTATTTCAAATTGTCTGTCTTTATTCGTTTCAAAAGTTAAAGCTTTTTTTATGTTAGAATTTATATTGTTAAACTTTAAATCATTTAATTTTATTCCAACCAAATTGTATGGAACATTTGTGTCTGTTATTTCGAAGGTAAATTTAGAATCTAAGAAATAGGTAATTATTGAAGATAGTAAAGCCCTAAATGCAGGTAATATTTTTTTATTAATCTTTTCCAGCACATCGGAACCTAAGAAACCAAGAGAATTTTGAATAATTTCGTCTATTTCAGATTCTGAAGTTATTTTTTCTTTTAATTCTTCTGTTAAACCAGATATAAGTCTTTCATATTGTTTTATTTCATTGTTTACGGTTTCCTTTATTTGATTTTCTAATATTTGACAAATATTAAAAATAAAAATAGGTAAGTTGTTTTTTTTGAATTTTTTGTCAATAAAGAAATCATAAACTTTTTCATTCGTTTTAGGATTGAAATCTAAAGAAGCTTCTACAGGATTACATTTCCGTTTTACTGTTTGAATATTTCTATATTCATTAAGAATAGATTTACGTTTTATATTATTTTCTTTGATTTTAAATCTAAAAAAATGTGTTAGTTCAATATCATCACTTTCCCTTAACCCTTTGTCAAATGCTTTTTCTAATATTTCTCTGTAATTCTTTTTTTTCGCAGGTAAAGATTTAATAAAATTAAGACTATTAAGTTCGTATTCTTTTTGTTTGGTTAAAACTTCTTTATTTAAATAAACTTCATTTATTAATACTGAAACTAAAGGGTCTAATACATTAAAGACACTTTTGTTTTTTAATTTACTTTCATAGACATCTACAGACATCAATGTAGATAATGGGTTTATAGTAAATGGAATATGTGTATTATGACCATCAATAGAAATTATAGCTATTTCTCTTGCGTAATAAGCTAAATGCTTAAGTAACTCTAACTTTGTTTGATTTACTCTTGTAGTTGTTTTACCTAATAAGAATAACTTATAAATTTTAATTATTTGCTTTTTCTTTGTGACACTTTTAATCTTTTTGTTAATTCTCCATAGAGTAAGGATGTGATGGAAATTAGGGTAATCAAATGAATCGATAACATTTAAAGCATAATCTTTTAAATCTTTATCATCTATACTATTAATCAATTCAGATTTAAAACCTCTTCTTTCATTAGTAAATAATAGAAGTGCTTTTTCGTCTCCAATGGTTTTAAAAGTATGACCGAAGTTTGAAAGTAAAAACCAAGTTTTGATAAGTGAGTTCCCAAAATATTCTTTTCCGTCAATTTTGATAGACCCGATTGCATTTGGTGTTCCTTTGTATGTGTTTTCAATTACGTCAATCAAGAAACATTGAAGCATTAAATATTCATATCTTGAATGGTTTGAACTTTCTAAAACATCAGCAATAACACCTAAATGTTTCATAGACTTTTGCCTCTCAAATTCTAATTCTTTTTCATAGATTTTAATTATTTCAGAGGATATTCCATAAAAGTTTATTCTAATATTACCAATAAAAGATAGGTTTATTTTTTTTGAATAAGAATTTTTCATAGTCTTTTTTGGTAATGCTACATAACGTTGTTGTATATGGTTTGTTGCGTGTTTTAAGCACCTAATTTAGCAAATAAAAACCGAATAGAATATTCCGCAGGAATGTTCGTAAGTAGGCTAAAACTAGCAATAAATTATATACGGTGTTACCACACGTTTTTTATTTTTTCAATTCGTTCGGGATATTTTCCGTTTTCTAAAAATTCGTTAAATTCTTTTCCAGTAAATTTTACATTCCCAGAATTTATTGTTGTGTTTTTCCAATTTGAAACTATTAATTGAATGGAATTAAACAACTCTTTATTTTCGTCTCCATTTTCAATTCCTATTCGTAATTCTCCATTTTCTAAACCGATAAATTTGAAAAACAAACCTTTTTGAGTTTCACTTATTTTATTTAGAGTTTGGATAAAATATCCACTATAATCTGGATATGGAACATTTTCGGATTGAATAAGTTCGCTCGCAAAATATCTAAAACCTGTTTTAAAACCATATTCTTCAAGTTTTTCAATCCAATAATTGGCTGTTGGAACTTCTTTTTCGGTTGTTGTGATATAAATCTCACGGTTACTAATCCAAGGTTTTGTATAGGTTTGAGTGATTTTCGGTTCGCTAATTTCTATGGATTCACAATTCAATTCAAACACACTTTCTGTATCGAATTTTAAACCAATTCCTTTTTCCGTTAAGTCAATTCCGTTAATACAAGATTCTTTTGTTGGTGAGAATTGTTCTTTTTTATAAGTCCAATTCGTAAGTCCGATTGGTTTTAAACTAAACTCCTTTAATTCTTGTTTTTCTCCTGCGACATATGTTCCAACTGTTTGATATCCGACGACAATTTCAAGTCCGCTTTTTGAATCATTAATTTCAGATATAAATCCGTCTTCAAACCAATAATTTTGGTCGAGCCATTTCTCTAATTTAGTTCTGTTTTCGATGTTCATTCAAATGTGTGGTAACGGGCAAAGGTATAAGGCGTGTGAGGCGTTTTGCTTTGTATCCCAATGTTAGAGATGTTAATTTAGGATTTTAAAGATAGACTAATTATGAATTATACAGCCTCACAGGTAGCGTTTAAAACGCCTGATACGCTTTATGCTTTGTTCACGCCAGTTATTTGTGGCAGCATGACAAAAGTAAGTATGCACCGGATTTAAGACGAGGCGTTTTACACCTTTGCCTGTTCAGGCCAATTAGTAGTTTGGGAGTCTTAAAACAGGCTTTTGCCATAGCAAAATCAGGATTAATATACGATGACGGATATAGAAGTGTACTGGTTAGAAATTAAGTGAAATTCGCTTGTTTTTTACCACAGTTCTTTGTTATTCGAAGTATTTTTTTGCTTTCAGTAGATAATATATTCCATCTTTTTTATTTTTTTTGTTATTAGAATAATATTCAAATGCTGTATTAAAACTAATTATTCCGATACTCACTAAATAAATTAGGGTATTTGATATATCGTTTGATAGTGTAAGTAGAAGTGGGGAATATGATCTTGGATCACGGATTTCAGTTATTAGAGATTTAGCAACTGTCAGCTTTGTATCACCAAGTTTCTCAGATAGATTTTCAATCAGAGGTTTGACTTTTAGTTCTACGATCTTTTGAGCGTTTAAAGAAATAAACTCTGAATCATAATTTGATAAAAGATTTAAAGTGATTTCCTCAAGAGTTAATTTAAATTCCTTCAACTCATCTTTAGATTTGTTTCTAAATTCTAATATTTCGTGTGTAGGTATATTACTTAAATTTGGAATTCCAATTTTTATAGCTTGATGTACTAAAAATGGATTTACCTGAAATTGATTCTGAAATTCATTTTTTACTTTCAAAAAATGGGCATCTTGTGATGTATTAAATATAATTTCATTCATTATATTACTCGTAGTAATTGTACTATGTCCTAAGCTGTTAGCATCTATGTAAGATTGAATTAATTTACCTAAATATTCTTTTACCTCAAATAAATCATCTTTGTAAGTTGATTTAATGTCTTCAAATGTATTAGAAGTAGCTGTTCTTCTAAGATGTGGACTATTTAAAATTAAATTATGGAAAGCTCTTTGCTTTAAAATTTCTTTTTTTAGATACGATATCTCAGAGCTAAATATATTGGAAGAAGTAAGAGAGTTTATTTGAGTATTTAATGCATCGTTATTTATAAAATATACTTGTTCATTAGGATTTTTTGGTAAGATCTTTTTGTCATCTCCATAAATTAACTTTGATTTTTGTACTGGCACAAACGGTTTGCGATTAACCTTATAGTATTTTGTAGGAATATTTATTAATTCGCCAAAATCAATACTGTACTCAATTAGATTTTCATCTTCAAGTGGTTTTAAATGAGTTTTAAACTCGTCACTTAAAAAATCACCTGATTTAATGATAGAATTCTGTTTGTAAAATTTCTTTTTGCCTAAAGAATCAATTTTTTCGATGATTTGAGAATTTTCATCTTCAACGGAATGTATATATGGCTGTTCTACGATATCAATACGATCGAAGTATAATGCTAAAGCTTTAACATCATTATAATCTTCATTGAATTTGTGAGAAATATATTTTACTTTATTATCCATATGAGTATTTTGATATTTCGCATAACGGTTAGGTATAAGAGCAGTAAGCAGATAATTCCGAAGGAATTGCTGCCACGCCCTAAAAATAGCAAAAGCGCAATGAATTTCGAAGAAATTCAGCAGTGCTTATTGCTTTTATGCGGTGTTATGCAATGGTGGCGCTCTCAATATTGTCACGTTTAGATTCCGCTGTTGGGGCGTTGCTAGTGTAATATTCCTCATTGCCGCTTTACTTGTCAATTCCGCCTGAGTGGGAGAGAACCGCTTAAATTTCGCAATCGTTTTCAGATCCGCAAAGTTTTTATAAATTCCGCCCGCATTCCATTTATTAGTTTGCTTGCGGTTTGCGAAATTGCAACTCACATTCTCATTTACAACGCCACAAAACTCCATCACAAAATCGCAATCCTGCCATCTTGCATAACGGTAAGGCTATGATTCGTTTCAGTCATCAAGCCTTACCGTAAATTCTTAATTGATGGCTCTAAAGATATTACTTTGATCTAAATTACTGTTCTATCTTTAAAATGAATTATAGCGAGTGTTGTGAAATGTCAAGCATTTGCCACACTGCCATACATAATAACAAAACTTCATAAGGAATCTATGCCCTTTATACCTGAGTATAAGGGACGTTGATTCCTGTAAGATCATTCTGTATCTGACATATTAACAGCATGTTACTTTGGAATTCAATACTGAAAATACTAACTTTCAAGTTGTTTGTACGTTCTTACGTTCTGAAAATACGAGTTTTCAACCATGCAATCGAAACAACTTGCAAGGTCTTTCAACAGTTTTTATATCCATAATAGCATAGCTATAATAAACCTAGTTATAAATGAATCGGTGAATTTCAATGTTGCGAAATCTTTGATTTTTTGCAACGGTTGAGCTATGAACAGTACGGGAGCAAACTGGCGTTTGCTTTCCGCCAAGCACATAGCGAAATCTTTTGGTTTTGTTTTTTCTTTTTTTGTTCAAAAGCGAAATCCCAAAGATTTCGCGACCTCATAAAAATACGCAAACCCTGCGATTAAGCCCGAAGCCCGTATTGTTTATAGGTTTTGTTGTAAAACGTTTTATTCCGCTTGAGTTATTAACGGTTTGCCATTATCTATAACACTTATACAATCATTTATTCCAAGAATCAAATATTCCGTGTTTTGGCTTGAGTGTCCACTAACAAATCCGTTTCGGCTTTTTTCTAGTTCAAACCACCCTCCGTGTTCTATTTCCCAAATCCATCCGCTGGCTCTTTTTTCATTATCCCAGAACTCGAGTAGGTCTCCTTCATCCAATACTCTGAATCCTATAATATTTTCAAAAGTCACGTAAACAGGCTCTTGTTGTTCCTCAAAATTTAAAGTTATAGTAAGTCTCCATAAATCGTAATTGATATTCACAATTTCAGGAACCCCTTTAGATTGAAGTTCAATTTTATGAGAGGATACTTTGAGAGGATTCATTTATGCGAATGTATTTTTAAATGTTTTACACCTTTGCCCGTTCAGGCCAATTAGTAGTTTGGGAGTCTTAAAATTGTTAATTTGTTTAGCCTAGTGATAGCTTTATGTTTTTCATTGCTATGGAGTAGAGTAATTTTAAGAATAGGTGGTGTTTAGGTTCCTCTTTCGCGAAAGCGGAAACCCCATCCAACTCTTTTCATTTATCCCAGTACTTCATTTAAAAGAGCTGCAAGACGCACGCCTCCTTTTTGTAACTGTCCACGTAATTTATTAAAATAGGCGTACATGTAACGGTAGCTTAGTTTTTCTCCTACCTCTGTATGTGCATAGATATCTTTTACAAGTACGCGGCTGTCTGCTAGCCACTCTCTATGGGTACCGCTGCCCATTGCTTTGCGTTCTTTTTTAGTTAATTGTGGCATGTTGCTAGCCAGTTCTGTATAAGACATGCCGTAGCTTTCTATCATTTGAGAATCCCAAACGCGGTGCAGGTTAGACCCATCTCTAAACCAGCGTACCTGAAAATCGTTACCACCTTTATCTTCACTTATACCGGTGTGTAATGGCTGGTGCAGGTCGCCTATAAAATGTACGAGCATGCGCAGTTGAAATGCTTTTTCTTCTTTACTAGCCGTTTTTGATTTAAGCGTTGCTATACAGGTGTCTATGGCTTTTATAATGTCGCCACGCTCACTTTTTTCATGACTGTCATAGTCTGCCTCAAAGGGTATGTTTACATAGTGATGTGGTCCATATTTTCTATAAAGGGTATCGCTCTTTATATCGTCTGCATAGGTAGAAACCAGTGCTAGAGACTCACCGTCTAGCAATTTTGAGATGGCTTTTCTAGCTTTTTTATTAAGGTACTGTTGTGCGATGGCACCAGTGGTGCGGTGGCCTGTTTTTCCCCAGTCGTCTGCAAGGGCAGGAGCGGTGGTACATAGAACTACTAGAATAAATAAGAAATGACGCATGATTATTTTTTTAATGGGGACTAAGGTAACTTGCAGGTCTGGTTTTAAGGTTATGTGGACGTTAAAATTAAAGGTCTTTTAAGTTTTAATTTTTAGGTTTTTTTCTTTTTTGTGGGTTAAAGCACAGGTCCAGCATATTATATAATTCTGGGTGTTTTCTTCTCATTAATTTGGGTCTAGAAAAAAAGTACTCTGCAGTAACAGCAAAGAATTCTGCCTGGTTAGTTGCCCCATAAGATCTTATGTCAGACTCATCTCGGTCTATGGCGTCCATCTCTTTGTGCATGAGATTGATCCACGGCAGTACATAAGATTTATCTAGAAATGCCTCTGGTATACCGTTAGTCTCTCCATCTATTTTATCTAGCAGGTGGACAAATTCATGGATGCCTGTGTTGTGTTTATCGGTATCGTTTTTAAAACCGTGATGCAGGGCTGTTCTAGAGAGTATCATTTGTTTTTCAAAACGTCCTGTACCTACCAGTCCACCTATCATGCGGTCTGGATGGTCATCTCCATAACCTAGGTCTTCATTAAAATTATCTGGATAGATTATAACGCCTGTAAGGTTGTTATAACTCCATTCTTTAAATTTAAAAACAGGTATGACGGCACTGGCCGCGACTAGAATTTTATCGAGTTCTTCTATCTCAAAACCTACGGCGTCTACATAGGTTTCTTCTAGAAAGGCTACCATGCGCTGTCTAAATATCTTTTGATCCTCTGTAGTAAGTTGCTCATAAAAAGAGACATACTTTTCTAGTGCAGCATGCCACGATGGATGGTCCTTTTTTCTTTGTGGAGCAGATTCTTTAAAGACTAAAAAATAAAGTACGACTGCTGCTATTAAAGGAATGATAAGGTAAAGCATGTAGGTAATTATGGTTAGTAATGTAAAATGGTAATAGAGGTGTAAAGTAAACTTAAATAGATCAAAGAAGGCGGCTACTGATGCATTTTTATATATTGTTTACTAGTATGCGTGGCGGCAGTTACGATTTTATTGTTTTATAAAGTAAACTGGGTTGTGCGTGGATAACAGTTGGGTGGCTGTTTATTACAATTGAGTTGTTTTGATTTTGGCTTTTTGTTTTCTGTTCTCATTTTTGTGGTGTTCTAAGGGAATAAATTACTTTTAGAATTCTAAAACAGATTCATGACTTTTAAAAGGTTCATAAAATTTATAATTGCGAGTATCCTTATCTCCATAGGGATTAACCTTATTACTGCCTACCTGCGTGGTGATTTTTTAGTATGGGAAAAAGAGTTAGAGGGTTTTGGTATCAACTTTTTGTTTGCCACGGTTTTAAGTATAGGTAACCAGTGGTGGTTTGATGTGATGACTAAAAAGTTTTCATGGCAAGAGAATATGATGAAACGTGTCGTGTACGGTGCTATAGGTTCTGTGTTACTTACTTGTTTACTGTTGTTTTTACTCAATGGCATTACCTATGTGTTTATTTATAATAACAGTTGGGATAGCTTTATAAAAGGGCAAAGGTTAAGTAGGTATCTATTCGGCATGATTGTAACGCTGGTGGTAACACTTATTTATCATGCGATATATTTTTATAAACTGTCGCAGACACAAAAGGTAAATGAGCAAAAGATAATTGCAAGAAGTGCCACAGCGCAATTTGACGCGTTAAAGAATCAGCTAGATCCACATTTTTTATTCAATAGTTTAAATGTATTGGTTTCTCTAATAGAAGAGAATCCTAAAGCCGCAACAAAGTTTACGACATCTTTATCAAAAGTATATAGGTATGTACTGGAACAGCGCAATAAAGAACTGGTCTCTGTAGAAGAAGAGCTGGCATTTGCCCGTACTTATGTAGGGTTGCTCAAAACCAGATTTGAAGATAGTATCACGATAGATATTCCAGATCATGGGTCGCGTACAGACGCTATGGTCGTACCGCTATCGCTACAACTGCTTATAGAAAATGCCGTAAAACATAATATAGTAAGCGATAGTAAACCGCTGCATCTCAAGATATATGAAAAAGATAACCTGCTGGTTATAGAAAACAACCTGCAAAAAAAGCAAGTCATTAAAAAGAGCACCGGTGTAGGACTGCAAAATATAGCCAGTAGATATGGACTGCTCACAGATCATAAAATGACCCTAGAAGAGACCAGTACTTCTTTTATAGTCAGCCTGCCTATTCTCACACAAGAAACCATACATATGAAGACTCTAGAATTTACTACAGAAAATCTAGAAGATAAAAAACTAGTACAGGCAAAAACGAAGGTCGCTGCCATAAAAGACCTTTATGATAGCGCGCTCAAGATGATTTTAATAATCGCTTTTCTAGCTGTAATTAATGCGTTTACAGGTGGTTTTCCTTGGGTTATATTTCCTGCTATAGGTATGAGTATAGGATTGTTTTTTCAGTACCAGCGCACCTATGATAAGAGTTTAATTTTAGGTAAAAAGTGGGAAGAAGAAAAGATCAATAGTTTAATGAACGATAAAAACTTTTAAGAGATGAAAAAAGAAGAAACCTACCAAGAGAGATATACCAGGGCAAAGGCTCGAGTAGAAGAGATAAAAGCATTTTACAGTCATTTAACGGTCTACATTATAGTTAATATAGGTATCGCAGGTTTAAATTATTACCAGAATGGTTGGGAAGAGCCATGGTTTCTATTTCCGCTAGGTGGTTGGGGTATAGGTGTGGTAGGGCATGCGATAGGCACCTTTGGTAGTAATCCGTTTACGAGTAAAAATTGGGAAGAACGCAAGATTCAAGAACTTATGGATAAAGAAGGATCTTAAATACCATTGCTCACCTTATTATACCTAACCAGCCATTAACACATCATTTACCTACCATCACATGAGTACATTTAAAGCCATTATCATAGAAGATGAAAAACCAGCAGCGCGACGTCTACACCGCATGCTAGTAGAAATAGGAGTAGAGCCAGAGGTCATGCTACACTCTGTACAGGAGTCTGTAGAATACCTACTCAATAATGAGGCGCCAGACCTTATATTTCTAGACATACAGTTAAGTGATGGACTCTCTTTTGAAATCTTTGATCAGGTAGACATACATAGTGCGATTATTTTTACTACTGCTTATGACGAGTATGCTTTGCAGGCTTTTAAATTAAATAGCATCGACTATCTATTAAAACCTATCGATCAAGAAGAGTTAGAAAAGGCAGTAGATCAATTTAGGTTACGCTTTCGCGAAAGCGAGAACAAAAACAATAAAGCTGCGACCATCAATTTTGAAGACATAGCAAAATTACTAGGCAATCCCATAGAGCGCAATTATAAAAAACGATACACAGCAAAAGTAGGCGAGCACCTAAAACTGTTTCATACCGACGATGTGAAACTGTTCTATTCTGAAAATAAAGGCACCTACTTGCATCTAGAAAATGGGCGCAACTATTTAATAGACTCAAAATTAGAATCTCTAGTAGAAGAACTGGACCCAGAGCAGTTTTATAGAGTCTCTAGGCAGGCTATAGTAAATATAAATGCCATAGATGACATGATTTCTTATACTAATTCTAGAATACAAATTAAAATAAATTCTTTTAAAGAAATGGATTTAATAGTTAGTAGAGAGCGAGTTAAGGATTTTAAAAGCTGGTTAGAACGCTAGTTTAAACGTTCAAACATATTATTTATTAAAACAACCATCACAGCAATTGTTTTTAAATATATAAACGCCTGACTATAAGAATAGTCAGGCGTTAAAGTTTTAAGTAATAGAATTAATACATTATTCAATCACACCACAAGCGACACGAGCACCAGCTGCACCACTAGGTTGAGATTTAAAATCGTCTGCACTAGCGTGTACGATAACTCCTTTTCCTACTATGTTTCTAGTCTCATCGTCACAGTCTATACACCATTTATCTGTTGTAAATTCTAGGGTAGCTTTACCGTCCTCAGCAACTTCTAGGTTACCTATGTCTCCAGAATGAAACATTCCTTCGCCCCATTTTCCATGATCTTCACTAGTTGGATCCCAGTGTCCGCCGGCGCTTTTACCATCGTCAGAACTACAGTCTCCATTCTGGTGTATATGAATAGCGTGTGTTCCTGCAGTTAATCCTGCAAGGTCTGCATTCATAGTAACACCTTCTTCGGTTTGCATAAACTCGATAACACCGTTTACATCGCTACCACTTTTTGCAGACATGGTTACCATAATCTCTTTACCTACCATTAAAGTAGTGTCATCATGATTTGCATGATCGTCGTGTTCTCCATGATCGTGAGAGCCGTCATCTGTGTGCTCGGTTTCATCAGTGATTTTTTCTGTTTCTTTACCTTCTTTACAAGATGTAACACCTAGACCTAGTGTTAAGGTAAGCGCGATTATTCCTATTGCAATTCTTTTCATAATTTGGTTATTTTAGGTTACTTAATACTTTAAAAGTAAGAAGTTAAAAATAACTTTATCATAAGAGTTTCTCAAATTTCATAGGGTTATGATTTCCTACCTTTAAATTTTCCATGGCATTTAATGCTAGATCTACTTTTTTCTGAGAGCCTTTTGCATTGTAAATCATAAAAATAATATTGCGCTGTTTACCAGGTAATAGACTTTCAAAAATCTCGTAGGCTTCATAATCACTTAATAAAACAGCCTCTAATTCTTCAGTCATAGGCGCTTGATATTTGCTCGTATCTTCTTGCATGATTACATTCATAGCGTCTCCATGATTGATAGCTAGTTTTTTCTGGTTAGCCTTTGAAAACATAAGATATACAGAGCCGTGTTTTTTTACTACACCAGCGTATAAAGTAATCTGGTTCTCACCAGTACTTATTTGTGCCACGACACGTTTAATTTTATCTAGTGCTAGCTGTCCGGCAATATCTTCAGGTATAGGCAGTGCACCCATGAAACCACCTGTATTAAGATAGGTGTCAAATTCAAAAACCATTAACTCATCAATTTAGTAACTACTTGTGTTTCTGAATGTAGCGTTTTATGCACAGGGCACTTATCTGCTATTTGTAATATTCTTTTTAATTGTTTCTCGTCTAGATCGCCAGTTATTTTAATTTCTCTTGTAAATGTGTCTATTTCCACACCATCTAGATTACCGTTTATAGGAAATTGTTTGTCATAATTCACGTGGCATTGTACGTTATCTACTTTCCATTCTTTGCGACGGGCATACATTTGTATAGTCATTACAGTACAAGCGGCTAGACCACTAGAAAGTAAATCAAAAGGAGTTGGGCCGAAGTTGTTACCACCTACGCTTTCTGGCTCGTCTGCGGTAAAGTAATGATTACCAGCTTTCATTTGAGTAGTGAACACGTCTTCGTGATTAAGACTAGCGGCAACGTTATCTTTAGAGTTTAGTACCTCTTCTTTAGGTTCTTCCATATATCTAGAAGCCCATTTTGCGATTACTTCACCTATATATTTAGAATCAGTTTTATTCATTAATAAATGGTCTGCACCATCTAGACTTATAAAACTTTTAGGATGTACGGCAGCGTGGTATAATTTTTCGGCATGTTTTATACCTACCGTATTATCTTGTGGAGAATGTGCAATTAGAATAGGTTTTCTCAACTCCTTTAATGTATTGGTCACATGTTGCTCGTTGATATCCTTGAGGAATTGTTCCTTAATTTTAAAAGGTCTACCGCTTAATTGTACGGTAGCTTCTCCATTTTCTGTAATGGCATTAATTTGATCTCCAAAAAGATGACTCACATGTTTAGTATCACTAGGTGCGCCTATAGTTGCAACAGCTTTTATGGAGCTCGCTTTCGCGGAAGCGAATATAACAGCAGCACCACCTAAACTATGACCTATTAATAGAGTAGGAGCTTTATAGTTAGTCTCTAGAAAGTCTATTGCAGCAAGAAGATCGTCCACATTTCCAGAAAAATTAGTATCTGCAAAATCACCGTCAGAATCTCCTAAACCTGTAAAATCAAAACGTAAAACACCATATCCAGCAGTGGTTAATGCTCTAGAAATATTCTTTGTGGCGCTGAAGTTTTTACTACAAGTAAAACAATGTGCAAAAACAGCATAGTTATGAGGATGGCGATTTGCAGGTAATTCTAGCCTACCGCTTAATTCATATCCTTGTGCGTTTTTAAAATTTATCTTTTCAAAGTTCATGATCGTGATTTTGTATAAAAATAATACCTTTTTATCACAGCAATATTGCATTAACTAATTATTGTAATAGTTACAGTCATTCTTTTTAGATTCTATACTTTTACAACAGATATATTTATTATGAAAAATCTATACTTTTTACTTGTTCTATCGCTGGTTTCCTGCATGAATAACTCATCTGATAAAACACCAGAAGAGCAACAGAAAGACCAGCTTACTACCTTTTATTTTATACGTCATGCAGAAAAAGCTGTAGATCAAGGTAGAGATCCAGAGCTTACTGAAGCTGGCAAAAATAGAGCAAGTCAGTGGGTAAATTATTTCTTCATTAAAGATGTAGATCACGTCATATCATCAGACTTTAAAAGGACTAGAGAGACCGCCGCACCACTGGCAAAATCTAAGAAACTGCCAGTAGAATTATATGATGTAAGCAAAGTAGATGGAGTATCTTTATTAGAAACTTATAGAGGTAAAACGGTTGCTTTATATGGACATAGCAACACCATAAATGTTTATGCAAACGCGTTGCAAAAAGATAGTATCTATAAAGAACTAGAAGAATCAGATTACAATCACTTTTTTATCGTGCGTGTCGATAAGGATGGAAATTCTAATGCTACAAAAGAGTCCATGGACTTCATGGAGTAAGCACAGTTAGTAAACCATCACCTATTAATAGTATCAACTACCTTTTTTATACCATATGAAAATTTTAAGCTGGAATGTAAATCGCCATGATGGGGATCTAGAACATCAATCAAATGCAACACGCAAAGAACTAATTCTTGAGCATGATGCAGACATAGTAATACTTACTAATACAAGGCTTAAATTTCATTTAGGAGATTCTTATAAGAGAATTTATACTACTGAGATGCCGCAAAGACACGACGGTATAGCGTATAAAGCTGGAGAGAATAGAGTAGCTATTTTTACTAAGTTTTCTTTTAAGAATAAAGTAAAAACCTATGACGATTATTCTAGTGTGTGTCAAATGCTAGAAACACCTCTAGGTAATCTTAATGTGTATGGTACTATAATCGGCGCTCAAAAAGATCTTTTTGAATCTGACTTTGTAGAACAAAAAGATGATCTAGAGCGCATACAAGGTGCTATATGTTATGTAGGAGATTTTAATATGTCCTTTGTAGAACCATTCTTACCTAGTGAGGATAAGGTAAAGGATATGAATAGCTTTATTGAAGAACAAAAAATGGCTGTCCTTACTGCCGATTTTGAAAATCTAAAGAACCATGTTGCAGTAAGTAAGTCTTTCTTAAAAGGTAATACCACACAGGTAGAGCTTTTTGAAGTACCTAAAGAAATCTCTGAAGAAGAAATAATCGTAGTAGAAATCAAAGAAAAAGAGATTAAAAAACAAGTTAACAACCCTTTACATGGTGTTAAACTAGCTTATATGTTAGAGAAACTTGTCGATCACTACGGTTGGGACGAGTTAGGAGATCGCATAAGAATCAACTCTTTTAATAGCAATCCTGGTATTAAATCGAGCCTTAAGTTTTTACGTAAAACAGACTGGGCAAGGAAGAAAGTAGAAGATATGTACTTGCGTACGTTTGTGGATTAGGGGTTTACCTTATTTATACAGAAAAGGGTGGAATTTATTCCGCCCTTTTTTTGATACAATAGATTCTGATTTAAACTCCAACCGTAAAACCCTTTTGGTTGCTTTTACGGTTGCGCCGCTATCGTCGCCAACCTGTTTACCCTTTAAAAAAGGGAAATGCTTTTTGTTGTGAGGTATTTTGGGTTAGGGGATTTTTTTTAAACTGTTTTAAGGTAACATCCAAAATCTCCAACCATTCCAGTAGTCACTATAGTTTTTACCAAATGTTTGGAATGTTTCTGGCATTGCTAGATGGTTAACACTAGCATGATGGATATAATCTTCTTCGCTTTTAAAAAACGTAACATAGTTAGTTTTTACATTCCATAAGAAATAGGGTAGTGGTCTATCAACTGGGCTTACAGCTGTTGTACCTACTACAACATCTTCCATGATAGAAAAGCTTTCTATACTCATAGCTCCATATGGATAATTTACAGGTTCAATATTAGTTTCTATCCAGTTGGTATTATCTATCTCTTGAAAGTGGGATAAAGGAATTCTAGCGCTATCGCCTAAACCATGATCTCCCCAAAAAGTAAATGAATAACCAAATAACAAAATAGAAATTATAAAGCCACTAGTGAACCACAACGACTTCTTATTTTTTAATAAATTTTCAAATATCCTATCAGGAAAGAACTTTGCGAGTATTATAATTATCAATACCACTAGTGTCGCATAAACACTGCCCAAAATAGCTATTTTAATAAATAAAGCTATTAAACCTACTAACGCTTCCATCTTAAAAGGATTTTATTTATAAAGGTTAAGATAAATATTGCATTGCATTTTGTTAAGAATATTTTACTCCATCTTTTAAATAAAGCACAAAAAAATAGGCAGAAATTATTCTGCCTATTTTTAAAATATAATTTTACTCACGAACTCAAAGACTATTCCTCAAACATATTCACAGTAACGAGTTTCATTTCTGCTACAAATGCTTTCCATTCTGTATTTAAAAAGTTTTGAGCTTCTATATTGACTTCTTTTGCAAGCGTTTCTGCTTGTTGGTACAATTGCTTCTCTGTTGCAGTTTGTACTCCCTGACGGCTTCTTATATAGCCAGACGCACTTCTCACACGATTTAAAACAGTAACCTCAGGATTGCGAGTGATTCCTTGACGCTTGTCAGGAGTACCGAAGTATTTATTCTGTAGTTTTTCTATTTGTTTTACTATAGAATCTGTAGTTTTTATTTGTTCTTTAAAAGCTTTTTTATCTTGAGATTTTAAAAGTTTTTTAAAGCTATCTGCTGTTTTTTTGTTTTTAGCCAGTTGACTAGTTACCACCTCGATATCACTCATTAAAGTCTGTAATTGATCTTGTGCAGCGCGCATTTCTTTGCGATTAGCTAGTGTGAATTCATCAATACGTGGGTCTTCTTTTACCTCGATCATGGTCTCACTGGTTAGGTCTCCATAATGCAATATGGCTTTGTATGTACCAGGTAAAACGCTATTGCCACTTGGTTCTCTTTTAGAATCATTTACACCTCGTGATGGAGATTTTGCACCTTTTTCATCCAGTCTCCAGGACCAGTTATGGATGCCTTTTTCTTTAGGAACTTTACGATTTAGTGTTCTGATTAACTCTTCTCCTTTATAGATTTTTAAGAATAAAGAATCTGTTTTTGTAGTGTCAGATTTTGCCTTTAGATCTTTATCAAAGAAGTATTTGAACTGTCCTATAGGTCGGCTTCTGTTCTCTCCACGGAACATAGCATCTGCGCCAAATCTACTACCTGTAGGTTGCTGGTAACGCGCAAAGTACGCTGTAGGAGGCTCGTATAATGCGATAGATTGTGTAGGTCTCGCTTTCGCGAAAGCGGTAAAAGGAGCAAGGTCATCTAGAACCCATGCAGCTCTACCGAAGGTACCTATGATTAAATCGTCCTCACGTGGGTGAATTACTAGATCTTTTACAGAAACGGTAGGAAAACCGTTAGTGTATTTAGTCCAACTATCACCAGCATCTATACTAACATAAAGCCCGTCATCAGTACCTAAAAAGAGTAGGTTGTTTTCTTCTGGATGCTCGATAATACAAAGTGCATAACTAATCACGTCGTCTTTATCCACGATGCGAGTCCAGCTTTTACCATAGTTAGTGGTGCGGTAGGCATAAGGCTCAAAGTTAAACCTGCGGTAATCGTTTGCAACGAGTAGGGCATGGCCTTTCTTAGTTTGAGAAGCTTTGATCTGTGTGATCCAGCTACCTTTAGGCAGGCCGCGTAAACCACTAGTGATATTATCCCAGCTATCGCCACCGTTTTTAGTTATATGAACAAGACCGTCGTCAGACGCAGCATAAAGCACATCTTTTTCTACAGCACTAGGCTCTATTACTAGTATGGTGGTGTGATTTTCGGCACCAGTGGCATCCATAGTTAAACCACCAGATTCTGATTGTTTTTGTTTTTCAGGATCGTTAGTGGTAAGGTCTGGAGATATTACCTGCCATGTAAGTCCTTTATCGGTAGATTTATGTACAAACTGACTACCAAAATACAGGGTAGAATTATCAAAAGGATCGATGTTAATGGCACTGTTCCAGTTGAAACGTAGTTTAACGCTAGCGTCTGGATGTGTAGGTTTTACACTATAGTTATTACCAGTTTGCCAGTCATAACGTTGTACAGAGCCTTGCTGGCTCATAGAATACCCATAACGGCTGTTATCAGGATCTGGAACGACATCAAATCCATCGCCAAAACTGATTTCTTGCCAGTAACTGTTTCTTATAGATTGTGCTCTCCATGAGTAAGCAGGACCGCGCCAGCTACCATTATCTTGCATACCACCATATACATTATAAGGAGTTTCCATATCTACATTGATATGGTAAAACTGTGCTACAGGTAGATTACCTATAAAACGCCATGTTTTACCACGGTCGCGAGTAATGTTTAAACCACCATCGTTACCATCAATTATGAATTTACCATTCTTAGGATGAATGTACCACGCGTGGTGATCTGGATGGACGCCATTATCAACACCGTAAGCTGGCATTAATTGGGTGAAGTTTTTACCACCATCTTCTGAAACGTTGATGTAAGTAAAAACAGAATACAGACGATTCTCGTTTTGAGAATCTACATAAATTTCAGAGTAGTAAAAAGGACGGTTACCTATGTCGCTTTTATTGTTGATCATTTTCCACTTAAAACCACCATCGGTAGATTTATACAATGCATTTTTCTTTGCCTCTACTAGTGCATACACTACACTAGGGTCGCTAGGAGCAATGGCAACACCTATTCTACCTAATTCACCTTTAGGAAGTCCTTCTTCACTAGTTATTTTTTTCCAGTTTTCTCCACCATCGTGAGTGATGTACATTCCAGAACCTTCACCACCAGATTTGAAAAACCATGGATCACGTTTGTGTTCCCAGATGGCAGCAATCAGTTTATTAGGATTTGTAGGATCCATAACAAGGTCTGCAGCACCAGACTTATCGTTAGTGTATAATATCTTTTTCCAGGTTTTACCGCCATCTATAGTTTTAAAAACACCACGTTCTGGATGCACGCCCCATGGAGAACCTATTGCTGCTGCATATACGATATTTGGATTTGTAGGATCGATAATCACACGATGGATGTTGCGTGTTTTTTCAAGTCCCATAAGTTTCCAGCTATGACCGCCGTCTAGAGATTTATAAATACCGGCACCACCGTTTAGTGAATTACGTGGGTTACCTTCTCCAGTTCCTACCCAAATAATGCTAGGGTTAGACTGTTGTACGGCAACTGCACCTACAGATGCTGTTGCCTCGTTCTCAAAAATAGGTTTCCATGTGATACCACCATTTTGAGAATTCCATAATCCACCACTGGCTGTACCTGCAAATATGTTTTCTGGATTTTCATGAACCACATCTATAGAGGTGACACGGCCAGACATACCGCCTGGGCCTATATTTCTAGGTTCTAGATTTTTTACAAGATCTAAATCTAGTTTCTGGGCAAATGCTTGAATGGATAGTAAGCACAATGCGAGCAGTAAAATACGTTTCATATTGGTTTTTGTTGAAACCATAAAGGTAAAACCTAAATATGGAACCTTGAAGAATTTAGCAGATTGTTAAGATTATCAAAATCTAAACCTGATCAAATAAATTAAATATTCCAATCATTATTCCCCATGCTAGACCATTAACTCCCAAAACTAATCCTACGATAGAACTTATTCTTTCTAAGATAGTAAGCCCGTCTTTGATACGTATTTTTAGAAACTGACTATCCGTAGGTTTACTGAATAAATTCTTAATTAATAATTGTGATTGATAAGACTTTACATCTGTTATATGTTCCATTTTTAAGGTGTAGGTACCTGGTTGACTAATTTTAAAGCTCCAATATTCAACTCCATAAATACCATTAGATCTAGTGACTATATTGGGAAAACTTACTTTGAGCGGTATAGATTCATTAGTTTTAGAATGAAACAAACTTATAGTTGTGCTGCCTATTTTAATATGTCTGCAGCCTATAAAGGATATTTTATAAAACCCTGCTGCGTTAAAAACGATATCATGAGCTTGAGTATCTAGCGCAAACTCTGCAATTTGTTTGCATCTATATACTTTGATTAAAATTTTAATCGAATAGTATAGCAGTAAAATGCTTATCAATCCTATTCCTAAAAAAAGTAGTTGTGTATTGCTCATTTAATCAGTTTTATAGTATACGGATCTCTTTGTAATCTCGCTTTCGCGAAAGCGGAATTATCCTAGAATTATTTTGAAGGATTAAAAATATTAGGAGGTTTTATCTCTTCTTTAGATAATAATAAGATGATAGGTTTTCTGTTGGAACTCTTACGAAGAAAACTCTCTTTACCATTCCTGAGTCGTCTTAAGTTTAAATTATCAGAATGCTCCTTATCTAAGGTATACAGCTTCCCATCTGGATATATTATAAGATTCACACCATTTACTGCAGGTCCGAAAGTGGAAACTCCTTTTCTTACGGCGTCCTTAATATCGTACACACAACCTTCAGGTATATACAGAGAACCGGCCTGTGCCATCCATACTAATTTTATAGAGTCATATTTATCTACCTTATCTTGTAATTGTTCACGAGTTTGATTTTCATTATAAAAGTCTTCGTAATCATTGGTATACAAATGAAAATCTAAAATTATCGTATCATTTCGTTTGATGGTTTGCCCAGTTAATTCAGTGAAGTATTGAGCATAAGAATTTCTTAATACGGTATCTATTTTTGTTTCTCTTTGATCTTCATGTATGACTTTAAATAGTTGTCCTTCATCAAGATTTAAATATTCTATTCTACTTATAGGTTTTGAAAACGTAGATAAATCTATTTTCTTCAGATTTTTATCTACCGTAACTAAACTGTCTGGGCTACTATCTTTTGTAACTCTCAGATACTTTTTGGTATTGATTACCGTATAATTCTGAATGAAATCTATAGGCTCAGTAAAGGTGTTTTCTTCAGAGATCCACAAAAAGGAATGTGTCGCAATGTTAGAATTGAAATAAGTGAGCTGAAAAAAAAGTAAATCGTCATTATAAATTCCAGGTAGTTCAATTCCATTACCGTTAGGTGCAGACACGATAAGTGTATTGCCTAGATTTTTTTTAATGCTTTTAAATATTATTGAGTTTTGATAGGTGTACCAGTGTTTTGAATACAATATTTCATCTCGTACTAAAGTTGCTTCTTCAATAGAAGGGTAATATAAAACGAGTAATGGTGTTTCTGTATCAAAATTATTACCAGTGATTTGATTTATAGAGATGATTTCATCTTTGGCACTTAAGATTTTTACAGGTTTCCTTTTTAGAAACAGTTCATTAATCTCTTGATCATAGGAAGAAATAGCCATCAAAGTATCTCTTCCTTTTCTTTTTAATTTCCTGAACTCTTTTTTAGTAATTTCCACACCATTCTGATTAAGGTACAAATTCTGGCTAGTTGCTATTGCTGTTAACAATACTATGATGAGAAATACTATTTTTTTCATGGCTATTTTAGAATTGAGGTTTTAAAATTAATGGACTTGGTTTATTTCTTAGCTTTTTCTTCTTGATGATCCATTATCTTATCCCATGCTTTTTTAGTAAGTATCAATAAAGTTTCTTCTTCTAGGTTTAAAATAGATACGTACTTTTTACTTACTACAATATGTTTATTTATACCAGTATAATCTTTGTAAAGTAACAGCGTGCATACATCTGTTACGTCTATAAAATCAGACACTACATGAGAATGAAAAGAAGATTCTACGTTTTCATTTTCTGTATAATCAAATGTCAAAATGCTCTTATGCAGTTTTTTACGATCCTTAATTTTGTTTCTCTTATTAAAAGTTATTTCGTAATCATTACCTATCAACATTTTAGGTTCATTGCTGCCAGAAATTATATATACTTTTTTCTTTCCTTCAAATATGATAGGTATTAAATTAGGATTTACTTTTTCATAGAAAGAATAGAATCCTTTTTTATTATCCACCATATCTTCAAATGCTGTTTTTCTCATTTCTAGTAAATCAGCTTCTAGATCGGTTATTTGTAAATTTTCGGTATCGACAAATAGACGCTCTGGAGATGGAATACCTTTAAATAAATATCTAGCTAGAATTAAGTCCTTACCTTCTCCATAGAATACAGAGACGAGGTCATTATCTTTATTTACATAAGAAAAATAGCCTCTAATTAAGTTTTTCTTATCTGGATAAGTGGCAAGAAAATTATCTGTAGCGTGCCAAGATGCTTGCTCCATTACCAGTAACTCTTTGGCTTCTTTTAAAATAGCATCTGCTTTTTCTTGCAAATTTTGAGAAGAAACAGAAAGACTGATAAATAAAAAGGCAAGGCTTAGAAAATATTTCATGAACTTAAATTTAGAATAAATTGTGTTGGTATTCCGCTTTCGCGAAAGCGGGAATTTACAATTCATTAATTTAATTTAAATATATGAAAGATTATTTCCTCCACGGCGGATTTTTTCTATTCTCACCTGCGCGATACAATACCAAATGATTGCCATCTGGGTCGTATAAGTGCGCCTCTCTCCATAACCAGGACTGATCTATGGGATCATTTTTAAACACCACTCCTTGTGTTTTTAAATAGGTGACCTTTTTATCTAGGTCATCACATTCAAAAAAGATTTTAATACCATCGCCTTGCGGCACTTGATTTACCTTAGAAAGACTAAGTGTAGCATCTCCATGAGGTAGTTCTAACCTAGCGTAAGAGTCATGGGTATGAACTATCAAATTTAAACCTAGAGATTCATAAAACGCAATGGATTTAGGAATGTCTAAAACAGGTACCGTGATTTGATTGAGGTTCATTAATTATTTGAAATTTCTTTCCACATCTCGTTACCAAAAGGTTTCAACTCATTACTACCCATAATCTCTTCATAAGTAGTAGTAGGGAAGGACTGTCTAGAAGCACGACCGTTTAACATAATGTCATCTAGACAACGTGCTAGAAGTGGTTCATTGATATCTCCTAAGATTCCTAAGTTTTCAAAATCTTCTCCTTGAGCTATATCTGGCGCAAGACCGTCAAAGTAATCTGTGTTTCCTACTGAGTTTAAGCTTTTAAGAATTAACGGTTGCATGGCATATCTGTGAGCAGGGTTTGCACCAGACCTTGCAAAGTTTGCACTATCGTATAAAGTAGTACTTGCTTGAAATTTACCAGCCGTATCATCTCCTACTTGAACTACGTTGATATAAGGATCTAAGGAGTTTATGACTAGTTCACTTGCACTAGCACTGTTACCAGTAGTAATAATATGAACCTGACTTAAGTTTAATGTGTTAAGTGTAGAGCCAGCACCAGTTTGATTTCTAAATAGATTGATTAATTGGTCAGGATTACTCGCTTGTAATTGTGCTTGTACATCTGGATTCCATTCTTCGGTAGAGTAGACGTCAGTTACTGGATTACCAGATATTAAACTACCTAGAATAATAGCACTGTTTACAGAGCCACCACCATTATATCTCAAATCAAGAACTAGATGAGTAACACCTTGCGCTCGAAAGTCTGCAAAAACTCCATTAAGTTGCTCGTCAAATTGAGATAAGAAACTGTTGTACATTAAATAACCTACTTTTTGAGTTCCTTGATCGATAACCTGACTTACTAGAATAGGGTTTTCTTGAATAACAGCTTTGGTTAATGTAATCTCATTACCGTTAGAAGTAGTTACTCCAGCACTTAAAGAAGCAAGGCCTATCGTATAAGTGTTTTGAGCTAATAAGGTAGCTACGTTAGTTCTGCTTAAACGTATACCGTTAATGGAGTTAAAAATCATACCACGCTGCACATTTTCTGTTGCAGCACTGGTATTAGGGTGCACATATCTTACATATCCATATACATCTGTGGAGCTACCTGTTTCACCTACCAAGCCAAATTCCATACCGTTGTTAAGCGTGTTACCAGATAAAATATTTTCTAGAGCAACATAATCACTGAAGATAACACTAAAACGATCTGTTCTAGGTCTATCAAAAACTAGAGATTCAAAAAACGTTTCAGGAGAATCAAACTGATCGTGAAAAGCTTCTAATTCTCCTTGGTTTGCAAAGCGATCATCAGCAAGAACATCAACGTCTGCTTTGTAAAGGTAAAAAGCATTCATACCTCTATATATAAAATTATTGACCTCACTTTTACCTGCAAACACGTCATCATTATCTTTGAAACAACTGGATAAAGTAGTGAATGCCACTAGAGCGAGTAATGTGTATTTAATAGACTTCTTCATGTTCTATGCTTTATTTGAATCAAAAATAGGGAAAAGGCGTCACAAAATAGTGTCAATATAATGATAGCTTATATTATTAGAACAGATAATAAGGTTTTGTATTTTATATGAAGCAGAAAAAAAATAACATAACCTTGTAACAATTAAAAAGCAGTCTCGTCATGAGAGTATAACCAACCCAATGAACCAGAAAACATTTGTAAATACCTTTAGGGACGTACAGCAAAAAATGTACTTTCTTTCTAAACGTCTTCTTACCTCACATGAAGAGGCGGCAGACGCAGTGCAAGAAGTCATGGTGCGACTCTGGGAAAAGCGTTTTAAACTAGAAGAGGTTAAGAATAAAGAAGCCTATGCCATGCAAATGGTAAAGAATTATTCTCTAGACCGATTAAAAAGTAAACAAGCTAGTCATTTAAAAATAGTACATACTAACTATGATAATGAAGAACGCAACGTAGAAGAAGAACTAGAAAGAATAGGCAAAGTAAAACTGGTACAGAAAGTGATTAATGAATTACCAGAACAGTATAAAATGATTATCCAGTTAAGAGATATACAGCGATATGATTTTGAAGCGATAGAAAAAATTATGGACATGAAGGCTACAGCAGTAAGAGTAGGGCTGAGCAGAGCAAGAAAAATGCTTAAGGAAAGAATAGAAGAACAATACAAAACAGAAATCGCATGAACGATTTATTAGAAAAATACTGGAACGGTGACACTACACTGGTAGAAGAGCAAAAACTTAGAACCTATTTCAGTTCTGAGAACGTATCTCCAGAGCATGAAGTGTACCGCAGCGTGTTCAACACTTTTGAGTTAGAACAAGTAATGGAAGAAGGAGATTTTGATGCTTTTGCAAAAGTGAAACAAAAACAATCTCAAGATAATAAATTCCAGAAAAAGACATGGAAAGGACTTGCTATAGCTGCTGGATTTGCTTTACTCATGACAGTAGGAGCAGGCTATTATAACAACCAGTCACAACCGCAACCTGACTTAGGAACTTATGAAACACCAGAAGAAGCTAGAGAAGCAGCATTAAACATGTTAGAACTAGTAAGTGCAAAATTCAATAAAGGCCGCAATAATATGGCACCTATAAATACACTAGATAATAAAACTGCTTCAGTTTTTAATCTTAAATAATAACAATAGAAATCTCAATCACAATTTAATAAAAGTCAACATGAAAAAAATAATCCTAACCCTAGTACTAGCAGTAATGGCAACACCATTATTTGCTCAAGATGCCTTTGAAAAAATGGGTAATCTTAAAAACATATCTGAAACAGTAGTTACTAAAGACGCCTTTGAACTCCTTGCCGAAATAGACATGGACATAGATGATGACGGTATAAAAGCTGGTAAAGGTCTTCTAGACAGCCTTAAAGATGCACGTTTCTATTCTACTTCTAATGCAGACAGTGCAAAGAAAATGATAGCCATGGCAAATTCTTACATATCTAGTAATGGACTTGTAAAATTAATGAGCGTTAAAGAAGATGATCAACTGTTCTCTTTTCACGTTAAGAAAGGCTCTAACTCTAAGAAGGTAAAAGTACTTGTAATGGTAATAGACGAGACTATGAATGCAGGTAATCCAGAGGCTCTAGTAATGAAAATTACAGGAGACATCGATCTAGCACAAATCTCTAAGATCACAAAAATGATCAACGTACCTGGACAGAAACAAATAGAAGACGCTACCAAAGAATAGTAGCGTCTTTTAAAACCTATAACTAACCCCATTAAACACTAACTATGAACAAGATCATTTTAAAAGTCGTTTTTTTAAGTATCGCTATTATGGCCGCACTTACTTCATGCGATGCAGACCCAACATTACAAAGTTATATAGTAGACAGTGGTGATAAAGAAGGATTTATCAGTACTTCTATACCTAAAACTATTCTAGGAATCGATGATAATCAACTATCACCAGACTCTCAAAAAGCATTTAGATCCATTAAAAAAGTAAATGTTTTAATGTACCCTAAAACAGACGAGAACACGGCGACATTTGAAAAAGAAAGCAAACAGTTGAGCAACATTCTTGATAATGAAGATTATAAATTATTGATGACTCATAATGGTAATGGAATGAAAGTGAAGTTTCTATATGAAGGTGATAAAGATTCTATCGATGAAATTATCGTTTTCGGTACTTCAGATCAAATGGGTATGGGCGTTGCTCGTATTTTAGGGGATAAAATGAACCTGTCTGGTGTAATGAAAATGATGAAAGAACTAGAAAAAGCAGATATTAACCCTGCAGGTATGAAGAGTATTCTAAGTGGTATGGGAGCTGATTTAGGTATGGATTTAAATAATGATGGTAAAATTGATCCTGATTCTACAAAAGCTATCCATGATTTAATAGGAATTGAAGATATTGAAGTTGATTCTGACGAAGAATAAAATCTCTAGTTTAAATAGAAAAAATCTGCATCATCTCGATGCAGATTTTTTTATGCTCAGCTCCTTCATTTTATCATATAAAAATGAATCGCAAAGAGTTATATTTGCACGCTTTCGCGAAAGCGGAACAATAACAAATAACATTACACATGAAAGCTGGAATCGTAGGACTACCTAATGTAGGTAAATCAACTCTTTTTAACTGTTTATCAAATGCAAAAGCGCAAAGTGCAAACTTTCCTTTTTGTACTATAGAACCCAACGTAGGAGTGGTAAATGTACCAGATCCTCGTCTTAAAAAATTAGAAGAACTGGTTAATCCAGAACGCGTGATACCTGCTACTGTAGAGATAGTAGATATTGCAGGTCTTGTAAAAGGAGCAAGTAAAGGAGAAGGACTAGGGAACCAATTTCTAGGTAATATACGTGAGACAGACGCTATTATTCATGTATTGCGTTGTTTTGATAACGATAACATTGTACACGTAGATGGTAATGTAGATCCTATACGTGATAAAGAAACTATCGATATAGAACTGCAATTAAAAGATCTAGAAGCTGTAGATAAAAAGCTGGAAAAAGTAAAAAGAGCTGCTAGAACTGGTAATAAAGAAGCCATAAAAGAAGAAGAGACTCTATTAAAACTTAAGGATGCTCTAGAAGCAGGTACTTCTGTACGTGCGGTAGAATTAAGTGATGAGGTAAAAGAAGAGTTTGTAAAACCACTTCAATTAATTACAGATAAGCCTGTAATGTACCTTTGTAACGTAGATGACGAGTCTGCAGTATCAGGAAATAAATATGTAGATTTAGTAAGAGAAGCTGTAAAGGATGAAAATGCTGAGGTTCTTGTACTAGCGGTAGGAACAGAAGCTGATATTACAGAATTAGAAGACTATGAAGAGCGTAAAGAATTTCTTGCAGACATGGGGCTAGAAGAGCCAGGTAGCGCAAAATTAATACGTAGTGCTTATCAGTTATTGAATCAACAAACATACTTTACTGCTGGTGTTAAAGAAGTAAGAGCATGGACAGTCAATATAGGTTCTACAGCGCCACAAGCTGCTGGTGTGATCCATACAGACTTTGAAAAAGGATTTATACGTGCTGAGGTGATTAAGTACGATACTTATGCAGAATTCGGTTCTGAAGCAAAAGTAAAAGAAGCTGGAAAGTTAAAAGTAGAAGGTAAAGAATATATCGTACAAGATGGTGATATCATGCACTTCTTGTTTAACGTGTAAATAGGGATGAGGTATGAGGAATGTGGGATGAGGTTTTTTACTCTTGCTCCATGATCATTCAATCACTTAGTCATAAACGATATTTAAAGCTCTTTTCTTTTAGAAAGGAGCTTTTTTGTTGCTCCTGTTTTCCCTAAGGGTAGAATTAATTCTACCCTTAGGGAAATGATATCAGATGTGAAAAGGTTTTGTTTTGATGGTTTTAGAGATCAACAGGCTAAGTTTTTATCTTGGCATGTTTGGTTGAAGTTGGGAACTTGTTTTCTTAAAATAGTATTTCAATTATCTATAGGTTCGGACTTGTGTCCGCAATTATAAATATGCGGCTAAATAATGAGGCGAAACAGTTTAATAAATAATCTCAATAAATGAATTTCCATCTTTCTTAAATAGAAATTCGTATTCAAGTCGTTCTGTTTGTTCGTTGTTAGGTTGATCTGTTCTAAATCTTCCAATGTAAGGTTTTAAGTTTTCTTTAGAAACAGCAGTACCGCTAGTACACTTAAAATTGTAATAAAATATAGTTGTTCCGTCTCTTACTTCAATACAAGTAATCGGGCTGAAATGTTCCGTCAAACTTGATTCCATCTTTGTTTTTAATAAATATAGAAAGTTATCGTTAGGATAATTTAAATCGATCCAACTTTCAGAACTTAAGCCAACGTACGTTTCCCCATCAATCTTAAATTTTGAAATAGCAATACTTCTAGAACCAATAGATTCTTGTAAAGCGATTATAGTTTTTTCGATTGTGTTATTAGAATCGGTTTCAAATATCTCATTTTGAGAAAATGAAAACTGACAGATCAAAACTGACACTATAGTAATGATGATTCTCATATCTTTTCATTTACGCATACTTCCTCTTCCTCAACCAAAGAAAAACAAACCCAAATCCAGCGACAAACAATAAGGGTAGCACCACATTAATCGCTTGCCATTTAAACTTTTCATCTATTACTTTTTCAGTATTTAGAAATGGTACGTTTATGTTCTTGTTGCGCAATTTGATTAAACCGGTATCATCTAGTAAATAGTTAATAGTATTCATTAAGAACTCTTTATTACCATACAGCTGTCCTGTTCTCATGTCATAACCTAGTTCTTGTGCTTGTCCACGATCTACTTGGTTTTTCATAATATCACCATCGGCTATAAGAACTATGGCTGCATCTTTTCCTTGATCTAGATTGCCTTTTAAATTGATAGGTTTTACACGGTTTTTATAAGCGCTGGTAAAAGAACCTTCGGCAAGAACGGCCAGTGGTAGGTTAGATCTATTATAGGTTTCTGGGTTTATTTCTTGTCCTATTTCGTTTAAAGAAACTACAGCAGGTAACGTGATTACTTGTGTACGGTCAGACGTGCTTAATAGAATAGTCTTTTTAATTCCGTTTTTTAAAGTATCTATTGTTCCTGTGTATTCAAATTTTACGTCTTCTAGATTTTTGGTAATAAATTGTGCTGTAGCACTTGTATCTAGAGATGTTTTTGAAATAGGGTAGTAGGGCCATGCATAAGCTTCGTACTGTGTATTTCTACCTTGGCCAGAAGCTAGAGCAATAGGACCATGATTCATATCTTTTACCAGTCCATTATTAAGACGTAAGCCGTATTTAAAAAGCATATCGTCTAGATTTAGTTTTCTAGGTAAAGGATAGGCTTTTGCTTCTTCATTGGACAGACTATCGTTTTCTATAACAATAGGGTCTGCCGCGAGAAGTAATTTACCGCCTTGCATTAAATACTGATCTAGAATATATTTTTTAGTCTCACTAAAAGCAACGGTAGGTTTAGGATCTACGACCAGATCAAATTTATTCAGTGATTCCAGAACCTGCTGTGGCTGTATAGAATCGCTAGTCGTTACAAACTCTATCCCAAAAGGCGCTGCACGATAATACTCCTGCACACCTTGTATAAAATCGCGAATTTTTAAATCGGATAACGTACCACTGTCTCTTAAAAACGCAACTGTTTTTGTTTTTTCTTGTGACGCTTTACGTAAACCGTCTGCAAATTGATATTCTAGTTGCTGTATGCTAGAATTAACACGTTCTTCCGTACTGGCACGAGCCACAGTTTTTAATAACGGTACGGCAGTTGTTTTTCCATCATATAAAACCAGTGCATATGGGAAAATAGTCACATTGGTACTTTTACCACCTTCTTGTATAGTGGCAACAGCGCCTTTTACACCGCTTTTTGCGAGTTGTGCTGTAATTTGATCTGCCTCTTGTTGCGATGTGTTTTCAATAGGATTTATAAAATCATATTTAAGATTAGGGTGTATCGCCGCCATTTCTTCTAGAAACTGTCCAGTCTCTAATTTCAGTTTGCGGAATTCTCCAGGAAGTTCACCATCTAGAAATACGTCTATTATTATAGGTTTATAAGCTTGTTCTAGAATTTTTTCAGTCTCCTTACTTACTGTATAACGACTGTCTTTAGTTAGGTCAAAACGTTTATAAATAGATCGTGATGCTACGTTCACAGCGATTAACGCTATTAAGATCACGACAAAGCTGGTGTAGGTTTTTTTCATGATTAACGTTTTGAGAAGATTGATTTTAGTGAAATTTCGCTTAAAGCGAAAAACAAAACAGCAACACTAACAAAGTAAATCACGTCACGAGTATCGATAACACCTCTAGCCATACTCTCATAGTGATATTTAAGACCTAGAGAGGCCAGAAAATCACTGTCAGATAAATAACTAGACAGACCATCAAAACCAAAATAAAGAATAAAACAAAGTACCGCAGCGAGTAAAAATGCCACGATCTGGTTAGATGTAACGGTAGAGCTAAAGATACCTATAGCCGTGTAACTAGTCGCTAACAATACAGCACCTAGGTAACTACCTAATGTACTACCATAATCTAGATTGTTAGTAATTTCTCCTAACTGTCCAACGCTTAACACGTAAATTAGGGTAGGAATCAATGCAATAATAATTAAAATTAAAGCAGCTAGATATTTACCACCTATAAGACCTCTAGTAGAAATAGGTCTGGTGGTAAGCATTTCTAAAGTTCCTAGATTGCGTTCTATAGTAAAACTGCGCATAGTAATGGCAGGAATTAAAAACATGAATAGCCAGGGAATAATTAGAAAGAAAGGAGCAAGGTCTGCAAATCCATAATCTAGCACGTTATACTCGCCTTTAAAAACAAATACAAAGAGACTAGTTATCAATAAAAATATACCTATCACTAGATAACCAGTCAGACTAGAGAAAAATCCTGTGAGTTCTTTGAGGAAAATTGCTTTCATAAAAGGCTGTGAATTTTCACCACAGAGTTGGCTTGCGGTTTTTCATCAAACATGGCTTTAGTCTGTGGCCATACTTCTTCAAATAACGTACTTTTTCTATATTTATTTAAAGCCTCTTCATTTTCCCAATAACTATAGGTGTAAAAGCGCTGTGCATCATCCTTATCTTGATATAATTCTAGAAAACTACAACCAGGCTGATTTCTTATTTGTTCTTTATATGCGTCGAACATATTTTGAAACTTACCTACAGAGGTTTCTTTAAAATGCATGTTTACTATACGTACTATCATTCTTCTATAAAAGTTATAATCACAGGAGCATTAATTTGTAGACCGAATAAGGTACTAGCACTGCCCACCGTAAGCGGATTTGATTTATATGTAGCCAGTTCTAAATAACCAGCACTGTTAAAAATAACGAGACCTTTACCATCTACATCTCGTTTCTTCTGTTCATCGTCAAAGTTAACGATATCACTATACTTTTTAAAGATCTTATTAAAATGCTCATTACGAGCAGATATCTCAAATTTGCGACCTTTTCCTACCTCATTAAAAATATCTTCGGTAATATTAGAAACAGAGTTTCCATAATTATCAATATAAATAACCTGACCATGGATCACGTTTTTATTATCAGAGATTTTAGGAGTAACACCAGATAGTGCTCTAATTCTAGAAATAGGTTTACCTATAACCTCAAGAGTACCGCCACGAGCTATGTGACACGCAGTACTTACAAAAGCGTTTAACGTCGTAAAATTAGAAGAGATGCGATCATGAATATTAATCTCTACTAGTTTTTCAGGATGTAGCTTATTCATGATTAATGCCAGCACACCGTTATCTGCACATATAAAATAATGGCCGTTAAGTAAAACGGCTATGTGTATATTTTCTACCGTATGCTCTGCATCAACACCTATAATATGTATCGTACCATCAGGAAAAGAATGGTAAGCATTTTTTATAATGTATGCAGCCTCAGCAATATTAAAAGGCGACACTTCATGAGAAATGTCTACTATGTTCACGTTTTCTATCTCTTTATAAATAGCACCTTTTACCGCACCCACATAAGGGTCTTTCCAGCCAAAATCGGTCGTAAGGGTTATTATAGGCATAAAGAATATAAATGTTGTTAATTAAATTATGGTTAAAAAATAGGCGAGATACCTATTTAACGATCGATTTTTTACTACTTTCAAGCTGTCTATCATCGATAAACAAAATTATAAAATTAAACACGTAATTACTTATATAATTTACTGCTTTTGAACGAACTTATCATTGACCTGTCAGAATCTAATCCAGGAGAATTTTTTGGAGTTAAAAATAAAAACCTTGCTTTCTTAAAATCTCATTTTCCAAAACTTAAAATAGTCGCTCGTGGTAGTACTATGAAGGTTTTTGGAGATGAGGAACAGTTAGAAGAATTTGATAAACGCATACAGATGCTTCTTGCGCATTTTGCAAAGTATAATAAAATGGACGAGAATGTCATCGAGCGTCTTCTTACTACTGATAGCAATGATGCAGACCTAAGTAAGAACCATGACGACATCTTAGTACATGGTAATTCTGGTATGTTGATACGTCCCAAAACACCTAACCAGCGCAGGCTAGTAGCACTTGCAAAGAAAAACGATATGGTCTTTGCCGTAGGACCTGCAGGAACTGGTAAAACCTATATAGGCGTAGCACTAGCTGTAAGAGCACTTAAAGAAAAGCGTGTAAAACGTATAGTAATCACTCGTCCAGCAGTAGAAGCAGGAGAGAATTTAGGGTTTTTACCTGGAGATCTTAAAGAAAAACTAGATCCATACATGCAGCCTATTTATGACGCATTGCGAGACATGATTCCTGCAGAGCGACTTGCTACTTATATAGAAAAAGGGACGATTCAAATTGCACCTCTTGCTTTCATGAGAGGTAGAACGCTAGATAATGCTTATGTGATTCTAGACGAATCTCAAAATACCACTCATGCCCAAATGAAAATGTTCTTAACTCGTATGGGTAAGGACGCAAAATTCTTCATTACCGGCGATCCAGGACAGATAGACTTACCTAGACGTGTAACTTCAGGACTTAAAGAAGCACTTCTTGTTCTCAAAGATATAAGCGGTATCGGTATGATGTACCTAGACGACAGCGATGTAGTACGTCACAGACTTGTTAGAAAAGTCGTTTCTGCCTACAAGAATATTGAGAATAGTAATTAATAGAATAATAATTAATAGAATAGTAATTCCGCTTTCGCGAAAGCGGAACTATTAAAAACCCCATTGCTCATATCTAGTAGATAACTTGATTAAAAAAATAGAGATACATACTCTAAAATCAAACTAATTGTAGAAATTTGCTTAAGACAAAATATCTAATCATGGCAACCAAAACAGCTGCAACTATTACCGATACTAATTTCAACTTTCCTAACCAGAAAAGTGTTTATAAAGGAAAAGTAAGAGAAGTTTACAATATTAATGACGAGTTGTTAGTAATGATAGCGAGTGATAGATTGAGCGCATTTGATGTAGTAATGCCTAAGGGAATACCTTTTAAAGGACAAATCTTAAATCAAATTGCTACTCAAATGATGGCAGCTACTGTAGATATAGTACCTAACTGGTTAATCGCTACTCCAGATCCTAATGTAGCTATAGGACATCTTTGTGAGCCATTTAAAGTAGAAATGGTGATACGTGGTTATATGTCTGGTCATGCAGCTAGAGAATATAAAGCAGGTAAAAGAATGCTTTGTGGCGTTGCTATGCCAGAAGGTATGAAGGAGAACGATAAATTTCCTACACCTATCATCACGCCAGCTACTAAGGCAGAGATGGGTGACCATGACGAAGATATTTCTAGAGAAGATATCATTTCTAAGAACATAGTCTCTCAAGCAGATTATGAAGTGCTAGAACAATATACTAAGGCTTTATTTGAACGCGGTACAGAACTAGCGGCACAAAGAGGTTTAATTCTTGTAGATACTAAGTATGAATTTGGTAAAACTAAAGATGGTAAAATAGTCTTGATAGACGAGATTCACACACCAGATTCTTCTAGATATTTCTATGCAGACGGTTATCAAGAACGTCAGGAAAAAGGAGAAGCTCAAAAGCAATTGAGTAAAGAATTTGTGCGTCAGTGGTTAATTTCTAACAACTTTCAAGGACTAGAAGGTCAGACAGTTCCAGAGATGAGCGATGAATATATAGAATCTGTAAGTGAACGTTATATTGAACTTTACGAGAACATAACAGGACAGAGTTTTGAAAAAGCAAACACAACAGACATTATGACTCGTATAGAGACTAATGTAGTGGAGTGGATGAAAAACAATTAATATTACCTCTATACCTTTTAACTTATCAGAATAACCTGTTTTCCCTTCGTCTGAAGGGAAAACAGGTTATTCTGTTTTGCTGAAAACCAAAAGGGTTAGATGCGATTTTTGAATCGATGATAAAATTGGTATTCTTTATAATTTCCATCACCGCAAACCCCTTATTTAATTCGCAAGCAAATTAAATTTCCCCCTTTACAAAAGGAGAAAGCTTTGGACTAAGGTTTTAAAAGCTTTTATTTTTTTGATGGTTATTTTTATCTGAAAGAGAACCGTTTAGGTTTCATGGTCAGAATTCAGAATTAAACAGAAAAAAAACATTAATTAACTGTTGACTATTCAGCTGTTAATTTATTTAAAATCTATAGTTAAACCCTTCTAAACATTTAGTTTCCAAACCGTTTCTATTTGTATTTTTAAAATAAAAAAATGATAACAACCATAAATCCATATACAGGTAAAGAACTTAAAGATTATCAAGAGCTTAGTAAAAAGGAAATAAAAGCAAAGTTAGATATAGCTCAGTTAGCTTTTGAAGACTGGAAAAATACGAGTTTTGAACATCGTGCTGAGCATATACGTAAGGTAGGAGAGTTGCTTAGAAAAAATACAGACAGCTATGCTGCTCTAATGACTGACGAGATGGGTAAGCCTATTGCACAATCTCGAGCTGAGTTAGAAAAATGTGCCTGGTTATGTGATTTCTATGCAGAAAAAGCAGAAGGTTACCTAGCTAAAGAACACGTAGAAACTGAGCATTTTAAATCATATGTAACTTTTGAGCCTATAGGTGTAGTACTAGCTGTAATGCCGTGGAATTATCCATTCTGGCAGGTATTCCGTTTTATTGTGCCTGCATTAATGGCTGGTAACGTGGGTGTTTTAAAACACGCTAGTAGCGTTATGGGTTGTGCAGAGTTGATAGAAGATATATTTCTAGAAGCTGGTTTTCCTGAAGGTTGTTTTCAAAACTTTGTTATTAATAGTGATGAGGTAGAAGCGATCATAGAAAGTAAAATTATAAAAGCGGTTACTCTTACAGGTTCAAAACCTGCTGGAGCAGCAGTGGCATCTACTGCAGCAAAAAACATTAAAAAAGCAGTCCTTGAATTAGGTGGTAATAATGCACTAGTCGTTTTTAATGATGCAGATATTGATAAGACAGTACAAACTTGTGTAGAAGCTAGATTTCAAAACACAGGGCAAAGTTGCATAGCCGGTAAACGCCTGTTACTACAAGAAAATATTGCTGACGAGTTTCTAGAAAAATTCACTAACAAAGTAAAGGAACTGACATCAGGAGATCCTAAAGATGAGGACACTTATATAGGAGTAATGGCTAGAGAAGATCTGGCTGAAGAGCTAGAAGAATTAATGAATGCCTCTATAGATAAAGGTGCAGAATTGCATTATGGTGGCTCTAGAGACAAGGCTTATTTTGCACCTACCATCTTAACAGATGTGACTAGTGATATGCCCGTTTTTAAAGATGAAACCTTCGGCCCACTTATGGCGGTAAGTACCTTTAAAACAGAGGCAGAAGCTATTAAAATGGTGAACAATTCAAAATTTGGTCTAGGAGCAAGTCTTTTTTCTCAAGATTTGAAAAAAATGGAAAGCCTAGCTACACAAATTAAGGATGGCGCTGTTTTTATAAATCATAAAGTAGCGAGTCATCCAGCATTGCCTTTTGGAGGTACTGGTATTTCAGGTTTCGGTAGAGAGTTGTCTCATTACGGTATCAGAGAGTTTGTGAATATCAAGACCGTAGTGATCGCATAGATTTTTAATAATTCCGCTTTCGCGAAAGCGAGATAATCATACATATCTCTTTAGAAAAGAGTAAAAAAAAGCCTGTCAAAATCAATTGACAGGCTTTCTGAATTTAAAAGATAATTAGAATTACTTCTTGATAAACTTTTTAGTTACTATTTGCTCACCGTCATTGATTTGAATAAGGTAAACATTTGATTGAAGAGCAGCCACATCGATAGACTTTTCATTTACCACGCCAGCAGCAACTCGCTGACCAGTTAAATTATAAATCGTATAAGTTACTTTTTCACCAGTCGCTGTGGTGAATAATTGAGAACCGCTTACAGGGTTAGGGTAGATGTTAATCTCATTACCTGGTATAGCGACTTTGCTTGCCGTTACCGCAGTTCTTGCTGTACCACATTCTCCTAAATTTACCCACGAAGAAACTTCTCTCTCAAAAAGAACATTTTGATATACTACTTGATCTCCTACAGAGTAGCTGTTTGCACTGTTGTAAGCTGGTACACCATCACACTTATCAGTAGACGCAGCACCATTAGTTATTTTAAGATCATCTACAGCGATATCACCTTGCCATGAAGTACTTGTGTTTACTGTTAATCTTAACTGTAAATTATCACCAGCGTAGGCTGCGAGGCTAACAGTTGCCGTTTTCCATGCCGCACCTTGATCACCAGACTGAGTGAATATAGTTGTATATGAACCACCTGTACTCGCTTCTACTTTTAAAGTACCTACGGCATTACCAGTCATTTGGTATTGAAAAGATAGTGTCGCATTACTCTCACTAGAAAGATCAAAACAAGGAGAGTCTAAAGAAGCTGTCTTACTGAAGTTAGGGTCAGATGCCTCAACATATATATAATAAGAACCTTGTGCAGCGGCACTAGGACCTGTGCTAGAAGATGGAGTTCCTCCAGTTCGTAACGACCAGTCTAGAGAATCACTTCCATTTTGAGACCACTGTCCAAGAGTATTTTCAAAACCTACAGAATAAGGGAAGGAAGAAACGCCATTTACACAACCGGTAGAACCACCGCCACCAGAAGTAGCTGTTGTAATGCCAAATGCATCTACCGCAATATCACCTTGCCATGAGCTTGCTGTATCTACTACGAGTCTTACTTGTGCTGTATTTGCTGATAAACCAGCACTAGCTGTTAACCAGGCTGCACCTTGATCACCAGATTTAGTAAATACAGTAGACCATGATGTAGAGCCACTTGCTCTAGCTTGTAATCTTAAAGTACCTACTGCGTCTCCAGTCATCTGGTATCTAAATGTAGCGGTAGGAGTAGAACCGCTAGCAAAATCTAAACATGGAGAGTTTAAAATAGCAGTTTTGTCAAAATTAGGGTTAGATGCCTCTACAAATACATAGAAAGAACCTTGGTCTGCAGCGCTAGGACCAGTACTGCTAGAAGGTGTCCCGCCAGACTGTCTAGTCCAGTCTAGTGAGTCGCCAGTGTCTTGTGTCCAGCCACCTAGAGAGCTTTCAAAACCGTTAGAGTATGGGAAACTATCTATAGTACTATTGCAACCAGTATCATTACCGCCACCACCAGATGGAGGTGTACATTTAGTTGATAATGCAAGAGCAGAATGAAAACCACCATTTAATAAATTAGCTCTCATACGTGCTTTTTGTCCTACCGTGAATAAGTTCATACAAGAGTCGTTAGAATAATCCATGTAATTTTGCACCATATCTACAGATCCACAAGAAACATGTCCTGTGTTACAACCGCCGTTAGAAGCGTCAGATTCTGGTGTGTCGCTTACAAAGTCATCAACACCACAACCACCGTCGCCCCAAATATGGCGCAATCCAAAAAGATGACCTACTTCATGAGTAGTCGTTCTACCACCATCAAAAGGAGCAGATACAGCACCTGTACGACCGAAGTAATTATAACCCATTACCACACCATCTGTTGCGCGGTTGCCACCAGGAAATTGAGCATAACCTAGAATACCTGCCTGACCGTTACTATTTAAGGCAGATACTGTCCACATGTTAAGATATTGTGTGGTGTCCCATGGTGTAACTCCACCTGTTGCCGAATTTTTCATTCTGTTTTGAGTAGTATTCCATGAAGTTACCGACGAAGCTTTTCTTGTTATACCATTTGTTGCATTTCCATTAGGATCTACTTGCGCTAGACAGAATTCTATTTGCATATCTGCAGCTTGTGACCAGGTATTATCTGCATCGCTATTTGTTCTTCTAAAATCTTCATTAAGAACATCTATCTGAGACTGTATTTGAGCAACACTAATGTTTTGAGTTGAATTTGCATAAAGTACATGAACGACTACAGGGATAGTGATCACGCTACCATTTACAGATTTTTGAGTGAGCAATTGGTTTGCTTTTTGTTGAGTAAACCGCTCTGCATTTGCTACGCTTCTTGCTAGTGCAGGGTCTTGGGACATAGCGAGAACCAGGTCGTTATGAGTCGAGCATTCTCTTTGTTGAGCAAAACTAACCGCAGTAAAAAGAACTGCTATTAGAAGTGCTAATTGAGTAAAGTTTTTTTTCATTATAGGGGTTTTAATTAGTATATATGTTGCCTAATGTATAACCTTTTGATAATAATGCAATGAAAGTATCTATTATGCTATGAATAGTGTATTAAATAAGCTTACTAATTATCAATTTGATATTGAAGCTGCGCGCTGTTTATTAACCTACTGATTTAGTAGGTTAATATGTTTGTTTTCAGTTTGTTAAATTTATATTAATAAACGTGTCTAAAACTCTGACTTTCAAAAAGAAGATAATATTCTACTCCATAATTAATTTAAATTTTAACTTTATCCGTGTGTATTTCATCGATGTATGATATCGTTTCATCTTGTTTGATTGATGAATTGACTTTGTGATGTAATGTTTGTTGTTGAGACTAGAGTTGTTGTAATCTCGCTTTCGCGAAAGCGGAACTACTTATATTGCAATGATACTTTTTGCTCTACGTATTTAAGTATGATCAGAGTAGAAAAAATAAGAAGTGAAATATAGCACATAGGAGTAAGATTTGCCATTTTAGGGCATTGTGCTAGATCGTTAAATTGTAGATATGATGCTACTGCGGCTATACCAAAAGCAAGTGCTGTGAAGAGGTAGTAAAATACTGTTTTCTTACTTGTTAAGTGAGATAGGGCTGGTATTAAAAAGCAGAAAAATATAATGATACAAGCTGGTATCAAGGCTATTTTAGGACAGCCGTTGCCCGTTTTTAACTCTTCTAAAACCAGTCCGCCTGCTCCCCATAATCCTATGAGTAGCAGGAGAGTGATAAGGTATGATAAGAATGTTTTGAATATCATTTACTTGAATTAATCACACAAGTTGGACATTCAGATCCATTAACGGTGCTTTTTAATTTAATACCATTAAGATGAGTAACCATAAACTCTTGAATAAATGCATATCTCTCGTTGTGGTTATTTACATCTATTTGAGAGTCTTTAAATTTTTTTCTTACAAGGTTACCATATTCTTGATCACCCCAGCAGTTAGGGCAATATCCTTCTAGAACTTCGTCTTTTTTACTACCTGTTAGTATCGATATCAAATTCATGTTATAAAGTGTTTTCGTTTAAATCTAAGTCTGTGTTTGAATCAGTGTCTTCTATATCTTGTACTTTTTGAAGTGCAACATTAACCACTGTATTTATAGCAGGATTGTTAACAGTATCTATAGTACCGTCTATGTATTCTATAGTTATTTTTTCTATTTGAGTGTCGTTTTTTAAACCAAAATGAACTAACGCTGTTTGATCACTTACGAGTCCTTCTCCGGTAACGAGCCAGTCTGTTAATTTTCTATCCTTAAGATATACGGTGATTTTTGCTCCTATTTCTTTACCGGTATCTGCAAGGTGTACTTGAACATAATTGTTTTTATTATTTCCTTTATTGATAAAGGCTTTGGCCTGATCATTAATGTTAACCCATATAAGATCTAAGTGTCCGTCTTTATTAAAGTCACTAACTAGTGGAGTGATAGCATATGTAGGATTAGTAGCACCACCTTTCTTAATACCTGGAGCAAACGTATGATCTTCTTTCTGGATTAAAAGACGTCCATCTAATTTAAAGATTTTACTCATAGGGAAATCTATGTAGTTTTCGGCAACCATTAAGTCTTGAAGACCGTCGTTATTCATATCGGCAAATGCCGCACCCCATGAAAATTCATAATCGGCTATTAAAGCTTCTTGGGCAACGTCTTTAAATTTAAAGTCGCCTTGGTTTTCAAATAAAATCCATTTCTCAGTGAATAAAGAGGCATCTTTTATATCTCCTTTTACTATAAAGACAGGAGCGGTACTACCTGTGTTAGAAAACATGAAATCTACAAGGCCATCATTATTATAATCTCCTATAGCAAGCCCCATAGGGTAAGCAAACCTATTTGTGATAGGGTTATCTACCATGGTATAAGTAAGATCTCCATTGTTTTTATAAGTTCTTACTTCTCCAGTGTCATGCACAGCGATTATATCTAACCAAGAATCATTATCGATATCAATCAAAGAACCTTGAAAAGTATTATGTATATAATCTAGTCCAGCTTCTTTAGTGATACTTTTAAAAGTATTGTCACCATTATTAAGTAGCAATTCACTTGTAGAACCATAGGTATAGTCTTCAAAAATGGTCTGACCTTCCATTAATTCTTTGCGTAAATAGGTAGACAAGAAAATGTCTAAGAGTCCATCTTTATTAATATCACCTACGGTAATACCTACTGGTGTAGATTTTTCATTAACAGGCGTGTCTATTACAGTCTCTGTGAATTTACCGTTTGTGTTGTAAAAAATTACCAATCCGTTTTCACGGCTTATCATTAAATCGGTAAAACCATTGTTGTCAAAGTCTGCACTAACTGCAGCTAGAGTAGTAGTGCTATCTATTTTTTTAGGTAGATTAACAGTTGCGCTTATTTCAACAAATTGTCCATCACGGTAAGCAAATAAAGCATCGTCTTGAGACATTCCACCACCGAAGAATAACTCATCTACATTATCATTGTCAATATCTATAAGAGCCGAAGATGCTAGAGGTAATGATTTCTCACTATTGTGTTTGTGAGTAAAATTTATGGCAACAGATTCAAATAGCGGTATTTGATCTTCAGCAATCTCTACATCATATTTGTCGGTAGTGGCATCGAGCCAAAACTTACCGAAAATGAAAATTAAAGCAATAACAATTATTGCGAGTAGGGATAAAGCTATTTTTTTAAACATGGCGATTGTTTTTGTAAAGTTGAATAAGTGAAATGGTAAATAATATGAAATGAGTAACATTCATGAGAATAGGGATGATATGCTGTCCTATACTAGGTAAAGCAAAGCCTATTAAAACGAGTGCAATTAATATGGTAATAGGGTTTAAGATGGCCATCCATTTTTTGTATTGCGTACTTCCTTTAAGTATGGCAATAATAAAGAGGATAGAAAGAAGAGCAATAACTATTCTCAGTACCTGAACCAGTACTTCCATGTGTGCCGTATAATGATCTATGAGATTTTTATAATCTGTAGGATTGATACTGTCTTGTAGGTGTACGATATTACCAATAGAAGCTCTAGATCCTATCCATACACCACCTATGGCAAATGCTATAAAACCTGTTGCAAGTACTAGTTGTGCGAGTAATTTATTACCAGTTTTAAGCATGTAATAAATATGAAAATACCCAGCAAAATAAAAAGGTAAACCTATCATAGCTAGGGTATGTCCTAAACTTAGATTACTTAAAGGGACGTAAGAGAAAAAGTTATAATTTTCAGATTCTCCCATAATTTGTGGAGAGTAATGAAGTAGGTATTCTCCAGCTCCTACAAGTATAGAGGCTAGAATACCTAAAAAGCCTAATATTTGGGCTGTTTTTGTAGTCATTTATTTGAATTTTAATTATTTAGTAATGATGAATTAATTACCACTACGCTACAATGATACAATAAAAATCAAAAGGTATTTGTATATACATGTAAAGCTAACCTACTTATAGAGGAGTTTTTAGATCAAATTTGCAATACATAATTCAACATATCACAAAGAGATCGCATATGTCGTTAAAAAAACGGTTTTTAGAGTTTTTTATCACAAAAACATAACAAATTTTGTGAATAAAAATTTACTATTTTTATTTTTAAAGTTGTCGTCTAGACGACTGTTGAATTCAAATGAAAAGGATTAATGACTATCTTTAAATCGATCAAATAGCAATTAAGTTGATTCTAAATCACCTCAAATTCCTAGCTATAATGATTAACTATTTTTATTCACAGTAATAACTTAAAATATGTTAATTAAAATAGCTTTTTAGACTAGGAATTAAAGCAGTACAATTCTTATATTTCCACATACCACAGATTTTACTTTAATGGACGGAACAACACAATATACCGAGGATAATATACGCTCACTCGACTGGAAAGAACACATAAGAATGCGTCCCGGAATGTATATCGGGAAGCTGGGAGATGGCTCTAGTGCAGATGATGGTATTTATATCTTACTTAAAGAAGTTATAGATAACTCTATAGATGAGTATGTCATGGGTGCAGGTAAAACTATCGAAGTATCCATACAAGGAGAACGTGTTATAGTACGTGATTACGGTCGTGGTATACCTCTAGGTAAGGTCGTGGATGTAGTTTCAAAGATGAATACTGGTGGTAAGTATGATTCTAAAGCATTTAAAAAATCAGTAGGTTTAAATGGTGTAGGTACAAAAGCTGTTAATGCTTTATCCTCTTATTTTAGAGTAGAATCTTCTCGAGAAGGTAAAAGTGCTAGTGCAGAATTTGAAAGAGGTGAGTTAACCGGAAAAGATTTTCTAGAAGAAACCACAAGACGCAAGGGTACAAAAATGACTTTTGTGCCAGATTCTGACATATTTAAAAACTTTAAATACAGGCCAGAGTACGTAGTACGTATGTTAAAATACTACGTATACTTAAATCCAGGTCTTACTATTATATTTAATGGTGAGAAATTCTTCTCAGAACATGGTTTAAAAGACCTACTAGGAGAGACTATAACAGAGACAGATAGATTATATCCTATCATACATTTAAGGTCTGAAGATATTGAGATCGCTATGACACATAGTAGAACTCAATATAGTGAAGAATACCACTCCTTTGCAAACGGTCAGAATACGACGCAAGGTGGTACACACCAGGCAGCATTTAGAGAAAGCGTGGTAAGAACCATAAGAGAGTTTTATAATAAGAGTTATGACGCTAGTGATATACGCAAGTCTATAGTTAGTGCCATTGCTATAAAGGTAATGGAGCCCGTTTTTGAATCACAGACTAAAACTAAGTTAGGCTCAACAGAAATGGGAGGAGATTTACCTACGGTAAGAACCTTTATTAACGACTTCATTAAAACAAATTTAGATAATTATTTACACAAGAATCCAGATGTAGCAGAGGCTTTACAGCGCAAAATTATACAGGCAGAAAGAGAACGTAAAGAACTGTCTGGAATTAGAAAGCTAGCTCGTGATCGTGCAAAAAAATCTAATTTACACAACAAAAAATTACGTGACTGCCGTGTACATTTAGGGGATACTAAAAAAGCAAATAATCTAGATAGTACTTTATTTATTACCGAGGGAGATAGTGCAAGTGGATCGATTACAAAATCTCGTAATGTAAACACTCAGGCAGTATTTTCTTTAAGAGGTAAACCATTAAACTCTTATAACATGAGCAAGAAAATTGTTTATGAAAACGAAGAGTTCAATCTATTACAGGCAGCCCTAAATATAGAGGAGAGTATGGAAGACCTGCGTTACAATAAAATAGTAATCGCAACAGATGCCGATGTAGACGGTATGCACATACGTTTGTTATTAATAACGTTCTTTCTTCAGTTTTTTCCAGAATTGATTAAAAAAGGACATTTATATATTTTACAAACGCCACTTTTTAGAGTAAGAAACAAGAAAGAAACTAGATATTGTTACACACCAGAAGAAAGAGCAGAAGCTCTTGCCGAGTTAGGTAAAAACCCTGAGATAACTCGATTTAAGGGACTTGGAGAGATAAGCCCAGATGAATTTGTGCATTTTATAGGAGAAGATATACGCCTAGACCCTATCATGCTGGACGACGGTATGAGTATTGAAGATTTATTAAAATTCTATATGGGTAAAAACACACCAGATAGACAGGAGTTTATTATTAATAACCTTAAGGTAGAGCTTGATGTTGTTGAAGATCAGTGATATATAACTTATTATTTAACAATGATTAAATATAAACACATAGTAATAGTCGCAGTGATAGCTGTATTGTTCTATATAATTGGAGCATTATTTAAGATATTGCATTGGGCATTTCCTTTAGGTGAAAACAGTCATTTTGGTGGGCCAGAATTAATTGTAATTTCAGTTATGTTTTGGGCTATTGCTGCTGGGCTGCTTATCTTTAAAGCAATTACTGCTAGAGGTGATGATTTTTTAAATAAATAGTGGTTTAATTAATTCCGCTTTCGCGAAAGCGGAACGATAATAGAATAAACAGTTATTAATTAACTGAAGAGAATTAACTGATAACGGACTAGTGTCCTATGAGTGAAGAAAACGAAGAGTTAGAAAATTTAGGAGAAAACGTAGAAGAGCAATCTACAGAAACCATAACACGTGTCACGGGCATGTACAAAGAATGGTTTCTAGATTATGCCAGTTATGTTATTCTAGAACGAGCTGTACCTGCTATAGAAGATGGTTTTAAACCAGTACAACGTCGTATCATGCAGTCTATGAAAGATTTAGATGACGGTCGTTATAATAAAGTAGCAAACATAGTAGGGCACGCAATGCAGTACCACCCACATGGTGATGCGAGTATAGGTGATGCGATGGTGCAAATAGGTCAAAAAGACTTGTTGATAGACATGCAAGGAAACTGGGGTAATATCCTTACTGGAGATCCTGCTGCAGCATCTCGTTATATAGAAGCCCGTATATCAAAATTTGGTCTAGAAGTACTCTTTAATCCTAAAATTACCGAGTGGCAATCTAGTTATGATGGACGTCGTAAAGAACCTATTAATTTACCTGTAAAATTTCCGCTTTTACTTGCCCAAGGAGCTGAGGGAATCGCCGTAGGATTATCTACAAAGGTCTTACCACACAACTTTAATGAATTAATAGATGCTTCTATAAAGCATTTACAAGGTAAGCGCTTTAAAATTTATCCAGATTTTCCAACTGGTGGAGAGGCAGATATCTCTAATTATAATGATGGTTTAAGAGGTGGAAAAGTACGCGTGCGTGCAAAAATGCATTCTCCAGAAAAGAATAGTATTGTTATTACTGAAATCCCTTTTTCCACAACGACTAGTTCTTTGATAGATTCTATTCTTAAAGCAAATGAGAAGGGAAAGATCAAGATCAAAAAAATAGAAGATAATACGGCTGCAAACGTGGAGATTATGATCCATTTACCAGCAGGTTTATCTCCAGATAAAACTATGGATGCTTTATTTGCATTTACTAACTGTGAGGTGAGTATCTCTCCTTTAAGCTGTGTAATTGAAGATAACAAACCATTATTTGTAGGTGTGTCAGAAATGCTGAGACGCAGTGCTGACCATACTGTAGAATTACTAAAAGCAGAATTAGAAATATTACTACATGAGGTAGAAGAGCAATGGCACTTTGCATCACTAGAACGTATTTTTATTGAAAACCGTATCTATAGAGATATAGAAGAGGAAGAAACTTGGGAAGGTGTTTTAAGTGCCATAGACAGAGGTTTAAAACCTCATATAGGTCATTTAAAACGTGAAATTACCGAAGAAGATATAGCAAGATTAACAGAGATACGTATCAAACGTATTTCTAAATTTGACATAGATAAAGCACAACAAAAAATAGATGCTTTAGAAGACCGCATTGCAGAGTTAAGACACCATCTAGAGCATTTGATCGATTTTGCTATTGATTATTTTGCTAAACTTAAAAAAGATTATGGTAACGGTCGAGAACGTAAAACAGAATTAAAAACCTTTGACGACATCGTAGCTTCTAAGGTGATTATACGTAGTACAAAGCTCTATGTGAATAGAGAAGAAGGTTTTGTAGGTACGGCACTTAAGAAAGATGAGTATGTAGGCGATGTGTCTGATATTGATGACATCATATGCTTTACAAAAGAAGGAACTATGATGGTTACTAAAGTAGATGCAAAAACTTTTATAGGTAAAAACATCGTTCATGTAGCTGTTTTTAAGAAAAAAGATAAGCGTACCATATATAATGTCATTTATAGAGATGGTAAAACAGGACCTAGTTATATAAAAAGATTTGCAGTAACTAGTGTTACTCGAGATCGTGAATATCCTATGGGTAAGGCAGATAAAGGTTCGCTCATGCATTATTTTAGTGCAAACCCTAATGGTGAGGCCGAGGTGGTGACGGTAAGCCTAAGGCAGCAAGGTAGCATCAAGAAGATCAAGTGGGATATAGATTTTTCGGACATCTTAATTAAAGGTCGTTCTTCAAAAGGTAATCTAGTAACTAAGTATAATATCAAAAGAGTAGATCTTAAAGAAGAAGGAGTTTCTACATTAAAACCACGTAAAATATGGTTTGATGATACAGTGCAACGTCTTAACGTAGATGGAAGAGGTGAGTTATTAGGTGAATTTAGAGGAGAAGATCGTTTATTGATTATAACTCAAAAAGGTATTATTAAAACTATTATTCCTGAGGTTACAGCAAGATTTGACGACGATACGATAGTTCTAGAAAAATGGATACCTAATAAACCACTTACCGCTATTTATTTTAATGGAGAGCGAGATTTGTATTATGTAAAACGTTTTTTAATGGAAAATGAAGAACGTGAAGAGTCCTTTATTCCAGATCATGAAGGGTCGTATCTAGAAGTAGTCTCGACAGATTATAAACCCATGGCCGAACTTGTTTTTAACAAGCCTAGAGGTAAAGAACAACCTGATAATGAAGAGATCAATCTAGAAGAATTTATTGCTATAAAAGGAATAGCTGCCCAAGGAAATATGCTTACTAAGGCTAAAGTAAAGCAAATAAATTTATTAGATCCCATACCTTTTACACCAGTAGAGGCTATTCCAGAAGAGGTCGTTGAGGAAGAAATAACTCCTAAAAGGGATACTACTGATAGTGATGTTCCTAAAGATCCTAATGCTCCAGATCCTGAAATAGATGATACTGGACAGTCTATTTTATTTTAAGATTATTATAAAATTTTTAAAAGCGATAAATTCTATATTTATCGCTTTTTTTATTTCAATACCGCTTTCGCGAAAGCGAGATAATTACAACTTATAAAACACTTACATTAATGGGGTTATTAAAAGAATTCAAGGAATTTGCAGTTAAGGGAAACATGATAGATATGGCGGTAGGTATCATAATAGGTACAGCCTTCAATAATGTAGTGCAAACTCTTGTAAAGAAAGTGCTATTACCACCCTTATCTTATTTAACAGATGGAGTAAATTATGAAGATAAAAAGTATGTTTTAAGAGAAGCTATTGAAGGAGCTACCGGAGATCGGGCTAAAGAAATAGCAATAAATTATGGAGAGCTAGTAAATGTGAGCATAGATTTTCTAGTAATAGGTTTTACGGTTTTTATAGTCATAAAATTAATGAATAGGTTACGTAATAATGCTCAAGATCCTAAAAATAAGAAAGTCGTAACTCCTAAGGATATAGAATTACTTAATGATTTAAAAGAGTTAATGAAGGAGCAGAATCAATTGTTGAGTAAAAAATAATTTAAAATGGTTTTTTATCTAGCTTTAAAAGTAGGAATACACTTATTATTAGTGATTTAAACTGTTAAATTAACATATTAACGTTTTTATGTTTTTTTTTAATTTGATTATCAGAGATTACTTAGTCTGTGCTGTAAGTTTGCATGCTATTAAATCTCAAAAAATGAAATTTGTATTAAAAGCTATACTTCTAATAATACCTTTTTTAAGTATAGGACAAGTAGGTGTAAATACTATAAACCCCAAAGCAGACCTTGATATAACGGCTACGGCGCCAGGTTCTCCGACTAGTGATACTGGAATGTTGTTGCCTAGAATATCTAATTTTCCTGCGGTAAACCCATCCACTGAGCAAAATTCTATGTTAATTTATCTAAGTACAGATATTACTAGAAATATAACCGGATCTAATGAATTATATAAAAAAGGCTTTTATTATTGGGATGATAATCTAGGAAATTGGTTACCTTTTAACAGTTCATCTTCTGAAGGCTGGAAAGTAAATGGAAATAATGGGTTAACTTCTGGAACAAACTTTATCGGTACCACAGATGATGTAGAGCTAGGTTTTAGAGTTAATAATCAAGAAATTTTCAGAATGTCGTCCAAAGGACAACTAGAAGTATTATCTATTGTTGATAACATCTTAATAGGTGAAAAAGCAGGAGAAACACTTTCTGGAGGTAGAGAAAATGTAATTATAGGTCAAGACTCAGATGTTAATGGGACAGGATTCAGAGAAACGGTAGTGGTAGGAAATGGTCTAACAGCTTATGGAGATAATGCAACTATTATTGGATCAAGTGGATCTAGAGCTACTACTGATGGTGTTTCAATAGGAAGAGCTGCAAAGAGTACAGCAACAGAAGCTATATCAATAGGTTACTTAAGTGAAGCGACTAGAAATGGTGCAATAAGTATAGGTAAAGGAGCTATTACTAAAACGTCAGAATCAATTTCCATAGGTGTAAATGCAAGAGTTGAATCAGGATTTGATAGATCTATTGCTTTAGGACCAAATGCAAACGTTACTAAAGATAATCAATTGATGTTATCTAATGATATTAAGGAAGTAAGTGCTGAACAGGCAACTATTAGAGCTAGAAGTTATGTAGCTACTGCATCTAGCACTACTTATGCAGATTACGTTTTTGATATCTATTACGATGGTGTTTCTGAGCTTAGTAAAACATATAGTTTTCCAACTCTAGAAGAAGCAGAAGCTTTTGTAAAAGCAAATGGACACCTAATAGGTGTAAAATCTATAGAAGATATTAAGAATCAAGGAATGACGGTTAATGTAACTGATACGGCTCTTAAAAATTTAGAAAAGTTAGAAGAGCAGTTTTTATATATTACAGAACTTAATTCTAAAATAAATAAGCAAAATCTAAGAATCGAAACTTTAGAAGCCCAATTAGATAAGGTAAGCGAATTAGAGAAACGTATAATGGCTTTAGAATCTAAATAAGGATTTCATTCTCTCAAAGAGAAAAGGACAGTATCATTCATCGATATTGTCCTTTTTTTTTGTTTCAAACCTTACGTGCAATTAATTAAAAGCAATCTGTTTGAAGATGAAAATAGTATAAAATGGATTGTTTTGAATTATTAAAATACAATACAATTATCTGATTGTACGATTTCTTAGTCTTTAAATGGTTTGATAAAAGACGAGATTAGATCATTTCAACCGATTAAAATCACGTTTAATCCCATCTTTATTTTTATAAATTCTCTTTTTTACCAAAAGTGTAAAAGGACAGTAAATTGCAGAGAATTAAAAATTTATAGATGAAAACTTTATTGAAATCTTTCTTGTTATTTATACCACTTTTAAGTCTTGGACAGGTGGGAATTAATACCATTGACCCTAAGGCAGATTTAGAAATAGTAGCTGCGATTCCAGGTTCTCCGACCAGTGAAACTGGTATGTTGATTCCTAGAATAAATAATTTTCCTAATACGAACCCTGGAGTTGCACAACATTCAATGCTAGTATATCTAAGTGATAATGTAACGAGGAATATAACTGGATCTAACCAATTTTATGAAAGAGGATTTTATTACTGGGATAACAATCTTGATAACTGGATACCCTTTAATAATTCTAGTGTAAGCGGTGATGGATGGCAAACAGAAGGGAACTCTGGTCTTTCCTCAAATTCAAATTTCATAGGTACAACGGACAATGTAGAATTAAATTTTAGAGTTAATAATCAAGAAATATTTAGAATGTCTAATAAAGGTCAATTAGAAATTTTATCAAATGTTAATAATATTCTTATTGGAAAAAATGCTGGAGAAACAATTTCTGGAGGTAGAGAAAATGTAATTATTGGTCAAGATTCAGATGTTAATGGGACTGGTTTTAGAGAAACGGTGCTGTTAGGAAATGGTCTTACTGCATACGGAAATAACGCAACAGTTATTGGATCTAATGATTCTAGAGCAACCACTGACGGTATTGCGATAGGAAGAGCTGCTAAAAGTACAGCAACAGAAGCTATATCGATAGGTTACCTGAGTGAAGCTACTAGAAATGGAGCTATAAGTATAGGTAAAGGAGCTATTACTAAAACGTCAGAATCAATATCGATAGGTGTGAACGCAAAAGTTGAATCTAATTTTGATAGATCTATTGCTTTAGGAGTAAATGCAAACGTTACTAAAGATAATCAATTGATGCTATCTAATGATATTAAAGAAGTAAGTGCAGAACAAGCAACTATTAGGGCTCGTCAATTTGTAGCAACCGCATCAAATTCTACCTATGCAGATTATGTTTTTGATATGTATTATGATGGTACTTCTGATCTTAATAAAACCTATAATTTTCCAACTCTAGAAGAGGCAGAGTCTTTTACCAAAGCTAATGGTCACCTAATAGGAGTAAAGTCTATAGAAGATATACAGTCTCAAGGAATGACGGTAGATGTAGCTGAGACGTCACTTAAAAATTTAGAAAAAATAGAAGAGCAGTTCTTGTATATAACAGAGCTCAATTCTAAAATAAAAGAACAAAATAAAAGAATAGAAGACTTAGAGGCTCTTTTAAATAAGGTTATTGAATTGAAACAACTTTAAGAAATAGAAAAATGAAAGTTTATTCTTTCTGAATATAAGTTAAGAGCGGTATCCTAGATACTGCTCTTTTTTTTATTTTAAAGTTTCGCTTTCGCGAAAGCGGAATATATACCAAACCTGTTTTAAACTTTACACTAATTAAAAAGTCTTAATTATAATAAAACACTCTAACTATGAAAATTTTAAAAATAACTATTTGTGCAGCTGCAGTAGCTATTATGACATCATGTGGCTCAAAAGATGAAGTAGCGTCTAAAACGGCCAACTCTAAGATTTCTAAAGCAACTACAGAATTAATGACTAAAATGGATGCCAATAAAGATGGTAAGTTATCTAAAGATGAAGTAAAAGGACCTTTATCAAATGACTTTGATAAAATAGATACCAATGAGGATGGTTACATAAGTCTAGAAGAATTAAATAATGCACCCAAGCCAGAACGTGGTGGCAACCGTCAGGGGCCGCCTAGAGGTGGTAGACAGTAGTGTGATAACTCAACATCATATCGCATAAAAAAAAGCGTCAGATACTATCTGACGCTTTTTTAGTTTAATGGAAAAGTATTTATGAAGAAATATTGTTCTTAGCTTCATTCTCTGCTATCAACTTCTTTTGATAGCGTCCTTGTACGACATCCACGATAACTAATACTACGATTACAAAGTAGAAAGTCGTCTTACTCATAGGGACTATTTCATTACCAAAGAATTCTAGATGAGCTAGATGGCCACCTTCAGTTACTAGCATGATACCTACTATAAAAAGTATAAATAACCCTAGTACTTCATACATTCTGTTTTTGTTTAAGAATATAGAAATTCTATCTGCTAAGAATAACATTAGTAAACCACTACATACTATCGCTATAGCCATAATAATAAATGCTACTACAGAGTTTTCAATATCACTAGTCAGTCCTATAGCGGCTAGAATAGAGTCAAAAGAAAAAACTAGGTTCATAATAACGATACTAGTAATTACAGCATTTGCGGTTTTCTTTGATTTGCCATCTGGATTTTCTCCTATAGATAAATCAGGAGAGGAGATCATGTGCCATATTTCTTTAATAGCGGTATAGATTATAAAACCACCACCAGCAAGAACTATAAGGCTATGACCATTAAAAGCAAAGTGCACGATATCATCTATTCCACCAGATAAGAATGAAAAAGGATCTTGGAAAAAGTCAATAATAGAAACCAATACAAAGAGTAAAACGATTCTTAAAACGATGGCTATAAGAATCCCCACTTTACGTACTCTTTTCTGGTCTGCCTGAGGAGCTTTCTTAGATTCTAATGAAATGTATAAAAGATTATCAAATCCTAAAACAGCTTGTAATAGGACTAACATAAGTAGGGTAAAAATGTTTTCTAACATTATATAGGGTTGTTTATTGTTTAACGGCAGTTCCTTTGTAAATCTGGTCGCGACCGGACTGCTTAAATTCAAAGGTATATGAATCTTTGCTAGTTGTCAATATTTTAAAGAGGTATGCACGACTTTCTGCATTTGATTTAGGGTCGATAGGAATGACTCTCCATTCACAATCATTAATCCACTCTATTCTCGATGTGTCTACTTTATTTTCAAATCTCTCGATTTGTAAATCTTTGGTTCTAGTAAATTCTGTCTTTAATAGTTTACCACCACTTTCTTGTTCCCATATAAAAGTACCTACTTGAAAATCTGTACAGTCTCTTGTGTTTTCATAACAGCTGGTTAAAGAAAATAGGAGTAGTAAAAATAGAGGTGCATACTTCATGTAATAATTTTTCACAAAGTTAATTCTTGGAAGGTGAGTTATGGTATAAAATATTCAAAACTTCCGTCGTCATATAGTAAAATTACCTTTTGTATATTTTTCCCTTTATTTTTTTTAATAGGTAAAGGGTTATTGTCTGTATAAGGAGCAGAGAACAGGTCGTTAGTCTCTGCAGGTATAGGTTCTGTTTTTGTAGTGCTGGGTTCTTTTTGTAAAGGTGTTGGAGCAGGATTGTTTCTTGTAGGTGGAGAGATAGGAGCCTCGTCAGATTTAGGATAAGTACCCTTACCGTTAAGTAACCAGTATAGGTCTACTTCTGGAAATTCCTTCACGGTATTTACTACAAAATCAAGACTAGGTTTGTTACGACCGGACAGTATATGAGAGATAGAACTACGTCCTACATTAATACGTTCTGCAAAGGATGAAGCGTTTAAATCGTTTCTATCCATGATTTTTTGCAATCTTTTTGAAAAATCTACTGAATTCACCATAGGTTACAAAAGTAAACTAAATCAAGTTTACAAATGTGTTTATTATTGTAAACATATCAAAAAGTTACATCTGTATCTATGTACTCATAGTTACTTATGTATAATGTATTACCTTACTTCAGATGCTATAATAAACTGAAAAATAGTAGTAAATGATTATTAAGAATATTGTTATTGTTAAAATATACTAAATAGAATCGATTGTTACATTAATCAACATCTGATATGTCTCCAATTGTAAACAGACTAAGGCTGGACATTGTTTACAATTGTAACAAGCGCGGTGTTTACATTTGAAAACAGTATAGAGTTTACATTTGTACAGTCCGATTACAGTTGTGTATAGGCGATTTTTCAACTCTTATAAACTTTTATCATTTATGCTATCTAGATACTACTCTTACCTTCAATTTGAAGATGCTTTAAAAACGATCTTAGAGACTCTTGGACAAAAAAGCTTGTCAGATATTGAGATAGGTAAATCAGTTAATGGACGTTCTGTATATGGTATAAAATTGGGTACTGGAAAAATTAAAGTGTTAGTGTGGTCGCAAATGCATGGTAATGAATCCAGCACTACTAGAGCGCTTTTTAAACTGTTTAAAAGCGATAGTTTTAATAGTTTACTTAAAAATATATCATTGTATATTATTCCTATTTTAAATCCCGATGGATCTGAAAAGTGGACACGTGTAAATGCAAATAATGTAGATCTTAATCGAGATGCGATAGATTTAACTCAGCCAGAAAGTCAAATTTTAAGATCTGTTTTTGATGATTTTGCTCCAGATTATTGTCTTAATCTTCATGGTCAGCGTACCATTTTTGGATCTTTAGATGGAGACCAGCCTGCTCAAATTTCATTTTTAGCCCCTGCAGGAGATTTAGAAAAAACCATTTCTCAGGCTCGTTTAAAGTCTATGCAGATTATTAATGCTATCCATGGCCAACTTAATAATAGGGTTAGTGGTATAATAGGTAGATACAGTGATGACTTTAATATTAATTGTGTTGGTGATTATATGACCAGTAAACAGGTGCCTACGGTCTTATTTGAAGCCGGTCATTCTGGAGATGATTATTCTAGAGATCAAGTTACAGACCTTATGTATGAGTCTTTAAAAATAGCTTTTAAGACTATTCAAGATAGTCTCGTTGTAAATGAATCTAATGTGGTAGATGCTTATAACTCTATACCGCATATGAGTAAAGCTTATGTAGATGTTCTAGTTAAGAACTATAGATCGGTATCTGGATTACAGACACTAAGTGTGCAATACCATGAACAGGTTAAAGAAGGTGTCCTTTACTTTGTACCTATATTAATAGGTATAAATAGAGAAGATGTTTTAAACGGTCACAGAGTAATAGATTTAAACGATTTCCCTCATTATAATGACGATTTAATCATTGAAGGAAACCTAGAAATAAGGTCTAAATCTTTGGATATCGAAATTTTTTACTAATAATTTGTGAAATCACGAATTTTGTTAGTTTATTATCAGCTTTTGTCTTTATTTTGCAGAAAATTGACAGTAAAAGACTAATTATGGCAAAGATTGATGATATAGATAAGCAAATTTTAGACGTGCTTATAGAAAATACGAGAACCCCATTTACAGATATAGCTAAAAGATTGAGTATAAGTGCTGGTACAGTGCATGTTAGAGTTAAGAAGATGGAAGAATCTGGTATTATCCATGGATCTTCTCTTACAGTAGACTACCACCAGTTAGGTTATACCTTTATCGCTTACATAGGTGTCTTTCTTGAGAAAACTAGTGCAACACAGTTTGTGTTGAGTAGAATTAAAGAGATTCCATTTGTAACAGTAGCACATATTACAACAGGTAAATTCAATATATTTTGTAAAATACGTGCTAGAGACACAACTCATGCAAAAAGAATTATCTTCATGTTAGATGATATTGATGGTGTGAGTCGTACAGAGACTATGATTAGTCTTGAAGAAAGCATTAATGATAAAAAGAGATTGTTACACAAAGTATTTCAAGATCTATAATGGTGTATTTAAAAGATATACCGTCTGACGAGTACACTTCATATTTTGATACTTACTTGAACCTTGTTGATAAAGAGAGTAACATAAATAATGTATTGCAACAGTCGTTAGATAAAACACTGGATTTTATAAATTCTATTGACAAGCCGCTAGACTATCGCTACGAATCTAGTAAATGGTCTATAGGGCAAGTAATCCAGCATAATATTGATACAGAGCGTGTCTTTGCATATCGTGCATTACGTTTCCTTAGAGGTGATGATACAGCGTTATCTGGTTTTGATCAAGATGTCTTTGTTGATAGTTTAGGAGATTACGCTTTCGCGAAAGCGGAACTTTTAAAAACAACAGAGAGTACTAGAAATGCAACTATAGCTTTATTTGAAAACGTAACTGCAGATTCTCTCTTATTCAAAGGAAATGCTAGTGGAAATATAATGACCGCAAGAGTGATCCCATTTTTAATAGCTGGACACAACTTACATCACGAGAATGTTATAAGAGATCGTTATTTAAGTTAAATTAAGAAAAACATCTCATATTTAAGAGCCTGCTAAGAATATCTTAGCAGGCTCTTGTTATTTAAAAGACTTCTATCTTTTCATCTTTGTACTATAATAATTTAAACAAATATATAGACATGAAAAAGAGAGTAGCAATTTTAGCCACAGACGGATTTGAAGAAATAGAGTTAACTAGTCCTAAAAAAGCTCTAGAAGACGCAGGAGTAGAGGTGGGTATTATAAGTCCTAAAAAGGATTCTATAAAAGCTTGGGATAATGATAACTGGTCCGATACTTACAAGGTAGATAAACAGGTGAGTGAGGCAAATGCAAATGATTATCATTCATTAATGCTTCCTGGTGGTGTTTTAAACCCAGATCAGTTGCGACAGGATAAGGATTCTATAGAGTTTATTAAAGCCTTTTTTAAGCAGAAAAAGCCTGTAAGTGCTATATGTCACGGTATACAGCCGTTAATAGATGCAGACGTGCTTAATGGACGTAAATTAACCTCATATCCTTCTTTACAAAGAGATGTAGAAAATGCTGGAGGTAATTGGGTAGATCAAGAAGTGGTAGTAGATGAAGGTTTTACCACTAGCAGGACGCCAGATGATCTAGATGCGTTTAATGCAAAAATGGTAGAAGAAGTGCGTGAAGGAAAACATGAATTACAACACGCATAATTAGAAATAGTTTTAAACTTAAAAAGGCTCGCAAATTGCGAGCCTTTTTTATTTTTATAAATTATGTCAGTTTACTGGTTAAGCATAACTGGCATTACAAGCATGGTTACGTTTTCACCTTCGTCTAGTCCATCTACAGGTGTTAAAATACCGGCACGGTTAGGTAGCGACATTTCTAGAGATACGTCGTCACAAGTTAGGTTATTTAGCATTTCTATTAAGAACCTACTATTAAAACCTATTTGCATATCATCTCCTTGATAGTCACAAGTTAGGCGCTCGTCTGCTTTATTGCTATAATCTAGATCTTCAGCACTTATATTAAGCTCTGCACCAGCCATTTTAAGTCTTATCTGGTGTGTTGTTTTATTAGAGAAAATGCTAACACGTCTTACAGAGTTAAGAAGTTGTGTTCTAGAAATAGTAAGTTTGTTAGGGTTTTCTTTAGGTATAACAGCCTCGTAATTAGGGTACTTTCCGTCGATTAGACGACATATGATAGTTGTACCATCAAAACTGAATTGTGCATTACTATCATTATATTCTACTAATACCTCAGACTCGCTTCCTTGCAGCATTGCTTTAAGCAAGTTAAGAGGTTTTTTAGGCATGATAAACTCTGCAGTTTCACTTGCAGCGATATCTTCTCTTTTATAACGTACAAGTTTATGTGCGTCTGTAGCGACAAATGTTAGTGAATCACTTGTAAACTGAAAGAATACACCACTCATTACAGGTCTTAAATCGTCATTACCAGCTGCAAATATGGTTTTGTTAACCGCAGTTGCTAGTGTATCACCCATTATGGTGGTACTGCTAGGCTCAGATATAGTTACTGCTTTAGGAAATTCTTCAGCAGCAGCGCAAGCTATTTCAGATTTACCTTTATCATGACTTACAGTAATCATAGTGCCTACTGCATGAAAAGTTAATGGTTGTTCTGGAAATGTTTTTAAAGTGTCTAGAAGTAATTTTGCTGGTAAGGCGATGCTACCGTCATCTTCACTTTCTACCTCTAGTTTACTAACTATGGTAGTTTCCATATCGCTGGCAGAAACCTTAAGCTCACTACCTGTTAATTCTAGAAGAAAGTTATCTAGAATAGGTAAGGTATTATTGTTATTAATTACTCCACCTAATAACTGCAGGTGTTTTTGTAAATATGAACTAGATACTATAAATTTCATCTTGGTGTTGTTATTTTGTGATGATAATTCCGGCTATTTAATTAAACGGAATTATTAAAATAGAACTCCATAAAATACGTGTATTCAATGTCTGTTCTGCAATTACAAAGATATTTTATATATAATTAGTAACATAACATACTTATTAACAATTAAGCCCTTTTTATAAATAAACTCATGACTTGCAAGGTGTCTTTACGAGATACAGTTCTTTTGCGATCATTTTTCTTGAACTTATGATTTTTTAATAGGTGGATTTTAAGAGGTCCACCTTGTGATTAAGCTGTATAGAAAGGAGTTTTTTATTATTACAAACTTGTTAAATAGACTTCTTACATTTTAAATAATCAATAACTTGCCATTTGTTAAGTAAAGTCTCTTTATTATGATAGATCCAGCATTATTAGAATTTTTAAAAGAACTAGCGCAAAATAATAACAAGCCATGGTTTGAAGAGCGCAAAGCAGATTTTAAAAAACTAGATAATGAGTTTAAGGATTTTACGGCTGCCGTAATGGTAGAGTTGAATCAAAACGATGTGATCGAAAAAGCAAAAAACTATAGAATTTATAGAGATATTAGATTCTCTAAGGATAAAACACCATTTAAAGCACATCGCAGTGTGAACTGGTTAAGAGCAGGAGCAGATAGGCGCGGTAGTTATTACATGCGTATAAAACCTAATGAAAATGTAATAGGCATAGGTTTTTTTGGACCAGAGAAAGAAGATCTTTTAAGAATAAGAAAAGAGCTAGAATTAGATGCTCAAGAAATGAGAGATATTATTTCTAGCCCTTCATTTAAATCTTGTTGGGGAGAATTACAAGGAGAGCAGCTTAAAACAGCACCTAGAAATTTTGATAAAAACCACCCAGACATTGATTTAATTAGGTTCAAAGCTTTTTATTTTATGAAAAGCTATACAGATAAAGAAGTTACATCTCCTGATTTCATGGATAAAGTCATAGAATCCTTCCATACTGGCCGTACATTTCTTGATTACATGACAGATGTACTTACTACAGATTTAAACGGAGAATCGCTGTTATAAATCTAATTGCGGCTTTTCAAATACTTGAATACTACTTATTAATCTTTCACGTACTAAATTCATCATGCGTTTATTCAATGCGCTAGAATTAGTGATGTAAGTACTGTATTCTGCAATAGTAAAATGTCCCATCATGATTCCTTTTAGAGAATTTCTAAATTTTTGGTCTCTATTTACTGCGTTTTCTATATAATCAATACGTTTATGAGCAGTCAGGCCATAAAAGACATTTTTGTGCTTTTTTATGTAGTTTCTAAAAACCGCAATGATAAGATCGTGTTGTAATTTTGCGATAGGACGCAAGGTTACATTTTGAAAACGTTCTTCTTCACTCATTTGCTCATCTACACGTATACTGGGTATTTCTGGTCTTAATGCGACTAGATACTCGTCTCGATTATTCATAGTTTTAGGGTTTTAATAAAGGTAGTAAAGCTGTGTTCTAATTGTATATGCTATCGATCTAGTTTTCTCAACATGTTTTTAACAGTGATATTTATAGTGTAAATAGTTTTGATGGAGGTCTCGCTTTCGCGAAAGCGGAACTATTAAAAACTACTATATAATTTTTCTTACTGTGGCTTTAAATGTAAAAAGAGCTTCTTATTTTTACATCTTATGCAACACTTCATTGATGTCATATTACCGCTTCCATTAGAGCGCTTTTTTACCTACACTATTAACCCTGCAGAATCTGAGTTTCTTAAACCTGGAATGCGAGTGGCTGTGCCGTTTGGTAAATCAAAAATCTATACAGGTATAGTGCATAAAGTCCATCAAGAAAACACAGCGACTTATGAGGTAAAAGACATAGAGTTTATAATAGATGAGCAGCCGGTGGTAACTGCAGGTCAACTCAAATTTTGGGAATGGATAGCCTCTTATTATTTATGCGCTGTAGGAGAAGTAATGAGGGCGGCGTTACCTAAATCTTTTCTATTAGAAAGTGAAACTATAATACTCAAGAAAGATTCTGGTTCTATAGAAGAACTAGATCTAGACGATCGTGAGTACTTGGTTATGGAGGCTCTTAATAATCGCAATGCATTAAAAGTGCAAGAGGTAATGGATATTCTGGACCGTAAAACGGTTCTTCCTATACTTCAAAAAATGATTAATAAGGACTTGATCCTCTTGCAAGAAGAACTTTACAGTACTTATAAAGCAAAAAAGAAAAAATTCATCTACTTACATCAGGATTTTAAAGAAGAAGATGCACTTAAAACCCTTTTAGATACGTTAAGTAGAGCGCCTAAGCAAAGGGATGCTGTCATGACTTTATTCATGATGCAAACTGGAGCGACTAAGGATATTGCAAAAAAAGATCTTATTGAGCGTGCAAATGTGACCAGTACTGTCATTAAAAGTCTTATCAATAAAGATATTTTAATAGAGATAGAAAAAGATGTAGATCGAGTTAAGGATGATGTAGAAGATGGTCAGGATTTATATAATCTTAATGAAGACCAGGTAAGTGCCCTAGCGCAAATTAAATCTAGTTTTAAGATTAATAAAACGGTATTGTTGCATGGAGTGACTTCTAGTGGTAAAACGCAGTTATATGTGCAGCTTATTAAAGAACAATTAGAAAAGGGGAATCAGGCACTTTATTTACTTCCTGAGATAGCGCTTACTACACAATTGATATCTAGGCTCAAAGCTTTTTTTAAGCACCAAGTGTTGGTTTATCATTCAAAATACAACCTTAATGAAAGACAAGAAGTCTGGCATCATGTTCTAGAACAAAAAGAACCTTATGTTATTATAGGAGCGCGTAGTGCGATGTTGCTGCCTTTTCAAAAATTAGGACTTATCGTTATTGATGAAGAGCACGAGAGTAGTTTTAAGCAATTTGATCCAGCCCCTAGATACCATGCAAGAGATGCTTCTATTGTTTTAGGGTACATGAAAAAAGCAAATATTCTTTTAGGTAGTGCTACACCATCTTTAGAGAGTTATCACAATGCAAGTACGGGAAAGTACCAGTTGGTAGAGCTTAAAAGGCGTTATGGTAATGTTCTTATGCCCGAAATTAATATGGTGAATATTAAAGAAAAGCATAAACGTAAAAGAATGAATGGTCATTTTTCTGATACGCTTATTGAGCATATGACAGAGGCTTTTAAGGATAAAAAGCAAGTCATTTTATTTCAGAATAGAAGAGGTTATGCGCCTATTATGGAGTGTGATACTTGTGGACACGCACCACAGTGTCCTAATTGTGATGTTAGTCTTACGTATCACAAATATAAAGGTCAGTTAAGATGCCATTATTGTGGTTACCACACATTTGTCCCTAAGGAGTGTCCTGCTTGTTCAAGTACAGCTATAGATACCAAAGGATTTGGGACAGAGCAAATAGAGCAGGAGTTTAGAATGTTGTTTCCTAATCATACGGTGGCGCGTATGGATCTCGATACTACCAGAGGTAAAAATGCCTATGAAAAGATAATTAATCAAATGGATTCTGGTGAGATAGATTGTCTGGTAGGTACACAAATGATTACTAAAGGGCTAGATTTTAGAAATGTAAGTCTCGTAGGTGTTCTTAATGCAGACTCTATGCTTAATTTTCCTGATTTTAGAGCGCATGAAAGGTGTTTTCAATTACTTACTCAAGTAGCTGGTCGTGCAGGTCGTACTAAAGAAAGAGGCAAAGTGTTGATACAGAGTTATAATCCAGATCATATGATTTTGCAACAGGTCAGTTCTTATGATTATGGTACTATGTATAGGGAGCAAGTAGAGGAGCGTTATCAATTTAAATATCCGCCGTTTCAACGGTTAATTAAAATCACTTTTAAACATAGAGATTATCAGACCACACTAGATTCTAGTCAGTGGTTCGTAGATGCTTTAAACCAGATACCACATGGAGTAGTGGTGTTAGGGCCAGAGTTTCCTGCTGTATCTCGTGTGCGCAATTTGTATAATATAAATGTGATTATTAAAATGAACAGACAGCAAAAACCTGATGTTATTAAAAACTATATCACCAGAGTTAAGAAGAGTTTTGAATCTATTAAATTGTATAGGTCTGTACGTTGTAATATAGATGTAGATAGTTACTAGGCTATTGGTTGTTGAGAGTCCGCTTCCGCGAAAGCGGAATTAAAACAAGTATCTTATAAAATAAAAAGCTTTCTAGATGGCATTTTTAATACAATAAAAAGCCACTCTAAAGAGTGGCTTTTTATTGTATAAATGAAATATGTAACTAGAATTGAGATAATGCCTCAACCAGTTCTGATTTTCTATTGCGACTTAAAGGAAGTACCTCAGAGCCTAATTCTACGGCTTTAGAGTTGAATTTTTCTACTTTTCTTAGATTTACGATATATGATTTGTGAATACGTAAAAAATCTTCGGATGGTAGAGTGCCTTCAAATGATTTCATAGTAGAAAGTACGATAAGGCTGTCTTCATCGGTAATTAGTTTTACATAATCACCTAGAGCCTGTATGTATCTTAGTTCTTTAAGGTATACTTTACGTTTTTTAAGGTTACTCTTTACAAAGATGAATTCACCACGATCTTCGATCATTTCTGTCTTCATCTTGTGAGATAGAAGAGCGCGCTCTACAGCATAAAGAAAACGATCTTTCTTAATAGGTTTTTGTAAATAATCTATTGCGGCATAATCAAATGCCTTAAATGCATACTTAGTCTGACCAGTAACAAAGATAACACCTGGTTTTTCAGTAATATCGTCTAAAAGATCAAACCCTGTCAGGATAGGCATTTCAATATCTAAGAAAATTAGATCAACGGTAGTTTCCTTTAAGGCGGCTTTAGTTTCTACAGCGTTACTAAATTCACCTACTAATTTTAAATTAGGGTGACCTTCTATCATCTTTACGATAGCTAGTCTCTGTATACTAGAGTCGTCAACTACAAAACAGTTAAGGATGGTGTTACTCATTATTATTTATCAATAGTTATAAGACAATATTAAACTGTTTACAGATGAAATACAAGTTAATTTATCTTTTTGTCGGATATTTTAACGACTTAGCGAATTTATCACGGTTTTAATAATATGTAAATATTTAGTTTGTAGTATTTTAGGTGTGTATTTCGTCGATGTTTTTAATGAAGATAATTTTGGTCTTCATTAAATGAATGTATGAAATTACTGAAAAACAAGTCTTTAGATAACTTTATATTTAACTTATGTTAAGTAAATAATCTTTTATCATTCTTTAAAAGCTGTTTAACTTTTGTTTTTAATTGTGTTTTGAAAGTTTTTTTTAAATGATGTTATAATAAGGTAATGAATAATAAGTAATAATGGTTTAAAGTAAAGTTGTGTGTATAAAGGAAAAAGAGTATTTTTGCAGCCGTTTAAAACAATATTAATTATGAATCAATACGAAACTGTTTTCATTTTGAATCCCGTTTTATCTGATGATCAGGTAAAGGAAACAGTAAAGAAGTTTGAAAATTTCCTTACTGACCGTGGTGCTAAAATGATAGCCAAAGAAGATTGGGGCCTAAAAAAACTGGCTTATGCAATCGAAAACAAAAAAAGTGGTTTTTACCACCTTTTTCAATTTGACGTACCTGGTGAGGTAATCAACGACTTCGAAGTAGAATTCCGTCGTGATGAGCGTATCATGAGATACCTTACTGTAAAACTTGACAAGTATGCTGTTGAGTGGGCAGAGAAGAGAAGAGTGAAAATGTCTAAAAAATCTAAAGCTTAAAACATGGCATCATTACAACAACAAGCTAAAGGAAAGAAAGATGGTGACATCCGTTACCTTTCTCCTTTAAAGATCGAGACTCAAGAAAGAAAGAAATACTGTCGTTTCAAACGTAGTGGTATCAAATACATCGATTATAAAGATGCTAATTGGTTATTCGGATTTGTAAATGAGCAAGGGAAATTACTTCCACGTCGCCTTACAGGAACTTCTTTAAAATACCAACGTAAAGTAGCAGTAGCTGTAAAACGTGCTCGTCACATCGCTATCATGCCTTATGTAGGTGATTTACTTAAATAATAAAATCAGATTAACAATATGGAACTTATATTAAAGAAAGATGTAGAACATTTAGGTTTTACTGACGATTTAGTGAGTGTTAAGCCTGGTTATGGTCGCAACTTCTTAATCCCTAATGGTATGGCTGTAATGGCTACATCTAGTGCTAAGAAAATGCTAGCCGAAACACTTAAGCAAAGAGCTCATAAAGAAGCTGCAAATGTAAAAGCTGCTCAAGAGCAAGCTGATCAACTTGCTGCTCTTGAATTAAAAATAGCTGCAAAAACTGGTGACGGAAACAAATTATTTGGTTCTATTACTACTGCAGATGTTTCTGACTTACTTGCAAAGAACGGTATCGAAATAGAGAAGAAATTCATCTCTGTTGCTGGTGGTTCTATCAAGAGATTAGGTCAGTATGATGCTGATGTACGTTTTCACAGGGATGTGACTGCTAAAGTTACTTTTACTGTTGTAGAAGATAAATAAGACTTATTCTTATCATTATAAAGCCGTTTCATTAGATTGAAACGGCTTTTTTAATTTCAACTTTTAATTAAGGGTTTTATGAAATATAGAAGACTTACTAAAGAACAACTGGATGAAATGCATCCAGAATTCATTAACTTCCTTGCTACTCAAACTATTACAGCCAAAGAATGGGATGATTTAAAAACTAATCAACCAGAAGTAGCAGAGCAAGAAATAGACGTATTCTCTGACCTTGTCTGGGAAGGTGTTCTAAACAAAGCAGAGTTTCTAGAACATATATCTGCTAGGACCATGAATTTATTCTCTCTAGGAGAAAAAGAAATGGAATTGATATCAATTATGGTAGGAGACGAGCTAATTGATATAACCACACCAGAAGGTTATCAGTGGCTTCAAAAAAACCTGCTCGATGATGAAGTGAAAATTTTTACTGCAAAAAAAGCGTATGGAGAAGATCCTAATGCTGATAAATTTAAACTGATTGAGTCTGGTGCAATTATTACCAAAGGTCAATTGTTCAACTACTTTGACGACCTGATGGAGCTAGGTAAAGAAACTAATGGTTTCTAAATATGAAAAGAATTTATTATAACAAAAGCCGACTCTCATGAGTCGGCTTTTGTTATTTAATAATGCTAGGTGTTTACTTATTCTACAAGTTGATTTTATTATACTGAACCTTATTCAACAAATACCATTGTAAACTTATAATACTTATAGAATTATTGAAAAATCGATTATTAAGCTTCTGTTTAATGTCGTTTCTAGGTATTTTAATTAATTCTATATCTTCATTTTCTGAAGTAGCGCCTCCACCTCGTAGTGTTTTTTGACTAGAAGCAACTTCACCATAAAAGATGCTTATTTGCTCTGACAGCATTCCAGGTGATGGAAAGTATTCTATTATAAACTCAAGGCTTTCTATTTCATAGCCTATTTCTTCCTTAACTTCTCTAATAGCAGCTTTCTCTGCCGATTCATTTTTATCAATAGCTCCGGCTGGTATTTCTACGATCCAGCCTTGATCACGACGCGAACTAGGATAGCGGAACTGACGTATAAAAAGAAAGCTATCGGTATCTTTTTCATAAAGTAACACAGCAACCGTATTACCACGGTCTAAGGCTAGGCGAGTGCTGTTAATCTCTTTTTTACCATCAAAGCTATCTTGAGTAACTTGAGCCTTATATATTTTAAGAAACTGATCAAATACTTTCTCTTCTTGGTTTATGGTATGTTTCATACTAGATAATTTTAAATAAAAAAATCGTCCATTAAATGAATAATGAACGATTTGATATACTATAAATGAGATTATCTTTTAATCTCAGCGCCAAATTTATTCATGTAACGCTCATATAATTCTGTTTGATGAGAATTAAGAGAAATGTCTCTACCGTCTATAAATGCACGTGTAATTTGGTTACCACGCATGTCTAGCGCATTTCCTTTAGAAATGAATAGAGTAGCACTTTTACCTTGCTCTAAAGAACCATATTCTTTATCGATACCTAATATTTGTGCAGGTGTAAGAGTGATCATTTTTAAAGCCTGTTCCATATCCATTCCATAACCAGCAACGGTACCAGCATAGAAAGGGAAATTACGTGTTTGGTGTCTTTCCATATCTCCAGAATTTTCTAGACCTACCATAACGCCTTTGTCAGCTAGTAGTTTAGGAAACTTATAAGGCATGTCAAAGTCTTCATCTTCACGAGAAGGAAGACCGTGTACACGACCTGCTAGAACAGGAATATTCATTGCAACAAGTTCTGTTGCTACTTTATCACCTTCACGACCACCTACAATAACAGGTTTCTTAATTCCGTTTGCTTTAATAAATTTCAAAACATCTCTGATGGCTTTTTCTCCATCTACATGGATGTAAAAATTCTCAGTACCATTAATAGCAGGTTGTAATGCAGCATATTTTAAGTTTAAACCAACTGGTTTTGTCGTTGCATTATAGGCCTTTGCATTATTTAAGAAATCTGTTAATTCAGTAACTTGCTTTTCGTAATCTTTACTAGGCTCTATAGGTCCTGGCTCATACCATGTACCAGTTCTTCTAAAACTAGATGGCCAGTTTACATGTACACCTTCATCCGTACGTATAGAAGCGTCTTCCCAGTTCCAAGCGTCTAATTGTACGACACTAGATTTTCCAGAAATACGACCTCCACGAGGTACGATTTGAGCGATAAGTACCCCATTAGGTCTCATAGACTCTATCACTTTACTCTCTGCATTATAAGCGATAATAGATCTTATGTGTGGGTTATAGGTTCCCATCTCACGCACGTCAGAACTCGCGTTTACCGCATCTATTTCTACTAGACCTATAGTGGCATTCATAGCAATTAATCCAGGATAAACATGCATGCCAGATGCGTCTATTCTTTCTCCTTTAATATCCATTTTAACCACTGTCGCGTCTGCAATTGCAGTAATAGTACCGTTTTCTAAAACTATTATAGAGTTATCTATAACCTCACCATTACCTATGTGGGCAGTGGCATTCATAATCGTGTAAATACCTGTTTGTGCAGGTGCTGGTGTCTGTTGTGCAGTTGCAGTCATGGCAAACAAGGCACAAATCGTATAAAATAAGTTTTTCATTGTCTTCATATTACCAGTGAATAGTTTCGCATTCATATAATGTTTTGTCTTTCTTTTTAGGCGTCTGGGTTTTCATCCCTTTGTTTTTGGCCATGATCATTTCATTAACAAGTTCTTGTCTTTCTGCTTTTATGCTTTCGCGAAAGCGTAAGTCACGTTCTTTATCAAAAAACACAATTCCATCTATCATTGTGATTTCTGGCCTAGCAGTCACGCTCAATGGATTAACATTCCATAAAACAAGATCTGCATCTTTTCCTTTTTTGATACTACCTGTACGGTCATCGATGTGTAAAAGTTTTGCAGGGTTTAAAGTCACAAACTTCCATGCATCTTCTTCACTAACGCCACCATATTTCACAGCTTTTGCAGCTTCTTGGTTTAAACGTCTAGACATCTCAGCATCATCAGAATTAAAAGCAACTACCACACCTTGCGAGTGCATAATGGCACCGTTATAAGGAATAGCGTCATTCACCTCATATTTATAAGCCCACCAGTCGCTGAAGGTAGATCCACCTACGCCATGTTCGGCCATTTTATCTGCTACTTTGTAACCTTCTAAAATGTGTGTAAATGTGTTGATACGGAAACCGTGTTTCTCTGCTACTTTCATTAACATATTGATCTCACTTTGTACATAAGAGTGGCAAGAAACAAAACGTTCACTTTCTAAAATTTCTAGAAGTACTTCCATCTCTTCATCATAACGGAAGTCTTTACTTCCTTTAGCATTTGCATAAGCACGAGCTCTTGAGAAATAATCTTCAAAAACTTGTTCTACACCCATTCTAGTTTGTGGGAAACGCACACCATTTTGATAACGAGATTGTTTTACATTTTCACCTAGAGCAAATTTGATAAATTTAGGAGAGTTAGAATAGATCATCTCGTCTGCTTTGTAACCCCATTTTAATTTAATGATAGCGCTACGACCACCTATAGGATTTGCACTACCGTGTAGTAGTTGTGAGGTAGTAACACCACCAGCAAGGTCTCTATAAATATTTACATCTTCATGGTCTACAACGTCTTCTATGGTAACCTCTGCAGTAGAGTTGTGACCAGCCTCATTTACACCATTATCTATAGCGATGTGACTGTGCTCATCAATTATACCACTAGTTAAGTGTTTTCCTGTAGCATCTATTACTCTTGCATTACCAGCACTTAGATTTTTACCTATTTTAGATATCTTACCATCTTTAACGAGTACATCCGTATTTTCTAAAATACCATCTTTCTCATTAGTCCATACTGTAGCATTGCGGTATAAGATAGTTTCTTCGGTAGGTTGGGTTTCACTACCGTAACCTACGTTAGGAAAAGTCATGCGACCCATTTTTTTGATTTCTTTAGAATCGCCTTTTTTATTTCCATCCTTACCATTTGTTTTTGAATCTGTAGGTTCTTTTACAGCTACAAAGGCAGGTTCCTGACCATTAGGTAGGTAAGCGATACCATGAAAATTATTATCATCACTTATTACACCTAATAATCTGGTATAAGATTTATCTTCTTTATCTTTTTGAGTAGTGATAATATTGATCCAGTTACCGTCATAAGTTATTTTAGAACCTAGAGTCGTACTGTCTATTTTTACCGTAGATTTTTTACCGTTTCCTTTAATAGATATATCATATTTTACTCCATTTAAGGTAGCTACATAAGAGCCATCAATATCTTTAATGCTTCTGTTTTTGATTACTTGTTTAGATCCTTTTACCCAGTTTTCATAGATTTCTGTGTCGTCTTCAAATAATTTTCCAGATGTAATAATGAAGTTTGCTAGTTTTCCTTTTTCAAGAGTACCTACCATATCATTTACTTTTAAGATACTTGCCGGAGTAGTAGTAAGAGCAGCTAAGGCTTGATCTTCAGTAAGACCATATTCCATAGCTATTTTTAATTTCTTCATTAATTCTGCAGGAGATTTTAAGTCCTTAGTAGTAATGGCATAAGTAATACCAGCTTGAGATAACATCATTAAGTTACCAGGAGCTTGTTTCCATTCTCTCATGTCACCTAGGTTTACAAACCACTCTAGATTAGGGTTAGAAACATCATATGCATTAGGGAAGTTAATAGGTACAATTAGTGCCGCGTTAGTTGCTTTTATATCTGCTATCATTTCATAAGCATCTTCTCCACCTACGATAACAAATTGTTTACCTACACGATCACCCAGTTTGTCTACTCTTAGTACATTCTTTTTATCTCCAGCTTCAATTATCTGAACAAGATTTTTCTTTGTGTTTAATGCTTCTAGAGATAGATCTTTTGTTTTAGAATGTCCATTTGCATACCAGTCTGCATCAAAATGTGTCTGACGTAATAAAGCCAGCGCACCCATAAGAGATGTAGGATAACTCTGTCTAGACTGACGGCTTTTACTCAATGAAAAGAAGTTACCACTCTCTTGTTTAAGAATACGGTCTGCATCAGTTCCTGTGTTATCTAGAGCGATTAACATACCATTACCACGAGCGATACCATCTTGAAAGTGAGTTTGTACGGTACCAAAACCGGCATCAATATACTTCTTAGCTTCTTTAGAGTCGTATTCAAAATGATCCATAGCGCTTTGTTCTGCTCTTATGTGATCATTCCAGTAATATCCTTTGCGACCTTCGTCATATTGCGCTGTTCTACTACCAGCAGCTCTTTTAGGAGATTTCATAGCTATGTTTCCATAAGACTCTATAAAAGAAGGGTAAATGTAATTACCTGCAGCGTCTTCAATAACAGCATTTTTAGGAATAGAAATACCACTACCTATAGCTTCTATCTTACCATTTTTAATGATAATAGTACCATTAGATATCATTTTACCAGGACTGGTTATTATGGTAGCGTTAGTAATTGCACGAGTGACATTGCTTACCGCACTTATGTCATCGTTGTTAGGAAAATACTCTTGAGCCTGCATGGAAAAACAAGCTAAAAGCATGAGAGATAATAATCTTTTCATGAATATAGGTTTAGTCCATAAAGATAGATCAAAGTCCTATAAAGTCGTTTCTTAAAGATTTCATAAAAAGCTAATAGTTATATGAGGTAATTAACAAATGTGTTCTGTATAATCTCTTCCGTTTTTTTTATGACGTTAAACGGTATAAAGTCCTTGTGTCTAACTTATACTTCATAACTTAAAGAGAGAAAACTCACCGATGCAGTAGTCTAGATTTACTTATAATAATTAACTAATAAGGCTACTACATAGCTATAGGTCTCCATACCACCAGGTTGATTATTAGCTTTTAAATAAGTATTGTAAGTAGCTTGTGATACATCTTCTATAACTCCTTCATATTGGACCCAGAAATCTCGCAACTCTTTATAATTCTTAAAAATACCATCTTTAATTATAGGTCTTATTTCTTCGTAAGCTGCTGGATCACGGCGGTACAAGTCATTAATACAATAGCGTAAGGCAAAAATACTCGCGCTGTATTGAAAATGAAGGTCGTCATGATTCATACCTGCTATTATGGCTATAAAATTGGCTTCGTTTTCCTTTGCAAACCCTAACTGGTGAGACATTTCATGTAAAGTAAGGACTGGTGTTTTATAGTTGTTGATCCAGGCATTAGTATGCGCCTCTCCAGTAATAGGGTTTAAATAACCGCTGTATCCCATGTAAGAAAGTGGCATGGTGAGCAATGATTTTTTAATACTCGCATTTCCATAATCCAGTGCAGGGTAAACATGATTTATCTTTTCAAAACCCTGTGGTGCGAGATCAAAAATTTCTGACTGAGAACGTGTAAATGTGACTGGTAAGGAATCTATTTTTTGTAATTGCTCGTGTAATTTATTAGAGGTGTAAACCAGTTGTTGTACCACGGTTTTCAGTTCTTCGGTAGTGTACTCGTTATCTAGTTCTAGTACTTTGTGCAGTGGTTCTCTGTAATAATTAAAACCCCACATGCAATGAAATAATGCGATAATTATATTTAGGGAAAGGAATAGTTGTGTGTACCGCTTTCGCGAAAGCGAGATCAAATCCTTCTTACTTATCCACAACCATCTTATGATCATGATAATAGCAATGCTGTACACAAGATCGCCAAAGGAGAACGGCAACCAGCCTAACCCAAATCTCATAGCTTTGGATATATAAGGATAAATACCTGTGCTATATAACGACTCTACTACAGCGGGAAAAAACCTTAAACTGTAATAAAATGCAAGTTGTGCTAATAGTAGAAATAGGGCAAGAAGTAAGGATCTATTTTTATGCATAGGGCTAAGTTATTAATTAAAGTAGAATAAGTAGGAAATGAAAATGTAAAATGAGAATAGTTTTACGACCTTTGAATTCTGAAAAGAATGACCATCATGAATTTTATCCTAGCAGACTTTAATAAACACCAAGCATTATTACCTTTTACTTATACACGACCTACTTGCGAGATACGTTGTGGAATTATTACACTACGTGAGAAATGGGAAAAGCAACTAGGAGAGAGCGTGAGTTTCCAGACAGAGGACTATTTACAGGCTAAATATCCACTGGTAGAGACAGATGATAATGTAGTAATCGCAGGAAATGTGTTTGCAACTGCTTCATTGTGTAAAGCTATTAAAGCATTAAAACCTCAACAGAAATTACTAGCAGGAGATGCTATAATCGCTTATAGAGTTAAAGATTTACATACCCCTACTATAGAGTTAGAACAGGTACTTTTCTTAGAAGAAGAGGTAGATGCTATTAATTTTACTTGGGATATTTTTTCTAAAAATGGAAAAGCTCTAGAGGCAGATTATGACCTTATTACACAAGGTAGAAAATCGCAGCCTATACCAGCAACGGTTCAGTCTATAAATGAAGACCGCATTTTTATTGAAGAAGGTGCAAAATTACAGTTTGCTATCTTAAATGCTTCTACTGGTTCTATATACATAGGTGAAAATGCAGAGGTTATGGAAGGTTCGATCATACGTGGTGCATTTGCTTTATGTAACAATAGTGCAACAAAGTTAGGGACTAAAGTATACGGACCTACTACGGTAGGACCACATTCTAAGATAGGTGGAGAGGTGAGTAATTCTGTGATTTTTGGTTATTCTAATAAAGGACATGAAGGTTTCTTAGGAAACTCTGTTCTAGGAGAATGGTGTAATATAGGTGCAGATTCTAACACAAGTAACCTTAAAAACAACTATGCCGAAGTAAAACTATGGAATTATGAAACCAGCCGTTTTGCAAAAACAGGATTGCAGTTTTGTGGTCTCATGATGGGTGATCATTCTAAGTGTGGTATCAATACTATGTTCAATACAGGGACTGTAATAGGAGTGAGCGCAAACATTTATGGAGCTGGTTATCCACGTAATTTTATTCCATCCTTTAATTGGGGCGGTCCACAAGGTAATATGACCTATAAAACTAATAAAGCATATGAAGTGGCCGATGTGGTTATGAAACGTCGCGGTCTTTCATTAGAACAAATCGATATCGATATTCTAGATCAAGTTTTTGAGAAAACTGCTCAGTATCGCAAGGATTAATTATGAATTTTATATAAATTGGAATTACTGATACACATACTATCGTGGATTTTTCTACTACTATTATCCGTAATTCCATTTTTAATTCTTCAAAGTATTTTAAAGAGAAATAATCTAAAATTTAAGTTTTGGATTTATTTTATATTCACTTTAATAGTAGGCTCGGTTATCATTTCATCTTTTGCTTATTATGTTCATTTATCAAACGGTTTTTTACTAACACATTACGGTTATAATAATGATGGCATATCAATATCTGAAAGATTTACAGATGTTTCAACGAACAATAATGAAGTCATTGAAAATCTATTGATTTCTCAATCAGGAATAGGATGGCCTTTGAAAGCAGTTTTTGGAATAATCTTTTATATGCCGTATTTACTGATAACTTACCTCTTTTATCTAATTTATTTTAGATATAGAAGAAGGATTAATTTACCCTAACATAGCGCTCACCACAAGGTTCAATGCACAAGTGTGAAATTTCTATCGTATCTGCATCAATAAAAATGTAGGTTCCTATACAATTTTCTACATCGATAGTTGTGGTCATTACGTCATAAGTACCGGTGCTTGTAGCTTGTGTCAAACTACCGAAGCAGAAACTTACATTACAATTCACAACACCTTGATCTGTAAAATTTAAACTTTTACCACTAGCTGGTTGAAAGGTACCGCTACCATCGCCAGGATCTGCAAGAGTTGCAGTTAGATTCCAGTTTCCTACTATACTTAACGGTGTTATACTGTCATTACCATCATCATTATTGCAGGAGATGAAAGCTATTGCAATAGTTAAGATCATTAAAATCTTCTTCAAGTATTTCATGGCGGTTGAGTTTATAATAAGATGCAAATCCTAATAATAGGTTGCGTGGTTAGATTCATTTTTTATTTTTATGATTTATCTTTCTGACCTTAAATACCTATACATGAAAAGCACCTGTTATATTTTCTCTTTGTTTTTATTTGTTTCCGCTTTCGCGAAAGCGCAATCTACATCTAACACTCAACAATTTACAGGCTATTATAACTTTACTTATCAAGAAGATAAAGGTAGTATAACGCTAGTGGTCAAAGATCTAGATAAAGAGTTTCTATATGTACATTCTTTAACTAGTGGTCTAGGATCTAATGATATAGGACTGGATAGAGGTCAATTAGGTGGTGGTGTCGTAGTAAAATGGGTGAAGAGTGGTAATAAACTATTACTCATGCAACCCAATTTAAAATACCGTGCGAGTTCTTCTAATGTTGATGAAAAAGCATCTATTGAGCAGGCATTTGCAAGATCGGTATTATTTGGTTTTGAAATTAAGGAATCTAAAAATGGTGCTTATACCATTGATTTGACACCATTTTTAATGCAAGATGCTCACGGCGTGGCAAAACGTTTAAAAGATCGCAGACAAGGAACATATAAACTTGATAAATCTCGTAGTGCTTTATGGATGGAGAATACCAAGAGTTTTCCAAAGAATTCAGAGTTTGAAGCTATGCTCACTTTTACAGGTACACCTACAGGTCGTGATGTAAGAAGTGTTGCGCCAGATGCGAGTAGTATATCTGTAATTCAACACCATAGTTTTGTAAAATTACCAGATGCTGGTTATGAACCTAGAGAATTTCATACACGTAGTGGTTCTTTTTATACCAGTTATATGGATTACAGTACACCAGTTTTTGAACCTATACAGAAACGATTTATTACCAGACATAGACTAGAAAAGAAAAACCCTAATGCAGCACAAAGTGAAGCTGTTGAGCCTATTGTTTATTATCTCGACCGTGGTACACCAGAACCTATACGTGCAGCATTATTAGAAGGTGCAGGATGGTGGAACGAGGCTTTTAAAAGTGCTGGTTATATAGATGCTTTTCAGGTAAAAATGTTACCAGAAAATGCAGATCCTATGGATTTGAGATATAACGTGATTCAGTGGGTACATCGCAGTACACGTGGCTGGAGTTATGGCGGTAGTATAACCGATCCACGTACAGGAGAAATTATTAAAGGTCATGTAAGTCTAGGTAGTTTAAGAATAAGACAAGATTTTTTAATCGCACAAGGTTTACTTAAAGAACCTTTTAAGAATAGTGATGATAATTATAAACCTATGATGGAAATGGCGCTGGCTAGAATCAGACAGTTAGGCGCTCATGAAGTAGGTCATACACTAGGTTTTGCACATAATTTTGCCGCAAGTGTAAACGATCGCGCTAGTGTTATGGATTATCCGCATCCTAAGTACGACATTCTTAACGGTGCGATTTCTCTAGATGATGCTTATGGAGTAGGTATGGGAAGTTGGGATGACCTGATCGTTCAATATTCTTATGGAAATCCAAATGGTAACCAGTCTGAGTCAGCTTATTTAAAATCTATTATTAAAAAGGCTGATTTTGCAGGTTTAAAATTCATATCTGACAGTGATGCAAGAGCTACTGGTGGTGCGAGTGCGAGTGGCCATTTATGGGATAATGGATCTAGCCCTAGTGAAGAGTTGGATCATATATTAAAAGTACGTGAAATTGCAATGAATCAATTTTCTATTCATAACATAAAGTCAGGTGAACCTCTAAGTGTTTTAGAAGATGTTTTTGTACCAGTTTATTTTGCACATCGTTACCAAGTAGAGGCTGCAGTAAAATTAATAGGTGGAGTAGAGTATGGGTATTTAACTAAAGACGAGTCACAAAATTTTAAAGTAGTAGATGTTACATTACAACGTCAGGCTCTACAAAGTATCTTGAGAAGTATAGAACCTGAAACATTAAAGATACCAAGTTCTGTTCTCCAATTATTCCCACCAAGAGCTTATGGGTATGGAAGAACTAGAGAAAGCTTTAAGTCTGAAACTGGTGTCAGCTTTGATGCACTTAATGCTGCAGCAACTAGTGTAGATATGACTTTTGATTTATTGTTCCATCCGCAACGTGTGAATAGAATAGCAACGCAGAATTCAACAAGAATGAGCGGCAATAATGATAATTACTTGGACTTATCTACTGTGATTAAAGGTGTATCAGAGATTGTTTTTGATTCTAATAATGGAATTGATTCTTATGAAACATCCATTGCACATAGAAGTCAAGAATTGTTCTTAAATCACTTAATGAATCTTATAGCAAGTACGCGAACTAATATAGAGGTAAAAGCTGCGGCAAGAAATGAGTTGAATTCTATTGAAAAAGAGTTGAATAAGCGTGATTCTTTTGAAAACCAACTACTTTCTCAAATTAAAAATTTCAACACGCATCCAGAATTATTTAAAGTAAAGCAATTACCTAGCATCCCTGATGGTAGTCCGATAGGATTTGATTACTAGAGTATTTTGGTTAACATGAGGTTTATGAACTGATCTTTTTGAAATATTAATCAATTCAAAAGGATGATTGTTTATTGTTGATTATTCAACTATTTCAACTTGTTGTTATCAATTTATTGTTTAATCTGCTTAAAATGTCTGTTTAATTAGGGTATCATCAAAGGATTCTTAATTTTGCAAGAACTTTTATAAAATTGTAATGAATAGTAAGATGTTAGATTATGTGATAATAGGTGGTGCACAAGCAGGTCTAGCTATGGCTTATCATTTAAAACAAATGAATAAAAAGTTCATAGTTCTTGATGGAGAAAATGAAATAGGTGCCTCCTGGTTAAATAGATGGGATTCCTTAAAGCTTTTTACCCCTACAGAATATAATCACTTACCAGGACTAGACTTTGACGCTCCTAAAAATCATTATCCTTCTAAATTTGAGGTAGCTAACTATTTTAAAAATTACGTAGATAAATTTGAAATTCCTGTTCAGTTAAACACGCTAGTTACTTCTGTAAAAAAGAAAGAGAAAACTTTTTGTGTAGAACATAAAGATGGTGTCATAGAAACTAAAAATGTAATCGTAGCAACTGGTCCTTTTCATATACCGTACACACCACCATGTCACGTAAAAGCATCAGACAGTATATTGCAAATGCACAGTAACTATTACAAAGGAATCGATCAATTACAAGATGGTGATGCACTAGTAGTAGGTGGTGGAGATTCTGGTTATCAAATTCTTAATGAACTATCTAAAGACGGCACGCGCAAGGTCTATTTTTCTGGTGATACGACTGTAAAATCATTACCGCAAAATTTCTTAGGTAAAACGCTATGGTGGTGGTTTACTAAAATAGGTTTTTTAAGCTATAACAAATACAGCTGGATAGGGAAGAAGATCAATTCTTCTACGCAACCAGTTATAGGTACTGACGTAAAGGGTATTCTAGCTAGAGAGAATGTATTTCCTGTAGGGAGAACAAAAGATGCTTTGAAGGAAAAGATTTTCTTTGAATCTAAAAACGTTTCTACCATTAAAAATATAATTTGGGCTACTGGTTACCGCCCTAACTTTTCATGGATAGAAGGTCTAGAACTCGATGCAGATAATTATCCTAAAAACTATAGAGGTGTCAGTAATATAGAAGGACTTTATTTTATGGGCTTGCCATGGATGTACACTCGTGGATCTGCAACACTAGGTGGAGTTTCTAAAGATGCTAGCTATCTGGCAGGTATCATGTCTAAAAAGTAATAAATAATCTTCTTATTAATAGAAAATAGAAACGCCGCTTCATTTTACATGAAGCGGCGTTTTAAGTAAAAGGTTAAAAACTCTTAGATAGAATCTACAAATTTAGAAAACACTTTTTTATGTAATTCAAGATCTAGGTTAGGAGATAGTGATGCACGTACGATGTAATCTTTATCACCTTCTTTAGTCGTTCCTTGTGTAGACGTTGCTGGTATAGTCCAGTAACAGCCTTTTAACTGTCCATAGCTCACACAAAATTTACTTTCGTCAGGAATCTCTGTAATCATCAAGTTAATTAACTTAAGGTTTAATTCCCTTTTATAAGCTTCTTTCTCTTCAGCATTAGCGCCTTTTGTAGGTAAGTCTAGTGAAAATACAGAAGGAGTAAATCCTTGCTGCGCTAATTCTTCTGATACAAAATTGATTTTTGCACCAGGTAGAGCCTCGTGAATATAATTTACAAATTCGCGAGTATTCTTATACGCATCTGTAATTCTTTGATTCATGGACGGCAGTTGCTCTGCAAGTATTTCATATTGAAGATCTGTAGCTTCATTATCACAAATACCTAGGTGCAATTCTATTTTTTCCATTAAAGCAGTAGTTTTCTTATTTCCTACACAGTAACCAGCCGTACAACGACCACCACTAGGAAATTTAGAACCACTAGCAAAAGATATAGTTCGCACACCTGATAGCATATCATCTTCTCCTAAAAAGTGAACATTAGGACAGAAGGTTTGATCAAGAATAAATACAGGATCTATCGCAAGATCTCCATGAGGTGTTTTACGTTCTTTAGTTAAAACCTCTTTTAATTGAACTAGGTCCGGTACCTCAACTCTAGGATTAGTAGGTATTTCGGCAATAATGTAAGGTATCGCGTCTTCCTTAGCAATTTGATTTAAAACGGTATCGATACTTTGTACCATATCATTATCACCATCTACTAGTAAATCTACAATATCTACATTATCAATACATGCCGCGACTCTTCTTGCCTGGTCATTTGTACCACCATAACAGTTAGGTGGTACAACTATTTTAATCGCTTTTCCTTTATGATTTTCCTTGGCATCGTTAATAAGCCCCATCATTATAGCATACTGAATCGATAAACCACTAGAACCTACTAGAGGTGTAGTACTCGATCTTGTAATCTCTTTAATAGAGTTTAAAACGCTTGCTTTGTCACTAACTACAGTAGTTTCTTCTACTTTAAAAGCAGTTTGTGATACTAAGGATTGTATAGCTATAACAGAGTTTGCAGGAGTCATCGCAATCGTTTCTCTTCTACGCACATGTTGTATGTCTGCAACATAACTTTCATTCTCCTGACCATTTATAACCAGTACACTACCTAACTTACCGTGCAGGCTTATATAAAAATCTATGTTTTCATGTAGCTCTATAGCACCTATTTGTTCTTCATTCTTGATAAAGATCGTACTACCGTCAAAGGCAGGAACATCTTTAATAGAATCTACCTTTTTTAATTCAAATTGGTATCCATAAACTCTTTCTATTGCTTGTGCATCAAAGGAGTCAGGTAAAGTACCAGTATAAATAATTTGGGTATTCTTATGGTCAAAAAGATTTTTTCTCAATACGGCTAGAACAGGTACTGTCTTTGAAGAAAAGCTAATTACGTTCTCAGATTTAAGTCCATCTAATTGTGCAATTCCCCATTCTAGAACACAAGATAATGGATGCCCTAATCTTATATAATCATAAGCTGTAGGTAATATTTCTAGTGCAGACTTCTCTGAATTATTATCATTATATAAAGCTTCAAATTGCTCTAGAAACTGAGTTTTTGCAAGTTCTTCATTATAAATATCTAGTCTATGCGTTGTAATATCCACCCAACCAGATGGCATATTATCTAATACGTCTTTAATATAACTTAGCATTTTATTCTTTTCCATAATTTTACCATATTAATGGTCAATAATATACGTTAATTTCAATTGTTACCATCCAGTATATAAGCTTTGAAATACTTATCATTACTCATTTTGATAGCCATTTATTTTACAAAGGGAAGCTAATTTATTTTAGTTACCCAGCGAGGACTTTTAAACTTTTCCTAATGTTTATTTTATCTAATCATCACCTGTCAAAACTAGTGTTTTAAATCATTGACTTATAGAGTCGTATTTAAACGTTAGACATAACTGCCTTTGCTCATCATACTGGTCTCTTAGTTGGTTTTAGATTCGCTTTCGCGAAAGCGGACCTCATAACAACCTTTTTTTATTAATTTAAAACTCATAACAGTAATCCAGTAGGGCAGTAGCATCATTTACCTAACGATATGATCTAGAGAACTTGTTTTTTAAATAATTCTTCTAGCGTCTGTTGTGGATCTTCACACAGTCCGGAGTGTGTATTTGAGCTTTGGATAATCGTGCTTCTACAAGCGGTTAACCATCTAAAACGGTCAGATAATTCCATTGCGCCTATTTTGCCACCAGCAGGCGAGCCATCGCATACTTTTATCCAAGCATTTAAATAATCCTCAAAAACTTCTATATCTACATCAGGAGAAAAAGCCTTTAATTTTTCTGGATTGATGTAATATTTCATGCCCACAAATTTCTTGCGTTTACAAAATAAAATAACACCTACATTAATAAACTCTTCTCGCTCTACCTTAGGTACCACTCTTATCGTAGCATACTCAAATGTAAATTTATCTTGCATCTTGAGCTTCTTTAATAAGTAAATCTATCTTAGATAGGCGCGTGTTTAAAAACAGGTTATACGCCTCTCTTATCTGGTCGCTAGTCATAGCGTCAGACTCATTTATAAGCCAGTCTTCTGGTATGTTAGAGATTATTTCATTAATTCTTTCTGGAGTAAAAAGCGGTATAATTTCTTTAGAAGCGTCTTCTAATTGGGTAGCTTTTTCTAAAAGCACATGATCTTTTATCAAAGGAAATGTTCTGGTCAAATGATTTTCCCATGTTTTCCAATCGTGATGAAAATAGAAACTAGCACCGTTATCAATAATCCACAGTTCTTTATTCCACTGCAATAGATTGGTATTCTTTGCGGTTCTATCGATGTTGCTTATAATGCTGTCCAGTAAAACGACTTTAGAAGCAGTTAAAGAATCTACCTCACTAACTAGTGGATCATAGGTTATAGAACCGGTTAAGAAGTGAAGCCCTAGGTTTAAACCTACGCTAAATTTTAATAAATCCTGTATCTCTTCATCTGGCTCGGTTTTACTAAAAGAGTCGTCTAGATTCATGAAAACTATTTCAGGAACGTGTAAGCCTAATGTGCGAGCTAGTTCACCACCTATAAACTCTGATATAAGTGCTTTTTTACCTTGTCCTGCGCCTCTAAACTTGATTACGTATAGAAAGCCATCGTCTGCTTTTACAATAGCAGGCAATGAGCCGCCTTCTCTTAATGGCTGTACATATTGCACCACATTTACAGTGCGAATATCAATTTTATTCATAGAAACCAAAATTACTAAATTTAGAAGTGCTTATTCTGATTTTTAGTATTCTTATAAGGCATAAAAAAACTCACCGTATCTAATAAAAGAAACGGTGAGTGATAAATTAAAATACTATGTAAAAACTAGAGAATTTAAAGCATTAATAATTTGCTCATTATTTACTCAAAGGAGCTTTAAACCAAAACTCTATAGAGACCGGTTCTCCTTGCGATTGTGCTCTATCGCCACGACTGCCGCCACCTTGACCACGACCACCTTGTCCGCGTCCACCGCCGCCTTGACCACGACCGCCGCCACCTTTGCCGCCTCTTTTACCTTGAGATGCACCTTCTTTATTTTGCCCTTCAGACTTTCTTTCCAGCTTATTAGTCATAACACCTATTAATAGTTGAGAAAAATCTGCTGTACCGTTAGCATCTATTCTTGTTTTAGGAATTTTTAAATCATATTCAAAAAGTTCTCCTGTAACCTTATAACCTAGTGCGATGTCATACGCATTAAGATCTTTATGAAACTGCTGTCTTTCTTCAAAGTAAACGTATTCAGCCTCACCAGGTAAGTCTGCTATGATGGTATTTAAATCTATAGATGGCTTTTCGTCACTGTCACTATCTTCTTTAGATGGTTTAGGCATGCGCACCGGTTTTGAATCGTATGGATACTTTACATAAACACCTTTATCTTCATTTCCTTTTACATCAAAGTAAATCGATAGACCATGTCTTAAAATAGACATAGAGGTTTTCTTATCCTCTGTACTTATGTTCACATAAACATAGTCTGCGTCATCATGTACTTTATAAACGACACGATCATTTGTAACCACTACAGGATCTGTAACTAGATATGTTTTATCACTTGTTTCAGGAGTTGTAAATGATGCTAAGGCAATAGATAGGAATAACAGAAACTTCATAAAATGTTTTTTATATTCTATGAGACCCTAGATTAATAGAAAGGTTTAAACAGTAGCGGTGATCTAATTAAAAAGCTCATAAAATCAAGGAAATGATTTTATGAGCTTACTAACTAAAATGGGTAAGAGCAGCCTACCTGAGATATCTATTACACTAAAGCGCCATTTGCACCTATCACTTGTCCAGAGATCCACTTAGAATCGTCAGATGCTAGAAATAAAACCACCTTTGCAATGTCCATAGGTTTTGCTAGTCTATTAAACGCATTCATAGAACTTAATTTATCAATTTGTTCTTGCGACTTACCGTCTAGAAATAATTTAGTTTCTGTAGCTCCAGGTGCTAGTGCATTAACAGAAATACCTCTTCCTATTTCTTTAGAAAATACACGAGTCATTTGCTCTACCGCAGCTTTGGTAGCCGAGTAAATAGAGTAGGTGGGCAACATTAATTTTGTAGTACTAGAAGAGAAGTTGATAATAATACCGTTATCAGCTAGTTTGCTATCTGCTTCTTGTAGTGTGTTAAAAATACCTCTCACATTAACGTCAAATTGTTTTGTAAAATCTTCCTGAGTAGTATCCTTTAATTTTTTAGAGATCATGGTACCAGCATTGTTTACCAGTACATCTATTTTGCCATATGCCTCAATCGCTTTGTCAAATAACATCGTTACCTGTTCTCTATCGCTTACATCTGCTTTAATCGCAATGGCATCACCACCATTTTTAATAATAGTAGCAACCGTATCATTTGCTTGTTCCTCACTGTTAGAATGATTAACAATAACTTTGGCTCCATTTTCACCTAATAGAATAGCTGTTTCTTTACCTATTCCTTTAGAAGAACCAGTAACTATAATTACTTTGTTTTCTACATCACTCATAATTTCTATTATTTTAATGCGATTAATTGATTTGTAATTAACTTTAAATCTTTTTCATTGAATTCAGGGTTAGGAGCAAGCGGATATAACTGTGCCCCAGGTCTACCTATAAAAGCACCTCTCCATTTTGCCCATAAAGCACCAGCAATATCCCAACCATGCGCCGCTATTAACATACACTCTTCAGGTTGTACACCCATCATTCTAGCTGCCCAATCATAAGCATCTGTATGCGGTTTATATTTACCTAGGTCTTCTATACTTAAACGCTCATCAAAATACTCTATTAAACCAGCATTTTCAAACTGTGTTTTTACACCTATGTTAGAAGAGTTAGTAAAAGAAACTAACTTATAACCAGCTTTTCTTAAACGAGCAAGAGATTCCTTTACCTCAGGATGTGCAGGTATAGAACGCAATGGGGTTAAAATAGCAGTTTTTGCCTCTTCTTCGCTTATCTTAATTCCATGGTTAGCAGCAACCATTTGTAAGGCTGCCGCACCTATAATACCAAAATCATTATACTGTCTCCCCACCGTAGTTACTAGAGAATACTGTAACATAGTCGTAAACCATAAAGGCAATAAATCTGGTCTATTACCTAGTGCATTTCCCACGCTAGTCTTCATGGTCGTTAAGTCTAATAATGTCTCGTTAACATCAAAGAATAACACTTTAGGTCTCGTTGTGTTTTCTAAGCCATTAGAGGCTGTTCTCGTTGAGGTAGCCGCCATTGCTGGTGCTGCTGCTAGACCCATTCCTAATACGGCAGTTTTCTTGATAAAATCCCTTCTATTGTTACTCATTTATACGCTGTTTTTTAAAACATACCTAGTGGTATGTTTTTAGTTAAAAAAAATATTAGACTTTAATTTGTTTTAGATACAGTTGTAAACCAGATAGATAGTCTACTAGAATAGCGTCGTTATCATATAGTTTTCTGATACCTCTTATACCTTCAAAAGAGCTTATCAAATACACCGCAACCGCCTGATTAGATATTTCTTGTTTTATACTATTCTCTCGCTTACCTCTTTCTATAAGTTCTATTAAGGCAGCCTTCCATTTTTCAATAATACTTTTAAGCGCAGTTTGATATAACACCTCGTTATCACCCAGTTCATTAATAAAATTATTCATGGGGCAACCATGCTGCTTATCATAAAAAGGAAACTCCTTAAGTCTATTGATAAAAACAGACTCTAAGATATCAAATGCGTTACCAGGCTCTTTTAAAGGAGCTATCATACCATCTACAACTCTCTTTTGTACCTTAAGCTGAATCACCTCTAGACCCAGTTCTTTTTTACTTTTATAATGATGGTAAAAAGCACCTTTACTCAATGCCGTTTCCTTCATTATTTTATCGATGCTCGTCGTTTTAAATCCATGTTCATAGAAAAGGTTAAATGCCTTATCTATAATAAGTTGCTTAGTAAACTCAGATTTTAATTCTTGTTGCATGCGGTAAAGGTATATAAAAATACCAGTTAGTATGTTTTTGTTATGTTAATTAAAATAATTTCGCTTTCGCGAAAGCGAGACCAAAAAAAACTCACAGAATCTAGTAATAGATTTTGTGAGTGGAATAGGGCGGAGGTAGTTGTTATTTTAGTTTTTGTTATTGGTTCTGTCTATATTTTCTCGTTGATCCAAAATAACTTTGACATTGTGGTTGGTAATTTGTTATCTCTTCCAATTTCCCACATAATCTAATAAAGGTAATGCACCATTTTTAGGCTTTAATGATAATAGTTGAATATGCCTTGAAGGTAAAGAACCAATTCTTAATAAAGTATTGCTTTCGTCTATAATATCATCTGATTTAACTCCATTTTTATAATTAGACCATTTACTATCACAATTAAAAATTTTTTTTAATAATTCACGGTCTTTAAGTAGTGTGTAAATTATTTTTTTGTGTCTTTCATTAAATGATTTTTTACCAATTGAATAATCCGGTTTTTCTAATATTTTATTTTGAACAAAATTTATATTACCATCAACTCCATATTCTTTTAATTTTTTAGATATGTTAGTTTTGAACTCTTTCGTAATGACAGGTGAAATGAATATTATTTCTTTTACTTTTATAAAGTTTTCTTTAAGAGTTTTAAGTTTATGTTCTTCGTTAATATAAAAATACTTTTCTTTTTTATCTTCTCGCTTCGCTGTCTCTCCTTTGAACTCTTCAAAATCAGTATATTCAGTTAGGTAATATTCTAAAGCCTTACTTGTTTGAGTACCACTAATTAAAATATCATTTGGTATGATTAATGTTTTATTACTACAATCTTCGGTGAAAATAATTTCAGCATACTTTTCAAAATCAATATCTCTTGGTTCTATAGAACATTTTTCTAATAGCCTAGCTAATCCATTTTTTCCATCTCTGCCAGTGTGTTTTAATGGAAATATAATAAAGTCATCTGATAAATGGTATTTTTCTAATTCTTTAGAGAAAAAGCTCACATCATCATTCGTAATAGGAATATGTTTCTTTAATAAATCAATAATAGCACTGTACAAATTCTCAATTTTATAATCATTTTCTTTTAAATCAAAAAAATCTTTTAATTTAGAACCTGCAATGTTTTCCTCATTAAATAGACTTAGCCAATTAATAATTCTCTCTTTTGTTTCTATAGAATCTTTATAGTGATTTTTAAGATTTGACTCTAGTTCCAATGTATCTTTTGCTTCATAGAATTCAGTTGCCTTTTCTAGAGAATTACTTTTGGGAAACAACAATAAAGCCTTTTGAATATCAAGGTCGTCACCCTCTTGAAGTGAATTATAAATCTCTATTCTATCTTGAATTCTATCAAAAGATTTATCTATTTCATTTTCGGCTATGTAAACATAATATTTATCGCCTTGTTCTTTAATAAAAGAATATTTATTATCAGTTAATAAAGGGATTTTGTCTTCATCTATATATTCGAAACAACTGGTTGAAGAATTATATAATAAGATATCGGCTAACGAGATATTAATGTCATTAATAACTATTTTATTTTCCCTTTTAGTAGTTGTAGCATTAAACACTTTAATGGTTGTGATTTTTTTATTAGAAAAATCCCTTGAAATTAATTTCTCTTGTGGAAAGTTTTCATTTTGCACTGTCAAAAGAGATTCTTCGATTGATTTTATATAATGATTAAAAGTTTTACTTATTAAAGAGCCTTGATTAGTCAACTGTAGTTCAAACTTTAGTATTGAATCATATATCGAATTAAAAAAACTTTTTAATGTTGTATCATTAGTATTTGAGTATTCATTTATGCAAAATAAAATATCTTTTATCTCATCTCCTTCTTTAAAATGAGTGAAATGTATATTGAGATACTTAGTAAGCAAAAATTTATCTTCTTTTAATAATTCTAAAATTGTTGTGGACCAGTAATATTGAAAATCATTAATTGATTCAATATTTGCATCTTTAACTATATCACTAAACTGTTTGATAAATTTTACCTTATCACTTCCAGAACCAGATTCTATTATTAATTCAGATTGAGGAAAAAAATTAGCATCAAAATACTTTACAGAAAAATTATAGTCGTTATCTTCTGATACTATTTTGATATTTGCATACCTACTTTCTTTCTTAATTATATAGAATAAGTTATGCCAATAATAATTAATATCATTTTCATTTATTTGCCCTTCTGCAGTTATCGCCTTATTATTCTTTATTGAATAAAAGGGAACTAATGGTTCTCCTTTTTTTAAATAAACAGGAGTGTAAAGTACTGGGTAATTGACCTTATAATCCTTTTTGAATTTTTCGTGTTTAGTGATTTTACTACTTAATGATGTTATAAATTTCGCAAAGCTAGTAGACTCTAATTTTTCATGAATCAATTCAAAATCTTCTTTTGAATATTCAAATTCTCCCTTGTCAGATTCTAAAGGTTTTATGAAGGCAAACATTGAGGGATCAATGTCATCATTAAGGCTTTTGATAAATATTTTTTTCTCTCTCCTGTTTTCTAAAACAATCAAACCATTTACAGCCAAGTTTTGCATACAGATTTTATGATCCTCAGGATATAATGTGACTTGTTTGTTTTTTAACCATTTGTAAAATAATGAGTCATTTTTGTAGACATCTATGTCGTCAATAAATTCATCAAATGAATCTTTCCCTGAGAAAAGCCTAAACATTAATACATTATTAAACTTTTTGACTAAACTACTAGTGCTTTTGTATTCTCCAAACGCACTTCCGGCAGTGTCAGCTAATAAAACATTATAGCTTCCACTTGAAAAATCAGAGTTTTTAAAATTATCCAATTTAGTTAGCCAATTAAACTCAACTTTTTCATCAATTTTTATCTCATCAGCTTTTGTTAATAATATTAACCAAGATTCACTTAAATTTTTATGTTCTTTAACATTGTAAAATAGCGTGAAATAAGAAATACAATGAAAGTAGATTAATAGATTTTTTTCATCATTTAAAAACAAGGTTTTGTCAGGAGATTCGCTCCATTCAGTCATTCTAGTAAAAGAATATTTAGCCAACTTATTTGCTACTTCTAAATCTAATTCATTGTGATTAATTATTTTGTACAGCTCTTTTATAAAATATTCACTATCGTTTATTTCTTTTAGTACACTCTCTAAATTTGAGTAATTCTGCATTGAATATTTAATATTTGGTGTTTCTATTGCTAATTTTTTAATATCTACCGGAAGTTTTTCTATAAAGATGTCAGGTAAACTTAAATTTTTCCTCATTGCTATTACAGTAATTAATAATTTGTCTGCACGACTGAGGTCTACTTTTTCTGTAGTTTTTTCAATTAGATTCGTGAAATCTGTTATAGTAAAATTAATTTTATCCCATTCTAATAGAATAGTATTGAGGTAGTGGGTAAGTGATAATCCTTTTACTTTATCTAAAATTTTAATTAAGTCAATAAAAACATTAGGTAATGTAGCTATTAGGTCTTTATAAAATATCATATATAATGTGCCTCGTCCTTCTTTAGAAAACGGTAAGATTTCAGCAAGTCTTTTGCGTATATATGTTAATCTATTATCATCTTTGAACTGGAAATAAAAAAAACGAAGATTATCTTTCAATCCGAATCTTGCATCTATTGTTAAATTGTCTAATAGTTTTATAGTATCATTTATTTCCTTATCTGATAATACGTTCTTAGTCTTATTAACTTTATTGATTGTGTATTTTACATCATCTTTGTATCGACTGAATCTATCTGATTCTCTGTATTCTTTAACATTACATATTTCAGTTTTAGATTGATTTAATAATAAATCATTAATATTAAGCCATTTTTCAATACTAGCGTATAATTCAATAGCTCTTTCTTCATCTTCAAGAAATATGTATGCGTCATCTACAAAACGATAATAAAATTCTCTTCCTTGATTTAAACTGATAAAATTTTCTATAATTTTATCTAAACCAAGTAAATATATTTCAGCAAGATATCTTGCATAAGCTGGTCCTTGTGGTAAACCTTTTTCATTATTATTAGTAGTTAACTTACTAAGATTAATAAGATAGCTTACTATGTTTTTATATTTGACTTGATCTTCAGGAGCCAATTCATTTAAGACTGTTTTTATATTTCCTGGAGCTTCTTCATAAAGTTTAATGGAGAGCCTTTGAATATTTACGTTATCGTAAAATCCTTTTATATCAATTTTAATAAGGAAATGATTGTCAAATTCTTGATTAAAAATTACTTGCTCAATATTTTTGGAAAACTTACCCCAATTAACGAACCAGTTAGTGAAAATATTCTCATTATAAAAACTTGGCGAAAGTTCGTAACCATATGAGAAATTAGATATTTCAGTATAAAAAAGATTATTTAATACAAAAGTAAAATATGTAGATATTATATTATTATGATGTTCTAAATTATATAAAATTCTTGTTTTTTTTCCTTCAATCCTCTCAAATTTAAAACCTTTATCTTCAATTGGAAATTGACCATTTAGCACTTCTTCTATTAAAGATTGAATTTCGAGTTCGCTAGTAAATTCAGTTTTTTCTATTTGAGTAAATAATGGAACTTCATCATTTGATCTAGAATATTTATTTAAAGCTTTTTTTAAATTATAAAAGAGTTTACTATCAATATTTTTTATTTCAAAACTTGGTTTATCTTCTAAGATTACTCCATCTATCAATTCAATGGGTGATTTTATGTTATTCTTTTGACAAGAATCACAATTGCCTAAAGACTTACAGGTAACAGGTGATAAGTATTTTATATTGGCTAGTTTCTTTATAGTAATCTCTTCATTAAATCCTTTAATCTTAGAAAATAATTCTAACAATATATTTCTTCCAAAATCTGGATCATTATGTGTCTTTAAGTTACCTAGTAAACCACACAATATATTTCGTTCCCTATTACCTAAACCTTTTTGATAATCAGTTAATATTATTTTTAGATGCTCACACTTCTTTAAAGAATTTAATATTTTATCAAGAGTTATATCTTCAGATAAATATGTATCTTTTTTCACTTGAGATTTCGAGTATTTTTCTTCTACTGAGTTGTTTAATTTAAAGTCAGATATTAAATTTTGAATGAACTTTTTAGAAACACTTTTATTATTATTTAATATTTGATATTGCCTCTCAAGAAAGTCAGCATTAGGTACAGACAACCATTTATTTTCATCAAAATTAAATTCATTTTTATCATCAATGAAAAAAGACAATTTATTAGACCCTTTATTTTGTGATAAAGGTAGTTTAACACCTTTTCCAATACCTTTTGAATTTTTACTCACAGTAGATGAAGCAGGGAACTTATCGGCAATAATATTTTTTTGTAATTGAGTATTTGATAAAATATATTGAATAAGATAATATCCATCTTCTTTACTTAACAATTCTTCAAATGTTATCCATATATGAAAGCCTCTTCTTCCTGAAAATTCTAATAAATATGGTATTTCAATTGTTTTTAGAAAAGAACAAATTTCATCAGCAGATTTTTTTACAAGTTTTAGATTCTCTTTATTGACCGTATTTAAATCAATCTCTTGCTTAGAGATGTCTAAATCAATACAAATCCATTTAATGTTGGCATCATTCAGTGTATGTAACTCCTGATAGGTTAAAAGACTTTTACTTTCTTTTAGCATATCTTCAATCGTGACTGATGTAATCCTTTGTTTTATTAACCTATAAGAACCGTCAGATAACTGCTTTCCATATTTGTAATCATCGACGTAGAACGTATTAAAAAGTTTTTCAGAAATTTTTTTTTGTATATCATCCATCTTTAATCGAAGATAATTTTTTAAGATTCAAATTTTGATATTTTATTATAATTTTCTTATTTTTTTCTAAAACAACTTTTTCCTTAATGCTATGACACTGGTGGCACATACAGTAAAAACGACGAGTAGGGACAGTCCCATGGTCAGGTCGCCATAGAGTAATTTACCGGTGGCAAATAAAAGGCTATAGATTCCTATAACGCCTAGTAAGAAACCGAGAGTCTTGTACTGGAAATTATGAAACTTAGATTCTGCCCCAAAGATGGCTGCTTGAAATTTATCTAGGGTATTCTGGTCGCTTTTTTCGGTGATGAAGGTAACGGCTAGCCATGCGATACTGGTAATAAGTACGTTAATGCATATCATGTGCCAGTTGAGCAACTCACCAAATAACTGTCCTTCTAGCCCTAATAGCTCGCTAGAATTAATAAAGAAAAGTACTGCCATGGTAAAGGATACTGCCATAGCGGTGATCTCTGACCATGGGTTAATGCGATACCAGAACCATCTAAGGATAAATAATAATCCTGATCCTGCGCCTATTTGTATAATAAGGTCAAAGGCAAATTTTGCTTCTTCTAACACAAAGGATAGTGCTGCTGCGGCTGCCATCATGATTATCATGGAGAGGCGTCCTGTGATTACTTTTTCCTTTTCGGTGGCGTCTTTATTTATAAATCGGGCATAATAATCGTTTACTACATAACTAGAACCCCAGTTTAAATGAGTAGAAATGGTGCTCATAAAGGCTGCGATTAATGAGGTAACGACTAGTCCTAATAGTCCTGCTGGTAAAAAGGTAAGCATGGCTGGATAACTGAGGTCGTCTTTTATGAAACCTGGTTCTAGTTCTGGAAATGCTATGGCAAGTGATTCTAGGTTGGGATAAATGATAAGTGACGCGAGTCCTATGATAATCCACGGCCATGGACGTAGGGCATAATGGGCTAGGTTAAAGAAAAGTACCGCCCAAGTGGCGTTTTTTTCATCCTTTGCAGCGAGCATGCGTTGTGCGATGTAACCACCACCACCAGGCTCTGCTCCAGGATACCAGGTGCTCCACCATTGTACGGCTATGGGAACTATAAATATACCCATGAGTAAATCGGTGTTTGAGAAATCTGGTAATAGATCTAGTTTGCCTTGTACATTAGGATGTGTGATAAGATTTGCCATTCCATTAATTTCTGGTAGGTCGAGTATGTACCAGGTAGCCCATATAGAACCTACCATGGCGATTATAAACTGTACAAAATCTGTTATTAGAACACCTTTTAAACCACCTAATAAGGAATAGGCTAGTGTAATGATAGAGGCAAAGGTAAGTGTGGTCCATGCATCAAAACCGAACATAACGTGTCCTATCTTAATAGCAGCAAGGCATACGGTAGCCATAATGATGATATTAAAGACTACACCTAGGTAAAGGGCTCTAAAACCACGTAGGAATGCAGCGCTCTTACCGCTATATCGCATTTCATAGAACTCTAGGTCTGTAGTGATACCGCTGCGACGCCATAATCTAGCATAAAAGAATACGGTAAGCATACCGGTAAGTAAAAATGCCCACCAGACCCAGTTACCAGAAACACCGTCTGATCGCACGAGACCTGCAACAAGGTTGGGCGTGTCTGCTGCAAATGTGGTTGCGACCATAGAAACTCCTAAAAGCCACCACGGCATATTTCTACCAGATAAATAAAAGGAAGAGCTGTCTTTGGAACTTTTTTTAGAGACTATTAAACCTATGGCTAGTGATATTAAAAAGAAGACAATAATGATGCAAATGTCGATTAATTCTAATTTCATGAATAAAAGTTATTAACGATAACGTTTGAATTTTATTAAAAAGCTAAATATAGAATAAATGACTGTTTATAATCGCAAAACTTTAATAGATTAGCGTAGTTATTATCAAAAAAACAATGGATATCAAGATAAATAAAATAGGTGTGATGACTTCTGGAGGTGATTCTCCTGGTATGAATGCCGCGATAAGAGCCGTAGTTCGTACGTGCGCATTTCATGAAATAGAATGTGTAGGTATTTACAGAGGTTATCAAGGTCTGATAGAAGGTGATTTTAAACAAATGAATGCTCGTAGCGTTAATAATATCATCAATAAAGGTGGTACTATATTAAAGAGTGCTCGTTCTAAAGAATTTATGACTAAGGAGGGACGTGTGACCGCTTACGCGAAAGCGAAAGAAGAAGAGCTGGATGCTCTAGTAGTAATAGGTGGAGATGGTAGTTTTACTGGTGCGATGGTATTCTCTCAAGAATTTGATTTTCCTGTAATGGGAATTCCTGGTACTATTGATAATGACATTTATGGAACGTCTTCTACTCTAGGATATGACACAGCACTTAATACTGTTGTCGAGGCGATAGATAAAATACGTGATACGGCTAGTTCTCATAATAGACTATTCTTTGTAGAGGTAATGGGTCGTGATGTAGGTTATATAGCTCTTAATGCTGGTGTAGGTGCTGGTGCTGAAGAGATTTTAATCCCAGAAGAAAATTTAGGTAAGGAACGTCTTATAGAAAGTCTTAAAAGATCTAGATTATCTGGTAAGTCTTCTAGTATAGTAGTCGTTGCCGAAGGTGATAAGACTGGTGAGAATGTTTTTGAACTTAAGGATTATGTAGAAGAAAATTTACCTGAGTATGAGGTAAGAGTATCTGTATTAGGTCACATGCAGCGTGGTGGTTCTCCATCATGTTGGGATCGTGTTCTTGCTAGTAGAATGGGTGTGAAGGCTGTAGAAAGTTTGCTAGAAGGTAAAACTAATTTTATGGTAGGTATAAAAGATACTAAAATGGTTTTATGTCCTATAGATAAGGCTGTAAAAGGTAAGACAGACATAAATCTAGAGTTATTGCGTGTAAGTGATATCATGACCACTTAAAAAAGGGGCTAATAACTAGTACAATGAATTAACAGACTCTAACTGTATAAAAAGGAGAAACTAAAAAAGTAAAAGGCAGTTTTGCTGCTTTATAGAGTACTTAAAAAAGATTGTTAAAAAATTTAAATATAAAAAGATGAGTAAAAAACTTAGATTAGGAATTAACGGATTCGGTCGTATAGGTCGTATCGTTTTTAGAGCTACATTAAAAAGAGAAAATGTAGAAGTAGTAGCTATCAATGACCTTGTAGATGTTGAGCAACTTGCATACTTACTTGAATATGATTCTGTACACGGTAAATACGGTGGTACAATAGAGATTAAAGATGGTAACCTAGTTATCGATGGTGTCGAAGTACGTGTTACTAGTGAGCGCGATCCTAAGAACCTTAAATGGAATGAAGTGGACGTAGATGTGGTTGCAGACTGTACAGGTATCTTTACAGATTTAGATAGCGCACAAGCTCACCTAGATGCTGGTGCAAAGAAGGTAGTAATATCTGCTCCATCAAAAACGGCTCCTATGTTTGTAATGGGTGTTAATGATTCTGAATTAACTGCAGACCATAAGATCGTTTCAAATGCATCTTGTACCACTAACTGTCTTGCGCCAATGGCAAAGATTCTTAATGACAACTTTGGTATCAAAGAAGCATTAATGACTACTATACACGCAGCTACAGCGACTCAACAAACTGTAGATTCACCTAGTAAGAAGAACTACCGTCTAGGACGTAGTGCTTTAAATAACATCATTCCTGCAACTACTGGTGCTGCTGTGGCAGTAACTAAGGTAATTCCAGAATTAGCTGGTAAATTAACTGGTATGGCTTTCCGTGTACCTGTAGTGGATGTGTCTGTTGTAGACCTTACTGTTAAATTAGAAAAAGAAACTAGCATAGAAGAAATTAATGCTGCATTTGAAAAAGCTTCTAAAGGTGATATGCAAGGTGTAGTAGGTTATACTACTGAGGCTGTTGTATCTCAAGACTTTGTAAGTGATGACCGCACAAGTATCTATGACGCAAGTGCTGCAATAGAGCTTAATCCTACTTTCTTTAAATTGGTAAGTTGGTATGATAACGAGTTTGGTTATTCTAACAAACTAGTTGACCTAGCAGAGAAAGTTAACTCTTTATAAAATAATTATCAAAGCTGTTAGGTAATCATCTAACAGCTTTTTTATTTTTACACAAAATTAAATATTACTTATGATCCTCATAACAGATAGTGGTTCTACTAAATGTGACTGGATAGCCATTAATAACGATGGTGAGCAGTTATTTAAAGTACGTACTCAAGGTTTAAATCCAGCTATTTTAACTGTTGAGCAACTACAAGAACGTATTCTGGCTAGTGATGAGCTAGTTGCTGTAAAAGAAAAGGTAGAAAGGGTTTACTTTTATGGAGCAGGATGTGGTACTGAAAAACCACGTGCTACACTAGAAGGTTTGCTACAGTCCTATTTTAATAAGGCAAGCGAGGTAGTCGTGAGAGAAGATACAGCTGCGGCCGTGTTTGCAGCGGTAGGAGACAAGCCTGGTATCGTTTGTATTCTAGGTACAGGATCTAACTGTTGTTACTCTGACGGTAAAAAAATCCATCAAAAGGTAGTATCTCTGGGATATACAATTATGGATGAGGCTAGTGGAAACTGGTATGGTAAAGAACTGATAAGAGATTACAGCTTTAAAAGAATGCCAGAAATTATTAGAGAGCGATTTGCAGCAAACTATAATCTAGAATGTGATTATATGAAACGCAATCTTTATAAAGAACCTAATCCTAATGCATTTCTAGCTTCTCATGCCGAGTTTATTTTTCAAAATCTAGACGAACCTTATATTAAAAAGGTATTACGTCGTGGTTTGAGAAAATTCTCTAGAAATATGATTCTTCAATTTCATGAAGAGATAAAACAGTATAAAGTTCACTTTGTAGGTAGTATTGCGCATTTTGCAGAGCGACGTATCAAACAAGTTGCAGACGAGTTTGATTATGAAGTAGGTAATATAGTACGTAGACCTATTGATGGTCTAGTAAAATACCATATCAATAAATTGAAAACAAAACAATAGTTTTCATACCTATTAAAAACAAAAGCCGTTTCTATTTTTAGAAACGGCTTTTGTTTTATAATGTATTGTAAATAGAGTGATTAGAAGAATTTAATAGACTCTATTTCTATTTTAAAATCACCTACTATTCCTTCGGCTACATAGAAATTATACCTAAGAATATGTTTTAAAACAGAAAGATCTACGTCATAATCTACTATTTCACCAAACTTTACATGTTGAAAATCTGCAATGGGAAAATGTACGGTAGTCCAGTTATCTGGTAAAGTATGTATCATGAAACCTATTTTTTCATGTTGCCATCCTTCATTGTATTCTATTTCAAACGCATAAGGACGTCCATCTGTCTTAAGTTTTATTTCTATAGAAGTGTACTGACTTAAATCTTGATCTATTTTATTAGACCTTATACAGCTCCATGCACTATTATTTATATTTCTTATGGTACCACTATAAGTAATGTGGTTATCATGCTGTTCTATTATACTAGAAGATTTACCTCCAGTTACTCGATCATCAAAGGGCAACCATTGATATCTCAATTGCTCCTTACCAAATGTAATCTCGGTAGGAACGATTTTATTAACTTTAATCATTCAGGGGAATTTAAAATTAGAGGTGTACAAAATTACTCCACAACTTCACATTATACAAGTCTAACGTTTATTAATCATCAATATTTTATGCCCTAGTTGTAAATTTCCTTAATAAACTATGCTTTTTGTTCCATTATTAATAGTTCTTGGGTGGTGAGATCTTTAAAAAAATAAATAGAGTATTCCTTTTCATTCACTCTATATTCCATTAAAAATTCTAGATTTTTTAACTTTCTAAAATCTACATCATTTACACGCCATTGAGGATAACCGCCCATTAAAACAGGTGCAGTGGTAGGTTTAAAAGTTTCTTTAACCTTTTTGTAAAGTGTCCATGGATGGTTAGGTTCCATAGTGGTTATAGCTTTATGTATATCTGGGAATCTGTGAATTACTTCTTCCCAAATAGGAAGACTTTCTTGTTCTATTTTCTCAATATTAGACAGCTCTTGTTTTAAGGTATCAGGTAGATTTTCTTTTTTATGTACCACATAGTCATATTTCTTTTTATCATTAAAACCTTTAGTTAGATCTATGTATAAACTTATAGCTACATTTTCAAATAGATAGGTACCTGTGTATAAAAATGCTATTTCTTTTTTATTCTGTGGGATAGGATAAATATCAGCGAGAGGATAGGAGTCAAAGGACATGGTTTCCTTTTCTAAGGCATATGCTTTTAGAACATGAGGTTTCAATGCATTCACTATGGTGTCTATCTCTAAAGCAGTAATCTCGGTATGTTCTTTTTTACTAGCCATTAAGTTTTCATAATACCTAATGGGTTTACCTAATAATTTTTCTAAATATTTAAACATAGTGATCTGCTTTAAGAGGTTTAAAACTAAAAAAAGCGCTGATGTAAATCAGCGCTTTTTGAAACATTTTTAATAAATATTACTCGTTTTCTTCTGAAGCTTCACTTTCGTTAGCTTTTTCTGCCGCTTCAGCTTCAGCAGCTGCGGTTGCTTCTTCTTCCTGTTTTACCATTTGTCTTTGAAGAATGTTCAATTGCTTTTGCTTTTCTTTGATAACATCTAGTTCTTTAGAAAGCTCTGCAATGTTTTTCTTAGTTTGAACTAAGAATGGATTCTTATCATCCTTTGCGTTGATAAACTGCAGGTTGTTATCCAGTTGTCTAACTTCATCCTGTATTTCATCACGTCTTTTCTTTAGGTAAAAACGCTCGTTTTTGAAATCATTTGCATCACCATTTTCTAGACTAGCTAGTTTATTTTGATACTTCAACATTTCAGCATCTACAGCATTTAAGCCGGCAGCTTTTAACTTTGCATGAAGCAGTTTTTCAAACTTTTCTTGAATCATGCGTTTGTTATAAGGTACACGACCTATAGCAGCCCATTGCGACATGTGTTGCTCAACATCTGCAAGCATTGCTTTTTTATCATCTTGAGGAATCATTTCTTTTAATGCATCATAGACTTTCATCTTTGCATCAAAGTTCTCAAGCTCTTCTTTACTGTCCTCTTTCTTTTGAGCACTTTTCTTATCAAAGAACCCATTACATGCCTTTTGAAAACGTTTCCAGATTTTATCACTGTCTTTTCTAGGGACATGACCTATTTGTTTCCACTCAGCCTGTATACGCTTCATGATTTGAAGTCCTTCAGCAAAATTCTCGTTATCTTGATGCTCTTCAGCGATCGCGATTAACTTCATTTTTGCGTCTAGATTATCTTGTTGCTCTTTCTTAAGACCTTTATAGAAATCATTTTTTGCTTTATTGAATTCTCTAGTACCGTTTCTAAACTGGTTCCATAATTCATTATTTACCGCTTTAGGTGCAGGACCTGTTTTAGTAAATAATTCTCTTAAAACATTAATTTCTTCTAGTCTGTCCTGCCATTCTTTATGATTTTTGGCACCTTGGTGCGTAATCTTCTGAATTTCGGCAACGATATTCTCTTTTACTAGTTGGTTTTGAGCACTCATTTTATCACGCTCTTCATAATAAGCTTGTCTCTTATCATGAATAATTTTTGTAGCAGCGCTGAATTCGTCCCATATAGGGTCACGCTCTTCCTTTGCAACAGGGCCTGCATCTTCTTTCCACATGCGGTGTAACTCTTGTAACTCTCTAAGTGCTTTGTGTATATTTTCTTCGGCACCTAATTCTACAGCACGAGCTATAATTTTCTTTCTGAAATCAAGATTACGTTCAAAATCTTTATCTCTTAACTCCTTACTTAGATCTATGTAATCATAGAAATTTTGAGTAGCAAGTCTGTAATCTTCCCAAGTAATGTTATAAGCATCGTGTGGTATGTTACCAGTAGCTTTCCATTCATCTTGATAATTATGGAACTTTTTAAATGTAGTCCCTATGTTTTCTTCTTGGTTGATCAATTGCTTGATTCCTTCAATGATCTGGCGACGCTTCTCAAGGTTATCTTCTTGCTGCTTGCGCTTATCTCTTTGAAATTGACCTTTTTGTTTTCTATATAAAGAATGCAGCTCATAAAATTGAGTTGCTAGTTCATTTTTGTATTCAAATACAGGTGCAGGCTCGTCTTCTACAGGAGGATTTTCTTCTGTAAATTTTGCTAGCGCTTCTTTTTTTGCATCAGCATCTGCAGTTTCAAATGCTTTTTTGATATCATCAGCTTGTGTTCTAAAACTGTTGATAGGGTATTCCTGCATTAACTCTCTAAGCTCTGCGATAAGAGCTGGCATTTCCATTGCATTATAATCCTTTTCAGGAATTTCTTTTATACTATCATCTTGTGGCTCGTTATCATCATCATCTTCATCCACTTCTACGATAGGATCTGTCGTGTTTGCAACAGTATCTTTTTCTTCTACAATAGCATCTTCATGAGTAGTAGAGACATCTTCTACCTTTTCTTCTACTTTATTACTACCTTCTTTAACAGGCTCGTCATTTAAGCCGTCACTGTCTGTTGTTTCTTGACCTTCAAGTGTTTGCCTAGGCGTGGTAGATTCTTCTACCATTGCATTTTCAAGAGAATCTTGTGCTTCCATATGTACATTATCCATTTCTGGTTGGTTTCCGTCTGCGTTGTGCAGGTTGTCATTCTTATCCATTATCTATTTTTTAATAGTAGTGGCAAGATAAATAGATTTTCTTGAACCACAATTCTATAGCTGTTTACTTATTCCATAGTTCCCAAGCTTTTTCTGCTTGGTGAACTAACATTTGATATCCATTAGTCACTCGAGCCCCTTTTTGCTGTCCCAATTTCATAAACATGGTTAACGCAGGGTTGTACACCAGATCATAAAGAACGTGAGATTCATTAAGGTATTCATAAGGAATATTAGGTCTTAATTCTACATCTGGTGTCACACCTAGTGGTGTTGTGTTTACTATTAGACTTACCATTTCCATAACTTCTTTAGTAATAGATTTATAATCTATAGTAAATTCGTCTTTTGGGTCTCTACTCACAAATAGATACGGTACTTGTAACGCCTCTAGAGTATAGGCTATTGCCTTAGAGGCACCGCCAGTTCCTAAAATCAGAGCATTTTTTTGTATAGGTAGAAAAGGTTCTAGACTTTTACCAAATCCATAACAGTCTGTATTATGACCAGTCCATACGTTATCTTCTATAGTGATAGTATTTATGGCGCCTATTGTCTTTGCCTCGTCACTTAGCACATCTACCACTTCTAGCATGTCTTCTTTATAAGGAATAGTCACATTGAGACCTCTTATAATTTCAGATTTGCTATTTGTGGTGCGAGATTCTTTGTTGTAGGTTACGCTTTCGCGAAAGCGAGACAGCAAAAACTCTCTACTCATTTCAAAATTTCTATAATGATGATCATCTAGTTTTAAATTCTCAAATTTTTCTGAGAAGTAGGCGCGTGAAAAACTGTAATCCAGTCGTTCTCCTACTAATCCAAAAACACTAGATGGGATTTGCTTTATTTCCATAACGGTCTAATATGTATACACTTAAAAACCCTATTATAACCATTATTATGGCTATCCAGGTTTGAGTTTCATTAATTTCTGGCCAGTAACGGCTGTAGTTTTCTAATATTTTTTCACCACTAGCATCTATGGCTATACTGCCAGAGTTAGTGAGCTGATATATTTCTTTTTTCCATGGCCATACTACGCCCAAAGATCCTGCTATAAAACCTATAATCATGGCATTAGTCTCATTGCGATAGTGTTTAATAGTCCAGCCTAAAAGATGGGAAAGGCTTATAAGGCCTACTATAGAACCTAGAACAAATGAGGTAAGTATAGCCAGCATATCCATGTGTGCTGTGTTATACCACCATGAAAAATCACCTTGTACAACAGCGACCATAGTGTCAAAAAAGGTGTTGATACTGTCTACTAATAATAAGACATAATTACCTAATAAAATTAGTATAAAGCTACCACTGAGGCCAGGTAGAGTCATCCCAGAAATACTCACCATACCGCAAAAGAAAACAAATATAAGATTGGGGTTTTCTCTAGCTGGGTCGAGTAGGGAAGTGCCTACACCTATGGCTATACCTATTATAAGAATGATTACATTATTGCGTGTCCACTCTCCATAACTTCTAGATATATAATAAATAGAGCCTAAAATCATACCGAAGAAAGTAGCCCATACGAGTATAGGATAATACTGTATCAATAGATCAAAACCTTTACTTACGGTAAAATAGCTTATTGCTTCTCCTAAAATTAAAAGAGTGAGAAAACGACCATTTATATAATGGAAGAATGTCGCATACCTTCCAGAAATAAGTAATTTAAAAGCTTTGAGATTGAGTTTTTGAAGAGAGTAGATAAATTCTTCATAAAAACCACCTACATAAGCTACTACACCACCGCTTATACCAGGAACCTTATTTGCGGTTCCCATGGCTACTCCTTTTAGAATAAGGAATAGTTTATCGGTAAAGCTTCTCGTGGATTGTCTCAATTAGTCCGTTTTTTTATGAGCCCATTTTTCTAGGGCAAGTATCAATAAAAAGCCAGTGATGGTAAGTAAAATTACATATAATATTTGTGGATCGCCATTAAATGAAGAAGGTGATATGCTTTTTTCTAAAAATGGTACTTCTACACCATGACTATCTATACGTGTCTTAATGACTTGTTTCCAAGGCCATAATTTATTTAGAGAACCTATCATAAAACCAGTAAGTAAGGCTAGAGTTAGGTTCTTCTGATTTTCAAATAGCCAGGTTAGTATTCTAGAAAAGACTTTTAATCCTACTATACAACCTATGGCAAATAGAAATAAATTTACAAAATAATTCCATGCCGCGGTCCAGTCTCCAGCAAGAATAGCTTCTAGAAAGCCAGATATAGAGCCTAAAACGGTTTTATAACTACCTAATAGTAATAGTAAAAAAGCACCAGAGACTCCAGGTAAAATCATAGCTATAATGGCTATGAAACCAGAAAAGATAATATACCACCAGCTATCTGGAGATCCTAAAGGCTCTGCAACGGTGATGTAATAAGAAATCGCGGTACCTATAATAATAGCTATTAACACGGTTATGTTCCACTTAGTAATTTGTTTACCTATATATAGCACACTAGCTAGCACAAGTCCAAAGAAAAATGCCCAAACTAATACAGGAAAGGTGTGTAGTAAGTAAGTGATAAGCTTAGAAAGGCTCAATATACTTATGGCTATACCTGCGAGAAGACTCAATAAAAAGCCGAGATTATATTTTACAAAGGTGTTCTTAATTCCTACTTTAAAGAGATCTTTAAACACATTAAAATCGAGTCCATCTATAGTTTTTATTAACTCTTCATAGATCCCTGTTATAAACGCTATGGTACCACCAGATACTCCTGGAACAACATCTGCCGCGCCCATGAGTAGTCCTTTTAATACGGTAGTGATATTTTTATTTAAAGACATAATGGTTGTTTAAAATGAAATCCCAAGTTTTGACGCTTGGGATTTAAAATAGTTATATAAGAAAGAACGGTTTATCTATGGATAGTTTGTGTTCTATCTGGACCTACACTTACTACTTTGATAGGAATTTCTAATTCTTTTTCTAAGAAGGCTATGTAGTCGTTTAATTCTTTAGGAAACTGAGAAGGTTCTCTCATTTTAGTAAGATCTTCTTTCCAGCATTCAAACTCAGAATAAATAGGTTTTACATTTTCTGGTTCTATGTTATAAGGTAAGTGATCGATTACTTCTCCTTTATATTCATAAGCCGTACAGATTTTAAGTTTATCAAAACCAGAAAGTACGTCACCCTTCATCATCATTAATTGAGTTACCCCATTTACTTGACAAGTGTATTTAAGAGCCACAAGATCTAACCATCCACATCTACGTGCACGACCAGTTACAGCGCCAAATTCATGACCTACCTTTGCCATTTCTGCACCTACTTCATCAAAAAGCTCTGTAGGGAATGGTCCACTACCTACACGAGTTGTGTATGCTTTAAAGATTCCATAAACTTCACCTATTTGATTAGGTGCAACACCTAGACCAGTACATGCTCCAGCAGCAGTGGTGTTAGAAGATGTTACAAATGGATATGTTCCAAAGTCTATGTCTAATAAAGATCCTTGAGCACCTTCGGCAAGAATAGTTTTACCATTCTTTTGTGCTTTTTGTAAATACTCTTCAGAATCTATGAAGGTTAGTTCTTTAAGCAATTCTACTGCTTTAAAGAATTCTTCTTCCATCTCTACAAGATTGTATTGAATATCTACGTTGTGAAAAGCGATAAGTTCTTCATGCTTGTTAGCAAGAGCTCTGTATTTTTCTTTCCAGCTGTCTAGTTCTAGATCACCTATTCTAATACCGTTACGACCAGTCTTATCCATATAAGTAGGACCTATTCCTTTAAGAGTAGAACCTATTTTTGCTTTTCCTTTAGATGCTTCAGATGCTGCATCTAGTAAACGGTGTGTAGGCAAGATGATGTGAGCTTTTCTTGAAATAATCAATTTACTCTTGATATCTAAATCAAATTGTTTTAACCCATCTAGTTCTTGTATAAAAACTACAGGGTCTATAACCACACCATTTCCTATCACATTAGTAGATTTCTCATGAAAAATACCTGAAGGAATAGTTCTTAATACGTGCTTAATACCGTCAAATTCTAGTGTGTGCCCAGCGTTTGGACCACCTTGGAATCTTGCAATAATGTCATAATTAGAAGTTAGAACATCTACAATTTTACCTTTTCCCTCGTCGCCCCATTGAAGACCGAGCAATAAATCTACTGCCATTTTTACTGTTTTTCAGTTGTGTTTTTAACGCCGTAAAAGTATAAAGAATGATTGGTAATCTTTACATTAAATACCTCTTCAATTGTCTTTTTTATCGACTCTATTCTTGGATCGCAAAATTCGATCACTTCACTAGTATCTGTAAGAATTAAATGATCGTGCTGTCTGTCAAAATATGACTTCTCATAATGAGATTGATTTTGACCAAATTGATGCCTTCTTACCAGTTTACTTTCTAATAATAATTCTATGGTATTGTAAAGAGTAGCGCGGCTTACACGGTAGTTTTGTTCTTTCATTTTACCGTATAATGACTCTACATCAAAGTGCTCTTCACTAGCATAAATCTCGTCTAGAATCGCATAACGTTCTGGTGTCTTGCGATGCTTGTTTTCACTTAGAAATTGAGTAAAAACATTCCTTACTATTTCCTGTTCTTTTTCCAGTGTGTTAATAATTTCACTCATATTTTATGATCTGGTTACCTTATCGATACCATTTATTTTATTTATGTTTTGTATAAGAGACGTAAGTAAATTCTTGTTAGGAACTACTACGGTGATTTCTCCTGTAAATATGCCATGATTACTATTAAAAGAAATGTTTCTAATATTCACATGCATACTCTCTGATATGAGCTTGGTAATTTCTTGTACCAATCCCATTCTATCTATACCTGTTAATTTTAATTCTGCTTTATACTCTCTTTGAGTAGAATCTATCCATTTTGCACTGATAATTCTGTAAGCAAATTTACTTTGCAAACTTATAGCATTAGGACAGTTATTCTTATGTACTTTTATCCCTTCACTTACTGTTGTGAAACCAAAAACAGAATCGCCAGGAATAGGGTTACAACACTTTGATAAGGTGTAATCTAGTGTAGCACCTTCTTTCCCAAAGACTAGAGCATCATAATTCTCTGTTACTTCTTCTTTATTAAGGTCAGGATTTTCTTTTGGTTTTCTAATCTTATTTTTAAGAAAGGAGTAAAGAGCATTGCTGCGGCTACTCGCATATTCTTTGATAGCTTTGTTATCTATCGTTCCATTTCCAACTCTGTAAAAAAGATCGTGACTGGTTTTTAACTTAAAGAAAGTAACCATCTGGTTCACACTAGTCTCATCTAGGTTGATTTTCTGAGATTTTAATTTTCTTGCTAAAATCTCTTTACCATCTGCCGCGATAAGCTTTTGATCTTCTTTAAGAGCACCTTTTATTTTTGCCCTAGCTCTTGCTGTTGTGGCATAGTCCAGCCAGTTCTTTGTAGGTTTTTGATTTTCGGACGTGATAATATCTACTTGATCACCACTCTTTAATTCATGCGATAGTGGAACTAATTTACCATTAACACGTGCCCCACGAGTGTGCAAGCCTACTTCTGTGTGTATAGAAAAAGCAAAGTCTAGTGGTGTAGAATTTTTAGGTAATGACTTTAATTCTCCCTTTGGTGTAAAGACAAATATCTCTTTACTGTAAAGATTCAATTTAAATTGTTCTACAAAATCTACTGCATTGCCATCTTGATTTTCTAGAGCTTCTTGCAGTCTGTTTAACCACTCTTCTAGACCGTCTTCTTTACTACCTTGTTTATATTTATAATGTGCAGCATAACCTTTTTCGGCTATTTCATGCATGCGCTCAGATCTTATTTGTACTTCTACCCATCTTCCATCAGGTCCCATTACAGTGATGTGTAATGCCTCATAACCTGTAGATTTAGGAGAACTTATCCAGTCTCTTAATCGTACCGGATTAGGTGTAAAGTGGTCTGTAACTACAGAGTATATTTTCCATGCAAGAAACTTCTCGTTTGCACGATCACTTCTAAAAATGATACGTACCGCAAACTTATCGTACACCTCGTCAAAGGTGACTCCTTGTTTCAACATCTTACGACGTATGGAAAAAACAGATTTAGGTCTACCAGAAATACGGTATTCTAGACCTTCTCTTTGTAAACTGTCATCTATAACGTGACTAAAATCTTCTATATATGCTTTTTGTTCTTCTTTACTCTCTACTATCGATTTTTGAATATCATTAAAAACCTCTGGTTCTGTATATTTTAAACCTAGATCTTCTAATTCTGTTTTAATATTATATAAACCTAGTCTGTGAGCAATAGGAGCGTAGATGTATAAAGTCTCACTAGCTATTTTAACCTGTTTATAATCAGGCATGCTGTCCATAGTCTGCATGTTGTGCAGCCTGTCGGCTATCTTAATAATAATAACACGTATGTCATCATTAAGAGTAAGCAACATCTTACGGAAATTTTCTGCCTGTTGCGATATATCTGCATCTTTCTTAAGGTGCGCTATTTTAGTAAGTCCGTCTACTATACGTGCTATGGTCTCACCAAATAGTTGTTCAATATCAGATAACGTGTACTTTGTATCTTCTACAACGTCGTGTAGTAACGCTGCAGCGATAGCAGTGGCATCTAGACCTATCTGTTTTGCAACTATTTTTGCAACCGCAATAGGGTGAAAGATATAGGCCTCTCCAGATTTACGGCGCTGTGGTGCGTGTGCTTCCACCGCGATGTCAAAAGCCTTTCTAATCAGCTTTTTATCTTCATCGGTGAGCATTTGATAACTTATCTTTAATAGGTCCTTATAACCTTTCGCTATCTGCTTGTTTTCCTCTTTAATCTCGACATCAGTCATATATAGTAAAGTTAAGCTACTTTGTGGATATGAGCAATTATTTTATGCTTTCTAGATAGGTATTTTTATTCCGCTTTCGCGAAAGCGGAACCGACATACTATTTATCTTATTTATAAACAGCTATCAGCACACCAAAATTACCATCCATTTGTTTTATGTTGTTATCTAAGTCGTAAACTCGTGACACATATCCATCTAGATACAAAGCATTTTTACAATCTTGTTTTTTAAAAAATGTAGCCAGGTCATAAAAGTTTATTTTTTCCTTAGAAAGAGCAAAAAGCAATTTGCCATCTGGTAAAATACCTACTGCATTGCGTATATGAACATTTTTTGAACCTTCATTAAATGCGTCATGTATTTTTCCATCTATCACAAGCATGGGACCAGATTGTGTGGCATATTTTAAATCTTCTATTTGAATAGCGGTGCTGCTTTGTATAATTGCCTTGCCATTTTTTTGAATCCCAAAAACTCCATTAGGTTGAAGATAAAAGTTACCAAAGGCTTTTTGAACAGTGTCGAGTGCTTTAATAATGCGACCGTTTTCAATGTACAAACCTTGCGGTGAGTGGTCTTTTAAGTACATACCACCATTCATGGCGTAGTTGAGTTTTTGATCTTTAAGTTTTAAGTGCTTTTCAAGATTGGTAAAAGTGTTGACCTTGTTTCCATTATCATCTTTCCAGAAAAAGGCTAGATTTTCATTATCTAGGTCTACTGTTTTCAAATGGAATCTAGGGTCTTTTATGGTTAGCTCTTCTTTTTCTTGGGCACAAGAGTATAATAGTAGGGTAAGACTTAGAATTAAAATGAAGTAGTTCGTTTTCATATCACAAGATCGAGGTTCTAAATTTATAAGAAAAATCTGCCAAATGGTAGAGCATTTCTTAGATTTTTGTTAAGCTTTTAACATCTCAAATTATAGATGAGATTTATGCTCTATTTTGTCATCCAATTAAACTTTACCCTATACAAATGAAAAGAACTATTATTACTAGTATGTTGCTATCGCTCATTTTATTATCGAGCAGTTGTAAAACGACTAGAGATGCTGTTGCTGCAAAAAGTAAACCATCTACCGAAAAAAGTAGTAAGAAGAAGCCTAAGTTTAAATCGTATTCTAAAGTTATTACGAGCGATGCCGTTACTGATGACGGTTTATTTAAAACGCACCAAGTAGATGAAGATTTTTTCTATGAGATCCCAACTGACTTATTAGAAAAAGACATGTTATGGGTTACTCGTATTGCACAAATTCCTTCTAACTTAGGTGGTGGTTATATGAATGCCGGTAGTAAAACTAACCAGCAGGTGGTGTCATGGCAGCGTTTTCAAGATAAGATTTTACTTAAAGTCAAGTCTTATTCTGAAGTAGCACTAGATGAAACTGCGGCGATTAACAACTCGGTTAAGGTTAATAATTATGAGCCTACTATGTATGCGTTTGATATACAGGCTTTCAGTAAAGATTCTACAGCTGTAGTAGTTAATGTGACTAAGTTTTTCAATTCTGATGTGCCATCTATAAGTGGTTTAAGTCCTAGATTGAGAAAACAATATAAAGTAAGAAGCCTGGATAAGAGCAGGAGTTTTATTAATTCGGTTAAATCATTTCCAGAAAATATAGAGGTAAAGCAAGATTTTACATTCACAGCTTCAGAGCCGCCATCTAATGGATCTGTAGGTTCTATAAGTATGCAAGTAAATCAATCTATGATTTTATTGCCAGAAGTAGCCATGCAGCCTAGATTATATGATCCTAGGGTAGGTTTCTTTACGGTAGGGCAAATAGATTACTCTAGCAAGGCTCTTAAAGCAGACGAGAAAACATACATACGTAGATGGAGACTAGAACCTAAAGACCCAGAGGCTTATGCTCGTGGTGAGTTAGTAGAACCTATTAAACCTATCGTTTATTATCTAGATCCTGGTACTCCAGAGAATCTTAAGGAATATATTAAACAAGGTATTGAAGACTGGCAGAAACCATTTGAAACTGCAGGATTTAAGAATGCTATTATAGCAAAAGATGCACCTACACTTGAGGAAGATCCTGAATTTAGCCCAGAAGACATACGTTACTCTGTAGTGCGTTATGTAGCAAGTACAACGCGTAATGCGGTAGGACCATCTGTAAGTGACCCACGTAGTGGTGAGATAATAGAGAGTGATATTATATGGTACCACAACCATTTAAGATCTTATAGAAATAGATATTTACTAGAAACTGGTGCTGCAAACCCAAGTGCAAGAACACTGGATACAGATGCTAAGGAAATAGGAGAGATGATGCGCCAGGTAATAGCGCATGAAGTAGGTCACGCACTAGGTTTTCCTCATAACATGGCAGCTAGTTATGCTTATGATGTAGAAGATTATAGAGATGGTGAGTTTACTCAAAAGAACGGTATCGCAGCAAGTCTTATGGATTATGCACGTTATAATTATATCGCACAACCAGGTGATAAGAACATAAGATTTGTGCGCCAGATGGGACCTTATGATCATTATGCAGCAAACTGGGGTTATAGAGTTATACCTAACGCAACGTCTCCAGAACAAGAAACGGCAACGTTAAATGGCTGGATTATGCAAAAGGCAAACGATCCTGTGTATAAATTTGGTCGTCAGAGCAGTAGATTTGATCCACAATCACAGACTGAAGCTATAGGTAATGATCCTATTAAAGCGAGTACTTATGGTGTGAAAAACTTAAAGTATGTAGCTTTAAATTTACCGCAATGGACATCACAAAAAACTGATAACTATGACGACCTGGAAGAGCTTTACAGAGAGCTTTTAGGTGTGTACTCTAGATATGTGGGGCATGTTGTGACTAATGTAGGTGGTGTAAATGAAGATCTTAAAAAACCTACACAGTCCGGTCCAGTGTACAGTACAGTAGATAAGAAAACTCAAAAAGAGTCTGTAGAGTGGATTAAAAATAATGTGATAGAAACACCTACGTGGTTAGTAGATAAGAAAATCGTTCAAAACATAAATCCAGATGGATATTTTGATGTACTTAGGTCTGTACAGGTAAGACATTTAAATAGTCTTTTGAGCCATGATCGTATAGGTAGATTGATCAACTCTGAGACTGTAGATACAGATTATTATAGCGCACTAGATATGTTACAAGATGTAAGAAAAGCAGTATTTTCTAGTTCTAAAGTAGATATTTATAAGAGAAATATTCAAAGAGCATACGTAGATAGATTGAACTATTTAATGACAGAAACGCCTAGACGTTCTACGTATAATGTAGCGCAAAGCGATGTGAGAGCGCTAGTAAGAGGAGAGCTTAAAGCATTACAGTCTACATTGCGTAGCAAAAGAAATGCTTCGTCGAGTAAGGTAAACCGTTACCACTATGAAGATTTATTAGCTCGTGTAGATTTAATTTTGAATCCTAGATAGAGATAAAAACTTATTTTATTATTTAAAAAGCAATCTGAGAAGGTTGCTTTTTTTTGTGTTCCGCTTTCGCGAAAGCGGAATAAACATCCATTTAACTAGACACTTTTTTAGTATTGATATAATGAAAAGCATAAGAGGCTATAAAACCAATGAGTGCAAATATGGAAAGCATTAAAAATACCTTTTGAAAACCGAGTTCTCCAGGAGAATTATCTATTAAAATCCCCATGATAGGGCCCATAAATATATCTGGAGTAAATCCTACTATAGACATTAAACCTACTGCAGTACCTGTGACTGCCATAGGTATCTTGCCTTCTTGTATAGCAGAGAAATATAGGGTTCTAAAGGCATAAACACCGGTTGCAACGGTGATAATGGTAAAACCAAATAGGAGCGTGGTATGAGGTTCTATCTGACCAGAAGCAAATATTAAAGCGCCTAAAATGGTTATGGCAAAGCTTATTATCATCATAAAGGAAGAACGAGTTTTATCTGCCAGTAAACCTATGATAATTCCTATAATAATACGTATACCTAAGAGGTTACTACCTATAGCAGCAGACTCTGTTTCACTATATCCCATGACCTCGTTTGCATATTGTGAGTATATGTCGGTAATTTTATAACCTGTGTAAGCACATAGAATAATGACCATTAATAACCATACCGATGGGATTTTTAATACGGCTATATAATTTTTAAGAATTTGTCTATTAGATATCTTAGGAGATCGTGCGGTATCGCTATCATTATCTTTTAAAATAAAAATTAATAAAATAGCTATTAGTGCGACAATTATGGAAGTTATAATGACTACATATTGATATGCGCTTTTACGTTCTAATAGACTTGCGGTTTCTGTTCCATCTATAAAAAGAATGGAGAATATAAGTATACCTAGCCAGCCGAATGCAAAGGAGACTAAACCACGACCGCCATCTAACAGTCCAAAAGCTAGTCCTTGTCTAGATGTACCACCCCAGACTCTAGTTGCTTTAATCATAGCTGCCCAGAATAAAAATATAGTGGTAAATCCCCAATATCCATAAAGAATGCTGAGTCCTAAATAGGAAGGATAAGTAGACATATAAATACCGCCTAGTGAGGTAAGGAGTAAAGAAATAGCCATGAGATAACGCGGCTGGTACTTATCTGCAAGGCTACCACCTATAAGATAGGATACAAATGCTACTATACCGTATATAGAGAAACAGGCTCCTAGTTCTAGGTTAGTGAGTTCAAAAACATCTAAGACGGTAGGTCTAAAAATACGTGCTAGTACAAAAGGAAGTATAAAGTTAGCTTCTCCTGCTAGAATGAGGAGAATGATATTAATTAATTTTTGTCCTTTACTTAAAATATGAATTCTATTTAGGGTAAATGTAATAAATAGTTATCACAGAAAATAGGGCACAAAAAAGGCTACTCATTACAAGTAGCCTTTTTTAAATGGATAATGTGTTCTTATAAAGTAAATGACTTATAAAAAGTATTTCCTGCAGATTTCATTATGATAAAGTAATCTCCTTTTTTATCTGGAGATAATTGAAATATACGCTTTAAATTAGAAGAGTTAGAAATCGCTTCTTGATGTATCAACTCATCGTTGTAATATATGTTTACATCAAGGACTTCGTCATTAGAGGCTAGTTGAGAGATAAATAATTGATTTTCTCTAGCAACTGCTACAGGCTTATAAAAAGTGTTTTCTACAGAGAATTTTACAATACCATTTGTTACATTAAAAGATTTAGTAAGGATCTCACAGTCTTTATTTAATTCAATACTATAAGTACCGTTTTCTAAAGTTGTTAAATCAAACTGTTGTGTATAATTACCGTTTTCTTTAATCTTCTCACTATATAAAGTAATATCAGCTGCATCTTTAATAGTCAGTTGATGTCCTTTTTTCACGTCGTTAAATTGTACTACAGTAACACTTTTAGGTGGTACGATAGATGTTGCGTTTGCTGCATAGCCTGTTAACACGGTTAACATAAGTGCTATAAATAATAGGTTTTTCATTGCTTTCATCTTGTTAATATTTTAATGATGATTTACATGACAAATGTAGAACAGTATGCAAGTTTAGAAAACATCGTATTTGATCTAATTATATGCTATATTAACTTTATTAAAACATCTATAACGTTATAGTGTGAATATAGTGTAATTAAGGGGCTGAAATCCATTTTTTTTAATGTTTAAATTGATAGTTTTATTCATTATTTTCTTAGAAAAAATCTTAATTATTTACGGTAAGATTAAGGTGTGTTTCTATTTAATAATGGAGAAATAAGGAAGGTGGATAAAGTGAAAGATGAACTATTATCTATATAGCTAAAAGAGCTAGCTCATTTACTAGATTAATTAGAGAAAAGAGTCGAGAAGAAAAGAAGGCGGGAAAGAGAGGTGTTAAATACAAATAGATGCTCAGTGAATAAAGAAGGTACAGTAAACTATTACTTATTTTCTATATGAACTAGGTAATTACTCTATAAGGTGGTAATAAATTTTAAACTCAAAAATATAGGCATAAAAAAAGGCTACTTAAAAAAGTAGCCTTCACCTAAAATTTTTATTATTTCCTATAAAGTAAATGTCTTATAAAATGATTTCCCAGCAGATTTCATTATAATAAAGTATTCACCTTTTTTGTCTGGAGATAATTGAAATACACGTTTTAGATCAGATGAGTCCGAAATAGCTTCTTTATGCACTAATTCATTATTATAGTAAATCAATACATCAAGAACTTCGTCATTAGAGCTTAATTGAGAAACAAATAATTGATTATTTCTTTTAGTTGCTACAGGCTTGTAAAATGTCATTTCTGTAGACAGGTTTACAATTCCGTTTTCTACATTAAAAGATCGAGTTAATACCTCACTATCTTTATTTAATTCAATAGTATAACTACCATTTTCTAGAGTAGTTAAGTCAAATTGTTTTGTATAGTTACCAGTAGACTTAATAGTCTCATTATATAAAGTAACGTTTTCTGTATCCTTAATAGTTAATTGATGACCTTTCTTTACGTTGTCAAATTGTACTACAGTAACACTTTTAGGTGGTACGATAGATGTTACGTCTGTTGCATAGCCTGTTAACGCGGTTAACATAAGTGCTATAAATAATAGGTTTTTCATTGCTTTCATCTTTTAATTATTTACTGATGATTTACATGACAAATTTAGAGCAGGAGTAAGGTTTAGAAAACAACATTTTTGTCCTAATTGTATACTATATTAACTTTATGAAAACAACTATAACGTTATAGTGTGAATATAACATAATTATAAAATTAAAAAACGATATTTGCAGTGGTATAATTGATCGTTTTAATCTAGATTTTACATGTTATATAAGAAAGCTACCTTAAAAAAAATACAACCAGAATTCGGTGGTTCTGTGTTTGTACAAAAAAGTACAACAGAAAGAGGTGAGAACAAGCCTTTCTGGCATTTTCATCCAGAGATAGAGCTGGTTTATGTAAACGAGGGAAAAGGAAAACGACATATAGGAAACCATATGTCCTATTATAATGACAGCCAGTTATTACTTATAGGCTCTATGTTGCCACATATAGGTTATACAGACAGACCTAATCATGGATCTGAATTACTGGTGCAGTTTCTTCCTGATTTTCTAGGAGAAGGTTTTTTCACCGTGCCAGAAATGATGCCAATTAAACAATTATTTGAACGTGCAAAGAATGGGTTGCTATTTAAAAAGGAAACAATAGAACGATTAGGATCTCAAATACACGATTTAAACGAGGTTCATGGTTTTGAAAGAACTATTCTGTTATTGAAAATCTTACATGATCTCGCTACTACTGATGATTATGAAATATTAAATGCAGAAACCTTCACTTTTGAAACAGAACTACAAGACAATTCTAAGACAGAAGTAATATATAAATACATCAATCAGAATTATAAAGAGCAAATACCTCTAGAAGAAATAGCAAGTAAGGTAAGCATGACAGTTCCTGCTTTCTGTAGGTACTTTAAAAAGACATCTGGTAAGACCTTTACTAAAATAGTAAATGAATATAGAGTAGTGCACGCCACAAAGTTATTATCTGAATCTCAAATGAGTATAACTGATATTTGTTTTGAATGTGGTTTTAATAACTTCTCGCACTTTAATAAAATATTTAAAGAGATAACTGGTAAGAGTGCTAGTAAATACCGCAAAGAATTAAAGCAGATTTTAAATTAATAAAAAAGCATGCTCAGTCTGTAGACCGAGCATGCTAATAATCGTTTACGTTTTAATTTAATTAAGGACAGGTTTCTACAGTAACACTTATTTCTACAACATAAAAGGTGTTTTCTACAGTATCATAAACTCTTACATAGAATATTTCTGTTTCTATACTGTTCATAAAAGGAACAGTACTATCTATTGGGTTGGTTTCCATATCAGCATCTGCCTCAGAACTGTAGTAGGTAATATCTATTAAGTTATCGTCTTCTTGTAAAATTTCATAGATACAGTTATCGTATTCACTCAAAGTCAATTCTGTAAAACCTGGTGTAGCAACATCTTCACACGCTGTAAAATTAAAGTCATAACAATCATCATTAGGTACGTTACAGTATTTGTGTATAATCAGTTCATCCAGTCCGTCAGTAAGCCTCATGGAATCTGAATCTAGAATTTCAGCTTTCCAGTTGCGGTTTAATTGTGTTTCTGTATCCACATCGCCATTTAAGCTTATGTTTACGTGTAATTGACTTTCTATCATGATAGATGTCCATGACCCTGTAGCGGTTTCAGAGTAGTAACTAAAGTTCATCACTCCATTATCTACAAAGAATGAGCCGCCTAGGTAGTCGTTAGAAGAGGTTTTAGAATATCCTACTTCCCAAACACATTCATCTAATAAGCCCTGACAGTAACGTATAAGTTCTAACTCTTCTTCAATACAATTATCTATACTTTCTTTTAATTGCTCGTTAGTGGTTATGTCTATAGAGCTTCCATCTGTTAATGTAGCAGCGATAGGGTAGCTTATACTTATAGAGTTAGTACTAGGTAGAACATCTAAAAAATCACGGAAGGCTTGATTTCCTATAATAAAGGTATTAGCGATTTCAATATCGTTGGAATCGTAGGTAAATATATTGATAGGATAAATAACCTGTATACAAGAGATCGTATCCTCATCAGTTTCAGGATCACTGGCAACATCTGTTAGCAATTCATATAATTCAGAGTCTACTGCTATTAAATCTTTTGATATGGAGTCGTCATAATCTTCATAAGTACAGGAAACGATACTTAATGCAGTTATGAATAAAATGATAATTTTTTTGAGGTTTTTCATAGCTTATAATTTAGGTTACATCTTATAGTATAAAACTCATTGTAATGGTTGCGTCCTAATTGTCCATGATTATACAGGATGAAATATTAAAACCATTAACGATTCACATCACCTTTGTTAATAGTCTTTTAATAGCTTGTTAATTAAAGACTATAATAAGAAGTCTTGATTTTTTATTAACGCTATTACCGCAATTCCACCCATACCTTTAAATAAAAAACAACATGAGTACTAACGTAACAACAATAAACCCAGCAACAGGAAAAGAGATTAAAACATATGAATTAATGACAGAAGAACAGACTTTAAAAGCTGTGGAAAAATGTCATGATGCTTTTACTAAGTGGAAAGCCACTCCTATAGAAGAAAGAGGTAAAATTATTCAGAACATAGGAGAAAAATTCAAAGAACAAAAAGAAGAGTTTGCACAATTAATGACCGAAGAAATGGGTAAGATTATAGCCCATGGAAATGATGAGTTAGATCTATGTGCAGCAATTTGTGAATATACCGCAGCAACAGGAGCAGAAGAACTTGCAGATGAAGAAAAGGAACTTGCCGGCGGTGGTAAAGGAATTGTTTCTTACTCACCTCTAGGCGTTATATATGGTATACAACCTTGGAATTTTCCAGCCTATCAAGTTGTGAGATATTCTATCGTTAATTTAATGGCAGGTAATGGTATACTACTTAAGCATGCAGCAAATGTTACTGGTAGTGCATTGAAACTGAAAGAGATTTATGAAGAAGCAGGATTACCTAAAGATTTATTTTCCGTACTAATTATTGATCATGATGTAAGTGAAAAAATAATTGAGCATGATCTAGTGAGAGGTGTGACCTTCACTGGTAGTGCAGGTGCTGGTCGTAAAATAGGGGAGCAAGCTGGTAAAAATATTAAGAAGACCGTATTAGAGTTAGGTAGTAACGATGCCTATATCGTACTAGAAGATGCAGACGTAGAGCTAGCTATTAAAACATGTACAGAAGGTCGTATCTATAACAACGGAGAAACCTGTGTTGCTGCAAAAAGATTTATTGTAGTAGATGCTGTGTATGATCAGTTTAAAAAAGGCTTTGTAGAAAGCATGAATAATATAAAGTTAGGTGATCCAACAGACGAGAACACGCAGTTAGGTCCTATGGCTAGAAAAGACTTGAGAGAGAAAATTCACAATCAAGTTAAAGAAAGTATAGAAAACGGCGCTGAGGTATTGTGCGGTGGTGAAATACCTGAAGGTGATGGATATTATTACCCATCTACAGTTTTAGGAAATGTAAAACCAGGACAACCAGCTTATGATGACGAGCTATTTGGACCTGTAGCTTCATTAATCAAAGCAAAAGACCAAGATGATGCCATGCGCATAGCAAATGACAGTCGTTTTGGACTAGGTGGCGGAATATTCAGTAAAGATGAAGATAAAGCAATAGAGTTAGCTCAAAATCACTTTGACACCGGTATGGTGTTTATCAATTCATTCGGTATCGCTCAAGTTGATATGCCATTCGGTGGAGTAAAAAATTCAGGTTTCGGTAGAGAACACGGAGGATTCGGTATTAAAGAATTCGTCAATGCAAAAGGAATCAGTATTTTAAAATAATGATTGCACATCAGTAATAGAAAAAACCACTGTGAGAGCAGTGGTTTTTTTTTGTGTTTATAATTTCGCTTTCGCGAAAGCGTAATCCGGTTATTTTATCACAACCTAATAGATAATTAAAACCATACCAGAAGTCTCTGTGATAATTACATTCCTAACTTTATTTCCAATCGGTTTTCAAATATTTCAAAGCATCTTCCAAAGCTTCTCTTGATGATTTTGGGTTGTAACCTAATTCTTTTCTAGATTTACTAATATCATAATCTTGTTTTAAGCCATAAAACATATCTACGTAATGTCTCATTAGTAAAGGTTCTTTTCCTGTCAACTTACTGCTAAATTCCATTAATCCAGCAACAGAATACAGTAGACATTTTGGTACTTTTTTAGGTGTTTTTAGTTTTAGTTCAGGGTATAATTCTGATGCTATTTTTACTGTTTCTTGCATCGTAGTGTGATGTTCGTTGGATAAAATATAACGTTCTCTATTTCTACCTTTTTGCATTGCTTGATAAGCACCAAAAGCAACGTCTTTTACATCCACCCAATTTAAAGTCATGTTTGTATCCACAGGAATCTCTCCATTTAAAGCTTGGTGTACTAAATTATTACTATAACTTAATTTATGAGCTTCACTTCCTATCATAGCAGAAGGCAAAATTACAACGGTTCTGATTCCGTATTTTTCACTCAATTCTAATGCTAATTTATCTGAATCATTTTTAGAGTTGTAATACCAGTTTCTTCTGTCTTTGTTATATCCATTGTCCACATTTGCTGGTAATTTTGTAAAATCCAAGCTAGCTACTGAACTTACATAAACAATGTTTTTAACACCACATTCTTTTGCCATTTGAAACACATTTTGTGTTCCTTGCATGTTGTTATTATAAATTTCCTCTTTTGGATTCTTAGCCCACATACTAAAGTTAGCAGCTACTGCGTATAAGTTGGTAACTCCTTGAAATGCTTTTTTAAGTGATGTTCTATCCATAAGATCTGCCTGTACCACTTCACAGTCTAACCCATTAAAAGGGTCAGTGTTATTTATGTTTCTTACAGTAGTTCTTACTTTTTGGTTTTCGGAAAGTAAAAGTCTAATTAGGTTGTTTCCTAAATGTCCATTTCCACCAGTTACTAATGAAATTTCTTCGCTCATAATTCTTGAATTTTGTTTAAACAAATTTCAATACCTCTCATGAGATTAAAAATAACATTTGTTAGAAAGTGATTTGTTTTCTAATACGGCTTAAAGATTGAGGTTCCATTCCTAGAAAAGAAGCGATATTATCAATAGATACATTCAAAGCTAATTTAGGAAACTGATTTACAAATTTTAGATAACGTTCTTTACCAGTTAAGGTTTGAAAATCTTTAACACGTTCTAATTTGCAACTTAAATGTTCGTTGGTTACTTCTTTGACAAAGATTGCCCAAAAATTTGTTTCCTTTTGTAAAATATCAAAATCAGGTTTCGATATTTTTAAGACTCTGGACTCGGTAATAGTTTCATAATAATCTAATGACGGTGTTTCTGTCATAAAACTATCTAAAGAGGTGAAAAGATCTTGTTCTGCTACAAGATGCTGCACAACTAGCTTTCCGTCAATATTTTGATATCCTTTTACAATTCCGGTGTCTAAGAAATAAATATACCGTTCCACTTTTCCTGCCTTTAATAGATTAGTTTTAGCTGAGACTTCTTCTGAAACAAAATATTTTTTGATTAGATCAATATCTTTTTGAGTTAAAAGAACTCTCGATTGTATGTAATTAATTAGATTTTCCATTTTGTTTTGTATTTAATGGCAATAGCACAAGATGAGTGAGTTCAATTTACACTCTCTAAAAAATGACTAGATCACAAATCATACAAATATTCCTTCTAGACGATTTTTCAAAAATAAACTAGTCTATAATCTATGCTCCATATTCTTTCTTATCATATCTAGAATCTAATCTCTTGATTCTTGACTCCCGTCTATTTTGTTATTTGTTTTTCTTCACCTTTTTTTGCCATTATCGTTACATAAGGTCGCAAAGGTAGTGGTTAAATAGGCAATTTTTTCTATTATCTTATGTAAGGTGATAGGAGTTGGACATTATTTGAAATATACCCTGAAAAGGGTATTTATCATCTTTTGAGAGTAGTTTTGTATCAGTTTTATATAATTTGACTTCAATTTTTTATAATATTGACATTATTAAAAATCTAGTTAATATGAAGTTTTTTCAAAAATTAAGTTTAGTAGTAGTTACATTTCTGTTGTTAAATTCATTTACAATTACCGGAGAAGATGTTCTTGTAGGTAAATGGAAAGGAACAGATAAAGGAGAGGTAGGTTATTTTGATTTTACTCCAGATGGATATGTTACTTTCGAACTAGGAGGACAAATTATGGGAGGAAAATCCTTTAGTCTTGAAGGGATGACAGCAAAATCGACTTATGTGGTAGATAGAACACAGTATCCTATGACTATCGATTTAATTTTTACTGATTTATCTACAGATAGCGAATTAGCGCGTTTATTAGGAATATTTGAGATGAACTCTAAAGATGAAATGCATATTGCTATTAATTTTTCAGGAACAATAGAACGCCCTGCAGATTTTAATAACAATGACTTAATCTTACATCGTGTAAAATAAGATCATTTAATAGCCTATTTGAGAGCAATTAATTAGATTTTCCACACCTTTCTTTCATACATTTAATAATTTATCGCGGTTATTTGAACTAAAATTATATGAACGTAGAAGACCTGGTAGGTATTTATAATATAAAAGGACACAATCAAGATGTTTCTCAAAGCAGGTATGAAGGGATCTTAGAATTATCGCTGGATCAACATAAGAGAATTATCGCCTCATGGATTATTAGCGGCAACCAGCTACAAAAAGGAACTGGCTTCTTTAAAGATAATATTCTAGTGATCAATTTCAATTACCAAAATGAGGAACAGGAAGTTTTTAAAGGCGTTGTGGTCTACAAATGCCTTTCTAAAGATGTACTCGATGGCTTCTGGTCAGAGAAGCATGGCCACCCTGCATTTTTAGGTCTAGAGCAGGCGTTGAGAAAAGAAAAGAATAAGTTGCATTTGAACTAGTTGGTTGAGGAGTCCGCTTTCGCGAAAGCGGAACACGTATCTGATTTCTCGAAAAAAAATAATGGAATATGTAACCTTTAAAAAGTCTGGTCTCTAAGAAATAGATATACCGTTCCACTTTTCCTGCCTCTAATAGATTAGTTTTAGCTGAGACTTCTTCTGAAACAAAATATTTTTTGATTAAATCAATATCTTTTTGAGTTAAAAGAACTCTCGATTGTATGTAATTAATTAGATTTTCCATTTTGTTTTGTAATGGTATTTAACGGCAATAGCACAAGGTGAGTGAGTCGTTTTAGCCGGTGCATGTAGACCCTTTAGGTAGTTCTTTAAAGAAGTAAAGTTACAGAAATTAACATACATATAAGTAGCGCTATAATTTCAAATTTATCGATACTAGAAAATTAAAAAAGACTCTAGAATTAATAAATCGATTCTATTGGCCTAGATATGAGTGTATACAATTAAAAAGAGGTTGCGTTGTTTTCAACTACTTTCTTTGTTACCCACAATTATTTATTTTAATTCACTCGACAATTTATTTATTGATTCAATTACTTTTTTTAGCTTCAAAGGTGCTTTAGCAAATGAATAATTATTTAATTCATATTGTTCAACCATATTGGTGATAACTAAAGATGTAATTCTTGAGCATAATAATATCACAGTCGAAAATGAACTTTCGTATTGAGAATTATCATCTATCGCAGATTTTAATTGACGAATGCTTATGTATTCCGAGTGAATATGATTTGAATACAAAGAATGAGTTCTTGATAAGTTACCAATTTTTATTAATGGATATATTTCGTACAATTTAATTAATCTTGCCAATGATGGATTTATAAATCTTTTTCTTTTAGAAAAAGGAACTCTTTTGAATTCATCCAACTTTCGAATTTTCCATAATTCTTCAGCCAGTTCATTCCTCATTTTTTTAATTGGATCAAAATCTTTTGGATGCTTTTTAGTGAGCTCAATTTGTTTCCTCAATCCTTGTATTTTGTATACATATGCTCTTATTTCTTTAGAATATTCAGAGTCAATAAAAAATATGTAGGATAGATTAATGAATGTTTCAATTTGAAGTCTTGCAATAGAGTAAACTGTAGTTAGGTCATTGATTTTTAGTTTCTTATCTTGAATTTTAATTAATTTCCCATTTGTAAGGCTTAAAAGTGTCTCATTATGAAATATTATTTGAAATAGCAATTTTTCACAAAGTCCTGCATCCTCAAATTTTATTCTATTATCATATAAATCTTGTGTGCATTCTGTAAGAAGGGAATTTAATTCAGTAAGAATTGCTTTTTGACTAGACAAAGACAAGTCATTAACTAATATTAAGGCTTCTATGCTTGTTCTTTGTTGTTCATTCATAAATATTTGTCAACTAGTTAAATCAACCCAAATATACTCTTTATCTAAAAAGAAAAACGGATAAGCCCTTACTTAAAAGCGACTTATCCGTTTCTCAAAAAGCTTAAAATATTACTTTTTACCTAACCAAACACGAGCATTTACAAATGCTTCTAACCATGGTGTTACTTCGTCGTTCTTGCGGTCAGTAGGGTAGTGTGCCCAGTTCCATGAGAATGTAGATCGCTCTAGGTGTGGCATCATGACTAGGTGACGTCCATCTTCACTATTCAACATTGCTGCGTTATAGTCAGATCCATTAGGGTTTGCTGGATAACCTTCATAAGCATAGGTTGCAGGGATTTGGTAATCGCTGCGGTCTTTAGGTAACTGGAATTTACCTTCTCCGTGTGCTGCCCATATTCCTAGTTTGCTACCTTCTAGAGATTGTAGCATGATAGAATTGTTTTTGGCAATCTCTACACTTGTAAAGTTACACTCAAACTTACCAGAATCATTATGTAACATCTTTGGCTTTACATCGTGATTTGGGTTAATTAATCCTAATTCTACAAATAGCTGGCAACCGTTACAAACACCTATACTCATGGTGTCTGGTCTTGCAAAGAAGTTCTTTAAAGCCGTATTTGCTTTTTCATTATATAAGAATGCTCCAGCCCAACCTTTGGCACTTCCTAGTACATCACTGTTAGAGAATCCACCTACTGCGGCTATAAATTGAACATCTTCTAGCGTTTCACGACCAGCGATGAGGTCTGTCATGTGTACGTCTACAACTTCAAATCCTGCTAGGTACATGGCACGTGCCATTTCTCTTTCAGAATTACTTCCTTTTTCACGTATTACAGCAGCTTTTACTCGTTTTTGAGGTAATTCTGGTAATTCACCTGTGAAATGTGTAGGGAATTTAAATTCTAACGGCTGGTTTTTATAGTTTGCAAAACGCTCGTCTGCTTTACCATTAAAAGATTGTTTTCTATCTAATAAGTGAGAAGTTTGATACCACTCATCTCTCAATGCATTGATATCTAGTTCTAAGTCATTAATCGTTAAAAATGGTTGATCTGTAGCTTCACCTAGGTGATAGTATTCAACATCTGCGGCTAGTAAGGCGCTTTCTACAGAGGTGTCTGTTACTTGTAAGATAACACCTGCATTTTCTGCAAATAATACTTTTACAAGATCTTCATTTACGTTTTCTAGATCAATGTCCATTCCCACATTTTGAGAAGGGAAACACATTTCTAATAAACTAGTAATAAGTCCACCACTAGCAATATCATGTCCTGCAAGTACTTTTCCTTCTTTTATTAGATTTTGGATGGTTGTCCACGCTTTCGCGAAAGCGAAACTATCAACAATATCTGGGCACTCTGAACCTATTTTATTTTGAGTTTGAGCAAAGCTAGAACCACCTAATTTATGGTCGTCACCACTCAAATTAATGTAATAAATAGGCGCTGAGGTGTTGCGCTGTAAAACAGGCTCTACTATATTACTGATGTTATCGCAAGAACCTACAGTACTTATAATCACCGTTCCAGGTGCAAGAACATCCATATCTGGATATTTTTGTTTCATAGAAAGACTGTCTTTACCTGTAGGAATATTGATGCCTAGGTCTATGGCAAATTTACTTACCGCTTCTACAGCAGCGTATAAACGAGCGTCTTCTCCAGGGTTATTGCAAGGCCACATCCAGTTGGCACTTAAACTAACACCTTTAAGTCCTTTTTCTAAAGGAGCAAAAACGAGGTTAGTTAGCGACTCTGCAATAGCGTTGCGAGAACCAGCCTCTGCATCTATTAATGCAGCAACAGGAGCGTGACCGATAGTGGTTGCTACTCCATTTTTACCGTTATAATCCATGGCCATTACACCTACGTTGTTTAACGGTAGTTGTAACTCGCCACAGGTCTGTTGTTTTGCAACGCGACCAGTAACGCATCGATCTACTTTATTTGTTAACCAGTCTTTACAGGCTACGGCTTCTAGCTGTAATACCTGAGAAATGTATTTTTTAATCTCACTTGCGTTATAAGTAACGGCGGCATACTTGCGTTCTATGGTTTTATCGTCCATGATAGTTTTAGGACTAGAACCGAACATGTCTTCTAGAGCAAGATCCATAGGACTGCGTCCATCTTTCTCGCTGAATGTGAATTTATTATCGCCAGTTACTTTACCGACTTTATATAATGGTGAGCGCTCACGAGCTGCTATTTCTTCTAGGATAGGAGTGTCTTTTGCATCCATAACTAGTCCCATACGTTCTTGTGACTCGTTACCTATCAACTCTTTACGAGATAGAGTAGGGTCTCCAGAAGGAAGTTTATCGGTATCGATAATACCACCAGTTTCTTCTACCAGTTCTGACAGGCAGTTTAAGTGTCCACCTGCACCATGATCATGAATAGATTTTATAGGGTTGTGCTCACTTTCTACTAGTCCACGTATGGCATTTGCAGCACGTTTTTGCATTTCTGGATTAGAACGTTGCACGGCATTTAATTCTAGACCAGAGTCTAGTGCGCCAGTGTCTGCACTACTTACGGCAGCACCACCCATTCCTATTCTATAATTATCTCCACCCATAACGATGATGTCATCGCCAGCGTCTGGAGTTTTCTTTAAAGCTTGTTCTTTTTTTCCATAACCTATACCACCAGCTTGCATGATCACTTTATCAAAACCTAGATTTTGATCACCTTCTTGGTGCTCAAATGTCAATACAGATCCTGTGATTAATGGCTGTCCAAATTTATTTCCAAAATCACTCGCACCGTTGGATGCTTTGATAAGAATATCCATAGGTGTCTGATACAACCACTTACGTGCGTCAAAACCATTTTCCCATGGGCGTTCTTCATTTAATCTAGAGTAACTAGTCATGTAAACTGCTGTACCTGCTAGAGGTAGAGAACCCTGTCCACCTGCAAGTCTATCACGTATTTCTCCACCAGATCCTGTTGCAGCACCATTAAATGGCTCTACGGTAGTAGGGAAGTTGTGAGTTTCTGCCTTAAGAGATATTACAGAATCGAATAAACTCGTCTGATAGACATCTGGCTTGTTTGCTGTTTTAGGGGCAAATTGCTCTGCCTTAGGACCTTCTACAAATGCTACGTTATCAGAATAAGCACTTACTATATCGTTAGGGTTTTGTTTTGAAGTTTCCTTAATTAATTTAAATAAGGAAGTAGGCATCTCCTCACCATCGATAATAAAAGTACCGTTGAATATTTTATGACGACAGTGCTCAGAATTTACTTGTGAGAAACCAAATACCTCACTGTCAGTTAATTTACGATCTAGTTTTTCTGAAAGAGCTATTAGATAATCGATTTCATCGTCGCTTAATGAGAGTCCTTCTTGCATATTATACGCAGCAATGTCATCTATTTCTAGAACACCTTGTGCTTGTACATTTACATCATATTGAGACTGGTCTAGTCCATCAAATTTTTGAAGTAACATTTTATCATAAGAAGAATCTTCTTCACATTTGTGAAATTCTTCAATACGTAAAATACCCTTAATTTCCATGTTTTGGGTAATTTCTACAGCATTTGTAGACCATGGAGTAATGGTAGTCGCACGAGGTCCTGTGAAATGACCAGATAAAGTACTGGCATCTAGTTTAGGAGCATCGGCAAAAAGCCATTGTAATTTAAGATCATCTTCTGCAGAGATCGGTGCTTGGGTTTGAACTGCGTAAACTGACTTGGACGGATTTCCGTAAAAATGGATCATTTGAGCGCTTTTTTGGGCTGCTGCAAAGATACTTTTTTAGTATGATAATTGTAGCTCTTCCGCTTGCGCGAAAACGTATTTATTAACGGACTTATTTACAATTTTATGATATTAATTTTATCTGATAAATTCGTAAACATACCCCAATCGCAATTCGGTAAAATCTGCCTGACCATAGTTGGCATTAATATGTGCGCCTATATAGAAATTATGATTTTTAAAATCATTGGTTCCTAATGGATAATAATTGATACCTACACGAGAATTGATAAGATGCCTCATTTTGTATCTCGTATCTAGATCGGCAAATTGCCATCCATCAGGAAATTCTCTTGGTGGATTATCCCAACCTTCATTTATAGAATAATCTATTTTATAAGCTGGTTTATAAAGATTTGCACCTATAGCTAGTTCTATGCCTATATAGTTTAATAATAATTCTCCTTTAAGATAAACGCCTATGTTAGTTGCATTAGAAAAAGCTTTTCCATTTATATCAGAAAACCGCTGATTTTCTCGTACTAGATATTCATTATCATTTATGTAATCGTGATAATGCTGGTAGAATCTGTAAAAAGCTCCTATTCCTAGTTTCCAATTTCTGTTATACGTTTTACCGTATTCAGCACCTACTGTATAGACTTCTTTCTTACGATTAAAATAAGGAAGATCACTGAAAACTTGAAGTCCTGTACCTTGGTAAACTGATAGATAAGATGTTTTTATACGTGATGAAGTAGTGGATTCTAGATGTAAGACATCTTCTTTAGGTAGGTAAGTAGCATTTATGGATACTAAGAAGGAATTAAATCCATTATTGGGTAATCTGGTATGACCGTTAGAATGATGCACGACACTTAAACCTGTGCTGTAATTCCATTTTTCAGTTTTAAGTAATTGATAATTAAGTTGAGCTCTAAATGTCCAAGTTACATCAGTACTTATGGCATGATTTAAAGGATTATCTACGGCATCATATTTCTTTGTAAAGTAAGAAGCCCCTAGACCTAAATAGGTTTTTAATCTGTTATTATTAAAGCTCTTAAATTTTATAAAAGGCAAAATGGAGTAGGAGCCACCTAGAATTTTATTATTTCCATAATTAGAATAACCTAAGCTTATCCCTGTTTCTGGAAACTGTAATTTTTGATGCCACTTAATTTCAGGATGGTTTTTCTGTTGTGAAACATGAAACCAAAGTTGAGATTGTAAAGCGCGATTAGGGAACTCTTTATTAGAAGGCAGGCTTTGACCCAAAGCGATTTCTCCACCATAAGAATATTTTTGTGCCGTAGTTGAAAAGCAGGAAATACAGAAGATTAAAAATGTAAAACGTTGTACCAGGCTCATTAAATTTATTAAAGTCGCTAAAATACATTTTAATAGAATAGGGTAAGTTGAAATTCCGCTTTCGCGAAAGCGAGATCAAAAGCAATCCATAAAAAAAGCCGCTTATTACAGCGGCTTTAAAATCTTGTTTCTTCAATAAGTATTAATTCACAATTACTTTAAATGACTTAGATTGATCACCGTTTCTTAAGCGAACTATAAATATTCCAGTAGAATTGATTCTGAACTGGTTGTTGTCTAGTTGTAGTTTTAACTGTCTTCCAGAAATATCAAAAATAGATATGTTTTCAATAGCTATTCCTGCATCTTTAATATAAAATGTACCGGTAGATGGGTTAGGATATATAGAGATGTTAGATAAAAGTACGTCTTCATTACTAGCTGTAGTAGTCCATATCATATTAACATACTGCGGATTATCTACGTATGGATTTCTATTTCCTTGATATACATAAATATCATTATTACGGTCTATTTCTTTCTGACTTACAGGATCTGCATTGTGCCATGAAAGTAAAAGATCTACGTACCACTGCTCATAATACTGACCTTGAGAACCATCTCTAGGATCGTTTAATGCTGTAGGGCTGTCCCAAGTACTATCATCGTATTCATTTTCATATCTAGTAGCAAAATAAAGCAACATTCTAGCGATGTCTCCTTTAAACTCGTCTATAGGTTCAAATACAGTAGTGGAAAAACCAGCAGTTGTATTAGGACCTACCTTACTACCATTACGAGATGTAAAGGTTGGACTGTTCACCTCTCCAAAAGGAAAGCTGCTTCTACGACCATTTACCTGACCATCTGTAGGTATTACATGATGGGCATCGGTACGCATAGGGGTTCTACTATTAAATCTACCTTGTGGGAAAACGTGTTCACGATTATAACAAAAACCTTCATTACTACTTACATTACCACATCTATCGGTAAAAGTAAAGTTATAAGGATCTGTCCCTGTAGGATTTTCAGAATACATATCTACTATGGTAGTAGTCTGGTCAGTTATACCTTCTCCTTGATTAGGATAATAGGTATCGTTATCAGACGTGTCGTATAAATTAAAAAGTGCACTGTAACCTTGATCTGTATGACCATTTTCTATAATGTTGCGCAACTCAGACTTTAATGGATAGCCGGTAAGGCCACTAGCGCTATTGTAATAACCTGCAGGTATTTGTGCAAAACCCACTGCAGATAGTAATAGTAATAATAGGGTAAAGTTTTTCATATATAAAAATTCTGTACGGTAATAGTATAAGGGGATAACTGTCCTCTACAGTAAAATAATTTATTTCTTTTTCATTCTAGCCATAAAGAATCCGTCAAAACCGTCTCTATGTGCATAAAGTGTTTGAGAGTCTTCTAGCTCAAAATCTGCACCAGCTTCTGACTTTAAGAAAGTGTCTACTTGTACCTCATTTTCTGAAGGGAAAATAGAACAAGTCGCATACACCATAGTACCGCCAGATTTTACCACACGGCTATAAGATTGTAAAATCTCTTGCTGTGTCGCTTTAATTTTATCAATAAATTCTGGTTGTAATTTCCATTTTGCATCTGGATTACGTCTTAAAACACCTAGACCGCTACATGGCGCATCGATAAGAAGACCGTCCATTTTACCAGCTAGTTTCTTAATGGTTTTAGTAGATTCTAATAAACGAGTTTCTATGTTGTGCACACCTGCGCGGCGTGTACGTCTTTTAAGTTCATTTAATTTGCTTTGATAGATATCAGTAGCGATAATTTGCCCTTTATTCTCCATCATAGCCGCTAGATGAAGTGTTTTACCACCGGCACCTGCACACGCATCCATGATACGCTCACCTGGTTTAGGATCTAAGTAAGATGCTATTAATTGAGAACCAGCATCTTGTACTTCAAATAAACCGTCAGTGAATAATTTTGTACGGAAAACGTTTGCTCGCTCATTAAGAATTAAAGCATCAGGAAAACGCTCGTCAGTAGTAGTCATGACTTCTTCACCTACTAGTTTTTCTTTAAGAGAGGCTACATCAGTTTTAAGAGAGTTTGCTCTCAATACTACAGACGCTTGTTTGTTAAGCGCAGTAATTTCTTGATCCCATAGACTACCTAATTCTTTTACACCCATTTCATCCATCCAGTCAGGAATAGACTCACGCATCTTGCGATTTTTTCTTACTTCGTCCAGTTTACCTCTTATACGCCTTACTGGTGTGTTGTAATACTCATCCCATGCAGGAAGATCATAACCTTTTAAAACTATCCAGACACTAGTTAGTCTCCATAGGTCTTCTTGTTTAAATGGCTCATTTACATTTGCAATAGAAGCGTATAATCTCTTGTATCTTACGATGTCGTAAGTAGTTTCTGCAATGAATCCTCTATCTCTAGAACCCCAACGTGTATCACGCTTTAGGATTTTTTGAATAGCTTGGTCAGCATACTTGCCGTCGTTGAATATATTGTGCAAAGCATCTACAGTAGCTTGCACTAAGTTATGGTGAAATCTCATTTTGCAAAAGTACAGCTATTCCTCAGTAAGTTATAGAATAGGGGCCTGTTTTTTCAATGATTTTTAATTGTTATCTCGCTTTCGCGAAAGCGGAATTTTAAATACCTTATTTATTAATTCTGACTTATTTTTACAACATGAAAAAATTACTATTTATGGCTTTGATTTTATCGATCACAGCCTGTAAAAACGATTCCCAAAAGGAAGAAATTAAAGAAGTTAAAACCTTAACACGCACAGATGTAGAACTGCAGTTAGAAACCGTTTCTAATGATTCTATAAGTGTGAGAGCGCTAGATTATGGAGATGGAGAGTACTGGTTCTCTGGTAGTAATGGGCAGTACGGTAGGATAGATGCTGCTACAAATGTGGTGACAAATTCTAGGGTTACTTTAAATGAAGATGAGAAAATAGAATTTAGATCCATCGCGGTGACACCACAATACACCTATATATTAAGTGCTGGTAATCCTGCATTAATTTATAAAATCACTCAAGCAAATGACGAGGTGAAATTAGTTTACACAGAATTTGAAGAGCGTGTTTTTTATGATAGTATGAAATTCTGGAATGATGAAGAAGGAATAGCCTTTGGTGATGCTACAGAAGACTGTCTGTCGGTTATAAAGACATTTGACGGTGGTGAGACTTGGGCAAAATGTAAATGTACTTATCTACCAGAATTTATTAAAGACGAAGCGGCATTTGCAGCAAGTAATTCAAATATCGCTATTTATGAAGATAATGTATGGCTTGCAACTGGTGGTGCAGCAGCACGTATTTTACACAGTCCAGATAGAGGTTCTACCTGGGAGGAGTATTCTACACCTATGATAGCAGGTAGTGAGATGACAGGTATTTATGCTATAGATTTTATAGATGCACAACATGGTGTTATGATAGGTGGTGACTGGAATAAGAAAGAAGATAATATGTATAACAAAGCAATTACTCGCGATGGTGGTAAAAGCTGGAAACTTATGGACAACGGTAACGGTCCTGGTTATAGTAGTGACATTATTTTTGTTCCAGAAACAGATGGTAAAGAGATTCTTGCAGTAGGTTCTCAAGGAATATGGTGGAGTGGTACAGAAGGAGATTCTTGGAAAAAACTATCTAACGAAGGCTTCTATACTGTTAAGATGATTAATAAGACTCAAGGCTACCTAGCAGGTAATAATGAAATAGCTAGTTTTACTCTTTCAGTACCAGCTATATAGTGTCGAGAGACATAATTAATCGATAAAATACATGTTTTGTGTATTTGCAAAACATTGTTAATGAATCATTTAACTTTTAATCGATAAAAATATCGTTTAAAAGTGTTTTTATTTTTCTTAAACCTAGAAGTATGTACTACTTTTAACACGGTTTAAGTAAATAAGCAAGTAGTTATAAAGACAAGTTGTTTATTAAAAATAAAGCGGTGGAGACTGCTTAAAAAAGAGAGGAGGAGTCTTCTCTTTTTTTTTGCACTAAACTTAAATGATGATTTATTTTCTAATTTATTTTTTGAATAGCCCTCTATAATTTTATAAAATTAATAATCCATTGGCTCTCAAAGTTTCTATTTCTTCTCCATACCAGAAAGGCTCAAAGGCATCAAATAAATTTTCATAAGAAGCTTTTACTTGAGAAAACGTTTGTATTTTAAGACTAGGATCCCATAATTCTAGTTGATCTAGTAGCCAGTTTGCGAGGTCTTCTGGCAGTTCTATATTAAAAGATGTCGATTTATCATGAAATATGAGATCTAGATAAGTAACTTCTATACCTTTTTTTACTTTGGTAAAAGAACCTACTAATGGAAAAGTACCTAACCACACTATTTTAGAATTGGACTTCATGGCTTTAAAGTTTTCTTTATTGAGGCAGTCTTCAATATAAAAAGGAGCGATAGAAGTACTAGGTATTTTAAAGTCAAACCATTCTTCTAAGGATAGATCAAAACCGATACCGTGCATGTAATTAAATAGCGATTTCTTTAAACCATCACTAAATTTACTGTGGTCTATACCGGTAGAATCGGCAAATTGCACATCGTTATTTGCAAACGTAATTTCTTTTAAATGTGGTGTTACTCCATAATCCTGCGTATTCATACCTACGGGACTATGTGCAGTAAGAGCAAACTGATGCCAGAAACCACTTTGAATAATACCTAATTCAAATAACTGTCTAGTCATTTCTAGACTGTCTACAGTTTCTTGAATAGTTTGTGTAGGATAGCCATACATGAGATAGGAGTGAACCATGATTCCAGAAGCAGTAAAATTTTTAGTTACTTGGGCTACTTGTTCTACAGTTACACCTTTGTCTATAAGTTTCAATAATCGATCTGAAGCTACTTCTAGACCTCCAGAAACAGCTATACAACCAGATGCTTTTAATAAATGACACAGATCTTGAGTAAAGTTTTTCTCAAAACGTATGTTGGTCCACCAGGTTACGGTAAGTTTTCTTTTAAGAATTTCTAACGCTACAGATCTCATTAAAGCTGGTGGAGCAGCCTCATCCACAAAATGAAAGCCACGTTCTCCTGTTTGCTCTATTAATTGCTCCATACGATCTACAAGAACGTTTGCCGCAACCGGTTCATAAAGCGCTATGTAATCTAGTGAGATGTCACAAAACGTGCATTTACCCCAGTAACAACCATGTGCCATCGTCAGTTTATTCCAGCGTCCATCGCTCCATAAACTGTGCATAGGGTTTGCTACTTCTATTACAGATATATATTTATCTAGTAATAAATCACTGTAATCTGATGTACCTACTTGTAACTGTTTATAATCTGCTTGAGTGGTATTATTTTTATAAACTACCACATCGTTTTCAAGAATAAAGGTTCTTTTTAATTCAATTTCTTGACTAGCTTTTGCAGGATGATTTAATACATAATCAGTTACCAATTCTAGAGGTAACTCACCGTCATCAAGACATATAAAATCTACAAATTCAAAAACACGTGCATCTTTTAAAGATCTTAATTCTGTATTAGGAAAACCACCACCCATGGCTATTTTAATATGAGGGAAGTGTTTTTTAATATGCTGACAGGATCTTAAACCACTGTATAAATTACCAGGAAATGGTATGGAAACTACGACTAGTTTAGGTTGCGTTTCTTTTAATTGCGCGTCTAAAATAGCAACGGTTATCTTATCTATATATGATAAAGGCTGTTGTAGCGCTTTGTACAGCTGGTCAAAGCTATTGGCACTCATCCCTAAACGCTCTGCATAGCGGCTGAAACCAAAGTTGTCATCTATACATTCTTTTATAAAATCAGAAAGGTCTTCTAGATATAAAGTGGCTAGATGTTTTGCCTTGTCCTGTAATCCCATATTACCAAAAGCCCAGTCTAAATCATCAACCTGATCAAAACGAGATGCTTGTGGTAAGAAATTATCAAGACATATCTGTCTCGCAAAGGTGTCGTTATTTCCCTGTAAAAAGGAAATAATTTCATCAAGTGGTTGTAAATAATGATCTTTTAATGCATAAATACGCTGGCTGTTCTCGCTTAGAATATTACCATTATCTATAGCATAATCAAATAATTGCGTCATTCCTTTTTTAGAAAAAAGCTCTAAAATGACCTCTATTCCTAAATCCATTTGAAATGATGTGATCTCTTTAGTATTTAAAAATCCTTTTATATAAGCCGTTGCTGGATACGGTGTATTCAGTTGGGTAAAAGGTGGCGTGAAAAGGAGTAGATCTTTTTGCATGGATATTTATGGAATGCAAATTTAAGGTTTGTGTTTGTTCCGCTTTCGCGAAAGCGGAATTCTTATTCTAAAACTTATAAAAGTTAAGACACTGTTTTCAGGTTATCATTAACCGCTTGTTGATAGGCGCGAGGGTTATTTGCTTTTTTAATGGCTTTAAAAGCTTTTTGCGGATTGGGAAATGTCAAAGCCCAATATTCCCAAAAACCTTGCATTTTCATCTTTATAGGTGTTGGACCTTGTAAAAAGTCATCATATTGCTGGTATATGGTGTCATGGAATTCTCTAAAGATCTCCCAACGATTTTCTGGATATACTTCAGTATCTGCCTTTATCATGCTGGGTAAAAAAGGATCGGCTATGAGGCCGCGACCTATCATCCAGTGATCTATTTTAGGAAATTGTTTTTGCATCGCTCTAAAACCGGCTACACTAGTTATGTCACCGTTGTAATACAGTTTGTGTTTTGAGGTGTCCAGACATTTTTGAAACGATTCGAGATCTACACCACCTTTATATAATTGTTTACCTATGCGTGCATGGATGGCGATGTTCTTAATAGGATATTTTTCTAGAATAGGGAAGGTACCTAAAATTTCTGTAGGTTCTAAATATCCCATTCTCATTTTCATCGAGACTACTACATCTGTCTCTGCATGAACTCGTTCTAGAATATGATCTATCTTTTCTGGATCACAAATAAGTCCAGATCCCATACCTTTTTTAGTCACCATAGGATAAGGGCAACCTAGATTCCAATTTAATTCTTTGTAACCTAATGATCTTATGTACTCTACAGCGATAAGAAACTCGTCTGCACTGTTAGTCATAACCTGTGGTATCAAATCTGGCACCTCGTTATTTTCTAACTGCAAGTCACGCTGGTATTTACTACTTATAACTGGCTTATTATTAAACCGGATATAAGGAGCATAAAAAGTATCGATACCACCAAAGTATTTATGTACCGCATTACGGAATCTAAATTCTGTAAAGCCTTGTAGTGGAGAAGAAAGTAGGGTAAATGACATGTGTTATAATTGCAGTGCAAAGTTAGTGTTTGCGCAAGTAGAAAATATAGCTTTCTACTATTATTAAATCAGCTCGCATTGCACAACTAAGATACTTATGTTATTTATTCCTCTTCGTCTATTTTGGGTAGGTTGTAGACTAAATCTTCTAGAGCAACCTTTTTTTCTATAATTCCTACTGCGGTAAATTCTTCTATAATCTTATCTACGGTACTTTCCCATAACTGGTCATCACTAAACTCTGTACGTAACAGCCATTGCTGTACATCACCTACTTGTAGGTCGTAATGTGATGCTATAGTGCGATCTATACTAGGTATGTGTTTAAAGTCTGATGTGTAGGTATTAATGATGTGAAGCATTTTTGCAAGTGCTTCTTCTTTTTCTGAAATACATTTTTCTGTCGCAGCGATTACAAAACTAGGCCATGGTGTGGCTATAGTTTCTAGGCGTTTAAAAACACCTTGATCTACTATGGGCTGTGTCATATAACGTTCCCATAGAAATAGTTGCGCTTTATTTGCACTTAAAGCTTCTACAGCGCCATCTAGTGTATTAATTAATTCAAATTCTATGTCTTCGGTATCCCAACCATGTCTTTTGGCTAGTAGATAACTCATTAAATGAGAGCCGCTTCCATAGCGACTTATGGCTATTTTACCATCTTCTAGTTGCTCTGTTCTATCTGCTTCTATATTACCAGGTGCATGCACGCCCCATAGTAGAGGAGAGGATACATATACTTGTAAAATACGCGACTTATTCCCAGCGATAATATCTTTTACGATTCCATCGGTTAGAATACAGGCTACGTCTAGTTGCTCTTCACGCAATAGTTTGCTCATGCGACCAGTTCCCTCTGGTACGTCTTGCCATTGTAGATCTATTCCCGCTTTCGCAAAAGCGTTATCCTCAATTGCTAGGTGCCATGGCAAATTAAAATGCTCTGGTACACCGCCTATTTTTATGGTTATCTTTTTTTCCATAGCTTACAAATATAGCACAGAAGCGTTAACTATGCTTTTGTTCTAGGTATTTATAAATTTCTTCTTGTGAGCGAATTTTCTTCTCTCCATCCTTGGCTTGCACCATTGGGTTGTTTTCTTGTGGCGTATGTATGCGTGCTTTTACATTATCTCTCAATTGAAGGTCTAGAATATCATCGAGCTCTGCATATATATCTGGATCATTGATAGGTGTTAACACTTCTATTCTACGATCTAGGTTACGACTCATCCAGTCTGCGCTACCTGTATACATAATAGGATCTCCTGCATTGTGAAATTTATAAATACGACCATGTTCAAGGAATCTGTCTACTATAGAAGTGATTTCTATATTTTCACTTATACCTTTAAGTTGCGGCACGAGACTAGAGAATCCTCGTACTATAAGACGTATATGTACACCAGCCTGACTGGCCTGGTACAATAGATGAATCATGCCACGATCTTCTAGCTGATTCATTTTTGCTGTGATGTAGCCACCTTTACCGTTTTTAGAATGTTCTATTTCTTGACGTATTAATGATTCAAAAGTACTTCTGGTAGTAAATGGGCTTATAAGCAGGCTACTGGCACGTGGTATAATTAAATCACCTTGCAAGACTTTAAAGGTTCTTAAAAGGTCTTTAGTTATTTTTTTATCTGCAGTAAATAATCCGTGATCACAATAGTTTTTAGAAGTTTTGGCATTAAAATTACCGGTACCTATGTAAGCATATCTTTTTTTCTTATCGTTTTCTCTACGTAAGATAAGCAGCACTTTGCTATGTACTTTTATACGTGGATAACTATAAATAACACGAGCGCCGTGTTTTTCAAATATGCGTCCCCATTTGATATTGTTTTCTTCGTCAAATCTAGCTTTTGCTTCTACAAAAACGGTTACTTTTTTACCGTTTTTAAGTGCTCTTAATAATGCATCTGTAAGCGCAGATTCGTTTGCAACGCGATATAAAGATATTTTTATTTCTTCTACTTGCTCATCTTGTGATGCTTGGTCTATAAATCGTTGCACATAATCAAAGGACATAAAAGGAAAATGTACGAGCTGATCTTTTTTTGCAATTACTTCAAAGTAAGAACTTTCCTTTTCTAATACTTTATGCTTTATAGTCTTTAAAGGAGCTGCCTGTAGCTCTTTGTTTTTAGTTGGGTTAGGGAAACCAAAGAAGTCATGGAAGTTATGATACGTACCGCCAGCTACCATATCTATTTTACCTAAGCCTAGACTTTTTCTTACGTTTTTCCTAACATCTTTAGGCATGCTCTCATCATAGAGCAATCTAGTAGCTTGTCCTACCTCACGTTGCGATAAAGATTTGTGAATCAAGTCTGCCAGAGTTCCATCTATCTCTTGATCTAGATATAATTCTGCATCTCTAGATAGTTTAATAGAGTAGGTATTTGATATTATATTTTCAGGGAAAATATCTTCAATATTAGCTTTTATGATATCATCTAAAAAGGTTATAACATGTTGATCACCTTCTTTTTTAAGTTCTATAAAACGACTAGTTTCTGATGATGGGATATTTACAATACCGTATTTTTTTTCATCCTGAAAGGTTACTAACAAATAGAGGTGTTGGTTTTCTAAAAATATATCACTGGACTTTGAAGCCTCTACGATATCGGTATGTAATATCTTTTTGAGATGTGTTTTATAATATTCATTGGCTAGCTGTAGGTGGTTGTTTTTAAGAGTTTTGAGATCTAATAAGTGGATGTTGTTATCCTTTAATTCAGGGACTATATGATCAAAGAAAATCGTACCTAACTCTTCTTGTTGAGATTTTACTTTAACCAGTAATTGCTTTACAAACTTAGAAGGACGTAACGCTAGTTTTTTTCTAATGCTTTTATCAACTCTTTTAAGCTGACGCATTTGAGAAACTCGTACTCTAAAATACTCATCTAGATTTGATGAGAAAATAGCGATAAATTTAAGACGCTCATAAAGAGGGTTGCTTTTATCTGCAGCTTCTTGTAGCACGCGGTCATTAAAACTTAACCAGTTGATGTCTCTATGCTGGTAAGGATATTTTTGATGTTTCTCCATCTGTTAAAATTAAGAGGTTCTAGGAGTTTGTTTTATCAAATTAAGGTTAAAAGTTCCTAATATGTTGTAGATTTAAAAACCAATCTACAATTCACTTAAACTATGAAAAAGTACTTTCCACTTATTGTCCTTTGTTTTTTGACCATTTCATGTTCTGATGAGTCCAATGATGATATCCAAGTAGAGAGAAATATGACCTTAAATATAAATGAAGAACATAACGAACTTCTAAGTCTTGAGAGAGATCAAAGAACTCATACTATAACGAGACAGGCTAACATATTTGAAACAAGTGAAATTATTCAAACTTTAAATGCCTCAGATGAGGAAATGTCATTCTTTACTTTCAAACCACAAGATTCGTTTACAGGCGAGGAAACAGTAATCATTACCACAATTGAAACCTCAAGCGAGAATGTAAATAACAGTCGTAAGATCACTACAACATATAACTTTACTGTACAGTAATAGTTTTAAGTAACAATAGAATCTAAAGTGAATTTAATTAGTTTCTCTACTAACTCTTTAGGCTTTGTAGAAAACTCACCAGTAGCTCTATTTGCAAGAATAGCATTTAAAGATACAGCTCTATGACCTAATAACTTTGACATGGCATATATACCAGCGGTTTCCATTTCTAGATTAGTTATTTTATGTCCTTCAAAATTGAAGTCTGCAATGTGTTGATTCAAATCATTTTCTGCAGGTTGTAATCTTATTTTACGACTTTGTGGCCCATAAAATCCTACATTAGTAATGGTATTTCCATTAATCATCTCTACGGTCTGAAATTTCTTTGCAAGGTCTGCATCGCAGTTTACTATGTAAGGGGTAGAATGTAATTTTGATCGTGGAATTTGTTGGGTAACCGCTTTCGCAAAAGCGAGATCACCACCATCACTTTCATACCAGTGCATTAAACTATCAAAACCTATCCCGCGTTGTGATAATAAAAAGCTGTCTATGGGAATGTCACTTTGCACCGCTCCACTAGTTCCAACACGTATGATATCTAGAGATTTAAGCTCTTCTTTTACTTCTCTAGTTTTAAAATCTACATTTACTAACGCATCTAACTCGTTAAAAACGATGTCTATATTATCCGTTCCTATACCGGTAGAAACCACGCTAATGCGTCTGTTTTTATAAACACCAGTATGGGTGTGAAACTCGCGTTTTCCTACTTTTAACTCTATAACGTCAAAGTATTTTGAGACTTCACTGACACGCTCTGGATCACCTACTGTGATTACTGTGTCTGCCAGTTGATGTGGTTTAAGATTTAAGTGATAGATGCTACCATCTGGATTTATGATAAGCTCTGAATTTGCTATAGGCATATTAAAAATCGTGTTTTGCGATGAGTGAAATTTCTACATTCACATATTTAGGCAGGTTTGCTACCTCTACAGTTTCTCTAGCAGGAGCTGTTTCTTCTTTAAAGTAACTTCCATAAACTTCATTAACCGTAGCAAAGTTGCCCATGTCACTTAAAAAAATACTTGTTTTAAGTACGTTTTCAAAAGTCATGTCTACCTGTTTAAGAAGGCTCTCTAGGTGCTTCATTACTAGATGTGTCTCTTCTTTAAGGTCGTCTATTTTAAGTTCTCCAGTAGCAGGATCTATCGCAATCTGACCGCTAGTGTATAATGTCTTTTCAAAATCATTACTGTAATATACAGCCTGATTGTAGGGACCTATAGGCTTAGGAGCAAGGTCTGTGTAGATAATTTTTTTCATGATACTAATTTAAGACTTATTAAAGAGCTTCTTGAAACTGTATAATAAGTTTTTATTTAAGAATATGTTAAATGAAAAAGCGCGTTGTGTAAAACAACGCGCTTTCTATTAAATATGGAACTTTAAGTTCTATATGATTTATTTTGTGATCTTCATTTCAAAAACAAGATCAGTGTTAGGAGGTATAACACCACCAGCGCCACGCTCACCATAAGCAAGGTCAGATGGTATAAATGCTACTATCTCGTCACCGTAATTCATAGATAACATAGCGTCTTTAAATCCTTGAACCATACCTACAGAAGAACTGTATTGAACTGGCATAGGGGCATAAGCATTCATTTGTGCTTTTCTCTCGTTTACGTTATCATATTTTTGAGCTATCTCTAATACAGAAGAGTCAAATAAAGTACCGTCCATAAAGAAACCACTATAATCCATCATTACAGAAACGCCATCAGCTGGTTTTTCACCGCTTCCTACTTTCTTTACATAAACCATTACATCGCTATTAGGTAATTTAGTAGCTTTAAGTTTTAGAGCAGCAAGGTCAGTTGCTTTAGCCGCTTTATTTGCAGGTGCAGAAGCTTTTCTTTCGGTAGCAATCTTTTCTGCTTCTTCTCTTTTTGCTTTTGCAGCACTTAATGCGTCTTCAAATGTTTTAACAGCATCCCATTTTCTAGCTTCTTTACCTTTACGGATTATAGATATTTTTTGCATGATCATATCTTCTACAGGCTTCTGTCCGTTTACTGGAGTAGTAGCAATAGAATCAACAACTTCAAGGCCTTTTACCACTTTACCGAATACGTTATAACGCATATCCAGTCCAGGGTTTTCTTTGTGCATGATAAAGAACTGGCTACCGTTAGTATCTGGTCCAGCATTTGCCATAGAAAGGATACCTTTAGAATCGTGCTTTAAAGAATCGCTTACTTCTTGATCAAATTTGTAACCTACATCACCACTTCCAGTACCAGTGATATCTCCACCTTGTATCATAAAGTCTTTAATTACTCTATGAAAAATAAGACCATCATAAAAAGGTTTACCTTTAAGAGAATCGTTCACTAATGGGTGTTTACCTTCAGCGAGAGCGACAAAGTTAGCACTAGACACAGGAGCATCCTTGTAATACAATTCTGCAAACATGGTTCCTTTATTCGTTTGAATTTCGGCATATACACCATCCTTAACGTCTGGATATTTGTCTTCACAAGAAGATGCCATAAATACTAGGGCAAGTATTGCAAGTAGTCCGTGGATTTTTTTCATTTTACTAATTTATTTTTTGTTTAAAATTATTTTGGATTTTGCTTTCGCGAAAGCGGAACACTTATCCCACTTTTAGTTTTCTACATTTATACCTAATAATCTTACACGACTTTTAAAAGGTGTGTTGGGTCCTATTAGATTTTGGTCTCCATAATAGCCATAAGCTGCATAAGATGGGAAAAATACGATCATCTCCTCATTGGTTTGCATTAACTTTAACGCTTCTCTCATACCTCTAAAAACACCATATTCTTGCTCTAGGCTCTTTGTGATAGGAGATAGGTCTTCTTTATTATAAATAACCTCTCCATTTAAAGAGGTAACATCATATTCAAAAGTAACTCGATCACCGAATTTAGGCTGGATACCGCTTACAGAATCTTTTTTAGTAAACATGTAATAAAACCCAGTTGAACCGCGCTCAAACTGTTGATCTAAATCCTTAATAATGGTTTCTATCGCCTCCTCTTCGGCAGCGTATAGTTTTTTATTAATTTCAATAGATTCTTGTATGGTAGAACTAGTCGTGTTAGTAATAGGTTTTCTAGGTTCTACTTTTTTACTACAACCGTAAAAAGAAACTAGAATAACAACTACTAAAACCGTTTTATATAACCACTTCATGGAGCTCTTTTTCATAAGAGGGCAAGATACTAATTAATTTTTTCACTGTATCGTCCATAGAAAGATCAGATTTACCACCGGCTGCATTTTTGTGGCCGCCACCTTCCCAGTTATCTCGTGCTAGTTGATTCACATCAAAGTCCCCCTTAGATCTTAATGATGTTTTAATGATAGACTCGCTTTTTTTCTCGATTAATATTTGTGCAAATACAATACCGTCTAGACTTAATGCATAGTTTACAAAACCTTCTGTATCACCTTTTTTAAAGTTATTGTCATCCAGTTCTTTTTGAGTAAGAGTGATAAAAGCAGTGCGGTATTTTTCTAAAATAACCATGTTATTAAGTGCAACACCTAGCAACTTCATTCTAGAAGGTGTGTTTACATCATGAATCTTGCGATTTATACCTTCACTATTAGCACCTTTATCTACCAGATTTGCAGCAACACGTAGGGTAGTAGAAGTGGTAGAACGGTATTTAAAACTACCAGTATCTGTTAATATACCTGTGTACATAGCAGTAGCCATGGCAGGAGTTATTTTTTCAGTGTCGCCTAGCATTTCTAGAAAGTGATAAATCATCTCGCAGGTAGAACTCATAGCTGTGTCACTATACATATAGGTAGCAAAATCATCTGGTTGCTGGTGATGGTCTATCATAACAAAGGTAGATTTTACCTCGCTAAGAATAGTTTCCATATTTCCTGCGCGGTGAAAAGCGTTGTGATCTAGGTTAAAAATAAGATCGGCTTCATTGATAAGAGCATCTGCTTTTTTACTTTCTTGTTCGTAATTGACAAATAAATCACTGTAATCCATCCATTTTAAGAAGGTAGGAAAATCGTTAGGACTTATCATAGTTACCTTGTGACCTAGCTGGATTAAATAACCGTAAAGCGCAGTTACAGAACCTACAGCGTCACCATCTGGATTTTTATGTGGTACAATAACAATATTTCTAGGAGAGGAAAGCTCTTTTTTCAGGCCTTCAATTTGATCTTTATTCATAGGGTAACAAAAGTAAAGTTTTCTCAGGCTTTAACAAGTATAATGGTCATTAAGCTAGAGGACAGTTTTATTTTTTATTTAGGAGGTATAATTTTATGTCAAAGTATTACTTTTGCAGCGCATTTTAAAAAATATAAAAATGGCTACTAATAGAACATTTACAATGATTAAGCCTGATGGCGTTGAAGACGGTCACACAGGTGCTATACTTGATAAGATTACAGCAAGCGGTTTTAGAATCGTTGCTTTGAAAAAAACTCAAATGACTGTTGCAGATGCACAGGCGTTTTATGAAGTACACAGTGAGCGTCCATTTTATGGTGAATTAGTAGAATTCATGAGCCGTGGTCCTATAGTAGCTGCAGTTCTTGAAAAAGAAAACGCTGTTGCAGATTTCCGTACTTTAATAGGTGCTACAAATCCTGCTGATGCTGCCGAAGGTACTATTAGAAAGATGTTTGCAAAGAGTATGGGTGAAAACGCTGTTCACGGTAGTGATAGTGATGAGAACGCTGCTATAGAAAGTGCATTCCACTTCTCTGGTCGTGAAATGTTCTAAGAAACAGACTCTTTATAGTAGTTTACTACTTTAAATTATATAGAAAAGCCACTTCATAAGAAGTGGCTTTTTTTGTTGGTTGTTTTTATCGCTTTCGCGAAAGCGAAACAATTAAAATTCTTTTAAAAATTTATACACTTTAGGTAATGGCAATCCCATGACGTTATAATAGCAACCTTCTAAACGTGTGACGGCTGCATACCCTAACCAGTCTTGTACACCATAGGCGCCAGCTTTATCAAAGGGTTTGTAATTAGTAACGTAGTAGTCTATTTCTTCTTCACTAAGAGGTGCAAAATGTACCTTAGTAACATCATTAATAACATGCTGACGTTGCGATGTTGTAAAGCAAACAGATGTGTAAACTTCATGAAAATCCCCACTCATAGAGTTTAACATCTCTCTAGCATGTGTAGCACTTTTAGGCTTTTCTAATGGAGCGTCATTAAACCATACTATGGTGTCACTAGTTATTAATAGTTCGTTTTCCTTTAAATCATTCTTAAAGGCGCTAGCTTTTAGAATAGAAAGGTAGTCTGTGATTTCATGACCTTTTAAACGGTCACTGTAAACCTCGTCTACAGGTCTGGTTTTTATTTTAAAATCTAGATCTAAACCTTTTAAAAGCTCTTGTCTACGTGGTGATTGAGACGCGAGAATGATCTCTGTATCTTTAAATTTATTTGCTAGCATAGCTGTTAATTGAAGTAATAATTGATTCTAAAAATTCCTATAGATAGTATTCCTAATAGTAAAACTACCTTGAGTATAGTAGACAGTATATGAAATTCTCTTTGAGACGCAGCTGTCCATAATTTGATCATGACATACATTAACGGTCCCATGATTAAGAATATGAAATAATAGGTAGCAATTTCATTTAAGTAAATATATTCATAAACGTACCAGCCTAATAGAACTAGAATAGCTATTATAAAAATAGAAGTAAACCTTGCTGCACGAGTTCTACCTAGAGCAATGGCCAGAGTGTTTCTACCACCAGCTTTATCACCATTTACATCTTCACAATCCTTAACCCATTCTCTAACTAGATTGATTAAAAATGCCATTAAGGCAAATTCTAATAATCGTGCCATGATAAATCTAAAAGCAACTTGTGTCTCTGGAGTGATGACAGGAAACATTTCAAATACTCCAGTGATTAATAGGACCAATGCAACTAATATAGAGATGATAATATTACCTACTAGTAGAATAGATTTAAGCGAGCTCGCATAAAGGTAAAGTACAAAAGCCACTGCAATAAATACACTAGAAAGCACAGGTTTCCCTAAACTGTTTGATAAAACAAATCCACAAATGACAGCAGTTATGGTAAGAGTAAAGTATAAATTATAAGCACTCTTTTCTGAGATGCTCTTTGTTACTAGTAGCTTTTCTGGTTTATTGACTCTGTCTATTTCTACGTCATGAATATCATTAATGACATTGCCACTTGCGGTGAGTAGGGCAGTCGCTGCTATTAATAGAAGCAATTGCCACCAGTTTAAAGCAGGTACCACATTAGATGGTATAAGCATGCCGTATATAATGACTAGTTGCGGTATAATAGTCATTAATACGTTGGGCCAGCGTATAATTTTAAGGAAAACAGTCATTTTAAATAGAAGGAAAATTTTAAAGCTATTGAGGTAAAACTAAGTGATTCCGCTCTATAGCGGAATCACGATGTCAACTTATGTATTTGTGTCTGATCTCTTAAAGTCCAAGATCATTAAGTAGATTTAACGCTTTTACCATCTTGTACGTTCCATTTACCTTGTACTTTCATGACTTGTTCTATGATGTCACGTACACAACTATCGCCACCATTTTTATGAGATATATATTGACTTACCGCTTTTACTTCAGGAATTGCGTCTTGTGGACAACAGCCCACACCAGCAAATTCTAGTGCTGGAACATCGGGCATGTCGTCACCCATGTAGACTATGTTTTCAGGCTTTAAATTATGTTTTGCAACATATTCGTGCATTTGCACCATCTTATCACTGGCATTTAGAAAAACGTCTGTAACGCCTAGACCTACTAGTCTAGATTTTACACCTTCATTTCTACCGCCTGTAATAATACATACGTTAAATCCATTATTAAGAGCTGTTTTCATGGCATAGCCATCTCTTGCATTCATGGTACGTAAAAGTTCTCCAGATTCAGAAATAAGCATGCGACCATCGGTAAGGACGCCGTCTACGTCTAGAATAAAAGTTGTGATATCGTGTAGTAATTCTTTATAGCTAGTTGCCATGTGTTTTTTGTATGGAGTTAGTAATAGATCGGTACATATCGCGATCTTCATTATCAAGCATTTCTAAATGCTTTTCTATAGTTTTTATGTCGTTTCTCATCGCTGGACCAGTCTGTGCCTTTTGAGGAGATAAATCTATTGCTTTAGCAAGTGTTTCTTGCATTAACGCGTTAAGCAATTGTGTGTCTATCGCGGCATCTTGCATTATTTGGTCAGCCTTAGTATAACAGTGATTTACAAAGTTATTCATGTAAACAGCCGCTAGATGGAGCTTTTTACGTTGATTAGAATTGATTTGTTCTCGCTTTCGCGAAAGCGTAACAGCCACCTGCTCTAACACATTATTTACAGCCTCACTGCTAGATTCTAAACATAAAGTAATGTCTTCAAAGTTAGGTTTTCTGGTCTTACTAAAGCTTTGTGGCATATAAAAAACGCCGTGATGTTCATGTTTTTCTAAGGCTGTAATGGATACACTACCGCTGGTATGAGCTACAATAGCTTGTGAAGTAGGTAATAGGTTTGCTGTTTTATTTACGGCATCATCTGGTACTGCGAGTATAATAAGATCGCAAGCGGGCAAATTTTCTATTTGAGAAAGTAAAGGGGCTTTTATATCTGATAGCTTTTTTTGAGCTCTATTATAATATCCTACAAGAGAAATTTTATTTGATAAAGTAGCTTTTTCAAAGGCATGACATAAGTGCATTCCTACATTACCGGTTCCTATAATAATAATCTTAATCATAATGTAAAAATACGTACTTCAAAGCGACTCACAATACATGGTGTTGCGGCTTTTGTGAAGTATCTTTGCAGCCTGTAAAAAAGTCCTATGAAAGATAGATTAATTGCCTTGCTTTTTGGTACTCGTACAATGACATTTTTGCTGCTAGCATTTGCAGCAAGTATGGCAGCGGGAACGCTTATAGAAAACTCCTATGATACTCCTACTTCTAAGCTTTGGGTATATAATACATGGTGGTTTTCATTAATCATGTTCTGGTTAATGCTCAATTTTATAGGGAACATAAAACGTTATGATTTATTACAGTGGAAAAAGTGGGCGACGCTTACTTTACACTTGTCATGGGTTCTTATTATTATAGGAGCAGGAATAACACGTTATATCTCTTTTGAGGGTATGATGTTGATACGTGAAGGGCAAACTGCAAATACTTTTTTAAGCGACGAGACTTATTTCAGTGCTATAATTCAAGGTGACGATGAAAACGGTAACCCTATGCAACGTAGTGTAAAGGAAGGTTTATTAGTCTCGCAATATGATTATAAGACTTCTAGGGATTTTGATTTTTATGACAAGAATGTAAAAGTAACTATAGACAGCATGATTTATGATGCTGTAGAAGGTTTAAAACCTGGAGATGAAAATAGCGATCGTTATTTAAAGATCGTAGAAGCTGGTGAGGGAACGAGACATGATCATTTAATTAAGGATGGAGAAGAAGCGAGTATTCACAATGTGCTCTTCGGTGTGAATATAGATCCTGTGGTAGCTGCTCAAAAAGGTCTTATTAATATCACAGAAAACTGGAACGGTTATACGATACAGACACCATATGCTGGAAATTACTTGCGCATGGCAGACCAGCTAGAAGGAGAAGTTTTTGGAGATTCTATACAAGAATTAAAATTAAGATCATTGTATTCTCTTGCTGGAATGCAATTTGTGATTCCTGAGCCTGTTACCCAAGGTGAGGTAGGAATAATTAAAAGCCCTGAACCTACTAAGGCAAAGGCACACGGTATTCTCGCTACGGTAACTAGTGGTGAAGAATCTCAAAAAATAGAATTATTAGGCGGTAAAGGGATTATATCAAATTTTAAAGACATCGATATTAATGGCCTTAAGTTATATTTAAAGTATGGCTCTATTGCGAGAGAATTACCTTTTAGTATACAATTAAATGATTTTATAGCTAGTAAACAACCAGGAACAGAAAAGTCGTACTCTGCTTTTGCAAGTGAAGTTACTGTTATAGATTCTATGGGTAAAACACCAGAACGCATTTATATGAATCACGTATTAGACAAAGAAGGTTATCGTTTTTTTCAAGCAAGTTTTGATCCAGATGAATTAGGTACACACTTATCTGTTAATCACGATTTCTGGGGTAAAACGATTACCTACATAGGTTACTTTTTACTTTATTTAGGTCTTATGGCATTGCTATTTGATCCTAATACCAGATTTGGTGAGTTAAGAAGATTAATTAACCGTGTTAAAAAACGCAAGGCAAAACAGCTAGTAATGATTGCGATGTTGTTTTCTATAAGTATAGCTGGTGCGCAAGTGCAAGAAGAAGATCATACTGGGCATAATCATGCTGCAGGAGAACATTCTACAGCTATAGATAGTAGAGAAGGTGTAAGTACAAATCAAGATGAGGCTGTTGTAGATACAACTGCACCAGATATAGATCTTGCAGATACTAAATTACCACCTATACCATTAAAACTAGCAGATAGTATTATAGTGGCTAATATGGTACCACTTGTACAAGCAGAACGTTTCGGTAGAATAGTAGTACAGGATAACGGTCGTATGAAGCCTATGTCTACACTTTCTAGTGAGATATTGCGTAGACTGTCAGAAAGAGATTATTATGAAGCCAAAGTAGGTGATAGTGTTGTAAGGTTAACACCAGAGCAAACGATGATAAGCATGATTCAAAATAGAGATCTATGGTTTGATGTGCCACTTATTAAATTGAATTATAAGAATGATTCTTTAAAAACTATTATAGGAGTAGATAAAAGTACCAGTTATGCTCGTGGTATGGACTTTATAAGAAGAAAAGACAGTACAATAGGTAGCTATAAAATAAGCCCTTATCTAGACGAAGCAAATGCAGCGGACGTGAAGTCGAGCATACATCAAGGTTTTATAGATATTAATTACTCTGTAGGTTTGCTAGATCAGGTACTAACAGGTTCGATATTCAAGATCTTCCCTAAAAAAGGAGCTGAGAATAATACTTGGTATTCTGCTCCAGATATAGAAAAGGCTGCTTATACAGAAGAACGTGATCATAACTTTGTTAGAGACTTCTTTCCTGCTTATAATGCTTTATTACATCAAGGAAATGCTACTGGTGACTATGTAAATGCAAATGCAGCATTGAACAGTTTATTTGAATTTCAACGTTATCATGGTGCTGATATAATTCCTAGTGAAGATAAAATTGAAGCAGAGATTCTTTACAACAAGTACAACGTTTTTAAGAGCTTGTATAAATGGTATGCATGGTTCGGTGTGATGATGTTGATTCTTTTAATAGTAGAGATTATCAAACCGATGAAAGAAATAAGATGGACTATTGAGTTTCATAAATGGGTCATCTTTGGATTATTCTTAGTACATACTGCTGCGTTAATCATGAGATGGTACTTAAGTGGTCATGCACCATGGTCCAATGCTTATGAATCGTTGATTTATGTGGCGTGGGCAACGATGCTCTTTGGACTCATGTTCGGTAGAAAGAGTCATATGACTATTGCTAGTACCGCATTTGTAGTAGCTATAATACTATGGGTAGCACAGTTAAACTGGTTAGACCCATCGATAGGTAATTTACAGCCTGTTCTCGATTCTTACTGGTTAATGATACATGTATCTATAATTGTAGGTAGTTATGGACCGTTTGCACTAGGAATGATTTTGGGTCTAGTGACTATGATTCTTATGATATTCTCTACAGAGAAGAATAAGAAAATTATGGATCTTAATATTAAGGAGCTTACTTATATCAATGAAATTTCACTTACCGTAGGATTAATAATGCTTACCATAGGTAACTTCTTAGGAGGTATGTGGGCAAATGAATCTTGGGGACGTTACTGGGGCTGGGACCCTAAGGAAACTTGGGCATTGATAACTATATTTATTTATGCTTTTGTATTGCACTTAAGACTTGTTCCAGGTTTAAAAAGTAGATGGACGTTTAGTTTATGGTCAGTACTAGCATTTATAAGTGTATTGATAACATATTTTGGAGTAAATTTCTACTTATCAGGGCTACATAGTTATGCAAGTGGAGATCAAATCATCTCTTATCAATTTGCAATGATATCGTTATCAGTGATTTTTGTTATAGCAGCTATTGCTAGATACAGAGAGAATAAAATTTACGGTAAAAAGAAATAGTAGTACAACTGCCGTTTTCATTAAAGCTCTATACAGAATTACTTATTTGTATAGAGCTTTAATTTTTTGATAGAATCTTTGCTCATGCTATAGTTTGCTATTGCTTTAATTATCATACCGCAACCTACTATAATTGCACCATAAAATATTAATGAAATATTATTACTAGCTAGAGTAGTAGATATACCTATTACAGCTAATAGCAAACCTAATAAGATCATTATATTTCTCCTAGATTTCATCTTTTTAAGGATCGAGTCTAATACTTCTATAACTTTAGCTTTGTAAGAAAGAGGAATTTGAAGATCACGATCATAAACACCTGCATATAGTGCTAGAAACTCTTCTTTAGAAAACTTATCTGTATTATGATGCTCATCTTTATTCTTTAAAAAGACATCAATTATAGAGGTGAATTGATTAAGTAAATCTTCATCATTTAAATGAAGTTGTTTTCTTGAGGTTTCTAAGCTGTGCTTTTTCTGTTGTTCAAAAGTAGATTCTTCTCTCAGTCTAGCTTGCTCGTCTGCATAGAGTTCGTCTAGGAGAGAGCTTTTCTCATCAACAGATTTGTGTTTAGGCGCATTGTCATACTCTCTTATTTCTTTCCATTGATTTACATCTATGGATCGTTTTTCTAAGGTAATTTGTGCAGCATTCCAGGCGACAGGAGTATATTTTTCTTTATCTATAGTAAGAATATGAATCAATTCTCGATCAGAAAAATCGGCATATAGTTTAAGAAGTTGCTCTTGATTCATTTAATTATTATGCTGATAGTTAGATCTCTTTAGTCTTTAAATGAATTCCTGTAAGCTTCTTTCTCACGTTGTGTTTTACGTTGTATCTGGAAACCTTTTAAGAATTTACGTAAATACTGATCATTTAAATATTTGAATTTAGGATGTGTTCTTTTTCTGAAGAAGGCACTCAATTCTGTTTCACTTATCACAACATCTGCCTTTTTCCAGATATAGAGTAATTCTTTAGATGTAAAATTAAAGGCAATTTTAAGTTTACGTAGGATAATGGTATTATCTAGTTCTGTCTCTGCGACAGGAATTTGACCATCTTTTTTACCTCTATGGTTAACTATAAGTCCATTAAGAAAAACAGCTAGATTTTCATCTACGACTACATCAAAGTCTTCATCTTCTTCTTTTTTGAGCCAGTTGCTTATTTCTGCTCTAGAAACAGGTTCACCACCTTTGGCATATATATCTATCATCGCATCATCACTCAAGTTTAGAGTAAATCTCAATCTTCTTAATATATCGTTGTTATCCATTTCTTTTATTTATAGACTAGTTTAAGGCTACAAAGGTACGATTATGATTGCCTTTAAGAATATTTTATTGGGTTTGTTCCACTTTTGCGTAAGCAGAAATCAATTAATAATGTTTTTACTTTTATAATTTAATACCAAATCTAGAGAGCATCTTCTTTTCAAATTTCCAGAAAAAGTCAAATTGACCAAATAACCAGCCCATTGCTACTAATAAAATTTGATAAATAGGGAAGAGTATAAGTATACGCAACGGCCAGAATAGCCATCCAGACATAGATTCTCTGCTCAAGCCTATGTATTCCATAAATGGGCCTGATAAACGTGCAGATAAGGAACCAGTGATGGCAAATACTATAAACATGGCAATTAATTCCCATCTATATGTAACTTCCCATCTGGTTTTTAATTTTGAAAACAACCACATGGTTATTTTGTAAAATATATAGGCTAGAATTAAAGTCACGATTATGGTAAAAGCATACTCGTAGGTAATGTCTTCAAATGTGGTAGGTAAAATGCGCACGGCTATAAAATAACCACATGCTAGTAAACCTATTATTCCTAAAAGGATGTAAATGAATTGCCAGTTTTGGGTAATCTCCCAATTCTTTTTTAGTTTTTGCATATTGCAAAAATAAGTTACTTCAACTTCTGATTATATTTTTGTTCAAAGAAAAGGAAGTAGTTGTACAGTAAATAATTCACCTCATAGCCATAATCTGTTCTACGATTGTAATCTATGGCAAATGGGTAAAGATGACGGCCATATTTTATAGGGTTTCTAGATCTAATATTATAAGTAGTAACTTTAAAAGCATTACTTATTTCCATAGCAGATTGAGAATAATAACCTCTAGGTGGTTGTGTACCTAACCAAGAATTAAATCCAGGTTCAAAAATTATAATCTCGTATTCTAGACTATCGTTTACGATACGTATTGTGTCGTTTTTTACAGAACTATTAGAAGTTAGTTTTTTATTTTTTCCTGTATCCATGGTGCTGCATCCTACGATAGCTACTATCACAAAAATGCTGTATATAAATGTTTTCATAGGATAAAAATAGAGTGCTTGTTTCCTTAAATGAAGTAAGAATGAGTTAACGATGCAACTCGTTGAGTAAACAAGTACTTACTACATTAAAGGTACAAAAAAAGCGATCACTAAAGGAGTGATCGCTTTTATAATAATAAAGAGTTGGGATTGTTATTTGAATAAACCTCCTAAAATACCACCTATACCGCCACTTTGTTTTTTATCACCACCTAGAACCATTCCAGCAACGTCGTCTATAATGCTACCATCACCGTCTGCATCTAGAATTTTTTCAATAAAGCTTTGTTCTCCTGCTGCAGCACCAGACTGACCACCTAGAACAGAACCTATAAGGTCACCTATACCATTAGATCCAGAAGCAGTTGTTTGAGATTGATTTTGTTTTGCAAGTACACCCATAACTACAGGAGCAGCCATTTTAATAATTTGACTTACAGATCCCATGTCCATACCACTAGTTTGTGATAACGCACTTTCTACCTGAGTTTGTTTTGAACCTAAAACATGATTTAATATTCCAGCACCATCAGACTCTAATTGCTCTGGGCTACCTGCACCATCACCAAAAATACCACCCAACATATCCATTACACCACCACCGCTATGACGTGGGTCGTTTAATGCATTGTTAAGAGATTCTGCACCTTCAGGAGTAGCTGCATTACGTTGCATAGCTCCTAAAATAAGAGGCATTGCTTGAGATAATAGACCAGAAGTTTGGTCTGCTGATTGTCCTGTTTTTTGAGAAAGTCCTTGGATTAAAGTTTTTCCAGTATCAGATTGTAGTAAGTCTAGTATTGATGACATAAGTAGTTGTTTATTTTAATTACAGCACAATTTACATAATTTTATTGGTAGTATTAAAAAAGGCTAGATTTTAGTTTCGCTTTCGCGAAAGCGCAATTATTACCGACCAATAACCTTAATTAATCGGTATAATACATTTTTATGGATTCTGTCATTTTGCGATTTCTGAGTACGGCACGATCAAAATCATGCATAGACATGGTTAGTTTTTTACGTTCTTGAGCATTTAAGTCATTAAAGAAATAAGCCATCTCTGTAGTGTTACCCTTTTTATCTGTCGCATAGAGTGACATATTCATTATAAATAAGGTAGAGCCACCCTTGCTACCTAAATGCTCATAATACTCCTTAGTAGAATTATAGACCATACTAGTTTCTATAATATCATCTAGGATAACTTGTGTAGTTGTATCGAAGTAGGTTTTAGAATTGAGCTTTTTCATTATAGAGATATAGTCACTCACACTGCCGGCGGGCAACCTGTCGGACCATATACGTTGTATCGCTTCATTTAAATCCAGTTTTTGATTTCTATATTCAGTATCTTTCTTCAACTTTTCATGAATACGAAGAGAATGAATGGTGTATTCATTCATGGATAACGAGTTTACTTTTTTTACAACAGCATCAGTTTCTAGATCAGGAAATAAATCTGTAGTAATAAATAAGGAGGAAACAAAAGGATAAATCTCTGTATGGTCTTTTAATTCTAGCTTTTCTAATTGCTTATTAATATTTACCAGACCAAGCTTTTCCATTAACCATTCAGAATTTGCATTAGAGCTGTATTGCATCATCCCTTTGGCTATGTGTTGTAAAGGAATGCTATCTCCATATTCTAGAGTTTCATCACTGTCTGACCACTTTTCATGAGCACCGCCGTCTGTGTTAGGAACATAGTAATTAAGAAGATCACTTTTCAATATTTTTTCTTGAGCATCTATGGTTCCATTAGAAGCTTGCTCTGCAAATTCAATAGCAATAATAAATTTTACCGTACTAGCCAGAGGCATTTTCTTGTGTATGTTGCGCTGTGCGATAACGGTATCGTTGCGCACTAGCATAAAGGCCGCTTTATCTGGATGGTTTAAGGCAAACGTTGCTACATGATCATCTTCAGGAAAAAAGGAGTAAATAGCATATCCACCTGCGGCAATGGCTATTATAAGAATGAAGACCATTCCTAATATTATCTTTTTAAGCATCTTATTTAGTTTTGGGTATGCTTATGTGACGAGTATTGGGGTATAATTGTTACATAAATTTTAATTAAAACTAGAAGTAACTGGCTATTTTTATAAAGGTTAGAATTAAAATACTCAACAGTAATAAGAAAATTCTAAAGTTCTTTTGCTGCCTAGCCTTACGATCAAATCCATCTTTTTTTAATTCCCATGAAAAAATAATTTCTATGAGTGTCAATGTCGGTGAAAATATAAAATCAAATATATTATAGCTTTCTTTTTCTTTTTTTAGAGCTTTAATTTTTTCTTTTTTTGATTCTAAGTAAGTAGCCATCTCGATTTTTCTAGATGGAATTTTTCTAGATTTCAGTTCGATAATTGATAGGTTTACAGCGTCAGTTGTCCATTTTTGAGGTGCACCAACTATTTGCAATAGCTCTTGGTCTGTTCTACTTTTTATAGGTGGTATAAAATGGTCTTCTAACATTTATGAGTGAAATTGAGAAAAATCTATGTACAATAATAAAATGATAATTTTATTTCATAGGCACTTCCATTAATAAAACTTCAACATTGTCTGACATGGACTTCATGTTAAATGATGGTGTATCCCAAATTTCAAAACCATCTTGACTACTTAATTCTTGATCATTTGCAAAACTAAATTTTTTATAACTGATTAACTAGCATTGATTTGCATGACCACGAGAATCTGCTTTATATAGTATTGTTTTAATAGCTGCAAATTTATTGTAGGTACTAGTATTGTTGTGTTAATAGAATCAAAAAAACCGCAATCGATAAGATTGCGGTTTTTTTTTAATGAATATCTAGAACGTATTACCCTAATATCTCAATAATCTGATCAGCCAGCTCAGTTCCTATACGGTCCTGTGCTTCATTAGTTGCAGCGCCTATATGTGGACTTAATGAAAGTTTATCATTCATTAACAAGACTATTTCTGGTTGTGGTTCTTTTTCAAAAACATCTAGTGCAGCAAAAGAAATATGCTCTGTCTCTAGCGCATTTACTAGAGCAACCTCGTCTAAAACACCTCCACGAGCAGCATTAACTATAGCAGCTCCTTGTTTCATTTGTGCTAATTCTTCTGCGCCTATCACATAATTCTCTTGTGCAGGAACATGAATAGTAACGAAGTCTGCAGTTTTAAGTAATTCTTCTTTTTCTACAAGAGGAATTTCTACTTGTACTGTCTGTCCATCAAAAAGATCCCAAGATACAGTAGGAGCCTTATCGGCAAAACTATCATGAGCAACTACTTTCATACCTACACCTGCTGCAATTTTTGCAACTTCTTGCCCTATGCGACCTATACCTATAATTCCTAAAGTTTTACCACGTAATTCAGAACCTTTTGCATATGCTTTCTTTAAACCTTTGAAGTTACTATCTCCTTCTAGGGGCATGTTTCTGTTTGCGTCATATAAGAACCTTACACCACCGTAAAGGTGACCAAAAACTAACTCGGCCACACTGGCGCTACTTGCCGCAGGAGTGTTAATTACTTTAAGTCCTTTTTCACGTGCATAAGCCACATCTATATTATCCATACCAACACCACCGCGTCCTATAATCTTAAGACTTGGGCAGTTGTCAATTAACTCTTTACGAGCCGTAGTTGCAGATCTTACTAAAAGTACTGCTACTTCATTTTTATTTATATATTCTTCTAATTGTCCTTGTGCGACATTAGTAGTAATTACCTCGTGACCAGCTGCGGTTAATTTATCAATTCCGCTTTGTGAGACACCGTCGTTTGCTAGTATTTTCATTTTAGTTTCTTTTGTTTCCGTTTCCTAACCTTAAAAGGGTGCAGAAACAGTTGACTTATTATATTAAACTTTGAGTCAAATTTAAGTTCTAATGAAATCTCACCCTTTAGGGTTGGAGAAAAGATTTCGTTATTAAAAATCTATGATTATTAATTCTTAAGCATTTTTTTCTAACTGCTGCATTACATCTACAAGAGTTTGTACGCTCTCTAGAGTTAATGCGTTATACATGCTTGCACGATAACCACCTACAGATCTATGACCGTTTAAACCATTGATTCCTGCTTCTTTCCACATAGCATCAAATGCTGCAGTGTGTGCGCTATCATTTAAAACAAATGTAGCATTCATAGCAGATCTGTCTTCTTTCTCTTTTACAAAACCATTGAACAACTCATTGCGATCTATTTCATTATAGATTAATGCGGCTTTCTGGTTATTTAATTTTTCTATAGCATCTATACCGCCATTTTCTTTTAACCATTCTAGTGTAAGCATACTTACATAAATAGGAAATACTGGTGGAGTATTGAACATAGAATCTTTTGAGATATGTGTTCTATAGTCTAACATAGAAGGTATTTGTCTAGAGACTTTACCTAAAATATCTTCTTTTACAACGATTAAAGTAGTTCCTGCTGGACCCATATTTTTTTGAGCACCTGCATAAATCAAATCGTATTTTTCAAAATCACGTTGTCTTGAAAATATATCACTACTCATATCACAAATTAATGGAACAGACACATCTGGAGTGTACTGCATTTGAGTACCAAAAATGGTATTATTAGTCTGAAAATGGAAATAATCCACATCTTCAGGGATTACATAACCTTTAGGAATGTGATTATAATTATCTGCTTTTGAAGAAGCTACTTCTATAACCTCACCAAACATTTTAGCTTCTTTAATAGCCTTATCTGCCCAAGTACCAGTGTTTAAGTAAGCTGCTTTTTTCTCTAAAAGGTTATAAGCAACCATTAAAAACTGCATACTTGCTCCACCACCTAAGAATAATGCTTTATAACCTTTGCCAGTTAAACCTAAGTGTTCCAGCGCTAGGGATTGAGCTTTTTCCATGACCGAAACAAAATCCTTACTACGGTGGGAAATTTCTAGGATACTTAAATCGTTGAAATTAAGAACAGCTGCCGCTGCTTTTTTAAAAACTTCTTGTGGCAGTATGCATGGTCCTGCGCTAAAATTGTGCTTAAGCATTGTGTGTCATCTTTTGAATGAATTACAAAAATGCAAAATAGAACGCCAAATTATGTTATATAATCGATAAGGTTTTTAAGATAATGTCAACAAAAAATGAATCGTATCCACACCGTCTGCATAGTCTTGTAATCCAGGTGTTTGTGTAGAACCGAATTCTACTATCTGTGGTGCAGTCAGTTCTCCTAACGAATTACTTACAGTACTGGCTGCTGGTCCAGATGCTACAACGCATTGTAACTTATCTGCATTTTCTTGAAACTCTGTCGCTAGGTCTTCTAAATTATCGTAATAACTATAGCCTAAACTAGCAATAGGAGAGGAGTAGCTGTCATTTTCTTCTTTGATTAATAAGAACTCGTTATCTAATAAATCAAACTCGCTCATTAAATAAACGGCTTTGTTATAGTCGTAGTTATTTAGGTATTTTTCATTTTTAATAAGTTCTTTTCTAACGAACATGCCATTAAAAAACAGATCAAAATTATATCCTTTGGGCACTTTTAAATGACTCACACTTCTGCAACCTAGACCAAAATAAAGAAACACATCTTTACTAAGCGCTTCCATTTGTTCTAGTGTTTCATTTCCTGTTAAAACGGCAACACTATTTCTATTTTTACGTATGATATTAGGCTTTTTACCAAAATAATGTTCAAAGTATCGAGCTGTATTATTACTTCCGGTAGCGATTACCGCGTCATAATTTTCTAATTTACCGTTTGCATAAGAGTAAGATGTAGCCAGTTCTGGACAGTAAGAAGTTGCTATTTCTAGTAATAAAGGAGTGAGTACGTCATCATTGCTAGAATTTTTAATCATCGCATGATGTCCTGAAATAATGACACATAAAACATCATGAAAACCTACTAGTGGTAAGTTACCAGCCGTAATAAGTGCTACATTTTTAGAGCTTATTTTTTCTAGCTCATAGGCTTGTGTCCAGTTAGTTAGATTCTCTACGGTTAAGGCATTTGCCCATTCCTGAATGGAAAAATGTAAAGTGTCTTCTGTAAACCATGAGTTCTTACGTTCTGCTAGTTCCAGTCTTTGTTTTATGATATCTTGCCAGCTTGCACCTGAGTCTGTGAGAGACTCTAGGGTACCTTTTAGGTAAGAAGATAGTTGGGATCCCGCTTTCGCGAAAGCGGAAATACGATCATTTAACGTGGTATTTATTGACAATGTGTTCACAAGGCACTATTTTTGCACAAAAGTAAAGAAAAGCTATGGCAATCATCATAACAGACGAATGTATTAATTGTGGAGCGTGTGAACCTGAGTGTCCTAACACGGCAATTTATGAAGCAGCAGATGACTGGCGCTATGCAGATGGTACAGATTTAGATGGAAATGTTGTTTTACCTAACGGTAAAGAAGTCGATTCTAATGAGACGCAAGAACCAGTAAGTGACGAGTTTTATTATATAGTCCCAGATAAATGTACCGAGTGTGTAGGTTTTCATGAAGAGCCACAATGTGCTGCGGTATGTCCGGTAGATTGTTGTGTGCCAGATGATGACGTCGTAGAGACTAAAGAAGTGCTGTTAGAAAAGCAGGCTTTTATGCACAAAGACTAAGTTATATTTCAAACTATAATTACAATTTTTAAAACTCTCAAGAGCCATCGCTTTTGGGAGTTTTTTGTATTTATGATTTTATGGAGCAACTGGTTATTAGTTATATTAGCTTAAAATTTATAGCCATGAAATATCTTTTCTCACTTTTATTTATAGGAGCTTTTTTTAATGGAGTTGCGCAAGAAATTACAGGACAGCAACTACTGGATAAAGCAATCAAAGTTCATGACCCTAGTGGAAACTGGAATAGTTTTAAAGGAAATTTACAGGTTACGATGTCTACGCCAGATAAACCAGCTCGTGTGAGTGATATTTTAATAGACTTACCTGCTCAAAAATTTAGTGTAGCCGCAACTCGTGATAGTGTCATAACTATTTATGCGGTAGATAAAGAAAATACCTCAGTAGATAAAAAGGATTTGAGATCTCCTGAAACTAAAGCGGTGAGTACTGATAAAGACAATGAAAGAGCTGTTTTTATGAAAAACTATTATACCTATTTGTACGGTTTACCGATGAAATTAAAGGATGAAGGAACTCATATAGATCCTAAAGTAGAACGTAAAACCTTTAAAGGCAAAGAATACTTAGTAGTAAAAGCTTCTTATAATGAAGCGGTAGGAAGCGATGTGTGGTTCTTTTATTTTGATCCAATTTCTTATAAAATGGAAATCTATCAATTTTTTAGAACAAATGAAAAAGGTAATATAAAACCTGATTCTGGAGAGTACATTTTATTATCTGATAGCCATTTAATCAATGGAATACACATGCCTAAAGTACGTAAATGGTATTATAACAAAGATGATAAATTTCTAGGCGCAGACGTGATTACAAAATAATTGTACTTTTCTTTATAATGATAAGCAACCTTTTTTAAAATTCTACATCTATCTATAAACCAACCTAGATGAAGAAGTTACTTTTTCTGTTACTACCCATTCTTTTAATTTCTTGCGAGGCCAGACTAGACGACGATAAGCGTGCATTTTTTAAAACTAGAATAGTTGATTCTAGTGGTTTGCCACTTGTCAACGCATCGGTAGAGGTAACGACTTATAGATCTTATGATTTCTTCTCAATTAACGGACAGAATCTAACAAAAACTTCAGAGCCTGACAGAGATTTTTTATTAGGTAAAGGAACAACCGATGAGAATGGAGCCGTTTCTTTTACCATGTTGTTTGATACTGCCTATAGATATTATGTTCATATAAAAGGAGTTGATGATTCTAGTAAAATACTAGCTGTAGCAAGTGATAGTTTTAATCAAGATCTTACTCTAGATATTCCATCAATTACTATGACAGATATGGCAAATGTGGAATTAGAGTTTATAAATACATCAGGTACTACAACTGTCTATGATGTAACCATTAATTATTTTGCGATTTATTGTGACGAATTGTACGAGAATAACTCTTTTGTAAGAGATGAAAATTGTGAGTTTGAAGATGAGATCATCGATTTGGTAAATCAAACAACAGATGATGGTTTATTTGAATTTAGAGCCTTTTATCCATCTGTTATAGATGTGAATTATAGAGATGCTGCCGGAAACGAAGTAAATGAACAATTTACCATTAACAATCCTACAGAGCGTTATGAGATTAATTACTAGAAAAATACTTATAATAGCAACTGTTTTATCAGGTTATTATTCTTATAGTCAAGAAAATACAACAGAAAAGTCTCATAGCTTACCAGATCGTGTTTTTGCAGTAGATTTTTATTTGCAACGTGCTTTGCCTAGCGGCGATAACTTCATAGGTAACGGATTATCTGACGGTACTGGCTACGGAATAAGAATGCAATTTGACATTTATAAAAACATTTATGTAGGAGGTGCACTGAGTCAAGACTTTTTCAGTGTAAAAAATACAGATGTGATAGGAGAGTTTAATAGAGCTACTAAGTTCAATGCTTATCTGTTTCTAGGTTATGATTATCAATTAAATGACGACTGGAATATCACTGCAGATCTAGGTTATGGATACAGTCAAAATAAGAATAGACAAAGTACAGAACAAGGTGGTGGTAAATTTAGAGATACTGGAAATGTATTTAGAATAACGACTAGCATAGAATACAATTTGTCTAGTGCTACATCCATATATTTAAGTCCCAGTTATGAATCTATCTCCTATAATATAAATAGTGCTCCTGCATTAGGAGATACTTTTGATAAAGGTAAATTTATAAATCTAGCTTTAGGTATCCGTTTTAACGTTAGAGATTATAGAAATGTACCTCTTAAAGATGCCGATAATCAAGAGCTTATTGATTTGCAAAATAGAGATCGTGATGATTTAAGTATTTCAGAGAAAAGAAAACTTTATTTTTTAAAGAAAAAAGAAGCTAGAAGATTGCGACGTGAGAGAAGAAGGAGTAAGTAAACTACTTAATCAGTTAACCGCTCAAACTCATAAACAGTATCAGAGCTAGATCCGGCACTCATTATAAAAATGGATCCATGAGATTCTGAAGATCTCTGAACCAGTAAGTGATTATCGTTACTTAAACCTATTCTTACTTGTGATTTTGAATAGGTGTAAAAGATGAATGGCACGCCTTTTCTTTTTATATTTTTATTATCCAAATATAGAAATCCATCTTTTACGGTATAAGGAATGGTAGCGGTAAATTGAGATGCTTTGTTATGGTAATCAGTGATCTGCAAGACCTGATCTTTTGTATTTACTTCTACATGAACTGTAATATCTCTAATTTGTTCTATTAGATCCAAAGCATTTAAAGGTTTATTATCTAATGGTTGATTAAGCAACATCTTATCTAGCGTATGCTGTAATCTATTAACTTTTACTACGGATAATTTCCCATATCTAAAATTATATTTCTTCTCCGGATTGCATTTATAGATTCCAGATATACTGTTTGCGGTATTATCAGTTACTTCTTTTATGTTCCTTTTAAGTTTTGCGCTATTTATTCCAGCAGCAAAACTACTTACTAAAAGGTATAATATAACAAGTCGTAATAGGATTATAATTCTCATAATACTGATTTATAGTACAATATTAGGATCATTTGCAATAACAAACTTGTGATAACTACCAACTAAGGATAAGATGTTTGTGATTATCGCAAATTACTATTTTCTCAACACAAACTCCACACGTCTATTTTTTGCTTGCGCATCTTCTGGCTCGTTAGGATCGATGGGTTGTGATTCTCCATAGCCTCTGTAGTTGATTCTATCTTTTGATATTCCTTTATTGATGAGATAGTTTGCAACACTTTTTGCTCTGTCTTCAGATAGTTTTTGATTGTATGCAGCGTTTCCTAAATAGTCGGTATGACCGTTTATAGTCACTTTTAAATCAAGATGTGATTTCAAATAAGTTACTAGTTCATCTAGTTCTTGAGTAGTTTTCTCAATCAATGTTGCTTTATCAAAATCAAAAAGCACTGATTTTAAGGTGTAGATGGAATTGAGTTTAAAGGTATTCTCAACTTTTATTTCCTCTTCTATTTCTTCTATACTTACGTCATCTATATAATAATAAGATGAAGGTCCTTCAACTCTTGATCTAGTCAGTTTATATTTAGTTTCTAGATTGCTTTTAAAGTTACCTATAGTAAAATATTTTTCTGTTCCATTTGCTATGAATTCAGTTTCAACTAAGGTCCAGTTTTTAGAATCTTTGAAAGTTTCTACCGTTGATAAGTCTACTAGGTAAGAAAAATCATCTTTTTTCTTTTGTTCATTAAAGTCAATATTATTTACACTGTTTTTGGTTTCTGTAATTGTTAATCCATCAAAATTTTTATAGGTAGTAAAGTTTTCTCGATTTGAGTTAAATAAGACCCCTATAGAGTTTGTGCTTAGTCCTGACTTTTCTGCGAGTGAGATAAAAAACTTTATTTTGTAATTTTGACCTTCGATTAATTTTTTTTGCAAAGAACCAGTGATATATTCTCTATAATTTTGGTGGTTTAATAAAATTATACCTGCATAGCTATTTCCTTCTTTTGCTTTTTGCCATCCGTTAACGTTATTAGGCACGCCAGCAGGACTAAATTTATTACATGACGAATAGAAGTCTGGAGTTGCTAGGGTAGGAACTATCCAATCTTTTACATTACCATTAAATTGGGAGTAATCATCTGGACATTTTTCAAACTCCTCAAAACTTCCATTTAAAACAAGGTTTTGTGAGAAGCAAATGTTAGTTATCAAAAAAACAAATAGGACAGATGCGAGGTTAGATTTCAAGAGATAAAGGTTGGTTACTTTTATAAAGTGGATTTTGAAAAAATATTGTTTAAAGCTATTATTTAATATCCAGAATTTAATAATGCTTGTTATATCAATCCAAAAAGCCAAGCATAACACCTGGCTTTTCAATAATTTGATGATCTATTGGTCTAAAAATTTCAATGTTGTTTTTTATGAGAATTATTCTTCTGGCATCAATAATCCTAAAATATCAATTGCTGCCTCACTAATTTTAGTTCCAGGGCCGAAGACTGCGGCTACTCCAGCATCAAAGAGAAACTGATAATCTTTTCTCGGTATAACGCCACCAACTACTATCATGATGTCCTCACGGCCATATTTATTAAGCTCTTCCATTACTTGCGGCACAAGTGTTTTGTGACCTGCTGCAAGAGAAGAAACACCCAAAACGTGTACATCGTTTTCTACGGCTTGTTTAGCTGCTTCTGCTGGTGTTTGAAACAATGGACCTATATCTACGTCAAAACCTACATCTGCATAACCAGTAGCGACTACTTTGGCGCCTCGATCGTGTCCGTCTTGTCCCATTTTTGCGATCATTATTCTAGGTCTACGTCCTTCGATTTTGGCAAATTGGTCTGCTAGTTGTTGCGCTTTCGCGAAAGCGGAATCATTCATAATCTCTTTCTTATATACTCCTTGTACACTTTTTATAGTCGCTCTATAACGACCGTAAACCTCTTCTAAAGCATCTGAAATTTCGCCTAGTGTAGCTCGTTCTCTTGCCGCATTTACAGCAAGTTCTAGTAAATTACCTTCTTTAGTTCTAGCGCAATTTGTCAGCGCTTTTAAAGCTTTTTCTACTTTTTGAGTGTCTCTCGTGGCTTTAATATCGGTTAACCTATCGATTTGCTCAATACGTACTGCGGCGTTATCTACCTCTAGAGTGTCTATGTTATCCTCGTCTGGGCTAGGATATTTATTCACTCCTACAATGGTATCTATTCCAGAATCTATACGTGCTTGTTTCTTTGCAGCGGCTTCTTCTATGCGCATTTTAGGAATTCCTGCCTCTATGGCTTTGGTCATTCCACCTAGTTCTTCTACTTCTTCAATAAGTTCCCAAGCCTTATCAGCAATTTGATCTGTAAGGGATTCTACATAATAAGAACCTGCCCATGGATCTACGGTTTTTGTAATACCAGTTTCTTCTTGTAAAAATAACTGTGTATTTCTAGCTATACGTGCACTGAAATCCGTAGGTAAAGCAATTGCCTCATCGAGTGCATTAGTATGTAAACTTTGTGTACCACCGAATGCGGCTGCACTAGCCTCAATAGCAGTTCTAGCCACGTTGTTAAATGGATCTTGCTCTGTAAGTGACCAACCAGATGTCTGACAGTGTGTTCTTAATGCAAGAGATTTGGCATTTTTAGGCTTAAATTGTTTGATCATTTTTGCCCAAAGCATACGTGCTGCACGCATTTTGGCAATTTCCATGAAATGATTCATTCCTATTGCCCAAAAGAAAGATAGGCGAGGAGCAAAGGTATCGATGTCCATTCCTGCAGCTAGTCCTTTGCGTACATATTCTAGACCATCTGCAAGTGTGTAGGCTAGTTCTATATCACTAGTCGCGCCTGCTTCATACATGTGGTAACCAGATATAGAAATCGAGTTGAACTTAGGCATGTGTTTACTTGTGTACTCAAAAATATCTGAGATAATTTGCATACTAGGAGTAGGCGGATAGATATAGGTGTTACGTACCATGAATTCTTTAAGAATATCATTTTGTATCGTACCACTCAACAGTTTTTGATCCACACCTTGTTCCATTGCTGCAACTATGTAGAATGCCATGATAGGTAAAACCGCACCATTCATGGTCATAGAAACCGACATTTTATCTAGCGGAATAGAGTCAAAAAGGATTTTCATATCCTCAACACTATCTATGGCAACACCTGCTTTTCCTACATCACCTACCACACGATCGTGGTCACTGTCATAACCTCTATGCGTTGCCAGGTCAAAGGCTACAGAAAGTCCTTTCTGTCCAGCAGCGAGATTACGTTTATAAAAAGCATTAGATTCTGTCGCACTAGAAAAACCTGCATACTGTCTTACTGTCCAAGGTCTACGCACGTACATAGTAGAATAAGGTCCACGCAAGTTGGGTGCTATACCAGCTACAAAATCGAGATGTTCCAGATTTTCAACATCTTCTTTTGTGTATTCTTTTTTTATAGAAATCCCTTCAGATGTTTCATAAACAGCGGTTTCTGATCGCTTAGTATGAAAATCGTAGTTAGGTTTTATGTTGGAGATGTCTTTTCTACTCATTTCGTATTTTTTCTAATTCAACTTTTGAAAAATCAAATAATTCTCTATTTTTTTTAGCTAAAATTAATTCTGAAGGAATCATGTCTTTAGATTTGTAAAATCTTAGCATATTTCCTTCGACTCGATAAAAGCTAGCATTTAAATTCGTAAAAGATTCTTTTTGAATTAGTGAACCATCACTTTCAAATTCCCACTCTAAATTATAATAAAAAATATCATCTAACATTTGTGAATCAAATGCAGAAGGTGAATTATTTAAGGTTATGTTTTTTACCTTCCATTTACCAATGATAGTATTCGAGTCCAATTTTGAAGAGCATGAAGTACATAGGAAACAAAAAATCAAAGCCGTTTTCAATAGGGTAGAGTTAATTCTACTCTTAGGGAAATATTTATTCATAGGTGCGGACTTAAGTCCGCACCTATGAATAAATGATGTAAGCTCGATTTTATTCATTTTTGAGTCTTATCAAAGTTACTTGCGCATTTTCTTGTTTTCCATCACTTATGGATTGCAGCGTCATGTTATCTTTATCTATTTCTATAATTTGAAACTTTACCAATGGTTTCATATCTTGATTAGAATTAGGGTTTCTTAGGAAAAGTTGTAGCTCTTTATCTTTACTAATATTATAAAATCTGGCTTGTGGCCAGGTTCTGAATTCGCTTGAAATGGTCAATTCTCTTTTTAGTTGAAATTGATACACATCTGTTTCATGGAAATGAGTTTTTATGAGTCCTTCATTTCCTCTTCTTGGAATGTTTATGATGCCTTCTTGAGAGTCCACATGTATAATGCTGGTTACTTTCCAGTTACCAATAAGTGTTTCGTCGGGACTTTGAGGGTTACAAGAAGTCATTATCAAAAACATAAAAAGAAACACTATGTTCCAAAGGGCAGCATTAATTCTCCCTTTTGGAAATAAAAAATCACAGGTATCTATAGGTGCGGACTTAAGTCCGCATCTGTGAATACATATTTGTGAGTTAAAAGACATTACAACTTCTTGATTTCACTCTTTTCCAGCTCTTCTGTAATTCTTTTGGTAACGATAGGTTGGATCAATGTTTTACGAGGCTCAATTTTTCTAAAAGGTAATATTTCGTACTCTTTTTGTAAAGGTAATGCCGCATTAGGATGCTTATTTGCTCCTATAAGAACACGTTTTCCTGTATTGAAATCTTCTTGCTCTTGTTGTGCACTTTCCTTGATCTTACGCTGTATAGTGCCATCAAAAAGGGACTGTGTAAAACCACCTGCGTTCTCTATATCTTTAAAAATGTCAAGTGCTTTTTCTACCAGTTGCTTGGTAATGGTATCAATGTAGTAAGAACCGTCAGCTGCATTTCCTATTTGATTAAGATAAGCCTCATCTTTTAGAATTCTCAACTGATTGCGTGCTATGCGATCTCCAAATTCATTTTCTTTGTTAAAAAATGTATCATATGGAATGTTGCATAAAGTGTCTGCACCACCTAAAATTGCGCTCATACACTCGGTAGTTGTGCGCAGCATGTTCACATTATAATCCATTAAGGATTTATTGCGCAGGCTAGGAGTTGCCGTAATATAACAACCTAAATCGATTGCGTAAACATCTCCCAAAGTTTTGGTTAAAATGCGATAGGCACGATATTTTGCGATCTCAAAAAAGTAATTGCTACCTATAACCGTGTCTATGTTGATTCTTTTTCCCGCTTTCGCGAAAGCGGATAGCGTACCACCTTCATTTAAATGATTTAAATACTCGTTAAGATGAGCTGTAAAATAAGCTAGTTCTTGAGTAATGGTAGCACCAGCTTGTTGATAGGTAGATGTGTTAATAGTGATATTTGAGAAATAGCCATCAAACTTATCAAGAAATGAATCTAAGTTTTTATAATCATGATTTTTATTCTTAAACCAGTTTCCATCACTCGCTAATTGATGAATGATATCTATGTGAACATAAGCATGCGGTGCAATTTGATGAATGGATTTTATATAATCCAGGTCAAAAAATTGAGTGTGAATCTGTACACCTACTTTAGGTAGATCTTTAAACAATAGAGTAGGATCTATGCTAGGATTAGGAATGATAAATATAATTCCTTCACCACCACGATTTAATATATCTAGAGCTTTTTTATTTGCAGCTGCAGCATTACCAGCATATACTTTTTGAGATATATACCAGTCATTAGTCTGTGTAGAACGATTAGTGATATTAATATCTGGCGCACTCTCGCTATGATAAAAAGGCTTTATATGAATACCTTCTCTGGTAGCGGTAATAAGAGTTTCATTATAGTCTGCACCTTTAAGGTCCATCTGGATTTTCTGTTTCCACTGTGCTTCAGAAACAGCATCAAAATCTTTAAAAAGTTCTTTACTCATTTTCTTCAGTTTTTACAGAATCTGCGTGTTGAATGATGAATACTTCTTCATTTTCGCGCTTCATTAAATAACGTTCTCTAGCATATTTTTCTAGCCCCAAGCTATCTTGTAGTGAAGCTATTTTTGCCTTATCACGAGCAATACCTTTCCTATAGAAATCGGCATTTTCTTGTTTTTCGGCAAGTTGCTTGTCTATCTCTCTATGAGATGTCATCCATGCATTTGCATCTAGAAAACATATCCAGATGGCAAAGAAGATGGTGATGAGTGTGTATTTATTACTAAAAAACCTCCACCACGGATTAGCTTTTAATTTTTTTAATCCCATAAGTGGAAATTTAAGAAATTATCCTAGCTTTTGATCGATAATAGTACGCAAGATTTTAACACCTACGGTATTAAATCTATTTGTAGGTATAATCACGTCTGCATAGGCTTTAGTGATTTCTATAAACTGTTGGTGCATAGGTTTTAACGTCGTTTGGTAACGTTCTAAGACTTCATTAAGATCACGACCACGGTCTGCAATATCACGTTTTAATCTTCTAATCAATCGCTCATCGCTATCACAGTCTATGTATACTTTTATATCAAATAACTTGCGTATGCGCGGCATGGTAAGTATAAGAATACCTTCTACGATAACTACTTTACTAGGTGCTGTTTTTATGGTCTCACCAGTACGATTGTGCTCCACAAAGCTATAAACTGGTTGGTCTATAGTATTACCTTTTTTTAATTCTAGCAGGTGTTTTTCTAAAAGATCAAAGTCTATGCTTTCTGGATGATCAAAGTTGATTTGTGTGCGTTCTTCATATGTAAGATCGCTAGTATCTTTATAATAAGAATCTTGAGATATTACGGTTACTTCGTGATCAGGGTATTCATGTACCATTTGTTCTACCACTGTAGTTTTACCGCTACCTGTTCCACCGGCAATTCCTAATATAAGCATGAGATATTTTTGTTTTTGCAAAAGTACGGATTTAGGTTTGAGTTTCTAGCTTTTGATTTGTGCAGCTGTTGTTTTAGTTTCTTCTTTATGATCTATACTAAATGGAAAGTAATTGAATAGCACAGGTATAATTTATATTAGGTATTTCTAACTTTACAAAAAAAAAGAATTCATGAAAATGCAAATGGAGTCCACATGGAAAGAGGTATTGCTAGACGATTTAAGTCAACCTTATTATGAAGAATTGAAAAGCTTTGTTAGTGAGGCTTATAAGCGATATACTTGCTACCCACCAGAGGACAAAATTTTTGCCGCTCTTAATCGTACTCCGTTTGATAAGATAAAAGTGGTTATCATAGGTCAAGACCCATATCATGGTGCTGGACAAGGAAATGGTCTTTGCTTTTCAGTTTCTGATGGGGTAAAACACCCACCTAGTTTGATCAATATTTTTAAGGAAATAGCAACAGATTTAGATAAGCCATATCCAGATTCTGGTAATCTAGAACACTGGGCAGATCAAGGTGTGTTGCTTTTAAATGCAGTGCTTACTGTAGAAGAAGGTAAGGCTGGAAGCCACCAAAAAAAGGGTTGGGAGAAATTTACAGATGCTATTATTAAAAAAATATCTCAAGAACGTAAAGATGTCGTGTTTCTATTATGGGGTGGATTTGCTAAAGGAAAAGCAAAACTCATAGATAAGAATGCGCATCTTATACTAGAAAGCGGTCATCCATCACCGTTAAGTGCAAACCGTGGGTACTGGTTTGGGAATAGACACTTTTCAAAGACTAATGAATATTTAAAAGAAAAAGGAATGGAACCAATTATATGGTAAAATCTTGTGCCCTAATTAATAGTAAATAGACTTTTATAAAGATCTTGTCCTACAGCTAGGAGAAACCACTATACAAGTTTTTAATAGACTACTTTTATCCTCATACATACGACTGAATAACAAAGTAATTTTTTACTCTTTTAATATGAGTTTCTTTGTTTTTTTAATGGTGTAAAACTTTAAAAATCAAAACTATATAATGATTAAAGATATTCAATTAAACAAGCCAGAAGCTATAGATGTAACAGAAAGACCTGCATTTTATAATGCAGATTCTAATCTAGTTACTACCATGAACAACTTAGAAGAAGGCAAAGTAGTTTTAATAAGGTCATTTTATAGTAACGGTTTACATTTACTTAAGGAATTGCATACGCATCTTAAAAAGAAGTTACCTAATAAAACATACCAAGAACAGCAAGTATATCGCGATACCTATCGCAAATTATCTAACCTTATTTTATTAGAAATAGTAGATAATAAGTTAGAAGTTGCAAAGGCGCCATCCATAGGTTGGTTAGAAAAACTGTACCCTGAGATTCAAAATTTTCATCTTACTTTACCACAAGTTCAAGGACTTAACAGTTCATGGCAGTGGTATAAAAAAGGAATTTCTATACCTGTATTGCGCAACAAAATACATCCTTTTTATGGTGTTTATTTTCCAACAAGATTTGAGCATCTAGAAGTTTTTGATAATTACTTAAAACGTTATGAAGGTCCTAAAAAAGCTGCTATGGATGTAGGAGTAGGCTCTGGAGTTTTATCACTACAAATGGTAAAGCACGGTTTTCAAAAAGTATATGGTACAGATGTTAATCCTAACGCTATAGTAGGTCTTACGGAGTTTATGGGAGAGACTAAACTATCACGTAAGATAGAATTAGACTACGCACCGCTTTTTGGTAAATTTGATACACCTGTAGAACTTATTGTTTTTAATCCGCCGTGGTTACCGGCAGATAAAGATGTCGATGGTATAGATGAAGCTATTTATTATCCTGAAGAAATGTTTCCAGCGTTTTTTGAGGCTGCAAAAGAACGTCTATTACCTGATGGTAAATTGGTTATTATATTTTCTAACCTGGCTCAAATTACTAATGTTACAACCGAGCAGCCTATAGAGAATGAAATAGCAAATAAAGATAGATTTGAACTAGAGAGAACTTTTAAAAAGAGAGTTAACTCTGCGTCAGAAAAAACAAAACGTAATCCACACTGGAGAGATTTAGAAGAAGTAGAGCTTTGGGAGCTGAAGCTTAAATAGATTCTCCAATTTTAAAAGGCTATTTAATCTTGCGTTGTTCATCTTCAGTGCGAGTAAAATACCAATAGATTACATAAAATATACTAAAAACGCCTGCTATAAATGCCCATAGTAGGCTTCTATTTCTGGTCCAAGAACAAACAACTGCCATAGAAGAGAAAATGGCTGTACCTGTAGATATTCCTGTAGAATAATTAGTTGAAATAGCTTCATGTAGGGTAGTTAGTAATATCATAGTGTTAGTTTGTAATAATCATTAAATATAAAATTGTATTTATTATAAATAACTATTAAAATTCTAATGTAAAATAATTGCATAAAAAAAGCACCACAATAAAGTGGTGCTTTTGATACTTATTTTAAGATAGAGGACTATCCTAAATATGATTTAAGGATCTTACTTCTTGAATTCTGACGTAATCTTTTGATACCTTTTTCTTTAATCTGGCGCACGCGCTCACGAGTTAAATCAAAAGTTTCACCGATTTCTTCCAGACTCATAGGTTGTTGATTACCGATACCGAAGTAAAGAGAAATCACGTCTGCTTCTTTTTGAGAAAGAGTTTCTAACGCACGAGTAATCTCTAGAGTAAGAGATTCATGCATTAATTCTCTATCAGGGTTAGGCGACTCACCACTACGTACAACGTCGTAAAGGTTAGAAGTTTCACCTTCTTTAAGAGGCGCATCCATCGATACGTGACGACCTGCATTCTTAAGAGATTGTTTCACATCACTTACCGTCATGTCCAGTTCTTTTGCAAGTTCTTCTGGAGATGGAGGACGCTCATGCAATTGCTCAAGATGAGAAAAAGCCTTATTAATCTTGTTAATGGATCCAATCTTATTTAATGGAAGACGCACGATACGTGACTGCTCTGCTAGTGCTTGTAAGATGGACTGTCTAATCCACCATACCGCGTAGGAGATGAATTTAAAACCACGAGTCTCATCAAATCTTTTTGCAGCCTTTACGAGTCCGGCATTACCTTCATTAATAAGATCTGGAAGCTTAAGCCCTTGATTTTGATACTGTTTTGCAACAGAAACCACAAAACGTAAATTTGCAGTGGTCAACTTCTCAAGAGCTCTCTGATCACCTTTCTTAATGCGCTGTGCTAGTTCTACTTCTTCCTCTGCAGTGATTAGATCAATTTTAGAGATATCTTGTAGGTACTTATCAAGCGATTTTGATTCACGGTTTGTAACCTGTTTGGTGATTTTGAGTTGTCTCATTTAGATAATAAAGATTAAAAAATTAATGACCTGACAGCTTTTGTCAGATGTTAATAGTATAGCAAAAATCATACCAAAAGCGTTTTTTATGACACCTTATCAGGCTAGTAATACTGTGACTTGTGCTACAATTTATTAGTCGTTACAAGTACATTTTTGTTACACTATTTATAGCTAGCTAGTAGTAAAATGTTGGGTTAATTGATCTTACTACTAGTGTAATAAGGAGGTGTGGAGATAAGTTGTTTAAAAAATAAAGTATACTATTTGTTAAAATAGTCGTGATTTAATAAGTAAAATTATATTTTGTCCTAACTCAAAAAACTTTTATGAAATTATCACACGTCATTCTATTTTTTATTTTGTCATGTTTTTACTGTCAGTCACAGATAGTAGTTAGTGAAACCGGTTTATGGTCGCAGTACATTTATAAAAAAGCATTTAATGAAAAGTGGGCTATAGCTGGTGATTTTCAATACCGCACTTATGAAGTAGGTAACGATTTCCAGCAGTTTATCGCTCGAGCAGCAATTTCTTATCAGCCTGAAAACACGGCGATAGATTTTCAAGCTGGTTATGGTTATTTTACAGGACAACCATTTGGCATAAGCGATACTTCTACGACAGAGCATAGATTACATCAAGATCTTTGGTTTTCTAGTAAGGTAAGTAACCGTTTTGAACTTAAACATCGCTTGAGAATAGAAGAACGTTTCATTGAAAATCAAGATTTTAGATCAAGATTGCGTTATACTTTATTTCTTAATGTTCCACTTAATAATAAAACCATAGTTGACAACACCTTTTACGTTGCCTTATGGAATGAGATTTTCATTAATGGACAGACAGATACCGGTACTGGAACTGTAGAATATTTTGATAGAAACTGGGCATTTGCTGGTTTGGGTTATAAATTAAACTCAGCTCTTAAATTTCAAGCAGGATATATGCGAGAAGTAACGCCAGGAATAAGTAAGGGACAGGTAGTTCTTACTGTATTTCATAGTTTGTAATATATGGTTATTAGTAATAGGTGTTCCGCTTTCGCGAAAGCGGAATTAACAACATTCCAGTGCTTAAATTAAGTATTCTAACTAGTTCAAATACTTACATATATGTATGACGTTGAACATAAATATAGAGCAGAATAGAATTACACGCACCCAGTTGTATTTAACAAGTTTAGTCTGGATATCACGATCTGTACTGTCGAGATCTATTTTTTCATGAAGAGAAATAAATACCAGCATAGTTAACAGCCAGTTGGTGGCTATTAACAATAAATCTATGATCTCAAAGAGGGAATAAGTCTGTTGAGTGACCATTATATAAACAGATAAGCCTAGTTGGGCAACCATTAAAGGAGCAACAATAGAAGTGATTTTACGAGTATATAAAGGATGCCATACAGATAGTTTCTCGCTTGTGTAGTGTAAAAAACTAGGGTAAATAATGATCTGTACCATCCAGATAAGTACGACTAGACCAAAATCTATCAGTAATTTAGTGAGAATTATAGCATTCATATTTTAGTAATTTTATAGGCCCAATAAATTAGAATAGGGTGAATGATTAGTAATCTAGACCAGCCTATCCATGAAGGTATGCATAAATCTCCAGCACAACTGCCATTAAGTAAAAAGTAAACGTGTGAAATAATGAAGGCTAGTAGCATAGCGATAGTTAAATAACCTGCCATTTTTCTAGTTTTAAAAAACACCGCCATGGAAGCCACTATTAATTCTGCAATACCTGCTATGTAGTTAATAAGCAATTTATTACCTAGCCAGTCAGGAATGACCTCTAGGTAGATATCTGGCTTTATAAAATGCATGATTCCTGCAACTAGATAAACAGCTATAAATGTAAACAGTGATAGTTTATGTATTATTTGAGTTGCCATTTATAATCGGTATGAACTCTTTTAAGTATTAGGAAGAATGGTATCCACCATATAAAATCGTTAGTTATTAAGGTGTAAATAAACTCAAATGGTACAATGTCTTGCGCATAATTAAATATAAACCCTAACGGGCCAAATATTTTACCTAAGAATCCTACAGCTACTATAGGCCAGTGTTTCATAGGGTTATAACTAGCCCACCAGTAACCTAGTCCATAAACACCTATTACCATTCCCATGCCTTGCCACACCATAGGATGATTAAGCGGTTCCATACCTACTATTTCAAAGAAATGATTTGGGAATAATATAACCCAAGCTCCCCAAATAAGATTATAAACGGCAGCAAGTTTTAAGGTAAATTTCATTTGTTCTTTATGTGGTAAGTCTGCAGTGATAGGATATCATTACAAACATTTTCTATCTATTAGAAATAGATTATTTAAAGAAACTTACCTATAAATAAATGGATGATTAAAAGTATGTTTTACAAATTTTTACGATAGGTTCTTCTTCTTTTATGAAGAATAGGATTATAGTTTTTCCAAGATGCTTGGACCGCCATGTTATCTTCTAACTCTGGATTAGTCTCACATTTTGAAATACCATAATTCATGAAGTTCTGAGTGATGTTTCTAAACATCATCGCCGTAACTCCTTTACCTTGATATTCTGGATCGATACCTATTAGATAGAATGCCGCCTCTGTATTTTTCTTTTTAGCTTTTAATAAATGTAAAAAACCAAATGGGAATAATTTTCCATTTGCTTTTTGAAGTGCCTTAGAAAAAGAAGGCATCGTTATGGCAAATCCTACTAGCTTATCATCCTGATCTGTTACTAATTCTATGAAATCAGGATTTATAAAGGGTAAGTATTTATCTTTATAGAGCTCTATTTGATACTGTTGTATAGGTACAAATGTTACGAGGTTACTGTATGTTTTATTAAGTAAATCAAACATCGCGTCTACATAGGGTAAAATCTCTTTAGTTGTTTTAAAACGTAAAGATTTAAGATCATATTTACGAGCGATAATATCTGCAAAGCGGTTTATTTTATCGGGAATAGGGTTGGGTGGTTTAAATTTAAATTCCACCCATTCGGCAGCTTTTTCATAACCTAATTGTTCTAGATGTTCCATGTAATAAGAGTGGTTGTACCAGGTAATCATTGTACTCACCTCATCAAAACCTTTGATAAGCATTCCAGCCTTATCCATATTAGAAAAGCCTACAGGACCTTCTGTAAATTCTAATTTTTGTTCTCTACCTAACTCGTCTACTTTATTAAGAAGCGCTCTAGTAACTTCTATGTCGTCTATCATGTCCAGCCATCCAAAACGCATTTTAGATTTTTTCTGTTCATTAATTTCTATATGATTAATTAATGCTGCAACGCGACCTACGATTTTATGGTCTTTATAAGCTAGAAACATCCAGCACTCTGCATTTTTGAAAACCTGATTTTTATCACGATCAAAAATATCAATTTCGTCTTTTATAATAGGTGGGACAAAATAGGCATTGTCCTTATAAAGGTCCAGTGGAAATTGGACAAACTTTTTTATGTCTTTCTTAGACTCAATTTTACGTACTTCAATCATAATTTATATTCCGCCTTCTTCTTCAAGATTGAGCTTATTCTTCTTTTTACCTTTTTTATTTTTCTTACCGCTACCTTGACCATTTGAAGTCTGCTTGATAGGAGAGTCCTTGTGAAAATCAAGTCGGTAAGACATTCCTACATTTACTTGAAAGACACTAGGTGTATCCTTAAAGTTCAACGTACCACTAGCATCTATTTGCCAGTCTTTGTTTACTAAATAAGCAACACCACCACGCGCTAGATCATCACTATAAAAGTCAGATTTGATCCCTTGATATTCTGCAAAGATCGCCCATTTATTATTTACACTGTGCGTCATGGTTAAGAACAACTGATAAGAAGGGAAGTCGGTACTTATTCTATCTGCTACTATATTAGTTACAAATACCCAACGACCCCAGTTATTTTGAGTTATTAATTCTATTCTAGGTGATACAGTAGGGTCATTAGGCGGGACTAATGGGTTAGTAGTACTACCAAAATTTAAATTTGCTCCTGCATAAATAGATACAGCAGGAATAAGGTCTTTCCAGTTCAGTCTATTGTTTGCTTTCCAGCTTAATAAATTCACTTTTTTTTCACCAAAGAATTTAAGCGGATCAAAAACAAGGTATTTAGCACCTAACGTACTTCTAGAAAAATTAGAAAATGAGGTTTCTGAAGATACAGAACCATTAAAATCTGTTTGATCTACTGTCGCATAATTACCTATGTAAGAAAACTCAAGACGTTCAAGAAAAGCCCCATAGCGCAATTGAAAATTTGCTCCTATATGATCTCGGTCATAACGCTGTAAATCATGTTCTTCTGTTCTATAATATAAAGAGCCTTCAACTTGTGCAACACCTTTACCTACCGCAAATGCTCCCTGCGATCTTCCAGGACTATTTGTGTTTATTGTTTCTGTATATTGAGCATTTGCAAATTGAGTTGTAACAAAAAGCAATATGAGTAGACCAATACTTTTAAATGTGTGATTCATATATCATTATTCTAGATCAAATTTAATATTTCTTATAGAGTATCATGGATTAGACATATTATTTTTACATAAAAGATTATCATTTGGAATTTTTACAGACAGTATTAATCATATTAATAGTTCTAGTTGCCATAAGGTTATTATGGAAAGCATTTGGGAAAACGGTGCTTAAATGGCTAGGAATGAAAGCGATGCAGCGCGTTCAAAAGAGTTTTGAAAAACGTACTGGGTTCAATACGGGACAGAATCCTTTTCAGACGCAACAATCAACTTCTACTCAAAAATCAACACCGTTAAAATCAAATGAAAAGAAAAAGGTAGGTGAGTACATCGACTTTGAGGAAATTGATTAATTTTCCTAATTCATTTATTTAACGTCTTCATGAAGTTTGATTTTAAGAAATTATTGCCACATCTAGCTGTATTTGTGGTGTTTATTATTGCTGCACTTGCATATTTCCATCCTGTTTTAAGTGGTAAAAAAGTGTATCAAAACGACATAGTTCAGTATAAAGGTAACGCTAGGCAGCTTATCGATCATCGAGCAGAGACTGGTGAAGAGCTTTATTGGACAGATGCTGTTTTTGGCGGGATGCCTACTTATCAGTTAGGAGCGCGTTATGATTATGATTTTATCGATAGTCTAGATAGAACGATAAGATTCCTACCTCGCCCAGCAGATTATCTGTTTTTATACTTTGCGTCCTTTTATGTGCTTATGCTAGTAATGCGTGTAGATTGGAAAATAGGATTACTGGGAGCGCTTGCTTTTGGTTTTTCCACATACCTCATCATTATTCTCGGTGTAGGACATAATGCAAAAGCACATGCAATAGCATATTTCCCGCTAGTGCTAAGTGGAATTATTTTAGTTTTTCAAAAACGTTACCTATTAGGTTTCATAGTTACCGCACTGGCTATGGCTCTAGAATTACAGGCTAACCATCCACAAATGACTTATTATTTGTTACTAGCCGTAATAATTCTAGGTATCGCATATTTTATAGATGCAATTAATAAAAAAGTAGTGCCTCATTACTTTAAATCCATAGGTATTATGACCGCAGCTGTAGTTCTTGCACTGGGAACAAATGCTGGTAATTTACTTGCTACAAGTGAATATTCAAAAGAAAGTACTCGTGGAGCTTCAAATATTACGGTTAACGCTCAAGGCGAAAACGTGGAAGTTAAAGAAGGTCTGGACTATGATTATATCACCGATTACAGTTATGGACTGTCAGAAAGTTTTAACCTTATTCTGCCTCGTTTTGCAGGTGGTGGTAGTGGTGATGCTTATGAAGAAGATAGCAATAGCCGTCAACAGTTATTAAAAATAGATCCGTCTTCATTAAATGAAGAAGAAATGGGATACTTAAATCAGTTGGTATCTTTAAGTCAGCGCAAGTACTGGGGTGACCAGGCAATTGTAGAAGCTCCTGCCTATCTAGGTGTTAGCGTTGTTTTTCTTGCTTTACTTTCTTTATTTTTAATAAAAGGAAGATTAAAATGGTGGACACTTACCGCTATTGTTCTAACCTTACTACTTTCTTATGGTAAGAATTTAAGTTGGCTTACAGAGTTTTTTATCGATTACGTTCCATTTTACAATAAATTTAGAGCCGTTACATCTATTCAAGTAATTATAGAAATGTGCGTACCTATTCTAGCAGCTATAGGGTTGTGGCAATTCTTTAATGAGAAGACTGCTATTGATAAAAAACGCAAAGCTTTACTTTATGCAGGAGGTGGCTTTGCAGGTGTATTAGTTGTTATCGCTTTGTTAGGTTCTTTCTTATTTAACCTTACAGGACCTTATGACGAGTATTTACTAGATTTCCCACAATTAGGTGCTCGATATGTAGACGCTTTAAAAGCAGACCGTTTTGCTATGATCCAAAGCGATGCTTTAAAAGCATTACTTTATGTAGGTATTATTTGTGGTGCTTTATATTTATTACTGTCTGATAAAATAAAAGAAACCGTTGTATTAGTAATTTGTGGTGTGGTTATATTATTTGACCTGATCAGTTTTGATACACAATATGTAAATGATGATGATTATGTGTCTGCTAGAGAGTATGCTTTACCTTTCTTAAAGACAGAGGCAGACGATTTAGTCCTTAAGGATAAATCACATTTTAGAGTTTACGACCAGTTAGCAGATCCTGTTAATAGTGGTAGGGCAGCTTACTTTCACAATGCAATGGGTGGATATCATGGAGCAAAACCTCGCAGATTTCAAGATCTGATAAATTTTTATTTTGCCGGTCAGGAAGGAATTACTCGCGAGCAACTAGAAATCCTGGGTATGTTTAATACAAAGTATATTCTAGGCCAAAACGCAAATGGTACCGTAGCTCAACAAAATCCTATTTTATCAGGTAATGCATGGTTTGTTACAGATGTTAAAGTCGTAAAAGATCAAAATCAAGAGATCTTATCTATTAAAGAATTAAATGCAGATTCTCTTGCAATAATTACTGCAGATCAAAAAGAACTAATAGGACTTAAAACTATAAGTAAAGATTCTACAGCATCTATAGAATTAACAAATTATAAAACTGAAGAGCTTACTTACACTAGTACGAACACTCAGGCTGGTCTTGCTGTGTTTTCAGAGATGTATTACCCTCATGGCTGGATAGCGACTATAGATGGAAAAGAAGCACCTATTGCACGTGTTAACTATGCATTGAGAGGACTGTCAGTTCCTGCAGGACAACATGAGATAGTTTTCAAGTTTGTACCTAGTGTAGTTAAAACAGGATCTACCATTATGTTGATCAGTAATATTCTATTATTACTCGTTATCTTAGGTGGATTATTTATCGCCTTAAAAAAGAAAATTTAAGTTGTTGAAAAAGCCTGTATTGATTATAAGTTATTACTGGCCTCCAGCAGGTGGACCAGGTGTGCAACGATGGTTAAAGTTTGCAAAATACCTACCTGAAAATGGGTATGACGTAACCGTTGTTGTTCCTGAAAATCCAGATTATCCTGTCTTGGACACTTCTCTTATGGAAGAAGTTCCTAAATCTATTCATCTCATAAAGGTTAAAATTAAAGAGCCTAGTAGGATGGCAGGTAAGCTTTCGCGAAAGCGTACTAAAAACCTACAACGCGGTATTTTAAAGAAAGACGCTGGCATTTTAGAACGTGCTATGGTGTGGATGCGTGGTAATTTATTTGTTCCAGATGCACGAGTAGGATGGAAACACCGTGTTCTAAAAGATATAGAGCCTTATTTAACAAATAATCCTACAGCTACTGTTATTACTACAGGACCGCCGCATTCTGTGCATTTAATAGGTTTAGAATTAAAGTCTCTTGTGCCTTCTGTAAAATGGCTGGCAGACTTCCGTGATCCATGGACCACTATAGGTTATCATAAAGATCTTAAATTAGGTAAACGTGCACAAAAACGTCATGTAGATTTAGAAAAAGAGGTGTTAAACACTGCAGATTTATTAATAGTAACTAGCCCGCATACAGGTAAAGAATTTAAAAGTAAAACATCACGACCTATACAGTTGATTACAAACGGATTTGATATCTTACCTAATATGCAGATGCGACAGCCAGAAGGTAAATTTGTACTATCTCACATAGGTACTTTATTATCAGATCGCAATCCGCAATTATTATGGGAATCATTACAGGAATTATGTAAAGAATCAACCGATTTTGCTGCAGATTTTCAATTACAATTGGCTGGTAATATAAGTGATGAAATTCTAGAGAGCCTTACTTATTTTAAATTAGATACTTATGTAGATAATAAAGGTTATGTGTCTCATGAAGAGTCTGTTGCGCTTATGTTTAAAGCTCAAGCCTTGTTGCTTATAGAAATAAACTCTGAAGAGACTAAAGCGATTTTACCAGGTAAGATATTTGAATATTTTGCGAGTCGCAGACCTATCATTGCAATAGGACCTAAAGAGGCAGATATAGAGCTGTTAATAACAGATACACATTCTGGGGAATTCTTTAATTACCAGCAAAAAACGGCTCTTAAGAAACACATTATCCATCTATATGATCTCTATAAAAAGGGAACTAATGATGGAAACTCTAACGATTTAATAGATCGATATAAAAGATCTTATTTAACTAAAATCCTTGCTAAAACCATAGACTACGTATGGGAATAGTCATTAAACAGTCAGGATGGAATCTCGTTATAACAGGCTTAGGCTTCGTGTTAGGTGCTTTGAATGTTTTAATTCTAGCACAGGTATATCTCTCTGACGATTATTATGGATTATGGAATTATGTACTGTCCTCGGCATTTTTGTATTTTCCATTAATGTCATTTGGTATTCATAATACCATTGTAAAATATTATTCTAGCTATTCTACAAAGCAGGAGCGCGATGCCTTTTTAACGCAAATGCTGTTGTGGCCATTATTTATCATTGTACCTGTTTTAGTTCTTATTTATATAGCGCAAGAACCTATTGCAACATTTATTTCTGACAAAAACATCATTACCGGTAAATACTTGTGGTGCATACCGTTAGTGTCTATTTTTCAAGCTTATTTTGAGATCTTTTATGCTTGGGTAAAAGTACATATGAAGACTGTGACAGGTAATTTTCTCAAAGAAGTATTCTATCGTGCTGCGGCTACGGTAACACTCTTATTACTCGCTACAGATGTCATTAATCAGCATCAGTTTATTTATAGTCTTGTTGTTATATATGCGTTGCGAGCGTTGTTAATGAAGATCATTGCGCTTAAAACCTATATGCCTCATTTTAGATTAAGTAAAATAGTCAATAGAGTTCAAGTTTTAAATTACTGTATTTATATGATTATCGCAGGTTCTATATCTACGGCTTTAATAGATCTAGATAAATTTATGCTGAATCAATATGTTGCTATTGATAAAATAGGGTTTTACGGTATAGCCGTTTTTATTGCTACGGTAATAGCTGTCCCAGCTCGTGGTATGGCGCAAATTACACATCCATTAACGGCAGGACATTTTAATAGAAATGAAATGAATCAAGTGCAAACTCTTTATAAAAGAAGTTCACTTAACCTGACCATTATAGCAGGATTTCTATTAGTGATTATAACATGTAATCTTAATGAGTTTTATGAGTTAATGCAGCCAGAAACACGTGTTGCCATTCCAGTTGTTTTTTTAATTGCGATAACAAAGTTTTCTGAAAATGTTTTAGGTAGTAATAATGCGATTCTTTATAACAGTGACTTGTATAAAGTGACGCTTTGGATGGGACTGGTGTTAACCTTTGTGGCGATAGGACTGAATTGGATTCTTATTCCAGAATTTGGTTTAATAGGTGCTGCTATTGCTACTTGTGTGGCTTATTTGTGTTACGCTTTCGCGAAAGCGTACTACGTTTACTACAAATTAGACATGCATCCATGGACCGCAAAAACGTGGAGTTCTTTACTCATGATTGCAATAATTATTGGGTTGTTTTATTTCTGGGATTTTCCATGGAATCCGTATATAAATATTGCGGTTAAATCTATAATAATTGGGACCACATATTTGATAACTACTTATAAATTACATCTTTCTACAGAAATCAATCATATTATAGAAAAATACATACCATAAAAAAATCCGATCATTATGATCGGATTTTTGTGTTTATATAAGTTTATTTTATCCTCTTCGGGCGCTTCTAGAACTTGTACTGCGACTAGTTTTTTTATTAGAAGAGCTGGTAGATCTCGTACTTCTAGCTTGTGTGTTTCTAGAAGAAGTACCTCGTGAAGTAGCTCTACTATTTGTACTGCGAGTAGAACGTGTACTTACTGTATTTCTACTAGGTGTAGATCGAGTGGTAGTTGCTCTACTAGTTCGTGCAGGAGCAGTCGCTCTAACGGTACGGCTTCTATTACTAGTCGTTGCTGTTGTGCTGCGAGTAGTTCTATTACTTCTAGGAGTAGCAGTGGTAGATCTAGTCGTACTTCTGTTAGAAATAGCTCTAGTGTTTGCAGGTCTAGAAGTTCTAGTCGTTGCTCTATTAGATCTACTGTTGCTTGTGGTATTGCGACGTGTAGCAACTCTAGTAGAAGTAGCAACATTTCTACCACGAGTGGTTCTAGTTACCTGACTTCTACCTGTAGAGATAGACTGTCTATTTCTATTTACTCTATTGTTTACAGCTACAGCTCTACCACGAGAATTGCGACGTCCTCTTTCAAAACTTCTATAAGTCACTCTATCATTAGGTCTGTAGAAACTTCTACGTGCGTTTGCTCTTCCATAACGACCATTATAATAGGTAGGCGTGTTCCAGTAATTTACATGATATGACCATGCATAACGAATAGGGAAATAAGATGCTCTATAAGGTGTGTTATAAATCACACATCTGTTTACCACCGGTACACGGTAATAATTGTGCCATGGTTGATACACATAACGTCTATTATAAGAATTGATGTAACCGTCGTAGTAATTAATTACTCCTGGGCTACTATAATAAACTCTTAAATCACCTAGACGATTAATGAATCCATTGTTATAGTAAATATCTACAGTACCTATTTGATTTACGCGACCATAAGAATCATAGTAAATAGGGATTTCTTCTATTTGAATTACAGCTCCATAAGAATCGTACTGTACATAACGGTCATAATCATATCCTGAATTAAAAGAAACTTGAACGTTTCCTGTATTCACAAATACATTGACACCACTTCTATCTTGCAAATAATTGAAATCAAACTGACCGTCTGGAAAAACAGCAAACTCGATTCCATCTTGATTAAAAATAAAGTTCTTACTGTAATTACGGTAGCGTGTGTCGTCCTCTGAATTTTCGGCACTTGAGAATCCTAATCCTAGGATAAAAACAAGTGTTAGGGTAAATAGCTTTTTCATAATTTATAGTATTAATATCAGTAATTATGTCTACCGATGTTATATACTAATCAACCAGCGTGCCAAAAGTATAAACGCCTCGTTTTACCACCTATGTAATAAGTAGGATTTTAGATATAAACACTTTAAATTCAGTGTAATAAAAAACACCTGCTTTATAAAGCAGGTGTTGTATAAGTTAGTTTACATTAAAATAATATGTATAATTTATTGCTTTAAAATAAATTATTTAAAGCTCAGGTATTTTATTTTAGATGTTAACGGAGCATCATATACTTCGTTAATTCCATGATTTACATTTAGCGTAAAAACTACATTATCTACAGTTACTGTAACTCTAGATTCTACCTCGCTACCCATAGCTTTTGCATTGGGATAAACGCTTAATAAATCTGCATAAGTATTACCTATTCCTATCATTTTAGGTGGTGTAGCATTTTTATGAGTTAGTGCAATGTCGGTAACCTGGTCAGCAGTATAATAAATGTCTACCATAGGAAAACCACTTTTAGTAATCTGGTAAATAGGAATTTGCCCATCTCCAGATACTTTAATAGTCGGTTCCATATTCTGATTTGCTTTAATATTTACATTTTGCAATTCTTCTAGGTTCATTTCTGGTTTTAAACCTTCTAGCTCTATGTATTTCAAAGCTTCTAGGCCGTTAAAAGCAATTAAATCTTGTGCTATTGCTGGAGTAGATTTAGTTTTATCCACCACGGTTACGTTACCACTTGATTTTACACTAGTTTTTACATTGCGTGTATTTGATGGTATCATATGAGAAGAATCACCGGTAGTAGTAGGTGCTTTTGTATCTTCTTTACAACTAGAAATTGCAAAAATAACGGCTATTAAAACGATTAACTTTTTCATAATTGAGTATTAGTTAAGTCAAATCTACAATTAGTCCACGGTTATAACCTACACTTTAAGAAAGAAATAGCTAGTTCTATTCTTCCGTTTCTTTTCTTTTAAGAATACGTCCTCTAGGTTCATCTCCTTTGTGTAAAACTACATCAGAGTGTAAGAATTGAGCTGCCTGAGCAGAATCTTTTACTTTGCTAGCTGTGCGTTCTAACATAGCCTTTTCAAAATCATTAAGAACAGCATCTCTTAATCCTGTTTCTTTCCAGTTAGATTGTGGACGGCAGCCTATAGATATGGCACGTGCTAGTGATAATGCATCTAGTAACGCCTGGTTTGCTCCCTGACCCTTAAAAGGACTCATAGGGTGCGCTGCATCACCTATAAGTGTCGTGTCGTGATTATTTTTTAATTCTTCTGGATCGAGTAAAGATCTATCATAGACAGGATAACCAGAAATTTGTGATTCTTGTGTAGCATTCATTATTTCTGGAATAGGTGAGTGCCATTGTGTTCTCAATATAGCTTCCTTTTTAAGAGCTGCAGGACCTAATTTACTTAGTTTTTTAGCATTATTTTCTGACATTGGGAAACTAAGTTGCCACATGATCGTGTCAGATGAGAATGGCATCATGTATATGCGTTCTTTTCCATTTGCTGTTTGAAATACAGTAGCATTATCTAACAAATCATGTTCTAAACCATTAAGACTACTTAGTGGACAGATACCTAAAATAACAATACAATCTAGATAACGCAATGGAGTAGGAGCGTGACCTATTAACAGTTTGCGCGTGGTACTACGTATACCGTCTGCTCCCACGACTAAGTCGGCAGTTTTTATTATCTCTTCTCCATTTACTAGAAAGTTAAGATCTATAGCATCATTTTTATTTCTTTTAAAACCTATTAATTGGTGTCCCCAGGTGACCTTATTATCACCGCCCAATTGATCGAGTAATTCTTGACGTAAAGACTGTCGCGCGATATGTACGTTAGTCCGTTTTGAATAGGTGTTTTCTTTGCTATCTAGCCATTTTCTGATTCCCCATTCTCCTATGACAGTGCCATCTGGTGTGTGTACTATATGTTTAGTAGATGTAATTCCTTCTTTTAAACGAGTAATACCTAAGCCTTCTATAGCTTTACTAGCTTGTTGTAAAGTAAGGCCATAACCTTGTGAACGTTCATTAAAACTAGCATCACGTTCATACAGAGTAAAAGGAATACCGCGATGCAAGCAGGCTACAGCAAGTGCTGTACCACCTATACCACCACCTATAATAGCGACATGTGGATAGTTATCTACAGCGGCAACAGGAAATGAGTCTGCGGGAAGGAGTCCTTTTCCTTCACAACTTAAACAGTTGTATTGGTGTGCTTTAGGTCTCTCAGGTGCAGGACCGGTATTATTTGATTTTTCAAATTGTTCTACGGCTCTTAGATAACTTAAACGCATTTTTTTGCGCAATCTTCTGCTTTTTTTTCCACGACCTAAACAGTCTGGACAGCTGGTCCATGCAGTGCTATTATGTTGCTCGTTTTTCAATTCTAATGATCATAAATGAGGTGTAAAGATAAAAAAGCTGATAGAATCAAGGGTTAGATTCTACCAGCTAGATCAACTGTAAGTTGTAAAAGAGTTCATACCACTCTTTTATTTAACTTATTTTATAAAGTCAAAGTTGTTATAACAAGTTACTTACCTTTTTTTTCCAGGTAGTAGCTAGAGCAATTTCTCCATTTAATTGAGAACTTATATCTTCATTATACAACTCAAACTCTTCTATTTTAGAACCTTGTCTAGGTGTAAAAACTAGCGCGACACGTTGCACAACCTCATAACTAGAGCTGTCGTTTTTAATACGATTAGTATTCTTTTTTACCTCACAAGATTTTATGTCGTTAAGATCTATTTGTTGAAATAACTCTTTGTCCTTTGTTTTATGATAGCAATATATTTTATTGAGGCTATCTAGTCCCAGAGCAAAGTCGTTGTGAACAACATAATCTACTAGGGTTGCACGATTTTTTGCAATGTGTTGTTGCAAGGTTTCTTTAAGGTGTTTTTCTCTTTTTTTAGTTGCGCTGCTTATGATTACAAATGGTGTAATACAAACGATTAATAATATAGCGATAACCATAATCATTCCTGTATCCATGATATTTTTTTTTGATAATGTGTATAGTGAGTTGACATGATTTTTTAAAAACCATGCGCATTTTAATTAAATAAGTAAATCACTAATTAATTACCAGAAAGAATGAAAGGGAAATATAATATCCTTAATAAAGGAATGATGAATAAATATGTAATCGTACTTTATAGTTTTACTACCTTGATTTAAAGTAAGGTAGCTACTTCTATTAAGTAATCCAGTGGTATGGAAATAATAATGATCTGTAGTTAATCGCGATCTTTCTGGAGCAGATAAATGCACGACAGATGCCACATTTGCTCCTATAAATAGATGGTGATGGTAACTAGATGCAGCTTGTACTGTAGCGGTGTCCTCTATGGGATACTCGATTAAATGATCAGAAAACGTTACATTTCCAGCACTAACGGATACTATAAAAAGTACCGATATGACTATGAAATTAATGAAATGTTGAATCGTTTTCAAAATAAAATAAATGCTTGATTATAAACTTTTTACCTATAGAAAATAGTGTTTTCTAACAGAACAACAAATGAATAACAAAATCTGATATAGAAAATGGAATTTTAGTTAAATTATTCCCATGTTTCAAATTCTTTTGAGAATGAGATTGCTGGTTCTGGTATGTTTTATTTTTAAGATTCCGCTTTCGCGTAAGCGAGACCCATATCCATCTCCATATAATTTTATAAAGGTAATTCTAATGTTAAGGTAAGCGCATGTCCTACTAAATTTAAAAAATGGACACCTCAGATAATGTGGTAAATGCTTCTAGAAATTTCATACCTCTATAAGAATTCCCTTTTAAATTTAATTTGGGACTCCACACAGCTATGGTATATTCATTAGGGTAAATAGCAATAATCCCACCACCTACACCACTTTTACCAGGTAAACCTACTTTAAAAGCAAAATCTCCTGACTCATCATAAAAGCCGCAGGTAAGCAAGAGTGCATTAATCCTTTTAGTCTGACTTCTAGTGAGTATTTCTAGTTGATCATGTACCGTTTTTCCTTTATTGGATAAAAATAAAAACAGCTTAGATAAATCTTTACAACTTAATTCTAGAGAACAAATATCAAAGTAAAAATCCAGCACCTCATTAGGGTCATTTTTAATATTACCTAATGATTTTATAAAATTACATAGAGCGATATTGCGGTAACCTATCGTTTTTTCTGAAGATGATATTTTTGCACAATAATCTACCGTTTTATTAGGAGACATACTCCTTATAAATGCTAGTAGATCTTCTTTAGGATGGTCTAGATGGCTTATTAAAATGTCTGCAACAACTATAGCACCTGCATTTATGAATGGATTTCTAGGTATTCCATTATCGTTTTCTAATTGTATCAAAGAATTAAAACCGGTACCAGATGGTTCTACACCGACTCTTTCCCATATACGCTCTCCCAGTATTTTATAGGCCAGACACAAGGACAGTACCTTTGCTATACTTTGTATAGAAAAATTTTCATCAAAGTCACCTATACCGTAGGATGCTCCAGAATTAGTTGCGATATGAATACCAAATTTTTCTGCATCTATGGTTGCTAGTTCTGGTATATAAGAGGCTAGATTACCTATGTTTTCCATCTTAGATACCTTCTCAAAGACCTTTTCTATCACCTCATTATTATCCATATACTCGACTTTATTTTCATTATTGTAGCAAAGATAATAGGGGAGCACCGCGTTTTAAGTCTCTATTACTATTTTTAAAAATGCCTTTCTATATTCTTGCTATTTATCTCACTGTAAGATAGTAGATTTTTTAAGCTCGTTATTTAGGTAAAATAACTTACTATTTATAATTGATTAAGTGTGGTTTTAGTTCCGCTTTCGCGAAAGCGAGATAACAAAAAAGCTCATAAATCAAAACACTCTTGATTCATAAGCTTTTAAATATTTAAGTACTTTTCTAGAATTAATAGAGAACAAATCGTTTTCTATATCCATAAAATAGACTGTATAGAACTAGTTGATTAACTCTATTCTGTCTGAGGTAATGTTGATCAATTTCTCTTTATAAAGGTTACCGAGTGCTTTTTTATAAGACTTTTTACTCATGTTAAATTGAGCACGTATAGTCTCTGGCGCACTTTTATCAGTAACTAGTAAATAGCCATCTGGACTTTCTCTCAGCGATTCTAGAACAATATTTGCGTCATGATCTATAACATTAAGATAGCCTTGAGGTCTAAGAGATACGTCTATCTTACCGTCTTCTCTTATGTTTTTAATAAAACCTATACCTTCCATGCCTTCTTCCATTTCAGAAAAAACATCACTTCTATAGAGTAATCCTTCTATCTCGCCCTCAATTAAAACATTATAACCTAGAGGTGTTTCTCTCTCTATGATTAATTTTACTTTATCACCTACCTGTAAATCCATTACTGTATAAATTTAAATACTCTTTTATTCTCTTATTTGTAAAAATGCAAAGGTAGGTCTTATATAAAGATTTAAAATTTGAGTAGTTAATATATATAATCACATCTTAAATCAAGATGGAGTAGTGGAATAGGTGGTTTTAAAGTTCTATTCTATTTCATTTTTAGCTAAAAACTTTAGAATAAGCGTTGCAATTTCACTTGTTTTTTCTTCGGCCGCAAAATGACCAGCATCTAGAAGGTGCAACTCTGCCTTGGGTAAATCTTTTAAATAAGCTTTGGCACCATTTGCATTAAATTTTAAATCCTTTTTACCCCAGGCTATTAAGGTTTTAGGTTGTTGCTCTTGTAGCATTTTTTGCCATTTAGGATATCTTATCAAGTTAGTATTATAATCTTTAAATAACTGTACCTGAATCTCTCTATCTTTCTTTGACGTTAAGAAGGCCAGATCATGTGTCCAAGCATCTGGACTTTGAATATTCCTATTTGTACTGTCTAGGTCAAATAAATACTGCTTATTTATGATAGCGTCTTTACCAGTTAGGCTGTATAAAAAATCATGCTTTGCTGTCGAGGTATCTGTTTGTGCTGTCCTAAAAAAGTCTTGTCGTTGAGGAGTAAGTCCTTCTAGATATGCATTTGCATTTTGAACGATTAAAGCATCCACACGTTTAGGGTTATTCATCATCATACGATAACCTACAGGTGCGCCAAAGTCTTGCATATACATAACGTAATTCTCTATATCTAGTTTATCGACCAGTTTTTCCATGTAAGAAGCCAGTAAATCAAACGTATAGTTAGTAGTGCTAGGGTCAAAATGTGTACTGTAACCAGATCCTAAATTATCTGGTGCAATAACATGATACCTAGTTGCTAGCATGGGAATTAAGTTTCTATAAGAATGTGAGGAAGAAGGGTAACCATGTAATAATACTATGGTGGGATTATGTTTATCTCCTGCCTCTCTATAAAAGAGTTTTGCACTATCCACTTCTACATAATTATAGGTTGTTGCTGGTGGTAAATAGAATTCTTTTTCGGTGATTTTTGTGGTGTCCTGACATCCAAAAAATGCTGTGATCACCACTATGATTAGTGCAAATTTTCTCATCTTAAATTGCTATTTATTTTGATTTTTCATGAATTCTCTTATTTTTTTAATTATCGCATTACCATCTTCTTCAAGTGCAAAATGACCTGTGTCATAAACATTATAATCTATTGTTTTTACGTCTTTTTTAAACGCTTGGGCACCACTTTCAGGGAAAAAGGCATCATTCTTACCCCAAACTATTAATAACGGCGGTTGATTATCTCTTAAATACTGTTGCCACTGTGGATATAGTTTTACATTATTTTGATAATCATAAAACAAATCTATGTTAACGGCATGTGCATTAGGTCTAGATAATCTTAAATAATCTAAATTATAACTATCAGGATCTACAGTTTCTACATCTCTAACTCCATGTGTGTATTGCCATTTTAAACCTTCTAAAGTAAATGCAGGTAATAAGGCATCTTCGGTTTCTTCGGTTCTGTTTTCCCAGAGAGCTCTTATTCCAGCCCAGGCTTCTCCTAGACCTTCTTCATAAGCATTTCCATTTTGATTTATGATAGCCGTAATTCTTTCTGGATGTGCTGTTGCAAGTCTAAAACCTATAGGGGCACCATAATCTTGAATCATGATGGCATAAGAATTAATTCCTTTTTTTTCTAAAAAGGAATCTACGACAGTCGCGATATTGTCAAATGTGTAATCAAATGCTTCTGATTCTGGAAAATCACTGTTACCAAAGCCAGGATAGTCAGGAGCGATTAAATGATACTCATCAGATAATTGTGATAGTACTTTTCTGTACTGGTAAGATGAGGCAGGAAAACCATGCAATAAAACGATGGTAGGATTATTAACATTACCTGCTTCTCTATAAGCTATGTTGATACCGTTAACTTCTAGTGTTTTATATGCTACGCTCGTTTCTTGATGTGGAGTACTAGATAATGTAGCGCTAGTTGCAGTGTCTGTTATTAATGGTGTTTCTTGTTTACAAGAGGTAAGTAATAAAACAATACTTAATGATAGAATAATATTTTTCATGATTTTGATTTAAGTCTCCGTATAATTAAGGAGGTATGTAAAAAGTCATCACCGATACTTGTACCGGTGATGACTTTTATTCACATTATTTAGTTTCTACCAGCCATAACGCCACCATCTGTATCCCAAATAGCACCTGTTACCCAAGCAGCTTTGTCAGATAATAAAAACACTATACTGTTTGCTATATCTTTAGATTCTCCAAAACGACCTATAGGGTGAAAACCATTAAAACCTACTAAGGCTTCTTTTGCAGCTTCTTCACTTCCAAAAACGCTATGATAAACAGGTGTGTTTACTAAAGCTGGAGAAACAGCATTAACACGTATGTTATCATCTGCTAGTTCCATAGCTAGATGTTGTGTTAAGGAATGTAGTCCTGCTTTTTGCATAGAGTATGCGGTAGATGGTGTTGCTTTTACAGCTTGTTTTGCCCACATAGAACCTACGTTTACGATGGAACCTCCTTGTGTTGCTTTCATTTTTTTAGCTGCACTTTGTGTAATAAAGAAGAAACCTCTGTTTAAGTCTAAATAAGAGTTATAATCTTCCATAGTGTGATCTAAAAATGGTTTAGGTCCAAAAATACCTGAAGCATTTACTAAATAATCTAAGTTGTCTAAACCATCTATACTTTCAATAAGTGATGCTACTTCGGTAGTATTAGATATGTTAACTGTGTGTTTAATTAGATTATCAGCGTCGGCTATTTTATTAGTGTTTCTTCCTACTACGTGCACTGTAGCACCACCTTCTAATAAAGCATTTGTTGTTGCATTACCGATTCCACTTGTTCCACCTATTACTAAGGCTACTTTGTTTGCAAATTCTTTCATTTTGTTTACTTTAATTGTTAATTAAAGACAGACAGGTCTGTCTATTTGTTTATAAATTTTTTTTAAGCTATTATTTTTTCACACAAATTTTTTGACTCTATAATAGGCCAGTCTTGTTGATGTAGATGACTTTCTCCCACAGCACTTTCATAGAGTAAATAGATTTGTCTAGATAAGGAATTGACTTGTTCTCCATTAATACCTTCTATATTGTGTTTTACTAATTGAGTAATGATGGCAATAAAGCTATTTTTTTGAGATTGTATCTCGTTTCTTATAATTTCATTATCCTTAGGGATTTCTGAAACTGTTTTAATACACCAACAACCATTAAAGTCTTTATCTTGATAGAATAATTTAAGAAAATCAAATATGGCGAGTATTTGGTCTTTGCCTTTCTTTCTAGACTGAGTAAAACTTTGAAAATCTGTCAAAAAGTTAATGTTTTTGAATTTAAGGTAAGCCAGACAAATTTCTTCTTTTGATTTAAAATGATTGTATAAAGTAGCCTTGGCAATTCCAGCTTCGGCAATTATTTGATTGATACCAGTAGAGTTATAGCCATTTTTATAAAATAAAAAGGAAGCTGTTTCTATAATTCTATTTTTTACTTCGGCATGTTTCATAATACAAATTTACTTTAAATTCACAAATACAGACTAGTCTGTCTGTTTTTATATTAAAGTTAACATCATAGATTTTATAAAAGTATTGTTTTTGGGAAAACTAATAATATGTAACGTATTGTATTTAAATGAATTAAGTGAAATTCGCTTGTTTTACCACAGTTCTTCTTAAGTTTGAAATCACTAAATTAAAGACTTATAAATAGAAAGAACAAAAGAGAGGAATAAGGTTATTATATACGTAGAGACTTCAGATCTCGTCAACATTGAAAATCCCCTCTCTTTTCTACACAGATTTCGTACAGTTCTATGAGGCTTTTAAGACCTCGATTTTAAGTTGTTGAAACTCGCGTAGGTTGTCCTTTCCAAAAACATATTATAATGAATAAAGATATTAAATATTTCGGAATAGACATCAGTCATTTGGTATTTGATGTTACCGACTCAGATGGTAAATACTATCAGTTTAAAAACAGTATTTCAGGCTTTAAAAAGTTGGTAAAGTTGTTAGATGATAACAGTCATTGTGTAATGGAAGCTACTGGATATTATCATTACCAACTGGCTTATTACCTATTAGAATCAGGTAAGAAAGTGTCGGTTGAGAATCCTTTATCTGTGAAACGATTTAAACACTTGACTTTTACGAGTTCGCTTTCGCGAAAGCGGAATTATAGGAAGACATCTGTCTAAAATAAAGACAGACAAAAGTGATTCTAAATTGATTTGTGCTTATGCAAAACAGGTAGAATTAAAGCTATGGCAAGGTAATTCTAAACATCAAATAGAATGCCTTCAAATGACTAGACTACTGTCCATGCTGACTAAACAAAGCACTATGTATAAAAATAAACTACATGGAGAGGCTGTTTTAGGAAATCCAAGCAAAGTAGTTGTCAGTTCTATAAAACGAAGTTTAAAACAAGTACAGAAAGAAATAAAATTAATAGAGGATAAGTTGCTAGCCTTAGTAAAACAAGTGCATCAAGATGTCCTAACACGTTTAAAAAGCATTCCAGGGATAGGAGACAAGACTGCTTTAATGTTAGTTGTTTTAACCGATGGATTTGAGCGTTTTAAAAGTGGAAGTGAGCTATGCAGTTATGCTGGATTAACGCCTATCATAAGGCAAAGCGGAACGAGCATAAATGGAAGAGCACGTATAAGTAAAATAGGTAACCAGAAGCTAAGAAACCTACTGTTTATGTGCAGTTTTAATGCTTGTAAATACAACAAAGCATGCAAGGCAATTTACGATCGAATAGTAGCCAAAGGAAAGAGTAAAAAACTAGCCTTAATAGCTGTCTGTAATAAGCTCTTAAAACAGGCTTTTGC
>NZ_PTJE01000006.1 GCF_002934445.1 Nonlabens xylanidelens
CTGCGGTAACAGGTCTAGTAGGTTTTCAACTAAGTGATCAAATGATGATAGGATTTGCCTATGATAGAGAGACTACAGAGTTAGGAAATGCCGTTTTTAATGACGGTAGTTATGAGCTTTTCATGAGATTTGAATTATTTAACAGCTACGATCGTATCATTACACCTCGTTTCTTCTAAGAAAAATAAACACAGCATACATTATGTTAAAAAAACTATCCATACTAATCATTCTTTTTGCTTTCTCTTTTGGACATGCTCAAAAGGGTAAGTTAGATAAAGGAAATGAAAAATTTAAATCTTTAGCATTTATAGAAGCTCAAAAAATGTATCTTGAGATTGTAAACAATGGTTATGAAAGTGTAGAGCTCTTCCAGAAATTAGGAGATACTTACTATTTTAATAACGATTATAAGAATGCTCATAAATGGTATTCTAAACTTTTTGAATACAATCAAGATACGATATCAAAAGAATACTATTTCAGGTACATACAATCATTAAAAGCAGTAGGTGATTACACTAAAGCAAATGATTTACTTGCCAAGTATAGAAGGATAAATGGCGATGATAATTATATAAAAGAATATGCTAATGATGTTAATTATTTAGAATTGATAGAGTTACAATCTTACAGATTTTCTATTGTAAATGAGCCTATTAATACAAAAAGGCAAGATTTTGGAACGGCTTATTATCGAGGAACAAATAAAGTAGTGTTTGCAAGTGCAAAAGACAGCTCTTCATTAGTTAGTAGAAGACATAAATGGAATGATAGACAATTCTTAGATCTTTATGAGGCAGATATGGATAGCCTCACTGGAGAGTTAAGTAATGTAACTAAATTTGGTAATGGAGGAAATGAGAAGTTGAACACTAAATTCCATGAAAGTAATGCTGTTTTTACAAAAGATGGACAGACCGTTTATTATTCTAGTAATAATTATTTTAATAAAAACTTTAAAAAGAGTTCAGACGATGTAAATAAGCTTAAGATATTTAGAGCTCAAAAAACGTCTGATGGTTGGGGTGATATCATAGAATTAAAAATTAATAGTGATGAGTTTTCTACAGCGCATCCTGCTTTAAACATTGATGAGTCTAGACTTTATTTTGCTAGTGATAGACCGGGAAGTAAAGTGGGTTTACAGGGTAGAGTACTTTCTGATATATGGTATGTAGATTTAAATGAAGATGATGAACTTTCAGAGCCTGTAAATGTTGCTTCTATTAATACTGCTGGAAATGAATTGTTCCCATTTATTTCTGATAATGGGGATTTATATTTTTCTTCAACTGGACACATGGGGCTGGGAGGTCTAGATATTTTTGTAACGCCATTAAATAAAACTTACAATAAAGAGAAAGTAACAGTTACAAATATAGGTAAGCCGGTTAATGGTCAACATGATGATTTTTCATTTATCATTAATGACAGTACTCAGATGGGATATTTTAGCTCTAACAGACCAGAAGGTAAAGGACTGGATGATATTTATAGATTTGTACAAAATAATCCTCTGGTATGTAAAGACATCATTCAAGGTGTTGTTACCAATGAAAAAACAGGATTGTTAATGCCAGACACACAAGTTAATTTACTAGATGCAGATAATAAAGTAATAGAGTCTGTTGTAGTAGGTAAAGACGCGGCTTATAAATTTAGTGTAAACTGTTCTAGTGATTATTCTATTAGAGCTTTAAAAGAAGGTTATTCTCCTGCTGAGGCTAACACAACTACGCCGAATACAGTGGCAACTATAGATTTACCATTACAAATAAGCAAATCTATAGATGACAGGTTAAAAGATGTGAAAGAAGGAGATGACCTTAATGATATACTAGATATCAACATGATCTACTTTGATTTTGATAAACATAATATACGTCCAGATGCTGAATTAGAATTGCAAAAAGTATTGCGATACATGAAAGCATATCCTACAGTTAGTATAAATATACGTTCTCATACAGATAGTAGAGCGCCAGATGGATATAATATCAAATTAAGTGATAGAAGAGCAAAATCTACTAGAGCTTATTTGATAATGAAAGGAATATCTGCAGACAGACTCACAGCTAGAGGTTATGGAGAGTTTCAGTTAGTAAATGAATGTGCAAACGGTGTAGAGTGTACTGAAGAACAGCATCAATTAAATAGACGTTCTGAATTCATAGTAACTAAAAGATAAAACAAACATCATCTTAGAGTTAAACTTTAAACTTAAAAAGAAGTCTATATTAAGTTTAGAAAATCATCTATAATAACTTGTGTTTAATAAGCTTGTTGGTTTATGTTTAAGAGATCAACAAGCTTATAACAAGTTTCTTGAAAAAGAAATAGTAATTATTATCTTTATTGCTATAGTTAGAATTTCAAACGTATGTTTGTGAATTCTATATATTTGATTCATTTCTAAATAAATAAAATATGATAACCCTTAAAGATCTGGCTGCCACCTTAGGAGTTTCAGTTTCGACTGTTTCTAAAGCTTTAAAGGATAGTCCAGAAATAAGTAAAGACACGATTGCTCGTGTAAAAGAAATAGCAAAAGAGCTTAATTACAGGCCTAATACACTAGCACTTAGCCTTAAGAATAGAAAAACCAAGACTATAGGTGTTATTATTCCTGACATCTTGAATGTGTTTTTTGCACGAATACTTTACGGTATAGAGCAGGAATCTAATGTTTTAGGTTATAATATAATTACTTGCCTTTCAAATGAATCTTTTAAGAAAGAGAACAACAGCCTTAATCTTTTAGCAAACGGTAGTGTAGATGGATTTATCATGTCTGTAGCACAAGAAACACAAACTAATGGAGAGGTAAAACACCTCAAAGACACCATTAATCAAGATGTTCCCATCGTGATGTTTGATCGTGTAGCAAATGATGTAGACTGTGATAAGGTAATCATAGATGACTTTAATGCAGCTTTTAGAGGTACCGAGATATTAATCAAAGAAGGTCGTAAAAAAATCATTTTAGTAAATACATTAGGAGATTTAAGTGTTGGAAAACTTAGAATCTTAGGATATAAAAAAGCTTTAGAAAAACACGAGTCTTATAAAGGAGAACCTATAGTCATAGATATAGAAGATGACAAAGCAATTCTTAATGACCAGTTAGAGAACATCATAAGGGAACACAAAGATATGGATGGTCTATTTTGTATAGATAATGTATCTGGTGTGATGTCTGTTAATATAGCACAACGTATAGGGAAAAAAGTTCCAGAAGAACTATCTGTAATAGGGTTTGCGTCAGATGATATTTCACACTTGTCCTATCCACATCTTTCTACTATTACACAACATGCTGAGGCTATAGGGCAGCAATCTGTACGTATGTTGGTTGCTCGTTTAGAAAGTAAGGAAGAGGCGATACCTACATCTACAGCTACAGTAGATTTCACCATAGAATTAAGAGGTTCAACCTTAGAAAAGTAATGATATCTAGATACTGGTGTGTCCAGTAATAGATATCATAATAAATAGAACATTAATTCATTTTGTAATGAATAACTAGCCTTAACTACTTAGTAAATGTTTAAGGAATCAAAAGGGTTTCCTTTTGTATTTTTGTTATATAAATTATTAGAAATCATAGAACAAGTAATCTTAGTAAACGAGAACGACGAGCAAATCGGTCTAATGGAAAAAATCGAAGCTCATGAAAAAGCACTATTGCATAGAGCTTTTTCTGTCTTTGTAGTAAATGATAAGAATGAAATCATGCTGCAACAGCGAGCACTAGATAAATATCACTCACCTGGTTTATGGACTAACACCTGTTGTAGCCATCAACGTGAGGGAGAATCTAATATAGAAGCTGGTAAAAGAAGGCTCATGGAAGAAATGGGTTTTGTGACCGATCTAGAAGAGCTGTTTCATTTCATCTATATAGCACCTTTTGATAATGGACTAACAGAGCATGAATTAGATCATGTGATGATAGGCCATTATAACGACGCCCCTCAAATTAATCCAGAAGAAGCAGCCGCATATAAGTGGATGACAGCACAGGCCATAAAAGAAGATATGGCACAGCAACCAGAGATTTATACCGAGTGGTTTAAAATCATTTTTGAAAAATATTATTCCCACATTTCATGATATTAACTGCCTACCGAAAAGCTCATTTTAACGCAGCACATCGTTTATATCGCAAGGACTGGAGTGATGAAAAAAACGCTCAGGTTTTTGGACTATGTAGCAATAAACATTACCACGGCCACAATTATAATATTGAGGTAGGAGTGACAGGAGAGGTAGACCCAGAGACAGGTTATTTAATAGATCTCAAAGTTCTTAAAGACATTATTAAAGAAGAGGTAGAAGACGCCTTAGATCATAAAAACCTTAACGAGCAAGTGCCAGAGTTTGCTTCCTTAAACCCAACTGCAGAAAACATAGCATTTGTAGTTTATAATAAAATTAAAGCAAAATTAGATCCTAAATTTGATCTAGAAATTAAGCTTTATGAGACAGAGCGCAACTTTGTAGTCTATAAAGGACTGTAAAATATATAGATGTATTTCTGTTCCGCTTTCGCGAAAGCGGACTAATTATCAAGAATTTAAAAGTGAAAAAGCAGATAGTTACTATTACGATTCTATGCTATCGTGTAACTCTTTTATTCACTATTTTTGCAACAAATTAAATTATTATGGCAAGTATAAAAAATCTTAAGCAAGACATCAATTACGTATTAGGAGATATCATAGAAGCAGCACTTATCACTCAGGCATTAAGCCCAGAGAAAACTGCAGAGTCTGAAAAGATCGTTGATGATTCTATCGAAGTATTTGACGGTTTAATCGCTAGAGTAAACGACCGCAAAGTAGAAAACCGTAAGGCTCATCTTACTGCAGTACGTTCTGACTTAGAAACTCAAGGAAAAGGACTTATCGATAGAGTTAACGCTCTATAAATTATCCTTAGCGTTATTTATTAATTCAGACAGTTGTTTTCCATAAACAGTTGTCTGAATTTTTTTTGGCATACTTCTATACACGCTATCTAGTAAAATAGGATTTGCCTCACTAGCCTCACTTACTAGTAAATATGGGGCCACCACTTTATCATTATGTAATTGTGCATAATTAATAGCGTGTAACACCTTTTTTCTTAAGTACCTGTCATAGGCAGTATTGATAGAATCTGTCACTGCTAGAGTTCTAGTCTCATCAGTAAGAGACATACTTCTTTTTACTAGATCGGTATAAACCACATTTAGTTTTTTACTATTTTTTAAATAAGTAGCATAAATATCTTGATTTTTAGAACCGCTAAAAGCAGCGTCGTTTACAAAATTATCCCAGGTAGAATTCATGGTCATTGTTGTGTCCTCTGCAAAGAACAAAAGACGGTCATTAAACTCAGTTCCATCCTTTACATCTAGATGTAGGTACATGATTTCTGGTTGACTTAATGATGTTTTAAGGTAAAAATCAGATTCTCCATCAAAAACTACAGAGTCTACATTTACCAGAGTTGAATCTTGTAAACGTTGTAAGAATATTTTTCCGACCTTAATTCCATCTACAGTTCCAGAAATAGAAAAGTTGCTAGAGTTAGAATCACTACAAGATGCTATAAGAGTAATAGCGATAAGAAGGAAGAATACTTTTTTCATGGTAAGTTTTTAATGGCTGCAAATATGCATTATAAGTTTTAATTATGATAATAATCCTACTATGAAGTAGCGACCATTTGCATTAAAATGGTACAACCTATAGCGCCTATCGTACCCACTACATAACCAAAAACGGCAAGCAAAACACCAACACTTGTTAATGATGGATGAAACTCTGCCGCAACTATAGGAGCGCTGGCAGCGCCACCCACATTTGCTTGCGAGCCTACGGCTAGAAAGAAGTAAGGAGATTTGGTAAGTTTTGCCATTAAAATAAGAAGTCCTGCATGAATAGCCATCCATATAATTCCTACTAGAATAAGTAATGGATTTTCTACTATTTGAGTCAGGTCCATTTTCATACCTATTGTAGCTACTAGGACATAAATAAAAATACTACCTATTTTACTAGCACCTGTACCTTCATAACTTTTGGCAGGCGTAAATGACAGTCCTATACCTATTAAAGTAGAGATAGAGATCATCCAGAAAAACTGACTAGTTAAGAAACTCAAAAAGATGTTTTTTGCAATACCATCCATGCTCTTCATTAATTCAGATAAGTAGTTTGCTCCAAAATGTGCTACTGCTACAGCACCAAAGCCTATCCCTAACATGACCATCTTATCTGTAAAAGTAGCCTCGCGCTTTACACTTTCTGTATATTTTGAAACTCTATTTTTTAGATCTTCAATAGACTTACTATTTGCACCGAACCATTTATCTATTTTGGCAGCTTTTGCAATACCGAATAACAATATTCCCATCCATAAGTTAGCCACCACTATATCTACTAGAACCATACCTCCATATTTAGATTGGTTAAATTGATACACCTCTAACATAGCAGTTTGATTTGCGCCACCACCTATCCAGCTACCGGCAAGCGTAGAAAGGCCACGCCATGCAGCGTCAAAACCTTCTCCACCTACAGTCTCCGGAGAAAAAGAGCCAACTATTAAAATAGCGAGAGGTCCACCGATAACGATTCCTATTGTTCCAGTTAAAAACATGATTAATGCCTTAGGACCCAGATTAAATACAGCTTTTAAATCTATAGACAGTGTCATTAACACTAACGCTGCTGGCAATAAATAGCGAGAGGCCATGAAGTATAAACTAGAACTTTCTTCTACTATTTTACCGTCTTTAACAATTTCCCAAGGCTCGCCAGAAATGACTCCTAATGAACTTAAAATAGAAGGCAATAAATAACACATCAATAAAGCTGGCACTATTTTATAAAACTTAGACCAGAATCCTTTTTCTAATGAAGAAGAATAAAAGACTAAGGCTAGACACATCATTAATAAACCAAAAACAATTTTGTCATCGGTAATCATAGGTGGTAATACCTCGATAGTAGGTTCTATAAATGAAAAAGCCATAAAATCATATTTTGAATAGCTGCAAAATACGACTTTATAAGAAGTTGTTTAGGGTAGTTTCGCTTTCGCGAAAGCGATATATGGAATTATTTTATATTAAAAACTATTTTACAAATGCTGTAATTAGTTCTAACAGTCTTTGATTTAATGGGAAGTTGGGGTTTATGTAGCTTTTAGAAGCTTCTATCTCATCATTTCCCACGGTCTTAAGAACATGGTTCATGTTTTCTATAATCTCAAATGTAGCAGTAGGTGCGGCGTCTTTTAAAAGTTGCGCTTCGGTAGCATCTACCTGCCTATTCTTACTGCCGTTAACAATAAGAACAGGAGCAGAGATGTTTTTTAACTCTGTTGCAGGATCATATTGCATCCATGATTTCATGAAGGGCTGCACCTGTGGACCTATAATAACATAAAGATCGCGTTCTATGTCTACTACCGGTTTTTCAGATTTCTTTACTCTTTCAAAGGTCTCTGCAGCTACCTTATCTAGACCAGGCTGTTGTTGTGCTATTTGTTGTACAATAACGTTATCAATAGATTGTCCTGCACCGTTAATGGATATAATTCCATCAACATTTTTATCTACAGCAAGCATGGCTACAAGAGATCCCTGACCGTGTCCGGCTAGATATATTTTAGAAAATCTACGGTCGTTTTTGAAAAAATAAACAGACTCTTTTGCGTCTATTATAAAATCACTGAATAATGTCTTATCACTAGGTTTGCGATTTTTTATTTGGGTTAAGATACGCTTGTCATATCTATAAGTAGCAATACCTCGAGTAAGTAAAGAATCTGCAAGTTGTAAATAAGCGTTGCTCTTTGTTCTACGTTCATTACCATTGCGATCTACAGCACCTTGATCGCCTATGATGATGACCAGCGGTACTTTTTCATAAGTATCTGGTGTGAGTAATGTTCCTTGAATATTTTTATTAATATTTACCTCAGTAAGATCTTCGGTAGGTTTTTGTGCATTTTTTTTAGAAAAAGCATCTTGCGCTATAGTCACAAGAGGTAAAAGAAGTAAAAGGAATAATGACTTTTTCATGATTTGGCTGTTCTCTATTAATAACGTCCAAATCTAGGCAATAGGTATGCCATTACATATATTCTATTAAAAAAATCTAATTATCGTTTTGCAATCTTATTACCAGTACTACGCTGCATACTACATTTAAAACGACTCATTTCTGGATCTCGCTGGGCACGGTGTTTAGTCGCACGACCTTGCACACGCTGGCGCCACATTCTAAAACTGCTTTCCTTCATCTCACTGCGCATGATCATGATCACTTCTTTTTCTGTCACGCCGAATTGTGCCTCGATCGCATCAAATGGTGTGCGATCTTCCCAGCCCATTTCTATAATGCGGTCTATCTGACGATCGTTTAAATTTGCTAAAATGTCTTTTGCTCTAGTTCTTGCCATAAAATTAAAGTCGTTAAAATTTCTAATAATTACAGATTGTATTTAACTAAAAGCTGTTTTATTATCGATTTAACAGATTACAGAAATTGCCATAATTCTCGCGATGTTTTATGATGAGACTCTAATAATTATTTTACCACGTTTCTAAATGTAAGATTGATGCGTAGACCTACCTTTCTTTTAGTTTTAGCAATCTGATGTTTATAAGTATGCTGCGTTTGTTTTTCCATTATAAGCAGGCTACCATTTGCTAGAGGGAATTTAAAACGCCAGTCTTTGTTCACATTATGTTTTAGGTGAAAAAATCGTTCTTGTCCTAGACTTACAGAGGCGATAGTAGGGTTAGTGCCTAGTTCTTTTTCATTATCTGCATGCCAGCCGTTAGAATCCTGACCATTACGGTATTGATTTATGAGACATACATTAAAGGTGGTGCCGGCTGCTTGCTCCACATCTGCTTTAATCTGTTTCAATGTGTCTGTCCATGGTAATGCTTTGAATTCTATACCGCTGTATCCATAGGCGATATCTGCATCTCCATATAATTGGGTTAATCTTGGCTCGTCATGTGTTTTACCGAATAGCTGTATTTTATTTTGTCGCCACGGTGTTTCAGTTAATAAAGTGTTTTTTAAAAGTTCCGCTTTCGCGAAAGCGTAAAAAGAACCATCATAACGCACCGATGCATCTGGAATCTCGGGAAAAGTATCTGAAAACAACTTGTTATGCATGCATATAAAAAACAGGTTCAAACTAGCAAGATAATGAGACTGTCACGTATCTTGCGAAAGATTTAAAACAAATTTATGTATACTTCTCGCATAGCCGGAATGGGGAAATTTGTCCCTGAAAATGTGGTTACTAACGATGATCTTTCTAAAGTAATGGATACTAACGATGCCTGGATACAGGAACGTACTGGAATCCAAGAACGTCGTCACATTAAGAAAGGCGATGGAAATTCTACAGCTACCATGGGTGTTAAAGCTGCAGAAATAGCTCTAGAAAGAGCAAAAATATCTAAGGACGACATTGACATGATCGTGTTTGCAACCCTATCTCCAGATTATTATTTTCCTGGTTGTGGTGTGCAAGTACAAGAAATGATGGGTATTCATACCTGTCCAGCTCTGGATGTAAGAAACCAGTGTAGTGGTTTTATTTATGGACTGTCTGTTGCAGACCAGTTTATTAAAACAGGAATGTATAAAAATGTACTCGTAATAGGATCTGAGAATCACAGTGGTGGTTTAGATTTTTCTACACGTGGCCGTGGTGTGACGGTAATATTTGGAGATGGAGCAGGAGCAGCAGTTCTTACCAGATCAGAAAATGAAGGTCAGGGTATCCTTTCTACCCACTTACATAGTGAGGGAAAACATGCACTAGAATTATCTCTTAAAGGACCATCTACTATGCACTGGGTCCCTCAATTAATTGAGGAGAATCCGCAAGAAGATATTCCTTATTATCCTTATATGAATGGTCAGTTTGTATTTAAAAATGCAGTGAGACGTTTTAGTGAGGTGATTATGGAAGGCCTTCAAAAAAATAATCTAGAAGTAGGTGATATAGATATGCTTGTGCCACACCAGGCTAACTTGCGTATATCTCAATTCATACAGAAGAAATTCCAATTAACAGACGATAAAGTCTATAACAATATCCAGAAATACGGTAACACTACAGCTGCATCTATTCCTATCGCTCTTTGTGAGGCATGGGAAGAAGGTAAGGTAAAAGAGGGTGATACGGTGGTTCTTGCTGCTTTCGGTAGTGGGTTTACTTGGGGTAGTGCTATTATTAAATGGTAACAACATCTATAGGTGCGGACTTAAGTCCGCACCTATAGATGTTGAGCAAATTGATTATTTTTAAAGATGTCCAAAAATAATCTTCAAGTTTATATTCACATTGTATTTTGTACAAAGAATCGAGGTGTGTTAATTTCTGATACAATAGAGAAAAAGTTATACCCATTTATCTGGTCTGTTATAGAAGATAATGATTGTACTCCTTTAATGATTAATGGTATGCCAGACCATGTCCATATATTATTAAAAATGGACTCAAAAGTTTCATTATCTGATTTGATGAGATTCATTAAAGGTAAAAGCTCTAGATTCCTTAATGAGAATTACTCGTTTTTAAACGGCTTTGAATGGCAGCGCGGCTATGGTGCGTTTTCTGTTAGCTCAAGTCAGGTATCTCAGGTCGCAGATTATGTTAAAAATCAAAAGCATCATCATGTGGAAGGTTTTATTATTGAAAATATCGAGCTTTAAACCATGTTTCATTCATAGGTGCGGACTTAAGTCCGCACCTATGAATAGAAATGATATAAATACAAAATCCCGAGCCTGCAAGCTCGGGATTTCTAAATCGTATAATAACACTAACCATTAATTATGAATTATACGATTATGTGTGTCTTTTAAATTTAAGTCTTAAACGTAAAAGACATTAACCTTTGAATTCTTCTTTTTCAATAAAATTCAATTAACCAAATAAATCAGAAGGGTTTATCACGTCCTTCATAATAAAAGACGATCTATTTTGTATATTGTTACATATTAAATCATAAAAATGTCTAAAAAAACTCTAGTACTAGGTGCGTCACTTAAAGAAGAACGCTATTCTAACATAGCTATTTACCGATTGCGCAAGTTTAATATAGAAACTGTCGCTATAGGATTGCGTGAAGGGCTAGTAGATGACGTAAAAATTCATAAGGAACTTATACCTTTTCAAGGGATAAATACGGTGACCCTATATTTAAATGCGCAAAGGCAACCACAATACTATGATTATATCATAAGCCTTAAACCAGAGCGTGTTATTTTTAATCCAGGAACAGAAAATCCTGAATTCTATCAAAAGCTGACAGATCACAATATTGAACATGAAGTGGCGTGTACACTAGTTATGCTGGGGACACATCAATACTAACTTTTTGATTACTAAATGCCGATGCGATTAATAAACCTAAAAAGGTGATGAAACCATTGAGCAATAGTATAAAGAAACCAAATTCAAACCCAAAGTAATAATCAGCGGCGGTGCTTAATGCATAGGCTATGAATGGCGATGCAATAGCAATAAACGGAATAAGTCTATGGTTGACTTGAAGCTTTGTCAGTATCCCAAATCCAAATAATCCCAATAAAGGACCATAGGTATATCCAGCAAAAACAAAAAGTTTTGTAATCACACTTGCATCTTTAATGATATATTCAAAACTCACGATGACAAGTATGAGTAGAATGGAAAAAGCAACGTGAACGAGTTTGCGCATCCAGCTTTGTTTTTTCTTATCATAGTTTTTTTCTAATCGTAATATATCTACAGAGAACGATGTGGTGAGTGAAGTAAGTGCGCTGTCTGCACTAGAGTATGCTGCGGCAACCAGCCCTAGAATAAAAACGAGTCCTATACCTATTCCCATGCCGCTTTGTACGGATATACAAGCAAATAAACTGTCTTTGTAGCCACCTGTTAATTCCGCTTTTGCAAAAGCGGTAAGCAAAACACCTAATCCTAAGAATAACAAGTTCACAAAAGTCAACACAATAGTAAACCAAAACATGTTTTTTTGAGCATCTTTAAGGCTGCGACAGGTCAAGTTTTTTTGCATCATATCTTGATCCAGTCCTGTCATTACAATAGCAATAAAAGCACCTGATAAAAACTGTTTAACAAAATGCTGACCACTTTTCCAGTCGTCAAAAAAGAAGATTTGCGATAAATCACTATCTGCTATAAAGCCAGTAATCTCACCGATACCATTGAGGTTAAGACTGTCTGAAATGTAGTAAATACCGACACCTACGGCTATTAACATAAACAAAGTCTGTAGTGTGTCTGTCCAGACTATGGTTTTGATTCCAGATTTAAAAGTGTACAACCAGATAAGAATGACGGTAAGGGTAACCGTTTGCCAAAACTCCACACCCATACTTTCAAACACAAATTCTTGCAACACACCAGCAACCAGATATAATCTAAAACTAGCACCTACCACACGAGAAAGTATGAAGAAGCTAGAACCGGTAAATTGAGCAGCACTTCCATATCTATCGTTGAGGTAACTGTAAATAGAAGTGAGGTTCATTTTATAATAAAGTGGTAATAGCACAGTACCTATGACTAAATAACCGACTACATAACCCAGTACTACTTGAAAGTAATTCATGGCACCTTCTTCTACCGCACCAGGAACTGAGATAAAGGTCACACCACTAAGCGATGCACCTATCATCCCAAAAGCGACAATAAACCAAGGCGATGATCGATTACCTCTAAAGAAAGTGGCATTATCACTTTTACGACCAACAATAAATGAGATAGCAACAAGTACTGCAAAGTAACAAGCTATGGTAATAAGTATTTGAGTAGAAGTCAAGACTTTTAATTTTTAATGCTAAGGTAAGAAGGTTCAAGTTCAAACTTAAATCTAAATCTAAATTGAAAATAAAAACTGATGTCAGTTCGAGCGCAGTCGAGAACGCTTATTTACGAAAATAGACTGTACGATCTAAAAAAAAAGGTTTCGACTGACGCTCAATCAAATTTTCTAAGGCACAGGATCATAACCACTACCACCAAAAGGATGACAACTAAAAATACGCTTTAGAGCAAGCCAGCCACCTTTAAAAGCACCGTGTTTGATCAATGCTTCTTTAGAATATTGAGAACAAGTAGGAGAGTAGCGACAACTAGCAGGTGTAAAAGGTGATATCACCGACTGATAAAATCTGATGATCAACAAAAACGGATATGCTAGTATTTTTTTCATAAACCTAGATAGATGTCTTAATTTCTGAAATTACTTTTTAGTTTTGGAGATTTTTGATTTGTTTTAAATCAAAAATCTCTAATCGTTAACCCTTAATCAACACTATAACTGGTCCCGTCAGCGCCATCTTTTAAAGAAATTCCAGCCGCAGCTAGTTCGTCTCTTATTTTATCACTGGTGCTCCAGTCTTTATTAGCTCTTGCCGTTGCTCTCAGGTCGATTATTAATTTCATCGCACCATCCATTCCTTTATTAAGTGATGCGCTTCCTTCTTCTTTGGCATCCTGTAAACCTAAGACATCAAAGAAAAATGCGTTCATCGTTTCTTGAAGGTCGGCTAGATCACTTGCTGTGATGGTTGCATTTCCATCATTGATAGAATGAATCATCTTTACTGCATCAAAAAGCTCTGCAATAAGAATGGGTGTGTTAAAATCATCATTCATGGCAGCATAGCATTTTGCTTTCCATGAAGATAGATCTATAGAAGAGGTTTTAGATACAGGTAATTTATCCATAACCTTCATTGCTTCTGTAAGTCTGTTAAAACCTTTTTCAGCAGCAAGAATTGCGTCATTACTAAAATCTAAAATAGATCTATAATGAGCTTGCATCATGAAAAAGCGCACGACACTAGGTGCAAATGCTTTTTGCATAAAGTCGTTTTCTCCAGTAAAAAGCTCTACCGGTAAAATGCTATTTCCGGTAGATTTAGACATTTTCTGACCGTTTAAAGTCAGCATGTTTGCGTGCATCCAGTAATTTACAGGGCTGTGGCCATGTGCGGCCTCACCTTGTGCGATTTCACACTCGTGATGTGGGAATTTAAGATCCATTCCACCACCGTGTATGTCAAATGTTTCTCCTAGGTATTTAGAACTCATTACTGTACATTCTAGGTGCCAGCCAGGAAAACCATCACCCCATGGACTAGGCCATCTCATAATATGCTCTGGACTTGCTTTTTTCCATAAAGCAAAATCTGCTGGGTTTTCTTTATCGCTTTGAGCAGCCAGTTCACGAGAGTTGGCCATCATATCTTCTAGATTGCGACCACTTAATTTACCATACTCATGGTCTTCATTAAACTTAACAACGTTAAAATAGATAGAGCCATTTTTTTCATAGGCATATCCATTTTTCATGATCGTTTTAATTATCTCTATTTGCTCTACTATGTGACCTGTAGCAGTAGGTTCTATACTAGGTGGGTAGGCATTAAATTGCTTCATTACCGTATGAAAGTCCAGCGTGTATTGCTGTACTACTTCCATAGGCTCTATTTTTTCTAACCTTGCTTTTTTAGAAATTTTATCTTCACCTTCATCTGCGTCATCTGTTAAGTGGCCGGCGTCTGTAATGTTACGTACATAACGTGTTTTATACCCTAAGTGTTTAAGGTATCTAAATACCATGTCAAAACTGATAAACGTACGGCAATTCCCTAAATGCACATTGCTGTAAACGGTAGGTCCACAAACGTACATTCCTATGCGACCTTCAGTAATCGATTTGAAAACCTCTTTTTCGCCTTTTATGGAATTGTAAATCCTTAATTCATTGTCTTGATAAAGCGCCATGACTTGTTTTTATGTGATGTTGATGGTGTTGATCTCGCTTTCGCGAAAGCGGAATCTCAATACTAATTATTCTCAAAAATAACCGTAAATATCTAATAGAGCTTAATTGCTAGTTTAGATTTTAAATTTATTCTAAGTAAATGGGTAATTTAAAACTTGGTCTCCATTTTAATGTAATCTAGGAATTCCCTTTTTACTTCTGGATCTTTAAATTTACCACCGAATTCTCCTGTAACGGTACTGCTCTCGATATCTCTAATACCACGACTGTTAACACAAAGGTGTTTTGCATCTATAATACACGCTACATCTTCTGTATTCATTACTTTTTGTAATTCTCGCACGATCTGTATATTTAAACGTTCTTGAACTTGTGGACGTTTTGCATAATAATCTACGATGCGATTCATCTTAGAAAGTCCTACTACGCTACCGTTAGAAATATAGGCAACGTGAGCACGACCTACTATAGGTAATAAATGATGCTCACATGTAGAATAAACCACTATGTCTTTTTCTACCAGCATCTCATTATACTTGTACTTGTTTTCAAAAGTACTAGCGTTAGGTTTTTTATCTGGGCGTAAACCTCCAAAAATTTCATTCACAAACATTTTTGCAACACGATTAGGTGTTCCTTTAATGCTGTCGTCTGTCATGTCCATACCTAGAGTTTCTAGTATACTATAGACATCTTTTTTGATAGATTCTATTTTATCAGCATCGCTTAATTCAAATGCATCTGGACGTAAAGGGGTTTGCTCGTTTGAAGAAAGGTGATCGTGATCTTCAATATTATCTAATAGGTCGTCAATTTTCATATAGGTACTGCAATTAATAGCGGCAATTTATTTTAAATGCAAATTTACACATTGAAAGGCATAAGTGCATTGTTTTGTTAGATTTAGACTAAGATTAACTATGTTACGTTAAGTAATAGTTAACAATATTTCTCATATTTGTTGTTTAGAAAAAAGCCCACTCATATTCAAAACTGTAAATGATGAAAAGAATCTTATTTTTTTTAATCCTAATTAGCTCTTATTTTTCTGTAGCACAGACTAATATAAATATGCCTCAAGGTACTAATGGCGGTAATGGATTTCGTTTTGTAGGTTGTGGTTTAACGGTGTTTAATGATAGTCAGGGTAATCAAAATTACGAGATTAATGAAGATAATATTTCTGTTTTCTGTCCTGCTATCGATACAGATAGAATGCAGTTGGATTTTTTACAGGTCGGTTTATTAGCAGGTGATGTGGTAACTATCTATGATGGAGATTCTACAGCAGCTGCAGTATTAGGTACTATTACTGACACTACTGCAGCAGCAGGTTTGTTTCAAGCTAGTGCGGCCAACCCTACGGGATGTCTTACAGTAAGATTTGTTTCTGATGGTTCTGGAGTGAGTTCTGGGTGGAGAGCAAGAAGAACTTGTTTTGATCCATGTCAGACTATTACCACAGCTATAACTACTACTCCAGCAATGGATGCAGATGGTATACTAAGAATATGTCAAGGTGATACGGTTACCTTTGATGGGTCTGCAACTTTTAGTGTCGATGGTACTGGTGCAACATATGAATGGGACCTAGCAAATGGTAATGGGTTAAATATGGGACAGATTCAAACAGAAACGTATACTGCACCTGGAATATATCAAACAAGATTTATTGTTACTGATAGTAGTGGCTGTACGGATAGAGATGAGATAGATTTAATAGTTCAGGTCTCTACCGACCCTGATTTTACAGGTACCATGGCAGACGATACCGTACTGTGTTTTGGAGAGTCGACCACTCTTAGAGGAGTTGTTTCTGCTGAGGAGTTTGCTATACCAGTTTCTCCACCAGTAACAGGTTTAACATTTTTACCTGATGGTAGCGGTGTGAGTTATGTAACATGTATTGATGTAGATTTATTTGCTCCTGGAGCATTAATTGCTAGCGCCAGCGATCTTGCGGATATTTTTGTGAACCTAGAGCATAGTTGGGTTAATGATTTAGAAATTATTTTAACGGCACCTAATGGTACGTCTGTTATATTATTACCTAATCCTAATGGAGGAGGTGGAATTTATTTTGGTCAAGCAGTTGATGATACTTCTGGAACTCCTGGGGTGGGATTTGACTATATCTTTACGGAAAGAGCAACTGCGACACAAACCTTACAACAGGCAATTCCTGCGGTAGGAAATGCACAACCGATACCGGCTGGAGAATATTTGCCTGAAACTGCTTTTTCTGGGTTAATTGGTTCTCCGTTAAATGGACAATGGTGTTTAACTATAACTGATAATTTAGGTGCTGATGATGGGTATATATTCTTTTGGGGTCTTAATTTCGACCCAGCGATTATTCCTTCAGAGCTTTCTTTTACACCTCTTGAGACTACTGCAGCATGGCAAGCAAATCCGGATATTGCAATGAATACAGGTAGTATCGTTACAGTGACACCTTCAATGCAGGGTTTAAACTGTTATGATTATGTGTTTACAGATAATCACGGTTGTTCTTATACAGAGCAAGTATGTATAGATGTTGTTGCTCCTATACTGTCAGGTGCACCTAACGATATTGTTATTTGTGATCCTACTGGTTCTACCGCGGTGGTAGATTTAACGGTTAATGATGCTCCTATTTTAAATGGTCTTAGTGGTACGAACCATGTAGTTAGTTATTTTGAAACCCCTACTGATGCAGAAAATAATACCAATTCTATCACTAACCCTACTGCTTATACCAATATATCAAACCCTCAAACTATCTATACTAGAATTACAGAAGGAGCGAGTGGCTGTAATAATCTAGATTCTTTTGAGATAAGAATAGGGAATGTTGTTTTTACACCTGTGGATGATCTGGTTCTTTGTGATGACTCTACAAACGATGGTTTTGAAGTTTTTGATCTTACTTCTCAGTCTGCTGGGATTTTAAACGGACAAGATCCTGCAGATAATATTGTTACTTTTCACACATCACAAGCAGATGCTGATAATAACGTAAATGCTATCGTTAATCCTGATGCTTACACAAATGTAATTTCTCCTGTAGAAACTATATATGTGAGAATAGAAAACAGTACAGATGCTACTTGTAATGCTACAGGAACATTTGATATAATTGTTGCTCCAGCACCACAAACAGTTGTTTTACAAGATCTAGAATTATGCGATTTTGCTAATGATGGTGTAGAGCTTTTTGATTTAACGGTTAATGAACCTGTTATTATAGCAGGTCAGGCTCAAGGAACTCCGGCTGCCCCTTTAAACTATGTAATAACTTATCACACCTCTCCAGCAGATGCTTTAACTGGAGTAAATCCTATTATGAATCCTGATGCTTATGGTAATACATCTTCTCCTCAGACTATTTTTGTGAGGGTAGAAAGTGATCTTACATCAAATTGTTTTAATGCAGACATGAGTTTTGAAATAGCTCTTGTTGCTCAGCCAGTTTACAATGTAGTGGATGACATGGTAGTTTGTGATGATGTTACCAACGATGGTGTAGATATATTTGACCTTAATAGTCAAGAGGTAGGTATCCTAAATGGACAAGATCCTGCTTTATTTAATGTTGAGTTTTATGAAACTCTAGCAGACGCTCAATCGGGAACTAATGCCATAATTGATGAAGCAAATTATCAAAATACGTCTAGTCCTCAAACGATATACGTTAGAATAGTTAATAGTGTTAATTCACTTTGTGATGACAGTACAGGGTCATTTCAGTTAGTAGTAAATGCATTAGCTATCGCAAATCCTTTACCAGATGTTGAGGTGTGTGATGACTCAAGTAACGATGGTTTAGGTGGTTTTCAATTTGATGCTTATACAGCACAAGTATTGCAAGCACAAGACCCTTTAATGTTTATAGTTTCTTATCATGAATCACAAGCAGATGCTGATAGTGGAGCAAATCCATTATCTACTACATCTTATACTAATATCTCAAATCCACAAACAATATATGTACGTGTTGAGAGTTTGGAAAATGTACTATGTACTGCTTCTACATCATTTGATTTAATTATCAATGAATCACCTACTATAACCAGTGCTCCAGACCTTACTTTATGTGATGATCCTAGCGGTGATGGAGTAGAGTCTTTTGATTTAACACAAAACGACGCGACTATTTTAAATGGATTAAATCCTGCAGATTATACAATTACTTACAGTAATGCATCTGGCGCAATTACTTCGCCTTATGTAAATGTTTCTAGTCCAGAAACGATAACGGTATCGGTAGAGAATAATGTAACAGGCTGTTCAGACACAACTACATTTGATTTAATAGTAGGCGATGTGCCAGTCACTATTCCTACTTTTTTAATAGAAGAGTGTGATGAAGATGGCGATGGCGCTGCAACATTTATCCTGAGTGAGACAACTACTCAAATAACAAATGGACAAGTAGGTACACTTGTTACATTTCACGATGCTCAAGCCGACGCGTTGTCTGGTGTGAATGCATTGAATGATGCTAGCTATGATAATACTAGTAGCCCACAAACTATTTATTATAGAATAGAATTTACGGCGACGGGCTGTTTTGCTATGGGAGATTTTACCATAGAGGCGGTAGATGCGCCTATAGCTATTGTACCTAACGCATTAGAATCTTGTGATAACGGTAATGGAACGGCTACGGTAGATGTTAGTCTGGCAAGTGCTGAGGTAACAACAGGACAAGTAGGTTCTACAGTAGTTTATTACTTAAATCAAGCAGATGCAGATAGTCAAGTAAACGGAATCACTGGAAACTTTGATTACTCTTCAGACACTACTTTAATAGTAAGAGTAGATGACGATAATACAGACTGTTTTAGTTTCACAACTCTAGATCTTATATTTAATGAACTTCCTGCTCCTTCTTTATTAGATCAGTATGTGCTTTGTCTGGATGAAGTTGGTAATCTAGTAAATGGTCCTGTAACCTTGGATACAGGTTTAAATAATACAGATTATTCCTTTGAGTGGTCACTAGATGGTACGGCAATAGCTGCAAGTACGGCGTCTATAGATGTGTCTGACGGTGGTGATTATGAAGTTATAGCAACTGATGTTGTTACAGGTTGTTCTAATAATGAGACGACTAATGTGCGCATCTCTAGCGTTCCAGATGTATATGATATCGATATTACTACAGATCCTTTTGATAAAGACCATCAAGTAATAGTAACTGCTGAAGGTCCAGATCAATACTGGTTTAGGCTAGATGATGGTCCTTATGTTAACAATGGTACATTTAATAATGTAGAGCCTGGACCGCATACGGTAACCATAGCAGAGAGAAGTGGTTGTGGCGAGATAGTGGTGGATATATTCGTATTCGGTTATCCAGATTATTTCACACCTAACGCAGACGGTATTCATGACACTTGGAACATAGTAGGTGGAGATCGCTTACCAGGTACGGTTCTTTATATTTTTGATAGATATGGAAAGCTAATTAAACAACTGGATGTAGCAGGTCCAGGATGGGATGGAAATTATAATGGCCAGCCTTTACCTAGTACAGATTATTGGTTTAAAATTGAATATGCATTTGATGGAGAGCAAAGAGAGGCTTCTGGTCACTTTGCAATGAAAAGGTAATAAATCACTACTCATAAATATAAAAAGCACATCGATTAAGATGTGCTTTTTGCGTTTATAAAGGTCGTGTTCCAGATAAGTTATTTTTAGTTAGATATCAGTTCCGCTTTCGCGAAAGCGGAATTACTACCATCTTCACAATAATTAATTTACCCTATTGATGGGTTTTAATAGTTCTTTTTATCGTGTCTTTTTATCGTGTCTTTTATATCTTCTTTGTAGTCTAATAGGTTATTACCTATACGGTGTGTTGTAAAAAGATGCTTTGATACATTGTTCTATTTCAGGTCGATTTTACGCGTTAGTATCTTTGTTTAGAGATTTTAGGTCCATAAAAAAAGCATCTACTTTATAGTAGATGCTCTGTGTGTTTTTGTGTGTCGCTATAGGAGAAGCGAGAAGCTATTTATAAATTAAAACCTAAAGTTACCACAATATTATCAAGCTCATTAAGAACGCCAGCTGGTGTGTCTAGACCACTGTCAAATAATTGCTGACTGTAATCTCTTTCAGAATGGTCATAAGAAATATCTAGAATAGTTTTACCCCATGAGTAACCTAAGCCTAGACTGTAACCTGTAAGATCGTCCATGATAGCTTTATTATCATAAGGAGATTCTTCTATACGGTATCCACCTCTTAATGTCCAGTTATTTATACGGTATTCACCACCTATTCTTACACTCGATGCTCTAGAAAGGTTGCTGTCAATAAAAGCGTTGTTGTTTACGAATAGATCGCTATCATCTGGGCTAAATTTAAGCTGGCTATAATCTCTAGAAGTGTAATCCAGGCTTAATAGTCCTTTTTTACCAAATATATAAGCGATGCTACCAGTAACGCTTCCTGGTGATCTTAATTCATATGGAGCAAATACGTTTAAGACATTAGGTGACACAGTCGCTATTGCGCCATCATTGCTTATGGTTGTGATTTCTTGAATTTGTGTTTCTTCTATGGTGTACCAGGTAGGTGATTCATAAGTAGCACCTATTCTTATGTTGTCGGTGACTTTACCTATCAGTCCTAGTTGAAAAGAAAATCCATTACCTTCGATAGATAAGCGGTTGTCAAATCTCACGTCGGTTATCGTAGCGTCAGTATTAGAATTTCTTTCTTCTATACTTGTAAATCTCTCTGAACTTATAATGTGAGAGTTGAGGTTGATACCTAGATTCCATTTTTTATTTAATTCAAGTGCGCCGTTAAAACTGAATTTGCTGTTGTAACCAGTTGTTTCAACCAGGTAATCTTGATTAAAACTGCCTGTTCCAGTAGCGCTGGTGTAAACAGTGTTAGTTAAATCAGTATTTCCATTAGGGCTGTCTGTGGTAGAATTGATTAAAAAAGATTCATAACCTAAAAAGCCTTGTTGTGCTCCGAATCCTAAATCTTGTCCTAAAAAGCGATATAGATCGCTTGTTGTTTCACCTTCGGCAGTTCTAACGGTAAAATTGTCTACGGCTATGCCAGATGCATTATTTAAAAAATATTGTGATATAGAGGTAGGGCTTGTTCCTATTACTCTTAGAGAGTTGTCAAAGTTTCTAGTCGTGTCGTAATTGAGACTCATCGCAAATTTAGTCACCGTTCTGTTTTCAGGTGTTTGAAAAACTAACACGCCACCTGCTTGATTTATATCTATGTCAGATTCATCAGAAAATGCTGTTGTGCCAAAATAATTTGATGTGTTATCACTACCAGTAAAATTTAAAGAAACACCGGCATAATTATTTGCAAAAACTACAGAACTTGCAGGGTTAGATCCTATGGCACTAAGGTCGCCACCTAATGCTCCAAAAGCACCACTTAAACCTCTATAGCGAGCTGTTCCTTTTAAATCCTGACCTGTATAAAGCAATCCATCGCTTACAGTCTGTGCGTTACTAAAAAACGCGCTAGCAAGTAGCGCGCTTAAAATAAAAATATTTTTCATTCTTAAAATGTTTTGAAAATTAACCTCTTCTACCAGAAGATCTACCACTTGATCTAGAACCGCTTGAAGATCTTGAGCTAGAGCTAGATGATCTTGCTCTACTAGATGAACGGCTAGAAGATCCAGAAGATCTCATCGTTCCCGTATTACTTCTTGTAGATCTTGTAGTTCTCATTGTTCCCGTATTGCTTCTCGTAGGACTAGAGCTTCTTCTTACTGTAGAAGAAGATCTACGCGTTGTGGTACTTCTTCTTGTAGTAGTTGATCTAGAATTACTAGCTCTGGTTGAACGATTTCTGCTGTTAGTAGCGCTTCTAGTGGTAGCAGTAGAGCGACCGCTTGTAGTATTGTTTCTGCTATAAGTGGCGCTTCTTCCATTGTAAGTAGAACGACCTCTAGAGTTTAGTAATTGTCCTCTAGATCCTCGATTAGAGTTTTGATAAGCATATCCGCTTACATTATTACGTCTGTTGTTTCTGTAATATCTATTATATCCATTACCAAAGTATCCTCCATAGTAACCGCCATAATAATTACCGTAAAAACCATTGTATCCATAGTTGTTCCATCCATATCCGAATCTGTTACCGTAAAAACCTCCATAGCCATAATTGTTCCAACCAAATCTATTGAAACCATAGAAACCACCATTCCAGCCCCAGTTATTGTATCCAAAACCGTTTCCGTAGAAACCATTTCCCCAACCGAATCCGTTATTCCAGCCACTGCTGTAATAATTAACAGTTACCTCTGAAGGGTTAGTGCCCCATCCAGGCTCACCACCACCATAACTAGCTGTGTAGTCAGGGTCAGATTCGTTATAACTGCTTGATGAGTAGTTTTCTACATCTGTAAAAACAGCTTCTTCAGAAAAATTATTTCCATGGCTATCTGCACCTTCTTGAAATAAAGATTGATAATAAGAAGAGGAATTATCTTCATATCCTACTGGTTCAGGATTTTCTGTAGTAGTATTGTAATCGTTATCACCATAAATTCCATCATTGTATGAAACACTTTGGTAAGAACCGCAAGAAGTGATTACAGCAGCTAGTAAAATCATTGCTGCTATGTTGTAAAAAGCAGTATTTCTTAAGTTAAGTTTTTTCATGACGTATTTATTTGATAGCATTTGATAAAAATAAGTAGTTTTGTCAAGCATAAAAAGCAATTAACAAACTTCTAATAATAGCACAAGTTTTGTGCCAAAACAAATATTATGGGCAAAAACCTTACGACTCGTAGCGAAGACTACTCTAAATGGTATAACGAATTAGTAGTTCAAGCAGATCTTGCAGAAAATAGCGCCGTAAGAGGTTGTATGGTTATTAAGCCGTATGGTTATGCTATTTGGGAGAAAATGCAAGCAGAATTAGATCGCATGTTTAAAGAAACTGGCCATCAAAATGCTTATTTCCCATTACTAGTTCCGAAAAGTCTTTTTGAAGCAGAAGAAAAAAATGCTGAAGGATTTGCAAAAGAATGTGCTGTTGTAACACATTATAGACTGCAAAATGATCCAGATAATCCAGGTAAGTTAAGAGTAGATCCTAATGCAAAGCTAGAAGAAGAGCTGGTAGTAAGACCTACTAGTGAGGCTATTATTTGGAATACCTACAAAGGTTGGATCCAGTCGTATAGAGATTTACCATTGCTTATTAATCAATGGGCAAATGTTATGAGATGGGAGATGAGGACCAGATTGTTTCTCCGTACTGCAGAATTTTTATGGCAAGAAGGACATACAGCCCATGCCACTAAAAAAGAGGCTATTGCCGAGGCAGAACAAATGAATGATATCTATGCTGATTTTGCAGAGAACTTTATGGCTATTCCAGTTATTAAAGGGTTAAAAACAGAAAGTGAACGTTTTGCTGGAGCAGATGAGACGTATTGTATTGAGGCTTTAATGCAGGATGGAAAAGCGCTACAAGCTGGGACGAGTCATTTCTTAGGTCAAAATTTTGCAAAAGCCTTTGACGTAAAGTTCACTTCTAAAGAAGGGAAGCAAGAACATGTGTGGGCAACATCATGGGGTGTTTCTACTAGATTAATGGGCGCGCTTATCATGACGCATAGTGATGATCAAGGATTAGTACTGCCTCCTAACTTGGCACCTAATCAGGTAGTGATTGTTCCTATTTTTAAAAATGAAGAACAATTAGAGGCTATTTCAGAAGTAGTGAACGGTATTGTTAAAGAGTTAAGATCTTTAGGTGTAACCGTTAAATTTGATTCTAGAGATACTTTAAGGCCTGGAGCAAAATTTGCGCAGCATGAATTACAAGGTGTTCCTTTAAGAATTGCTATAGGTTCTAGAGATCTAGAAAATGGTACAGTAGAGCTAGCGCGTAGAGACACACTTTCTAAAGAAACTACTTCTATAGACGGAATCGCAACTAAGGTTAAAGATTTATTAGCCGAAATACAGCTAGCGCTTCATGATAAGGCATTGAATTATAGAGATACTCATATTACTGAAGTAAATAGTTTTGATGAGTTTAAAGAGGTTCTAGAAACTAAAGGTGGCTTTATTTCTGCACACTGGGATGGAACTATGGAGACCGAGGATAAAATAAAAGATCTTACTAAGGCAACAATTAGATGTATACCTCTAGATGCTGTAGAAGAGCCTGGAGAGTGCATGTTTACTGGGAAGAAGTCTAATAAAAGAGTGCTTTTTGCAAAGGCGTATTAATTAAAATCAAAAAAAAATTGAATTTTTTTCATTTTTCTATTGCGCAATTAAAAAAAGGGACTATCTTTGCAACCGCTTAAACGAGCAAACGCAATGGCCCGTTCGTCTATCGGCTAGGACGCATGGTTTTCATCCATGTAAGAGGGGTTCGATTCCCCTACGGGCTACAAATTAAATCGATCTATAAAAGGATCAAGTTTTACAAGATATGGCAAATCACAAAAGTGCTTTAAAAAGAATTCGTAGAAATGAAGTAGCGAGACTTAGAAATAAGTATCAGCACAAAACTACGCGTAATGCAATCAAAGCGTTAAAAGAAACAGAAGATAAGACAGCTGCTCAAAAGCTTCTTACAGAAGTAACTTCTATGCTTGATAAGCTAGCTAAGAATAATGTTATACATGCTAATAAAGCAGGTAACCTTAAATCTAAGCTTACAAAGCAAGTGAATGCTATGGCTTAATTGTAAAGCAACCTCATTATTAAAAGCCTTTCAGTTTTCTGAAAGGCTTTTTTTTGTGCCTTATTTTCTAGTTAAACTTTATGAAAGTTCCGTTTTCGCGAAAGCGAGACTAATAACCATCTATATAAATATTTCAATACTGTGATAGATGTTTTTAAAATATTGCTCTTTAATTTTTAAATAATACGATTCAGCTATTCGTCATATCGCATTGTAAAGAGAAAGTTTAAAGGCTAAGGTTCTGTCCTAGGTTTTCTACTTCTTTACATCAAGGTTGATGCTAGTATTAAAACAAGAGATATTCATTATTTTCATAGATCTCCTTCTATAAATTCTACAAAGAATGAGCCAGCAGTTGAAAGTAAGCGTTACGTATAGTGATGCTTAATAATAGGTAGAGATATATTTAAAATTTAATATGTTCTAAACAAAAAAAAGCCCTTACGATTTAACGCAAGGACTTTACTGGCTAGATTTAAATAAATCTATTGGAGTCTTATTCCAAAACTTACATACTGCGCGTCTACTGATCCAGATTTAAACACATTATTTAAATTCATACGACCGAAAAGGGTGTAGTTTCCATATCCTACGAAAGCATCAACCCCATAAACCCAAGGATTAGTGTCAAAAGCATTTACGGTAGTTTGTTTAATTTTGCGTCCATTTTGTTCATATTTAAGCTTTATTCTGGAACTCATGTTAAAACCTACAAATCCTCCCATTCCAGCTTTCCATTTCCCTCTTTGATTGTAGCGTATTCTGCCGTCTTCAAATTCTTTTTTTGAAGTACCGCCAAATTCAATGTTTAAAGGAAATACTAATTGATCTTGCCTAAAAATCGCTTTGTTTGTATCAAAGCCTATACCAACCAGTTGAGTTTGATCTGTATTAGGAGAAAATATTCTACCTCCATTTAACTCTGTTTTATGCGATTGATATGTAATACCATAATTAAACCTCCATTTTTGATTTTTACTGATGGCAGTTTGCCATTGATAGCCAAATGAAATGTACGTGTTGTCGTCTGCCCAGCCAAAATCATCAATACTAAGATTATCTCCTGTCATAAAATTGTATCCACTACCTGCAGTAAGACGAGATGTTGTTTTTATCTCTTTTTGATATTTTCTGCGATAATCAATATTTACACTTACGTCTACATTTTCTGGAGATACAAGTGATGTTGTTATTTTTGCGAATTCAATTTCTGCTTCTGTTTTGGTTTTATGAGCCATTATTCTATCGGCAACGTTTTGCGCATGATTTCTTTTAAACTCCGTTGCTTTTTCCTCGGTCATTTTCCCGTTTTTAACTCTTTCGTTTATTCTTTCAATTTGTTCTTTTAGAAATGTTTTTTCATTTGAAGCGTAAATTTCATGTTCTTTCTGCAACCTGTTAATAATTAAAAGCTTGGATTTTTTCATTTCTTCATACGTTCCATCTCCAAAGTCTGCGTAGCGCACAGCTTTTCCGTTTACAGTATCGATTTTTATTTCATAATCTTTCTTTTTTTGCGCCAGACTTGTAAAGCAAATGGTGAGTAAAACTAATGTTGATAATAGTCGGTTTGTTTTCATAATAGTGTTTTTTAGATATAAGTGTGGCTGTCCGTTGTTTATAACAGCAGTTTTTAATTTAAAAAAGGGGTTAATTATTTCTTACTAATAAGTGTAAGAGCTTCGGCCTTTAGATTACCTAGTTGATTAAAGATGGCGTTATTAATCTTGTTCCTGTGGTCTGCTTCAATATCCCATTCGCTTTCTCGTACCAGTTGGTCTATATTATATTCTTTAGTTGCAATTACTGTCTTGGGAGTATTTTGCATCGCTTCATTTAAAAGCAATTCCATTTCTTCTTCGGCAGTAAGTTTCTTAGGTGTTATTTGTGCAATAGGATTAGATAATAAAGGATTGATGCTGTTGTCTTCTATAGAGGAGTTTGTTTTTATCTTCTTTACAGTTGACTCTTCATTTACTATTTGCTTATTTACTATTGTTTTAGAAACGCTAGCAATGTGAGAAGAACTTTTTTGTTTTCTTTTTTCTGATACGGCGGTAGGAGTTGTGTTTTTGATTAATTGTTTCTCTACAGAGCTTTCTGTTTTTTCTTCAAAATCAAATTTGTTTTCTAAGGCTATATCGTTCTCCTTACCGGTTGATTCTTTAGTAGGAGTTGTGTCTTCTAAAACGATGGTGTTTTCATTACTTTCTAGTGTTATAGAATCACCATTTAAAAACGGATATAAAACTACACCTAAAATAAAAATTGCTGCAATAGCACCCAACCAATATATAAATGGTTTTTTCTTGTTCTTTTCTTCTTGATCTAATCGTGCTGCTAGTTGATCCCATGCACCAGCGCTAGGTTCTATCTCACGATTATTAAAAGAGTTTTTTATATTTTTAAGCTTCATAACGTTGCTTTCTTGTTTGTTGTACTTCGGCCTGTAACATTATTCTAGCCTTGCGATACTGCGTTTTACTCGTGTTCTCACTTATGTTTAAAGCCTGTGCAATTTCTTTGTGTTTAAAACCATCTACGGCATACATCATAAAGACGCTTTTGTATCCATGGGGTAAATTATCTACACATTCTTGTATAAGATCTAGTGGCAAGTCAGATTCTTCTTCGTCTATATTTTCGCAGCCTATTTTTTGCTCATCGATCTCATCCTTAAATTTAAAAGGATCTTTCTTTCTCAAGTGATCGATACATTCTCTTACCATAATCCTGCGCACCCAGCCTTCAAAGCTGCCTTGATGAGAAAAGCTGTCTAATTTTGTAAAGGTTTTAAAGAATCCATTTAACATGATTTCTTCAGCAGTCTCTACTGGCGAGATATACTGACGGCACACACTCAACATCTTAGGTGCGTGCTTATCAAAAAGATGCTTCTGCGATTTTCTATCGCCTTGGGCAGCTTTTTGAATCAGCTTTTTCTCGTTAGTATATAGTTGTATCACTTTCACAATTTACATGCTTTCTACTTATAAAGACGAGAGTGTTTTAAAAAGGTTGTCTGGTAGTTGGAACTTTTTTATATGTTTATTGGAATTCCGCTTTCGCGAAAGCGTAACAAAGCAAAAAAAAATCCCTTACAACTATGATTGCAAGGGATTTATTAATGAGATTGTAAAGTGTGATTTTTTATTTATTATCTCCTTTATAACCGAAACGTCTCAACTGTTTCTCGTTGCTACGCCAGTTTTTATTCACTTTTACATACAACTCGATATGAACTTGTTTACCGAAGAATTTTTGTAAATCTTTTCTAGCCTCTGTACCTACACGTTTAATAGCAGTTCCTTTATGGCCGATGATGATTCCCTTTTGAGTCTCACGTTCTACCATGATGACAGAGCGTATTCTGATGATTTTTTCATCTTCAAAAAACTCTTCTGTATCGATTTCTACAGAATAAGGAATTTCCTTTTTGTAATGAATCAAGATTTTCTCTCTGATGCTCTCGTTAACAAAGAAGCGTTCTGGCTTATCAGTTAAAGCATCTTTGGGGTAAAATGCAGGAGAAGCAGGTAGGGTTTCTACAATGCGAGCAAGTAATTCTGGAACACCAAAGTTTTTTAAAGCACTAATGGCAAAAATCTCTGCGTTAGGTAGTCTTTCTTTCCAGTGTTCTAGAGCTTCAGCAAGTGATTCTGGATCTCCTTGATCTATTTTATTAATAATTACAAAAACAGGAACTTCTGCAAAGGTCAATCGTTTTTCAAATGCCTCATTTTTTAATTCTTTCTCGCCTAGTTCTACCATATAAAGAATACAGTCTGCATCTTCAAAAGCATTTTTTACAAACTCCATCATACTTTCTTGAAGCTTGTATGCTGGTTTTATAATACCTGGTGTGTCACTAATTACGGCCTGAAAATCTTCTCCGTTTACAATACCTAGAATACGGTGACGTGTAGTCTGTGCTTTTGATGTGATAATAGATAGACGTTCACCTACCAGTGAGTTCATTAACGTACTTTTACCTACGTTAGGGTTACCTACTATGTTTACAAATCCTGCTTTATGTTCCATTTTGCAAAGATAGTCTTTAGGGAATTATTCAAGATTTTAATGCTGGAATTTTTTAGTGTTCTGGGTTTTCTATTAATTCTCTTAAGAATTGATTTTCTGTCTGTAAGGCATCGTTTTGTAGGGTTGTTATTTTTGCAATAGATGCAATAGCAGGATATCCTTTAAAGTGATAGTCTAGGTAAGTGATTTCTTTACCCTCACGATTTTGAACAGTTTCTACAGTGAAATGTTCTTTCATGATTTTTTCTGCTTTTGGATAAAAGAAGAGTTGGTCTTGTGTGGTCGTATTGAAATCTGTTAAAGCCTGGATTATTTTTTCACCAGTGGCAGCAGGTGTGCCGTCTTGATTAAATAATAAATTGTCTAAGTTATCTCCCATTTTAGAATAATCAGTTGTTTCTCCTATATGATCATGAATGCTCGTAATAATCTCTTTTAATTGATTATCTAGGGTAGAAACTTTGTCGTGAAACTCTAAGGACTGGCTGTAAATTTGAGCATATTTATCTGGTTGTGTCATCGCTTTGTTTTCAATTTGCGACATTAAGGACAGATTAGAGGCTGTTAATGTGTCGTTATCAAGTAGTTGATTTTCTGTTACTGTAGAGAATGATTCTAGAACCTCTTTATTGTTTTTACAAGAGATGAGAGAAATCGATATGATAAGCGTAATTATAATGTTTTTCATGGGATAAAGATACAAGTTATTGATAAGTCATCGAGTGATATGAAAAAATTATAGAACTACTGTTTAAATAGAGTTTTTTTAGTTTAAAAGTTAAATATCATAGGGATTGTTATAAAAACTATCTTAAAAATGAGATAAAGTAGTTAAACCATGTTAATTAATATGGGTTGGGGTTTTTATAGTATTAGATTTGACCCTATGATATTATTACAACAAACCGAAGAAGCAGCAAAGAATTTACCTGAATTGAAGGACAGTGGAACCTTGATATGGGGTCAACTCACTGGCTGGTATAATTCTTTTGTGCGTTTGCTACCTAATTTAGGAATAGCAATTATAGTTCTCATCATTTCTTATTTTATATCTAAATATGTAGATAAAGGGGTGCGTAAACTTTTAGGCAATAAAGCACAAGAAAGTGTCAAAAGGCTGGCAGGTAAAGCAGTGGCCATTATCGTTGTTTTGGGTGGGATATTTATAGCTATGAGCGTATTGCAATTAAATGATGCGGTACAAGGTATAATAGCTGGTGCTGGTATCTCTGGACTGGTAATAGGTCTAGCGTTACAAGGATCGCTTTCTAATATAATAAGTGGTATCGTACTTTCTTTCCGTAAACAGGTTAAGGTAGGTGACTGGATAGAGACTACAGATTTTTCTGGTGAGGTGATGGAAATACAGTTAGATAAGTTTATTATTAAACAGGCAGATAATAATCTAGTTCTCATACCTAATAAAACGATTATTGATAACCCCATGAAAAACTGGACGCTTACACCACGTATGAGAATTACTCTCGAGTGTGGAGTAGGTTATGAAAGTGATCTAGAGGCAGTGAAAAAACTGGCAACAGATACTATAGAGGGCATGTTTAAGCAACAAGGTAGTGAAGAGGTAGAGTTTTTCTACAATGAATTCGGTGATAGTAGTATCAACTTTATGTTGCGTTTTTGGGTAGATGCAAAAAAGGCCAAACAAAAACATATTGCTTTAAGTGATGCTGTAATAGGAATTAAGAAAGCATTTGATAAAGATGGTATTAACATACCGTTCCCAATAAGAACGTTAGAGTTTAATAATAATTTACAAATGAAAAATATTACAGATATACAGCAGTAATAATTTTACTAAATTTAAAAGCCCCAAGAGTTGATTCTTTTGGGGCTTTTTGGTTTTAAAGATTTTGTTTAAAGATCTTTTTTAATTTTTAGTATTGCGAGTAGAGTGCATAAGTTCTAATTTCCAGATACTATCTTTCTTTACAGCAACAACACTTTCTAACCAGCTCAGATTTCTCTCTGTAGAATCTTTAGTTATGGTAGCATAGTTGTGATAAGCGAGCCATATTTTGTTGCCATCTTGTTTTGCGCTTATACGCTCAAAATTATTGACACGTTTTGATCCATTATCTCTTTTTGCTGCCATTTTACACCAATTTGCAATGGTGTCGTTAGTCCATACTTCTCCATGTTCTAAAAGTAGAAAATCATCTGTATGGTATTTTGAAATAGCATCTGCTTGATGGTCTGACCATATATCGTCAAATATATTCTGTATTAAAACTTCTACCTCATCTACATCTTTTGAACTGGTAGTAGATGTATCGCTAGTTTTAATTTGAACGCAGCTAGTGAAGAAGATGGTAATGATTATAGCTTTAAAGATGTTTTTCATAATTTTTTATTTTGCACTTTAACAAGATCGATATTTAACTTGCGAGCGATTTATTTAATTAAAGATCCTTTAATTAAACTTTCTACTACTTCAGGATTTATTAAAGTAGATATATCACCTAATTGATCAGATTCTTGATGTGCAATTTTCCTTAAAATACGTCTCATTATTTTACCACTACGCGTTTTAGGAAGTCCCTCGGTAAACTGTATGAGATCTAATTTTGCAATAGGTCCTATTCTAGAAGTAATCATATCATTGATCTCTTTATAAAGATTATCTTGATTTCTCTTTTCACCAGTTTCTTTTAAAGTAATGTAACCGTAAAGCGCGTTTCCTTTAACGTCATGTGGATAACCTACTATAGCACTTTCTGCAACTGCAGGGTGCTCGTTAATGGCATCTTCTATAGGTGCAGTTCCTAAGTTATGACCACTTACAATAATAACGTCATCTACACGACCAGTTATTCTATAATAACCTACCGCATCTCTTAAAGCACCATCACCAGTAAAATACATATTATCATAGGCGCTGAAGTAAGTTTCTCTATAGCGGTTGTGATCGCCATAAATCGTACGTGCCATAGATGGCCATGGGAATTTGATACACAATTTACCTTCTACTTGATTCCCTTTTATCTCTTCACGATTATCGTCCATTAATGCTAGTTGCACACCAGGTAATGGTAGTGTAGCAAATGTCGGGATAGTAGGCGTAGAGTAGGGAATAGGGCTTATCATAATACCGCCAGTCTCCGTCTGGAACCACGTGTCGGCTATAGGGCTTTTTTTCTTTCCTATATTTTCATTGTACCAGTGCCATGCCTCTTCATTAATAGGTTCTCCTACGGTACCTAATACTTTAAGAGAGCTTAGGTCGTATTGAGAGGTAAATTCTATTTTCTCTTTGGCAAGTGCTCTAATAGCAGTAGGTGCTGTGTAAAACTGAGTTACTTTGTGTTTTTCTACTATATTCCAGAACCTGCCATAATCTGGGTAAGAAGGCACGCCTTCAAACATTACAGAGGTTGCACCATTACAAAGTGGTCCATACACGATATAACTATGGCCTGTAATCCAGCCTATGTCTGCCGTACACCAGTACACATCGTTTTCTCTATACTGGAATACATTCTTAAAAGTATAAGCCGTGTACACCATATAGCCAGCTGTAGTATGCAACATGCCTTTAGGTTTACCGGTAGATCCAGAAGTGTAAAGAATAAAAAGAGGATCTTCGGCCTCCATAATCTCTACTGGGCAGTCTGCACTAGCACTTTCTAATAAAGGAGCGATCCATTGATCACGTCCTTCTTTCATTTGTACATCATTACCAGTTCTATTAACTACCAATACAGTGTCAACATCGCAATTTTCTAGTGCTTTATCCACTAGCGATTTAAGATCTATCGTTTTTTTACCTCGATAACTACCGTCACTACATATAACTAGTTTACAATCACAATCGTTAATACGCGATGCTATTGCAGTGGCACTAAACCCAGCAAATATTACTGAGTGAACAGCGCCTATTCTTGCGCAAGCGAGTAGAGCGACCGTTAATTCTGGTATCATAGGTAAATAAATACATACTCTATCTCCTTTTTGAACACCTTGAGATTTTAAAACGTTTGCAAATTTACACACACGTTCATGTAGCTGCGTATAGGTGATGTGTTGTGCAGGCTCATTAGGATCATTTGGTTCAAAGAGAATAGCCGTTTTATTACCGCGAGTGGTAAGATGTCTGTCTAGACAATTCTCTGTAATATTGAGTTGTGCCCCATCATACCATTTTACTATAGGTGTATTAAAATCCCACTCTAGAACTTTATTCCATCGCTTGCGCCATAAAAAATGTTCTTCGGCTACTTCTTCCCAGAAATGTTCTGGATGTCTAACTGATTTTCTATATACCTGCCAGTATTCTTCTAAATGTTTTATGTGATAATTACTCATAGCTTTGAATTTTGGGTCATTAAAAATATGTAAAATAATTCTCGATCTAGTTCATTATAACAGTATATTATTAATCTATGTGAAATTGAATCTATACATAGAATTAGAATTACTTTTGTAAACTCAAAATATACGTAGTGAATAACCTGGTCCGCATCTTATTTTTATTGTCTGTAGTTGGTAGCGTTAATGCTCAAGATTCTTTAAACACTAATAATTCACGAGTTAAAAAAGGTGATTTTTATGTGTATTGGGGCTGGAATCTTTCTGGTTACAGTGATAGTGATATTACTTTTAAAGGAGATGGATATGATTTTACTCTAGATAATGTACAAGCATACGACAGGCAAAGTGATTTTGACCCTGGTAAATATTTAAATCCAGGATCTATTACGATACCTCAATATAACTTTAGGATAGGATATTATGTGAGAGAGAACTATAGTATATCTTTAGGTATAGATCATATGAAATATGTGGTTGCAGAGAATCAGACGGTTAATATTAACGGTTTTATAAACGATACCAATTCCTTATATAATGGTGTCTATAATAATGAGGCTATAGTTTTAGAACCGACTTTCTTAACCTTTGAGCACACAGACGGTTTAAATTATGTGAATGTAGGGTTGAGACGTCACGACGATCTTTTTCAATACAGAAATTTTGAATTGAATACTTTATTCGGTCTAGAAACAGGGGTTTTAGTTCCTAAAACTAATACCAGATTATTAGATAAACAGCGATACGATCAGTTTCATGTTTCTGGATATGGTGTTAATGCAGTAGGTGGTATACAGTTGACCTTTTTGAAATATTTCTTTGTACAGAGTGAATTAAAAGGTGGTTATATTAATTTACCAGATGTTAGAACCACTATGGACGAGGCAGATTCTGCTAGTCAGAGTTTCTGGTTCTATCAGGTGAATATGGTTTTCGGTGCTAGATTTAAAGTATTTTAGATTTATTTCTGTTCCGCTTTCGCGAAAGCGGATATCTCAAAAATATATTCTTCTTAAAAAGATCTTATCTATACAAAAAACTGAATAGATCTATATTTTTTCTTAATAAATCATAATTTTTTAACATAACTAAAAAGACTGTTTTTAGTTATAAGTGTTTGTTTATCAAGTCTATTAACAAAACACTTACATTCTTTAACAAAAGCATAGGATATTAAAAAGACTGTGGTGAAAAGTAGTTCCGTTACTTAGCCACAACAAAATAATCAAATACCCTATTATGAAAAAGTCAAACTTAATTCTCGCAGTAACTGCTGCAACTATTCTTGCGAGTTGTGTATCTAAAAAGAAATACACAGAATTAGAAGCAAACTACAACAACACAAGATCTGAATTGCAAAAAACGCAAGTAGAGAAAGAAGATCTAGAAGGTAAAATGGCGCAAATAGAAATGCGTGTAGAACGTTACAACACAAAAATAGCATCTCTTAAAACAGAAAAAGATGGTATGATGGTGAGTACTCCTAATGGAGAACTGGTACTGTCTGAGAATAATAAAAATGCAATGCGCAAGACTCTTAAAGATGTACCTGCTTCAAAACTAGCTGGCGCAACAACTTTAAAAGATTCTTTAAATATTGCTATTGCTCATAACATCTCAAAAAACATAGGTGCACAAGACAGTGAAGATTTAAAAGTATCTATAGAAGAAACTGTAGTGATGATTAATATAGATGACAATCTTCTTTTTAAAGACAGTAGTTATAGAGTAGGTAACGATGCAGATGATATTCTTGCACGTATCGCAAATGTGGTAAAGTCAGAACCGTCTCTAGAAATTCTAGTAGAAGGACATACAGATAGCCGTACCGTAAAAGGCGGTAGTTATATTAAAGATAACTGGGACCTAAGTACTGAAAGAAGTGCTGCTATTGTTAGAAGATTAGAGAAGAAATTTGGTGTAGCACCAGATCAATTAATTGTTGCTGGTAGAGCAAGTTATGACCCTATAGTAGCAAATGATAATAAAGAGAATATGGCAAAAAACCGTAGAACTCAAATCGTTATCATGCCTAATCTTGATAAGTTCTTTGCTATGTTAGGTAATGATGTTGCCGTATTAAGTGAAAACGAAAAATAAGAAGTAATTATTTCTCGATAAGTTAAGTCCCAATCTACCTAGTTGATTGGGACTTTTTTTATGCAATATATAATAATAGGACCTTTAAAATAGGAACTAGCCGGAGTTGTTTATTTAAGCTGGAGTTATGTGCATATTTTATTAATGTAGTGCTTACAGAGTCTTTAAATAGTTATTATAGCGATAATGCTGTTTCTATTTGAGTCTGTTTTCAAAATCTAGAGCATTAAAAAAGGCTCTCCAATTTAATTAGAGAGCCTTTTTATTGTTAAAGGATTATAACCTAATTGATTAAAATAGGCTTACCGTAACCTAACTTTTCTAGTTTATCAAATTGAGTTGCTTTGTCACCTACTATTAAATAGATCATATGATCTGGAGTAATATATTTTTGAGCAAGTGTTTTAATATCCTCTACGGTTAGATTTTGAACCACTTCTTGACGTTTTAAGGCATAGTCTACAGGTAAACCATCTTCATAAATATTAGATAGCATGTTTAATTTTGCCCCTTGAGATTCAAAAGATCTTGCACTTGATTTGATCATGTAGCTTTTAGTTACTTGTAGGTCTTCGTCGTTAAAGTTTTTACCGTAATTGGTTAAAATGTCTTTTACTAGGTCAGTAGATTCATAAGTAACATTTGATCTTACACCACTACTTACAGTAAATGTACCGGATAGGGGAGAACCACTATATCTAGAGCTTATCCCGTAAGTATACCCTTTTCCTTCACGTAACTGCTGTGTAAGTTGTGATGCAAATCCTCCACCGCCTAGACGATAATTTAAAACTTGTACTTTATAAAAATCTTTATCAGTAGATGGGATTGCAGGATTACCAAAACTAAGAATCGATTGTTTTGCATTAGGTACATCATAGAAATAGACTTGAGATTTTAAAGGCTGTATCACCGTTGCTAACTTTGGAAAAACAACATCTTTCTTAGTCCATTTTTCGTTTATTTTCTCTAGAGATGCAGCTACTTTTGCTTTATTAATATCACCTACTATTTTAAAACTAGCTAGTTGTGGGGTTAAATAGTTATTGTAATAAGTTTTTAAATCTTCTAGAGTAATGTTTTCTACGCTTTCATTAGTACCTAGATTGTTCTGTGCTAGAATATGGTCTTTTCCATAAACTAATTTATCAAACTCATTTGCAGCTATCGCTCTAGGGCTAGCTTTTTGTTGCTGTATCTGACTAAGAGTTTGTCGTTTAATTAAATCAAATTCTTTGGCATCCCATCGTGGCTCTAATAACATCTCATAAATTAGTTTCATCACCTCATCATAATTGCGAGATAGAGAGCTAGCATTTATAGATATACTACTGCTACTGCCATAAATACTAATGTTAGCACCTAGTTGATCTATAGCTTCTTCTAGTTGAGTAGGTGTCTTGCTTGCAGTTCCTTTATTCATTAAATCTGCTAGCATATTTGAAACACCTATTTTTTTAATGTCTTCTAATAGCATACCTCCTTCTACCTCTAACTGCAATTGTACTAGAGGTACTTCATTATCTTCTATACCTAATACTTCAATACCAGAAGATAAAGTTTCTGTATAAACGTCAGGTATAGCTAGTTGAGGTGCAGGACCATACATAGGCTCTATTCTTTCAAAGCTAGATGGAGTGCGTTCATAAGTAGCAGTGATACTAGCGTCAAAGCTTTCTTCGGCACCATCTACTATTTTTTCTTCAGCTACCTGAGCAAGGGTGGATTCATTTACAGCAAGGTCTATACTTCCCTTAGGTACAAAACTGGTCATCACATAGTTTTTATCTTTTATATAAGTTTCATAAACGCGTTTTATATCTTCTACAGTAACTGCTTGCATGTTTTTAACATCTTGAGTTAAGAAACCGGCATCTCCTGCTAGAATTTCATATTGTGTAAGTTGAAATCCTTTACCTAAAACACTGGATAGACCTTTGTAAAAATCTGTTTCTTGACTTGTTTTAATACGATCTAAGTCACTTTGAGAAATACCATCTTTTTCAAATAATGCCATTGCCTTGTTTACACTAGTAAGAACGCTATCTAGATCTTTGCCATCATATGCTCTTGCTACTAGACCGAATTGTCCAGCGAGTTCTGTGGTGTAGCTGTAAGCATATGCCTGGTCTGCTACTTGATCTTTTTCTACTACAATCTTATTTAAAGGAGCTTTTTTACCATTAGAAAGGTAAGTACCTAGAATATCTAGAGCATAAGAATCTTTGTCATAATTAGGTACTGTAGGCCATGTCATAGCCAGTCTAGGTGTTTGGGCAAAATTATCTTCAAAATACAATTTCTTAGATTCATTTAATACAACTGGTTCTACAACAGTCTTTTCTACAGTTTTACCTCTTTTAATTTCTCCAAAGTATTTTCCAACCCATTCTAGAGCTTGCTTTTTATCAAAATCTCCAGCAATAGTTAATACCGCGTTATTAGGAGTGTACCATTCATTATAGAAATCTTTTACATCTTGTAGTGAAGCGTTTTGAAGATCTTCTAAAGAACCTATCACTTGCCAGTTATAAGGATGTCCTTCTGGATATAGATTTTTACCGATCACATATGATTCATGTCCATAAGCATTGTTATCAACACTCTGGCGTTTTTCATTTTTAACTACTTGCTTTTCTTTGGCAAGAACAGGATCAGTAACCGTGTTTATGAAATAACCTAGTTTATCAGCTTCGGCCCAGATCATTTTTTCTAATGCATCTTTTGGCACCGTCTGGAAGTAGTTAGTTACATCACGACTCGTAGAGCCGTTTGCACCAGAGCCACCTATTCTCGCGCTCATTTCATCTAGTCCACCTTTTCCTAAGTTTTCAGACTCTAGAAATAATAAATGTTCAAATAAATGTGCAAAACCTGTCTTGCCTGTTTTTTCTCTTGCGCTTCCTACGTGTGCGGTAAGTGCTACAGCAACTACAGGATCTGATTTGTCTTCATGAAAAATAACGGTTAGTCCATTTTCTAGAGTGTGTTTTTCAAAAGGTATTGAAATATCGTTAGTGACGCTTTGTTCTTCTTGAGTCTCTTGCGTGTTGTCTTTACAAGATATGAAAGCGGCTAGAAATAGTGCTGGTACTAGAAATTTAGTTAATTTCATAAGTAATAGATTTGGTTCAAGTGACCAAGGTACTTATAGTAATAAATCAGCAACTGTTAAAATTAGTTAAATTCAATTATAAGGGCATAAAAAAACCGCTCATAGAGCGGTTTTATCAAAGTATGTGTCATCTATAAGTTATGATCGTGAGCAAAATCTTCTAAAGTTTTTACTTCATTAACCGTTGCTTGGATTTCGTCTTTTTGAGCTTCTAGAACTGAAACAATAGTAGGAGGTAACTCACTTTTATGTTCTAGCACTTGATCATATTCTTCAATGGCAGATTTTTCACCAGTCAGACATTCTTCTAGAACAGACTCGTCTTTATTAAGACTCAAGGCTGCTTTAATATTCATCCAGCCTCTGTGCATGTCTCCAGCAAATGTACCGTCATTTTTAGGATTTTCATTCATTCCTTTCATTTCTCCAGCTAGTGCCGCTGCAAATTCTGTACGTCTTGCACCTTGTTGTGCTAGCCATCTCTTTAATTGTACATGCTCTGTAACCTCGGCAGCATTTGCATACCCACGTTGTGCATCATATGTTTTTTCTAATAAAGAGTTGAGATATTGTTCTGTTTTTACATTTTCCATGGTAGTTAGTTTTTTATTAAAGATACAAATAGAAATAAGTCATTTTTCTTAAAAAACTGTGAGTTGAGAAAGGTTTAACTTCTTCAAAAAGAACGAGTAAAAGAAATCTTAACTTCATAAAAAAAAATAAATCCGCATTAAATATATATTTAATGCGGATTTAAAAATTAGGATAACAAAGATTATTTATCTCCTTTTAATTTAGCGTACTTATTACGTTCATCTTGTAACTGTCTACCTAGTTTTTGTTCTTTTTCTATAGACTTGCGTCTTAGATCTTCTAGTTCTTCCTCGGTAGTGGCAAGTTGTTTATTTGCAGCCTTTGTAGTAGCGTTACTGTTTTTAAACCTTAAACTCATAAATACAAAAAGAAACGCGAGTAGTCCTACTATAGACCATACTACAGTATTGTAAAAACTTTTATTAGTCTGTATGCCTAAGAAATTCATGGAATCTTTTTCAGCGTTCACATCACTTAGTTGTGTGTTGATGCCAGCTAGTTCATTTTCTAAAGATGCAATTCTACTATCTTTAGTAACTATAGAACTCTCTAATGAGGTGATGTTTTCATTAAGTTTTTGAATGCTTTCATTAGCATTTTTACGCAATTTATTGATGTCAGTCTCTTTAACGACTTTGTATTCTTTAAAATTATTAGACTCATCTAGCAATTGTTTAAACTGGCCGTCTATAGAAACTGCTGTCTGATTAGAGTCTTGTGCTTGTATAGTAAAGCTTAGTGCTAGTACTAGGGTAAATAATATGTATTTCATTTGATAGGGTATAAAAGAGAAAACGAGATGAATCGTCGCTCATTGTGTAGTCAGGTATTTTATAATGTTAAATCTTTGTGAGAGTAATTATAACCCCTTTTCTAAAGAATTATAAGCGTCGCAATGTTAGATTTTTCTATAAGGTTTGTAGTGATTTCGCTTTCGCGAAAGCGAGAATAAAAAATGCCCCACCGTAAAGTAGGGCATCATGAATTATGTTCTAGAATTACTCATTCATAGTAGCAAGAAACTCTTCGTTATTGCGAGTTTGCTTCATTTTTTGAGAGATAAATTCCATAGCTTCTACAGGGTTCATGTCTGCAAGATACTTGCGTAAGATCCACATGTGTTTCATAGTCTGCTCGTCTAACAATAAGTCATCACGACGTGTAGAAGAAGAGGTAAGATCTATAGCAGGGAATACACGACGGTTAGAAATGTTTCTATCCAGTTGCAGTTCCATGTTACCGGTTCCTTTAAATTCTTCAAAGATAACTTCGTCCATTTTAGAACCAGTCTCTGTAAGAGCAGTAGCTATAATAGAAAGAGAACCACCGCCTTCTATATTACGTGCCGCACCGAAGAAACGTTTAGGCTTGTGTAACGCATTTGCATCAACACCACCAGAAAGTACCTTACCACTAGCTGGTTGTACCGTGTTGTAGGCACGTGCTAGACGTGTTATAGAATCTAGTAAGATCACTACGTCGTGACCACATTCTACCATACGCTTTGCTTTTTCTAGCACTATGTTTGCCACCTTTACGTGGTCGTGTGCTTCTTTGTCAAATGTAGAGGCGATTACCTCTCCATCTACATTACGTTGCATGTCTGTTACTTCTTCTGGACGCTCATCTATTAATAAGATTAATTGATAAACCTCAGGATTATTTGCTGCTATTGCGTTTGCAATATCCTTAAGTAACATGGTTTTACCTGTTTTAGGTTGTGCCACTATCATACCACGCTGTCCTTTACCTATAGGGGCAAAAAGGTCCATGACACGAGTAGATATACTAGCGCGTCTGTCTGCTAGGTTAAATTTTTCTTCAGGGAATAATGGTGTTAAATGCTCAAAAGAAACACGATCACGTACTACTTTAGGGTCTAGACCATTAATTTGAGATATTTTAATAAGTGGGAAATACTTTTCTCCTTCTTTAGGTGGGCGCACCATACCTAATACAGTATCACCTGTTTTAAGACCGAAAAGTCTAATTTGAGATTGCGACACATAAATATCATCTGGACTCGCTAGATAATTATAGTCACTACTACGTAGGAAACCATAACCGTCAGGCATCATGTCTAGAACACCTTCACTCTCTATAATACCATCAAATTCAAAGTCAGGATCGCGGTAACGGTTGCGAGTGTCTTTGTTTCCTTTAGGAACATTGTTTTGAGTATTATTATTACGTGTGCTTTTTTGACGACTGTTGTTACGGTTGTCATTTTTTGCATCGGCAGTATCTTTCTTAGAGTCTGCAGTATCTGCAGTTTTTTTAGAAGAGGTATCTGTAGTGTCTTTTGCGGTATCGCTAGTTTCCTTAACGGTTTTCTTAGCCGTTTTTCTAGGCCTAGGTCTAGGATTAGGTTTGCTAGGGTCTTTGCGTCCTTTAAGAGTTTCTTCAGTTATTTCAAAATCTTCTTTTTCTTCAGATTTTGTTTCTTTTGTTGTTTCTTTCTTAGATACTCTAGGTTTGCGTTCCTTCTTTACAGCAGGCTTTTTGGCAGCTGGTTTTTCCTTTACAACTTTTTCAACCTTTTCTTTAGCTTCTTCTTTTACAGGAGCTGGTGTTGTTTCAATATCTAGGCTTTTTACAACGTCTGGATTTGCTGCTTGTAGATCTAGAATTTTATAAACCAGATCTAGTTTACGTAGTTGTTTGAATTTAGGAACGTTTAATCCTTTTGCGATTTCCTGTAACTCAGGAAGTTTTTTAGATTTTAAATCAGCTATTTGAAACATGTATCGTTATGATATATATAATTTGTTATCAGGGGGAAAATGAAAGTCTAAAACTTATCAGAAAAATTTTAAACTGCTAGATAACCTATAAAGAGTAAGTTACCTTAATAGCATTGCAATGATACATTAAAAAATTAATATCTGTTGTTCTTTTTGCTTGTTATGTTCTATTTTTGCTTTGCTTTTGAAAAATAGCAGTAATGATACAACGCATACAGACCATTTATTTACTTCTAGCCGCAATAGTCTCTGGTGGACTTATTTGGGTAGTAGAGCATTTTAACGATGGAGAAGGAAATGAGTTTGTAGGTATGGATGAAAGTTTGTACTTTGGTATCTTTACAGTGAGCGCGTTAATGTCGGTAGTTGCGATGTTTTTATTTAAAAACAGACAGTTGCAAACAGTGGTTAACCGTTTAAACTTGTTATTAAACCTTTTTATACTAGGTGTTTACGTATATCGAGCGCTAATGATGTCTGGAGAAACGGCGGTTTCTGAGAAAGGCATTGGGATGTTCATTCCTATCCTATCTATCGTTTTACTTGTCTTGGCTAACAAGGCAATAAGAAAGGATGAACAGCTTGTAAAATCTGCTGATCGATTACGATAAACGCAATAAACTTAGTAATATTAGTGAAAAAACCTGCAGGGCGCCACCTTGCAGGTTTTTGTTTTTTAGGGTTTTATCTGTTCCGCTTTCGCGAAAGCGAATCTTAAATAAACATTTTTTAAAGAATTGTGATTCTAGATTAAAATAAACAACAAGCAATAAGTAATGTTTAATCCCTCTTTTTGCTACATTTAAAGCATGATAAACGTTATAATCATTGATGACGAATCTCACGGAAGGTCATTGCTCCATAATTTATTAGAAAAAGAACTGGGCGATCAATACCAGCTTAAAGAAAGTTGCTCTTCTGTAAAAGAAGGTGTTAAGGCTATACAACAGCATAAGGTAGATCTAGTGTTTCTAGATATTCAAATGCCAGAAGAAGACGGTTTTGAATTGTTTAATTATTTTGAGAATATAGATTTTGAAATCATCTTTGTTACTGCTTTTGATCAATATGCGATCAAAGCTTTTAAATGCAGTGCATTGCATTATTTGTTAAAACCGATAGATCCTGTGCAGCTGCATGAGGCAATTGAGAGGTACAAAAATTCTAAGGAGAATAAAAAAGCCATACTCAAAAAATTTGACGTCTTTGCAGAGTATATAGAAGGACAACAAGAGAAAAAACGTATTGTTTTTAATACTACTACAGGCTTTGAAGTAGTAGTTATTAAAGAACTAGTACATATTGCTGCCGAGGGTAATTACAGTCAATTATATTTTAAGGATGGTAGTAATAAGTTGGTTACTAGTTCGCTCAAGGGAATAGAAGATTGTCTGCCAGATTCTTATTTTCTTAGAATCCACCACGGACACATTATTAATTTAAACGCGGTGGAAAAATTTACTAAAACAGATCGTGAGGTTACCCTAATTAATGGGGATACTCTAAAAGTAGCAGAGCGAAAGTTGAAATTATTCTTAAGCCGCATCAGTGAAGCAATCTAATTTTCTGATTTTTTTACTCTTTACTATAAGTGTCTTAGGGCAAAGGCATCCATCTGTTTCTTATACAGAGCAAAATGTGTTGCCTAATAATGCGGTGCGCTGCCTTTTTAAATCGGATGACGGTGCATTGTGGATAGGTACTGATAATGGGCTAGTGCGCAAGTATAATAATCAGTTTACTACCTATTATAAAGAAGATGGACTTGCACAAAATAACATTTGGGCGGTTGCACAAAGTAAGGATCGTACCTTGTGGATAGGTAGTTATGGAAAAGGGTTATCTACTTATAGAAAAGGTGTCATTAAGGAGTATGAGTATAATGATCAATTAGTACATCTAGAGGTGACTCAATTAATGATTCATGAATCCTATTTGTATGTAGGAACTAGTAACGGTGTCGCCATCATCAATATTAAAAATGGTAAACTGGTTAAAAACTTAAAACCTAAAATGCCTTTTGAGGATAGTTTTAGGATTCAAGATTTTTTCTTGATAGAAAATGAGGTGTATGCAGTAAGCTATTTACAAGGGGTGTTTAAGGTTCAAGAAAATGGCGCGACCTTTAATCTGTTTCAAATTACAGATGCAAAAGAACTTTATGCGGCACAAGTATATCGTGGACAGTTGTTTTTAAGTGGTAAAGAATTCTATAAAAAAATAAATCTAGATAGCGTTGTACAGCCAGGTGTTTATAAAAAGGCCTTAAAAATAGAAAGTTCTATCCTTTGGGATTATGAAGTGTCTGATAATTTATTTTATGCAGCGGCTTGGGGTATTTATCAAAACGATGGAGGGATTTATAAATGGGAGAACGGAAGTTTTAAGAATAAGAACAAGGATTATGGAGTGGAAAGCACGCAAGTAACTAGTTTACAATATGACCAAGAGGTAGACCGCTTATTTATAGGGACACTAGATCATGGGTTGTATGAAGTTTACTTGAATGAAACGATACGTTTTGAAAGTGTACCACACGAGAGTGTGATCGATCTAGCACATCTAGAAGAAATTAATGCTTATTTATTTAATGATGGTTTAGAAATAGGGGAGACTTCTATAAATGCATCTAGGTTTAAAGAATGGCAATCAGAATTTGTGAAAACTCATCCCGAGCAATTGCCAAAGCATAAAGACTTTTTCTATGAATTAGATTACGATACACCTGCTGCAAACATCGTTTTTTATAGTCTCAAAACGAATAACAATGAGTTTTGGATTAATACTTCTATAGGTCTATATGTGTTCAACAAAAAGGCAGAGTTAGTTAGGTATATGCCGTTACATACTCTAGAGTTTAATTTTACAGATTCACGTGATTTAATAGAGACTAATTTTTATCATGGCTCACGAGTTTATGATAAGTTAGAGCCGTTATCGTATACATACTTTGATAATGTGGCCGATGTGAATAACCCTGGGCATGTGGTAGGTAGCGCACAACAAAAGGATAAAACTTATTTCACATCTATATTTAGTGGGTTGTATGCTTATAAAAATGGTGTATTCACTTCGTATGTGAAAAATGAGTTGTGGCAAGAAAAGCGCTTGCGACACATTACTAGATTGGATAAAGATCGATTAGCGATTTCTAATGAAGATGGTGATGTTTTTATAGTGGAAGACACGATACCTATTCGTGTTAAAAAGATCAGCCGTAATTATAAACACGGTAATACTATTAATTTTCTTAGTTCATATAAGGGTAGGCTTATAATAGGCACCTCAAAAGGTGTGGTGTTGTACAAAGATGGTGTAGAGATTTTTATAGATAAAGAACAAGGCTTAGATGATAAAGTAACCAGTTGTATGGTAAAAAATGATACTTTATTTTTAGGAAGTGGTCACGGGCTATTTAAAGTAGCGTTATTAGATGTTTTAAATAAGCCAAATAGAGTGAAAAGCTTAAAAATTATAGATTTTAAAGTGAATGGTGTAGTCCAGCAGCCATTGAGAATGAAACAGTCTAGCCTGGATTATAATCAAAACTCCATACAGTTAACACTTGCTACCAATCAACATCCATTTCCAGAAAAATTACAGTACAGTTATCGAATTAATGAGGACGAAGACTGGATTTCCATAAAAGGATCTGTAATTAATTTGCCTTATTTACAGCCTGCTTTTTATGATATTCAAGTAAAGATAGAAGACGCATCTACTGGTGCTATATTTCAAAAATCTGTAATTAATTTTATTGTTAACGATCCGTTTTATCAAAGTACTTGGTTTATAATTTTATGTTTTAGCATTGTTATAGGGATTTTATACACGTACTTCAGCTTAAAGCGAAAAGGTGCAAAACAACTGTCAGAAGAGAGAGAAGCTATTACTAAGCGTGTAGAAGAAGTGAAATTAGAGGCGCTATTATCGCAAATGAATCCGCATTTTGTATTCAATTCACTTAATTCAGTTCAGTATTTTATTAGTAATAATGAGAACGATCGTGCAATGAAATATTTAGGGACTTTTGCAGGATTGATGAGAGCTAATTTAAATAATAGTACCAGGCAGTTTATAGCTCTAGAAGAAGAAATAGCATACTTGAAGAGCTATACTCAATTAGAAAATGCACGTTTTGACGATCGTATTTCTATCCTTTTTAATATCGATAAAGAGCTGTCATTATCTCAAGTTAGTATTCCCAATATGGTGTTGCAGCCATTTGTCGAAAATGTATTTGTACATGCATTTCCATCTAGAATAGAATCTCCTAATTTAGAAATAGAATTCTCAAAAATAGATGAAGATCATTACCGTTGTGTAGTAAAGGATAATGGTATAGGAAACGCAAGCTTTACAAAAAATAAGCATCATGTTTCTAAGGGAATGCAACTTGTCCAAGAACGCTTATCATTTTTAGGATACGACCCTGAAAAAGCGCTTAGAATCCTTCATACTAGTAAAGGAACAACTATAACACTTGATTTAGAGCTGTAACAGTTATTTAATAATCACCTACAGTTATGTAATGGGCTGGATTTTATAAAACCATTAAGTTAACTTTATTTCTGTAAGATTTTTGTTGATTTCAACCTTGTGTTTTTTTAACAAGAATTGAATTACGAAAAGAGTTTTTTATTGAAACACACAACCGGCCAAAACAAAAATTAGGGGTAATATTTTAAAGTTGGTTTGTGTGAAAAACTGGAAGCTTTGCTTCCAGTTTTTTTTTTTTTTTTTGCTTAATTCTGTTATCGATCTTTCTCTATAACTTCTAGATTTGAAATCTTGCCATCATTTAATTCAAAACGTAACATGGTACGTTTTTTATGAAAACCATGCATTCCTATGGCACCAGGATTCATGTGTAAGCATTGAATCTTTTTATCCATAATTACTTTTAAAATATGGCTATGCCCACAAATAAAAACCTGCGGTGGATTTGCATAGAGCTCTTCTCGTATTTTGGGATTATACCTTCCAGGATAACCACCTATATGAGTGATCCATATATCCATCCCTTCACAATTAAATCTATTGTTTAAAGGGAACTGCATTCTTGCTTTATCGTCGTCTATATTTCCATAAACAGCACGCAGTGGTTTTAATGCAGCAATTTGATACGTAACGTTTAGATCCCCTATATCACCAGCATGCCACACCTCGTCAGCTTGTTTTATGTATTTGATTATAAAATCATCTATATGACTGTGCGTGTCAGAAAGGAGTAATATTTTCATATTGCAAATTTAATAAGCAAATAGCTATGGTTAATTTCAATTCTCGTGTGATTTCAGAATCAATTTCAAATTCATTCCACTTATCTTTGTGGCGATGCAAGATAAACCACGTTATTTTATAGAATTAGCCTATGATGGTACAGCCTATCACGGCTGGCAACGACAGCCCCAAAGTATTTCTGTACAAGAGGTGCTAGAAGATGGTTTGCAAAAAATGCTGCGTGAGAAAATTGCTATTCAAGGCGCAGGAAGAACAGATGCTGGTGTGCATGCCGCATATATGGTTGCTCACTTTGTATTTGATGGAGGTATAGATATCGAGCATTTAGTATATCGCCTTAATAGATGGTTGCCTAAGGATATAGCTGTTTACGATATAAAGCCAGTTACCGATAAAGCACACGCACGGTTCCATGCTTATAAACGTTCTTATGAATATCATTTTCTATTGAGACCTAATCCATTTGATGTAAATCAGGCTTATGTGTTATTTAGAAAGCCAGATTTTGAATTGATGCAAAAAGCGGCAGATATTCTTCTAGAATATAAAGATTTTGAGTGTTTCTCAAGAACTAATACCGACGTGAATACCTTCATTTGCGACCTTACAGAAGCGCGTTTTGAATTTAAAGAACACAAGGTGATTTTTCATATCACGGCAAATAGATTTTTACGTAACATGGTAAGAGCAGTAGTAGGGACATTGCTAGATGTAGGTTACGGTAAAAAAACGGTAGAAGACATGCATGAAATTATTGCTTCAAAAAATAGAAGCAATGCAGGAGCAAGTGCGCCGGCAGCAGGTTTATTTCTTACACAAATTCATTATCCTGAAGAGCTGTTCTTATAATGGGAAAAATCCTCTATAAAGAAACTCAAAAATTTAATCAGTGGTGGCTGTGGTTAATTGTTATAAGCTTGTTTCTTATTCCTATCTTACAATTTAACTGGTCAGAAGATCTTTTAGGTCAATTTACTACTGATAAAATTATCCCAAGTATTTTACCTGTTGTCATTTTGGTTTTATTTTTAACACTTAAAATGACTACGGTTATTACCGAAGATAAAATTACAGTACGCTATATTCCGTTTGTAAGAAAAGAATTTAATTGGAGTGAATTAAGCTTTGCTCAAGTTATAGATTATGGTTTTATAGGTGGCTGGGGTATTCGATTTTGGACCTCTTATGGTACAGTTTATAATGTAAGAGGCTCAAAAGGTCTACACATAAAAACAGCTAGTAACCAATATGTAATTGGTACACAAAAAGAAAAAGAATTACGTTCTACAATAGAACATTTATTGAAATAAATATGGCATCTACAACAGGTAATGCATTTAACATGTCTCTTTTTAGAAGACTACTTTCTTATACTAAGCCTTATAAGCTTACTTTTTACTTTGTAGCGTTAAGTGCAATTCTCATTGCAGTAGTTGCTATAGGAATGCCTTATTTAATAAAGGTTTCCATAGATGAGCATATCATACCTCGTCAGTTTGACGGTTTTACAACTGTTATAGGCATGATGACAGCCGTTCTAATTATAGACGTTTTACTACAGCTCAGCTTTATTTATTATGCAAACTGGTTGGGACAGCAGGTGATAAGAGATTTACGTGTAAAACTCTTTACTCACATGATGGGCTTTAAGATGCAGTATTTTGATAAAAGTGCTGTAGGTAAATTAGTTACTAGAGCGGTGAGTGATATAGAAACTATAGCGAGTATTTTTTCTCAAGGATTGTTTGTCATCATTTCTGATTTGTTGAAAATGGTCGTTGTTCTTGGTTTCATGGCCTATTCTAGTTGGAAACTGACCTTAATAGCGTTAATAGTCATGCCTTTTATATTGTATGCCACTCGTGTATTTCAAAAAGCTATGAAAGTTGCTTTTGAAGAAGTGCGTACTCAAGTAAGTAATTTGAACTCTTTTGTGCAAGAACGTGTTACTGGTATGAAAATCGTACAAATCTTCAATCGTGAAAAGGTAGAGTACGAGCAGTTTAAAGAGATTAATGATAAGCATAGAAATGCGTGGGTAAAAACGGTATGGTACAACTCTATTTTCTTTCCTATTGCAGAGATGGCTTCGAGTATAACAATCGGTTTGATTGTTTATATAGGAGTAGTCATGAATCTAGGTGCAGAGGCTACAACTATGGCTGTAGAAATAGGTACTATCGTCATGTTCATTGATCTATCACAAAAATTATTTAGACCATTGCGCCAGATAGCAGATAAGTTTAACACGCTACAAATGGGAATGGTAGCGGCAAATCGTGTTTTTGCTATTCTAGATACAGAATCTCAAATAGAAGATCAAGGAGATCTAGTGGCTGCGCATCTTAAAGGTGATATAGAGTTTAAAAATGTAGACTTTAGCTATGTAGATAACGAGCTCGTTTTAAAGAACCTTAGTTTTAAAGTTGCCTCTGGTGAGACCGTTGCCATTGTTGGTGCTACTGGTGCAGGAAAATCTACCATCATCAACCTTCTTTCTCGTTTTTATGAAATTAATAGTGGAGAGATTTTGATAGATTCCGCTTCCGCGAAAGCGTACCAGTTATCATCTCTTAGATCACAAATAGCTGTGGTGCTACAAGACGTATTCTTGTTTGCAGATACTATTTTAAATAATATCACACTACAGAATCCAGATATAACAGAAGACGATGTCATCAAGGCAGCTCAAAAAATAGGGGTGCATGATTTTATAATGACCTTGCCTAATGGTTACCATTACAATGTTAAAGAAAGAGGAGTGATGCTTAGTTCTGGACAGCGACAGTTAATAGCATTTTTAAGAGCTTATGTTTCTAACCCAAGTATCTTAATTCTAGACGAGGCAACAAGCTCTGTAGACGCATACAGCGAGCAGTTGATACAAGATGCGACAGACATTATAACTAAAGGACGTACTTCTATAGTAATCGCTCACAGACTTGCAACCATCAAAAAAGCAGATAAAATTATCGTGATGGATGCAGGAGAAATAGTAGAAATAGGCTCGCATAGTGAGTTACTTCAAAAAGAAAATGGTTATTACAAGAATCTTTATGAAGTGCAGTTTTTACAACAAGAAGTGGCTTAGACCACACCAGTAGTTCTAAGAATAATACCTATTAATATACTCAGTATACCAAGTATAATACCTACAACTATCATAAGTGTTATACTCACTAAAACAGAGATGAGCGCTTTTAAAATTAAAGATTGATTATCCAGGTTAAAACACCTTTTGTAACAATATATAATATAAATAATCAGTAAAGGAAACCCAACAAACCCTACATACATAACTGCCTGAGGGAAAATAAGTACGGTTATAATGGTAAAAGGAGTTGTCACAATTACAGAGTGGCCATATGCATACATGTAGAAAACCATCTGTTCAGTAAAATTAAAATAGCGTTTTCCCCACAAGCTAATTCTAGCTATTAAGGCCAGAAAAGGAATAGTGAGTAATAAAAAGAATCCTTGAAAATCAAATGCGTATTTACCAAATTCTTCATTAAACTTATTGGTCATTTCCATTTGCTCAGGACTGTAATTCATTTGAGAATAAACCTCTTGTTGTGATGCTAGAATTTGATCAAAAGCTCCTGTGTTCTTTAAAACAAAAGTGTAAATACCAGTGACAAAAAGAGCTAATAATAAATATCTCATCGCATCCATATAATTAACACGACGTCCATTCATATAACCTAATATGACAGCTTCTGGTTTCTTAAATAAGTCTATAAAAGTTCTAAAAAACTTAGTGTCTATACCCAAGTACATATCAGTAAAATCATGAGTTACCTGTTTCATGGTAATGCGATTTTCCAACCATTTTGCACCACAATGCGAACAGAAATTCTGTTCCAAGTATATCATTTGAGAGCAGTTTTTACAATTTCTTTCCATAGATTTTTAACTTCTAGACGATAATAGGTTTTTTATTTTTGTGGTAAAAAGGCACTTAAATCATAGCCCAAAACTTTATCTGCAATAAGCAATGTTATAATTGTTAATATTATCAATAAGAAAAAAATAAGAATCGCCATTACACTTAATACCAATACAGCAATTAGCGATTTTAAAATAGTTGTTTGAAGATCTAACTGAAAACATTTTTTATAACAATAAGCATTGTATATAAACATTATAGGATAGGTCATGAAAGACCAATACGTAAATACTTCTGGACTTATCCACAAGAGAATTAAACTGATAGGAGTTGTTGCAATGGTAATTTGCGCAAAGGTGTATAGATAAAAAACAATTTGCTCTGTAAAATTAAAATAGCGTTTTCCCCAAAAAGTAATACGACCTATAAGCGCTAGTAATGGAATACTAGACAATGTTATTATTCCTAAATAATCAAAAATAACGTCAGATGTTTTTCTTTGAAATTCCATCATATTTGCATCATTTCCATGACTTCCTTGCCGTGCCCAGCCACTTTGAAAATCTTGAAGGTATTGATCCAGTGCTCCAGAGCTGCGCATGATAAACATATAGATTCCTGTCACAAACAAGGCTAGTAACATGTATCTCACCGCATCCATATAGTTAACACGGCGTCCATTCATGTAGCCTAGTATGACCGCTTCTGGTTTTCTAAAAAGATCTAGAAACGTACGTACAAATTTAGTGTCTATACCTATGTACATATCGACAAAATCGTTACCTACCTGCTTCATTGTAATGCGATTTTCTATCCATTTTGCTCCACAACCAGAGCAATGAGATTTCCCTGCATAAATAAGGTCGGCACAGTTTTTACAATTTCTTTCCATAGATTTTTAATGAGCAGCAGCTGTATTGAGTAGGTCTGAGTTGAAGAAGAATAAGAGAGCAACTGCTATAATAATTACAATGATCATCAAAATAGCAGAGATAACGTTAAATACGATAATAGCAAGCAGTCCTTTTAAAACAGTTTGTTGTACATCTAGTTTAAAGCACCTTTTATAATACCAGGCTACTTGTAAAAAAATAAAAGGTGTCAGTGCTAGTGATACCATTTGATAAGGAATGTCAAAACCAATCATAAGTGGCGTAGCCACAAAAGTAACTATGTTAACAAGTGCGAATACATAAACGTATAAAATCAAATGCTCTGTAAAATTGTATTTTCTAATATCTAAGAAGATTATATAACCTGATAAAGCATAGGCCGGTAAGAAAAATGTAGTAAAAGCACCTATGTAGTCATAAAAAAAATCTGTAAAATTTTCTAAGCTTTGACCGGTATTATTTTGAACATTTGTTATTTCGGCTACATTCATCCCTAAAGTGTCTGGTGCGAAATGCCTTAATAAAAAAATTTGTAAACCTACTAGAGATAAACTGATTAAGTAAAAGTTAATGGGGTTTACATATTTCTTGCGTTGGCCACTTATATAGCCATTTATTACATCTTCAGGATAGCGCAGTAAACCTAAAATGGTAACTAGAAAAACATTGTCAGTTCCTAAATATCGATTAGATAACTCGGCTGTTATTTTACGAGGGGTTAATCTATATTCTACCCATTTAGAACCGCAATGCGAGCAATAATTTTGTTGCGCATAAAGTAATTTTTTACAGTTTTTACAATTACGTTCCATTAAGCGAGGTGAGATTTGATTTTGGCAGCTAGTTCATCTGTGTCAGTATATGATTCAAACTCGCCTTCATGAACTAGAGATATTTGACCAGTTTCTTCACTTACTATTAATGCGATAGCACTACTTCTTTCAGTTAAACCTAAAGCCGCTCTGTGTCGCAACCCAAAACGTTGAGGTATCTTTCTGTTTTCAGATACAGGTAATATCACTCGTGTAGCTGTAATCTTATTACCTTCTACTATCATCGCGCCATCGTGTAGCGTACTGTTCTTATAGAAAATACTTTGTATGATAGAAGAGTTTACTAAAATGTCTTGATCGTCTCCAGTGTTTTTAACAAATTCTAAAGAGCCATCTCTCTTAATACCTATTAATGCGCCAGTTTTAGTAGAGCTCATTTTTTTACAAGCTTTAACGATCTCGTCCACAACCATATGATTGTTGTCTTGTTCTTCTTGAAAAATGCGTAGTTGTTTAAAAAATCGCCTGCGAGAAGTGAATTTTGTAGAACCTAGCATTAAAAGAAAACGTCTTATTTCTTGTTGAAATACCACTATTAGAGCAACCACACCAGCACCAGTAACAGCGCCTAATGCCTGACTCAACATTTCCATTTTCATGAAAACCGTTAATTGATAAATCAAGTAGATAATAAAAATTCCTATAAAAATATTGAGCGCTGCGGTACCTTTAACCAGGCGGTATAAGTAAAAGACCACAGCTGCGACTAGCAGTATGTCTATTAAATCTATTATTCTAAATCCAGGAAGTTCCATGTAGCTAAAATATAATTAATTTACCGTTAACTGGTTATACAACGCTATAGTTTCCATCGCTTCTTTAACATCGTGCACACGTAAAATTTTTGCGCCTTTCATTAAACACACCATGTTTAGGGCTGTTGTTCCATTTAAAGATTCTTGTGCGGTGCTATCAAGGGTTTTGTAAATCATTGATTTACGAGATATTCCAGCTAGAATAGGTAGTCTGTGAGCTTTTAAAAGATCTAGGTCAGAGAGCAATTCAAAATTTTGTTGGGTAGATTTTGCAAAACCAAAACCTGGATCTATAATTAGGTCATTAATTCCGCAAGCTCTTGCAGCAGCAACACGTTCAGAAAAATAACGATTTATTTCTACCACCATATTTTCATAATCGGTCATGGTTTTCATGCTTTGTGGAGTACCACGCATGTGCATCATGATGTAGGGGATTTTGGCTTTTCCCACAGTTTGTAACGTGTTTTCAGATAAAATACCAGCGCTTATATCGTTCACGATAGTCGCTCCGTGATTAATAGCCTTTTCTATTACGCTTTCGCGAAAGCTGTCACAACTTAAACCTTTAATATCAAAACGAGCTGTTATCAAATCAAGAACTGGGAGAACTCGAGATAACTCTTCTTCTACAGAGATGTCCGTACCATCTGGTCTGGAGCTGTAACCACCTACATCTATAAATGTAGCGCCAGCATCTAGCATGGTTTCTACTTGGTTTAAAATAGCAGCGTCATTTTTAAGCCTGCCGCCATCATAAAAAGAGTCTGGTGTGCAGTTCACAATACCCATGGTGTGAGGTGTAGAAAGGTCGATTAGTGTGCCCGTGCAATTTATAGTCGCCATGAAATATGGTTAATTGAGTTTTAAATGCGAAATTTACGCAAAATTTATAGCCCTTATGTCGCAAACTAGTCAGCAATATGATGCAGTTATCACACAATGTCGTGATTTGTTTTCTAATAAAATGAAGGATTATGGTAGTGCATGGCGCATTTTACGCTTGCCATCACTTACAGATCAGATTTTTATTAAGGCACAGCGCATAAGAGGTCTTCAAACTCTTGCAGAAACAAAGGTGGACGAAGGCCAGGAAAGTGAATTTATAGGCATTATTAATTATTCAATAATGGCACTTATACAACTAGAAAAAGGTGTGGTAGAGCAACCAGATCTAGAACTAGAAGAGGCTGTTGCATTGTACGACCATCATGTTGCGATTACTAAACAGTTAATGATGGATAAAAACCATGATTATGGTGAGGCATGGAGAGATATGCGAGTAAGCTCTTTAACTGATTTGATTCTTCAAAAGTTATTGAGAGTAAAACAAATTGAAGATAATGAAGGTGCTACACTAGTGTCAGAAGGTATCGATGCAAATTATCAAGACATGATTAATTATGCTGTTTTTGCGATGATTCATTTATCATGAATTTTTCCTCAAAAATATTAGAAGAAGCGGTAGATCAAGTATCGCAATTACCTGGCATAGGTAAACGCACGGCATTGCGACTGGTGTTGCATTTAATGCGCCAGCCAGAGCATAATACAGATGCGTTATCTGATGCGTTATTAAAGATGCGACACGATCTTAATTTTTGTAAAAAATGCCATAATGTAAGTGATGTAGAGATTTGTGAGATTTGTGCCAGTCACAACCGCGATCAATCCATCGTTTGTGTGGTAGAAGATATACGAGACGTCATGGCTATAGAAAACACGAGTCAGTATCGTGGTTTGTACCATGTTTTAGGAGGTAAAATAAGTCCTATGGATGGAATAGGGCCACAAGATCTTAAAGTGAGATCACTGGTAGATCGTGTAAAAAACGATGGCGTTACCGAGATTATCTTTGCACTAAGTCCAACCATAGAAGGAGATACTACTAACTTCTATATTTTTAAACAACTCGATGGACTAGAAGTCAACACTTCTACCATCGCGAGAGGAATAGCCGTAGGAGATGAGTTAGAGTTTGCCGATGAGGTAACGCTAGGAAGAAGTATCTTACATCGCGTTCCTTATGAGAATTCATTAAAAAACTAATTCTTGCAATTATCCATAATCATACTTAATTATAACGCAGCAGCTTTTCTTGAGCTGTGTGTTTATAGTGTGATGCGAGCGGTTAAAAATCTAGATGCAGAGATTATTGTAGCCGATAATAATTCTACAGATCACAGCCTTGAGATGTTAGCCTCTATTTATGGTGATCGTATAAAAGTGATAGTACATAAAGAAAATCATGGTTTTTCTAAAGGGAATAACCTTGCTGTAGAACAGGCTATAGGAGAATATCTGTGCATTTTAAACCCAGATACGATAGTAGGAGAGAAGGTTTTTGAAGAGTGTTTAGCTTTCGCGAAAGCGGAACCCAAAGCAGGCTTTTTAGGAACCCAGCTTATAGATGGAACCGGCAAATATTTGCCAGAAAGTAAACGACATGTTCCTACACCTAAAGTCGCGAGACAAAAAATGCTGGGCAACGACAGTAATTATTACTTTAATGAAGTTGGTCAAAATGAAAGAGGCAAAGTAGATGTGCTAGTAGGAGCTTTTATGTTTTGTAAGAAAAGTGTTTATGAAGATTGCGGTGGTTTTGACGAGCGTTACTTTATGTATGGAGAGGACATCGACTTAAGTTACACGGCACTTCAAAAAGGGTATGATAATTATTACCTAGGTGATCAAAAAGTGATTCATTTTAAAGGAGAAAGTACGGTGAAAGATAAAGTCTATTTAAAAAGATTTTATGGAGCCATGGGGTTGTTTTACGATAAGTATTTTAAACAATCTACCTTAGAAAAAAAGGCAATTGACCTTTTAATAAGTAGTATGATAGTCATTAAAGGCACAAGAACGACCGAAACTGTCTTAGAAGAAAAAGAATTCATACTCGTTACCGAAGATCCTACGCTTAAAATACAAAATGTAGTATCCTCAGCGTCTATAGAATTACTTGAATCTTGCAATACGCTGAATAAGAGTGTGCTTTGGGATTTGAGTTCTCTGAAATTTGAAGAAATGATAAATTATATGTCTAAAAATACAGAAGGGACTTATAGATTTCTAAATCAGAATAAAACCTTCTATTTAGGCAGTGATAGCAGTAAATCACGTGGAATAATGAAAATTGTGTAATAGATCTTTGTAAACACTGCAAAATCGATAAGTGATTCTTAAAATATTCCCATATCAATGAATAATCCGCAATTGTAAACTGTTTAATTAGTACTTTTGCAAAATAATTAAAACGTAATAGTACCTTATTAGTTATGGCAAAATTTGAACTTAAATTACCTAAAATGGGAGAATCTGTAGCTGAGGCTACAATAACTTCTTGGCTTAAAAATGTAGGCGACACCATAGAAATGGACGAGCCTGTTTTAGAAATAGCGACAGATAAGGTGGATAGTGAAGTGCCTAGTGAGGTAGATGGAACTCTTGTTGAGATTTTATTTCAAGTAGATGATGTGGTACAAGTAGGCCAGACTATTGCAATTATAGAAACTGACGGTGATGATAGTGGAGCGACTACCGCTGCTCCAGAAACTACTGTTACTGCACCTAAAGAGATAAAAGCTGCTGCGACTGAAGTAGAAAAGCAAATCTCTCAGGTTACAGAAAATGTAGATTATACAGATAGTGATTCTTTTTACTCTCCACTTGTAAAGAATATCGCAAAAGAAGAAAACATATCTCTTACAGAGTTAGAAGGAATTTCTGGTACAGGTAAAGATGGTCGTGTTACTAAAAACGACATTTTACAATATGTTGCAGATAAGAAAGCAGGTAAAACTGCTGCACCTGCAAAGACAGCGGCTCCTGTAGCTGCTGCGGTTTCTAAACCAGCTGCAAAGGCTGCTCCAGTATCTGTAAATGGAGAAGATGAAATTATTGAAATGTCACGTATGGGTAAACTGATTGCTCATCACATGGTGGCATCAGTACAAACTAGTGCGCACGTTCAAAGTTTTATTGAGTGTGATGTGACTAATATCTGGAACTGGAGAAAGAAACATAAAGATGGTTTTAAACAAAGAGAAGGTGAGAACCTGACCTTTACACCTATTTTTATGGAAGCAGTTGCACAAGCTTTAAAAGAATTCCCGATGATGAATATCGCGCTAGATGGTGATAAAATCATTAAGCGTAAAAATATAAATCTAGGTATGGCTGCTGCTTTACCAGATGGTAATTTAATTGTACCTGTTATAAAAAATGCAGACCAATTAAATCTAGTAGGTATGGCAAAGTCGGTAAACGACCTAGCTAACAGGGCTAGAAATGCAAAATTAAAACCAGACGATACTCAAGGCGGTACGTATACGGTAACTAATGTAGGTACTTTTGGATCTGTGTTAGGAACACCTATTATCAATCAGCCACAAGTAGGTATTCTTGCTCTAGGTGCGATAAGAAAAGTGCCTGCTGTTGTTGAAACACCAGAAGGTGACTTTATCGGTATAAGAATGAAAATGTTCTTATCTCATAGTTACGATCATAGAGTAGTAAATGGTGCGTTAGGTGGACAGTTTGTTCAACGTGTGGCACAATTGCTAGAAGCGTTTGATGTAAATCGTACGGTTTAATTTTAAGCTGTTGTATTAAAAGTAAAAGCCAGTTCTTATGAACTGGTTTTTTTTGTTTTAAGAATATGATTGGATGTTGTTTTGATCGGCGGCAATAATTTGATTCATATTTTGTTTTATATTCATCAATATTTATGCTTTGTTAAACAGTGTACAGCTATTTAAGACTATGAGGAAAATCGTGTTAACAATTGTTGCTAATTTAGTTTTTATCTCAATGTTAGCGCAAGTAGAGATTAACTTGAGAGATGCGAGAAATTTATCGCTAGATGATAGGGCTGAATCTACTTATTTTAAAGATACTTTTAATGATCTTGATAAATTTGTAGGAGAGTGGACTCTAGAAATTGGTAATAAAAAACTGGAAGTTTCTATTCAAAAATTAATCAGAGTTCCAGAAATTAGAATGCTAAGAATTGATGATGGGCTACAACATTATCAAGATCTTATAAGTGTGAATTATAAGTTATATGAGAATAATCAGTTGATCATCAATTATAATTCTTCAGATTATCAATTTTTAACAATTCAAAGTAATGATTTTGTTGATTATAGAATTCCTAATGGACCAAGAACATCTAATATTTTAAATCATATATTTTTATCATATTATGAACCTACTTCAGATGGTAGTTGCCTTCGATCAATAGCAACAAATCTGCAACTAACTTATCAAGATGTACCATCTACTGATAGTCAAGGTAATGCTACAACGGGAGAGTTGTTCTGGCGAATAGAAAGTGAAAGACAAATTGCTTTTAATAATGGTTGTGATGATGGAAACGCTTCGGATACTGGTCCTCTAAGAAATTTAAGCGAGGTGACATTAATAAGAGATTAATTGAGCTCAAATTATAATTTAAAGCCAGTTCTTATGAACTGGCTTTTTTTGTTTTAATATTATTGTATGAATAAGTTTTTTAAAACTTCGGCTTTGCTATGGTTGCCATTTTTATTCTTGCTTCTCTATTTGAGTTCGCAAATCGCTAAAATATTGGAGTTTATATTAATAGCTTTCTTTTTATTTAGTTGGGTTTTAGGGGTGTTTGGTGTTATTCTGGTTTTTTCAAATTGGCAACGTTATAAGAGTATACTTTTTTTTAGTGTGTTTTTTATTTTAATGCCTTTCGTAGTGATTCTTTATTTTGTATCTCAATTACATTAACAAGAATACGATTAAGCGATTCTCAGACAGCAATTCTAATTAAACCTCTTACCTTTGCTGCATGGAAAAAGATCTTTACTTACAGCAAATAGATTATTTTAAGGGAGCACAAGTTTTACATTACTTTGAATTTGTAGAGCCTCAAGAAATTAAAGACGAATATTTTGCTGTGCATGAAATTCATGCCGTAGTAATTTGTGATTATGAAGGAGAAGAAACTATGTTATTCTATTTAGATGATGGTCTAGAAGTAGCTTTAGAATTTGAATGTGTAATCCCTAAACAAGCTAAAGAACAAACAGCTCAGGATTTTGCTGGTATAGACATTCAGTGGAAAAATAAATAAAGTAAATTCCAACTAGAATTTTATAAAAAAAAAGGCTCTAAATATCAATTTGATATTTAGAGCCTTTTTAGATTCACTCAAAACCCCTAAGGTCCAAAAAAAACTCAATCAAGTTTTCTTTTTTTGTAATGTACCATAAGTCTCTGTTTTACCTTGACGATTTATTTAAAATCGGTAACCTTATTTTTAATCCTATCCGATGTTAAGATAGTGTTGTTGATATGCTCGCGCTATTTTAATACTGTCGTGATGGTCTAGAATATGTTTTCTAGCGGCCTTTCCCATTTCTAGAATATTTTGTGGGTTATCAATGAGAAGAGATAATTGATTCACTAAATAATCGACATCTGGTCTAGCATCCATAACAGGAACAGAGGCTAGATCATGCGCTTTTAAATAGATAGAACTACCGCCAGAAAAAACGACTTTTCCCTGCGCCATAGCTTCTAGCGCATTGTAGCCTTGGTCATAACACAATACTTGATCTAGTAAAATATGAGCGTTTTTATATTTGGTAATATATTCTTGATAGGGTAGACTTACTGCTATCGTAATAAACACTTTATTACCGTATTTCTTCTTTATAATTTCTAGCGCTTCTTCAAAATAGTTGATTCCCTTTTTCCAATAATTACCTCTGTTGATTCCCATAAATATTTGAATTTGTGAGAGATCTGTATTTAATTCTAATTGAAATTTTGAATGGTTTATAGCTGCAGGAATTATAGCTGTTGCCTTATCCTGCTGTTTTAAAGCCATCGCATAATCTACATTACTAGGTATTATTTTTTGAGACGCTTCTAGTACTTTATAATAATTATCTCGGTAACCGTTACCTAGATATTTATACGTGTGAAACAATTGCTGTTTTTGAAGATGTCCTCTGTGTACCGAGTCTAAAATATTGTAACCCTCATGTTCTTCTGTAAGAAATCGGGCATATTCGTAGTCGTCACCACAGGCTATTAAAAAGGACTTTTGATTATTTTTAATTAGAAAATCTAGCATGATACGTTCTACAGCCGGCTCGCACCCAAAAGGGTTGGAATTGATAAACTGTACGATATCGTAGTTTTTTAGATGGTTCTCGCTTTCGCGAAAGCGTGCTAATTTCAATCTATCTTCTAGGTTATAGCCTGTCAGTTTCCACCAGCCTACTTTTATTTTGCGATGTAGCCAGCTTTGTTCAAAATACGTACTACCTATTTCTATATCTACAGGGAAACGCTTAAAACCATCACCATCGCCCACAATGTTTACTTCATGACCTAGCTGTTGCAGACCATGTTTTAAGGAATTATGAAAACCACTGTATTCACCTACGAGCAATATGCGCATATAGAAGTATATTTGAGGTAAAGATAAGCACTTGAGCAATTACACATCAGATGACCTAGAAATTTGTATCGCTACTATGAATAGGAGTGATTTATCATTTCTGGAATTGATGTTTCAGTGCTCTTTATCAGAAATTAAACATCAGATTATTATTGTAAATCAGTCTAAGACGGCTGTGTTAAAATCTGAATATTCTAACATCCGTATTTTTAATGATTGTGAGTTTGGGCTTTCTAGAAGTAGAAATCTTGCTTTAAGGAATTGTAACGGTGCGTTTGCATGGATTTTAGATGACGATGTGCAGGTATTGCAGGAATCAATAAGTGTGATAGTTGATAAATTGAATGCTTACAAAAATTCTAGTCTGTTAGTTTTTAAGATATTAACTCCTAAAGGAGCGGATAAAAGAGTGTACTCTAAAAAAGATAAATTAGCGACTACTAAAAAAGAGTTGTTTCATATTCATTCTATTGAAATGATTTTCAATACAGCTATTTGGAGAGATAAGAATTTTAGATTTGATACTAGATTTGGCTTAGGGTCACAATTTAAGATGGGAGAGGAGTATGTACTTAGTCAAGAAATTATATCCCAAAAATGTGCTATTATGCTTGTTCCAGAGGCTGTGGTTGTTCATGCTGAGATAAGTACAGCAAATGATCCATCATCTAATGAAGTTATCTATGCTCGTGGGGCTATTGCAGCACATGAAAATTTAAAGATCGTAGGTTTAATACAGCTCAAGTACATATTCTTCTTATTTAGAAAAGGTTATATAAAACAGTTTAGTGATTTACGTGATAGTTATAGACTTTTTAAAAAAGGTGTAAATGATTATATTAACAGTCTTGAAAGATATTCCAAGAATGATGTGAAACAATAGTATATTTGATTTATGGATTATAAGATTATAGACATTCCTAAAATTACAGACCCTCGTGGTAATCTCGCAGTGCTAGAAAAAGATACGATTCCTTATAAAATAGAACGTGTTTATTATTTGTACGACGTGCCTAGTGATTCCCATCGCGGTGGTCATGCACATAAAGAATGTCTAGAATTATTAATCGCTGTATCTGGTAGTTTTACGGTAGAATTAGATAACGGTAAAGTAAAAGAAACAATAACTTTAAATAAACCAGATAAAGGTTTATTAATATCTACCATGGTATGGCGTGAGCTTGCCGACTTCTCTAGTGGTGCGATGTGCTTGGTTCTTGCTTCTCATGAATTTGAAGAGTCCGATTACATAAGAGATAAAGAAGATTTCTATCTAGCGACCGGTTCTAATTCTTAATCCAGAATTAGATAGTCTGTGATGTATTCTCTTTAATAATTTTAATTGCCAGCTACTTAACTTGAGTAACTTTTGTTGTTTTGCTGTTAAGTTAGAAAATTCCATTTTACTAACTAATTGTTGAGCTTCTACTTTTTGATTTGCTATAATCAATTCTATGGCAAGTGCATATCTATTGATGTCTAGAAATTTCTTTAAGCCTTTATGTTGGGATGTGAACTTTTCATAGATATCAAAATCAGTATAAGTTCTGGTTTCTAAATTTATGAGATGAGATCTGTTTACTGCTGTTTCATCTTTTATGACAGTAACTGTAGGGTTAAATGCGATCTTTTCGTGTAAAGCTAGTTGTACATAAAAATCGATATCTTCAGAATGTGTTATCTCTTCATTATAAAGTGAGGTAATGCTAGTTTTAAACCCAAAACTGGAAGAGAACAATATAGAATTAAGATAGTTGTAGATAAAGAAATCATCTAGTTCTCTAGAAGTATCAGTTTCTAAATTAGAGAATAGAGTTGCTTCAAATGTAGTAGCGCTTTTCCTTATTTTATAGTTGTTAGCAAACACCGTAGCGTTAGGAAACTTTAAAATGTTTTTAGTTAGTTCTTCTACATGGTTCGTTTCCCAATAATCGTCTGCATCTAGAAATAGGATGCAATCGTAATTGTTAGATTTTGCATAAGAGATGCCTTTGTTTCTAGCGTTGCTTACTCCTTGATTATCTTGTGATATGATCATGACAGCATCACTCTCAAACTCGCTTGCAATGGATAAACTATCGTCTGTAGAGCCATCGTTGATTATTAATAAATCAGTCACAACGGTTTGTGATAGAACAGATGTAATAGCTCTTTCTATAGCAGCTTCTTTATTGTAAAGCGGTATAATAGTTAAGAATCTATGGTCCATCATCTACTTATTCTTGAGTAAACTCCCTTAATAATTAAGAGAAGCGTTTTTAAAACAGAATTTCTATTCCTAGCATTTTTGTAATACAGTTTAAAAATATGTTTTCTAAAAGTATGATCTTTTTTAACAGCGCTGTATCCGCCATCGCTAAAATAGGCGATATCTCTATCGATGAATCTATGTTTTATGGTTTTATGAAAGAACCATTCCATATTGTGTGCCCAGTCTGCATGTACATGGTAGGATAAGTCATAGAAGCCAACAAGGTCAAAAACGTTTCTTTTAAAGAAAATAGCTTGGTGCGATATATTTTTATAAAAAATAGCTGCGTCGGTAAATTTACCAGCATAATGATTACCAAGTTTAGGGCTGTTTACATTTCCATAAATAACATCTGTAGGATGGAGTAGTGCGTATTCTTTTATATCACTAAGTACGTTTTTATCTAGAAGGTAATCGTCAGCTCCTAAAAAGTATAAAAAACGACCTTGAGACATTTTTACACCTTTATTCATAGCGTCATAAATACCGCGATCCTTTTCAGAAATAGAACGCAATACAACAGTGTCGTCTCTGTATGATTCTATCAGCTGTAACGTGTTGTCAGTAGAACCACCATCTACTATTATAATTTCGTAGTCTTGTGAGGACTGTATTTTAATGCTGTTAATGGCATTATCGAGAACCTTTTCTACATTAAAAGTAGGTATGATGATACTGAAGAAAGGTTTCTTTTTTTCTGACATGGAAAATAGCTGGGTTATACCGCTTTTTGGACTACTTCAAAAATTTCTCCATCATCACATTTAAGTGTTTTAGATGGGTATTTAAGAATTAAGGCATAATCATGAGTTGCCATGAGAATGGTATTACCATTCTTATTAATTTGTTGAAGAACTTCCATGATTTCCACACTGGTTTGTGGGTCTAGATTTCCGGTAGGTTCGTCTGCAATGATAAGTTCTGGCTCGTTAAGTAATGCTCTAGCTATCGCAATGCGTTGTTGCTCACCTCCAGAAAGTTCGTGCGGATATTTAAAACCTTTAGTCTTCATGCCTACTTTATCTAGTACTACCTCGATACGTGTAGACATTTCTTTTTTACCTTTCCAGCCTGTTGCTTTAAGGACAAATTTTAAATTGTCGTTGATCGTACGGTCAGTTAATAGCTTAAAGTCTTGAAAAACCACTCCTAGTTTACGTCGCAGGTGAGGAATTTCTTTTTCGCGCAAGCGAGATAAATCATAGTCTACTATAGTTCCTTCTCCTTTTTTAAGCGGTATATCGCCATAAAGGGTTTTCATTAAAGAACTTTTACCGCTACCGGTCTTACCTATAAGGTATACAAATTCTCCTTTTCCTATTTCCAGATTCACATTTTTTAGAATGAGGTTATCTTTCTGGAAGACATCTACTTTGCTTAATGATAAAACGTGATCTGACATGGATAAAAATATTTGATGTAAAGTTAATCAAGATGTGGATAAGATTATGAATAATTAATGAGGTTTTAAGACGTTCTAGCTTAGGAAATCATAATTTTACTCTAACAATTAGAATCCTTCTTATTATGAGAAAACTAACAATGGCGCTGTTGTTTATAATCAGTATCACTGGTATAACTAACGCACAACAGTCCAAAATATTTACCGACGACCTGGCTATTTACAATCAGGCGATAGATCTTTATCAAGAAGACCAGTATCTGGCCTCGCAAAGACTGTTTGAAAAAGTGCTCGACGCCTCTAGTGATGAGGTGATTAAAGGGAATGCTTCTTATTACATCGCAAATTGTGCTGTACGTTTAAACCAGCGTAATGCAGACGCGCTAGTAGAAAATTTTGTAGAAGAATATCCTACATCTACAAAGAAAAACTCTGCTGTTATTGATGTGGCAAATTACTATTTTGATAATGGTGATTATAGAAAAGCCGCAATATGGTATCAAAAAGTAGATAAGAGCACGCTTTCGCGAAAGCAAGCTAACCGTTATTACTTTAATACAGGTTATACTCTTGTGCAGTCTAAAAAGTATGATGAGGCAAAACCTTTTTTAAACCGCGTAAGTGATGATCCTGAATACGGCAGTAAAGCAAAATATTATCTAGGTTACATAGCTTATGAAGGTGATGAATTGCAAGAAGCTAGCGATCTTTTTGATGAAGTAGGAGAATCTCCAGAGACAGATGAGAAACTTTCTTATTATCAAGCAGACCTAAATTACAAATTAGGAAACTTTGATAAAGCAATAGAGCTAGCAAAAAAACAATTGGCTAAATCTAACCGCAAAGAACAATCAGAATTAAACCGTATTATAGGACAGTCTCTTTTTAACAAAGAAAATTATACAGAGGCTTTACCTTATCTAGAAAAGTATCAAGGTGTACGTGGTAAGTGGAATAATAATGATTATTATCAGCTAGGTTATGCTTATTACAAGCAGGGTAACTTTGAAAAAGCGGTAGAGACTTTTAATAAAATTATAGACGGTGAAAATGCTACTGCTCAAAATGCCTATTACCATTTGGGTCAAAGTTATATTAAACTAGACCGTAATGAAGATGCTCTTAATGCTTTTAAGAAAGCCAGTGAGATGGATCTAGATGCTCAAATAGCGCAAGATGCTTCTTATAACTATGCAAAGCTTAGTTATGAAAATGGGAATCCATACGATAGTGTGCCAGCGGTTATTCTTGCTTATTTAGAAAAATACCCTGCAACAGATAAGAACGAAGAGATGAATGAATTTCTAATAGACTCTTATTTTACTTCAAAGAATTATAAAGAGGCAATTAACTTATTAGAAGATGGCAGAATAAAAGGGAACGAAGCAGTTTATGGTAAAGTAGCTTTATACTACGGTCTTAATTTATTTACAGCTGGAGAATATCAAGATGCCTTAGGTAATTTGAATAAAGCAATAGATAACATTACAGATCCTGAACTTAAGAAAAAAGCAACTTTCTGGAAGGCAGAAAGTATGTACCAGCTCAATGATTTTACAGGTGCTTATTCTAATTTTAAAGCAGCAAATAAAATGAGTACTGCCATAGAAGAAGACGATTTATATAATTATGATATGGGTTATACAGAGTTTAAATTGAAAAAGTATGACGCAGCAATTTCTTCTTTTACCGCTTATACAAATCAGTCGGACGCAAGCAACGATCGCATTAGGTTAAACGATGCTTACTTAAGAATAGGGGATGCAAATTTTGTGACTAAAAAATACTGGCCAGGAATGGAAGCTTATAATAAAGCTATCGAGATGAATGGTTTTAATTCTGACTATGCAGCATTTCAAAAGGCTATTTCTTATGGATTTGTACAGAAAAATGACCGTAAGATAGAAGACCTAGAAGGTTTTGTTACCAGATTTAAATCTTCAAAATATAGAGATGACGTGATGTATGAATTAGGTAATACTTATATCAATACCAACCAGGTTTCTAAAGGTATTAGTACCTATGATAAGTTAATTGCAGAATATCCTAATAGTAGTTACACTTCTCAGGCAATGATGCGTAAAGGATTACAGTTATATAATGATGGTAATCTAGATGCGTCTTTAACGGTGTTTAAACAAGTAGCAAATAAATATTCAGGTACTCCACAAGCTGTGCAAGCTATAAGTAGTGCGAGACAGGTGTATATAGATCAAGGTCGTACTAACGATTATGCCGTATGGGTAAGAGGTCTAGATGGAGTTGAGGTTACAGATAATGAGCTAGACGACACGGCTTATGAAAGTGCAGAGCAGCCATTTATTCAAGGTGATATGAAAGGAACTGCAAGAGAAATGGATAAATATTTAAAGCAATTTCCTAATGGTAAACATGCTTTAAAAGCACACTTCTACCTTGCACAATCCTTATTCTCACAAAACAAGAAGTCAGAAAGTATTTCTCATTATGAGTTTGTAACTGCCAAAGAAAGAAGTGAGTTTACAGAACAAGCACTGGCTAGGTTAAGTGAAATTCATTTAGGGACTAAGGATTATGTAAAAGCTATTCCTGTTATGAAACAGTTAGAACAACTGGCAGATTTCCCTCAGAACATCATTTATGCACAATCTAACTTAATGAAGGCTTATTATGAGACAGAGAAGTATGCTGAAGCTGTTACTTATGCAAACAAAGTATTAAGTGATTCTAGTATCGAGAATAATGTAAAGTCTGATGCCGAAATTATTATCGCACGTTCTTCATGGAAACAAGGTGATGAAGCCGCTGCAAAAGCAGGTTATGAAAAAGTAAGAGAGACAGCAACTGGTAGTCTTGCTGCAGAGGCTACTTATTATAAAGCCTACTTTGAGAATAAAGAAGGAAATCACGATGCAACTATTGCTACAGTAAATGGTTTAAGTAAGAACTATGGTGGTTATAAGTTGTGGAGTGCAAAAGGTCTTGTGGTTATGGCAAAAAGTTATGCTGCCTTAAATCAAACTCTTAATGCAACTACTATTCTTGACGCTGTGATTTCAAATTTCACACAATATCCAGGAGTAGTAGCAACTGCACAAAGCGAGCTGAATAAGATTAAAAATGAAGCTGCAAAAACAAATTCATCTGTCGTACCGACAAGTCAAAACTAGCAAACAATGAATTTCAATATAAAATATATATCACTAGCAATAGTTGCGTTAACTGCAACTATGGCTACTGCACAAACTACAGAAGAAGAGGAAGATCGATTAAACGGTGGTACGATTACGGTGGTAAAAGCCTATGATCCTACCATAAGCGATGCTTTTAAGGTAAAAAGCAATCCTAGCTTTAACGACACTACAAAAGTGAAGAAAAAGTCAGTGACGTACAGCATCTTTTCTGTTCCTGTTGCGAGTACGTTTACACCTGCCAAATCTCCTTTAGGAAAGCTAAAGAAAGCTCAGAGACCTAAGTACTATCAAAACTACGCTAGATTAGGACTCGGTAATTATATCAATGTACTAGGTGAATTTGCTGCCAACTTTGAGTTAGATAGAGATAGTGATCTAGGAGTTTTCTTTAATCACAACTCTTCTCAAGGAGGTATAGACGAAGCCATTGCAGACGATTCTTACTCGGACACCTCATTAGATGTTTCTTATGGAAAACGTACCAGAGATATGAATTGGGGAATCACAGCAGGTGCTAGATATCAAACAGCAAACTGGTATGGAGATTATGAAAACGGACTTAACCTATTGACAGAAGATACAGACGTTGCTTTTAACTACTTATCTTATGCTTTAGGCGGTAAAGCAACTTTCTTTGACGGTGTTTTTAAAGGTGTAGATGTAAACTTTACTGGTACCACATCGAGCAATGACGGTAGTGAGATACGCTTTAATGCACAACCTCAATTAGGTTTTGATATTTTGGATACAGAGGTTGCACTAGGAGTAGAGCTAGATTACTTGAGCGGTAGTTTTGATACACAAGGTTTAATTCCAGCGGCAGACGAGTACACGTACTTAAAAGCAGGGTTAAATCCATCGATCAACCTTTATGGAGATAATTATAAAGTAAAATTAGGTGCGACGGTTAACTACCTTAACAATAGCGAGGCATCAGAAAGTGATGTGTACGTTTATCCAGATGTGGTAGCGAGTTATATCGTAGTAGAAGAAAAATTCATTCCATATGTTACCTTAGGTGGTGGTCTAGATATGAATTCATTACAGCAATTTGCCGCAGAAAATGTTTTTCTAGCACCAGCTATAGACGTGATACCTACTAGCAGATTGTTAGATGCTCAATTAGGTTTTAAAGGTAAAATATCTGAAAACTTTGGGTACAAAGTATTCGGTGGTTATAAAATAGAAGAGAGCAAGTCTTTTTATAATAAAGGAGTAGGAGCAACCACAACTACAGGTCTAGAAGCTTATGAATATGGAAACGTGTTCTACACACAATATGCAGATTTAAATACAACACTTTATGGAGCAACATTAAGCTATGATGTGAATACCGCATTTAACCTTAGTTTAAATGCGACCGGTTTTAGTTATGACGTTTCAGAAGGAGATGCTTTTAATAACGTAGCTTCTCATTTACCAGAATTCACTGCAGACCTTGTGGGGAATTATGAGATCAATGAAAAATGGAATGTAGGAGCAACACTTTACTTCGTTGGTGAGAGAGATGCCTTCAGAAATGGAGTAGGAGCAGAGACTCTTGATTCTTTTGTAGATCTTAATCTAGACGTTAATTATAAAATAAATCCTAAATTAACTGCCTTTTTAAGAGGTCAGAATCTTACAGGTGGTAACTATGAATATTACTTAGATTACCCAGTTCAGAACCTACAGATTATGGGTGGAGCAGTTTATAAATTTGATTTTTAAAATTGTTTTAATTCCGCTTTCGCGAAAGCGGAACAATTAAATAGCTAGTAAACTCATTCAAATACAGAACTCACTCAATTAACTTTTGAGTGAGTTTTTTTTATGTTTAAAAACTATAATTGTCAGCATGTATACAAGCTGCAGTAATTAATTGTTTTAAAAGTTTCTGTGACTTATTTTCACATCATGAAAAAAATTCTCTCCTTACTAGCGCTTGTGTTGATTATTTCTTGTCAAGAGAAAGAACAAAACACAGCAGACCTCATTATTGAAAATGCTCAAATTTATACTGTAAATAAGGACTTCTCCACGGCAACTGCTATGGCAGTAAAAGATGGTAAAGTTGTTTTTGTAGGTAGCAAGGAAGCTTTAAAAGCTCAAAACTTAAAGGCTGCTAAAACTATAGATGCTTCTGGTAAGTTTATTTATCCTGGTTTAATAGATGCTCACTGTCATTTTTATGGTTTAGGACAGCAATTACAGCGTGTAGATCTAGTCGGTACGTCTAGCTATGATGAGGTGGTACAAGAGGTTGTAAATTTTCAAGAGAAGAATAGCAAAAGCTTTATTATAGGACGCGGTTGGGATCAAAATGATTGGTATGTAAAAGAATTTCCTACTAATGAAAAGCTTAATGAATTATTTCCAGACATTCCTGTTGCTTTAACAAGAATAGATGGTCATGCGATGATTGCAAATGATGCCGCTTTGAAATTAGCTGGTATTACTGTGGATACAGATCCATTCGGTGGAGCTATTGAAATTAAAGAAGGAAAGTTGACTGGAATTTTAGTGGACAATCCTATGGAACTTGTAGAAGCGGTTTTCCCTGCAGAAACTACTGAAGAGTCTATTAAATCTTTAATGGATGCTCAGGAGATCAACTTCGGTTATGGAATTACTACGGTGGATGACGCTGGTTTAATGCGTTCTACCATAGAACTTATCGATAGTCTACAACAAGATGGAACTTTAAAAATGAAGATCTATGCGATGATTTCTAACACACCAGAAAACTTAGATTATTATTTAAATAAAGGAGTGGTAAAAACAAATCACCTAAATGTAAGATCGGTAAAGTTCTATGCAGACGGCGCTCTAGGTAGTCGCGGTGCTGCAATGAAAGAATCCTATTCAGATAAACACGATCATTATGGTGCGTTATTAAGCAGTGTAAAAGATTTCAGAGGTATTGCAGAGCGTATCGCAGCTACTGACTACCAGATGAATACCCATGCGATAGGTGATAGTGCTAATTATGTGGTTTTAAAAAACTATAAGGAATTACTTAGTGATAAAAAAGACAGAAGATGGAGAGTAGAACACGCTCAAATCGTTGATCCAGTAGATTTTGAGTTTTTTGATACAGAAAATATTCTTCCGTCGGTGCAGCCTACTCATGCTACTAGCGATATGTATTGGGCGCAAGATAGAGTAGGAGAAGAGCGCATTCAAGGAGCTTATGCTTATAAGAAGCTTTTGGGTATGTCTAATATGCTAGCTCTAGGTACTGATTACCCTGTGGAGCAGGTAAATCCGTTTTTGACCTTTTATGCCGCAGTTGCAAGAAAAGACACTAGCGGTTTTCCAGAAAATGGTTTCCGTGCAGACCAGGCTCTTTCAAGAGAAGAAGCTTTAAGAGGTATGACTATCTGGGCAGCTTATTCTAATTTTGAAGAAAATGAAAAAGGAAGTCTAGAAATAGGAAAAGCAGCCGACTTTATTATGTTAGATAAAGATTTAATGGAAGTTGCTATAGAACAAGTTCCTAATTTGAAAGTTAGTGCTACTTACAGTAATGGGGAATTGGTTTACTCTTCTAAGTAAAAAGTATTAATAGATTCTTAGATGTAAACTAATGACTAATTCTCTAATAATTTTCCTGTTCTGTTTTAGCGGTATAAGTTGTTTATCACAAGATCTGAAGTCTTTTCAAGAGCAAGGTGTATATGGCTACAAATTAGGGGATAGTGTGGTTATAACTCCTCAATATAATTATGCCAAAGATTTTTATAAGGGTAATGGTGTTGTCTGTTTAAATAAAAAAGTAGGTGTAATTGATAGGAAAAATAATATTGTGCTACCTATTAAATATTATAAGGTTTACATCCTGAATGATTCGCTTTACAAAGTCAGAAATGAAGGCGAATATTATTGGGATGATATTTATGGTGTAGTAGGTAAAAATGACAGATTGATTTTGCCTCTACATTTTAAAAGTATAAATCTTTTAAAAGATAAACTTTTAGTTAGTAAAAGGAAGTTTGGAAAAATAAATAAAGGACGTTACAGTGTTTCCTATAATTCCACACAAGTACATGGTATTTATGATTTGAGTGGCGATGTAATTTTGGAGCCAGAATTCAGTTCTTTTAAAAAGCTAGGACAAGATACTCTTTTAGTTGGCAAAGACAGCCACTACGCATTAGTAAAGACAGATGGAAGTTTTATAACTGATTTAAAATATACCGCATTTGGGGAATATTATTTTAACAAAGCAAAAATTCGTGTTGATAATTTATACGGCTTCATAGATAAAAAAGGATTCGAAGTAATCAAACCTCAGTTTAAACTGATCAGTCCGTTTTACATTAAGCAATTTACTGTCTTTTGGAAAGAGAATGGCAAAGTTGGTTTCCTAAATAGTAAAGGAGAAATTATTTTTGAATCCGATGATATTGGTTTAATGTATCCCCATTTGAATGTTGCAGCTACAATAAAAAATAAAAAGTGGGGATTAATTGATTTACAAGGCAAGGTTTTAATTCCTTTTGAACACACTACCTTTATAAGAGAATTCGAGGGAATTATAGGATTTAAAAAGGATAGTAAATGGGCGGTTTTTGATTCTGCTGGGAAGCAATTAACAGATTATAGATTTGATTCCTTGTCAGTCTTTCAAAATGAAGAGTCGCCAGATCATTCATTTTATAAACTCAAAAGCAGTATATATCCTCAATCACTTGGTTTCGTAAAAGAGTCTAATCAATATGGAGTAATTGATTCCAATGGAAAATTTGTGATTCCATTAAATGATTCAAAACAGATCGTTTTTAAATTATTAGATGAAATAAAAATTAAAGAATAAATTCTTTAGAATTGACAGTGTTCTAATCCTCTAAATAAGCCTTCTCCTTCAACTTCCAGTCTAGATATCTATGTAAGTCGGTCTCGATCCATCCGGTTACAAAGGAGAGGACTGTTAGGTCATCTATAAATCCTAATCCTGGAATAAAATCTGGGATAAGGTCTATGGGGCTAAAAACATATAATAATCCTGTAGTAATGGCAGCAATGGTAAACCATGGGATGTTCGTATAAATGCCTTTACGATAATCTTTAATCATCATAAACATGATCTTACCTAGCTTGGCATATTTTTTTAAAAAGCCAGAATTTGCAATAGTAGAAGTAATACTTTCTTCTTTTTCTATCGCGTCATCCACATCTGCGACAGTAGTTTGTTCTACCGTTTCTAGTGTGTAATCTTCGTCAGGTAAATTTATTTTTTTTCTGAATAGTCTCATGATGCAAATATTTGATCAAAGTCCTTAAAAGACTTAAATTCTAATGAATTTCCGCTTGGGTCTTGAAAGAACATAGTGGCTTGCTCGCCTGGCAGTCCTTCAAATCTTATATACGGCTCGATTATAAATTTGATTCCTTTTTCTTTTACCGCTTTCGCGAAAGCGTGAAAAATATCCCATTCTAGAACGACACCAAAATGTGGAACAGGAACGGCCTTGCCATCTACGGCATTAATGGCTGCTTTTTGAGCCTCTTCTGTCACATGTATAACTAGTTGATGGCCGAAGAAATCAAAGTCTACCCAATGGTCAGAACTGCGTCCTTCTTTACAGCCTAATGTATCGCGATAAAACGCACGTGTAGTGGTGATTTCTTTGACAGGAATAGCTAGGTGAAAAGGAGTTAGTTTCATTTAGTTAATTTTTTATGGATGTAATAATAAAGCCAGGCGATGGGAATGTTACCTACTACAACTGGCAGTAAGGTGTATGAAAAAGAAGTGACAAATGATTTTAAGTATTCTTCTGAACCTATAGTAAGTATCGCATAAATACCGAACAAGATTAAAAAGATAAATGAAATTGTTCTAAAGTAAGCGTTTAAGTAATCTCTAACCATTTTTATGAAATTAAAAAGCCAGCTTAAAGATAAGCTGGCTTTTTGAATAAATGTGTTATGTTATTTATAAAATACCATCCACGATTCCGTATGCTAAAGCTTCATCAGCACCTAGCCAGTAATCACGGTTAAAATCTTTCATCACTTTTTCAAAAGTCTGTCCACAGTTGTCTGCAAGAATTTGAGCACTTAATTCTTTGGTTTTAAGAATCTCGTTTGCAGTGATTTCAATGTCTGCACTGGTACCACGAGCACCACCACTAGGCTGGTGTATCATTACACGACCGTGTTTTTGTATCATGCGACGTCCTTTAGTACCGCCAGAAAGAAGTAAAGAGCCCATAGATGCAGCAAGACCACTACATACAGTGCTTACTGGGCTTTTAATTTCTTGCATCGTGTCATAAATAGAAAAACCAGCAGTTACATAACCACCTGGACTATTAATTACAAAAGTGATTTCTTCATTACTTAAAGAATCTAGGTACAATAATCTGTCTACACAATGTCTAGCTGTTTTATCATCTACCATTCCCCAAATGAACAATTTGCGTTGTTCAATGTAAGTTTCGTCTATTTTATCTTGAAGTTTAAATGCTTTGCTCATTCAATTTTAATTTGGGTTAAAAATACGGAATCTTAAAAAATAAATCTACTCAATTAACAAGACTATATCTTCTTACCTTGTTTGCCATATTCATTTTTGTAAATTTTTACGAGTAGTAAAAATAAACTTACTAATAAAGGTCCAAAGATAAGCCCTATAAAACCGAATAGAGGTACACCGACTACTACACCTATAAGTGTAACTAGTGGATGTACGTCGGCTAGGCGTTTTTGCACTACCAGTCTAAATAAATTATCAGTAGAACCTACAACCACGGCGCCATAAATCAGTATTCCTATAGCAGCAGTGGTATCTCCTTGTGAGAATAATAAAATACACACCGGTAATATTCCTAAAGCTGTTCCTACAAATGGAATCATACTACCTATTATGGTGATTACAAACCAAAAGAATGGGTTATCCACGCCGAATATGAAGTAACCTACCAAAGCAACAACACCTTGAAGTAATGCCACTAGTGGGATGCCTATGGCGTTTGATTTTACTAAGTCTATACTTTCCTTACCTATATTTTTTGTGTTTTCTTCTTTGAGTGGTAAATAAACTAATGCAGTTGCTAGCCATTTTTTGCGCTCTGTTAACATGAAGTATAATAAAAAGAACATAATCCCTACAGATATGGTTACGGTAAGGCTAGAGTTTGCGAGATCTTGGATGTTTTGGGATATCCATGTACTTACTTCACTAGAATTTATGTTTTCAGAAATATTCATTCCTACTAGTTCTTCAGCTTTGGAAATCTCTGATTTTATAGCGTCGGTTATAGCTGTACTGTTCTGGATAGCTGTCTTTACTTTAGAAGTAAGCATCAATCCTATTCCTGCAATAGGTAATAGAATAATCACAAATGATAAGAACATAAGGAGCGTTGCGGCTAGTGCAGGTTTCCATTTTCTTTTTTCAAGCTTCTCTTGAAGTGGTGCGAGTAAAATAAATAAAGTAACAGCACCTAAAACGCCTCCTAAATAAGGAAGTAGTTCCATGCCTATCAAGAATAGAATACCTATTATGATTAATAGGATGAATAGCTGGCGTATCTTAGTAGTAGGAATCTGATCAGTCATAAGGGTCAGTTATTTCTTAATGAAATTGTTAGCTCTTCTTTACTCTTTTGAAATTTTATCTATGTGTAATAAATGCGGTTAATTTATTTTAATGAATTTATAATTAATTTGCTTAGTAATCAATCACTATAGGTTAATATAAATGTAATTAAGGTCTCGCCAGAAACTTTAGAACCTCTTCTATCACTTCTGGAGTGTACAAACTATGACCACCGGTTTGAGATGTATAAGTGCTGGAATTAGGCATTTTTGCAGCTATTTCATCCATTGCAGCATAGGGTACAATCACATCCTGCGGATTATGGACAATTAGGGAAGGGATTTGAATTTTCTCTGCAAAATCTGCAGCTACAAAATCTTCTATTAGAAAGCCAAAAGTGTTTTTAAGTAAGTTGTTTAAACTACCATAAACAGAGTTATTGAAGCTAGTTATGTTTTGATAATCGCGCATAATAACTTCTAGTTTATTAGGGCTACCTAATAAAACTAATTTCTCTATAAAATTATGTGGATGATTTGATTCTTGATATATAGTAGCCATGGCGCCTACACTATGAGCGATTACTATTTTAGGCTCATATAAATCAATAACCGTCGTAATAACTTTTGAATATTTTACAGCGGTAAATAATTCACCGTCAGAAGCTCCGTGGGCAGGTGCGTCTATAGCGATTATGTTATAGTCTAGTTTCTGTAATGGTTCAATAAGGTATTTCCATCTGTAGGCGTTAGATTCCCAACCATGATTTAATAAGACTGTAGGACCGTTACCTTTCCAGTGATAGAGCTGAAATAAGCCATCTTCAAAGGCTATCTTTTGTGTTCTAGCCGTACTAAGAAACTCTTTTTGATGTTCTGCAATTTTACCTCTTCTAGGTATGCTGAATACTTTGAGTGCTAGACTTGCTGCCTTTTCTTTAGAGAATAGGTGAATCGTATTAAAATAAAAGCCATACAGTTTAGGTATGGCTTTTTGAAGTGTTTTTTTCATGAGTATTTAAATTACCAGGATACAAACATATAAAGTGGCTTGGTGTCTTCTGGAATCATCGTTTTTTCTATAGAAGCACTAATGTCAAATTTCACATCAGTAGGTAAATCATCTTTAGATATTGTGAAATAAAAATTTTCTTCATTTACCCATATTACAGCATCGTCGATCATGTTATCTACACTACTTATTTTGTATGCTGTACTTATCTCTTTATAAGTACTGTTTTTAGTAATACCTTTTAAAGTAGTAAAACGCTCGTCACGTATAATAATATTCTCAATAGTAGCTGTACTATCTAGCGCTTCACTAGGTGTAAGAGTTAATAAATGTGCTCCACCTTTTTCAAAGATCTCTATTTGGTTTGCGCCATTACTAAATTCATCTCCTTTGACCGCTCTTACAATACTATCGTTTGCATAAATGCTATCTAATTGAAATACTTTCATGTCTTTAGTCAGGTGACCTACACGATCTTTATTCCATTCAAATGGATCTTGATCTTTAGAGCAACTAGCTAGTACGACTATTACGGCAATTAACGCTATTACTTTTTTCATATTTTTATTTAAAGATGTAAAATTACAATTGCTAGAGAAACTACACGAGTTTTGCATTATTTATTTTACAGTTCTTATTAGTATTTTAACTCTTAAATTATTTTAACGCTTTACCTAAAATTCCCATTACTCCTCTAATAAAAGAAGCGCTGGTTAATACTTTTAGGATAGGGTTCTGTCTGGTGCTAGTTCTAGAAGTAGAAGATTTACGAGCTTTTGCTTTTTCCTTTGCCGCCTTTTCTTTGATCTCTTCTTCATTTGCCTCTTCAATTTTTTTCTGTAGAATTTCTTCAGCACTTTCTCGATCTATTTCTTCATTGTACTTATCAGTAAGTTCAGAATCTGCAATGAGATCACTTAGTTCTCTGTCAGATAGAACATCCATGCGACTTTCTGGAGCACGCAATAGGGTTGCAGCTAGAGGACTAGGTCTTCCTTTCTCATCTAGTGCGCTTATTAAAGCTTCTCCTATACCTAACGATGTGAGTATTTCGGCAGTGTTGTAATAATCTGTTTCAGGATAATTTTGTGCGGTAAGCTTTATGGCTTTTCTGTCTTTTGCAGTAAAAGCTCTTAGTGCATGCTGTATTTTAAGTCCTAGTTGACTTAATACCCCTTCAGGTATATCTGTTGGGTTTTGAGTTACAAAATAAAGACCTATTCCCTTAGAACGTATTAATTTTACAATACTCTCTATTTGACTTAGTAATGCTTTGCTTGCGTTGTCAAAAATTAAATGGGCCTCGTCTATAAATAAAATAAGCTCAGGTTTATCACTATCACCTTGTTCAGGAAAAGTAGAATATATTTCAGCCAGCAGGCTTAGCATAAACGTAGAGAAAAGCTTAGGTCTGTCTTGTATGTCGGTAAGTCTTATTACATTAACATATCCGTTACCGTCACGATCTTTTCTTACTAGATCTTTAACATCAAAACTACGCTCTCCAAAAAAACGTTGAGCACCCTGTTGTTCTAGTTCGATAAGTTTTCTAAGAATTGCACCAGTAGAAGATGTAGATATGCGGCCATACTCTTTTTGGAATTCTTCTTTACCTGCTCCAGTAGCATATTGTAATACCTTTTTTAAATCATCTAGGTCTAGTAGAGGTAACTTATTATCATCACAATACTTGAAAACTACTGATATAATACCGGCTTGCGTTTCTGTAACATCAAGAATCCTTGATAAAAGCACCGGGCCGAATTCGCTCACGGTAGCTCTCATTTTAATTCCGTCTTGTTCAGAAATAGTCATGATTTCTACAGGTGATTTTCTTTTTTTGAAATATAGACCTATTTTTTCGTGACGCTCATCTATTTTTTCATGTCCAGGACTTTCTGCAGCTATACCAGAAAGGTCCCCTTTTATATCCATCAATAGAGTAGGTACACCTTGTTGTGATAGTTGCTCGGCTATTATTTGTAACGTTTTTGTTTTCCCAGTACCTGTGGCACCAGCTATTAAACCATGACGGTTCATAGTTTTTAATGGGATTTTTACATGTGCATTTGTTAACGTCTCGCCGTCTAACATTGCAGCACCCATAATGATAGCATCGCCTTTTGGGCTGTAACCGTCAGTTATATATTTGAAAAATTCATCTTTTTGGGACATGAAAAAAGTGTTTCCTCAAAAGTAATTCAAAAATTTGGGTATAAAAAAAACAGTTCTGCAATAACGAAGAACTGTTTTTGTAATGTCTTTAAATGGTATTATTTAATCGGATACTCTTAAGATCCCTATATCACAAAAGTCTAATGGTTCTACTGTTTCGCTATTAGTTAGATAAAAACGTAGGTCGAGCACTTGACCAGCTGTGATTTTAAATTGAAACACCCCAGAAGCACCCCAGTAATCGTTACTTCCAGGTATATTAGCGTATCCACGACATAAATAACCTTTGCGACTGGAGTCTATAAAAACACCTAATATGTATTTATGATCTCCACTATTAACATTACGCAATGAAATCCCTCCGCTTATTTGATAAGTTCCAGATTTTAGTATTCTAATTTTTCCGTCAGATATAACATCAAAATGTGTAGGGTCTGAAGAGAGAATTTCTCCAGAACCTTCACCTATAGGGAATTGATGAAAGTTAGAATCGGTTCCTATATCTTCAGTTCCATTAAAACTTTTATACAAAGTGATTTGTGGAATGGTGGGAACTGCCTGGTTCTCCCAATTTGAATTTGTATAAATGTGTAATGATTTTGTATCCGTATTAAATACAATAGAGCCTTCTAGAGGCGTTGGGATTAAATTCATTGCGGCAGTATCCATTCTAGGAGGGACAAAACTGCCAGTTGTACTATCTATTTGTAATGCAGAGCCGTCATCAGGGGTTGAAGTATTGACACCTACTTGGGCTGTAATAATCTGGCTAGAGATTATTATAAGTAAATAAAAGAATTTTTTCATGAAGAAAGTAAAGAGTGAGTATGGTTAAGTATTTGAATAAAATATAGTTGAGGGATTATATTTTTTACAAATGTATTAATTTATCATATGTTACTCTGTTATAAATAATGTAAAAGCTAACGTATCTTTGCAAGATGCTAGAGAAAACAATACAGCAACAGGTTGAAAAAGGTACTATGTTGCCTTTAATGGAAGAATTTTACACCATTCAGGGTGAAGGATATCATACTGGTCGCGCGGCTTATTTTATTAGAGTAGGTGGTTGTGATGTGGGATGTCACTGGTGCGATGTAAAAGAGAGCTGGGATCCAGAAAAACACCCACCTACAGGTGTGGATCAAATCGTGGTAAATGCAGCAAAGTATAGTAAAACTATAGTAGTGACAGGAGGAGAGCCTCTTACATGGAATATGGAACCTCTTACTACAGGTTTAAAAAATGCCTCTCTCGATGTGCATATTGAAACCAGTGGAGCCTATCCGCTCTCTGGTCATTGGGACTGGATTTGTTTATCGCCTAAAAAAGCAAAAATGCCACTTCCTGAAGTCTATGAAGCAGCACATGAGCTTAAGGTAATCGTATTTAATCGTCATGATCTCGCTTTCGCGAAAGCGGAATCTGAAAAAGTATCTTCTACATGCAAGCTTTTTTTACAGCCAGAGTGGTCTGTGCGTGAAAAAATGATTCCATTTATTACCGAATTCGTTATGGAAAATCCAGAATGGCAAGTCTCTTTGCAAACTCATAAGTATTTAAATATACCTTAGGGATTTACCACGGTAAAAGGTACGCTAGCGATAGTGTCGTCCCAACCTAAGAATAACATACCTCCATTGTTTTGTTCTACAAAGCTTATAGAGAAGGACTCTATTTCTTGTGGTGATGGTAGTACGTCCATAGTGGTGGTGATTAGGTTTTTAGAGGCGTCATATTCAAGTCCAGATTGTGTGGTGTCTGTGTTAAGTATAAATTTCCAATTATTTTCACTCGGAATAGTGTAAAGAGAGTAGGTGCCTGCTTTTACTAGTTCATTATTGAATTTCACATCCTTATAAAACGCGATCTCAGTCGCTTCATTTGCGCCAGTTCTCCATACTTGGTTATAAGGAACTAATTTTCCGAAAATTTCTCTGTCACGTTTAGATGGGCGGCTGTAGATTACTCTAGCAACAGCGGCTTTATTTGCGTCGCGATACATAACCACATCTAGTGGACTTTTATCTAGTTGAGAGAAAGTTAGGTCGCTCTCATTTTGTGCAAAGGAGAAAAATGAGCAGGTTAGACATAAGAGAATAATTTGAATATTTTTCATAGTATGAGTTGTTGATTATGATAGACCTAAATTAATCAATATTAATGCCATATGCCTATTAATAATTTGTTAATAACTTAAGCTGCTATTTTAATGGTTAAGGCCTATAAACATTAGTGGTTTCTTATATTTGTGTATTACGCAAATAGCAGTAAAAATCATACGTATTTATGAGCGAAGAAAATAATAAAAATTACGGCGCAGATCAGATTCAGGCGTTAGAAGGAATGGAGCATGTGCGCATGCGTCCATCCATGTATATAGGAGATGTAGGAGTTAGAGGTTTGCATCACTTAGTTTATGAGGTGGTTGATAATTCTATAGATGAAGCGCTTGCTGGACATTGTAATAATATTACTGTACAGATAAATGAGAATAACAGTGTTACCGTGACTGATGATGGTCGTGGTATTCCTGTTGGGATTCATAAAAAAGAAGGAGTGTCTGCATTACAAGTAGTAATGACTAAAATCGGTGCAGGTGGTAAGTTTGATAAAGATTCTTACAAAGTATCTGGTGGACTACACGGTGTTGGTGTTAGTTGTGTAAATGCACTTTCTGATCATTTAAAAGCGACCGTTTACCGTGATGGTAAAATATGGGAGCAAGAATATGAGCGTGGTAAAGCTATGTATCCTGTTAAGGCTATAGGTGAAACAGATAAAAGAGGTACTGATGTTACTTTTACTCCAGACCGTTCTATATTTCAACAGACTACAGAGTATAATTATGATACTCTAGCAAATAGGTTACGTGAACTAGCATTTTTAAATAAAGGAATAAAAATTATCCTTACTGATGCTAGAAGACAAGATGAAGAAGGGAATAATATTACTGAGGTATTCCAGTCAGAAGAAGGTCTTAAAGAATTTATACGTTTCTTAGATGATACTCGCCAGCCTATTATAGAAGATGTGATCTCTATGGAAGGTGAGAAAAATGGTATTCCTGTAGAAGTAGCGATGATTTATAACGATAGTTATTCTGAAAATTTACATTCTTATGTAAATAACATTAATACGCATGAAGGAGGAACGCATCTAGCTGGTTTCCGTCGTGGTCTTACTTCTACATTAAAGAAGTATGCTGATGGTTCTGGTTTATTAGATAAATTAAAATTTGATATTGCAGGAGATGACTTCCGTGAGGGGCTTACTGCTATTGTTTCTGTAAAAGTTCAAGAGCCACAATTTGAAGGACAAACAAAAACGAAATTAGGTAACAGAGAGGTAACAAGTGCTGTTTCTCAAGCGGTGTCTCAAATGCTTGAAGATTATCTAGAAGAGCATCCTAATGACGCAAAAATAATTGTTCAAAAGGTGATACTTGCAGCTCAAGCACGTCATGCGGCGCGCAAAGCTCGTGAGATGGTGCAACGTAAAACGGTAATGAGTGGTGGTGGTTTACCTGGTAAACTTTCTGACTGTTCTGAAACTGATCCAACTTTGTGTGAGGTATTCCTTGTTGAAGGAGACTCTGCAGGTGGTACGGCAAAACAAGGTCGTGACCGTGAGTTCCAAGCTATCCTGCCGTTAAGAGGTAAAATTCTTAATGTTGAGAAAGCGATGCAGCATAAAGTTTTTGAAAATGAAGAGATTCGTAATATTTATACCGCTCTAGGTGTTACTATAGGAACTGAAGAAGATTCTAAGGCATTGAATCTTGAGAAACTACGTTACCATAAAATTGTTATTATGTGTGATGCCGATATTGATGGTTCTCACATTGCAACTTTAATTCTTACTTTCTTCTTCCGTTACATGAAGGAGTTAGTGGAACTGGGATATATTTATATAGCAACGCCGCCTTTATATCTTGTGAAAAAAGGTGCTAAAAAACGCTATGCATGGTCAGATAAAGATCGTGATGAAATAGCAGAAAGTTTCGGTGGTGGAGCAGCTATTCAACGTTATAAAGGATTAGGTGAGATGAATGCAGATCAGCTTTGGGATACTACTATGAATCCTGAATTTAGAACATTGCGTCAGATTACCATAGATAGTCCTGCAGAGGCAGACCGTGTGTTCTCTATGTTAATGGGTGATGAAGTACCACCTCGTAGAGAGTTTATAGAGAAAAATGCGATTTATGCAAATATTGATGCATAGATAAAGTACGTGATAATTTAAAAAAGCTCTCTTTTATAGAGGGCTTTTTTTATGTTCTGTTTTTAAAGGGTACTTTTACGGTCGGCTTTTTATAAAAGGTGATTTATTTAAGTTTAATCAATTATAGTTTAAATTTAAGAATATGAAACTGAATAAAAATATAGTAATTATCGTGCTGTGTTGTTTTGGGTGCTTATCGCAGGCGCAAAATGGCTTTTCTGATATTCTTGCGGCAGGTGTAGAGGCGGCAGATAAATATGCAAATTCTTACACTGCTCCAGCAGCTGAAGCTTTTACCTATAATCTAGCCTCTGGATGGTATGAAAGTGGTAAGGTGTTACAGCCTGGTAAGTTTAAATTACAAATTAAAGCTCAAAGTACTTTTGCTCCAGATGAAAAGAAGTCATTTGTTCTAGATCCATTAGAGTATGAACGTATCATACAGGATAGTTATAATAATACAGGTAATCCTTCAGCAAATATCTCGGTAACTTTTGGTGATGGTAGTACGACACCTAGGTTAGTAGCCAGTGCTCTCGGTGAAAATAATCCAGATGAGTCCTTAATAATAAGGAGTAGAGAGTCAAATACAAATTTATTATTACAAGAAGATATTATAACGCTAGCTCAGGGAATAGGTAGTACAGGTCTTGATGTGGTGCCATCGGCATTTTTTCAAGTAGGAGTAGGTCTAGGTGCTGGTCTAGAGGTTAAAGCCCGTTTTATACCAAAAATAGAAACAGATGAGGTAGAAACAGGTCTTTACGGTGTAGGTTTACAGTGGGAACTGACACAGTTTTTTACTAATGAAGATGGAGTGAATAATTTGCCAGTTTCTGTTTCTGTTTTAGGCGCGTTTACAAGGTTGGATGCTTCTTATGATTTTGAAGATGGCGCAGTGGTAGAAGGTAGTGACCAGTTATTAGAAACTAAAACAAACGCTTACAATTTTGCTGCTATTGCAAGTACAAATTTTAAAGTTCTTAATTTTTATGGAGGTCTTAATTACGTTTCAGGAAATTCTACAACAGATTTAAAAGGTACATATACCTTTAGATCTAACACGGTTATTTTTCCAGTTTCTAGTACCGTTGAAGATCCTTTGTCATTAAAAAGTGATGTAAGTGGTGTTTTAGGAACCTTAGGTGCAAAATTAACTTTGGGAGCATTTAATATCAATGCAGATTATAGTTTTGGAGAATATGACACGGCAAGTGCGTCCGTATTTTTCAGAATTTAAGAGTTTATACATTAATTATCCTTTTTGGGATCTTAACGTCCATAGTTTTAAGGCTACTTTGTCTTTAATTATGGGCGTTTTGTTTATTTTTGCTTAGAGCCATTTTAGGCCTTAAATTATACTATAAATTAAATCATTATAACATGAAAGTTACCGTAGTAGGAGCAGGTGCAGTAGGCGCTAGTTGTGCAGAGTATATTGCAATCAAAAATTTTGCAAGTGAAGTAGTATTAGTAGATATCAAAGAAGGTTTTGCCGAAGGTAAAGCAATGGACTTGATGCAAACAGCATCATTAAATGGTTTTGATACTAAAATTACTGGAGCGACAAATGATTACTCAAAAACTGCTGGTAGCGATATCGCTGTTATCACTTCAGGAATTCCACGTAAGCCAGGAATGACTCGTGAAGAATTAATAGGTATTAATGCAGGTATTGTAAAGTCTGTTTCAGAAAGTCTAGTAAAGCATTCTCCAGACGTTATCTTAATTGTGGTTTCTAACCCAATGGATACCATGACTTACCTTGCGCACAAAGTAACAGGATTACCTAAAAACCGAATTATAGGTATGGGTGGTGCTTTAGATAGTGCACGTTTCAAATACCGTCTTGCCGAAGCTCTTGAAGCGCCGATATCTGATGTAGATGGTATGGTTATAGGTGGTCACTCTGATAAAGGAATGGTTCCATTAACACGTCTTGCAACTCGTAATTCTGTGCCAGCAAGTGAATTCTTGTCTGAAGAAAGATTAGATGAGGTACTTCAAGCTACTAAAGTAGGTGGAGCAACTCTTACAGGTCTTTTAGGTACAAGTGCATGGTATGCACCAGGTGCTGCTGTTTCTGGACTAGTACAGGCTATCGCTTGTGACCAGAAGAAAATATTCCCATGTAGTACTTTATTAGATGGCGAGTACGGACTTTCTGACCTTTGTATAGGTGTGCCAGTTGTATTAGGTAGAAATGGTATCGAGAAGATCGTAGAGATAAACTTAAGTGATGCTGAAAAAGCTGCAATGCAAGCAAGTGCAGAAGGTGTAAAAGCTACTAACGCACTTATCTAGAGATTAGATACATTTTATTATATAAACCGCTCCATGTGAGCGGTTTTTTTATGCCTTATGTTTTCTAAGTAGCTTATGTGTGTTTTAATTGTTTTTCTGTATTCCGCTTTCGCGAAAGCGGAACTTGTAATCATATTTTAATTGATAAATAAATAATTGAAAATCAATAAATTATGTAGTTATTATGACTGCTAGACTTTAAATAAATAGGGTTAGTGTAAAAGCAGATGTAATTCTTTATATTTGGCACGTGAATGTAAAATGGTACATAGGCGCACTGATCGCTATAATCTCTTATTTTGTTGTAGAACAACAAAGTGTAGATGTACCTAATCAAGAGGTTCTACTTACATTTATACAAGGTGAAAATACTTCTTCTAAAGATCTAGCAATAGAAACCGTAAAGGCTCAATTATTGAGTTTAGGTGCTAGAAATGTAACTATTTCTAGTCTAGATAATGGCTCTTTAAAAGTGTCTTATTACAGTCATCTAGCTATTCAAAATGTAAAAGAACAATTATTTAAAGATCTAGATGATTCAACAGGTGTAGCAACTGCATTATATCATGTAGGAGACGAGCCTGTAAAAGAGAATATACGAGATTATCAAATAGATGTTTATGAGATTCAAGAAAATGTCGTTTCAGGATTTGATAATGAGGGTAAGTGTTACTTTGAATTAAAACAAGATTATAATAGAGGCTCGCAAGTTTTAGGCTTTGTAAGTCCTGTTGTTACTATTGATAGTCGCAATCAATTAACTGCGATAGCGGTAAAAGTTAGAGGCGACGTCTTATTTGCTTTTAATGATTCTACCTATAAAATTCCAGAAGTAAGAGCAGGCCCTATTTCTTAGGTCTGGTTGTTAACCAGTTTATTCTACATAAATAGATATTCATGTATTAATGGGTGTCTAAGAAAGGTTATCATTCTTTTGATGATAAATATTTCGTTTTTAAAGGACAAATGAATTGTCCATATAAAAGGTAAATCTCATATTTGCCGACTTTTAAATTTAACCTAAAAATATAACAACATGCAAAATAAAGGATTGATCCGTTTTTTCGCGATCATTTTTGCAATAGCTAGTATTTACCAGCTTACCTACACGTTTATTACTAATAAAGTAGAAGGTGATGCTGATGTTTATTCTAGTTCTAAAGTAGATGAAAGTGCTGTAAACGCATCTTCATTAAAGAGCGAGGCTCAAAAACATTATTTAGACTCTGTAGCATCACAAGATGTATGGGGTGGATTTACAACTTATGCTGACGCAAAGAATCAAGAACTTAAGAAAGGACTTGACCTTAAAGGTGGTATTAACGTAATTCTTCAAGTATCTGTACGTGATCTATTAACAGGAATGGCAGACGATTCTACTGACCCTGATTTTAATAGAGCGCTAGATGCAGCAGATGAAAGAATTAAAGATGGTCAGGATGACTACTTTAACTATTTCATTGAAGAATTTAATAACATAGATGGAGCACAACTTGCGTCTCCAGATATTTTTGCAAATCAGGAAATGCAAACTCGTGGAATTGAATTTGACATGAGTAATTCTGATGTAGAGCCTATTCTTAGAGAAGAGCTTAAGGACTACATGACTAGTGCATTTGATGTACTTAGAAAGCGTATCGATAAATTCGGTACTACACAACCTAACTTACAGCAATTAGGTACTTCTGGTCGTATTCTTATTGAATTACCTGGTGAGACTGATGTAAAGCGTATTAAGGATATCCTTACTAAGGCGGCACAATTAGAGTTTTGGCATGTGTACCAACCTAATGCAATTGCTTCTTATTTAAACGAAGCAAATACCTACTGGGCAGCAAAGCTTGCAGCTAGCGCGGCATCTCAAAAAGAAGCTGTTGCAACAGACGATCTTGCAGCACAAACTGAAGTAGCTACAGATTCTACTGAGGCTGGTCTAGGAGATTTATTAAATCAAGAAAATGAAGAAGAAGCTTCTACAGATGGACCTTCTAATGCAGACTTTGATAAGAGTCCTATCTTTAGTAGAATGTTTCAATCTCCTAATGGAGCACTTGCAGCTTTTAAAGCAGAAGATAAAGACTTGATAGATAGTTATATCAATGACCCACAAGCTAGAGGTAAATTAACTTCAGAACAACGCAATGTGAAATTTGCATGGGGACTTCCTGTTCTTAATGAAGCGTTAGGTTATGAAATTATAGATTTATATGCATTAAAAGGTAACTCTCAAAATGAAGCGCCACTTACTGGTGGTGTTATTACAGATGCAAGCCAGCAGTATGGTAACTCTGGACTACCAGTAGTGAGTATGTCTATGAATGGTGAAGGTGCTAAGATCTGGGAAGATATGACTGCTGAAGCTTATCAAAACCAATCTCAAGTATCTGTAGTTTTAGATAATACAGTGTACAGTGCGCCTAATGTAACTAACGGTGCTATTTCTGGTGGACAGACTCAAATTTCTGGTAACTTCTCAATTGATGAGGCTAAAGATCTTGCAACAGTTCTTAGAGCTGGTAAATTACCTGCAAAAGCAGAAATTATTCAAAGTGACGTGATCGGACCATCATTAGGTCAAGAAGCTATTGACAGTGGATTATGGTCATTTGGAATCGCTCTTTTATTAGTATTAGTATGGATGTTCTTCTATTATGGTCGTGCAGGTTTATATGCAGATATTGCTCTTTTAGTAAACATACTATTCATATTTGGAGCTCTTGCATCTCTTAAAGCAGTTCTAACTTTACCTGGTATTGCAGGTATTGTATTAACTATCGGTATATCGGTAGATGCTAACGTACTTATTTTTGAAAGAATACGTGAAGAACTTGCAAAAGGTAAATCACAAGCAGACAGTATTAAAGATGGTTTCAACAACGCATTAAGTTCTATTCTAGATGCAAACGTTACAACATTCTTAACGGCTGTTATTCTTTATGTATTTGGAACAGGACCTATTCAAGGTTTTGCAACTACATTAATGATAGGTATTCTTACTTCATTATTTACAGCAATCTTTATCACAAGATTATTTGTTGATGGTTATGTAAGTAATGGGAAAACTATTGGATTCTCAACATCTATTACAAAAAACTGGTTTAGAAATGTAAATATCGACTTCTTGAAAAAGAGAAAGATGGCTTACATTATTTCTGGTGTTTTAGTTGTAGGAAGTTTAATCTCTCTAGCAACTAATAAGTTGAACATGGGTATTGACTTTACTGGTGGACGTACTGTAATTGTAGGTTTTGCTCAAGATGTTAATGCAACAGAGATCACAAAGCAACTAAGTGCCGAAGATATCTTCGGTAGTGCTGAGGCGAAAACTTATGGTTCTGGAAATCAATTAAAAATTAGTACGAAGTATGGTATTGATAGAGATGATAGTGAAGTAAGTCAGGAAATAGAAGATAAATTATATCAAGTTCTTAAACCTTATTTACCTAGCGACATGTCACAAGCTCAGTTCGCTGATGTGAGTAACGAAAACAAGAAGCACGGTATTAGATCTTCTTTCCAGGTAGGTGCATCTATTGCAGATGATATTCTAACAGGTTCACTTTATGCGATTTTAGGATCTCTTATCGTGGTGTTTATTTATATCTTAATACGTTTCCGTAAGTGGCAATTCTCATTAGGTGCAGTAGCAGCTGTATTCCATGATGTTATTATTGTATTAGGTGCGTTCTCTGTATTATACAAAGTGTTGCCATTTAACATGGAAATAGATCAGGCGTTTATTGCAGCGATCTTAACCGTTATTGGTTATTCACTGAATGATACAGTGGTTGTATTTGATAGAATACGTGAATTCATCAACGAGCGTACTAATTGGGAATTCCCTAGAACGGTTAACTCTGCAATAAGTAGTACTATATCACGTACATTAAATACATCTTTAACTACATTAATTGTATTGCTTGCTATCTTCATATTCGGTGGTGAGTCTATACAAGGATTTATGCTAGCGTTAATTATCGGTGTAATAGTAGGTACATATTCATCTGTGTTCATTGCAACACCAGTGATGTTTGATACCATGACTAAAACAAATGGAAAATTGACTCCTAAAGAGCCAAAACCTGAAAAAGAAGAGCTATAATCTATCTTTTTAATAATTTATTTAAACCGCTTGATCACATCAAGCGGTTTTTTTATGCGTTATACCGAATAAATACGTGTTTTATCTAATTGTGTAAATTTGTTTGATAAACAGTTCATAGAAATTATAATTTCTTAATAATGGGTTAATGAATTTGATTATTTTGCAGGTAGTTATAACCATATCCAAAACGCAATACTATATTTATGAAAAACTTTATTCTTAGTTGTATAGGCATACTATTTTTTACAGCCTTCTCAACCGCACAAGACTTTCCTATGACCGACGGTGAGTTTGTTACTTGTTCAGGTAGCTTTACAGACTCAGGTGGTATTACTGGTGATTATGCTGTTAGTGAAAGTTTTACTATTACTTTCTGTTCTCCATTTGAAACAGATGCTATGCGAGTAACTTTTAATTCATTTGACACACAGTTCGGTGATATTCTTCTTGCTTATGATGGAGATAGTAATACAGCTCCTTTTTTAGGTGTTTTTCAAGGAACTACGTCTCCAGGAACACTTCTAGCAAGTGCTACAAATACCTCAGGGTGTTTAACTTTTACTTTTATTTCTAATGGAGCAGGAACTTCAACTGGCTGGCAAGCTGCTGTAGAATGTTTTGACACATGTCAAACTATTACTACAGATATAGTAACCGTACCTGCAATTGATGCAGACGGTATCCTTAGATTATGTCAAGGTGAAGTTGTAGACTTTACTGGTTCAGCTACATTTTCAAATGATTCTGCTGGAGCAACCTATAAATTTATATTACCTGACGGTACAGAGGCTTTGGGAACTACTTTACAACAGACTTTTAATGATCCAGGTGTTTATAGAATAGACTTCGTCGCTACCGCACCAGACGGTTGTAGAGATAGATCTTTAGAAGATATTGTTATACAAGTATCTACTACACCAGACTTTACTGGTACTGTAGCTGCAGATACTTCTATCTGTTTTGGAGAATCTACGAACATTACTGGAATGGTTGTAGCAACTGAATTTGCATCACAAGTTGCACCTCCAGTTTCAGGTGTAACATTTTTACCAGATGATAGTGGTACAACATTTTATGAAACTTGTATTGATGTAAGTGGTTTTGCTCCTGGAGCAACGCTTAGTAGTGCAGCAGACTTACTAGGCTTCTTCATTAATATGGAACATAGTTATTTAGGAGATTTAGATATTACCTTAACTGCTCCTAACGGTGCAGTAATTGATGTAAAAACCGGTGGTGGTGGAAATACATTTTTAGGTGTACCTATTGATGTTGATTCAGATTTAACTCCTGGAGTAGGATTTGTTTATAATTTTACGGAAGCACCTAGTGCTACACAGACTCTTTTACAAGCTTCTGGAGCAGTGTCTACACTTCCTGCAGGAGATTACCTTGCAGAAGATCCTTTCTCTACATTTGCAGGAACATCTCTTAATGGATTATGGTGCCTTAGAATTGTAGATAACTTAGGTAGTGATAACGGTTATATTTTTGAATGGGGTATCAATTTTAACCCATTAATTGTTCCTGACGCAGAAAGGTATACTCCTGGTGAAGTTTCTCAAGAATGGGCTGCAAATGCAGATATTACCGCAACAAATGGAAATGTTATTACCGTGACACCTACTACTGCTGGGCAACATTGTTATGACTACATATTTACAGATAGTTTTGGCTGTACATATACAGAAACCATTTGTATAGATGTAGCTTCAGAAATTACAGTTGTCGAGCCTAATGATATTATAGTATGTGCTCAAACAGGTTCGGCGGCTCAAGTAGATTTAACAGCGCGTGATACTCAAATTCTTAATGGACTAGATCCAGTTGCGTTTAGTGTTACTCCATTTGGTAATCAGGCAGATGCAGATGCTGCATCAAACCCATTAACTAGTATAACAGCTTATGATGTTAGCACTAGTGAAACTGTGTTTGTTAGAGTAGAAGAAGTTGCAACAGGTTGTTTTGAAGTTGTAGAGTTAGATATTGATTTCTCTACAGCAGCTTATACAGCTGTACCAGATTTAGAATTATGTGATGACCCAACTAATGCAGATGGGATAGAAGTTTTTGACTTAACTTCTCAAGATAATGGGATTTTAGGAACTCAATCTAGTACAGAATATGGTGTAACTTATTTCTTATCTCAAGCAGATGCAAATGCAAACTTGAATGAGATCTTAACGCCTGGAGCTTTTGATTCTATGGGAGAAACGATTTATGCAAGAGTTTCAAACCTTCAAGATGCAAACTGTTTTACAACTGGTACATTTGAATTAGTAGTAAATGCAGTACCTACCATAGGAACTGGTGTAGACGTTACAGAATGTGATGAGTCGCCTATCGATGGAGCAACATCATTTGATTTTACAGTAAATGACAGTGCAATCTTAAATGGTCAGTCGGCAGTAGATTTTACGGTTAGTTATCACGCAACTCAAAGCGATGCAGACGCTGGTAGCAACTCGATATCTACATCGACAGTAGTTGCTGGAGGTACTATTTATGCAAGAATTGAGAATAATATTACAGGTTGTTATAACACGTCAACTTTTAACTTTGTAGTAGAAACTTGTGAGGTAGAGGTTCCAGAAGGTTTCTCACCTAACAATGATGGTATTAACGATACGTTCTCTATTCCTGGTGTAGATCAGTTTTCGAATTTTGAAATGAAAGTATTCAATAGATTAGGTTCAGTCGTTTATGAGACTAGAGCAAATAACTATGTTGAGTTTACAGGTATTCCTAATACAGGAGTAGCCGCTGGTGATGGATTACTTCCAGTAGGGACTTACTTCTATGTAATTAAGTTTAATGATCCAGATACTGAAGATATTGCAAGCTGGATGTACATTAACTATTAAATATAGATACTAGTATCGCTTTCGCGAAAGCGAAACAAGTACTAAAAATCTTAAATACAAATGCCTCTCTGTAATGGAGAGGCATTTTTTATTTTCTATTGGTTTATCAACGTTGTTTTCTTTGACTTTTAAGTATCTTTTAGTCAATCAATAAAACTGCTAGTGTTCATTTCTATCGAGTAAAGAGTATGAGTAAAAAAGAATAGTTTAAAAATAAATAAGAAGCCTTTAAGGTGTAGAGATTTTCATGATTTATTATATTTATGTCTTCACTCTGTATGGTACTAGTTGCAAACTAGCACTAGTGCCAGTAGGAGAATTTACAATATATTTCTGCGACAGGAGACACAATTGAAGGTACGGCAGGAACTAGTCGTGGAGAAGCAGTCTCTAATGCGCCTAACTTTATTAATATGATTCGTAGTGAAATGTTTCTTGAAGAAAATTTGATTGGAGGTTATGAAGCATGGCGTCCACATGTTAGAGCAGCTAATAATTTACCAAATAACCCTAGAAGTGGATGTTCTACGAGTGCTTGTGAACTTCGTCAAGAAATGCAAAAAACTCATAAGTAAATAGCTATGAAAAATTTTTTATTATTATTGATTTGTTTTTGTTTTTTATCTTGCGCAAGTGATAAGTTCGTAAGAAAAGCAAAACATAAGGAGAGTACTCAAGACCTCATAGAATTCAAGGATTATCTATTGAAAAATAATGTTATGGACGACTTTAAAGAATCTAGGCCTATAACAGGAATTAAGGATCCAGTGATACTTGGTTTTTATAATAAATACAATGTTGGCTCTATGCATATTTGGAAGTGCGGAGAGGATAATTACGATACGCCAAGTAGCCCTTTTATTACTTGTGGAGATACCATAGATTTATATTATAATGGTACACATATGATATCAACTATTCATGCTATAACTTTTGACTACTCTTCTGAGCCTCTTGAGTTAAAAGCATCTATTGATGAAGAAAAACATAAAATAACAAATCGAATTTATGTGTTTTAATTCAGCACGTCTCACGCGTTTGCAACATTTTCGTTAAAGCCTAGCGTTTGTTATGCGCTGTAGCTCGATAGAGAATAAAAAAGGAAAACTTTAAATCAATTTCTTTAATAAATTGCGAATGTTCGAAGTAATTACATAAATCATTGAAATTACTTTTTCGCAACAGCGAATTAAAAATTTAAAAGGAGCTTCTCATATGAGACGCTCTTTTTTATAAAATAAAATCACACAAAAAAACTTAAATTATGAGATCATTCAATTTCAAAATATTTGTATTAATTTTCTTCTGTACTTTATTCTCTTATGCTCAAAAGGAAGATTCAACAACACACTCGAATCTAGTTTTTTTTAAGAACGAACAATTGATAAAAGAATTGGAGAACATTATTAGTAAAAATGATACCTGTCAAAACAATAAAAACAAGTTTAATTGGTATATTGATTTTAAGGAAAATGATTACATTTTAGTCACTCAAGGCAAAATTGCTAATCTGATAGACTTGAATAATTATCAGGAAAAAGCCATACTTTCAACTGTCATTAACAATAATGTTGTATTTGTAGTAATCAATAAACAAAACGACTTATTATTTAAAACTGATTTTAATATAGATTTGAGTAATTACGTAGGTAAATCTGTTATTTCTTTTAGAGATATTTCTGCTTGGCTTATTAAAAAGGATACTCAAAATTGTTACCATTTAGTCGATTCTCAGATTAGAAAATGCGATTAAAACCTCCCTAGTTGGCCCCTGCCACCGCCAGTACTCGTTTCTAACGAGTACAGAATATGAGTAAAAAAGAATAATTTAAAAATAAATAAGAAGCCTTTAAGATGTAGAGATTTTCATGATTGATTATATTTATGTCTTCACTCTGTACGGTACTAGTTGCAAACTAGCACGAGCGCCAGCAGGAGAAAGTGGTTATTATGAAAAAAAATAAATTTTTTATTATTGTGTTATTCTCTTTTTCAATGATGTTTTGTGTGTCTTTAAAAAAGAGCACAATGTGTTTTCAATTGAAAAATGGAAAGGAAGTTTGTTTAAATAGTGAAGATATAATTACTGAAGATTATGGTTTTACTATACTAAATAAAGAAAAATTAAACAGCTTAAAAGGAGAGGAAATTCAAAGAATCTTTGTCTCTAATTCTAATTTAAATGAGCGTGATGTGATATTTTTTAATATCTTTTCATCTTCAGTCCCTGAAAATGAATTGTATATAATAAATTTAAATAAAGATAAAATTAAATTTAGTGATGAATCCTTAGTGAATTGTAGTAAACAATTACTTGAAGTTTTAAATGATTGGTATAACTAGCCCCCTCGCTGGCGCTCATTTTTAACGAGTGCTAACCTAATGAAGCTAGTAAACACGATACCTATTGATACCATCCAGACCATCTAGGAACCACAAATGCATTAACAGACGTAAACGGTAATATGTACCAGTTTTTCCTTAACTTACCCTTTGGAGAAACTATGGCAGAGCAAACCTCAATATCTTATTACCAGACCGAGTTCAAGTTCAACGGTAAAGAACTGGACAATGAAACCGGTATGTATTATTATGGAGCACGCTATTATGACCCTAGTTTAAGTATATGGATGAGTGTTGATCCACTCGCAGAGCAGTTTCCTAACTTCTCACCTTATAACTATACCATGAACAATCCTATCAATATGGTTGATCCTGATGGTAGGGCGCCAGAAGTTGTGAATGATATTATATTCATAAATACCGAAGGTACTGTTATAAATACTGTTGAAGATGATGGACCCAATGTGGTTTATGAATTTGATAAAACTAGCAATGAAATTACTTTAGTTGATGATATAAAAGGTGAGATCACAGAGTCCGCTAACAATATTAAAGTAGGTGATAAAATTGTTGATGGAGATCTTTTTAGATTAGTAACAGATGTTGAGATATTTAGAATTGAGGAAAATTTGGATTTAGATAAATCAGGTGATAGAGAATATGGTCACTATTGGGTTGAAACACATGGAAATACAGAGAGTTACGGATGGTGGCCAAAGAAAAAGGGTGTAAATCTTTCAGATACAATATTTGGAATAGAGGGTGAGCTTAATGGACAAACCAATTACTCAGGAGGTAGTCGAACTTTAGATCCTCATCATAGCGATAGATATGCCGGTATAGATAAATTCAATGTTTATACAACAGGCGGAGGATCAGTAATTGGTATTTCTGACAAGATTAGAAATTACGCAAATGATTATTCTGGGCAGTGGAGCTATCCTATAGGTCAGAATTGTCATTCCTTTCAAGAAGGTTTCTTGGAGAAACTTAATTTAACTATTGACCCATGAGAATAACTTATATAGTAATAGCAATTATTTTATTGTCATGTAATAATTCTTTAGAAGACAACAATAGTATGAAAATAAAATATTTTCATACTTGGTCCGGTTATAGTCATCCTATAAATCCTATTGGTGAAATGCTAGAAAGTGATGTGAAAACTTATAAGTTTTCTTATTACATAGCCTCATACGATGATGAAAAACTGGTTTCATTCAAAAAGATTTATAAGAAAGAACTAATGTATGAGTATAAATATGTTTATAATAGTGAATCTGAATTAATAAAGGTGATTATTGTTGATAAAGATGGTGTGTCTAAGAATATCTCATTACTAAAAGATTGATTGACTATTTTCCACGTCGCGCGCGTTTGCAACGCGTTCGTTATAGTCTAGCATTTTTAATGCGACACAGTACCATCCTCGTTGCGCGCATTTGAAACACTAGGTAATGTCCCAAATTAGGACATAGCTAAAAAATAGAGTTCAAAAAATGAAAAACAGTAATCAACAATAAAGTTAATTTCCACGTCGCGCGCGTTTGTAACGCGTTCGTTAAAGTCTAGCATTTGTAATGCGCTACAGCTCTTATAGAATAAAAAAAGGAAGCTAGAAACAGTTTTCCTTTTTTATGGCTTAGAGATGTTAGTTTAGTTAGTTGTTTAGAATTGCATTTTTCGCAATAGCGTAATAAGAAAAGATAGTACGTCTTCGAATTATAACGCCCAAAAGTCAGATTTGGTCAACTTATTAAAAGAGACCAGCTTCAATAATTTTGTCTATAAAAAATATGAAGGCACAACCATTGAAGAACAAAAGAAACGATACGAGCGATTAGATCAAGGAAAAGATGAAAAAGAAATAGAAAAACGAGCGCCAGTAGATGTTCCTATCTACTTTTACCATCCAGACCATCTAGGAACCACAAATGCATTAACAGACGTAAACGGTAATATGTACCAGTTTTTCCTTAACTTACCCTTTGGAGAAACCATGGCAGAGCAAACCTCAATATCCTATTACCAGACCGAGTTCAAGTTTAACGGTAAAGAACTGGACAGCGAGACCGGTATGTATTATTATGGAGCAAGATATTACAACCCTAGTTTAAGTATATGGATGAGTGTGGATCCGTTGGCGGAAGAAATGCCTGAATGGTCGCCTTACAATTACACTTTTAACAATCCTATTAGATTTACTGACCCAGATGGTAGAGCACCTGAAGCACCTGAAGCACCTGAAGATGTAATTATATTAATTGGTGGTGCATACAAAGGGCATCCTTATGGACACGTTGCTATTGGGATAATAGACGCTAATGGAAATACAATAGTATATGATTTTGGAAGATATAGAGCAACTTCAGGAACATTCAATGAATCAGGCGATGGAGTATTAAGAGTTCATTCAAGTTTAGAATCATACATTGAAGGAGAGAATGCTACAGGAAGAACTACTTCTGGATATAGATTTAAAAGTACACCAGGAGAAGATATGAAAGTAGTAGAGTATTTTACAGGATTAATTGAAAAATCAACAGATAGAAAAACAGAGGTTAAAGATACGCGTTGGAGCTTTAAATTGGAAGACGATTATCACGCCACAGGTAACAACTGTACAACTTTATCTTTGTGTGGTTTAAATGTAGCTTTGCCTGATGTTGCTAAAGAGTTAAAAGACCCAAAAGAAAGTAAAGGAAGAGGATTAGGATGGAAAGAAAAACTTGCTGACAACACTATAGGAAATAATTCTATAGGGAATAAAATATTTATGCCAGCAGATTTAAAGAAAAATATCGATACTAAAAATAAGCATATCGACAGCAAACAATATTCTAACTAAGATAAAAGAATAATAATTATGAAGTATATAGTAGGTTTAGTTTTAGGTGTAATACTGACAGTTTTATTGTTGTTTGTATTTAGAAATAGTTTGAATGACTTTTTACCTGGAGTTACTTTAACAAATAAAATAGATAAAAATGTACAGTTAGAGGAAAGATGTTTTATAATCCAAAATCATAAAGTTGTTGGAGAGCTTTATACTGGAATGGTTATTAAGCATATATCAAATGATGAATTAAAGAGATTTTCAATAGACATAGCGTTAGATAAATACAATACATTAAAAACAAAAGAAACGGATGAATATCCATTCTCTGAAATAAGGACAAAAAAGTAGTAACCCCTTTCCACGTCGCGCGCGTTTGTAACGCATTCGTTTTAACTGGGCATTTAACATACACATTTGTAATAACAATAGAAGATAAGTCAAAACAACTTTTGAAAATGACGCATTTGTTCAATATAACATTTGTAGTGTATACAATATTAAGAACAATGTACTTACAACACGATCCTACGATAGATTTCAGTTGTTGAGAAGTGGTTTTGTGTAAATAGTAATCATTCTTTATTTGTGTTTCTCTTTCGCGAAAGCGAAACTCTTAAGAACATTATTCCAAACAAAAAATGCCTCTCAATATGAGAGGCATTTTTTTATATGATAATGAAAGGTTTTAATTGATTTTTTGCCATTTGAAAAGATCACCTTCTTTAAGATTCCATTTCTCTACCATACCTGCTTTTACCTCGAGTACGTATTGTGCCTCACCTTTACTTTTTAATAAGGTTTCGTCTTTAGGTACCGCGTTAGTATAGTAACTGTCTATGCGATTATTTGCAGTTATGTAGATAATGTCTAGAGGTACGTCGGTGTTTTTCATGTAGAAAAATCGAGGTCTAGAATCGTTAAAAACAAAAAGCATTCCTTGATCTTCAGTAAGCTGTTCTCTATACATCATACCTAGTTGGATGGTGTAATCAGTATCGGCTAGTTCTAGCTTTAATTGCTGGAGAGTGTCTTTTTCTTTATTAATAAGCACTGCTTGTGCCTCGTTCTTAAAAGACCAGTCACGAGCTCTCATTTCTGCTTCTTGGTCAGGTTTGCAACCGTGCAAGAGACAGGTTAATATTAATGTGCCTAAAAATAGTTTACGCATCGCTTTTCTTTTCAAACATACCATCAGGTCGGAACATAAGAAATAGACCCAATAGAATAAAAGGAACGCTTAAAAGCTGACCTGTATTAAAGTGCATGCCTATAAGTTCAAAAGCATCGGTATCTGTTTGTGGTTCTTTTACCGTTTCAATATGTAATCTTACTGTAAATAGTAGAACAAAGAATAACCCTAATATATACCCTAGTTTATTGCGCTTATCTGTTTTCCAGTAGACAAAATAAAGAATTATAAAAACTCCTACATAACAAATTGCTTCATACAATTGTGCAGGGTGTTTGTAAGGTATAGCTTCTAATACATCTGCATATTGAGGGTTGTTTACCAGTGTGTCAATAGCCTTATCGGTATCTAATATTTTAGTTTGTTGTAATGCAGCTCTCACATTATCATCACTCGTGTCGCGTACAAATTTAAATCCAGCAAAAAAGTCGCCGCTAGGTTTTCCATTTATCTCGCTATTCATAAGGTTACCTAAACGTACAAAAGTACCTCCTATAGCGGTAGGTACCACGATACGGTCCAGTATCCATAACATGTTTTTCTTTAAATGTTTGCGGCTGTAAAAGAACATAGCGATAATAATACCTATAGCTGCTCCATGACTCGCCATACCTGCAAAACCGGTCCATTTAAATGGAGATGTCTCAAATGGTAAGAATACTCTTAAAGGGTCTGAGAAAAATGTAGATGGCTCATAAAATAAATAGTGGCCTAATCGTGCACCTAGTAAACAGCCTATTACCGTGTACATAAATAGCGGATCTAGTTTTTCTACACTCACACCATCTCTTTTAAAGATAGGTTTGATAATGTACCATCCTAAGACAAATGCGATAACATAAGAAAGACTATAAAAATGCAATGTAAAAAAGCCTAAATCAAGCCCTTCTAACGGATTCCAGATCACTTTAAGTGAGAACATAAACGGTAATTTTATAAGTTGCTAAATTACTCTTTATCGTTTAAAATAGCGACTACTTCATCTTTCAATTATTTCCACTTGATATTGCAACCTATACTTGGTTTTTGTGGCTCTGGAACTTTTTTATTACCCAAAAGTGCATCCATAGATTCACGTAATGACCTGCCGGTAAGTGGTATTCCGTTTCCAGGTCTCGAGTCGTCTAGCTGGCCTCGATAGACTAACTTTAATCGGTCGTCAAATAAATAAAAATCTGGTGTACATGCCGCGTTATAAGCTCTCGCTACTTCTTGCGTTTCATCATATAAATAGGGAAAAGGGTAGTCGTTCTCATCAGCATGTTGGTTCATGCGATCTGGTCCATCTTGTGGATAGTTAACGACATCGTTACTAGAGATCGCTATAAAGTTAAACCCTGTAACTCTATAATCATTTGCTATTCTCACCAGTTCTTCATTTACATGAATTACAAACGGACAGTGATTGCATATAAACATAACCACCGTACCTCTAGCTCCTTTTTGATCTTGCAAGTGGATCATGTCACCACTTACGGTGTCTAGTAGAGTAAAGTCTGGTGCCGTTGTTCCTAACGGTAGCATGGTAGATGGGGTTAAGGACATGATAGTTTTTATTTATTAGTAGTAAAAGTATGATTTTTGTTACGCTTTCGCGAAAGCGAGACCATTAACCATCATTTTTCTTTTGCTAAACTTATTTTAAACCTTCTTCTAAAGGATTTGTTTTCTTTAAATTGAAAATAAAAACTATGAAAAACGGATACAATACACTATCAGAAGCGATAGAAGACTTGCAAAAAGAAGGTTTTACAATAAACTTTGATCTAGTAGAAGATGGAGTGCATTCTAAAGATTTGAAAAAACAATGGAAAGCAGGAGAGATAGAAGTGGTAAAGTTTTATAGATTTGAGGGAATGAGCAGCGCAGGAGATAACACTATTCTTTATGTTCTAGAGTGTAAAACAGGTGAGAAAGGATTGCTGGTAAATGCTTATGGAGCAGATGAATATGTCTCTCCAGAAATGATAGAAAAATTAAAAATGAATTAATGGAGATATCTTGGGGTGATTTTGAAAAAATAGACATGCGTGTAGGAACGGTGATGACGGTGAGTGATTTTCCAGAAGCACGTAATCCTGCTTATCAATTGCAAATTGATTTTGGCGATTTAGGTGTTAAAAAAACCAGTGCGCAAATTACTAAGCGATACGATAAAAAAGACCTGGTAGGTAAGCAAGTTATAGCGGTAGTTAATTTTCCTAAAAAGCAAATAGCCAACTTTATGAGTGAATGTCTAGTTCTGGGCGTGGTAGGAGATGATAAAGATGTTATCTTGTTACAACCTAATGCTCATGCAAAGAATGGCGATCGAGTAGGATAAAGAATCTTTATATAGGGTAAAACCTAAACTAGAAATTTTCCATAAAAAAATGCTTCTGAATATTCTTTCAGAAGCATTTTTTATGGAGTCAGAATTCAAAATTTACATTTGCTCAGCAAAGAAAATAGCGTTCATTAATAGTTTATTAGTTCCGTACCAGAATGCTCTAAACTGAGTATTATCTGTAAAACCTATCACGTCTCCACGACCATAATTATTATGCTGAAATGGCACCGTGCTCTTTAAAGCCTCTAGATTTATATCAGAAATATAGCCACTCATTAAAGGGCTGTCTGTATACTTGATAGGATTGCGGTAACTGTCTTTATTTGGTTCTACAAATAGTGTCGTGTTTCTAAACATAGGCAACTGGTCATCTTTAAAGCCAAACGCAATAGGATGTGATCGATCCAGCTTGGTTTCAAAAATAGCTCCACCTATACGTTGCGCGCCGCTGTGATCGCGACGTTGTTCAAAGGTGATGTTCTTTGCAGGGTTTTCTGTTTTTTTGAATTTAAGAGGTAACAATTTAGAACTGCTCATCCATCTTAATGCGCTACGATATCCTATTAAAGTACCACCATTGCGAGTCCATGTTTTTAATTGGTCGATCACCTCATTTTCTGGACTACCATATGTCGCTGGAACAATAATTGTATTGTAACGACTCAAATCCTTACGGTTAATATCTGCTAGGTCTATTTTTGTAATAGGAATATCATATTGCTGGTCCATTAAATGCCAGATCTCTCCAGCGTCAGATGGGTTAATGCCTTCACCTACAAGAACAGCGATTTTAGGTAATTTAATATCTCTAAACTGACGTGATCCTAAGTCGATTCCTTCTGTGAGGCCGGTGTTTACAATCGTTGTTTTAATCTTATATTCATTATTTAACTTCTTCATTATGCTCATCGAATCATAATTTTTAGAGCTAGAGTTTTTCATGGGAATCATTAAAGTACCATAATCAAAACTTTTACCGTCAATTTGAAATGGTTTCATTGCAACTTTTACTTTAACTCCATTTTTAAGTAGAATGTTCAATACTTTAGGACTATAATATTCATTCCAAGATATTAAATAAGCATATTCTGTAAAATCAACTCTATACATCGGATCATTAATGCTACGACGGAAAGTCCAGTCATTAGAGTAAAAACGCTCTAGAGTAATTTCCTCATTTGATTCACTCAAACTAGCACCTTCATCATAATCCATATCAAATGCTAGTGGAAAAGTCCATGCGCTGATGTCATAAAACAAACTGTCTTGAAAAGTAGTACGCTTTTCAAACATAGCGTTGATTAATCGAGAGTTTTTCTGATTCTTAGGTACGATGTAAGCATACCCTTTTTTATAGGTTTTACCATTTTTAGAAACATCGTTTTTAAGAGAGCGTACTTCTATTTTGTGTCTCAATAAAATTTCTGCAAGTGCATCTGTTCTTCCAGCATCTGTATGATCTCCAAAGATGATAGCGCCACCGCTCACTTCTTTTCTCGCATCTTTATAAAATTGATTTTGATAGTCTAGTATTTCTTTACGTTTATCAGTTGCTGCTTTTAAGGTGCTCAAAGCTGCTGTGAATTGGTTTCTTATCGTAAAAGGAAAAGTCAATACTCCGTTGTCAGAATTTTGAGCATGACCACGAGAGCTAGCTTGCTCAAACAAGATTCCTATAGATCCATTAATGTCTGGAAAAGTAGATCCCTTACCGTAGTAGAAATCGTCATAATCTTCTTCTGTGTAATAAAGCGAGCCTATCTTGTCAAAACCTTCTGCGAGGTAATTCCCTATTTCACGAGTCAGTTTTTGATTCATCGCAGGAGTTAGTGGGTGTGTTCTCGATGGTATTCCTGGTTGAAAAAAGAATGTGGAGTTAGTTCCCATTTCATGATGATCTGTAAGAATATTAGGTAACCATTTGTGGAATGTCTCTATGCGTGCTTGTGATTCTGGTAATTGAACTGGTAGCCAGTCGCGATTCATATCAAACCAATAGTGATTTGTACGTCCACCAGGCCAGGTTTCATTGTATTCTCTGTCGTAGGTGTCTGGGTTTACGTTATCACTTTTATTTTGATTAACCCAAGTGGCAAATCGTTGTAATCCATCAGGATTTAAACTAGGATCTAGAAGTATAACGGTGTTTTTTAAAAGTGCCTCTATTTCTGGGCCTTGTGCAGCAGCTAGGTGATAGGCTAGAAGTAGAGCGGCGTTAGAGCCACTAGGTTCGTTTCCATGAATGGAAAAACCTTGATAAACGACTATGGGTGCGTTAGTGTTGTCCACGGCATCCTTGTCTGTTGCAGCGACATGGTCTTTTCTTATTTGTTCTATGTTTTTTTGATTTTCAACACTAGTTACTGTTAGTAAGTATAAAGGTCGGTCTTCATAAGTTTTGCCACGATTTTCAATAGTAAAACGGTCAGATTTATCTGCTAGTACCATCATGTATTGCGCTAATTTATCATGAGATATATGCCATTTACCTGGTACATAACCTATTATTTCTTGCGGTGTAGGAATGTCAGGATTATAGGAAACATTTTGTGGTAAGTAATAATCTAGTGTAGGGTCTACAATAGTTTGTGCTGGTAACGCTTTCGCGAAAGCGAGAACCAACAATAGCAACATCGTTTGTTTCATGGTATAATTTTAATCGTGAGGTAATCGTAATTGGTGCATCAAAGAATGCGTGGGATATAAAAATAAAAAAAGCCTCTCATATAGAAAGGCTTTGTGATAATTTTAAGGATTTACTTATATGTCATCAAAACTGATGTCAGTAAAGCTTTCTGTAGAGTTAACAGTAGCTGTCTCTGTTGCGATAGGTGCCGCTTCTTCTCTTTTATAATCAGATTGATGGCGGTCAGATATAACTTCACCACCTTTTTTATCTATAATAAAGTCAGTGATCTCTTTGAGCGTGTCTCCAAATTCTTGAAAATCTTCTTTATAAAGATAGATTTTATGTTTCTTAAAGTGAAAACTACCATCGTCATTAGTGAATTTCTTACTTTCAGTAATAGTTAAGTAATAATCGTCTGCCTTAGTGGCTCTTACATCAAAGAAATAGGTACGTCTTCCTGCTCGTACTACTTTTGAAAATATCTCTTCTTGCTCTTGGTAATCTCGATCGCTCATGTTCTTTAAGTAGTGTTATATCTTACCAAAAATAGAAAAAAATGTCTAATAGAAAAGATAATCGATAATTAATATTATAAGCAACTGTGATATAGTTAATTGTGTGCGATAATTTTTGAATTATTAATCTTCTTGTAGCATTTGATTTGCATAAAGATCTGCATAATAGCCTTGATTTGCTAGAAGAGATTCATGATTACCTTGCTCTATAATGTTACCATCTTCTAGTACAATTATTTGATCTGCATTTTTTGCACTACTCACACGATGACTTACGATTACTGTAGTGGTGTCCTTAGTTACTTTTTTAAGATTATTTAAAATCTTTTCTTCGGTCTCTGTATCTACCGCACTTAAACAGTCGTCAAATAATAAAATTTGTGGTTTTTTAATAATTGCTCTAGCGATAGAAACACGTTGTTTCTGTCCGCCACTTAAGGTGATACCACGCTCTCCTAGTACAGTTTCATAACCCTTAGTAAAGTTGGTTATATTTTTGTGTACCACCGCATTTTTTGCAGCGGCTTCTATTTCTTCTTGACTAGCATCTTTTTTACCGAATGCTATGTTCTTACCTATAGAATCAGAGAATAAGAAGGCATCTTGGGGTACATAACCTATGGAGTTTCTTAAATCATTTAGGTTAAGTTGGTCGATTTCAATGTCGTCTACGGTTAGAGAGCCGTTATCGATATCATAAAGTCTACCTATTAATTCTAGGATAGTAGATTTACCACTACCTGTTTTTCCTAAAATAGCTAGTGTTTTTCCAGATGCTATCTCAAAGGATACATTCTTTAAAGCATGTATGTTAGTGTCTTCATAGGTAAAGTTTACATTCTTAAACGAGATGTTACCTTTAATAGGTGTAGGTGCTTCATTAAGATTTTTAATGGCTGGGTCTATATCTAAGAACTCGTTGATTCTTTTTTGAGAAGCCTCAGCCTGCTGTATCATGTTAGTCACCCAACCTACTATGGCAACTGGCCAGGTAAGCATGTTTACATAAATCAAAAATTCTGGTATGGTACCTACATCTATGGTTCCATCTATAACTTGTTTCCCACCTATATATATGACCATAATATTACTTAATCCTATTAATAAAACCATAAGCGGGAAGAATAGGGCCTGGATACGTGCTAGATCTATATTTTTATCTTTACTGTCGTTAGCTACTTGTGTAAATTGCTCATTCATTTGAGGAGCAAGATTATAAGCCTTAATAACAGATATACCACTAAATGCCTCTTGAGAGATGGTATTTAAATTTGATAAGTACTCTTGTACTAGTGTTGCACGCTTGTTGATTTCTCTACTTATTACATAAATAGCCACTGATAATATTGGTAATGGTATAATGGTATATATAGCTAGAGTAGGAGCGGTGTCTATCATCGCAGGTATAACAACGGCAAATAAGGTAATCATGTTTATACTGTACATGATGGCAGGTCCCATGTACATACGTACTTTAGAGACGTCTTCACTTATACGGTTCATTAAATCTCCAGTGCGATTTTGTTTGTAAAAACCTAAGGATAGGCGCTGGTATTGTTGATAAACTATGTTTTTAAGATCGTATTCTAGGTGTCTAGAAACAACTATTATTAATTGTCTCATGACAAAGGTAAGCACAGCGGCAAGTAGTGTAGATCCTAATATAATCAAGATGTATAAAACGAGATCATCTTTCATCGCTTCCTTATCTGTAATCAGTCCTTTATCATAATCATTGAGTAGGTTTATGATTTTACCTACGTATTTAGGTAAATACAAGGATAGATAACGAGATATGATGGTGACTATAACACCGCCTATAAATTGCCATTTGTACTTTGCAAACAGTACATTTAGTTTTTTAAGTTCTTTCATTTACTTACAAATTCCCTAAGGGAAATTATTTTTTTTAAACAGTCGGTAAATTAAGCATGGTAAATTGCCTAATCCCTAAAATCAAGTTATTTTTGCACGCTTTTTAATAACAATCTTTAAAGTCAATAAATTTATTTTTATGCCTCAAGAATTTGATTCTTTAGAAAAATTAGTTCGTCAAGATCCTGTCTTTGGTCAGGTATCGTTTGACGGTCACGAGCAAATCGTTTTTTGTAACGACAAAGATACAGGACTGAAAGCCATTATCGGTATTCATAATACAGTATTAGGTCCTGCATTAGGCGGTACACGTATGTGGCAATATGAAAATGAATGGGCTGCCCTTAATGACGTTTTAAGACTTTCTAGAGGTATGACCTTTAAAAGTGCCATTACTGGATTAAATCTAGGTGGAGGAAAAGCCGTTATTATAGGTGATGCAAAAACTCAAAAAACACCTGAGTTAATGCGCAAATTTGGTGAATTTGTACATTCATTAAGCGGTCGTTACATCACTGCCGAAGATGTAGGTATGGCTACCGAAGATATGGATACAGTACGTGAGGTAACGCCTTATGTAACCGGTATATCTCAAGAAAAAGGTGGTGCAGGAAATCCTTCTCCTATTACAGCATACGGTGTTTTTATGGGTATGAAAGCAGCTGCACAGTTTAAGTACGGCAGCGATGTGCTAGAAGATAAAAAAATCTATGTAGAAGGAATAGGTAACGTAGGTGAGACTCTAGTAGAATATCTAACACAAGAAGGTGCTGACGTAGTTGTTTCTGATATTAATCAAGACAGACTAGAAGAAGTAAGAGATAAATATGGTGTGACTATTTATGGAGGTAACGATTTACATGCAGAGCAAATGGATATTTATGCTCCATGTGCATTAGGTGCGACTATAAATGACACTTCTATAAATAAATTACAAGCATCTATTATTGCTGGTGCCGCAAATAATCAACTTGCAGATGAGGTAAAGCATGGTATGCTACTTCAAAACAAAGGAATTGTTTATGCTCCAGACTTTTTAATTAATGCAGGAGGGATTATAAATGTTTATGCAGAGTTAGAGGGGTATGACCGTTCTGAAATCATGAGAAAAACTGAAAATATTTATACGACTACTATAGAAATTTTAAATCGTGCCAAAGAAACTGGCGTGAGTACTCATAAAGCAGCTTTAGAGATCGCACAAGCTCGTATTGCAGCTAGAAAACAAGAGCAGCTAGTTTACTAGTTCACTTTAAAACAGTATTTTTGCCTCGTTTTTAGAAGTAGAAACGAGGTTAATAGTTATTATAATTCCGCTTTCGCGAAAGCTAACTTAAACAATAGCTCGCTAGAGTAATAAATAAAACGTTCTTATGCTTACCAGAAGACAATTGCGCATCAAAGTAATGCAAGCAGTTTTTTCTTTTCAACGTCAAAATACAGACGATTTAAAAGACCTTGAAAAGTTTATCAACACTAGTATGACGCAATCATACACGCTGTTTTTATACATGGCGCAACTGCTGGTTAAAATCCATGAAGAAGCTGTAGAAAGACATGGAAAAAAGCAAAGAAGATTGCTTTCTTCTAATGTAGAAGAAAATCCATCAAGACACTTTATTGATAATAAAATTTTATTACAATTAAGAGAGAGCGAGGCGCTTAAAGATGCGTTACAACAACGTGATCTAGATCCATGGCATCTAGATTCTAAGTATGTAGAAAATCTTTATTTCAAAATTCAAGAAAGCAAGACCTTTGTCGTTTATTCTATGGATGAAGAGCCTTCACTTAAAAAGGATCTAAAATTCTTAACCTACATCTACGAAGATATTATCGCACCTAGTGATGAGTTGCTAGATTACCTAGAAGACATTAACATCACATGGACCGATGATTTTCCACTAGTTAATTCTACCATGATTCAATTTATGCGTAAGATTAAACCTTTAAAGGAAGTTGTATTACCACCTTTATTTAAAGATCAAGAAGACGCAAAGTTTACTATGAATCTTTTTAGAAAGACATTATTAAACATTAATGAACTATCTGCTCGTATAGAAGGTAAAACACCTAACTGGGATAAAGAACGTATCGCTCAAATAGATATGGTGCTGATTATGATGGCACAAGCAGAGTTTTTATACTTCTCAGACATACCGGTTAAGGTTACTATCAATGAATATCTTGAGATAGCTAAAGATTATAGTACTCCTAAAAGTGCCAATTTTATCAACGGTATTCTAGATAATTTACTCAAGGAATTTGAGAAAAATGATCAGCTACATAAAATGGGAAGAGGTTTAATGTAAGGTTAAGTTAATAGCGTTGGATTAAAACATGTTTTTAATTACATTTGCTTTACATTTTTTAGAAATTATTAAAATAAAACATGATGAAAAAATTAGTTTTGATGGTAGCTGCTGTAGCTACAATGGCTTTAACTAGCTGTAACGAAAAAGCACAATCTGCAACAATCGATGAAGCAAACCTTACTGCTGCAGCTGCAAGTAAAGAAGTTGCTGGTGACTATCCAGAAATGACTTTTGCTGAAACTGAATTTGATTTTGGTACTGTAGAAGAAGGTGCTGTAGTTGAGCATGAATATAAGTTTACAAACACAGGAAGTGCTCCACTTATCGTTGTAAACGCAAAAGGATCTTGTGGTTGTACAGTTCCTACTTGGTCTAAAGAGCCTATCGCTCCTGGTGCTGAAGGTACTATGCTAGTGAAATTTAACACTAACGGTAAGCCTAACGCACAGACTAAAACAGTTACTATTAAGGCAAATACAGAATCTGGTACTGAGTCTATCCGTATTAAAGGTTTTGTAAATCCTAAGGCTAAGGCTGGCGCGCCTAACGCATAAGGATTTTTTATTATGGACATGAATACCATTATAAACTTTGCGCCTTACCTGCTTATCATCGGAGTGTTCTACTTTTTGATCATGCGACCACAAGCACAAAAGCGTAAAGAAGAAAAAACTTTTGCAGAATCACTTAAAGTGGGTACCAAAGTAATTACTACTAGCGGTATACACGGTAAAGTAAATCAAATTAATCCTGAAAAAGGAACCGTTTTGATTGAAACAGGTGCTGGTAAAATTACTTTTGAAAGATCTGCAATATCTGTAGAGCTGACAAAGAAATTATCTGAGACAGTGATTACTAAAGAAAATTAAGAACAGTTTATGTTCATTTATAAAACCCTTGAGAGATCAAGGGTTTTTTTTTGTGTCTCGTTTTAATTAAATTATTTGTGTTTATCCATTCCAGGTAACTCCTTCCATCTTCCATCTTCCATCTTCAGCGACATCTTTTAAAGTTTTATTGCGTTGTTCTAAAAGACGCGTCATATAGTTTTTTAGAAATAGAGTATCCGCTAGTTTACCTAGAATACCTAATGGTGAGGTGTAATTGAATATATCCTTCATGAGTGTAGAGCCATCTTCTTGTTGCTCAAAAAAATGTTCATGTTTAAAATGCTTGAAGGCTCCTTTTACCAGCTGGTCTGCAAAATAATTGTGCGGTTCTACATCTGTAATTAAACTAGTCAGTTCTTGAGTAAACCCTAAGTGCTTTGCTCTCCAGGTAACAGTTTCTCCCTTTTCTACAAGACCAGTCGTTCTTCCTGCAATGGCTTTTTCATTTGTATGTTCTAGCGATAACATATGCAAGTCTATACTTCTAGCTAGATCAAAAACCAGTTCAATAGGAGCGTTAATATGAGTTTTTAAAAGAAGTTGTGGCATGCTTAAATGAATAGTTTTACTGAATATAATAAAAGCGAACTGTAAAGTTCGCTTTTATTAGAAATGATATATGTGAATGATAGCTGATTAAAACCTCCAGCCAAAGTTTACGCCACCACGGCCAGTTACTTCTGGTAGATCAAAAGTTTCATTTCTGTCATCCGCAATTCCGAAATTACGACCTATACCAAAACCTACGTCGATTAAAAAACCGCTATCGCTTACCCATTTCCATCCTATACCGACTCCTATCGCAGCTTCAGTGTAAGATTCTGTTACGTTGCGACCGCCATTAAAATCGCTAATAAAGTATCCGTCTTCAAAGCTAAAAACTTTTACAAAACCTTCTCCGTAAAAACCTTTAGCACCATAGTCTTCTTTTGAAAAGAAGTATTGTCTGTAATAAGGTGTAATACTAAAGGTTTCATAGTAGTCAAATTTATCTTCGTTATCCAGAATACCGATGTTTAAATCTACACCTACACCAGAATATCTACCTAATACATATTCATATCTAGGATTAATACCTAAGCCTGCTATAGCAGCAACAACATCTAGACTTACCTCATGCTTTTTAGCTTCATTGAATTTATCTAGTCGTTTCTGACTATCTGTTTGATCATCATTTTGTCCTTCTTGAGCAAAACAATTTGTAGAGATAAAAAAGATAGTTATTATAAGCAGTAATTTTTTCATTGGTTTAGTTTTATTTTAGATACATAATGTAATTAAAGGTTGCGTTAGATTACAATATATTTTATTTGTATACACAAATTTAATAATGAGTTGAATTCTCGTAAATGATCTAAAAAATGCCAAAAAATAAGTGTTAATGTGTCTAACAATCATTACATTCTCTACTCTCCATAGAAAAAGGTATTTTGACATAAGATTGTACTGGTATGCCTCTTACTTGAGCTGGTTTCCATTTTACATCCATACTGCGTAGACCTCTAATTGCCATTTCATCAGGTCCTTTACCCATTCCATTCTTTATTTTAATATCACTTACATTACCTTCTGTATCGATCATGAAAAGTATACTCATGTTAGTGCTGTAATCGTTTTTATTGAGTTCTATTAAATCATAATAATGATTTATGTGTATCTGTAACTTACGTATGAATTTTTTAGAATTCATCAAAGGTTGAGCACTTTGAGAATAGGAATCATACGTGTAACTTTTTCCATTGTGATAGCTTTTTCCAGATTTGGGAACCCCATCTTCGTATATTTCTTCATATACTAAGGTATTGTCTTTGTACGCTTTCCATAAACCACTAGCTTTTTGGTTTTTGTAATGGCCACTCAGGCTATCTATTGCCTTACTGTCGCCTTTGTATGGACCATTAAAAACCCCATTCCCATCTTTGATAGAGACACTACCATCTACCTCTTTTTTATATTTGTAATAACATGGTACACCTTCTTCACTAGATTTACTCAAAGCATAGTTTTCTAGTAAGTTTCCAGTGGAATCATAAACAGATTGATAACCTACTATTCGGCCACTGGAATAGGTAAGTTGCCTCATCTTATTACCATTATTGTAAAACCATTGCCAGGTACCAGTTCTATAATCTGTTCTTATTTCCAAATAACCTTTTGAAAATAACTGATCATTCTGCTTGTAATAAGTTTCCTCTTTTATTAAACCTATAGATGCATCTGCTTCTTTAATTTGATAAAAGACTGCTTCTGTAGAATCGGTTACCACTTTTCTATTGTTATCTAGCCAGCTCTTTTCTTGAGCAATGGCTACCGCAAATAGACCAAGGGTTAATACTATGGCCAATGAATATTTGATCATTTTTATTTCTTTTCAGCTACTAATTCTGCTATTCTTACTATCACCTCTGTAGCTTTTATCATACTCTCTACAGGAACATATTCATAAGGGCCATGGAAATTATGACCACCAGCAAAAATATTTGGACACGGTAATCCCATATAACTCAATTGAGATCCATCTGTACCACCGCGTATAGGTTTAATAAGAGGTGTAATGCCTAGATCTTTCATTGCTTGTTCTGCAACATCTACGATATGCATTACTGGCTCTACTTTCTCACGCATGTTGAAGTATTGATCTTTGATTTCTATACTTACTGCCTCACGATCATATTGCTCATTAAGAGTGTTTACAAGGTTTTGCATCACTTCTTTACGTGCTTCAAAATGTTCTTTATTGTGATCTCTAATGATGTACTGTAATTCTGATTTTTCTACCGCTCCTTTCATATTATGCAGGTGAAAGAATCCTTGGTATTCCTCTGTATGTTCTGGAGTTTCCATTCTAGGTAAAGAATCGATAAATTCCTGAGCTACATACATGGAGTTGATCATTTTTCCTTTGGCATATCCTGGGTGAACTATTTTACCATAAAAAGTTACTACCGCGCCAGCAGCATTAAAATTTTCATATTCTAGTTCTCCTATCTGACTACCATCCATTGTGTAAGCCCAGTCAGCACCAAATTTCTCTACATCAAATTTATGTGCACCGCGACCTATTTCTTCATCTGGTGTAAAACCTACCTTAATAGCACCGTGTTTAATTTCTGGATTGTCCAGCATGTGCTTCATTGCAGTCATTATTTCGGTAATTCCAGCTTTATCATCTGCCGCCAGTAGAGTAGTACCATCTGTTGTAATAATGGTCTGTCCTTTGTATTGTTTTAAATCGTCAAAATATTCTGGAGATAAAACAAGATCAGATCCTTTTAAAGGAATATCACCACCATCATATTTTTCTATAATTTGAGGTTTAACGTCCTTACCTGTAAAATCTGGAGTACTATCAAAGTGCGAGATAAAACCTATAGTAGCCGTTTCATGTTCTACATTTGATGGTAGAGTAGCCATTATATATGCATTCTCATCTATAGTCACATCGCTCATTCCCATATCTATAAGCTCTTGATGTAATTTGCGTGCAAGATCCCACTGCTTTTCACTACTAGGAGTTGTGTCACTATTAGGGTCTGACTCCGTATCGATGGTGATGTAACTTATGAAACGTTCTATGATTTCTTGCTTCTTCATGGCTTTTTTTTGTTGTGTAAAGATAGTTTGATTCCGCTTTCGCGAAAGCGGAATTTTTCAAAAACTCTTTATATAAATATTAATTTATTGATTTGAGAATGTGATGGATAATGGGTTGTTTGCAATATTACCAGCGATTATTATAAACCGATAACGGATTATAAGATCTATGTAATCCGGTGTTTCTATTGGCTTCAAAAAAGGCAGGATTACTAGACTTAAATTTTCTAGCAAATCGATCGTTTTCTAAATACACATTTACAGCCTTGCGGTCTTTTTTAAATCTTAATCTGCCAAAATCTGTGTTTGCATTAGGTGTATAAGGCTTAGACTCTATGGACTGTGATTCATTATAAATGGAAACCATATCGATGGTTTTTACTCCAGGAGTTATAGAAAAACCTGTGTTAGGATTAACTATATTATTGCTGTCTAGACTCAAAGTAATATTGATTTGATGCTCTGGCATTAAAAAAAGATTGAAACCTTGAAGGTTATCATTATTTAATTCCTGTCCATAATTAATGGAGCATGCGCAACAAATAATAATAAAAGAGACCCATTTATTCATAGTTTTAAAGATAGATAATGAAAAAGGATTGAGCAAAAAAAATCGAGTTACATTGCTGTAACTCGATTCATTTTAAAAAATCTAAAATCAATTCAGATTTCCCCTTAATTACAACTATGGAAAATTCCAATAAACCATAGCCTCATCATATTTTATTTTTTGATAAACTGCTTTGTTGCTATTTCTCCAGTTTCTGTCGTTACTTTAATGATATACATTCCTGTTTTTAGGTCTTGAACATTAACTTCTTCTGTTTGAGAAATCAATATTTGTTGCCCTTGTAGGTTATATACTTCTGCTTTAGCGAAAGCGTTATTTTTAACAATGATATTTATAATGTTTGTTACTGGATTGGGATATAAGCTCATAGAGAGTTGTTCTACATCATTGATTCCTGCGGTTGCTCCGAACTCGTATGCACCCATGTCTATCGAGCTTCCTGCGATACGATTGTTACCAGTTAGGTCGTATTGTAACCATTGGTTATTATAAAGGCTGCTTAATCCGGTATCCACACTCGGAGAAGTACTTTGCAGACTGTAATCTCCATTTGCAGGATCGACAAAAAGTGGGTCACCTGTAATCATATTAATTCCAGATATACCGTATCCATTATCTGATAATGAATTTTTTAGATCAAAATTTCTCGGTCCATCATTGAACAGTGGTGTGGTTACACTATTACCATAAAAAATACAATTGTAATAACTATATGATGCAGTAAGCTGATCGCTGTAAGTTCTAATATTTGCATTACCATTTCCAGAATTAGGAGATGAATAAGTGTTATTTGCGACTACTGAATTTAGAAATTGCATATTTACCGCCGTTCCATTTTGACTATTAGGATTGATCCATACAACACCTGTTGAACTCTGTCCAAATATGCTGTTTGTTAATGACGTGTTATCCACTATCAATGTATTTACAAATCGCACTGAACCATCAATAGAAATATTATCATAAAATGCACAAACTCCACCAGTAAGGTTGTTTTTAATGATATTATTCTGACTTAGAAAAGCAGAGCCACTAGGCGATGAATTTACCGTAATTGTACCATGACCATAGGAAATATTGTTTTCAAATACACAATTGTTGATCGTTGTAGACTTATTGATAAGGGCACCAGCTCCATTTTGATTAGCATTTACATTTGCATGTCCACCGCTTATGTATATACCGTCTATTACCGTATTTGAAGCATAGACTTTTAAAATTACACGATTGTTGTCAGACCTGTCGGCGGCGTTAAAAGCTGGAATAGCAGTGTCATTATTTTGCTGGTCGCCAGATAATCTAGTGATGTTTGTTATAAAATCACGTTCAGCAAGAGTAGTTTCAGTTCCATTAAATCCTCCATAAATATTCTTAGTGTTATTTACTGTAAAGGATTCGCTTACACCAGCTAAAGGTTTATACGTTCCTGCTGCTACCCATACATCTACAGTGTTAGCATTATCAAGTGCATCTTGCAACTTTATATAAGCATTTGCCCAACTAGATCCATCATTTGCTCCGGTAGCATTAGCATCTACATAGAGTGGTGGTTGAACTATAGGTGAATTTTCTGAAGCTAGTGCTGTAACCTCAACACTTGTAAGTGCACGCTCGTAATATCTAATGTCATCAAGAGATCCTGGAAATGCTCCTTGTGGTGCAACTATTAATCGAGGATCTGTTATAAATTGTGGTGCTGCTCCAGCTGTACTATTAAGCGAAACTACAGATGGGTATGATTGTAAAACACCGTCTACATAAGTATCAAATTCTATGGTGTTACCGTTAACCTCGCTTACTAATGCAACATGATGCCATGTGTCATCAGTCAAACTGGGAATACTTGTAGTGGCAAAACCATTTTTTTGAATTCCGTTAACGCTTCCTCTTGCATAATATTCAAACCTGCCAGGATTAGAACTGTCGCTATTATTTATTCTTATATTCAAGAAGCCAGAGCTTCCTCCTATTAAAAAAATCTGTGTTGTATTTGCTGCAAGGTCTGCGAGGTCTACTTTCATCCAGAAGCTCATAGAAATTTCTTGATTATTAACGGTCGAACCTTGTCGTGTATTGATAAAGTAATCGGAATTCATTTGGTATGCAGTGTTTGCTGTACCAACTCTGTCTATTACTGAGACCGCAGTTTGATTATTTGTAGTAAGATCTGCAGTTCCAGGTGTTACTTGATTCACTAGACTTCCGTTAGTAAATGTAAAATCCCATAATTGTCCTGTGGGGATTTGAGCATTTGCACTCATCGTAAACAGAAAAGCGATAATTAAAAAAGGTAATGTTTTTTTCATGATTGTAATTATTAGTTGATTTACAATCACAAATTTGCAATAAGATGCCAGTTGATTTTTATAAGAATTTATGAAGGTGTGTTTTCAACTTATGAAGAGTTATTTTAAGCTTAAAATGAAAGACAGAGATCTAGAATTAAGTATTCATAGATGATTGATAAATGATAATTTTGCGAAAAGAATTGCCGAAATAGAAAAAATGATAAACAATCGATAGGTTAAAAAAAATGGAGATCTTTTGCCTATTAAAAAATTAAAATCAACTTGATTAGTTGCAGGTATAAGCTGAACTCGGCTTTGTTTTTATATTTTGTTTTAAAACATTTATACAGGGTTGCCTATAGATTTGTATAATGAGGTACGGTTCATCTTATGAGAACGTATATAGCAAATACTACCGGCTAAGGTTGGGTGCTTTATTAATTCCTTATACTAAAGACTCGAAATATTCAGAAATTAAGCAACACCTTGCAACGGCCTCAAGGATTATAAGGTGTAGTAACCCCTTCACGTTATAGGATTTATAATTTTTTCAAACAAGCCACGCAAAAGAATTCTTGAGGTAGCTGGATCGATAAGTATTTCAGACCAATTAAATTTTGAGTCTAAATAAAAAAGGGAAGTCCTAAATAGACTTCCCCTAAAAAATATTTAATCTCTTGTGTTCAACTAAAAGCTTTAGAACTAGATGAAAATTTGTTTTGTTGTTTAATGAAAAATATTTGTGCAGCTAGATGCTGTTAACCTACAACTTGATTTATGCTCGTCTGCTAATTTCCAACCTCTAAGAGTTTTCTGACCTTCAGGACTATTCCAATAGGCATTGTTCTTGTCTTTAATGTATTTACTGTAAGCGTCTGCCTCTTTTTGCATAGTAGCTAAATCTGCTTCGTCTTTAGATGTTAGCGTATAGGCGATTTGTTTTTCACGCATAGCGGTTAAATAATCGCTTATCATTTCACGTACATTTTCTTTAGATATGGCTTTATATTCTGGTGCTTTTCTAGGATCTGGTCCTGCACTATTATTTAAAGCAATATTTTTTGCTTTGTTTAAAAATTTACCAAAGCCACTTTTCTTTTTTTTAGTTTTTGAACTTGCTTCGCCATCTGGTGTTGTACCCTTTAACACATAAACTCTGTTTATGTCACCAAATTCTGTACGGCTGTTAAAGTGATCTATAAAAAATATATAGTTGCCTATAGCTACATAACCTTCATTAAACACATTTTCATAAACGATATATGTGTTAGGAAACCCAGTGAACGTGTGTCTGTTTTTTGTAAAATCTGCTATATACTGGCTTCCTTTTTCGTCAGTATCATTTTTATCAATAATAGCAATTCCAGAGTCGATACCTTCATGCTTTAACAATTTTACAATAACTTCTCGTGGCTCGTTATACTGGCCTACTCTTTCCTGGCTAAGGTCTACCATTTGTTCTCCTTTGTTATCTGTAGAAACGCCTGGGTATTCTATATAGACTGGGTTTTCACCTTTTGCTTTAATGTTTTCAAAAAATGTTTTCTGTGCAAATGCGTTTGAAGTTACTAGTGCAGTAATAATTAAAATAATGTATTTCATGATTGTAAGTTTTAATTAGTTTACAATCGCAAAGTTGCAGTGAGATGGCGGTCGGTTTTTATATGAACTTATGAAGGTGCGTTTTCAACTTATAAATGCTTTTTCAAAATCAAAAGAAAACAGGAGTCAAGAAACAAGTATTAATGACGACCGACCAGCCGAAAACTGAGGCTGAAAACTAAATACTCTGTACAATAGTGAGAAACTCTTCTCTTTTATCCTTAGAGATGAGTATATCTAGATCGCCTTCCATGAGTATGTAACCGCCATCTTTGCGCACATATTCTTTTATGTGTCTTAAATTAATGAGGTACGAGCGATGTGGTTTATAGAACGTCTTTAAGCTGTCGAGTATATCTGTAAAATGCTTGAGAGGTTTACTTACTAAAATTTTCTCTTTACCTATTAGATGAAATTCTGTATACATACCGTCTGCTTTTATGGCAATGATATTATCAAATTCTACAAACTTAATCCCATCAGAATAGGGTAGTGCTATTTTAGAAAAATTTGCTTCTTTAAAGCTGTTCTTTAATTCAAGAAGTCGCTCGGTAAGTTGAGTTTTACCTCTTAATTCTATCACTCTTTTGAGCGCTTGTTTTAATTTTTCTGGACGCAGTGGTTTGAGTAAATAATCTATCGCGTTTAATTGAAAAGCTTGTATCGCATAGTCGCTATATGCTGTGGTGAAGATAATTTCAAAATTAAAATGATTCTTATCTATAAACTCGGTTATTTCTAGACCGCTATGTTGTGGCATTTCTATATCTAGAAATACGAGATCAGGTAGTTCATTTTTTATAAGTTCAACACCTTGTAGTAAATTGGGTGCATTAGAAATTTCGGTCACTTCTGGACAATGATCTTTCAGTAAAATTTTAAGAACTTCTCTTGCTTTAGGCTCGTCGTCTATGATTATTGCTTTCATTCTTCTGTGGTATATGGTATTTTAATGGTAACTAGCGTTCCAGTCGCTTTATCGCCATTAAATTTATCGGTGGTTTCTATGCTAGCCTCTTTCTCTAGTACGTAGTTGAGTAAAGAAATGCGGTCATCAGTCGCTTTTGTAGCAAATGATTTATGAAGTTTTATTCTTTTGGATTGAATTTCCTTTGACTTCTCACGGCCTACTCCATTATCATCTACTGTGCAAATAATGCGGTGCTGTTCTAGATCTTGAGTAAATTTAATAGTCAATAAACGTTCTCCTTCTATATGAAGTAATCCATGTTTGAGCGCATTTTCTACATAGGGCTGTATCAACATCGTAGGAATGAGAAAATGATCTGGTTGTTCTTCCATATTTATGACGATAGTATACTGCAGGCGTTCTTCAAAACGTAATTGCTCCAGTTCTAGATACATGTTGAGACTATCTATTTCCTCTTGTAAGGTAATGCGTCCTTTAACGCTATGATCCAGGTAAGTTCTTATTAAATCAGCAAATTTCCCAAGGTAATCTCCAGCCATTTCTCGCTGATTTTTCAAAATGTATTCTTGAATGGAATTAAGTGCGTTAAAGACAAAATGCGGATTCATCTGAGAGCGCAGATTCTCTAGTTTGAGGTTGACCATTTCCTTCTCCTTTTGTAGAGTGAGGAGTTGTCTGTTTTTCTCGCTTTCGCGAAAGCGTAATTTCCATCTATAATAAAATACAATTCCTGTAATGGAGAGTAACATTACTGCGATCCAGAACCAATTTTCCTTATAAAAAGGCAGTGTTACTTCTAACATTACTTCTTCAAGATCGCTCGTTTTACCGTCAGTATCCACGGCTCTTAATTGCAGTGTGTAATTACCTTGTGGTATGGTAGTAAAGTTGATGTTATTTGTTCCTTTAGGTATGCGTTTCCATTGTTCAAAAAGACCAGAAAGGCGGTACTCATAATTACCACTGGTCATAGCGCGCAAACCATTTGAATTGAACGTGATTTGAAACTGACTTTCTTCCTGCGGTAACTGGTAGCTGGATTGAAGGGCTACTTTTTTATTATTAATTTCTACCGCGGTAAAATATACTTCGATAGGGTTAAAGTTTTTGAAGGTAAGTTCTCTGTCTATTTTGAAAACACCAGCATTACTGGCAAAGAGAACATAGTTATTTATAATCTTTATATCATTAATGGAATATGAAGGTATTCCATCTTGTTTTGTGAGGTTTTTAAAAGTGTTGTTTTTTAAGGATAGTCTCTGGATTCCTCTATCTGTTGTAATCCATAGAAAATCACCGTCGGCTTTGATTTTATTAATATTGTTAGATAACAACCCATCTTCTTCAGACCATTTTTTTATTACCTCATCGTTTTTAAACTCAAATAAACCATTATTGAATGTAGCAGCCCATAAATGGCTTCTATTATCCATATCTATCGATCCAGTGATTATACTGCCTCTATTTTTATCTTTTAAGAGTGTGCGTTTCCCATTAGAATTAATCTTAAGGAATTCATCTATCATGGCAAAATATTTGTCTTGGGTAATTGGATCATAATAACAAGTGTAACCTCTTTTTAGTATATTAATAGTATACTCATTATTGTCCCTTTCTTGAGCTTTGTAGTTGACAACGTTAGCGCTGTTAGAACTTACAATCATAATACTATCAGGAGAAATGACGTGCCCTTTTTTAACCGTGGAAAAATTTATAAGATTTGATACAATGGAGTTGTTTTTACCTAAGGTGGTAACTTCAATATCCTGAAGAAAGCTTTTTTGTTCTCTATAGGGATCGTAAATAATCTCACTAACGGCTCTAGTCCCATTAATGTTTAATTGCTCTAAAGATTTGTGTTCTAAGTCATATTGAAAGGCAGCTCCAGTAGAGGTTCCTATATAGAGTGTTTCATTTCCATTTGTTTCAAGAACTCTAGAATCTCCTGTGTTCTCAGGTAATTTTATAGTTTCTATATGGATATTAGGCAACACAAATATACCGTTAGAAGTAGTCGTGACCCAGTGATTATCATCACGATCTTTTATAATATCAGTAGAGAATACATCATCTAGCAATGTGTTTTTATAGATAAGAACATCATCTATTAATTGCATAAGTAAAACACCTTTTGATGTACACACCCATATGTCGTCTGCTATTTTTTTGACTTGGATGATTCTTACTCCATCCAGCACATCAGGTACTGAGATTTGTTTCCATGTATTGTGGTCCAGGAGTTCTATGAATTTTTCTTGATTGTTGTTTTGATAAATTATTAGGGTTCTATCCTTGCCTATGTAGGTAGTTAAATCAATGACATCACGAGCTCTGTTGAACGCTTTTAGATCTTTAGGAAGGTTGCACCATAGTTGAGGTTTGTTGTTTCCTAGAGTATACAAATCGTTGCGATAGGTAAATACTACTTTATCCTCAGTTATAAGAGGTTTGAGAGCTATATCTGTATTAGTGTTTTTTATTTCTTTAATTTCAAAGTTTGTCTTTAAATCAAATACCCTTACAAAAAGATAAGAACTCACTACTAGCTGGTGATCATAAATAGCAAGTTCAGGTAAGTTTCCTTTAAGATCGTTTTGCAAATCTTTAAAGAGCACCATCTCATCGTTTTGTACATAAAAAATCTGTCCAGAAATGTTGACGCACCATATGCGATCTTGCTGATCTACATGAATTTCAAAAACAGATAAACCACGCTTCTCAGGATGAGAAAAGGTCTTGTAATTTTCACCGTCAAACCTGGTAAGTCCTTTATTACCTGCAAACCATAGAAAACCTTTACTATCTTCAATAACACCATAAAATTCCTTGTCTGGTAAGCCATCCTTTTCTGTTAAATGAATAGATACAGGTTGTTGTGCCGTAGATAAATTACACAGAATAAAAAATAAAAAAATAACAACTTTCAAGATTAGCTTTTAGGTTATTGTAAATCTACTGTTTTAATGAGTTTTATGTATAGAACGATTGATGAATCTGCCTTATGGACTTATAAGAAAGGAAAAGCTATGTTGATTTGGGTGTAAGTAGTTGTGAAATTTTTTTAAGGATACAATTTAACAAAAGTAGCAACAAATTAAAACTGTGGTGCTGTAGAATAATTACTATAACCAGAACTTAATATAGAATTACGACCTGCTTCAAAAAGAGCAAGGTTGTTTGTTTTCATATTTATGAAAGTAGAGTTGTAATTTCCTAATTCTATGAAAGCATCTGAATTGATATTTTGAACGGTAGGGAACTCTTCACTCACTAATAAAAGTGGTAGTTTTTTAAAATTTATTTGGTCTGTTAGTAGTGTAGATTGCGCTACTTCTATAGAAGACTTATCGCTAATGCATTTTGCAAATAATTCTAAATCACTAGTTGTAATACTGGATTTAAAATTAACGTCGCACGAATCTTTTTTTACTGGTATATCTTGCAATAAATTGTGTTGCGCAAACATGAAAGCACTAATAAATAAACAAATTATAAACGATGCTATTTTTGATGCTTTCATGATTGTTAGTTTTAAAACACTTAAATATAGTGATTTAAAAATCTGTAGGTCTTAAAATAAATTTATTTTTTAAGTGTTAAACCCAGGCTTTTTCCTTTTTCGAGCATAAATTGATATGCTGCATCGTGCTCGTTAGGAATCACGCCATCGAGGATAGAGTCTTTAATAGCGGTTTTAATGATTCCTATTTCTTTACAAGGTTTCAGGTCAAAGGCTAGCATGATTTCTTCTCCAGTAACTGGTGGTTGAAAATTGCGTACATGATCGCGTTCTTCTACCTCGACTATTTTATCGCGCACCTGTTGAAAGTTTGCGTGATACTGTTTAAAACGCCTAGGATTTTTAGTGGTAATATCTGCCTCACATAGAATCATTAAATCTTCTATATGCTCGCCAGCATCGTGTACTAGTCTTCTCACAGCGCTGTCTGTAGCGCTCTCGTCAATAACGGCTATAGGTCGGGAGGACATGCGCACCATTTGCTGCACAAATTTCATCTTATCATTTAACGGCATTTTTAATCTTTTGAAAAGATGGAAAACCATTTTTGCTCCCTTGAACTCGTGTCCATGAAAAGTCCAACCTACCTTTTTACTAAATCTCTTGGTAGGTGCTTTACCTATGTCATGAAGTAGTGCTGCCCAGCGCAACCACAGGTCTTCTGTATTGCGTGATATGTTATCTACTACTTCTAGTGTGTGATAGAAGTTGTCTTTGTGTTTTTGTCCTTCTACTTCTTCAATACCTTTTAAGGCAGTGAGTTCTGGCATTATTAATCTAAGCAAGCCAGTCTTTTGAAGTAATAGAAAACCTAATGATGGTTCTTTACACAACATGATTTTGTTAATCTCTGTAACGATACGCTCTTTTGATATAATTTCAATTCTATGTGCATTGCGTTTTATACTTTCAAAAGATTTAGATTCTATCCTAAAACCTAATTGAGATGCAAATCTAATAGCGCGTAGCATTCTTAATGGGTCATCACTATAAGTAATGTCAGGATCTAATGGTGTGCGTATAATCTTATTCTCTAGATCATTGATGCCATTAAAAGGATCTAATAAAGCGCCGTAGTTTTTTCTATTAAGAGAAAAAGCCATTGCGTTAATGGTAAAATCACGACGGTTTTGATCATCTTCTAGGGTGCCATCTTCTACAACAGGATTGCGACTGCCTCGATCATAACTTTCTTTTCTTGCACCTACAAATTCTAATTCTAGATCGTCTGTTTTAACCATGGCGGTGCCGTAGTTTTTAAAGACACTTACTTTGGTGCTGTGTGGTAATAGTTCTTCTACTTTGCGAGCTAGTGTAATACCGCTTCCTACGGCTACTACATCTATGTCTTTTTTCTGACTGCGTTTAAGGAAGAAATCTCTTACATATCCACCTATTACATATGCTGGTAATTCTAGTTCTTCTGCTGCCTGACTTAAAGTTCTAAAAACGTTTTCTTGAATGGCTTCAGGGTAATGTGTTTTTTGATCCATTCTTACTCGCGTATAATTTTAATAACTCCATTACTAGAGATCTTCATAATAGAAGATGGTTTGATATTTTTATGAACAAGAGGTAAGTCCATTACATGGTCTACTCTTGCAATTAAATCTGGATGAATATCTGTAAAGTTAACTGGAGAAGGTGAGCCACTTAAGTTTGCACTGGTAGAAACGATAGGTTTGCGTAATTTCTTAATGATAGACCTACACAATGGATCGTTAGTAACTCTTACGGCTAGTGTGTTGTCTTGAGCTACTACGTTTTCTGCTACGTTTTTAGGCCTGTCGAATACGATAGTAAGAGGCTTTTTATTCACCTTAAGAACCTCCCAAGCCATATCAGGTACATCTTCAATAATAGATTCTAACATTTGAAAGCTATCTACTAGAACTAGTAAAGATTTAGATTTATCACGTTCTTTAATTTCAAATATTTTTTCTACTGCGTCATAATTACTAGCGTCACAGCCCAAACCATAAATGGTGTCTGTTGGGTAAATAAGAGTCTGACCTTTTTTAAGAGCCGTTACAGCTAGGTTAATAGCCTCACGAGGTAATTCTACCTCTATTTGCTTATCCTTACTAGGTTTACGACCTCTTACTTGGTCTCTTCTATTTCTACTTCTATCACTTCTTCCCATGGTTTGCAAAATTAAGTTTTCTAGCTGTATTAGTAGCTTTTTTATGTCAACTTCATTCTATTGTTTCTTGTTAAACTATGATCGGTTAACTTTGAAAGCTAAATCTTAAAGATCAATGCTAGATATAAGCTGTGTTTATGTAAACTACAATAGCGCGTCATACACGTTAAATGCCATAAAATCGTTGCTTGAAAAAACGACTGACACGGTTACTTATGAAATTGTGGTCGTGGATAATGGATCTAAATATGAGGATTATGAAATACTTAAAAATTCTCTAGATTTATCAAAGTCTGATAAGATACGGTTATATCGCAGTAGGGTTAATACAGGTTTCGGTGCAGGGAATATGTTAGGAGTTAACTTTGCCGCACCATCTAAGTATTATGCATTCATAAATAATGATACTCTTTTTACTCAAGAGAATACATTACATGATTTAAAAGCATTTATGGATAGTACTCCAGATGCTGGTATATGTGGTCCTCAAATGATGAGTGAACATGGTGACAGGATATCGTCATTAGACCATCTTGCTACACCTGCTAGACAGCTATTAAAAAGAGATTTTTTAGAATGGATTAATGTTACTAAATATCCGAAACGTAAAAAAACATATACAGAGCCTGTGGCCTGTGGTTATGTGCCAGGTAGTTTTATGTTTGTAAAAGCCAGTTCTTTTGATACAGTGGGAGGTTTTGATACAGCTTTGTTTCTTTATTATGAAGAAAGCGATTTATCTACAAGATTATTGAAAAGACTAGGAGAGAAGACATATCATTATCCTAACCAGCAATACATTCATTATCAGGGTAAGTCTACGGAGAAGAATGTCAACATAAAAATAGAGCAAAAACTGTCGCTACTTTATTTGACTAAAAAACACCATGGTCGTTTAGCTTATTGTTTACTGCTTAATTTTTACACGATTAAGTTTTTCCTAGGTGGGATTTTTAGTGCCAAAAAAAGAAAAATGTTCATCGCATTATTTAAAGGAGGTTCTCTAGATCAATCTTTGCGATGCAAACAAGTTGTTCAAAAAAGGTAAAGGTTTAAAGATATTGATCGACACCTTTCTGGGCATAAGTATTTCCAGAGTTTTCCATTTGTTTTTCTATTTCTAGATTTAAATGGACCTGGCTTTTATCTTGCTCTTTGTGATATACGTGATATACGATACCTTTATGTTTGATACGTTTACCTAAAACACCATTGTTAATCATGCGTTGTATAAGTTCACTGTCGTCGATTCCCCAGCCTACTAGTTCTTCATTAAAACCATTTACAGCTATAAAGTCTTTGCGCCAAAAGGACATGTTGCAACCTCTTAATTTTTTAGATCTTTTAGTTTCTTTCTTTGCGCTATTTGCTAGTAAAGGAATGCGCAATGTTCTATTGCGTTTTTTGATGCCTTTTGAGAAGTAATTAAAATCTATTTGTTTGTTTTTAAATAACTTTTCTAAATGGCTTTCCTGAATATTTACACGACTACCGAATAGGTAAACACCTTCTTCAGCCATAGAAAGGTGGTCTTTTACAAAGTCTTTATGTAAAATAATATCTCCATCTATCTCTAGAATGTAATCATAAGTAGCTCTGGCAATAGCCTTATTCATGATAGCAGGCTTTTGATTTCCGTGATCTTCATGCCAGACATGGATAAGCGGTACGGGAAAATCTTTTTGATATTTTTCAATAAGCTCGCGTGTAGCTACTGTAGAGCCATCGTCTGCAATAATGACCTCGTTAGGTAACATACTTTGTCTTTTAACACTCAATAGTAGTAATTCTAGCGCATGTGGCCAGTTATACGTAGGAGTAACAAGAGAACATTTTAAAGACATAGAGATAAATAAAGTTGTACACTGCAATATTAAGTAATTCTATTCATTTGATAGTTTTTTCCGTTTCTTTGCGGTCTGTAAATAGATGGAAAATAAAATGAGTAGAGAAAAATTTGTTAGTGGCACGCTTTCGCGAAAGCGGTTTCAAGAAATACTCGATCTATTTCATCAATCTACTCAACAGTTAGGAGATGATCGTAATAAGATTAAAATAGTCACGTACCAAGGTGAGAAACTGGTAGTAAAGTCTTTTAGAACGCCTAATTTTATTAATAAAATAGCGTATCGATTTTTTAGAAAATCTAAGGCCGCTAGATCTTATTACAATGCACAGTATCTAGAACAACACGGTATAGGTACTCCATCGCCTATTGCTTTTCTAGAACAATTAACAGCTCTAGGACTGCATGAAAGTTATTATGTAAGCGCCTATGCAAATCATGATTTTACCTATCGCGAGATTATAAATGATGATCAATTACAGGATAAAGAGAATATCTTAAAGCAATTTTCAAAATTCATGTACGACATGCATGAAGCCGGTATTTATTTTTTAGATCACTCTCCAGGAAATACTTTAATAAAAAAAGAAGGAGATAATTATACGTTTTCTTTGGTAGATTTGAATAGGATGAAGTTTTATGATATCCCATATGAGGATAGATTAAAAAACTTTGAACGTTTATCTCCTAAAAAAGAGATGTATGAAGTCATGGGAGCAGAGTACGCTTTACTTTCTAAGCAAGATCCACAGACTACTATAGAAACTATGTGGAAGTATACACAGCAGTTTCAAGAAGCATTTCACAGAAAGAAACGCATGAAGAAGAAAATTAAAGGTATTTTTAAATCATGAAGTTATCTGAAATTCCTAAGTCCATAAGCACGAGTCTAAAGATGGTGCTGATACCGAGGTCTAGGCTAGCCACTAATCCAGAAAAGAGAATACCTGTGATAGTGTCTTTAACTTCTATACCGACTAGATTGAGAACATTGCACATTACTATACGCAGTATGATGCAACAAGAGTATTTGCCAGAGAAGATTATTTTATGGCTCAAAGAAGACCTTAAAAATCAAATACCTAAAAGGCTTGCAAAATTAGAAGGAGATCTTTTTGAGATACGATATTCTGCTTATGGTTTTTCTCATAGAAAATTGATTCATAGCATAGAGGCATTTCCAGATAAGGCTATAATCACTTGTGATGATGATGTTATTTATCAACCAAATACACTTAAGCTTATTTTTGAAGAACATCTTAAATTTCCAGACCAAGTTATAGGAAACAGGTGTCGTAAAATGACTTATTTAGATGGTCATGTAAATTCTTATAGTAAATGGCCTTTTGTAGTAGATCCACCAGCACAGAGTCCTCATAATATGCCAGTAGGTGCTTTTTGTGTTTTATATCCTGCAGGTAGCTTGCATAAGGATGTTCAAAATGTTGAACTTTTTACAAAATTAGCTCCTAAGGCAGATGATCTTTGGTTTAAAGCAATGGCTATTTTAAATGGGACAACCTCATTACAAAACAACTCTAGGCCAGAAGTTCCTATTCCTATTTTAGGTACTCAGTTTGTAGCATTGAAAAAAGTGAATAAAGGACAAGATTTTAATCGAGTACAATGGGAGCAAATTTGCGTCCATTATCAGTTATCTGAAAGTAAGATAGAAAAATTACTAGCTTAATTTATACCCCTACGCAGTAGCCATAGTTTTACATATCTCATAAAGATTCCATAACTTCTTAGGTATGCAATGGTAAAACCTACAAATCCATCTAGAAAACCTAGTTGAATGATGTAGTGTTTAAAAAATCCCCAAAATGGTTTAACCACCACATGGAACAAGGTGATCTTGCCTACTTTTTTATCAAAATCTCTTGCTTGTAAACTAGCATAACGCTGTAGTTTATTTACATGGTGATCTATGTTTACATATTTATAATGCAAGAGCTTGTTGTCTAGCCAGCCTAGAGATCCATTTGTTTCTATTTCAGAATGTACGTGTTTATCAACGTATTTACATTTAGATTTTTGAAAAAGGCGTATTACTTTATCGTTTTTCCAGCCGCTGTAACGTACCTGTTTACCCATAAAGAAATTGCGTCTACCCATCCAGTAGCCTGTGTGACCGTTAGTCTCTAGATTAGGTAAAAGGTTAATGATTTCTTCTTTTAAGGCAGGTGTGACCCTTTCGTCTGCATCTACAAGTAAAATCCACTCGTTAGTTGCTTGCGGTATGGCCCAGTTCTTTTGAGAAGCACTGTGAATATATTCCCTAGAAAGTAATTTATCAAAATAGGGCTGTGCCAGTTCTACAGTATTATCAGTACTGTTACTGTCTACTAATATGACTTCGTTACAAAAACTTACACTTTTAAGCACTTCAACAATGTTGTGGGCTTCGTTATAAGCAGGTATTATGGCTGTTATTGGATATTTTGGCATGTGGTGACTAATCTACAAGATAAAAATCAAACAGTAGCAAAAATAACTTTGTTATCTTAATAACCCATCTTATATGATTAAATTTGTAAAAAATCAGAATACTATTTTCATTTTATGATTAAAGATCCATCTATATCGGTAATAATAAGTACATATAACTCTATTCCATGGTTAGAAAAAACCTTGTGGAGTTATGAGCATCAAATATTTAGGCAGTTTGAAATAGTTATTGCAGACGATGGGTCAAATGATGAGACTAAAGAATTTATAAAAAAATACAGTGAGAAAAGCTCTAAGAAAATCATACATGTATGGCATGAAGATAATGGTTTTCAAAAAAGTATGATTTTAAATAAAGCTTTATCTGCCTGTAATGCAGAGTATGTAGTAATGTCTGACGGTGATTGTATCGCGAGAGAAGATTTTTTACAGATTCATTACGAGCGTCGTGAGCATGGTTATTTTCTTTCTGGCGGTTATTATAAATTGCCATTAGAACTTTCTCAAAATATTACAGAAGAAGATATCGCTACTCAACGATGCTTTAATGCAAACTGGTTAAGAAGTAATGGATTACCTGCATCTTATAAGAACCAAAAACTAACATCAGGATTTGTTACCGCAAAGATTATGGAAAACCTAACACCGACTAATGCTAGTTGGAATGGGCATAATTCTAGTGGCTGGCTGGTAGATCTTAAAAAAGTAAATGGATTTGATGAGCGCATGCAATATGGTGGTCAGGATAGAGAATTGGGTGAGCGATTATTCAATTTAGGTATCAAATCAAAGCAAATACGTTATAGTGCCATCTGTTTACACTTAGATCACGCTCGTGGTTATAAGAACCAAGAATCTATTGATAAAAACAAAGCAATAAGAAAAGCTACAAGAGGCGAGAAAAAGGATTATACGCCTTATGGAATTGTGAAGGAAAGTAAGTAGTTTTTAAAAACTATTATTAATTAATAATTCTCTCTAACAAATTTTGCTAGATCGGGAAACATCAACTCGGCATCAAATTGCTGGTATAATTCCATGGCTCTAGACTTCATGTTCTTAGGAGAGGAGTCTTTATATAGTTCTGGTAAATAATCTTGTAAATGTACAGAGATGTGTTTTTTACCATCTTCACTAACATTCCATGATGCTTTATTAATCCATGGGCTGAATATAGCAAACGTGGGTATATCTAGTGCTTTACCCATATTAATAGCACCACCTTCATTACCTATTATACTTGTGCAGTGCGACAGTACTTTTAGAAAATCTCTAATACTAGGTGCAAATGCATCTATAAAGATGTGTTTTTGAGTAGTGATGGAGCAGGCATTATATATAGCTAGCGCATCCTTTTTCTGACTAGGTATGTAATTAAAAAGTAATTGTGAGCCAGTCTGGTTTACAAAATTATCGAGCACCTTTGCCATGGAGGTAAATGGTAAAGTCTTATTTGCACTACTTCCTAAAACACTCACCATAGTAAGTGGTTTTTTAAGATCTATTCCAGACTCTAAAAGCCATTGTTCACCTTCTTTTTTCTCAGCTGGTGTGAGGTATATCTTAGGTTTTAAATGCCATTGCACATCGCTAGTTATAGGTGTGGTAAGCAACATGCGGCTGCCTAGTGCGATACCAGTTTTATAAATAGAGGTGTCTGGATTATTTTTTACGGCATCTGTATAAGCTAGTCTAGAGAACCACTTTTTATAGCCTATTCTTTGTTTTGCTCTAGATAAAAGAGATAGCACAGCGCTATTATTTTTTCCATAAGCATCTATGAGAAGGTCGTATTTTTTGTGTTTCAGCTTTCGCGAAAGCGAGATTATAAAACTCATTTTCTCAAAATCTGACTTGGTTACTTTTATCAAATTATCAATAGCTGGGTGATGTGCCACTAGAGCATCGGCATGTGCGATGATGAGGTAATCGATTTGAGCATCAGGATACGTGATCTTGAGCTGTTGTGCGATAATGGTACTGGTAAGTACATCACCTAGCATTTGATATTGAATGAGTAATATATGCACTAAACGGCTACATTATATTCACGTAAAGCATCATTTAATGAGGTCTTTTTGTTAGTGCTTTCTTTACGTCTACCTATGATTAAAGCACAAGGTACTTGAAACTCACCTGCAGCAAATTTTTTAGTATAACTACCAGGTATCACAACAGAACGTGCAGGTACACGACCTTTCATCTCTACAGGCTCATCACCAGTAACGTCTATTATTTTAGTACTCATAGTAAGAACAACATTTGCACCTAGAACAGCTTCTTTTTCTACGTGTACGCCTTCTACAACTATACAACGAGAGCCTATAAATGCACCGTCTTCTATAATTACTGGAGCTGCTTGTAGAGGTTCTAAAACACCACCTATTCCTACACCACCACTTAAGTGTACATTTTTACCTATTTGAGCACAACTACCTACGGTAGCCCATGTATCTACCATAGTGCCTTCTTCTACATGCGCACCTATGTTTACATAAGATGGCATGAGGATAACACCCTTAGAAATGTAAGCTCCATGTCTAGCTACTGCATTAGGTACAACGCGTATTCCTTTTTCTGCATAGCCTGTTTTAAGAGGTATTTTATCATGATATTCAAATGGTGCACATTCTATAGTTTCCATTTTTTGAATAGGAAAGTAAAGTACAACGGCTTTTTTAACCCATTCATTTACTTGCCATCCATCTTCTGTAGGCTCTGCAACACGTAATGTACCGCGATCTAGCATGTCTACAACTTCTCTTATAGCGCTTTTAGTTACTTTGTTTTCTAAAAGGGAACGATCTTCCCACGCATTTTCTATAACATTTCTCAATTGATCCATGGTGTTCTTTTTTTTACAAATATAATAGCTAGCTCTTTGAATTGATACTTTGCAGGTAGCATATTAGGGCATCCTTATGGATTTGGTTATTTTTGCAATATATATGGCAAGATTACTAGCAATAGATTACGGTAAAAAAAGAACTGGAATAGCGGTGACAGATCCTATGCAAATTATTGCATCTGGCCTTACCACGGTTGCTACACGTGATTTAACCTCTTTTTTGCAAGAATACCTTAAAAAGGAAGATGTAGAAACTATAGTTTTAGGTGAACCTAAACAAATGGATTATACAGATAGTGAGTTAGGGCCATGGTTGAGAAAGTACACAGTTCAATTACAAGAACTGTTTCCTGATGTAAAAATAGAGCGTGAAGACGAGCGTTTCACTTCAAAAATGGCACATGCAGCTATGCTTAGTGGTGGGCTTAAAAAGAAACAACGCCAAAATAAGGCGTTAGTGGATGAGATAGCAGCCACGATCATATTGCAAAGTTATATGGACAGAAATCGTCCGTTTTAAATAATTAGTTTTTTAATTTTATGATTGAAAAGCATTAACAATTAATCATTTATTATGATTTTACCAGTAGTCGCTTATGGCGATCCAGTTTTAAGAAAGAAGGCAGTAGATATTACATCAGAACATCCTCAAATAAAGGAGATTCTAGACAATATGTGGGAAACTATGTATAACGCGAGTGGAGTAGGTCTTGCTGCGCCACAAGTAGGAATGCCTATTAGACTTTTTCTAGTAGATACGACTCCGTTTTCTGAAGACCCAGATCTCAGTCCAGAAGAAGCAAAGGAATTAAATGGGTTTAAAAAGACATTTATAAATGCTGAAATCCTTGAGGAAAATGGTGAAGAATGGGCTTTTAATGAAGGTTGTTTAAGTATACCTAACGTTAGGGAAGATGTTTTCCGTCAGGAAGAGATCGTTATACGTTATCTAGACGAAAACTTTAAAGAACACACAGAAACTTATAACGGACTAATAGCTCGTGTTATACAACATGAGTATGATCACATAGAAGGTGTTTTATTTACAGATAAAATTTCAAGTCTTAAAAAGAGATTGATAAAAGGTAAATTATCTAACATCTCAAAAGGAAAAACTAATGTAGATTATAGAATGCGCTTTCCTGAAGTTAAGGGAAGAAGGTAGTTCTAGACAGATTTCACAAAGAAATGTTGAAATCTTAAAGTAATAGTTAAGGTAAAGTGTAATTATATATATTTGCCACCGTTAAAAAAGAAAAATATGAATTTAGATAATATACTTTCCATAACAGGTAAGCCAGGTTTATACCAATTAAAGAGTAAAGCAAAAAGTGGTTTTGTAGTTGAGTCTTTGTTAGATAACAAAACTTCTATAGTTGGAATTAGTCATAATGTAAGTGTTCTTAAGGACATCTCTATTTATACGTATTCTCAAGAAATGCCTTTAAAAGAGGTGTTTAAAAAGATAGCGACAAAGGAGTCTAATGGTCCTGCAATTAATCACAAGGGAAGTAAGAAAGAACTAGAAAGTTATTTTAATGAGGTACTGCCTGATTATGATGAAGATCGCGTTTATGCAAGTGATATTAAAAAAGTATTACAGTGGTATAACTTACTACAAGGTAATGACTTGTTAGGTTCTCTAGAAGAAGAGTAAACTTAAAGTTATCATATAAAAAGAAAAGCCTTTCCATAATAGGAAAGGCTTTTTTTTATGTCTTTGAAAATGTGATTTACTTTTTGAAAAATGGAATTCTGTACATGATTCCATAAGAATAACCTACACCTATATTTCCAGTGTCAAAAGTTCTACCATATCCTGGGACATAGAGATTATCAAAATTATCAGGTGTTTTTTCTGATACCTGACGCTTTAATTGAAAGTTTGCTGTCATGTATAGGTTGTTCAACACTTCAACTTTTAAACCTAGTTGTATTTCTAGCCAGATCATATTCAGACCTGTAAATTCTCGATCTACAGCGTTAGTGAAAACAGGAAAGTAGTTGTTATCTATATTATAATCATATCGGTTTAAGGTTTGTGACATGGTGGCATATCCTATTCTCGCACCACCATAAATCATGTTATCCATGTCCAGCCAGTTTTGATAGAAATTATAATCTACACCTGCTTTTATGAATGACCCTGATGTTTCATAATCTACGCTTTCGCTTATTCTGTCTAGAGATTCATTACCTAGCTCTCCAGCAATATAAAGTCTGTCGCTTAGTCGGTAATCTGCTAGGACTTGGAAACCGGTGTACTCATCGTCAAGTGCGGTTCTTATTAAACTAGCAAGATCTAGACCAGCACGCAACCCATAAGATTTTTTATAAACGATGCTGTCTTTTTCTATCTCGTTTTCGCCTTGAGCGTTACTAGTAAAAAAAGTAAGTATGGCTAGTATGCTAATGAAGTATTTGAACATGTATGTCTTCTGTATCATTAGTTATATTATTTTCTACAATTACGGTCCTGTTGATCCATTGCGTGCCGGTAGTCTCTGGAGTAAGAATAGCAACTAGGTTGTCATAAATGATTCTAAAACCACAAGCTCTACTCACATACTCTTCTTCTAGTATGTAATTAAAATCTATGTTATCAGAATTTATAGTGCCGTCTTCAGTTAAGATAAAGTCATAACTAGTTCTATTACCATCAGTACGTAAAGGTATAGAAATGGTTTCTACGTCTGTAAGAGTGGTAGAATCATTGCTATCTAGTGGTGCAAGCTCTGTACTGCCTATTTCTTGTACTTGAATTTGATCTACCGCTTTAAGATTAAGAGGGTTAAGTACGTCTCTAAATTCAATTACTAGCCTAGGAGTAACTGCCTGGTCTGTTGTGCATAAATCATCTTTTTCACAGCCATTAAATAAAATGACTGCGAGTAGGACTAAAAGAATGCTGAAAAATCTTTTCATAGAACTATGGAGTGCTATTAGTCATATCAACAACTTCATCATTGATCAACTTTGTTAAAATGTCTGACGTAGGTCCGTGACTAGGTCTGTGTATATAGTCAGATAGTACCTGATTTCCTTTTTTATCATAGATCGTATAAGTCGGGAAACCTATTAAGTTTAATTGCTGTTGTACAATAGAAGCTTGCTGGTCTGTAAGGAAATAATGTTTTCCTTTTATATTATACTCTTCTATAGAAGGTAAATAGGTAGCTTCTTTACTTGCGTGGCATAGGTAGATAAATTCTACATCTTCTTTAAATTTTTCATGTAAAGCAGGTGATGCTTCTTTAAACTCTGCTTTGCAAGGCGCGCACCAGGTTGCCCAGTTGTCTATGTAGATAACCTTGCCGTCTGCATTGGCTACAATTTCATCAATAAATGTAGATGCGTCGTCATTAGAAAAGGTGAGTATTTCTATGTCGTTAGATACTTCAACTTGCTCTTTTTTACAGGCGACTGTAATAAAGAGCAAGATTATTATTGTGAAAATGTTTTTCATAATTTGATTTTTCTAGCTTTTAAGTTCTAGTAAAACTACGTTTTCTACGTGGTGCGTCTGTGGGAACATATCTACAGGTTGTACCTTTACTATAGAGTATTTCTCATCTAGTAACGCAAGATCACGTGCTTGTGTTGCACTGTTGCAGCTTACATATACAATGCGTTGTGCACTTAGTTTAATAAGTTGTGCTACCACATCTTTGTGCATACCATCTCTAGGTGGGTCTGTAATAACTATATCTGGCTGTCCGTGCTCGTCGATAAATTCTTGAGTAAAGACATCTTTCATATCTCCGGCAAAGAATGTTGTATTTTCTATACCGTTGTGTAGAGCATTTGTTTTTGCATCTTCTATAGCAACAGGTATAGCTTCTATACCTACCACGTGTTTTGCTTTTTTAGCAACAAATTGCGCGATGGTTCCTGTTCCTGTATAAAGGTCATAAACCAGTTCTTCTCCAGATAATCCTGCAAAATCTCTAGTTATTTTATACAGCTCATAAGCCTGCTTGCTATTAGTTTGATAAAAAGATTTTGCATTAATTTTAAACTGCAAACCTTCCATTTCTTCAAAAATATGATCGCGGCCGTTATAGCATATCACATCTTGATCATAAATCGTGTCGTTTGCTTTTTCATTTATAATGTATTGCAATGAGGTGATTTGTGGGAAGTTTTCCTTTAAATGATCTAATAAAGCAATTCTCTGTGCTTCATTATCTTCAAAAAATTGAATTACTACCATGTTCTCACCGGTAGAAGACATGCGTAACATTAATGTTCTTAATGTTCCTGTTTTTTCTCTTGGGTTAAAGTAGGATATGTTTTCCGCTTTCGCGAAAGCGTGCACACTCAACCTAATATCTTCTCCTATTTGAGGATGTAGATGGCACTCGTCTAGGTGTAAAATCTTATCCCACATTCCAGGGATATGAAAACCTAGCGCTTTTTTATCTTCTATTTCTACATCACTCTGAATTTCTTCTAGTGTCAACCATCGGTTTGCAGAAAAGCTGAATTCCATCTTATTGCGATAGTGGTATTGCTCAGAAGATCCTGCGATAGGAGTCATTTCTGGAAGGTCTAGGTGGCCTATTCTTCTCAGGTTCTCTGCAACTTCTTTTTGCTTAAAAAACAACTGACTTTCATATGTCATGTGTTGCCATTTACAACCACCACAGGTGTTGAAATGTTTACAAACAGGCTGCGCGCGTCTGTCACTTAATTCAATAAATTCTGTAACGCGACCTTCGTAAAAAGATTTCTTTTTCTTAAAAGTCTGGATGTTTACCACATCACCTGGTACAGCGTCTGTTAGGAAAATTACTTCTCCTTCTTCTGTTTTTGCTACACTTTTACCTCTTGCACCTGCATCTACCACTGGTACATTTTCAAAGGTCTTTTGAGCTCTTCTTCTTCGTTTTGACATAGGCGGTAAAATTAACGTAATTCCTTGTTTTTATAGAATCTTTAGGCATTTATGTTAGTGGTAGATTCTTGCGAAATTGATAAATTCTTAGATGTTTTAATTTTAATTCTGTAATCGAAATGATTAAATTGCGGCAAACGATAAAAATAGCACTGCAATGAGCATGAATAAAGAAAGTAAAGCACAACATTTTATAGATCTAGAAGATAAACATGGAGCGCATAATTACCATCCCTTACCTGTAGTATTAGAAAAGGGAGAAGGTGTTTATGTATGGGACGTGGATGGAAAGCGATACTATGATTTTTTAAGTGCTTATAGTGCGGTGAATCAGGGACACTGTCACCCTGCGATCGTAAATGCTATGAATGAGCAGGCGCAAACTTTAACGCTTACATCAAGAGCATTTCATAATGATAAATTAGGTCAGTATGAAAAATACATGACAGAGTATTTTAAGTTTGACAAGGTGTTGCCTATGAATACTGGTGCTGAGGCGGTAGAGACTGCTATAAAAATAGCACGTAAGTGGGCTTATGAGAAAAAAGGAGTAGAGGAGCATGCTGCAAAAATTATAGTATGTGAAAATAATTTTCACGGTCGTACGACTACAATTATCTCTTTTTCTAATGACGAAGATGCTCGTAAGAACTTTGGACCTTATACACCTGGATTTATAAAAATACCTTACAATGATACTGCGGCTCTAGAAAAAGCACTGCAAGAAGAAAATGTAGCTGGTTTTCTAGTAGAGCCTATACAAGGTGAGGCTGGGGTTTTTACTCCTAATGATGATTTCATGAGAGCATCTCGCGAGCTTTGTAATAAATATAATGCTTTATTTATAGCAGATGAGATACAGACCGGTATCGCAAGAACTGGTGGTTTACTGGCGGTATGTGGTGACTGTAGTTGTGATGCGCATTGTGAGCGTCAGGAGGCAACTTATGCACGTCCTGATATGTTGATATTAGGTAAGGCATTATCTGGTGGTGCTTACCCTGTAAGTGCAGTACTTGCAGATAATGAAGTGATGAATGTTATTAAGCCTGGTCAACATGGTTCTACCTTTGGTGGTAATCCAGTTGCAGCAGCAGTAGCAATGGCTGCTCTAGAAGTGGTTAAGGATGAAAAGTTAATTCAAAATGCTCGTGCATTAGGTAGCTATTTCAGAGCTGAGATTAATAAATATATTGCGACTACAGACACGGTAACTCTAGTAAGAGGTAAAGGTCTTTTAAATGCTATTGTTATTAATGATACAGAAGATAGTAAGACGGCATGGAATATATGTTTGAGATTAAGAGATAATGGATTGCTAGCAAAACCTACTCATGGAAATATTATTAGATTTGCGCCACCACTTGTAATGACTAAAGAACAGTTAGATGAGTGTATTGCAATTATTATTAATACTTTAAAAGAATTTGAATAGAATTATAAAAGTTAAGTCCGTTAGTTTTTTAGGATCTTAGTGAATTTAATTTATATTTGATTTTTTTAAACCAACTTAATTATGCAAAACGAATTCAATCAAGGGCAAGGACAAGGTCAAAGACCAGTAGGTCCACCACCTAAAACATATTTAGCAGAATCAATTATAGTAACTATTATCTGTTGCTGGCCTCTTGGTATCCCTGCGATTGTTAATGCTGCCAAAGTAGACCGTCTATATCAACAAGGTCTTCATGCAGACGCTCAAAGAGCTTCTGAAAAAGCAAAACAATGGTGTATTTATAGTGCGATAGGAGCAGCAGTATTTATTGTTTTATACTTTCTTTTTGTCTTTCTGATAGTAGGACTTGAAAACTTTTAATTAGTGTTAAAAATTTATAGAGTTTTATTTATAATCATAGGAGCCACTTTAATAGGTGGCTTTTTTTATTTGTATCTTTCTTATAATCCATTAGAAAGTAATTTATTTCCCAAGTGTCCTAGTAAGTATGTTACAGGATATGACTGTCCAGGCTGTGGTTCCCAGAGGGCTTTTCATTCTGTGTTAAATGGAGAGTGGAGAAAGGCATTTGATTATAATGCGTTGTTGTTTTTGTTAATCCCATACGGATTATTGGTTGGGATATTTGAATGGTTCCCATCTTTGAGAGGCCATTCTTTTAGGAGAATACTAATTAATATGTATACCATTTTAACGGTATTTTCTATAGTTGTCGTTTTCACAATCGTACGTAATCTATAGAATTCTAAAACTATATCATATCTACATTTTAAACAAAAAAAAAGGGAAAGCGTTAGCTTTCCCTTTTTTTTTGTTTAAAATGTATTTTTTAGATACATCCAGCTTCTTCCATAGCTTCATAAATAGGAGCTAGTTGTTCTTCTGTAACACCTGGTTGGTCTCCAAATGTATCTAAATACCATGTGTAGAATTCGCATTGGTTAAAATAGAACCACGCCATTAGAGCAAGTCCTATTAGTGAGATAACTAGAGAGATGATAGCCACGGTTTTAGCAGTTTTCATAGCTTTACCATTCACAAACTGTTCTGGATTTGCATTGTATTTATTCAATTCTTTGCTAGCTACCACTATAGCTATTATTGCTGCAATGGTACCTACACCGTAAAAACAGCAGCATAAAAATCCTATTACTGATAGAATATAAACTAGAGTTGTATTTAATTTTTGCATAATTTGGTTGATTTGATATATAAAGTTAGTTGATTATTTAATCACAATGTTACAATATTTTTTAATGAATTGCCATTTTGATAAAATAACTAGTGAGAATGGTACCTATAGTAAGTATGGTAGCCCATAGTTTAATTTGCTCTCCGTGTTTTACATTCTTAAACCAATCAAAGATGAGAAAGAAGAATAAAAACATGCCTGGGTAAAGGCCTGGGTACATTAAAAAGGAATCTACGATGTCACCTTTGAGTAAAAAAGAAATGGACCGCTGGATTCCACATCCAGGACAGTCCATTCCTGTTAATTGTTTACTCATACATGGTAGCATCCAGCTATCGTCTATGAGAAATGATTTCATATTAATTTGAGATACTCACCTTAACAGCTACTTCTTTATTGTTAACAGTAGTCACCTTTGCGATGTAAATAGCGCTAGAAAGTGATGCTGTTTCAAAACTGTAACTACCTTCTGTAGATGATGGCTTGTTAGAGAAGATTTGCCTTCCTGCAAGATCATATAAGGAAATGTTTGCTACATCTTCTAAGTTAGGATTAAGTATCGTTAATTCTTTCTTTCCGTTGTTTTGGAAAATATCAAAATTAGTTTCTTCTACAAGTTCATTACTCAATGTACCAGAAGTGTTTTTAAATGTTACTTCAAAACGATCTGTATAGTGACCTGGAGCAATTAATAAAGTCTTGTTTCCTGCTTTTAAATCGTGATAAACTCCTGTTGTTTTATCATGAAGATAAACCTCGTTAGGATCAAAGTTAATCAAGAATGCTAATTCAAATTCTACGTCGATAGGAGCAGTAAAAGAACTCGCAACTTCTACACCTATAGGAATAGCCATATTCTCATCAAACGCTTGAGAAGAAAGACCGTATTCACCTGCAGTACCTATTTTGATATAAGCATCTGTAGCAACTCTACCAGATATAGGAGATTCCCATGCATAATCATATGCTTGTGATGTACTGTCGTCGAAAGCAAAGTTAAGAGGTCTAGCATAAAGTCCGTTAGGCACAACATTTATAATCATCTTAGGTATTTGTCTAGCAGCAACACTACTTAATGGATTACCATTAACTGGAGCAGCTTTAAATACAGATGTATTACCATCTTCTTTTTGAAAAACTCTCATTGCATTAGTGAAAATTATCTCTTCACCTGTTTGGCCACCTGGTAGTGTTACTCCACCGGTAATAAATTCAGTTGCCTCTTGTTCAAAAGCTGTTGCAGAAAAAGTAACATCTGTATTAGTTCTAGAAATAAAGAAACCTTGACCTATTGCAGCATATCTTCTTCTTCCATCTATTCCTGATCCTGTGTTAGATGCATTAGTACCTGGAGGAGTTGCAAGTCCTAGTGTACTTGAAGCTGTACTGGTCATGATGTTACCATCATTATCTGTTCTTCTAAAGATAGGTTCTAGATAAGTACCGCTATTATCATAGCCGTTTTCAGATCCAGGATCAAATCCCATAGGCACGTATCTTGCATAACCACCTAGGTAAGAAGTAAGTTGGTGAGAAGTCTCTACTTGAGATTCCCAAAACTCTACCCATGGATCCATTTTTACATCACTACCACTTGTATGTTCAGCATTAACTTGTATAAATCTTTTTAAATCTAGTGCACTTGGATAAGGGTTACCGGCAAGAGTTGCGTTATCATTTCCTACAGCTATAGTAATAGTACCGTTGTTAGGTCTTCCTCTAAAATCATAACGTTGTCCACCATTATAGTTAGCAGATCCTCCAGCGATTTCATTAACACCTTTCATAGTAAAACCTTGACCAGCTGGTGTGTTTTGTGCACCATTAAAAATAGACCATCCTGCATATCCTGTTGCAGGGTTACCACCGCTTTCATAAGTGTATAACCATCTACCAGCTATTTTTAATGGGCTACCATCTATAGTAGCATCATCAGACTCTCCATCTCTAACATTAAAGGCTAGTATTTGTGAATCTTCTGCAGTAATAGTAAAGTCGGTGTTAGTTCCTGCAGCTGTAGTAGGGTATTTGATTTGTGTGTTTAAAAAACCAGTGTTACCAGTTCCAGTAGTTTCATCACTTACTGGAGAAGACCAGTAGTTATAACTATAACTATTAGTTGTTCCTTCTTGAAATACAGAAATGATTCCAGCACCTTCGTTAGGTACATCGGCATCTTGTATTAACTGAGCTTCTTCTCTTAGGTAAAATTTAGAATCAGTATCTAGATTGATTTTATTTTTCACAAAGATGTTTGTTCCCTTTGAGTAAATAAAATTATCACCCTTAATCCATACTTGTGCGGTTGCCATTTGAAAGGCAAAACCCACTAGTAATAAGCTTATAATGTTTTTCATAATAATGCTGCTTTAACAATACAAAAATATAATTTATCTCCTTAATGCTAGTGCCTTTTAAATAAGTTTATAAATTTGTTATAACAATTAGACTAAATAGAAAAAATGCCGATTAAAAACACCTTTTTACAGTTAATCAACGGTTTTGTGATATTTATAGGTGCAATTTTATTGCTCTATACCTTTATAAATGAGGACGCAAACATATTATTTAAGGTTTTTGGAGTGATTCTAATCATGTTCGGCGCATATCGTGCGAGTACACATTGGGTTGCTCATAAAGATGATCATTTATCTGAAGAAGAAGAAGAATAGTCCATGAATCAGTTTCAAAAAGGAGATCGAGTACTGGTTCTGGACGATGAATTTGGTGGTGTGGTAGCTTTCGCGAAAGCGGAACAAGTAACCATCTTAACTGACGATGATATAGAAATTACTTATAATTCTAGTGAGTTGATTTTAGACAGGTCATTCAAAGTTTCAAATTTTACTCTTAAAGAAGAACCTGCTCCTAAGAAATCTAAAGTTAGACAGGTTTCTAGAAAAAAAGCAGCTTTTATTCCTGCGGTAGAAATAGATCTACACGTACATCAATTAGTAAAGTCAGAACGTGGCATGGATGCTTATGATAAGCTTAATCTACAAGTAGATACGGCGAGGCACAAGATAGAATGGGCTATTCAAAATCGTGTGCCTAAATTAGTTTTTATACATGGTGTGGGGCAAGGAGTACTTAAAGAAGAACTCAATTATCTTTTTCAACGATACAGTCAGATCAAATTTTATGATGCTGATTATCAAAAATATGGAAAAGGCGCTACTGAAATATACATACACCAGAACCCATAGTACCTGGAAATGCTGGCGTACAGGTTAATATAATACCGTCTTTTATATAATTACCAAAGTCATAATCATCTTCAATTATTTCTACATTACCGTTAGTTAAGGTAAGACCTGCTATGGTGATGTGCAATTGTGTGATGCGTTCTATAGTATGTGGGATGTATTCTTCTATTAATGGACTAGCCTCTGCTGGTGTGCTAGAGAATACTAAGTAATTAGGTACTGTGGCACCTATGGCAAAATCATCTGTTGGGTCTAGATTACCATCTATACTTTCGTTTCTTGTGAGAACTCCATCGCCATCGTCGTCTTCCTCTAAGTAATCTAATTTGTCATCACCATCGGTGTCTCGACTATTTGCTATGTCTATCGTCCCGTCACTATTAAAAGCGACACCTTCTTGACTAGTAGGTACATTATCACCGTCATCATCTATATCCATGAAGTCAGGTATGCCGTCCTCATCGGTATCTTCACTGGCAAGAAAATCAATATTTCCATTAAGGTCGTACTCAATTCCTTCATCTTCAGATAGGATTCCATCATTATCATCATCACTACGTGTAGATGTTTCTATGGTAATGTCTCCACCTATGGCATTAAATACCTCAGTTACTGTAGGTGTGCTAGGCGGTATGCTGTTGCAGTAATAATCATTACCTGGCGCAGCATTGAATTTACGGTATTCAAATATGGTCGTACTAGTAGTTGAGATGTTATAAGGACCGTAAATAGCATTTGTATTTAAAATGTCATCACTAGTTAAAATTTGTAAAACGAGGCTTTCAAAATTTGTGTCTTCATTTTTATAAAAAACAAAATTATTTATACTACCAGAAGAAACTGTTGGGTCACAAGCCTCTACACTGGCATCTTCAAAATCAAAGTCGTTAGTAATGATGTCTCCATCGTTACAGCCTAGTAAAACTATAGGAATTATAAGGTATAGTAGTTTTTTCATGTGTACAAAAGTAGTCAATCATATTAAAGCGCTAAAGTGCAAATTTTATTGTAAATAAAATTACTTTTGTGCTATGAGAGAAGTTTATTTAGATAGTGCGGCAACGACACAAATGAGACCAGAAGTTGTTCAAAGAATGACTGAGGTGATGACAGAAGTTCATGGAAACCCTAGTTCTACCCATAGTTTTGGACGTAGTGCAAAGTCCCTTATTGAAAATGCTCGTAAGAATATTGCTGCTCAATTAAATGTTACTGCTGCAGAGATTATTTTTACCTCTGGTGGTACAGAGGCAGATAATCTAGCTATTCATAGTTGTGTGCGTGATCTAGGTGTGGAGCGTATTATAACTACCACTATCGAGCATCATGCGGTTCTTTATATAGTAGATTATTGTAAAGAAAAATATGGTACAGAGGTAGCTCATGTAAAACTTAAAGATTGTGGTACACCTAATTATATAGATTTAGAACAATTGCTAGCATCTAGCGATAAGAAAACGCTAGTTTCATTAATGCACATTAATAATGAGATAGGAAATAAACTAGATATAGATAGAGTAGGAGAGTTGTGTAAAAAACACAATGCGTTGTTTCATAGCGATTGCGTGCAGTCTATAGGTCATTATGAAATGGATTTAAGTAAGTTACCAGTAGATTTTACAGCAGTATCTGCTCATAAATTCCATGGGCCTAAAGGAACTGGATTTGCTTTTATAAGAAAAGGAACAGGTTTAAAACCGCTTATTTTAGGTGGTTCTCAAGAACGAGGTATAAGAGCAGGTACAGAAAGTGTGCATAATATAGTAGGTATGGATCTGGCTTTAAAAATGGCCTATGACAATCTTGAAGAAGATCGTGCTTATGTTTTAGATCTTAAGAATTACTTTCAAGAACAGTTAGAAAAACACGTTCCTGGTGTTAAGTTTAACGGTAATTGTGGAGATCATAAAGAGAGCACGTATACTTTATTAAACGTGTGTTTACCATGCCCTGCTGATAAAGCTGCAATGCTTTTATTTACTATGGATCTAAAAGGTATTGCTTGTTCTAAAGGAAGTGCCTGCCAGAGTGGTTCTCAAAAAGGGTCTCACGTATTAACTAGTGTTCTTTCAGAAGAAGATTTGAATAAGCCGAGTCTACGTTTCAGCTTCTCTATTTATAATACAAAAGAAGAACTGGATTATGTAGTAGGAATATTGAAAGAATATATGGAAGGTATTGTTGCTTAGGTCGAATTTTAAGAATTAAAAAATCTATTTGTCTCGTTTTAATGTAGTATCAGACTTAAGTGTAGTTTGAAGGTTTTCTTTCCAGTTTTTGAAACCTGCTATATCTTCTCTTATTTCTGTAATCCATTTTGTTCCATACAGCTTTAGCATGTGATCAAACATTACATTGTTGTAAGCTAGGATGACTTTAAATTCTGGAGGAGTACATCCATATTCGTAAAAAGATAAGTTATATTTCTTCTCAAAATCAGTATCTGAACTTATAGATACTGGAGCAATTCCGCTAGCTAATAATAGGGTTGTGTTGTTAGATTTTATATCGTTAATGGCTTGTTCTTGAGCTTTTTTTGGATTCTTTATGAATTCTTCATAAATATGATTGCTTACAATTTTTAATGGGGTGTGTTTTTCTGTCTTAGAGATTGTTTGGGCGTGTAAAGCAAATGAAAAGAAACATAATGATAAAACTAGTTTTGTCGAGATATTTTTCAAATATGTTTTTATATTAATCATTACTTTCTACAACTTTGCAATCAATCTCAAATTAAAAACACGTGGCGTTAATCTGACAGGTACTGCGTATTGCGCACTGCTAGCTACATCACGCACCCATAGGTTAGAAATATTATTTTCATAATCAAAGATGTTGAATATTTGAGCTCCTATAGAAAACTCATCAAAATCTTCCAGCCAGCTACCGGCCTTTGGTTTTTTCTTGTCATCTACCAGTACAAATTGTACACCTAGATCTGCTCTAAAATAATCTTTTAAACGGAACTGGAAATCATAAGGGTCTGCATAGCTAGGTGATCCACCAGGTAATCCAGAACTATACACCATGTTGATGTATGCCTTTAAATTAGGAATGTTAGGTACATAATCTTGAAATAAGAATGCTACTTTAAGTCGTTGATCTGTAGGTCTAGCGATATAACCACGACCATCTAGATTTTCTTCTGTTTTTAAATAGCCAAGTGATATCCAGCTTTCAGTTCCTTTTACAAATTCACCTGCCAGTCGCACATCTAGTCCGTAGGCATAAGCCTCTGCGTCATTATTTGCTCTATAGCGTATTCTTACGTTTTCTAGCGTGTAGGTATTTACATCAGATAGATCTTTGTAATAGGCTTCACTAGTTAATTTAAAAGGTCTTTTATCTCCGTTAGGGGCTGTCCAGTTAAAGCTCCAGTCATTTCCTAATACAAAATGAACCGATTTTTGTGCCTTCACATCTGGATTAACAACACCTTGTTGATCACGTAATTCTCTGTAAAAAGGTGGTTGATAATATATACCGGTTGAGAACCTGAAAAGCATATTTGTATCGTCCCATGCCGGTTTCATAGCTAGCTGTCCACGTGGCGAGATAACAGTTTGAGTAGTGCTTTGAATTCCTGCTCCACTTACGTTCCAGGTATGTGATCGCACACCAGCATTCCAGTATAATTCATGATCACCTACATAGCCACGGCTGCTGTATTGGGCAAATGCTTGGAGTCTGGTTATTTGCACATCGTTATCTGCACTAGCAGATTCAAAAGAATCTAACGGTGCAGTATATGCAAAATAAGGCTCGTCGTTTGCAGCCACTGACGGCGGTCTTATATTAAAACCAGCACTGTCTATAACAGTGTATTCTCTTAAACGATCTCTTATATCTTCTCGATTAAATTTTAAACCCCAATCCAGTTGGTCGTTTTCCTTTTTACCGTTGTCAAATTCTAATGTTCCTTTATGTTCTAGACTTACTATAAGAGCATCTAGATCATTACGACCGTGGTCTAACTCGCTACCTATCGCACGAGTAAAATCTACTTCTCCTAGGTCATCACTACCTATGTTAGTGTTAGGTCTACCTATGCGATAACGTCCTAAAATGTCGTAATGTTCTTGTTCTTGAGTGTGGTAAACGCTAGTTATAAAGCGCAAGTTTAAAAGCTTATTCACATCATAACTTGCTTTTAATGCGCCAAAATAAGTCTCGTATTGATCGTCTTCCTTTCCATCATAATTTATGATCAATGATTGTGCATCGTCTACGGTTCCAAAATTAGTTTGAGAAGTCAGTGGTTCAAACTCATAACTGTTGATGGCTATATTACCTAAAAAGCTTAATTCAAATTTAGGACTTACCTGATAGGTTAAATACGTTTGTGCATCTATAAAAACAGGTTTTGTAATAGCCTCAGTCTCGCGGCTATTCACAAATAAACTGTTGTTTCTATATCGTACTCCTAGTATTCCTGTTGCCGCTTTCGCGAAAGCGGTACCTTCTGCATAAGCATTAACACCTAAAAAGCTAGCGTCTATTCCTGCGCCGAATTCAGTCGGGCGACGGTAATTAATGTCCAGAACAGAACTTAATTTATCGCCATATTTAGATTGAAAACCACCAGCGCTAAAATCTACACTACGCACAAGGTCTGCATTTACAATACTCAGTCCTTCTTGCTGTCCACTGCGTACTAAGAACGGTCGGTACACTTCTATTTCATTAATGTAAACTAGGTTCTCGTCATAGTTACCACCACGCACAGCATATTGGGTGCTCAGTTCATTATTAGAAGATACTCCAGGTAGTGATTTCAATAAATTTTCTACACCAGGTTGTACACCAGGTATTGCTCGCACAACAGTAGGGTCTACATTTGTAATTCCGGCAAATTCTTTTGTTCTTGTGTTATTAATGGTAACGGTACCTATTTGCTCTATATCTGTTTTAAGTACAGGATTGAATTCAAACGGTGCTTTACCGTCAAGTTCTATGTCTTTTAAGGTAGAAGGTTTAAAAGATATGGATGTAAATGTGATTGTGATTTTTTGATTTGCAGGAACTACTAGTCTATAGAATCCAGTGTTATCACTGGCGGTTCCTATAGTTGTTCCCAGGACATTTATGTTAACGTCTGCAATGGTTTGATTTTTATCATCAAGTATAACCCCTTGAATAACGGCGTTCTGAGCATAAATAAAGCTGGTAGCAACAAGTGCTATAAATAGTAAGAAGTTCTTCAAATCGTTTGTTTAGCTTTTACGGTAAAATGTGGCTTCAAATGTAGTGCTATTTCCTACATTATCAGTAACAATAACCTTCAGTTCGTTTTCTGAATCAGTAACGACACCATCTGAGAAATCGTGTGTGATAACTCCAGTTTTATAGTCGTATTCCATTAAAATGAATTTACCATTTACAGTTGCTCTATATCCATCTACACCAGTGTCTCTATCGGCTATTTTTAGTCTTAAGGTTTTGTTTTTAGTAATCCACTGTTTGTTTTTAAAGTTAATAGGTTTTATAGTCGGTGCGGTGTCGTCTTTACTAATGGCATAGGTTCCCATAGTTCTAGTGGCAGCACTTAATATGTTTCCTTTTCTTCTTGTGTTCACATGATATACAGCACCCCAACTAGTTACTCTACCTATATAGTATTGTTTAAGGTTGTCGTTTTCTTTTGAGCTCATGTCATAACTTATGATCATGTTTTTATGTAATGGGACGATGTCCTTGTGTACCTTAAGCGTGTCTGCACTTTGTGATAAATCTAGAAATTCACTTTGATAAAGAGCTCCTTTAGGAATCATTAATGAATAAGGACCATAACTTTGGTTATAAGTGCTGTTGTGATCCACAAAGGTCATGGGATCATTATCTATGTATGGTATGGATTCTAAAGCAGCCTCATTTTTAATATCCATATTTATTTCTACGCTGTTCTTTTTATAATCTTCTATTTGGATACTATAAGAATGAGTAGTCCCTGCGTCGTATAATTGTAAAACACCTTTGTTAATGTGATGTTCGTATAAGCTTAATGGACTTTCATTAGGAATGTAAAGTCTGGAGATGCGGCTTTTAGTCTTTTTAAAATGCTCGTAATCTATCATTTGATTGATGTGTCTGGACTCACTAAATGCATAACGATCAAATGTCATTTCAAAATTCTTACTTCCATTAAAATAAGTTTCAATGTGAAAAGTTCCATTTTGATTATTTGCCGCACTTTGCTGGTCACTGGTATTTACACCTATTCCTATCTCTCCATAAGCACTGAAAGGTTCTACTTTAAACTTCCCTCCTTTTAATGGAATGAGTCTTAGAAGTTTTGCTTCATTCTTACCATTAATAGTAGAGCTCTCATTTAATGGATAGGCTTTTATTTGTTTTACAAGAGGCCTTTTAGTGTCTGGAATCTCAATTCCCATCATCATAGGGTTGATAGGTCTTGCTGCGCTGTCTCTAATTTCAAAGTGTAAATGAGGACCACCGCTACCACCAGAATTACCGCTATAAGCAACAATTTCATTTTGATCTACTCTAAGCTCTAGATCTGTAGGGTATAATTGTATGGTGTAGCTTTCTTTCTGGTATTGCTTTTTCTTTAAATATGCTTCTATGCGTGGAGCAAACTTTTTAAGATGGGCATAAACAGTAGTGTATCCATTAGGATGTGTGATATAAAGAGCTTTTCCATAACCATATCGCTCTATTTTTATACGGCTTACATAACCAGATGCTGCAGCATGCACATTTGCACCAGTACGTTGATTTGTTTTAATATCTAGGCCGCTATGAAAGTGATTGGATCTTAGTTCACCAAAAGTTCCACTCAATTTAAGATCTATATCCAGTGGATTAACAAAGTAATCTTGAGGGAGATTTTTGATGGTTTGGCTTTCGCAATAGCGAGATGTAAATAAAAATAATGTCAGGAAACAGATAAAAAGTCTAATCATGAGTTAAATATATAATGAGAAATGGTATTAATGCAAAGCTTTTCAAACTTTGTTCCATAAATATTTGATTTGTCTAAATGGAAACTTAGATTTGTAATAACAGCATTAAATTAGTCCGTATGCCTACATTGTCTTCTCAAATTTCTGAAATAGAGCTAAAGATCAAGTCTTTAATATCAGAAAACACCAGATTGAAGGCTCAAATGGGTGATAAGGATCAACGCATTTTTGAACTTGAAAAAGAAAATAATGCGCTTATTACCGCGTTTAAAGAGAGTGAAGACAGAAATGTAGCGCTTAAAACGGCAAATGCAATGCTAGGTAGTGATGAATATAAAACAAAAACAAAGCTCAAAATAAATGCATTGATTAGAGAGATCGATCAATGTATTACCCAATTGACTTAACAGTGGCAGATAAACTTAAAATAAAAATATCGATTGCAGATAGGGTTTATCCACTAACTATAGATCCTTCTCGTGAAGAAGGTTTGCGTAAAGCAGCAAAAAGTATTGAAGCCATGATTAAACAACTGGAGCAAAGCTATGCCGTGAGAGATAAGCAAGATCTTCTCGCGATGTGCGCCCTTCAGTTTGCAGCAAAGTCTGAGCAATTAGTTATAGATGATAGTGCAGATGTAGAGCAGGCCAAAGAACAATTAAACGTTCTTAACTTGTTACTAGATAAGCAGCTATCATAGTCGTTCTTTAAACATAAACAGTTACTACCTGCACTTGTTTCATTTTTTGGTGAACTCAACAAGATATTCTTTAAAAAAGGTGAGTCGTGGTTGTAAAAGCAAGCCGAACTTATGAGTCGGATCCTTGATCAGCCAGTTAACCTTAAACTTTATTTAAGGAGTTCATACAAAACCCAAACTCGTGCAGGTTTTTTTATACACAATAACCAATGGAAACAATTATATATGCCATCGTGGCACTTATTATAGGTCTAGCAATAGGCTTTTTTGTAGCAAAATCAATAGTTGAAAAAGGTAAGGCATCGAGTCTTATCGCAACTGCAAAAAAAGACGCAGAGTCTATTCTCAAAGATGCCGAGGCAAAAGGAGAGAAAATATCTAGTGAAAAGCTATTTAGAGGTAAGGAAAAGTTCATGGAACTTAAATCTAAGCATGAGAAAGAAATCATGGCTAGAGAACAAAAAATGAAAGATGCAGAGAAACGTACAAAAGATAAAGAGTCTAACGTTTCTAATGAACTTGCAAAGAGTAAAAAATTAAATCAGTCCTTAGATAGTAAACTTAAAGATGTAGAAGGAAAGCGCGAGTCTGTTTACAAGCGCATGGAAGAGGTTGATAAAATGCACGCCTCTCAAGTAAAACAACTTGAGGTAATAAGCGGCATGTCTGGTGAAGATGCAAAGAAACAACTTGTAGAGTCTTTAAAAGATAAAGCAAAGAGTGAAGCCATGAGTATAGTGCAAACTACTATAGAAGAGGCAAAACTTACTGCACAACAAGAAGCTAGAAAAGTAATTATTAATACCATACAACGTATAGGTACAGAAGAAGCAGTAGAAAACTGTGTAAGTGTATTTAACCTAGAAAGTGACGATGTTAAAGGTCGTATTATAGGACGTGAAGGTCGTAATATTAGAGCTATAGAAGCTGCTACTGGTGTAGAGATTATAGTAGATGATACTCCAGATGCTATTATTCTTTCTTGCTTTGACTCTGTACGTAGAGAGGTGGCTCGTTTATCATTACACAAATTAGTGACAGACGGCCGTATACACCCAGCACGTATTGAAGAAGTGGTTTCTAAAACTAGAAAGCAAATCGATCAAGAAATTGCCGAGGTAGGTAAGAGAACAGTTATCGATTTAGGTATTCATGGTTTACATCCAGAATTGATTAAAATGGTAGGTCGTATGAAATACCGTTCTTCTTATGGACAGAATCTATTACAACACAGTAGAGAAGTAGCAAAACTTTGTGGTACCATGGCTGCAGAATTAGGTCTTAATGCAAAACTTGCAAAAAGAGCTGGACTTTTACACGATATAGGTAAGGTGCCAGAAACAGAAGACGAGACGCCTCACGCAATACTAGGTATGAAACTGGCTGAAAAGCATGGTGAAAAGGCTGAAGTGTGTAATGCGATAGGTGCTCACCATGACGAGATAGAAATGACATCTTTACTTTCTCCTATTGTACAAGTATGTGATGCGATAAGCGGTGCACGTCCAGGTGCTAGAAGACAGGTGCTAGATTCTTATATCCAGAGATTAAAAGATCTTGAAGATATAGCCTTTGGCTTTAAGGGTGTGGAAAAAGCATATGCTATCCAGGCCGGACGTGAATTAAGAGTTATGGTAGAGAGTGAAAAAATAAATGACGATCGTGCTGCACAATTATCATTTGAGATTTCACAAAAAATACAAACAGACATGACTTATCCAGGTCAGGTTAAAGTAACGGTAATTAGAGAAACAAGAGCGGTGAATATCGCTAAGTAAAAACTCTTAGTTTTATTTCAAGCCTCGGTAATTTATTTTATCGAGGTTTTTTTATATGTGTGAATTAGATTCTAACATTACAGGCTTCTCTTATCTATCAGATTTAGATTAAGCTTTAATCAACCTTTCTTAAAAAGAAAAGGAATTCTTTTGTGCTGTTAGTTCACACTCTTTAATTTATTTGTAAATAAAAAATCCATTATTCGATTTGTTTGAATAATGGATTTCATTTCTTCTAATATCTAATATCTAATATCTAATATCTATTCATCATAAATATTAGGATAACCTTTCTCCGCAACTTCAAAGAATTTACCAGTTACATAGCGGTAGTGTTTATCCATATCAGCAAGATTTTTTAAATCCTCTTTATCAAAGTTAACGGTTGCAGCAGCTAGATTCTCTTTTATACGTCCTTCATTTGTAGATTTAGGTATAACTGCAGTACCTCTATTTGCACTCCAGTTAATTAACACCTGTCCAGGACTAGCGTTATGTTTACTAGCGATAGAAGTGATGGTTTCATTTTCCAGCATGTTAGGCTCGTTGTCTTGTTTCATCGCGTCACTGCGGTCACCACTTCCTAATGGAGAATATCCTGTTAAATGAATACCTTTATTAGAACAATATTCAAATAGTTCATTTTGTTGTAATAAAGGGTGCAATTCTACCTGATTCATCTCAGGTGCTTCATCAGTTTTTGCAAGAAGGTCATCCAGTTTAGTGGTAGAGAAGTTAGAAACCCCTATATGCTTCACCTTACCAGCTTTCTTTAAATCTACCATCGCATTCCATGTTTCATGAACAGGCGCCTCTTGTGGTGTTAGATAATCATCTGGCTTTTCGGCCGCTTGTACTTCTGGTTTAAAAGCAACTGGCCAGTGTATTAAATATAAATCTAGATAGTCCAGTTGTAAATCATTAAGGGTTTGATCTAGGGCAGGTGCTACATCACTTTTTAGGTGTGAATTGTTCCACAATTTTGATGTGATCCATATATCTTCTCTTTTAATCTCTCCTTTTGAGAACACTTCATTAAACGCTTCTCCTATTTCTTTCTCATTTCCATAAACGGCAGCGCAGTCTATGTGTTTGTATCCAGATTCTAGGGCAGTTATTACCGCTTGTTTTACTTCACCTGGTTTAGATTTCCAAGTACCTAATCCTATTGCGGCCATTTCGTCGCCGTTTTTAAACTTTAGAGTTTTCATTGTGTCGTATTTTTTTATAAAGTTAGCTTTCGCGAAAGCGTACACCAAAAAATCACCTTTACTTTATAAAAACTTTAGTACATCTTAAGAGTCATTAAAACGAGATGTTAATGAAGATGTAATCAAAGAATGTAAATTGAATTATGCTCGAGGGTGGTGTTCATTAATCACCTTGGAAAGGTGTGCACGATCTACATGCATATAGATCTCGGTAGTGGTAATACTCTCATGACCCAACATCATTTGTATGGAGCGGAGGTCAGCGCCATTTTCTAATAGATGTGTCGCAAAACTGTGTCTAAACGTGTGTGGGCTTATGGATTTTTTAATCCCTGCTGTAATAGCTTGTTGTTTAATGACATGAAAAATCATTGCTCTAGTAAGTCCAGCGCCACGTCTGTTTAAAAAAAGGGTATCGGTATGGTCAGGTTTTACTGGTACATGAATGCGTACTTCATTCTTGTAGAGTTCAATAATTTTTATCGTGTATTCTCCTATTGGGACAAATCTCTGTTTATCACCTTTACCAGTTACTTTTAAAAAACCTTCATTAAAAAATAGATCACTTATCTTGAGAGTTATCAATTCACTAACACGCAAACCGCAAGCATAAAGTGTTTCTAGCATGGCGCGGTTGCGCTCACCTTCTAGAGTAGAGCGATCGATGCTGTTTATCAATAGATCTATTTCTGTGGTGCTTAGAGTATCGGGCAGTTTGCGACCTGTTTTAGGAGCCTCTATTAATGACATGGGCTGGTCTTCTCTATATCGTTCTAGAGTTAAAAATTCAAAAAACGCTTTTAAACTACTTATAGATCTGGCTTGCGATCGTGGCTGGACCGTTTTTGCTAGCTCATATATATAGGTGCGTAACGTATCTACTGTAATGGCAGCAGGTAATTCTTTTACCTCGTTAATTTCTAACCACTGCGCCAGTTTATTTAAATCTCTAGTGTATGCTTTTAGGGTGTTGACTGACAGGCCTCTTTCTAGCTTTAAGTATATAGAAAAGTCTTTTATGGCCTGCTTCCAATTCATAATTGTAAAAGTAAAAATTATTAGACGTGAATAGATTGTTAAAAAAACAATGTTAATTAATTTGTAAGAAAAAAAGCTAATATACTGAAGCTTAAAATGTAGGAAATACCTTTAACAATCTTTAAGATGAGTTGTGATTTTGTTAATAATCAAAGAATTAAACCTTCTCTAATTTTGCACCGAACTAATAAACATAACTATGAAAAAATTATTATTAAGTGCAGTAGCAGCAGTATTTGCAATGGGAGTTTCAAATGCTCAAGAAATTGATTTTGGTGCAAAAGTAGGTGTGAATTTTGCAAAGCTCCAAGGTGATGCAGTAGAAGACCTAGATGGTAGAACTGGAATTAATGTAGGTGTAACTGGAGAGTATATGTTTAATGAAACATTTGCTTTACAAGTAGAGGCTCTTTATTCTCAACAAGGATTACAATCTGACGAGGGTGGAGTAGAGCAAAAATTAAAATTAGATTATATTAATGTTCCTGTTTTAGCAAAATTCTACATTGGAGAATCTGGTTTTTCTGTAGAAGCAGGACCTCAAATAGGTTTTCTAGTAAGTGACAAGTATGAGGTAGACGGCGTTAATGTAGACGAAGATTTAAATGCGGAAACTATAGACCTAAGTGCTGGTGGTGGTGTTGCGTATAAATTTAAAGAAGGTACTTCATTAGAAGGATTATCTGCAAACGTGCGTTACATGATAGGTCTTAATAATGTGTATAAAGATAACGGTGATACTTTTGGTGATGACATTACTAATTCTGTATTAGCTATATCATTAGGGTACAAATTCTAAGATACATATTTAATTCATTAAAAGCCGAATCATGACGATTCGGCTTTTTTTGTGTCTCGCTTTCGCGAAAGCGGAATTACCAATATCTTTATACCTATGAAAATACTTATTCTAAACGGTCCTAATTTAAATTTACTAGGCAAACGCGAACCTGAAATTTACGGTTCACAAACTTTTGAAGATTACTTTACAGAATTGCAATTCAAATTCAAAGAAGTAGAATTGGGCTATTTTCAATCTAATATAGAAGGTGAAATAATCGATAGACTTCATAAAGCACAAGAAGAAGAATTTAATGCAGTAATTTTAAATGCTGGTGCGTACACGCATACATCCATAGGTATAGGTGATGCAGTAAGTGGTATTACAACGCCGGTTATAGAAGTGCATATTTCTAACGTTATGGATCGTGAAGAGTTTAGACACGTATCTTATATTTCAAAATATACGGCAGGTATTATTACAGGTTTTGGCCTCAAGGGATATGAACTTGCTGTGAAGAGTTTTTTGTAAAAAAAAAAGCCCATTTAGAAAATTTCTAAACGGGCTTTTATAATAATAGGTCTTAATTATAGACCAGGGTAACTACCTGTAACTATATCAATAAGGTCAATGATTGCCCATACACCTAATCCACCAAAAGTTAATATGAAAAGGATGTTCCATCCAATTGGACTTTTAAGGAACCAACGGTGAGCTGCAAACGGCCAAAGAAAAACAAAAAGCAATGTTGCTATAGTTTGATTTTCTGACCATACAACTGCTGCTGGAGAAGTAAGAGTAGCAGTAGATTCTTCTACTGTAGTACCATTTTCAAGTGTTACCACTTGGGTAGTAACTTGTCTTTCTACTGGAAATGATGCAAATGCAAGACTGCTTACCATCATAAACACACTCATAAGAGCTAGAGTTAATTTTGTTTTCATAAAAGGTTATTTAGTTAGTTATATTTGTAAATATAAAATAAAATATGAAATCATTAGTGCTAGTTTTATGTGTATTATTCAGTTTAAGCACTGTTAATAGTCAGACGTATGAATATTTAGGTTTATTGAAATTACCAGATAGTTCTCTAATTCCTTATAAGATAGACTTTAAAGAAGTGGATGGGAAAATTTCTGGGTATTCTTTTACAGATTTAAATGGCAAACATGAAACTAAGGCAACTATAGTAGGTAGGTATGATGATAAAAAGAATCAACTTGAGTTTAGAGAAATAGATATAGTTTATACTAAGTCCACATTGAAAGAATTAGACTTTTGTAATGTCTATTTTACTGGTGATATGAGACGATTAAATGGTAAATCTAAAATAGAAGGGACTTTTAAAGGGTATTATGATGACCTTACAAGTTGTATCGATGGGGAGTTGTTTATGAGTGCTGCTCAAAAAATACAGAAGCGTAATGAAAAACTCCAGAAGCGTGTAGACCGATCTAGTCGCGTACCAGATAGTGTAAAGCAAAAGTTTGATCTTGATAAAATGTTTAACCGTTATGCGAAAAATGATCTTAAAGGTGGTGAACAATTAAATATATTTTGGAAAGAGGAGTACCTTAAATTAATTATCTGGGATGATGGAGAGGTAGATGGAGATCAAATAGATCTTACTATTAATGGTAATAAAATTCTTGATGCCTACAGTCCGGTTGCCAAAAAGAAAGAAATGGAACTTTCTTTAATCGATCCTGTTAACACCATTTCACTTAAAGCAGTTAATCTAGGGGTAAAACCTCCTAATACGGCAAAGATTCAATTAATGAAGAAAAATGGCGAGATCATTGATCTAGCCTCAAATTTACAAGTAGGTGAAGAGGTAACTTTTGTTTTTTATAAAGAAAAACCTAAAGTTAAGAAGTAGTAACTAGAGTTAACAAGCGTTTGATATTGTGATAGTTGGAGTTTATTTGTTTTAAACTACAAAAAACTACACCATGAAAACGAAGTTAATTTTAAGTGCCATCATCGTGCTTTTAAGTATCAACTGTCTACAGGCACAAGAAAATGAAGAGTCATCAAATCAATTATTTCAACTGCCAGAGAACTCTTCTCGCTGGGATTTTGGACTCACATTTCAGGCCCTAAGTGGTATTAGACAAATTCAACACAATGCTGGCTCAGAAAAAACAGACGAGGCATGGATAGGTCTAGGAGTAGGCCTCTATGCCGATTATAAAATAAATAAGGTATGGAGTCTAAGGGCAGAAGCTGGTGTGAATACTCCAGTAGCTATTCAGCCTTATGTTAATTTCCAGTCAGAATTCAAATTCAGTAAACGCTGGAGTTTTTATGCTGGTGCTGGTGCTTACTTTAATACAAATGCAGACAGTCTGGTAAATAGAGATTCTCGAGGTCAGGTGATTTTAAATCCATATGTTCAATTAGGACTTAGATATAAAATGAGTAAAAGCTGGACTATGGATTTAAGATATCAGCAAGATCTTTTTGCTAGACAGCGTGCGACTAATTTTAATAGATTCACCAAAGAAGGAGAGATGAGTACATTTAGTCTAGGTTTCAATTATAGGTTTTAAAAAGCCTTAAGCATAGAAAAACCCCTTTGAAACTATGTTTCAAAGGGGTTTTCTTATTTTAAATAAAAACTATTTAATACTACAAGTGAATTACTTCATCATAAGCATCTGCAACAGCTTCCATTACCGCTTCACTCATTGTAGGGTGTGGATGTATCGCTTTAAGGATTTCATGTCCTGTAGTTTCTAGTTTACGAGCTACAACAGCCTCAGCAATCATGTCAGTAACACCAGCACCTATCATGTGACATCCTAACCACTCACCGTACTTAGCGTCAAAAATTACTTTTACAAAACCATCTTTTGCACCAGAAGCACTTGCTTTTCCAGATGCAGAGAAAGGAAATTTACCTACCTTGATCTCGTGTCCAGCTTCCTTAGCTTGCGCTTCAGTCATACCTACACTTGCGATCTCTGGCGTTGCATACGTACAGCCAGGTATGTTTCCATAATCGATAGGTTCTACATGCATGTCAGCTATTTTTTCAACGCAAAGAATACCTTCGGCACTTGCAACGTGAGCTAGAGCTGGTCCAGCAGTAATATCACCTATGGCATAGTAGCCAGGTAAGTTAGTTTGATACCACTGGTTAACGAGTACCTTGCCACGATCTGTAGAGATACCTATTTCTTCTAGACCTATTCCTGCGATGTTAGTTTCTATACCTACAGCACTAAGAACAACGTCTGCCTCTATAACCTCTTCTCCTTTTTTAGTCTTAACATGAACTTTTACACCATCACCAGATGTGTCCACGCTAGTCACCTCACTAGAAGTCATGATTTTAATTCCTGCTTTTTTAAAGCTGCGTTCCATTTGTTTAGAAACGTCTACATCTTCTACAGGTACGATGCGGTCTACATATTCTACTATAGTAACATCAGTTCCCATAGAGTTATAGAAATAAGCAAATTCTACACCTATTGCTCCAGACCCAACAACAACTAATTTCTTAGGTTGTTCTTTAAGAGTCATAGCCTCACGATACCCTATAACCTTTTCACCATCCTGTGGTAAGTTAGGAAGTACACGTGATTTTGCACCAGTTGCGATAATAATATGGTTTCCTTCTACAGTAGAGGTAGATCCATCTTCAGCTTTCACCTCGATTTTTTTACCTTTTTTTACCGTACCGTAACCCATGATTACGTCTATTTTATTCTTTTTAAGTAAGAACTGCACACCTTTGCTCATTCCGTCTGCCACATCGCGGCTACGTTTTACAACAGCAGTAAAATCCTTATCTACATTATCAGCTTTAAGTCCATAATCTGCAGCGTGGTTGAGGTAATTGAATACATCGGCACTTTTTATAAGCGCTTTAGTAGGAATACAACCCCAGTTTAAACACACTCCACCTAGAGATTCCTTTTCAACGATTGCTGTTTTTAACCCTAGTTGAGAAGCACGTATTGCTGTTACATATCCGCCAGGTCCACTACCTAAAACGATCACATCATATTTACTCATATCAGTCATTTTTTAAGAGTAACAAAAATATGGAATAAAGTCGAATGGATTGTAAATTTGCGCAACCTTATTCTTATGTATAAATCTTTAGTCCGTCCGTTACTTTTTGCCTTTGATCCAGAGGCTGTTCATCACTTTTCTTTTAAGAGCATTAAATTGTTAAGTAAAATACCTGGTTTTAGCACGCTTTCGCGAAAGCGTTACAGGAAAAATCATCCTGCTTTAAAAAGAGAACTCTTTGGTTTACAGTTTGATAATCCGGTGGGTATGGCTGCAGGATTTGATAAAGATGCCAAAGCTTTTAAAGAATTTTCTAACCTAGGTTTTGGATTTATAGAGATAGGAACGCTGACACCAGTACCACAAGATGGTAATCCTAAGCAACGTCTTTTTAGATTAAAAAAAGATCAGGCGATAGTAAATCGCATGGGGTTCAATAACGGTGGTGTAGACCTAGCGGTGGAACGATTAAAGAAAAACCCCAAATTAGGTCATCCTAATCATGTTTTGATAGGTGGTAACATCGGTAAGAACAAAGTTACACCTAATGACCAGGCAGTAAATGATTACATTATCTGTTTTGAAAAACTATTTGATCATGTAGATTATTTTACAGTAAATGTAAGCTCGCCTAATACACCAGGTCTAAGAGAATTACAAGACCGCAAGCCATTAACGCATATATTACAAACACTACAAGACTTAAATAATAAAAAGCCTCAAAGAAAACCGATACTCCTTAAAATCGCTCCAGATCTTACTGACGATCAATTGATGGATATTATTGGAATAGTAGAAGATACTAAAATCGATGGAGTTATTTCTTCTAACACCACCATCTCTAGAGAAGGATTGCAATCAGAAGAAAGTCTAGTAAAACAAGCCGGCGGACTGAGCGGTGCGCCATTAACTAAAAGAGCGACTGAGGTGATTGCTTTTTTACACGATAAAAGCAACGGTGCCTTCCCGATTATCGGTGTAGGTGGTATTATGACCGCACAAGATGCTATTGATAAAATAAATGCTGGTGCCAGTCTGGTTCAATTATATACTGGTTTTGTTTATGAAGGCCCTGCGTTGATTAGGGAAATTAATGAAGAAATAATTAGAAAAGCTCACTAGTTTTTTATTTTTTTGACGAAATAATAAGAAACATGCAACATATTAAATTTTTATTACCAGTCCTTTTTACTTTTTTTATAATAAGCTGTGCGACAGTTGAAGACCATTTTGATGAGAAATGGAAAGGTAAAACGGCAGCTAGTATGATTAAAAAGAATGGCGAACCGGATGAAATAAAAGAAGGAGATAATGGTGAAAAAATTCTTGTTTATTACGTTCAACAAACGAGTAAACTTGGGTATGCAAAAGCTACTAAACCTACATCTAATCGTGCTCAACAAATTAAGAATGAGCAAAAATTGAATAATCCTAAAACATATTCTTATACTCTCAATTATTATGTAAATTCTAACGATAGGATATATAAAGTCACACAAACGCCTTAGGTTAAAATATTAAGATGCTATAACGTACCCAAGGCTATCATTAATTTGATAGCCTTTTTTATTGGTTGACATTTAAATCTTAAGGGTCATTTGTTGAAACTGTCAAATGTTTGTATACTTACTCTTAAATTTAAGAGGAGATATGGTTTATTTAACTTGTGATAAATGTAACGAAGAATTTCCCATGGCATTAAAGGGTTGTCCTTCGTGCACAGATATTGGCAAAAAGGCTAAAAATAAATTTATCGAATCAGAAAAAAATACTTCTAAGGGAAAGTATTCTGAATTTGATCAATATCACAAAAAGACTGAATCTAAAAGTATTTTTACCTTCAGAAATATCCTTAGCTTTATTCTGATCACTTTTGCAATTGTACGTATAATCATTAGGCTTAATAAGTGATAGAAACCCTAATCTCCTTTGCATTTGCAACTTTACTCCTCGCATTAAGTCCAGGACCAGATAATATTTTTGTACTCACACAATCAGTTGCAAGAGGCTCTAAATACGGGATCGCCATCGCCAGTGGATTAATTACAGGATGTATTGTTCATACATCAGTAGTTGCATTAGGTTTTGCTGTTGTTATCCGAGATAATGAGTGGTTGTTGTATTCTATTAAAATTGCTGGTGCTATTTATTTGCTTTATCTCGCTTTTAAAATTTATAAATCAGATGCGAGTATTGAATTTGGTGATTCAAAAACTTCTTCCCAAAGTCTATGGAAGCTTTACAAAGTAGGAATTACTATGAATTTGCTCAATCCTAAAGTGACTTTGTTTTTTCTCGCATTGTTACCGCAATTTGTAATCGCAAACTCTTATCCAGACTGGATTCAGATTTATGTTTTAGGTGGCGTTTTTATGTTAGTTTCATTACTAACATTTTACACCATTGCTTTACTAGCAGGAAAAGCAGCAAGTTTTATAAAAACTTCTACCTGGTTTGCACCAGCCATGAAATGGACGCAAATTGTAGTTTTTATAGGTATTGCTGTTGCTATTTTGATTCCGTAAATAAAATGCTTTTAAACAACTTGCATATTTAGATTTCTTGACTAATTATTCTCCATGGTTTTTGAAAAATTGATAGCAGTTTCTATAAGAGCAAGATGTGAATAAGCCTGCGGGAAATTACCTAGTAGTCTTTTAGTTTCAAAATCAATATCCTCACTAAATAATCCTAAATGATTACTATAAGATAACAACTGATCAAAATACATGCGAGCTTTCTTAGTCTCCCCTATTTTATTAAGACTGTCGATAAACCAAAATGAGCAAATTGTAAAGCTGGAAGAAGGCTCTCCAAAGTCGTCTTGATTCTTATATCTATACATTAATCCATCGCGGCACAATTCTTTTTCTGTTGCTTGGACAGTACTTATAAAACGAGAATCTGTGGCTTTAATAAATCCATACTGTTCCATTAGTAATGTAGATGCATCTAAATCTTTTGAGCCATAAGATTGAGTATAAGCTTGTACTTCTTCACTCCAAGAATTCTGGTAAATGTCTTCATAGATTTCTGATCGTAGTGTTTTCCAGTCTTCTAAAGGTTCTTTACGACCTAATATCACACCTACTTTAATAGCCCTATCCATGGCTACCCAACAAAGTAATTTTGAAAAGGTAAAATGTCTATCTTCAGTACGCAATTCCCATATACCTTTATCTGGTTCTTGCCAGTGTTGTTCTACTATTTTAGTAATTCCTTTAATAATGGTCCATAGTTCTTCACGGTTTTCTAAAGTGGTTTCAAACTCTACAAACTGGCGATAAATAACCTCCATTAAAATCCCATAAATATCATTTTGCTTCTGTATATAAGCAGCGTTACCTATACGCACAGGCTGCGAATTCTTATAACCATCAAGGTGATCTAAGAAACTTTCGGTCAGGTCACGCTCACCATTAATTCCATACATGATTTGAATTTTTTCATCCTTATCTGGTATGGTATTTATAACAAATTGTAAAAATTTACGTGCACTTAATGGGTGACCTAGATCTGCAATTACTTTAATTACCATTGATGCATCACGTATCCAACAAAAACGATAATCCCAGTTTCTTACCTCACCTATAGTTTCTGGCAAACTTGTTGTAGCCGCAGCAAGAACAGCACCAGACTTTTCATATGAAAGCACTTTGAGTGTAAGAGCACTGCGTATAATTTCATTTTGATATATAGGATAACTAGTCGTTTTTTCACTCCAGTCCATCCAGTAGGTTTTAGTACGTTGGAATTTGAGATAGCATCTATCTAGGCTTTGTTGACTCAATTTTTCATGATAACTTACAAGTAAATAAGCGTTACTAGTCAGTGTTATAGTTTGCTGGTTGACAATGTCTTCATAGTTAAGATCACTATATAAAAACAAAGAATCATATTTACCGTCTTTAGTCTGGCTGTGGACATATTCTTCTTCAATTGTGGTAAATACTTTACTAGAAGCATATTCTAGACGTGGATCATATTGAATGGAGAATTGTGGCTTTCCTTTTAAAAGCCTTATAAATCTTATGATATCAGGTGGCGTGTAATAACTACCGTCTTCTTGCTGGTAGCGCGGCATAAAATCAATTACTTGAAAGGCATCGATACCATTATCATAAGTAGTGCTTAGAATATTTGTTTTCCACAGATATTCTTGAGATATACTATAATCATCACGTAATATAAAACTAAGAGAACCACCCTTTTTATCATCTAATAATTTTGCAAATACAGACGCAGAATCAAATATGGGAAGACAGCACCAGTCAATGGATCCTTTTTCAGAAATAAGGGCTGCGCTTTGGCAGTTACCTATAATTCCATAATTTAAATTATTCATAATAATCGTAAATTTTTATTTAGGACAAACAGATTTTTCCGAAATTTAAGAATTAATGAATAATTCAAACCAAAGATTTTATTTTTATGTTAAAAACCTTAATAGTTTCTAATAGATTACCCTTACAATTAAACATTAAGAATGGTAAGGTTTCCTCTTCTCCTAGTGTAGGTGGGCTAGCTACAGGACTTAAATCTGTACATAAAGAGAGTAATGGTTTATGGATAGGGTGGAATGGTCTTATACAGGAAGATGTTGATTCCCAGCTAGTAAATACTGTGGAGAAGGTAGTAAAAGAACAACAATGTGCCTCTGTAACATTATCTAAAGATGACTTCGACGGTTTTTACTATGGATTTAGCAATCATACCATATGGCCCATGTTTCATTATTTTATGGAATACGCAAAATTTAGTAATGATTATTGGGAATCTTACAAAAGGGTAAATGAAAAATTTGCGCAAGTAGTGTTAGAAAATCTTGAAGAAGGTGATACCGTTTGGATACATGATTATCAGCTTATGTTATTGCCTCAACTTATAAAAGAAAAACGTCCTGATGTATCTGTTGGTTTCTTTTTACATATTCCATTTCCTTCGTTTGAAGTTTTTAGAACAATTCCATGGCGTGAGCAGATTTTAAATGGTCTTCTAGGAGCCGATCTTATAGGGTTTCATACATATGATTATGAGCGACATTTTTTAAGCTCGGTAAGTAGGATTTTAGGCTATGCGACTAGTTTTAATAGTATCACTCTGGCAGATCGTGTGGTGACGGTAGATTCTTTTCCTATGGGTATCGATTATGAAAAGTTCTCGTCTTTCGCGAAAGCGAATCAACAACAAACAGACACAACACAGAGTGAGCTACAACGTAGATTATACCATCATCAAGAAGAAACTCCAGAGGCTAAAATGATTCTTTCTATCGATCGACTGGATTATACAAAAGGTATAGCAAACCGTATCAAGGCTTATGAACGTTTTCTAGAGAAATATCCTGAATACATCGAAAAAGTGAGACTAGTTATGCTAGCGGTTCCTAGTCGTTCCAACGTAAAGCAATATAAACGATTGAAAAAAGAAATAGATGAGCTAGTAGGGCGAATTAATGGAAAATTTGCCACAGTAAGCTGGACACCTATCTGGTACTTTTATCGATCCATGCCTTTTACAAATTTAATAGACCTATATACTTCTTGTGAGGTAGCACTTATAACACCTATACGAGACGGAATGAACTTAGTTGCTAAAGAATATGTTGCCTGTCGCACTGATCAGACAGGTGTATTAATTCTAAGTGAAATGGCAGGTGCCGCAAAGGAAATGAATGAGGCATTACTCATCAATCCTAATGATATGGAATTGATTGCAGACACTATTAAGGAAGCTATAGAGATGCCTGTAAGTGAGCAGAAAAAACGTAATAAATATATGCAAAGCCGTCTTAAACGCTATAATGTAGAAAAGTGGGCAGAAGATTTTATGAACAAGCTTAAATCAATTAAAAGGACCGAAGAGTTAGTAAAGACTAAATTATTAAATTTTAATCGCAAGGAAAAATTATTACAACGATATAAAGAATCTAAGAATAGAATCTTCTTTTTAGATTATGATGGGACTTTGAGAGGATTTGTGAATAATCCTAATGAAGCATCCCCTGATGAGAAAATTTTAAATTTAGTACGTAGTTTAAATAATTTGCCACGTACTGAAGTTGTGATCATAAGTGGTCGCGATGCAGATACTTTAGGAGAGTGGTTTAAAGATATTCCGGTAGTTCTTATTGCAGAACATGGGGTTCTTAAGAAAAATGTGGTCGATAACAAATGGTTTCTAACTGAGGCCATGAATACAGATTGGTTTCCTACTATTGAACCTATTCTTCAAAAATATGTGGATCGTACTCCAGGAACATTCATTGAGAAAAAGAAATATTCATTAGCATGGCACTACCGCAAAGCAGATCCCGATTTAGGTGAACAACGAGCAACAGAACTCTCTAATGTTATTAAAGAATTAAGCATTAACCGTGGCTTAAGTGTTCTTTATGGTAACAAAGTCATTGAAGTGAAAAGTATGAATGTTCATAAAGGTAAAGCAGCAACTAATCATATATTAAGTTCAGAAAAGGATTTTGTATTTGCAATAGGAGATGACTGGACGGATGAATTTATGTTCCAGGACCTACCAGAAGATGCTGTTACTGTTAAAGTAGGACGTGTTAATACTGCAGCACGATATTATATAGAAAGACAGGAAGATGTTGCCGATTTGTTGAGTTTGTTTATATCTTAAAAAGGGTTGTTGTAATCAATTAAGTGCCGTTGTGATATTTATGTGATGATTATTATTCATATTTGAATACTGATTTAGAAATCGTAATAAGTTAGACTTGAATTTTATTAAAATATTTTAAAAGTAATTTTCCCCTTAAATTTTACTTTAATCTTAAAGCCTCTTTTTATAAGAGGCTTTTTGACTTTTAAATAAGAAGTAGAAATCATTTCCGCAAACCTTTGCGTAACCTTATATTTGCAGCTCAATGGAAAAGGTAAAAATCATAGAATGTCCGCGTGACGCAATGCAAGGAATCAAAGAAATGATTCCTACAGATTTGAAGGTGCAATACCTTCAATCCTTATTGCGATGTGGATTTGATACCATAGATTTTGGTAGTTTTGTTTCTCCTAAAGCAATACCGCAACTAGTGGATACGGCTGAGGTTCTTTCAAAACTTGACCTTTCTAAAACAGAATCTAAACTGCTTGCTATTATTGCAAATCTACGTGGTGCAAAAGCGGCATGTGAGCATCCAGAGATTCAATATTTGGGTTATCCATTCTCTATTTCAGAGAATTTCCAGATGCGTAATACCCATAAAACTATTGCACAAAGTGTGGAGTTGTTGCAAGAAGTAATTGATCTCGCTCAAAAGCATAATAAAGAATTAGTAGTTTATATCTCGATGGGATTTGGTAATCCTTATGGAGATCCATGGAATGTGGAGATAGTAGGAGAGTGGACAGAGAAATTATACAAGATGGGCGTTAAGATTTTATCGCTATCTGATACCATAGGTAGTTCAGATCCCGAGACGATTACTTATTTGTTCTCTAACTTGATTCCTAAATATCCTGAAATAGAATTTGGTGCACACTTACATACCACACCTACCACGTGGCATGAAAAAGTAGACGCTGCTTATAAAGCTGGTTGCCGTCGTTTTGATGGTGCGATTCAAGGTTTTGGCGGTTGCCCTATGGCAAAGGATGAACTTACAGGTAATATGCCTACAGAGAAAATGGTAAGTTATTTTAATGCCGTAAAAGCAGATTCAAACGTAAACGCGATGTCCTTTGAAAGCAGTTACAATGAAGCGACAAAAATCTTTACTAAGTATCATTAGGCTATATTTAAACAGTGACATTTCTAGAGTCATTGGGATCGCAATTTAATTTTATTCATATTTAAAATCTTATCAGAATCTTAACCTAGCACAGGTGTTTAAAGGTCTATTTTTGGAATAAACCACTATTTCATGGCACTTTTAGGTCCTATTATTAAGACAGCATTAAATCTTCACGAGACGATTACCGCGACGTCAGACCATGTGGTTGCGCAACGCAAAGTATTGGAGCATTTATTAAAAACGGCAAAGAGAACTTCTTTCGGCTTGTATTATGACTTTAATAGTGTTTTAGAAGGAGATGATATGGAGCACGCTTTCGCGAAAGCGGTACCGTTTTACGACTATCACAAAATGGACGAGCAATGGTGGTCTCGCATGAAAGAAGGAAAGCCCGATATCGCATGGCCAGGCGTACCAAATTTTCTTGCTAGATCTAGTGGTACCACAGGTAAAAAATCTAAAACAATTCCAGTCACAGATGAGATGATTGCGGCGATAAAAGCTGCAGGAACCAGACAGGTAAGCGCATTGACTAATTTCAATTTGCCCACAGATGTATTTGAGAGTGAAGCCCTAGCACTAGGTAGTTCTACAGATTTGAGTGAAGAAAATGGTTTTACGATAGGAGAAATTAGTGGAATATCTGCCAGTAATATTCCAGAGTTTTTAGACTCTTTTTACAGACCAGGAAAAGAAATATCTTCCATAGACGATTGGGATAAGCGCGTTCAAAGAATAGCAGAAGAAGCTAAAAATTGGGATATAGGTATGTTAAGCGGTATTCCATCATGGTTAGAAATGATGCTTAGAAAAGTAATGGATTATCACAAGGTAGATTCTATTCATGAAATATGGCCTAATCTGTCGGTTTATACTTCTGGTGGTGTAGCATTTGAACCTTATCGCTCGAGTTTTGAGAAGTTGTTTTCAAAGCCTGTACAGATAGTAGATACCTATCTAGCTAGTGAAGGTTTTATAGCCTGTCAACAACGTCCAGAATCTAGTTCTATGCAGTTGATTACCGATGGTGGTATTTATTTTGAATTTGTGCCTTTTCAACCAGAATACGTAGAACAAGATGGTAGCATTTCTGATGATGCGCCAGTTCTAACAATGGCTGAGGTAGAACCAGAGGTTGATTATGCTTTAATCATATCGACAGTATCTGGCGCATGGCGTTACTTGATAGGTGATACAATAAAATTTACAGACGTAGAAAGAGCCGAAATTAAAATAACTGGTAGAACTAAGTTTTTCTTAAATGTAGTAGGTAGTCAGTTATCAGTTCTTAAAATGGAAACCGCGATTACAGAATTGCAAGAAAAATTTAATACCAGCATTAAAGAGTTTACCGTTTCTGCAAAGAAAATTGATGATGAATTTCAGCATGTATGGTATCTAGGTACAGAAACAGAAACTTCAGAAAATGAACTTGCTGAGGCTCTTGATCAATCGCTACAAGAAGCTAATAAAAACTATAAAGTAGCCAGAACCAAGGCGCTAAAAGGTGTGCAAGTTCATAAAATACAACCAGAAACGTTTGCACAATGGAACGATCACAATAAGAAAAAAGGTGGTCAGGTAAAAATGGAAAAAGTCATGGACGAAGTGAAGTTTAAAGCCTGGGAAGAGTTTGTAAGTAGTCTTTGAGTATGTTAGCTTATATGAGGAAAAAACTCACCAACTCACCAACTAATTAGGCGCTAGTTCATCTTGACTAGGCTTTTCTCCAGTTTCCCCATAGCGATTAATCAATTCTAAAATCTCTTCAGGAGATAGGTAGAATTTACGCATGTGCTTTTTATATTTCTCAGACAGACTCGTGTGATTTAAAATAAATTCTTTAGTCTTTAAAATATATTCACCCATACCGTGGCGCACGGCATAGTCGTCTGCGGCACGTTCTACTTCTTGAATGTGTGCATGTGAGTATAAGTATTTTAATCCAAAGAAAATCATATCTACAGTAGATCGAGAACGATAATCCATGACATGGCCTAGTTCATGACCCAACCATCCTGTAAGGACATCGCTTGGTATTTCATTTATAGTAAAGATTTCATTTTCTACTTTAAATTCTTTGCTTATTAAAATGATATAACCGCGATTTTCTTTACTTCTAAAAATACTTTTATAAGTAGGTTGTGCTTGCATGAAATTCTTGCGCACCATATCATTGAACTTAAATTCTATTTCAGTATCCTTTAAGGCAGGATAAAAAGACATCGCTTTTTCGGCTTCTTTTAAAATGGAATCTGGAGCTGTAATATTAGGGTATTGCATATATAGCAATATACGAGAGGTAATGATTTGATGTCGTGAAAATAGCGTTAAAGGTTAATTAACGATACCATAAAATGCATCCTTAAAAAAGGCGCTTGTTTTCCAAACTAACAAGTGTTAGTTTTGTGTAAACTTAACGACCTAATATCTGTGAGCAACTTTCATAACATAACATTATCTCAAGTCTATAAAGAGACAGACGATACTACGGTAATCGCCTTTGACGTTCCACAAGAACTTAAAGAAGAATTTAACTATCGTCCAGGTCAGTTTTTGACCTTACGCGCTATGATAAATGGTGAAGATGTGCGACGCAGTTATTCTTTGTGTAGCAGTCCGCTGGATAATGAGTGGAAAGTTGCGGTTAAAGAAATCTTTGAAGGTAAATTTTCAACTTATGTAAATCGTGAGTTAAAGACTGGTGATGTGTTACAGGTATCAGCACCTAGTGGTGATTTTGGAATCGAAGTATCAGAAGAGAATGATGCCAAAAACTATATCGCATTTGCCGCAGGTAGTGGAATTACACCTATGTTGAGTATCATTAAGACACATCTTGCTAGCGAGCCTAATGCAAAATTCAAGTTATTCTACCTCAATAGAACCGTAAAATCGATTATATTTAAAGAAGAGATAGAAGCACTTAAAAACAAGTATTTAAGTCGTTTTGAAGTCTTTTATTTCTTAAGTCGTGAGCACAGAGATATTCCATTGTTTAATGGACGTTTTGACCAAGAAAAATTACAAACGCTTACTAAAACTTTAATAAATGCACCGCATACAGACCATGCTTTTATCTGTGGTCCAGAAGAGATGATTTTCTTAATAAGAGATGAATTAGTCGCTGCAGGAATGAAGAAAGAAAATGTTCATTTTGAACTCTTTGTAAGCGGATTAAGCGATGCAGATAAAGCTCGTGCCGCTGCTGCACTAGAGAAAAAGGTCGATGGTGTAGATGTGACCATTATAGATGGTAGTAAAGAATTTCATTTTGTACTAGGTGATGATTATGATAACGTCCTAGATGGTGCCATAGGAGCTGGAGCAGATTTGCCATATGCCTGTAAAGGTGGTGTGTGCAGTACATGTAAATGTAAAGTGGTAGAAGGAAGTGTGGCCATGAAAGTGAACTATGCGCTGACTGACGAAGAAGTTGAGAAAGGATTTGTGCTTAGTTGTGTAAGTGTTCCAACGAGTAAGAAACTTGTTGTAGACTACGATGTCTAGAGTATAAAAAAAGTATGTTGTTATATCGCTTTCGCGAAAGCGGAACCGCAACAAGTATATAGAAAGAAAAGTAAGTTCGCATCGCATGCGAACATCACAAATGCATGCGATGCGTCCACAACGAAGTATCATAGACGCAGTCGATGCGTCAAAAACATAATACCATGAGTGAAGCAGAAATCAAAAATTTAGAAGTGCAATTTGATGCTAAAATTGCGAGAGACGAAAAGATTGAGCCTAAGGACTGGATGCCTGAGAAGTATCGCAAGACGCACATCAGACAAATATCCCAGCATGCTCATTCTGAAATAGTAGGGATGTTACCAGAAGGGAACTGGATTACTCGTGCGCCGTCATTGCGACGCAAAGTAGCGCTACTGGCAAAGGTGCAGGATGAGGCTGGACATGGACTCTATTTATACAGCGCTTGTGAAACTTTAGGTATCACTCGTGAGCAACTTTATGAAGATTTACATTCTGGTAAAGCAAAATATTCTTCGATTTTCAACTACCCTACTATGACTTGGGCAGACATGGGAGCGATAGGCTGGCTAGTGGATGGTGCTGCGATTATCAATCAGGTACCGTTGTGTAGTACTTCTTTCGGTCCATATGCACGTGCGATGGTGCGTGTTTGTAAAGAAGAAAGTTTTCACCAGCGCCAAGGATATGAAATTATGTTATCCCTATGTAACGGTAGTGAAGAGCAAAAAGAAATGGCACAAGATGCATTGAATCGCTGGTGGTGGCCGTCATTAATGATGTTAGGTCCTACAGATGCGGCAAGTACGCATACAGAGCAATCCATGAAATGGAAGTTGAAGCGTAAGACCAACGATGAGTTACGTCAGCAATTTATAGATCAAACAGTACCACAAGCAGAACTTTTAGGACTTACTATTCCGGATCCAGATTTAAAATGGAATGATGAAAAGGGAAGTTATGATTTTGGCGAAATTGATTGGGACGAATTCTGGCAAGTAGTAAAAGGCCACGGACCGATGAATAAAAAACGTCTAGATGATAGACGTAACGCTTGGAACAATGGCGCTTGGGTACGTGAAGCAGCTACTGCTTATGCAGCAAAACAGAAACTTAAAAAAGAAGAGACTGCGCAAGCGGTATAGCTCGCTCGCTAGCAAGGGCGCATCGTATGCGTCCATTTTGAGTGTAGCGCATGCAATGCGCACGAACTAAAAATGAAAATATATGAGTCAAGAAATTCCACTTTGGGAAGTTTTTATAAGATCTAAAAACGGATTAGAACACAGGCACTGCGGTAGCTTACATGCCGAAGATGCTGAAATGGCAATGAATAACGCTCGCGACGTTTATACACGCAGGAATGAAGGTGTGAGCATATGGGTAGTAGAATCTAAAAATATAACAGCCAGTAGTCCAGAAGCAAGTGGCGAGTTATTTGAGCCGGCAACAGATAAAGTTTACAGACATCCTACTTTTTATGAGTTACCTGAAGAATTAAAACACATGTAATTCTTTAAGCATAAACTTAAGTTTAAGATCAAGTTTAAAATATGGATGGAAAGAAATATGATTTAGAGGATAGATTAATCAAGTTTGCTGTAGATATGGTGAAAGTTTCACGTAAAGCGGACTGGACCGATTATGCTTCTCGTTATTATCAGCAACAAATTATTCGTTCTTCAGGATCTGTAGCATTAAACTTTGGTGAATTCTTAGGCGCAAGTAGTCAAAAAGACAAATTAAATAAGCTCAACATTGCTCATAAAGAGATAAAAGAATGTCGAAACAATCTTTTAATACAGATAGGAGCCGAATTAAATGATGAAACAGAGCTAGAGAAATTATCACAAGAGTCATTAGAATTAATTAAAATTTTACGAGCAATAATCAAATCTAAGTCATAGAGTTAAATGAGGCTGAGTTAGGCTTTATCTTAAACTTCAACTTAAACTTTTATATGAAACCAATAAAAGAATTAAACCCACAATTCCTTGAATCAACAGAAAATAAGAAACACCTGATCGACTATCTTTTAGGTGTGGCAGATAACTATTTGATTCTTGGTCAGCGTCTAGGAGAGCTTTGTGGTCACGGTCCTAATCTAGAGCCAGATATCGCATTGACTAATATCTCACTAGATATGTTAGGGCAGGTGCGTAGTTTTTACCAGTATATAGCGCAATTAAGAGGTGATAAGTCTACTGAAGATGATATCGCATTTTTAAGAAAAGAACGTGAGTATAAGAATGTATTACTGGTAGAGCAGCCTAATACAGATTTTGGATACGTGATCGTACGTCAGTTTTTCTTTGATGTATATAACAGAATGTTCTTAGGCGCATTACAGCAAAGTGCAGACGAGACTTTAAGAGCTCTTGCTTTTAAAGGTATCAAAGAAGCGAGCTATCATGAGCGTTTTTCTGGTGACTGGTTAAAACGTCTAGGCGATGGAACTGAAGAAAGTAAAACACGTGTACAACAAGCGGTAAATGATCTTTGGATTTATACTGATGAGTTGTTTCACACTACCAATGCAGATGATGCTATGATTGCTGCAGGTGTAGCCCCAGATATGTTGCAGTTAAAAGAATACTACTATGAAAAAGTAGGCGAGTTACTTTCTACAGCAACACTAGAAATTCCAGAAGTAGAATACTTTCAAAAAGGTGGAAAAGAAGGATTACATAGTGAACATATGGGCTATATTCTTACTGAAATGCAGTATATGCAGCGTGCTTATCCTGATAGTAAGTGGTAATTTAATCGATTTTCGATATTCAATATGATCCAAAACTATAACATATCTCAAGAATTATTAGATGTTTTAGAATCTGTGAAAGATCCTGAAATACCTGTATTAAACGTGGTAGACCTTGGGGTAATCCGAGAAGTTATAGTTGAAGGAAAAGAGATTACTATAAAATTGACACCTACCTATAGTGGCTGTCCAGCGATGGATGTTATAGGCGATGATCTAGAACGAGCATTTGCAGTTCGCGGTTACATAACACATATACAATTAATTATGAGTCCGCCGTGGACTACAGACTGGATTACCGAGCGTGGTCGTAAAGCGCTAGAAGAATACGGTATCGCCGCTCCACTAGAAGAAACCGCCGATAAAGATGTACTTCTCAATGAGAAGAAATTAGTGAAATGTACCAATTGCGGCTCAAAAAACACAAAGTTAGTCAGTCAGTTTGGTTCTACCGCTTGCAAGGCTATGTTTCAGTGTGAGGATTGTTTAGAGCCGTTTGATTATTTTAAGTGTTTGAAGTAGTACTCACTATTTGAATAAAGGGTTAGATATCCACATCTCTTTTAAGATTTTTATTTTAAGTCTGGTAATAACCAGCAAACTTCACAATGAATTAAATCAATATAATACTGTCTGTAGAAAAATATTAATCTAAATGTTAATAAATAGAGCTTTAACATGTAAAAGAGGAGGTTTAAATTTGTCAGCTTAATTTGAATAACATTTTTCAATATATACATTCAACCTAATAAAAATAGATGGAAGATAATACACTGTTGTACCAATGGGGTTTGGTTATTATATCTAGTTTAATTTTAATATTTATATCTCCTTTAGCAAAGTCATTTACTGATTTTTATAAAGGAAGTAGAAAAGAACAAAAGCCTAATTTTTATCTATTAACAAGTAGTTTAGTAATTAGTTGGTTATTTGCTAAGTCTATTACAAATTCAGCTAATTTAGGTCTGGATTTTGGGATAGTAGGAGGTGTTGCTTATGCATGTTATTACATGTCATTTATCACAGCCGGTATTGTTATTTACCAATTACGTAAAAAAGGAGGTTTTTTATCCATTCATCATTTTTTGAAATCTAAATTTGGTCGTGGAGCAATTATTCTATTTTCCGTTTTAATATGTTTTAGATTATTCAATGAAATATGGTCTAACACTATAGTTATAGGTAGTTATTTTGGAGAACCTGGTTCAATGGGTTATTTATGGTCCATAATTATATTTACTTTAATGACTCTGTGGTACAGTTTGAAAGGAGGGATGAGTAGTTCTATCATGACTGATGTTATTCAATTTATCTTTTTTGCAGTTCTGTTGGTAGTTATACTTAGTGTGATTTTACCTAAAACAGATGGAGGTGTTGAAGCTATTTTAACTTCTGGAGAATGGGGTTGGTCTACTGGTGTCAACTTGATTTTTGTAGGATTGGTTCAATGTATTAGTTACCCTTTTCATGATCCTGTTATGACAGATAGAGGTTTTATTTCTGATATTAAAACAACGCTTAAGTCATTTCTTTGGGCAGGAGTTATAGGAGCTATTTCTATTATTCTATTTTCATTTGTAGGTATATATGGAGCACAAGAAGGAGTTTCTGGACAAGCTCCTGTAGAAGTTTCAAAATTATTAGGAGTTTCCATGACTCTACTAGTGAATTTTATTATGATCACTTCAGCAGCAAGTACATTAGATAGTAGTTTTTCAAGTTTTTCTAAGTTAACTATTCTAGATCTTAAAGTAGTTAAAAAGCCAACTATTAAAAGTGGTCGCTTAATGATGGTTTTATTAACTATTTGTGGGACTATACCTGTGTTTTTAAATCCTACTGTTTTAAGTGCAACTACTGTCAGTGGTACAATGGTTATAGGATTAGCCCCTATATTTATGCTTTGGAAAATGAAAGCTCCCAAAATCTCTTTCTATGCCTCAATTATTATGGGGATAACTTGGGGATTTGTCCTAGTATTTGGGTGGTTCCCTGAAGAGTTATATTTCACGAGTGGAAAACATGCAGAATTGTTAACCGTAAATGTTCTGGGTACTTTATCTTGTTTCATTGTATTTGTAACACCAGCTTTGTTGACTAAAAATAAGGCATTCATGCCTCAACTTGAAGGAATATAAAATGGATTTTATATGACATTATCATTATTTAGGTGATTAAATCTACATAAGGTAAACTCATCTTTGATTGTTTTCTATTAGTTAGATTGCTTTAGCGAAAGCAGAACTTCTACTAAATTTACAGATAAGTCTATAATCTGTAAATATCAATCTGAGCTTGTCTAAGACGTGCTTCTCAATGAGAAGAAATTAGTGAAATGTACCAATTGCGGCTCAAAAAACACAAAGTTGGTAAGCCAGTTTGGATCTACGGCTTGTAAGGCTATGTTCCAGTGTGAGGATTGCTTAGAGCCATTTGATTATTTTAAGTGTTTGAAATAGGTAGCTCTATGGAATTAAATAGTATGCTGTGTTTCCTCTAAGCATGGCGATAATACCAACATCTTTTGCATAGAAAATTTCATTCTCTAGTGAATTCCCAACAACTTTTATCACGTCAGTATATTGAACATTATTGAATGATATCGAATCTATAGAAATAGGAAAAAACGACGCCTGAAAATTTAATGGACAGCCGAATGCAATTGTTTGTATTCTAACATTATCTGTAGGTCCAAGTATATTTGTGATGGAGCAACCTGTAGAACTTTGAAAATTTACAAATCTCTCTTCCACAGTATTTGGTCTACTGCCACCAGAGCATTCTGGAAGTCCTACCATCGGTGATGGACTACTATCTTCATCGGTTCCTAAATTATCTTCTATTTGATTAACAGTAAGTATTAAGGTGTCATTTGATATGGGGTTTACAAGTTTCACTATATCATTAATTTGATAAGGAAGAAATGATTTCCCTCGTTCTGTTAACAATAAAGTCTCGCCTCCTTCTCCATCATCATCACAGCTACATGAAGTAATTGTACTAGAAAGTAAACATGCAAGTATTCCTAAAAGAAAACCTTTTTTCATAACGATCCTAAACTACAAAATTTGAAACAATTAATTTATGAGAACTGATATTTTAATGATTTGATAACACCTGCATAATTATATGGGTTCTCACTTTCGCGAAAGCGGAAACCTAAAACAATTATTTTTTCAACAATTTGATGCTAGCAATTTTGTCTTGGGTAATTACTCTCAAAATGTAAAACCCATTTTTTAGAACATCAAATTCTATGCGACCATCAGTCACTTCTCCTTTCCAAATTTCTTTACCATCTAAGAAATAAAGTTTTACCGCTCCAGTTTCATAATTATTTAAAAAAAGTGTGTTGCCTGTCATAGGTATCGGATAAGCAGAAATTTCTTTTACATCTTCAATGCTCGCTGGTTGATCAGTATATCCATGTGCAAATTCAAATTGCGCAGCAAGAGGAAAAGCGAGTTGAAAAGGTGATAATCCGTCTATTAAAAAATAATTAGTAAACGAAGATGGAAATGAGCTTTGATCTACTGTACCCAAAAAATCTCCTGCTGTATTCACCATACTGTCGGGAATATCGGCATTCCACCATCCAGTTTCGTTGGTCATAACTGAAAACATATTCCCATTTTGATCACTTACGTTTATTGTAGTGTTTGAAATAGTGGTATCTGTTCCTTGAGTGTAGGCTCCATTACTGTCATCATCTATATAAACAGCTTCTATTCTTTCTGGTGTAAAGATTTGATAATCAGAAGAGCCGTCATCTACTCGATTACCTTGAAAGTTTATTCCATCAGATAACTCGGTTATTGCAGTACCATTTATGTTTCCATTTGCTTGAGTAGAACCTAAAAAAGGAATACTGCCATTATATCGGTCTCCAGATATAGCGATTTTGCCAGTTGCTATTACGGTTGCACCAGGAGCAAGTGTTTAAGGGTTTAAGGTCAAGACAGGATTTACTGCGTCAGTATGATTAATGGAAAGGTTATTAATTGTATTACTAGAAATATTTGTTATTGTATAAGTAACGTCTGCATAGTCACCAACTCTACCAAAATTGACATCCATATCAAAATCTAATTCTGGTTGTGCCGTTGAGAATAGAGTACAGAGAACTGCAATAAGTTGGAAAATTGTTTTCATGGTTGTTAGTTTGTATAAAATTGAGGACTTTTAATTATTTATGAATAATTAAAAGTTTCTAATTTTCAAATTACTTGTATAAGTATCACATTCTCGCTTTCGCGAAAGCAGAACTTCTACTAAATTTACGGATAAATTTATAATCCGTAAATATCAATCTGAGCTTGTCTAAGATGGTGTTTTTAATATATTCAATTTCATGTCAGATTCTATCCTAATACAAGTCGATAACGGCGTTGCAACTATAACTTTAAATAGACCACAAGTATTCAATTCTTTCAATCGCGAGATGGCATTTGCCATGCAGGATGCGCTTGACAAATGTGCTTCAAATGATGAGGTGAGAGCGGTGATGATAGTGGGCGAAGGTAAAGCATTTTGTGCAGGACAAGACATTCAAGAAATTACAGATCCTGAGTTAAATCCAGGTTTCAAAGCCATTCTAGACGATCATTATAATCCGATAGTTCTTAAAATTAGAAACCTTGAAAAACCGGTAGTTGCCGCTGTAAATGGTGTTGCCGCTGGTGCAGGAGCAAATATTGCCTTATGTTGCGATGTAGTAATCGCCACAGAAAGTGCTGCTTTTATACAAGCATTTTCTAAAATCGGTTTAATACCAGATAGTGCGGGAACCTTCTTTTTACCTAGATTGATCGGTTTTGGTAAAGCAAGTGCTGCCATGATGCTTGCCGATAAAATCACAGCACCAGAAGCTGACCAGATGGGAATGATCTATAAAGCTGTTCCTGATGCTGATTTTCTAGCTACCGCTCAAAAAACAGCGCAAAAATTAGCTGCATTACCTACGGTAGCGTTAGCTAATACTAAAAAAGCACTGAATCAATCCTATTACAATACAGTAGAAGAGCAATTAACTCTTGAGTCTAAACTACAAATAGAAAGTGCTTCTACAGAAGATTATGCCGAAGGTGTTGCAAGTTTTATGGAGAAACGTAAACCTGTTTTTAACGGGAAATAGATAGATTAACGATTGGAGATTGCTGAATAACGATCAACGATTGATTGTTGTAAATTTAAAGTGAATTAGACATAATTAAAATGAGTCCAAACCAACTTGAAGATCGATTGATAAAATTTGCTATAGCTGTAATAACCGCTTGTAAGCATCTCGATCAAAGCTTTGCGTCTCAACACTTATCAAAACAATTAATTCGATCAGCAACTTCTGTAGCTTTAAACTATGGAGAAGCAAGATCAGCCGAATCTAATCGTGACTTTTTACATAAAATGAAAATTGCTTTAAAGGAGTTAAGAGAAACTTTTGTCAATCTTAAAATCCAAAAAGGCGCAAATACCATTACTAAAATTGAATTACTGGACAGTTTACTAGATGAAAATAATCAACTGATCTCAATTTTTGTAGCAAGTATCAAAACCAGTACAAATAAAAAAAAGTAATAACGATCTAATCGTTAATCAAAAATCGTTAATCTTAATTCGTTAATCAAAGAAATGCAAGTTCAAAAATCTCAAATCAATAAAGTAGGAGTCATAGGAGCAGGAACAATGGGTAGTGGTATCGCTCAAGTAGCTGCCACGGCTGGTTGTAAAGTGAAATTGTTTGATGTTAATCAGGCCCAACTGGATAAAGCGCAAGCGGCTCTTGAAAAGATAATGAACCGACTTATTGAGAAAGGTAGAATAGATGCTGCTGAGAAAAATCGCATACAATCCAATATCTCTTATGTAAGTACGGTAAAGGATCTAGCCGACTCAGATCTTACCATCGAGGCGATTATTGAAAACCTTGATATAAAGAAAAAGGTGTTTCAAGAATTAGAATCTCACGTGTCTGATAGATGTGTAATAGCTTCTAACACTTCTAGTTTGAGTATCGCTAGTATTGCAGCATCACTCGATAAACCAGAGCGCTGTATAGGAATCCACTTTTTTAATCCGGCGCCGTTGATGAAACTCGTTGAGGTGATTCCTGCTGTGCAAACGGCTCAAAATGTGACAGATACTTGTGTGGCTACTATCGAGAATTGGAAAAAAGTAGTTGCCGTAGCAAAAGATACTCCTGGCTTTATAGTCAATCGTGTGGCGCGACCTTTTTATAGTGAATCGTTGCGTATTTATGAAGAAAGAATGGCGAGTTTTGCCACTATAGATTATGCCTTGAAAGGACTTGGTTTCAAAATGGGACCTTTTGAATTGATGGATTACATAGGTCACGATGTGAATTATGTGGTGACAGAAACTGTTTTTGCAGCCTTCTATTTTGACCCAAGATACAAGCCTGCGTTGACTCAAAAACGATTGGTTGAGGCTGGCTGGTTAGGCCGTAAGTCTGGAAGAGGTTTTTATGATTATGTGAATATGGATAGTGAGCACGCTTTCGCGAAAGCGGACCCAATAAAATCTCCTGAACTCATAAAAAAAATTCAAGAACGAGTACTTGTAATGCTCATTAACGAAGCTGCAGATGCCTTGTTTTTAAACATAGCAACCGCGCAAGGAATAGACAGCGCGATGACCAAAGGAGTGAATTATCCAAAAGGATTACTCGCCTGGGCAAACGAAAAAGGAATAGAATGGTGTGTAAGCGGACTGGACGCGATGTATGATTTATACCGAGAAGATCGCTATAGATGTTCGCCTATATTGCGCAAGATGAAGGCTGCTAGAACTAAATTCTCACTATAATGAGATATGTAGCACTATTGCGCGGCATTAACGTAGGTGGTAAAAATAAGCTGCCTATGGCGTTACTGCGTGATGCTTTAGGAAAGACCTCTTTTTATGGTGTGACTACTTATATACAGTCTGGAAATATCGTTTTTAATAGTGATTTAAAATCGGCGCAATGTGCTGATATTATTAGAGATCTATTGAAGGCAGAATTTGATTTAGCTATTCCTGTTATCGTAAAGAAACAAGAAGTGATTTCTGATATTTTAAAAGCAAACCCTTTTAAAACGAGAACTATAGAGAATTCAAAGTTCATGAGTTTTGGCTTTTTAAATGAAAGTCCTGCTCAAGAGAAAGTAAAGGTTACTGAAGAGTTTTCAAATGATATGGAAACTTTTAAAATAGTAGATAATGTTATTTATTTCTATTGTGGAGTAGGTTTTGGCAAGACTAAAATGACTAACGCTTGGTTTGAAAAGAAGCTTGGTGTGACATCAACAATGAGAAATTATAACACGACTCTTAAATTGACAGAACTTTAAAAAGATGATAGACGGAAAAAAGATTCCAGCAAAAATGCTTTCACTTGATCCTTATTCTACTTGGTTAGGAATTGAAATCCTGTCGGTTGAAATAGGTTGTGTAAAGTTAGGAATGACCATAAGACCAGAAATGCTCAATAGTATGGGAAAAGCACATGGTGGGATTACATACTCGCTGGCAGATACTGCTTTTGGTTTTTCATCAAACACGCACGGTAAATTTGCCGTATCTATAGAAACGAGTATCAATCATATAGAAGCACTTGAAGAAGGCGATTATATCACTGCGGAATGTACCTTAGATAAAACCAAAACCAAAGTAGGTTTTAATATCGTTGAGGTTAAAAAAGGCGATGAGTTGGTGGCTCTTTTTAAAGGTGTGGTTTATAGGACTACTAAAGACTGGGAATAATTACTCCTTAGCCAGCTTTACGGTTTGTTTTCCGTTTTTATCCTCAACCTCTACAAAATATAAACCTGTTTTCAGGTTAGAAAGATTTATTGACTTTTCTAAAATTTCATTTACTAGAGTAATCCTTTTTACTATTCTACCTAAGTGATCAAAAATTTTAATTGCTTTAATATTAGACTGAGATGTGATGTTAACTGTATCATTTGCAGGATTAGGGTATAATTTTACAGTATTTAAATTTACATCATCAATACTTGCTGTTTGCGCTACAGTAACCATGTAGTCATTCGTGATAATAGGGAAGTTGAAATCGAAATAAATTTCAGCTTGATTACTAAAAGTATCACCTAATTGAAGGTTAGGTAATGTTTTGATTTTATAAATTAAATAACCATCATTAGTCGCATCGTTAAAATCAAGAAAAATATTGTTAAAAGAAAAAAGGGCTTTGTTATTTTCAATAGAGGTAATCATTGGGTGACTACTATATAAAGGAGTCAAGGTACTGATATCAAATTTTAATGGATTTATAGTGTTTTTTACAATAATATTTACCGCACTTGCGCTTCCTACATTTTCAAATCGTATTAAGTACTTAACATATTCTCCCACCATGGAAGGATTTAAATTTTTACCACTTAGACAGGCAATATCATTTGGATCATGACTGTTTACCACATCCTGCTCATATTCGACAGTATTATCCAAAATAGTTTCATCAAATACTCCAACTCCTTCAGTAATATTTGCTGCAAAATATAATACATCACCATCATTCAAAGCTGGAGTGTCCATAGGAGAATTTAAATTCATATTAAGTTCTATCTCTCTAGTCTCAAACGGTAATAGATTACTGAAGCTAAAAGAAAGTCTACCTGGTGATTGAGTTAATGGTGTAGTTGTACTGTTGTTAAACTGAACTAAATCCCGATCATAATTTATGGATATTGTTCCAGAAGCTGCAACACTCCCTTTGTTGTTGTAATAGATTCTATAGTTTGAATCAAATCCTGGTCTAGCTGTAGTAGTCCCTATAATAGTTACCTCCACATCATGTTTTATAATATTTGTATTTGCACAAATATCTTGTATGATTTCTTCTCCATTTGTAGTAAATGACACAGGTATGGTAGCAGGAGTTGCATTAAACCAACTTGGGTTTTCAAAAGTAGGTTGAATATTAAAATTACCCTGTGGGAACGGTATTTCAAAATTACCATCACTTGAGCCTCTAAAACTGTAAGACGTTCCATTGATAGAAACATCATATTTAAGAAAACCTAAAGGAGGATCACTCATATCACATCCATTATTTGCAATATCAAATTTTGCTACTCCTTTTACTTTGTTTGTAAAACCACCTGGTGTTGCATTACAAGAATTATCAACAAGTAAATTATTGTAACCTTGAGTAGACAAAAACTGAGTAACCGATGTAATCTCGTCAGCATCTACACAAACACTAGTTAAATTAGGAATATTTGACGTGGAGAACCAAAAAGAATCGAGTGGTGGACTCACAGCACCATTTTTAATGATAAGCGATGTTAAGCTAGTACTATTATTCATGCTCAGTCTAGTGAGTAAGGCATTATTACTTAAATCTAACTCAGTAAGATTATTTCTTGAAATCGATAATTCCTCTAGTAAAAAGTTATTAGAAACATCTAATTGATTAATTTCTAATTGATTTAAGTTTAGTTTAATCAAATTAGGACAGTTGGATACATCGACACTGGTAAGACTTCCTAAAGGATGATTAGCGTTGTTATTATGAAAAATATCTAATTCTTCTAAATTAGGGTTGTTAGAAATATTTACTGAGTTGAGAGGATTGTCACCTATATCTACTTTTGTCAGTGCTGGGTTATTTGAAAAATCTATTGAAGTCAATTGATTTTTGTCTAAAAATATACGGTCTAAGGCCACACAATCGCTCAAATCAATAGTTTCAAGTCCTGTTTCGCTCAAAGCGGCACTTTCTAAATTTATTAAGTTATCTAGATTCAAAAATCCAGGGGCTTCAAAATTAGCATTACCAGAATAGGTAGTAAGAATTTCAAGTTGGGTATTTTGGCTCAGGTCTAATTTAGTAAGATTTCGGTCTCCAGTAAATAATAAAAACTTAAGGTTTGTAAAAGCTTCTATTCCAGTAAAATCTCTTGCACCACAATCTGCAAAAAGACGCTCTACAGCAAGCGCTTCACTTACTTGGATCTCGCCATCTCCATTAGTGTCTGCTATTGCATCTGGATTATTATCATTATTAGTGTCAACGGTATTCACATTTAAAAGCCTAAATTTAAAATCGTTATCAGGTATGTTTACAATTTGAGCGCTTATGTTGAAACTTAAAAAAACTATAAGAAAACTAGAGAGTAGATATTTGGTCATGGCTGCAGGTTTAGCTATTACAATTATACGATACGGTTTTAACTTTTTATTACGTTCTTAAAATATTTTATTATCATAGTTTTAGAGGAGAGCTGAACAATAATTTAGACTTCTTAAATTTTATATTTTGATCAATTATAACGTATAATTTAGTCCAACTGTAAACTGCAGTGGATGTAAGGAGAATTGGCTCAATTTTAAAGAGTTGGAATTACTCGTGGTTGTTGTGAAAAATTGCTCATTAAAAATATTGTACAATTCTGCTCTTAGGATGAGTTTCTTATGTGGTTTGTAATAAAAACTAGTGTTGAATAATGAATTTACATTGGTGTTGTTGCTGCTAGAAAAGGAACTAATTGCGGTCTCGGTGTTAAAATTCCATCGCGCTTTATCAGATAAATAAAGATCCAACTTAAAAAGCAAATTAATTTTAAACCTTTTAAAATCATGTCGTTGATTTTAGGTGTAAAAATGGTTTAGTTATAGGCTCTAGTCACAAAAATAAATTTATTGTTTATGTCCACAGACACTAGATAGTATGAAAGTTTCTTTATGTACTTTTGGTAAAATTGCTTTGAAGTCATTCCGCTTTCACGAGATGGAACCTAAAACAACAAAATGAAAAACACATATATAATAGACGGTGTACGTACACCAATAGGAAATTACAAAGGAACATTATCTACCGTAAGACCAGATGATCTTGCTGCTCATGTAATAAAAACTATAGTAGAAAGAAGTCCTAACATCCCAACAGATGCTTATGCAGACGTGATAATGGGTTGTGCAAATCAGGCTGGAGAAGATAACCGTAATGTCGCTCGCATGGCAGGATTGCTTGCTGGGTTGCCAGTTACAGTTCCTGGAGAAACGGTGAATAGATTGTGTAGTTCTGGATTAAGTGCTATTGTACACGCGCATAGAGCGATACAAACCGGTGATGGTGATGTTTTTATTTCTGGTGGTGTTGAAAACATGACTCGTGGACCACTAGTTATTGCAAAGCCTAGCAGTGCTTTTGGTACCGACTCAAAGATGTACGATTCTAGTTTTGGATGGCGTTTTGTCAATCACAAAATGGCCGAAATGTATGGAGTGGACGGAATGGGAAACACTGCTGAAAATCTTGTAGAGAAATTTACGATCTCTCGAGAAGATCAAGATGCCTTTGCAGCATGGTCACAGCAAAAAGCAACGGCAGCACAGCAATCAGGAAGACTTGCTAAGGAAATTGTAGCCGTAGAAATACCACAACGTAAAAAAGATCCTATCATCTTTAAAGATGATGAGTTCATTAAGCCAACTACTACAAAAGAAGTTCTTGCAAAACTGCGTCCAGCCTTTAAAAAAGAAGGTGGATCTGTAACTGCAGGGAATTCTAGTGGTTTAAATGATGGAGCGGCTGCAACAATTATTGCTAGTGAAGATGCTGTAAAGAAATACAACTTAAAGCCTATGGCTAGAGTGGTAAGTAGTGCTGTGGTAGGAGTAGAGCCTCGTATTATGGGTATAGGTCCTGTTACAGCTAGTAATAAAGCACTTGAAAAAGCAGGTCTAACTTTAAAAGATATGGATGTTATAGAACTTAATGAAGCATTTGCATCGCAAGCACTAGCCTGCACAAGAGCATGGGGACTTGCCGACGATGATGCACGTGTAAATCCTAACGGTGGATCTATAGCTATAGGTCATCCACTAGGTGTTACAGGTGCACGTCTTGCTTACAGTGCAGCCTTAGAATTGCAATTAACCGGTAAGAAATATGCCTTAATCACGATGTGTGTAGGCGTAGGACAAGGATATGCAATGGTGATTGAGAATGTGAGTTAAGATGATTTTCTAACTGTTTGATTTATAAAAAAAACTCCTAGATTTTAAAAATCTAGGAGTTTTTTTTAACTAATTTTTAAAAGAATTGAATAAATGGTATTAAAGTTGATGAATGTGTAAAACCAAAAAAAAATGTAACCACCAAAAACAAAATATAATGAAATTTAAATTTTTAATAGGTTTGGCAATTCTCTCATTTGCTAGCTTACAAGCACAAATTACCAATGATAGTATTTTAAAAGATTTTGATAATTTCATAAAAATTCCGGAATCAAATGTTTTTTTACATTTAAATAAATCTTTTTTAATGCAAGGAGAAGATTTAGGTTTTAAGGCATACGTATTAGACCATAAAAAACAATTACCTTCTCAAAATGTAAAAAATCTTTATTGCCAAATTGTAAATTCAAGAGGTAAGGTAATAAAAGAAAAAATGATGTTAGTTGATAATGGTAGAGCTAATGGAACTTTTGCCATAGATTCAATTTTATCTCCTGGTAATTATTCTGTTAGAAGTTTTACCAACTGGATGAAGAATTTTGAAAATCCTTATTATTTTGAAGCTCCTATTGTGGTAATTAACCCAGCTACCAATGTTTCAACTAAATCTTCTCAAGATGTTATAAAAGTACATTTATTACCAGAAGGAGGTCATTTAGTAAAGGATGTACTAACAACAGTAGGTTTGAAAATAGATAAAACTGAATCTGTTGAAAATGATATAGCTTATTTTATCGTTAATGGCGAGGTGGCTGATAGAATTCAACTTGATCAAAACGGAATAGGTCGATTTACAATGAACCCAAGTTTAAATACTTCTTATGGAATTAGTTTAAATAAAGCTGATGAAGTCTTATCGACTGAATTTCCTAAAATTGAAGATTATGGAGTGGTAATGGATGTTAATCAAGTGACTGATAAAGTTTATGTAGGATTAAAAACTAATTCTCAGACTCTACATCATTTGGATTTAAATGATTTGTCACTTTTAGTTAATAGTAATGGAGCTGTTAATATTTATGAGGTTTCTATAAAAGGTACTGATGAATTAGTCGCTTTGGATAAGAAAGATCTTTCTCCAGGGGTAAATCAAATCACTCTTTTATCTAAAGATAAACAAGTGATTTCTAAAAGACTGGTATTTAATGACATGGGTTTTTATCTTCATGAAGTCAAGGAGTTTTCCATGATCAAAAATTTAGATTCTATAAATACATTTTTAAAATTTGAAAAAATTAAGAATGCTAATTTAAGTGTTACTGTACATTCTACAAAAAGCGCATCTCTAGATCGCAATCAAAGTATAGCCGCAGCATTTAAGTTAAATCCGTATTTATATGGAGAAGTGAATAATCCACTTTATTATTTAAATCTATCCAACAAGAAGAAACGTTTTGAAATGGATAACCTCATGCTATCTTATGGATGGGAAATGTATGATTGGAATTTTATCTTTAAAAAGCAAAAAGTGTTTAATTATAATTTTGAGTCTGGTATATCAGTACAAGCAAACGTTAATAAATCTAGGACAAATAATTTTTTAATTTATCCAGGTAGAAACTCAGGGACCACATTTGTCAATCTAAAAGAAGGTGCAAGTATGTTTTCTTTTCAAAATTATTTCCCAACTACTAAAGAGAAATTTAAAATCAGTGAAATTGATAAAAAGGATAAGCCAAATAAGACTAATTTATATTTACAATTTAATCCTAATATAATTCCTCATTTTAACTCTTCAAGAGAGGTCAAACATCTTAATATATCTAACGAGATTTCTGATGTGGAATTAAAACCTTTTAGTTCTTCGTCTGAAAAGTTGGACACGATAGTTTTAAAAGCTGATATAGAGGAGAAAAGGCAATCTGGAATTAGAAATAGGTCGAGAGGTAGTGTAAACTTCTTTTCAGATAATGATCGTAAAAATAATGTTGGTATTCTTCAATATTTAAGAAGATATGGCTTGCAGGCAAGTGATATAAATGGTCAATATTCTATTGTTAGTTTAAGACTAGCAAAAGCAAATGGAAATGTTCAGCCTATGTCACTTGTTTTAGATGATGTAGTATATACCGATCTAAATATTTTACAAGGTTTTAATATGTCATCAGTAGATTACATAGAGATTGATCAAAGTGGATTTACTGGAAAGGCAGGTAGTGGGAAATATGGTATTATTACCATTAAAACAGATCCGCTGTTAGATCCATTCAGTAAAAAATTTAAAAATATAAGTAGTTATGAAGTACCACTTACATTTTCTAGTCCGGAAAAGTTTTTTACTCCTAGTTATTACAGCTATACTTACGATTTTTTTGATAAATTAGGTGTTATAGATTGGCAAGGGGATTTAGAAGTAATTGATGGGAAAACTTCTTTCACAATGCCATATTTTGGTAAGGATCAATTAATACTTCACATTCAAGGTTGGACTGAATCTGGTGAGTTAATAGATGATTATAAAATAGTTGAGGTAAATAAGTAACTCTATCAAAATTTATAATTATAAGGCAGTATCTCATTAACTGTGTAAGTTTTAAAAAATAGCTTGGGTCTTGATCCAAGCTATTTTTTTTTTTTTTTAATTTTAAATTCAAACACAGTAATGAAAAAAGAAGATTTACTAAATGACGATTTCCTCAAACAGTTTAAGAGTGGTGAGGAACTTACAGGCTTTTTAAAACAGTTGCAAAAACGTGGTATCGAGAAGATGCTTGAAGGTGAGCTGGACAGCCATTTGGAAAATGTTAAAAATGAGAAGAGTTCTTCCGGTAATACTCGTAATGGATACACCAGTAAAAAAGTGAGAACAAGCTTTGGTGAGTCCGAGATAAGTGTTCCCAGAGATCGGGATTCCTCTTTTAACCCAATGATTGTTCCCAAGCGTAAAAGTATGGTAGATGGTATAGAGAATGTGATTATATCTCTGTATGCCAAAGGAATGAGTAATAGTGACATTGAACAACAAATATGTGAGGTCTATGATTTTGAGG
>NZ_PTJE01000007.1 GCF_002934445.1 Nonlabens xylanidelens
GATGAGCTTACCGTGTTCTTTGAGTTCCCAATCGAGATCAGAAAAATCATCTATACAACAAACCTTATCGAAAATCTTAATGGAAAAATACGTAAATACACCAAAAACAAGTTGTCCTTCACGACAGATCAAGCTGTTATGAAATCTGTATATTTGGCAATCAGAGAAGCAACTAAGAAATGGTCTATGCCAGTAAGAAACTGGGGAATCATACTTAATCAGTTCTTAACTATATATGATAAAAGGGTTCAACTCTAAATATTAATTAAAGTCAAACCCAAGTTATTTTAACTTACACACTTTTCAGGATAGTGTCTTTTTTTGGTTACATTACTCATTACTCATTACTCAATTTGATAATAGAAATATTTTGTTTTTTTTGATTTCGTTATTTTGAGTAGATTACTAATCTATTCAAGAAGCTAGGATATTTTATTTCTTATTTAATGTGATTGGCTTTTGCCACTTAAGTTGTTCGGTATTTCACTTTCGCGAAAGCGATATTAAAAATTTAAACTATCAAATATTAATTTGGGGTTTATGGGTTGCTGTTATAGTTTGAGTATATATGAGCATAAAAAAAGCTCAAGTACGCCAGTGACGTTATTGAGCTTTGATTTACTACGATCATAATGCGAGCATTGCTTTTAATAATCGATGGAAAAATATTTTTTTACTAAGCTTTGAATAATGGTAATCCTTCAGTTAGGGTGTATACTTCGTCTTCTAGTTTAGATAAATTATCTGGATTACCTGTTAAACAACGATCTATTAGATCAACGATAGTTTTCATACTATCTTCTTTTAGACCTCTAGTCGTTATTGCTGCTGTACCAATACGAATTCCACTGGTTACAAATGGAGACTCTGTATCAAAAGGAACCATGTTTTTGTTTACAGTGATGTGTATTTGTCCTAGTAATGCCTCAGCTTCTTTACCGTTAATGTTTTTATTTCTTAGGTCTATAAGCATCATGTGATTATCTGTACCACCTGAAATAATATCATAACCTCTAGCAACAAATTCTGCTGCCATAACTTCTGCATTTTTCTTTACTTGAACCATGTAGTGTAAGAAATCTTCTGAAAGTGCCTCTTTAAACGCTACTGCTTTCGCTGCTATAATGTGTTCTAAAGGTCCACCTTGATTACCTGGAAATACCCCACTGTTTAGTAAGCTAGACATTTTCTTTAAGTTTCCATTTTTTAATTTCTGACCGAATGGATTTTCAAAATCTTTACCCATTATAATCATTCCTCCTCTAGGACCTCTCAAAGTTTTATGTGTAGTAGTTGTGCAAATGTGTGCATGAACTACTGCGTCCATCATGATTCCTTTGGCGATAAGACCTGCAGGATGTGCAATGTCTGCCATAAGAATTGCACCTACTTTGTCTGCGATATCTCTAAACCTTTTATAATCTATTTCTCTACTATAAGCTGAAGCACCAGCGATAATTAGTTTAGGCTGTTCTTTTACAGCTATTTCTTCTATTTTATCGTAGTCTAATCTACCAGTTTCTTTTTCAACACCGTAAAAGGCGTTTTTGTAGAGTTTACCTGAAAAGTTAACTGGTGAACCATGTGTTAGGTGACCTCCATGAGATAGATCAAAACCTAGAATTTTATCTCCAGGATTCAAACAGGCATGATATACAGCTGTGTTAGCCTGGCTACCAGAGTGTGGTTGCACATTTATATATTCTGCATTAAATAATTCTTTAGCTCTGTCGATAGCGATATTCTCTATTTCATCGACTACCTCGCATCCTCCATAATATCTTTTTCCAGGATATCCTTCGGCATATTTGTTAGTTAAAATAGAACCTGCAGCAGCAAGTACATCATCACTTACATAGTTTTCACTAGCAATTAATTCGATACCTTTTGTTTGACGGATTCTCTCATCTTCAATCAAGTTAAAGATTTCATTATCGTTGTAAGCCATTTTAAATATTTTGTTACAAAAATAAGCTACATATGCTATCAACCAATTCTTATATAATATATTTGAATACTACTTTTTAACAAGAAATCAAGATACAGATGCCTAATAAAACAAATGACCCAAAGAGAAGTTCATGGATAGGATATAATAGAGATACTCATTTCCCTATTCAAAATATACCATTCGGCGTTTTCCTTACTAGGGATAACGTTATTACTATAGGTACTAGAATAGGCGATTATGCCATAGATCTAGGTGCATTGCAGGAGATGGGTTACTTTGAGAGTGTGCCATTAACTGACGATATGTTTATGCAGGACACACTTAATGATTTTATTTCTGACGGGAAGAAAACGTGGCGTCTTGTGCGCAATAGAATAGGTGATATCTTTGATAAAGAAAATTCTGAATTACGTGATAATAAATCTGATAGAGACCGTATAATCTTTCCTATCGACGAAGTGGAGATGCAGTTACCTGTTTTAATAGGTGATTATACTGATTTCTATAGTAGTAAAGAGCATGCTACAAATGTAGGTACAATGTTTAGAGATCCTGATAATGCTCTTTTACCAAATTGGTTACACATGCCAGTAGCTTATCATGGTAGATCCAGTTCTGTTATACCTTCTAATATTTCTATACACCGACCACAAGGTCAGACTATGCCAGCAGGGTCAGAGCAACCAGTATTTGGTCCATCTAAATTAGTAGACTTTGAATTAGAAATGGCATTCATTACAACAGATGCTAATAATTTAGGACATCCAGTGCCTGTTAATGAGGCAGAGGATTATATTTTTGGTATGGTTATTCTTAACGACTGGAGCGCAAGAGATATTCAAAAGTGGGAATATGTGCCACTAGGACCATTTTTAGCAAAAAACTTTGCGAGTTCTATCTCTCCATGGATTGTAACGTTAGATGCATTAGAGCCTTTTAGAACTAATAGTCCTAAACGCGAGAAACCAGTTTTAGATTATCTAGATTCAAAAGAAGATAGCAGTTTTGATATTAATCTAGAGGTAGATATTACACCACAACAAGGAACACCTACCACAGTCTGTAAATCAAACTTTAAACATCTTTATTGGAATATTTCACAACAACTAGCGCATCATACGGTAAACGGTTGTTCTGTTAATAGTGGTGATTTAATGGGAAGCGGTACTATTTCAGGACCTACTAAGGATTCTTATGGTTCAATGTTAGAATTAAGCTGGAGAGGTGAAAAGCCTATCCAACTTAATGATGGTACAGAGCGTAAATTCATTCAAGATTATGATACCGTTACCATGAGAGGTTACTGTCATAAAGGAGAACTACGTATAGGGTTTGGAGAAGTATCTAATACTCTTCTACCTATTTATGAGCCTAAGAAAAAGTAAATGAAAAAAACTATAATTTACCTTCTGTTTACTGTCTTAATTATCTCGTGTAGTAGTTTAAAAGAAACAGAAACTGCTTTAAACCAAGGTAACTATGACCAAGCGATAGATATCGCTGTTAATAAATTAATAGAAGGTAAAACAGCCAAAAGAAATCAAGAATACATACCTCTTTTAAAGCAAGCCTATATGAAGGCAGTTGCTCAGGACCAAATTTTATTACAAAGGTGGCAGTTAGATAATAATCCTGCTGTACTAGAATCTATATATGAAACCTATGTAGGTATGGATCAACGACAGGATAAGATAAAACCTTTGTTGCCTTTAACCTTGATAAAAGAGAATGAAACAGTTGATTTTGACTTTGAAAATTACAATGCTAATATAATTGCATCTAAAAATGACCTTTCTGATTATTTACTTATTAATTCAAAAACGGCTCTGAGAACTGCAAATACTATAGAAGCAAGAAGTGTCTATAATGATTTGATTTATTTAGAAAAGATCAACCCTAATTTTAAAGATACTCGTGATTTAATGAAAAAAGCCCTAGAGAAAGGAACTCATTACATTATGGTAAATCTTAAAAATCAGTCACAAACAGTATTGCCACAATTGCTAGAAGAAGAATTACTTAATTTTTCTACCTATGGTATTAACGATCAGTGGACTCAATATCATAACAACGAGATAGTAGAGTTGGATTATGATTATGACATAGATATAATTATAGACCGCATTGTGATGTCTCCAGAACAAGTTTCTAAAAAAGAGTTGCATAAAGAAAGACTCGTACAAGATGGCTATATCTATGAATATGATGCTAATGGCAACGTTAAAAAGGACAGTTTAGGTAACGATATAAAAAGAGATAAATTTGTCACCATTAAGGCTAGCGTCGTTCAAAATACGCAATTTAAAGAATCAAACGTTAATGCAGTTGTTCAGTTAATTGATAATAGAACATCGCAAACAGTAGATCGTTTTCCTGTAGCTAGTAACTTTATTTTCACCTATATCTATGGTTCTGTTTATGGGGATAGAAGAGCTCTTGATGCAAATTATCTAGAAACTTTGAATCCTAGATCTGTGAACTTTCCGACAGATGAGCAAATGATTTACGACACCGGTGAAGACCTAAAGTATAAAATAAAACAGATTCTAAATAATCTTAATTATAATTAGATGGTGTGTTTCGCTTTCGCGAAAGCGAAACATGCATTAAGATCCTACTTACTTTAAAATCTTAGGATTTATTTCACAGTTCAACTCCTATATTTGAGGAGACTATAAATCTATGAGTTCAAAACACCAATCTTACACGTCTATTAGATATTTTTCAGATTTAATGTCTGATTATCTCGATCAAAAAGAACATGTAAAACCTTTATATCATCGATTTCCAAAATTAGACAATTTTAGAGATCAGATAGTTGAGAAAAAAAAGGAATGGGATCCACTACAGAATAGAAGAGAAGTCTTGCAAGACGTACTTGTGTCGCAGTACGAGAGTATAGAAGATAAAGATAAAACGCAATTAAACATTAATTTGCTGGGTAAACAACATACGTTTACCGTAACTACTGGGCACCAGCTCAATTTATTTACAGGACCATTATATTTTTTATATAAAATAATATCTACCATTAATTTATGTAAAACACTATCACATAAATATCCAGAGTATAATTTTGTTCCGGTATACTGGATGGCAACTGAAGATCATGATTTTGAAGAGATTCAATATTTTAATTACGGTGATAAAAAGGTAGTTTATAACCGTGATTCTTATGGTGGTGTAGGAAGGCTTTCTACAGATGGTCTAGAAGATGTTCTAGAAGTTTTTAAAAAACTGTTAGGTAAACATGATAATGCTCAAAAAGTAATAAGTCTTTTTGAAAAAGGGTATTTAAATAATTCTAACCTTGCAAATGCGACTAGAGTAATAGCGCATGAATTATTTAAAGAAGATGGCCTCGTAATTCTAGATGCAGATGATAGCAAATTAAAAGCACTTGCAATTCCTTATTTTAAAGAAGAATTAATCTCCCAGACTAGTTTTAAGGAGGTGAGTCATACCTTAGATAGCTGGCCACATGAATATAAAGTACAAGTTAATCCTCGAGAGATTAATTTATTCTACTTAACTGATTTTTATCGCAAACGTATAATAGAAAAAGATGGTTCTTATTCTATAGACGATACAGATATTAGATTTACAAAAGAAGAGATTCTTAAAGAATTACAAGATCATCCAGAAAGATTTTCACCTAATGTTATTATGAGGCCACTTTATCAAGAAGTGGTGCTTCCTAATTTGTGTTATATAGGTGGTGGTGGTGAGATGGCATACTGGTTAGAATTGAAGCAGTATTTTAATTCACAACAAGTAACATTCCCTATACTACTCATGCGCAACTCTGCTTTATTAGTTACCTCGAAGCAATTAGATAAAGTAAACAGGTTAAAATTAGAGATCTGGGATTTATTTAAAGAAGATCATGAGTTAACGACGCTCTTAACTAATAAAATAAGCGACATAGAGATAGATTTTACTACTCAAAAAGAACATCTTAAAAAGCAGTTTGAAGAACTTTTTAAAATTGCAAGTTTAACAGAGCAGTCTTTTGAAAATGCGGTAAAGGCTCAAGAGCATAAGCAAATTAAAGGTCTAGAACATCTAGAGTCTAGACTGCTCAAAGCGCAAAAGAGAAAACTTAAAGATCATTTAGATAGAGCACTGGAGCTTAAAAAAGAGTTGTTTCCTAATGATAGTCTACAAGAAAGGCAAACTAACTTTTCATTATTTTATCAAGAATACGGGCCTTCTTTTATTTCTAAAATTAAAGAAAGTCTAGATCCTCTAGATCAGAGATTTAGTGTCATAGAATTGTGACAGTCTAGAAAGCTAATAAGAGACCTGATTTTTCTTTTGAAAACACGTTAACAAAAGTGTGTCATATCCTTAAACTTTAGATATTAAAAAAGTAAATTTGCTCATGCAACACAACAAGATATTAATATTAGATTTTGGATCGCAATACACACAATTAATTGCGCGCAGAGTAAGAGAATTAAACATCTATTCTGAAATCCACCCTTTCAACAAAGTTCCTACAGATTTAGATCAGTATAAAGCTATCATTCTTTCCGGCAGTCCTATGTCTGTAAGATCGGAAGACGCTTTTCATGTAGATCTTAATGAAATAAGAGGTAAGAAGCCTCTTCTGGGAGTTTGTTATGGCGCGCAGTATTTAGCACATTTTCATGGAGGTGAAGTAGGTGCGTCTAGCACTAGAGAATATGGTCGTGCAAATTTATCTTTTGTAGAAAATGATTTGTTCTTAGAAGGTATAGAAGCTGGTAGTCAAGTATGGATGAGTCATAGTGATACTATTAAGCAATTGCCAGAAAACGGTATGTTACTCGCTAGTACTCATGACGTGAAAAATGCAGCCTATAAAATACAAGGTGAATCTACCTATGCGATACAGTTTCATCCAGAGGTATATCATTCTACAGATGGTAAGCAGCTGTTAGAGAATTTCTTAATAAAGATTGCAAACGTCACACCAGACTGGACTCCAGATAGTTTTGTTGAAGAAACTGTAGATCAATTACAAAAACAAATCGGAGAAGATCGTGTGGTTTTAGGTCTTTCTGGAGGAGTAGATTCTTCGGTTGCAGCGATGTTATTGCACAAAGCGATAGGTAAAAACCTCTACTGTATTTTTGTAAATAATGGATTATTGCGTAAAGATGAGTACACTCAAGTCTTAAAGCAATATGAAGGTATGGGACTTAACGTAAAAGGAGTAGACGCTTCGGCACGATTTATGGTTGCCCTTAAAGGATTAAGTGATCCAGAATTAAAACGTAAAGCAATAGGACGTGTATTTATAGAAGTTTTTGATGATGAGGCACACGAGGTTAAAAATGTAACCTGGCTCGCACAAGGTACTATCTATCCAGATGTGATAGAAAGTGTAAGTGCAACCGGTGGGCCTAGTGCGACTATAAAATCACATCACAATGTTGGTGGATTACCAGACTTCATGAAGCTTAAAATTGTAGAACCTTTAAAAGCACTATTTAAAGATGAAGTACGTAGAGTAGGTAAATCTATGGGTATGGCTGCAGAGCTTTTAGGTAGACATCCATTTCCTGGACCAGGGCTAGCTATTAGAATTCTAGGAGATATCACACCAGAAAAAGTAAGTATACTTCAAGAAGTTGATGCTGTTTTTATAAATAATTTAAAAAAATGGGATTTATACGATAAGGTATGGCAAGCCGGCGCTATTTTATTACCAGTAAATAGTGTAGGAGTAATGGGAGATGAGCGTACTTATGAAAAGTGTGTCGCTTTAAGAGCGGTAGAAAGTACAGACGGTATGACTGCAGACTGGGTAAACTTACCTTATGAGTTTTTGCAGGCAACTAGTAATGAAATAATAAATAAAGTTAAAGGCGTTAATAGAGTGGTGTATGACATCAGTTCAAAGCCGCCAGCAACTATAGAATGGGAATAAAAACAAGATGAAAAATATATTTATAATAATTTGTTTGTGTTTCGCTTTCGCGAAAGCGGATGCCGCATTCATGCAAAATTACAAACAACATACGGTAGAGCAAGGAGAGACTATTTATACCCTTACTCAAAAGTATAAAGTAACTTCTGAGCAATTATTAGAGCTTAATCCTGATTTAAAGTCGGGATTAAAGTATGGTCAGGTACTTTTAATACCAGCTCAAAATACCGTACTTACTCAAAGAAGATTAGAAAAGTATAAAAAGCACAGAGTAAGACGCAAAGAGACGCTTTATAGCCTTTCAAAAAAATATAATATCACAGAGTTAGATATTAAGGAGGCAAATAAAGAGTTGTATTCAAATCCTTTAAGAAAAGGAGATAAAATACAAATACCAATTTTTGAAGAGGTAGAGCTTTCTGTTCAAGATTCAGAACCTAAGGAACCTGTTTTAGACCCTACAAACTTACCAGATGGTAAGTATTTAGTAAAGCCTAGTGAAGGAATGTATGGTATTGCCACAAAACATGGTATCAAGGCTAAGGAGCTTTTAGAGCTTAATCCTGATGTTAAAGATTTACGTCCTGGAATGATTTTAAATGTGCCTAAAGGAATTACTGTTGATGCAGATTCAATGCCGGAACAAGTAATTTCTGATTCTAAAAATGAGCAACCGTTAATGGTAGAGTATACTATACCTAAAAAGATGGGTATGTATTCATTAAAGAAGCTGTCTGGTATAAGTGAGGATTCTTTACTAGCTCTTAATCCACAATTAAAAGATGGACTTAAAGAAGGTATGAAAGTGACTATTCCTAATCCGGATTATGGAAAAGAAGTAGTCGTGAAATCAAGTGTAAATACCACAGCTAGATTGATAGATAGTTTGAGGAATTTTAAAAGACAGCGCATTGCTGTTATGCTACCATTTTCAATTCATAAGACAGACGGAAACGCAAACCGAGATCTTTTAAAAGCAGATAGAACTATGCGCATTGCTTTGGATTTTTACAGCGGTGTAAAAATAGCTGTGGACAGTGCAAATGCGTTAGGTATCCCTGTAGATTATGATGTCTATGATACTCAAAAGAGCCTACAGACTACTAAGAACATTCTTAATGCGACTGATTTTGCTGATTATAATGCAGTTTTAGGACCACTTAGTTCTGATAACGTTGTGGAAACGGCAAAGGAAATAAAGCGTATTGATGTTCCTGTTATATCACCTCTAACTAATACTAATGTAAAACTGTATCGCAATTTATTTCAGGCTAGACCTAGTAATGACATACTCAAACAGCAGTTTAAAGATTTTATAGTAGCGTACTCTAAAGGAAAACATGTAATTATCGTTACAGATAATAATAATCCTAAATTGAGAAATGAATTCACTTCTATATTACCATCAGCAAATGTGTTAGTGCCTAATTCAAAAAAGAATTACATTTTCAGCATTAACTATATTAAAGAACTTCAAGCAGATGTTGAGAATGTAGTTATACTGGCAGTAGATAATGTTGGTTTTATTACTGATGCCATCACAAATTATTCGGCAAAAGCAGAATCGCATAAGATAACGATGTTCGGTTTAGATAATTTTGAAGAAATGGATTTGCCTAATGCAAAGTTGGCACAATTAAACTTTGTGTATCCTAGTATGTATAAAGAAAGTGAAGAGGATAATTCTTTTATAAAAAAGTATTATTCTACACATAGTATCACGCCTAATTCTTATGCGGTAAGAGGTTTTGATGTTACTCTGGATCTTATTTTAAGACAGGCTAGCTCTTCAGACCTTTATGAAAGCGCAATGAGAAATGGAAGAACTGTTATGACAGAGAATAAGTTTGATTATTCTAAAAAGTCATCTTCTGGTTTTTATAATGAGGCGATGTATATCTTGCAGTATCAAGAAGATCTAAGCATCAAAGAATTAGATATTAATACTATTACTAATAAAGAGTAACTATGACTTCTACTGTAGAGTATAAAGGTAATTTAAGATGTGAATCTACACATCTTAAAAGTGGTAATTCATTCTTAACAGATGCGCCTGTAGATAATCAAGGTAAAGGAGAGGCTTTCTCTCCTACAGATACAGTTGCTACTGGTCTAGCTAGTTGTATGCTTACTGTAATGGGCATTAAAGCTGCTGATATGGGGATAGAACTTTCTGGTAGTAAAGCACAGGTTACTAAGATCATGGATGCTAATCCACGACGTATTTCTCAAATAGATGTAGTGCTAGATATGAAGGGTGGTTGTGATAAAAGAGCGCAATTAATTCTTGAACGCGTCGGGAATACTTGCCCAGTGCACAATAGTCTACATCCAGATATTGTTAAGAATATTACTTTTAACTGGAGCTAAATGAAGATTTTGTTCTCTTGTATCCTCCTTATATTATCATTTAATTTTAATGATGATCCAAGAGAACGATTTTCTTATCAAGAACACTCTCAATTAACTTGGCAAGATTTTAAAGGAGTACCGCCTCAGGGAGCTCATCATTTTGCGAGTGTTAATTGTGGTATGGGATATAGTTTTTCTTCTAAAAGTATAGATGGTGATTTAAAGGTAGATGTACAGGTTACTAGTTATTTTTATCCTCAATTAAGTTGGAAAAAAAACATCAATGAAAGTAACGCTGCATTACTTGCCCATGAGCAATTGCACTGGGATATATCAGAGTTATATGCGCGTAAATTAAGAGCGGCTTTTACAAAATACGTTCCTCAAAAAAATCCTAAAAAGGAAATTGATTTCATTTTTAGGAAGTTTGAAAAAGATCGTCAGCAACTACAGTCTAAATATGATGGAGAGACTAACCATGGATTAATAAAAGATGCTCAAGAAATCTGGTCCATAAAAATTAAGGAAGAACTCTTTAAAACTAGTGCAGAGTCTTAGGTTTCTTATAGTTCAAAAGATTCCTTAATAGAAGTGACTACTTGCGGCACTTCTTCTACCATAAAGTCTAAAGCCAATTCATATTTTTTATCGTCTTTAGAAATTTTAAGATGACCCTTTTTTACTTTATAAATTCCTGTTGCTCCTCTACAAAAGCATAGTCTGTTATAACTGACTTTGGCGTTACCTAAGAACTGATCTGTTAGATCTAAATCTGTAATATTCTCGTCTATTTCTATAAAAACTATTTCAGAATAATTATCATCACTAATTTCAGGATTTGTATTTCTCTTGTATTCATATTTTAAAACCACTTTACCATCTGCAGGTTTTAATTCGTGGTAAGTGTTTTTAAACTCATCTTCTAGAATTAAAAGCTCTTTATTTTTAAGTACTTCAAAAGAACAGGTTCCGTCAATAGGGCATGATATTTTTTGATCAGATTTTGTGGTGATTTGCTGATTAGATTTACAGGATGAAATCAATAATATCATTGCAATTAGAAGCGTGTATTTATACATGTAAGATGTTTTTAATAAAGTTTAAAAATAGATAATTATTTTTTGTTTAGTTACGCTTTCGCGAAAGCATAATTATAAATTAATAGTTAGACTGTTGGTAACACAAAATTGTGATCATTTTCCCTTATTATTGTTTCTTAAAATTCAAAGCATGTTTAAAAATTACAAGTTATGGATGACAGCACTTCTATTTATAATTGGTGCAATGTTACCATCAACAGCTCAAAAAAGCAAAAGTACTTGGTCACAAGTAACTGAATCTGATCTCGCATCAGAGGTACAGTGGACTAGAAAAACAGATCCAACAGTAGCCTCTTATTATAGAATTGATCTTTCAGCCCTTAAAGCTCAATTACAAAACGCACCACAAAGAGGTGTAGATTCAAACCTGTCTACGGTAATTATAGAATATCCTACCACTAATGGAATAGAGTTTTTTAGAGTAAAAGAGGCAAGTGTAATGGCTCCTGAGTTACAGGCTGAGTATGCAGATTTTAGATCTTATGTAGGTCAAAGTGTAAAAGATGCAGATAGTCAAGTTAGATTTTCTATTACCTCTCAGGGTTTTCATGGAATGATGTTTTCTCCTAGATTAGGTACTCAATTTGTAGATTCCTATTCTTTTGATAATTCATCTGTTGTAGTTTATAAGAAAAGTGATTTAATTAATCATGGTGATCACTGGGAATGTCATGTTGAGGACACATATGACCTGAATCAAAGATTTATTGGTCCAGAGCATACTTTTGATGTTAAAAATGCAAACGATGGTTTGTTAAGAGATTTTAGATTAGCTATCTCTACCACTGTAGAGTATTCTCAATTTCATTGGCTTAGAGCTGGTGTGGTATCAACCGACCCTATTCTAGCTAAAAGAAATGCTGTTGTAGCGGCTATTATAGTTACTATGACTCGTAATAACTTTATTTATGAGAGAGATTTAAGTGTAACGATGACTCTTGTTGCGAATAATACGGCGTTAATTTCGATAGATTCAGATAATTTCTCAAATAGTTCTCCAGGTGCCATTTTAGGAGAAAATCAAGCTGCTATAGATGCTATTATCGGTTTTGGTAATTATGATATAGGTCATATTTTCTCTACAGGTGGTGGTGGGCTAGCTTCACTAGCGTCTCCATGTACGAATAGAAAAGCGCAAGGTGTAACAGGTAGTGCTGCACCTGTGGGTGATCCTTTTGATATTGATTTTGTAGCTCATGAATTAGGTCATCAAATGGGTGCTCCACATTCATTTAACGGTGATGCAGCAAATTGTGCTGGAGGAAATAGATCTGCAAATAATGCTTTTGAACCAGGTAGTGGTTCTACAATAATGGCATACGCTGGTATCTGTCCACCGCAGAACATTCAAAACAATAGTGATGCATATTTTCATCAAGGTAGTTTGAATAGTATTTTTAATAATATATCGTCTGGTTTAGGTACTTGTGCTCAGACAACTTTAACAGGTAATTCAGCTCCTGTTGCTATAGCAGACAGTGATTATGTGATTCCTAGAAGTACTCCATATAAATTAGTTGGTAATTCTACTGATGCAGACGGTACTTCTACACATACTTATACATGGGAACAAAATGATTTAAGTACTATTACTGGTTTACCTCAAGAAACAAATGCAACAGGCCCTATGGTGAGATCATTTGAAGGTACTTCTGATAAAGTAAGATATATCCCTAGATTAGAAGAGTTGCTAGTTAATGGAGGAAGTTCTACAGTATGGGAGAAACTATCCTCTGTTAGTCGCGTGCAAACATTTGATTTAACGGTTAGAGATAATGATACTCGAGGTGGTCAGACAAATAGCGATGAAATGATAGTACAAGTAGATGCAAATGCAGGACCTTTCCGTGTTACTTCTCAAAATTTAGGAGGCATTGTTTGGTTACCTAATACAGTTGAAAATATTACATGGGATGTAGCTGGTACAGATGCAAATACTATCAATACTGCAAATGTCAATATACTTCTTTCTACTGATGGAGGTTTAAATTTTGATACAGTACTAGCATCAAATGTGCCTAATACAGGTTCTTATGCGTTAACTGTACCTTCAGGAATCGTTTCTCCAAGTTGTAGAATAATGATAGAGGGCGCTGGTAGTATTTTCTTTGCTTTAAATACTAGAGAGTTTAATATAAATGCAGATGTTCAAATTACTTGTACAACTTACCAATCAGGAAGTTTGAATTCTGCAATTCCAGATAATAATAGAGTAGGTGTATTGTCTACTTTAAATGTTCCTCTTACAGATAATATAGAAAGTATAAAGTTAGGTGTTGATATTTCACATACTTACATACAAGATTTGATTTTTTCAATTACAGACCCTTCAGGTCGTAATCAAGCTGTTGCATGGAATAGAGAGTGTGCTAATCAAAATGATGTAGCTGCTACATTTGAAGATGGTGGAGCGACTATACTTTGTAGACAGCCTACTGTAGGTAATTTTGCTCCTTCTGAATCTTTTTCAGTATTTAATGGAGTTGCAGCAAATGGAGATTGGACATTGCGTGTATCTGATAACGGAGATGCAGATTTAGGTACATTGAACAGTTGGTCCTTAGAAGTATGTGTGCAAAACATTACTCCATTGAGTAATGAGTCATTTGAATTAGATAATTTGTCTATATACCCTAACCCTAATAATGGTAACTTTAATGTATTGTTTGATAACGCATCAAGTAATAATGTAGGTGTTACCGTATTTGATTTAAGTGGTAGATCTGTATTTAAAAGATCTTATGAGACTTCAAATAGTTTCAATCAAAATATTAATTTAGGTGCTGTATCTGCTGGTATGTATTTAGTAAACATAGTAGATGGAAATCGTACAGTTACTCAAAAGATAGTAGTAGATTAATCTCTATTAATTTTATATAATAAAAAGCCAGCAAGTAATTGCTGGTTTTTGTTGTTTTAAGCTTTTCAATTTAAGATTAAAAGTTCTCGTTTCTCTTCTTCAAAATACCTACTTTTGCAGCTGTTTTTAAAACTCTTAAAACATAACTATGGCACACGCAAAGTATATATTTGTAACAGGTGGAGTAACCTCTTCTTTAGGAAAGGGAATAATCGCAGCTTCATTAGCAAAATTACTGCAAGCTAGAGGTTTAAGGGTTACTATACAAAAGTTAGATCCGTATATAAATGTAGATCCAGGGACACTTAATCCCTACGAGCATGGAGAATGCTACGTAACAGAAGACGGTGCAGAAACTGATCTTGATTTAGGACATTACGAGCGTTTTCTTAACGTTAATACTTCTCAGGCTAATAATGTTACCACTGGTAGAATTTACCAAAGTGTTATTCAGAAAGAAAGAAGAGGTGAGTTTTTAGGTAAAACGGTGCAAGTTATACCTCATATTACAGACGAGATTAAACAACGTATACAGATTCTTGGTAAATCTGGTGATTATGATGTTGTTATCACAGAGATAGGTGGCACCGTAGGAGATATAGAATCATTACCTTATATAGAAAGTGTAAGACAGTTACAGTGGGAGCTAGGAGAACGCAATTCTCTAGTGATACACTTAACTTTAATACCATATTTAAGTGCTGCAGGTGAGTTAAAAACTAAACCTACTCAACATAGCGTTAAGACTCTTATGGAGAGTGGTGTACAAGCAGATATTCTTGTATGTCGTACAGAGCATGAATTATCTGACGAGATACGTACCAAGCTTGCACGTTTCTGTAATGTAAAGCAAGAAGCAGTAATCCAGTCTATCGATGTAGAAACCATTTATGACGTTCCTAATAAAATGTTATTAGAAGGACTAGATCGTGTTGTCATTAAAAATCTAGATATAGATACAAAAGATCAGCCAGATTTAAGAAGCTGGAATGAATTTGTACAAAGACATAAAAATCCTAAAAGTACCGTTACCATAGGACTGATAGGTAAATATGTAGAGTTACAAGATTCTTATAAATCTATTTTAGAGGCATTTATACACGCCGGTGCTGCAAACGAGATTAAAGTAAAAATAGAATCTATACATAGTGAATATCTAGAAGTAGATAACGTAGAGAAAAAACTATCTCATCTAGACGCCGTACTAGTTGCTCCTGGTTTTGGAGAGCGCGGTATAGAAGGTAAGATAGAGGCAGTACGCTATGCAAGAGAGAATAAATTACCATTTTTTGGAATTTGTTTAGGAATGCAAATGGCAGTTATTGAATATTCTCGTAACGTTTTAGGAATTAAAGACTCTAACTCTATAGAGATGGATGAGAAAACTGCAAATCCAGTTATATCACTCATGGAAGATCAAAAGAATATTATGAACATGGGTGGTACCATGCGTCTAGGAGCTTGGGATTGTGAGCTAATAGGTGGTAAAATAAAAAATATTTACGGTTCTAAAATGATAAGCGAGCGTCATAGACACCGTTATGAATATAATAATGATTATAGAGAGCAATTAGAAAACGCTGGACTTAAGACCACAGGAGTAAATCCTAAATCTAACCTGGTAGAAACGGTAGAGGTAGAAGATCATCCTTGGTTTATAGGGGTTCAATACCATCCAGAATATAAAAGTACAGTGGCACAACCGCACCCATTATTTACATCATTTGTAAAAGCCGCTGGAGAGTTTAAATTAAAGAAAAATAAGATATAAGTTTCGCTTTCGCGAAAGCGAGAACAATATCCATTTTAAATACCAAGTAAATTAATCGCCCTAACGGGCAAAAGTATGGAAGAGAAAAAGACGGACTGGAAAAGTATGCTAGGATTAGCCCTAATTTTTGGGATAGTTGTATTTATGCTTTTCAGAAACCAAGAAGACCAGCAAGAAACAGAAGATGCATCACAAACGAGTGAAGTTGTTTCAAATTCAAACCAGCCAGTTACATTAAATGATACAGCGCTAACACCAGGAGGTTCTAAAGGTGAAGTGCTAGAGTTTAATAACAATTTAGTTGATTTTAAAATCAATACTAAAGGAGCTTTAATTGATGAAGCATTATTAAAAAGTTTCAAAACTTATGACTCTTTACCGGTATACCTAGTTAAAGGCGGTGATCATCAATTTGATCTAGAATTCATGACTAAAGATGGACGTAAAGTACATACTAAGGACATGGTTTTTACACCTAAAACTTCACAAAATGGAGCAAATAAGGTTTTAAGTCTTACAGCTAGTCCAGCAAGTGGTGCATTTATAGAATTTAGATATGAGTTACAGCCAGACGATTATATGATGGATTTCAACATCCGTTCTCAAGGTCTAGCGCAAGTAGCAAATACATCTGAAGAAGTTGCTCTTAACTGGGAATTACAAGCATACCGTCGTTCAAAAAGTATTACTACAGAGAGTCGTTATACAGAGATTAAATTTGAATACGATGGAGGTAGTGATGACTATACTGGTCAAGGAGAAAATGCTGATGAAGAGGCAGAAGATATTACCTACATCGCTTACAAAGAACATTTCTTTTCTTCTATATTGTTAACAGACACTCCATTTAAAAGTGGTGTTTTAGAATCTTATAACAATACCAGTGAAGATGACGAGCAAAATGAGCTAACTAAGAAATTTACTTCTAAAGTACAGTTAGATTATTCTGGTGGTGAGCTAGCTTACAATATGGACTGGTATTTTGGTCCTACAGATTTTGAAATCTTAGATGGATATGATCGCAATCTTGACGAAGTAGTAGATCTAGGATGGGGAATTTTTGGTTTTATTAATGAATGGGCGATAAGACCGTTATTTACATTCTTAAGTAGTTCTGATGGATTAGGTATTCCTTATGGACTTGCTATTATACTACTTACTATTTGTGTAAGACTGGTATTATCTCCAGTATTATATAAGAGTTATTTAACTCAGGCAAAGATGAAAATTCTACGTCCAGAATTAAATAGAATTGCAGAAAAGTACAAGGATAATGCAATGAAAAAGCAGCAGGAAACCATGAAGGTTCAAAGTGAGGCAGGTGCCAGCCCATTGAGTGGTTGTTTACCAGCATTGTTACAAATGCCTGTATTCTTTGCACTCTTTAAGTTTTTCCCTACAGCATTTGAATTAAGACAGAAAAGTTTCCTTTGGGCAGATGATTTATCTAGTTATGATGTTATCTATCAATTCCCAGAAGGTTTTAAAATACCATTCTACGGTGATCACGTGAGTCTATTTCCTATTCTTGCTTCTATTTCTATCTTCTTCTATATGAAGATGACTACTGGGCAAAATATGCAAGCAGCACAACAACCAGGTATGCCTAACATGAAGTTTATCATGTATCTATCTCCATTGTTCATGCTGGTATTCTTTAATAAATATGCAAGTGGACTATCATTGTATTACTTTATCTCTAACTTAATTACCATCGGTATTATGTTAGTGATTAAGCATGTAATCATTGATAAGGATAAAGTTCTTGCTAAAATTGAAAAAGCAAAAGCTAAGCCTAAGAAAAAGAAAGGTCGTTTTGCAAGTAAGATGTCAGAGATTATGGAGCAAGCACAAGCACAACAAGAAGAACAGAAGAAAGGTAAGAAGTAATTCTTATAAAATTATATTTTAAAAACCTCCATCTTTTAGATGGAGGTTTTTTTATGATTATAAAATTATGTTTGATTTATTAAACTGCAGCTTTGAGTTATTCTAATACTTATTATTGCTTTATGATTCAGGTTGTTATAGTTTTATCTTAAAAGAATCCATTGAGTAAAAACTCCTTTTAAATAAGAAATCCCTTAACGTAGAGCGTTAAGGGATTTCTTATTTTTAATATCTAATAAATTTAAACGAGCTCCTTCTTCAAGAACCTAGCAGTATGACTCGTTTTATGTTTAGCAACTTGTTCTGGTGTACCTTTTGCAACTATGGTACCACCGCCACGACCGCCTTCTGGACCTACATCTATTAGGTAATCACATATTTTAATAACGTCCATGTTGTGCTCTATCACTAGGACTGTATTTCCTTTTTCAACTAACTCGTTAAGCACACCCATAAGTACACGCACGTCTTCAAAATGAAGTCCTGTAGTAGGTTCGTCCAGTATGTAAAATGTGTTACCAGTATCTCTTTTAGAAAGCTCGCTGGCTAGTTTAATACGTTGTGCTTCACCACCAGATAGGGTAGTAGATTGTTGTCCTAAAGTAATGTAACCTAAACCTACATCTTTTATAGTCTTTACCTTTCGGTATATTTTAGGAATAGCCTCAAAGAAATCAGTAGCCTCTGTAATGGTCATGTTAAGAACATCGCTTATAGATTTACCTTTGTAGCGTATTTCTAGAGTTTCTCTATTAAAACGTTTTCCTTGACAGGTTTCACAAGTTACATAAACGTCGGGAAGAAAATTCATCTCAATGACTCTTAAACCACCACCTTTACAGGTTTCACAACGTCCACCGGTTACATTAAAACTAAAACGACCAGGTTTATAACCTCGTATTAAGGATTCAGGTGTTTTAGCAAATAAAGACCTTATCTCGTCAAAGGTTTTAGTATACGTCGCAGGATTAGATCGTGGTGTTCTACCTATAGGGCTTTGATTAATATCAATCACTTTATCACAATTATCTAGTCCCTTGATGCTTTTATAAGGCATCGGTACTTTAACTCCATTAAAGAAATGCGCATTCATAATAGGATATAGCGTCTCATTTATAAGAGTAGATTTACCACTTCCTGAAACACCAGTTACACCTATCATCTGGCCTAGAGGTAGGTCTATAGAAACATCTTTTAGGTTATTTCCAGTACAACCTTTAAGCGATATTTTTTTACCATTTCCTTTACGACGTTTTTTAGGTACGGCTATTTCTCTTTTACCGTTGAGATATTGAGCTGTTAACGTGTCGTGTTTTAAAATCTCCTGCGGTGAGCCTTCACTTATAATTTCACCACCATATTTTCCTGCTCGAGGACCTATATCTATGACATGATCTGCTCGTTCGATCATATCCTTATCATGTTCTACCACGATAACAGAATTTCCTGTATCTCGCAGGGCAACTAGAGAATTAATAAGTTTCTCATTATCACGCTGGTGCAATCCTATACTCGGCTCATCTAGAATGTATAAAACTCCTACTAACTGAGAACCTATTTGAGTGGCCAGTCGTATACGTTGTGCTTCACCACCAGAAAGTGTTTTGGCACTTCTGTTTAGTGATAAATAATCGAGACCTACATCTAGTAAAAACTGTAATCGTTCTCTTATTTCTTTAAGTAATTCAGTAGCTATTTGTTCTTGCTTTCGCGAAAGCGTGCCATTTAAAGATTCAAACCATTCTACCAGCTGGACGATATCCATTTGAGCCAGTTGAGCAATATTCTTCTCGTTAACACGGAAATAAAGACTTTCTTTACGCAATCTTGATCCTTCACAATTAGGGCAGGTCACGTTATCCATGAATTCTTTTGCCCAACGTTGTAAACTAGTACTGTCGTTATTGTTATAGGTTTGCTCTATGAAGTTTGCAAGCCCTTCAAAATCTATTTTATAACTGCGTTTAACACCTAAGTTCTTGCTATCTACCTCTAGACTTTCTTTGCCACCATAAAGAATCATTTCTATGGCTGCTGCAGGTATTTTATCTAGCGGATCTGTTAGTTTAAAATCAAACTTTTGGGCAATTAATTCTAGCTGTTTATAAATCCAGTTCTTTTTATTGTCAGGATATGGGGCAAGACCACCTTTAGTAATAGAAAGACTGCGGTCTGGTATGATTTTGTTTTCATTTACCTGATAGAGTGTACCTATACCATTACATTTAGGACAGGCACCTTTAGGACTGTTAAAAGAAAAGTTATTAGGTTCTGGCTCAGGATATGAGATTCCAGTCTCTGGGCACATTAATGTACGAGAGAAAAAACGACCTTCTTTTTCACCATGTGGTACAATCATCGTGATGTCGTTACCATGGTACATCGCAGTTTTAATAGACTCGTCTAGCCTTTTAATATCTTCTTCAGTGTCGCCTACTTGTAATCTATCGATTACTATTTCAATGTCGTGGACCTTATAACGGTCCAGTTTCATACCCTTAGTAATATCTACTATGACATTATCACATCGTACTTTTACAAACCCTTGTTTTGCTATTTGTTCAAAGAGTTCTCTATAGTGACCTTTTCTACCTCTTATGGTAGGTGCAAGTATGTTAATGCGCTGGCCTTTATATTCTTCTATAATAAGATCGCGTATTTGCTCATCGCTATAACTTACCATTTTCTTACCTGTGTTGTAAGAATAGGCGTCGCTAGCACGAGCATATAGTAATCTTAAAAAATCATAGATCTCTGTAATAGTACCGACTGTACTTCGTGGACTTTTACTCGTTGTCTTTTGTTCTATGGCTATAACAGGAGAGAGTCCATCTATTTTATCTACATCGGGACGTTCTAGACCGCCTAGAAACTGTCTCGCATATGCGCTGAAGGTTTCTATGTAACGTCGTTGACCTTCGGCATAGATAGTGTCAAAAGCTAGCGATGATTTACCAGAACCAGAGAGACCAGTTATAACCACAAGTTTCTCTCTAGGAATATTTACATCGATGTCCTTTAAATTATGAACACGAGCTCCTTTTACTTCAATAATTTCGTCAGTGTACGCCATAGTATATTGCAATCTTGCGAAGTTAATTCTAATGCATCAGAAATAGAATTAAAGCTTACTTAAAATGCTGTGGAGAGTTGGGTTTTTATACTTCTCTAATTTAAGACTATTTATTTATTCATATCCATTTGAATAGAGACACTTGACCTTTATTCAATTCCGATAAGTTTAGTTTTAGAGTAGGTTGCGTGTTTTTTATGTTATGAAATCATTCTTATAAAAATAATATAGATAAAATAAGTGTATTTCACTAAATGTAAAGTATATTTGTCATTATAATAAAAATACTTTACGTTATGAGGAATTCTGTTTTGAATAAATTTTGTGAATTTGAAAAGAAAGGCGGCGTATTTCCTTTGCTGCCTACTTCTTTTAAATGGATAGGAGTAGGTATTTCAATTAGCGCAATCATTGGTATGTTGATAGTCTATTATCAAGGCGGTGAGTTGAGATTGTTTTATAAAGACCTGTGTATGCATCTTGTTCTAATTGGCTTGTTCATTTTAGCACTGTCTCGAGATAAACATGAAGATGAGCGTACAAATCAGTTACGTTATAGAGCATTTGCATTTGCCTTTGTGTTGGGTACGGGAATGTTATTGATACTGCCTTTTATTAATATTATACTAAACAGTTTTTATAAGGATATTCTAGAATGGGAATATCAAAGTTTCTTTTTTATCATGTCGTCCTATTTATTTTATTATTTGATGTATTTCAACATTTTTAAAAAGCAATTGTAATGAACGATAAACAATTAGATAAAGTAAGAAAAGGAGATTTTTTATTATTACCGCATTACATGAAATGGGTAGCAGTATTTCCTGTTTTATGTGGAATAGTATTATTCTTTTTCAAAGAATACCAACACTTTCTAAATGAAGAAGTTGCAACCGGTATGGCTGGCCATTTAATTCTTTTAGGTTTTCTATTCATTATAATTAGTAGAGATAAATTTCCAGATGAGCGATTGCTCAATTTACGTCACAAAGCAATGGCTTATGCTTTTATGTATGGTATGATTCTAGTTATTGTCACACCATTTTTAAACTTTTTGTTAAGTAGTTTATTTCGTTCTGGATCTCAGCTAGATTTTATGGATTATGGGATGCTTTCTATTTTTCTTTTCCAGATCATGTATTTGATAAATTACTGGCGTTTTAAACAAGAATTATAATGAAAAACACCATCCATGTGCAGCGCGCCATCCATAAAATGACCCAAGCAGATCTTTCTGAAGCAATAGGAGTTTCTAGACAGACTATAAATTCTATAGAAAAAAATCGATACGTGCCATCTACTGTATTGGCATTAAAAATTGCGAGAACGTTTAAGGTTTCTGTAGAAGAGTTATTTGAGTTAGAAGAACAGGATTAATTCTTAGTTATGGAATTATCTCTCTAAGCCTCAACTCTTAATCTTCCCTCAAGGGAACATGGTAAAATCAGAGTTTTATGATCTTTTTGTTGAAAATCAATAAATTGGTTTTTCCTTAAGTGAAATGTACGCGATTGTTTAGGGTTAAAAAACGAGATGAATAAATAAATCAAAAATCAGATATCGTTAATTTCTAATCGTTAATTAATTTTTCATTTAGGGAAATGTCTACAAGTCAATGGCTATTTTATTAGGCTGAAAAAACAAGTAAAATGAGATGATTAAATAAATCAAAAATCAGATATCGTTAATTTCTAATCGTTAATTAATTTTTCATCTAAGGAAATGTCCACAAGTCAGTGTCTGTTTGTATAGAATTTAAGAAACGAATGAAACGAGAGGAGTAAATAAATCAAAAATTAGATATCGTTAATTTCCAATCGTTGATCAATTTTTCCTTGAAGTAAATCTCCACACGATAAAGGGTGTTTTGCACATGAGTTGATTTTTTTATTAGTAATTAACAAATCAAGGAATCACCTTTATATCTGTAACAGGTATTGTAATTCCTAAAATACTACGCTTTTGTGCTAGAGGAAAATCACCAGCTGTCATTTCCCAATCACTCCATTTTGCTTCTAGACCATCTAGAGGCAGGATGCTTACCCACATTTTAAACGATGTAGGGCGATAGTTTTCATCTACTTCCCATAAATAAGCATCTCCAGGAGTAGTACCTCCCGAATTGTATGTTACTAATAGTTTTTCCTTACCATCTTCAGTTATAAGCTGTCTAGTTGTACCTATATCTAAAATTTTATGTGGTGCCACTACCCAAAAACTATCATTATTAAAGTTTTTTGCTGCATATGCTATAGCATTATCTTTTTCTTGTCCTTCAATACGTTTACCGTCTTTAAATGCAAAACTAATTTTAGGATATTGCGTTTGATATGAAACTCTATAATCATCCCAGTAAACATCTACTAGATTTTGCTGTACTTTCCATTCATATCTATTCACTCCTCTAAAAGTCCAGTGAATTTCACGAGCTTCTGTAAACTGTTTATGGTCTATGGCATCAAGAATTTTAAAAGCTAGATCATCAGCCGGTTTGCCTGATGTTCCTTGAGGTACATCTTCATTATAAATAAGTTTGAGCGTTATAACGGCAATAAGTACGATTGCTAGAATAGCTAAAATACTTTTTAATAAAAAACGAAATATCTTTTTCAAATCGGGATTAATTTATCAATTTAGGGCAAAGATAAACTTAGAAAAACTTAGATAAATATATTATATGAAATTATTAGGAATAGGATCAAGAATCAATCATGCCGTGTATGGCTTTGGAGTAGTGACTAACGTTACTGCGACTATGTATTGGGTAACCTTTCAGAAAGATGGATTAGAAACCATACCTCTAGATACAGATTTTGAGGTGATAGAAGCTTGTGAGGACGACGTTGATACCGTAAGTTTCTATGATGTTGAGAAGTCACTACGTGAAATCCTAGAAAGATTCAGCGATGTGAGTCAGGTAGTAGCACTAGCTGATAAATATAAAAATGGTACTATGATTCTAAGACCTGCAGATTCTAATCTCGCAGACAAAGAAATACCTATCAATACCTTTTGGCACAAGATAGTTATGTTGCGCGACCGTTTAAGAGTTATGGAGCAAAAGATAAATAGTTCTAAAGATCTGGACGACCAGCTTAAGATAGATTTACAGCAATACATTACTCGTATTTATGGTAGCCTTACTACTTTTAACGTGCTATTTGCTAGCAAAGACCAGCAGTTTAAAGGTAGCGGTAAGTAATATCACAGAAATTTGCGTTAGCAAATTATCAGGTATCTGCCAGTATTTTTACTAAAATTATTTAAATAGTCTCTGTCTCTAATAATAGTTAGGAATTTCAGTTCTACACTGCGATTAGAGATGTTAATTCAAAATTCTCTAAACTAAAAATCCTCAATGAAAACAAAGTTTTCATTGAGGATTTTTTTAAATTCAATTAGTAACTAATTACTTAGTACCGAATTTTTTCTTGTAATCTTCAATAGACTGGTTTACTATTTCTAGTGCCTTTTCACGGCCTTGAAATTCGTCTACGCTTACTTCTTTGTTTTCTAATTTTTTATAGTCTTGGAAGAAATTGCGCATTTCTTTTTTCCAAAATTCAGGAAGTTCCTCGATGTCATTAAAGTGAGCAACAGACATATCGTTTGCAGCAACAGCGATAATTTTATCATCCATTTCACCACCGTCTAGCATTTGCATAACACCTATAACTTTACATTCTACAAGACACATAGGTACAATCTCGATTTGAGAAAGAACTAATATATCTAGTGGGTCGTTATCATCACAATAAGTTTGTGGAATAAAACCGTAGTTAGTAGGATAATACATAGAAGAGTAGATCACACGGTCTAGAATTAACATTCCAGATTCCTTATCTAACTCATATTTTGCTCTTGTATTCTTAGGGATTTCTATAATTCCAGTTACATTTCCTGGTGCATCTGCTCCGTAACTTACGTCGTGCCAAGCGTGTTTAGTCATTTTCTTGTTTTTTGAACGGCTGCAAAAATAGTGTTCGTTACGCTTTCGCGAAAGCGAAAACACATTAACTTATCGTAAAATACGTACTTTTAAGTAAGTAAAGTCTAAAATTGTTCCTCAAATCGTGTATTTAACACAAACCAATGTTAAATACAGATAGATTATTCGGTTTTATCTGTTTGTACTTTACTTTTAAAAAATGGCACAAGAAAGACTAGGTTTTAAATTTGAATTCTATAATGAAAAGGAAAAAGATCCTTTTGATAAGTTATTCGGTATCTTTAAAGAGTTAATAACTCATACATCTGGAGATTTTGATGAGGCGATAGAATGGTTAAGAGAGCTGGATAAAGAATACAAGCTTACCACACCAGAATATACGATTGAAGATTTTATAGAAGATCTTAAAGCACGCGGTTACATCAAAGAAGAATTTGACCCTAACGACGAAAATAGAGAAGGAGAAGAAGAAGAAGGTGATGGTGATAGACCAGGACGTTTTTCTATTACTGCAAAGACAGAACAGTTATTGCGTAAACATGCGCTAGACCAGATCTTTGGTAATATGCGTAAAGGTGCTAGCGGTAACCATAAATCTGGTAAGCTAGGACAAGGCGATGAGCACAGTGGTGATTACCGTCCTTATAGATTTGGTGATGGTCTGGATAGTATATCTATGACAGAGAGTTTGCGCAACGCACAGATCAACCATGGGATGGGTAATTTTAATCTGACAGAAGATGATCTAGTTGTAGAAGACTCGCAGTTTAAAGCACAAATGAGTACGGTGCTTATGATTGATATCTCGCATTCTATGATTCTTTATGGAGAAGATAGAATCACACCTGCAAAAAAGGTAGCCATGGCACTGGCAGAGTTAATAACGACTAGATACCCTAAGGACACGCTCGATATTATTGTTTTTGGTAACGATTCATGGCCTATTAAAATAGCAGATCTTCCTTATCTTAAAGTAGGACCTTATCATACCAATACGGTGGCAGGTTTACAACTAGCCATGGATATTTTAAGAAGAAAACGTAATACGAATAAACAGATCTTTATGATTACAGATGGTAAGCCTAGTTGCTTGCGATTAAAAGATGGTACGTATTATAAAAACTCAAATGGACTAGATGAATACATTGTAGAGAAATGTTATACCATGGCGGCGCAAGCGAGAAGGTTGCATATTCCTATAACTACGTTCATGATTGCAAATGATCCTTACTTACAGAGATTTGTAGATCAATTTACAGAGGCTAATCAAGGAAAAGCATTCTTCACAGGATTACAAGGTCTAGGTGAGATGATTTTTACCGATTATGAAGCTAATAGAAAAAAGAGGTTGCGATAGTTTTAAATGTTAATAATAAGAACTACAATAATGTGTGAATCTATATTCTAATTCAGAATAAGGTGATGTAGCATAATAAATGCCGAAAGAATATCCGAGATAAGTTTTTGCTTTAGATGCTCTCCATCGTTCTTCATTATATTCAATATCATTTCCTTCTGAATCAGTAATCATTATTTTGTTTTGATATTTTCCATCTAGATATACTTCTGGATCTACTATTGATTGCCTACATTGAGTACCGTTAGCCTGATTGTAACTGCTGAGACCTGCAGCTAGCTCTGCACAAGAATTAGAAAGAATAAGAATAAAGATAGAGAATGAATAAATAATAAAACGTTTCATATATAATATAGTAAAATTAGGTAATGTAAAATTAGATAATAGTATATTATCATATTATACCCTTTATAGGGTATTTTTATTCTAAATCATTATATTTTAATAAAAAGGTGATAAACAAAAGCATTTTTATATATTTGAACTAATCATTCCAAAAACTAACAAATGAAATCTATTTATTTTTCTTTAATCGCTTTGTTTCTAGCAACTTTTACAGCAACAGCCCAAGATGTAACCTATGGTGTTATAGGTGGTGTGAATTTTTCAAAAATAGACAACCTAGGTGGTAGTGGTTTTGAAGATAATAGAACTGGTTTTCATATAGGTGGAGTAGTAGAGCTACCATTTGCAGATAAATGGTCTTATGAAGGTAGTTTACTTTATTCTGTAGAAGGTGAAGAATTTCCAAACAGCTTAGGTACTGATACTGATGTAAAATTACAATACATCAACGTACCATTACAGTTCAAATATTATGCATTTAATAACTTTAGTGTTCATTTTGGTCCACAAATAGGTTTCCTTCTTAAAGGAGAGGCTACTATAGATGACGGTGATGCAGTAGAATTAGAAGATACAGTTAATACTAACTTTGCTGGTACAGCAGGTTTCGGTTATGACTTAAAAGAATACAACCTTTACTTTAAAGGTACTTTTACTTACGGATTTTCTGACATATTTGATAATGAGTCAGACGGTAGTGATAGAAGTCAGTTACCAGGAACTGTACATTTATCTGTAGGATATAAATTCTAGAATATTTGATTAACATATTAGAGTAAAAAAAAATGCGGCCATAGGCCGCATTTTTTTGCTTTATCGTAAATAGTAGCAACTAATAAAACCACATCATGAAGAAATTCTTATTACTATTAATAGCCATTCCATTTTTATCCCTAACCACTATCAATGATAGAGATCAGTTTATAGGTAAGTGGATAGATGAAAAAGAAAAGGGTTTTATAGAATTTGATAAAGAGGGTTATGTGATGCTAGGTAGTCTCGATGATCCTTATGGAGGTAAAGATTTTGTAATAAATGGAAAAAGAGTAAGCATGACTTACCAGATTTTTGAAGAGACCACTCCTATACAATTAGACATTATATTAACTGAATTTGAATCAGGAAAACAAAAAAAGATGCTCTGTATTGCTCAATTTATTAGTGATGATAAGATGAGACTACAAATGGATGTGACTGGTAATAGACCAACAGAGTTCAATGAGGAAAAACAAGTTTACTTTAATAGAGAATTGTAAATAGTGTAGGTAGCTAGAAAGGTTATTAAATTAATAAAGCTCGTTTCTAAGTAATAGATAAACGAGCTTTACTGTTTTTCAGAACTTAATGATGGGTTATACCTCCATACGTTTCAACTCATTATAATTGCGTTTTAACTTACGTAATAATATTCCATAAATTAATTGATAAATAAGATACATAATGACACACATTACTAAAAACATAACAAATGTTAGACCTAAGAAAGTGGCATAAAAGGCAGTTTCATGACCTATGAAATTAGGCGAATTTAATACTTCGGATATCCTAGGGTCGTTAGGAATAATCAGCACCGCGCCTATCATTCCTACTACCATCATATAAACCAGGTTGTACCATATGTACCACTTCATAGTGCGCCTGGTCTTGAGTATTCTATTCATTAAACTTCTAGTAGGCTGCGATGTAGAGATGTTTTTATAATTTTTATAAAATAGAAATATAAAAAATACAATCACTACATAGTGGACTATCATAGAACCATAGTAAAACGGTTTTCCTATTAATTCTACAGTATTGTTCTCTTCATTTCCAAAATGGGAGAATAGGCCTAAGACTATAAATAGCGCAAACTCAATTATAGCGATAATAAACAACCATTTTACAATACTGCTTGATTTTCTAGCTAATAAACCACCTAATTGTTCTTTAGAAAATTGAGGGGCATTACCGGTTTGCGACTGCCAGTTTTGTTTAAGTATATCTAGTTGATCCATGATTTTATGGATTTATAATGTTAGTTAATTTCGTTTTAATCCTGTTCATCTTCACCCTTGCATTTACTTCAGAGATTCCCATTGTTTCGGCTATTTCTCTGTAATTTTTATCTTCTAGATATAGAAAAACCAGTGCTTTTTCTATATCATTTAATTGTTTTACCGCGCCGTACAGTAAAGTAAGTTGCTCCATTTGCTCATCATCTTCTGGTCTGTCAGCGATTTTAAATTGGACAGAATCATAATCCTGTGTCTTCACCCTACGTGTAGACTTGCGATATAATGTTATAGCTGTGTTCAACGCAACTCTATACATCCAGGTGCTGAATTTAGCATCACCTCTAAATTTAGGATAGGCACGCCACAGCTGTATGGTTACTTCCTGAAACAGGTCGTTGTGCGCATCTTGATCATTAGTATATAGTCTACATATTTTGTGGACTATATTCTGATTCTCTTCTAGCTGTTTAACAAATTCTTCTTCGAGTTTTTTACTCACTTTTAATTGGCTTGGTTACTTAATAAGTCCTTTCTTTTTTTAAAACGTTACAATTATAGAAAAGAATGTTAATCAAAGGATAAATCACTCTTTCTAAATTATCTTTGTTAAAACTTCATAAGATGAATATTCCACAGTCAGATTTACCACGAGTAATTGTTGTGGGCGGTGGTTTTGGTGGTGTTACGCTTTCGCGAAAGCTAACCAAACAAAATTTTCAAGTCGTACTTATAGACCGTCATAATTATCACAATTTTCAACCATTAATGTATCAGGTGGCCACTAGTGGTTTAGAACCTGATTCTATAGCATTCCCATTGCGAGGGCTGGTGGAGGATAGGAAGAATTTCTTATTTAGATTAGGTGAAGTAAATTCCATAGATCCTGATAAGAAAATAGTATGCAGTTCTATAGGTGATGTAAGTTATGATTACCTGGTAATTGCAACTGGAACAAAAACAAATTTCTTTGGTAATAAAGATCTAGAAGAAGCTTCTTTACAAATGAAGAGTGTGCCACAAGCGCTCAACATAAGAAGTTATATGCTGCAAAATCTAGAAAAAGCAACATTAACTAATGATGTAGAAGAGCAAAAGAAATTAATGCGCATCGTGCTTTCTGGTGCAGGACCTACTGGTGTAGAACTAGCTGGTGCTTTTGCAGAATTTAAGAAAGGAGTACTCAAGAATGATTATCCAGACCTCAATCCAGAGTTAATGGAAATTCATTTGTTAGATGGCTCAGATCGTGTGCTAGCCAGTATGAGTAAAAAAGCATCGCAAAAAGCTGAGAAATACCTAAGAAAGTTAGGAGTGCAAATTCATCTCAATGTATTGGTTAAGAATTATGAAAATGAAACCGTTCTTACTAATACAGATCTTCAAATAGTTGCATATACTTTTATATGGAGCGCTGGAGTAATAGGTAATCCTATTAAAGGACTGCGAGAAGAAAGCGTGGATGAGCGTTCACAACGTTTTCTAGTAGATAAAATGAATCGAGTAGAAGGTTATGAAGGTATTTTTGCAATAGGAGATATTGCATTAATGAAAACCGAAGAATTCCCTAAAGGACATCCACAAGTTGCGCAACCAGCAATACAACAAGGTAAATTGCTAGTAAAAAACTTTAAACGCTTAATAAATAACCAGCCATTAAAGGAGTTTTCTTACCTCGATAAAGGTAGCATGGCAACCATAGGTAGAAATAAAGCCGTGGCAGACGTGAAAAACTTTACCCTAGGCGGTTTTCTTGCATGGATTACTTGGTTAGGAGTTCACTTATACTTCTTAGTAGGTGTAAGAAATAGGTTAGTAGTGTTTCTCAATTGGATTTATAACTATTTCAATTTTGATAGAGCTGCAAGAGTAATAATAAGACCTTACCAAAAGAAAAAAATAAATAGTAAACTGAAGTAATAGTCACTGATAGATGTACATTATCTTTTCATAGTCACTTTTTGTATTTATATCAACTTTTGAATGATAAAGGTGGTACATTAATACAAAAACACACCTTGTTTAAGCCTTGTTTTTGGTATCTTTGATATACTTTAATGTATAATAAAACCCAACTCTTATGAGTACGTACGATGTAGCAATAATAGGTTCTGGACCTGGTGGCTATGTAGCCGCAATACGCTGTGCACAACTAGGCATGAAAACTGCCATTATAGAAAAGTATAATACCTTAGGTGGTACATGTCTTAATGTAGGTTGTATCCCTTCAAAGGCACTTCTAGATTCTTCTCACCATTATGACGATGCTATGAAGCATTTTTCTGACCATGGTATCGAGATTCCTGGAGATATAAAGATCAACTTTGAGAAGATGATCGCTCGTAAAAAGAAAGTTGTAGACCAGACATGTGATGGTGTACAATTCTTGATGAAGAAAAACGAGATCGATGTGTTTACAGGTATGGGATCTTTTGTAGATGCTACACACATAAAAATAGATGGTGAGACGTCACAGACGATAGAAGCAAAACATACTATTATCGCTACAGGTTCAAAACCTGCGACATTACCATTTATCACACTAGATAAAGAAAGAGTAATCACTTCTACAGAAGCGCTAGTTCTTAAAGAAATTCCTAAACACATGATCGTAATAGGTGGTGGTGTTATAGGTCTAGAATTAGGACAGGTTTATAAAAGACTAGGTGCTGCGGTTACTGTTATAGAATATGCAGACCGTATCACACCAGCGATGGATAAAGTGCTTTCTAAAGAATTAATGAAGGTTCTTAAAAAGCAAAAAATTAAATTCAATTTATCTCATGCGGTTAATAAAGTAGAGCGCAATGGCGATACAGTTACTGTAACTGCAAAAAACAAAAAAGGAGAAGAAGTTACCTTTGAAGGTGATTACTGTCTAGTTTCTGTAGGTAGACGTCCTTATACTGATAAATTAAACGCTACTGCTGCAGGAGTTAAAATTAACGGGCGTGGACAGGTAGAAGTAAATGAGCATTTACAGACTAACGTTTCTAACATTTATGCTATAGGTGACGTAGTGCGTGGTACCATGTTAGCTCATAAAGCTGAAGAAGAAGGAACTTTTGTAGCAGAAACTATTGCAGGTCAAAAACCACACATTAACTATAACTTAATTCCTAATGTAGTTTATACATGGCCAGAAGTAGCTAGTGTAGGTAAAACAGAAGAAGAATTAAAAGAAGCTGGTGTAGAATATAAAGCAGGATCATTCCCTATGCGTGCATTAGGTAGATCTCGTGCCTCTGGAGATATCGACGGATTAGTAAAAATCCTTGCAGATAAAACTACAGACGAAGTTCTAGGAGTACACATGATAGGTGCAAGAGCGGCAGATTTAATTGCCGAAGGAGTTACTGCAATGGAATTTAGAGCCAGTGCCGAAGATATAGCTAGAATGTCACATGCACATCCTACTTATTCTGAAGCTGTTAAGGAAGCAGCGCTTGCTGCAACTGACGATAGAGCTCTACACATGTAGATTTAAAAACATTGTTTTTATTTAAGCCGGTTCTTTATGAATCGGCTTTTTTTTGGTCTATTAACATTTCATTAGCAAACTCTTTAAGATCTAGTTACGTATTTAGTACAACTAACTTAACAGATTTATGAAAATTATTTTTTCTTATTCCGCTTTCGCGAAAGCGGTATTATTTATTGCCTTTTTCTTTTCTACACAGTTTATTGCTGCCCATACAATTACTGGTTTTATTAAAGATATTAATGGACAACCATTAAAAGATGTTTATGTTTTAAATGTAAAATCTGGTACACACACACATTCAAATGCCAAAGGCTTTTTTACCATAGACAATGTGGAGCAGGAAGAAGAGCTGAGATTTTCTCATATAGGTTATGAGGCGAGTTCTATCGTGGTAACTAACCATAAAGATATTTTACAAATTACATTGAGTCCATCTTCTTTAAATCTAGATGCGATTACTATAAGTAACGATGTAGAGACACTTAATGTACTAGCAAATGTAGATTTACAAATCAATCCTGTAACGTCTTCTCAAGAAATCCTGAGAACAGTTCCTGGACTATTTATAGGACAACATGCTGGTGGTGGTAAAGCAGAGCAAATTTTTCTAAGAGGTTTTGATATAGATCACGGTACAGATATCGCTATTAATGTAGATGGTATGCCGGTAAATATGGTGTCTCATGCACATGGACAAGGATATGCAGACCTTCATTTTCTTATACCAGAAACTATCAATAACATTTCTTATGGAGTAGGTAATTATGATGAGAGCGTAGGTAACTTTGCTACCGCAGGACACGTAGATTTTAAAACTAAAAGTTATCTAGACGAGAGCAAAATAAGTGTAGAGATAGGTGATTTTAACCACCAGCGTTATTTAGGTCTGGTACAATTGGTTGATAATGCTCATACGACAGCTTATGTTGCTACAGAGTATTTAACCTTTGATGGACCGTATGATAGCCCACAAAATTTTGATAGAATCAACCTATTTGGAAAATTACACCATACTACAGATTCAGGAAATAGACTAAGTTTAAGTTTATCTCATTTTGATAGTGAGTGGGACGCGAGTGGACAGATACCACAACGTGCTGTAGATAGTGGTTTAATAGACCGTTTTGGTTCTATAGACGACACAGAAGGTGGTTCTACATCTAGAACTAACGTGGTACTTAATTATGACATGGACATAAGTGATAAAGAACAGTTAGAAACTACCATGTTTTATTCTCATTATGATTTTCTATTGTATTCAAATTTTACATTCTTCTTAGAAGATCCTATAAATGGAGATCAGATACAGCAGCAAGAATCTCGTGACTTAGCTGGTTTTAAAACTAAATATTCTTATGAAACTCAACTAGGTGCAAATGACCTAAGTCTTATAGCAGGTTTTGGTTTAAGAAATGATAGAACTGATGCATCAGGATTATCAAGAACTTTAAATAGAAGAACAACGCTTGAAAATATACAATTAGGTGATATCAATGAAACCAATTCTTCACTCTTTGTGGGTGCAGAATTATCGGTAAATAAATTGTTAATAGATGCAGGATTAAGATTAGAGCGATTCAAATTTGTCTATAAAGATGCTTTAACAGAAACTTTTGATACACAGTCACAAACTGCTACAGCATTATTGCCTAAATTGAATTTTAATTATGAGGTAAGTGATAATGTAAAAGTTTACTTGCACAATGGGGTAGGAATGCACAGTAATGATACTAGAGTAGTATTAGAAAATGGAGCAGATGATATTTTACCTAAATCATATGGATCTGATCTAGGTACTGTATGGAAAGCTAGTGATAACCTAGTGGTTAATGGAGCGTTGTGGTACCTGTTTTTAGAACAAGAATTTGTCTATGTAGGTGATGCAGGTATTGTAGAGCCTAGTGGTGAGACAGAGCGTTATGGTTTTGACCTAGGTGTAAAATACCAGCTTACAGACTTCTTGTTTTTAGATACTAATCTTAATTATGCACACGCTAGGGCGATTAATGAGCCAGACGGCGCAGATTATATACCACTAGCACCAGAATTTACTTCTACAGGTGGTATCAGTCTTAAAGATTATAAAAGATTTAATGCTGGATTGCGTTATCGTTATATAGGTGATAGAGCAGCAAATGAAGATAACAGCATCGTTGCAGAGGGCTATTTTGTAGCAGACTTTAATGTCAACTATGACCTTACTGATAACCTAAGACTAGGTATGGCTGTACAGAATCTATTTGATGTAGAGTGGAATGAAACACAGTTTGCAACAGAATCTAGACTTGCTAGCGAGGCACAATCTGTAGAAGAGATTCATTTCACACCAGGAACACCTTTCTTTTTAAGGGGTAGTATACAATATCGTTTCTAAGAATATCTAAAATATTTCAAATTAAGTAAAAGCTATTTCTGTAAGAAATAGCTTTTTGCTTTCTCTACAACTCTTACCTTTGTTAGATCATGAAACAAAGAGAACTCCATCGTTTTGCCTTAGAAGATGCTGCTATTTTTAAAAAGAAATTGCTGTCGTTTTTTAAATCAGAAAAACACCTCGTTTATCTAGAAAGCAATCAGGGTAATCTTAAACATGATACTTATGAAACACTTATAGGTGTAGGTGCTATAGATAGTATAACTTGTAAAACAGGAAAGGCATTTGAACAGTTAGCTGCTTTTAAGAGAGAATATAAAGACTGGATGTTCGGTTTTCTAGGTTATGACCTTAAAAATGAATTAGAATATCTGAAAACAGAAAAACAAGACCTTCTAGAGTTTCCAGATTTAAGCTTTTTTGTACCAGAATTAGTTTTTGAGATTTCTCCAAATGAGCTAAAATTACATTCTTTTATTACCTCACAACCTGCGGCGCAAAAACTAATCTCAAAGATAGAAACTCATTCACTTACTTCGTTTAAAAAAGTAATAAGACCAGTGCCTTTAAAAGCTAGAGATACTAAAGAAGATTATTTAAATAAAGCGCATACTTTTTTAGATCACATACGTAGAGGTGATATTTATGAAGCAAATTTTTGCACTCAGTTTTATGCACAAGAGGTAGAGCTAGATACTCAAAAAGCATTTCATGAATTAAATCAAATAAGCGAGCCACCATTTGCTGTTTATGCTAGATTTAATGAGCACTATGCGATATGTGCCAGCCCAGAACGTTATTTAAAGAAAACAGATAGGCAGTTGGTTTCTCAACCCATTAAAGGGACCGCAAGAAGGTCTGCTCATCTTGTTGAAGATGAAAAGCTAAAGGAATTGCTTTTTCACGATCCTAAAGAACGATCAGAAAATGTAATGATCGTAGATCTAGTACGCAATGATCTTTCTAAAACTGCTGTAAAAGGCAGTGTGCAAGTAGAAGAGCTTTTTGGAATGTACGCCTTTAAGCAAGTACATCAAATGATAAGTACAGTAGTGTCGCAACTAGATAGTAAATATGATTCTATAGATGCTATAACCAGTACATTTCCCATGGGTAGTATGACCGGAGCGCCTAAAATAAGTGCTATGGAAATCATTGAACAAAATGAATCTTTTAAACGAGGACTGTACAGTGGCGCAATAGGCTACTTTACACCTCAAGACGATTTTGATTTTAACGTGGTTATACGCACTATTTTATATAATGAAAAATCCAAATCATTATCCTTTTCTGTAGGCAGCGCCATAACAGCAGCTGCAGTACCAGAAAAAGAATATGAAGAATGTTTTTTAAAAGCCAAAGCATTAATAGAAGTACTAGCGCTACAAGGCGTGTACTTTGATTAAATTTGTACCATGCTAGCAGCGTTTAAAAATCATATACAAATCCATTTTCCAGAATTTTTTACAACATCTATTGCCGTTGCAATAAGTGGTGGAAAAGACAGTACGGTTTTAGCTCATTTGCTACATCAATTGGACTTAAATTTTGAACTCATTCACTGTAATTTCCATTTAAGAGATTCAGAAAGTGATGGAGATCAGTTTTTTGTAGAAGAAATGGCTGCAAATTTGGAGCGTAAACTACATGTGTTACATTTTAATACATCGCAAGTAGCTCAAGATAGAAATATATCTATTCAAATGGCTGCTAGAGACTTAAGGTACGATGCTTTTGATAAAATCGCTGTAGATAAGAAGTTCCAGCATATTCTAGTGGCACACCATCTAGATGATCAATTAGAGACATTTTTAATTAATCTAGGACGCGGCGCGGGACTGCATGGACTTACAGGGATAAGAGAGCGCAATGGTTTTATCTCTAGACCTTTATTGCCTTTTTCTAGAGAGCAGATAAATGATTATGCTACACATAACCGTATAGCGTGGCGTGAGGACAGTAGTAATAGCTCTACTAAATATTTACGCAATAAATTAAGACACGATGTAATTCCTTTACTTCATGATGCGTTACCACATCTCGAGGGTAATTTTTCTAGTACTTTGAGCTATCTAAAAAACTCAGAAATGATGCAAGATGTTGAGGTGGCACGCTTTCGCGAAAGTGGAACTAAAACAGTCTCAGGTAACCTAGAAATTAATATCGAGTTATTAAAAGAGACTTTAAAACCAGATGCTTATCTTTTTGAACTTCTAAAAGACTATCGTTTTAATATACAGGACGCGGTAAAACTCTTAGATTCAGAGAATGGGAAAACGATTAAATCTGGTGAGATGAGGTTGGTAAAAGATCGTGATGTTTTAATTCTTTCTGAGGCAAATGATATCAATGAAGTGTACATAGAAATTGATGAAACAACTACAGCTGTTACGATCACGGAGGTCTGTTTAGAAATAAAGCATATAGAGAATGACGATTTACTTACTTATGTGAAGAATAATAGTAGTAAGAATAAATTATTTATAGACACTAGTAAGTTAATAATGCCGTTAATATTAAGAACATGGCAGCACGGAGACCGCATGCAGCCATATGGAATGAAAGGAAGTAAGTTAATAAGTGATTTATTAACGGATAGTAAAATCTCTTCTTTAAAACGAGAAAAAGCCTTAGTATTGACAAGTGGTAACGACCTTATATGGCTGGTAGGAAAAAGAGCCAGTCAACACCATACGATAACGAGTAGAACACAATCCATTATAGAAATAACAATAAAACTATGAGAAAACTTCTCTTTGCTTTAATAGCTTTAGTTTCTTTACAATTAACGGCCCAAGAAGATCCTGTTTCATGGTCTGGTGAGGTAATAAAGTTGACAGATAATGAATATGAATTAATTACAACTGCCACCATGGAACCTGGCTGGCACATTAATTCTCAAGTTATATTGCCAGAAGAGAATTCTGGTCCTATACCTACCAGCATTAGTTTCTATGATGTAGAAGGTAAAATAGAATTGATAGGAGAGAATAAAGAAACAGGATCTTACACTGCTTATTCTGATATATGGGAATTTAATGTATATGAATTTACTGATATAGCTGTTTTTAAACAGAAGATAAAGGTTTTAGATTCAGATCTAGAATATATAATTGCAAGTGCTTTTTATCAAACTTGTGATGATGAGATGTGTTTGCGTCCTACAGATAAAGGCGTGAGTTTTAAAATAAAACCTGATGCAGTAATACCTGCAGGAGCATTTGATATTATAGAAAAATATCTTGATGATGATAAAGAACCTATAGTTGCTGGTGCGCCAGACGCATCTTCTATTAAGGAGAAAAAAAATCATGAAAATCTTGCGACAGATACTGAAAAGGTAAAAGAAGAAGAAACTAAAAAAAAAAATAACGAAGAATTAAAAGATGATACTCAGGGAGAAGATGAAGACCGTAGTCTTTGGGGTATTTTTATAGTTGCATTTCTTTCTGGCTTTGCAGCGCTTCTTACACCGTGCGTGTTTCCTATGATACCGCTTACGGTTAGTTTCTTTACTAAACAAAGTGCTAATAGAGCAAAAGGGATTTCAAATGCTATTTTATACGGCATTTTTATAATCGTTATTTACGTTTTGTTGGGTACCGTGGTGACAGCTATTTTTGGTTCAGAGTCCCTGAATCAATTAAGTACTAATGTGTATTTTAACATCGCATTTTTTTTGATTTTAGTGGTGTTTGCAGCTTCTTTCCTAGGAGCTTTTGAAATTACATTACCACAGTCTTGGGCTAATAAGGCAGATGAGAAAGCTAGCAAGGGTGGGATAGCTGGTATCTTTTTCATGGCTCTAGCTTTAGCAATCGTATCTTTTTCTTGTACAGGACCTATTGTAGGTTCTCTAATTGTTGAAGCAGCTTCTAAAGGTGGATTAGCTCCTGTAATAGGAATGTTCGGTTTTTCACTTGCGATAGCCTTACCGTTTGCATTATTCGCTATTTTTCCAGGATGGATGAATTCCTTGCCTAAATCAGGCGGCTGGTTAAATACGGTAAAAGTTGTTTTAGGATTTTTAGAATTAGCATTAGCATTTAAATTTTTATCTGCTGCTGATTTAGTTTTTCAAACTCACATTATTGAGCGTGAAGTCTTCTTAGCGGTATGGATAGCGATTTTTGGAGGTCTTTCTTTATATCTTTTAGGTAAAATAAGAATGCCGCATGATGGTCCAGATAGTAGTATATCTGTAGGTAGATTGTTTTTAGGACTGGTTGTTATGACTTTTACAATTTATTTAATTCCTGGTTTATGGGGAGCACCATTAAAATTAATTTCAGGATTCCCGCCACCACTAAATTATGCTGAATCTCCATATGGAGTAGGCTATACAAAGCTAGAGACAAATGAAGAAGTGCCTGAAGGTGCGCATCTAGCTGTTCATGATATTATTGCATTCCATGATTATAACGAAGGTCTAGCTTATTCAAAAAAGGTAAATAAACCTATTTTGGTTGATTTTACAGGTTGGGCTTGTGTGAACTGTCGTAAGATGGAGGAGCGAGTGTGGAGTGATCCATTAATACTTAATATGCTCAAAAATGATTTTATTTTGATTTCCTTATATGTAGATGATAAAAATAAATTACCTGAAGAGGAGCAATACATTTCTGAAATTACTGGTAAGAAAGTTAGAACGATAGGCGACAAATGGATGGAATTTCAAAAGAATAACTATGAAACTGCTGCACAACCGTTATATGTTTTAAAAGATAAAGATGGTAATGATATAGATAAGCCCATCGCATATACCCCAGATGTTGAAGAATATGCAGCGTGGTTAAAGAAAGGCTTAAAAAAATAATTTAATAACCTTAAAAAAATCTTAAAAACCGATTCAATTTTGAATCGGTTTTTTTGTTAGAGTATCTTTATGGTTCAATATATATTTATGAAACAAATAATAGTTATAGTAGCGCTGGTGCTGCTTATTTCTTGTAAAGAAGGAGGAAAAGATACCGCTTTTGTAAAAGCAAATAGTACAGAAAAAGCTGCCCAATTTAATGACTGGCTAGCGGTTCAATTTCAGGAAGATTTATCTCGTGATCCACAGATGCAAACTTCTATGGGAAGCAAAGAGAATTATGGAAAGTGGACAGATATATCATCAGACCACGAGCTAGAATCTAAGAAGATAGCAGAAAGAAGGTTAGCTTATTTAAGAGATTCTATTCATAAAGAAGGACTTACCGGCCAGGATCGATTGAGTTATGATTTATATTATCAAAAGCAGAAACAAGGAATCGCAAACTTTGATTACAGATTATATACTTATCCAGTAAATCAAATGCACGGAATGCAGTCTGAAATCCCTGCGTTTTTAATAAATCAACACAGAATAGATAACGTTTCGGATGCTAAGGCGTATATATCTAGATTAAAAGGAATCCAGCCACTTTTTGAGCAACTATCTGAGAACTTAAAGTTAAGAGAGTATAATGGTATTATGATGCCACGCTTTGTGTTTCATCATGTACTAAAGGACAGTAGAAATGTTATAGATGGCTATCCGTTTAACGATAGTAAAAATAACAGCACGTTAATGGAAGATTTTTTAAATAAGATTTCTAAATTAAAGCTGTCTTCAGAAGAGAGAAAACAACTAGAAGAAGAAGCTGTACTGGCACTTCAAAACGAAGTAGAATCAGGTTATAAAACATTAATAGCGACTTTAGAAAATCAGCAACAAAGAGCAACTTTGGAAGATGGTGTATGGAAATTTCCTAAAGGTGATGAGTTTTATGAATATGCTTTACAACAAACTACGACCACTGATATGACAGCAGATGAAATTCATAAATTAGGTCTTTCTGAAGTGGCGCGTATACATGGAGAAATGGAAGAAATTATGAAGAAAGTGAATTTTGATGGTTCCCTTCATGATTTTTTCAAGTTTATGAGAGAAGATGAGCAGTTTTATTATAGTGATGATGCTTCTGGAAAAGCAGAGTATCTTAAAGAAGCTACTGCTATCATAGAAGATATGAAAGGAGATCTGGACCAGTTGTTTATTACGAAGCCCAAAGCAGATATTAAGGTAAAAGCTGTAGAGGCTTTCCGTGAGGCAAGTGCAGGAAAAGCATTCTATCAACAGCCAGCTATCGATGGAAGTAGGCCAGGAACTTATTATGCTAATTTATATAAAATGAAAGCAATGCCTAGTTATCAGATGGAAGCTTTAGCTTACCATGAAGGTATACCAGGGCATCACATGCAAATTGCTATTGCGCAAGAATTAGAAGGAATACCAGATTTTAGAAAACATAGTTTCTATACGGCTTATGTAGAAGGTTGGGGGCTTTATTCTGAATTGATACCTAAGGAAATAGGAAAGTATGAAGATCCTTATAGTGATTTTGGTAGATTAGCTATGGAGTTGTGGAGGGCTTGTAGACTTGTTGTCGACACAGGAATCCATACCAAAAAATGGAGTAGGGATGATGGGATTAAATATTATGTAATTAATACTCCTAATGCAGAGATAGATGCTGTGAAGATGGTGGAACGCCATATAGTTATGCCGTCTCAGGCGACTGCTTATAAAGTTGGTATGAATAAGATTTTAGACTTAAGAAAAATGGCGAAGGCTGAGCTGGGTGATGATTTTGACATCAAGGAGTTTCATGATGTAATTCTTACTAGTGGAGCATTACCATTAACTGTATTAGAAAAACAAGTAAAAGCATACATACAGAGTAAAAAGCAGTAATGGCTTTTGTATAGATTACATGGTTAAAAGGTTATCGTTTGCTCGGTAACCTTTTTTTATATGTTAAATATAGGTTGTTAAATTCTTATTTAAAGAAGGTAAATATGAGAAGTTGATAATCTGCTTGGTACCGAGTTAACTGGTTCAATGAGAAGAATAGCTTGATAGACTTATAATTTATCCTTATGAAGTGATGACAAGATGCCTTGATAAGATGATTTGTGTAGCTATTTGAATTCGATAGATAGGTAGATAGGTAGGTAGATGATATATCTTATTCTAGTTTAAGAATTGGTATTGGCTATGTTGATGTTATGGGGTGTCTGTTATAGCTATGTTTAACATATTAATCAGTAAGTAAGTAAGTAAGTAAGTAAGTAAGTAAGTAAGTAAGTAAGTAAGTAAGTAAGTAAGTAAGTAAGTAAGTAGATTGATATTTAGCTATATAGAACCTTGATAATTCAATGGCTATTTTAAAATTAGACATAAAAAAAGAGCCGCAATTTGCGGCTCTTTTAAATTTAATATGACTTGAGTGATATTAGTTAACTCTAAAAGTAACTCTTCTTACTAATTGTCTAGCTTCAGCACTGTTCTTATCAACAGATGCATCTTCACCGTCACCATTATGGCTTAAACGACTTGCGTCGATACCAGCAGCAGTTAATACATCGTTAACCATCTTAGCACGACGCTCAGATAGGTTTTTGTTATAAGCAGGACTTCCTATCTCATCAGCAAAACCTGTAAGAGTAGCAGTTGCACTTGGGTTATCTTTCATGTATTGAACGATAGTATTAATAGCTCCTAAAGAGAAAGTAGCTGGCTTAGTACTATTAAACTTGAAATATACATTTACATAACCTTCATTGATTAATTGCTTCACAAGGTTCTTATTGTTACCATTAGCACCGTTGTTACCAGCGATTGCAGTTTGTAAGTCAGAAGGTGTAGCAAAACGAGAATCTAAAGCGCTTTCCATATCATCTGGAATACCGTTTTTGTTCAAGTCAATTGCACGACCCTTACTGTCTACACGTACACCACTTTCAGTATTGTTGTCTCTATCTAAATAGTTTGGTACACCATCTTGGTCATCATCACCATTTTCTTGAGCCATTTTCTCCATTTTAGCAGCGATGTCTTCAACTTTAGCGTTGATTGGGCTTTCAGCAAAATCAGCTGGAGTATCTCCAGATCCTAAGTATAAAGTAATACCAACAGATGCGTTAACAAGAAAACCGTCAAAACCTCTTAACGTACCTCTATCAACACCATCAAATGTTAAGTCTTGTCTTACGTGACCTAAAATAGAAAGATCTCCGAATAATGCTAAACTATTAGTTAACTTAATTTGTGGAGTAACACCTGCTTGAAAGTTAAGCATGTGATCCGTGCCAGTTTCTACAGGCTCTGAACCTTTAAGGAAAGAAACTCCCATACCACCATGCAGTAATAAACCAAAACGTTGTGTCCATTCTCTTGCTCCTAACACCTCTGCAGCATTAACAACACCTTCTAGTGTAAATCTGTAATAGTCAGATTGGAAATCTACACTTTCCTTATCTCCTTCTATATTGTCATAACCAAAGTCAGCATTTATACCAAATTTGTTATTGAACATATATCTAACACCTAAGTCTACTTGATAAAGAGACGGTGTATTAGTAAATACACCACTAGATACTGGTCTAACTGGCTTGTTAACACCAGCTCCGAAGTCTATCGCCCAATGTTTAAGGTCTGGTCCGTTTGATACAGATTCTACTTCTTCTGTAGTCTGAGCAGTAGAGGTTAAAAACCCTAGTGCTATAAATGATAATGTAACTAATTTTTTCATAAGTATTTTAACTTGCTTTCAAATGCAAATATATAAATATATTGAAAACACCATTGGTTTAAAGTTTTAAATTTTTGTAAAATTAAAGTATTTTTTAAATGAGGTTGATTGTGTTGACTACACTATCGAGTAATTATGATGTGTTTTAATTGTGTATGGATATATTACTATTCGTTAAAAGATGTTTGTAGATTTGTTGTTTATGTTGATTTTGCTTTCGCGAAAACGAAACTGTTATAAGATTATACTTTAAATTATATGGGTGAAAAAATATTGATTACTGGTGGTGCTGGGTTTATAGGGTCGCATGTGGCACGTTTATTTGTAAATAAATATCCTCAATATGAGGTTTATAATCTTGATGCGCTTACCTATGCTGGGAATCTGGAAAGTCTTACAGATTTAGAAGAAGCTGCTAATTATCATTTTCTTAAACTTGATATAACGCACGAGGTGGAGTTGGATAAAGTTTTTGAAGAATTAAGATTTGATAGTGTTATTCATCTAGCTGCAGAGTCTCATGTAGATCGTTCTATTAAAGATCCTTTATCCTTTGCAAAAACTAATATAATAGGAACTCTTAATTTACTAGAGTCCTACAAAAAGCACAAAACAGATTCTGATGGTGTTTTTTATCACATAAGCACCGATGAAGTATATGGTTCTCTCGGTGCAACTGGTTTGTTTACTGAAGAAACTTCTTACGATCCTAATTCTCCATATTCTGCCTCAAAGGCTAGTTCAGATCATTTTGTTCGAGCTTATGGAGAGACCTATAAATTACCTATTGTCATCTCTAATTGTTCTAATAATTACGGTTCTTTTCAGTTTCCTGAAAAATTAATTCCTTTATTCATAAACAATATCATAGAAGAAAAGCCTTTACCTGTTTATGGAGATGGTAATTACACTAGGGATTGGCTGTTTGTAGAAGATCATGCCAGAGCTATTGATGTTATTTTTCATAATGGTAAAAAAGGCGAGACTTATAATATAGGAGGTCATAACGAATGGAAAAATATTGATTTAGTAAAGTTGCTTTGTAAGAAGATGGACGAGGCTTTGAGCAACGAGGTGGGTGAAAGTGAAAAGCTTATTACTTTTGTAAAGGATAGGCCGGGACATGATTTGCGCTATGCTATAGATGCGACTAAAATAAGTAAAGAACTCAATTGGGTGCCATCACTTGATTTTGAAGAAGGATTAGAACGCACCATTAACTGGTATCTAAATAACGATAAGTGGTTAAAGAACATCACGACTGGAGCATATCAAGATTATTATAAAAACCAATACCAATAATTATGAAAGGAATTATTCTAGCAGGTGGATCTGGTACACGATTGCATCCATTAACCCTAGTGGTCAGTAAACAATTGTTACCTATTTATGATAAGCCTATGGTGTACTATCCACTGTCTGTTCTTATGCAGGCAGGGATTAAGGAAGTTCTATTAATTTCTACCCCTAGTGATATTCATAATTTTGAACGCTTATTAGGTGATGGTAGTAAGTTTGGTATACGAATAGAATATAAGGTACAGCCTAGTCCTGATGGACTTGCACAAGCTTTTATATTAGGAGCAGATTTTATAGGTGATGATTCTGTAGCACTAGTGCTAGGAGATAATATTTTTCATGGTGCCGGTTTTTCTGATTTATTAGAACGCGCAGTTCAAAAAGTAGAGAAGGATCATGTGGCAGTTGTTTTTGGTAACTATGTAAAAGATCCTGAGCGTTATGGTGTAGCGACCTTTAATAAGCAAGGAAATGTAAGGAGTATCGAGGAGAAACCAGAGAACCCCAACTCTAACTATGCAGTTGTCGGACTTTATTTTTATCCTAATTCAGTTATAAAAATAGCTAAAGGACTTCAGCCATCTAAAAGAGGAGAGCTAGAGATCACTGCCGTAAATCAGTATTACTTAAAAGAAGAATGTCTTGATATGCAAATTTTAAGCCGTGGTTTTGCTTGGTTAGATACTGGTACTCATGAGGCTTTGACAGAAGCGACAGAGTTTGTTAAAGCTGTAGAAAAAAGAACAGGGCTCAAAATTTCTTGCTTAGAAGAAATAGCGTTAATGCAAAAATGGATATCCCCAGAAGAATTGCAATTGCAGGTTAAAGATTTGAAAGGAGATTACTATGATTATATAAAGCAAGTGGTTTTACGTATTAAAAAATAGAATAAGTGTCATATTTCTATGATCTATCCGATAGGAGTAATAAAAACAAATTACTTTTGTTTATCGGTTGTAGGTTTAGGAGATGGAAATCGATTTTTGACAAAAGATCCTTAAGTAAAGAAAATGATTATGAAAGTAAGTAATATATGTTGTATTGGGGCTGGTTATGTAGGAGGTCCTACTATGACTATGATAGCCGCAAAGTGTCCTCATATAAAAGTAAACGTAGTAGATATTAATCAAAAGAGAATTGATTCTTGGAACGATCCTGATGTTAATAATATTCCTATTTATGAACCTGGATTATCAGACCTTGTTAAAAAGACTCGTGGTGAGAATTTATTCTTTACTACAGATGTAAATCAAGCAATTCTTGATGCAGATATGATATTTATCTCTGTGAATACTCCCACAAAAACATATGGTGTAGGAAAAGGGATGGCTGCAGATTTGAAATACATCGAGTTGTGTGCTAGGCAAATTGCCGAGGTAGCGACTTCAGATAAAATAATAGTTGAAAAATCTACTTTGCCTGTTAGAACAGCTGAAGCATTGAGAAGTATTCTAGATAATACAGGTAATGGGGTTCATTTTGATATATTGTCTAATCCTGAGTTTCTTGCAGAGGGAACCGCGGTGAGTGATTTATTGAATCCAGACAGAGTTCTTATAGGGGCTGAGAATACAGAGAAAGGTAAGAAAGCACAACAGGCTTTGGTTGATGTGTATTCAAATTGGGTGTCTCAAGAAAGAATATTGACAACAAACGTATGGTCTTCAGAATTATCTAAGCTTACTGCAAATGCTTTTTTAGCTCAACGTGTCAGTAGTATAAATGCACTGTCCGAATTATGCGAAGTAACTGAGGCGGATGTTAATGAAGTCGCTCGTGCTATTGGGACAGATTCCCGTATAGGTGCTAAATTCTTGCAATCTTCTGTAGGTTTTGGAGGTTCTTGCTTTCAGAAAGACATTTTAAATTTAGTTTATATCGCTCAAACTTATGGACTGCAAGAGGTTGCAGATTATTGGGAACAAGTGATAATAATGAATGATCATCAAAAAAGGCGATTTGCAAAGAAAATTGTTAAGACGCTTTTTAATACAGTTTCAGGAAAAAAGATCACTCTTTTAGGGTGGGCGTTCAAAAAAGATACAAATGATACTCGTGAGTCTGCCGCTATCTATGTTGCAGATTATTTATTGAATGAGCAGGCTGAAGTTACGGTTTATGATCCTAAGGTGACCAGCGAGCAAATTTACAGCGACCTTAATTATTTAGGGACTAGAAGCGATGAGGAGAATAGAAGGTTGCTTAAAGTAGAGAGCGGCCCTATGAAAGCTGTGGAAAACGCTCACGCAACAGCTGTTTTAACAGAATGGGACGAGTTTGTGCAATATGATTGGAAAGATATTTATGAGCGCATGCTTAAGCCAGCATTTTTGTTTGATGGCCGTATGCTTCTAGATCATGAAAAAATGAAGCAAATAGGTTTTGATGTTTATACTATAGGAAAAGGTTAAGGTTAAAGTGTTTAGTTTGAAAATGTGATATGGTAACACTATCTTAAAGGTCGTAGCATATTTCTCTTGAAAAACTTAGTATATTTGCAAATTGAAAAAAAATAACATTAATTTCTTTAAAAGAGATTAAAATAAGGGGTTTACATGAAATTTAAAATACTAATTACTGGTGCTGCAGGGTTTATAGGTAGTAATCTTTGTGAATATTTTGTTGGGAAAGGACACGATGTGTTAGGTCTTGATAACCTTGCTACAGGTCATATGAGTAATATAGAACCTCTTCAAGAAAAAGATAATTTTTCTTTTTTAAAAGGAGATATACGTGATCTAGACACTTGTCATAAGGCAGTTTCAGGTAGAGATTATGTATTACACCAAGCAGCTTTAGGTAGTGTACCTAGATCGATTAAAGACCCTGTAACTTCTAATGATGTTAATGTAGGCGGCTTTTTAAATATGCTGGTAGCTTGTAAAGATGCAGGTGTCAAAAAAATGGTTTATGCTGCGAGTTCTTCTACTTATGGAGACTCTAAAAGTATGCCTAAGGTAGAAGAAGTGATAGGAAAACCATTATCTCCCTATGCAATCACAAAATATGTGAATGAGCTCTATGCAGATGTATTTTATAAAACCTACGGTTTAAATACTATAGGTTTAAGGTATTTTAATGTCTTTGGTCGCAAACAAGATCCTAATGGTGCTTATGCTGCTGTGATTCCCCTTTTTACTAAGCAATTAATGAATAAACAATCTCCTACAATTAATGGAGATGGCACCTATTCTAGAGACTTTACGTACATTGATAATGTAATTCAAGCAAATGAAAAAGCGATGCTTGCAGATCATCCTGAAGCGGTAAATACCGTTTTTAACGTTGCTTATGGGGATCGTACTGATCTTAATATGTTGATCGATTTATTAAAACAGTCGTTATCTAAGCATGACAAAACTATTTTAGACGTAGATACTATTTATGGTCCTTTAAGAGCAGGAGATGTACCTCATTCTTTGGCTTCTATTGATAAAGCAAAAAGATTATTAGGTTATCAACCTCAATTTAATTTGAAGGCTGGACTAGATGAAGCAGTAGAATGGTACTGGTCTAATCTGTAATTATTAATACCGCTTTCGCGAAAGCAAAACAATCAACCAAGTTATCATGAGAAAAAAAATAACTATAATAGGTTTAGGATATGTAGGTTTACCTCTAGCTAGACTTTTTGCAACTAAATATAATGTAATAGGTTTTGATATCAATAAACCAAGAGTTGCAGAGTTAAATACTGGTGTAGACAGCACACTAGAAGTAGAAAATGAAGTACTTACCGCAGTACTTAAAAAAGATAAAAGCGATGAGAATGGCTTGTATTGTACTGCAAATAGTGAAGATATAGCTGACTCAAATGTGTATATAGTTACGGTGCCTACACCTGTAGATAAGAATAACCGTCCTATACTTACACCGCTTTATAAAGCAAGTGAAACAGTAGGTAGAGTCTTAAAAAAAGGAGACATAGTAGTATATGAATCTACCGTTTATCCTGGTGCGACAGAGGAAGAATGTGTGCCGGTTCTAGAAAAAGTAAGTGGCCTTAAATTCAATGTAGACTTTTTTGTAGGGTATTCTCCAGAGCGTATTAATCCAGGCGATAAGAAGCATACCGTAGAAAAAATTCTAAAAGTAACTTCTGGTAGCAATCCAGAAATAGGAGTTGAAGTAGATGCGCTTTACAAAGATGTTATTACTGCAGGAACACATCTTGCACCTACCATTAAGGTAGCTGAAGCTGCTAAAGTGATTGAAAACTCTCAAAGAGATATTAATATCGCTTTTGTAAACGAACTAGCAAAAATATTTAATCGTTTAGAAATTAATACAAGTGATGTTCTTGCTGCTGCAAGCACAAAATGGAATTTCCTTCCTTTTTCACCAGGTTTAGTAGGTGGTCATTGTATAGGTGTAGATCCCTATTACCTAGCTCAAAAAGCACAAGAAGTAGGCTATCACCCAGAAATTATTCTTGCAGGTAGAAGAATGAATGACGGTATGGGGAGTTATGTTGCTGGTGAGGTAGTTAAATTGATGCTTTCTAAGGATATTAAAGTAAAGAATGCTAAAGCATTAGTATTAGGAATTACATTCAAAGAAAACTGCCCAGATGTAAGAAATACAAAGGTTATTGATGTGATATCTAACCTTAAAGAATATGGTATAGATGTGACTATTTATGATCCACTAGCAAACCCTGACGAAGTAGAGCGTGAATATGGGGTGCGTAATTTGACATCATTAGACGATACAACCTATGATTCTATCATCCTTGCAGTTGCTCATAAAGAGTTTTTAGAACTTCCTTTAGATAGTTTGTCAAAAGAAGTTGCCGCTATTTACGATGTGAAAGGTATATTAGGAGATAAGGCAGATAAGAGATTGTAAGTGTATTTTTTATTTTAATCTATTCAATTACTCATTTTGCCACAAAACGACTCAAAACCTAAAGTTAATTTATTAACAAATACCTTAGTTTATTCTATTGGTAATTTTGGTTCTAAAATACTTTCTTTTCTTTTAATTCCTTTTTTCTCTTTCTTCCTTACAAAAGAAGAATTAGGAACATATGACTTATTACTTACAACGATTTTTCTATTAGTACCTATTTCTACATTTCAAATTTCTGATGCTTTATATAGGTGGCTTATTGGTAATGATAAAAATATTAATAAGAGAAAATACATAGGTAATGCTATAGGTCTTCTAGTATTTTCTCTTGGTAGTATTATCTCTTTAATTTATATAACAAATATTTTCATAAATGTATATTACATACATTTATTTGTGACAATGCTAATATTATCTTGTGTATATCCGTTTTATCAACAAATTTTAAGAGGTATAGGTAACATTAAGGCTTATGCCTTTTCAGGTATACTTCATAGTTTTTTTTTAGTGCTATTTAACGTAGCGAGTATATTCATTTTTGATGATAAAATATTTGGTATACTATCCTCTTCAATTTTAGCTTATGTTCTAGTAATTGCTTTGTTGCAATTTAAATTTAATGTGATTTCTTTCCAATATTTTCAATTAAAATGGAATTTAGAAAAAAAAGAAATGCTTATTTATAGCTTACCTTTAATGTTAAATGCCTTAAGTTGGTGGGTTATTAATGCTTCAGATAGATATTTGATATTAAAGTATTTGAGTCTGTCTGAGAATGGTATCTATGCTATTTCGTCTAGATTTCCAGCTATTGTAATTTTATTGAATAGCATATTCATGCTAGCATGGCAAGATAAAGCGTTGAGTACTGATGAGAGTGAGGTTGTTGATTATCAGAAGATTTTTAAGAATTTTTTAATCTTTGAATTGAGTCTTGTTGCTTTTCTAATTAGTATTTCACCTTTGTTGATAAGTTTGGTTGTAGATGAAGCTTTTGAGTCTTCTTGGAGATATATGATTGTCTTGTATGTAGCTACTATTTTCTCTGCCTTATCCGCATTTATCGGAGCAGGCTATTTAAGACAAAAAAAAACTAATCGAGTCTTCTTCACAAGTTTGATTGGTGCCGTTTTTAATATATTTGTAATTATCTTGACTATTGAAAATTTAGGCTTGTATGCACCAGCACTTGGCTCTTTTATAGGTTTTCTAGTTATATTTATAATTAGATTTTATGATATGAAAAAAGAATTTAAATTGAATTTTAAGGTTGTAATATTTTTCTTTTTAAGCGTCTATTTTCTATCAACTATTTTAATAACGTTGTTTTTAGAAAATAGCTACGTAAATTTTTCTATGATATTTATTTCGGCTTCAATATTTTTGATTTTGAATAAAAAAATTATTTTTAAAACATTAAACTTTGTAAAATCTAAAATATGAATGATAATATTTCTTTTATTAACAATCAAAAAAAACTTTTAAATGATACTCTTTCAAATATCATTAATAATGATTTCATCCTGTTAGATGTACCTAATCATAGGAATATCGGTGATACTTTAATATGGCAAGGTGAGTTAATCTTTTTTAAAAACTTAAAGTATAAGTTACTTGATCAATATAATCGAAATACTTTTAATAATCGTAAAATTAAATCTGATAAAGATGTAATTATTCTTCACGGCGGAGGTAACTTCGGTGATATTTATCATAGCAGTCAAGGGTTTAAATTAGATATTATAAATAAATTCAAGAATAATAGGATTGTTATAATGCCGCAAACTGTTTTTTATAATGATAATAAAAATTTAATCTCAGATATGAAGCAAATGTCTCAACATAAAGATTTACATATTTGTGTAAGAGATCAAGTTTCTTTTGATTTACTAAGTAAACTTTTTGATGTTAATAGAATTTACTTATTACCTGACATGGCGTTTTTTATAAATTTAGATGAATTTATCTCAAATAATAAAAAAGGCAAAAATCTAGTTTTAAATAGAACCGATGCAGAATCAACGAGTATAGATCACAAAGAGTTACCTTTTACCAAGATTGAAAACGAAGTTGTCTATTCTGATTGGCCTACATACAATAGTAAAAATAAGACAATAAACACTATGTCTAATTATGTAGAAGCTTTTGAAGGTAAGGTTACGAAGGTGTTAAAGAATGTTCCGGGGTCAAGTATTATAATGGATAATGCTTTTGGATTAAAATCGACGAAAAATATAGACAAGTATATCAATTCTGGAATTACTTTTTTGAATGAGTTTGACGAGATTGCCACCACGAGATTGCATGGTGCTATTTTAAGTATTTTACTAAATAAAAAAGTATTTTTATTTGATAATTTTTATGGTAAAAACAAGAATTATTATAATACTTGGTTAAAAGAATATAAAAATGTAATTCTAACTACTGATAACTAATGAGTTTAATATCAGTGATTTTACCTGCTTATAATGCAGAAAAGTACTTAGCTCAGGCAATAGATAGTATTCTTAATCAGACATGTTTATATTTCGAACTTATAATAATTAATGATGGTTCGACGGATCGAACTGAAATGATCATTCAATCTTATTCTGATAATAGAATAAAGTATTATAATAATGAAATTAACTTAGGTCTCATAGGTACTCTTAACCGAGGATTAGAATTGGCAAAAGGAAAGTATATAGCGAGAATGGATGCTGATGATATCTCGTTTTTAGATAGATTTCATAAACAATTTGATTTTTTGGAAAATAATGAAGATTATGTAATTTGTAGTTCTTCTAGAATTGAGTTTTATCAAGACAATACTAAAAAACACATAACATTTCTACCAGAAACGAATGAAGAGATTACTATAGCTAAGCATTTTAGTACACCTTTTACTCATCCTGCCGTTATGATGAGAAATAGTGTAATTAAATTATATAAACTACAATATCTAAACGATTATAAATATTCTGAAGATTATGAATTCTGGATAAGACTTTTAGAATACGGCAAAGGTTATAATTTTGTCAAGCCTTTAATAAGTTATAGAATAGTTCAGGAAGGTCAAACTTCTACTGGCGTTAAGAATAAAGTTCAGAGAGAATTGATTATTAAAGCAATTCAAAAAAAAGCTTTGCTGCTTTCAAATATTGATTTAATGGATAAGGATTTGGATTTTTTGTTCCAATTATCATTGTCTGATAGAATTAAAAAAATTGATTTAGATTACTTTGATTTTGGTTTTATTATTTCTTTTTTTAGAAATATACAAATTGAATTTAAGGACAAATTATATATTGAATCATCAATTGTAAATTATGTTTTAGGTTTACGGTATCTTAAAATAATTATTTTTAATAGAAGAAGGCTTAAATTCTTTATAATGGTCAGATTAATTTTTGACAAATTATTTATTTATGGAATACTTTCCATTATTCGTAATTATTATAATTATTATAAAAGATGATTTTCTTTATACTGTTTGCCGCCATAATTTTACTGTTTTCACAACATAGATCTATTTTATTTTTATTTTTATTTTTTGTTATATTATTCTTATTAGCTGGCTATAGAGATGTAACTGTTGGTACAGATACGTTTAGATATTTAGAACATTATCAACGCATACAAAATGAGTTGAATGTATGGAGGTTAGAGTATTTATGGATTAAGGTCATGGAATTAGTATCTTTCTTTAATGGTACATTTGCAAACCTATTGCTGGTAACACATTTGATTATACTAATACCATTGTTTTTTGTTTTTGTCAAAGCTAGTAGATACCCCATACTTAGTTTGTTTTTCTATGTAACATTTTACTATTATTTCTATTCTCTAAATATAATGCGACAATCGGTTGCGGTTTCTTTGATTCTTCTGGCGTTTTATGTATTTTATTCTAATTTTAAATTGAAGTGGCTTTACACTGTTTTAATAGTTACGGGAGCTGTTTTATTTCATAATTCTGCGTTAATTTTTATTCTAGCAATTTTTATGAAATACTTTCTTGAGAAGTATGAGGGTTATTTGATTACTATTCTTGTAGGAAGCATTTTATTAGGATTAGTTTTTTTTAATAGTTTTTTAAATTATTTATCTTTGGATAAATATGAATATGTATCAAATGAGTCTGAGGCGTTTTCAATATCAGTAGTATCTATTTTAAGCAGCTTAGTTATTAATGTTATAGTTATTTTAATTAGAAACATTATCGTAAAGAAAACATATTGGTATTATTTATTTATTGCTTCGGTAGTTTTATCAAATCTATTGATCATAACGCCTTATGGTAATAGATTAGTAATGTTTTTAGGAATTACTAAACTTATATTATTTGCAAATCTAATTGATAATAATAATTTAATAAAGAAACAAAGGTCTTTATGGATGGTATCTATGGTTGCTTATTCATTATTTTATTTTATTTTAGTTCTAGGAAATGGTGGGGTTTTACCGTATTCTAGTAGTTTTTTAAATCTTTATTTTAGCTGATGAAAGTACTTCATGTAATTAATTCTATGACTAAGGCCGGAGCAGAAATGCTTCTAGTTTCTAGTCTTTCTTGGTATGGTATTAAAAACAAAGTTGAAGTAGATGTGCTTATTCTTACGTCGTCAGACAATAGATTAGAGAAATTGATTGAAAGTTTTCCTAATGTGAAATTGATTAAAAATAAAGATTATTCTCTATATAATCCGATGTTGATTTTATATTTAAGAAGATATTGCAAAAGATATGATGTTGTTCATGCACATTTATTTCCTACTCTTTATTGGGTAGTGTTAGCAAATTATTTTAATAAAGTTAAAATTGTTTTTACAGAGCACAGTACTGATAATACAAGAAGAAAATACTTTCTATTAAAAATTATTGATAGATTTATTTACGGTAGGCTCAATAAAATAATTTGTATCTCTAACGCTGTTTTCAAAAATCTTATTAAACATCTAGGGGCAAAATTTAAAGCTAAAACATCAATTATCTTCAATGGTGTTGATGTAGAAAAAATAGTTGATTATGAAACTGCAACTAGAAATGAATTAGGGTTAGATAAAGAAGCAGTAATACTTGTTCAAATAGCTAATTTTCGAAAGGCAAAAAACCAACAAGTATTACTGGAAGCACTTTGTTTGTTGCCGAAAAAGTTTAATGTTATTTTTATAGGAGAAGGTCCACGTCTAGAAATTTTAAGACAAGAATCCAAAAGATTAGGTGTAGAGCAACAAGTTTTGTTCCTAGGTGCACTAGATAATCCTATACCTATATTAAAGTTAGCTGATATTAAAATTGTAGCTTCTAATTATGAAGGTTTTGGAATTGCGGCCGTAGAAGCTATGGCTAACGGCATTCCAGTGATTGCATCAAATGTAGATGGGTTAAATGAAGTGGTTTCTGATTCTGGATTGTTGTTTGATAATACATCTCAAGATCTAACGGCTTGTATAAATAAAATAATTGATGATAGATCATTGTATGACTTACTAGTAAAGCGTGGATTGGATAGAGCTAAATTTTTTAGTATTAAAAATATGGTAGAGTCTAATAAAAAAATTTATTTTGAGATAGTATGATGAAGGTTTTGGTTGTTTTTTTTCTAATATTTTTTATTTCTTCTTGTAATCGGGAATTTTCTAAAGATTTGCAGATGCCAATGCATTTTGATGAAATAAGAGATAATTGGAATAATAGAGAATTTGAAAATATTGTTAAAGAGTATAATCCAGTTGAAGTCTCCGATTATTTGCCAATTGGTCACCTTAAAGATGGGTCAGTTGATTACACAGAGTTTGTTAATAGAGCATTAAAGTTAAATAGTTCTGTAATCTTTCCTGATTTTCCTATTCTAATTAATCATACTGGCTGCAAATTGAAAAGCAATCAAAATTTAATTTTCAGGAAAGAAAGTTTGTTGATCCTTTCACCCAATAATAAAAAAGCGTACGCTATTCTTGACTTAAAAAATATTGAGAATGTTAATATCTTTAACCCATCACTTCAAGGAGATAGATTTCAACATTCAGGTGCTGGAGAATGGGGTATGGGAATAAGTATTAAATCTGCAAAAAATATTCTTATTTCAAATCCAACTATTAGAGACTGCTGGGGCGATGGTATTTATGTAGGCACTTACAATGGTGGTAATAGTTCTCAAAATATACAAATCAAAAATGGAGTGATAGATAGAAATAGACGCAACGGTATTTCTGTAATTAATATAGATGGACTCAATATTCAAGGTACTTTAATTAAAAACACATATGGAATAGCACCTCAATCTGCAATTCAAATTGAACCTAACAACAACAACGACAAGTTAAAAAATATTAAAATCAAGGATGTTATTACTGTGGATAACAAATTTGCAGGAATATTTATAAATACAACTAGACTTCAGGGAGCCGTTGACTCAATTGGAATTGAAATTTTTGATTTTAAAAATTATAATTCAAAATTTGGTATAGGTTATGTGTCATTGGATAAAATTTCAACAAAAGGATTAAAGGGAGTTTTGGGTATAGATGGATTTGTAAATACGAATTCAACACAAGCGTTTCATAGTTCAAAAATAGCTAATAATGATATCGTTCAAATCCATATTAAAGTTTCCGATTCCGTAACCTTACAGAGTGTGAGCGCTTTAGAAAGTATCGAAAACTTAAGAATTAATACTAATTAATTATAGGAATAGGTTTATTAACTTTTATTAGTTCTTTTGTAAAACCTAGAAGATCACTTCGTTTTAATCTTATTTTTGGAATGAATACATGAAGTATTGATTATTCAAGTTCTAATTAATAAAGAACCTCCATATAGATTTATATTTACAATTTTAAGAAATAGTTTTTAAGTAATCCATGAAAATTATTTAACAATAAATAAGCATATTATAATTTTACTACTGATTTATTTTTTAATAATAATAAAGTAGTTTATAGAACTTAATATTTTAAGAAAATTTGATGAACACAAAACCTAAAATACTCTATGTTGTGAACGTAGACTGGTTCTTTATATCTCACCGACTATGTATTGCTGAACAAGCTATTCAAAATGGTTGGGATGTTATCGTTGCAGCAGAAGATAGTGGTAGGAGTAAAGAAATTACCGCAAGTGGAATTGAATTTATACCTTTTCCATTCTCTAGGTCTGGAACAAACCCTTTGGTAGAGTTGCAGTTACTAATGAGATTTAGAAAGCTGTATAAGAATGTAGCACCTGACGTAGTACATCACATTACTTTAAAACCAGTTATTTATGGCTCTCTCGCAGCTAAGTTCACCAAAATCCCAGCGGTAGTTAACGCTGTCAGTGGTTTAGGTTATAATTTTACTGGAGATAATCAAGGAGCAGTAGCTAAGATTATGCTCAAACTTATGAAGGTTGGTTTTAAACATAAAAACATAGGTTTTATCTTTCAAAATAAAGACGATCGTTCAGAACTTAGAGATTTAGGAGTTTTGAATGAAAAAAATAAAATATTCTACATTAAGGGTTCTGGAGTGAATTTAAAGAAATTCAATCATACAGCACTGCCTGTAGGAGATAGGGTTATTATCTTATTTCCTGTAAGAATGTTATGGGATAAAGGAGTTGCAGAGCTTAGAGCAGCAACTGATTTGTTGAAAGAAAAATATAGTAATAAAATTCAATTTATTTTATCTGGTCTCGCAGATAATGATAACAAAGCTGGAGTAAGCTCTACCTATCTTAAAGATTGGGAAGATGGTGAGTATGTTAAGTGGATAGGATATCAAAAGGATATGGTGGCTGTCTATAAAAATAGTCATGTTGTAATTTTACCTTCTTATAGAGAAGGAATGCCTAAAACTTTGATTGAAGCTTGCGCCATAGGAAGAGCAATTGTTACAACAGATGCTATAGGTTGTAGAGAGTGTGTTGACGAGGCTGTTAATGGATTTAAGGTACCTGTCAAATCTACTAAGGAATTAGCAAATGCTATCGAAAGACTTATCCTTAACCCAGAATTAATGACGCAAATGGGAATTGCTTCAAGAAAAAAAGCCGAATTAGAATTTGATCAATTAAATGTGATTAAAAAACACTTTGAAATCTATCAAGAACTTCATGAATCATAAAATTATTATATCTGGCGCAACAGGTTTCGTAGGTAAAAATTTAGTTCCCTTTTTAGAGAATAAAAACTGGTCTGTTACTCCGCTTTCGCGAAAGCGAGAACAGAATAATACATCATTGAACTATGAGAATTTAACTGTAGATGATTTTAATGCTGCCTATGCATTCATTCACCTTGCGGGAAAAGCACATGATTTAAAGAAAACTTCTCTAGATGATGAATATTACGAAGTAAATACAGAGCTTACTAAGAGCTTATTTGACTTATTTTTACAGTCCGACTCTAAAGTGTTTATATATTTTAGCTCGGTAAAAGCAGTTGCAGATGAAGTAAAAGGAACCTTAAAAGAGGATCATCCTTATGAGCCAGGAACCGTTTACGGTAAATCAAAAGCACTCGCTGAACAGTATTTATTGAGTAAGACCATACCGTCAGATAAAAAATTATACATCCTTAGGCCTTGTATGATTCATGGTCCAGGTAATAAAGGAAATTTAAATTTATTGTATAAAGTAGTTTCTAAGGGAATTCCATATCCACTAGCATCTTTTGATAATAAGAGATCTTTTGTTTCTGTTACCACTATTACTGAGGTAATAGAGAATTTGTTAACTAGACTACCTAATTCTGACGTATTTAATATGGCAGACGATTATTCAATTTCTACCAATGAATTAATAAAAGTAATGGCTATAGCAATTGATAAGAAACCTAAATTGATTTCTATAAATTCTACTTTCATAAAATGGATGGCTAGTGTAGGTACTTTATTGAGATTACCTTTTAATAAAGAACGATTACAAAAGCTGACAGAATCATATGAAGTAAGTAATAAAAAGATGAAGACTGTTTTAAAAATTGATACACCTTTTGATACTAAATACGGTTTAACAACTACTATACAATCTTTTAAAACTATATAATGATCTATATTCTCGTTTTTATAGTATTAGCTATACTATCTTTTATTTATTATAAGCTAGCAGATAGATTTAATATAATCGATAAGCCTAACCACAGAAGTTCACATACTCAAATTACAATTAGAGGAGGCGGAATTATCTTTTATATAGCTTTAGTTATATATTTTATCACTAGTGGTTTTTTGTACCCTTATTTATTTATAGGAACAACGATTATAGCTTTAGTTAGTTTTGTCGATGATTTAAAACCACTACCACCATCGGTTAGGCTACCTGTACAATTTATCGCTGCAGCCATGGCTATCTATCAAGTGAGTATTGATTTTCCAGTTTTATCCCTGATTTTATTACTTATAGTAGGAGTAGGCTTTATAAATGCCTATAATTTTATGGATGGGATCAATGCTTTAACGGGAGTTTACTCGATAATAATTGTTGGTTTTTTGTATTTCTTCAATAGTAAAGAGATTTCGTTTGTTGATCCTGATTTGTTAATGTATCTATTATTTTCTTTAGTTATTTTCGGATATTATAACTTTAGAAAAAAGGCACTTTTTTTCTCGGGAGATGTAGGGAGTATTTCTATAGCAGTTATTATGCTTTTTCTAGTGTATAAATTTTATGTAGTCTTAAACGCACCAGTAGCTTTATTGTTAGTGGCAGTATATGGAGTGGATAGTGTTCTCACTATCGTGAGAAGAATTAAAATGAAAGAAAAAATATCTGAAGCGCACAGACACCATTTATATCAGATGTTTGTAGATTCAAAAAAGTATTCTCATATAAAAACATCTTTGATTTACGGTGGTACTCAACTATTATGTTGCGTGATTGTTTATTATACTTATTCCTTAGAGATGTGGACTCAAATATTAATAACACTAACGACATTAGTTTTCCTTGCTTTAAGCTATTTTTTACTGGTGCGTTATTTTTTAAACTTACGATCGAGAACTATTTAACTTCATGAAAAAACGCATTCATTTATCGCCACCTGTTTATGAACAGGGCGTTGCACTTCCGATGTCTATAGACGGTGGTGTTTATGAAGCTATTAATAAAGATATATTAACTTTTGAAAATAGGATTAAAGAATATTTAAATACAGATAAAGAGGTTGTTGCGTTAAATTCAGGTACCTCGTCCATTCATATGGCGTTAATTCTTGCAGGTGTTCAAAAAGGCGATGTAGTTTTTTGCCAGTCTATGACTTTTGTAGCTTCTGCAAATCCTATTTTATATCAAGGTGCTGTACCTGTGTTTGTTGATAGTGAAGTAGGTACATGGAATATGTCTCTTGAATTTTTAAAAGAAGCATTTTATGAATGTTGTAAAAAAGGAAAGACCCCTAAGGCAATAATAGTAACTAGTTTATATGGAATTTCTAGTAATATGGATGCTATTCTCGCTTTCGCGAAAGCGAAACAAATACCAATTATAGAAGATAGTGCAGAGGCTCTAGGCGGTAGTTATCAAGGACAAAAATTATCAACCATAGGTGATTATGGTATTCTATCTTTTAATTTGAATAAAATTGTAACTACTGCTGGTGGTGGAATATTGGTGGTAAAAACGATAGAAGAAAAAGAAAAGGCTATATCTCTAGCAACCCAAGCTAAGGAAAACTTGAATTATTATCACCATGAAACAGTAGGATACAATTACAGGATAGGTCATTTAAACGCAGGATTAGGGATAGTTCAGTTAAAAAAAATAGGAAGTAACCTGAAAAGTAAAAAAGTTAATTTTCATTTTTATAGTTCTCTTTTTGAAGATATTGATGGTGTTATTTTGCATAAAGAGCCAAGTGATGATTTTGTATCTAACCACTGGTTAAGTGCTATTCTAGTAGACGCATCAAAAACAGGTGGTATCACTAGAGAAGATATAAGACTCGCTCTAGAAAAGGATAACATAGAATCTAGACCCTTATGGAAGCCTATGCACATGCAACCACTTTATAAGGACTATCCTTATTATGGTAATAAAGTTTGTGAAACTTTATTTGAAAATGGATTGTGCTTGCCGTCTGGTTCTAATTTAACTGATGCAGATAGAGATAGAATCTCTGTTTCCATAAAGACTTTATTCAGCAAATAAAACGCTTATATTTTTTACATATGAATATAGCCGGTGTTTCAAAACACCGGCTGTATTGCTTTTACGTCGGATCAATAGTTAAAAGCATCTTTTTGTACGACAAAGAGATGTTGCTATATAGATTCTTGATCCATTTTTTTTGCAGGCATATTTCATATCTTAACGAAGAGTTAATCTAAGTAAATTCCTATAAAAAGATAATGGAATTACTTTTACGACCTTAAATAAATATTATGAAAAAAATATTACTATTAGTGGCGTTTATCGTATCAAATCTGACGATTGCGCAAACTGTTTTAAATCAAGGCGATTTGGCTTTGATAGGTTTAGATACCAATGATGAAGTTTTTTCATTTGTATCATTGGTTGATATGCTCCCAGGTACGGAAATATATTTTACTGATGAAGAATTCGGAGGAACTACTTTTTCTACAAATGAAGGTACAGTTTTGTATACTGTGCCGAGTACAGGTTATATTGCAGGAACAGTCATTATAGGAGATAGTAACGGAACGGAGGTTAATTTCTCGTCAACTTCTGATGGTGCCATGGTTTTAGGTAATAGTGGTGATGGTGTAACAGCCTATCAGGGTACTTTATCATCTCCAACTATGATTTTATTTGCTATTGGAGAAGATAGTGGAGATATTGGTAACTTTTATTCTGGACCGCAATTGTTAATTGGAGCAGATAATGGAGATTACCAAGGTGTTAGATCTGGTGATTCGGTTACATTATTTCAATTATTTCAAGACGCAGCTAATTATAACACAAACGGTAACTCGTTAGGTGGATTAAATAGTACTTCGCTAACGATTAATAATGGCCCGGCAACGACATCACTGCAGTTTGATCCTAACTCTTTAACGGTAAATGAAGATGCTGGTACTGTAGATCTTACGGTTTCTATTTCTAATGAGTCTACAAGTAATGCTACCACGGCAGATGTTGTTCTTACATCTGGTACGGCTAGTAGTATCAATAACTATACTGCTCAATCCGTTACATTTCCTGCAGGTAGTTCAATGAATCAAATCGTGACGGTAACGGTTACTGATGATATGATTGAAGAACTAGATAAAGATTTTACTTTTGAGATTCAAAATATAGTGGGTGGCGATATGGCTGCTACTGGTACAAATAATACATTTACACTAACCGTATTAGAAGATGATATTGCACCTATTTCTTTACCTTATACAGAGAGTTTTGATGATTGTGCTGATAATAAATGGGTCGCTTTTGATCAAGCTGGTGATGATGTATGGGTTTGTAGTTCTGGAGCTTATACTATGAATGGTTTTGGTGGTACGGAAGATATAGATTGGTTAATTACAGAAGTACCAGTTGATTTTCCTACGGCGGCAAGTCTTAATCAAATAGAGGTAACCACTTCAGAGCGTTATGGTAATGCTACAAATGAAGCAGGAGAATTCTTATTGAGATATTCTACAGATTATGATGGATCGGGAGATCCAACTATGGCTACTTGGACAGAACTAGTTTTTGATCCTAATAATACTTCTTCAAGTAATTCAGCTTCTGCATCTTCTACAACAATGGTTGATGCTTCTGCTATTCAAGGTCAGGCTTATATAGCATTTTTATATGATAACACAGGATTAGGTGCTGAAGAATGGGTAGTGGAAGAAATAGAGATTACTACCTTACCAGCCAGTGCAAATCTTGCACCTTCAATAGCAAATATCTCAAATAGTCCAGTTGCTCCAACTTCTACAGATGTGGTGACGGTAAATGTAGATGTTACTGATGCAGATGGTTTGAATAGTGTAGAACTGCAATATGGTTTTGCTTCTGGTGTTTATGATCAGACTCCTGTAGCTATGGTATTGTCTAGTGGTGATACTTATCAAGCAAATATCCCAGCGCAATTAGATGGGACAACTGTGTATTATCAAATAGTTGCTATAGATGCAAACGCTTCACCAGAAACAGCAACTAGTACAGAGCAGAATTACATAGTTTTAGATCCGCAACTTCAAGGTCTTCAAATAGATGTTGTAGATACAGCTTATTTAATTGATTTTGATAATACGGTTGCAAATGTGAATAACGGACCTTTTGATGGTTCAGGATTTGTAACTGTACCTTCAGTTGGACAACTAGATGCAGATGCTTTTGCAATAAATGGTTTACAAGATGCGACAACTGACTTCGGAGATGAGCAGTCAGGCAATGATTTCGGAAAAGGAGTTTCTGACGGTGGCGTTTCAAGTGGTGGTATATATGCATTTGAAGTAGCTGCAGGAGATTATGCATTAGGAGTGCAACCTACAGGTAGTGACTTTACACCTGGTACTATCTTCTTTCAGTTTACTAACAACACGGGAGCTGTAGTTACCGATTTATCTGTAGCTTATGATTTTTATGTTTTTGATAATGAGAATAGAGCAAATGATTTTAGATTTTCTCATGGTTCAGATACATCTTCTCTTACTGAGGTGACTGATGCGGCACTTTCTTCAATGCTAGGGCAAGATGCGATTGAAGAATGGAAACGCAATGCAGTAGCAATGGATCTAACAGGTTTGAATATAGCCGCAGGCGATACTTATGTGTTAGCATGGTCTTCTGCAGATAGTGGAAGTAATTCTTCTGATGAGATAGCGTTAGATAATATCCAGTTAATTGCAAATCCTTCTAGTCAAAAAATCGCTCTAAGTGGATTTTTAGAATCATTAACTTTATTAGGTGATGTGAATTTGAACAATACGACTGAATTGAATGGTTTCTTAAAATTAGTTTCAGGAGATTTAGCAACAAATGATAATTTGACTCTGAAATCTATTGATAGTAAAAGCGCTGTAGTAAGAGAGGTGATCGCTGGTACAGTAACTGGAGACGTAAAAGTAGAGCAGTTTTATCCAGCTCAAAGAGCGTTTAGATTTATAGGTTCTTCTGTGGATATGACAGGAAGTGTTTATGATAATTGGCAGCAAGCTGGCCTAAATGTAGATGATGCAGGTTATATAGCAGGAAATGGTACACATATTACAGGTGGATCAATGGCTGACGGTTTTGATGTGTCTGGTTCTAATAATCCATCTGCATTTAGCTTTAATGAAGATACACAGCTTTGGGAAAGTACTTCTGCTACAAATTCTACTAGTTTAACTGCAGGTGATGCTATACGTGTATTAATTAGAGGAGATCGCAGTGTTTCTTTAACAACAGCTGGTGCTTTACCATCTAGTACTACATTGATCTCTAACGGATCTTTGTCTTTGGGAGATTTTACAACATCAAATTTATCCACTACAGAAGGTGGTTTTAACTTTGTAGGTAATCCATACCAAGCACAAGTGAATTTAAATAGCGTTTTAAATGATGCTGCTACAGAGGATATCGATGTAAGTGAATATTATGCTTGGGATCCAACTATTGGGGCTAGAGGTGCTTATGTGACTCATAATTTTGTACTAGGAAATAGTAATGCAACATCTGAAGTTAGTGAGTTCGTACAACCAGGTCAGGCATTTTTTGTTACTACTGCCGAAGATGGAAGTAATGCTGCTGCACTTGCACCAAGTATTACTTTTAAAGAATCTTATAAGTCAACAAGCTTTGAAACGACTAATACCTATCGTAATTCTAATGTAAATGAGCAGATATCTGTTTCTCTATATACAGATCAAGAATTGGCTTCAGGTAAAGCTAGAGATGGTGTTTTAATATCATTTAATTTGAATGCATCTAGTGCAGTTAGTGCAAACGGTGCTGTAAAACTTCAGAATCCTGATGAGAACTTGTCTGTTGAGACATTAAACTCGTCATTAAGTATTGTGGAGCGTTCGGAGCCAGTAGATAATGAGTTAATACCGTTGAAATTAAATGGTTTAACTTCTACTGATTACACATTTGATATCAATACTACATTAACTAATCTACAGACTTTATTTGTAGATCATTTCTTAGGTACTGAGACTTTAATGGCAAATGGTAGTAATCTTGTCTCTGTTAGTTTTGATACTACAAACGCGGCAAGTGTGGATGAGAATAGATTTGAATTAAAGTTTTTAAACAGCACATTGTCTGTTGGTGATATCGCTTTCGCGGAAGCGGTACAAGTATATCCTAATCCAGTAAACGGAGATAGTGTTACTATCGGAAACCTAATCGCAGGTGAGTCTGTGAAAATTTCTATTTATAATACATTAGGTCAACTTATTGTTTCTTATCAAAAAGAATCGACTAACGGTAATGAAACAGTTGCAAATATGAATAGTCTAACAAATGGAATTTACTTGTTAAAAGTAGAACAAGATAAAGTAGCGACCACTAAGAGAATTATAAAAAACTAAAGATGAAAACAAATAAAATTTTACTTACAATTTTTGTAATCGTCACATTTTCAGTTGTAATAAATGCTCAAGCAGCGTTTGATCCTGAAGTAGAGGACGTGGCAGCATTACCAGGGCTATTAGCTGCTGCTATTGCAGGTTTATTGATAGGCGGTAAAAAATTGTTACGCAAATAGTAAGCTGTAAAACTTATGTAAATTAAGGGCAATGTTTAACGCATTGCCCTTTTTTTTGTGCTATTTTTGCGCCAAGGGAAAATGAAAATAGAATATTTTAAAAATAGATTGGCTCAAATCTTTTGGAATGGAGATAATTCTCTACAATTAAAAAATTTGAGGTATTTGCCACGTTGGATGGTAATCGCAATAGATGTTTTTCTAGTTGTGATATCTTTCTGTATCTCATTTTTAGTAGTAGAAAATATTGCTACTAGCTTTTATCAAGTGCTTTCTATCTTTCAACAAGCAGTATTCTTCACGCTTGTTTATTTAGCTTCTTTTTTTGTTTTTAGTACATATTCTGGGCTTATAAGGCACAGTACTTTTGTAGATATTTTTAAAATAGCATTTGCTTGTGTAGCCAGTACTGCGGTAATAGTAGTTGTGAATTATGGCTATTATCTTATATATGATCAGAAAATATTTTTAATGCCATTTTTGATTATCAACATGACAACTACCTTTGTTGCTTTGTTGTTATTTAGGGTAATGGTTAAGAGATTGTATTCTTTTGTGTCTCATGGAAAACAGAAAATTTATGATGTTTTAATAGTTGGGGTAAATGATGATAGCATTGCTCTAGCTGAAGCATTAACGACTTCTAAGACACAAAGTTTTAATCTAGCTGGTTTTATCTCTTTTAAAAACGATCATCAACGTATCAAGATTTTGGGAAAACCTATTGTTAAATATGGTAGTAAGTTTTATGATAAAATCGCACCTATGAAGGTGAATGGTCTTATTATCGCTGGCTCTCAATTATCCATAGCTCAAAAAAATGAGTTGGTGGATAAGGCGCTGGCAAATGATTTGAAAATATTTAATGTTCCTGATATTACACAGTGGACAGATAAGGAAGATGTTAGTACAAAGATTAAAGAAATTCAAATAGAAGACCTTTTAGAGAGAGAGGCTATTCATCTCGATGATAGTCAGATTTCTAATTATTTAGAAGATAGAGTTGTTTTGATAACTGGTGGAGCAGGTTCTATAGGAAGTGAGATCGTAAGACAAGTTTCTGATTATAATCCGAAGTGTGTACTTATATTAGATCAAGCCGAGTCTCCTTTATATGATCTAGAGTTAGAGTTAAAAGAAAAGTTTCCTGATGTAGCCTATAAATTTATCCTTGCAGATGTAAGGCGTAGGGAGAGGTTAGAAAGTATATTTGAAGCTAATGATATTTCGGTTGTTTTTCATGCTGCAGCATATAAACATGTCCCAATGATTGAATCCAATCCTAGGGAAGCTGTATTTGTTAATATATTAGGTACTGTTAATTTAGCAAACCTTGCAGTAAGTAAAGGAATAGATCGATTTGTAATGGTGAGTACAGATAAGGCTGTGAATCCAACTAATGTGATGGGTGCTAGTAAAAGAGCAGCAGAGATTTATGTACAATCCTTACAGCAACATTCTACTGGTACTACTAAGTTTATTACCACAAGATTCGGTAATGTGTTAGGTTCGAATGGGTCTGTAATTCCTTATTTTAAGAAGCAAATAGAAAGCGGTGGGCCTGTTACCGTGACTCATCAAGATATTATTAGGTATTTCATGACTATACCAGAAGCTTGTCAACTAGTGTTACAAGCTGGTACCATGGGTAATGGAGGTGAGATATTTGTATTTGATATGGGAAAACCTGTACGCATCATGGATCTTGCAGAACGTATGATCAAGTTATCAGGCTTTAAACCATATGACGAGATAGATATCAAAATAATAGGTCTAAGACCTGGAGAGAAATTATATGAAGAATTATTAAGTGATGATTCTAAGACCTTACCGACACATCATCAAAAGATTATGGTAGCTAAGGATGAACCTTATGGTTATGAAAATGTAACTCGTTATTTAAAAGAAATTGAGATAGCAACTCAAGATTTCAATGATGATTTAGTAGTCATGAAAATAAAGCAAATGGTGCCTGAATTTATTAGTAAAAACAGTGTATTTGAATTGCTAGACAAGAAAGTAAAATTATAGAAATAAGTATCTTTGCAAAATGAAAAATATCTTAATTAAATCATCTTTAATATTAATCTTTGTAGCTTTAGTCACCTCTTGTGTATCTAAAGATAAGATTCTTTATGTTCAAGATATTGACTCTGCGTTAACAGAAAGAGAATTGAATTACGAGTCCATTATAAAAAAGGATGATATTCTTAGAATTATTGTAACTAGCGAGAACATGAAACTAGTACAGCCTTTTAATCAAGTAGTTAACCCAACGGCTAATAACGATTTGACGATCACTTCTCAAAATAAACTACTTGGTTACCTTGTTAATAATGAAGGTAATATTTCATTCCCTTTATTAGGTGATATAAAGGCTGCAGGAATAAGCCGAAAAGACTTAACTGATACTATTCAAAATAGATTGAGAGCAGAATATGTTAAGGATGCAACAGTAGACTTGAGAGTTGTTAATTTTAAGATCACCGTATTAGGTGAGGTGACTCGACCAGGAAATTATAATTTTGATTACAACCGTATTACTTTACTTCAAGCTATAGGTATGGCTGGGGATTTAACTATTTATGGTAATAGAAATAATGTTACCGTATGGAGAGATGTGGATGGAGTTCAAAAGGTTCATAAATTGGATCTTACTAAATCTGATTTTATAGACTCAGAATATTACTACCTTCAACAAAATGATGTGATCATAGTGGAACCTAATAATGCACAAGTACAAGCAGCAGGTTTTAATAGAAACGCCTCTCTTTACGTATCGATAGCATCGGTGTTGCTATCCTTAATAGTTGTTCTTTCAAGAAATTAATTTATGAGTACTACAAATATGGAGGCTAATCAGGCTCTTTCACTTAAAGATCAGATTAATCAATACTTAAGGTATTGGCCATGGTTTATAATCAGTGTTTTCATCTTTTTATTATTGGGTTTCGTTTATTTAAGATACGCTAGTAAGGAATATGTAGCATCAACAAAAATTTTAATAAAAGATACTCAGAGTGGTGGTGGATTATCTGAGCTTTCTGCATTAGGAGATATAGATGTATTGGGAGGCTCTTTCAATACAGTAGAAAACGAGATGGAAATCTTAAATTCTAACAAGCTTATTAATGATGTGGTGTCTAATCTGGATTTGAATATTGTTTATACGCGAACAGGAAATATTAAGTCTACCAATATCTATAAGAATAGTCCTATTAAACTATCGATTTTAATTGATTCATTATCTAATACAATTTCTGAGTCGATAGATTTAATGATTAGATATGTAGATGATAATAAGTTTGAAATTAAGTATAAGGAGGACTTAAATTATGTAGTTCATGAATATGGCGCATCGTTTAAAATGAATGATTTAGACTTATTAGTCGTTCCAGATTTTAACCATTCAAGAAATGCTTCTCGATCTAATGATGTAGAACACGAAAACTGGAAAGACTTATTTATTTCTATTAAATCGATTAATGATGTTACCAAATCTCTAAAGTCTGAATTAAACATTACTAAAGCAGATAAAAGAGGTAGTGTTCTAGAAATTACTTTAGTAGATCCAGTAAAGGAGAAAGCTGAAGATATTCTTAATAATCTGGTAGTTGTTTTTAATGAAGATGCTATAAAAGATAAGAATCAAGTGGCTCAAAATACGGCCAAATTCATTGATGAACGCCTTGCCGATATTCAAAAAGACCTCGATAGTTTGGAACGTGGCATACAAAATTTTAAGACTACTGAGAAATTAACAGATTTGGTAGCTGAATCTGCCTTGAACTTACAATCCTCTGCAGGGATTACTCGAGAATTGATTGAATCTAGGACGCAGTTAGAAATAGCTAGGCTAATTAAGAATAAACTGAATAAAGAGAGTTATAACTTTATTCCTGAAAATATTGGTTTAGAAAATTTAAACATTCAACAAGCGTCTAATAGTTATAATTCATTGGTTCAAGAATATAATAGATATAAGGACAATGCTACAGCTGATAACCCAATTCTTAAAAGATTGAAAGATGAAATAGATAGTTTAAAACAAGCTATTCTTTTATCTCTGAACAATACTATTAATTCTATAGAAATTCAAAAACAAAGTCTGACTAGAGAGTTAGGTTCTGTTTCTGGTAAAATTTCTACAGTTCCTGAAAACGAACGAATAGCTAGATATATAGAAAGAGACAGAGAAGTTGTCGAAGCTATTTATTTATTATTAAATGAGAAGAAAGAAACAACTGCGATTTCTTTAGCAGTTACTGCACCTAAAGCGAAGATTGTTGATTTTGCACTTGCTTCTAAGGATCCAGTATCACCTAAACCAAAGATTGTTTATTTAGCTATGATGTTGATAGGTTTCATTCTTCCTGGTGCGATAATTTATGGAAGGTCCATTTTCTATAATAAAATTGAGTCTAGAAATGATGTAGAGAGAGGATTACCTAATGCTAATATTTTAGGTGAAGTACCTAAGTTAGATAAGGATAGTGTCGATTATATTGTGTCTAACGATAGATCTGTCTTAGCTGAGTCTTTTAGAATTATAAGAACGAACCTTCAATATAAGTTGAATGCTTTAAATCATGATGGTACTAAAATCATTTTGGTAACTTCTACCATCAAGGGTGAAGGGAAGACACTTGTTTCTTATAACATTTCAAATACATTTGCATACTCTGGGAAGAAAGTATTGCTTATAGGTGGTGACATTAGAAACCCTCAATTACATAGGTATTTACCTAACGTATCAAAGAGAACAAAAGGGGTTACAGAATACCTTACAAATGATCAACTGACTGTAGAAGAGTTAGCAATGACCTCTAAGGTTAATCCTAACCTTGATATCATTCTTTCGGGAGCTATACCACCTAATCCTGCAGAATTGTGGATGCAAGATAGAACTAAGGACTTATTTGAAGAAGCTAAGTCTTTATATGATCTGGTAATTATTGATAGTGCACCTACTATATTGGTAACCGATACATTATTGATTAATAAGTATGCTGATGTTACAACTTATGTTACAAGAGCAAATTATACAGACACTTCATTATTAGAATTTGTTGCAGATACTATTGAAGATGGAAAATTGAGTAATGTAGCGGTAGTTGTAAACAACGTTAAGTTAGCTAACTTCGGTTATGGTAATAAGTATGGATATGCTTATGGAGAGGAAAAGAAAACTTGGTTAGATCTCTTGAAAAAGAAATTTTCAAAAGGAAAATCTTTCGAATAAGATTTTCCTATATTAAATATTAAATATAAGCTTGTGGTTTTCCACAAGCTTTTTTATTGAATCAATTTGATTCTTTTTAATTTTTATAGTTTTTATTTTTTTTAGGTGTGATGGCTTGTGAGCGTCTGTTCCTATGAACTCATACATCCCTTTATCTAGAAGTGATTTTGCTTTTTGAAAAGAATCTTCTCCATAATGTTCTGTTAAGGAAAGTAAATTGAGTTGCAACTCAAATCCTCTATCTTTTAAGTCTTGATAGGCGTCTATTGATTTAATATATCGGTATCTCTCTGGGTGGGCTAGTATAGGTTTTAAATTTTTTTGACACATTTTAAAAACTAACTCCTCAAGGTTGTTAGGTTTTTGAAAATAAGATAACTCCGTCAGGATGTAGTTCTTATGGATACATAAATAATTATTAGTATCAATTAGGTTTTCAAATTCACCATCCATCATGTATTCGGAAGCAGTAGAAATAATAAAACCTCTATGATTGCTTGCATCTAAGGCTAATTTGGTTTGATTAAATTTCTCAGTAATCCCAATTGCATCATTCCCATAATAATCTTCCATGGTATGAGGTGTTGCAATACAACTTCTAAAACCTAATTCTTTAAAAGCTCCTATCATTTCTAAGGTGGTTTCTAGGTCTTTTGATCCATCATCTATACCTGGTAGTATGTGATTGTGAATATCAACGACGTCTTCTAAGAAATCGACTAAAAAAACAGATTTGTTAAAGAAAAACATAATTTAATTATTTAATAATTTTTGAACATCAAGAAGTAGGTATTCATTAGGGAATAGCTCCTCTAGAATAGTTTTGTATTCCGCATTATTTTTTAAAGCATTTTGTAAATGAAACTTTCCTTTTATTAAATCACCACTTTTTAAATAAAGGCCAGCGATTCTGTAAAGAAGTCCTGCTTCTTGTGGGTAAAATTCTAATCCATTTTCGACATTTACTATTGCGGTATCTAACTCGCCTAAAAATAATAGAAGGTCACATCTATCAATCCATGTAGAGAGTTCATAATTACCTAATTCAATAGCTTTCCTGAAGCCGTATTCTGCCTCTTCAATAAAATTGAGCCTTCTGTTTATTGATGCATACTTCGTCCAATACAAAGCATTGTCGCTGTCTACTTCTGTTGCTTTTTCAATATAAGTTAATGCTTTTTGAAAATCGAGACGTTGGGTGTAAAAATTTACTATGGCTAACCATCCCTTATCTAGCAAAGGATCTTCTTTAACGGTTTCTTTAAAATAATGTATGGCTTTTTCATCTACGCCTAGTTTTTCAAAGCATTTACCTAATCGCAAGTAAGCAAATGATGTTGGGTCATCGAGTTTTAAAGTAATTTGATAATTTTCTATTGCTTCATTATACCTGCCTAGTTTTTCAAGAACCTTTCCTTTTTCTAAATAAGCACCCACAAAATGATCATCTGATATGATAGCAAATTCAAAAGCAGCTAGTGATTTCTCATACATTTTTATGTCAAAATACTGTTTACCTACTTGGTGCCAGGCCACCTCACTATATGGGTTTTTATTTAAGAATAAGTTTAAAAAATCTATAGCCTGTTGATGTTCTTGTAAAAAATCAAAACAATAAATGATGTTGTAAAGAGCAGAGTAATCTGTGTCATCTAGCTCGAGACATTTCATAAAATTAACCTTAGCATTTGAATAATCTTCTATAAAAAGAAATTCCATCCCTATAAGATTATAGACATCTGCTTGATCTAGTGTTAAATCTAGAGCTATCTTGAGTAGATGTATCGCTTTATCATGTCTTTCTGTTTTAGAAAAAATATTAGCTTTTTGTATGTAAACTTCGGCATTTTGAGGTTCTAGTTCAAATAACTCATTAAGAACCTCTTCGGCTTGAGAGAATTGATCGTCAAAAATATACATCTCTGCTTTGAATAGCTTCAAATTTGCAGAAGATGGATGCTGTGATATACCTAAACTAATAGCTTTTCGGGCTAGAACCATTTTTCCTTCATCGAGATAATGTTCTATTATCTCTTCAAATTCTCCACTGTCAAAGAATCCAACTTCATTGGACTTTAACATGAGTTCAAACTTTTTTATGCTCAAACCTTCATCACCATTTAAATCAAAATGCATACATAGAATATTAAAAATTCTTGTTTTACTAAGTTCAATTTTTTTGCCAAATTATAGGCAAAAACAAGATTTCTCTTGTCAACAACTTATAAACAGAGTCTTTTAGGGTTAATTGGAATAGAAGTTTTCAGTAACTTCTATAAGTGTTTTACATGCAAATTCTATTTCTGAATTTGTTATAGTATACGGTGGAGTGATCCTGATAGCTCGTTTTTCAAATAATAATAAGAAAAAAATCACACCGCGATTTCTACATTCCTCTACTATTTGAGTTGTAAACTTATCATCGGGCAATAAAGCTATAAGCATAAGGCCTTTACCTCTTACTTCCTTAATGTTTTTGTGTGTTAAGCTTTCGCGAAAGCGTAACTCTTTATCTAACATTTCTAACATGTACCCACCATGTTCAACTTCTTGTAAAGTGGCTAGTGCAGCCGCTGCGATTACAGGATGTCCTCCGAATGTGGTAATGTGTCCTAACATGGGTGAGTTTGATAATTGTGACATATGTTCTCTACTCGCAGTTAATGCGCCAATGGGAAGGCCTCCTGCGAGTCCTTTGCCGGTCACGACAATATCTGGTACAATGTCTAACTGAGTGAAGTAAAACATGCTACCTGTGCGGCCTATACCAGGTTGTATCTCGTCTATAATGAGCAAGGTATTTGTTGCTTTACAGCGTTTACTTAGTTCTTGTGCCCATATTTTATTAGGTATTTTAAAGCCAGCACCGCCTTGAATACTTTCTATAATAACAGCTGCGGTATTTTTATTAATCTTCTTTAAATCTTGAAGGCAATTAAAATTGATATGTGATATACCTGGAAGTAAAGGTCTGAAAGGTGCTTTGCGCTCTTCAAAATCCATTAGGCTCAGTGACCCTAACGTATTACCGTGATAGGCGTTTCTCATAGCGATGATTTGAGATTTTCCAGTTACTTTTCGGGCTAGTTTTATAGCGGCCTCTATCGCCTCGGTACCGCTATTTACCAGATAAGTGGTTTCTAATGGAGCCGGTAGGAGAGAGGCTAGTTTTTTACACAATAATACAGCTGGTTCTTGAGCATACTCTCCATAAACCATGACATGCATATATTGATCTACTTGTTGTTTTATCGCTTTTACAACGACAGGGTGACAATGTCCTAATGGTAGTGCACTTACACCTGCAACCATATCTAAATATTTCTTGCCAGATTTATCATAGATATAATTTCCCTTTGCACTGGATATCTCTACTCCTGGTGCATAGGGTGTGGTTTGTGCTTGGTATTTATAAAAATCATCCTTCATTTTCTTTCTCTTCCTTTATAGCATCAGGAGTATCTGTAGATCTGGTTTTAAGATCTTCTTCTTTTAATCTTGAGTTCTTATTGATGTTAAATGGTGTTTCTTTTTTGAAGAAATCCTCTTCGATATCAGGTAATGGTATCCCTTGAATTGGGGTTAAAATAGGTTTTGGTTTGCCTCTGAAAAGATCTTCTTTTGATATTATTCTTTCATCGCCTCGCCATTTAAAGCCTCTTAAAGTTCGAGCATTTTCAGGTAATTCTTCTGGAGGGTATGTCTTATCGTCTGGATCATCATAATTTGTGATAACGGTCATTTCTTTATTTTGAAAAAGAATCTCCATCCTACCGCTAGTACCTTTGTTTATACCTATTAATTCTTGTTTGTCATTGCGTGAATAGATTAAATTTTCAACATTCTTATTAATATTGACGACTTCTAATTGACTAGAATCATTAAATTTACCAATAAGTTCTTTTCCTTTTATTTGATTAAAACCACCGCTACTATCTTGGTCTACTATAAATGCATTATAGAAGACGTGCAAACTGTCCAGACGCTCTGTTAAGGTGTTGCTTTGAATATGTATGCTATCTCCTGTCATCTGGCTGTTACCACTCCACAATACTGGTTTAGTAATCATTTTAGTAAGTCCAGTACTTTGCCTAGTGACTATCGAGTCACATCTACCACTGAGGTTGCTTTTAAATAAACGTACATCATAAAAACCTCTTACTATTCTATCATTTTCGGGACCTGTGACCATGAGTCTATCTGCATGTATGTATACACTATCTTGATCTTGAATAGAAATTGCAACGGCTCTTTTAGTTATAAAGACAGAATCTTTTGCTCGATACACTTCTGCATAGTGTCCTTTAATAATAGATTTATTTATTGTGTCGGTTACGACTATGTTATTAGTCGCACTAGCAAATGATCTGCCTCGATTAAAGTATAGGCTATCTCCAGTGACGGTTCTATTGTTGTAGTCTATCCTAGAGTTCTTTATGAAGTAACCTTCGTCATTTCTAGTGTCATAAAAACCTCTTTCACAATATACAGTGCTAGTTTTTCCCTTTATAGTAGATGGTCCATACATTCTAGTATGCCCAGTGTCGGTATAGAAGTTAAGGTGATTACTATCTATGGTGTATTCTGGATTTGTCACTTTTACGTCATCAAGAAACTGGTAACGTTTTTCTTTAATAAAATAACGACCGATTCTGCTTTCTAAAGTACTAGCAGTGTCTTTTACAGTACCGCCACTTCTATAATAAGCTTCTTGCTTTGCACGATCAAAGAATAAGGTGTCTGTTTTGAGTGTCGTCTCTGGGTTTCTCATAAAAACATCACCACTGGCAAATGCTAGTTGAGAAGTACCATTATATTCTGCATATTCAGAGCTCATTTTTATAGAATCACCTTGATGTATACGTACGTTTCTAAATATTCTTATAAAGTTATCTTTCTGATATAAAACAGCTCGGTCACACCACATTTCTATGCCTTTGTGTTGTACAAATACTTGTTTTCTATCATTACCAGAATAAATTACTGCGCCAGGAAAAAGGTCTTCATTAATTTCTCTTAGACCACCAGTTACATTAATTAAAGAATCATTTACTGTTTCCTGTGCAATGGCAGTATATGAAAGTGACATGAATATAAAGAAAAGAAGTTTTTTCAAGATTGTGTTTTTAGAGAGTTCAAAATTACGAAAATGCATAATGCTTTAACTAAACGTTTCTTTATAGATTAATTATATTATAAACAAAAAAAAAGCGTCCTCAAGGACGCTTTTTAAATTTATGTAAGAGTTGAATCTTTATAATTTAATACTAGTTATCGTTAGAGATTCCTCCTGTCCCGCAATCATCTTTGCAGAAAGAGTTAGTAGTACCTACTGAGTCACCAACTTGATCACCATCTAGCCAGATACCTTTGCTTTCGCTGATACCACCATTACTATTAAGTCTATATAAAACAGCATAAACAGAGTTGCAAGTGCATTCGTCTATACAACTGTCAGAAAAAGTATAAGTTACTTTAGTTTTTCTACTACCGAAACAGTTTCTAATGTTAAAACGACATACGTTAGGAGTACCGTCTGCAGTTAGTGGAAGATCATCACAATCTTCATCGATGTTCATAAATACAGAGTAAATAAACCATCCATCTGTTGATTCTAATGTATATGTAAATTTTGTGTTATTGCTGCTTATAGGACCTCCTAAAATACCATCTTGTACTTTAGCTATTTTTAGGTTAAGAATGCTTTCTCCAGTTGCAGGGTCAATACCATCTTGATCTACACAGTTACCAAATTCTGGGTTAGTAATAGGTAATAATTTATTTAAATCACTTACAGCAACAATAGACTCGATATCATAAGGGTAAACAGATGCGTCTGGATTAATTGCCTCAGGAACTAAACCGTTAGATAACGCGTCTTCTTCCATAAAGTTGATAAATCTTTCTTCGCTTAATGCTGTTACATCTACAAGATCTGCTCTATCTTCATTAGTCTCTTCTACAGAACAAGAAATGATAGTAAATGCGGCTATAAATAAAAGTAATAATTTTTTCATCATGTTTGTTTTACATGACAAAACTACAATAAAACAGAAGTTAGATTTTAAAATAATTGTTTTTTTCGACCTAAGGTGTTATTTATTCGACTTTCAACAATTATATTCATAAACATCTGCTTTTCAAATATTTAACAAATGCATTTTATCGATATAACATGCGTTTAACGTTTTTCTAGGTACTTTTTTGATCTATTCAATCTGCCAGGTCATTTTAGTACTTGTTAAATCTTCTGTAGATACTTCAGTTTCTGTAATAGCAGCTTTTCCAGTTGAGCTATTCTTTAAAGAAAGTACCTCGTATTTAATTAAATTCCATCCTTCCTGAATGTCTAATTGATAAGAATCTATTCTAGAATAAATTTCGTTAGAGTTATCTTCAAAAAGATTTTCTGAAACTTGTTCACCTATGATAGAGATAGGACCTTTGGCATAAATGTAATAATAGTGATATCCTTTTTCTGGAGTAGCATCACTTTTTCCAACTGCGTAGTCCACAAAGTTTTTGCTCGAACTAGAAAATATATAATGAGTTTTTTCTGGTGATATTATTTCAAATCTAAAGAACTTACCAGCATAGGCTATTAATTCTTTTTTACCAGTAAAATCTAGCTCGCTAGCATTTGGAAAACTATCTAATGCGCTAGTGAATTCTAGGTTGTATTCTGCATCAGGAGAAGAGTTATAGGTGTTAAAAGAATTACGTGTGATGGCATCAAAATCCTGAGGTAATTCAATTTTAAAAGTACCATTATTAGCTATTTCTCCACCTATTATAGGTTCAACAAAATAACCCATAATATTGATTTCACCATTTATTCCTTCTGGATTAGAGACTTTACCTTCAATAAATAATACGTTTTCTGTGTTGTCTTCAATGCTATCTTCTTTTTCTTTTTCGGTTGTTTTACAGCTGGTTAAAATTATGAGAAATGCTAGCAATAGGTGTCTTTTAATCATCTTGTTTTATTTGATTTAAACATAGAATCTAATATAAGATTGATTCCTTGAAATATAAATACTATGGCCAGTAATGCAAATGCTATTCCTGGCATTAAAAAAATAATAGGGTGTTCAGACCCTGCTCCTATATATATAAGGATAGGGCCAGCAAATAGAAAAAGTACGCTTATAGCAAGCTTTTTAATTCCTTTACCTAAGACTTCTCTATCTGTTGATGTTTGCGACATAATGTTAGCAAATTCCTTGATGTTCAATAGCGTTTCTTACACTACCATGATCGATTAATAACTTTCTAGCAATTTCATAATTTACACCTGTCGCTTCCATAATCATACGTGTACCTCGATCTACTAGCTTATCATTACTTAACTGCATATCGACCATTTTATTACCTTTTATATGGCCTAGTTGAATCATAACACTGGTACTGATCATGTTAAGAATCATTTTTTGCGCTGTACCAGCTTTCATCCTGCTGCTGCCGGTAATGAATTCAGGGCCCACAATTACTGCTATAGGATGTGTGGCAACTTGATCTAATGGACTGCCTGGATTACAAGTAATGCATCCAGTGGTAATTCCCATTTTATTGCAACTTTCTAGACCGCCTATGACATATGGTGTAGTGCCGCTAGCTGCTATTCCTATAACTACATCTTTATTAGTTATTTGGTAGTTTTCTAGATCTTTAAATGCTTGTTTTTCATCATCTTCAGCATTTTCTACAGCTTTTCTAATTGCTGTATCACCACCGGCAATAATACCTATGATTTTATCATAAGAAACACCGAATGTCGGTGGACATTCACTAGCGTCTAGTACACCTAAACGACCACTAGTTCCAGCGCCTATATAAAATAGACGGCCACCAGTTTTCATTTTAGAAACAATTTCTATTACGAGTGACTCAATAAGTGGTATTACCTTTTCTACAGCAATTGCTACTGTTTGATCTTGTTCATTAATACTACTTAATAACTCTCTAGGACTCATCTTTTCTAGATGATTGTAATGAGAATCTTGCTCTGTTATTTTATTAAATGCCATGATGTTGGTATCGCTTTCGCGAAAGCGGTATTTTAATTAAACTAATAAGATATGGTATCCATGATTTCTAATCCATAACCTATAATTCCTATGCGTTTACTTTGCTCAGAGTTAGTCATCAACTTAATTTTAGTAATGTCTAAATCATGAAGTATTTGCGCGCCTATTCCATAATCTTTATTATCAAGATTGCGTCTAGGAGCTTTAATACCACCGTTTTCTTGTAGATCTTTAAGCTCTTCTAATCTACCTAACATGTTTTCTGGCTCAAACTGCTGGTTAATGAATACTATCGCGCCTTTCCCTTCTTTGTTTAATTGATTAAACATTGCATCTATCTTTCTGTCGGCATCGCTAGTAAGGGTAGAGAATAGGTCATTATTTACCTGTGTAGAATTCATACGTGTAAGAACGGTTTCTTCTTTTTCCCAATCACCTAGAGTAAGTGCTATGTGAATTTGATCGTTAGTTGTTTGTTGATATGCACGTAAACGGTACTCACCAAAACGTGTTTTTAACATAAAGTCCTCTTTCTTTACGATAAGGCTATCATGTTTCATCCTGTAAGCAACAAGATCTTCTATAGATACTAATTTAAGGTTGTGTTTTTTTGCAACCTCTATTAATTGTGGTAGACGTGCCATGCTACCATCTTCATTCATGATTTCTACTATAAACCCTGCAGGTTCATGACCAGCAAGTCTTGCAAAATCAATGGCTGCCTCTGTATGTCCTGTTCTTCTTAGAACACCGCCATCTTTTGCCTTAAGAGGAAAAATATGTCCAGGTTTACTTAAATCGTGTGGTTGTGTGTCTTTATCAATAATCGCTTGTAGAGTTAAAGCTCTATCTCCCGCACTTATTCCAGTGGTCACACCGTGACCTCTTAAATCTACTGAAACGGTAAAAGCCGTTTCCATAGGATCAGAATTATTTACTACCATCATGGCTAGATCTAGTTCTTTACATCTAGATGCGGTAATAGGTGCGCAAATTAATCCACGCCCATGTGTGGCCATAAAATTCACTAATTCTGGTGTTGCAGATCTAGCGCTGGCAACAAAGTCACCCTCGTTCTCACGATTTTCATCATCTACAACTATAATGGCTTTACCATTTTTTATATCTTCTATAGCATCTTCTATGCGGTCTAATTGAAAGGTAGGAGCGGCTTTTTCTTGAGTAATCATAAGGAGTTATTGATTTAAAAAAAACATCTTAAATACGATTATTTAAGTATTTAAGACTTCCTTACAAAGATAATGATTAAGGTGCAGCGTGAGGCGATTTTGGGCGTTTTTTAAACTTTGAGAACAGCTTCTTAAAGCTGAATTCATTACTAAAGATACCCTGGTCTGTCGTTGCTCTGTAGGTAAGGTAGATACCTATAGGGAATAGAATAAATGTACTCAACCATGCACCTAACCATGCAGGAAATGCGCCCTCAGTAGCTGCTTTTTCTGCAAAAATACCAATGAAATGATAGGTTAAAAAGAATAAGGTAGCGACTACTAGTGGCAGTCCCATACCACCTTTTCTTATAATTGCACCTAGTGGAGCACCTATAAAAAACAGTATAATACAGGCTACACCTAACACGTATTTCTTGTGAATTTCTATTTCATGTTTTGCAAGTCTAGATTTCTCACCTTTAATTTGATCTTCTCTATTTTGAACTGCTGCTTTCTGGCTGCGCACTTTACTCATCGCGACATCTAGTGCTCTACGCTGGTCAAATATTTTAAGGCTGGCAAGCAAATCTTTAGGGTTTTCTCTAATGGTATCTAACGCAGCAGTACGATCCATAGTACTGGGTGCCCACGTTCTATGCTGGTTACTTCTATATATTTTATAGTTATTAGTAAGTGCAAGAGAGAAAGTGTCGATACGATTATACAGCTCATTAATTTTAAGCATTCTATGATTATCAGTCACTGACTCATCATCTATATCGACTTGATTTAATTTAGATACATCTATGTTTAGAGCATATTCTTTAAATTCTGTTTTTACAAATGGAGACGTTTTCGCTTTTTTAGGCTCTGTTATAAAAAGGTCTTCATAATAATTTCCATCTTCTAGAACCAGTTGAATGATATTAGATTTTAAAGAACTTTTTAACTCACCGCTTTTACTTTTGATAACGGTATAATTACCGTTTTTCCTTGGATTTTTTTTATGGATAATCACGTCGGTTAAAAACTCACCGTTTTCTCCGGACTTTTCTCCCACTTTAATATTTATATCACCTAATTGATTAAATGTTCCCTGACCTATAGCCATGGCAGGTTTCATTTTTGCAATATTACCTCGCAGATTTCTCTGTTTAAAATATCCCCATGGAATGACAGAATTAGCAAATAAGAAAGAAGTAATTCCTATACCTAGAATAACAAAGGTTAGGGAGCGCATAGCTCGTTGCAGTGAAATCCCGTTAGATTTCATAGCGGCAAATTCATAATTCTCTGCCATTTTACCAAAAACCAATATGGCTGCCAATAGCACACTTAAAGGTAGAGCGATAGGCACCGCAACAGGAGTAGAGTAGTATAAAAATTTTGCAATAGTTAATACATCGAGATCTTTACCAGCCAGCTCTTTGATATATAACCATATAGCTTGCAGGATAAGAATAAACATTAACACAATAAAGACGCTTAAAAACGTCTTTATGTATTGGCTTAATATGTATCGATCTAATATCTTCAATTTAGTTCATCTCTTGAATCAACCAGTTTTTGTACTGATTTTTATCAAAGGTAAAAGAATTCTTAGGTAAAGGTTCATTAGTCTTTAAAGACTTTAATGTAAATGTAGCTACTGTTCCAGAGTTTTCTGTAATAATGACTTTGTAAATATGCTTTGTGTTTGCATCTATACCTAGTAAAACATTTTTATATTCAGAGTTAGATTTTATAGGAGTAAGTCTTATGAATTGAATTTTTCTACCACCTTCATTTTGTACGATATCCCATTTTTTAGAATAACCTTTTTCATAAAAAGTTAAGATATTAGATGGTGTGATCATTTGGTCACCATCATTACTTACTTTAGAAATTGTCACTTCTTCATCTTCAGAGTTTACCGCATATTGTTTTGCACCGTCAAATATGTAAGTAGTACCTAGAAAATTCACATTGTACTTTTCTCCTTCTAGCTTTGCATCACCTTGCACATCCATGTCTGTGCTCGTTTTAGGGTTTTTAAAATTGCCTTTATAGGTAAATGCTACATTTTTGTAAGACTTGAATTTTTGGGCTACTTCACTTAATAATTTATCTGCCTTAGCATCTTGTGCTGTAACCGCTTGCGCGAAAGCAAAAATCATAAAAACAGAAAGGAAATAATTTTTCATTGTACTTATTTATTTGTTTTGTTCTTCATTTAAAAATACTTCTAGAGACGTGAGATCTGGGATTAAAACCTGTCTAGCTTTACTACCTTCAAATCCACCGACTATACCAGCAGCTTCTAATTGGTCTATAATTCTACCAGCACGATTGTAACCTAGTTTCAATTTACGTTGTAATAAAGAGGCACTACCTTGTTGGGCAATAACTATTATTTCTGCTGCGTCTCTAAACTTAGCATCTCTCTCATCAATATTATTATCAATACTCGTGCCACCATCTTCACCTACATATTCAGGTAAAATATGCGCATCAGGATATGCTTTTTGATTACCTATAAAATCGGTAATTTTTTCTACTTCTGGTGTGTCAACAAATGCACATTGTATACGTATCAATTCGTTTCCAGCGGTGTAAAGCATGTCTCCACGACCTATCAATTGGTCTGCACCACCGCTATCTAGAATAGTGCGAGAATCGACTTTTTGCATCACTCTAAAAGAGATACGTGCTGGGAAGTTAGCCTTAATCATACCTGTAATCACGTTTACAGATGGACGTTGCGTTGCGATAATTAAGTGAATACCTATCGCACGAGCTAGTTGTGCAAGTCTCGCAATAGGGGTTTCTACCTCTTTACCAGCCGTCATGATTAAATCGGCAAATTCATCTACTACCAGAACTATATAAGGTAGAAATTTATGACCATTTGCAGGATTTAACTTTCTAGCTTTAAACTTTGCATTATACTCCTTTAAGTTACGGCACATGGCATCCTTAAGAATGTCATAACGTTGATCCATCTCTATACAAAGGCTATTCAGGGTATTGATTACCTTAGAGTTGTCTGTGATAATAGCCTCTTCACTATCAGGTAACTTAGCTAGATAATGACGTTCTATTTTGTTAAATAAAGTAAGCTCTACCTTTTTAGGATCTACGAGTACAAATTTAACCTCGGCAGGGTGTTTTGAATAGAGTAGTGAAGTAAGAATAGCATTTAGTCCTACTGACTTACCTTGTCCTGTTGCACCGGCCATAAGTAGGTGAGGCATTTTTGCAAGATCTACTACAAAGGTCTCGTTAGAAATAGTTTTACCAAATGCGATAGGTAATTCCATCTCGGCATTTTGAAATTTAGGAGACGCAACCACAGATCTCATCGATACTATAGATGGATTCTGGTTAGGGACTTCAATACCTATAGTTCCTTTTCCTGGAATAGGAGCGATAATACGTATACCTAATGCGGCAAGAGATAGCGCAATATCATCTTCTAGATTCTTAATTTTTGAAATACGTATTCCTGCCTCAGGTACTATTTCATATAGAGTAACCGTAGGACCTACCGTGGCACTTATTTTTGCAATACCTATTTTATAATTCTTAAGAGTTTCTACAATACGGTCTTTGTTGGCTTGTAACTCTTCTTCATTAATAGTTATCGTTTTACCTTTAGTATAATCTTTTAAAAGATCTAGTGGTGGAAACTGGAAGTTGCTTAACTCTAGAGTAGGATCAAACTCTCCAAAATCTTCTACTAATTTATTAGCTTTATTATCGATTACCTCTTCCTCATCTAGCGTTTGCTCGATTTCCATTCCTATGTCATTCTCATCTTTAGGAGCAACAACTTTTTTAAGAACAGGTTCTGGAACAGTTTCTTCTTCTGGTACCGTAACTTGCATAGCATCGTCCGACAGCTCTACAGTATTTTTAGGCTCTTCTGTCGCTGTTGCTGGGGCAGTGGTTTGATCTATGTCCGGAGCAGGATTACCTTCTACAGTAGCTTTTTCCCAATCGCTTTCTTCGTCTGTAGTCTCTATGTTTTCAAAACCTTCCTTAACCTCTGTAGCTTTTTTAGAGAAATAAGCAGTTATCAACTCTGGTGTCAGTTTAAGTCTCAATACTACATAGACTATCGCTATAAAGAACATGACAAGTATAGCGCCTAATAAGCCTAAATAGTCTTGTAAGAAATCATTTAATTCATAACCTACCTTACCACCTAATAATGCATTTGTATTGTGAAAAAATCCTAAAAAGATAGATAGCCAGAGCATTAATAATAATCCCCAGAACCATAGATTTGAAATTCGCTTTCGCGAAAGCGAGAACACTTTATCACCAGTTGCAAATAAAAATATTCCAGAGATCATGGTTAGAACCGAAATGGAAAAAGCAGGGATACCAAATCCTTTATAAACAAAGGTGTGTCCTAGCCATGCACCTAACTGGCTTATCCAGTTCTTAGTTTCTGTACTACGGCTGCCTAATTCTACCAGTACACTTTGATCTTGTGCGCCAGTGAATAGATAAGATATAAAAGAAAAAAGCAGTAATAAACCGACTACTATTAGTGCGCTCCCTACGATTACCTCTTGTAATCTATTGAGCTTTAAATTAGGTAGCTGGAATGGTTTACTGGCCTTTGCAGTAGTTTTCTTAGATGTTGTTTTTTTACGCGCCATGTATGATAGTGAACGAGCAAAAATAAGAATATTGCACGGTAATAGTAGAACACATTTAACTTGATTGTTAACAGTTGTGTTTTATGCCGTAAAACAGCTATTAATTAAACAGCGCAAGGATATAAGGAATATAAATAATACCGCCCACAATACTAGATGCGATGGCAGTAATTACCACGGCACCAGCGGCTATATCTTTAATGTGACCTATTTTCTCATGAAAATCTGGATGAATAAAGTCGGCAATAGCCTCTGCAGTGGTGTTCATACCTTCTAGTCCCATAATAAGTCCTATGCACAAGGTTTGAGCAATCCACTCGGTTGCAGTAATGTTAAAATAAAAGCCGGCAATAGTCATAATAATGGCTATTGCGGCTTGTACTTGTATGCTGGCTTCTGTTTTGATAAGGATGATGGCGCCTTTAAGGGCATATCCCATCGCTTTACATCTACCAATAATAAATTTTGATGCACTCAATTATAATAACGTTTTAAGTGCAGCAAGATAGTTAGGTTCGTCTGCAATTTCAGGAACTTGTTCATTATAAATTACTTTTCCTTCTTCATTAAGAACAACTACTGCTCTAGAATGAAAACCAGCAAGTGGTCCAGAAATCATAGTAAGTCCATAGTCGTTACCAAATGCACCGTCTAGCACATCGCTTAAATTCTCTACATTCTCTAGTCCTTCATCACTTGCAAAACGCTTTTGTGCAAAAGGAGTATCTCTAGAAATACATAAAACCGCAGTATTATCTAGCTCTGTAGCTCTTTTATTGAAATTTTTTACAGATGTTGCACAAACGTCTGTATCTATACTAGGGAAAATGTTAAGTACAACTCGTTTTCCTTTATAATCATTTAAAGAAGCCTCAGATAGGTCTGCTTTTTTAAGTTTAAAATCTGGTGCTTGTGATCCTACTGCTGGTAGTGAACCGCTTGTAGATATCTCGTTACCTCCTATAGTAATAGTTGCCATGTGTTTTATTTAGTTATTAAGACGATAAAGTTACAATTTACCTATCGATGCTGTATGAATGTCTTGTTAATTCTTAGAGGATTCTATATAATCTAGAATAGCGTCTATATCTTCTTTAGTTAGATTAGGAAAAGAATTCATATTAGCCTGATTGTATTCATTATATAAAGCAACCGCTTGTGTATCTCCGGATTTTATGAGTGCAGCGCTATTATTGATCCATTTGTAAAGCCATTCTTTTTCATAACGATCTGTGACACCGTATAATACTGGTCCTACGGCTTTTTTAAAAAGTTTATGACATGCTGCACAATTGGTTTTAAAAAGCGACTTGCCTTTTTTTTGTTGTTCAGTTAAAGCTATTTTAGGTACTGTATCTATGATCTGTTCTGGTGATTCTTGCTTGTAATATGTAGATTCTTCACCAGAGATAATAAATGCCGTGCTAAAAATCACAACGATCATGGCGAGTACGAGTGCACAAATGGTACCTAGGGTTCTTGATAATTCTTTAAACATAGTTGTTTGAATTTAAGAAGGTTATTGTTGTTGGTCTCGCTTTCGCGAAAGCGGAATACAATCCATCATAAAGATAATCCCCAAAGCTCATTTAACTAAATAAAATAGATTGATATCGTAATAGATTTATCAAATGACATTACTTATTTTTGTTTAAAATATCTATCATGACGATTACCCAGTTAAAATATGTTCTTGCTGTTGCTCAATATCAAAATTTCACCAAAGCGGCAGATAAGGTTTTTGTAACACAGCCTACATTAAGTATGCAAATACAGAAGCTAGAAGATGAGCTAGATGTTCAAATATTTGATAGAAGTAAAAAACCTATCGAGCTTACAGAAACTGGTAAGAAGATCGTTAACCAGGCGCGTAATATAGTTAATGAAAGTGACCGTATTCAAGACATAGTAGATCAAGAAAAAGGTTTTATAGGTGGCGAGTTTAAAATAGGAGTGATACCTACGGTAATGCCTACGTTATTACCTATGTTTCTAGCTAATTTTGTAAATAAATATCCTAAGGTAAAACTGCGCATAGAAGAACTTACTACAGAGAGTATTATAGATAGCCTACTTGATGGAAGTATCGATGCTGCAATAGCTGCTACTCCTTTAAAAAATGACTTTATTAAAGAAAGAGTTCTATATTATGAGCCTTTTGTAGCTTATGATCCTAGATTATCTGGTAAGCCTAAAACAAAAATTAAGGTAGATGAGATTAATGTAGATGACTTGCTTCTATTAGAAGACGGGCACTGTTTTAAGGATAGTATTCTTAATTTATGTCGTAATTCTAGAGATACAGATGGAGAGCGTTTTATGTTAGAGAGTGGTAGTTTTGAAACCTTAATAAAACTAGCTGACGAAGGTCTAGGAATGACTTTATTACCTTATTTAAACACGATGGATTTACCAGAGCATAAAAAGGAGAATCTTAGATTTTTTGAAGATCCTTCTCCTGCTCGTGAGGTAAGTCTTATTTTTCATAAAAGCGAGTTGAAAATGCAAATTATAGAAGCGTTACAAAATGTAATAACCGGAGTTATTAAAGGTGCTATTGCTTTTCAAAACGTGCAAATAGTCAGTCCTATATCAGGTAAATAAATCTTATTATTGAATAAAAAAAAGGCTAGTTACTTCATGTTTAAATGAAGTAACTAGCCTTTTTAAGTTTTAATAAATAGGCGTTTATTCCTTTGATATCAGTACACAAGTTTGCAAGTCTGGATTTTGTAATACAAGCTGTTTTATCCAGATTTCAAGTTCTACTATTTCAAAAGGTAATAGACGATCAACTGCTTTTTGTAATTCCTTGCAAAATAGGGTTGGGTTAAAACTTACTTTCTCGAGTATTGTTTTGGTATACTCAAACATAGCTCTAGCCATAATTTTCAAGATTTTTAGTTAAAGTAGTTTTGTTGAATAGGGGTGTTTTTTATTGTAGTTAAAGATACGTTCTAATACTATTATGCTGTGAATAGTAAATGTTAAATTTGTTTAAAATTTTAAACTAAAGGTTAACATAAGTATCAACGCTTTAACTGCTCTAATTAGAAACAATAGGTTATAAATGTTAAAATAGTAGTGTTAATTCACTCTTAATGCCTTGTAATTACGGCAACACTTATAATACATAAAACCGCAAAAAAGAAGGTAGAAAGCGCTACTTTCTTCAACTCAGGATCGAGTAGAGCTGGAGACTCTGTTCTTTTTACTTTAAATAAATGTATGAATAATGGGATGAAGGCTAGGAGTGGTAAGAAAGCGATGAGAGTTATCCCAAATTCTGGATTGTAATTTGTGATCGAGAACCAGTTATATTCAATCTGATTAGCATTTTTACCGATTAAACTGTTTATTCTATTAGTTTCGTGTAATTGATATTTCAAATAAACTTGAAAAAAATAGGTGTTTGTAGTTGCAAAAACCGCACATAAAAAAGCAATAATTAGAAATCCATAATGAACCAACTTAGCCTTAGCAAGTCCCATCTTCACCACAATTGTATTTTTTCCAGCTTTCTTATCGCTCTCTATATCTCTCATGTTATTGAGATTAAGAACAGCAACACTTAGCAGCCCCACTGTGATAGAAGGGAAAATCATTTCCCAGTCTAGACTCTTAGTAATTAGAAAATAAATACCCATAACACTAACAGGGCCGAAAAATATAAAAACAAACACATCACCTAGACCTCGATAACCATAAGCGTTATCGCCTACGGTATATTTAATCGCTGCCCAAATAGCTGCAATACCTAAAACTAAAAAGAATAGAGAGATTAATAATTTTTCAACCCCTAAACTTACATATATAAGGAGTATGGCACTTATTAAAGTAAGAACAGCTGTTATTATCATAGCGTTTTTCATCTCTTTAGGAGAAATGATACCGCTTTGAATCGCACGCATAGGACCTATTCTATCTTCATTATCAGTTCCTTTAACGCCATCGCCATAATCGTTAGCAAAATTAGAAAGGACTTGGAAACCTAAAGTGGTTATTAAAGCAAGTATCGGAATGTAAAAATTGAAATTAAAGTTGTATTCAAAAACATTTGCTAAACTTGATATACCGGAGTTTTCATTAGATGAATTTTTAAGCCATTTACCCATAGCTTTTAAATATGATAAGTTCAAATAAGCAAAAGCACTACCTACAAGAATCCCACTTATGCTCAAAGGCAAAGTTCTCAATCTCGCAGCACTTATCCAGGCTTTTAATTTACTTGTTTCAGCCATTATTTAGACATAATATTTACCATTACTTCTTTCAATAAATCGTGATGATTTGCTTGATGTGTTCCTACACCTTTTGACTTTACGTCCATATCTCTGATGAGTTTTATGGAGCGACTGCAGTATTTCATAGGGTAATTCTTTGCAGCAGTGATAATTTCTTGAACAAAAAATGGATTCACACCAGCAGCCTTTGCCACCGCTTGCGGATTCTTATCCTTAATAGTGTGCACTTTCAACAGCTGAGTAAAAAAACTATACAACTGTGCAGTAGTCAGCACCAGCGGATTATCCTTTGGGTTATCTGCAAAATAGTTGATGATTTTATGAACCTTAACCACATCACGCATTCCCATGGCTTTGCGCAATTCAAAATTGTTATAATCCTTAGAAATACCTATGTTATCCTCGATTACTTGTGGGGTGATAGGTCGGTCTTTAGAATGTACTATCGCGAGTTTAGAAAGTTCGTTATTTATTTTTCCTAGATCAGTTCCTAGAAATTCAACTAACATTCTAGTCGCATTAGGATCGATTTGATATCCCATTTCTTTTAAACGACCAGTTACAAAAGCAGGTACTTTATTTTCATAAAGAGGTTTGCTTTCCATGTAAACCGCGTGTTTTTTAAGCAATTTAGTTATTTTGCTACGTCCGTCTGGTGTCTTGTATTTGTAAGCAAAAACGAGAATAGTAGTAGTTTGCGGTTGCTCAATGTAACTTTCTAGTTGTGCTAGTTGTTTAGTTAAATGTTGTGCTTCTTTAACTATAATAACTTGATGCTCTGCCATCATCGGGAAACGCTTTGCGTTTTCTAAAACCTCGGACATGGTAGTATCTTTACCATAAATAACCGTCTGGTTAAAGCCTTTTTCACCTTCGTCTAAGACGTTGTCCTCTATATAATCACTAACTTGATCTATAAAATAGGGTTCGCTACCGCATAAAAAGTATACAGGAGCATATCGCTTTTGTTTTAAATCGGCAAGAATGTTTGTAGCGTCACTCATCGAGAGCTGTTGTGGTTTTTGTAATATTGCGTTATGAAGCCATTGCGACTACCAGCTGGAAATTTCAGAGTCAAAAGTACTGAAAAAGGACGTGCTATCTTTGACCAGATCAGGAAAAAATTTATCATTCTAACACCAGAAGAATGGGTGAGACAACATGTTGTTTTGTTTCTGCTTACGCAAAAACGAATACCGCATAATCTCATTAACGTAGAAAAGCAGTTGATAATCGCAGGAACTACAAAGAGATATGACATTATCAGTTATAACACAGATGGTTCTATACATTTAATAGTAGAGTGTAAAGCCCCAGAAATTAAGATAGATCAATCTGTTTTTGATCAAATTGCGCGATATAACCTGGCGTTAAATGCTAAATACTTAATGGTGACTAACGGTCTGGAACATTATTTTTGTACTATGGATTACGAGAATCAAACCTATAATTTTATAGCAGACTTACCAGAATACGTTTTATGAAAATAGCAATAGTCATATTAAATTGGAATGGGGTAGACCTGCTCAAGACCTATTTACCTAGCGTTGTAGAGCACAGTAAAGATCACGTTATCTATCTAGCAGATAATGCCTCTACAGATAACTCTATTCCATGGACTACAGCCACCTATCCAGAAGTTAAAATAATTGCGATGGATAAAAATCGCGGTTATGCAGGTGGATATAACGTCGCCTTGAAAAGTGTTCAAGAAGAGGTAGTCTGTTTGTTAAATAGTGATGTCGCTGTAACTGCAGGCTGGTGTGACGTGATTGCAAATAGGTTTCAAACAGACAGCAGTCTAGCTGCGTGTCAGCCTAAAATTTTAGATGATAAGCGCAAAGATTACTTTGAATACGCGGGCGCAGCAGGTGGATTCTTAGATCGTTATGCTTACCCATACTGTAGAGGCCGCATTTTTGATACCATAGAAAAAGATCTAGGACAGTATAATGATGCTATAAACCTGCATTGGGCGAGTGGAGCATGTTTGTTTTTAAGAGTAAGTTCTTATAATGAAGTACATGGGCTGGACGAAGATTATTTTGCACATCAAGAAGAGATAGATTTATGCTGGCGATTGCGTCACGCAGGTTATACAATTAGTTATCAGCCAGACTCCGTAGTTTATCACTTAGGTGGTGGCACGCTGGCAACAATTAATCCACGCAAGACCTTTTATAATTTTAGAAACAGTTTATATAATATAATAAAAAATGACCGTTCTAGTTTCTGGATTGGTACCTTGTTTATTAGAATGGTGCTCGATGGGATAGCTGCTTTTAAATTTCTAATAGAATTTAAATTGGCTCATTTTATGGCTGTTCTCAAAGCTCATTTTTACTTCTACTTAAAGTTAATACCACTGTTTAGAAAGAGAAAATCAGTAAAACGATTAATAAAAAATAATAGTGCTCAAAACGCACAATTAAGTATTGTTTATCAGTATTTTGTAAAAGGTAATAAGCAGTATAGTAATAACCTTAAATAACTTAAATCCTTGTTAATGATCATGTACAACAGTTGAATATCATTAATTTTGATCTGTTATTTAACATTAATAACATTAATAAAACAACACATAAAATCTCATATTAAAATGAAAAAAATATTTTTAATGTTGCTTGCAGGTGGACTTTTAGTGTCATGTGCATCTAAAAAAGATCTTGAGGCAGCACTCGCAAAACAGCAAGAAACTAAAGAACTATTAGATACCGCTACAGTAAAATTAAATGCATGTCTATCTGATGAAAAAGCATCACAAGCTAGACTAGAAGCACTTAAAGACCAGATAGCTAATTTAAAGAATTCTAATAGCGCACTTTTAAATAACCAAGGTGAGTTAGTAACGTTATCAACACAAGGTAGTCGTAATTTAGAACGTTCTTTAGAGAGTATCAGAGAAAAAGATCTACAAATCAAATCTTTAAACGATGCCATTACAAAGAAAGATAGTGTAACACTTGCGCTAGTTACTAGTTTAAAGAGCTCTCTAGGTAATCTACAAGATGAGGATATTAATGTTAATGTAGAAAAAGGTGTGGTTTACATCTCTATTTCTGATAAATTATTGTTCTCTAGTGGTAGCGATAGAATTAATAACAATGCAAAAGTGGTTTTAGGTAAGGTTGCAAAAGTAGTTAACGATAAGCCAGAAATAGACATCATGGTAGAAGGTCATACAGATAACCAGCCTATATCGTCTGCAAAATTTTCTGATAACTGGGCGTTAAGTACAGCTAGAGCAACTGCCGTAACTAGAGTATTGCAAGAGGAGTTTAGTGTAGCGCCAGAGCGCATGACTGCAGCAGGTAGATCTTACTACATTCCAGTTGCCAGTAACGACACTGCAGAGGGACGTTCTAAGAATAGACGTACTAGAATCGTTGTTCTTCCTAAGTTAGACCAATTCTTTGATATGGTAGAAAAAGGAATGGAAGAAGCAAAAGAAAATGCAAAGAAAGAAACTGAAATGAACAAGAACTAATTAGTTCTTATTCTTCTAGATGAATAGAAAGCACCTACGCAAGTAGGTGCTTTTTTTGTTTAAGAATTTTCTAACCTATAACACATAGAGCAAATTTCCAAAATAATTCTCAATGGCAGTTTATAACTAACTACTATAGGAAATGCTGTTAAAACCTTAATGGGGTTGAAATGTATGCGAGAATAAAGAGTGTAATGGTATTGTTTAAAATCACTAAATTTCTCAAAAGTCAAATACATAAATTTACACGCAGTCTATAATGCTTAATTATACCAAACTTGTAAAAAGCTTATTACGTTCTTTTAACTAAGGATTTATGACATCTAGAAGCTATTCGTGAGATTTTCATTGAGATTAACGCACGTGAGTACAAAACCTGTAGAGGCGATTTACGCTTCTTAAATATTAGTTTTAAAGAAAAGTCAGAATAATTTTCTCGCTTTCGCGAAAGCGGAACCGCATTAAATCTATACTAAAGAAAATATAGCTGCACCATAAAGAGCAAAACGTATAAAACGCAGCAAACCTACAAGTGCCCAATTTTTAACTGGATAACGTAACATACCAGCGACCAGACTAGCCATAGAAAAAGGAAGTGGTAATAAAGCACCTACAGCTATAAGAACGCCACCCCATTTTCTAGCCATAACAAGTTGTTTGGCCATTTTTACTTCTAGGTAATTATGTAAACTAGGTATTTTTAAAGCTCTTCTTCCGATCCAGTACGATGTAAAACCACCTAGATATGAAAACAATGCGATAAGAAATAGATTAAGTACAGGAGTAGCCGTCTCTCCAGCCCATGCTATAAATAATTCTGGTGGGATTAATCCTAAAACAGTTTCTGATACATAGAAAAAACCTAAAACACCATAGTCAGGTAGCTTTTCTACAGCAAGTTCTAGTAAGCCCATTAAACCACCATCTACGGTAAAATGAACAACAGCTAGAATAGCAACCACGACTAAAACAGGTGGCATGGATTTCTTGATACTATCGACCACAAATTTATAGAAGCCGGTAAGCTTATAGTATTTATGAGCGCGATCTGGTTGAAACCATGGTTTTTTCTTAGTCGTTGAATGTTCCACTTATCTGTTTGTTTTGGTAAGACAAAATTACTACTAAAACCTATTTTATCACGTTAAAATCTTATCAATTAAAATTATCTAAGATTCTTAACAGTAAACAAAGGATAATAACCTTAAAAAAGCAGTATTTTTGCAAATCTCAAAAATGAAATCCAGAGTAATGACGATGAAAAAAGAAAGTAAGATTAAATCTTTATACGATTATCAAGAACGCGATCTGGAAGCGATTTTTGATCGTATAAACAATCAAAAAGACGATTATAACCTTCTATATCAGTTGCCTACAGGTGGAGGAAAAACAGTGGTCTTTTCTGAAATTGTACGCAGGTACATCAGAGAAAAAGGTAAGAAAGTGGTTATCCTTACACACCGTATTGAGCTGTGTAAGCAAACGTCAAAAATGCTTAATGGTTTTGATGTAAAGAACAAAGTGATTAATTCTAAGGTTAAAGAATTAGATGACCAGAAGGATTATGAGTGTTTTGTAGCCATGGTAGAGACCTTGAATAACCGTATTCAAGATGATAAACTAGAACTAGATGACATAGGTCTGGTTATTATTGATGAGGCGCATTACAATAGTTTTAGAAAATTATTTAAGTACTTTGATCACTGTTTCATGCTAGGTGTTACAGCGACACCTTTAAGTTCTAACTTTAAGTTGCCTATGAAGGATAACTATAGAGAGCTTATAGTAGGTAATAGCATTACATCTCTAGTAGAAAAAGGGTTTCTAGCACAAGCAGTAACGCATACTTATGATGTAGGTTTAAGTGGGCTTACCATAGGTATGAATGGAGATTATACGGTAAAATCAAGTGAAAAACTTTATACTGCGACAACCATGCAGGATAAATTGATCCAGTCGTATAATGAAGTAGCAAAAGGTAAAAAGACTCTTATTTTTAATAACGGTATTAGAACCAGTATTGAGGTAGAGGACACCTTCAGACGTGCGGGAATAGAGATAAGACACTTAGATAATACTAATACTAAGGAAGAGCGTAAAGAGATTCTAAGATGGTTTAAAGAAAAGCCAGATGCGGTTTTAACCTCAGTAAGTATATTAACTACTGGATTTGATGAGCCTAGTGTAGAGTGTATCGTTTTAAATAGAGCGACAAAGTCACTGACTCTTTATTATCAAATGATAGGTCGTGGTTCTCGTGTTCTTAAGGATAAAAAAGAATTCCAAATCATTGATTTAGGTAACAATGTTGCTCGTTTTGGTTTATGGAATGAGCCTGTAGACTGGCAGCAAGTGTTTAGATCTCCAGATTTCTATGTGGAGAACATTGTGTCTGACGAAGAGATAGAACGCAACTTTGTTTATACTCTACCAGATTCTACAAAAGCAGAATTTCCTAATACTACAGAGTTTACCTTTGATATCAAAGGAGCCTATAAACGTATTACCAAGGAAAACCGTAAGTCTAAAGACGTACTGGATGAGTCTATCGCACAACACGTGCAGTGGTGTGTAGAGAATAGTGAGGACGTTTTTGACGCTCGTATTTTAGCAAAATTACTGAAAGAAGATATTAAAGATCGTATTAGACGTTATGCATACTGTATTATCAATAATACTAACAACTATAAGGATTGGTTAGAAGAAGACTATTACCGTCGTCTTAGGATGTCTATACAGCAAGAATTTGCAGGTATAGAGGCCGCAGCAGAATCTGATTCAGAATAATTGTATTTATACCGCTTTCGCGAAAGCGGAACACATATCAAAAAAAGGTGCGATGTAAATCGTGCCTTTTTTTATGCCACATATATAAGCCAGAAAAATAAATTTAAAATTAATAGAAGTGTCATAAGACGTTTAAGAAAAGGGCTTTTATTTCTTTTAGAGATCATTTCTTTTTGAAGTCGAAAAGTGCGTAGTCGGAGTAAATCAACTTCAGGATGTTCTCTGATTGATTTAGGGTCCCAAAGCAGGAGTAGTGCAAAAAGGTAACTTATAGAGCTTCTATGTAGAAAATCAATGGTTACTTCTGTTTTAGGAACTCCTTTTAATAAGCCGATAAATAAAATTGCCGTGTATAGCATGCAAATCATTAAGAATAGGCTCGCTATAAAATTTACTGCCTTATGAAACCAGTATAACATAATGTAAAATGAAAAAAGCGCTAACTTAAAAGTTAACGCTTTGTGTTGTATCAAATATAATACTTCTTATTTATCTGTAAGTGCAGGTCTTTTATCTGCATTTGCCACATCCCATGCGGTTACAAAAATTAACTTAGCTCTTCTTTGATATAATTTGTATTCAATTTTATCAGGAGTATCAGTTGCTTTGTGATAATCTTCATGAGTACCGTTAAAATAGAAAATTACAGGCACGTCGTTCTTTGCAAAATTGTAATGATCACTACGGTAGTAAAAACGATTAGGGTCGTCCTTACCGTTGTAAGAGTAATCAAGTCTCATATTAACAGATTTCTTGTTTGCTGCCTCAGAGATATCGTGTAAGTCTTGAGAGAGCATGTCACTACCTATTAGGTAAACGTAATCAGGACTGTCCTTTTGTGCAGGGTCTATTCTACCTATCATATCTATATTAAGATCTGCAATGGTGTTAGCCATAGGGTAAATAGGGTTGTTTGCATAATACTTACTTCCTTTAAGACCTATTTCTTCTCCAGTTACATGAAGAAAAAGAATGGATCTTTTAGGACCATAACCGTCATTTGCCGCTTGTTTAAAGGCTTCAGCAATTTCTAGTAGAGCGATGGTACCACTACCATCATCATCAGCGCCATTAAAAACTTTTCCATCATGCATACCTACGTGATCAAGGTGAGCAGAGATGACAAGGATTTCATCAGGAAATTCAGTTCCTTCTATAAAAGCAAGTACATTTTCTGAAGAAAGTTCTGGTTTTCCAAATGCTTTTCCAGGTACGATTTGAAAATAATCTCCATTTTCTCCACCGCCTGCAACGCCCATTTTTTTGTATTGCTCTCTTAAGTAGTTTACAGCTCTTTTTTGACCTGGACTACCAGTAGCGCGGCCTTCCATTTCATCACTTGCATAAAAATAGAGTTGTTCTTTTAATTCCTTTTCAGTAATCGTGTTTGCATAAGACATGATGTCTACTTGCGAGTAATCTCTAACGGTATTTCCAGACATGCCATCGGCACCATCTTCTCCAGTTTGTCCATTAATTCCAGGCTCTCCACTTTTTCCAGGTTCGCCGTCTTTTCCTTTCATGTTAATGCAGCTGGTTAAAAGGGTAGCTGCAAGAGCATAAGATAATAGGTGTTTGTAATTCACAAGTTTGATTTTGGTTATTTTTTATTTTTGTCTTTAGAAGTCTTCAATATCTTGTATTCTTCATAACACTCGCTGATAGCATCTAGTATTTGAAGATCGTTTGCAGTTTCAATAAACTGCTTAGAATATTGGCAATTTCTAAGGATTCCATCTATATCAACTTTGTCTAGTTGAAGTAAGTTCATCAGAGTCTCTCTGTCGTATTTACTTTGTAGTAAGTTTCTAATCTCGTCTTGTTGTTTTACCTGTCTTAGCTTGCGCATAGATTTTCCTTTTTTACCAAAGGTGTTGTAAAGGAAATCTGCAGGATTAAATACACTTTCTAGTACATTTGTAATAGCACCAGGCTCACTGTCACCAGCTTCATAACCTTTAGGTAAACCGCTTATTTTGTACCTTCTAGTAGCATAAATAGGAGCACGCTTTGCGTCTATTTCTAAGAAACCAGTAAGAGAAGTCTCTGTAACCGTTACTTCGTCTAGTGCGATACCTTTTTCTGTCATAGAAATAGTAACATCACCAAATTTTAACCAATCCTCAGTAACTCTTACATTAATGGTTTCAAAACCTAAATAAGAAAAGTATAACGTATCATTTACCTTGGCAGCGATTTTAAATAGTCCTTCCTTAGTGGTAATGGTACCTTTGATCTGATTTAAGTTAACGATGTTAACGTTCTCAAGAATGGTATTATCTTTTGCGTTAAGAACTTTTCCCTTTACCATGCCAGATATGGGAGAAGTAGTTTTGCTTTCTGATTTCTCTTCTTGAGCATTACTAATTGAAATACTTAAGGTAAAGCAGAATAGTAGGATGTAGTGTTGTAATTTCATAATTATCTGAGCTAAATTAAGCTAATGTGCTTATTTAAAGTGAATTTATAATTTAATTAACTTCTTTCAGGTAGTCTATGAGCTTTCTCAGAGCCTTTGCTCTATGACTTATAGCACCTTTTTCTGTAAGAGTCATTTCTGCAAAGGATTTTTCATAGCCGTCTGGCTGGAAAATAGGGTCGTAGCCAAAACCTTTTGAACCACTTCTTTCTAACAAAATAGAACCTTCACAAACTCCTTCAAAGAGAGTTTGATTATTATTCAAATCTAAGGCAATAGCAGTGACAAAGCGCGCAGATCTATTGTTATTGTTTGTTAACTTTTTAAGCAATAAATCCATGTTGTCTTCGCTGCTTTTTTGTTCACCTGCATATCTAGCACTGTACACACCAGGTTCTCCATCTAGTGCTTCAACCAGCAGTCCAGTATCGTCTGCAAAAATGGGCTGTTGAAATCTGTTTTTTAAATACTCCACCTTTTGAATGGCGTTACCAGCAATTGTACCTGATGTTTCTGGTATGTCCTCATCAAAACCTAGATCTTCTAAGCTTATAAGTTTGATGTAAGAAGGCATTAACGCTTGTACTTCTTTTAATTTATTCTGATTATGTGTAGCAAAGATGATTTCCATGTTTATAGACTTTTAGCAATTTCTAAAATAAGTGGTACGTGTACCACATGTTTAATTTCTGGTTGGTATAACTCACATTTTGTACCAAAGAGAAGTTCTATCTTTTTACTTTCCCTTTTTATTACTTCTTCATTAGAATATTCGTCTAGCGTGCCTGCTATGTGAATGAATCTAGAACAGGTGTCTCTAAAATGCTTGCCATCACTAGTGTCTAGTTCTGCCGGTATGCTGCCACTATGCATAATTAGGGCTTTTATTTTATGATGGTAAGATTTTAAAAATCGAGTAGCGATAGATACTCCTTGAGAGTATCCCATTAATAAAATGCGTGGATCACCTACGAGATTTTCGGTTTTGAGTACTTCATGAATATAGTTGAGGTTGTTGCCCATTTCTTGAGTCGTGTCCACCTTTGTTAACCAGCATGCACCTACGTGTTTAAAGCCTTTACCTATATAAGATTTAGACGGAGCCTGTAAAACGATTACATAGTTCTCTTGAGAATCTAAGCCTTCAAAATAACGTTTAAAATAGGTAGCTAGATAACCTAAACCATGAAAGCATATCCAGATATTTTTAGTCTTATCTGTTAATTCAAAAAGTGTCTCGTAAGAATTAGTATGTGTATAGGAAACTGTTTTTACCATTTTTTCTATCGGTATGACTTATTTTTGGTAAAGATATGGACAAAGAAGATATACTACAGCGTTGTAATGCTATTTGCCGCAATACACTCATGGAGACGTTAGACATCGATTTTATTGATGTAGGAGAAGATTTTTTAACGGCTAGAATGCCAGTAACTCCCAAAGTGCATCAGCCAGATGGAGTGTTGCATGGAGGTGCAAGTGTTGCTCTTGCCGAGAGTGTAGGTAGTGCTGCTAGTTATATGTTTTTAGATACCGAAAACTTTGCGATTAGAGGTCTAGAAATAAGTGCAAATCATACACGATCTAAGAAGGATGGACACGTGTTTGCAACGGCCCGTTTTTTACATAAAGGAAGAACAACACAGCTCTGGGAAATCAAAATTACAGATGAAGAAGAGAGGCTTATTTCTATATGTAAATTAACCACTATAGCTCTCAAAAAATAACACTTTTACTCACTATTATTCCTATACCGCTTGCGCGAAAATTTACTCTCATACACGGCATTACTACTTAAAAAAGAACTACCTTTCTTGTTAATTAGACAGGTGAATAGCGATACTGTGCGCATACTCTCACAACGAGATCAAAAATGGTATAAAAGCGCACCTGACAACATGACTTATGGTGTTTTTTCAAAATTTCAAAAATCAGAATACCAGGTTTTTATAATAGCTCAAGAAGATTATAACTTTACTTATAAAAATACGAACTCAACGCCCAAAGAACTTTTAAATGCAGTACGTTTAGTAGATGCCGAGGAGCAAAAAAGGTACACAAATTTAGTGGCAAAAGCGGTTCTTAGATTAAAAGAATCTAGTTTGAAAAAGGTTGTTCTTTCGCGCAAGCAATCTTTTCAAAATTCAAAATCAGATACAGAGATTTTAACTGATTTACTAGATGCATATCCAGCAGCAAATTGTTACTTTTTTTATCATCCTAAAGTAGGGAAATGGGTAGGTGCAACTCCAGAAGTTTTGGTCCAAATAGATGGTGTAAAACTTAAAACAATGTCTCTAGCTGGTACGGCTCTTTATCAAGAAAATGAAGAACATATTTGGGGTAAAAAAGAGCTAGAAGAACAACGATTAGTTACCGATTTTATAATTCATAATTTACAAGAAAGTGGTGCTGATAACATTCAAGAATCAGACGTTAAAACGGTGCGTGCTGGTAAACTTATTCATTTAAGAACAGATATCACTGCCACGGTAAATTCTAAGGATAAGAATATGTTTATCGATGCATTGCATCCTACACCTGCGGTATGTGGTATGCCTAGAAATGAGTCTCTGGACTTTATCAATAAGAACGAAAATTATGATCGTTCTTTCTACACTGGTTATTTAGGTATGGTGGACAAGGGCAGCGCGAGTTATTTTGTGAACTTAAGATGTATGGAGCTGCATGATGATCAAGTAGATATCTATGTAGGTGGTGGTATTACAGCATTGAGTGATCCAAATGCAGAATTTGAGGAAACGCTCAACAAGCTATCTACTATGAAAAAGTTAGTATAAACAGTGCTGTTAAAGAATACTTCTAAATGCTGTTCGTAACAGTGTCGTTTTAAAACCTACTACCTGTCCTTGCTCATTACGACTTTCATTTAACGATCTAATGTAGTTTATAGCTGCTCTTATAGAAGACTTTATAAAAACTGTAGACTGATAGAATCCTACAAACGTATAAAAAACAAGATATTTAATTATAATCATAGTTAGGGCTGGTTTAATAGAACTTAAACTTAGTTATTTTTAATGAAATAAACTAGGGCAAATTTCTAAATCTTGTATTTGAACTTTTAATACTCAGTATAATATAGATAAAAAGACAATTGTATAGCTGAGTAGTAACGGACTAAGTGATTGATTGATGGTAGAGACTAGGTTTACGGTCAATATTCCTGTGCATCACTTGTTTAATAGCTTATTTTTGAGGTGATTTCTTACACGATAATGCCATATGGAGGTGCTGTAACGCAGGATACTGGTGAATTTGTTAACGTTTAAAAATAGGAATCTAATTTTATGAGAAGAAGCTGTTAAGTATGTTGTATGCGGCGACTGGCATCTTTACCTTTGTTATATATGTATCCAGAAATTCTACATGCCCAGCAGGTTGTACTTCTTTTTAAAGAAAGAGGTATTAAAAACATTGTCATTTCTCCAGGTTCTAGAAATGCGCCTTTAACAATAGGTTTTTCAGAAAACGATTATTTTAATTGTTACAGTATTGTAGATGAGCGTTGTGCAGCTCATGTGGCATTAGGTATGGCGCAACAATTACAAGAACCTGTTGCTGTATTATGTACTAGTGGTAGTGCACTTTTAAATTACTACCCTGCGGTTACAGAAGCTTATTATTCTGAAATCCCCTTAATAGTTCTCAGTGCAGACCGCCCGCCTCATAAAATCGATATAGGTGACGGTCAGACTATAAGACAACAAGGAGTGTATGCAAATCATATTTTATATGATACGCAGTTAGAGATGTTATTATCTATCGATAACCAAGAAAGTATTGCGACTAACGAGCGACTAATCAACAAAGCTATCAACACCGCTATTTCACAGCATGGACCGGTTCATATTAATATACCATTTGAAGAACCGCTATATAATAAAGTAGAAAAGCCATCTTTAGAGGTTAAAGTTATTGATTTATTGAAGAATGAATCTAGCGAGATACCAGATAGCTTTATAGAACAATGGAAGAGCGCTCAAAGGAAACTAGTCATTCTCGCAACGTTGAATCCGCCGGTGTTTGATAATGCAGACCTAGATATACTTACTAGTGACCCTAGTGTTCTGGTAATGAGTGAGGTGAGTAGTAATGTAGTTCATGATAAGGTAATATGGGGAATAGATACCTTAATTGCTCCCATAGAAAAGGAAGATGACCAGATAAAAGACCTGCAGCCAGACCTAGTTATCACTATAGGCGGTATGATTGTCTCTAAAAAGATAAAACAATACCTAAGACGCTTTGAGACTAAAGTACATTATCATGTTGGTAAAAGACGTGCCTATGATACGTTCTTTAAGCTAGCAGGACATATTAAAGTAAAACCACAAAAATGGGTACAACAGCTACCTAAAGACTATATAGATAGTAACTATCAAGATAGATGGCTGTCACATTTCAAAAATTACCTAGTTAAAAGGCAGGATTACTTTGCGCAAATGCCGTGGTCAGATTTTAAAGCTTTTGAACATATTTTCCCTAGTTTACCAGATAATAATATAGTACTACAGTTAGGTAACAGCAGCACGATAAGGTATGCGCAGTTATTCCAGATGAATGAGTCACACACTGTTTTTTCTAATCGAGGTACTAGTGGTATAGACGGTAGTACGAGTACAGCGATAGGAGCGGCAATGGCTAGCGATAGGCAAGTAGTTTTTATAACAGGAGATTTAAGCTTTTTCTATGATTCTAATGCGTTATGGAATAATTATATACCTGATAACTTTAAGATTATAGTCATAAATAACTCTGGTGGTGGGATATTCAGGATTTTACCAGGTCATAAAGAGACTGATGAGTTCCAGACTTATTTTGAAACTCAACATGATTTAACGGCAGCGCATCTTTGTAAAATGCATGGCGTGAATTATCAAAGTGTTAGTGAAGAGTCCGCTTTCGCGAAAGCGTGCAACCTATTGTTTACTAGTAATAAAGGACCGCAGTTGTTAGAAGTGTTTACACCTAGACAGATAAATGATACCGTTCTTCTAGATTACTTTAAATTTTTAAAATAAAATTTAATCTATTATATTTAAGGCATATTTTTAACTAAATAACTAACATTTCAATATAAAAATTATGAGTAAATTTGACGAAAGAGTAGAAAAATACATCGCAGCTTACAAAGATAAAGTAGGAGGTAAATTAGATGAAGAGCTACTCAGAAAAGTAACTAAAGGATTAGGTCCATCTATTTATAATAGAGATGCTGAAACTGTAAGTGCTGAGAAAACAGAAATGGAACGTGTAGTAAAAAATTATTTACAGAAAAAATTAGGACTTACTGGAGATGACCTTATGGGATCTGTAGAAGCTGTAATTGAGAAGTATGGTAAAAGTGAGCGTGCTAAGTATCGCGCTATTATTTATTACATGCTTTGTGTACACCACGGTAAAGAATCTATCTATAACTAGAACTAGATATAATTATATAGTAAAAATCCCATCTCTTGAAAAGAGATGGGATTTTTTATTATTAGCTAATATGATGTTTTACATCAGTGAGAATCACCTTTTTTTAAATTACTTCTCCACAGCTTTAACCTCTTCTTCTGTAACCATATCTCCGGTGTTCCAGGTCTGTATGGCATAATTCATAACATCTGCTACTTCTTTATCATCCAGTCCTAATGGCAGCATGACACTATTATACGCAGCACCATTAACGGTAATTTCTCCTCTAAGACCATATTTTACAGCATGTATACTAGCGATACGTTTGTTAGTTAACCAGTCCGATGGGTTAAGTGGTGGGAACGCGCCAGGGACACCTTTACCAGTAGGCATGTGACAGGTAACACACAACTCGCCGAAGATATCTTCTCCACGTTTTACACTTTTTTCTAGTGGCGTGGTAGGTGTAGTGTTTGCGTTATTACTGCCTAATGTAGATTTTCTTTTATCATTACCACAGCTAGTTATAGCAATGGCTAGTAGTAATAGATATACGTATTTCATAATGGTTTTCTTGATGTTTAAAAATACAATTCCATTTATAAATTTCTAGGTTTAAAAGTGATAATTTTTAAAGTAGAAATTTATGTTACTAGTTTGTAACGGTATGCTTTTATGTATTAAAGATTTGTTTTATATACTAAGCGCAACCCACAAGTGAAATAACTTTATTATTTAATGACTCAAAAGAATTCCCCTCCATAGGGTATTGTGTGATTAAAACTTAATAAATAATTTTGAATTGAACTCAACTAGCTAATTAAGTAAGAAAATGAAATATATATTATTAATAATTGCGTTAATCTGCATATGGGGTGGTTCTCAAGGAGTTTATACATCTATAAATAACTCTTCACCTACCGTATATGATGTTAATTCTTTTGTAAATGGAATAATTCCAAAAGAAGAATGGCTGCAACTAGAAAATTGTAATATAAACTTGATGGAATCAATTTATTTTGAAAGTGCCTTTGGAAATGGTCTTGCTGAAGAATTATTCATACCATTAAATACTCAGAATGATTCTATTACTGTTTTTATATCTGAAAAATCTCAAAATGTCTTAGATGTGTTTAATTTAATTAATACACAAACAGACCCTGAGAAAGCACAAAATTATTTTGAGAAATATGAACATCTTATTTTTAAAGATAGCATTACTTATAGTGGTATTGTAAAATATGGAATAGACTTAGATAATAAGCAATGGAGGCAACTGTCATCTACATCACCTAAAATAATTAGCAAGTTTTTAATTTTAGATAATAACACTACACCAGACAGCATTTTTTCTTATTTTATATTAGGACTAGGTGTTTTACTACTACTTTTATCTATTAAAAGTTTTTTAAAGAAAGAAACAGAATAAACGTATTATTCCATTTAGTAATATAAAGCTCCTTTATTATAGAATGACTAGTAAAAATAGATGGTATATGTTTCATCATAATTTTTAAACTTCAAGTCACACTATCGTGTGATTTTAAAAATACCTTTCCCCTCTACACTTATATAAATAAAACCATCGGGCCCTATTTTTACATTGCGTAGACGTCCTATACCGTCTACTATTTTTTCTCTTTTTGTAACTGCATTATCATTTACATAAAGCATTTCTAAGTATTGAAATTTTAAAGAACCTACTAAGTAATTTCCATTCCAGTCGCCATAAGCCGTGTTATCTAGAATAGCAAATCCGCTAGGTGCAATACTAGGTACCCAATAATAGAAAGGTTGTTCCATTCCTTGCTTGGCAGTACTTTCGGCAAATTTTCCACCGCCATAGTTCTCACCATAGCTTATTACTGGCCAGCCATAATTGCGACCAGGTTTGACAAAATTTATCTCGTCACCACCTTGTGGACCATGTTCATGACTCACTATTTTACCTGTTTTAGGATGTACGGTCATCCCTTGCGGATTTCTATTTCCATAAGTAAAAGCAGCAGTTTTTGCACCAGCTATATCTATAAAAGGGTTATCAGCAGGCACGCTACCATCGTCATGCAGTCTGTATATTTTACCACCATCGCGACTCAAATCCTGCGGATTCACATCTCGTTCTCCGCGCTCACCTATAGAAAAGTATAAATAACCATCACTATCCCAAGCAAATCGAGAGCCAAAATGCTGTCCTTTTCTAGTATTAGGTGTCGCTTTGTAAAGTACTTTTAAATCTGTTAATTGATCGTTTTTAAGAACAGCCGCAGCAATAGCCGTGTTCCCGCCAGATCCTTCACCCTCAGAACTTGCATAAGAAATGTAAATGCGCCCATTTTTATCAAATTCTGGATGTGTTATTACATCGAGTAAACCACCTTGACCACGTAAATATACCTCAGGTAAACCAGTGATTTCTATAGATTTTGTACCATTATATCGATAGAGTTTTCCTTCTTTTTCTGTGTAGATAAGATCACCATTAGGCAACCATGTCATTCCCCAGGCATTGTTTAATCCCTCAATTACAGGTGTAACCGTATACTTTTTTTGATCTTCAATAAGTGGTATGTTTTCAACAAGTGGTACTTGTTGATTACTATTTATACTAGTAATGGTGTTGCTATTAGTCTGTATAGCCACAATAGCTTCATTTGATTTAGATTCATTTTTACAACTTAAAACAAGAGTAGCAAGTAGTAAAAGAGTGAAGAGATGTTTCATAATCAGTAATTTGGCTTAAAAATAATTGTTACCAGCTGCCAAAACGTTAATAAAAGTAAAAATCCCTTAGCGCTAACTAAGGGATTCAGTTGTTTTTGGTGGTTTTGTGAAGTCTATCAGGCAAAGTAAAAAGATGTAAGAAGGCTAATTCAAAATTATCTAGATGTCTTTGCGGCTTCATGCTGCCTAGCATAAAAAGAAGGTATTTGTTGCTTCCATGTTTTCATTAAAAGGGTTATTCTCATCTATAGATCTATTTCTAGATAGGATAGGAAAGTCAGAGTTAAGGCTCAATATTTTTTGTGAAATTTTCATAATAAAAGTTTTAAGAGTTGAGGTTTAAATTATCTATAACGACGTCTAGAGTTCCATGAATCAGAAAAAGTAGTTGCATTGCTTGTTCTGTTAGTAGTCTGTTGGTTTCCGTTTAAAAATCCTGTTGAAGTTTTCATAATATTGTTATTTTGTGGTTATATCTAATAGACGACCACGCTTTTCAATTGTTACAGTAAAATAAACAAATAATATTCGAATTTAATTTATAATACTGTTATTCAGTTGTTTGTGCTGCTAATATTTTTAGCTATAAAATAAAAAAGCGATTCTTTTTAGTAAAGAATCGCTTTGATTGTGTTTGTTTCGCTTTCGCGAAAGCGGAATAAGTACCGTTTATTCCTTTATTTCAAAAATGATAGGTAAAGCATAAATAGTGGTTACTGCTTTTCCTTTTTGCTTACCAGGAATCATTTTTGGTAGTTTGTTAATTACACGGGCAGCCTCATTTTGTAGCTCAATGCTTTTAGCTTTAGACTGTACACCTGTGACATTACCATTTTTATCGATTTTGAATTGAACCGCAATTTTATGGCGTCCTGGTAAGTCTTTTGCAATCTCTGTATTGAAATTCTCATTCACAAATGAAGTGATTTTATCTACGGTACATTTTTTAATTTCTACTTGCGTACCAGTGCAGTCTTCAAAATGAGGTACTTCTTCTAATTTAGAAAAAGGAATATCAAAATCAACCGCTTCAATACCATCATTGTAACCATCAGTATATGAATGAGTAGTATTAGGGTAGTTGATTGATATATATTTCACAAAATTTGCATATTCCTTTTTTGTCATATTTAAATGATATTCCAAAGGGAAACCATCAAATCTCACATCTTTATCAAAAGGGCTTTCATGAGCGCTTATTATACCGGTATTATCTATATCATCAAGGATAATAGTTGTTCCGTTTTTCATTAGAATAGGAAAAAGAGTCGCTAATTTTCTTATTTTAATAGAGTCTTCTTTTTTTATTTCAAAAGAATTATTGTTTACAATTTCTTCTATAAATTTTTTATCTTCTTTACTTATATTAAGATAATAATCTTTTAGACCAGCTTTAAATTCAGATCGTTTTACAATCCCATAATTATTAGAGTCGTCTAGAACTATAGTTTCTTCTATAAATTCTGGCTCTTCATTACAAGCTGTAAAAATCAAACTACCCAATACTATAGGCAGTAAGAAAGCTAGTTTAAATAAAGCTTTTGCGGTACTTTTCTTTTTTTGTAACATAAGGATTCGGTTTTTTAAAAGTGATTTATTGAAATAAGAACTAGCAAGTGAAAATTGTTCTGTGCCAAAAACAGTTTTTAATAAAGACTCTTGATAGGTTATTGATTCTTGATTTTTAATTAGAACATCATCCACGATGTATTCATGGACTTGTTTTAATTCTTTTTGTGCGATATAACAAATAGGGTGGAACCAGAAAATGATTTTATACACCTCAAAAGCCATCAGGTCCCAAGAATGGCATTGTTTTACATGGATAATTTCATGATTTAGTATTTCATCTACCTTTTTAGAATCTAGATTTTCATCTATCACTATATTTTTAAAAAATGAAAAAGCAGTAAGTTTTTGAGATGTTTTAGTGATCCATATTCCATCTTTGAAATGAGTTGTTCCTAACCTAATAATCTCTTTTATGCTAGACACATTATATAGAAAAAAGAGAAGACTGATAAATGCACCTATACTATATATACTCACGGCGATCATTTTGTAATCAATAGGTTTTGATGTCTTTATGGTAATAGGTTGTTCACTTATCATAGATACATTACCTATATCTACCGATGCGAGTGGTACTACCTCATCGATTACCGTTGGAGTCATGTCTATAGAAAAAGGCGCGCTCAAAAACGGAATGGTTATGCTAAGCAAAGGAATAGCTAGTAAATAAGCTCTATTCCATTGAAAAAACGTTTCTTTTCTTAGAAAAAGATGGTAAACACCATATAATAATACGGCAAGTAAAGAGCTGTGTAAGATATGTTGTATCATGATTTTATTTTAAATTCCGCTTTCGCAAAAGCGGAATAATAATTTTAATTATGGAGCAAATCAATTTTCTGTAGTTAATGGATAGTTAGTTTTTAGGATTTACAGATATTTTCATATTTGAGGTATCGATACTATCGTTTAGCCATTTTATAAATTCTAGATACTCCTTACTATTTATATCTTTTGCCTTTAAACTTTTTAAAATAGCATCATCCATTTTTCTATTAGATGCGATACTATCTAATTCTAATTGAAAAGCAATTCCTTCTGGGGAATTTATATATGCTTCATGATCGTAAGGTTCTCCTTTATATATTTGAGCATATTCATCACCTTCTTCAAATGAATATCCACTGATAGTTAATTTTTCCAAAGCTTCCATATCTTTAAAACTTATAGAATCAGTTTTTTTAAGTGTTTCTTGAAGGTTACTTATTTGTTCTTCAAGACTCATTTCTTTCTCTTTTGCAGTAGTACATGAGGTATAAACAACGGTAGAAAGTAGTAGTATTAATAGAGTTGCATATCGTATTTTGGAAATTTTAGGTGTAGATTCTTTGTGTAACATAGATATTCTAGTTTTAATGGTTTTAAAATTGAAAAACATATTGGCAAATGATATAGAATTGGTATCAAAGGTTTCCTTTAATAAAAGCTGAGCATAGTTTTTAGTTCCTACTTGTTGTGCAACAGCACGATCTGCTAGAAGTTCGTGCGTTAATTTTAAACGGTTTAAAAAGAGGTAATGAAATGGTTGAAACCACATTACGATACCTAACAATTGAAAGAAAATCAAGTCAAAATGATGGTTCTGCTCGATATATACTTGCTCATGAGCGATTATTGACTCTAGATCTTCATTTTTTATTTGATCACCTATTAAAATAGAGCCTACAAATGACAGTGCTATTTTACTATCATTGATTTGATAGTATCTAACACCGTTAAGTTTTTTTAAGGTTCCTTTATTTTTCACCTTTTTTAAATTATAATATGATTTTATAAAATAAGTCAGAGATATACCTACTCCTAATAAGTAAACCCACCACCAAGAAAAAGTAATTGAACCTTCTTCTTTAGTCTTCAATTCAGTAGGAATTTCAATAGCTTGATAATCTACAGGACTTATGTTAAGCTCTTCTTGTATTGTAGAATTTTGAAATAGAACTTCTTCTGCAATTGGTTCTTGATTCAAAGAATCAATATTTATAAGAGGGATAAACCATAATATTACTGGAACGATCAAAAGATAGGAGCGATTGCTATTTAAAAAAGTGGTTGTTTTAAGAAGCAATTCATATATGGCAAATGCACAAACATGTAATATGAGAACAGTTAATAAGTAGTCTATCATGATTTCTTTTTATTAATATCATTTAATATCTCTTCTAGATCTTGTACGCTTAGGTCTTCTTGTTCCATAAAAAACGAAACCATATTTTTAAAAGAACCTTTAAAATAATTACTAGCTAGTTTTCCGGCAGTGGCAGCAGTGTAGGTTTCTTTATTTACTTTAGGAAAATAGATATGTCCACGACCTTCTTTGCGATAATCCACAAAACCTTTGTTTTCTAAAATTCTAATTATGGTAGAAACGGTATTGTAGGCAGGTTTAGGAGATTTCATTTTTTCTATAATGTTCGCTACGTTTGCTTCTTTAAGCGACCATAGGTGTTGCATTATCTCTTCTTCGGCAGTGGTGAGTGTTTTCATATTTAACTAAGTTCTTAGTTCAAAATTAAACTAACTATTTAGTTTAAACTAAATAGTTAGTTATAAATTTAATAAAGTGACTTATTTCTTCTTTTTTATAAATATTAAAAGCAGTATTTTGCGATGTAATAAACTATGACATGAGCAAATCAACCGCATTAATTATCCTAATAGTCTTTGTAATCATAACAAGTCCTTTTTGTTTTGTAGGCTTCATTATCGTTTTGTTTTTATACAATAGTATAGTTAGACAAAAGAATAGGGTAGGCATGAGTTATAGCGGTATAGATGTGGTTCTTAAAAAACGATATGACCTGGTGCCTAATCTAGTAGCTAGTGTAAAAGAATACATGAGTCATGAAAAGGAGTTGTTTGAAAAGATCACTTCATTAAGAAGTAAAATTCCTAATGCTACTTCTAAAGAAGAGCGTTTTGAAATGGAAAATCAAATGTCACAACTTCTAGGAGGCATCAATGTATCGTTAGAGAACTATCCAGATTTAAAATCTAGTGAGAACATGATACAACTGCAAAGAACTCTTACAGAGATGGAAGAACAAATAAGTGCGGCAAGAAGAGCTTATAATTCTAATGTTTTAGCACTTAATGATAAAATAGTAACTGTACCTTCTAATGTCTTGGCTGCATTTTTAGAATATAAACCTGCTATTTATTTTGAAACAACTGATTCTGAAAAGATTAATCCAAACGTTTCATCCCTATTTAGATAAAATAATATGAGATCTGAATTAATAGAGTTACTTCGTCAAAATTCTATTCAATTAGAAAAAAAGAGAAGGAAACTTAAACCGCTTGCTTTGTTATACGGTTTTACTGTTGTACCTATTCGTTTTTTATTAAAAGTGGCGGCAGTTTTAATTGTTATTATAGGGCTTTTTTTTCCTCCTATTGTGTTATGGTTATTCTTAATAGGAGCTATTTATATAGGATTAATTTTTATACCTAACCCTAAGGAAATTTATCACGATTATATAAAGGAAGGTATTTTACCAGAAATTTTTAAGGCAGTTAATTCAAATTACAAATATGAGCCTTTTGGTTATAATCAAGAAGATTTACACAGTAGTGGTTTTTTTAATAAAACTTTTTTTAGAAATAATGTAAGAATCACAGGTGAGGATCGAGTAAAAGGTGTGATAGAAAATGTAGAAGTTGATTTCAATGAAATTTCATTTTTCAGAGAAGATATTAATTGGCCAAAGTCAATAGGTGTTTTTTTATTAATAATTTTTTTATTACCTGTCATTATTTTCAGGTTGATTACTAGTGAAGGTGGTGATATTAATGCAGGTTGTGGTGGTTCATTATTTGTACGAGATACTATTCAATACTACAGAGGACTTTTTTTGTGTGCGGATTTTAATAAAAACTTTGAGGGTAATGTAATTATGATGCCCAAAAGTATTGAAAGTAAGTGGGATAGATTTACTGATTCTGTTTTTGGATCTTCGTTTTCTAAAATTCAAATAGAAAACCAGTTAATAAATAGTAAATATTCTATTTACACAACTAATTTGCAAACAGGGTTCTACGTATTGTCTCCTAATTTAATTGAAGCCATTGCTCAAATAATTGAAACTGAAAAGGTGTTACCTATGATTTCTTTTAATTCTGGTAAAATTTATATGAGTATACCATGGAATCGAGATTATTTTAGTGTAAATATAAATAAATCAGTAGAAGGAGTAGAATATTTTACTAACTATATTGATGATATTCAGTCTTTTGAGAAAATAATAAAACATTTGAAATTAAATGTTAAGATATGGTCTAAAACCTAGTCTTCCTTTTCTTCCCAGAGTTTTTCAGAAGTAAGTCTATAGGTACCCACAAAATCCCAAGAACATTCTGATGGATCTATGACAGATAAGAATGGCTGTCCATCTTTGTGTCCTTTATATAGATGATAAATTTCGCCTACTATAGGTTCAAAAGAGAATTTTGCTCCATAGATCAATTGGTTATCCTCAAATTTTTTAACCATAGCATCATATTGCTCTTTTAAGTTGGTCAAATTGGGATTTGATCTCATGGTTGACTTTATTAATGTTAGTCTGTTTCCATGAGGTAATATCTGGAGTGGTAATTTTAGGAGCGGCAACACCGCTAGAATAGGGAAGAAGTGCCGCGTTATAAGTGCCTGTCTCTTCATCATATACTACGTAATCTGGTTTTTTATCCTCGCTCATATTACAAATTTACGACTTGAAATTCTGTTTTGTAGAACATTAACATGAATTTCTTAAACAAAAAATCGAGACAGATGCATCTGCCTCGATTATGTTAATTCATCAATCCCCTACAACTGATGAACTCCTATGCTAAATTACTGACAGATAAGGTTCTTACACACGGTGATTAGATGATTGTACTTTCTGATTCTATGAACGGTAAGGATGACTTGATGAAACTCGCTTTCGCGAAAGCGTAACAATTATCATTTTACCGATACATATAAAGTATGACAAACGAAATACACTTTATAGATTTTGAGCCTCAGGTTACTGGAACAACTTTCTGGCAAGGAAAAACTTACGAATCTAAAGAGTTGGTTCTAGAACGTGCCAATCAATGGATTCGTAAAAATTACAATAATAAAATTGTTAATGTTGAGACCATACTTTTACCTGTAAGTAATAAGACAGGTAAAAAGAATACAACTTCAAAAATTAATATGCATGCTGGTCATGTGTACTTGATTCAAGTCATGCGAGTATGGTATCAAATAGGATAGACCTTATATTTGTATAAAAACTGAATCATATGTCCATTAACTGGAAAACTGCGATAGAATTTGAAGATATTACTTATAAAAAAGCTGACGGTATAGCCCGTATTGCTTTTAATAGACCTGAAGTACGCAACGCTTTTAGACCTAAAACGGTGAGCGAGCTTATAAAGGCTTTTTATGACGCACAAGAAGATCTTTCTATAGGTGTGGTTATTCTCACTGGAGAAGGACCTTCTAAGAAAGATGGTGGTTGGGCTTTTTGTAGTGGTGGTGATCAAAATGCTCGTGGACACGATGGCTATAAAGATGACTCTGGGACTGGTAGATTAAATATTCTAGAAGTACAGCGCATGATACGTTTTATGCCTAAAGTGGTTATTTGTGCAGTACCTGGCTGGGCTGTAGGTGGTGGACACAGTTTACATGTGGTATGTGACATGACTATAGCTAGTAAAGAACATGGTGTTTTTAAACAAACAGATACGGACGTAGCTAGTGTAGATGCTGGTTATGGTAGTGCATACCTAGCAAAAATGGTAGGGCAGAAAAAAGCTCGCGAGATTTTCTTTTTAGGTCGTACGTATAGTGCTCAAGAAGCTATGGATATGGGAATGGTAAATGCGGTTGTACCGCATGAAGAACTGGACCAGACGGCTTATGACTGGGGACAAGAAATACTTAAAAAATCTCCTATTGCTATAAAAATGGCAAAATTTGCTATGAATGCGACTGATGACGGTATGGTAGGACAACAGGTGTTTGCTGGAGAAATGACACGTCTTATCTACATGACTGACGAGGCAAAAGAAGGTAGAGAAGCGTTCTTAGAAAAACGTGCTCCAGAATGGGGTAATGATCGTTATATTCCATAATTTTTTTAGAAAAGATAGAAATTACAAAGTGTCAATTTAAAGAATTGGCACTTTTTTATTTTACGGTAAAAAAAGAGAGCTTTTTGTATCCCAGATTTTACCTGTAACTACATAGATTGTACTTAGTTCCATGAGTTTTTACTTACATTAGCACTAGATATAGCTTACAACTATATCTAGCCCAACCACACACTTATGGCAGATCAACAAGATGTTATTAATCAGCTAATTGAAAAATTAGCAATTCTTTCTAAAAAGCAAGAGGCTTTTAAGTACGAGATATATGAGTTAAAAACACAGCTTAATCAATTACAGTCTGCTGCACAAGCTAGCAATGAGCAAGAAAAATTAGAGGTAGAAAAACCTACCGTTACAGAAACAGATGCTGTATCTAATAATCCCATGGCAGATTGGGAATTTTCTAATCAACAGCAGCAGCAGCAGCAGCAGCAGCAGCAGCAGCAGCAGCAGCAAAATCAGTCGAAGCAAAGTCAGTCTGCATCAAATGATAATTGGGATGCAGTACCTAGTAAGAAGACTGTAAATTATCAAAAACCCATACAGCAACCTAAAAAGAAATCACCACTTCAAAAATCTAATCTAGAAAAATTTATAGGTGAAAACTTATTGAATAAAATAGGTATTCTTATAACGGTTATAGGTGTAGGGATAGGAGCAAAGTATTCTATTGAGAATGATTTAATAAGTCCACTAACTAGAATTATTTTAGGGTATTTGTCTGCAATAGGTTTGTTTGGTTTTGGAATGAAACTAAAACAGAAATATGAATCTTATAGTGCTGTGTTGGTAAGTGGAGCGATAGTAATACTTTACTTTATTACTTTCTTTGCCTACAGTTTTTATGAACTAATACCGCAAACAGTCGCCTTTATTCTCATGGTGGTGTTTACTGGGTTTACCATAGTCGCCTCGCTTAATTATAATAAACAGATTATCGCGCATCTAGGACTGGTGGGCGCTTATGCAGTTCCATTTTTACTAAGTAATGGTTCTGGTCAGGTAGAAATATTGTTTAGTTATATAGCGATTATTAATATAGGGATACTCATTCTAGCCTTTAAAAAATACTGGAAACCTTTATATTATTCTTCGTTTGCTTTCACTTGGTTAATTTTTATCTCTTGGATGATAATGGATTATAAGGATCAAGAACACTTTACTCTTGCGTTAGGGTTTTTACTTGTTTTCTTCATCATATTCTACCTTACTTTTCTCTCGTATAAACTGGTTAAGAAAGAATCGTTTGCAGTTTCAGATATTGTTTTACTGCTCTTAAACTCTTTTGTTTTCTACGGTTTAGGATTTGCTATCTTAAGTGATAATGAAACAGGAGAACATTACCTAGGTCTATTTACATTGTGTAACGCGGTAGTTCATTTTGCGGTGGCAACAGTCATTTATAAACAGAAGAAAAGCGATAGAAAATTGTTTTACCTAGCAACAGCACTAGTACTTGCTTTTATATCTATTGCCATACCAGTTCAGCTAGATGGTAATTGGGTGACTTTATTATGGAGTGCACAAGCTGTGTTGCTTTTCTGGTTAGGGACCTCAAAGAAAATTGAGATTTATGAAAAGCTATCTTACCCCATTATGCTACTGGCGACTTTAAGCCTGTTTCAAGATTGGGATAATGATTATAATATTTATGATATAGAATCTTATAGCGATATTATTCCTTTGTTGAATATAAGTTTTATGAGTTCTATGCTATTTGTAGCGGCACTAGGATTTATAGTTTATCTTCAAAGGAAAGAAACTTTTCTATCGGCACTTTCTAAAGACGGTATTTTTTATAAAATGGCTATGTATGCCATACCTTCTGTTTTAATTTTCACCTTGTATTGTGCGTTTAGATTAGAGATAGAATTTTACTTTGATCAATGGTATGATACTTCTCGAGTTCAACTACCAGAAGGATCTAGTCCTTATGCAAATAGTGTATTTGATTCTAGTATCAAGGATTTCAAATCTATATGGATAATTAATTACACACTCTTATTTATAGGTTTATTATCTTATTTTAATTACAAGAAAATTAAAAATAACGTTCTAGAAAACGCCGGATTGATATTTACGGTATTAACTGTATTTATCTTCCTAGTACAAGGTTTGTATTCTTTGAGTGATTTAAGAGAAGCCTATCTATCCACATCAGAATATTATAATAGAGGTATTTTCTATTTACTTATACGTTATATATCATTTGCTTTTGTAGCCTTTGCGATGCTCACTTTATATCGATTTATAAAGAAGCCAGAAATAGCCAAAGGCTTTAAAATCACCTATGATCTTATTCTACATATAAGTATAGTATGGATAATAAGTAGTGAGTTAATACACTGGCTCGATATAGCAGGCGCAACAGATGCTTATAAATTAGGTCTGAGTATATTATGGGGCGTCTATTCTTTCTTATTGATAGGTTTTGGAATATTAAAAAACAAACCTTATTTAAGAATAGGAGGCATGGGATTATTTGGTATTACCCTAATAAAACTATTCTTCTATGATATTGCGCATTTAAACACCATTTCAAAAACTATAGTATTTGTATCTCTAGGAGTATTGCTTTTAATAATCTCATTCCTTTATAATAAATACAAGAACCAAATCAATTATAATGAAAAGGAAGATTAAACTTTTTACTGTTTTAACGCTGTTAGTTAGCGTTATATCATTTGCTCAATTAAAAGAGTACGATTATAAAAGATCTCTAGATGCTGTAAAAGAGGATTGGCATACGGTTACGGTACCAGATGATGTATTTAGTAAGGTATCTCCATCTTTAAATGATATGAGGATTTACGGAATATCTACAGCGCTAGATACTATCGAGGTTCCTTATATTTTAAAGATTAATAAGGAAAAGACTATTTCTCAAAAACATCCTTTTGAGATTATAAATACTTCAAAAACTGATAAAGGCTATTACTTTACCTTTAAGTTAGACGCACCGACTAGCATTAATAACATACAGTTGTCATTTAAGGATACAAATTTTGACTGGAAAGTAGACCTAGAAGGTAGCCAGCACTTAAAACAATGGTTTACGATTCTAGAAGATTATAGAATACTAGACATTCACAACACGACCTCTGTGTATTCATTTACAGAATTGGTTTTACCAGAATCTAGTTATCGATATTTCCGTGTGCTAGTAAGAAGTGATCAACAGCCTGTGTTGGAATCTGCTTTAATATCTATGGATAAGCTTATAGATGGTGAGGTAGTAAAGCATCGTGTTAAAACTATGAAACTCAAGGAAGATAAGAGTTCAAAGTCGAGTGTATTTGAATTTGAGTTAGAAAATAAAGTTCCTGTAAGTCGTATTAAAGTTCTTGTAGATGCAAATTATGATTACTTCAGAACGATCAATATATCATACCTATCTGATAGTATTCATACAGAAAAAGGGTGGAAATATAACTACCGCAACATACGCACAGAGACTCTTAATTCATTAGAATCTAATGAGTTTAAGATTGAAAAGACGATTGCTCAAAAATTTAGAATATCTGTTTTAAATGACGATAATCAAGCACTAGACATTACATCAGTTGCAGTAGAAGGTTATAAACATGAATTAATAGCTAGATTCACCCAGCCAGCAGATTATGTACTTGCTTATGGAAACGCATCAGCTTACCGACCTAATTATGATATACAGAAATTTAAAAACACCATTCCTGCTCAGTTAACGAGTTTAGGATTAGGTAAAGAAGTGGCTATTGATAAAATCAAGCCCACTCAAGTATCACCTTTATTTGAAAACGAATGGTGGCTTTGGGTGGTTATGGGAATTGTTATTACTTTATTAGCTGGTTTTACATTTAAGATGTTGAGTAATACTAACAATAAGATAGAAAAGTAGAGTAGTGTTTGTATAAATTCCGCTTTCGCGAAAGCGGAACTAAAATTAATCTTCTTTAGGGTTTTTTATAGAGCAATACTACTTTCTACCACATCTTCTATGGTAAGTTGAAGATGTTTAGGAAGTAAATTATCTTTAGGTAATACAGCTAGATGTCTATCTTCATTAGAATCAAAGACCTGCTTTAATAAAGGAGTAGGAGTGCCCAGTCGCTCACAAATATCACTTACTAAATCTATATGGTGGATAAGATTGCGGCTACCTAAATGAAAAATACCACGACGTCTTCTATTAATAATATAATGGAGTTGTTGTACTAGTTTTTTAATATGTGTCGCGTTAATAACCACATTAGGAAAGACCTCGATAGCTTCATTTCTCTTAAGTTGATCTTTGATCTCATTAAGGCGTGGTGAGCCGGTACCGTAAATCATAGGTATTCTACAAATCACGTACTTAGAAACTGGTTTTCTAAGCAATTCATTTTCAATTCTTATTTTAAAACGGCCATAAATACTTTCTGATAGTGTTTTATCATACTCATAACTTGGGTAGTTAGTAAAACGGTCAAAAACGTTTGCACTAGATAGAAAAATCACCTTGCAATCTCGATTATCTATGTAGTTAGAAATCTCAAAATGCATTCTTAAAAGACTATTCACATTACCTCTTACGGCGGTTACTATAAATTTAGGTTTTAAATTATCTAGTAGTATGTCTAGACTTTCTAATTCATAATCAAATTGATGAAAATGCTTATTTTTTTCAAAGACTTTACTATCTGTTTTATAGGTAGCATGTACATCAAAAAAAGGCGCAAGCTCTTTATAAAGGGCATTCCCTATAAAGCCGCTTCCGCCTAGTATTAAGATTCTATTCAAAAATGTAAGATTTACTTTTTATAAAAAGGTAGTTTTACTACTGTGGCAGGTACTAACTTTTTTCTAATTTGTATGTGTATTTTACTACCAGGAGTGGCAAAAATAGGTGGTACATAACCCATTCCTATTCCTATTCCCATAGATGGAGACATGGTACCGCTGGTAACTATTCCTAGATCTTGCTGGCTGCTATCTTTAATTTCATAACCACCACGAGGTATAGCACGCTCGTCCATTTCAAAGGCGATTAATTTTCTGTCTACACCTTTTTCTTTGTGTTCTAATAACTGCTCGTGGTTTACAAAATCTTTAGTGAATTTTGTAACCCATCCTAGTCCAGCTTCATATGGAGAAGTGGTGTCGTCTATATCATTACCATAAAGACAGTAACCCATTTCTAATCTCAAGGTATCACGTGCAGCAAGACCTATAGGTTTGATACCATAATCTGCCCCAGCTTCAAAAACCTTATTCCAGATTTGTTCTACCTCAGTGTTTTTACAATAGATCTCAAAACCACCAGAACCTGTATAACCAGTTGCACTAATGATTACGTTTTCTATACCTGCAAAGTCAGATACTTCAAAGTGATAAAATTTAATAGCACTTAAATCTACAGAAGTAAGTGATTGCATTGCTTCTACAGCTTTAGGTCCTTGAATAGCAAGAAGTGAATAATCTTCAGAAAGATTTTTCATGTCTGCATTCATGGTATTATGAGAGGTAATGTGATCCCAATCTTTATCAATATTAGAAGCATTTACTACTAGTAAATATTGCTCTTCTTTGATTTTATAAACAATCATGTCATCTACTATACCGCCAGTAGCGTTAGGTAGGTAACTATATTGAGCTCTTCCTACTGTAAGTTTAGACGCGTCATTAGAAGATACTTTTTGAACTAGATTTAAAGCCTCAGGTCCAGAAATTAAAAATTCTCCCATGTGAGAAACGTCAAAAACACCCACGTTATCTCTAACAGTCTGGTGTTCTATATTAACACCTTCATATTGAACAGGCATATTATATCCAGCAAAAGGAACCATTTTTGCTCCTAATGATTCATGTATAGCGGTAAGCGCGGTATTTTTCATATTCTAATTTTTACGAGTTCAAATGTAGAGATTTCTCCTTTAAATAGCACACCTTTTTAGATTCTGAAAAAGCTAACTAATTCACAATTCTAATTAAATAGCTTTACACTCGATTTCCTTAACTTGCAGATTCATAAAATTGACACTTTGAAAATTCTAAGCGCACAACAACTGGCAGAAGCTGATCTGTCCACAATTAATAAACAACAAATTTCTAGTAACGACTTAATGGAGCGTGTGGCAACACTCGTTTTTGAAAGACTCCATCAACGATTAAATGGTTCACCAGTGCCTGTAAAAATCTTTTGTGGGATAGGAAATAACGGTGGTGATGGTCTTGCGATAGCTAGACACATGATACAACATGGTTACCATGTAAAAGTTTATGTCACTAATTGTAGTAAAAAAAGGTCTCCAGACTTTTTAGTAAACTATGACCGTATAAAAGATGTGACTAACGAGTGGCCGGTGTTATTGAGCTGTAAAGAAGATTTTCCAGAAATCACACCTCAGGACTTTATTATAGATGCCATCTTTGGTACAGGTATTAATAGACCTGTAGATGGCTGGATGGCAGATTTAATAGTCTATTTAAATAGTGTGAAAGCATTTAAAGTTGCTATCGATATGCCTAGTGGCCTGTATGCAAATACAGCACATAAAACTGATGATGCCATCTTACAAGCAGACCATACCTTTACTTTTCAAACGCCTAAACTATCTTTTTTCCTTCCAGAAACCGGTCAGTACACCGGTACTTTTGAGGTGATTAATATAGGGTTAGATCCTGAGTATTTAATGGCAGCAGCGCCAATAGCTCAATTGATTACTAGAGAGGCTGCTCAAAATATGTATCAACCTCGAGAGAAATTTTCTTATAAAGGAGATTATGGTCACGTGTTAACATTTGCTGGTAGTAAAGGTAAGATGGGTGCCGCTGTACTTTGTGCAGGAGCAGCCATAAATGCAGGAGCAGGTAAAGTGACGGCCTATATCCCAGAAGACGGTAATTTTATAATGCAATCTTCTTTACCAGAGGTAATGACGGTAGAAAGTGAAGGAGAAGAATACATAACAGATTTTAAAAACCCTATTGAGAATGCTGTTTTATGCATAGGTCCTGGAATAGGTGTGAAGAAGTATACGTGTTCCGCTTTCGCGAAAGCGGTAAAAGAACAATCTACTCCTATAGTTATTGATGCTGACGGAATTCAAATTCTAGCAAAGCATCCAGAATTAATAAAAGATATACCTAAAGATTCTATTTTAACTCCTCACGATGGCGAGCTTAAAAAGTTGATAGGTGAGTGGGATAATAGTTATACAAGGTTAGAAAAAGCACAAGAGTTTTCTAAGAAAAACAATGTAATTCTTGTATTAAAAGGAGCACATACCATTACTGTCGCAGGTTCTGGTCAGTATGTTAACAGTACAGGAAATCCTGGAATGGCAACTGCAGGTAGTGGCGATGTGTTGAGTGGTATTATAGCTTCATTCCTTGCACAAGGATATGACCCACTTACGGCAGCTGCATTCTCTGTGTATTTACATGGAGCCAGTGGCGATCTAGCATCACAAACATATGCACATGAGGGTCTTAAGGCTTCCATAATATCTAATTTTATAGGTTCTAGTATACTCCAGCTATTTAGAAATCCGGCGCAAGAGCAACAAGCGCAACCACAGAGTTAAACTTTTTGTTTAATATTGCCGCAGTCTAAACAGCCCATCATGACACACGAAATTTCTTCAAAACGTTTAAGTTTAAAAGATTTACAGCACATAGTAAATAATGTTACAGCTCTAAAATTATCAGATAACGCTGCACAAGCCGTAAAGGAGTGTAGAGATTATTTAGATAAAAACTTTGGCGATACAAATAGCAAACCTACTTATGGTATCAATACAGGATTTGGTTCTTTGTGTAATACCCAGATAGAGAGTGATCAACTAACGCAGTTGCAACATAATCTAATTATGTCACATGCATGTGGGGCAGGAGAAGAGGTTCCAGAAAAGATAGTGAGATTGATGCTTTTTCTTAAAGTTCAAAGTTTAAGCTATGGACATAGTGGAATAAGTATAGCTGTAATACAGCGATTAATTGATTTTTACAATGCAGGAGTGCATCCAGTAGTTTATCAACAAGGTTCTTTAGGAGCATCTGGAGATCTTGCACCACTAGCACATCTTGCTTTACCCTTAATAGGATTAGGAGAGGTTTCTTACCTAGGAAAACGATATACTGGTGCTGAAATCAATGATCTTATGGGATGGGATTCTCTCCAATTACAGTCTAAGGAAGGTCTAGCTCTTATTAATGGTACGCAATTCATGCTAGCTTATGGAGTTTATTTAAGTCTAGAATCTCAAAAACTATGGTACTGGTCACATGTGACTACCGCTATATCTTTAGATGGTTTTTCTTGTAATATGTCACCCTTTGACGAGCGAATTCACTTGATAAGACCACACAAAGGACAGCTTAAGAGTGCTTCCATTATCCGCGATTTATTAGAAGACAGTCAGATAGCGTCTGGTAAAAAAGAGAATGTACAAGATCCTTATAGTTTTAGATGCACACCACAAGTTCATGGTGCTACAAAGGACACACTAGATCATGTTATTAAAACAATAGTGACAGAATGTAACTCAGTTACCGATAATCCTAATGTATTTCCAGAATCTGACACCATTATATCTGGTGGTAATTTTCATGGACAACCACTAGCTCTAGCTCTAGATTTTCTTTCTATAGCAATGAGTGAAATAGCCAGCATTAGTGAGCGTAGGATATTTCAATTAATGAGCGGTACTCGTGGTTTACCACCTTTCTTATGTAATAATGCCGGTTTAAATAGTGGTTTAATGATTATTCAATATACCGCAGCAAGTATAGTAAGTCAGAATAGACATCTTGCAAATCCAGCTTCTACAGATAGTATCGTTAGTTCTAACGGGCAAGAAGATCATGTAAGTATGGGGGCAAATGCTGCAACTAAGGCTTATAAAATAATTGATAATATAAAAACAGTACTTGCCATAGAACTTATAAGTGGTACACAAGCATTAGAATTTCAAGGCAAGAAAACATCTGACTTTTTAGAATCTATAGTTATGCTACTGCGCAGTTCTGTACCTTTTTACGACACGGATAGAGTCATGTATGGAGATATTCAACTAGCTAGAGAGTTAATGGATTCCACAGCTTTGGACCTAGAAATAATAAATTAAGAAAAGAGGTGAACGTTACTATAGTTCACCTCTTTTTTTTTAATTGAGTAATTGAGAGTTGGTCCAGTTGATGGCATGTTCTTTATTGAAAAAAGATTGTAGCTTTCCAGGTTTAAAGAACTTACTCTCTAGATCTACAGAGCTTATAATTTGAGAATTGCTCTCCACTATACTTATACTTCTTAAATTTTGATGTTTTGTATTATATAAATGCACCATAGGATCTATGCTGTAACTATTCTCGCGCATACTTATATATCCTAATTTTTGCTCGGTACCATAATGAGCAATAATCTCATCGTTAAGTATGGAGTTAAGAGCCATATTAAAGTGTATACCTTCATTAATTATACCTATAATTATATCTTTATGTAATTCAAATTTTCCGAACCCTAATTCTAAAATATTCATAATTCAATTCTTAAATCGAGGTGCAAATATAAGTGCTTTTTACTATGCGTGCATAATAAAAAATGTAACCAAAGATTAATCGATCAACTACTTAATTGATAGTTTTAAGACCAAAAAAGAGTATGAATATGTCTTTTTCGCCTCATTTTCACTAAAGGATTACTTATATGTTTTTTCATATTTCATGATAAAAATAACATAAAACAACAGGTCATAAAAAAAACGAGTCTTAAGAAATACATCTTAAGACTCGTTTTAAAGAAATTATTTTGAAAATTACTCTGCAGAATGTTCTTCAGATTCTTTTTCAATTTTTATCACTAGTTTATCTTCTTCTTTATCAAAATTCATAAAAATAGAATCACCTTCACTAAGCTGACTGTTTACTATTTCTTCAGCAAGAGCGTCTTCTATATGTTTTTGAATAGCTCTTTTAAGTGGACGTGCACCGTACTCTTTGTCAAAACCTTTTTCTACAATGTAGTCTTTTGCCTCATCACTAAGAGAAAGATTGTACCCTAGACCTTTGATTCTAGTAAATAACTTAGCTAGTTCAATATCTATAATTTTATGAATATCATCTTTTTCTAAAGAGTTGAATACGATTACATCATCTATTCTGTTTAAGAATTCTGGTGCAAAGGTTTTCTTTAATGCTGCTTGTATAACTCCACGAGCGTTGTCGTCTTCGGCCATTTTGCGAGCTGCAGTACCGAATCCTACACCAGACGCACCAAAGTCTTTCAGTTTTCTAGCACCTACGTTAGAAGTCATTATGATGATAGTATTTCTAAAATCAATTTTTCTTCCTAAACTGTCTGTTAAGAAACCGTCATCAAGAACCTGCAGTAACATATTAAACACATCAGGATGCGCTTTTTCTATCTCATCTAGAAGTATAACCGCATACGGTTTACGTCTTACTTTTTCAGTAAGCTGTCCACCTTCTTCATAACCTACATATCCTGGAGGTGCTCCTACTAGTCTAGAAATAGCAAATTTCTCCATGTATTCACTCATATCAATACGTATAAGTGAATTCTCAGAATCAAATAATTCGTTTGCTAGAACCTTTGCAAGTTGTGTCTTACCTACACCAGTCTGTCCTAAGAATATGAAAGAACCTATTGGTTTATTAGGGTCTTTTAATCCAGCTCTATTACGTTGTATGGCTTTTACAACTTGTTTCACCGCTTTATCTTGACCTATAACTAGATCTGCAATAGTGCTATTAAGATTACTTAATTTCTTTAACTCTTTAGTAGCGATACGATTAACAGGTATTCCAGTCATCATGCTCACTACTTCGGCAACATTTTCTTCAGTTACCGTGTCTTTATGAAGTTTAGAAGCTTCTTCCCACGCATTTTGCGCTTCTTCCAGCTGTTGTTCTAACTTCTTCTCATCGTCTCTTAATTTTGCAGCTTGTTCATATTTCTGCTTTTTAACGACGTTATTCTTTTCTTTCTTAACATCTTCTAGTTGTTTTTCTATTTCAACTATTTGTTCAGGTACCTCTATATTAGTAATGTGAATACGAGATCCTGCTTCATCAAGCGCATCAATAGCCTTGTCTGGTAGAAAACGATCTGTCATATAGCGATTAGTTAACTTCACACAAGCTTCAATAGCCTCTGGAGTATAAATCACATTATGATGGTCTTCATATTTTGCCTTAATATTATTAAGAATAGTAATAGTTTCTTCAACCGAAGTAGGCTCTACCATTACTTTTTGAAAACGTCTTTCTAGAGCGCCATCCTTTTCAATACTATTTCTATATTCATCTAGAGTAGTGGCTCCTATACATTGCAACTCACCACGAGCAAGTGCAGGTTTAAACATGTTAGATGCGTCTAGAGACCCAGCTGCACCACCAGCGCCTACTATGGTATGAATTTCGTCTATGAAAAGAATGATATCATCATTTTTCTCTAATTCATTCATAACCGCTTTCATGCGCTCTTCAAACTGCCCTCTGTATTTAGTACCAGCAACTAGGCTAGCAAGATCTAGAGTAATAACACGTTTATCATAGAGAATACGAGATACCTTTTTTTGTACGATACGTAAGGCTAGACCTTCGGCTATGGCACTTTTACCTACACCAGGTTCTCCTATTAATAAAGGGTTGTTTTTCTTACGACGACTCAAAATTTGTGAAACACGCTGTATTTCTTCTGTACGACCTACTACAGGATCTAGTTTATCATCCTCGGCCATTCTAGTAAGATCACGACCAAAGTTATCTAGAACCGGAGTTTTAGACTTCTTATTTGTTTTCTTATCGCCAGATGGTGAGAATAAATTCTCTTTACCGCCATCGTGCATTTCTTCTCCTGCGTCATCGTCACTAAATGATTGTGCGCTTACGTCTTCTATATAACCATCTTCTTGTGATAGAATCATTTTAAATTCATCCTTCACATTATCATAGTCTACACTCAGCTTATTTAAAAGTTTTGTAGTAGGGTCATTCTCATTACGTAAAATACATAATAATAGATGAGCCGTATTAATAGATGTACTTTGAAAAAGTTTTGCTTCTAAAAATGTAGTTTTCAGTGCACGCTCTGCCTGTCGAGTAAGATGCAAATTCTTCTTCTCGTTTACTGCAGCTGTTATATTAGGGTTTGCTGGACTTAATATCTCAACTTTACGGCGCAGGTTATCAAGATCTACCGATAGATTATTTAAAATCTCAATCGCTTTTCCATCTCCATCTCGCAGTAATCCTAACATTAAATGTTCTGTACCTATAAAATCGTGACCTAATCGCAACGCCTCTTCTTTGCTATAGGCGATCACGTCCTTAACTCTTGGTGAAAAATTATCGTCCATATTGCTTCTTTCGTTTAAAAGTATTGAATTTATTCTTTCAAAAAGCATTCCGTAATATAAAAAAGGGTTAATACTTTGTTCGCTTTCGCGAAAGCGTAACATTTACAGTGCTTTACCTTAATATATAGACTGATAAAACTTATTCACAGAGAAGGCTTAAAAGTGTTAATAAAAACAGAGCTAAAACCGTATCAACACCTTATTATTACTAGCGATTTCCTTAAATTGCTAGTTGTTAAAATAACTAATTTAATATAATCTGATTTACATGGCAGATGGAGAAAAGTTAATCCCGATTAATATCGAGGATGAAATGAAGTCAGCATACATCGATTACTCGATGTCAGTCATAGTGTCACGTGCACTGCCAGATGTGCGAGATGGACTAAAACCAGTACACAGAAGGGTTCTTTACGGTATGTATGAACTGGGTGTACTTTCTAATAGAGGTTACAAAAAAAGTGCAAGAATAGTAGGTGAGGTACTAGGTAAGTATCACCCACATGGTGATACATCTGTTTACGATACTATGGTGCGTATGGCTCAAGAATGGTCATTGCGTTATATGATGGTAGATGGTCAGGGTAACTTTGGTAGTGTAGATGGTGACCCACCAGCTGCAATGCGTTATACTGAAGCAAAAATGCGCAAGATATCTGAAGAGATGCTTGCTGATATCGATAAAGAAACAGTTGATACACAACTGAATTTTGATGATACCTTATCAGAGCCTACAGTTTTACCTACAAAAATCCCTAATCTTCTTGTTAATGGTGCTAGTGGTATAGCCGTAGGTATGGCGACTAATATGCCTCCTCACAACTTAACTGAAGTGGTGGATGGTACAATTGCCTATATCGAAAATAATGATATTGAGATAGAAGAGTTGATAACGCACATCAAAGCACCAGACTTTCCTACTGGTGGTATCATTTATGGTTATGATGGTGTTAAAGACGCATTTCATACCGGTCGTGGACGTATTAAAATACGTGGTCGTGTAAGAATAGAAGAAGTAAAAGGTCGTGAATGTATAATCGTTGATGAATTACCATACCAGGTAAACAAGGCAGATATGATTAAGAAAACTGCCGACCTTATTAATGATAAAAAGCTAGAAGGTATTGCCTCTATTAGAGATGAGTCTGATAGAAAAGGTATGCGTATCGTTTATGTATTAAAGCGCGATGCTATACCTAATATTGTTATTAATAAACTTTATAAGCATACTGCGCTTCAGTCTAGTTTTAGTGTAAATAATATTGCTCTTGTTAATGGTCGTCCTCAATTACTTAATGTAAAAGAGATGATTCATTACTTTGTAGAACATAGGCATGAAGTAGTAACACGTAGAACAGAATATGAACTGCGCAAGGCTGAAGAAAGAGCTCATATTTTAGAAGGATTAATTATTGCTAGTGATAACATCGATGAGGTTATTGCTTTAATAAGATCTAGTAAAAATGGTGAAGAGGCTCGTGGGAAGTTAATCGAGAGATTTGAACTTTCAGAAATTCAGGCACGTGCTATTGTTGAAATGCGTCTTAGACAATTAACTGGTCTAGAACAGGATAAGTTGCGTAACGAGTACAGTGAGTTAATGGAAACTATTGCTGACTTAAAAGATATTCTTGCAAAGAAAGAACGTCGTATGCAAATTATCAAAGATGAACTTATTGAAGTTCAAGAGAAATTTGGTGATGAGCGTCGTTCAAAAATTGAATATGCTGGAGGTGATCTAAGTATAGAAGACATGATCCCAGATGAGCAGGTAGTTATAACTATATCTCATGCTGGTTACATTAAAAGAACAAGCCTTACAGAATATAAAACACAAAACCGTGGTGGAGTAGGTCAAAAAGCAAGTACTACTAGAGATGAAGATTTCTTAGTAGATCTATTTGTGGGGACTAATCACCAGTACATGTTATTCTTTACAGAAAAAGGTAAGTGTTTCTGGATGCGAGTTTATGAAATTCCTGAAGGTAGTAAAACCTCTAAAGGTCGTGCTATTCAAAACCTTATTAATATTGAACAAGATGATAATGTTAAGGCAGTAATTTGTACTCAGGATATTAAAGATAAAGAATACATTAATAGTCATTTTGTGATTATGTGTACAAAGAAAGGTGTGGTTAAGAAAACATCTTTAGAACAATATTCTAGACCTAGATCAAACGGTATTAATGCCATTACCGTTAGAGATGGAGATACACTTTTAGAAGCAAAACTAACCACTGGAGACAGTCATGTTATGTTAGGTTTAAAGAGTGGTAAAGCTATACGTTTTGACGAGTCTAAAACAAGACCTATGGGTAGAAATGCCAGTGGTGTAAGAGGTATTAGATTATCTGACGACGAGGACGAGGTAATAGGAATGGTTGCTGTAAACGATATGGATTCTAATATTCTTGTTGTTTCAGAAAAAGGATATGGAAAACGTTCTAGCCTAGATGATTATCGTGAGACTAATCGTGGTGGTAAAGGTGTTAAAACGATATCGGTTACTGAAAAAACTGGTGGTCTAGTAGCGCTTAAAAATGTGAATGATAAAGATGGTCTTATGATTATCAATAAATCAGGAGTAGCTATACGTATGAATGTCGCAGATTTAAGAGTAATGGGACGTGCGACACAAGGTGTCCGTCTTATTAATCTTAAAGGAAATGATTCTATTGCGGCCGTTGCAAAGGTGGTAAAGGATGAAGATGAAGAAGAGATAGAGTCTGATGAAAGCGTAATTGCCGCTCAAGAAGATGGAACAGATCTTGAAGTAGATGATAGCGAAGAATAAATTCAAAATATTATTATGAAATTTAAATTAACAATAACTTTTCTAGCAATAGCCTCTATGGCTGTTGCTCAGAAAAAAGAGATTAAGAAAATTACTAAGGCAGTAGAAAAAGGAGAATTCAGCAAAGCACAGGAATTATTTAATTCTATAGATGAGAATTCTGTAGAAGTAGAATACGCAGGAGCTTATCAATTTTTCAAAGGTGCAAATTATATGGACCTTTCAGGTGGGCAGCCTGTAAGTCTTGATAATTTACGTAAAGCAGAGTCTGCTATCGCAAAGTCTAGAGAATTGGGTTATTCAAACTTGAAGTTTGAGCCAATGTTGGAAAACTTGATTTTTAATCGCAAACTTCAAATTGCAAATGATAAAGTAGCGAGTGGAGATACAGATATGGCGTTGAAACTGGTAGATGAATTGTATGAAAGTAATCCGGAAAATTTAGATATGCTTTATAATGCAGGTAATCTTGCTTATAGTAGTTCTAAATTTGATGTGGCTTTAGAAAAATATTCATCACTTTTAGAAAAAGGTTATACAGGAGTAAAAACTACTTATGTAGCGACTAACTTAAATGGTGTAGTGGAGCAGTTTGCTAGTGCTCAGGTAAGAGATTATTCTGTAAAAGCAAAAACTCATACAAATCCTGCTTCAGAAAAAAGCAATTCTAATTTAGGAGATATTGTTCTTAAGACGGTATGGTTACATGTGAATAAAGAGGATAAGGTTAAGGCAAAAGAGGTTTATGAAACAGCTCTTAATACTTATCCAAATGATCAGTCTCTTAAGTTAGTTAAGCCAGATGTATTATTAACTTTAGGAATGATGGAGGAGTACAAAGAAGCTATAGAGAATATGGACTCTGATATAACTGATCCTAAGGTTTTTGATAATCTAGGAGCTGCAGCAATAGAGAAAAAGAATTATGAAAGTGCAATACGTTACTTTAAATCTAGCCTTAAGTTAGAGTCTAAAAACTATTATGCTTTAGTAAATTTATCGAATGCTTATCTAGAAACAGGTAATTTAGAGACGACAACTGCTGCAGAGCAAAAGGAGTTTTATACTCAAGCGGTTTCTTATTTAGAAAAGGCACATGATTTAAAGCCAGAGGATAAAGGTGTGATGGCAACCTTAGTTAGTCTGTATGACTTTTTAGGTATGACAGATAAGTCTGCACAAATTAAATCTAAGATGTAAGTATTTATAACGCTTTCGCGAAAGCGGAATAGAAAAAAAAGCTCTTGATTTATTCAAGAGCTTTTTTATTTATATTATTTTCTTAATAACTCTCAACTTGTGAGTATGAATGTTTTCTTCAACATTAAAAATACCACTCTGGTCTAAGCGATCTATTCTTACTTTACCATGAGCATGTATGATATAATTATCACTCATTATTATTCCAACGTGTGTAATTTTACCTTCATTATTATCAAAAAAAGCAAGGTCGCCTGGTTCAGCTTCTTCTATAAAGCTCAACACTTCACCTTGTGTAGCTTGCTGGCTAGCATCTCTTAATAGGTCAAAACCACTTAGTCTATATATTAATTGAGTAAAACCACTACAGTCTATGCCTAGTGGTGTCCTGCCGCCCCATAAATAAGGAGTGTTAAGAAATAATAAAGCGTTATTGATAAGGTTAGAACTACCAAGTATAACTGTGTTTATGTCGTTTTGAAAAGTGTCTTTTAATAAGGATGTGGAGCTTACTTGAGCACCTATGGTTAGTGTGCTCAATGTTTTGTCCTCATGTGTTAAATGAGATATTAAATCTTTAGAATAAAATTTTGAGTGCTTTACAAAGTGTTGGTATTGTTCAGATTCAATTTCTTTGAACTGTTTGTTATCAATCCAGCCTTCATAATTATCATGAGCAAGTCTAATTTTAGACCATTTCTTTCTTTTTTCTAATACCTTAAATAATTCTCCATAGAGAACTTGTGATACCATCTCGCTGGCATCACTAGTTTCTAACCTTAAAGGAGCAATAGAAATCGGACAGACACCGTATCTCATAGATTCTTAACTTACGATTGTATCACGATTGCACTTGCGCCACCGCCACCATTACAGATAGCTGCAGCACCTATCTTTCCTTTCTCTTGTCTTAAGACACTCATGAGTGTCGTTACTATTCGAGCGCCACTACAACCTAGAGGATGTCCTAAAGAAACAGCACCACCGTATACATTTACATTACTGTCATTAAGACCTAATATTTTCATGTTAGCTAAGCCTACTACAGCAAATGCTTCATTAAATTCAAAGTAATCTACGTCACTTATAGCTACACCTGCTTTATTAAGAGCTTTAGGAAGCGCTTTGGCAGGAGCTGTTGTAAAATATTTAGGCTCTTGTGCAGCATCAGCATAACCTATTATAGTTGCTAGTGCAGTTAATCCTAATTCATTTGCTTTTTCTTCACTCATTAAAACTAGTGCTGCGGCACCATCGTTAATAGTAGAGGCGTTTGCTGCAGTTACAGTACCGTCTTTAGAAAAAGCAGGTCGCAATGCAGGTATTTTTTCCATTTTCACATTAGAAAACTCCTCGTCTGTATCGACTATTACATCGTCTCCTCTTCTTTGTGGAACAGCTACTGGTACAACTTCGTCGTTAAACTTACCAGATTCCCATGCAGCTTTAGAACGTTCATAAGATTGTACGGCAAATTCATCTTGGTCTTCACGAGTAAAACTGTGGTCTGTTGCGCATAGATCTGCACAAGTTCCCATAGCTTCTTGACTGTATGCGTCAACTAGTCCGTCTTTTTGCATACCGTCTACTAGAGTAGTTGGTCCAAATTTTTGACCATTTCTCATATGTACATAATGTGGTATCATGCTCATATTTTCCATTCCTCCGGCAATAACGATATCGTTATCTCCTAAGGCAATAGATTGAGCAGCCATCATAATAGTCTTCATTCCACTTGCACAAACCTTATTGATAGTAGATGCTGGTGTGTCTATAGATATTCCTGCTCCTAATGCAGCCTGTCTAGCTGGAGCTTGTCCAGTACCTGCTTGCACTACGTTACCCATTAATACCTCGTCTACAAGGTTGGGTTCCAAAGAAATTTTATCTAGGGCACCTTTAATAGCTACAGATCCTAGTTTTGTGGCTGGAACTGATGATAATTTCCCCATAAAACTTCCTATAGGAGTTCTTGCATAAGATACTATAACTACTTTTTTCATGTCTTGATTTTTATACTGCAAAAATAATGAATTTAATAAGTAATTTAGGTCTAACTGGTCTACCAAACACTCATTTGTGTGACTATATTAATGGTTTATTAAAACTATAGTCGTTAATTTGTCTTCTTTGCATCACGTAATGAATAGATTGTACAATTATCAAAGTCTTGTTTATAAAATCATTTTACTATGTTTTTGTACAGCATTGACTGTTTATGTGTTTCCTAATAATAATCGTTTTAAATATGATTATAACCAGGGTGAACCATGGGATTATGAAACTCTATACGCTCCCTTTTCCTTTCCTATAGAAAAAGGAGAACAAGCTTTATTGTTAGAACAACAAGCAGTTTCTGCTAAGACGCCACGTTATTTTAAAGTAGACAATAATATTAAAGATAAGGTTTATAATAAGTGGTTATCAAAATATAATCCTAGTACCGATTCTTTAAATAGCGATGAGTATAAGCTTCTTTTAAAGGATGTGAAATCTATATTAAATAGGTTGTACAAAGTCGGTTATCTTGAAGTTCCATTAGATCTTGATGATAATCAGCCTGTTGTTTTAACTGCAAATAATGAAGTAATATCTTCCAGTTATGGTAATATTTATTTACCAAACGAACTAAGTGGCTTAATAAGTAAAAACAATGTTCTTCCTAATAATTCTAATCTAAATAAAACAGTTTTATTATCTAGCCTACTTAGTTCTATTGAGTCTAATGTTGTTTTTGATAAAGAATTAACTGATATAGCTATAAAGGAAGAATTAAGCAAGATTTTAACTACCAGAGGCTTAGTTAGTCAAGGTGCTCGTATTATCGCTCAGGGCGAAATAGTAGAAGGGCAAAAGCTGTTAATATTAAATACATTAAATAATACCTATAAATCACAAACTTGGACAGATTCCCAGTATAATTGGAAGCTTACCGGTTATATTATTTTAGTAGGTATGGCATATGCAATGCTATTATTGTTCTTATGGAGGTATCGTCAAGATATTTTTTCCAATTTCAGGAAGTTGTTTTTTATATTTTTTAATGTTGGATTAATTGTAGTATTAACAGCGACAGTAGTCAATATTAATGTAGAGTACATATATGTAGTTCCTGTGTGTATTCTTCCTCTAGTACTTAAAGCTTTTTTTGATGCTAGATTAGGTTTGTTTACTCATGTGGTAACTATTTTTATCTTAAGTTTTATAGTACCTAATAGTGATGAGTATCTTTTTCTTCAAATGATGTCAGGTATAGTGACAATTCTCTCAGGTAAGGAAATATATAAAAGAGCAAATCTATTTCTGACTGTTGCACAGATAATTGGAGTGTATTTTGTATCTTATTTTGCTTTTTATGCAATAAATCAAGGAGGTATTGTAGGATGGGAATGGGGGCGTTTAGGTTACTTTGTTCTGTGTGGTTTGGCAATGCTGTTTGTTTGGCCTCTTATTTACATATTTGAGAAAATATTTGGATTGGTAAGTGATGTTTCTTTGTTAGAGCTTAGTGATACTAATTCACGACTTCTTAAAGAACTATCTAATAAAGCTCCTGGAACTTTTCACCATTCTTTAAATGTGGCAAATATTGCCGAAACCATAGCTAATGAAATAGGAGCAAATGCAATGCTAGTTAGGGTAGGAGCGCTTTATCACGATATAGGTAAAATGAAGAATCCAACCTATTTCACCGAAAATCAAGGAAGCGGTATTAATCCACACAATGATTTAGATCCAGAAGATAGCGCTAGAATTATTATAGATCATACCATTAATGGTATAGAAATCGCTCGTAAATACAACTTGCCAGATAGAATTATAGATTTTATTAGAACACACCACGGAGATAGTTTGGTGTATTATTTCTATTCCAAAGCAAAAGAGGATAATCCCGACGTAGATAAAGATAGCTTTAGATATCCAGGTCCTAGACCATTTAGTCAAGAAACTGCTATACTTATGATTTCAGATAGTGTAGAGGCAGCTTCAAAAAGTTTAAAGAATCCTACTTCTATTAAGATAGACAATTTAGTAGATAAGATTATAGAGGGACAAGTGGATAGCGGTCAGTTCTTAAATGCAAATATTACTTTTAAACAGATTGAATTGATTAAAGCAGTGATTAAAAAGAAGTTAGCTAGTATTTATCATGTTAGAATAGAATATCCAGAATAATTTTTGAAAAAAAAGTTCTTTTTATTTGTGAGAAACAGAAAGTAGACTTAAATTTGCAACCGCTTACGGAAACGAAGCGAGTTCATTAACATATTAGGAGAGGTGCCAGAGTGGTAATGGAGCAGATTGCTAATCTGTCGACGGGCAACCGTCGCCAGGGTTCGAGTCCCTGTCTCTCCGCAAAATTAACCTCTTTAATATTTGAATTTAGGTATTAATATACAAGGTTAGTACATCAGAACCGAAACTGATATAAATAAAAATCGGGGTGTAGCGTAGCCCGGTCATCGCGCCTCGTTTGGGACGAGGAGGTCGCAGGTTCGAATCCTGCCACCCCGACTAAAAGTCGTAAGGCTTTTGTAATTACCGTTTTCATCTTACGATGAAAACGGTTTTTTTTGTTTTATAGGGTAGGACTTCTCTTTTTATCTTAGATAATTTACACTTTTATCGATGCTTTTTTTCTTCCAGTTTATTTAATTTTCATCATTCTAGTTTGTTTTAAATAAGTTGGTTCTACGGAATTCTTATTTAATTAGGAACATCTTTTTTTTTACATATGTATCGTGAGCCTTACTTGATGCTTTAGGTGCATCTGTATTTGTGGTGATTGTATTGAAGAATTTATTAAATTAATAATGATATTTAATAATTGTTTCATATTACAAAAGTTGCAATTAATGTAAATTGCATAAAACAATAAATTACATGCAAAGAGACCTTCAAAACCTGCGTAAATCATACGACAAAGATGCTTTGCTAGAGACTATACTGCCTGCTAGCCCTTATGAATTATTTGACTCTTGGTTTCAAGATGCAAAAGATAATATTCAAGTGGATGAAGCAAATGCAATGAGTCTTTGTACATTAGGTGTAGACGGCTTTCCTAAATCTCGTATTGTTCTGCTTAAAGAAATAGTCGATAAGAAGTTCCTTTTTTATTCTAACTATTCTTCAGAAAAAGGAATGGCAATGGATGCTTATAATAAAGTTAGTTTACATTTCTTCTGGCCTTCATTAGAAAGACAAATTGTAATAAAAGCAAAGGTTACAAAAGTTTCTAGAGAAAAATCGTTGTCTTATTTTAGATCTAGACCTAGAGGAAGCCAGATAGGAGCATGGGCAAGCAGTCAAAGTAATTCAATTTCATCTAGAGAAGAGTTAGAAAAACAATTATTGCATTTTGAACAAAAATTTGATGGAGTTGATGTTCCATTGCCAGATTTTTGGGGTGGCTATTCTTGTGACGCTTTAACTTTTGAGTTTTGGCAAGGAAGACCCAATAGACTTCATGACCGTATTTTATATGAAAAGTTAGAAGAGAAATGGTCGTTTAAAAGATTACAGCCTTAATGAAAAAACTAATTGTAATACGTCATGGCAAGTCCTCATGGGAGCTGCAAGTAAGAGATCACGATAGGGTACTCACTCAACGTGGTATAGAAGATGCACACCTTATAGGTAAAGCGTTGAAAACAGCTCAAATAAATCCAGATGTGGTCTGGACCAGCACAGCGGCTAGAGCTTTGCAAACGGCTACATTAGTTACTGAGTATATAGATTATCAATTAAGTACTCTTAAATTGAAACGAGATTTGTATACTTTTAATGCGCAAGAATTGTTAGAAGTAATATCCACTTGTGACGATAGTGTAGAGACTTTAGTTATATTTAGTCATAATAATGGAATAACTGATTTAGTAAATTTACTGGGTACTACTAGATTTGATAATGTTCCTACCGCTGGAGTAGTTGCTATAGATTTTGAGACTAATTCATGGAAATCTTTAGAAAAAGGAAGTACTAAGTTTCACATATTCCCGAAATTAATAAGATGAACCAATACTATAATAGAGAATTAAGCTGGCTGCGATTTAATGCTAGAGTTTTACAAGAGGCTAGTGATAAAAAAGTACCACTTATTGAACGTTTAAGGTTCTTAGGTATATTCTCAAATAATCTAGATGAATTCTTTAAGGTGCGTTATGCGACTATACAGCGCATTCAAAGAGCAGGTAAAAATGCTACAAAATCACTAGGTGGGATTACAGCTGAAGAGTTATTACAGAAGATTAACGAGATGGTTATTGTTGACCAGGCACGTAGTTTTAATGTCCTTGCAGAGCTTGAAGAAGAACTAAAACATGAGAGTATTATTATAGTGGATGAAACTGAGGTGCTTACCGAGCACGAGAGTTTTATTAGGAATTATTTTAATGATAAAATTAGTCCGGCTATAAGTACGATAATGATTAACGATCATGTAGATTTCCCTCATTTAAGAGATGGATTCGGATATCTCGCTGTGCGTATGGTTATGACAGATGAAAGTATAAGGTATGCCCTAATAGAAAAGCCTAAGTACCTAAATAGATTTGTCGTACTACCTCAAATAGAAGGTGATGATAAGCAATATATCATATTAATTGATGACTTGATAAGGCATCGTATGCATTACATCTTTAATATTTTTGATTATAAAGAGATAGAAGCTCATATGATTAAGGTAACACTAGATGCAGAGTTAGATATGGAGTTAGACCTTAAAAAGAGTCTATTAGAAAAAATACGTCGCAGTGTTCACGATCGTAAAGACGGTGATCCTGTGCGCTTTGTATATGATAGGAATATACATGAAGATACACTGACTCTTATCAAAGATAAATTACAAATTGATAATAATGATAGCATTATACCAGGCGGTCGTTATCACAATAGAAGAGATTATCTTAAATTTCCAAGTCTAGGAAGAACAGATTTACTCTATGAGAAATTGCCGGCATTGCCTATTAAAGATGTTAAGATTCGAGGTTCTTTATTAGAAAGAATTGCTCAAAAAGATATTCTTCAATATACGCCTTACCATACATTTTCAAATACAACTAAATTTTTAAGAGAAGCAGCGCTAGATCCTAAAGTGAGAACCATAAAGATAACGATCTATAGACTGGCTGAAGTTTCTCAAATTGCTGGTTCACTTATCAACGCTGTTAAAAACGGTAAAAAAGTAACCGTTTCTATTGAGCTACAAGCCAGGTTTGATGAGCAAGCAAATATTAATTATGCAGAGTTGATGCAGGAAGAAGGTGTGCGTATGATATTCGGTGTACCTGGTTTAAAAGTACACTGTAAAGCATGTTGTATAACGAGAGAAGAAGAAGGTAAAATTTCTAGATATGGATTCATTTCCACAGGTAATTTTAATGAATCTACAGCAGGAATTTATACCGATTACACTTTGTTTACTGCAAATCGTAAGATTTTAAAAGAAGTAGAACGTGTTTTTGATTTCTTTGAAGTTAATTATAAACAACATAGGTATAAACATCTACTAGTTTCTCCTAACTATCTTAGAAATGGAATTGAACGTTTAGTACGTCGTGAGATCGCTTTCGCGAAAGCGGGAAAAGCAGCAAAAATACGTGCCAAAGTAAATTCTTTCTCAGATTTAAAAATGATAGACTTGTTCTATGAAGCTTCTAATGCAGGAGTGAAAATAGAATTAATAATACGCGGTATATGTTGTTTAATTCCTGGTGTTAAAGGAATGAGCGAAAATATTAAAGTAATCAGTGTTGTGGATAGGTTCTTAGAACACCCACGTGTTTATAGATTTTATAATCAAGGCGAAAACGACCTATATATCTCTAGTGCAGATTTTATGGCGCGTAATTTAGATAGTAGGGTAGAGATAGCTTGCCCTATTTATGACGAAGATATCAAGAAGGAGATTATAGAAACCATGGATATATGCTGGAGTGATAATGTAAAAGCGAGAGAGATTTGTGCTGACCAGCTTAATAATTATGTCACTAACGACGATAAGCCTGTTCGATCACAATATGCAACATATCAATATTATAAAAATCAAATTACAGATTAATGGCGTTTGAAATTAAAAAATATGGAGCGATAGATATAGGTTCTAATGCAATAAGGTTATTAATAGCTACAGTAACTCTCTATAATGACGAGCCGCCTGTATTCAAGAAAACGAGTCTAGTTAGGGTACCTATAAGATTGGGACAAGATGTTTTTGTTAACGGAAAGATATCTCAAGAGAACATTGATAGAATGGTAGATTCTATGAAGTCATATCAATTATTAATGGGTGTCCACAAGGTAAAAACGTATAAAGCATATGCCACTAGTGCAATGAGGGAAGCGCTAAATGGTACAGATGTCGTTGCAAAAATTAAGGCAGAATCAGGTATCAATATAGAGATTATAGATGGCTCTCATGAGGCTGCAATTATAGCTATGACCGATTTACATGCTGTTATTGATCAAGAAAAGGTGTATTTATATGTAGATGTGGGTGGAGGTAGTACAGAATTTACTCTATTTGCCTATGGTAAAGAGATTGTTTCAAAATCTTTTAAAATAGGTACGGTCAGATTGATTAATGATATGGTAAGTAAATCTTTGTGGGACGAGGCAGAGGCCTGGATTAAAAAAATTACTAATGCATATGATCATATAGATCTTATAGGGTCTGGTGGGAACATAAATAATATATTTAAAAGTAGTGGTAAAAGAGTGGGCAAGCCTATTTCTTATTTTTATCTAGTAAATTATTATGAGCAATTGCAAAATTATAATTATGAAGAGCGCGTTTATCATCTTAATTTAAATCATGATAGAGCTGATGTAATAATACCTGCCTGTCGCATATATTTACGTGCTATGAAGTGGAGTAAGGCAAAAAATATTTATGTTCCTAAAATAGGATTAACAGATGGTATTATTAAATCGATTTTTAATGCAGATAAGCGATAATCTCAAACGTTTACATGTTTAATTTATTACTTTAGAATATAGTTAGATTAACTTTGACAATTAAATATTTAAAAATGAAAAAATTTTTACTATTAGTTAGCATTATTTTTTGTGGAGCTACGGCTACTGCTCAAAGATCTCAAGACGTTTTTTATGGATTTCGTTTAGGTGCAAATTATTCAACCCTTTCAGGAGGTAATGAAAAGTGGGATGATATAGATAGTAGAGTAGGGCTTCATGCAAGTTTTTTTGCACAAGTAGCTTTAAGTGATAGCTTTTCTTTACAACCAGAATTAGGTGTGTCTGCCTTGGGTGTAAATGAAAAAGAGTTAAGACTTGAAAATGGAGATAATGTACAGTTAAAAACAAACTGGTTACAAGTGTCGGTTCTAGCTAGATTAGACTTAGGACGTCGTTTATTCATTTTGTTAGGACCTCAAGCAGGTGTTAATGTAACAGAAAGAGATAATAACGATTATTATAACTATGACTTTGCTGCAGTAGGTGGTATAGGTTATAAGATGGATGAAAACTGGGCAGTAGATGTACGTTATGGTTATGGGCTTTCTAATATCTTTGATAGAGAATTTGCAGAATTAGAAGATGCAAACAACAGATGGTTTCAACTAGGGGTTTCTTATAAATTATAAGTTACACTTCTGTAGATATACTATATAAAAAAAAGCCTCTTAATTTTTAAGAGGCTTTTTTTTGTGCGTAAAATTTTAATTTTAAAAATCTAGGTCAAATGTTCTTCTCAATAGGTCTACTGCAGGGTTTTTCTCTACTAGTTTAGAAAATTTATCTTGGTCTGTATAAACGTATTTTTTAGTAACGCTTTTATCGACGGCTATTTTAAAATCTATAAGGTAATTATTGAGTTCTCGTTTTAAATATTCTAATATCTGACCTTGTGACTTTTCAAGATCTTCTTTCATAGATTGATTAGGGAATCTTAGTTTTATAGTAGTACCTTCTAAAACAGGTCTGTCAGCATTTATTATACTGGCTAGAATAAGCTGCCCTCTTTCTGTTAAATGCTCTACATATTTTATCCAGACATTGGTTAATTGTTCTTGAGTAAAATCTTCTTCTGGTAGTTTATCATGAACGACTTGCTTACCTTGAATACTTGCAATGTGAACCTTTTTAGCCTCTATTCCTTGTATGGATAGGCCGCTCACCTTTTTCTTGCTCTTGGCAAACAAAGCTTTTCTTGCTTCTTCTAGTGATCCAGACACTGCAGGTGATGGTGCGCTAGTAATAGTGGTGTTAGTTGATTTTTCTACAGGAGGTTCATTAACTACAGCAGTTTGCTGTGTTGTAGATTGGGTCTGTTTATAATTTCCTGAATTCTCAGTAGGTGGAGAATTAGGAGAGGTTACTTCTGGTGTATTGTGGCTCTCTTTGCTAGATACAGTTTTTGCTGTACTAGTCTGTTGAATTGCTGTATCATTAAAGTGTGTTGCAGGAATGATGTAGTTTACATCATTTTTTTTTTTGCTTCATCAGAGGTGATGGAGGCAAGCTGCATGAGAGTTAATTCAACTAAAAGGCGCTGGTTGCGACTGGCTCGATAATTAAAATCGGCCTGGTTTGCTATTTCTATTGCCTTCCTTAAAAAGTTAAGATCAACGTTTCTAGCTTGTTCTAAGTATTTATTTTTAGTTTGATCTCCTACTTCTAACAATTCGATAGTACGCTCATCTTTGCAGACCATTAAGTCTCTGAAATGTGAGGCAAGACCACTTACAAAATGCTGTCCATCAAAACCCTTAGTCATGATAACATCATAATCTACCAGTAATTGCGGGATGTTGTTTTCTAGTAATAAATCTGTGACTTTAAAGTAAGTCTCTCTATCGAGTACGTTTAGATTTTCAGTAACTGCCTTAACGGTAAGTTCTTTACCAGAAAAGCTAACTACGCGATCAAATATAGAAAGGGAATCTCTTAGCGCTCCATCTGCTTTTTGAGCTATAATTTGTAGCGCATCTTCTTCGGCAGTGATACCTTCTTTAATAGAAATACGCTTTAAATGTTCACGCATGGCGCTTACAGTAATGCGTTTAAAATCAAAAATTTGACATCTAGATAAAATCGTAGGTATGATCTTATGCTTCTCTGTAGTTGCTAGAATGAAGATAGCGTGTGCTGGCGGCTCTTCTAGTGTTTTAAGAAACGCATTAAAAGCTGCATTTGATAACATGTGTACCTCATCAATAATATAGATTTTGTACTTACCTACTTGTGGTGGTATACGTACTTGATCTACTATACTTCTTATCTGGTCTACACCATTGTTAGAGGCAGCATCCAGTTCAAATATGTTAAAGGCAAAATCTTCATCGGGATCATATTCTCCACTTTCATGGTTGATCTTTTTTGCTAGAATACGTGCGCAGGTAGTTTTTCCTACACCTCTAGGACCAGTAAATAACAATGCTTGTGCTAGGTGATTGCTTTTAATTGCATTCTCTAGTGTCTGTGTAATAGCGCCTTGACCTACGACATCTTCAAATGTCTCAGGGCGGTATTTTCTAGCTGATACTATAAATGGTTCCATAGGTCAAAGATACTTTGCTATGATCGTATAGCCTTACTTTCTAAGAGTATAATTTCTGTAAATTATCAACATTTATTAACTAGTTTTGCAGCATAGCAGGTCGCCTTATCGATCTTGTGTAAACAAGGTAGGAAAGTCCGGACACCGTAGGATAACATAGCGGCTAACGGCCGTCGTTTTGTTTTCACTTTTGTGTAAACGAGATAGGACAAGTGCAACAGAAAGTATGTACAGGTAATGCTGTAGTGAAACCAGGTAAACTCTATGTGGTGAAATGTCGCGTAAATCAGAGCTCGAGCGCTATCCGCGCGATTCTGAAGGGTAGGCAGTTTGAGATAATAAGTAATTGTTATTCTAGATAAATGATGAGGTATTCAAGCAATTGAAGAACAGAATCCGGCTTATAGACCTGCTATTTTTATATTTTAGAATTACGTTCTTTAATTCCAGCTATGATATCACTTACTTGATCCATAGTAAAATCACCACTTATTTGAAGTCGCCCTCCAGAAATAGGGCCACTATTTACCATCGGTGCGCTTACTACTTTACCGTTAACTATAACGAATAAAGGGCTTTTATTTTGAAATGCTTTTTTTGTAGCTTCATACCATTTATCGTGAGCACTTTCGTGTAACTCTACAGTAATTACAGGATCACCTATTGGACTTACTTCTCTTGATAGGTGTTTAAAGTCTCTTGCAACTATAACAGGTGTATAGTTTATAAAGTAAAAATTTTCAGGAGAATATTCTAAAGTATGCGATAAACTAGTCTCATTAACGCTTTCTGTATATATTCCATCTACAAATTTTCCTGTGGTTTTATTTATATTTTCAGCTTGTTCAACAGTATGCCCGTTAAGGTGCAGCTCTTTTTTGTTGAAAATACTGCAGCCGTTTAATGTTATAAATAGCAAAATTAAAAAAGTAGACTTTATCATATGAGGGTATTTAAAACTTTTACTGTATTATCTATCCCAACCATGTATTAGGTATTCTTTTTCAATGATTTTTACAGCTGGAAGTATTTCATTGTTAGATTGAAACCATAATTCAAATCTTGCAGGATAAAACTTATCAAATGTACCTTCGTGAATGGCTGTTTCTTCAGAACGCAATTGATATAAATTATTAGTTGCGTCTATAATTATAGAAGTTCGATCCTTAAGTAATTCAGGCATTAATTCTATGTTACGTTCTGTTTCATAGCCTTTTATAAATAGGGTTCCTTTAGAACTAGGTTGGTACCAACTATAAAACGTGTAGCCATTATAACCATCACCTATAACTAATAGGTCGTTACTTTCTTTATGAATATGGTGTAATGAATCTTTCTGTGCATAATTTAAATAGGGTATTGGTTTCTTTAAATACTCATATTTTTCAGGGATTTCATAAGTTCCAAATCGGTGGTCCTGATAAGTATAATAGAAAAATATGCCAATGAAAATCAAGAATATTATAATTATCAAGCCTACTAAAGAGCCTATTATAATTAAAAATACTTTCAATATTTCACTACTCTTCTTCCTCACTACTAGGTCCATTAAAGAAACTGAAAACGGTACCGCCATAACGGCGCTCGTTATCAAAATGCTCGCTACTAGATAGAGAGGTATGCTTAGAATGCTCAATAATTAGTATGCCATCTTCTGCGAGAAGTTCATTTTTAAATACATATTCTGGTAATTTAAGAAAGTCTTCTTCTTCTAGCGCATAAGGAGGATCGGCAAAGATGATGTCGTACTTTCCTTTATGTTTTTCTATAAACTTAAAAACATCTGCCTTGATAGTGTCTATCGGGAAATCTAGTTCTTCGGCAGTTTTTTTAATAAATGCAATACATGGATAGTGTTGATCTACTGCTAGAACGCTACCAGCGCCGCGACTACAAAATTCATAAGCCATATTACCACTACCAGCAAATAGCTCTAACATTTTTATATCATGAATATGAATCTTATGACGCAATATATTAAATAAAGCCTCCTTTGACATATCTGTAGTAGGTCTTACAGGTAAATTTTTAGGTGCCGATATACGACGTCCTTTATGTGTTCCAGATATTATACGCATATGATTTGTTCTAGGTAATTTGGGTAATTTTCTTCTTGAGTTACGTATCGCACATAGGTGTATAATAGCTCTAAGAGTGCCTCGTTTTTCTCTTCATTACATACCACCATTTTCATGGTCTCTGGATCGAGGTCATTGTGGTGTGTGGTAAACATAGTGTAGTATAAAATGTCTTCTATCGCATCATGAGGGAAAAGATTATGTGCGACTAGTTTTCCTTTGTTAAAAATAGAAAGGTAAAAATGACTGTCTTTTATATCTAGATAAACTTGTGGTTGTAATTCTATGGTAGATTTACTTCTTGCCTCTAGAATACGAGAACTGTAATGATAGTACTCATAACTTCCATAACGTTCAAAGAAGTAATTATTTATGTTAGAATAAGCTATGTAAACGGTATTTACACCTGTTTCACCCAGGTTTTCATCTACACTTAATACATCTGTCTCAAGAATTCTAGCATTGTATTTAAGATAATCTGCTGCATGGTCTTCATTGTATAAAAGTGCAGGGACGCTTGTAAAAATGTTGTGGTGGTAGAGTAGGGTAGCTTTCGCGAAAGCGGAATCCAAAAAAGACTCTTCTCTAAAACAAGTCTCAATAATTTGTAAAATCTCAATAGGATTTGCACTGTGCTTAAATTCTTTATGTAAAGAATCTATAATTCCTGTTGAGTTATAGGTATAAAAAGAAAGTCCATCCTGATGAATCAGGACGGACAGTTTCTTTATGGTGTCGTTAGGACTAGTTGTTGTTAGGTGCATACTGTCTCGGCCAGTTACCACTAGTAGTAATCTCATCTAGGCTACCTACAAAAATAGTAGGACCATCGATCGCTTCTACACTCTTAATCTCTAATTCGTCTTTTACTAGTCTTTCTGGTTGATCAAAAAGAATGTCTTTCTTATCTGCTACCGCACGGAAAACAGGAACTCTATTCTCTTTGTCTATTACTACATCAGTTTTAAGCTCTATAGAACCAGGTGTTCCAGCTACTTGATACTTTAATAATTGAGAAACATCTACATCTCTGAAAAGAGAATCTTTTACAGATGTAAATCCTAATGTGTCTGTTATTGTAATTTCTTTCTTATAACCATTAGGGTCATTTGCACGTAGTCTAAATTTAAGGTTACGCTCTTCATCAATTACAGTACTATCACGTTTTTGAGTAAGTGCAAATTTTGCGGTGTCTACAAAACGAGCTAGTTTGTTAATGTCATTTGAATACGTACCAGTAATTGATTTGTGAGCATTTTGTGCTTCACGTAATTTTACTAGTTGACTAACTATTTGCATGTAGCGTTCTTCTTTTGCTTCGGCAAATTTTACTGGCTCTTCGATAGATTTGTAAAGTTTGTACCCAAAGAATCCACTTACCGCTAATAAGGCGATGATAATGATAGGGTGAAACTTTTTAGGAATCTTGTTTATGAATACGGCTAGTAGGATTAGTACTATTAGACCTAAAACAACTGATATAATTAAATTGAACATACTATTAATGGTTTAATGCTATTTTTCAAAGCAAACAAATCTACAATTTTTTTTCACTCATCCTAGCTTGAGATATGAAATTTGAGTTAAGTTTATACTCAGTTTTCCACAATTTGCAATGACACCACAAGAATTTTACAAAGTATTACTATTAGATTTTCCGTTTAAACCTACAAATGAGCAAGATAGAGCGCTAGAGTATCTGGCCGATTTTATTTTAGATAAAAATAAAGATCGGTTATTTATGTTGCGTGGTTATGCCGGTACAGGTAAAACTACCTTAACAAGTACGATTGTTAAGAGTATTTGGAAGCTCAAAATGAATTGTGTTCTTCTAGCACCGACTGGTAGAGCTGCAAAAGTGATAAGTAATTATGCAAATAAACAAGCAGCAACCATTCACAGAGAAATTTACTATCCTAAGGGACAAGGAAGCGGTGGAGTACAGTTTACTTTAAAACAAAATAAGCATCGCAACGCATTATTTGTTGTTGATGAAGCATCGATGATTCCTGATGTTGCTGCAGAGAATAAAATGTTCGGTGGTAATGGTTCTTTATTAGACGACCTTATAGAATATGTATATAGTGGTGTGAACTGTAAATTAATGATTATAGGAGATACGGCTCAATTACCGCCTGTTAAACTAGATGTCTCTCCTGCGCTAGACAGCCAGCTTATAGAACAGCGTTATTTAAAAGAAGTCACAGAAATAGAATTAGACGAGGTAAAACGACAAAGTGAGAACTCTGGTATTTTACTCAATGCGACTACTATACGTAATCATATTCTAGAGGAGAACTTTGACTTTAAATTTGACGTAGAAAGATTTACAGACATTAACAGGCTTATAGATGGTCATGAAATTATGGATGCTATCAATAGTGCTTATGATTTTCATGGACATGAAGAGACGGCTATAATCGTACGTTCTAATAAAAGAGCAAATCTTTATAATGAACAAATAAGGTCTCGCATTCTATTTAATGAAAACGAGCTATCGCCTGGGGACTATTTAATGGTAGTAAAGAATAACTATCACTGGTTGCAACCATCTAGCGATGCCGGTTTTATTGCAAATGGTGATATTGTAGAGGTTTTAGAAATTTTTGCTTTTAAAAACATTTATGGCTTTCATTTTGCAGAGGTAAAGGTGAGAATGGTAGATTACCCTAATATGAAAGAATTTGAAACCGTACTTTTACTAGACACATTAACATCAGAAACTCCATCGCTTACTTATGAAGAGAGCAATAAACTCTATCAAGAAGTGCGTATGGATTATTTAAAGTTGCCTAAATATAAACAGTACAAAGAGATAAAAGAAAATCCTTTCTTTAATGCCTTACAGGTTAAATTTTCATATGCGATAACCTGTCATAAGTCGCAAGGTGGACAGTGGGAAAACGTGATTATAGAACAACCCTATTTACCAGACGGACCAGATAAAGGATATTTAAGATGGTTGTACACGGCAGTGACACGTGCCAAAACAAATTTGTATCTTATAGGTTTTAAAAACGATCATTTTATAGAGGATTAATATGTTTGAAATTATTTTTAGCATTTGTTTAGGTATAGGACTAGCCGCTAGTGCTGGTTTTAGAGTTTTTATACCATTACTATGTGCAAGTCTCGCAGCTTACTTTGACGTCATACCACTTAATGAGAGCTGGCAGTGGGCAGGTAGTCTTACCGCTGTGATCGTACTAGGAGTAGCCGCAATAGTGGAGATACTTGCATATTACATACCTTATATAGATAATTTGCTAGACACTATTTCTGTGCCGCTAGCCGCCATAGCAGGTACTGCGGTAATGGTAAGTGTCATGGGAGATATGAATCCAGTTTTTACATGGACTATGGCTATTATCGCAGGTGGTGGTACTGCAGCCGCTATTTCTACCACCACATCTGGAGCTAGAGCAATGAGTACTTCTACAACAGGAGGTTTTGCAAATCCCATAGTAAGCACTGCCGAGGCTGGTTTTAGTGGCATGCTATCCTTAGTCTCTATAATATTTGCACCACTAGCTGTCGTAATTGTGTTCTTCCTATTGATAGGTATTAGAAAGTTGTATAAGAGAATTTTTAATAAGAAAAAGCAAGAAGTCGTTATTAATAGATAGTGTTTTATGATAATTCCGCTTTCGCGAAAGCGAGTTAAAACTAACAAATAGATATGTTTAAATTCTTGAGACCTAAAAATGCTGTTTATCGATTTAGTGAAGATAAAAAAGCACTTTTAATAAATGATAATGTAAAAAATAGATTTTGGTTGAGCATTTGCTTAATGTTTTTCGGAAGTCTTAATCTATTACTGACAGTGAATAACTGGGGTATGTATTTTAAAATATTCAGTTATGCGTTATTGTTATTTTCAACCATAGTAATAGTGGTTATGTTTCAAACTCATACATTAAAGAATGAAATACAAAGGGTAGAGGTAGATTATCTTTTATTTAGAAATAATAAAAGAGTAAAACAAACTATGATTAGACTAAAAAACGGCAAGTATCGTAACGTCATTTTTAATCATGAAGCACATCGTTTAAATTTTGTGCAATTCATGGAAGAGAACGATTTTGAGGTCAAGAGAGTAGAAAGTATATTGCCACTAGTACCGCTCAATTATTAAAAGTGATAATAAAAAAAATGTTTAAAAGCGTCAAAAAACTATTTACAGATAAGAATTCTACAATAGCCTTTGATCTAGACAGGCAATGTTTTGAAATAGATGATCATGCAAAGGGGCAAGTCTGGATGTTGAGAATACTGTCTATAAGTATGCTGTTTTTCTCGCTTTTAGGATATTTTAAATCTGATAATCTCAATTTATTTTATTTAGTACTTGCTATATTTTTTACATCTATGTTGATTTTAGGTTTTGTAAATCATAACACGTCTGCAACCATACCTCTAGACCAGATTAAATCGGTAAGCTATCGCAAGTCTACAACCAGTGCTACAGGAAGTATCAGGTTAAATAATAAAAGGCGTAGAGTATTATATCACTATAATTTATCGCAATTTGATGAACAAGTAGAGCTTTTTAAAAGTCATGGTATAGAGATTAAAGAGAAATCATCTTGGTTTTAAAATGAAAAGAAATATTTATAAAATTCAATTGTCAAATGTTATCTAAACTTAAAGATTTATTCAGTTATCAAATTTCTCAAATCAATTATGATAAAGATTTACAGCTTTTTGAAATAGAAGATAATGTTAAGAAGCAACTAGTTATCTTTCAGGTAATTAATTTATTAATGATATTTTTAGCTGTTATAAATTATTTAAATTTTGATGAATTAAATTGGTTAACTGTTACTCCATTAATCATATTTCCTATTCTAGCTATTTTTAATTTTTTTCTTTTAACAGGAAAGTCTAAAATAGCTTTATCTGAAATTAAATACCTCATTTATAGTAAAGGCAATAATTCTATAGGACTAGCAATAAAATTAAAAAACAGAGCACGTAGGACTCTTTACGTTTTAGAGCGAGATAAGACAGAAGAAATAGTAACTTTGTTTCGTAATGAAGGAGTTCTTATTAAAAATAAGTAATTTCTATTGTTTTAAATTTTAAAATATCTTTTGAAAAAAATAGCCGTAATTCCAGCACGTTTTGAAGCCAGTAGATTTCCTGGTAAATTAATGAAAGACCTTTGTGGTAAAACAGTTATCATGCGCACGTATGAGGCTGCATTGCATACTGGATTATTTGATCAGGTTCTTGTTGCGACAGATAGTGATGTGATTTATAACGAGATTATTAGTAACGGTGGAGAAGCAGTAATGTCTCAAAAAAACCATGAAACTGGTAGTGACCGCATTGCAGAGGCTGTAGAGAGCTATGAGGCAGATATAGTGATTAACGTACAAGGCGATGAGCCGTTTACAAATCAAACAGATCTTAAAAAACTGATTGCGGTTTTTGAAAACGATAAGGATCAGGAGATCTCACTAGCATCATTAATGCATGAAATTACTGAAATAGAGGATATTGAAAACCCTAATAATGTAAAGGTAATAACAGATTTGAATAGTAATGCTCTTTATTTTTCACGTTCTGTGATTCCTTTTCCTAGAGACAAAGCTGTTAAAGAGCCTGTTTATAAACACATAGGTATTTATGCTTTTAGAAAAAGTGCTTTATTAGATTTTTATAATCAGTCGCCTACACCGCTAGAATTATCTGAAAAGATAGAATGTATAAGATATCTAGAACACGGTAAAAAAATTAAGATGATTCCTACTAGTCACTTGAGTATAGGCATCGATGTGCCAGAAGATCTAGAAAAAGCTAGATTAGAATGGCAACGTCTTCATTAGAATAAGAATGTACTAATAAAGGCTCTTACCTAAGTAAAAGCCTTTAAATTCTAAATAATTATTGGGGTAAAATCTTTAGATAGCTATTCCTACCGGTAGCATATCTTTATATTTGTTTCTAAATTTACGAACAAAACCTGCAATTTTAGGATGTGTAGGAACAACTTTTAGTTCTTTTTCATCTCTTATGTTATCAAAAACGCCGGTTAAGAATTCGTTTCTAAAATCTAAATCATCCTCCAGATCTTCTGGTACAATGTATTTAGTTAAGAATATTTTTCTCTCTTGTTGAGAATATTCAATTTTTGCAAAAATATCGCCTTTGCGACATTCATACTGACGCAAAAAAGCATTGTCAGTAATTTCTAGAGTAGTAGAAGGTTCCATATTCTTTTTTTTAACTCATTTAATATCTAAAAAATAGATAAGCACTAATATTTTAAAGTTAACTTTATGGCTGATTAGTGTCGTGAGTAAAAATTTTTACTTAATATCTTGTAAAGATACCTTAAAATTTGTGTCATAAAACCATTAAAAATGTTAAAGCGCTGAAATGATAGCGTTTCCTTAAATTATGAAGCATGTTTATTTAATGCCAGGTATGGCAGCTTCTCCATTAATTTTTGAAAATTTAAAATTACCAGAGAAAGATTTTACCGTCCATAAACTAGAATGGATTATCCCTAAAGTGAAAGAACCTCTGAGGGATTATGTTACGAGGTTGTTAACGCATGTTAAGCATGAAAGTCCAGTGTTGATAGGGGTTTCCTTTGGTGGTGTTATAGTTCAAGAAATGGCCAAACAGATAGATGTAGAAAAAGTTATTTTAATATCTACTGTTAAATCAAAGAAAGAATTTCCAAGAAGAATGCGTTTTTCTAAAGCGACTGGACTTCATAAAATATTACCTACTAGACTAGTAGAAAATTTTGATTTACTCGTTAAATATAATCCTGGTTTTGCACCTAAAAAGATAGAACTTTATAAAAAATACCTGTCAGTTAATAATAGAATATACCTTAATTGGGCCCTAGATACTATCTTAAATTGGGAACAAGAAGAGCCACTTTTAAATTCCATACACATTCATGGTGATGAAGATCCCATTTTTCCTATTAAATATATAAAGGACTGTATTATCGTGCCCGGTGGTACACACATTATGATTATTAATAGATTTAGGTGGTTCAATGAACATTTACCAGATATCATACTTTCTTAAAATATTATAAAGCTTAACTGTTTGTAATGCTTTAATACTCGCATGTTTTATATCTTTAACCCATAATTATAGTTAGATATGAAAAAGATATTTTTAGGAGCAGGAATCGCAGTTGTTTTTTTATTCACCATAGGTGCCATACAACAGGATGGTGATTCTAGCAGTGCATCTAGCACCACAAATTCACAAAGTACAACAACAGCTGCCACCAGTTATAAAAGTAATGATAACGATAAAAGAGTAGAAGATTATAACGTGTACAGTGTACAATTGCCTAAGAGTCTAGACTTTGCAGGAGAGGCTGTGCCATTGCACCAGCCAGATATAAGAGAACGAGTAGATAGAGAGTTTTTAGTAAATACTTACTGGCAATCTAACGGTATTTTACTTATAAAAAGAGCTCAAAAATACTTTCCTATTATAGAACCTATTCTAGCAGAAAATGGTGTGCCAGATGATTTTAAATATCTAGCAGTTATAGAAAGTGGATTACAAAACGTTACATCTCCAGCAGGAGCAAAAGGTTTCTGGCAAATCATGAGAGGTACAGGAAAAGAACTAGGTCTAGAGGTTAATGATAACGTGGATGAGCGTTACCACCTAGAAATGGCTACTAAGGCGGCTTGTGATTATCTTAAACAAAGCAAAGAAAAATTTGGCAGTTGGACACTTGCAGGTGCCGCTTATAACGCAGGTAATGGAGGTATTAATAAACAATTAAATGCCCAAGATGTTTCTAGTTACTATGACCTACTTTTAGGTCAAGAAACAGGTAGATATGTTTTCAGAATATTAGCTATTAAAGAGATCTTGAAAAATCCTAAAATCTTTGGTTTTAATGTAGATCCTAGTCATGGTTATGACACCATACCTACTAAGAATGTTTTAGTAGATTATCAGGTAGATGACCTTTCCGCTTTCGCGAAAGCTAACAACATCAACTATAAAATTCTTAAAATTCACAATCCGTGGTTAAGAGAGCCTAAACTGAATAACAAATCAGGTAAAGAATACTTAATCCAAATTCCTGAAGAGGGATATTATAACTAAATTATGTTAGACTGGTTTCTCTCTAACTGGTTCATGGAGCTACTAATTATAAATTATGTGGTTGCATTAGGTGCAGCTTTTTTTCTAATACGTAGCAATCAAAACCCTAGAAAGACGCTATCTTCTTTACTATTCCTTATCACATTTCCATTTGTAGGTCTTGCGATCTATTACTTTTTTGGAATGGAATATAGAAAGTCTAAAATTTTTAAGCGCAAAGATCTAGCAGGACATCACCTAATTAAATCATGGGAGAAACGTTTACATCTATCAGATCAAAAATTATCAGAGTACGAAGATGATTTTTTAGATAATCGTGTAAAGCTAGTCAGGTTATTAAATCAAAATCAATCGTCTTCATTAACTCTTAAAAATGACCTTAAAGTTCTTATTAACGGAGAGAACACCTTTAAATACATTTTTGAAGACTTAGATAAGGCTACAAATCATATACACCTCGAGTACTTTATTATTAAAGACGACCTTATAGGTAATGCATTTATAAATAAATTGATAGATGCTAGAAAAAGAGGCGTAGAAGTAAAGCTTATCTACGACTCGGTAGGTAGCGATTTATCCCGTAAGGCAAAAGCTGAAATGCGAGCAGCCGGAATTGATTTTCATGCATTTATGCCTGTTATATTTTCTAACTTTACTCGTAAGGCTAACTATCGAGACCATCGCAAAATATGTATCGTAGATGGACACATAGGCTATTTAGGTGGTGTAAATGTAAGTGATGATTATGTAAATACAGTAGATGACTCTAGTGAGGATTACTGGAGAGATACTCATTTAAGAATAGAAGGACACGCTGTAAAAACCATGCAAGCGCAGTGGTTGCTTAACTGGTATTTTGTTAGCGATCATATAAATGAAAAAACCATCATTGAGTTGCCAGACAGCTATTTTCCAGAGATAGATGAAAAAGTAAATAAAGCAGTTCAAATAGCGGCTAGCGGTCCAGATACCGATTGGGCTAATATTATGGAAGCTATTTTTATAGCCATTACTACGGCTAGTCATAATATTAAAATTACCACACCTTACTTTATTCCTAATGAGGCTATTTTAACAGCATTAAAAAGTGCTGCGAGAGCAGGAATAGAAGTAGAGATTATGGTGCCTAAAAAAGGAGATAGTTGGGCAGCAAGATTTGCCAGTCGTTCTTATTTTAGAGAAATATTAGAAAGTGGTGCAAAAATTTACTGGTACCATAAAGGTATGTTGCACGCAAAAACCATGGTGGTAGATGAGGAATTCTCAACAATAGGGACTTCAAATATGGATTATCGCAGTTTTGACATCAATTTTGAGATTAATGCACTTATTTTTGACAAAGAAATATCTCATGAATTGAACAATCAGTTTAAGTTAGATCTAGAACACTGTGAAGAAGTGGTCATAGATAAATGGCTTAAAAGAAATAAATGGAATAAAATCAAAGAGTCTTTTTGTCGATTGTGGGCTCCTTTATTATAAATATGAAAAGAAAAAAAATGACGTTAGAAATTATATTGCTCTTATTGTTATTAGGTTTACTAGCAGGATTTTTAAGTGGAAGTGTAGGAGTAGGTGGTGGTGTTATTATGGTACCACTCGCTATTTGGTTTTTAGGATATAGCCAGCACCAGGCGCAGGGAATGAGTCTAGCAGTTCTAGCAGTCCCAGTTACATTACTTGCTGCTTATACATACCATAAAAATGGATTACAAGTTAATGAAGGTCTAGACTGGCGTTATGTCCCTTTTATCGCAGTTACCTTTGTAATAGGTGGTTACTTTGGGTCTAAGTTAGCTCTTAACATTGATCAACAATTATTGAAAAAGATATTTGGAGTTATACTAATTATAGTGGCTATAAAAATGATCTTTTTCTCTAGTGCAAAAGGTGTTAGTTAAGAAAACTCTAACATTTCTAAAAGACTAAATCATCGAAATTTACAGACTTAAATATTAAAAATTATCACAATGAAAAAATTATTATTTGTTTTGAGCTTAATGCTTGTGGCTACAACAGTTAACGCTCAGATCGAAGCTCCACAACCTAGCCCTAGTGCAAAAACAGTACAAACTGTAGGACTTACAGAGGTTACTTTAGATTATTCTAGACCAGCTAAAAGAGGTAGAGATATCTTTGGTGATTTAGTACCATTTGAGACATTATGGAGAACCGGCGCAAACGCTAACTCTAAAATAACTTTTTCAGACGATGTTAATTTTGCAGGAACTGATGTAAAGGCAGGAACTTATGCTGTTTTTACAAAGCCAGGTAAAAAAGAATGGACAGTAATGTTATATAGCGACACATCTAACTGGGGTACACCAGGAAAATGGGATGATTCTAAAGTTGTTGCTACCACTACAGTAGAGGTTTCTAAACTTAAAAATGCTCAAGAAAGCTGGACTATGGCAATTAACGAGCTTACTATGGATGGTGCTCACTTACAAATGATGTGGGATGAGACTATGGTTGCTGTTCCATTTACAGTACCTACAGCTGCAAAAACGCAAGCTAGTATTGATAAAGTAATGGCAGGACCAGCTGCAAACGATTATTATAGCGCTGCTACATTTTACTTAGATGCAAATAAAGACCTTCCACAAGCTCACCAGTGGATTACAAAAGCAGTAGAAGCAAATCCAGACGCATTCTGGATGCACAGAAGAAAATCTCTTATCGAGGCAAAGATGGGTAACAAATCTGCAGCAATTGCGAGTGCAAAGACATCATTAGAATTAGCAAAAAAAGCTAAGAATGCTGACTATGTAAAACTAAATGAAGACAGCCTTAAAGAATGGGGCGCAAAGATGTAATTATCTTTTATTACATACCGCTTTCGCGAAAGCGAAACATACATCAAACCGTCCAGAATATTTCTGGGCGGTTTTTTATTTTTAAACGCAACCTTTTTAACTGTTCCATACTTATAAGTATAATTACATTTATAATCTATTTGAATAACCAATCTTGAAATTAAACGAACTTCTCAAATTATGTAAAAAGGATGATATTAGAGCTCAAAAAGAGCTCTATAATATCTATAAAGACCGACTCTTTGTTCTTAGCTTAAAGTACAGCAGAAATAGAGAAGAGGCAGAGGATAACCTGCACGATTCTTTCATGGTTATTTTTACTACTATTAAAAAGTACAAAGGTAAAGGCAGTTTTGAAGGATGGATGAAACGTATAGTCATTAATAAAGCGATTACTTCATTTAAAAAGCAATCTAAATTTAACGTGCTTATCAATGAAGAAATAACTGAAGACGTGATGGTGGAGGAGACAACTCTAGATCAAACTTCTTTACAAGTAATACTTAATGCAGTGCAAAATCTTCCAGATAGATATAGAATGGTCTTTAATCTATACCAAATGGATAATTATACACATAAAGAAATTTCTGAAATGCTTGATATAACAATAGGTACGTCAAAGTCTAATTTACATAGAGCAAAGGTTATCCTTAAAGAAAATCTTCAGAAATTAAATGTTAACTCAAAAAATGGATCTTATGGGAACTAAGAAAGAAATAGGCTCTGTAATAAAAAACCAGTTGGACTCATTGAATGTTACTCCTAGCGAGCAGTTATGGGATAGACTGGAAGAAAGTTTACAAGAAAAAAAGAAAAGAAGAATATTACCTTTTTGGTTTTGGTACGGGACTGTAGGTACATTACTTATAGGTATTTTATTGGGTGGTAGTTTTTATCACTTCTCATCAATATATAATTCTAGACAGGAAGTAACTAGTAAGGAGACTAATGTAGAAAGTTCTATTTCAGAAAAACAAACGCTTGAAAATGAAGATCCTGACTACCTGTTAAAAGAAACTACTGATAATTCTTTAAATAGTAGTAATCACCTATCAGGTGTGTCTGATTCTTATAACCATGCAGTTGCCGTTGTTATGGATCATGATGCAAATACAAATACTGAAGCAGCTTCTTATTCTCAAAATAATTCCAACTCATATTCAAGATCTAGTGCTCCTATAGCAACTAATTCTAGCATAGCTATGTCCATTCATGAGGATCAAAATGAATATAATCAACCTAATTTGGGTGATGAGGATTCTAGTGTTATAAAAGAGGATTTGAATACTAAACGAAGTTTTTCAGATATAGAAAACGCGTTGATTTTAAAAAATACTACAAATACAGATGCAGCTGTAGAAGATTCTTTATCGGTTAATCAAAAGGAGAAACAAAAGAAGAAAAGAAAGCGAAATAAAAAAGAAAGAAAGAAAGACACTATAACTAAACCGTATGTAAGCCCATGGAGTGTAAGTGTTTCTGGGATAGTTAACTCTTATGATAATTTCGGTAAATCATCTTTAATAGATAATAGACTAGACGGGAATCAAGTAGATAGAGATTACAACTTAAATTATGGTATAGCTTTGCATCATAGTATACAGGATACTAAGTATACCTTAAGAGTAGGTGTCAATTATATTAAGTATGGACAGACGACACAGTTAGAAAACTCAGCGATAAATCTAGAACGTCTGCAATATGTTAGTTATAAAGCAAATCCAATAGATGTAAGCGATTACTTAAGTACTGCTACAGATATAGACATTTTTCAAGAGTTTACCTATATCGAGTTTCCTTTTCAATTACGTTATTCGTTGTATAAGGAAAAGCTAGACTTAGGATTAATGGTAGGTGTTCAGTCTAGAGTATTATTAGAAGATAGTATTACATTTAAATCAAACGTGGGAGATCTAGAGGTAGGAGAGTCTAATACGTTATTTGATTTTGGAGTATCTGCACACCTTTCCTTGCCAGCTCGATTTAAGCTATATAAAAAGTTTTACTTTAATGTAGAGCCATCAATTTATTATCATGTAAAGCCTTATGAGGCTGACAATATAAGTACACCGTCAGAATTTAGGCTAACTACTAGCTTAGAATATAAATTTTAATTTGGAATAGCCACCGCTTTCGCGAAAGCGAAACGCACACGAAACCGTCTAGAATATTTCTAGGCGGTTTTTTTATGTCTTACAGGATTATTTTTATTCATCTATTCAAAGTAGGAGTAAGAACTATCTGATAGCTAGATCTAAATGTTATCAATAGGAGAGATGGGTTTTATGATAGACTTCTACTGTTACATACACAAAGGTTGTGAAATATAAAAGCCGTTTGATAATACTATCAAACGGCTTTTATAAGTTATAAATGAATCAGTTAATTAATTAACTAACCAGTATACCTGGCGTACTAACTGGCTGATGACGATGATTACAGCAAATACTATAGCTATAATACGCAAGCTAGATTTTTTGATACATATAGCTAATAGTAAAGGTATAAAAGCAAAAAGAATGTTTATAAAAATACGAATAGCCTGTCCTGGACCATGCCAAAATTCTATCGATAATGATGTAAATAACCAATCCAATAAGTTATCGAACAACCAGAAAGAAATAATCGCTAGTAACAGTTTAGGTCGCCATCCTACAGATTGTGGTGCTGCAGTATAGTTAATTTGATTACTAGAATTATTTTGAGTTCCTTGATAACTTTGTTGCTCAAAACTTAAGTCACGCTCAAATGTTTGTGGTGCCGCTTGTTGATTATTACTTACAGAATTAGGCTGTTGGGGTATGTGAGTAGTATTTTGATACGGTTGCTGTTGGGTGTTTTGTTTTTGCTTAAATAAATTAGCAACCTCTATAACCTCTCTAGCAGGCTTTAATTCTGACGTTCCATCTAGTCTTAACTTATAATCAGGACGTATATTTTTATCGAGTAATTCTTGTGGTGTAAAAGGACCGAATTCTCTAAAACCATCGTGGTAGAAATACTTGTTCATGCTTTAATTCTTTTGAAACTCAAAAATACTATTATCTTCTTTATTCACCGAGCTTATAATTAAGGCTAGGGTAATAGTAAGAATAGCACCTAACGGATTCAACCATAAGAAAGGCAATATCTCTATTCCTTCTACAAATTCATGAAGTATAGCACAAGTGGCAACAATTACTTGAGAAATGCATGCAGCAATAAAAATAGCTTGACCTTTGATTTTTTTAAAGTAAAAAGCAACCAAGAATATCCCTAAAATAGTACCGTAAAATATAGAACCTATAAAATTAACTAACTGTATGAGGTTATCAAATAACGATACAAAACTAGCAAACCCTATGGCTATAACTCCCCACATAAGCGTGAACCATTTACTCATGTTTACATAATGGTCGTCATCTTTTTCTTTTGTGCTATATCTTTTATAAATATCTACAGCAGTAGTAGAGCTTAATGCATTTAATTCTGACGCGGTAGAACTCATAGCAGCACTCAGGATAACAGCTAGTAAAAGCCCTATTAAGCCTTTAGGTAAATGATTTAATATAAAATGAATAAAGACAAAGTCCTTGTCATTAGTCTCAATACCTTCGTCTGCTTTATTAATTAATTCTCTTGCTTTTTGTCTATTGGTTTCTTCTTGTGTTCTTAGATAATCTAAAGCAATTTCATAATTACCTACATCTTCAGAAGAGGTGCTCAAAGCTGCTGCATAATTTTTTTGAACTTCCTGTTTTTCATTCAGGATTTCTTCATGACTCGATTCTAGTCTGCTGTATTCTCCTGCATATAGACTTTCTTTAACAGTTTTTTCTGCCGCAGGATTAAAGTTAAGAGGTGTAGAATTAAATTGATAAAATACAAATACCATCACACCTACCATGAGTATAAAGAACTGCATAGGTACTTTAAGTAATCCATTAAAAAGTAGTCCTATACGCATTTGCTTTATAGATTTACCAGAGAGATAACGTTGTACTTGTGACTGGTCGGTACCAAAATAACTAAGCATTAAAAATGTAGCACCAAATAAAGCACTCCATACGTTATACCTATCGTTAAGAGAAAAGTCAAAGTCAAGGACTTTCATTTTATCAGCACTACCAGCCATAGTAAGCGCGTTATCAAAACTTACATTATCTGGTAGTTGTGTTACTATAAGTACAAATGCGGTAACCATACCAGCCATGATAATTATCATTTGCTGTTTTTGAGTCACATTAACGGCCTTTGTACCACCAGAAACAGTATAAATAATAACCAGAATACCTATAATTATATTTAAGTATTTTAATTCCCAATCCAGTACAGCGCTTAGTATTATGGCAGGTGCATAAATCGTAATTCCTGCTGCAAGACCACGTTGTATTAAGAATAATATAGAAGCTAACGATCTTGTTTTTAAATCAAATCGCTTTTCTAGAAACTCATAAGCGGTATAAACTTTAAGCCTGTGATAAATAGGTATAAAGGTGACGCATATGATAATAATAGCTATAGGTAAACCAAAATAGAACTGCACAAACTCTAAACCGTCTGTATAAGCCTGTCCAGGCGTACTCAAAAATGTAATAGCGCTAGCCTGTGTGGCCATTACCGATAGACCTACAGTCCACCAGCGGGCATCTCCACCTTTTATATACTCTTCGCTGGTTTGTCTTCCTCTTGTTTTATAAACACCATAAAGGACTATAAACGCTAGAGTACTTACTAGTATGAACCAATCAATTACCTCCATAAACTGAGCTTAAAATGTAAAACAAAATTGCAAAAACTAGGTTTGCTATAATCACCAGTGCATACACACGGTTCCATTTTTTAGAGTTTTCTTTGGCCATCTTTGTTTTCAATAGGTTGATTTTCTACTCCTAGACTTATCATATTTGCCAGTAATTTATAAGCTCCAGAAACACCAGCAGGTAATTCTCTAAAGAGACTTAATCCGGTGTAGATAATATGTCCATCACCATATTCTGCAACAATAAGACTTCCCGTAGTCATTTCTTCTTGCTTATCGTGCATTCCTAAAATAGGTGTGAAGGCAGCATCCCATTTTGTAGGGAAATAAAGACCTCGTTCTTGTACCCAATCTTCAAAATCTTTAGAAGTTATCGCATTAGGTGCAGACATGATTTTATGTTGAGGTTTTAATATGGTTACTGTTGCATTTTCATCGGTCACTCGCTTTCGCGAAAGCGTAATAGGTAAAGGCCCCAATGCATCTGGACTAATTCTTCTATTAGTATTGTACTGCATCATTAAGGTACCACCATTTTTTACATAGGTATCGAGTCTAGGTTGTAAAGCTGCCATGTCTTCTTTTGCAACATTAAAAGCTCTAATACCTACTACTACCGCGTCATATTTAGAAAGGTCGTTAGGTACTTCATTAGGTTCAAATTTAAACACCTTGCTACCTATAGCTTCTATAGCTTGTGCAACGTCGTCACCAGCACCATTAATATAAGCAACGGTGCGCGCGCTATTTACTAGACCTGGTTTTACTACTTGAGATTCATTGTTTCTTACTAATTGCTGGTCAGGAATATGATCATAATCTATTTTAATTACTTCTTGAGAGTAGGTTTTTGCCCCTATTTTAACTAGTCCAGATACAACACCTCTAGACGCATTTTTAGGTGGCTGTACATTAAAAATAAATGTTCTTTCTTCTCCTTTTTTAAGTTCAGTTAGATTAAAATCTCTAGGTGTAATATTCCATCCATCAGGGTGACATAATTCTAAGGTACCTGTTGATAATGCTTTATTAGCTTTTACGCTAACTTGAATAGGTTGGGTAGAATTTCCAGAAAAGACATAAACAGGATTCTCGATACTTACGGCAACTTCTGGAACGATGTGAAAAGGTTCATTAACCTCGCCGCGTACAGGGTCAGTGCGTTTATGTATGATAGGGATTTCTCTATATAACTCTGTGTTGTTTATTTTAAGAATAGTGCGTATTACAAATTCAGCACCAGTTTCTGGTTTACCAGTTAAGGTTCTATCCTTAAATTGATACATACCTAAGGTAGATTTTTCTTTCAAGTAATAAGGAGAACTAGCCTCATAAACTGCTGGTATCTTTAAAGTAGCATCTAGGGTAAAACTTTTTGCTGCATTTAGCGATACTTGACTTTTATCTACCTCCATTAACTTATTAGGTAAAAGAGTTACCTCATAATTTTGATTAGAACGATTAGTCATTTCCACTTTTACCTTCAGATTTTCTCCTGCAGTAGCTGTAGCTGTATTAATGCTCGCCTCTAGATATACACCTGTAATATCTAGAATGACCTGATCTAATTCTGCTAGTTTGATGTTTTTCCAGTGATCTTCTTTTAATTTTTCAATTTTACTTCTCAACTCAAACAGGGCAGGAATACTCTCTGTAGGTTTTTTAAAGTTATAATTTGCGATAATAGAATTAAGCAAAGTCTGTACACGACTACCACCTTTTACTCTGGTCCAAGTCGTATTTATACCAGAAAACAAATCTGATTTGTCACTCGGGAAAGAGCCTTTTAAAAATTCTAAATATTCTGTTTGTGAACCACGAGATCCCGTACTACCAAAACCTTGTGATTTATGCTGACTTCTACTTAGAGCTGCGATCTCGCTGTTAGATAAACCTTTATAAGGATAATAAGTTCCTGCTTCTATTTCTAATAAGTTGGTTTTATCTGCAGCGTCAAATGCCTCTTGACTACCATAAAACCACCAGCTGGTATTAAAAAATACACGTTGCGCCTGCCAGGTATCTAGACCTTCTAACTGATTAGGATAACTGTTTTTATTTGCTGCGAGATCAAAAACTTTCATACTTAACATGGCGCTGGTTGTATGATGTCCATGAGTAGTTCCAGGAGTACGGTGGTTAAATCTATTGATTATTACATCTGGTTTAAAATCTCTGATAATGCGTACCATGTCTTCCATAACGGCTTGCTCATCCCATATCTCTAAGGTCTCATCAGGATGTTTAGAATAACCAAAATCATTGGCACGTGTAAAAAACTGTTGCCCACCATCGATGTTTCTAGCTTCTAACAATTCTTGAGTACGTATCATACCTAATTGTTCACGCAGTTGTGGACCTATTAAATTTTGCCCACCATCTCCACGAGTTAATGATAAATAGGCAGTGCGTGCCATTTTATCATTTGCTAGCCAGGAGATAAGCCGCGTGTTCTCGTCATCTGGGTGAGCTGCTATAAATAAAGCAGTACCTAGAAAACCTAGTTTTTCAATGTTGTGATAAATTTCAGCAGTATTGGGCTGTTTGTGAGCGAGTCTATTTTCTTGTGCAACCGCAGTTGATAGGAATAATAGCGCAATGATAGAGGTGATAAAGTTCTTTTTCATACAGTGTGTGAAGATAGAAGTTTCAAATCTTAATTTTTTGTGAAGATTTATAACGTTTCCTAACACTTTCTCTTGATTCCACTGTGATTTCAGTAAGAAAAACCTTTCACATGAGTTGTTTAGTTATAAAATGATATAGGGTAGGATGGTTGTGTTAAAATTCCGCTTTCGCGAAAGCGAGATTATAAAAACTAAAATGAATCTATTCTAGTATTAGGGTAGCAATGAGCCATGTGCTTTTCAAATGCCTCGATATTTGAGTTTGCTGTACTAACCATAAAAGAATAAGAGTTTAGATTATTTCTATCGCCGTTATAATAAATGGTATAACTGTACAGTAAAAATCCCATAATTTTAATACCAGAAGGTGTTGTGGTAATACTGCTTATATTGGCAAGATTTATTTTATGAGTTCCCCTTTTATCAATTAGATATAGAAAACTAGTATCATAGAACGCATTTGAATTTTGATTAAACGATCGTAGCGCGATGAAATAACCTATAATTATGGTGATAAGCACGACAGGACCGACTACTAATAAATAATCCTGCAGTAACGTGATAAGAATGAGGCATACTATAAAGGTAAGTACTGCCGGTAAGATGGTCTTGTGAATTTTATTATAAGGAGCAAGATTTTCCATATGAGTTATCTTATAGGTATGTTTCTATATTTAGAACTAAGGATTAAGAATAAACCGTAAAAAAGAACGCCGGTAGAGGTGAGTCCCATTATTATAGCGCCATATTCCACATGCATAAATGCAAATGCTGCGTCGGCTCCTTTGGGTAAGTTTGCCATATTGTAAATAGCAGATCTCCCTAAGATGTAGGCAAATACAGCAAAGACAACACCACGACTAAATCTACCTATACGTCCTAATAGCATTAAATACTTGTACTGGCTGTCAGTTAAATTTTCTTTGTGAGTCATCTTATCCATCATGGTAGAGAAAGATATCCACCATTCATTAATTGCACTAACGGCTAGTCCTATAGAAATGATAAAGACTATTATTTTACCCCAAATAGACTGTAGTAGCATAATTTTCCAGCCCGAGTTACCATCATCATCTGGCATACCGAATAGTAATTTGAGACAAGTAAAAAAGAGTAGACAATAACCTATACCATTAATAAAATAAGCCACCCTGCGGAAAGCAGGCTTACCATCATCTCCATCATAATCACCCTTATTAAAAGTGAGGTAAAAACGAGAGAATATATAACCGGCCAGCCCTATACTCATAAGTAATAATAAAAACCAACCAAAACTTAAATGAGATATCCATTTAAGAACATCGTCACCACTTTTAAGTGCATAGGTAAGTTGAAATGCTGTTATTAATGCCATGATACCCATTAATAAAAACACTGCACCTTTAGTTGCTATACCTATTCTGGCAAATCTTCTGTAGTTTTTCAAAGTCTGTTTCTAATCAAATCAAAAATAGTATCCAGACCTTTGAGTTAGGTAGTATGTAACAAAACTTTAGTTGTTTTATTAATCTATCACTTCCATAATTTTTTCCCACATTTCATCATGAAAAATTACTGGAACTAAATTTCCAGAAGGTTCATTTCCCATGCGTATTACAACCATCTTTAAACTAGGGACAACATCTATAAACTGACCGTTTTTACCTAACGCACTAATCATATCTACCGGTGCAGATGGTGTTACAGAAGAATTAAATGATGTAGTTGACCCTGGGAAAACAACAGAGCTTTTACCATTTAACCACCATAAATAACCATAAGAAGGATTTATGGATTGAGAAGTACTAGTCATAGCATTTACATAATTAGTATCGCCTAAAACAGTTGTTCCATCCCAATTTCCCTCATTTAAAGTTAATAGTCCGAAACGTGCTGCACTTCTAGCTGTACTTACAAATAGATTGTCAAATAAAGCAGTATCTGTCCACTGACCGTCCATTCCTATTTTATTATTTATGGCTGTGGTAGTATATTCATTATTAGTCATTCCTGTAGCAGACTCTAATACGTTGTGTAGTATTTGATAGGTGCCGTTGTGATAATACCACTGACCGTCTGCATCTGTTAAATAATCAAAACATGCTGGTGCTGTACAGTCAGGGTTTGTTACATTGTAATCAATACCAGTGGTTTGTGTTAAACTGTTTTTAATAGTAATTAAGTCTTCTTTATTCTGTGGCATGTTAGTCCATCCATTACCTAAATAGTCAGACGTTTTATCATTTATATTTAAATACCCTTCTTCTTGTGCGATACCGACCACAGTTGCTGCAAGAGATTTACCAGCACTTGCCCAGTACCAGCTACTATCCTTATCAAACGGCTGTCCAGTTAAATCGGTATTCCAGTATTCTTCAACAATTATTTTACCATTTACTAGAACTATAAAGGCTCGCGTTTCATTAGTTTCTAGAAATGTATTGAGATCGGTAAGTTTCTGACTATCCCATTGTAAATTTGTAGAAGAAGTAGATTCCCATATATCTCCCGTTAATGGAGGGAAGTAACTGGTTTCTATAGGGTCTATAATTATCTGGTCATCGCTGGATTCATCGGTAGAACTGCATGAGACTGTAATTAAAAATGTAAGAATTATGAAAGTAAAAAGATTTTTCATTTGTAATGGTTTGGTAGCTAGTGTTTAAGACTTGGGAAAAGATAAAAAGTTTAATATAAGTTATCCTGTACCGCCACCATGACCTAAACCGCTTTCATAAAAGCCGCCACTTTGCTTTCTTATCAGTCGGTCTCTACGTTTTTTAGTCATGGTGCGTCTATCTATTCTTATAAAATCCTTCATAAGATAATACCAGACAAAGGGAATAGTCCATATAAGAATAGAATTGAGTATTTTCTGACGTTTGCTTAAAACCAGTGCGGTAGAAACTACTTTCTGTGCTTTTATGGTATACCTCAAGTACAAGAATAGAAAAATTATAGAAAAGATAACGAGGTACCACATGAACATTAAAACTACAAACAATAAACGATTTATTAGATAGAATTTAGGAAGTATTTAGTTGATAAGGTATGTAGATACATTGTAGATTTGATGATTTAAGAATCTATAGAATATGAAAATTAGAATGCAAGATCAGACTTAATGTTATTTCTTACGCAACAACGTCAGAATCTCTTTTTGTCCTAAATTACTCATCTCAAATTGTAAAGTATCTTGAGTAGATATACTAATGTCTACGGCTATTTCCATTTTACCTTCCGCTGTAGAGAATAGTTTTCTTTCGGCAAGTTGATAAACTCCAGTTTCATTTATATTACCTAATTTAGAAGAATATGTCTTATCTGCTTTGAAATCAAAGAATACGTTGTCATTACATTTATCTTGGCCTGTAGCTACAACAACCCATGAAGTACATTCCCATTCTCCTGCAATTTTCTGATACTTTTCAGAAGTATCACAAGAAATAAATAAAAATACAGAGAGTAAAAAAAGTAGTTTTTTCATAATAGTCAGTTGGTTTAGAGTTGATCTCTAAACGTAAAATTTCATCATTAATTGTTTATATCCAGTTTGGATTTGTTGTTGTATAAATGAAAAGTAATAAATTTTGTTAATACTATTTAAAAATGAATCATATCTAGAGAAACTCCGCTATCGATTTCGTAAATTTGTAGCACATAAAATGAGATAATCATAATGCAAGATCAGACTCCATATATTCCAGTAAACAAAGTACGTATAGTAACGGCTGCCAGCCTTTTTGATGGTCACGACGCAGCTATTAATATAATGCGACGTATCATTCAATCTACTGGTTGTGAAGTGATTCACCTAGGTCACGATAGAAGTGTAGAAGAAGTGGTAAATACTGCTATTCAAGAAGATGCAAGTGGTATAGCGATGACTTCTTATCAAGGTGGTCATAACGAGTACTTTAAGTACATGCGTGATTTATTAGTAGAAAAAGGAGCAGAGCACATCAAGATTTTTGGTGGTGGTGGTGGTGTAATTCTACCGTCAGAGATAAAGGATTTGATGGATTATGGAATCACTCGTATTTATGCTCCAGATGACGGTCGTGCGATGGGTTTGCAGGGTATGATTAATGATCTTGTGCAGCGATGTGATGTTGCTGTTCCCGCTTTCGCGAAAGCGAAACAAGGAAAAAACCTTTCCACAAAAGAATTATTAGAAGAGAAACATGTACCTACTATCGCAAGATTGATATCACTTGCAGAAAACAGACATGAAGAATTCCAAGCAGAATTTAAATTCGATGCAGAAGAACTAGCAGGAACTCCAGTTTTAGGAATTACAGGAACAGGTGGATCTGGTAAATCATCTCTAGTAGATGAATTGATACGCAGATTCCTAATCGATTTCCCTGAAAAAAATATAGGTGTTATCTCTGTAGATCCATCAAAACGTAAAACAGGTGGTGCTTTATTAGGTGATAGAATACGTATGAATGCGATCAATAACGACCGTGTTTATATGAGATCTCTTGCAACGAGACAGTCTAATTTAGCTCTTTCTAAGCATGTGCAAGAAGCGGTAGATGTTTTAAAAGCTGCAAAATATGACCTGATCATTCTTGAAACAAGTGGAATAGGGCAGAGTGATACAGAGATTTTAGAACACAGTGATGTGTCTTTATATGTAATGACTCCAGAGTTTGGTGCAGCCACACAACTAGAGAAAATCGACATGCTAGATTTTGCAAATGTGGTAGCCATCAACAAATTTGACAAACGTGGTTCACTAGACGCACTGCGTGATGTAAAAAAACAATTCCAGCGCAATCATAATCTTTGGGAAACAGATCCAGCAACTCTTCCAGTGCATGGAACTATAGCAAGCCAATTTAACGATCCAGGAATGAATGCGTTATATGAAGCGTTAATGGCTGAGGTAACTGAGAAAACAGGTGTGGATTTAAGTTCTAAAAATGAGCTTAACAAAGCACAAAGTGAAAAGATATTTGTTATTCCACCGTCTAGAACACGTTACCTAAGCGAGATAGCCGAAAGTAATAGAGCTTATGATAATACTGCTGCTACACAGTCTACCGTGGCACAAAAATTATATGGTGTTTTTCAAACTGTACAAACTTTAATAGATCAAAACGAAAACGCACCTGCTGCAGAAAACAGAGAGCGTTTAATTACCGATAAAGGATTAAATGAAGAGTACATTTTATCTCTCGTTTTAGTAGACGATGCAGATTTTATGAATCTTCTTATTGCACAATTCAACAAATCATTAAAAGACCTTGATCCATATAACTGGGAAGTAATTACCGGTTGGGATGCAAAGGTGAATAAATACAAGCAACCTATATATGAATTTCAAGTACGTGACAAGGTCATTAAAATTGAAACACATACAGAGTCGCTTTCTCATAAAATGATTCCTAAAGTGGCACTACCTAAGTACAGTGCTTGGGGTGATATTTTAAAATGGTGTTTACAAGAAAATGTGCCAGGAGAATTTCCTTACACAGCAGGATTGTATCCGTTTAAACGTACTGGAGAAGATCCTACCAGAATGTTTGCCGGTGAAGGTGGACCAGAACGTACAAACAAGCGTTTTCACTATGTGAGTTTAGGCATGCCAGCAAAACGTTTGAGTACTGCATTTGATAGTGTAACCTTATATGGTAACGATCCAGGATTACGACCAGATATTTATGGTAAAATCGGTAATGCAGGAGTAAGTATTTGCTGTCTAGATGACGCAAAGAAATTGTATTCTGGTTTTGATTTATCACACGCCATGACTTCGGTTTCTATGACTATTAATGGTCCAGCACCTATGTTATTAGGGTTCTTTATGAATGCTGCGATAGACCAGAACTGTGAACGATTCATTACAGAAAACGGACTAGGCGATAAAGTAGAGGCAAAGCTTAAAGAAGTATATGACGATAACAACGTAGAACGTCCTTCTTATTTAAACGCTCAAGGCGAAAAAGTATATTCTAAAAACGGTGCGGTAGACACTAGTAAACTACCAGAAGGAAATGATGGTCTTGGTTTAATGCTTTTAGGTCTTACAGGAGATCAAATTCTAGATCCTGCAGACTATAATCGCATTAAGATAGAAACTCTTGCACAAGTGCGTGGAACCGTTCAAGCAGATATTTTAAAAGAAGATCAGGCTCAAAACACTTGTATTTTCTCTACAGAATTTGCTTTGCGTTTAATGGGTGATGTACAACAGTATTTCATTGAAGAAAAAGTACGTAACTTCTACAGTGTTTCGATTTCTGGTTATCACATTGCCGAGGCTGGAGCAAATCCTATCACGCAATTGGCATTTACACTTGCAAACGGATTCACTTATGTAGAATATTACTTGAGTCGCGGAATGGATATCAATAAATTCGGTCCTAACCTAAGTTTCTTCTTCTCAAACGGTATCGATCCTGAATACTCTGTAATAGGTCGTGTGGCTAGAAAGATTTGGTCCAAAGCAATGAAGAACAAATACGGAGCTAACTCTCGTGCACAAATGTTGAAATATCACATTCAGACTAGTGGTCGTTCTTTACATGCACAAGAGATAGATTTTAACGATATCCGTACGACATTGCAAGCACTGTATGCGATTAATGATAACTGTAACTCGTTGCATACTAATGCTTATGACGAGGCGATTACCACACCGACAGAAGAATCTGTAAGACGTGCGATGGCCATTCAACTGATCATCAATAAGGAATTAGGTCTTGCTAAAAATGAGAACCCTATTCAAGGAGCGTTTATCATTGAAGAGTTGACTGATCTTGTAGAAGCTGCTGTATTAGAAGAATTTGATAGAATTACAGAACGTGGTGGCGTACTAGGAGCGATGGAAACCATGTACCAGCGCAGTAAGATTCAAGAAGAATCCATGCATTACGAGATGTTGAAACACACTGGCGAGTTCCCAATTATAGGAGTAAATACTTTCTTAAGTTCAAAAGGTAGCCCAACGGTTTTACCAGCTGAGGTAATACGTGCAACTGAAGAAGAGAAGCAAGCTCAAATAACTACTAAAGATAATTTGCATTCCGCTTTCGCGAAAGCGCAACAAGAACAATTATCTAAGATTCAAAAAGCAGCTATAGAACAAGGTAACATCTTTGAACATTTAATGGAAGCGACAAAGATTTGTACACTAGGACAAATTACCGATGCATTGTTTGAAGTAGGTGGACAGTATAGACGTAATATGTAAGCAGTGAACGGCTATCTTTGCTAGTGTGTGAGAATATCGGTATCTGTACCTTTCTCAAAGCTTGATAAAGAGCAACCATACAAATTACAAATTTTTAAAAGCGCAAATCGAAAGATTTGCGCTTTTTTAAAATTCCAATGTCAGTTCGAGCGCAGTCGAGAACGGTTATGGAAGAAAGAATCATTAATTACTCTTATAATCCTATAATAATATTTCAACGTCAATCAGCTGTAGAGCGGATGCGCTACCTACCTTTCTCAAAACCCAATTAATAGCACGATCAAAAAGCCTTTCCTTTCAGCTGAAGGGAAAAAAGTAAAGGAGCGACAGCGATGAACGCAAAGGGTTTGGCGCGGTGTTGGAAGTAATCGATAAGTTTCCGTTCCCCAACCCTAAAAGGAGCGGAAACAAAAGCTTTTTACCGATATCTGAGAAACCTACCCTTTAGGGTTAGCGCAAGATTTCGGTGTTTAAATAAATCGAGAAGCCTGTTACTAACTTACTGTTTGCAATTAAAATCTGTCAGTTTGCCACCTCTTTTCCCTTGCTAAACCTTACAGGTTAGAGTTGAGGTTTTGATTTAAAACAGATACCGGTTTGAACTCAGTCGAGAACGGTTTATGTGCAAAAAAAAATCTATAAACCCACAAGTTCTTAAAACTTTCACCTCTTTATTAGTTAGTTCTATTTTTTTTCTTTTTTTTGTAGGAAATAATTGATTATGAGAAAATTAATATTACTGGGATTTGTCATGTCCTGTTTACTAAGCTATTCACAAGAAGAAGGTAATTTTTGGTATTTTGGGCAAAATGCTGGATTAGACTTTTCTACAACACCACCTACTCCACTTAGTAACGGTCAAATTAATACGCTTGAAGGGTGCACAGCCATAAGTGATAATCTCGGAAATTTATTATTTTATTCAGATGGAGTTACTGTTTGGAATCGAAATCATAGTATAATGTTGAACGGAACGGGCCTAGCGGGAAGTCCAACTTCTGTACATTCTTCAATCGCAGTAAAGGATTTATCATCTACAAGTAAATGGTATTTGTTTACAATAGGAGATGATTTTACTACCAATACTGGTTTATCTTATTCTGTAATAGATATGAGTCTAGACTCTGGTTTGGGAGGAATAATGCCTTCTCAAAAAAATATTCTTATCAACGCAAATTTTCATGAAAAGTTAGCCATTACTAAAAATGCAACTAATGATGGATACTGGTTATTAACTTTTGACCAACCTAATTATTATGCCTATCGAGTTGGTCAAGGTTCGGTAGATTCAACTACTCCAGTGATCTCTAACGTACCAATTTCTTCAGTTTTGCAAACTATAAGAGGCGTACTTAAATTTTCACCAGATGGTACAAAAGTGATTAATACCTCTGTTAGAGATTCGTTTGGTGCTATTCTCTCAGTTTTTGATACACAAACAGGAATTGTTTCTACCTCTTATTCATTAACACACAATGACAACGCGTATTCACTTTTTCATGGTGCTGAGTTTAGTCCTGATTCAAATCTCGTTTATTTAAATGCTAATTCGCAGAACTTTGGTAATGCTTGTTTATCCTACAATCGTAGAATTTATCAATACGATGTGTCCGGCGGTTCTACATGGAATTCTACTCCATTTCTTTTAGCAAACAGTCTTGGTACTAGAGGAGCCTTGCAGCTAGGTAGAGATGGAAAAATATATATTTCTAGAAATTGTCAACCTTGGTTAGCAGTTATTAATAACCCAACTATTCCTGGTTCAGGAGCTAACTATGTATTTGATGGTATAGCTCTTACTCCTAATACAGAATCTAAAGAAGGTTTACCCTATACTGGAAGTACTTATTATTATAATTCTTTCAATGAAATTTCCGGACATTTAACTATTGACACAGACCAAAATGGTTGCAATAATACAGATCCTAAATATCCGAGTATATTTTTAAATCTCAATTCAACAAATTACAACTCATTTACTTTTTCTGATAATAACGGAAAGTTTCGATTTGTGTCACCAAATGGACAATTTACGGTAACACCAAACCCAGAAAATCCAACCTACTGGAATTTCTCACCACCAAACGTAATTGTAGATTTCCCAACTCAAACCAGTCCATTCACTCAAGATTTTTGTGTCACGGCAAATGGTTCCATAGAAGATCTAGAAGTAATAGTTGTACCACTTGAACAAGCAAGACCAGGTTTTGATACCGATTATAAAGTGGTAGTTAAAAATAAAGGAAACGTTACAACAAGTGGAACAGTGACATTAGATTTTGAAGAAGACTTTATGAATTTACTTTCTTCAACGCCTATTGCTACAACTCCTGCAACTAATCAGTTGAGTTGGTCTGTGAGTAATTTACAGCCTTTCCAGATGGAAGAGTATGAATTTACCATGACCTTGAATACACCTACACAAACAACCAATCCATTAAACGGTAATGATATCCTAACTTTTACAGGAACCGTTACAGGAACAGGAACAGACGCCATGCCAGCAGATAACACAATGGTTTTTGATCAAACGGTTGTGAATTCTTATGATCCTAATGATAAAACCTGTCTAGAAGGTAAAACTATGGACCCTAGCGATGTTGGTGAATATGTTCATTATATGATTCGTTTTGAGAATACAGGTACGGCTAGTGCGGTAAATATCGTGGTGAAAGATGAAATTGATTTGGCTCAATTCGATATTACTACTTTGATTCCGCTAGGTGGTAGTCACGATTATTATACTCGTGTACGAGATAACAATGTGGTTGAGTTTATTCACGAAGACATCAATCTAGATTTTAACGATGCGACTAACGATGGTTATGTATTGTTTAAAATTAAAACTTTAAATACTCTTGTTGCAGGAGATACTTTTGATAATACTGCTGATATTTTCTTTGATTTTAATGCTCCAATTGTAACCAATACAGAGACAGTAAGTATCATGAGTACAGCAAGCGTAGGAGAAGCTACAGATAGTAGTATCTCCATTTATCCTAATCCTGCAAACAACTTTATTAACGCGACTGCAAACAATGCCATAGAAAGCATCAGTATTACCGATATGAATGGTAGAATGATCACAGCAACTCAATTTACAGGTGCATCAAACGAGCAACGTGTAGAAATAGGAGAGTTGTCTTCAGGTATTTACTTTGTAACTATAAAAAGCAATGCAGGCCAGAAAATAGAGAAGTTACTAGTGGAGTAAATTTCTCATATATTCCAAAATGAAAAGCCTTTTCTT
>NZ_PTJE01000008.1 GCF_002934445.1 Nonlabens xylanidelens
TAGTAACTTGGACTTATGACGACGGTAATGGAAACACATCTACACAAACGCAAAATGTAATAATAGATGATGTTACTGCGCCAGTTGCAAATGCTACTATTCTTACAGATGTAACTGCAGAATGTGAAGTAACTAGCCTAGTTGCACCAACAGCAACTGACAACTGTGCAAACGCAACAGTGCTTGTTTCTAACGATGCGATATTCCCAATCACAGGAGAAGGAACTACAACAGTAGTAACTTGGACGTATGATGACGGTAACGGTAACACGTCTACACAAACACAAAATGTAATTATAGATGACGTTACTGCGCCAGTAGCAGATTTAGCTACACTTACAGATGTAACTGCAGAATGTGAAGTAACTAGTCTAGCTGCACCAACAGCAACTGATAACTGTGCAAACGCAACAGTTGTTGTTTCTAACGACGCGATATTCCCAATCACAGGAGAAGGAACTACGACAATAGTAACTTGGACTTATGACGACGGTAATGGAAACACATCTACACAAACGCAAAATGTAATAATAGATGATGTTACTGCTCCAATAGCAGATGTAGCTACACTTACAGATGTAATTGCAGAATGTGAAGTAACTACTTTAGTAGCTCCAACAGCAACAGACAACTGTGCAAACGCAACAGTAACGGTAACTAACGACGCTATATTCCCAATCAGTGGAGAAGGAACTACAACAGTAGTAACTTGGACGTATGATGACGGAAACGGTAACACATCTACACAAACACAAAATGTAGTTATAGATGACGTTACTGCACCGATTGCAGATGTAGCTACACTTACAGATGTGATTGCAGAATGTGAAGTAACTACTTTAGTAGCTCCAACAGCAACAGACAACTGTGCAAACGCAACAGTTGTTGTTTCTAACGACGCGATATTCCCAATCAGTGGAGAAGGAACTACAACAGTAGTAACTTGGACTTATGATGATGGAAACGGTAACACATCTACACAAATACAAAATGTAATTATAGATGACGTGACTGCACCAGTAGCAGATGTCGCTACACTTACAGATGTAAATGCAGAATGTGAAGTAACTACTTTAGTAGCTCCAACAGCAACAGACAACTGTGCAAACGCAACAGTGCTTGTTTCTAACGACGCGATATTCCCAATCACAGGAGAAGGAACTACAACAGTAGTAACTTGGACTTATGATGACGGAAACGGTAACACATCTACACAAACACAAAATGTAGTTATAGATGACGTTACTGCACCGGTTGCAGATGTAGCTGCTCTTTCTACACTTAATTTTAACTGTGAAGTGACTGCATTAACAGCGCCTACTTCTACAGATAATTGTGCAGGAACTATTACAGCTACTAATACAGTGATATTCCCTTTAACATCTTCCACTTTAGTAAATTGGAGTTATGATGATGGTAATGGAAATGTAAGTTCTCAAGATCAACTTGTGGTGGTAGAACTTAGAGCTATGGATGCTATTTCTGATGTAACGGTTTGTGATACATATACCTTGCCTAACATCTCTGGAGATTTCTTAACTGGTTCTCAAATGTACTATACTCAAAGTGGTGGTAATGGTATCGCTTTCGCGGAAGCGGATGTATTAAATTACCTAGACTTTGCAGTATATCCAGTTACATTATATGCTTATGATGTAGATGTTGCAACAGGTTGTAGTGCCGAAACGAGCTTCTTATTAACCATTAATGAGTCGCCAGTATTAAGCCCTATTGCTGATGTCACAATTTGTGAGAAATATATTTTACCAGTATTAAGTGTTGGTGATTACTATACGTTCCCTGGTGGAAATGGTACACTAATGAATCCAGGTACAGTGATCGATGCGACACAAACCATATTTGTATATGCAGAAGATGCGAGCGGTAGTTGTACCGACGAGACGTCATTTGTTGTAAATATTACACCTAGCGATGTTTTAGGAGCAACTTTTAACGATGCTAGTTTTACTTATGACGGTACTACTCATTCTATAGCAGTGGAAAATATACCAGCAACAGCAACGGTAGTTTATACTAATAATGGTCAGGTAGATGCTGGTACTTATACAGTAACAGCAACAGTTACATCTGCAACCTCTAGTTGTAATCCTGTAGTTCTTACAGCTACTATGGTTATAGATAGAGCACCACAGACCATTACTTTTGATTCTCTCATACGTAGAAGATTAAATGTAGATCCAGACTTCCAGCTTACAGCTAGTAGTACATCAGGTTTACCAGTAGAATACAATTTCAGTTTTACAGGTGCAACAGCTGCTGCAACGGTAAGCAATACTGGATTTGTAAACTTACTTGCCGAAGGTGAGGTTCTTATATCTGCAAGCCAGGCTGGTAATGCAAATTACTTACCTGCAAGTGTGGTACAACAAACTCTAGAAGTCTATTTAGGTGATAATGCAGATTTAGATGCGGTTACCATAGATGGTACGGTTACTAATAATCCAGCTAGTGAGATCTATTATCTTATAGACTGTGGTAGTGGAACAGACTCTGTTGAGGTGAATTTATCAAACTCTGATGGAGCAACATTTACTCCAGGTGCAACCTTTAGTATTGCAACGCCACGTCCAGGAATCTATACTCAAGAAGTAACGGTAACTGCAGATAATGGTCGCAACACTAGATCTTATATCATCACAGTAGAAAGAAGATTTGAGTTTGATGAAATCGTAGAGCAGAAGTATAACAATACTCTAGTAGTCAATAATAACTTTGATAACAATGGAGGTTATAACTTCGTTTCTTATGAATGGTTTAAGAACGGTAGACTAGTAAGTACAGAACAGTTCTTTTCTGAAGGTGATAACGCTTCTGATCTTTTAGATCCTACAGCAAGTTATTATGTAAGAATGACTACAGATGCTGGTGAGGTTTTACAGACTTGTATATCTAGTGTGAGTTTAGGGAATACATTCTCACTTACTGTTTTAGAAAATCCTGTTATTCAAGGACGTTTGTTACAAGTAAGAGCAGATTATCCTGCAGCAGAGTTAGACCATGCGATGTATCAAATATATTCTGCTCATGGGCAGTTTATTAAGGCGGTTAGTGTTCAAGGATTAGAATCTCAAATTAGACTTTCAGAGAGTCTTCCTGTGGGATTATATAGACTAGTTCTTATTACATCACAAAGAACAGAATCTGTAAACTTCATTAAAAATTAATCTGACTTTATTATGTATAACAAACAAAATCCCATAGTACCTATGAGCCAGTTTAAAAGAAGGCTTTTAAGATTACCATTATTATCTATTGCTTTATTAGGAATGTATAGTTCTTATGCGCAGTCGGACTGGAAAGCATCTGTAGGAGGGCAAATGTCCTTTGCAGAACTTAGAGCAGACCAGAGTACATTAAACACCTCTACAGATCCTGGAGCAGGTTTTAATCTAGGCATATCTTATGGACTTAATGAAAGCTGGAGTTTACATTCTGGTATAGGAATAAGCTATATAGAAACTAGTAATAACAGTTCCAATTATAGTGACCAAGCGGCTGCAACAGATTTTGAGGGTGAAAACTTTGAATTTAGATATAGGCTTGAGAATTATTCTGAAAGGCAGAAAAGCACCATGCTATCTATTCCTGTAGGAGTACAGTATGAGTCTAAAGGAAGTCAGACTAGATTTTACTCTAAAGCTGGTGCCAGTGTAAATGTGTTTCTTAGCCCTAAGGTAGAAGGTAGGGCAAACAGACTGACTACTAGTGGTTACTTTGAAAGGTTCAATGCTGTACTTACTGCACCGGCATTTGCTGGTTTTGGAACCTTTGATGAAATTCAATTTTCTGAAAACGACCTAGACATTAAGAACAGTTTTAATGCTTTTCTAGAAATAGGAGTGAAGGAAAAATTTGGTTCTAATAATTGGGTTTACATAGGTTTATTTGCAGAGTATGGACTCAACGATTTGTTGGAAAACAATAACTCTAATCTGATAGAATACAACCAGAATACACCTACAGATTTTATCAATAACAGTAGTTTAAACTCTACTATAGGTAATGCACCATTATTTGATAAAGTGACTCTTAATATGGTAGGGTTGCGTGTCAAATATGAATTTGGTATCTAGATTTTAAAAATCTACTAACGTTAAAAAGCCTCTTCAAATTAAGTTTGGAAGAGGCTTTTTTTATTTCTAAGAAGAATTTAAAAACAGGATATTAGTTCTGTTTTTACTCTATTTTAATGCGCCCATTTTTTTAAGAACCTTATCAGCTTCTGCATATGCTTTATCACTCGCTGTGCGATCTGTTGTAGAAAGTGTGTGGTAATCTTTCATGAGCTTCTCATATTGAGACTGCAGTTTTTCTATTTCTGTTTTCTTTTTAAATAATCCGAACATGGTGTGTAGTTTTAAAAGTAGTCGTGATGATTCTTATACCTTTCTTTTAAGTTTTTCTATTGCATTTTTTGCAAAAAAAAGAGCAGTAAGAATATCTGGTGTAGATATACGTACTGCTCTTTCTTAATTTTAGTTGAGGTCTATATATTACCCCTTTTAATACTAACAGCATTTGCAAACCACTGGAAAGCAAAGAAACTAATTAGAAAACCGATAACAAAAGGGTTATCTACATTACCAGTAGTAAAGCTTATAAATAAAGCAACAGAAGCGATAATAGTCATGATACCAGCAGCGAGCGGCATCATGTATTTAGGTTTAGTCTCTAGATAGAACATGCTCCACGGAATCATTAATATAAGTCCAGCTATGGCAACCATTAAAAACCTACCATCTTCTAGTGCAAAATAAGCAGCCACACCACTAAGTGAGGTGAATACACATGTACCGGTAAATATTACGGCTTGCTTTTCTTTCTTGCTTAATAAGAACTTTGCATATTTATTAAAGCTGAAAAGTAATTTTGAAATAGGGCCTATAATCCATGTACTCAAAGCAACCAGTGCTAGTAGTATTACAATAGGAGAGAGAAAAGGCTCCAGCGCAGGTACTGAGTCTGCAACATATCTTAATAATCTAGTCCCTGCATAAAAACCTATGATAAAATACCATTGATATTTTGCAGCCATATTACCTATCCAGAATTGGTATTTTAAAAACCATCGATATACAAAATACTTAGCCTGTAACGCCTCCATCATTCCTGATTGAGCATAAGAGTTATTTGGGTCATAACGTAGAGCCTCTTTAAAATGCTCTAGCGCTTTTTTGTGCTGTCCCGTTTCTAGCTTGTTCCAGCCGTAATTTGTGTGGGTATAAGAATCTTCTGGATTTTCTCCCAGCGCACCTTTTAAAGTTTCTTCAGACTCTGCTTTCTTATTCTGTTTTAATTGTGCCGTACTTTTTACATTTAAAGCGAGCAAGTTAGCTGGATCTAGAGATAGAGATTTTTCAGCCAGTTGTTCTGCTTCTTTATACCGCTTTCGCGAAAGCGATATATGAGCCAACATTGCATAGTTTTGTGGTTCCTGTGGATTTAAACTTATCGCTTCTTTTAGTAATTCTTCGGCATCATCATAACGCTCTACATCTAGCATTATTCTCGCCTTAGTGGCGTATAATAAATCTGTAGATGGTGATAACCCTATAGCTATGTCTATAAAGTGATTTGCCTTTTTAGGGTCGTCTTGAGCTAGGTTTACTTCGGCCAGTAAATGCAGACAGGATATACTATTAGGATCTTGAGTCAGTGCCTGATTAAGTAACTGCTCTGCCTGTGGATAGCGTCTTTGCTGGAAAAGTAAATAGGCTCTTTCGTATAAGGCTTCTATCATTACTTTTTAATCTTCAAATAAGTCAGTATGTCGTCATAAAGCCCAGATTCATTTGCATATACAGCAAAGTTCTTTGCAGTGGTAAACCATTCCTTAGTACTAGGTTTATGTTGTTTGAGAGATTTTAAAAGATCTTTTGTAACCAGGGGTTGTGGTGCTCCTAATTTAATTGCGTCTTCTAGTTTGTTCTCAATTGCGATATCTATCACAGCTTCTATGTCTGCACCAGAGTATTCTGGAGCTTTTTTAGCAAGTGCTTTAGTGTCTATATCTTTAGTAGGTTTCTCTTCTAGTTTTAGGTCAAAAATGGCTTCACGTGCTGGAGCATCTGGCGGCGGGACAAAAAGTATGCGGTCAAATCTTCCTGGACGTCGGAAGGCAGTATCTAGATGCCACGGCATGTTAGTCGCTCCTAAAATAAGTAGACCTTCATTATCATTAGATATTCCATCCAGCTCTTGTAAAAACTGATTGATCAAATTTTTACCTGCGCTTTGTTTCATGTCACTACGACTAGCACCTAGAGCATCTATTTCATCAATAAATAAAACACAAGGCGTATTATTTCTAGCAACTTCAAAAATGCGGTGTAGGTTTTTTTCAGAATTACCTATCCACATATCTAGAATGTCATTGAGACTTAAGGATATAAATTTTGCGTTGATTTGTCCTGCAGTAGCTTTGGCAATGTAAGTTTTACCACATCCTGGAGGTCCGTAAAGTAAAATACCGCCACCTATTTTTTTACCATAGGCTTTGTAAATTTCTGGATGTAATAAAGGCTGCACGATCTTTAAATCGATCTCGCGCTTTACATTATCCATGCCGCCTACATCCTTAAAACTTATTTCTGGTTTTTCTATAAAGACGCTTGCTTCATTAAATCCATCGTCATAGTCGTCATCATATTCATCACCGTCTTCATAATCGCCTTCACTAGTAGATGGTCTTCTTAATTGTTTATCTAACTCGTCATCACTAAAATCGGGATGAAATTTCAATAAATCTTGATAAGCATCTATCGCCTGTCGAGTGTCATTAGACCTCACTAATGCACGTGTGTAGAATAAATGAGTGTCTAGATCTGTATTACCTTCTTGAATCAGGCTTTCTAAGATAACGATGGCCTTAGAATAATTTTTCTGTTTATAAGAAATAAGAGCGAGACCTATTCTAGCTTTGGGCTCTGCCTTGTACTGTAAAATAATTTCATATTCTTCCTCAGCTTCTTCTAGCATGTTAGCTAGTCGCAGTGATTCGGCCAGGTGTAATCTCAATGGGATATTATCTGGAGAGAATTCTAGTGCTTCTCTTAAATTTTGAATAGTCTTATCGTCCATTTATTTTCTTCAATAGATTTTCAAATAGGGGCATTTTTAGTTTTTAAATCTCCATGCAACAAAGCGAGATTCTTTATTACCGGTAGTCATTTCTACAACTCTTACGTCTGCTTTGAGCTTTTTAAGTTGTTTGAGAGGTTTGATGAGGTTTTGCTTTCGCGAAAGCAAACACGTAAACCATCCTACCTGATTTTTAAAAGCTACAGATTCTTTAATCATACGCTTTATAAAAAGTGCTTCACCACCATTGCACCAAAGCTCGTGCGAGTGACCGCCAAAGTTGCGTATCTCTTCTCTAGTACCTAGTTTTCTTTGTTTAGTGATATTTGCTTTTATAGCTTCTTCTTCACTAGTGTAAAAAGGAGGGTTACACATCGTGAAATCATAGTTTTCACCTTCTAGAATAACACCTTTAAAAATATTTCCTTTATCAATTTGATGACGTATTTCTATGGCATCATTTTTTGAGGTATTCTTTTTTGCAAATCCTACACTGTCGTCATCTACATCACAGCCTACCATTTTCCAGTCGTAAATAGCATTACCTAAAATAGGGTAAATGGCACTGGCACCACAGCCTATGTCTAGACCTGTTCTATCACCTTTTTCAAGAAGGTCAGAAATGTGGTGTATGTAGTCTGCACGACCTGGAATAGGTGGGTATAAGGATTGTTCTGGAAGTTTCCAGTATTTGATTTTATAATGATGTTTTAATAAAGCGGTATTGAATTCTAGTATGGAGCTAGCGTCACTAAAATCTATGGTGGCTGCTCCCGTAGGGCTTTCAATTATATGTTGTTCTAATTCAGGGTGTGATTCAGTTAGTTTTTTAAAGTCGTAACCGTATCTATGTATGTTTCTTAAATGCATGATGCAAAGATACTTTAAGTAAAATGTTATTACCTATAATGTACTTCAAAGTTATTCTAGTATCATTCAATTTTAATGAAGATAAAAAACAATACTAGACTGGTTATTTCACTAAAAACGGAACTGCATTTCTCATACTGCTGTCTTCAACCTAATAAACTACCTTTGCAAAAAATTACCAGTATGAAATCCTTTGTAGATCTGAATCTTAAAACGCCATTAATTAATGGATTAGAAGAATTAGGTTTTGAGACCATGACGCCTATTCAAGAAGAGGCTTTTCCAGTTATTCTTTCAGGTCGAGACATGATAGGTATCGCGCAAACAGGTACTGGTAAAACGCTAGGTTACATGTTGCCATTGCTTCATGAACTTAAATATGCTCAAGTTAATGATCCTAGAGTATTAGTTCTTGTACCTACTAGAGAGCTGGTAGTACAGGTAACTGAAAATATAAATCAATATTCAAAGTATCTTAATTTACGTGTGTTGGGGATTTATGGAGGGACAAATATCAATACGCAGAAAAAGGCATATGCTGACGGTGTGGATATACTAGTCGCTACACCTGGTAGACTGTATGATCTTATTATAAGTCAAACGGTAAATTTAAAGAACTGTAAAAAGGTAGTAATAGATGAGGTAGATGTAATGCTGGATCTAGGTTTTAGATTTCAATTAACTAATATCTTTGATCACTTACCTAAGAGACGTCAGAATATAATGTTCTCTGCAACGATGACAGATCAGATAGAAGGTTTTATTAAGGAATATTTCTATAATCCTGAAAAGATTTCTATTGCTGTTTCTGGTACACGTTTAGAGAATATAGAACAGACTGCTTATGCTGTAGAGAATTTTTACACTAAAGCAAATCTACTCATGCACTTAGTGAGTGATAGAGAAAAGTTTCACAAAGTACTGGTCTTTGTGGGTAATAAGAAAAGCGCAGATAGATTACAAGAAGTGCTTAGTCCCCATTATGGTGGAGAAATATCTGTAATACACTCTAACAAGACACAAAATTATAGATTGCGTTCTATTGAACTCTTTGATAGTGGTGAGAGTCGTATTCTAGTTTCTACAGATGTGATGGCGCGTGGACTGGATCTTGATAAAATATCGCACGTTATTAACTTAAATGTACCTGCGTTTCCTGAAAATTATATGCACCGTATAGGTAGAACAGGTCGTGCTGAAGAAAAGGGTAGATCTATCTTGTTCTACACAGAAAAAGAAAAAGAAGATAAGGAGAACATAGAGGAATTGATGAGTTATAAAATTCCTGAAATAGAGTTTCCTGAAGAAGTTGAGATTTCAAAACAAAAAACACCAGAAGAGAAACCTGTAGTACGTGAGATTTTTAACCCTCATAAAGTAATAGAAGAGCAACGTGGAGCAGCTTTTCATGAAAAAAGTGAGAAGAACTCAAAGACTAATGAAGGTGGTAGTTACCGTCGTATCATAGCAGCAAAATATAAGAAGCCTAAGACTCGTGGAGATAAAGGGGTTAATAGACGTCGTAAAAAATAGTCTGGTTAGAGATTACTTTGTTCTTTATTTAATTATAGCAATTTGCGTTTTTAAAGTGGTGTCATTATTCTGGTAACAATTTCTTAATGTAGGTATCTACTTATGTAAGCGTCTGAAAATCTTATTTTCGCGAAAAATTAAATTAATTTGAAGAAGCTATTATTTTTTTGTTTCATAATTCTAAGTGCAACGTTAGTAAATGCACAAGCTGTAAACACGGCATATCTGTGTTTAAGTAATGGAGATGTGGTTCTGGCAGATTTAAGTACCTGTAGTTCTACTGTCGTAGCTACAAATAGTCAGTCCATGTTTGATATAGCACAAGGTGATAGCGCTACTACTCTGTATGGAATACGTGACACAGAGTTGTATTTAATAGATCTTAATACAGCTAATTTCACCTTATTAGGTAGTCTTACCGTCATAGGACATAGTGGTAGCTTTAGAGTAGACTCGCTGGTAAAAGAGCAAAATGGTGTTTTACTAGGAGTGAATAAAAATGGCCAAGGAGAACTTTTTAGAATTGATGTAGCTGCACTTACCGCTACTAATTTAGGAGCAACAGGTTTCAATAGCGCAGGAGATTTAACCTACTTTGATGGAGATCTTTATCTAAGTGCGACAAATAGTGAACTGGTACAAGTTAATGTAGCAAACCCAAGTGCCTCTTTCTTAATAGGTAGTATGGCTAGCAGTGGTTTTGGAAATGTTTTTGGTGTAGTAACTATAATAACAGCAAATCCGTGCTCTGCTACACCTACCATAGAACTAGTTGCAACCGGTGGACGTACTACTAAATTTGTTGATGTAACTAACGGTAATACGACTAATAACTGTACTAGTTTTTCACCTTCAGATATTTTTGGGGCTGCAGAGGTAACATCAGACATACTTTGTCCTATCAATGTAGAAATTATTGATACCACACGCATGAGTCCTGATCCTACTTCTTACTGCAGTCAGGCAACTACGACCTTAAGTGCAAATGCAGATCCTACCGTAGCATTAGGAACTTATTCTTATGAATGGCGAGAGCAAGGTAGTACTACCATTATAGGAACTAACAGCACATTACCTATAAACATTAATACGACTACTGTTTATGAATGTACGATAACAGATAGTGGTATTGCACCACCAGATAACTTTGCAGTAGATGCGATTACTATAATTGTAGAACCTTTGCCTACATGGACGCCACTAGGTAATATCTATGCAAACTCAACCTATACACTACCTGGAATTACAGGAACTAATGTGCCTGCTAACAGTGCTTATTATACAGGTCCTAATGGAACAGGGATACTATATAATATAGGAGATGTAGTTACAGAACTTGATTTTATAACTAATCCGGTCACTTTATATATTTATGGAGATGAGACTAACGGTTGTGAAATAACAGGACAGTTTGATCTAGAATTTGTAGACGTACAATTAACAATAACACCAGGCGGTATACAAGATATTTGTGCAGGAGAAACAGTGACTCTAACTGCCACACCTACACCAGCAACAGCATACGGAACTTACACTTATAATTGGACAGATTCTCAAAACACGGTTTATCCTAATACAGATACTATAGTTTTTACGGCAACAGTAGATACTACGGTAGCGGTAATGGTAAATGACTCTGGTGTAGAAAACGGTGTAGATATGGGATTTGATATGACAGATTTCAATGTCTTGACACCAGTTGATATAACAGCTATTACTGATCAGACTGCGACTTCTACTTTTACTTTTCCAACTATTAATGGAACCGGATTAACCACTGCAGAGCGTTATTATACACAACCTAATGGTATGGGAACTGTATATGATGCAGGTGATATTGTTAATGCGTCAGATTTTACAACGTTACCGGTAACCCTTTATATGTATGACACTAACGGTGCATGTGAAGATCAAGAAAGTTTTGTACTCAACTTTGATACACCTATATCGTTAACGGTTTCTATAAACGCTACTGCAAATGATTTTTGTGCCGGAGAAATAACAAATTTAACTGCCACACCTAATCCTGCAATGGCGCAAGGAACGTACACCTATCAATGGGTAGAGCAAGGCACAACGGCCGTTTTATCTACAGGTAATACTCTAACGGTAACACCTTTAGTAAATACAGTATATGAATGTACGGTGACAGATAGTGGATTAACTACTAATAATACGGCAACTTCTACCATAACAATTAATGTAATAGATGTGCCAGTTATTGATGTAATAAATAATCAAAATAGCACCACCACATTTACATTTCCTACTATTACGGGTATGAACTTGAGCGGTAATGAGATGTTCTTTACACAACCAGACGGCTTAGGAACAGCTTATAATGCTGGAGATGTAATAGATAGAATAGAATTTGCTAATTATCCAGTTACAATTTATGCCTATGATGTAAATGCCTCAGGCTGTAGTGATCAGGTTAGTTTTAATCTGGTAATAACAGAAGATGTAATTATCCCAGAGCCAGAGGTTGAATTGTTTCATGTGCCAGATTACATGACACCTAATAATGATGGGTATCATGATTACTGGCAAATAGAGGTTTTTGAACCGTCCGTTCAGTTCAGTAATATCTATATTTTTGATAGGTACGGTAAATTACTCAAACAACTTTCCATAGACGGGCCAGGTTGGGACGCTACTTATAATAATAACCCATTACCATCTTCTAGTTATTGGTATAGTTTTGAATATACCTATGATGGTGTTACAGTTTTAGAAAAGGGATTCTTTGCAGTAAAACGTTAAGACGGTGGATCAATTTATCTCTCGTATTAGAAATGATTATTTTAATAAGTTCGCTTTCGCGAAAGTGGAATTTCAACAACCATAACACTAATTAACACTAAACGACTTAAAAGTGGTCTAATAGTTGAAAAGTGATGGTAGAATATGTCCGAAAGTGTAAGAGGACTTAACTATATTGCACACCTTAATTTAAAGAAAATGAAAAAATTACTTTTAGTATTATTTTTAGCCGCTGGAACAGCAATGGCACAAACTGGTTATGTAGCATCTGAAGCTCTTCTTCAATCTATGCCAGAATTTCAAACAGCGCAACAAGAAATCACTAAATATGCAGAGTCTATTAAAGCTGACGATGTAAAAGCAGAAAACAATGCTAGAACTAGAATGGCAGAGTTGCAACAAAAAGTACAAGAGCTTTCTAAAACAGCAACAGATGAGGCTGCTTTTAACAAAGAAGTAGAGGTTTACAAAACACAAGCAGCTGCTATCGAGAGCGAGTTAGTGAATAGTAAAAGAATCGCAGAGCAAAGACTTGGTGAGAAACAAAACAAATTAATCACTCCTCTTACTATTAAGTTGAATGAGGCGATTAAAAAAGTAGCTCTTGCCAAAGGTTATAAAGTAGTAGTAGATATTAATTCTATCGCTTTTGCAACTGAAGAAACTAACATCAGTCAGGATGTAGCTAGAGAATTAGGTATTCCTATGCCGTCTAACTAAGACTTAATCGTTATTATTTAAAAGTCACTTCTATAGAAGTGACTTTTTTTTTGGATTTTCTTAAGGTAGATTATGTTAAATTTCTTAACATTGTTTAATATGGATGGAGAACCATATTATATTTGTTTATACAATAGTCCCCTTTACATAACATATGTCAATACCTACAAAACGATTTAATTTTTTCATGCATGCGTGCATGATAATTATATGCGCTTTGGTTTTAAGTCAACCGGTGATAGAGGTATTTGTAAAACTTGATAATAATATTACCGTTATCGATACAGATGTGGACAGTGATTTTGATGTAGAAGAGAACTCAAAAAAAGAGCTAGAGGACGAGTCAACTTTTAATGACTTCTATTTTGTAGCTTCAAATGACGAGATTCTAAATAAAATTGTTTTAAATTATTTAATCGATTTAGTTTGGGAAAGTCATTCTCAAGAAATTCTTATACCGCCGCCTAAAGGGATGCTAGCATAACATCCGTAGAGGTAATATCTCAAATTTTATATTTATCAATGAATTGATTTTACAGTTAAATCAATTTTTAAAGTTCCTTTATTTATAGGGGATAACACAAATTTTATGCATTATTCAAATCCGTTTAAAAATTTTAAAAATGATATCCCGGCTAGTGTCGTGGTGTTTTTTGTTGCTTTACCTTTATGTCTGGGTATTGCACTAGCTAGTGGTGCGCCACCATTTGCTGGACTTATAGCTGGTATTATAGGTGGTATAGTAGTAGGTTCTATAAGTGGCTCTAATATAGGTGTCAGTGGTCCGGCTGCTGGACTTGCTTCTATAGTTGCCCTTGCGATTAAGGACTTTGGTGGTCTAGATAATGGAGGTTTTGAAATTTTATTGGTCGCCGTGGTGATGAGTGGAGTGATACAAATTGTTCTAGGCATATTAAAAGCAGGAATCATAGGTTATTACTTTCCATCATCAGTTATTAAAGGGATGTTAGTTGGTATAGGAGTTATTATTATATCTAAACAGATTCCTCACTTTTTCGGACTAGATGAAAATTATGAAGGAGCTTGGGATTTCTTTCAAGAAGATGGAGAGAATACTATTACTGAGATTTTAAGAATAGGAGAGTTTATAAGTCCAGGAGCTACGCTTGTAGGTTTTATAGGTCTAGGGATACTATTACTTTGGAATAACGTCTTGAATGGTAAGTCAAAGGTCTTTGAAATTATTCAAGGACCATTAGTTGCCGTGGTTGTTGGGATTATATATTATGTTCTTACAATGGATGCAGGATATTGGAGTATTTCTACAGATCATTTAGTAAAAGTTCCCGTACCAGAAGATTTTGATTCTTTTGTAGGGCAGTTTAGGTTTCCAGATTTTTCTCAGGCTTTAAGAGGTGATGTTATTTTAGTTGGTTTTACTATTGCCCTTGTAGCATCATTAGAAACCTTATTATGTGTTGAGGCGACTGATAAATTAGATCCGCGTAAGAGAGTAACACCTACTAATAGAGAATTGATAGCACAAGGAACTGGTAATATACTCTCAGGTCTAGTCGGTGGATTACCTATAACACAAGTTATTGTTAGAAGTAGTGCAAACATTCAATCTGGTGGTAGAACAAAGATGAGTGCTATTTTACATGGTTTCTTGTTACTGGCATCAGTAATTTTGATTCCGACTTTAATGAATAAAATACCTTTGTCTGTTCTTGCGGCCATACTTCTAGTAGTAGGATACAAGCTAGCAAAGCCGTCAACATTTAAACAAATGTGGAAAGCAGGGTGGAGACAGTTTATACCATTTATTGTAACCGTTGTGTTATTGTATTTTAATTTCTTGTTAGGAGTAGGAGTAGGGCTTGCTATAGGAATTATAGTTACACTTTATCAGAGTTTTCAAAACTCTCACTTTCTTCATGCTACACAAAGTAATGAAGATGGTAGAAATGAAGTGAAAATGGTCCTGGCAGAAGAGGTTACCTTCTTTAATAAAGCAACTATTTTAAAGGAGTTGGACAATTTACCTCAAAATACATTTCTAGAATTAGATGTTAGAAAAACTAATTATCTAGATCATGATGTTATAGAAATACTTGACGATTTTAAAGAAAAGGCAAAAAACCGTAAAATTAATATTAAATTGATATCTGAAAGAGGTATTATTGAGAATCCAGATAGTTTCTTAGAGTTTTTCAAATTAAGACCTATTCAAGATAAATTTAAATTTAAAAGATAAAAAGATGAAAGCACATACTAAAGAATCTCAATCTACCATGACACCAGAAAAAGCAGTCCAGTTTTTATCTGAAGGAAACGAGAGATTTCAAAATAATTTAAAAGCAAATCGCAACCTATTACAACAAGTTAACGATACTAGTGAGGGACAATTTCCTTTTGCTACCATATTAAGTTGTATTGATTCTAGAGTGTCTGCAGAGCTTGTTTTTGATCAAGGTCTAGGTGATATTTTTAGTGTACGTATCGCAGGTAACTTTGTAAATGAGGATATTCTAGGAAGCATGGAATTTGCCTCAAAACTAGCTGGTACTAAATTAATAGTCGTTCTAGGACATACAAGTTGTGGTGCGATAAAAGGAGCCTGTGACCATGCGAGACTAGGTAATCTTACTAAGTTAATACAGAAGATAGAACCAGCAGTAGACGCTGTAAAAGAACCTCAAGAAGAAGAAAAACGTAATTCTAAAAATCTAGAATTTGTGGATGCCGTTTCTGCAAAGAACGTAGAACTGACCATAGATAGAATACGTAAAGAAAGTCCTGTTCTTAAAGAGATGGAAGATGATGGTGATATAAAAATAGTAGGAGCAATGTACAATGTTGCAACAGGAGCAGTAGATTTTTTATAAATAGCACTTTACTTTGTTGATATTTAAAAGCGTTTTTTACATGTTGTAAAAGACGCTTTTTTTATCTATCAAAAATATCTGTTTTTTCCAGTTCTAGAGAGGCTGTTTCATAACCTATCTCAAATATTTCTCGCAAGGCTTTAAAATTAAATAAACCATAATTATATAGTTTATCTGGTTCTATAAGAAGATCGCATTGTGTAAATTTTATTTTGTCTTGATGGTATTGATTAATCGCATAGGCTCTACTAGCCACATCATAAGAGTGTTTTAATTTACGACTCTTTAGGTCTACCTTATTTACATAACTTCCTATTTTAAGATCACAATCGTCTAATAAATCGATGGGAAAGTTATTGATAACGCCGCCATCTACATAGAGATTACCATCTATTTCTATAGGTGTAAAAATACCAGGAAAAGCAGCACTGGCTAGAATTGCGGCATATATTTCTCCTTCTTTAAATACTTTAAGTTTACCTGTATTGAGGTCTGTAGCCGTAACAGATAATGGCGTTTTTAGGCATTTAAAACTGTTCTCTGGAATGTAATGAGATAAACTCTCTATAAATACAGAAGAGTTGATAAAACCAGCCTGTCTAAAAGCAAATTTTCTAGGGTGAAAAAGATTAGACTGCTCAAAGAAATTGAATATATCATCTACATCTATTCCCATAGCATATAGAGCACCCACCAGCGCACCAGCACTTGTACCAGTTATTTGATGGACAGTAATATTATTCTCTTGCAGTGCTTTTATAACACCAGCATGAGCAATACCTCTAACACCACCTCCAGAAAGTGCAATACCTATTTTCATTTATTTTACTCTTTTTTACTCTTTTACTTCTTTTATTTCGTCGTTCTTCTTAATCAATAAATAATATCCATTCACCACTAAAATACCTAGATTAGTAATGATGATGGGAATGTTAACGGTGTCAAATAAGAAACCATAAAGTATAAATATCGCACAACCTAATGAATTCACAATACGCAATGTATTGATGTTTTTCATAAAAAAGGATATTAATACGACTACACTCGCTGCATATCCTACTAAATCTAATGTTTCTGTACCGAAGGTAAAATCCATAATTCAAATTTGAACTGCAAAATTACCGTTATTAAACCTAATTAAGTTATTCAATTATAATTTATAATAGAGATAAGAATAAAGTACTGCCACTATTATAGATGCAGTATTCTACCCTTTATGACTTAAATTTGCAACTAGATAAGGAAGGTTATGGACTTTTTAAATGAGATATTAGAATTCAGATTTTATAACTATGTAAAATCATTACATCTCATTTTTGTAGTGACGTGGTTTGCAGGCTTGTTTTATATTCCTAGACTTTTTGTGTATCAAATTGAAGCACATGCAAAGCCAGAACCAGATAAAAGCATACTTCTTAAACAATTGAAAATAATGACCAGTAGGTTGTGGTTTATTATCACCTGGCCTAGTGCTGTTCTAACCGTTTTTTTTGCTGTCTGGTTATTAATTTTGAGACCAGGATTACTAGAGTACAGCTGGATGCATATTAAGTTAGGTTTTGTTTTACTACTATTTATTTACCACATAAAAACTCATTTTATTCAAAAAGAACTGCAAACGGATATTGTTAAATGGACTTCTAACGGTATGCGCATTTACAATGAGGGAGCAACTTTAATTTTATTTTCAGTAGTGTTTTTAGTCATTGTTCAAAGTGCTATCAATTGGATTTATGGTCTGGTTGGTCTTTTAGTTTTTGCAGTTATTTTAATGCTCTTATTTAAATTATATAAAAGAATAAGAGAGAAGAATAATAGTTAGGGTTTGTTGTTGTTCCGCTTTCGCGAAAGCGAGATAAAAACCATCTATCTCTATATTATTAAAGTAATACCTGCAAGTGTTCTAGCACTTATACAATAAAAGGAGCTGAGGTATGGATACGTTTGCTGGTTGCTTTTTAAGAAACAGCAACTTTATTTGCAGCATGAATCCCAGAATAAATAGCGCCATCCATATAGCCACCATTTAGAGGAGAGGTTTCTGTGCCAGAAAATATCAGTTTACCATCGAAGTATTCTTCTTGATAAATAGGGTTGCCATAACCTGGATTTAATCCATCATTTTTAAGAGTTCTAGAAGATGTGTGGAGATCTATAGACCAGTCCTTTTCTACGTATTCTAGATAATCATACACTTCTGGACCTAAGTACGTCGCAATGTGTTTCAAGATAATAGCTTTTCTATCTGCCGGCTGGAGATCTCTTAATCCTTCATTAACAAAGCCCATTAAAGAATAAATTCCAGTTGATGGATCACAATGATCATAAAGCTCTGTCATGGGGCCTATCTGTCCTATGAGCATGCCAGATAAATCTCGTTCTCTCCAGAATGGTTTTTTAAAAGTTATTCCCGCTTTAATGGCATGACTCATCCAGGTGTGCGTTGCGTTCATAGCAGTTTGTAGACGTTCAGGTAACTGCGGTTTAAAATCTATTTGAGATACAATGCGCGGCGGTATAGTTACTACAACTTTGTTTGCGGTAAAATTTTCATTAGCCGTGTGCACCTCAAGAAAGTTGTCCTTTTCTATAACTTTATGGACTGTGGTGTTGGTCTTAATACAGTCTTTTATCGAGCTGGATAAAGCTTTTATTATAGAAGTACTACCACCTACTATACGTTGAGAAGCAGGAGCATTAGAATCACTTTTAAAATAATGAGCTGGTGCCATGGCGTTATAAACCAGTATACTGTTACCATCTACATACTGATTAAAAGCTGGTATTTTTAAAAGTTGGAGTACATCTTTTACATGAGTGTGATGACCTTGAAACCAAGTGGCTCCTAGGTCTATGCCTTTTTGGGTGAGAATTCTACCACCTATGCGTTCACGAGATTCTAGAATAAGAACATCATTCTCGCCTAGTCTTTTTAATTGAAAAGCAGTGGTAAGACCAGATAGTCCAGCACCTATAATAATATACTTGTAATGTTTCATGAATCAGTTATTCATTAAATGCTATCGTGAGCTATGACAGTTCTAGTGGATCATACATTGCAGTTACATTTACGTAAAAGTTGTTATCTAGTAAAGGGTTAGTATACGGCATTGCGGTAGCCTAATAAACAATTTGTTATTTTCAATGTTTTGTAGCGTACACAAAAGCTTTAAAAAGTAAGAAAGACTTATTTTTTATCCTTAGTTATAGGCACATTGTTATCTTTAATTTTTAACTCACTGTCACTTAATATAACCGTACGAGTAGGGTAGGCTAGATCAATACCAGCCGCGTCAAATTTTTCTTTGATCGTTTCATTTACATCACATCTCAAGTCAAAGGAGTCTTGAAAATTGCGGCACCAGGTCCAGGCTCTTATAGTTAAGGTAGAGTCATTAATTTTAGTCATGGCAGTTCTTACCATAGGGACACCATCCATGATTTGAGCTTGTGTGCGGTTATCAATGCTCAATCGGTGGTTTTCACACACCTCGCTCATAATAGTTTTGGCAACTTGTACATCACTATCATAAGAAATTCCCATCTCTACATGTTCACAACATTTATGCTCTCCTAGATCGTAATTAATCAGCTTTTCTTTATTAATTATCGCATTAGGAATAACGATCATCTTGTTTTCAAAATTGCGTATTACGGTATGTCTCAAAGTAATATCGGTAACCGTACCTACCATGGTGTCGGTAACGCGTATAATATCACCTATTTTAAAAGGCTTAAAAGAGATTATAAAAATACCACCTATAAGATTAGAGAGTGCTTCTTGTGATGCAATACCAGCGACTAGTGCTAGAATACCAGCACCACCTAATGCGGTTTGTGCGACGCCTCTAAAAGAAGGAAAGGCTAGTAAACCAAAAAGAGTACCAGTAAAGTAAATTATAATAACAACCAGATACCTGAAGAATTTATAACTGGTAGGGTCTTCATTTGCTCTTATTTTCTTTTTTATAGTACCTAGAAACCACATGTTAATAGTCGCCGCGATAACTATAGTAATGACAGATAAAAACCCTAGATAAAGAGCCAGTTTAAAATTGGCCACCATAGCGTCATTATCCTCTTTATCCACAAAAACAAAACCTATAGAGATAGCACCTAAAACGATCCATAACGCATTAAGTATGACTCTCACTAGCTTAATAGAGGTAGCTTTCTCACCAGGAAAACGTTCTTTTTCTTTTTTTAATAACCAGCGGTATAAAAATCTAGTTATAAAATGTAATAGAACAACCGTACCTATAACAGACAGTATCCAGATAATTTGGGACTTATACGTGGTTATAAACTCTTCCATAATTTATGTAGTATCGCTAGATGTCTGTTTAAAACTTGATTCTATTTTTCATTTTCTAGAAAGCGAGTCATTTTATCGGCTGTTTTTTTAACTAATTGCAGCTTTTCTTTAAGGTAATCTTGATAGATGATTCCTAGAGACTCTTCATTGTTAAATTTTTCTGGATGGTAGGTTTCATTAAAGGCATTTACCTCGCCTACTATTTTAATTTCCTTTTCTATCGCTGTATGATATGCATTTAGCGATATAATAGAAGAGTATCTGGCCAGTTTAAAGTATCGTTTTCTATCACCAGGTTTAGTCTGGTAAGTAATGTAGTTTAACTGTGTTAATACATTGATGTTTATAGATATAGAGCTTTTACTAGCTTTGATGATTGTTCTTATCTCTTCAAAGGTTAGACCGTCATAAGAGCATAATATAAGTAATGCATATATGCGCGAGGCTAGAGGTGATAAGTTCAATAAATCTTGAATTCCTATTCCTAATTCCTCAATCAGTAATTGTTGTTCAGTTTGCTCTGACATTAAAATCGTTTTATTCTAAAAAAAGCTAATATACATCTAGTTCGGCAAGTAGCGAACTCTATCCTTAAGAACTATCGTTATTTAGGTTCTTAAAGTAGGTGGTTGTTCCGCTTTCGCGAAAGCGGAACGACTAAAATTCCCCTAAAAAGGGTATAAGCAATGGTAAATAATTTCCATAACTTTGAAAATCAATAGTTAAGTCATGAAAAAAACCTGGGGAATAGTAGGGATTGTTTTGCTGATTGCGGCGGTAACAGCAGGTAAATTGTATAAAAAATATGCTGCGGCACCAGTAGAATCAAAGATATCACAAGAGCATGCTCAACAATTCATAGAGAATCAACGCAATCTAGAGTATGAAACTCAACTAGCTGATCAGACTCGTAAAAGGGATTCTTTATATCAGATAGAAAAGGATCAAAGAGAAGCTCAAATGCAAGAAATGCGAGAAATTAGAAAGCAACTTGAAAAAGAGATCGCAACAGAATCAGAAAACTAGAATTGCACTAGTCTTAAACATAACAGAGTTACAATTTTAATTAAGTTGATTCATAAATAGTCGAAAATAAAGCCCTTTAAATAAGAATAGGTTTCCTAAAATGATTATTTATCAACTTTATGAGTTCGTCAACTAAAATATAAAAAATAACCTCTCTGTTATATCTAAAGAGCCTTTTTTTAAACACTTAATGGGCCAGTACTATCGTGAGAGATAACGCAATACCTAAAGTAGAAACGTCAGTGCACCGTGCAATGCTGCTAGTCTCACAGTGGGCTCTGTCCTAAAATAAAAACCTATGGATTTAAGTAAACTACCGTAGTTGCCTTTATAAACTGGTGTTGTTTTAGGTAGTTTATAATGCAAGAGTGTAAATAACAATACTATGAGTATGGTGGCTGCATAATACATGACTCTCCATCCATATTGCTCACCTACCAGACCGCTTAAACACGCCTCACTTACTTGTAATTCTACAGACATTTTGTGCAGCAAAGGCTGGTTGTAATAAAGATTTGCAACTACTAGACCGGCAGATGTACTCATTAAGTACAATAAGGAATTGCTCAATTTCTTTTCCATAAAATAATTAGAAAGCTGTTGCGGTTTTAAATAACGTAGATCGCTATTTTTTTATAACGGTTGCAAAGATCTATCTAGACCATCAAATAACCGCTAGAAGAACTGTTATAAAAAAGAAAAAGTGGTAAGAAAAAAGAAGACCTTAAGAACTTTCTTTTATTCAAACCACTAATTTTAAGAGTAACTTATAGATTATAAACATAAAATCCCCTAATTTCAAATTTAAAGTACTGTTAAGTTACCGCACAAATATAATATTAGTTCGTAAATTTATGAACTAAAAAAGTTAAAAAATTATTTAAAAATCAAAGATCATGAGTCAGATTAAGAAATACGTCATCGGTTTTTTTGCTGTTTTAGCCTTTATGCTTAGCATGATCTCTTGTAAAATGGCAGTAGAGCATCCAGAAAATTCAGATAAAAAAGAGTATACCGTTAATCGATTGTGGAAGTTACCTACCTCTCTAGAAGAGATAAGTGGCATGGCATGGTTGCCTAATAATAAGCTGGCATGTATAGAAGATGAAGATGGTATCATTTTTATTTATGACCTCAATACAGAAAAAATCGAGGAGCAAATCAAATTTGGTACTCCAGGAGATTATGAAGGCATAGCAGTAGACAAAGAAGACGCTTATATTTTGAGAAGTGACGGCGTTATTTTTCAAGTAGCTCAGTACCGTAGTGATGCCATCGAGACCAGCCATTTTAAAACCCTTTTTACCATCAAGAATAACATGGAGAGTCTTACCATGGACAGTAAAAACAATCGTTTAATCACTATTACTAAAGACCGCGATCCATACAGTGACGACTATAAAGGACTGTATCAAATACCGTTGGACACTAAAGAAATGGACGCGAATCCCATTTTAAAAATAAGCATGAAGGACGACGCGTTAAAAGAGTATCAAAAGAAGAAAGCTTATAAAAGTTTTAATCCCTCTGACGTGGCGATACATCCCATTACCGGAGATTATTATGTGCTAGAAGGTAAAACACCTAGACTTATTATAATGGATAAAACAGGTGCGATAAAGAATTTCTATAAGCTAGATAAAAAGAATTTTCCACAACCAGAAGGCATCACGTTTGCTCCTGACGGCACTTTATATATCTCTACAGAAGGTAAGGGCAACCACGGCGCAATACTAGAAGTGACACTCGATAAATAGAGTTGTTAATTTTTTACGGAATTTCTTTTATTTTGTTTAAAATCACCTAAATTATAATTAAATAGATAATTTGAAAGCTTCTTTATTAAGAAATACATAGTTGATAAAGTGCGGCATCACGTTGTGCTGAAATAATAAAACTGCCACATTACGGTTTCCCTCAATAAAATGGTAAACCGATAGATTAATTTTAAACTCTTTAAGGAAGACGAGTTTAAAACATGGCATATTTTCTATCACATTGCACGATTAAAACGGCATCTATATACATGCGTTTTATAGATCTATGGAAAAGGATTTATACTATAAATTCTTATATTCACAGACCCCTAAAACACACTTATCCCTATAACGCTGGATAAGTGTGTTTTAGGGTTTTTAATTTTAAGTGTTTCGCTTTCGCGAAAGCGGTAACAACCACCAGCTATGAACAAAAAGAATCTATCGGAAAGAGATATTTGCACTAAATTTATTAATCCAGCAATTCAAAAGGCAGGATGGAATATGCGCACGCAAGTAAGAGAAGAGGTTTCTTTTACAGATGGTCGAATTATTGTGCAAGGTAATTTGCATACTCGTGGTAAAAGCAAACGAGCTGATTATATACTTTATTACAAATCAAACATTCCTATTGCGATTATTAAAGCAAAAGACAACAAGAAAGCCATTGTAGAAAAAATAAATGCTTTAATGGCTTTATGTGATGCGCTAGAGCAAGAAGTACAACAAAGCCAGCAACATAGCGAGATGATGATGCAAAGTGTTTTGAAGGAGGTTTTTGAGGATGGAAAAGAGGTTGAGGTATGATGATTTCAATTCTGAGCATAACAAATTGATGATAATTCAGTATAATTTAATTTGCTATTCATCGATAATTACTATTAAAATAACTATAATTACACCATAATTAACTTTAAAGTGAATATATTTGCCTCATTAATACGTATTAAAGGTTTAGAAAGTTCTAAGGTGACTTACTATTCTATAGTGTTAAATGAAATTACGCATGACGAGACAAGAAGTGAATTTTATGACTTTTTGAATCGCATGGAGCAATACAAAGAACATCTAGAAGATCTTAATAAGATCATTCTATTTTTAGAACAAGAAATAGGTAATAAATATGGAGCAAGAGAACATTTTTTTAGACCAGAGCAATTTCATAGCGACCTTACCGCATTACCACCTAATAAAGGAAAATTCAAAGCTTTATTTATAGGAACTCAATTACGATTATATACTTTACGATTGAATGAAAGTGTCGTCATCTTATTTAATGGTGGCGTTAAAACTGCACAAACGGCTCAAGAATGTACTAATGTCAGAGATTATTTTCTACAAGCAAATAAAATAGCTGGCATTATTGATGATTTAATAATAGAACAAGAAGAAATACAATGGAATCATGATTTTACAGATATCACGTTTTTACCAGATTTAAAAATAGAGTTTTAATTTACTTTTTTAAATCTTAACAACATTACATCTACTTATGAACGCATTACAAAGAATAAAAAACAGAATCACTCCAGAAGAAAAAGCAACTATGGCAAATAATATGGCTATAGCAAATCAAGTGCTTTTACTTTTACAGCGCAAAAGTATGTCACAAAAAGACCTTGCTATTAAGTTAGGTAAAAGTCCTAGTGAGGTAAGCAAATGGTTAAGCGGTTTTCATAATCTTACAACACCTACTATCTCAAAAATGGAGGTTGCGATAGGAGAAAAAATCATAATGACTTGTGATGAAGCGCAATCAAAGTATAGTAAATATGTTCAGCTTACTATACCTGTAAAACCATCTCAAGAAATTGATATGACAAATTTTACAGGTTTAGGAACGACACGTAGTAGGTCACTAGAAATAGCTTCATAATGGCAGCGGTTAAAATAATACCAGAAAAAATACATCTTCAAGATATTAAAACCATCAATGCAAAACTTGAACGCAGCCCAGATATAAATATAGTTGCTGGTGCTGAAGGTTTTGATTTAAGATTTGCTCATAACTTATCTTGGGATGATACAAATAATCGTGTTGCACTTACTCTATTAATAGAAGCAGACGCAAGGTCTACTAACAACGGTTTAATGGGGAAAGGTTTTTTTGAACTCTTATTCTTATTTCACATTGAAAATTTACAAGATTATTTGACTTCAGATAAAGATCTTGTCAAGATGAATATTTTGTTAGCAGCAACTCTGGTTGGTCTTTCCTTTTCAACTTCTAGAGGAATGCTTTTAACTTTCACTAGAAATACACTTTTTGAAGGTCTAATTCTACCAATTGTTAACCCTGTTAAAATTATTAAAGAGCCTAGTATCTAAAGGTTGTAGATTCTAACTATCCGGTAATAGTTTTATGACAAGACCACAAACCATACAAATATTTCTTCCAGACGGCTCACCAAGCAGTATTAAATAAGCAGAGCTGACTAATAGATTAGTCAAAACCATTTTGTTTCGTAGAAATAAGATGCAGCAAGTAGCAAAGAGATATTAGATCAGGCAGAGAATTTTAAAAGGAATAGATAAGAATAGTATTATGAGTGACTTCTACACAGGAGATAAATTAAATGATCTAATAGAAGATGTTTTTTTAAGAGCAAAAAAGGAAATCATCATTGTATCACCTTACATCAAATTAGATGATCAATATAAAAAAGTACTTGATAAAGCTACAGAAGATCATGATGTTCATTTAAAACTTTTGATAGGTAAAAATGAAGATGATATTTACAGAAGTATTTCTAAAGATGATTTAGAATATTTTAAATCACATATTAATATATCGATTCTATATGAGCCAAAATTACATGCTAAATGTTATATGAATTATAATGAAGCGGTTATAACTTCTATGAACTTATATGACTACTCTGCAAATAATAATGTAGAAGCTGGTGTTCATTTGAGAAAGGTCATGATAGGTAATAGCAACTCATTTATTTATTGTTATAATTCTTTTGAAAGAATAATAGAAGAAGCACATTGTCTTTTTATTCAGCGTCCACTTTTTAAGAAAAAACTATTTGGTCTAGCTAAAGACTTTCATGGAGCTAAAACTTTATACGACATCACAAAAGATTTTGATAGTTCTTGTCCTAACTATAAGAAGGTATCTATAACTACTTTTCACGATCCTGTAGTGATTAATACTCAAAGTGATGAGGCAACATTAGAACGAAGAAGAAAAAAACCTGTAGATAAATTATCAACTGCAACCAGTAAAAATGTTCATCTAGTAAAAAAGAAGAGACTCTAGATTTTGGGTATTGCATAAGAACAGGAACGCAAATACCTTTTAATCCTGCGCAACCACTTTCTAAAGAGGCGTACTATGAATGGAACAAATGGGAGAACATGTATTATTCTGAAAACTACTGTCATCAAACAGGAGAGAATAGCTATGGTAAAACATCCATGAGATATCCTATACTCAATTCAGATTATGAGAATAAAGATAATTTTCGTCGTGATTTAAGAATTTTGTAGAAGGATTAAAATTCACTTTTTAACTTGTCAACCATAATTAAATAACGCTGCTATCATTAGGATAGCGGCGTTGTTTGTGGACTCCAAGCGACAGATATCGATTTTTTTGACTCACGATATTGAGTTAATTATTTCAACGTCAAACAGTTTTAAAATGTAAAGCAAGCACTCATTCTTTCTATTTCTGCTCTTGATAGACCTATTTTTTTAGCGAAAACTTGCCAGCTAGAAACAACATTAAGAATACGGTCGATAATTAATTGGGCATCTTCTTGATCCAATCTAAAGTAGGGCGCTACAGAAAGCGCTAAATCTAAATTTTGAGAGTTATCCTCACTATCTATATTCAATTTAAGTCCATTACCGCCTTCTATGGGATTAATGTCATACGCTGGTGATAATATCCAGCCTGCATCTGTGAGAATAAAACCGTGATTACGTAAATGATCATCGGTGTTAGAAACACAAATATTAAAGACGATGCGAGTCCATAGTTTTATTAAATCTTCATCTATTTTTGCACCATTTTTCATCAAAAACTCTACAAGGTCTAAATAGCTTACGCCGTCTTGATGGTCTACACCATCGGTATAGCCTAATAAGGTCATGGCAGAAGCAAAATGAATGCGTTGCCCATCTGCAGTTCTATCAAAACGTTTAGTAATGAAAGTATGTTGATGGTGCGAAAATTTCTGTATTCTGGACTCGGCCATATCAATACCACACTGTATAGCCATTTCATATATAAGCTGTTCCCAGGCACCAATATCTTTATCATCATTACCACTAGGGAACTTTGCTATCCACAAGGAACCGTCTGTATCTTGAACATTAGCTTTTGGTCTAGCACCACCAAGAGAAGAACCTGGAGCCATTAACATATTTAACCATTGTAAATACTCTGGATCATCTGGTGCATCATCTCGTTCTAATTGTAAACTAGCATATTCTAAATCTCTTAGAGCTGTCCAAGGTGGAGCAGACATTTGTGCATTGTCATCTAGAAATGCTCCATCTATAGCTGTTTTAAAACGTAGTGCTCCCATTCTATTAGCATCAAAAACACCAAGAACATAATCAGACTCAAAAAGGTTACGTTGTTTACGCTCTTCCTTTCTAGCTAATGCTGCTTCTTTTCTCCTCATTAATAATCTTCCCCAGCGATCTGGAGATGAGTCTAGAAAAATGCCAAAATTGGACTTATCAACATTTAAATATTGCGGTCCAGAAAACAGTTGTAAATCTGGATCGATAGCTGTAGCTTCTTTGAGTTTTAACCATTCTGCATTGTACTCAAATGAAAATAGTTCTTTTCCTTTATTGAGAGAAGCATATAATATTCCCATTAAGGTAGGCTCATTAAAACCTACCCAGTGAGCATAGACTAATATTTCTCTTCTTTCTGCACTCATTATTTATTGTTTTTCTTTGGAGCTCGTTCTTTAACTGTTAAATCAGCATCTTGAATTTTTCGCCCTAAAACATCATCATTTGCTACCGTTAAGAGATCTTTTTCTAAACCTAGAACTAGTAAGGTTTGCAAATAATTACCCATAGATACAGACCCTTTGCCTTCTTCAATTTTCCAAAGTGTAGACCTACCAATGTTTGCTCTTTCGGCAACTTGTACTGCACTTAATTTTCTACGCAATCGTGCCAAGCGGATATTTTCTCCTAATTGAGAGAGAATTTTCTCTGCTTTTGGTAACAATATTGTTTTCTTTTTAGTCATAATGTTTCATATAAAACACAAATATACTGTTATTGGTTTCATTTATGAAACATTAATATCGATTTATTAATAAGTGTAAGTAAGGAGAGTAGTATTAACATTATATAAAAAAAACCTCATAATCTGTTGATTATAAGGTTTTGTGGAGTCGGAGAGAATCGAACTCTCGTCCAAACGAGCGAATTCATCGCTTTCTACATGTTTAGTTCTTAATTAATTTCAGTCGTAAAGCCGGTCAAGAACTACCAATTTTACGCTTGTCTTCAATTGAGTTTCTTCTCACCATCAAAGCCCTGATGAGAATAGATTTACTTTTACGAAATCTCAAAATCAGTCGCCGTAAATCAAGGCTCCTGAGAGATTTCCTGCTTGTCTACCTAGTAGACCGAGGCACTATCCTACTGTAATTCGGATTATGCAGCTAGGGCGTAGTTATTCTCGCCGTTTAAAAAAGTTTGAAAAATGAGATTTAAGAGCTGTTTCCCAGCGCTCTACATGCTTACAATCAAGTCGGTCTCGCTGTCAAAACCAGTCGACCCCATTTTTTTTCATTCTCATTAATGATAAAAAGAAAATGAATCACCTGTTTTAAAATGCTCGTATAAAACTTACATTTCAAAACACGGATGGCAAATATAAGAATCTACCACACATACTACTGTAAAAACTATGCCAAATACCTACATAAAAAAAATCCCAGTTAATTAAAACTGGGATTTAAAATTGAAACTAGTTAAACAGACTAATAGTCTCAATCGAGGGGAAAGCTATTACTTCACTCGTATTACTTTACGATAAGTAAGTTATCTGTAGAAGTAGGATTTAATGGGCAAAAATATACGTACTCACCTTTTTCTAATTTTGTCGCATTAGAATGTTGTGTACCGTTATTTGCAACTTGTTCTGTTACATAAGCAGTTTTAATGTGGTTTTTCGGATTAGAAATATCTTGTCCTTTTTTTACAAGTACAAAACCTACATTGTGACCTACGTTGTTGTTTTTAATGTCAAATACATATGTACCAGCGTCTACCGTAATTTGTTTTTGTACAAATTCTCCAGTTACTTGTTCTAGAGCGATAGTCTTTACCGTCTGGTCCATCATTTTTTCTTTCATCATTTTATCTTGAGCTTGTGATGTCATACCCATTCCTAAAGCGATTACTACTAGTGTTATTAATTTTTTCATGATTTATTTATTTTAATTATTGTTTTTATTTACATGGCAAAGATGCGACGCTTTACCAGTGCGATATTGGGTCTTTTTTCCCTACTACTATTCATTTTTTCCCTACTCGTAATCTTTGGCCTATTTCCTTATCTTGCTGCAATAAAACCAAGCCCATGAAATTTGCGATCATAAGAGAAAGAAAGAGCCCGCCGGATAGAAGAGTAGTCTTTACTCCAGAGCAATTGAGTCGTTTAGATCTCGCTTTCGCGAAAGCGGAATTTATAGTAGAATCCTCACCGATAAGAATCTTTCCAGATAGTCAGTACGCATCTCATGGTATTGCAGTACAAGAAGATGTAACTGCGGCTGATGTTATGATAGGTGTAAAAGAAGTACCTAAAGAGGCGCTGATACCCAATAAAAAGTATTTTTTCTTTTCTCATACTATTAAAAAGCAACCTTATAATAGAGAGTTGCTTAAAACCATACTGGATAAAAAAATAGAACTGTATGATCATGAAACCATTACTAGAGAAAATGGTGCGCGATTAATCGGTTTTGGTAGATATGCTGGTATAGTAGGAGCGTACAACGGTTTTAGAGCACTAGGTTTGCGAGATGGTTTATATGATTTACCTAAGGTAGAATCCTTGCCAGATTATGCAGCTCTTAAAGCACAATTAAAAAGTATTAAAAATTTATTGCCAGCTATCAATATAGCAATGACAGGTAATGGAAAAGTTGCCGGTGGTATTCTAGAGATTTTACAAGAGCTAGAAATTAAAGAATTAAAGCCTAAAGAATTTTTACAACTAGGTCAGTTTAAAAATGATCAAACTACTTTTACCATACTAGACGTAGAAGATTATTATACTCGCAAAGACGGTTTACAGCCTACTAAAACAGAGTGTTATAATAATCCTGAATTACTGGCAAGTGATTTTGTGAAATTTGCCAAAGTGACTGATATGTTAATCACTGGGCATTTTTATGGAAATAACGCACCTTATTTGTTTACAAGAGAAGATGCAAAACAATCTGATTTTAAAATAAGCCTAGTGGCAGACGTGAGTTGTGATATAGATGGTCCTATTGCATCTACTTTAAGACCTAGCACCATAGCCGACCCTATTTATGGTTATGACGCTCAAGGTGAAAAAGAGGTCGAATTTAAAACTCCAGGATCGATTACGGTCATGGCGGTAGATAATTTACCATGTGAGTTACCTAAGGATGCGAGTGAAGGTTTTGGCGAGATGTTTGAAAAGTATGTGATACCGTCATTTTTCAATGGCGACAAAGACGGTATTCTAGAGAGAGCACAAATGACAACTAGTGATGGTCGATTAACGGAACGCTTTTCTTACCTGCATGATTATGTGTATGGAGAGCAGACTAAGTTCTAAAAACTATAACTTTTCTCTTATATGGTATTAAAACACCTGAGCATCTATTTCAAATAGATGCTCAGGTGTTTCTATGGATTATTCTTTCAAAAGTAATGTTGATTATGTCATCTATAAATTGATGAGGACTCTATATGTTTAAGAATTGTTTGTGGATTCATGTAACGTTCTTTCTTTTTTTCTAGTGTATTATTATGTGATGTTCCTTTCCATTCTGTGATGTTTAATTCTTTTCTAACAAATTTACTCCAGCTGTATAGTTGGTATCCTAATCCATGATTAATAGAAGTAAGGTCTGTTTGGAATTCAAAATCATCTACAAACTGATTATTAAAAAGTTGAAGAGATAAGCCTATTAATTGCAGGCTAGTTGTTTTTATATATTGTGTAATATGTCCCAATTCATGCCCTAAAACACCTACTTGAGCATTAAATGGCAGGTTTTTAAATAAAATGGGTGAGAACTTAGAAGAAGTCTCTGTACTTATAGTGATAACGTGAGTTCTGTTTTTCTTTCTTTTAAAAACATGAGTAATACGTGGTCTAGAGGTAAGAGGTGTGTTCCTTTTTTTGAATCTAAAAACAATTTTTATATCCTTTAACTCTGGATAATAAGATAAAGCCAGTAATACTTGAGGCCTTATTTCTTCTGGGATAACCTTATTTATTTCATAAGAACTATAGTCGACTTCATTAAAGTCGTTTAATGCTAGTTGTTTTTTAGGTTGTTGGGCATTAATTGAAAAGCTAAAAATAAATAAGATTAATGAGATTAATTTATTAAAGCTTTTCATGGATTAAATTTTGAACATGTATTGTATGTTAATAGAACCTATGAAATCTTGAGCTACATCATTACCATCAGTAATTACATTGATCTCACGACCGAATCCTAGTGCAAGTCCTAATCGCGATGTTTCATTAAGGTTAAAAAAATAACCGCCTTCTAACCATGGTTGAACGACTAGTATGTTTGTGTTTCCAATAGTTTCAGTAGGTAAGCCTAGGTTATTTTCCCAATCTATTGATAGATACCATAAATCTATATTTGCACCTATGAAAAAGTCTCCCTTTTTAAACTTAAAATATTTACGATAACCTACAGAACCTCCAAAGCCAGATCCTTCCTCATGATCATTTTCTTCACTGAAATCTTGACGATCTGTTAAATTTGCTCCTATTCGATATACAAATGACGAATTCTCATTTGTAAAATGCTCTAAATTTATTGTAGGGATAATACCGGCAGGATAAGCCTGTATAGAAGCACCTAGATAATTGTTCTTATTTACATTATCATTTTGCGCATGAGATATGCATGTTAAAAATAATAGAGTTACGATAATTAAGAAGTTGGTCTTTTTTTTCATGGTTAGATTGATTTTAAACGTTTTTCTAATAAGCTATTATCTTTAAGCATCTTAATACCGTTTTTGTAACTTAGATATCGATGTCCTTTTTTATGATTCATCACACTGATTTGAAATAGAAAGTTCCAATGCTTTATAATTTCACTCCAGGCAAAGAATATAGAATGTTTAGGGTCATAAATATGGGTAGGTTCACTGCCAGCTCCATTAATCTCAATGATGCTAAAATTTTTACCTAGACTTAAATCTTCATAAGAGGTAAGCCTGATATCTAAACGACCGTAATGTAGGTCAGGTAATTGTAAACAAATAGTATCTATGATAGTTTCCATTTGTTCATTTATCTCATGAGAGTCATCTATAAATTTTGCACCACGAGTGTGACTTCCGAAAGGTACTAAAATGAATTCCTCATCTTTTTCTAAGACCTTTCCTAGATAGGAACCGTACTTCTTTTTAAGAGAAGCTAGTTGAAAATGCGCTCTAGGATTTTGCTTTATTAGATCTACAATAGGAGTAGTTCCATCACCAGTTACGGTTAAGAACTCTTTTGCAACAATACCTGTTATACGGCCTTTTTTTTCATTGGGTTTTCTTACATAAAATAAGCCTATTTCTTTAGGGTAAGTAATTAATTCTTGAATCAAGAAATCTTGTTCTATTTTTTGAGAATAGAGATTGAGTTGTCCTAGATTTTCTATTTTTTCAACACCTAATGCTTTTAATCCTATATCAGGTTTTGCAATGAGTGGATATGTAAAGCCTGATTTATCAATGCAATCTTTTATTGTTGATATACTACTATTGCTTTTTAAATAAGCTGTAGTTGGATAATGTTCGAGAGGCATCATATCATAGATGTCTTTCTTAGATTCCATTGCCATACCACCATTTTTTATTCTAGGATTAGAAACGCTGAAGAAAAAAAACGATCTCGCTCTCATTGCAAAATAAAGCCATACAGGGAATATAGGATAATATATAAACTGCATAGGCCAGTACTCCCAATGGAGAACACGGTATAGTTTTAATTTTAAATAACTCATCTATTTATAAAGTCATTAAAGGAGGATGTGTTGTTAGTTGCATAGAACTCGTTTTGTTGTTAATAAGATCGTGATGATCCATAAATGATATGTTAGATTCCACAATTGCTTGTGTTACACTAAAAGTTTTTAAGCCAGTCTTGCGCTCTATTACAAAACCATTCTCAAGATCATTAGATGTATGTGAATGGAAGTTTAAAATAGATTTTTGACTTAATCTTTGTTGAGTTATAAAATCGTTGAATAATTTCTCTCTTTTTTCACGTACTTCATTATTATATAATGTAGAAGATGACCATATGTGAGATGAGTTAACATCCATATCTTTAATATGTCTGGAGTCTCCATCCCAACGCATTTCTATTAATTTTTTATTTTCATAAAGAACTAATGTAAAGGGCTCTATGTTTTCTAAATTAATTAATCTTAAATAATCTAATGAATGTGGTTTACTTATTAAATCTATTAAGATTAATCCTCGACTACGAGCATAATTACCTTTAGATTCATGCTTTTTAAAAGCCCCATTAAGAAGCACACCTACTGTGCCATATTCATTAATAGCATACCAAGTACCACCAGCTTTAGGATCTTTAGGATATATTAATGTAACACCAGATGATACTTCTTCTTTAGGTTGAAAAGACAGAGGTCTTGAAATGTGCTCATCCCTATTTGAAGTTATGATACATTTATCTTTAAGGGGTATGAAGCTTACTGTACACATTGTTTTTTATGTTCTATTGTAGATGGAGCTACACCAAAGGAAGATGGAATATCAATACAACAAAAATGTTTGATACCTATCTTAATAAGCGCCTTATGGTGTATAGTATGTTCTAAATTGTACAAGACTTCTCTGTAATAATTAGATTTGATTGATATTTGATCTTTTCCAAATATTTGAATAAGCATCATGTCCTTATCCGGACGTTTTAATGTGTTTTGTATAGCGGTTATCTGTTCTATTGCATAGTGCAAATCTTCCTCTATATGCTTATTACGCTCTCTTTTATCATAACAAACTTCATCTTCTTCATAGCCATTAAGCAAACATTGATAGAGTTCAATTATATGTCTCGTATGTTGTCCGATAGTAGAGTTAAATAATACGTCACAAGGTTGCGAAAAATGTTCTACAGTTAATTGTTCTAGAACTGACTTAAATTGTTCTAGTGTATTTAAAGAAGATTTAAACATGATTTTTCATAGATTTTAAATGCTTTTTATAAAATAATACCATTAAATAAATGGCAAAGCATATGTAGATTAACCCTAAAATGAGAGATACAATATAATTATATTGTTCAAAGTCTTTAAAGATATAATGGCCTATAAATATAAATAGTAATAATGCGGTTAGTGTGCCCAATCCAATACCTATAAGATATGAAGAGATAGATACAGTAGTTACCTTTAAAACCTTACGTTCTAACATAATTTTATTCCATCCTATCCAATAAGGAAATTGTAATGGATTTAGAGCGCTTAATAATAAACCTAGTAAAAAGGATGACTTTATTTCAGGAAAGAAAATGCCATCAGTTTTAATGGTAGTAATTTCTTGAATGGATCTTAAAATGTCTATTGCTAGATAGACAAGTAGGGCAATAGCGATAGGGTAAAGGTAGTAAGATAATTTACTATTAATTCTTATTCGACCAGCTGCAAATAAACATATTCTTACTACAACAATTTCTAAAGAAACTACAGCAATTGTAAATAGTAGAGCATCACATAAACCTTTAGTTATAGCTATTTTAAATGCGGTAACATTTAATACTCCTAATGGTAACGCACCAATGAGACTTACTCCATATCCAGAGCTGAATGTTTTGAATTGCTTTTTCAAACTTAATTATTTTTACTCAAGTAAATCTTCCAGTTAGAGTTAGCTTTAGTAACTAAATCTTCAGGAGATTCTTCAAGCCAACTTTTTAAAGTATTATTTCCCCATTGATTATAAAACAAATATAATTTTTCATTTCTTATCTCATAAGTTTCTGGATCTACTTTAATCGCTTTACCATCTTGAGCCATAGCATATGCACAATAACCACCATATTGAGGAATGTACTTTAATGGATTAAGTTTAAATAATTCTAAATTTGAATTACTGGAAAAAAGAAAAGTCGTGTCGTCATAAATATAAGAATGATTTTCATTACCTGGAATAGGTTGTTTTTCAAAATAACTTACCAGATCATAACCTTCTATAGCCACATTGTTTAATGTATAATATTTGCCAGTAGAAGTGCTAGCGCACCCTACAAAAAGTATGAAGGTTAAATAAATTAAATTTCTCATCTAGAGTTATTGCTAAAATTCCATAGTGTAAGGATATTTAAAAAATATCTCAAAAAGTTAACAGAATGCACATTATTTTAATAAATCAGTAAAATTCTTTATTAATCCTTTAGGACGATAGATAAAGTGTATCCATAAAAATTAAAATCTTTTTCTTTTAAAAATAATCATGCAGTATATTTATAAGCCTTTAATTTCAGTCATAGTAAAAGATTGTTTATCAGGTATTCTATCTTTTGGGATAATTTGATTTTATTTCTGAAACCTTAAAGTTTTCTCTAGTATAATAACCATTATAAAACCTAGAGTGTACATGAGCATATCCCACCAAGAAAAACTTGTACCTATAACTATACGGGCAAATTTGTTTTCTTCTAGTCCTAATAGATTCACTAATTGTAAATATTGTGCTGTTTCTACGGCATAGCTAAATAGTAAGGTGGCTATCGCACCGGTCCATACTTTAATTTTACTACAGGCCATGACTATGGCATAGATCAATATCACTACAAGTAGATCACCTAAATAAGGTCTTACAAAATTATCGTGCACATAGCGTTCTATAAGTATTTCTATGGTTAATAGAAATACGGCAGCAGCTATGTAGAGTGATTTTTGTTTACGGTGCAGTTTTAGTAACAATGGTGTTGTTTTTGAAAAGTGAAAATATAACGATTAAAAATAAGCTCATACTCATAATAAGCAACCATGCTTTTTGATTTGAAAAGGGATGTATAAAAAGATTTCCCATGTCATAAAATAATTTTTCTGGACGTTGTATAATGTCCCAACTATTCCATCGCAATACACGTCCTAAATAAATGCCATAACCGCACAGTGCAAGAATAGTATATTCAAAAAGTGAGCGGTATTTTGAGGTAGTAATCCAGCCTTTTTGTTGGAGAACGGCGCTCATATCTCTCAGGCTTAAAAATCCTAGATATAATCCTGTAATGGCAAAACTAACTAGCATTAATACTTCATAAACCATCCACTCACTACTCGCATGTCGTACATGAATTAAATCGGTAATGATGTAAGGCGCGTTAGGTAAAAAGGCGAGCCATAATATGCCAGTAAGAATGATGTTTGTTGTAGATACGCTTTCGCGAAAGCGTAACCTAACCACCATTAAATAAGGAATAAAAGCAAGAAACAAATTCCAGATTAAGAAAAGTAAAAAGAAGTCGTGTGTAATTTTCATGCGCAATGCGAGTAGAAAAACACTTAATAGGGTCAGTAAACTAACTTGTTTAAACTCTGTAAACCGATGTGAGATAAATTCTTTCATTTTATAAACGTGTGTATGTGGTGACAATGTGAAAATAAAACAGGGCGATAGGTACGTTAAGTAATAATACATAACTGCTGAAAAAGAACTCTTTGATACTTAATTTACCTGTCAATAATTGTATAAAAACGCTTAATAGTATTAATGAATTAAACGGAACGGCTATTACCAGAAAACCAAATCCTAGGACGGCAAATACATTATTTGCCGTGATTAAATACAATCCTAGGATTAGGGTTCCTAATGCAAAAGAAGCCAGAGCAAACTGTATCGATAATCTACAACTAGCAGTCAGTTTATTGGGCAACTTCATGCTGGTCTTGTTTAATTTTATAGGCGATGTAATTAAACTCTTGCCAGTTGCGATTTAAAAATTTAGACTCATAATATCTATCGCGACTGCTACCACTGCGGTATACTTGTTTTGTGTACTCTTCATATAGGCCATGATCTTTAAGGACTAGCGCATTTTGAGGCAATAGACTCTCTAGATAAGGACGGTCTACCTGTTGTACGTTAATATTGTGGTCGGTAATTATAGCAGACCAATTAATAAGGCCGTAGATAGCGATGACTGTATATCCTATGGCCATGTTGCGTCTTATTAAATAAACAAAGTTTAAACGGTAACTAACCTTTAAGTATGTTGTGACTAACCCTATAATGGTAAGTAGTAAATACACCAGCACACCTATACGTTTATGGGTTAATCCATGGTCTGTTATATAAGCATAGTTCTTAATGAAGATACTTATTACTAGTAAGGCGTTAAGAGCTATCCAGCTATAGGTTAACATTCTCAGTTTTTCATTGTTCTTGATAAAATTTAGGTCTCCGCGATATATAAAAGCTATTACACCTATGGCTAGTATAATACTGACTATTGAGGCATAAACACCTTGATGTACTGCGTCAGATAATACGCTTGCTTTGCTAGAACCGGACATGTTGGTTATAAATAAAACCTCAGTTATTAAAACAACTACTAGTAAGATGTTAAGACAAATGATAGAGATAAAGCCTATTTGCTTTTCGTTTTTTACAGTGAGCAGTTGTAGATCGTTTAATTTTTTAGGAGCCAGTTCATTTGGGTAATTGATATCCTGATCTGTAATTTCGATTATAGGTTGCGGCGATTGAATATTTGCCATAATTAAAGCGCCTAAAGCTGCGGTAAACACCCAGAATATATCAATAAACGATAGGTCTATAGCCGTAAGGAAATCACTGAAAACAGGATTTGCTGTACTATATAAAAGAGTAAAGACTACTACTAGAACTAGAGGAACAAAAATCACTTTAACTAGTTGTCCTACATCTACGGCTTTTTTAGGTGTTGTGATTTCAGGTTCTTCTATTTGATAAAAAAACGAATGAAAAACACCTAAAACAGTATTGTAAATTCCATTGAGCCAACTCAAATATATACTGGTTTGATGACTAGCAACATAACCTATAAATAATAAGGTACTTAGAAAATAACCAACAATACTCCATGCAGAACCATGAACAGCTATTGCGGTAGCACTGGCCAGCATTCCTAATGCACTTAATATAATGGTGCTTTTTAATAGTATTTGATGCCTAGAAATAGCTAATGCAATGATGAGAAATAGGGAATAAATGAAGGCGTTAATTCCTAAATCTTGTGTGTAAAATAAGGTCGAGAATACGATCCCGCCTAGAGTGATGATAATTGTTTTTTTCATGGTTTTAGTTTGAAGTGATACTAATGGGTTTGATAAGAGATATAGGAGAGTATAAATTTTGTTTAAAATCTATATCATGAATAGGAGATGCTTTATGTCCTGCCTCGATGGCATGAATGAATAAGCTGTATTGATCTACATAAAGAATGACACCTACGAGCATGGCAAGCAGTACAAAAGGACTGCGCTTTCCATTGCCCCATAACCAGTATTGCATAGCTATTTCTTGAGCGGTATCTATTCTATAACCTGTAAGAACATGAAAGACATCGTGATCTTCACATCTAGGTTGAGGTTCTAATTTATGTTGAATTAAAAAGCAGCCTAAGTGATATCCTAAACTATCTGGCGGATAGGAGAGTAGTTGCTTAGAATGCACATTCCATGACGAACCTGTTTTAAATCTTATATAAACCGTACTGGCTAGCTCAAAAGAAAAATTAACGAAGACCTCTCTGTATAGAATTAAAGTACTTTGAATTTCAAAGTAAAGGTGTAAAAAAAATGTTTTCTTGATTTTGGGTATGTGTGATGGATTCTTCATGCTGTTTTAATTTGGGTTATAGTTTTTGATCCGAGTCTTATGGGCAGTACAACTAAATCAGTTTTATTTCTAATTTAAGTTTCACAGATATCTCACTGTTTAATGTTATGGAACAGATACTTGCTTTTAAGTATTCATATATCTTTAACCACTTATTAATTTTTCCAACGCCTCGATGTGTTTTTTAAACTCTAGTTTACCTACATCTGTAGCGATATATTTAGTGTTCGGTTTACGACCTATAAAGCTCTTTTCTACTCTTATGTATGCCTCTTTTTCAAGAGCTTTAGTATGACTGGCCAGGTTACCATCTGTCACATCGAGTAGCTCCTTGAGTTCTTTAAAATCGGCATGATCGTTTACTACGAGCACAGACATAATGCCTAGTCGTATACGGTGATCAAATGCTTTATTTAGTTTGTTTATGAGACTCATGAGTCGGTTTACTGCTTTGTAATATTCATTAACTGCTCATCATAGCGCACAGCTTTTTTAACTGGTGCTGTTAGATCTACTACGTAATTACGGTAGTTATCACTGCTGTCAAAAATACCATTACCATTTACATCTTTTTGAGTTTGAAAATATAATTTATCATTTTCTACTATAAATCGCTGACCGTTAAATTCCTCAAAATCTTCTGTCAATTTTGTGAAATTTGACCCATCTAGATCACTTATGAATAAAGCTGATAAATCATTGTGATTAAGTTTTTTATCTTTATTAGTATCTAGATTATGACCCTTATACAGGACAAATTCTACACGAGGATTATTCTCTAACTTATTATATATAGTTGCGCTAGTAATAGTAATCTCTTCATTGATCACATTAATTTTATTACCGGTTTGTATATCTTCTACTATAAACCCTGCATATTCACCAGAAAAAGTATAATTGTTATAAGAAGTAGATGCTGCTCCATAGGATCCATACCTACTTTTACTAATAGAAAAATCGTCATCAATAGCTACACGTTTTATAGCGATAGCATGATACAAATACTGAGTACTATCTATATGCACTGGTAGTTTTAAAACCTTTATAGCTGTAGAATCTTTTTTTATTGTAAAATCTTCTGCACTTTCTACGGTGTCGTTTATTGCAACAGTAGTTTTCTGTTCTGTATCACAAGACATGAATAACAGCCCTATACAAAGAATGAATACTGTTTTATTAAAATGTTTTTTCATGGTGTAATTTTTAATTCTTAAAACTGAAAGCTTCACTACTATTTATCATACTTATAATACATCACTGCACCATAAATGATGTGACACAATCCAAAACCAGCTGTCCAGAAATACAATCCGTAGCCTATATATTGTGTGTTGATTAACCCTAAAATTGCACAGCTCAAGCCTAAGTACTTTACCGTTCCCAAAGTGAATTGTGCTGCATTCATGCAGGCTAGTCCATAAAAAACTAACATGGCTGGCGCTACTAGACCTATTAAATTATATTGTAATAAAGCCAGTGTAAATAACGCTCCTATATTAAGAGGTACCATAAAATTAACGACCAGTCTTATAGACTGTTTGGTCCATACTTTTTGTTTGTGTTTTGATGCTTTTGCCTTAGTGAGAAAAAATGCAGTAAGTACAGCCATGAATAAAACGATAGCCGCCACAACTACTATTTGTAAAGATGGATTTTGATCCCATGGGGTAGTGGTGAGCCTGCTAAGAGTGTCTCTTGTACCATTTTCTCTCGCTTTTTCAATGATAAAGTACCCAAAAACACCACCTATCAATGCATAAATACCTGCCATGACACCACTCATACCTGATAAAGATATAAATCTGGTAGATTTATTCATGAGCGATTTAATCTCTTTAATGTCGTCTAGATATTTATCTGTTGTCATAATTAAAGTACTTTGAAATACAAAGTAAATGTATTTCAGGATAGTATGAAAGCTTTTTATTATTTATTTTAAGTGGAGTAAAGTTTGTTGAGATCTCGCTTTCGCGAAAGCGGAATAACTTCTAACTTTAAACCATGAATCCAGCCGAAGAGTATATCAATAACAAACCAGAGCCGTATCGTGCGGTAATGCTACACTTGCAGTTTTTAATAGAATCAAATTTTCCTGAGATGCAATTGAAGTATAAATGGCACATGCCTTTTTATTATCTAGACGATAAAACGATGTTTTGTTTTTTTAATTTTAGGAAGACCTTTGTTGATTTGGGACTGAGTTATGGAGATAGGTTGAGTAATCAGCACGGTGTTTTAATGGCTGGAGAAGGTAGAAAAATGTTGAGATCTCTAAGATTTAAAAATCTAGAGGATATCAATGACACTATTATTATTGAGACTTTACAAGAGTTAAGTGTCATACGCAAATCCATGAAAAAGAAATGAGTAGAAGTAAATGGATCTTGCTGGTTGTTGTGTTTTTAATCTTTACAACTATTACAGCGATAGTGGTCATGGAGCGTTACTCGTACCACAATTCTTCTAGAAAACCGACGAATGCTTATTTGCATAGCCGTATTAAAAAATATAAAATTCAAGGGATAGATATCTCACACCATCAAGGAGAGATAGATTGGGAAGAGATAAAACATCCTGATACTACACAAGAATTAAAATTTGTGTTTATAAGAGCCACAGTAGGAATAGATAGCGATAATCGCTTTACAGAAAACTGGAACGGCGCTGGTAATACACAATTATCACGAGGCGCATATCATTATTACTGGAGCGATGTAAATAGTACCACGCAAGCAAATCATTTTATAGAAACGGTAAAACTAGTAAAGGGAGATTTACCTCCTGTGCTGGATATAGAAGATATAAGCTCTATTCAAAATGTAACCTCGTTAAGAAAAGGATTGAAAAACTGGATACAACTAGTAGAAGATCATTATGGAGTAAAACCCATTATTTACACAGGTGATAGTTTTTATAATTCTTTTCTAGAACCAGACAGTTATTTTAAATCGTATCCTAATATATGGATAGCAAATTATAATCGTGTGGATTTACCTGACGCAGACTGGGATTTCTGGCAGTATACAGATCGAATGCCAGTAAATGGGGTAGAAACCTTAGTAGATGCAAATGTGTTTAAAGGATCTCAAAGTAAATTTAACGCCTTGCTCGTTCCTTAACTTTGAAATCTAATGAATTGCACATAAAAAAAGGCTTCTTGATTTTACAAGAAGCCTTTAATTAAGAATAAGTATTTATTTCTAGTTGAACGCAACTAGAACACCATCTACTGTTTCTTTAGTGTTTTTTGCATTTGTTGCAATTACTTTACTGTCGTCAGTACGTATGATTTGTAAATCTTTAATTTCTGTATCTCCAGTGTCAACGATAGCACCTTGTTTTACAAGAATTACCATTTTATTTTGATACTTGAATTTTGATAACGTTACTTTAGTATCTCCTGTTACAGAAAGAGCTGTCAAATCATTTGTGTAGATTCTGATTTTTAAGTCTTCAATTTTAGCATTAGAATTTTGCTTTATTGTTAAGGACTTACCTTCTGTTGAAATACTTAGATCTTGAGTGTCTTTATTGATAGCAACTTGATTTTTTGTAGAATAAACTATTTCTACCTGTGCATCGGTATCAATTTTGATTTTTGAGAAGTTACTTACTTCTTGAATAGATTGTGCAGTAGTTAAACCTGCAAAAAGAATAACGGTTAATAAAATTAGCTTTTTCATGTTTTAAAGTTTTAAGTGTTAATAGCTTACTTAATAGACATGCAAATATCTCTTTTGTTTCATCGTTGTGTAAGAGCTTTACAATTTGTTCACGTTATTATGTGAAATTAGCAACAAATGAAATGTTAAACACCTTATTTTAGTGAGGCTCAGGCGATTTGTTAAAAGTTGTTAAAATGTTTAAAATATGCAGTTTACACCTTTTTATTACAATAAAAGTGAGCGCATTTAGGTGGTAGAAAACTATCAAAACGGCAGATTTAAGCTAGTTCTATTCTATTTAACATAATTTTTAATGTTACTTTTTGAGAATAATAAGCACAAAAAAGCGGTGCTATTTAATAAGTTAAATAGCACCGCTTAATAAATCAAGGTTTTTGTTAAAACGAATTAATCGTTTTTCTAATAGTAACTAATCTAGACAATAATCCTTCTAAATGTTTTAAGTCTAGCATGTTTGCACCATCACTTTTTGCATTTGCAGGATCAAAATGAGTCTCTATAAAAAGCCCATCTACGTTATTTACAATTCCGGCTCTTGCTATAGTTTCTATCATATCTGGTCTACCACCGGTAACACCACTAGATTGATTAGGTTGTTGTAAACTATGCGTTACGTCTAGTACAGTAGGAGCAAACTCTCTCATGGTAGGAATACCTCTAAAGTCTACGATCATATCTTGATAACCGAACATAGTACCACGATCTGTGATCCATGCTTTATCACTACCAGAATCTTTTACTTTTTGTACCGCATGTTTCATAGCCTCAGGAGACATGAACTGACCTTTTTTAAGATTTACTACTTTACCAGTTTTTGCGGCTGCGACCACTAAGTCTGTCTGTCTAACTAAAAAAGCAGGTATTTGTAAAACATCTACATACTGCGCTGCTAGAGCGGCATCGCTTACCTCATGGATATCGGTAACTGTAGGTATGTGAAAAGTTTCAGAAACCTTACGTAATATTTTTAAAGCCTCTACATCACCTATTCCAGTAAAACTATCAATACGACTGCGGTTTGCTTTTTTAAAACTTCCTTTAAAAATATAAGGAATCTTAAGATCGTCTGTAATTTTCAAGACTTTTTCTGCAATGCGCAGTGCCATTTCTTCACCTTCTATGGCACAAGGTCCAGCAAGTAAAAAGAAATTGTCTGAATCTGTATGTTTTATGTTAGGTATTTTATTAAGTTCCATAAATGCTTTTTGTTAGTTTTTAACGATAACTTCTCTACCGCTTTCTTCCCATTTGGTTATACCACCTTTCATATCATATATGAGAGTAAAACCTTTGTCCTGCAAGATTTTTGCGCATCTAGCGCTTTGACCACCTTTATTACAATACACTAATAGAGGTTGGGTTTTGTCCATAGTGTCTAGATAGGAATTAAGATCGTCATTTTCTACCTCGATATTTACAGCATTTTTGATGTGCTTCTCAGTAAACTCTGACTTAGTTCTTACATCCACGACCTTTACACCTTCTACAGCGATAATTTCTTCAGCTTGTTGTATAGATACTTTATTAATGGTACCATCTTTTTCTTCTACACAGCTGTGAAATGCTAGCGCTAGCAGTAATACAATAATGAAGTTGAGTAACCTTTTCATTATGATTTCATTGCAGTATCTCCATCCCAGTTACTAAAACCTCCTGTTAGATTAAATGTATTTTTAATCCCAAGTTGTTCCATAACCTGACAGGCTTGCATGCTGCGACTACCAGCACGACAGTAAACATAATAATTTTTATCTGCGTCCATTCCATTAACGGCCTCCATAAACTCTTGTGGTTTAAAGATGTCGTAATGTAGCGCATCAGGAATCATACCTTCACTCACCTCGTCATCGGTACGCACATCTAGTATAATAGAATTATCATCTTGAGCTGTTTGCTCTTTCCACTCTTGGTTATTTAAATTTGTCATAATTTATAGGGAACAGCTGCTCGTAGCAACTATTTTTTGATTTTTTAGATTTGTTTTCTTGATTGCTCCGTATCCACCTTCTACATTTACCATATGTGGTATACCGTTAGCTGCAGCTATACTAGAAAAAATTACCGAGCGATAACCACCAGCACAATGTACGTGATAGGTATCTTGAGAATTAAGTTTTTTCACCTCTTCATGAACTAAGTCTAGAGTATGCATAGGCACATTACCTATGTGGCCAGCTTCATATTCTCCAGGTTTGCGACTGTCGATAGGATTTTTAATACTGCCATCTTCTAGGCCGTCTATAAAATCTTGAGCCGTAATATTTTCTATTTTAGAAATTTCGTTCTCACTATTTTTCCAAGTATCAAAACCACCTTCTAGATAACCTTGAGCATTATCATAACCTACTCGAGCAAGTCTAGTCACTGTTTCTTCTTCTCTACCACTAGGTGCAACGATTATTATCTTTTGATCTATGTCTTCAATAAGAGCTCCTATCCATGGAGCAAACTGTCCATCGAGACCTATAAACCATGATCCTGGAATAGAGCCAGCGGTGTATTCTTGTGGTGATCTCACATCTAGAACTAGATAGTCATCATCTTCAGCCAGTGCTTTAAAAGAGTTCAGTTTAAGTGGAGTGATTCCTCTAGCGATAATCTCATCTATGCTAGAATTTACCCCTTTATTCATGGATACGTTCTTTGGAAAATAGCCTGGTGGAGGCGTGATACCGTCGGTTACTTCTTTTATAAAAGCCTGCTTGTCCAGTTGTGGATTAAGCGCATAGTTGGTCTTCTTTTGATTACCTAACGTGTCGCTAGTTTCTTTACTCATGCTTTTACCACAAGCGCTACCTGCACCATGTGCTGGATATACAATCACGTGATCTGGTAATGGCATGATATGATTTCTAAGAGAGTCGTATAAATGACCGGCTAGATCTTCAGTAGTTAGATCTGATTTTGCAGCAAGATCTGGTCTTCCTACATCGCCTATAAATAGAGTGTCTCCACTAAAAAGCGCTTGTTCCTTTCCTTCGGCATCTCTTAATAAATAGCAAGAAGATTCCATGGTATGTCCAGGGGTGTGCAGTAATTGAAGAGTTATGTCTCCTACGTTAAAAGTTTGTAGGTGTTCCGCTTTCGCGAAAGCGTAACTAGTAACAGCATTAGGCCCTATTACAATGGTAGCACCTGTTTTATCTGCTAGATCTACATGACCAGAAACAAAGTCTGCGTGAAAATGTGTCAGAAAAATATACTTAATCTTTACACCATCTTGTGCTGCACGATCAATGTACTGTTGTACTTCTCTTAAAGGATCTATGATTACAGCCTCACCATTTGAAGCGATATAGTAGGTTCCTTGAGCGAGACACTTCGTATAATACTGTTCAAGAATCATTAGTTAAATTTTATGCAAAAATACGATTTATAACGCTCAGAAATGTAAAAAGCCCATGAGTACATCATGGGCTAGTATAGAAATTAATTATAGTTGTTTACTTAATGCGACACCCTATGGCTGTTGAGGTGGTTACAGCTATTTTTTCTCCACGTATTAGAGACTGCAGGGCGTCTTCTAGATAGTTGTTTTTCACTGCATTTTCATCGTGATAATTATCATCTATCGCACCGATATATTTAACGATGTTTTGATCTCCTTCTTTTTTAAGTAAGAAAACATGTGGCGTTTTTGTGGCGCCGTACTGTGGGTAAATCTTCTGACCAGCATCTACTAAATAAGGAAAGGTGAACCCTTTTTGCTTTGCTCTAACCTTCATTGCATCAAAACTATCTGAAGGATATTCATCAGGATTATTGGGGTTAATTGCTATTACCGGATAGCCAAGGTTTTTGTATTTCTTATCTAGTGCAATAATGCGATCTTCATATGCGACACTGTACGGGCAGTGATTACAGGTGAAGATGACCATAAAGCCCTTAGCATCGTCATAATTTTTAAGGGAAACTTTTTCTCCATCTATGTTTATTAGTGAGAAGTCTGTTGCAGCATCACCTATATGATATCCTTTAAGAACAGTTGCTTTTTCTTTTACAGGAGTTTGCTTTTTATTTTGATTAGGCACTGGACGCTCAGCAAATAGGTTAGTACGCTCGTGCGTATCTAACATGCCCGACACTACTGCGATGGCAATGGCGCCTACCACCGCGACAGTTAAGATTTTTAAAGTTTTCATAAGAATTCCTTTATAGCTTTTTCTAAATCAGCTTTTGATAAAGCTTTATTATAAAATTGTTTTTTATTTTTTGAAACGATTAAAGTCACAGGAATTGCACCATCCCAATGCTGGTCTACTATGGGTATCCATTCTGCAGCATATGGGTCGTCTAATAGGAGGACCGTAGATTTAATTTCTTTCTTTTTAAGAAATGGCTCTACGGCAGTTTGAATATTTTTCTTTTCGTCTAGAGAGATAAATATCATATCTACATCTTCTAGGTAAGAACTTCCTATACTTTCAAAATAAGGTAATTCTTCTACACAAGGTGCGCACCATGTGGCCCAAAAGTTAATCACTTTAACCTTATCACCAGGTAAAACTGTTTCTCTAAGACCGTCTTGACCAATAGCTGTAACTGTTGCTATAGGTCTGTTGTCACAGGCTGTGCAAATAATTAGGAGTACAAAAAGAGTTAGTAACTTGTTCATCTAAACAAATATAGCGCTGTGATCGAATAATTAATCATGGTTTAACTATTCTTAGCTATGTTTTAGAAAAAATATAACATTTTAAATGTCAGAAACTTCTTGTAATCAGGATTTAATACGTGATTTCATAAGTTCTACGACCTTATAAGCAGCTGGACAAATACTCGTATTCTTAACGGTAAGTGTACCTATTTGATAAATTTTTCTTCTATCTGTATGTGGGTACTCTCTACATGCTTTAGGTCTTACTTCATAAATAGAGCAATAGTTATCTGCACCTAAAAAATGACATGGAGTTTGTTGTAAGACATAGTCTTGATCTTCATCTACTTTTAAAAACTGATCGATGAAGTCACTAGGTTTCATTCTGAAGTGTTTTGAAATTCTATTGATATCTATATGCGTAAAAAGTGGGCCAGTAGTTTTACAACAATTGGCACACTTTAAACAATCAACTTCTTCAAATACCTCGTTGTGTATTTCTTGAACTGCGCCGTCTAGACCTTTAGGTTTTTTCTTGCGTAGTTTTTTAAAGTAATCTGTGTTTTCTTTTTTGTTTTGCTGCGCTAGATGTGGCAGTTTCTTAAGAAAATCTTCCATTAATTACAGCTAGGCATGTGCATAGAGCTTTGATAACCTTGCTCTTTAAGTTGGGTGGTAACAGAGCAAATTAACTCTCTAGACCAGTATACACTTGCACTTTCTTTTGCTTTATTAATTTGAGCAATACGCCCGAATAGTTTTAATCCTGTATTAGATTTTTTGAAAGTTTGCAATTCTGCTCTTTGACTATCTGTCATTCCTTCTCTGTTTTTTCTGTATTGGATACCAGTATCAGAAGAGTAGAACTTAATCAAATTGCGTAGGTCTTCTTTATCTTCAAAAACAGCACGGTATTCTGATGCTAGAATTCCTTTAAATTTTGCAACAGATGCATTTTTGTTGGAGTAAAATTTTTGCCATGTGTCTGCTGGTACTTCTTGAGTTTGATAGGCATCTTGTACCATTTTAACCATACCATCATAAGCACCTTCATATTCTGCATCAATACCACTGACAGAAAAGTATTCCATCATTAGAGATTGATAAGATTCTTTTTTCTGCGCGCTGGCAAGAGTGGTTACAAATAATAAAGCTAGTATGAGTTTAAAAGTATTTTTCATATTATAAATGTGTTGAGGACAAAAATAATTTTAATGGAGCACTATAGGTGAGTATTTATTCTTTTTATTCTGTTAATCGGTATAAGTAGTGGTTATAGCGATAAAGAGTTGATAAATCACGTTAATGAGTGTAATTTGATTTTATTCAGTGCCTTCAATTCATGTGGTAAGTTATAATAATAAAAATGCCTGTCTAGAATTATAATACTTTCTAGACAGGCACTTTGTACAAAACTCTTGTTGATTATCTGTTTGCTGCTCTGTGACGTTCTCTAGCAAGCAACGTGTTTTTTAATAACATGGCGATAGTCATAGGGCCTACACCACCAGGAACAGGTGTGATGTAACTAGCTTTTTTTGATACGTTTTCAAAATCTACATCACCAGTGATATAATAACCACGCTCACGAGAATCGTCTGGTACGCGAGTAATACCTACATCTATAATAACTACATCATCTTTTACCATTTCTGCCTTTAAGAATCCAGGAACTCCTAATGCTGTTATGATAATATCTGCTTGTGAGGTAATTTGAGTAATGTTCTTTGTATGACTGTGTGTAAGGGTAACTGTAGAGTTACCAGGAAATCCTTTTCTACCCATTAAGATACTCATAGGTCTTCCTACTATGTGAGATCTACCTATTACCACGGTATGTTTACCTTGTGTGTCTACACCATAACGATCTAATAATTCTAGAATACCGAATGGTGTTGCAGGGATAAAAGTACTCATGTCTAGTGCCATTCTACCAAAGTTAGTAGGGTGGAAGCCATCAACATCTTTATCTGGATCTACTGCCATTAACACTTTTTGAGTATCAATTTGTTTAGGTAAAGGAAGCTGTACAATAAACCCATCTATTTCTGGATTATCGTTTAACTTTTTAATTTCTTTAAGTAGCTCTGTCTCGCTAGTTGTGTTAGGCATGCGCACCATAGTGCTTTCAAAACCTACACGTTCACAAGCGCGTACCTTAGAACCTACGTATGTAAGACTTGCGCCATCATTCCCTACGATAACAGCTGCTAGGTGAGGTACCTTCTCACCGTTATCTTTCATTGCTTGAACGGTATCTGTGATCTCGTTCTTAATATCATTACTTGTTTTCTTTCCGTCGAGAATAATCATAAGTTGTGTGTGATGGTTAATTCCGTTGTAAAATTGGTTAATAAGAGTGAAATTAAGAAATTTAATCGTCTACACTTATTATCTACTTGTTAACGATAAGGTTTGCGTTACTATATAAATGAGATAAAAAAATCCCAAGCGTTAACTTGGGATTGAATTTTTATTTGATAAGGGTGAAAGAATGTTGTTTATTTCATTTTTCCTAAAGCATTCATCATCGCTTTTCCTTTACCACCTTGCATCATTTTCATCATTTTGCTCATCTGGTCAAATTGTTTGAGCAGTTGATTTACTTCTGTAACTGTAGTACCACTACCTTTTGCGATACGTTTTTTACGAGAACCATTGATTACTTGTGGTTTTGTACGCTCTTCTATAGTCATAGAGTGTATAATAGCCTCAATACCTTTAAATGCGTCATCGTCTATGTCTACATCTTTAAGCATTTTTCCTGCACCAGGAATCATACCCATAAGATCTTTCATGTTACCCATTTTTTTGATTTGCTGGATTTGAGAAAGAAAATCATCAAAACCGAATTGGTTCTTTGCGATTTTTTTACTCAGCTTTCTAGCTTGCTCTTCATCAAATTGTTCTTGGGCACGTTCTACCAGCGAGATAACATCTCCCATACCTAGAATACGGTCTGCCATACGTTCTGGATAGAAAATGTCGATAGCCTCCATTTTCTCACCAGTACCTATAAATTTGATAGGTTTATCAACAACAGATTTAATAGAAAGTGCAGCACCACCACGAGTATCACCATCTAACTTTGTAAGGATTACACCATCAAAGTTAAGACGATCATTAAAGGCTTTTGCTGTGTTTACAGCATCTTGTCCTGTCATAGAGTCTACTACAAAAAGAGTTTCATGTGGTTTAATCGCTGCGTGTACGTCAGCAATTTCGGTCATCATTTGCTCGTCAACAGCTAGGCGTCCAGCTGTATCTATAATTACAGCATTAAAGCCATTTTGTTTTGCATATGCGATAGCCGCTTCAGAAATCTTAACCGGATTTTTCTCTTCACGATTAGAAAAAACCTCTACACCTACACTTTCTCCTACTACGTGTAACTGGTCTATTGCCGCTGGGCGATAGATATCACAGGCTACTAAAAGAGGCTTCTTACTCTTTTTAGTTTTAAGAAAATTTGCGAGTTTACCAGAAAAAGTAGTTTTACCAGAACCTTGTAAACCAGACATAAGAATAATACTAGGATTACCACTTAAGTTAATTCCAGCAACATCACCACCCATTAATTCAGTAAGCTCGTCTTTTACAATTTTTGTAAGTAGCTGTCCTGGTTTAAGAGTTGTTAATACACCTTGACCTATAGCTTTTTCTTTAGCTCTAGATGTAAATTCTTTTGCGATTTTATAGTTAACATCGGCATCTACTAGTGCGCGACGTATTTCTTTAAGAGTATCTGCAACGTTAACTTCGGTAATGCTTCCATGTCCTTTAAGGACGTGCATCGCTTTATCGAGTTTGTCAGTTAAATTATCAAACATATTTTTTGACTCAATTTTAGAAGATAGCAAAGATACTATTTCATGCCTTTAAGTTCAAGATTTTAAAGTGCTTTGTTATCAATGAAATAAAAGAGAATAAGATGTCTTTGTTGCGATTATAAATTCATCTTAAATAAACTAATAATTTTTGATGAGGTTTTTATTGAGAATAAGTGAGTTTTGAAAACGAAATGGTACTCTTAAATTATTGAAGAATACTTATAATAAATGTTAAAAACCTTAATTTGCGTATATTGCAGAAACTTAAAAAACTATAATGAAAACTCTCAAAACAGCCTTTAATTTACTCAGTTTACTCACTCTTTGTTTCATAATTATAAACTGTAGTGGTGATGACGACACTGCTGGTGATGGTACTACAGACAGTGTTACTTTAACAACATCAGTAAGTCAGTTAAATTTTAGTGACACAGCTGCAAATGAAACCTCACAAGATCGATCTTTTTCTATAACTGGTTCTTCTCTTGTGTCACAAATAGATCTTTCTGCTACTGGAAATTTTGAAATTTCTAGTGATGCGGTTAATTTTTCCAGCAACCTAAGTATCGTTCCTAACGATGTAAATGGATCTAACACGATTTATGTTAAATTCCTTCCTGATGCGATAAGTGCTTTTCAAGGTGTTGTAACCATTCAAAGTGCTGATGTTTCTACCGATTTACAAGTGGCATTAAGTGGTAATGGAGTACCTGTTATCCATAATTACCAAACCTTTAATAGAGAGCGTGTGGCATTCGGTGGTGGTTTTTCTCAAACTTCAGTGCAGTCATATAACTTACATAATGACCTTACTAATATTGAGACAATTAAAATGTATGTAAAACTAACCTGTCCAACAGGTGGTTGTGATGAGTGGGATGTTTATGCAAATGTAAAAGTGACTGATGTAGCGTCTGGAGAGCGTTATGAGTTAGCGCGATTTATTACTCCTTATTGGAATGATAATAGCCAACTTGCTAGAGGTTTTGAATTTGATGTTACCGATTTTAAGTCTCTATTAAATGGTAATGTAGAATTAAGAATAAGAACAGAATGCTGGAATGCTAGAGGTTATGAGGTAAGTGTTGATTTTGATTATATAGAAGGTACTCCAGATTATGCTTATTATGGTATTACACGCGTGTTGAATTATGATAACGGCTCTGCAGCAGGTGTTCCTTATGGAGTGGCACATACTAAAGATTTAACTAGGTCTATTTCTGTACCTGCAAATGCACAAAGCACACATTTAAGAACCATTATCTCAGGTTGGGGACAGGCAGCATCTGGAGATGCAGACGGTCGTACCTGTGCTGAGTGGTGTTTCAGAACTCATGACGTATTAATTAATGGAGCAAATATGTTTCAACACGACCTAGCACCATTAGGCTGTGCCAGTAATCCTGTGAATAACCAGGCACCAGGAAACTGGATGCCAGATAGAGCAGGATGGTGTCCCGGTATGGAAGTGCCTACTAGAATAGATGATTTTACATCGAGTATGGCTGGGACTACGTTTACTTTTGAATATGATTTTGAAGACTGGACTAACACTACTACAGATGAGTCTTTTTATCCTATATCTTCTTTTGTTGTTGTAAAAAGCGATACTCCTATAACAAGAGCAACGGTTATTGATTAGATTTAATCCAATACAATTTTTAATTCTTAATGGATATGTGTTCTCTATGCGTGTCTATTAAGATTTTTTTATTTTAATCTCGCTTTCGCGAAAGCGGAACAAGTATAAAATATGTTATTTGAGTAAAAAAATAGAGCGTTTATATAAATTATAAACGCTCTTAATTAATTTTATTTAATAATCATCATTTCTGATAAGGGTCCCAACTGCAGAGTAGCCCCAGTCTGTATAGCCATTTGTATCGTCAGACTCATTAGAAACATGTCTAGTGTGATAGATGGATAATTTATTACTAGAGGTCCATGATAAAGAATAGAATTGAGTTTCTGTCCATACACCACCAGAATCCATCCAGAATGCGTTAAGTTGACCGCCGTAACCTTTACTTACTATAACTTCTTTAGAAAAATTTTTGGCTAGGTCACCATCCTCATCTGTATCTGTCAGGTAGACATTATTATCTTCTATAAAGAGTCGTATGAAAACACTTTCGCCATCCGTACTTTCAATATTTCCTTCCCATAGTCCATCAAAGTTCTTTGCCTGCGCATAAATATTACTACTAGCCAAGCATATAATTAATGCTGTAAGAATCCATTTTTTCATAATTTAAAAGGTTTTAAGTGGGCTACAAAGTTACATTGATTTTATTTGTTTAAAAATACCCTTTACAGGGGATGTTTCTTTAATTTTTCACTCAATAACAAGTTTTTTTTAGAAAAAGGTCAATTATAAAAAAAAAACAAAAATCCCATCGAGAATAAACTCGATGGGATTTTTTATGAAATAAATAGAGAATTAGTTAATCTCTAAAACCTCTAATTCAAATACAAGGTCGTGACCTGCAAGTGGGTGATTTGCATCTACTATAATGTGATCTTCTTCTACCTGTGCAACACGCAACTGACGCTCAGAACCATCAGGGTTTTGAGAAATCAATCCCATACCTACTTCTGGCTTTACTTCCTGAGGTAATTGGTCTTTAGGTACTTTATGGAAAAGCTCTTGAATGATTTCTCCATAAGCTTCTTCCTTAGGGATTTCAATAGTTTTCTTTTCATTAACCTTCATATCCACAAGACCTTTTTCAAAACCTGGTATCAACGCTCCTTGACCTAGTTGAGCCTCTAATGGCTCTCTGTCTAAAGAACTGTCAAAAACCTGTCCGGTAGATTTTAATTTCCCTGTGTAATGCACTTTGATAGTGTCATCTGCTTTAACTTGACTCATAAAAATTGATATTTTTGTATCAGCTGCAAAGGTATGATTTACAAATACCTAAGAAAAACTATATGCATACAATCTTCTTAGATTAATAAAGACTTAACGATTAGGTCTTATTTATGAAAATAGTGGTTGTGAGATGTTGTTATTTTATGGTAGATTAGAAATAAAATTAAGATGGGATTATTTGATAAGATTTTAGGCAATGCTGGAGAGGTAGAGCATGATAAATTAATGAAAGAGTATGGACATTTGTTAATCAATGAAGAGGTTATAGAAATGGGATTTATTCTTATGAGAGATGTATTCATGTTTACCAGTCGCAGACTTATTTTAATCGATAAGCAAGGTCTAACAGGTAAGAAAATAGAAATGAAATCCATGCCTTATAAGAGTGTTTCTAGGTTTTCGCTAGAAACTGCTGGTACATTTGATTTAGATGCCGAACTTAAAATATGGATAAGCAGTGAAAATTTACCTAGTGTAAGTAAGAAATTTTCAAAAGGTGTAGATGTTTATAAAGTACAACGATTACTAGCTAGTAAGACCTGTTAATTGATTTATAGATTTAGTTCAAAAATCGAGTGGCAGTAGAGCTATTGATAAAAAGTATGAGCACATTGAAACTTTAGAGTAGTGAAACGTCCTCGATAGCTCTCTAGAATTCTAACTTTTACAGATTACGTATATTTTAATGAGTTTGCATTAGTCTTATTATAAAAAGGTAAGCACTTTACCTAACAGATTTTTTGCACCTGCATTAAGTTTGATAGGTATTTCTATTTTGTATTAAATATACGCTTTCGCGAAAGCGAAACTAATAACAATAAATATGGTTGAAAATCAGGTATTTGAGAGAAATGGCTTAATTATGCTAATAAACCGCTAAAAACCAATAAATAAGCCTATTTTTGCAGCCGCTAACAAGCGTTATTTTTATGAAAGACATTAGAAACATTGCAATTATTGCTCACGTAGACCACGGTAAGACTACGTTAGTAGACAAGATTTTACACCACTGTGAGATTTTCCGTGAGAATGAATCCACTGGAGAATTGATCCTTGATAACAATGACATCGAGCGTGAACGCGGGATTACTATCCTAGCAAAGAACGTATCGGTAATGTACAAAGGAACTAAAATCAATATTATTGATACTCCTGGTCACGCCGATTTTGGTGGTGAAGTAGAACGTGTATTAAATATGGCCGATGGTGTGCTACTTCTAGTAGATGCATTTGAAGGACCGATGCCACAAACTCGTTTTGTGTTACAAAAAGCAATAGACCTAGGTTTAAAACCTTGTGTTGTTGTAAATAAAGTAGATAAAGAAAACTGTACTCCTGATGAAGTACATGAGTCTGTTTTTGATCTAATGTTTGAATTAGGTGCTGAAGAATGGCAACTAGATTTCCCTACTGTTTACGGTAGTGCAAAGAATAACTGGATGTCTGATGACTGGAAAGATGAGACGACTAACATCGAGCCTCTTCTAGACATGGTAATCGAGCATGTTCCTGCACCTGTTGTAGAAGAAGGAACTACTCAGTTATTAATTACTTCTCTAGATTTCTCTAACTATACAGGTCGTATCGCGATAGGACGTATTAAAAGAGGTTCTATTAAAGAAGGTCAAAACGTGACTCTTTGTAAGCGTGACGGTTCTCAAACTAAAACTAAAGTCAAAGAAGTTTATGTCTTTGATGGTATGGGAAAAGCCAAAGTAACAGAAGTAATGGCTGGTGATATTTGTGCTATAGTAGGACTAGAAGGTTTTGAAATAGGTGACAGTGTTGCTGATTTTGAAAATCCTGAAGCGATGGAAACTATCGCTATCGATGAGCCTACAATGAGTATGTTGTTTACTATTAATGATTCTCCTTTCTTCGGTAAGGATGGTAAATTTGTAACATCTCGTCACATTAATGACCGTCTTACTAAAGAATTAGAAAAGAATCTTGCTCTACAGGTACACGATACTGGTAGTGCAGATAAATTTATGGTTTTCGGTCGTGGGGTATTACACCTTTCTGTATTAATTGAAACGATGCGTCGTGAAGGTTATGAATTACAGATAGGACAGCCACAGGTTATCATAAAAGAAATAGATGGTGTTAAATGTGAACCAGTAGAAGAGCTTACTATCGATTTACCAGAAGCGGTAAGTGGTAAAGCTGTTGAAATGGTTACTTTGAGAAAAGGTGAAATGACCAGTATGGCTCCTAAAGGTGAGCGTATGGTTTGTGAATTTAAAATCCCTTCTCGTGGTATTATAGGTTTAAGAAACCAATTGATCACTGCTACTGCTGGTGAGGCTATTATGAATCACCGTTTTGTAGGTTTTGAACCTTATAAAGGTGAAATCGCTGGTCGTATCAACGGTTCTATGATCTCTATGGAAAAAGGAACTTCTATTCCTTATTCTATGGATAAATTACAAGATCGTGGTAGATTCTTTATCGCACCAGGTGAAGAGATTTATGGTGGTCAGGTAGTAGGTGAAAATTCTAGACCAGATGATCTAGCAATTAATCTTACTAAAACTAAGAAACTTTCTAACGTGCGTAGTGCAGGTAATGATGATAAAGTAAAGATTGCTCCACCAGTGAAATTTACTCTAGAAGAAGCTCTAGAATACATCCAGAAAGATGAATATGTTGAGGTTACTCCTAACTTCTTGAGAATACGTAAAGTTATTCTTGATGAGGGTGAGCGTAAACGCGCAGGAAAACAACTTTCTTAATCACGGATTAAGTTAATTATATTGAAAAAGCAGATTCGCAAGAATCTGCTTTTTTTGTTTAATTATGGAAGATTTATTTTTAGATTCTAAAAATAAAAAGGCAGGAGTTATTCCTGCCTTTTAGAAAGTGAAACCCTAAATTAATAGAAGAACCTATTTAATAATCACTTTCTCAGTTGTTTTACCTTGTGCCGTATGAAAACTAACAAAGTAAATTCCTTTTTCAAGAATATCGGCGCCATCCCATTGAGAACTTGAAGTAGTTCCTTTATAGTCAGTAATTTGAATAGACTTAACTAGAACTCCATTAATAGTATGAATATCTATTTTTTTTAGTTTTTCAGATTCAGATTCAAAGTTAAGATTCATTAAGCCATCATTAGGGTTAGGACTCACACTAGTTGATTTAGGTGTTGAAATACCTAAACAAGATTTACATACCTTATCTGTCCATTTAGGTTCTCTAGAATCAGGACATATAGTTCCTATTCTGTAGCTTAAACAGTAACTACCTACAGGAATTCTAATTTGTAGGCTAGTACCAGTTACATTAACTGTTTGAGTTACTGGTCTCATTATGGAACGACAGCAGTCAGGATCATTGTATGTGTACTCTACTACATAATTGTTGTACGACGATGATCCACTCCAAGAGATGATTCCTTTATTACAATCAAAACTTGTACGTACAGGTGCTACACAAGCTTCTTGAATTACAGGACATTGTACACATTCTTTTGTTGTCCATTTAAGTTCTTTAGAATCAGCGCATATAGTTCCTATCCTGTAACTAAAACAACCAGTGCTGTTTACAGGGATAGACAGTGTTGTGGTAGAAGGACCTACCTCAAAACGTTGACTAGTTGGTAAAGTTGTTGACCTAATACAACAATCAGGATCGTTATAGTTTATCTCAATAATGTAACCTAAAGCTCCTGGTACTGAAGCCCAATCCAAAGAATTAGATCTACAACTGTATTCATGTTTAGGTGTTACAACACAATCTGAGGTTGTTACTGTAAAGAAGTCACAATCTATTTCTCCTGAAATACCTGCTGCTCTAGAGTTTGTGCAATTTGAACAAATATCTTGTACGTAACATACTTCACCACAATCAGTTTGCACTTTATGTAATATAAAGTAGAAAATACCATCTGTTATCGGACCATATGAATAGTTTAATCCAGTTTGTGAATCTACTAAGGTATAAGGCCCACCATTCTGATTTGGGCTAGAATACAATTCCCAGCTATGAGTAATACCAGGGTGATTACTATATGGATTTAATACATTGGTTGTAATATTATTGTTAAAATCCAAAGCTTTTTGGAATTCCCCAGATAATTCACTAGTATCTCCAGGTCCATTTGCCCAATATTGATAAACAAGACAACAATCTACAATTGATTTTAGATTAACTTCTTCACCTATTCTTGTAAATTCATTGTAATACAACACTTTACTTTCACACACATCAGGACAATCTTTTGATTTAAGAATATGAATAATGGTGTAATATAATCCAGATTGTGCATTTGAAATCAAATTTATCGTTGCAGGACCATTATCCTGTACACTATAAACTGGAGTATACGGGCCGCCACTAGCATTAGGGCTAGAAAGCACATACCATTCATGTGTTGGGTTAAAGCCGCTATAATCAGTAAAGCTTGAGATAGCTAATAAACCACCAGTATCTATAAATGCATTGAATGTAGCATCTTCAGGACAGCAGTCTGGATTATCAAAAATGTAATCGTTGTCTTGACCAGGGTTAGTATGAACGTCTGAATCTGCTTGAGTACCTCCGTTAATACCAAAATCTGCATTTACTTGGAAGTCATAACCTCCAGATTGCCCAACCATGTCAGCAGCATTTACAGTGAAACAAAAAGTTCCATTACTGGCAACAGTGGTAAGTGTAGTTCCTACAGAAACACCACCTTGAAGTATATCTAATTCAATAGGGTTACTAATAGTACCTGTACTACCATTCAGTTCTGGTAATGTATAAGTTCCACATACTTGTAAAGGAAGATCTTGACAAGGATCCATAGGAGTTAATTCTATATTCCCTGGTGTGTTAGTACCGCCACTACATGTATCAGTACAAATGTCATCTACATAAGCATAACCAAAGTGTCCACCTGCACCACAATCAGCTACGATTATTTCTAATGTCAACACATCATTAACCGCTCCATTAACATTCAAACTTGCGCATGTCCAATCCTGCCAAACAACTCCTTGACTAAAATTACAACCATCTACAGATGGTGGATTGTTTACAACAGTAAAAAAAGGATTACTTGTAGGGTTTGATTCTATACAAAAACGATCTAATTCATTACCATTTGCGTCTAATACTCTAGCAGTAAAGAATGGGTTACGGCTTACGAAACTTGGCGATCGAGGATCATGACCAGGTGTTTCAGAAACTAAAGCATAATTAAATTGTATTTCTTGGTTGCCGGCTTCTTGTAAGGTTATTAATTTAACCAGTTTATTTGTCCCACCACTTGGTGAACAATCAGTACTAGCACCATTATGCCCTATTGGAGCATTAATTCTTGCCGAATGACCTGTGTTGTCTCCATTAGTTGGGTCTAAAGCTGGTATTACATCATCTACATCTGTTCCATTCATAATACGAAATGTATTTGAATCTAATCCTAAGATTTCAGGATTGAAATTTAGACCGTTACCGACTGCTGGAATGATATCGCATTCTGTTTGATTTTGACCTATAATCCCAGAATTCATTGCTGATTCTCCGGAGTATGTTGAACCGAATCCTCCAAAAGTAGTTCCACCACTTTCAAAATCTCCGTTAACACATAATGGTGCCATAATCGCTTTAAAAAGAGCTACTTCATTAGGATTTTCTTTGAAGTAACGACTTCTTAAATAATCTGTTTTAAAAACAATAATTAGTTCTTCAAGAGGAGTAGCGTTAAGTTCTTCTTTAGTATGCTCATCTGCAGTTCTAAGTTGTTCTATATAATTATAGAGATGTTGTTCTGGGACAGCAGTTTCAAAATTTTCTTGAATGTAAGCCGCTATTTTTTTCTCAACTTTTAGTTGTTGTTGATAACGATCATTGTCGTTTAATTCTTGTGCATTTAACCCTGCACAGCAACTCATTATTAATAAGAGTGCTAATGAATATAATTTTTTCATGATTTGTAATTTGGTTACGTTCCTACTCTATTTATAAAAGGGTTTTCAGAAAAAGGCCCATGAATGCATTCGTTATCTTGTTCTATGAGATATAGATTTGTTACCCTAAGAATGATATTTTTTATTTTTCAAGAAAAAACAGAAGAACTTAAAAAGATCATTTTCAAGAAGAATATGTAATGAGAGTAAGCTTTCGCGAAAGCGGAACAGAAATAATAAAATAGAATTATTTAAATGATTTTTTATAAAGCCACAAGGAAATGATTCCTAAAACAAGAACTAGAATCCCTGAAATTATCCAGATATAAAGATGATTATCCTCTAGAGTAATTAAATGGTCATCTCCCATAACAATTAATGAAGACCAGTAATAAGGTGACGCATCAGACAGGCGATGTTCCTTAATGTATTTAAGTTTTGAGAGGTGTAAGGCGGTAGAGATACCTTTGCCTTCATTGATGTTTTTATAAAAATCCTCTACTATAATAGAGGTAGATTTATCGCTGGCTTTCCAAAGTGAGGCCACTACAGATTGCGATCCAGCATGAAAAAAGCCTCTGGCAAGTGTTAAAGTCCCTTCTCCCTGAATCAGTTCTCCAACTGAGGTATCACAAGCACTTAAAAATACAAGTTGTGCATTGTTCTCCAATGCATACAACTCTTTAATCTCTAATCTTTGATCATGGAATGCAATAAAAGGATCCTCTCCAGAACTAGCATGAGTAGCTAAGTGTATGACTTTATAATTATTTATTTCTTCAAGAAAAGTTTCTTTTGTGGCTAGACTATCTATATAATTATCTCCTTCAATATACTTGTTTATAGAAGTTACCTCTTCATTAGTATTATAAAGATTAGGAAGTCCAACTTGTTCAAAATTTGTAGGGGAGAAGGTTATAAGATTTTTAGAATGGACTCTTTTTAACGCGTTGTTATTTTTTGAGAAGGAATTGGAATATGCATAATTGATTTGACTTTGTTCTATCAAGTAGGTGCCTTTTTCAATATCGGTTACGAGTGATTCAAAAGGAATATTCTGTAATTGACTGTCAGTAATAAGAGTTACTTTTTTTCCTTTTAATTGACTCTGTAGCTGTTTGCTGGGAAATAGTTTGTTGTATAAATTATGTGCGGTTTTTTCAAATTTTCTTCTCTGTTCTTTAGTTTTAAATGAGGTTAATAAAGATTGAAGATATAGAGTGATATTGTCTTTTAAGGAACTCGCATTCTTGATTTCAAGGACTTGAGTGTTTTTAGGTGTAATAATTAAGCACATAAGATGATCTTTAAATACCACTTCTTGATTCCACACATAGGAAATAATTATTTCATCATCTTGAAGGTTTTGTTGCACTTCTTTTAAACTAGTTAATTGATTATCAAAGTTGTTTGCAAAGATGGATGGGTAAACCTTAATGATAGAATCATTATATCTTTTTAATTCAAGTTTCTGATTAAGAATAGAGTTGGAATAGAATTTTAAGGAAATGGAATCTAACGATTCGTCTAATTTTTGTTCATCTTGAAGAAGTTTTCTTTTCAAGAAATTTTTCTTGTTTTTAATGGAGATAGGTAAACCTGCGGAGTTTTCTATAATGTTTTCTGTTAAGAGAAGGGCTTTGTTCTTTTCACTATACAAGAAAGCTAGTTCTGGAATGTCGAGTAAATAGGAACAATAGACTACATTGTGATACACTTTTGATGCTTCTTTACGCCAGTATAATCTGGAGTTTTCTTCTCTATTAGAGGATTGTATATAATCAATTAAAGAATCAGCCGTTTGTAGATTTTTAAATGCACTTATTGCTAGATCACTATTTTTTGAAACCTCATGTTTTTGAAGCAATATTTCACCTTTTTTGGAAAGAGATGAAATAACTTCTATAAGATCACCAGCTTCTTTAAGATCGACAAGTGTGGGATGATTCAAGTCTATGTCTTTATTAGAAAAATGTATACGTATAGCACTATTTAAATATTCTATAGCTTTATCTTTTTGACCTTTTTGAAGTTCAAAATCGGTAAGGTTTCTAAAGATTCTAGACTGTGTTTCAACAGGAAGTGGATAGTTAAAACTTTTTTTCAGATAGTAATGTGCACTATCTTCTTTTTGTTTTACATACAAATTTCCTAAATTTCCATAAGCTATTCCTATTGCAATGGAGTCATTGTTTTTAATAGAATTATTAAGTAGTTCTTTGTAATAATACTGTGCATTATCAAAATCGTAAGTTTTAGAATTGTTATAGTAGTTAGCTAAGTTGTTATATAAAATAGAAAGTCTACGCTCGTTAAGGCCGCTTTTTTCTTTTATTTCTAGAACATTACTTAATGATTCTAATTCCTTTTTACGAGATCTATCAGTGTTTAAAGTGTGGTATACCTTTGATAAACTTAGATGTAACCTAGCTAGAATACCAGGTTTATTGTGATTTTCTAATAGAGAGATGGATTTAAGGTAATAGGTTTCTGCTTGATAATAACTCCCCAATTTAAAATAACAATCCCCAGATTTTTCATAAGATTGAATTGTATCGATTGAATAGATCTCACTACTAATTACTTTATGATAGTAATTAATAGCCACTTCTAATTCTGAAGTCTGCTCGTAAAAATAACCTAACTGGTATAATGCTTTATTATAACTAATGTTTTTTAGCTGCTGGTCTTCGTAGGATTTTATCTCCTTTAAAGCATATTCTATAGCAGCTTTATAATTTTTTAATCTATAGAGTTTAACAGAGAAATCATGAGCCATTTTAGCATATGTTTCTTGACTATCAGCTGTTAATAGTAATTTATCTAATTCTGGTTGAAGAAATGCGATGCCTTTATTTTCTTTAATCTCATCAAATGTGTCATGAAAATACTGACTACTTGCAAACTTAGAGAAGCCTATTGCAAGTAGCCAGAAAAGTAAATGGTGTATTTTGAATCTCAACATGTAACTTTAGTTCTCTAAAGTTACATATAATTATATTAAAGAGGATTAGTACTTGCAACATCAATTACCGTTTCATCTTCTAACCATAAAATTGGGTCTGTAGAACGACATCCTAAACATGGAAAAGTTACTTCCCATTTTTCATGATTACGTAGTGAAGTATCTATAGAAAAAGAATGCAATTGTATATGCATAGTTGATCGTATTAGTTGTTCTCTCAGTTGATTTTTTTCTCTTTCAGTCACATCTCGTTCCCATTTTATATATAATGTAGTTGTTGGAGCTCTTAAAACAGGGCTAGATATGACACTGGATTTTTCATTAATGGTAACACTATCTTCTTCTAATGAATCAACACTACAAGAAAAAGTAGTCAGAGAAATAAAAACAAGTAACAATGAGATTAATAAGGAATTTTTCATAAAATTGGGTTTTAAAATAATAGGTTCTTGAATTACTGTTCAAAGCATGTTACATTTGTTACCCATGAATTTAAAGTATTTTTTGATTCATCTATGTTTTTATAAATGACAGATAATTTAAAGTATTTAGAAGCCCTCATAAACAGTGACTCAAAAGTTATTTCTGAACTTTATTTAGAATCCTTGCCTAAGATTAAAAAATTTGTTCTCCAAAACAAAGGTGCTCCTCAAGATGCTGAAGATGTGTTTCAAAAAGCGTTGATACAAATTGCTGTACGGTACAAGAAGAATCCTTTCTCTGTAACATCGAGTTTTCATGCTTTTTTATTCACAGCTTGTAAAAATTTATGGAGACGCGAGTTAAATAAATCATCTCGATGGGTAACAAAAGATATACTAGAGGAACAACTCTATGAAAAAAATGAAGATGCACTCGCTTTACTAGAACAGGAACGATGGGAATTATTTCAAGCAGCTCTGGATTTAAGTTCGGATAGCTGTAAGTCGATTCTTAAGCTATTTTTTAAAAAAATATCTTATTCTCAAATGGTTGTAGATCTAGGGTATAGTTCAGAAACAGTAGCAAGGCAGCGTGTCTTTAAATGCAAAAAAAAATTAATTGAGCTGGTTAAAAATAGTTCCAGTTTTAATGCTTTGAAAGAGTTATGAGTACGCAAGATGATTTATTAATAGAAAAGTATTTTAGAGAATCTTTAAATGAGCAAGAGAATATTTTTCTTGAAGAAAGAAAACTCGATCAAGAGTTTAATGATCGTTTTATCCTAGAACAACATCTTTTTAAAAGTTTAGGAGATCAAGAATGGAGCTTTGCTCAAAATTTGAATAGTGAGAACGTTACTAAATATCAGAAACTGTTTGAAGCGCCAGAAATCATAATTTTGAAATCAACTCTTGAGGAGATAAGAAATAATCAAACGGTTGATTTTAAGAATGAATTTGTATGGAAGCCATTTGCTTATGCTGCCGCTGCAGTAATTTTGGTACTCATAGGAGTTTCATCATTTAATAATTCTACAACTAGTTCTCAAGAGCTTTACTCTAATTATCTAGATAAAGGAGAACTTGCTTATTCTGTTGTAAGAAGTGTATCTAATGATGTGTCTGTGGATAGTGCGCAACAATTATTCTTTAAAGGGAAATATAAAAAAGCACTACCGTATATTCAATTACAAATGGAAAAGCCAGGAGTAGACCTTCCTGCCTTTCATTTAATGAAAGGAGTATCTCTCATAGAATTAAAAAAATATAATGATGCGTTGCTTGTATTTGATCAACTTATTGCTAGTGATTATCTAGATGCACAAAAAGGATACTGGTACAAAGGACTTCTTTATTTGAAAAAAGGAGAAAAACAAAATGCTCAAAATATTTTCATGAAGATTAAAGAAGAGAAATTGTATAACTTCGAACAAGCTTCAGAAATATTAGAATCTCTAGAATAGTCACTACATTTGATAGAGTAAAAATATTTTTTTTAATTGAACTATAAAATTCATAGATATACTAGTCGAAACCAGATAGAATGGAATCTATTTGTTGAATCTTCTATAAACGGTACTTTTTTACTCCATCGTAACTTTATGGATTATCACAATGATCGCTTTGAAGATCATAGTCTACTGATTTATAAAAATAACACGTTGCTTTGCTGCGTTCCAGCCCATGTTAATAATCATATATTTTACAGTCATCAAGGTTTGAGCTATGGTGGTTTGATTTTAAATCTAGAAGGAAGCTCTTTTATTTATGATATAGTAGGTTCTTTGTTAGAGTATTTTAGAGAGTCCGCTTTCGCGAAAGCGGAATTACAACAGCCACCTTTATCCTACAATACTATAAATAGTGAAATAGCAAAATCTTTAAAAAATTATGGGTTTAAGATAAATCGTGTTTTACATAATCAATATGTGAACCTAAAGGAAAAGGTTAATGTTTCTCCTAAAAAGAGTATAGGTTACCGTAATGGGAAATTTGATGGTTTATCAATTCATAAAGGAAGTGATTTTAAATCTTTTTGGGACTTTGTACTTGTACCACAACTAGAATCTAGACATGCATCTAAGCCAGTACATAATGTGGAAGAGATAGAATTATTGCACTCTAGATTTCCTGAACAAATAATTCAACACAACGCATGGAGAGATGGAGAATTACTGGCCGGAATTACATTTTTTATAAAAGATAAAGTAGTGAAATCGCAATATGCATCTAGTTCATTAAAAGGTATGAAAACCGATGCAGTGGGCTTTATTTATATGGAAGCGATGAAAGAGTTTAAAGAAAAAGGATTTTCTATAATGGATTATGGGCCTGTAAATGAACGTGACGGAGCTATTAATGAGGGATTGTTGCGTTTTAAGAAGCAATTGGGTTGTGTAGAAGAAGAGTGGAAAAGATGGGTGATTGAGCTTTAAAAACTCTATAAATGATAAAAACCACTAGTAAAAAGGTGCTATCAGACACTTATTCACTAGCGGTTTACCAACCAAACTTAACTTATTTTTCTTTTTCATAATATATCGAGGTGTTTATAATTAATTAAAGGCTAATTCAATAATCTAAACAAGAACTTCTTATCTTATGATGGTACAAATTTAATACAATGACCAAGTTTAAGATGCTAACGTGTCGTTAAGCAATGTTAAGTAGTGTTATCTATAAAATTGAAAAAAGCAGTTATGTTTGCAACAGAATATTAACAAATGAAGAATACAAAGCGATCTTTTCACATGGCCATTATTTCTAGTGTGCTACTGTTAGTCTTTACTTTACTATCTTATACGACTAGAACTGCAGGAAATAATATTAATGATATTACAGGTTATCTGATGACCTTGTTTTTCGTTACTGTGGTTATGGGTTTTGTTTTAAGCTTGTTGAGTATTAAAGAAAAGTACCATTGGAAAAAGTACGTGGGTATAGGGATCAATACTTTTTTCTTCATTTTATTAGTCATAGGATTATTGGGTAATCTGGTAGACATAGTAAATGCTTTTAGTTAAAGCACTTTTGTTTTGATATATTCGTTAAATATCCATGACCGAGATGACTCCACCTTACATTCCATACTTAGACCTCAAACCTTTAAACGATAGGTTTGCTCAGGAAGACCTCTTGTCATTTAAAGAAATTCATGCTTCTGGCAGATTTATAGGAGGTGAATATGTAGACCGATTTGAAAAAGAGTTTTCAGTCTATTGTGGTACTAGTCATTGTATAGGAACTGGGAATGGATTAGATGCTTTAACTATTATTTTAAAGGCCGAAGTTGCTCTAGGTAACTTACCACAAAACGCTTCTATACTGGTACCAGCACATACGTACATAGCTACGTTTTTAAGTGTTATCCATGCAGGTATGCGACCTGTGCCTGTAGATGTAGAAGAACTTACCTTAACTGCAAATGTGTTGCGCAAGGTAACTCTAGAGTATGATGCGATCATCGTTGTTGATATTTATGGAAAATTAGTAGATGATGAGGTGTATGCTTTTGCAAAAGATAATTCTTTACCCATTTACTGCGACACCGCACAATCTCATGGTGCTACAAATAAATTAGGTGAACGATCTGGAAATCTAGCTAGGGCTAGCGCTTTTTCTTTTTACCCTACTAAAAATTTAGGTGGAATAGGTGATGCAGGTGCAATAACTACCAACGATTTTGAACTAGCAAACATGTGTCGTAAAGTGGCTAATTATGGTAGAGAGAGTAGATTTGTAAATAATATTATAGGTGTTAATTCTAGATTAGATCCATTGCAAGCGGCTTTCTTATCTAACAGATTACCAATGCTGGATGCAGATAATACCAGAAGAATAGAAATAGCTACCTATTATTACCAGCATATCAATAACGTAAAAGTAAAACTATTACCGTCTGATTTTTTGAACAACTGTGTGTCACATGTTTTTCCTGTATATGTTGCTAATAGAAAAGTTTTTATGGATTACTTAGATCATATAGGTATAGGAACAAGTGTGCATTATGAAATACCGCCACATCAACAAGCGGCATTTAAAGAGTTGAATCATCTTAGTTTTCCTGTTACCGAAGAATTACATCGTACCGAGGTGAGTTTACCATGTCATCCTTTATTGAGTAAAGAAGATGTAGAATTTATTGTAAAAGCAGTAAATGCTTATTAAATGAGAAGACTGCTCGATAAACTTAATAAAAACCTACTTCTTAAAGTAGCAGGATTCAATTCTATTTATATACTTATAAAAATAGGAACTGGTACCGTTATGTCTTGGGTTCTTGCAAATTATGTAGGTGCGGCAGGAATGGGTGTTTTAGGTAATTTGCGCAATTTTACACAAGGAATATGGAGCTTTGCCTCTTTAGGTCTTGAAAATGGACTCGTTAAAAACACTGCAGAACATAAGGAGAATCCAGTAGTTTTAAAAAAGGTTATAAATACTGGTTGGACCATGTCTATTGTAACAAGCATGGTTGCTGCTATTGTTATATTTTTTTCGGCAAGATGGCTGGATCAAGAACTCATTGCTGTAGATGCAGATTTTTCTCTAGTATTTAAATTGTTTGCCATAGGGTTGCCATTTTATGTTCTTTTCATTTTTATAACTAGCTTAATGCAAGGATATGAATGGTATAAGAAATTCATAACGCTCAATATTATAATTAGCTTAATTGTTTTTTTAATATCAGCTTATTTAAGCTTTGAGCATAATTTAACTGGAGCACTTTATGCTATTGCGTTAGTTCCATTTACACAATGTTTAGTAGGAGTTTTGTTTTGGTTTACTAGGGTAAAAGCTCAAATAGCACTTAAAGAATTGCTAGCTTTAAATTTTGATAAACGCACAAGTGGGCAACTATTAAAATATAGTGCGATGGCATTATTTAGTACATTGCTTATACCTTTTGTTAATATTCTAGTACGTAATACGGTTAGGGTAGAAGTGAGCGATGTAGCTGCAGGGTGGTGGGAAGCTGTAGTGCGTATTTCTGGTTATTACATGCTTTTTGTAACCAGCCTAGTGAGTCTTTATGTATTACCTAATCTAAGTAAAGATAGCAGCCTTAAGAATTATAGAATAACGATAGTACATTTTTATAAAACGATGCTACCTATAGTTATAGCAGGACTAGTGACTATTTATCTTTCTAGAAATTTAATTCTTTCCATACTTTTTACTGAAGAGTTTAATGGTGCCCAACCCTTATTTAAATGGCAATTATTAGGAGATTTTATAAGAGTAATCACCACAGTAATCGCTTTCAGATTTGTTGCGATTAATGACTTGTGGCGTTACTTAACTGCTGAGGTTTTAAGTATTCTATCTTTTTATTTGCTATCAATATACTTTATACCTATTTATCAAGAAGAAGGTGTGGTAATAGCCTATTTAGGTAATTATTTATTCTATCTAGTCGTTTTGTTAGTTTTACTGCGCAAAGAACTATTTAGTAAAATAAAAGTAGTTTAATTACCATTAGATGCCTCGCGTCTTATTTGTTTAACCACTGTGTCTGATTTTTTAAACATCATGCTGTTATCTTTTTCAGTAACTATTGCCATGTAAGAATGTACAGTGTCAGCACCTTTAAGAGGTATTAATTCTATTAGGTCTATTTTCTTTTTTGCTGGTATGGTGGTAATCATAGGTCGGTCTGCACTGCGTCTAAAACCAGAACTCTCTACCCTGAAGAATAGGTCTATATCCTTTCCAGTCGTATTCTCTGCTACATACACAATACTTTTACGCTCATTGCGCACAGTGATATCTATGCCTTTATGAGAATTTTGTTCTGGTGTAATGAATAATAGTAAAAAAAGAATAGTAATGAGTTTCATGATAATATTTTAATAAATGCATTCAAATTTTATGCCTAGCTGCCTTGCACAAACTTATATTTGTAAAGTTAGTTAATTTCTGTATCAGTGATAGTGGTTGTTCCGCTTTCGCGAAAGCGGATCCTTTAAAATAAATATCCAGTATTATTATGAATTTACAACTCAACAGACCTATTTGCTTTTTTGACCTAGAAACAACAGGAACCAATATTTCTAAAGATAGAATCGTTGAGATTTCTATACATAAGGTTTTTCCTAATGGAGAAGAAAAAACGTATACTTTTAAGGTGAATCCTACTATTCCTATCCCGCCAGAAACTACTGCTATACACGGTGTAAGCGATGATATGGTTAAAGATGAACCGACTTTTAAAGAAAGAGCGCACGAGGTACATAATATTATCAAAGACTCTGACCTTGCTGGTTTCAATTCTAATAGATTTGATATACCACTTCTTGCTGAAGAGATGCTGCGCGCCGGTGTGGATTTTGATATGGGTAATCGCAATGCGATAGATGTGCAAAACATCTTTCATAAAATGGAACAACGTACACTAGTGGCTGCTTATAAATTCTACTGTGACAAAGATCTTACTAACGCACATAGTGCAGAGGCTGATACCATCGCTACTTATGAGGTTCTTAAAGGACAGTTAGATCGCTATCCAGAATTAGATAACGATATGAAATCGCTTGCAGAATTCTCTACACGTAGAAAACCTGTAGATTTTGCTGGGATGCTTGCGTTTAATGATCAAGGAGAAGAGTGTTTTAACTTCGGGAAACATAAAGGAAAAAGAATTGTTGATGTTCTAGAAAAAGAACCTGGTTATTACAGCTGGATTCAGAATGCAGATTTCCCTCTATACACAAAGAAAGTTCTTACGGCTATAAAGCTGAGAGGTTTTAATGGGTAGATTTATCCTAATAAATCAAAAAAAAGGATGTTTTTTATAAGAGACATCCTTTTTTTTTTTGTTTAATTATTTGAGCTGTTTATGTGGCTAGAGTTGATTCTTTTTATCGCCTAAAAACACAAAGTCGGATAAACGGTAATTTTTAAAAAGACTATTTTATTATAGAAAAGAGGTATAATGCAGCGTTAGGTTTAGAATGTTTCTTAATAATCTTAAAGGGTAAATAAGCACTTTGTATTCATGTAATTTATATCACTTTATGACTATTTTTGTTTATTAGACAGAGGTCCATGAATAGATTAGCTAGACTATCTAAAAATAAACAGATGCTTTATATAGCAATGATTTTCATTGTTTTAAACATCATAACCATATTCTTTTTTGAGCTTATTGAATTTAGGTTAGTTAGACTCTTATCTTCAATTACCGCATTACTGTACTTTCATTTTTACATAAGTTATAAAAACAGAATTATATATAGTATTTTCATCATGTTAGTCTGTTCTGATGTTTCCATGGTTTTTTATGAGCATTATTTGGGTTTAATCACATATACTTTGTGGTCTATCGCTATTTATCTAACGTTAAGTATTTCTGCTTTAAGAAAAATACAATGGAGGCGTGTTACTAGCTTAGATTACATTGTTTTTATATTGGTTTTTCTTTTTAATATTTACATTTTAGAATTCACAGTGTCAGATATAAGGGAATTATTTGAAACTAGACTAGCTTATTATTTAATAAAGATAACTGGTTATACAGGATTGGTTTCTTGTCTATTGTCTGCGTTTTTGAATGCAACGCGTCTGAGTTTTAGAACAGCTTACTTTATGTATGCTTTATTTGGTTTAATATTTTCAGATTTTGTTGCAATGCTTGCATTTTATTATAAAATTGAGCCCAAACTGTTTTTTCTAATCGATAGAGCAGCTTATTTGTTTGCATTGTTCTTTTTAGTACGACATGCTTATATGGCATATTTGCAAAAAGAAGCAGCTAAAGCGGCGGCAATACTCAAAAAATCTTCCCAGGATTCAATAAGTCTTTAGAATCCATTAATGTTTTAAGTGATCTCATTAAAGATATTTCTTCTTTTGTTCTACATAGTTCTAGGTAATCTTTTTTGTGCGTTCCTATACCATGTTCTGCACTTACAGAACCACCTATTTCCTTTAAACCACCATAGATACAGTGGTCGATTTTCTTTTTAAGGTCATTGCTCAAATTCTCTTTGCCTATCATGAAATGTATATTACCATCTGCCACATGGCCAAAGGCATATACCTGCTCAACGCCATTTATTAATGCAAGCGTCTCATACCTTTCTTTTATATAAGAACCTATTAATGGTATAGGTAGACTTATATCAAAGTGTTGATCGTGTTTCATGAAGTCTACTAGATTATTAACGTCTTCTCTAATTCTAAAAAACCATTCTATATCACTAGGAGATTGCGCCATTACGGCATCTAGAATAAGATCATTTTCTAATGCGTTTTCTAAAATTTGTTGAAACTCTTCCTGGTCTTTTATTTGATCACTACCTAAGGCTTCAACTAATACATAATAATTATAATCATAAGGTAGTGGTGGTTTTACTGCATCAGTTACACTTGTCATTTGCTGATAACTGTTTTTCCAGATCAGTTCAAAGCCGCTCATTTTTCCTGCTAGATGGCTATCCATGTATTTAAGAAATTTTACCACATCTTCATATTCATCAAATGCGATATAGGCTGCATTACGGCTTTGTGGAGCTTCTTCTAGTTTAAGTATAGCTCTAGTGATAACACCTAGTGTCCCTTCACTACCTATAAATAATTGTTTTAGATCATAAGCGCTATTGTCTTTAATAATCTTTTTCATAGAAGAGATGATAGTCCCGTCTGCGGTTACTGCCTCGAGGCCTAATACAAGTTGTCTAGTCATGCCGTATTTGAGAACCCTTAATCCACCAGCGTTAGTAGAAATAATGCCACCTATTTGTGCGCTACCCTTTGCTCCAAAATTTAAAGGGAATAAGAGGCTTTTTTCTGTAGCTGCGTTATGTATATTTTCTAGAATAACACCTGCTTGTACAGTCATTGTTCGGCTTGCTGTATCTGTTTCCTCAATTTTATTTAATCTTTCTGTAGAAATAACTACCTCGTCGCCTGTTGTCTCTGTACTACCTACTAGATTAGTTAGGCCTCCATGAACGACTATCGGCAGCTCTTGTGCATAGCAAATTTTCATGATCTCACTTACTTGTTGCGTTGTTTCTGGTAGGAGAACGCATAGAGCATTTAATGGTTGATCCATGTGCCATATATGATGATATCGATGTGATAGATCATCAGGCCCTAAAATCTGATCTGATTTTAAAATGGTAGTGAATAAGGAGGTAATAGACATTTGAGAAAAGTAATTAAATAAACAGAAAATCTATGAAACGTATGAAAATATAATATAGTTTCAAATCTAAAGTTTATTAATTAAAACAAGACTCTTTAGAATACTCTATAGATCAATTAAAATCAAGCTTATCTATTAAGTTTGTATATTTTCATTATAAAATTTTAATGACTATAGAGTGTGTAATAAATCTTTATCAACGTTTAATCTTTAAAATAGGTTTTTAAACGATGTTTAATTCAGGTTTTATATGTAATTTACCACACAAAGGATTAATAATTTATTTTTGTCCAAAAGGAATTAATAGTTGCCTAGCAAGTTTTTACATAAAGAATTTATAGTAATAATAGCAACCTTATTGTTATTAAACTTTGCTTCCGTTTATATTGAAGATTTATCTTTGATAAGATGGAGTAGGTTATTAACAAGTGTTGTGGGGTGCGGTTATTTGGTGTCTAGGTATAAAATATATTTAATACCCAGATTTCTATTAGGTACATTATTATTAGTGCTTACCGATGTTTTTTACATCTATCTCAATTTCACAGTAACGCATCTACTGTATTTAGTAGCTTCTACGGCGGCATTTTTATTGTTTGTTATTTCTATTAATCAATTTATTAAATGGAAATCAATTAGTAAGACTACCGTATTACTTTTAATTTTAACTAATGCAGGGTTGTATTATTTCTTAAACTACTTATTAGAAATTGTAGTTCTAGATATAGAGGGCTGGCTATTGCATCTGTATAATATTTATGCGATAACAGGAATGATATATTGTTCTATTACAATAATATCATTTTTACAAGTAGATGATCGTACAGGAAATGGTAATTATCTATATATATCATTCGGCTTTTTACTGTCTAACACTTTTCTTCTAGTGGCCTTTTACAGCGATATCATAGATTTTTATTACCTCACTCGTATTTTCTATTTTTTAGTATGGGGATCTTTAGTTCATTTATTGGGTAGACGAGCAGTAGAGCATTTTTCTAAATTAGAAGTGAATAAACTTAATTAGACGGTTGCCATAATTGTCCGCGGTGTGGTTTTAGTGCATCTCGCACCGCAGGCATGAATAACTCTTCTAGTGCTAGAAATGCTATAAAATGATTCTCATTTATTTGTTCCGTACCAGTTGCTAGAGATTCTACTTTATTTTCCTTTACATATTCATCTAGATGAATAAGATGGTGAGCTGCAGTTTTTTGAGCATCAGGGCCCTTAAAATCCCAAATTAATTTTAGTTGTCTCATAAATTAGTATTGCTTTACTGGTATTTTACTTTCTGCAAATATCTTAAAATCTTTCATGTGTTGATAGGTTTGGTTGGTAAAGAGTTGTGGTCTTGTTTTAGCTATTACTCTCATCATACCTGTAAATTTAAAAATGCTGGTGGCGTTCCATAGGGTAGATTTTACTACTTTGTTTTTTATGATAGTTTCGCTTTCGCGAAAGCGATTACTCTGTAAGTTAAGTACACCACTAGTACGGTAAGTGGCTTCCCAGAGATGTGGCAAGTCTACAGCAGTAATCTCTTCTTTCATGTTAATAATAGCACCGCTTACCTTAATTTTCATATCACGAGTGCTACCTACTTTTCCGGGCTCGCCAGATAGAGGTCTTGAGCTTACTAACCCTTTTTGCCAGTGTTGAAAAAAGTCTTCATTTTTAAATAGTTCCATCACCTGATTAATGGGTAAAAGTATCTCGATTACATTCTCACTTTTTATCATAGAAGAGCAGTCGTAAAATGCATCTAAAACTTATACGGTAACCTTAAAATAATTGCTAGTTTCTAGCGTTTTGAAAGGCAATCTTAAATAACTATTTTTGCAATCCTTGAAAAGGAACTATATGAAGTATATAAGTAGTCTATTATTGATAAGTGTTTTTTTTCTGACGGTAAAAGCAACGGCACAAGACATAGGAGATAAAACGTTGCTTACCATAGATGGTACAGATTATGACGCTGGAACATTTATGAAGTTTTACTTTAAAAACATAGATATAGTACAAGATGAAGATCAAAAAAACATTGATAATTATCTCGATCTTTATATTGATTATCGTCTTAAATTGCAGCAGGCTTATAGCCTAGATTTACATAAAAAAGAAGATTACCTTAAAGAAATAGAGAGCACTCGTTCTAGTATTGCACAGGCATATTTAACTGATAACGAGGTGTCAGATCAGTTAGTGAGAGAGGCTTATGATCGAGGTAATAAAGAGGTAAATGCAAGTCATATTCTCATAAAAGTAGATCGTGCAGCTTCACCTGCAGACACTTTAAAGGCATGGAATAAAATCCATGATATCGAACAAGAATTAAAAAATGGTGCTAGTTTTTCTTCTCTAGCAAGAACTAAAAGTGAGGGCCCTAGCGCAGGTAATGAAGGTAATCTAGGCTGGTTCGGTTCTTTTAGAATGGTATATGAATTTGAAAATGCTGCATTTGAAACAGAAAAAGGCAGTTTTTCTAAACCATTTAGAACAGACTTTGGCTATCATATACTTTATGTTAAGGATACAAGACCTAATCCTGGTGAGTTAACAGTGGCGCATATCATGGCTTTTGATAAAAAAGATTCTGATAGTAAAAATGCTCAAGAGCGTATTCTAGAGATTTATAAACAGGTACAATCGGGCAAAGATTTTAAACAATTAGCTCGTGAATTCTCTGACGATGGTAATAGCGCTGCTCGTGGTGGTAAATTAAATAAATTTGGCACAGGTGGTGTGGACGAGGTGTTTGCAAACGCTGCGTTTGCATTGAAAAATTTAGGAGATTATAGTGAGCCTATAAAAACTAAATTTGGCTGGCACATTATTAAATTGTTAGAAAAACATCCTGTTAAATCTTATGATGATTTAAAAAAGGAGTTAGAGAATAAAATTAAAAAATCTCCAAGATCTAGAAAAATAACAGAAGGCTTTATAAATAAATTAAAGACCCTCTATAACATAGAAGATCAAAATGCGTTGCCAAAAAACGTGTATACGATGGTAAACGATACGTTACTACTTTCTGGAAAGTATAAATTTGATGATCAGCTAACAGGTCTGGATCAAAAGCTTTTTACTATCAACGAGGCTTCTTATAAAATAGGAGATTTCTTAAAGTATGTAGAAACTAAAATGGCTAAGGATTTTAAACCTTATCCATCTAAGAAAGCAAAGTTAGATGCTTATTATACAGAATATAGCAACGACCAGTTGATGTCATACTACGATAAAAATCTGGAGAGAGATAACAAAGAATTTAGATTTTTGTATAATGAATTTAAAGAAGGTTTTCTAGTCTTTGATCTCATTGAGACAGAAATATGGAACAAGGCAAAAAACGATTCTATAGGTTTAAACGAATATTTTAATAATCACCGAGAGGATTATAAATGGAAACGAAGACTAGACATCGTATTAACTCAAAATGTATCTCGTGATATAGCTGAAAACGTACGTCAGCAGCTCATTAAAAAAGTAGCGATAGATGATATAAAAAGCAGTTTAAATATCGATAATAAGACTCAAGTCATTGTTTCTAGTGGAGAGGTAGAAGAAACTTATAATAGGTTGCCAGATAACTTTGAAATAAAACTGGGAGTTTCTTCTGTTTATCACGATGCCGGCGATAGCTTTTATAAGGTGATAGATGTTAAAGAAATTAAAGAGCCTACAAATAAAACACTAGAAGAGGCTAGAGGTAGTGTGGTAAATGACTACCAGCAAGAACTAGAAAAGAGCTGGTTAGATAATTTAAGAAATGGCCATCAAATTAAGGTGAGTAAAAAAGTGTTTAAAAAAGTAAAAAAAGCAATAGAAAATCAACTTGATTAAAAGATTTATATACATATTAATAGCAGCTAGTCTAGCATCCTGTCAGTTTTTTGAAAAAGAAACAGAGCCAGACGCTGTAGTTAGTTTAGGAAAGCATTATTTAGATAAAAGTGATGTAATGCGCATCCTGCCATCTGATTATACCGTGGCAGATAGCACAAGAATTATGGATGTTTATATCAATAAATGGGCTACAGATTATCTGTTGTTAGATAATGCTCGAGATAATATAGGTCAAAATCGCCAGCAAGAACTAGAAGAGTTAGTAGAGAATTATCGTGTAGAATTATATGCTCAAGAATATTTAAAAGATCTAACTAAGCAAAATCTGGATACTATAATTTCAGAAAATCAAATTAAAGCATTTTATGAATTACGTAAAGAGGACTTTAAATTAAATGAAGATTTAGTACAGTTTAGATACCTGCAATTAGATCCTCTTAACACTGATTTGCAAAAAATAACTAAATGGTTCAATAAAGGAGATGTACCTTCGTTGAGAAAGATCGATAGTTTAAAATTATCGTACCGCAATTACTTTTTAAATGATAGCATATGGGTTAAAAAGAGCCATCTTTTTGACGCGATGAATGTAATCAACCCTGTAAATGAAAAGTTATATATAAAAGAGAATAAAATTTGGAAACTAGAAGATAGTCTTGGTGTATATTTGGTGCGCTTCAATAAAGTGCTCAAACGCGGTGATCGTGCGCCTTTATCTTATGTTAAGCCTACAGTAAAACAGGTTTTGCTCAATAAAAGCAAGCTTGCCTATATTAAAAAATTAGAAAAAGATTTATTAAATGACGCTATTAACAGTGATAAACTTAAAATCAACAATTAAATACCTAGGTGTTTTTATCGTTCTCGCTTTCGCGAAAGCGGTAACCGCACAAACAACTACGACAGATAATGATGTTGTAGATGTAGATAACCAGATCGTTGCAGAAACTCTAGCCGCTATGGATAGTGTAAAACCTGTAAAGAAACGATTCCTTATAGAAGGTGTCGCTGGTGTGATAGGAGATTATGTAATCTTAGGATCTGATATTGTAAGTGCTAAGCAGCAAGCAAATAGACAGTCTGGAATAGCTAATATTTCAAATTGTGAATTAATGGAAAGCCTACTGTCAGAAAAAATGTATGCCCACCATGCAATTCAAGATAGTATAACCATAAGCGATCGTGAGATAGAAGGTAGAACAGAGCAAACTATTCAATATTTTAAGAATGGTTTACAGACTACTGATGAGCAAAAAGTAGCCGATTTCTATAAAAAGGATAATATAGCTCAGGTAAGAGAAGCTCTTAATAGATTAAATCGCGATGTGTTGCTAGCACAACGCATGCAAGAAAGAATCACAGAGCAGGTAGAGATTACACCAGAAGAAGTACGTGAGTTTTTCAGTAAAATATCTGAAGAAGAATTGCCTCTTTTTAATACAGAAGTAGAAATGGCGCAAATAGTCGTTATTCCTGAGGCTGAACAAAGTGAAATAGATATAGTCGTTAATAAACTTAAAGAATATAGAGAAGATGTTCTTGATAATGGTGCAGATTTTGCCGCAAAGGCAACTCTTTATTCTGATGATACTGGGACAGAACGTGCTGGTGGTGTTTTAGAATTACAGAGATCTAGTCCATTTGTAAAAGAATTTAAAGATCAAGCATTTTCATTAAGAGAAGGAGAAATCAGTGAGCCTTTTGAGACTCAATTCGGCTGGCATATTCTTTATGTAGAGAAAGTTATAGGACAGATAAGACAGGTGAGACACATTCTATTAATACCATATATATCGGTAAGTCAGATAGAAAAAGCAAAAGCAGAATTAAATGCTATGCGTGATCGTATCATTCTTAAGGAGATCGAATTTGGCGAGGCTGCAAAAGAAATAAGTGACGAAGAAAGAACAGCTCAAAATGGTGGTAAAATTATTAATCCTAACACAGGAACTGGTAGAGTAGAGATCACTAGGCTAGAGTCTGATATGGCATCCACATTACAATTTCTTGAAAAAGGAGATGTAAGTGGTATTATAGAAGAAAAAAGTCCAACAGGAGCAAAATCTTTTAAGCTAGTTTATGTTATCGATAAAATTCCAGACCATAAAGCAAATTATGCTCAAGATTATTTAAAGATTAAGGATCTTGCATTAAAAGATAAGCAAGTAAAAGCTATCAATAAATGGCGTAATGAAAAAATAGCCGATACTTATATTAAAATAGGATCAGAATATAATGAGTGCGATATTCTGAATGCCTGGAACTAAATAGTTAATAAACCAACCCCACCACATGTCAGATGTAGCTGCGATTGATAACCTGGTAAAAAAACATCAGGAACTTAAAAAAGAAATAGCCAAAGTAATAATAGGTCAAGAGAACGTAATCAATGAAATATTGATTTCTATTTTCTCTGGTGGTCATGCACTTCTAGTAGGTGTTCCAGGACTGGCTAAAACTTTAATGGTTAATACGATATCGCAAGCTCTAGGATTAGATTTTAAACGTATACAGTTTACACCAGATTTAATGCCTAGTGATATTTTAGGAAGTGAAATTCTCGATGAGAATAGAACGTTTAAATTCATTAAAGGACCTGTGTTTACTAACATAATCCTTGCAGATGAGATTAACCGTACACCACCTAAAACTCAAGCAGCTCTTCTAGAAGCGATGCAAGAGAAATCTGTAACAGTGGCTGGTCATAAGTATAAGTTAGATGCACCTTATTTTGTACTGGCTACACAGAACCCTATTGAGCAAGAAGGTACTTACCCATTGCCAGAAGCACAGTTAGATAGATTTATGTTTTCTATCTTTTTACAATATCCTTCTTATCAAGAAGAAGTGGATGTAGTAAAGGCGACTACTAGTGATAAAAAACCGGTGATAAATGCACTGTTCACGGCAAAGGAAATAGTAGATTTTCAACAACTAGTAAGGCGCATTCCTGTTGCAGATAATGTTATTGAGTATGCAGTTAAATTAGTGGGTAAAACGAGGCCTAAAAGTGATGAGGCTCCAGAAATTATTAAGCAATATATAGATTGGGGTGCCGGTCCTAGAGCATCGCAAAATTTAATTCTAGCTGCAAAAACACATGCTGCGGTTAACGGTAAATACAGTCCAGATATTGAGGATGTAAAAGCGGTTGCTACAGGTATCTTAAGACATAGAATTATTAAAAATTACAAAGCAGAAGCGGAAGGTCATACAGAAGAAAGTATTATCGCGCAGATTCTATAATCAGTTTTCTGACTTAAATTATATAAAAGCACCTTTTACGAGGTGCTTTTTTTATATTCAATATTATTTAATAGCGGTATAAGCATAAACAATTACGCTTTCGCGAAAGCTAAAATACTACTATCGATATAGTTATTTATCAAATTCATAATTTAAGGTTGTTTAAATTGTCAATTTGATAAAATCTATCCTTTTAAAACCTCGCTATTTTGATAATGTCTAAACTACTGTGATACTGTGTTAAACTTTCATTTAACGGCTCATTTTTGTAGCTTCGCAATCCATTAAAAATGATAAATTATTTTTATGATTATGGCTTCTGATGATAGACTGTCAGTAAGAAAAAGTTTACATCATAAAGACATATCTTAATTTACATTGAACCGAATACTATTATAAAATATATGAATACTTATAAGAACTATCTTCAGCAAATTGAAGACCGAAAAGAACAAGGACTTCACCCACAACCTATAGATGGAGCTGAATTATTAAGCGAAATTATATCGCAAATTAAAGACGTAAATAACGAGTTTAGAGAGCAGTCTCTTAACTTTTTTATCTATAATGTTTTACCAGGTACGACTAGTGCTGCTGTTGTTAAAGCTAAGTTTTTAAAAGAAATTATTTTAGGTCAGGAAGCGGTAAAAGAAATTACACCAGCTTTTGCTTTTGAACAATTATCTCATATGAAGGGTGGACCTTCTGTAGAGGTTTTATTAGATCTTGCTTTAGGTAATGATGCTCAAATTGCTCAAGATGCTGCCAAAGTTTTAAAAACTCAAGTATTCTTATATGAAGCAGATACAGAAAAGTTAGAAAAAGCTTTTAACGATGGTAATGCTATTGCTAAGGAACTTATAGAGAGCTATGCACAGGCAGAGTTTTTTACTAAGTTACCAGATGTAGAAGAAGAAATAGAGATCGTAACTTTTGTAGCAGGTGTAGGTGATATCTCTACAGATTTATTATCTCCTGGTGCAGACGCGCATTCAAGATCAGACCGTGAATTACATGGTCAGTGTATGTTTGAGCATAATAAAGACATGCAGAATGAATTGTTAGCTTTAAAAGAGCAACATCCTGATAAAAGAGTGATGTTAATCGCTGACAAAGGAACTATGGGAGTAGGTTCTTCAAGAATGTCTGGTGTGAATAATGTAGCGCTATGGACTGGTGTTCCTTTTAGTCCATATGTACCGTTTATTAATTACGCTCCAGTAATCGCAGGTACTAACGGTATTGCACCTATTTTCTTAACTACCGTAGGAGTAACTGGTGGTATAGGTATCGATTTAAAAAACTGGGTAAAGCAAAAAGATGCAGACGGTAATACGATAGTCGATGAAGATGGTGAGGCTATTCTTAAAGAAGAATATTCTGTAGCTACTGGTACGGTTCTTACTATCAATACAAAAACCAAGAAATTATATAACGGAGATAAAGAATTAAAAGATATCTCTACAGCTTTAACTCCACCTAAAATGGAGTTTATCAAAGCTGGTGGATCTTATGCAGTTGTTTTTGGTAAAAAATTACAAACCTTTGCTTGTAAAGTTTTAGATATAGACGTTCCTCAAGTATATGCTACTGCAAAAGAAGTATCTGTAGAAGGACAAGGTTTAACTGCAGTTGAAAAAATATTCAATAAAAATGCAGTAGGTTCAACACCAGGAAAAACGTTACACGCTGGTTCTAATGTAAGAGTAGAAGTAAACATTGTAGGTTCTCAAGATACTACTGGTTTAATGACTTCACAAGAATTAGAAATGATGGCAGCGACTGTTATTTCTCCTATCGTTGATTGTGGTTATCAATCTGGTTGTCATACAGCTTCTGTATGGGATGATAAGTCTAAGGCTAATATCCCTAGATTAATGAAGTTCATGAACGACTTCGGATTAGTAACAGCACGTCACCCAGAAGGGAAGTATCATGCAATGACAGACGTTATTCATAAAGTACTTAATGACCTTGCAGTTGATGACTGGGATGTTATTATCGGTGGAGATTCTCACACTCGTATGGCAAAAGGTGTTGCCTTTGGAGCAGATTCAGGAACCGTTGCCTTAGCTCTTGCTACAGGAGAGGCTACTATGCCTATTCCAGAATCAGTAAAGGTTACCTTTAAGGGAGAAATGAAATCTTACATGGACTTCCGTGATGTAGTGCATGCTACTCAAGAGCAAATGTTAGATCAATTTGAAGGAGAAAACGTTTTCCAAGGAAAGATTATTGAAGTACATATTGGTACCTTAACTTCTGATCAAGCATTTACGTTTACAGACTGGACAGCAGAGATGAAAGCAAAAGCTTCTATCTGTATTTCTGAAGATGAGACTTTAATTGAATCGTTAGAAATATCTAGAGATCGTATTCAGATTATGATTGATAAGGGTATGGATAACCCAAAACAAGATCTTAAAGGTCTAGTTGATAAAGCAAATAACCGTATTACTGAGATTAAAACAGGTGTGAAGTCTGCTTTAAAGCCAGATGGAGATGCAAAGTATTATGCTGAAGTAGTTATCGATTTAGATAAGGTTGTAGAGCCTATGATAGCAGATCCAGATGTAAATAATGAAGACGTTTCTAAACGTTATACGCATGATAATATTAAACCACTATCTTATTATGGTGGTACTAAGAAAGTAGATTTAGGTTTTGTAGGGTCATGTATGATTCATAAAGGAGATATGCAAATCTTAGCTCAGATGTTAAAGAATATCGAGAGACAACAAGGAAAAGTAGTGTTTAATGCACCTCTAGTTGTGGCTCCTCCTACATACAATATCGTAGATGAATTAAAAGCAGAGGGAGACTGGGATGTTTTAGTTAAATATTCAGGTTTTGAATTTGATGATAACGCGCCTAAAGGACTAGCACGTACTAAGTATGAAAATATGTTATACTTAGAGCGTCCAGGTTGTAACCTTTGTATGGGTAACCAAGAAAAGGCAGAGCCAGGTGATACGGTAATGGCTACTTCTACTCGTTTATTCCAAGGTAGAGTGGTAAGAGATACAGATGGTAAAAAAGGTGAGTCTTTATTATCTTCTACTCCAGTAGTTGTATTATCTACAATTTTAGGAAGAACACCTACAATGGAAGAATATGAAGCAGCAGTTGAAGGTATAGTTTTAACTAAATTCAAGCCTTCTACTAAGAACTTAGTTGTTGCTTAAAACAACAAACTATTTAATAGAATTAAAGCCTGAATCATTAGATTCAGGCTTTTTTAATTGCTATTATTTCTACTTGTTATTAATTTTAACTATCAGTGCAGTGGTCAATTTTATATTTATATTATAAATAGTACTTCTATAATTTTGTATATTTAAAACACTAATAAAACTAATAATATACCTTATGGCATTTGATATCGATATGATTAAGAAAGTGTATAGTGAGATACCGTCTCGTGTTAATAAAGCTCGAGAACTAACTGGTAAGCCCCTTACACTCGCTGAGAAGATTTTGTATTCACACCTTTGGGATGGAATTCCAGGAAAACCCTTCACTAGAGGAAAAGATTACGTGGATTTTGCACCAGATCGTATCGCATGTCAAGACGCCACTGCACAAATGGCTTTATTACAATTCATGCAGGCTGGTAAAACAGAAGTTGCTGTACCTACCACAGTACATTGTGATCACTTGATTCAAGCAAAAAACGGCGCTATTTCTGACCTTCAAAATGCTTTGAATACTTCTAACGAGGTTTTTAATTTTTTAGAGTCCGTATCAGATAAATATGGTATCGGTTTTTGGAAACCAGGAGCAGGTATCATTCACCAAGTAGTACTTGAAAACTATGCATTCCCGGGAGGTATGATGATCGGGACAGATTCTCACACCGTAAATGCTGGCGGATTAGGAATGGTAGCTATAGGTGTAGGTGGAGCAGATGCTGTAGACGTTATGGCAGGAATGGCTTGGGAATTAAAATTTCCTAAACTTATAGGTGTTAAACTAACTGGTAAATTATCAGGTTGGACAGCGCCTAAAGATGTAATTCTTAAAGTAGCTGAAATCCTTACCGTAAAAGGTGGTACAGGCGCAATTGTAGAATATTTTGGTGATGGTGCTGCAAACCTTTCTTGTACAGGAAAAGGAACAATTTGCAACATGGGAGCAGAGATAGGAGCAACGACTTCTACATTTGGGTATGATGCCTCAATGGAACGTTATCTGCGCGCAACTGATAGAGCTGATATTGCAGACGCTGCAAATGAAGTTAAAGAATATCTTACCGGTGATGATGAGGTGTATGCAAACCCAGAGCAATATTTTGATCAAGTAATTGAAATCGATTTAGATACCTTAATGCCACATTTAAATGGGCCATTTACTCCAGATCTAGCGACTGAAGTTGGTTCTATGAATGAAAAAGCAACTGAAAATGACTGGCCACTTAAGGTAGAATGGGGACTTATAGGTTCTTGTACGAACTCTTCTTATGAAGACCTTTCTCGTGCAAGCTCGATAGCACAACAAGCAATTGATAAAAAATTAAAAACTAAAGCAGATTTTGGTATAAATCCTGGATCAGAAAAAGTGCGTTATACGACAGAACGTGACGGTATTTTAGGAATATTTGAAAATCTAGATGCTAAAATATTCACCAATGCTTGTGGGCCATGTATCGGTCAGTGGGCACGTTATGAAGATCCTAAAAATGCGCCTAAAAACTCTATCATACATTCATTTAATAGAAACTTTGCAAAGCGTGCCGATGGAAATCCTAACACACATGCCTTTGTAGCATCACCAGAAATGGTTGCTGCCATTGCTATAGCAGGTAGACTAGACTTTAATCCTATCACGGATAAGTTGATTAATGAAGATGGAGAAGAAGTAATGCTAGACGAGCCTACAGGATGGGAATTGCCTCCTAAAGGTTTTGAAGTAAAAGATGATGGTTACCTAGCTCCACAAGAAGATGGAAGTGGTGTGGAGATAAAAGTTAGCGAAGACTCTGATCGTCTTCAGTTATTAGAGCCATTTACACCTATTGGGACAGATGTTTCTAAAGCAAAATTATTGATCAAAGCATTTGGTAAATGTACCACAGACCACATTTCTATGGCAGGGCCATGGTTGCGTTATAGAGGTCACTTAGATAATATTTCAAACAACTGTTTAATAGGTGCTGTAAATGCATATAATAAGCAGACTAACTTTGTTAAGAATCAGTTAGATGGCGAGTATGGAGCTGTACCAGCAACTGCCAGAGCTTATAAAGCAGCAGGGATCCCTTCAGTAGTAGTGGGAGATCACAATTATGGAGAAGGATCTTCTCGTGAACACGCTGCAATGGAGCCACGTCATCTAGGTGTAGTTGCTGTGATCGTAAAATCATTTGCACGTATTCATGAAACGAACTTGAAGAAACAAGGAATGTTAGGTCTTACGTTTGCAAACGAGGCAGACTATGACTTGATCCAAGAAGATGATAACTTCAACTTTGTAGACCTTGCAGACTTCACGCCAGATGTGCCATTAACCATTGAGGTAACTCATGCAGACGGTTCTAAGGATACCATAAAAGTAAATCATACCTATAATGCTGCTCAAATTGAGTGGTACCGTAAAGGAAGTGCATTGAATAAAATTAAAGAAGATAACGCTGCTTAATACCACGTTTTCTATTATATTAAAATGCCTCTTGAGATTTCAAGAGGCATTTTTGTTTGTTGTAGTTCCGCTTTCGCGAAAGCGGAATAAATTTAAAGACATTTTTAAAGATCAAATTTTAATCTTCTGGTTCTCTCGTCGCGCGCGTTTGCAACGCGTTCGTTTTAAGTTAAGCATTTGCAATGCGATTCACAAAGTTAATTCAACTTTTAATACCATTTAGTAATTTCAACATTACTAGTTCCATCATCTAAATATGCACTAGCACTACTATGAATCCAATGGCGTTCTTCCTTCACATAACCTGCTTCTATAGGATTGTAATGGATGTAGTTAAAAGCGGCTTCTAACTTTTTAACTCTATCCATTATTTTAGGATGAAAGCCATCTTGCCAAACTTTATGATTAGAATGTCTTTTGGACTTATCAGCGAGAAAAGAAAAAGTACCTAACAACCACTCTTTGCGACTTTCTCCAGGTTCATTGATAGCAACAATTATTTTTTTAGAAGTGAACTTTTTAAGATCTCTAATAATATCATTTATTGGTTTACCAGTAGTTCCTACTATCATGTGTACATGACTGGGCATTATGACATAGGCATAAACAATAAGTCCTTTTTCTTTAATACAATGATTTAATGAGTCCTCTAAAACATGAATGTATCGATCTCTAGTGAATATATCAATCCATTTTACAACCGTTAATGTGATAAAATAATTTTCTTCTTGATCTTTTACTTTGTATCGTTCCGACATAGTAGCAAGATAGCTTATTGTGAATCGCATTACAAATGCTCAGCTTGTTGAGCACGCGTTGCAAACGCGCGCGACAAAAAAAAGCTTTTTGAGAAACCAAAAGGCTTTTTTGTTGATTGTTGTCTTTGTATTCGCTTTCACTATGCCTTGCAACCTGACTTAATTTCATCGATGGTCCTTAATGAACTTAGTTGGATTCAAATAACCTTCCGTAGTTTCGGAATAACCACCACCGATATGCATTTCTAGGCTATCTCTAATTTCAAAATGTAAGTGTGCGAGGTAAGCACCATTTGCAGTTCCTATAGTACCTATTTGATCTCCGCGTTTAATGATGCTATCTGTTGAAACTAAAATTTGATCGCAATGAGCATAAAGTGATTCTATATAAGTACTGTCTGGTAATTTATGTGATATCCTAATTACTTTTCCCCAACCGCTGCCTATATCTTTTGCAAAAGTGACTTGACCATTTGCTATTGCATATATAGGGTCTCCTAAATCTGAATCGCCACCAGTTACAGCATTCCAGTCATCACCTAAATGATCGTTTTCACCAAATTTTTGTGCATTGTAATACCCCTTTCCATTTGGTTTCCCTACTGGATAGTCAAAATGAGTTGCAGTCGGAATCGATTTCTTACGTTCTACTATCAATTCTTTTTTTATAACAACAGTTTCATGTATAACGGAAATAGGTTCTTTGTCACTATCGGATTGCTTACAAGAAAGTAAAAACAGTACTATTACTATCAATATGTGTTTCATTATTTAAAAGGATGGTTCATATTTACAACAGTAAATTAACGATTTTAATTGTACAGCCATTTATCTTTGTTAGCTAAGTCATAGCAATCTATAGAATAGTTTATGAAAAAGCTGTCTCTCAGTAATATAATTTTTGTTGTTGTAATAGCATTACTTATTATTCCTCAAACTAGAAAGCCTATTCAAGTAGCTCTGCAAAAAATAAGAGTACAGTTGTTTTCTCCGTCTACTTTAGATAAAGAAGATCAACAACAGTTAGAGCCTTTTACTTATCATTTGAGGTCGCTCGATGGAATTTCCAAAGGAATTGAAATAGGACAAGGACGTGTGACTTTTATAAGTTATTGGGCGACATGGTGTCCTCCTTGTATTGCAGAATTTCCTAGTATCGATAAATTGTTTAAAGATTATGGTAATGAAATAGATTTTCTTTTAATTACTAATGAAGATCCAGAAATAGTAAAACGATTTTTAAAAGAAAAAGAGTTTGATATACCAGTTGTGTTACCACAAATGAATACACCTGAAGAATTGTATGAATCTAGCATACCTACCAGCTATATTATAGATGCAACAGGTAAAATTATAATTAAAGAACAAGGTGCGGTAGACTGGAATAGTACCGAAATAAGAGAAGTAATAGATCAATTGATTATCAATTAATGAAGGCAGACTTATAAAAGACGATGCTATAAGTTTTTATTTCCAAATATTAATTTACCATAACATTTTATTCATTTAAAGTAAGAGGCATCTATCTTTGTTATTATGTCTCAACAAATCACAACGCTTACTTTTTTTAAATATCCCAGCTTTAAACAAAAAGTTTGGGCTTTTGGAATGATGCAATTTGCACACGGTCCATTAAAAAAGACAGCTGGACTAGAGTTCTATAAGTTGTTAGGTTCAGGAAAGGAGAATTTTGATCCAAAACCAGACTGGAGTGTTTATGGATTATTACAAGTATGGGAGAATGAAGAGTCTGCAAAAAGCTTTTTTGCCAATTCAAATTTATACAGTAGATACTTAAAGCACAGTTCTAATCAGCTGACTTTCTATATGAAATGTATAAAAGCGCATGGACAGTGGTCTAAGAAAAATCCGTTTAAGGTGAGTGAGAACTTAGATGAACATAACGAGTTTATAACCGTTATTACTAGAGCCACTATTAAACTAAATATGCTTAAGAAGTTTTGGGATTATGTACCTAAATCACAAGTAGATTTAATTGATAACCCTAACTTACTATTCACTGCAGGAGTAGGAGAGCGACCAGTAACTCAAATGGCTACTTTCAGCCTTTGGAATGACGCAAGAGCTTTAAAGAAATTTGCTTACCGCAGTCAGAATCACAGACATGCAGTGCAACAAACACAGGCATTGCAATGGTATAAAGAAGAGTTATTTACTAGATTCCAACCCTATAGAATTAAAGGAACATGGGCAGATTTTGAAATACCTAAAAGCTTAAAATAACTTTTTAAAGAAAGCACTTAAAAATGGTACTGATGTCATGGGCAGCATAATACCTAGCTCCTGACTTAAACTAGTCTCTTGGTCTAGAAAACTGAATATAGTCTGTATCTTGTTTTTTCTATATAAAGTATGAAAAACCTCAGGTCCTCGAGCATTATCACTGTGTAATACATCGAGCATGATATCATCATAAAAGCGAAATTTCTTAGAAATCATACCATGATTCAGCTCTCGTTTTAAAATAATATTATCTACTAATTGTACTGCTTTTTTCTCACTCATTTTAAAACTATAACCAGTAGATGGTTTTACCCAACCACCAGCGGTGCCTATTTTTAAGTGGTTTTTTCTATGGTGCTGCTCAAATTTATAGGAGGTCATAGGTATAACACCTTGCTCTGTTTTTTCAATAGAATAGTTAGTAAGCTGCAAGTACTTTGCAATATATTCTTGGAGATACTTTTCATAAGTATCATCGCTTACCACATCTTTAGAAAAATAGGTAAATTCTACAAGAGCTTGTGTTGTAGAATAAGGTAAGACGTAGGTAAAGCTAGTCGTGCCAGCATCTCTTAATCTATAATCCATCATGGTAAACACCTCTGGATCAAAAGTAGGTCGCTCTGTTTTAATCACCCAACCCTTAAAATGTTGCTGTAAAGTTGTGGCTTCAGTATCTTTAAAAAACTTGGGATCTATACGACTGTCTAAAACTATAGAAGCGTTGATAGTAGCTTGTTCACAAACTATCTTTTTAATCTCGGCGCCGGACACGCTTTGAACTTTCTCTTCAATTAAAGTGTAATTAGATTTTTGTTGTAATTCCGCTTTCGCGAAAGCGATAAAATCACGACTCTCAATAGTCTTGTACACATAAGGATCGAGATCGAGAGGTATAAAATCATCAGGCATTATATAGCTGCCTTTTTTCCAACTGTGAGAGATTAAATGATCCCATTTACCATTTCCTTTTTCCCAAAAAGACCAAGTTTTATCTAACGACAAAGCCTTAAAATCATCTATAATAACGATGTTAAGATCGGTTTTACGGCGCAGTAATTCTTGCACAATGTGGCTGCCAGCGCACCCCATGCCTATTATGGCTATATCGTAATGACTATCCATAGACCTATTGCAAAAAGTAGTTGTACACCATATAAATGATAAGAAAGAATTTTATTTCCTTTAAGTTTAAAATGTAACGCTATGGCATGTAAAATAGCAGCTACCACATACCAGCAAATATAGTTATACCAGCCGGCACCATTTTTAAAATGCCAGAATCCAGCAAAATCGCATATTTGTTCTAGAAAGAAATCTAGACCTACCATAAGTGCCGCGCCACTAGCTATAATGGCTATAGGTGATGTAAAAAACTTCTTTGAAATAAGATGTGTGGTAAAGGTAAGCAAAGCCCAGTTGACACCTATTAGTACAGGGATTCCATCTATTTTAGGACCAAAATTTATACCGTAATAATAATCACCGAATAAGGTGCCGGTATGTACACCTATCCATTCTACGAGAATGCCGGTGAACATAAAAGCGATAAATAACAGTACAGCCTTACGTGATTCTATCTTGAAAAAGAATATCAATAGAAATAACAAGTAAATCATCGTAAACGGTGACTTAGGTAAGAAAAAATCTTCATATCCTAAAGCGATGCCTATAATGGCAGCTATATGAATGATCCATAAAAAGATGATTGCTATTCTCATGAATTAGCTTTAGAGATAAGGTCTGCTGTGATTTGTACGCTCAATAAACATAAAGGAATTCCACCACCTGGATGCACAGATCCACCTACGTGATAAAGGTTTTTCACTTGTTTATTAAAATTAGGATGTCTTAAAAATGCAGCAAATTTATCATTACTAGCTGCGCCATAAAGAGCACCGCGATAAGAACTGGTATTAGCCTCGATACCTTGAGGTGTCAGGATATATTCTGTTTTAATATGATTTGAAATATTTACACCTAGACATTTTTCAATTTTTTTGATGATGTCTTTTTTAGCTTCTTGCACGATTTGTTTCCAGTCCTGACCATAATCTCCTGGTGCATTAATCATAACAAACCAATTTTCATGTCCTGCAGGAGCGTCTTCTTGTGATTCTTTACTAGTTATATTAATGTAAACAGTAGGATCTTTTGACAAGGTCTTGTGCTCAAATATATGTTCAAATTCTGTATGATAATCTTCAGAAAATAGAATGTTGTGCAGGTCCAGTTCTGAGAAAACTCTATCGATTCCCCAATAAAAAATAAGTGCACTGCTAGATCGTTCTTGTTGAAGTGTCTTTTCTGGCGCTTTAATATCCTTCATTAGATTGCGATAAGTAGGATAAATATCCATGTTGGAAACAACGAGATCTGCTTCATAAGTCGCACGATCGGTTGTGATACCTGTTACTTGATTATCGAGGTGATTGATATGAGTTACGCTTTCGCGAAAGCGGAATTCTATTCCCACCTTTTCACCCATTTCAAACAATGATTGTGAAATGCTGTGCATACCACCGTGCGGATAATAGGTGCCTAGACCCAATTCTAAATGAGGAATCATACTCATAATACCAGGTGTCTGATAAGGAGAAGATCCATTATAAGTGGCATATCTATTAAATAGCTGAGTCAGTTTGGGGTTTTTGAAAACTCGGTTTTCCTGATCTAGTGTATTTGAAATCCCTAAAAAAGGGGTATTGATTAATGCTTTTACCGTGTCCATCGATAGGTAAGTAGATGCTTTGTGAAGTGATTTTTCTAAGAATAGACTTTTGGTAAGGTTGTATTTCTTTTTGCTTTTTTGAAGATAGGAGTATAGCGTTTTCTCATTTTCATTAAATATGGCAGCCGCAGTACGGACAAATTCTTGTGAATCTGTACTGGCTTTAAAAACGGTGCCGTCTTCCCAAAAATAATGACAAGCTATTTGTTTAGAACGGTAAGAAAATAAGTTTTCATGTTCTGGAAACAGTTGTAATAAATCGTCAATAAGGTGAGGTAATGTGAATAAAGATGGACCTAAATCAAATCGATATCCATCTTGATCTATGGCATGTAGTTTACCACCTGCATAGTCATTTTTTTCAATTACTATAACATGATAGTCTTGTTTTTTAAGCCTTAATGCTATGGCAAGACCACCTATTCCAGCGCCTATAACTATGGCTGTTTTCATAAATTATTTAAAATACTTGAACGGGACAACTAGCATACCGAAGTTTTCGCCATCTTCTTTACCCAAGTGCTTGTGGTGCATTTTATGTGCACGACGCAATCCTTTGGCATATTTGTTATTTGCTTTACGCAACCACTTAAAACGTTGATGTATAAAAACATCGTGCACTATAAAGTACGCAATACCATATGCTAGAATACCAGCACTTAAAGGTAATGTCCACCAGATGTCATAAAAACTATGGACTAGTTTTAAACCTATGCTTATTGCAGCATAAAAGACAAAAAAGAAGTCGTTTTTTTCAAACCAGCTATCGTGTTGTTTATGATGGTGATCTTCATGCAGGTTCCATAAAAAACCGTGCATGACATATTTGTGCATCCACCAGGCGTTAAATTCCATGATGCAAAATGTGGCAATAAATATGGCTATCCAGTATAGTACATCCATGTTTAGATCATATTGAGTTTATAGGCCATATAGCCTTTGGACAATAAAAATATTTTCTCGTAGTTAGGCACGCGTATTCTTGCGTTTCTAATTTCTTTAGAAGGAGTGCGTTCTAATCTAGTAAGAAGTCTTCTATAATACGTGTATGCGGTATAAACTCCTAATTTTGCTTCTATAGGTAATCTTTGAATACCTTTGAGACCAGCATCAAAGTCTTCCTTTATTTCTTGAATAAGTCTGGCTTTGTCCTCTTCACTTAAATCATGAAGATCTGTATTTGGGAAATAGCTTCGTTCTAGCGTGTCAAGATCTGCTTTAAGGTCTCTCAAAAAGTTCACCTTTTGAAAGGCACTACCTAATCTCATGGCGTCATCTTTAAGATCGTTGTACTTCTCCATATCACCTTTTACAAAGACTTTTAAAGACATAAGTCCTACGACGTCTGCGCTTCCATAGATGTAATTTCTATATTCTTCGTCAGTTAGATAAATAGATTTATCTAGATCCAGACGCATACTGTGAATAAAGGCACCATACATATCTGGTGTGATATCGTATTTATTAACTGTTTCTTGAAACGAATTCAAAATAGGATTTAGGCTGATCTTATCGTCGACAGCTCTTTTTACATCTTCTTCAAAACGGTCTAGTAAGTCGCGTTTATCATAATCGTGAAAAGTGTCCACGATCTCGTCTGCAAATCTTACAAATCCATAAATGTTATGGATATCCTGACGTATGCTAGGTCCTAACATTTTACTGGCTAATGAGAATGATGTGCTGTAATTATGTGTTACAGCTCTACTGCATTCTCTTGAAACTTTGTCAAATAAGCTCTTCATTAGTGGTCATTTTTTTTAATAAGTTCAGCTGCTAGTTTTCCAGATATAAGTGACGGTGGCACTCCAGGACCTGGTACTGTTAACTGACCTGTAAAATATAGGTTTTTTACTTTGCGACTTCTTAAATTAGGTCTAAGAAAAGCAGTTTGTAATAAAGTGTTTGCCATTCCATAGGCATTACCTTTATAGCTATTATACTCTGATACAAAATCATTAACACAAAATGATTCTTTAAATATAATATGATCTGTTACATTTTGTTCTGTTCGCAATTCAAATCTTTTCATGATTTTATTGAAATACTCTTCTCTTAATTCTGGAGTATCTTCTAAATCTGGTGCTAGCGGAATAAGGAAAAAACCATTCTCGCAGCCTTCTGGTGCTGTAGATGGATCTGTTAGGGACGTGAAATTTGCATAAAACAAAGGTTCTTCTGGCCACTTAGGGTCTTCGTAGATTTCATTTGCATGTTTTGTAAAATCAGTGTCAAAGAATAAATTGTGATGATCTATATTCTTTAACTTCTTATCAAAACCTACATAAAAGATCAATGAGCTAGGAGCAAAAGTCTTTTTATCCCAATAGGATTCAGAGTACTGTCTGTGTTTTTTAGGCAATAGTGTTTCAGAGTGATGATAGTCAGCACCAGAAAGAAGAATAGGGTAAAGGTGTTTTTGTCCTTTAGTAATTAGTCCTTCTATTCTACCTTTTTCATCAACAAGAATCTCTTCTATAGGACTCTCTGTCTTGATAACTACACCTAGATCCTCGGCAAGTTTTTTCATAGCTAGAATTACTTCATACATACCACCTTTAGGATGCCATGTACCTAGACCGAAATCTGCATAGTTCATGAAGTTATAAAAACTAGGTGTGTTTTGAGGTGTAGCCCCTAGAAATAAAACAGGAAATTCTAAAATACTAACTAATTTAGGGTTAGTAAATTTCTTTCTTACATCTTTAGAAACGTTGCCTATAAATGCTCCTACTTTTTGAGCAGTTTGTGGTGTAATTAATTCTAGTGGAGACTCTCCAGGTCTATAAACAAGATTTTTAATCGCGATCTCATAGTTTTCCTCAGCCTTAGACATAAATTGTTGTAAAGGTTTTGAACTACCTTTTTCTACTTTTTCAAAAGTAGATTTAATGTCTTCTAGATTATCTGCTATTTCAATTTTATCATCTTCAAAAACAACAGAGTATGCAGGGTTAAGCTTATCTAACTGATAATAGTCAGAAGGTTTTTTGTTAAAATCTGCAAAGAATCTCTCAAAAATATCTGGCATCCAGTACCATGATGGACCTATGTCAAAGGTAAAACCATCCTTAACAAGTCTGCGCGCTCTACCACCGACAGTGTCGTTCTTTTCATAGATAGTAACTTCGTAGCCGTCTCTTGCTAGATAACAAGCTGCTGCAAGTGATGAAAACCCAGATCCTATAACTGCTACTTTGTTCATGCTTCTACTAATTGAGGTATATTATTTATAACGTCTGATATGCCTTTAAAGACCTTATGATTATCAGATAACTGTTCTGATTTTATTTTTTGAGCCATTTGTCCTAAAATCCAAAGTTCTATATCACTATCTCGGTTCACTTTACGGTTAAATTTCTTTAAGAAAGATGGCAGCTCTTTTTCTACAGGTTGTACAGTTACGTAGGTTATATACGTAGGATTAACACCTTTGTTTTTGAAGAAAGGCAAATCATCTAGTATCATGCTGGCACCTAGGTAAATAGTTTTGTTACCTCTTTTTAATAACTCATAATTTAAGAATAATAATCCTAGATCATGCATTTCATTTTCAGGTAGAAATAGCACATAAACACTATCGCTATCATTTTTAGATCGATATTGAACTTTCTCTAAATTGATAAGAACCTTTTGTTTAATCAAATGACTGATAAAATGTTCATGCGCAATATTGATAGTTTTAGACTGCCATAAGAAACCTAATTCCTCTAGAAAGGGAATGAACAAATCATAGAAAACACCTGTAAAGCCTACCTCTTGCAGTACAGAGTCATAAACTCTACTGAACATGGTCTGGTCAAAGTTAACCATCGCAAGTTTTAACTCTTGTATGGCGTGGTCGTTTTTATTATTTCTTATAGCTAGATTACGCACCTGATTTTCAATATCACTGCCCGTTAAACTAGCAATTGTAGATATTTTAATACCAGCATTTTTAAGATAGCTAACATTTAAAATCTTGCGCAATGCACTGAGGTCATAAGTTCTTATATTAGTTTCTGTTCTGTCTGGTTCTAATAGATTGTATCGTTTCTCCCAGATTCTTATCGTGTGAGATTTGATACCACTCAAATTCTCTAGGTCTTTAATACTGAACTTACTTTTTATCAAAACTAATTTGTTTACTTATTACTCGGTAAAGTTAAACAAAATTACTTATCACGAACTAAATTGATATTTAATTAACTATTAAAGTAAATTATTGATAAACTATATGCGATTCATTTTTATTGATTTTGCATGAACTGGTTTTCTGTTTAGAGTAAAAAAGGCCTTGCTATATAATTAGGTGCAGTGATGGTTTTGAATTCGCTTTCGCGAAAGCGTAACTCAATTAGTAACTATAGTCGTCTAATTGTACATCTCCTGCAAATGTTCTATGTATAAATAAGGTCTAACTTCTTATTAGAGGAGTCTCATTGCTAACATGGTCATGGTAAACCGGATTCTAGCAAAAATCAAGTACCGATTTCATTTAAAAGCAATCAATTATTAAATAGATGATAGTATAAAGCAGGTTGATCTATTGGTAGGAATGAGTATTTATGTATGCAGAGCGTTTAAGGTGTTTTAACCGCTTAATTAACATATGTTACGTTATTAACTTTATAAAATCACAAAGTGTCTCTATGGTTCTTAAAATAGATATGGAATGCGACAGGGGTTTATGTAAAAATGATTAAGAAAAGGTCTTAAAATTCAAAAGCTAGATAACATAAATATTATCTAGCTTTTGTGTTGTACCTGGAATGGGATTTGAACCTAGTAAGTTGAGGAAACTTAAATGATATTAAAAGTTTGATTATTAGAATATTGATGTATGATAATGTTCGGTTGCTTTCCTGTGTTTTCTTCAATTAGTAGATAATTTGTTACTATTTTGTTACTATATTGCAAGCTCAAAATATGTAGGAAATTAGCGTTAAACTTAGGACTAAGGACTTATCTAATGGAGGTAAAAGTTTTTATTTAGATATTTATCATAACGGCAAACGCAAATATGAGTTTTTAAATATCAAATATTATACTAAAGGATCAAATAAAGATGACCTATCTCAAAAAAAAGAGAAGAAAAGAATTGCTGAATCTATGGCTGCTCAACGCGAGCTTGAATTATTGAGTATAGGTACTTCATACACACCGCAGCATTTCAAAGATATTTTAGTACTAGATTATACAAAGCAGTTCATATCTAAATATCAAAAGAAGGATAAAAGAATGCTATTATCTGCTACAAACAAATTCAAGCAATATGCTAATAAAAATGAATACACTCTTTCTGATCTAAATTTTAAAGTTATGGATGGTTTTAAAAATTTTCTAATTTCAGATGATTCTTTATCAGGAGAGACCCCACATAATTATTTTACTCGTTTTAAAAAAATTCTAAGAGGGGCATTAAGAGAGGACTTAATTAAATCTATGCCGACTGAAAATATTCGATTTAGTAATCCGAATAAAGATGACACATTAAAGAAAGAGGTGCTTAATGTCGAAGAGTTGAAATTATTATTTAGAACACATTGTGGAAATGCTGCTGTTAAATCAGCTTTCTTATTTTGTTGTTATACTGGTATGGGGCTAGCAGAAATAAAAAAAATGCGATGGTCACATATTAAAAAGGATCGATTAATAATACGCAGAGAAAAAACAGGTAGTCTTATCAATAACAAATTGAATAGCACAGCGGCCCAGTTAATCGGTTCAAGGAAAGGTGAAGATGATTTAATATTTGACATTACCATAAGTAACGTTGCTATTAAGAAAAATCTTAAAAATTGGATGTTTAAGGCTAAAATTGAAAAAAATATTACATTTTATTGTGCACGTCATAGTTTTGCAACTCTGTTATTATTTAATGGAGCAAATCTAAAAAGCGTAGCAGATGCCATGGGGCATGCCTCAATCAAAACTACTTTAAAATACCTTAATTATGTTGAAAAGTTGAAAGATGATTCTATCGATAATATTCCTACCTTGTTATAAAATTTAATTTTATACCGCATTATGTTTGAATATCATTAATATAGTTTTTATTACGAAGAAAGATTTTCTACTTTAATTATTGGGAACAAGAAGGATCTCAGGGATCTAAAAGAAACTCTGGATAATGAAGTTTTGAAAACCTTTTTCAAATTCAAAAAATATATATCTGAGAATTTCGATGAAAGGATTTATTATAAAGTAATTGATCTAGATGTTTATGAGGCATTTAAATTTGAACATATTGGAGAAGTCAAAGTCCCTAATTTTTTACATAAAGAATCTTTACAATTAAAGATTGCGCCTGAAGATGAATACTTACAATTGGAGTCATTTAAAAAGGCTTTAAATACCTGGAAATATTTTCAGTACGATGTGTTTTCACATTTAAAGACAAATGTTGCAAGGAAATATTTTGTAGTTAAGCTTCTCGAAATTTGCAACGTTGTTGCGCTACACATAATAGATTCAAAATATTTAGAATACATCAGTTTTATGAGTTCTGACCTGGAACATTGGAATGACAAAAATTTATTGAGAGAAGTAGATAAAGAAATAGAATCTCATGATGAAGTTTTTCATGTCATTAGTCAACCTAAACGCAATATTTACAATAATATTAAAGATACGATTGACTCCATAGGATTCAATTTGATTTTACCAAAGGACTATCTCTACTTAAAAAAGCATAAAAGTTTCCAATGGAGAAATGACATTAATGCCTCAAGTGAGATTGAATTTTTATATGAATTTTTGCTTAAAAATGGATGTATCAAAACAGACTTACTCTCATTTTACAAATTATTTTCTTTTACATATGATTATGAATCTGTGAAATGGTTAAAGAAACCAAATGAGCTAAGTTATTTGTTTTATCTACTTAATGATTATAATTTATTAATTGTGCCGTATAGAAAATATGATATTCTTCAATCATGTTTTGATGTCAAATCAATAAATTGGTATAACATGGCCGACAAGCTTGATAAAGGCAGTGCGAGTATTAGAAGAAAAAAGTTATTTGACGATTTCTTTGAAAAAACTTTTTTAAATAAATCTAGCTAAATAAGGGCTTTAGATATAGTATCAATTTTTATATCTCCCTATCTCCCTTGTACGAATCTTTATGTCAAAATATGTTTGCAATGCAATTAGCAACTAAGCAATTGTATAAATCAAACAAATGGATAAAGCAGAAACACCTATTATTCAAAATTTCTTCGCACCAGAATATTTAATCTACAAAGAAATTTTTACCCATTCTGAAGCAAGTCGCTATTTAGGAATTGCCCAAAGTAAATTATATAAGCATACAAGCTCAGGGAACATCACTTTTTACAAACCTGAAGGCAGACATAATTATTATCACAAAGACGATCTAGATAAATGGATGCTTAGAAATAAGCAATTATCAAATAAAGAAATATCTAGGATCGCTGAGAATAAAAATAGAAATAGCTAAAGATTAAAACTTATTGATTTTTTTTCAATGTTTTATTCTAGTGAATTGCTCAAACAATTAATTTAATTCACTTTGAAGATTCATACTACGCACAATTTACTAAACATATTAAGTTCCTAATTTAAAAATATAAGTCTAATCAAGATTTAGTGTATAAAAATTCAATAAGGTTATTAAGCTGACATACACTTTAAAAACAAATTTCATCAATGTTACATTACAAGGTGGCTTTTATGATTTCAGAAGAGATAAGATAATGACAATTCCTATTTCAAGTAATTTACCAGAAATAGAACATAATCTTGCTAAGAAAGCTGAATTATTAATTGCCTTAACCTCTAGTCTTAATTCAGGCGAGAATAAGTTTACCACTTATTTAAAATCTCAATTCCAATTGGAAAAACTCTCCAAAAAACTACAAAACTGGCACGAGTTGGACTTTGCCGATTTTATCAAAGAGTTGAACAAGGCGATAAAAGCCACAAATCGAGCTGCTACAAAAGCTGCTGTCATTGATCTAGGAGATCCGTCTGGTCAAAAGGAAACGACACCTTATCAAGTCATTCCAGAACTCACTAAAAAAGATGAGTATGAATGGATGGAGCTTTTTGAAGAAAAGAAAAAAGAAGTCCAACAACTACAATCACAAATCAATCAAACCGAGAAAGAAATAGATCAAATGGTTTATGAATTGTATGGTTTGAGTGATGAGGAGATTAAAATTGTAGAGAATAGTTAGGGATGGGAGAGAAGAAAATTGTAAACAAATTAGTTCTAGTTGGTAATGGTTTTGATCTTGCATTAGGTTTGAAAACCAATTACGAAGATTTTTTGCTTTGGTATTTTAAAGGATCTCTCATTAATGCTTTAGAAAATAATCAGTATAAGTCCACTAGTGAAGGAGATAGAGTATTACATTTATTTGAAGATGAATTCTTTATAATTTATAGTAAAATACGTGTTGTTAGCTTGCATAATGTTCTTTGGCAAGTAAAGGAGAATTTTAGTAGCTATGAGGATGTTAAGAATTTTATTACACGAAATCCAAAACATATAGTTTTCAAATTCAAATCTGAACTGTTAGAGAAAATATTCAAATATTCAATTTCTGGTTGGGTTGATATAGAGAAAGCTTATTTTGATTTATTAAAGGATAGCTTCAAAAAAAATGATTTGAAAATAGATCAATTAAACAAGGATTTAATTAGAATCAAGTCTTTACTCCATCAATATTTAAATCAATTAGACATTTCAAATTCTGATCTTGAAGATGTAGCAAAAAAGTACAACTCTCAATTTATTTCAAAAATTGACCAAACTGACTTGATAGATGGATTCAATGAACTAGACGAAGTAAAAACAGAAAAATTATTCTTTATCAATTTTAATTATACCAAAACTGTTGCAAATGTTCTGAATTTCATAGGGGAACAATATGGCTTTTCCCTGAAAGATAATTTTCCACAAATTAACATATGTCATATTCATGGTGATTTAGAAGACGTCGATTCTATGATTTTTGGTTATGGTGATGAAATGGACACGGATTACAAAAGCATTGAAGATTCAAATGATAATCAATACTTTCAAGGTATTAAATCATTCAAATACGCTGAAAATGGAAAATATAGAGATCTATTAAGGTTTTTAAATTCTGATGATTACCAAGTAGTGATATATGGTCATTCCTGTGGTTTATCAGATCGAGTTATGCTTAATGAAATATTTGAACATGATAACTGTAAGTCTATTAAAATCCACTTTTACGACAAGCAAGAGTTTATAAACAAGACGATGGATATTTCACGGCACTTTAAAAGTAATCAGCTCATGAGGAAGAAGATAGTCGAATACGATGAAAAGAATAGAATACCACAGGCTAAGGAGATATTAAAACAAGAATAAAAATTAAAGTTATTAATAATGAGTACATTTTTAACAGGAGATGCATTAAATGATGCAATTGACTCCATTATTGTAGATGCGAAAAAATTCGTCTATATAACATCACCGTATATAAAGTTAGATAATCACTTTAAAGAGCGTTTTGATTTAATAAAAGGTGATCCTAGTATATACCTTCAAATTTTATTTGGTAAAAATTAAAAAGACTTTTATCGCAGTATCAAGAGTAAGGATTTAGAGTATTTTAAATCATTTCCAAATGTTTCCATAATATACGAACCTAGATTACATGCAAAAAGTTATGTCAATGAGACAGAAGGCATTATTACATCTATGAATCTATATGATTATTCTGCAGAGAATAATGTTGAATATGGAATTGCATTCAGTGCTAAAAAATTAGTAGAAAGTGTATATGAAGATCACACTCTTCAACATATGACTTTACTAGAAGAAAGTGCACATTGTATATTTATAAAACGTCCTGTTTTTAAAAAGGGGCTATTAGGATTGAAAAAGAACTATTTAAGATCAGAAGTTTTATTAGATATTTTTGATTCCTTTAAGCCTACAAGTAAAAATTATGAGAGGATAGTTTATCAAGATGTAGACATTGTTGAGCTAGATGAAAAAGATGCTGTTAAAAGTTTAAAATCGAGATCTGAAAAGCGCAATGAAAGTGGAATTAAGCTATCTGAAAAAAAGAAGGAGGTGAAAACTATTCCATCAGCGAAAGAACAAAAACCAAAACATGGTTATTGTATTAGAACAGCTTCTCAAATACGATTCAATCCTGCACAACCACTTTCAGTAGATGCCTGGAGAGAATGGAATAAGTGGAAGAATTTAGATTTTGGCGAGAATTACTGCCATCTAACTGGAGAACTATCTAATGGAAAAACTACCATGCGTAACCCTATACTTAATTCTGATTACCAAAATGAAGATATTTGGAGTAATAGAAAAAAAAATAGTTTTTTTAAATAAAAGCTAGATAGTTGAAAAATACCGAACCAGATAATTAATAATTTGTTTGGAAGCTTGCTGTAAAGATTTAAATAATTGAGAAAAGTTAGGGATGGGAAAAAATAAAAAAGACAAACAAAAACTCACCGAGTTGCGCTACTGGTTTTTGTCTATATTAATGAATGATCAGGCACAAGTGAACTCTAGTAATGGTGGTGATGTAGATAGTGGTTTGAGTATGGTTCCTGAGGGAGATGGGGATTATAAAAAAGTGAAGTAGATATGAATAGCATAAATTTTGTTGAAACTACAAATGGTTATTGCCATCTGTATGTTATTGGAAAACAAGGTTCAGGTAAAACACAATTAATTAAAAATTTGTTTTTTACTGATAATAAGGTAAAGAACGGAGATGATTTTGTACTTGTAAAACATGTGACAGATGGAAATCATTCTGTCAAGTTATCTATTGATGAAGTTTCTGTAAATTCTTTTGAAAATTTTACGGGCATTTATAAAGGTAAAGCAATTCAAATTTTTCTAGTTGTAATTAGTTCAGCAGAAGATCAAGAAAGTATACGAATAATTAAGAAAAGGTATCCAAATGCAATAGTTTACTTGTTTATACAAAACAAAATAGACTTAAGCTATAAGGCATATTTATTTAAATTAATGAAAGGCATTAGAGATGTATTTTATATTTCAGGGAATCTTGAACATGACTATCAAGGTATTCAATATATATTGGAAAATGCAATTATCAAGTCTAGTACAAATAGATTAGAATCGGTTAAAACCAAAATTAAAAATAATTTACTCTCAAAGAAAACGGCCTTAGATATCGGTAAAAGTGATTTGACTAGCTTTTTAGAAATACCAGAATTATTTGAATGTGTCAATTTAGAATCTTTGATAGTTAACGTGAGTTCGATCTAAGGAATTCTTACTTCAGGTAAAAATCTTTGGATATTTATGAATGGTTTGGACTCTAAGAAAGAATATGTAGTTAATCCAGTTACAAGATTTGCTATAAAATTATCGAATGATCTATGTCTGGAATGTTCGATGTAACAGGTATTTTTAAGCACATCATTTATAGATTCAATTACAGCTCTTTTTCTTAGAATGACTCGATTCATAAACGCCATTTTTTTTTCATATTCTTTCTCATTTTGGTTACCAAATGAATGCCATCAATAAAAAGTTTATCAAATAGGTCTTTTCCTAAATAGCCTTTATTACCATATATTTTTCCAAAAACTTTATCGTGAAAAGTCTTATCCTTTAGTGGTTGTCTGTCGTCCACATTAGCCTTAGTAATAAGAAAATCAATGATTTTACCTTTATCATTTGAAATAAGATGAAGTTTAAAACCATAATACCATCCCATGGTTCCAAAGGTCTTTTCTGCAATGCCATCAAAAACTTGATGCTGTTTTTCTCTTTTTATGTGACATACTTTTAATGTTGTAGAATCAATAAAAGATATGCCTGTACATTTGCCCAAACCATATAGTTTTAAGTAAACAGCTAAAGGTTGAACTAAACGTTTTTGTAGCTCAACAAATCGATTATACGATACACGTTTTGGAAAGTAGTCTTGCATATTCTTACACACATAAGTCTTGTAAAAGTCTTTGAGATTTCTGTAAGATTTTAAATGAAATAGAATCATAATAGTCATCACCTCACTATCGGACATAGTAAACTTTCTTATCCTTGATTTTGTGATTTTATCAGTAGAAATGCCTGATTGCGCCACAACTTGATTATTTTCAAGCATGAAATCGTCTATTTTACAGAAAATTTCAATAATTTTAAGATCAGAAATCATAAGAGAGTTTTTAGTTAATCAACTGTATTTCAGTATATTAACATGCTGATTATCTCTCTTTTTTCCTATAATAAATTAATATTTCTTACGTCGAACTCACGTTAATATTAATATCTCAACTTCATTGAAATCCATAGATATTAATGATGCTATTGAATAATTTAATGCTCTTAATATTTAAGCAAAAAGGAGTAATTTAATATTTAGCTGTTAATTATGGATTTCCCAAGTAGATTGTAGTTTAACTGTTAAAACAAGAATCATTTTAAAGTACAATTTTCAGTGAGCTATATCACAAAGCTTGTGGAAGAGGAATTTGTACAATGTTAGATTAACGATTAAAATTTGTTAATGTTAAAACAGTTTTTTAAAATAAGCTAGACAATAATTCATAGTTATAATAATGGATTCAAGATGATTATCGCTAAACTCTGTTTTTTTTATTAAAAATTTAACTTATTATAATTGTTTTTTAGTGTGGTGTTATAGTAACTTTAATACTTTATTAAGCCAAGCCAAGCCAAGCCAAGCCAAGCCAAGCCAAGCCAAGCCAAGCCAAGCCAAGCCAAGCCAAGCCAAGCCAAGCCAAACCAAGCCAAGCCAAGCCAAACCAAGCCAAACCAAACCAAACCAAACCATTGAGTCACCCAATTTTAATGTTATTAAGGAAATTAAGTTTCCTTACAATCTCTCTTTTTTTATTATTAGCATGCTCAGATAGTAAGGAGTCTTTCTTCTATCTAGGTAAATCCTTTACTTCTATACCGATAAGCGAGTTTTCTAATAATATTAATTTTACTTTAATAAAAGTTCCTAATGAGTTTTTATTAAAGAATGAGAAGGATGAGCAGATAATTTCATCTCTAAAGAATAATGATGTCTTTATATATGAGTTTTTAGCAAGTGATCAAACTAATATTTTAAAAACACGAACAGATCTTACTTACGATAAAGCAGTGCAACATTTCTCACAAAATATAAGCCAAGATTTTATCGCGATTAATGAAAAAGGAGAAGAAGTTGTTTGTGAAGGTGTTATTCATGAAAGAACTTTTAATGTAAGGCCGCAACAAAGATTAATTCTACATTTTAAAAGACCTAATGATAGTCCAATCGTTAGAATCAATTATACAGATCGTTTATTTAATAGCGGTCTTATTACGCATCAATTACTAAACAAATCAATAGAACTATGATTAGATTTGAATCTATCAGAACTAGTAAATCAACAAAAATGATTATTAGTTGTTTAGCCATTAATTTAATATTTGCTGGTATTTATCCATCAGCAGCTTGGGCGCTCCCAGAAGGCCCTACACAACCAGAATTTAATAGTTTTACACCTATCGGTGCATCAGACATGGTAGATTTGACTAGTGGGGATTTTAACTACAGTATACCAGTGATGGATGTTGGTGGTTATCCTTTGAGTTTAGGATACAGTAGTTCTACAAATTTTGATAGCCCATCGAGTTGGGTAGGTCATGGATGGGATTTAAGTGCTGGACAAATTAATAGATCCATGCGTGTGGTACCTGATGATTTTGATGGAACTGATAAAATCAAAACTAAAAATAACAAACGACCTGAGGAAACCTATGTACTAGGTGCTAATATACATCCAAGCGTGTCGGGTAATGATGCGTTAATACCTGTTCAGTTAAATTTGGGTTTAGCCTTGGAGTATAATAATTATAGGGGTTTATCCGTACTGCCATCGTTAGGTATTGCATTAAACATACATAATAAACTTTCACCTTCTCTTAATTTTGCTCCTACTAGTGCTAACGGCGTTTCTATAGGAGGTAATCTAGGGATATCTGCTATACCTGGTTTAACCTTAGGAGCAGGATTTAATTATAATTCATTTCAAGGCTTTCAAGGTTTAAACACTTCAATAACTTCTAATGTTTCCGTTCCGTTTAAACAACGTAACGTCAACGCAAGTGGTTCATTTACTTCTAGATTAGACTTAGGAGCTCCCAAGAGTTTTACGCCCGCTTATAATTTAGGGTTAACTAATTTTTTAGGAAGGTTCGAAGTAGGCTCGGGAACTAAATATTTGATTTTTGGAGCGCAGGCAGAAGTCTATGCGAGTGTTGCAGTTCAGCAAATACGTGACAGTTATATAGAAAGATCGTTTTCTGCATTCGGTTACAATAATAATTATATGAACGCAGGAGATGGTATGTTAGACTTTACTCGCTCATTTGATCGTCCTGTAAATGCTAATACTTCTGTTTTACCTGTTCCACAACATATGTTTGATATGTATAATATATCTGGACAAGGCTTATCAGGATCATTTAAACCGATGAAGTCTCAAGTGGACTATGTATTTGATCCTTTTGTAAGAAATGCCTCAAATGATATTCGAGGAGGCTTTGACTTTCTTGCAGGTCCAGATGGTGTTGGTGTTGCGGTAGAAACAAGTGGCTCTTTTTCTAATTCTGAATCTGGAAAATGGCCAGAAAGTGGTTTTCAATCACATTTAGACCCTGTTAATGTCGACCTTTTGAATCCTAACTTTAAAAGGCTGTATTTTAAAATGGTAGGTGAGAACAGTTTAAAAAATGATTTAACAGTTACAGATGAATATATTACTGAAATTGGTGGAAAAAGCCCTGTAAATTTTGGATTGGCAAGTAACAAGGACATTAATTGGGGGAAGTATAAAAAGTCTCCTAGTTCAGAAGGATCGGTCGCGCTAACAGAAAAAATTGTGCAAGAAGATAGGATACCAACAGGTAAGAGCATTCAGTCTATTAGCGTTTCAGAACTTCAAGATTACAATTCCGATTTATCGAGCGCAAATAACGAATATGCAAATCTTAATAAGGTTTTCTTGAATACTAATTCAAAAGACCATCATCAAGCAGGTTTTAGAATTACTGACGAGTCAGGATCTATTTACAATTACATCCAGCCCTTATATAATTTAAAGAATATTAATAATAGCTTCAGTGTAGGTTCTACAAATTTGACTTTTGATAATAGTCAGATCAGATATGACAACAGTGACCCCACTACATCAAATAATAAAGGGCAAGATCATTCTGTGCAACGCAAAGAAATACCAGCTTACGTACATACAAGTTTGATTAAAAGTGTATTATCCAGTGATTATAGAGATAGAAAGGGTGATGGAGCTTCTCCTGACGATTTGGGTTCTTATACCTTATTTACTTATAAGAAGTCTACGACCCTTAGTAAGTTTAGAACTCCCGTACAATCGAATACAGCTAATTTTAATGAAGGATTAAACTCTCTAAAAGGAGATAACAAAGCCTCTTACAATTATGGGGAGAAAGAGCAAGCCTTTTTAGATCGGATTATTACAAAAACGCATGTGGCTTTTTTTGAATTGAATAATCCTATTACTGAAAAGCGAGAAGATAATCTAGCTCCAATCGACGAAAACGGTGGTGTAAATAATAGTAGTGATTCCAGATCTAGATATCTTAAAAGAATTTATTTATACAGTTTAAAACAGGCCGAGCAAATAGGATTGCTGGATAATACTAATTTCAATCCAGCTGCGGCTGCAGCAGCTCATCCAGGTATAAAACCACTTAAAACGGCGCATTTTGATTATGACTATAGTCTACAATCTAAGAGTGGAAATAACATTGGTCTACCCAATTCTGTAAGTAACAACGGAAAATTAACTTTAAAAAAGGTGTTTTTTACTTATGGATCTTCCGAAATGGGTAGATATACTCCATATGAGTTTGAATACAACCAAGATTCAAATTTTAATTACCACCCTATGAACAAAGATGTTTGGGGAAATTACAAGCCGTTTGAAGGTAGTAACGCTCTTACTGACGTTGCTAGCAACACAGAGTTTCCATATACACCACAGGATAAGCAATTGACTGATGGAGCAACAAAGGCCGATCAACTAGCCCAAAAATTTCTTTTATCAAAGATTAAACTACCAAGTGGTGGAAATATTAACATAGATTATGAGTCTGACGATTATGCTTACGTCCAAGATCAAAAAAACATGCAAATGTTTAGAATTGCTGGTGCTGGTTATGACAAATCCATTGCCAATAGTGATGTTAGTAACACTTCAGTACAACTTTACAATAATACTCTAGGAGCAAAGCAATACCTATACCTTGAATTAGACAAAAACTCTTTTGAAGACAGTAGTTTATCAAATAATGATTATTTAGAAGAATTTAGAGAAGAATATCTAGATGATTTAATGGATGAACCTTTGTTTTTTAAAACATTAATGAATGTCCACAGCGGTGGATTTAATGAGTACATTTCAGGATATATATATCTAGAAGATCCAGGTTCAATTAGCAATTCAAATTTTAATTTAATAGCTAATAAATTGTATGTAGCTATACCTATTAAGTTACCTACTTTGAATGGAAGAAATAATGGAGGTTCAGCACATCCTTTTTCAAAAGCAACATGGTTATACGGGCGTCACTACATGCCAGAAGTTGCATTTAATGGTCGTGAGTTATCAGCAGATTTAGGTTCAATTGGAAGCGTTGTGCGACGCGCTGCAGATACTTTTGAATCCTTATTAGAAATGTTCAGGTCACCTAATTCGTTGCTCAGAGAGGGTGGGTCTGGTGAAATTATGTACACCAATAAATCCTGGTTAAGACTTAGAGAGCCTAGTGGATTTAAAAAAGGCGGTGGAGCAAGAGTAAATAGCATTTCTGTAAATAGTAATTGGGATTTAATGACAGGTTCTTCAAATTCCGATATAGAACCTAAATATGGTCAAGATTATAGTTATGTATCAGAAAATGGTTTATTTTCAAGTGGTGTGGCAACATTTGAACCTCATTTAAGTGAGGAAAACCCATTCATGCTTCCTTTTGAAGATAGAGGTAGGAAAGTAGCTGGACTAGGTTCTGATAATTTTAGTAGTTTAATAGATAAATTTTTAGCTCCAGCTTCTTCAAACTATGTAAATGGTCCTATAATGAAGGATTATTATCCTAATCCTTCAATTACTTATTCTAGAGTCACGGTAAAAAACCACAAACCAGAGAATCCTGATGCTACATCATCATTTACTCTTGACGAGAAAGCTACCGGTAAAGTAGTTCATAAATTTTATACTTCCAGAGATTTCCCTACGATTCAAAAAAATAGTGTGTTAGATATCATTACACCACCTAGAAGCACACTTGATTTTGCAGCTGATTTAATAGGGGTTCCTTCAAATATAGTACAGACAGAAAGGTTGATAGCATCTCAAGCGTTTTATGTGGAGACAAATGATATGAATGGCAAACCTAAGTCTCAAAGTGTTTATAAAGAAGGAGCAAGTGATGATCAATTTATCACTAAAACAGAATATAAATATCAGGTAGATGAAGATGGACTGAATAATCAAGTCCTTCAAATCGATAAGAAAGGAAATATTGTTCAACAAGAGGTAGGAGTGGAATATGATGTGATCAATGATTTTAGATACTCTGAGTCTTCTTCATTCTCTGCGGGAATGGATGCAAATATTTATTTTACCGCTTTACCTCTTCCTCCATTTTTGTTTGTAACAGGTTTTGGGATGCCTAACATCAGTAATTTCAATTCTCAAATGAGGTCTGTCGCTACAGCAAAACATGTCCATAGAACTGGTATATTAAAAAGTACTACCCTTTATGATCGAGAATCAAAAATATCCACAGAGCATCTTGCTTATGATTACTATAGCAGGAAACCTATCATTACTCAAGTAAATAATGAGTTTAATGATGTAATTTATAATATGGATATTCCTAGTCACTGGGTTCATGATGAGATGGGAAATAGTTCGTTTAATGATGGGATGGTTTTTGAACTAACTTATGCAAACAATAGATATAATTTCAAAAACGGCGCCACAAATACACTTGGCGAGAAATTAATCAATTTAGACTCTGGATTACAATACCTTATAAATGGAGATGAGATAAGGTCATTTTCAAATGGAGATTCTTTTTGGGTAGATAGTGTTGATTTGCTAACTGGCTCTTTAGATCTTATAAATAAGGCCGGTGAGTATATAGACAATTCAACGCTTGGTGGTACTCAAAAGTTTAAAGTTGTTCGATCTGCTTACGATAATAAACAGGCACAAGCCATTAGTTCTATTTCGCTTTCGCGAAATCCTATTAGAGATTTGACAACTGGAGCATTACTTAATAAGTTACCTATTACTAGCGATACAAATAGCAATTTTGCCTTTAATGAATCTTATCAAGTCTATAATGCATCTTCAATCGAAATGAGTGATCGATGGGATCCAGCATGTGAATGTGGCTTTGAAGAAATTGAAGAAGATTCTATTGGGCCTATTTATAATGATCCTGCAGGTCAATTTATAAATCCATATTTTAATAATCTCAAAGGGCAATACCGCCCGATAAAATCTTATGCATTTCTAACTGGTAGAGACTCAGATAATGAGGAGAAACCTATTTTGAGAACAGATGGATTTTATTCAGATTTTGTGCCTTTTTATAATATAAATAATCAAACTGGTAAATGGGAAGCTACAGGAAAAGAATATCAATCGACAATTTCTGGGAGAAATTCATGGACTTTTGCTTCTCAAGTAAGTAAAATAAGTCCTTACGGTCTGGAGTTGGAAAATAAGGATCCACTGGATACCCCTAGGTTTAGCTCAGCTATGTATGGATTTAATAAAAAATTTCCTACTGCAGTAGCCTCTAATACTGAGTATAGGGAACTTGCTTTTGATAGTTTTGAAGATTATGATTATATAGAACATTCAGGTGAAGAACATTTTGATTTCACAAATGCATTGCACCAAACCGTGAATGCAGATGATGAATACATTAGCGATGTCTCCAATTTTTTTGATATTAAATTTCACTTAACTGATCAGGCAGCACACACTGGAAAAACTTCTTTGGTGCTGAGAGGAGGAGAGCGTTACGGAATAGAAAAAAGCATGAAACCCTGCCCGAAAGGTAATCCAGGTGATGCACTGCGAAGAATTCTTAATTATTTATGGATGAATCGAGAGCTTTATGAAGATGGCTCATGTATTGATGAACCTTCAGATCTTTTTGCCGTTCCAGGCTTTAATGATTTACGCCCATTCATCGTTAACAATCCAGAAGGAGGAATACCAATTATATGCAATATTATTATTGATGAGGAAAGAGGAATATTCTTTGACTTTTATTCAAATTTAGAGTTTAATCAAGGTATAAATAGTCTGGAGTTAAAAAATGATATAAATTTTGTCTTTGAATCGTTTAGCCCATTTGATTGCGGTGAAAATGCACCCTTAGAAAATGTTGTTTTAGGTAATAATGATCCTTATAATTTTTCACAAGCTTCGTTTAATTTTGATGCTGAATGTAATTATGATGAGGAAGAAAAGTTTTCACTATACCATCGAATGATAGAACTTGATGACTATTGCATTGATTGTACTTCTTTTTCACCCCATAGTAACAAAGAATATTACGTTTCTGCTTGGGTAAATCAATTTGGAAATTATTTAAACGAAACCACTCCGGAAGGTTTAAGGGATGAACAACCAGTAACTTATGAAGATGTAAAATTAATAGTTTCATTTTATGATTCAAATCAAAACCAACTACAATCATTCAGGTTTAAACCGGAAGGTAAAATCATTAATGGATGGCAAAAGTTAAGCGGGCGATTTATAGCTGGTGATGATGCTTATGTAATGAAGGTCATTGTTGAAAATTCTAACCTTAATTCAGCATCTTTACTTGATGATTTACGTATTCATCCTATTAATGGAAGTATGAAATCATTTGTTTATGACAAGAATAATTTTAGACTTCGTGCAGAGTTAGATGATAATAATTATTCGACTTTCTACGAGTATGATATGGAAGGTAATTTGATCAGAATCAAAAAAGAAACCAGTCGTGGTATCATGACGATTCAAGAATCAAGACAGGGAATGAGCAAATTATCTAACTAATGAATAAACTATTTGTAATTTTAATTATTTGGTTGTTTGGCTGGAGCTTGCAGGCACAAAATGATTTCTATAAAAGTTTTATAGAAGCAAATAAATCATACGCATCAAATATTGAGATGACTATTATCGGTTTAGATAGTGTTACAAGCGTTGTGAAGGGAAAAGCGATCATATCTGATGATGTTGTTTACACAAAATTAAAGGATACTGAGTTTTTTAGTTTTGACAAACATCAGATTAAGGTAGTAAATCCTGAGAAAACAGTCTTATACTCAAAAGTTAAAAATCCTAACACAAATACAGGTCTTACCATAGACTTTGAAACTTTGCAGTTTTTTTATTTTCTTAAAAAGCCTAAAGAAACGAGTTCAGGCTACTCTTTTGAACTTGATCCTATTGAGAATATGTCCCAATATTTAAACAAGATGTTTGTAAAAACAGACAAAGAAAAAAGAGTCACAGAGGTTATCGTTTTTTTTGACAAATGGAATTCTTATGGACTTTCTAAAATCATTTATAAAATTTCTAATAGGACAGAAATTAAAGAATCTCAAATAAAAGTTTCCAACTTTTTTAAAATCAATACGGATGGTTCATTAGAGCTATTAAGTAAATACAAAACATATCAACTAATACAACCGAACGATGAAAAATAGGTTATTTAAATACATTATTGGACTACTCATACTTTTATCTGTTCAAGATGGGATTTCTCAAATCATTACATCGCGACCGGCATTATCAAATGAAATAGTTCCAGGAAGGCATATGATAGAGACCGATCCTGATTACTTTCTTCCTAATTCAGACAAGGAATTTGCATCTATGCAATTGACTCTTGGAATACTTGACGATGTGATTAATGTTGAACCTCTTAGATTTAAATATACAGTTGATTTTAAGATTAAAACTCGTAATTTATCAACAGGTAATTGGAATCAGGCATTTCCCAGAACATTAGAAGTTAATTACAGCCCTTTAGGAAATATTTCTGATATCATTAATGATCGAGATGTGTTAGTTATTGAAAACGCATATGAAGCTACAATCGAAATTTTAAATGTAGCAATATCAAATTTGGATAACAATAGTTCTTTATCCAATTCAGATGTACAAAATGTATTTTTAAACTTAGAATTTGTTTCTAACCACTCACAATTATTAAGCCCACAACCATCTTCATTTAATAGCAGCGTTTTTTACAGATACCCCAATAATTCTTCTACTCCCATCGTTACCGGAAATTCCATTCAAGATGCACCTCAAGAGGTTACAGTTTCTTGGACTCCAATTACTGGTGCCGAGTTTTATGAATTACAATGGACTTGGGTGGATAATTATGGGATAAGTTCAAATGATGTTAAAGTTCCAGCTGATATTCAATGGAACACAAAAGATTTTGATAATAATAATACGAGTTTACTATTAAAAAATAGTAGTTATACGTTACCACTTATATACGAGAGAGGTTATCTCCTATTTCGAGTAAGAGGAGTCGGTTACAATGACCAGGCCCAAGATTATGGATCTAGTTATGTCTATGGTAAGTGGACAGGAGCAACAAACCCTACAAAAGCAGCTGACTATTATGCTATTGAAACTTTTTCACATCAAAAAATTAAAAACTGGCAAATTCAAACCTCTTATGCCGAAGAAGGCAAAAAGAAAGATGTAATAAGTTATATGGATGGTAGCCTGCGTAATAGACAAACTGTTACCAAAATAAATACAGACCAACAGGCTATAGTAGGTGAAGCTATTTATGACCATGTTGGAAGACCAGCTGTTGAAATTCTACCAGCTCCAGCACAATGGGGTCCTTTAGATTATCATCCTAAATTTAATATCAATGATCAAGATGAAAGTTATAGTTTCCTTGATTTTGAATTTTCTGATCCCATACTAGATGCTAATTGTGATCCAGAAAACACTCAAATGCCTTATGCTGAAATGTCTCAATCCAAGGGTGCGGCACTTTATTATTCAAATGATACAGCTCTTAAAACTACTAATAAGGATAATTACATACCAGACGCAGATGGGGTTCCCTTCTCTGTTACAGATTACACAAATGATAACACTGGTAGAGTAAAAAGGAAATCCGGAGTAGGTAAAGAACATGCTTTGAATTCAGGTCATGAAATGAAATATTATTATGGTTCTCCTGATCAAGAATATTTGAACCGCCTCTTTGGGGTTAATGTGGGGTATTCAACTTATTACAAGCGTAACGTAGTTATAGATCCCAATGGTCAGGCAAGTATCAGTTATGTAGATCCTTCAGGAAAGACGATTGCGACTGCGTTAGTTGAAAATGCTCCAAAAAATTTATTAACCTTATCTGAAGTAGGAAGATTTTCTCTTTTCAATAAAGATCTTTTAGGTAAAGTAAATGATACAGCAGTAGACACAAATGTAGATAAAAACAATCTGTTTTACTCAAATGGTAGTTCCTACTTCAATGGATTAATATTCAATGGTGAAGAACTTATCTTAGATAAGAATAATGAAGGGGTTATTAATTTGAACTATACTGCAGATGGCTCTCCATTTTCTCCAGAACATTGTGAAGAAACTTATGATGCCGTCGTGGATTATAAGATCAGTATTACAGATGATTGTGGTAATGAATTTGCTGTCGACGACAGTGGAGATCCTTTATCAGGAACTCATACTTTTAATAACGCAGGTACTAGCGATATACTTCCAAAATCATTAAACTTAAATGGTTTGAAATTGGGTCAATATAATATTTCAAAAACATTAGTAGTTAATGAACAGGCGCTAGAAACGGCTTTAGCCGCTTACTTATCTTCATCTTGTATAGAGCCCATTGAGAATTTTGATGTACGCTATTTACTAGATGATTGCGATTTGAGTTGTGAGAAAGAAAAAAAGACGACTGATATTTTTACTCAAGAGAAGATAGGTCTTATACCAAATTTTTATGATAAGACAGCAATTGAACGAGCAAGTTTAATGTCTTTATTTAACGAAATGTACTTAGCATATTCAGAAACATATGATGATTTATGTGCTGCTAGTCAGTTTGATTATGATTTATGGGATTCATTTTACGAGGCTGAATGCGTGGCAAATGGAATGTTATTAACCTCTCACTTTATGCCAGGAGAACAATATGCAGAGCCAGATGGATCTGCAGGCTACGCGTACTCTATTTTCAATCCCAATAGTAGTTTGCCAAATGATTCGAATAATATTGCGCCTTGGAAAAAACCTGAAATTGTTGGAGGTATAGGTTATATGAATAGTGACGGTGGACAATCTACAATTAGAGTAAGCATCGATTCATATGATACTCAAGGGAATCCTATTTACAGGCCAGCCATTGATATATCAAATCCTGCTCTAGATCCAAATGATTCGAATTATTTTATTGTGGAACCTCAAGACTTAAGTGAAGAATCATTTAGAGATTTATTTGAACCACAATGGGCAGAATCACTTTTACAATACCATCCAGAAAACTGTTACATAGAGGTTATGGATCCTTTATGCACAAAAAAGGTAGCTGTTGATATTATAGGGCTCATAAGTTCTAAGGCATTTGATGAATCTTTATTGATGTTAGAAAATTCTGAAGTTCATGTAAATGGATCTGATATTGATTTACTAGAGGCAACTACTACTGGTGTTGGTGGTACCGCCATTATGAAGTATGATCCGTTTTTTCAATTTGATTATAGTACTAATACTATCGTAGATGACTTGTCATCAAGAAGAACGATTATGCTTGACGCTATTAGTTATGATTATCGCGATGGTAAAAGCCTTTGGTTGTATTCTTATGAAACCCTCTTTTCGGTAGATCCATTGCTTTATAGTGCAAACACAATAAATCATAATACGGTTAGAAATTCATATCTTTCTAATGGTGGTGTATTTCAAATCGAAGAAAATAAAAAGCAATTTTGGCAATTGTTTTTAATGAATTATAATGAATTGAAATCTAGAATCGTTAATGTTTATGCAAGTATTAACGCAGTAAATAATGGTTGTTATAATGGTTGTATTGATGATATAGGAAGTAATGATTATAGAGCTTTATTGAGTGAATTCAATAACGGAGTTACTGCTGCAGCTTACAATGAATTATATAATTTAGTTAATTTACCTCCTTTCCCGCAAGGAAGTAATCTTCCCGTATGTGATCAAAATACTTCTTCTGTTTTAAATGACATGTATCGCGTTTACAGACCTATCGATGTAATCATACCAGCAGGAAGTGATTTACAAGACGTTTTAGATCAATATCAAGATGAAGCAAATTATCAAAACTATTATGAAAGTGGGAAATGTCCTATTGCATCAACCACAGAGTTCTTCTTAAATGGCTATTTTAAAGAGAGAAACGAATTAGGGAATGGCTCTTGGAGCCCTGGAGTTCCTCGTAATTATATAAATAGACATTTAATCGAAGCGTTTGGACATAATTTTAATAATCAGACTTCAAGTTTGAACCTAGTTCTTAATCCAATTGATAATGGTAACACATTAGAATTAAATTTGAATTCTAGTAATTTGAATGCCTCTTGTGACCCTAAATTCACCCTAAATTTTACTAATCCTAATTTAGGGTTTAACTTCAGTACATACGGTTCAAATTGGAAAATAGTAAGTTTATCAAACTTAGTACAAACTAGTTGGGATAATAGTTCGGGCTCAAATTATTCAATATTAGTAAAGTATATAACCGATTTGAATTCAACAAACCCTGTAATTAAAGAAATGGTATTAGTGGGTACAACCTGTATCAATTTAGACAGGTGTAATCCAAATTTATCTTACCCAGCTGTGGCAAATGGTAACCCAGCAAGTAATACATATAATGACTTTTATGATAGCAATAGTGATGCCGCCTGTGGTAAAAGAGAGCTGTTTAGAAGTAGTTTGCACGATTTAATGAGAGAATTGCAAGCAAATGGAAATTTATTTAGTACTGCACCTGTAGATATTTCAAATTACAGTTCTTTTAGTAATGGTTATTTACCGATGCATTTTAATCAAAACAATGCCTTTTGGAGTTGGAATGGCAGTAAATTTATTATTCAACAATCCAATCAAATTCTTTTTCAAGTTGAGGTTAATAACACGAATAATTTTACAAGTTTAGAGACAATAAACTCCTTATTTATAGACAATCCAGATTCTCAAGTACCTATTACTTCAGATTATAATACAGGAACTATCAATTACACATATATAGATACCTCTACTACACCAAATACATTTAATAATGAGCCTATTGACTTTAGTTTATCATTTCCTGTTGGTAGTAAAACTAATGCGATGGACTTTTCCTGCTGCACAGGAACACTACCTTTAGCTACAATTGCGCCAAACGATAGTAATATTCAAGTTCCTTTAGAAGATTTAATCAAGGAAGTATTGGCTGAGTATGGATTGAATGGCACATCAAATTTACAGTCTTATCAACTCGACCAAACTTTGTCTCAATCTTTAGTAGCGGCTTATCCATCCATCCCTAATGATAATGGAGTAGTTTCAATTTATGATTTTACTATAAATAATTTGGGTAACATTGCGTATTTTTCTTTTTCTGCTCAAGGAGATATCGATTTTTACATGGAATGGAGGGATACTGGATACAGCACGGGACAAGGTGATTGCACTTTACAAAATCTAACCAGTGAATTAGATTACATGTTTAATGGTTCAACAAGGATAAACACATCACTTGTTAATGCTAATTTGAATTATCAGAATCCTAGGTTGTTAAGCCTAAATCTTTTAGAGAGAAGTACACAAAACTACATAAATTTTAATTTAGGTTTTATAAGAGATAATGGTTCAAACGAGTATAAATGTGATTACAATGTATACTTAAGAGATCTTAGAGACTGTGGCAATCCTTGTGTGCCAATTCAAGTAGCTCCAGTAGCCTGTACACCAGAGATTTATGGGTTATATATGGCTTTAATGCCTAGTCTGTCTCCCATAGACTCTAGCTACTACCTCACTGAAAAAGAATTTTGTGAATATAATGCTTCGATCGTTTTAAACGATTGGATTTATTATATCGATCGTGTCGTGAATGGAAATGGTTTAGATAGCCCTTTTTATTTATCCATCTTAAATTTTGGCGGTAACGCTTTGGGCATGGGCCATCCAGATACACGAGCAGCAATTGACGCTTATATTGATGACCCTCAATATTATGATCATTTAACTTGGCTAGAATTTACTCAAGAAATAGTTAATGGAGCGATTAAAATTGGCACTATTCAAAATTCATGCCCTACAGCTGGTGTTCCTTTTGTGACACCTTTGGTAGATCTTGAAGACCCTTGTGAAACTTTTCAAAACAACTTTGCTAGAACCTATCAAAATGATTTGTATAACCAGTATTTAGAACAACAAACAGCCTACTTTAAAAGAGCTTATACAGATCATGTATTAAGTACGACGGTTGAGAATCTCACATCTAGTGTAAGAGATCTAGAGTATCAATATACTTTGTATTACTATGACCAGGCAGGTAATCTAGTGCAAACGGTACCACCAGAAGGAATAGACGATACTTTTAAAGCAACGGTTCAACACAATGTTATCAATCAAGAAAGAGATAGTTATGATGCTAGTGACCCTAACAGTAGTATAAATGTAAATAACTCAACCATTTCTCCTGAGCATCGATTAACCACGCAATACAAATACAATTCACTTAATCAATTGGTGTGGCAATCTACACCAGACGGTGGTGAGACACGTTTTGCTTATGACAAATTAGGGAGAATTATTGCTAGTCAAAATGCAAAACAGGCTAGTGAAATAGTTACTGGGCCTCAGGCACAAGTCATAATTAATAGCAATGATATTAATTGGATTAACAATAGAAATATAGATTTTTCAAATAAATCATTATTAAAAAAAATAAATCGAATGACTACAAGTTCGATAAGTTCTGAGCAACAAATTGAAGGAGATGGTTTTTTTGAAATTGTTGCAAATAACTTTGAAGAAGAAACCTATAGTATGATTGGTCTTACGGATTACATAGGTACAAGTTCTTACTGGCCAAATTTAGATTTTAACATGTATGCCTATAAACCTATTAATATAACGGAACAAAGAAGACATTTAATTGTTAAACTCAATAATAATAGCACTAGTGGTTGGATCTGGCCATCTGGCGGTACCGTCTTGAATAATGGTGATGTCTTAAGGGTAGAAAGGATTCAAAATAAAATTTACTTTACTCATAATGGAAATCCTCTTGGCGAATTAATTGATCATACAAACGGTGCTCCTCTTAGAGCTGCTGTATATTTTGTTGCAGGATCGTCAAGTAATGTTGGAGAGCAGAGTGTATCAAATCCTAAAATTGGATATTCAACTAATCAATACGAGAAATTCTCATACACTAGATACGACGAGTTAGGACGCATAAGTGAAGCTGGAGAAATGAATGTGCCACAAGGAAGGTACATCATAAATGACGAAGGTATATTAATAGATAACACAATTGGCCAGGAAGCAGGTGTTAATACCACATTATATCCAGATAATATTACTAGTATAAGAAGTCAGGTGACTAAAACTACTTATGACCTGCCTGCAACACCTGCTCTACAAGATCTATTTGAAGATTATAGTGCGCAAAACACGAGAAATAGAGTTACTAATGTTAAATATTACAGTACTTACACTTCTAATAGCATCTCAGATAATTCGTTACACTATGACTATGATATTCATGGCAATGTAAAGGAAATGATCACTCATATTAACGATGAGTTTCTTGAGAATAGTGATAATGCTTATTTTTCTGTACTGTACGACTATGATTTAATAAGTGGTAATGTAAATCAAGTAACTTATCAAAAAGATAAGAGAGACCAATTTATACACCGTTATGAATACGATGCAGACAATAGAATACAATATGTAGAAACATCTTCAGATGGTGTTGTCTGGGAGAAAGATGCACAGTATGAGTACTATAAACATGGACCACTGGCTCGTGTACAAATAGGAGATAAAAAAGTACAAGGAACAGATTATGCTTATACTATTCATGGATGGCTCAAAGGTGTAAATTCTGAAAACGTTGATAGAACTGTAGAGATAGGGCAGGATGGTTATGGATTACAGCATCAAAACACTGCTATAGATGCTATGGGTTATTCTCTTAATTACTATGAAAAGGATTACTCATCACTTGGCCGAAGTAACCTGTTAAATACAAATAATAGTAATCTTAATACTAACTCTTTAAACCCCTCATCTGGAATAGGTGGTACAGAAAATAAAGACTTATTTAATGGTAACATCAGTAGAATGGTTACTTCACTTCTTGGTACTAAGGAAGAACAATTGAGTACTTTGTCTAATAGATATATTTACGATCAGCTCAATAGGATAAAACAATTTCAGTCAGAAGAACTGGAGTTAAATGGTATTGTAAGATCCACGTATGGAGCACAGTATGAATTTGATCGCAATGGTAATTTAACCTCGCTTTCGCGAAAGCGTCAAAACGGAGATAACTTTGATAGTTTTACATACGATTATGAAAGAGATCCACAAGGTAACATTGTTAATAATCGTTTAATAGGATTATCTGATGATCCAGATGTTGATAATTATGAAGGTGATATAAATGAAGGTAGTAGTAGTTATGAATATGATGAAATAGGTCAACTTATTTATGATGAAGGTGAAGAATTAAAGATAAAGTGGCGAGTAGATGGTAAGGTTGCTGAGATTGAAAAAAATGACGGTACAGTAATAACTTTTGATTATGATCCATTAGGTAATAGAATAGCAAAGCATGTAAATAAACAAAATCAAGAAGGAGATATAGTATCTACTTATTATATAAGAGATGCGTCGGGCAATGTAATGGCTACTTATGAGAATTACATTAAGATGACAGAAAAAGATATTGCTGAATATAATCTAACTCAAAAAGAAAAGCACATATATGGTAGTAGTAGATTAGGTTTGGAAATCAGTTCTTTACATCTTGGAAAAGGTACTGTAAAAGGTGTTTTTGATAATGAGTTTACAGTGAAATCTTTATCAGGTTGTCTTGGGAATAATTATGCTTATCACTTTGGTAGTAGTGCTAGTTCACAAACAGCTACCTGGAACGAAGGAAGTCCTATATTCCTATCTGATCACGATAATTATTTGAGATTTAATACGGTTATCGATCTCGATGCCGTTGCAGATTATGATATTCTAGAATTAATATCAGCTTATACAGGGTCTCCAGCTCATTCAAATCTAGGGGCACGTAACGGAATCATGTTTAATATAGAAAATGAAAATGGACTCTTAAAGCCTGTTTTTCATATCTATACAAGATCAGGGACTCTTGCTCAAAGACTAGAATTAGACCCTTCTATTCACCCTAATTTTACATTAGGATTAGGTGTTCTTGATGTAACGGCAGAAATTAAAATGATCAACCCTAATCTATCAATATCACGTAGTATAACTGCTTTTGAATTTATTCTTAATGGGCAATCCTATTATTATAATAACCCATCTCATTCAGATGACTTTATAAGTGGTTCGAGCGGGATTACCAGAAGTAATAGTTCTATAGGTAATAGCAATAATCAAAGTGCATTTGCCATGTGTTACTTGAACTATGAATTTTCTAATAATTCAAGTAACGGTGTGCTTCAAAGAGAAATAGGTTTTAGAGAAACTGGTGAATCAGGTTTACATTTACTAGGAGTTTTTACTAGAAATGGCATCCCTGGAGGAACAAATGCAAACACCTTCACTATTGCAACTGACGACTGTAGTTACTATACTACTAGCCCATGCTTGTATCAACCTATTCCTGATAATGATCTAGACGGTATTCCTAATGACTGTGAAATCGCAAATGGCTCTAATCCAAATAATGCAGATGACGATGGGGATGGTGTTCCTACGAACCTAGAGTATGGTAATTTTAATCCTAGTTCTTGCAGTGGATATCTTGATACAGATGGTAACGGGATATTTGATTATATGGATCCAGATGATGACGGTGATGGTATAGATACCTCATGGGAAAATAATCCGTTAAATGTTAACATAGACCTTGATAATGATGGCACACTTAATTATCTAGATGCAGATGATGATAATGATTACGTTTCTACTAAATGTGAATCTAATTATGGTTACGATCCCTACCAGTTCTCTGCAGATCACGATGGAGATGGAGTATTGACAAAATATGAAATAGAAGAGTCTAATCGCAATGGTAATCCAGCATTAATAATTAATATACCTCTAGATGCAGTAGATTGTAACCTTCTTTTAGATACTGATAATGATGGCACTCCAGATTTTGCAGATGATAATGATGATGGTGATAGTTACTTAACTAGTGTAGAGCAGCTACCAGAATTTGATATGACTAACTGGTTTGACGATGATGGCGATTCAGATGGGATACCAGACTTTAGAGATAAACAAAACAACACGCCTAATTTTCCAGAAGAAGAATCTTATTCATTGCATGAAAGGTTTGCAGGAGATAAGCGTTATGAGTTATCTAACCATCTCGGTAATGTACTAAGTGTTGTTACTGATAGAAAACTACCTGTTTATAATAAATCTACTTATGAGATAGAGGAGAATCGTTCTTTTGAAATAAATATGGAACAAAAAGGTGGGTTATATAAATTTGATTCTCAAAAAGAGTACATCTATTTCCACGGTCGAGAAGAAGGCGCTGGTGCTTTAACTATGTTTAATACAAAACCTGGGATTATTAACTTTTCTATTGAGAATTTAGATTCTGAATCAAAAGAATTTTATGGAGCAACAATTAATTTATATAGCGTTGATGGTGATAAAAACTTAACTTTAATAGAAAAGAGCGATTTGATTACCTCAGTTGATAAAGAAAAAGGATCGAGTTACTATTATCAAATTAGTAATGCAGGTGATTACGCTATTAGTATAGAGCTAGGCCCACAACCATTTAAAGGAGAAGAACAGATAGTATACATGTCTGGTTTAAAATTAAATGCTTTGGGTAACCCAGCAGCATGGCTTGCATCGCAAAACTACTTTAAACCAGACGTTTTTGCATACAACGATTACTATCCGTATGGGATGCTCCTAAATAATAGACATGGACGGGATTCAGGGAAGACAGTTTTGATAGTTGCCGTAAAACCATTTAGATTATCTGTTGCCGTGATCAGGCAGTATCTCAAAAACTTCTCTTTTCTCTTTTCTATCTAAAATTTGGATTCCATTCTCAATCGGCTTTATTATAGTAACATTACCGATCTTTTGTCCAATACTCATACGCTTAATTTGTCCATTTAATTTAATTATATAAATCTTTTTCCCATTTTGATCAGTTAAACTACCATGAAAGCTAATCCTGTTTGGATTATCTTCAATCACACTTACTTTTGGTTTCTTTTTTAATGGTATTGTAGGTTTATCCCTAATGTGCTTATTTGGAGTTTTATACTTTCCAAATGCATCCTTATCAGATAACACTATATCTCTTCCCCTTATTTCAAACCTAAAACTTTCTTTTGATTCGAATTCCACTGTTGGAAATTGAACAGGCAATACCTCATTGGAACTATAAAAAAAACGGTACCCTAAAGTCGACCATATCAACATAACAATGATCATTAAAATGATATTGATTATTTTTTTTGTCTTCATTTTTGTATTGATCTTAAATAAACTGTAAGAAATAACTTTTCACTATTTCTTTTTGATTGTAATAAGGAAGATCGAATAATTGCGTCTTTAAATTCATACTCAAATTTATTAAACCACGTTAAAAGATCCGACTGTGAACCAGTTATAGTAAAATCGTAGTCAATAAATTTTGAATCTTTAATAACTTTAATTTCTGTAAATTGAATAATGTTGACATCTGGATCCGTGTTTATCGATTCCAATATAGATGATTGTATTAAAAAATATTCTTTCACTGAAAATTGATTTGTATCAAAGCCCTCAATCGTCGATAGTTTAATTCTTTTTTGAACTAATTCCGAGTTGGCTTTTTCAACATTATTTTTTAACACAATTGATGGCAATAATACTTTTCTTAATATTGCTAAACCTAGAAAAATGCAAAATAACATTACAATAATCCCTTTGTATAAAATTGAAATTTTATTCATAACCGAATGAAATATAGCCTTGGGACAAATCTTTATTATTAGTACTTAACTCTGTTAATTTTACATTTACAAATTGACCTTTTTTGTTAATGCTTTTTTCCCATAAATCAATTAAATCTGTATTAGAAGTTTCAAACCAGATCTCACCTTTACCTTTACTAAGATTACTTTCTTCTTTGACATTAGAAGGGTCAATAATAATTTTAACATAACTAATTCCTTCTACGTGACAATCAATTATATCATTAATTATATGAGCTCGTTGGATTCCATATGATAAACTTAACTGGTTAAAAAAATATACATCATCTTTTTTCAACTCTTCATTTAATCTCTTATCACCTATTATATCGTCAACTAATGAAATTTCATATTGTGACTCAGTAATTTCAACATTTAGTTTATTGACATAAAAATAATTCAAAATCATAATTATCAATATAACCGGAACCATCTTAAAAAGTATTCTCTTTGCAAATGACTTTAAAACATTCAAATCATTTCTAAAATCCATTTTTGTATTCAATGTATTTTGACTGAATATCGATGCAACTATACCTAAAGAGTTAAGACCTATTAAATCGTAATTATCGCCATCCAACTTAAATGTTGTAGCAAAATTTTGAATAATTAAACCTTTGATATCTGGAATTTTAACCATATTTAAATAAGCTAAATACGTAATACCTAAATCACCAATAACAGTAAAATGATGGTCTTTGATATATTTATTTTTTAACACTTTAAGATTTGAGTATTGACTTTCATCTATTTGGCTGGAAACAATTCTATCAGAAAATTTAATCCAAGACATATTGAAACTATTTGACAATGTTTTTTCAAATAAAGACTTGTCAATTGAATCCTTTACAACAAATGATTTGCTACTTTGACCATTTATAATATAAACGACTACTAAACTATCAACTTTCTCAACATCAGATTTTTTAAATGTTTTATTGTTTGAAATAAGGGAAAAACTATTTTTGACTACTTTAAAAATTGTCAGTTGTTCGTAATTGTTTCCCGATTCCGATAAAACGAACGTAATGACGCCTAAAGTATTTCCATACATAAAACTTTCAAACCTTGTTAACATTAATAAGTAATTACAGGTTTAATAAAAATATGCAACTTTGATGTGTTTTTAGCCTTCCTTCTTTTACTGAAAAACCATTTCAAAACAGGAATTCTACTAAGTAACGGTGTGCCGCTACCTGAATTCTCATTATTAATTTCGTCTAATCCTCCCAATAAGATCATTTCATTATTTTTAACCCTTACAAGAGATTCAAAGTTTTGAGTAGATTTACCTGGAGGAGCCGTATCCGCTACACGACCTGTGAAAGAGTCTTGATCCACAGTTATTTGTAAAGTTATACTTTCATCTGTCGAAACGTATGGTAGAATACTTACACTTAAATTTGCGTCTGTAGGTTTCCATGTCCCTGAATTTAAAACGTCAGTATTTACATTACCTGTTAGTATTCTATTGTTTTGCTCAAAATAATAATCAGTTTGACCGATGGATAAAGTTGCTTGATGCCCGCTTAAAGTAGCAATTCTAGGAGTTGAATGAATCTTAATAATGGAGTTAGTTTCTAGCAACTCAAGGTTCACATAAAAGTTATCGGTCACTTGCCCAATATTGAAAACACCCCAACCATTAAAAACATCTATTAATCGATTTATTCCACTTTGATTAAGCGTTCCATTAACACCTGGGTTTAAAACACCTGTGTTGCTTCTAGGCTGATCATCCTTTCCAATAGTTAAACCAGAGGTAAAATCATAACCTTTTTGATATTGGACTATTATAACTTGTATATCTATTAAAGGTACAACTTCGTCAATTTGCAAAAGATAATCCTCTAATTCTTCAATTAAAATTGGATTACCTGTAACAACAAGACCATTTAATTCTATAAACTCTTTTATCTCAAGATCATCTGTAAAAATTTTTGGCAAGCTAATTAACACATTTTCAATCGTCCTATTTTTCATCTTAATGAGTTTGGACTTTCTAATACCTTCCGTTTTCTCATTTCCAATTAAATAAAGACCATCTTCATAAGTGAAACCATTTTCTCTTCCAGCAAATAGATGCTTTAACAGATCATCAAATGATATTAATTCAACTTTTACTGTACGATTTTCTATAGGTAATTGATCATACAATAAATAATTAACGTTGCTCTTTATGGCAGCCGATTCTATAATCTGTTTCAGTGGCATGTCTTTTACATTAATAGAAATAAACCCATTTTCATTTAAAGAGATATAGTTTTCTCCCAGAACCTGAAAATTGCTAGTTGAATTTGTAGAGCTATTTCTATCTTGAGCAGATTGAGGTTGTTCTTTTGAATTTTCATCCAAAAGATTTAGAAAATAAGTTCCATTTAAATCCTTGTCTAATGATAAATTATTCCCCTTTGCCATTAAATTCAATACGTCATCGATAGGTCTATTAATAATGTACGATGATATAATTTTTTCTTTTAAATCAGGACTTAATATAATATTTTCGCCAGTGACATCAGTAATTGCAGCAGCTACTCTAATCAAAGAGTCATTTCTAATCTTAATTGATAAAAATTTATTCCTAGGATCAAAACTAAGATCCACAGCTTTCTCTTCAATAATCTCTTTTTCAATTATTTCTTTTTTGTTTGCAAAAACCAAAATATCTCTATTATTCCTAAAATCTAAATTGTATTTATCTATTAAAAATAAAAATACGTTCTTAACGGTAACATCATAGAAATTTGTATTGATAGGTTCCATAAACTCTATATCTGCACTAACATTTAATTCATGTTCCTGAGCTAGGACGTTTATAACATCCTCAATAGTTAATCCAGAAATATCAATTTTAATTTTTTCTTTTAAGCCTGGTCGTTTTATAGCATAGTCGTCCAGGATTTTTTCATAATTATTTATTACAGTACTATCAGACACCGTAACGACATCCTGAGCTAGTGTTAAATTACTAAATAGTACACTTACAATGATGATAATGATTCCTCTCATTAAATTAATTCTTTTTGAATGATTGACTGCACCTCACTTATTGATGTCATGCCTTTCGATAAAACTTCTAAAGCTCTAACCTCTAACTTACTATTTTCTTCTTTTAGAAATGATGCATTACTTTCACTTCTCAACATTTGGATTATTGACTCATCAATTTCAAGTAAATCATATACTGCAATTCTTCCCTTAAATCCTATTTGATTGCACATCTTGCACCCTACTGCCTCAAAAATATTACAACTTTCAATACCTAATTTAGAGCACAATAGACTTGAATCTTCTCTTAAAGTTTTACAATTATTGCATAGTTTTCTGATAAGTCTTTGGGCAACTGCAAGATTTAAAGTGTCTGAAATTAAAAAGGGCGGTATCCCCATATCAAGCAACCTGCTAATAATTCCTTTTGCAGAGTTAGTATGTATTGTTGACAAAACAAGATGACCAGTTAAAGAAGCTCTCATAGCCATTTGAGCCGTTTTACTATCTCTTATCTCTCCTAACATAATGATATCAGGATCTTGTCTCAAAAATGATTTCAAAGCACCATCAAACGTCAATCCAACATCTTCTCTTAATTGAACTTGATTAATCCCTTTTAATGTATATTCAATAGGGTCTTCAATAGTCACTATATTTTTAGCAACATCATTCAAACGATTTAATGATGCATAAAGCGTAGTTGTTTTACCAGAACCTGTTGGCCCGCTAATTAAAACTATACCATTAGGCTTATCAATCGATTTCTTAAACATTTTAAGATCCTTTGAAGAAAATCCCAAACTCTCTAATTCTAATTGAGAAGCGTCATTACCTAATATTCTTATTACTGTTTTTTCACCATGAAGAGTTGGTAATACACTTACCCTTAAATCCATCGAAGAGTTCCTTATTCGCCCATCTTGTGGCACACGCTTTTCTGTAATATCAAGATTAGCCTCAATTTTTATTCTATTATTCAGCTCCTTAAACTCTGTTTGATTTAATAAATGTCTTTCTATAAGCTTACCATCTATTCTAAATCTGATGCGGTAAAGGTCTTCAAAGGCTTCAATATGAACATCACTTGCTCTGAGAACTTGTGCTTCCATAATCAAATCTGCTAGACCACGAGAAATAGAGAATTGAAAATCATTCAACACATCTGTTTCAAGATAAAGTCGATTCAATGCACTTTCTATAAAGGAAGTCTCTACATAAGTCATAGAGATATTCTTATCTAATAAAACAGATAAGTCATCCCTAGAATTTTGCATTTCAAGTTCCAAGTCTGCATATAAAAAAAACACATCATTTTCCATTTTCCAAGGAATAACTCTATATTTTTTTGCTAAGGCACTACTTAATAATGAAACTAAACTCTCATTTACTTCAAGTTCTTTCATATTAATGAATTAATAGGTTCATTAAATCCAAATGTTTTTGAAAATTTTACGATTATAAGAAATAAAGCCATATTTCCTGCTAAGGGTATAGTTGGTGATTTAATGCTTTTGAAAAAGCTCAAACCTTTATGTATGAGCAAAGAGAACAGAAATGAAAGTAATAAAAAATACAGCAAGTTTTTAAATGTAAAACAAGATATGATAGAAATTGTAAATACAATATCACCGACACCTAATTTACCTTCAAAAAAATCAAATAAACTCACACCTCTGTACAAATAAAACAATATTAACAATCCGTAAAATAACACAAGTAATAGAAAATTATAGAAAATAACTTCTAAAATCCAATTTATTGCATATGTATTTAAAGCAATAATAGATGAAATCAAGAAAATAGAAATTGCTACATATAAGTTGAGTGTTCTAGATTTAAAATCTTGAAGCACAACCCAAAACATTAGAATAATTAATAATGCATTTAATAAATCAATCATCAAACTCATTCTCGTACTACTTCTTTTAGAATTTTTAATTGATTAATTTCCCAAGTATTGTAATTACCATCAGAATCTAAATCTGAAACACTAATTGCCCTAACAACAAAACTATCAACATCTGCAGAGATTATTTCTATTCTATATACTGCTAGTCCACCTTGATCAACCGTAGGTCTATCTTCAATTCCTAAATCATCTAATGTTGCAGCGTATTTAGAATAACGATAAAAATGACTTTTTTGTAATCCATAAATATAGTTAAGCATTGTCTGGGCTTCTATTGCTTTTGCTTGACTAATTACTGGTGTTTGACTAGGCAAAGCTAACATAAGTAAAATACCGATGATACATAAAACTGTTAGTATCTCAGACAGCGTATATGCTTTAAGTTTTTTTAAATTATGCTTTTTATTCTTTTTAAATTTCATATCAAGGACTCATTATTTTAGAAAGGTCAAACATGGGAGCGTACATCGCGATCATTATTACCCCTACAATTGTACCTATGACAACGATTATTAAAGGTTCTAAGATAGTTCCTATTAATTTAGCCTTATGACTTACATCATCATTATATTGCAAACTAAGTTGATTAAACATTTTTACAAGTGAATTAGATTTTTCACCTACCGAAATCATTGTTATCATCTTGGTATCAAATATATTAAAATTGACCATAGATTCTGACAAAGATTTACCTAAAGCGATATCGTTTTCTATACATGCTATAGCTATTCTCAAAGTTTTATACTCCATAACCTCTTGAGAAAGAGATAATGCTTTAGTTAACTGCACATTTGAGTCTAATAAAATAGACATCGAGGAACAAAACCTATTAAGTGCTATTGTTTTTAGTAATGCGCCAAAAACTGGAACTCTAAACAATGTTTTTTCTTTTGCAATATTAAATTGCTCATTTTTACTAAACACCTTGTTGACAACAACCAGACTTACTACACTTCCTAAAATAGTGTAAGTATAAAATGACAAATCCTGAGAAATATTCATTATTTTCCTAGTCAAATATGGTAAATCTGCCCCAAATTGCTTAAAAACATTTGAAAACATAGGAACAACCATATCGAGCATGAAATAAAGAACCCCAGCCGTAATAAGTAGTATTATTACTGGGTAGGTGAGTAGAGAAATAATTTGTCGTTTCAATTCTATTTTAGACTTAAAATAGTCTGCGAGATTTTCAAGAACTAAAGGTAAATTCTTTGTTTCTTCTGCTATACTTAAACTAATCAATTCAAACTGACTGCAGCCGCCGGCAATTTCAAATGACTCTCTTATTCCCTTACCAGAACTTGTACTTATTAAAATACTCGAAATCATTTTATAAAGCACTTTCTTATTTTTATACTGACTTTTTAAAATCTCGTAAGATGATTTGAGATCCAAACCTGATGTGAGTAATACAGATAGTTCTCGATAAAACATTTCTCGCTCCTTTATACCTAATTTGTTTAGAAAAGAAAAAATACTGATGCCCGATCTAGGCTCAGAATTATCAGGAGCAAACTCATTTTTAATGGTATGTTGTGAGAAATCTATTGCCATTTTTTATTCAAATATTTCAAAATAACAAGGAAAAGAAGATGTGCCATAAGAATGAGATATCATAAAATCAATTTTTAAATATTTTCTATTATTCATCAAAATTGTATCTATAGAACGATAAAATACATTGTGATCATTTGTATCCCTATTACTTACTTTATCAATTCTAGTAGTATCAGTCATACTTTCTAATGTTATAAAACTCTTGTTTTGTCCAATTTTGTTTGCTTCAAATACTTTTCTATTTAAATCGTATGAGATACTGGCAAATTCTTCAGTATTTTGAGAAGTGTCAGAAAACCATTTCATTTGATCGTAAATCGTTGCAATGAAAAAATAAGATATACCTATTATCAATGCGCTTATCAACATAGAAATGAGGGTTTCTGATATAGTAAATGCATCTAGATTTATTTTTTTGTTCCCCATTTAATATTGTATTCTATTATAGTCTCTTGTTTTTGAACAACGTCTAGATCATTTATTAAAAATTCATTTCTGAGATTTTGCTTTGTAACTAAATCTTCAATTCTATCATCATAAGAAGTAAGCGCAAAGAATAACATACTAGCCATCGTAATGCAAATTGCAAGTATAAGCATTGAGAAAATTGTTTCTATGAGTGACGTTGCTTTCAATTAGAACATTTTTGAAATAACATTATACTTAGACTCGCCATCTTTTTCTTCCATATGTAGACCAGTTCTATTTAAAATAATTGGTTCATTTATTATCACGTCACTTATCACATTAAGGCTTTCTTCACTACCGCTTAGTGTCCCTACTGTTGCTGTATAAACATATCCATTAATCTCTCCTTTTAAGAAACTTACTCCTTGACAGTAAACATCTCCTTTTATAAGTACATCTTCTGATAAAATTAATTTTGAAAACGACTCTGTTATATCTTGTGTAACGTCGTCCATAACAATTATATTTCCATTAATTGAAACGTTTTTAGAGACAGACACCATTCCTTTATCTCCTTTTGTTTTTAAAAAAATAGTTGTTCCAGAATCTAACTGTACATCATCTTCTATTTTAATAAATTCAGAAGCTAGTATTTGAACACTTCCTTTAAATCCCTTTTCAACAATAATTCTAGGCGCTACAATCAGACAATTATTCATTTTTGCCGTATTGGCTATTTTAATTATATCAGAAGATTTAATTATGACATTCCCAGATATTTGAAAGTCTTCTATGAGATTGCTTTCTAGGGTAATCTCTATGGTAGGTTGTTTAAAAGAATTTGTTATGATTTTGTTATTTATCTCGCTTTCGCGAAAGCGGAATTCTTCATCTACCTCTGGAACAACAAATTGATCTTTGAGTTTAGAAAGGTTCATAGGAGCTTTTACAAAACTCCCATTTAATTTAAGTTGCGAAGCACTTCCCACAACGGCTTGCAATTTATTATTACTAAAACTTTTTTCTGGAATCATTAAAGATCCATTCAGAACCACTTTGCCTTTATACTTTATTGCTACACCTTTATCGATTGTTCTTAATACATGAATACCGCTAGGTTTTGATTTTATTTTCCAAAAGCTATCTAATTGATCTTGAAAAGAGCGCTTACTGGTACGGAGTTGAAAAATGGAGTAAATACCCCACTTTTTTTCTTTAGTTAAGGCGTCTAATTCTATTTGTGAATAAAAACCATCTCCTATCCTATCAAAATCACCATCACCATCACCGTTGAGGTAATAGTCTTTTAATTTTAAGTGCTGGTAGATATGGTCATTAAGACCATCATAATGATAAAGTAACTTTCCTTTTAAATCACTTAATAAAAAAAGTGAGCCCACTAAAAGAAGCAACACAACGCATAGATATATAGTCTGTATAAGTGACTGCGCTTTAAATCCCTTTCTTGTACCTTCTTTCTCTTCCATTTACTGTTCTTACCTCATATTCTACTTCGGTTTTTCTCTTTGCCTTTTGAGTTTTTTTAACTTGTAAAGAATCTACCTTTTTTAAGCTAGCACTATCTATAGGTTTTAATAAATTCTTTTGCTCTAAATGAACACTATCTTTTGTAGAAGGTTTGAAAATCCATTTCCACTGTCTAACAATCCAGTTATCTCGTTTGATACTTTGGGGCATATCTCCATAATAATAAAGAGTATCTTTTGTTTGATAGTTGATCCACCTTCCTTTTTTCTTCCCTTTTTTGTAAACGCCTGACAGGGCAAGTTCATTATTTACAAAAGTTTTATAATCTCCATGTAATAACCCTTTGTCATAATTAATTCTTTTAATTAATTCACCTTCAATATTATAAGTATTCCATGTACTGTCTTTTTGACCTAAAAAAAACCTGCCATTCTCCTTCAAATCAAAATCGCGACTTTGATGTTGATAAACACCGTGTAACAGTTCTCCAGAATAAGTCCCCTTAGAAACATGAACCCTTCTATCTTTGTACCAGTAATAGTCTATATGGCTATACACCTCTACTTTTTCAGGATCGTGTACCACATAGAATGTATATTGATTTTCTTTATCATATGTTACTCTTTTAGTTATACTACTTAGTGGAAAAGACAGAAATAACAAAATAAACAGTATTCTCATTTTTATTTGCTTAACGATTAGACCCTACGGACTCAGGGGCATAATTTTCGAGTTTGGAATATACGGATTCTATTTCTTTATCAAGGTATGCCTGAGCAAACTTAACATATCTCATAAACGAAGAGCTGCCATATTTATGACCACTTATTTGTCTTACTAATAATTCTGGCATTCCTAATATTAATAATGTAGTTATTGCTGTGCGCCTCATCATATGACTACTCATTTTATTGCAAAAAAGATTTTGCTTTCTAGCACTAACTAATTTTTTCTCAATGCCTCTTTGCTCTCTTTTGTACTCTACTACTTCTGTAAAACCAGCTTTTAAACCTATATCTTTAAGTGTCTCATTAAATTTATTAAGACTCATAGAGCCGAATAAAAGGTTTTTTGTGCTCTTTGTTTTATAAGTGTAATAAATATCTACCGCATAACTAGGAAGAAGAACTGCTGTCTCTGTTTTAGTTTTTTTACTTTTATTAGTAATGTAGTATTTACCTTCTGACTTTTTAAAATTTTTAATAGTTACACTTACTAGGTCAGAGTAACGAAATCCTGTTGTGCAACCCATAATAAACATATCTTTAACAATACGTTCTTTGTTAGTAAGAGTCTTTTCAAATTCTTGATCATGAATTAAAAATTTTAATCTTTCTTGAGAAAGCACGAGAATATCCACTTCTTCTTTACGAACGTAAAAATTCTTGTAAAACTGACCGACATTTAAACCTTCATTATTTTTTAAAAAATTAAAAACTGTTTTTAAGATTTTTATTTGAGACCCTACATAATTGTCATGGCATCCATTTTTATATAAATAGGTAGTAAAAGATGTATAAAATTTTTTCCAATATTTCTGTTCAGAAAGAAATTCCTTCTTAGTAAGTTTATTTGCATTTGCTACTCTCAATTCAATTTCTTTTTCTAGGCAGTATTTACACAATAAAGAATAAGCTTGTTTATAATTTTTAATAGTTCCAGTACTTATGCGCTTGCCATCTTTATTCAATCTTTTGCCATTTTTTGAATCATTTACAAATTTTTTATAAAGAGGTAAAAAGGGTTGTGTAACTTTCATAAAAATATTCCATAAATTATTTTCAATTTTAGCTCTTTTTAAGCAAAAACACGCTATTTTTAATCACTGTTTTAAACAGTTCGTTCTTAGATATAGTGTAAATTGAATAAAACAGCAATATAATCCGTATGGGATGCTCCTAAATAATAGACATGGAAGTGTCGATAGCGACGCGTATCGCTACGGTTTCCAAGGTCAAGAGCGTGATGATGAAGTTAAAGGTGAAGGGAATAGTTATAATTATACCTTTAGAATGCACGATCCTCGATTGGGTAGATTTTTTGCGGTTGATCCGCTTGAACAAAAATACCCTTGGTACACACCTTACCAATTTAGCGGAAATAAGGTGATTCAGTTTATAGAGTTAGAAGGTTTAGAAGAGAATCTAACGCCATATTTAGAACATTTAGATTACAAAACGGTTTTTGAAAAAAATGATGATGTGAGTGTCATTAAAAGGTTCGAGAATGCTGGAAATAATTTTTGGAGATTTATAGATAATACTGGTCACAGATCTTTATACAACTCATCGAGTAGCATTATAAATGAATCTTATTTTTTGATTACAGCGCAAAGGAACTATGATTTACATACTATGCTTGTAGTTCCTGTACAAGAAACTTCGACTAATATTTCTAAGTATGTTACCGAAACTCCAATAGAACAGCAACTTAGTGATGTAGGCGAGTCCTTTACAAAATTGGAAAACTACGAAGCCCCAGTTCAAATGATTTTAACTGGAACCGTAGGTCGAAATTTGTTCAAGCCTAAGTTACCAGGTGTTCGATTGACAAGGTTACCTACAAGGGTGTCAAGTCAAGCAGCAAGTTTCAAAGTTTTGAATATTGCAGATATGCCTTCAGGTTCAGGAGTGATTTACAGGAGATTCAACAAGACGACTAATAAATATTATATAGGTCAGGCTAAAAATATTGAAAGGTATAAAAAAAGGATGAAAGAACATGCGAAGAAAAATCCAGATGCGGAATTTGAATTTGATGTTATTGGAACTGCAAAAGAGGGCACTGCTTTAGATGTTTTAGAAGAATCATACATTCGAAAAGCTGGAGTTCCAACTACTAAAAAAACAGCAGCTAATGGGACTGGCACACTGGAAAATGCAAGATATGAGATGAATGATAAAAAATATAAAGAAGCTGGAGGAACAGTGGAAAAACAAGGTTAATTATGAAAAAAACGAATTTGAATAGTTATTTTTATTTTCTTATTGAAGGTGAAAAATATGTTTGCGGTAGTATTGTAAGAATAGATAAAGATGATATAACTGTAGTGTTTTATGATAATATTTTTGAGTCTTTAGAAACTATCGACTATAGCTTGCTTAATAGGCCAAATATATTTGCTTGCTTAAATACATTTGATCTCTTTTTTGACTTACAAAGGTGGCATGTTCTGAACAAAAAGATCAATGAAAACTATGACGACTTAGTACCAAATACCCTGTCTGGAATATCTCCTGCTAGTGCAGTCGGCGTAGTGAAGTCTTACTTTAATCTCATCCAAAGGGAAGAATATTATTCTAAACATTTTATAAAGTAAATCCCTACATCGCGCTCGTCTGTAACGAGAGTGAATAAACTATAGCGTTTGCAACGCGCGAGGTGCAAATCGCTAAAACCGCGACAAAAGCGTTCCAAAATTGGAACAATTCGCATGATTAAAGGGATTGTAGCCTGATCCTCATATTAAAGAATGTCTTGGTAAATTATACTTCTTATAATCTACCAAGACATTAAAATATGGAGATACTAATTTTCTGTTTTAGATAGGACTCTATTTTTTTATACGAAATTGAATTAGTGAAAGTATTTTTCTTGATTTAAAAGCCCTAGTGCGACTTACATCCTAAGCTTGGTATACAAGCATTGAAATTTTGATTAGTCTTCACTCTAGCTACCTGAGCCTCTTTTATTTTTTGAGTGTATAAATGTTTATCAATTATATCTCCACGTCGCGCTCGTCTGTGACGAGAGTGAATAAACATGGCGTTTGCAACGCGTGAGCAATACTTTTGTAGAAAATATAGTAACAAATAA
>NZ_PTJE01000009.1 GCF_002934445.1 Nonlabens xylanidelens
GCAAATTATCCGGGACTAAGGCGAGGAGCCATTGAAACTCAAGATACTCAAAAGCTCCTTTCCTTAGACAAGGAAAGGTGGGCAAAATGAGCGGTAGCGAGTTTTGGTCGGAAAGGATCGACGCGATGTTTGAAATGAATCATAAACCATAAAGAAGAAAAGAGCTATTTTTAAATCCTGAAACCAATTAATATGAAACCTCTTTTCAAGAATATAATAGCCGTTATCGCTGGCTGGCTAACAGGTAGTGCCGTAAACATGGGCTTCATTACTTTAGGTCACAGCATCTACCCTATAGAAGGTTTAGATCCTAACGACATGGAGGCTTTTGCACAAGTTATGCCTACTCTAGATGCTCAATATTTTACATTTCCATTTCTAGCACACGCACTAGGCACGCTGGTAGGTGCTATCATTGCAGCACTTATCGCGGCAAATCATAAAATGAAATTTGCTCTAGCCATTGGTGTTTTGTTCTTATTGGGTGGTATTGCCATAAACATTATGTTGCCTGGACCGCTATGGTTTACTGCGCTAGATATAATAATTGCTTACATTCCTATGGCATTTATAGGTGGCAAAATAGCTTTAAGTTTTACTAAAAATTAATAACACAACTCTTATGAAGAAAAGGATGGTTGTGATCTCGCTTTCGCGAAAGCGGAATCTAAAAAACTCTTTTAAATCTGTAAAATCTAATTACTTAGATCAAGCAAATTTTTCTTTCAACTTAGAAATATTACAAGCCAATTTAGGAGTAAACTGTGACTGTGCATAATGGGTATAGAAATGATGATTTTCTAGAAAGGACAGATTTAAATCTAACCATTCTTTATCTGTAAAATCTAAAGACATCGTGTGCTGCCACTCTGCACGTAAACTGCTGTTTAAATCCATAAAATTTACACTACCTAAATGACTTAAATCAGAATCACACATGATTTTTTCTAGGTGATTTTGAGGAGTCTGCGGTAGTTTAGTCACTTTAATTAAATTCTTTATGGTAAGGATTTTATCTTCTGGATAATCATGCTTTTTGAGAAATCTCTCGGCAAATGTGCAACTCAACTCTTCGTGACCTTCTATAGTTATCGCGTTACCTGTATCATGAAAATAGGCAGCAATAATCAGTAACTCTCTAGAGGTGTTATCCATTTCTTCTTGCTGTGCAATTAGAGAGCAAGCAAGAGCGACATTGCGAGTATGCAACCAGTTATGAAAAGAATAGTTTTTACAATGACTATTCTCGATAAGGTTTTTACAATACTCTTTTACTATTTCAATTAATTGATCATTCATAAAAATGTACTTTATAAATTGGCCTCATCAATTATGAATAATAAGACCACAATTTTAACGGCCGTTAAAGTCATATATTATTTAAAATGGTGGATTTTATCGTAAGAATTTACGCTGTAATATTCAAGTGCCTATAAGTATTGTATAGAAATTTTAAAGTGCGTCATTTAATTTTATAACTTCACTTAAATTTGTTAATCAATCAGCCTTTAAACACCACCGACTTGTCTCAAAATCCTCATATCAATCCTAATTTAAAACGTAAGAAAGAAGCGGTAAATGTGAATCGCCTTTTTAACGACCTACATTCAGGACAGGTAAGCGCATTGAGTCGTGCGATAACTCTAGTGGAGAGTACAGCTGGTAGTGATTCCGCTTTCGCGAAAGCAATAATTAAGCAAGCTCTACCCTACTCAGGAAACTCCTTTAGATTAGGAATTACCGGTGTGCCAGGTGTGGGAAAATCTACCTTTATAGAATCGCTAGGAAGACAGCTCATAGAACACGGCAAGAAAGTAGCCGTGCTCGCCATAGATCCATCCAGTAACATCTCACGAGGCAGTATTCTAGGCGATAAAACTAGAATGGAAGAACTGGTTAAAAGTGACCAAGCCTTTATCAGACCGAGTCCAGCCGGTACCACATTAGGCGGCGTGGCACGCAAAACACGTGAGGCGATCATCTTATGTGAGGCCGCAGGATACGACTTTATCATAGTAGAAACCGTAGGTGTAGGACAAAGCGAGACCGCAGTCCACTCCATGACCGATTTCTTTTTACTCCTAAAACTGGCAGGCGCTGGAGACGACTTACAAGGCATCAAACGCGGCATCATGGAAATGGCAGACGCCATAATCATCAACAAAGCCGATGGCGATAACCAACTAGCCGCAAAACACGCTAGACGCGAATTCAAAAATGCGGTACATTTAATGCCTAGCAAAGATCACGGCTGGCCTACACAAGTATTGACTTGTAGTGGTTTAAATAGCGTTGGAATAACAGAAGTCATAGAAGAAATCAACAACTACAAAGCACACGCAACCGATAACCAAAGCTTTACCAAAAAACGCAACGCACAAGAACTCTACTGGTTCCATCAGACCATAGAAGACGCCATTAAAACCAACTTCTACAACCAACCAGAAGTGATCGCAAAACTAGTAGTTCTAGAAAAAGAGGTTTTGAATAAAGTGAAAAGTCCTTTTGATGCTGCTGGAGAATTGCTGGAAATTTAGAATCGCATATTACTTTTAGGAAAACCAGATTACGCGTAAAAACCATTCTCAAATACTACCTACCTTTGATATGTAAAAATAATAACCTAAACATTTAACTAAATGGTAATAGATATACGTGCAGCTCTAGAAACAGAAATTGAAACTCTATTAAGTTTTGAAGAAGGAATTATAGTCGCTGAAAGACCCTATGATAATACATTAAAGGAAGGAGAGATTCATTATTATAACCTTATAGAACTTATAAAAAGTAATGATGCTGAAGTATTAGTGGCAACCGTTAATGACGAAATAGTAGGTTCTGGTTATGCTAAAATTCTAAAAGGCCAACCTTACCAAAAACACAGTGAATATGCTTATTTAGGTTTTATGTATGTAAAGCCTGAATTTCGCAATCAAGGTGTTAATCAAAAAGTGGTAAAACAACTTATTGAATGGGCTAAAGATAGAAACCTGACAGAAGTACGTTTAGAAGTCTATGATGAAAACTCCATAGCAAAAAACGCATATCTTAAAGCAGGCTTTAAACCTAACTTAGTCGAAATGCGTGTAGAAATATAAAAGAAACAACTAACTCTTCTTTCCTTAATTTAGTCGTTATAAAATCACTTCAAATGAAAAACCTTTTCCTACTAGCCATAATAAGTATATCTATTCTCACCAGCTGTCAAGATAAAAAACAATCCATAGAAGTCATCAAGGAAGCAAAAACCTATCTAGAAGAATCCCATTCCTACGCACAACCTAATGATGCGGTAATTACTCATCTAGATTTAGACATCAATGTAGATTTTGAGACGCAAGTTATTAGTGGTACCGCTACTTATGATATTGTAAATAACGGTAGTGAGCAAATCATTCTAGACAGTAAATTCTTAGAAATTGAAAGTGTTACTCAAAATGGTGAAGAAACTGAGTTTGAATTAGGTGATTTTGATGAATCATTAGGGCAACCGTTAACCGTTGTTATTAAAGAAGACACTAAACAAATTGCTGTCACCTACTCTACCACGGCAAAAACAGAAGCCTTACAATGGCTCAACGCTCAACAAACAGCAGATAAGACGAATCCGTTTTTATTCACACAAGGACAAGCGATTTTAACTAGAACGTGGATACCTATTCAGGACAGTCCGCAAATACGTATTACTTATGATGCGACTGTAAAAGTTCCTAAAGAACTTATGGCAGTTATGAGTGCTGAGAATCCTAAGGAGAAAATAGCAGATGGCGTTTACAAATTCAAAATGGAACAACCTATTCCGGCATACCTCATCGCTCTTGCCGTTGGTGATATTGAATACAAAGCGATAAGCAAACGTACTGGTGTTTATGCGGAGAAATCCATGCTAGACAAAGTACACGAAGAGTTTTCTGATATGGAAAAAATGGTTGTTGCAGCAGAGAATTTATACGGTGCTTATGATTGGGAACAGTTTGATGTGATCGTGTTGCCACCTAGTTTTCCTTTCGGTGGTATGGAAAATCCGCGATTGACCTTTGCGACTCCTACGGTTATTGCAGGCGATAAAAGTTTGACATCGCTGGTGGCGCATGAGTTGGCGCATTCGTGGTCCGGTAATTTGGTGACCAACGCCACTTGGAACGACTTCTGGCTCAATGAAGGTTTTACCGTTTATTTTGAAACTAGAATTATGGAAGCGCTTTACGGTAAGGACCGAGCTAATATGCTTGCATTAATAGGTCGTCAAGATCTTGAAGATGAGTTAGAAGCATTGAGCGAGTCACCTAATGACACAAAGTTAAAACTAGATCTAAAAGGCCGCAATCCAGATGATGGTATGAACAGCATCGCTTATGATAAAGGGTATTTATTTTTAAGAACTTTAGAAGAAAAAGTAGGCCGTGAAAAAATGGATGCATTCTTAAAAGCATATTTTAAGAAAAATGCATTCTCCACTACAAATACAGAAGACTTTATCACCTACCTCAACGAAAATTTACTGGAGAAAAACAACGTTACTTTCAATACTGAGGAATGGATTTACCAGCCTGGTGTGCCAGAAAATGCAGCAATCATAGAGTCTGATGCGTTTTCTAATGTAGAAATTACACTAGAGCAGTTCTTAGAAACAAATAAAATAGACACTGCCGTAACACAAAACTGGACACCACAAGAATGGGTGCATTTTGTACGCAATTTTCCTCCAGGAATAACTTTAGAGCAAATGAAACAACTGGACGACACCTTTGATTTTACCAACTCTAGCAATTCATATATCAGTATGGTATGGTTTGAACAGTCTATTTTAAACGGTTATGATGGTAATAAAGTTGATTCTAAAATTTCAGAATTCTTGAATACAGTAGGAAGACGTTGGTATGTTACTACTCTTTTTAACGCTTTCGCGAAAGCGGACAGAATAGACGAAGCCCTAGAAATTTACAAAACCGCTAGAGGCAACTATCACAGTGTGACCGCAAATACAGTTGATGAGATGTTGGGGTACAAATAGTTCATTTCCAAATTCACTATTTATTCTAACAGCTCATTTTCTAATTTAAGGAAAGGAGGACAAAACAAGCGGTAGCGAGTTTTGGTCGGATAGGTTGATATGGTGTTGGTAATTAAATCTAAGCTTTTCTTTATACAAGCATCCTTCAACCACTCCTGATTGCATCACGGCTGCTGCCGCGAGGCCAATCTGTCCTCGCACATCCCAGAAATTTGCTCAAGTAAATTATCAGGGACTAAGGCGAGGAGCATCTGGTATTCTTGATACTTATAAGATCCTTTCCATAGGTGAGAAAAGAACTCAATTCATAGAATACGTTAAATATTGGTTCATAATTAATTTTTAAAGTATCTTTTATCATTCTTAAATCGCATTGATCATTTAAAATAAAAAGCATGTCAGTTTCCATACAAGATCCCTTATTACCATTCTTACCTTTATTATATATCGCCTGGGCTGATGGTGTTCTGGAAGAGACCGAAATAAATTTTATCAATAAAAAGATTAATGAGAACAAAACCATAAAACCAGAAACCAAAGATATGGTTTGTAAATGGTTGAATCCTCAAAATCCACCATCTGCTAGAGTACTGGCTTATTGGAAAAACTACATAAAACAAAATGCAGATCTTTTAAATCCATCTGAAAAATCAGATTTATTTTCCATTGGTGCACAACTTGCAAAGAAGGAAGACACAGAGGATTGGGTAAATGATGAAACTAAAGAATCGCTCCATTTAATAGAAGATTATCTGGGAATAGTAAGTCGTGAAGCACTGCGATCTGTTTATGAAAACGATCCTGTCACCTCAACATACTTACCTACAGAAAACTTATCTGAAAAGGCATATTCTAAACCTTTAAAAGCTCTTTTACAACATGGTTATCCGGACATTAAATCTAGAGTCCAAAGTATTCTTGACCCTCATAAAGAAGCTATAGAAAGTTATGACGACGATTTAAAAACGCGCAAAGAAAAAGTACTAAAATGGTGTAAAGAACTAGCAAACGCAGGTTTAGGAAACCTAGCCTATCCGCCAGCTTATGGTGGATCTGGTTCTATGCCAAAATACGCTGCTGTTTTTGAAGAGGTATCTAAGTATGATTTGAGTCTAACAATCAAGTTTGGAGTTCATTTTGGATTATTCGGTGGTAGTGTAGAATCTTTAGGTACTAAAATCCATCATGATAAGTATTTAAAAGATATAGGTACGATGGCATTACCAGGTTGTTTTGCCATGACTGAAATGCACCATGGTAGTAATGTAAAAGCATTACAGACCACAGCTATTTATCAACCAGATGATAAGACCTTTATCATTAATACTCCATCACAATACGATAGAAAAACATACATAGGTAATGCTGGCATGCATGCTCAAATGGCAACCGTGTTTGCTCAACTTATAGTGAATGAAGAAGAGCACGGTATTCATGCCTTTTTAGTGCCTATTAGAGATAGTAAAGGAAATACCTTAGATAATATTACAATAGGTGATAATGGTCATAAGATGGGATTAAATGGTGTGGATAATGGTACATTACATTTCAACTCTGTAAAAATTCCAAAAGAAAATTTGCTGAATAAATTTGGTGATGTGGACGAAGACGGTAAATACAACAGCCCTATAAGCAGTTCTTCAAAACGTTTCTTTACCATGCTAGGAACTCTAGTGGGTGGTAGACTTTGTGTCCCTATTGCAGGACAATCTGCTGCAAAAAAAGCTTTGAATATGGCTGTTTATTTTGCACTAGAACGCAAACAATTCGGACCACCAGGGAAAGAAGAGCAATCTGTTATGGATTATCCTACACATCAAAAGAAATTGATGCCGTTAATTGCAAATGTCTTTGCTTATGACTTTGCTCATGATTTCTTATTAAATGATTATTCAAATAATAAAGAAGCAGATAGCCAGCAAGTAGAAGCACTTGCAGCAGGATTAAAAGCACTGAGCACATGGAACACTACAGAAACTATACAGATATGTAGAGAATCTTGTGGAGGAAAAGGCTATTTAAGTGAAATGTATTTTGATCTACTTAAAGCAGATACAGACATATTTACCACATTTGAAGGAGATAATACCGTGTTGTTACAACTAACAGCTAAAAGTCGTTTGACCTATTTTAAAAAGCAATTTGGTAAAATGGACTGGTGGGATACTCTCAAATATATATCTAGTATTGCTTCCACTAATTTGAGTGAGTTGAATCCTCTCGTGACTAGAGACACGTCTGAAGATCATTTATTAAGCGACGATTTTCAGATCGATGCCTTTACGTATCGAGAAGAATTCTCATTACGCACACTTGCTATGCGATTAAATAAGAAAATTAAAAATGGAATGGATAGTTATGACGCCTTCCTAGATGTTCAAGTACATTTAATTGATATGGCGAGCGCCTATATAGATCGAGTTGTTCTAGAACGATTTATTGTTACTATCGATGAACAAAAGGACGATAGTGTTAAAGAAGTACTCACATCACTTAAAAACCTATATGCTTTACACCTAATTGAGAAAAATAAAGGCTGGTACTTAGAACATGATTACATATCAGGATCAAAGTCGTTGGCCATAAATAAGCTTGTTGCAAAGCTTTGTAAAGAGTTAAAAGAAGAAAGTCAGCAGTTAGTAGATGCCTTTGATATACCTAGACACATGACAAAAACAGCTTTGAAGTTTTATTAAAATCTAAAAATCCATCTTTAAAAACGAGATTCAAATCCTGTTTTTAAAGATGGTTTTTATAATCAAAATAATATTATTATTCGTTTTGCAACGTCTTTACATCTGCTATAAGATGGTTTATAGATGTGGTATTTAGACCATTATAAATACCTCGTATATGTCGGTTTTTATCTACTAGAATAAAGTTCTCTGTATGTAAAAAATCATCATTACTTTTTATTTCTCCCAGATCTTCTTCTACAAAGTATTCATTTCTTCCTAGATTATAAATGACTTCTTTATCACCAGTAACAAGATGCCATTTATTAGGATTCACCTTTTTTCTTTCCGCATATTTTTGTAAAACCTCTGGCGTATCAAAATCTGGAGTTACAGAATGAGAAAGTAACATGACATCTTCACTTTGTAAAAACTCCTCTTGAATAAGAGTCATATTTTCGGCCATTTTAGGACATATACCTGGACATACTGTAAAAAAGAAATCTGTGATATAGATTTTATTATCAAAGGTCTTATTAGTAACGATTTCCCCATTTTGATTAGTCAACTCAAAATCAGGAATTTTATGAAAATCTTTTAGAGAATCGCTATCACTAGAAAACCATTGTGGAGTAAAACTAGCCTCACCATAATATGGCAGTGCCTCTACTCTACTTTCATTTTTTTGTATTCTTAATGTCGTTGTTTTTTCAGGTTCTGTTTTACAACTAGAAATAAATAAAACACTACAAAGTATCAGACACCACAGACTGGTTCTCGAGGTTAAAGCAAAGAGTTGCTCTTTTAAGACCAAAGATTCTGCCATTTTTTGCTTCATAATTATTGTAGATTTTTCCGTTTTCGCGATAAGCGGTTTGCATACCATCTTCACGTCCATTAAGTAGATTCATTTCTTTAAAAATAGAACCAGACTTGTAATATTGAGTCTGTTTACCTTGTGCTATACCATTTTCAAATAAAGCTACAGATCTTAAATTCCCATTGCTCCACCACGATCTAGTGGTTCCATCTTGTAAACCGTCTTTATAATTAGATTCAAAACTGAGCAACCCTGTTTCAAACCACTTTTTATAAATTCCATTACGTTTACCATTAAGGTAGGCGATCTTCTCTGCCATGAAATCATTATTATAATGTTGCACTGCATATCCTGTAAAGGGCTGCTCATTAATAAGAAGAAGCCCTTCATTAGGTTTTAAAGTCAATTCCTTTTTATCCACTTCTACCAGCTGTATTGAATTCTCCATTTGAGAATCATTTTTACAACCTATCGTTAAAGCGATAATAAATAAGAATATACTACTGTATGTTATTTGCTGTACCTTGATAATCTCCTGGGAATATGATGTAATACTGACTTAAATATAACTCGTTTTGAATGTGGTAATGATACTCTGCAGTAGTTGCGTGCTGCGTTGTAGATGTATGACCGCCAGACGCATCAAGATCTGTAGGATATGTACCTGTAGAGTTACATTTTCTACCGTAGATAAAGAAACCATCAGATATAATACCTATCAATGCATCATCATCATCAGAAAAAGCCTTAGGTTCTAAATGGTAATGATAACTCTGTGGACCTGTGTGTGCAGCTGTATAATCTAGAGAACCTACTGCATTATCAAGAGGTACATTAGGACCTTCTTCATCATTATAAATAACAGAACCACTTACAGCAATTCCTATAGCACCTAATCCTGTAGCAGATGAACTAGAAGCTAACGCTGGAGATGCAGGAACCGTTAATGTGTAAGAACCATTAAAATCGTCAATATTACCAGGTGCCATTTCTGCCTCACTAGTTACAGTAGGGTCTACATATAATACGTGATCTGTAGCCGCTGGCCCAGTTACTACCACGTTTCCATCTGGACCTGTTAAAGAACGTGTGTTTGTATTAGACCAGTATGGAGAAGTATGATTAGGCAAACCGTTAGTTTCTATAACAAAATTAGAACCACTTACCATCGCTGTCACATTATTAGAATCAAAGTCTGTAAAGGCAGCGTGTAATTCTGTAGTGGCAACACCACCGTCATCATCTGTAGGAGTGCCTGATGACGCATCGTCGTCAGACCCACATGAAGTTAATAGAGCTCCTGAAGTTAACCCTAGTACTAGTAGGTTCAACATTAATTTTTTTGAAAGTAATTTCATAGTCAATAATTTTAAGTGAAAGAGGTACTTCCCGTACGTCATTAAACAATTAGACTTACAAAATACATAAAGGTTTAATTAATTCTTAAATAAATTATAAAATATTAATCTTAACAGTTATTTTAATCTTAAAATTAATAGAATTTGCAATAAAACAAAGTTGGTGTGCTTTTTCATGCAAGCTTATCGCTAGAGATTTTTGATCGCTATTTTTAATAGTAACTACAGGATTTAACTGGACTGTTTTAAAACCGCCACTAGCATCAGGATGTAACTCGAGTATTCCATTTGCTGTGTCTTTATAGCCCATAATTTCTATCCCTTCCTGCTGGCATACATAGAAGTAAGACATCATATGACAGGAAGAAAGTGCGCTAAGTAGTAAATCTTCTGGATTACGTTTATCTGGCTCGCCTTTAAATTCTCTAGCGGCGCTGACGTTTATACTCTCCTTTCCATCAATTGTAGAAGTATGAGTTTTAGGATTAACAAATTGATTTTTTTGCCATTGGGTATGGACTTCAAAATGAAATTCCTTTTTCATCTATTTTTAAATTATCGTTGTAGATATTCCGTATCTCGCTTTCGCGAAAGCGTAAAACCAGACAAAAATTAAACCTAAAATAAGCCCCATAAAAGCGCCCATAAGCACATCTCCTAAATAGTGAACCCCTAGGTAGACACGGCTATAGGCTACTAATACTGACCAGACGATCATAACTATACCTATCGTTTTATGTTTTCTCTTTAATAGAAACCACAAGAATGTGGCTAGCGCAACGGCGCTGCTGGCATGACCACTATAAAACCCATAAGTACCGCCACTCTTACCTACTTTAGAAATAAGTCCTTCTAATGCTGGCTCTCTAAAAGGGCGGAATCTTTCCATGCTGTCTTTAAAGAAACTAGCTAGTTGATCGCTACAGGTTATTAGTAACGCTATAGCTATTAATGCAATAACTAGATTGCGTGTACCCAGTTTCTTATATAAAATATATAAAACAAAGAGATATAAAGGAATCGCGTACAGCTTATGGGTGATAACGTTGAAGAATAAATCTACAGCATCATTACCCCAGTCGTTAAGAAAAAGTGTCGCGTCCCAGTCTAATTGTTTGATATCTTCCATTTACTTTTCGTAAAGTTCCATTTGCTCATCATAGAATCTGCTCGCTTCTTCGATAAGATTTTTAGTTTCTTCTTCTAGCTCCTCAGCATCTTCTTTAGTCACCTCTTCTAGAAACTCTACCTCATCATCTTTAAGGTTGATGATAAATCTTGGGTAATCTAGGTGAATGACAAAAATATCTTCAGGATAATGAACGTTATCGCCCATAAGAAATCTAGGAAGTTCCATTAGTTGTTTTTATTAGGTAAAAATATCGTTTTAGTATCGATTAATCTCTTTTAAAACCAGCTTTACCTTATTTAATGATGCAATCTAATAAATTCTGAATATAGAATTCACTATATAGAATTGAAAAAACTAAATTTGTTCCATGCGAAAGAAACTAAGAGCTGATAATTTACAGAAATCCTATAAAGGTCGTCCGGTAGTTAAGGGCGTGTCTTATGAAGTGAATCAAGGAGAAATAGTAGGATTATTAGGACCTAACGGTGCTGGTAAAACCACTTCTTTTTACATGACAGTAGGACTGGTAAAACCTACTGGTGGTGACGTGTGGCTGGACGATAAAAAAATCACACAATACCCTATGTACAAACGTGCGCAAAATGGTATAGGTTATCTAGCACAAGAGGCTTCTATCTTTAGAAAATTAACCGTAGAAGAAAATATACTAGGTGTATTACAACTGACTGACCTTTCTAAGAAAGAACAAAAAGAACGTTGTGAAAAACTTCTAGAAGAATTTAGTTTGCAAGACCGTCGCAATAGAAATGGTGATTTATTAAGTGGTGGTGAGCGACGCCGTACAGAAATAGCTCGCGCGCTAGCAACAGACCCTACTTTTATATTACTAGATGAGCCGTTTGCAGGTGTAGATCCAGTTGCGGTAGAAGACATACAGAGAATAGTTGCACAACTGACTAAGAAAAACATAGGTATTCTTATTACTGACCATAACGTGCAAGAAACGCTCGCTATTACTGACCGCACGTACTTAATGTTTGAAGGTAAAATACTAAAACACGGTTCTCCAGAAGAACTTGCTGAAGATGAAGTGGTACGTAGAGTTTATTTAGGACAGAATTTTGAATTGAGAAAGAAGAAGATTTTTGAGTAGAAATCATTTGTTTGAAAAATCTAATATTTAAGTATGGGCCTAGATTCTGTTGAATTATTAGTTACTGTTGAGAGAAAATTTAAGATTGAAATACCGAACCAGGAAAGTGAAAGAATAAATACAGTACAAGAATTTGTAAATTCCGTATTTGATAAAATTAATATCGCTACAATAAATGAAGAGTCAATCAAAGAAAATGTTTTTTTAAGGCTTATAAAATGTCTAAATCAATTGGGGATTTCATGTTCTCCATTGGATGGTAATATTCTTATTAAAGATTTATTTATAACATCTCACTTGCATGACCTTTGGACACGTTTACAGTTTTCCCTCGAATTATTTCTACCAGCATTATCCGATAATGACATAGATCCAAATCTAGATACACACGTAAAAATTTTCGGCTTTAAAACTATTAAACGCAATCAACCTATAACATCTGGGACTTTAAATCAATTAGTGGATTGGATTATTTCTATAAATTTTGAAAGTCTTATTAATTTCAATTCTATCTCCAATCTATATGAGATAGAAAGAACCATTTGCGGTTTAATAAATAGAAATATCGGAATACCAATTAACGAGATTGAAATGCATCACTCAATAAATGCTGACTTAGGAATAGATTGATTATTGATTTGCCTTCTTCTTACTCATCACATTATTCACCACACTCATCAAAATATAAATGACAATAATGCAAGGCACTGCATAAATTTGAAGCGTTGCTATCAATGTAATACACAAAGCGATAAAAATCCAGCGTATTTCATTTCCTTTCCAGCCGAAGCTTTTAAACTTTAAAGCAAATAGAGGCAATTCTGCATTAAGAATATAAACACTGAAAAGAGTGATAATGGTTAATACATAAGGATTAGTCAGCGCCTCTGTAACCCAGCCAGCGTTATAATCTTGTGCGATAATACCTAATGAAATAATCAAAATCGCATTTGCCGGTGTCGGTACTCCTATAAAAGAATCAGTCTGTCTGGTATCTATATTGAATTTGGCCAGTCGGTAACAACTACCTAAAGTGATTAAAAAACCTATTACTGGCACAAATGGATGTGCATACCACTGCTCTGGTGATGGTGCCTCAAAACTTGTTATCGTATTTGTCAGGTTATATCCTACAGCATCGCTCAACATTTGATACATGACTATTCCTGGTACAAGACCACTAGTAACCATATCTGCAAGAGAGTCCAGTTGTTTACCTAGCTCGCTAGAAACGTGGAGCAATCTCGCGGCAAGACCATCAAAAAAGTCAAAAAATATTCCAGCTGCTACAAAAATCCCAGCCAGAATAAGCTGGTCATTAAACGCATAAATAGCTCCTATACATCCACAAAGCAGATTCAATAATGTAATAATATTAGGTACCCAATTCTTCATGATACAAATATGCAGTTTTTTACTGATGTGTTTTGCCTACTTTTGAGGCAATATCCACAGATTATCATAGTTATTAACTCAGAAACTAAGATATTTGTGACTTACTAAAATTTGTACTTGAAAAATTATTACTTTTTACTATTTGCTTTATGCTCTGTATGTGCCCAAGCGCAGACATCTAGAGCCTATTCTAACGAATTTTTAAATATAGGAGTAGATGCCGCAGCTCTAGGAATGAGTAATGCTGTCGTGGCTAGTACAGATAATGTAAATTCTGTTTACTGGAATCCTGCTGGATTAATAAGAATGGAAGAGCAAGAACTATCCTTAATGCACTCGAGCTACTTTGCTAACATTGCTCAATTTAATTATGGAGCATATGCCATGCCTATAGACGATCAAAGTGCTTTTGGCTTTTCTGTTATACGATTTTCTGTAGATGACATTTTAAATACCACACAGCTTATAGACGATCAAGGAAATATAAACTACGATCGTATTTCTACCTTTTCTACCGCAGACTGGGCTTTTACATTCTCCTATGCTAGAGAGTCAAAACTAGATGGTTTTTCTTATGGCGCAAATGCCAAAGTTATACGCCGTGTCATAGGTGAATTTGCAAGCTCATGGGGTTTTGGATTTGATGTAGGGTTACAATTTAAACGTGGCGACTGGCAGGTAGGTTTTATGGCACGCGACATTACAACTACCTACAACACATGGGCTATTGATGAAGAGAAGTTTGCCGAAATAAGCGGTGCTGTAGAAAATCAGAATCAGGAATTACCAGAAACTACCGAGATTACATTACCTAAATTACAGCTAGGTCTAGCGAGAACATTTACATTTCACTACGACCACGTTCTTACTGCCGAGGTTGATCTGAACATGCGATTTATACAAACTAATGATATTATTTCTAGCAGTGCCGTAAGTGCTACACCAGCGCTAGGTCTAGAATATGGATTTACCGACTTAGTATTTGTGCGTGCAGGAGTAGGTAATTTTCAAAACGTGCAACAACTAGACGGTAACGACAGTGTCACCTTTCAACCTAATATAGGTATAGGTTTTAAGTACAAAGGAATCGCAGTAGACTATGCACTTACCGATATAGGAGATTCTAGCGAGGCGTTGTATTCTAATGTCTTTTCAGTCAATATCGACCTATCTGTTTTCAGTAAGTAAGAGATTAACTTCCTATTCGATTTTTAATTATATGCAAAGACCTTAACTTAGCAACAGATTAATTTATACATGAAACTTACCAGCATATTACTAGCCATTTTATCAGGAATTCTATTATGGTTAGGATGGCCTACTTATGGGTTTGCAGGGCTATTATTTGTCGCATTTGTGCCATTACTTATTTCAGAACGTAAATTGCGTTTAAGCGATGGTAAAAAAATCGCTGGAAAAGTATTCTTACACTCCTATCTTACTTTTTTCATTTGGAATATCGCAACAACATACTGGTTGTATTTCTCCACGCCATTTGGTATGTGGTTTGCTGTTTTAGTAAATACAGCGTTAATGAGTCTGGTTTTCTTAGGTTATCATTACCTAGCTAGAAAAGCAACACAAGGCGCAGCACTTACCTTTCTCGCCTGTTTATGGATCAGTTTTGAGAGATTGCATTTGGACTGGGATTTTTCATGGCCTTGGCTCAATTTAGGTAACGGTTTTAGCGAGACTACCTCTTGGATTCAGTGGTATGAGTATACTGGTACCTTTGGCGGTTCTTTATGGATATGGCTGGTTAATATATTTATTTTTATTGCTCTGTTACGCTTTCGCGAAAGCGGACTTACCACAAAGCGCAAATTCATTATCAAACGCTCTCTAGTACTTACAGCTATAGTCATAGTTCCTATACTTATTTCACAGGCCCTAGTCATAGATAGCATACCTTTTCAAAAAGGTGATGGTACAAATGTCGTGATCGTACAACCTAATATTGATCCATATCAGGAGAAATATTACCTCACTAACGATAGTATTATTCAAACTATCATGAGTCTGGCAAAACCAGAAATGGACCAGTTTACCGATCTAATTATTACACCAGAAACCGTACTAGCAGATGACGTACGGCTGAATAACCTCACTCAACTTAAATTCCACCCTACAGTACTTTCCGTAAGACAAGAATTATACGATTACCCTAATACCAATTATCTAGGTGGTATTTCTATAGATGAAGTGTTTACAGATAAACGTAGAGCGACCGGTCAGACTAATTTATTTAGAGATGGGAGAACGCTTTACAACAGTTACAATAGCGCTATGTTTCTATCTGCTAGTGGCTCTTTAGGATTGTATAATAAATCAAAACTAGTCGTAGGTGTTGAAAATTTCCCCTACAAGAGTATACTGCAACCTATTTTAGGTGACGCTATGCTAGATTTAGGCGGTACCGTTTCTACTAAGACTACTCAAGAAGATAGAACTGTATTTACGGCTATCGATTCTACCGTGATCGCTCCGGTAATATGCTACGAGTCTGTTTATGGAGATTACGTAACTGATTATGTGAAAAATGGCGCACAAATTTTAGCCATTATTACTAATGATGCCTGGTGGAATGATACACAAGGACACAAACAACATTTAAGTCTGGCTAGATTGCGAGCTATCGAGAATAGAAGATGGATAGCACGTAGTGCAAACACAGGTATAAGCGCTATAATAGATGATCGTGGTGCTATTAAACAATCACTAGGTTATGAAAAGCAAGGTATTTTAAAAGGAACGTTACTCCCTAAAACAGAGCTCACATTTTACACCACTCATGGAGATTATATTGCTAGAATAGCCACAGTAATGGGATTGTTTGTACTTCTCTTCAGTATTTTTAGAAGAGGAAAAATGAAGCGAAAATAACTACTGACCTTTAAAGAAGATTACTGTACTTAGTGTTTTTACTATTATTCTTATATCTAAAAACACACTGCGTTTTTTGATATAAAATAGATCGTACTGCAGTTTTCTTAAGTGATCTTCGTCAGTAACACCATATTTAGTCTTTACCTGTGCCCAACCTGTTAAACCTGGTTTTACGACATGGCGCGTTTCATAAAAAGGAATTTTTTCTGACAGTTGTTCTACAAATATCTCTCTTTCTGGTCTAGGGCCTATAACACTCATATCCCCTTTCAGGATGTTTAAAAATTGAGGAAATTCATCTATACGTGTAGCTCTCAAAAACTTACCGAACTTTGTAATACGTGCGTCATTCACAACAGCAAATTGTGCTCCAGATTTTTCTGCATCGGTAACCATTGTTCTGAATTTAATAATCTTGAATAGTTTTCTATTAAGACCTACTCTTTCTTGTGTATAAAATAAAGGACCTCTATTGCCTATTAAATTCCCTAAAAAAACAAATGGAACTAATGCTATACCTATAAGTATACCTAAAACAGAAGCTACTAAATCAAATAAACGATGATATACTAAATACAGTCTATTTTGATTATTACGTGCAAATGGAAAGTACCTATAAAAATCTTTACCTACATATTGTACAGGTACTCTATCTGTCATTTCTTCATACACTTGAGTGTATTCTCTAACAGAATAGCCGTTTTCTACTAGTTCAATAAGCCATTTATAAAGATTAGAAGTTATTCCTTCTACCTCATTACTAGCCACGACTATCTCTGTAACGGACTGATCATGTAATAACTCGTGAGCATCTTTTATACCTATAGATTTAACTCCTACTATATGACCTTGCTCTATTGCTGGACCTGTATTTATAAAACCGCTTATATTATAATTAGGATCTACGTCTTGCAAAGTTTGAGCTACCAATGCTGCATCACTGGAGTCTGCAATGATTATGATATTCTTGTTAAATCTAGAACTAGCAAATAATTTTATATAAACAGCTCTCCATAAAAGCAATGGTAAGGTAACTGCTAGATAGAAGTATAAAATCTGTATTCTATTTTCTGGTAGTACCGGTGTAAAAAACGGTGTCAGTAAATACACTAACGATGTTACCGATCCTGTACTTACAGCACTTCTTAGAGTACCAGTAATACGACTGGCTCTTTGAAGGTTATACATTTCAAATACTGTAGCAAAAAACAATAAATAACCTGCGAGAATCACAGACCACATCCACTGTCGCTCATTGATCAAAAAATAATCAAATTGAAAAATGATTCCTAATAAATACAAAGCACATAAAACCACTATAACATCAATAAAACGCAACAGTATTTTGCGTTCAGACATTTCAAAATGAATAGGTTTTGACACTTTGGTTAAGCTTTAAGCATGTAAATATACATTTTTATACGTCTAGCAATGCTCTCCAATCTTTACTTACTTCACTCCATGAAAATTGATGAGCGTACTTTTTTGCTGTTTTAATGATGGTGTCACACTCTAACGGACTTGTTATCAACTCATCTACCGATTTCACCATCGCATTAACATCATTATCCGGAATTAATTTACCAGTAATTCCATTATCAATAAGATAAGAAATACCACCTACATTAGTGGATATGATAGGTAAACCTAATGCCATAGCTTCTATTAAACTTACCGGTAAGTTGTCAAAATGCGTCGTATTGATAAATATGTTCTGTGATTTACTTAATTCTACCCATTGTTTTTTAGATAATAATCCTGTAAAAGTCACTTTTATATCTAGACTATTAGCCAGTCTTTTACATGCCATTTGGCTACCATCTTTATCTGGACCAACCATAGTTAGACTAGCTGTGGGATATTTTTCTTTAAGTTCTTTTAAAACCAGTACTGCCATTTGCGGATTATAAATTTCGGCAAATGAACGTACCCAAAGTAATTTAGGCTCTGTTATTGATCTTTCTGTAAAAGGATAATTTTCTATTTCAATAAAGTTATTGATCTTAATAATATTGTTAAACCCTGCATTTATAAATGCTGAACTTAAAAAATCACTTGGACTTATTACTTTATAAGCGTTATCAAGAAAATGTTTAATGGCTTTAGGATTTTTCTCTATCCTACTAGGTAAATTACCTCCATGTAATATAGGAATGTACTTAATATTCAAGGACTTACAAATACGCGAGATAGTGATTGCATACCAAAAGTTCTTAGTACTATACGTATCAATTAACACCACGTCTGCCCATTTTCTATTTAAGTAGGTCATGCGCATCATGTGCAACATGCGTTTGCTTATGTTTTTTACAGAAGAGGCATACCTAACCTGATAACCTTCTTTTTGTAACAATGGCCCTAAGGTATCTATAGTTGTAGCTGTTGCACCTTGTTGCGCTAGTTTGTTACCTATGTAGAGGATATTCTTCATTAAGCTACTGCAATAATGGGAGATTCTAATTCAGTTTTTTGTTTTTTCTTAACCTTAGGTTTAAATACATAAAGTAGTGATAATCCATAGAAAAAAGCAGGGGCTGCAATACGCATCGCACTGTGATTAATAGTAGCAATCCAGAAAATCAGGAACGCATAAAAATAGATATTTCCTTTATGTGAAAGCCGGAATATGAGTGGTGTAAATATTAAAACCAGTAAAGACAGTATACCTATACTGCCATGCTCAGAAAGTAATCTACTGGTCTCGTTATGAGATGCGGCCAGAATACCATCTTTTTTTGCCCTATAGTATTTTACCTGACCTGCTCCTATACCTGCAATAGGATTCTCTAAAAAAGCCTCAATTTCTATCGATATTAATTTTGCCCTTCCTGTAGATAAATCAGACTTAGCCCTTCCTGCCGCATCTTCATTTGCATATCGTTTATCTATAAGACCATTAGTTACAAGAGAAGTAAAACCCCATGCTAGTAATAGCCCTAAACCTATTACCGCTAACTTGGGTAAAAATGAAATCCTAAACTCAGATCTTTTTAAAATAAATAAGGTCACTATAACGGCTATAATCATTAAGAATGCCGTAATAACTCCACCACGTGAAAAGGTAACCCAACCTCTATATGTCATTCCTAATAATAGAGTAATATCCATGACATTATACCACATATTTTTAATACGTAAAAAACGTACAAAGCAAATAAACATACCTATACCTAATGCTGTTGCGACCTGATTAGGCCCATAACCACCAGAAGCTGCAAAGTTAGAAGCCGTATCTGTAATCACGTCACGTATATCTGGTGTCACCACAAATAGATAAAACATGAGCATGACTATAGGCCCTACACTCAATTTTAAAATCTCGTCTAGTCTATCAGTACTTATTCTACGCTGGAAACAGTAAATAGCGACTATACCTAGCGTTACCGGACCACTTAAATTAAAAGCTACAGCTTTTCTTAAAGACTCTGATATAGGTATATTTTGTGATGCAACCACGATACTGGGGACCAACAGCAGTAAGTAGAACACAAAGGGAATCGATTTCAGTGAAAAACCGCGCAGTAATATACCAGCCAGCATAAAGGCTATCACTAGATATTTAATCATCTCATAGAAAAACAGCGCACTATTCATACGCAAGAAAACCTCTAAGCAGGATAGATAACAACAGGCCAGTATAACCTCCATGTTCTTATCTGCACTCGTAAATAGTCTTAGTATAAAATATATAATTGCTCCATAAAAAAACACCTTAATTAAAAATGGAAAAGCGATCATAAAGATCGTGATCAGAATATGGCCTGCTATTATAAACGGATAAGGCAGTTTCTCAAACTTGATCATTAAAAATGGGAGGAATTAAGTGTCATCACAAAACGCAAATTTACTGTAATAAAAATAAGGCTTATTATTTTTGGTAAATCTAGATTATAACTGTGCTTTAATTTTAAGCAACTCGGCTTTAACATGTTCTAGTTTGCTTATTATTTCAAAGGTATTAAGCTCATTTTTATGATTTTTCATATAATCTTGAGCACCGTCTAGTGTAAAACCTTTTTCTTTTACTAGATGATAGATGGTTTTAAGGTTTTCTATATCTGTTTTAGAAAACTTGCGATTACCTCTTGAATTTTTTTTAGGCTTTAAAACGTCAAATTCTTTTTCCCAAAAACGCACCAAAGATGCATTTACTTGAAATGCTTTGGTTACTTCTCCCATGGAGTAGTATAATTTTTCTGGAAGTTCTATATGCATGATATGCTTATAACGTGTTTAAATATACTTTCATATTAATCTAGAGAAATATTTTCCTGTTGCGATTTTTGTAGCAACGCATTGAACTCATCTGGTGTTAGATTACCATAATAAAAGTTGATAGGGTTAATACGTTCTTTGTCTTTAAAGACCTCATAATGTAAATGTGGCGCTTGTGACCTACCGGTACTACCTACATAACCTATAATATCACCACGTTTCACCTTTTGTCCCGGACGCACATTATAAGGTTTGGACCTTCTTAAATGCGCATAAAGCGATACATAACCAAAACCGTGGTCTATTCTTATATGGTTTCCATAACCAGAGCTATTAGCATCTGCTCTTTCTACCAAACCATCTCCTGTTGCAAATACTGGTGTCCCTCGTGGCGCTGTAAAATCCATACCAAAGTGAAATTTTCTAGTCTTGTTAAAAGGATCTGTACGGTAACCATAACCACTCGCCATACGAGTTAAATCTTGATTACGCACCGGTTGTATAGCAGGTATAGATGCCAGTAATTTCTCTTTATCTTCTGCTAGAACTGCTATTTCTTCTAGCGATTGTGACTGTATTGCTGTTCTTTTTTTAAGTCTATCTATAGATTCTCTTAACGCAATTATCTTTTTTGCACTAGGTTCTCCCTCATATTCCTTATAACGATTCACCCCACCAAAACCTGCCTGACGCTGCTCTGCAGGAATAGGGTTTGCGTCAAAGTAAATGCGATAAATATTATTATCACGATCTTCTATATTTTCAATAACTGTAGACAGTCTAACCACATCATCCTGTACATCATCTAGTTGCAGCTTTAGATATTCTATTTTATCGCGTGATTTTTTTAATTCTGGAGATTCTAAGAAAGCATCAGCAAAGAAAAAACATCCCAAACCGAAACAAAAACTCACTACTAAAAACAGCAAGCTGCGGAAAAAAAACCTCCTTTTCTTAGTCTCTACCTTACGGTAAGAAAGCGTTTCAGAATCGTAGTAATACTTGACCTTTGACATATGGTTTATTATGCTATTTTTGTGACACTCTACGAGATAAAAATAAGTAGAAAAAAGTTAGTAATTATTCCGCTTTCGCGAAAGCGAGATCATAACCTACTTTATCACGTATAGCAAAAATAAGAAAATTGAATTAACCGCTAGTATAGCCAGAATGAAGTCAAAACAAATACGCCAAACATTTCTTGAGTTTTTTGAAAACAAAAAACACCAAATCGTTCCAAGTGCACCCATGGTGATCAAAAATGATCCTACCCTGATGTTTACTAACGCTGGTATGAATCAATTTAAAGAATACTTCTTAGGAAATTCTGATCCTAAAAATAACCGTATTACAGATTCTCAAAAATGCTTGAGAGTAAGCGGTAAACATAACGATCTAGAAGAAGTAGGTGTAGATACGTATCACCACACGATGTTTGAGATGCTGGGTAACTGGAGTTTTGGCGATTACTTTAAGAAAGATGCGATTTCATGGGCGTGGGAATTACTGACTGAAGTTTATGGTATCGATAAAGACTGCCTTTATGTAACCATTTTTGAAGGTGATAAAAGTGAAGGCCTAGAACGTGATACAGAAGCTTATGATTACTGGAAAGAACTCATAGACGAAGACCGTATTCTTAACGGAAATAAAGCAGATAACTTTTGGGAAATGGGCGCACAAGGACCTTGTGGACCATGTTCTGAAATACACGTAGACATAAGAAGTAAAGAAGAAAAAGCAGCAGTAGATGGCGCTACTCTTGTTAATATGGATCACCCACAGGTGGTAGAAATATGGAATCTAGTTTTCATGCAATACAACCGCATGGCAGACAGTTCTCTTAAAAATCTACCTAACCAACATGTGGATACCGGTATGGGATTTGAGCGTCTTGCTATGGTATTACAAAATGTACAGTCTAATTATGATACAGATGTTTTTACACCTCTTATTAGAGAAATAGAAACCATAACTGGACATACTTATGGAAAAACAACTCAAGAAGATATCGCAATACGTGTTATTGCAGACCATTTGAGAGCTGTTTCATTCTCTATTGCAGACGGACAACTGCCTTCTAACAATGGTGCTGGTTATGTAATACGTATGATATTGCGTCGTGCGATACGTTATGGATTTACTTACCTAGGTAAAAAAGAACCATTTATTTACCAGTTAGTAAATACACTTTCTAAGCAAATGGGTGATGCGTTCCCAGAGCTTAAATCTCAAAAGAACTTAATACTTAATGTGATTAAAGAAGAAGAAGCTTCTTTTTTAAGAACACTAGAAAATGGACTTACTCTTCTAGATTCTATGATCTCGGGCATGAAGTCTGCTGGTTCTAAAACTCTAGATGGTAAAAAAGCATTTGAGCTTAATGATACTTATGGGTTCCCTAAAGAATTAACGCGTCTTATATTAAGCGAGCAAGGTCTAGAAATGGACGAAGAAGGATTTGCCATTGCTCTTAAAAAACAACAAGACGACTCTCGTAAAGCTAGCGCGACAGAAACTAGTGACTGGACTGTTCTAGTAGATGACGATACACAAGAGTTTATAGGTTATGATAAACTAGAGGCAGATGTGCGTATATCTCAATACCGTAAGGTAACGAGTAAGAAAGATGGCGAGTTATACCAAATAGTATTTAACATGACTCCGTTTTATGGAGAAAGTGGTGGACAGACAGGTGATAAAGGTTATCTAGAAAGTGCTAGTGGTGACACGGTTTACATCATAGATACTAAAAAAGAAAACGGCCAGACCGTACATTTAACTAAGAACCTACCTAAAGAAATAGGTGGTACTCATAAAGTAGTGGTAGATGCAAAGCAACGTGCACGTACTGCTGCAAATCATACAGCTACTCACCTACTGCACCAGGCGATGCGTAAGATATTAGGTACTCATGTAGAGCAAAAAGGTTCTATGGTAAGAAGTGCTAGTTTAAGATTTGACTTCTCACACTTCTCTAAAGTAAGTGCAGAAGAACTAGTAGAAATAGAAAACTTTGTAAACGCACGTATTAGAGAACAATTATCTCTAGAAGAAAATCGCGATAACACATATGACCAGGCAATGGAAGATGGTGCTATAGGATTATTTGGCGAGAAATATGGTGACGTAGTTCGTACCATTAAATTCGGTGAGAGTAACGAGCTTTGTGGTGGTACTCATGTAAAAAACACTGGAGACATCTGGCATTTTAAAATCACTAGTGAAAGTGCTGTTGCATCTGGAATACGACGTATAGAGGCAATTACTAGCGACGCAGTAAAAGATTTCTTTACAGAGCAATCAAAAAGCTTTGAAGAAATTAAAGCCGTTTTAAAGAACCCTACTAAAAACCCAGCAGAATCTATTGCTGCGCTACAAGATGAAAATGCTTCTTTGAAAAAAGAAATCGAGCAACTTCTTAAAGCTAAAGCTGGAAACCTAAAAGGTGATTTAATAGCAAGTGCAAAAAGCATTAATGGAGTGAACTTTATCGCTACAAAAACCGATCTAGATGCAAAGTCTGTTAAGGAGCTAGTTTTTGATATTGAGAGAGAAATGGAAAATCTTTTCTTAATCATAGGAGCAGCAAACGGAGAGAAAGCAACTCTAACGGTAATTCTAAGTAAGAATCTAGTAGAAGAAAAATCACTAGACGCTGGTAAAATAGTTAGAGAACTAGGTAAACACATTCAAGGTGGTGGCGGTGGCCAGTCTCATTTTGCAACGGCTGGTGGTAAAAATGCTGCTGGAATAGATGTGGCTCTTGCTGCTGCTGAAGGGTTGATCTAATTTTCTTTTTATTATTACAAAATGAAAGGAGTAGAGATAAATTGATTTTATAAAACATCCTGATATTAATAACAGAAAAACTCATAATAATAAGCTACATGAAAAAAGTATTCCTAATTATTTTTCTTATCGTAATCTCATCTTGTTCATCTGATGACGAAAACTGTCTTAATTCACTTACTACACTTAGAGAAACGGTAAGACCTACAGAATTAAAAGAAATATATAGCGATGTAAATTATAAAATCAATTTGTCGCGTTTTATTACTCCTAACGGTGATGCTGTAAATGATATTTACGTAATTTACATAGAGGATTTAGTTAATAACACATTTTACGTTTCAGATGACTTTGGTATTAATGGAAATATCATTGACGCTAATTCTAGTGAAGATCCTACTTTATTTTTTACCACAATTGATTTAAAAGTATCGACAAATTGTACCACTGTTTATGAATCATCTGACATCAATGATTATTTGTGGCGTCTCGATTTTCAAAATCCAGTCGATGAAGGAAATTATAATCTAGACCTTACACTTACTATGTTTAATAGCGATGTAATTACAGTCTCAGACAACTTCGATTTATACTACACACTACAATAATATTGAGTTAAAAAGACTCCAAAAACTTGTGGCCTATTTTATTTCAAATAATCCATTTAATTTGTTTTTAGAGTTTGATTTTCCACTCAAACTGTAACATTTCTTCATCAAAAGCTACTCATATTATATGGGAATAGCCACTAAACATTTACTCGATAAAATAGACCGCATACGTGCAAAGGGTGACCAGCGTAGAGCAGACCGTATACATGACGCACGTTTTGCTACTGCATCTTTGTATAAGACAGCTGGCACATGCAAGGTTTTCACAGCACGAGAAGTAACAGCTGCCAAAGAAGTATACCAACAGAAATTACAAAAAAGTAGAATAAAACACAAAATCATCTGGATCTTAACCATAATCCTAACACCAGTGTGCTTTTATCTAGGTTATTTATTTCTATTCATGTTTGACTTTTAAAATTATAGATAATGGGATCGCTAGCATTTATTACAGCCATAAAAACTAATGCAAAACAGTTAAAATCTAGATCTAAATTTAAAGGACTAGATGCTGAAACTGGCATCTACAAAGGAAATATTAATAAAAAAGACTTTTCACCAGAACAAATACAGGCCGCAAAAGATGCCTTTCAATTGCAGGTAAAAGCAGAGAAAAAGAAAACACTTATAGTACTACTCCTTACCATAGTATTAGTCCCTATTTTGATATATGGACTTATAAAACTCTATCTATTTACATTTGTTTAAACCTTAAATTAAGATCGTACCTTTGAATGAATTGATCTTAATATCCCATGAAACTTAGCACACCTGTTCCTGTTTTAAAACTATCTAGCCCTATAGATTACAACTCTAAAGTGGTTCTATTAGGTAGCTGTTTTACCGAGAACATAGGTTCTAAGCTATCCTATTATGGCTTTGATACGAGTATAAATCCTTTTGGGATTATTTTTAATTCCACTAGTTTGAGAGTATTAATAGATCGAGCTATTCACCATAATCCGTTTACACGAGAAGATATAGAAGGTGATTATTCTTATCTAGTGCATTCTGATCTTAATAACAAAGATCAAAATCTACTATTAGATCAATTAAACACAGCTTTAAAAAAACTAGAAACAGATTTAAAACAAGCCACTCATCTATTTATAACTCTGGGTACTGCATGGGTCTATCGTCATATAGAAAAGGATATAATAGTTGCCAACTGTCATAAACAACCGCAACAATTGTTTATTAAAGAACTGCTCGATACAGAATCCATAAATAAGGATCTAACGTATATTTATCAATGGATAACAGAGGTGAATCCAAAAATAAACATCACCTACACCCTATCGCCGGTGCGTCATATTAAAGACGGTTTTATAGAAAACACACGTAGTAAATCGAGATTGCACGACGCGATACAGACTCAGGTCGATTTAACTAACGCCACTTATTTCCCTGCTTATGAAATTGCGATGGACGAGTTGAGAGATTATAGATTCTATGCTCGTGATATGGTACATCTTAATGAGATAGGTATAGATTTTATATGGTCTCGCTTTCGCGAAAGCGGACTTAATAACAACACCCTAACACAACAAAAAGCGGTAGAGAAATATAGAAAACTATCTCAACATCGTGCTACAGATACAGAGGCACATCAACTGCAAATGCAACAGATGCATGCTAAAATAAGTAGGCAATATCCTGATATAAAATTATAATGAAAGACATATTTAAATATATCATAAGTGGTTTAATAGCGGTTTCTATATTTTATTTGGGCTCTAGATTGCTAGATAGAAATGAAGATCGTGAGTTATTACTAGCGCAAACGGCACTGATACAAAAGGAAATTAACAACACGAGTAAACTGGTGGTCACAGAGATGAAATATGCTAAGGTATTTACCTATGAAGGTACAAAATCCTATGGTTGGGACTTTTTTAGAAGTCAAAAAAGCGCGATAATAATTTCAAATGCCGAGGCTCAAATATCATATGACCTTAAGCAGTTAAAACATGAACTAGATCCTGAATCAAAAACTATTTTTATTACTTACATACCTCAACCAGAAATTAAGGTTAATCCCCATTTAGATTATTTTAAAATGGATGATGGTATTTTAAACAAATTTGAAGGTAGAGACATTAATAAGATGGAGAGACAGATAACGGCAAAAATTAAGGAAGATATTCTAAAAGATGAAGTTATAAAAAATGCTCAAAACAGATTATTAACTGAATTGAGCAATATTTATTTATTGAGCAGTTCTATGGGCTGGAAACTGGTTTATAATGATACAGAGATTAACAGCACAAAAGAAATGGATGCTATCCTATTCTAGAGATCTTATTCTGTGATTTCATAAGCCTCTGCAGCTTTATCAAATTCTGCTTCTAGTAACTGGTAATATTTATTATAAATCTCCTTTTTAATATTACACAATTTACCATTGCTCTCTAAAGCGGTAGAAAATTCTTCTTGAGTAATTTTCTTATCCATAAAGTCTTTAGTTAACTGCGGGCGTTCTTGTTTACATGCTGCATAATTGTTGTATGCCTGTACATATAACTTATACGTTTCACTGCTTTTTATAGGATCTTGTGTATCATTTTGAGAATCTGACGGCGTTGTATTGCAGCTGGTAAATAATGCGATACAAAGAATGATAAGAACTTTTTTCATTAGGTATAGTTTTATGCGTTAAAAATAAAGACTTGTTATTTTTAATCAAAATTAGAACTACACAAAATAGGTCCTAAAAGCGAAAATCCCTTTCTGAACCAACAGAAAGGGATGTTCTAAACTAACCAAACCAAATTATTTATTACGTCTACGCTCTTTGTATTCTCTAATCATTTTACGCCTGAAATCTAATTCGGCCTTTTTTAATTTGAGAAACCTCTTTGCTCCTATAACATTTATTATTTCATCGTGCTTATAATCTAAATTAGTAGCACTTATTTTTTGATCATAAGTTACCATCTGGTTTACATAAGCAACTGCTTGCTTTTCAGTCATGGTATCAAATTCACCTTCTAGCTTATTGATAAGCTTCTTTTTTTCTTTTTCTAGACGGTCTCGTTCATCTTTTACCTCATTATATAAAGGCCAGAATTTTTGAGCCTCTTCAGAAGTTAGGTCTAACTCTTTATTAATGTGTGCTATGGCAAGAGTTTTAATCTTATCATGCATTTCTTTATTACTGTGTCTATCACGATCTCCTTCTGGACCTTGTGCTTTTACCATAAAGGAAAAAAGCAATACTAATACTATTATTAAATTTTTCATTCTCTTATAATTTGATCTAATGTTGCGTCTTCCATAAGGTAGTCTAACAACTCGTTATCTGTAAATTCTTGTTCTATTTCAGTATCGTTAAGTATGCTATTATCTGCATATAATATCTCTACAGACTCTTCATCTTGTAAAAAATTAACGTCTACTATGTAATCTCTCAACTCTTGATCATTAAGGTCTGCAAAAGTAACTTCGTCTGTAGAAAACAGACCATTAATAGTTACAAAACCTATAAATATAGCTGCCATTGCTAACAATGGATACACCCATGTATTATTTTTTGAAGTTTTTAAAGTAACTACTTTTACCTCCTTATCTTCTTGTACTTCTTTTAAAATACGATCTTCTAGAGTAGAAAAATAATCTTTAGGAACACTAAAACCAGCGTGCTCTACTGCCTTATCTTTTTGTGTGTTTTCTAACACACGATCTGTAAGTGAATCAAAGTAACCCTCTGGCACTTTAAACCCTGCTTGTGTATGTTGATTATTGTTTTTCATATCCTTATGACTGTGTTTAAGTCAATTAGTTTAATTCACTTTAATAAATTGTTCTACTTTCTTTGCTGCTATGTGGTACGTACTTTTTACAGCACCTTCACTTAAATCCAGTATCGTCGCAATATCTTTAAATTTAAGATCGTCGTAATACCTATAGTTAAATACCTCTCGCTGTCTATCTGGTAATTGTGCAAGTGCTTTTTTAAGAGCTAGTTCTATCTCATCACTTGTAAAATAAACATCTGCCTCTAGTTTTTCAGTTAAATGATCTTGCAGTTCTTGAGAAGATATTTGTAAAGTCTTTCCTTTCTTAGTTAAAAAAGTCATGCTTTCATTATAGGCTATCCTAAACATCCATGTAGATAATTTACTATCTCCTTTAAAGTTTTTTACTCCTTTAAAGATTTTAATAAACACATTTTGCAACACATCGTCAGCGTCATCATGGACTACTACCATTTTTCTCACCTGCCAGTATAACTGTTCTTGGTATTGAGATACCAGCAGTCTAAACCCTTTATTAGCCGTAGCTTCATTAAGGATCAAAGAAATTATTTCTTGGTCTGGTGTTTTACTCATATATCTAAGACTCGCGCAAAGTGTAAAGGTTTAACAACTATAAAAATAATTTAAATCATTCATTAACATTAGGATAAAACATAATAATTATCTTCACGTTTTAATATAACTATGAATCAAGACCACACATCACATTACGACACCTCTTTCCAGCCACTATCTATAGTGAATGACGAGGCAAGAGCAATTTTTTATAAAAAGACCTATGGACATGTTGCTATCGCTACATTACTATTTGTGATTATAGAAGCAATTTTATTGCGCATAGAACCCCTAGTTAATTTTATGTTTAGTCTAACACAGGGCTGGACATGGTTGCTAGTATTAGGTGCATTTATGATGGCTACCTCTTATGCAGAAAAGATGGCGCATAAATCACATGACCGTACCCAACAGTATCTAGGCCTGTTATTATTTGTAGTTGCAGAGGCTGTTATATTCCTACCACTAATAGCTATTGCATTGCAATATCAGGCAGCTCTACAAGGTGGAGAAAGCAATTTATTAAGTCAGGCAGCCATCCTTACATTGGCTCTTTTTGCAGCGTTAAGCGCTGTAGTTTTAATTACTAAAAAAGACTTTTCATTCCTTAAAAGTATTTTATCTGTAGGTTTTATTATCGCAATAGGATTAATCATCGCAGGAATGATTTTCGGATTTGATTTAGGACTTTTCTTTAGCGGTGCTATGGTACTTCTTGCTGCTGGTTCTATACTTTACCAGACATCTAATCTGGTACATAAATACCACACAGATCAGTACGTAGGTGCAGCTTTAGGTTTATTCTCTTCTTTGATGTTACTTTTTTGGTACATCTTAAGAATTTTTATGTCTCGCGATTAATTTCTTAAATCTCATATCGCTTCAAGCAAATCCTAATAGTGAAACATTATGGATGGGACCTTATGTCATAGCTGGTATGATAATAGGGCTAGTTCTAGTAATAATTCATTTAAGTCTACGTGTTCTTCAAAGAAAGCGCGACTTTATATGGTACAGACAGTTATGGAGCAATGCACGGTTACCGCTTTCGCGAAAGCGAGTCCTAGAAACATATCCTTTTTACATCCATCTCTCTGAAAAATATAAAAAGCAATTTGAACATAGGGTGGCCACCTTTATAAAACAGAAAGATTTTAAACACAGGTATCAAGACACGGTAACTGATGAACAAGTGGTTTTAATAGCTTGTGTTGCATGTCGTTTAACCTTCGGTAGGCGCAATTACCTTTTTCCCAGGTTAAATACTTTATTACTTTTTCCAGAACCGTTTAAAAGTCCTGCTACACAAGAATACCATAAAGGTGAATACAATCCTATAGCAAAAGTTCTTGCTTTTTCATGGCCCGATTTTAAAGAAGGAATGGATATCGTAAATGATAACCTGCACTTAGGCCTGCATGAATTTACACACGTACTTCATATAGAAAGTGAGCGCAGTAGTGAGATAGATGCTTTACGTTTCAAAAAATTTACACGCAATATTCTTAGAGAACTCATGAAGCCGGCAGTGCGCAGCAAACTAGACAACACAAAGTTTTTTAGGGATTATGCTTTTACAAATCAGTACGAATTCATGGCTGTTCTTATAGAGTACTACTTTGAATCTAATAAAGATTTTAAAGAACAATTTCCATTAATGTATAGTCATCTAACTAAGGCACTTCTTTATGAAGAAGAATGGATTATTTCTTAATAGGCATTTAAAATATTAAGATTGTAAAAAAATCGACCGAGTAGACTTACTCTATTTATAAAAGATCACCTAATATCGACGCATATCATTACGACCTAAAAAGATAGCGCCTAGACCTGCTATAATAGGTGTGCTTATCAACCATGTACTTAAACCCTTACTTAAAAAAAGAGATATAACTGGTAATAATAAACCTAGAACAATAGCCACTATACCTCCATAAAACAATGCTTTACCTCTACTATGCAGGCCTTTTAATTGATCTAGACGTATAGCTCTTTTATCCACTCTTTTAACTATGTGTGCTATATCTTTTTGATCTGTGCCTTGTTCTTTTAGTGTATTGCGCAATTTTGAAAAATCCATTCTCTTTTCAGAAATTTCTTTTGCATAATGTTCTATCTGTACTGAAATGTCGGTATACTTATCAACCATTATTTAAACTATTAAGGAGTAAATCTAACTTATTAATAGAGAACCTAATTTAATATTAATGCCAAATAGTCGCATTAAAAAACCCCAAAGGTTTTAAAAACCTTTGGGGTAGTTATATAACAACTAAGAAAAGAACTAGTCTCTAGTTAATTTCTTATAACGTATTCTCTTAGGAGCGTGATCACCTAAACGTTTTTTCTTATTCTCTTCATACTCAGTAAAACTACCTTCAAAAGAATAGATTTGAGAATCTCCTTCAAATGCAATGATATGCGTACAAACTCTATCTAAGAACCATCTATCATGCGATATAATTACTGCACAACCAGCAAAGTTATCAAGACCTTCTTCTAGTGCTCTCAAAGTGTTTACATCTAGATCGTTTGTAGGTTCATCAAGAAGTAAAACATTTCCTTCTTCTTTAAGCGTCATGGCTAGGTGTAAACGGTTGCGCTCTCCACCAGAAAGCGTTGCTACCTTTTTGTTTTGCTCACTACCTGAGAAATTAAAACGACTTAAATATGCTCTAGAATTAACCATTTTACCACCCATCATGATCATGTCTTGACCATCAGAAAAGTTTTCCCAAATAGATTTATTTGCATCTATATTAGAGTGCGATTGATCTACATAAGCCAGTTGTACTGTTTCTCCTACCGTAAAAGATCCTTTATCCGGTTGTTCTTGATCCATGATCATTTTGAAAATGGTCGTTTTACCAGCACCGTTAGGTCCTATAATACCTACTATACCATTTTGTGGTAATACAAAGTTCAAGTCTTCATAAAGCAATTTATCGCCAAAGGCTTTACTCACTCCATTTGCCTCAATAACATTTGTACCTAAACGTGGCCCATTAGGAATATAGATCTCTAGCTTTTCTTCTTTAACTTTTTGATCTTCATTTAAAAGCTTATCATAATTACTTAGACGTGCTTTTTGTTTCGTCTGGCGACCTTTAGCTCCCTGACGTACCCAGTCCAGTTCTCGTTTAAGAGTTTTTTGTCTTTTAGACTCTGACTTTTCTTCTTTTGCAAGACGGTCTCCTTTTTGCTCTAACCAGCTAGAATAATTCCCTTTCCATGGAATACCTTCTCCACGGTCCAGTTCTAGAATCCATCCTGCTACGTTATCTAAGAAATATCTATCGTGAGTTACCGCAATTACAGTTCCTTTATATTGAGCAAGGTGTTGTTCTAACCATAATACAGATTCTGCATCAAGGTGGTTAGTAGGCTCATCCAGTAATAGAATTTCTGGTTGTTGTAATAATAATCTACAAAGTGCTACACGACGTCGTTCACCACCAGACAGGTTTTTAATTTCTGCATCTCCAGGTGGAGTACGCAATGCATCCATGGCTATTTCTAGTTTAGTATCTAGTTCCCATGCGTTTAATGCATCTATTTTATCTTGAAGAACAGCCTGACGATTCATCAGTTTCTCCATTTTATCTGCATCAGTATAAACCTCTTCTAGACCGAAGTCGTCGTTGATTTTATTATACTCATCTAGTACAGCAACAGTCTCTGCCACACCTTCACGTACTATTTCCATTACGGTTTTAGTCTCGTCTAATTGTGGTTCTTGTTCTAGATAACCTACATTATAACCTGGCAAGAAATTAATATCACCTTGATAGTTCTTTTCTATCCCAGCGATAATCTTCATCAGTGTAGATTTACCAGAACCGTTCAGTCCTAGAATACCTATTTTTGCACCATAGAAAAAACTAAGGTGAATATTTTTTAAAACTTGTTTTCCAGTACTTTGATAGGTCTTTGAAAGACCTGACATGGAAAAAATTACTTGTTTATCGTCGCTCATTTGATGTGCTTTTTTCTTGTAATATTTTATGTAATTGGGTTAAGGAATTGTCTTGATATCGCTTTCGCGAAAGCGTAACCGCATCCATCCCTTTAGATTTAATATAAAGACCTTTTTCAGAAAGATCCAGTTGTTCTAATTCTTTAAAGGTAAAACCAAAAGTTTTTCTACCTATTAATTTTACCGTAATCGATTTAAGACTGTAAGAAACAGAATTGCGTGTGGTAAAACCATCAAAATTAAGAAAGTAAAATAAAGTTACTGCTATAAGTGCTGTTATAGAACTGTACATTCTTAAGTCATTAAAGAAGAATACCGCAGCGCAAATAAGCATTATAAAGGCCAGCCCTAATATAACTTTATGACGCAAGGTGTTTAAATCTTTAAAATGAATAACTTCTCTCACTTACACTCTACCTTTAAGTGCATTAAAAACCCAGGCTATTGCAAAGAAACCTAGTCCTATTGCTGCAAAACCAAATCCTACATCTGTATAACGGTATGCGCCTAATGCTATTAAACCTATTCCTATAATTATCATGACTAACGTAGCCCAACCTAATACCCCATTCTTGTTCAATGCCATAGTTCAAAATTAGTTTGCAAATATACATAGTAAACTAAAGCTTTAGGCTTTTTAAGCAATCGTTAAACGGTACTTTATATGGATAGATAGAAATACCTTAAACTTGTTTTGAGGTTTTATTAGAAATGTAGATGTAAAATAAATTTACCAGCTACCACCAGCGCCACCGCCACCAAAACCACCGCCGCCGAAGCCGCCAAAACCACCACCGCCAAAGCCACCTGAAGAGCCACCACCGAAGCTACCGCCGCCAAAACCGCCGCGCCCCATATTACTTAAAATAATAATGTCGAGTAATGAACCACCAGAACCACCTCTACCTCCATTATTGTCATTTCCTTTGTTTTTAACATTCATAATAATGAAAAATAAAAACACTGCAAATATTAACAAAACACTCCATGGAAATGGTTGTCCACTGCCAGCTGTACCTTGAAACTCGCCTTGTAGGGTTTCAAAAATAGCGTCTGCACCTAGGTTTAAACCGTTGTAATAATTGCTATTCTTAAAATTAGGAATTAAAACTCTATTTACTATACGCTCTGCATCTCTATCTGACATTATAGATTCTATACCATAACCTGTATTGATATCTACCTGTCTATCATTTATAGCTAGAATGAGCAATATACCATTATCCTTACCTTTCTGGCCTATACCCCACTCTTGTCCCCATCTAGCGCCTAAACGATCTAGCTCTTCACCATTTGATGATTTTATGGTTGCAAAAACTAGTTGAGTAGATGTGGTGTCTGCATAGCGTTTCAGTTTATTATTGAGAGATGTTCTTTGAACAGGTGTAAGCACCTGGCCAGCATCATAAACATATGGTGTTTGTGAACTGCTACCTGGCTTTGCTGGAATGGCAAATTGTCCAAAAGCAAGATTTGAAAACCCTATGAATACGATTATGATTAGGAATAAGTACCTCATTAACTTACAGATATTTCGTCAGGCAATTCATTAACATCATTTACATCCCATGGAAAATAGGTCGCAAGTTTTTCACCCACGAGCTCTATTCCTTGAACAAGTCCGTTTTGGAATTCGCTTTCGCGAAAGCGAGACAAAACAACATCTCTAACAGACGTCCAGAAGTCATCACCTACTCTAGCGTGTATTCCTTTATCACCTATGAGGGCAAATTTCTTATCATCCACGGCTACATAGAAAAGAATTCCATTCTCTTCTTTAGTATTATCCATTTTTAATAAATGAAACAATTCTTGTGCGCGAGTGATAGGCTCATCACAGTGCGATTCTAGATGCACACGTATCTCACCACTGGTTAGCGACTCTGCTTTACGTATAGCATCTACTATTGCTTTTTCTTGTGATGCTGTAAGGAAATCTTCTACTTTAACTGACATGATTAATCGTCGCCAAATAAGTCACCTACATCTGGAGCTTTTTCTGAACCTGCGTCTGCCTGATAGAATCCTGAAGGATTAAAATCAAAAATGCCTGCTAGTAAATTACCAGGGAATTTTTTAATGTGAATATTATAAGATCCTACAGCGCCATTATAGCGATTGCGCTCTACGTTAATGCGGTTTTCTGTGCGCTCTAATTCATTGATTAATTCAAAGAAATTTTCATTTGCTTTTAAATCTGGATAGTTTTCATAAGTAGCAAGTAATCTACCTAAACCAGAACTTACCTGACTCTGCGCCTGTGAGAATGCCGCAAGGTTTTCTTCAGTAAGATTAGTTGCATCTACATCTATAGCTACTTGAGTAGCTTTGGCTCTTGCTTCTATAACACCTATTAAAGTTTCCTGCTCAAACTCTGCATATTTCTTAGCTGTAGAAACAATGTTAGGAATTAAGTCGTTACGACGTTGATAACTACTCTCTACATTTGCCCATGCGCCGCCTACACCTTCACTTAAACTTACTGCACTATTGTACCAGTAAATACCATAAATAACTATTAATCCTAGTATTATTCCAGCTAGACCTAATCCACCACCTATTTTTTGCATCTATATATTTTTTAATTCTTTTGTTAATTCTAAAATCAAAGTTACATGAAAATTAGAAATCTGTTTTTCTTAAATAGTTAAGTCGGTATTTTTAGGTTGTAAACTTTGTAAATACTCTGGCGTTTTTAACAGTCTAGAACCGTACCAAGAGAACAACTCACCATCTACCACCTTAAAATCTGGTGTAACGTTAGGTTTTATAGGGTCTTGAGACGGTGCTGTTAGAAAGGCTAGTTTCATCTCAGCAATATCGTCTGTAGTAAATGGATAAGGTTCTGAAGATAAGAAAACAGCATCTGGCTGTAACTTAATCATCGCCTCCATATCAAGTTCTGGATATCTGGTAAGTTCTTGAGCCGCATTAGAAAAACCTGCTCTTGCCAGCATGTCATTAATAAATGTACCTGTACCGACTGCCATGTATGGCTTTTTCCAGATAAGGTAAAGAGCTTTATGATTTACTTCTGGCTTAGGCAATGTTTTAAATGCGCTAGAAATATTACGTATCAGGGATTTTGCTTTAAACTTAGTTCCTGTTATTTCTCCTACATCTGCTATCATCTCTAGAGCCTGTTCTAGAGTATCAATATCTGACACATAAGTAGGCGCTATGTGATCACAAAATTCAACGATCTTTTGGTTATTTTCTTCTCTATTACAAATAATAAGATCTGGCTGTAATTCTATAATGCGAGATTCTACTATTTTTTTAGTTCCGCCTACTACGGTTTTCTCATCTATTAATCCTGCTGGGTGTATGCAGTAACGAGTCACACCTACCAGCCTGTCTGCTAGACCTAAGTCTATAAGTAATTCTGTCTGAGATGGTACTAGTGATATGATACGTTGTGGTAGTTGATCTAACTCGATCATTCTACCTAATTGATCTGGTATTTTACAAAACATTAATCTAGTGCATTTTTAGTTACCCATAATTTGTATCCAAAAATTGCCATTTGCAATTTACTTGCTTTAGCTAGATCTAATCGCTTTTTTGTAAAGCTGGGTAAAACCGCTTTATTTAATCGAGCTAGTATCTTGAACACATCTTTCTTCATACACCAAATGTAAGGTTTTGTAAGCCTTTACTTAAGTATTAAATAGTAAAACCCATTCTAAAGGCTAGAATGGGTTTTACAGGTAATCCAAATGAAGTTTTAATTACTTAAACGGCACCATGCTTATAGATGGCGAGTCTGATCCTTCTTTAAAGACAATTTTTAATTCTTTATAGCCAGCAGTAGATTGATATGCATATTGAGCACCATCGATATCAAACTTTAATTTCACTAAGCGATCGTTTTTCATGCGATGTGTTTTTAGTTTAAAAGTATGCCCAGCATCTTCAAGTCTCTCTCTCAGCTTTTCAAAACGCTCTTCTGACATATCATCAAAGTGGAATTCTGATTCGATATTATCGCTTGGGTAAACATAAACAACATTTGTATCTCCATACCCAACTCTACTTACTCTTTTAGAACCTATCTTTTCCAGCAATTCTGCACGTCTCGCTTCTTTAACTTCTGTCCTTTTACTTATTAAGGAATCTCTACGAGCCGCATAGCCAGCTTTTATTTCTTCGCGTTTTTGAAGCATTTCTTGTTTTTTGGATATTATCAAAGCTCGACGATTATCTATATCAGTATTTTTAGTGGTGATAAGAACGACACCATTTGTTGCTTTCTCACCATAAAGAGAAGTAGCTTCTTTATTTTTAAGAACAGAAACACTCTCAATAAGCTTAGGGTCGATAAGATTTGCAATTTCTGCATTGGTCTCTTTTCCATTAACTATCATTAAAGCTGAATTTTCACCTAGATCTAACTTTTCAATACTGACGTTTTCTGTTATAGTAGTAGAAACACCGTTCTTACTCGTGTGCACAGTTTTTGGATAATCAAAATAGATAACATTTAAAGAGTCTAGCTGAACGTTTTTCAATCTTGCCTGTATCTTATTTTTAAGAGAATCTACATCATCAAATTGAAATGAATCACTGTTTAACAAGCTATCTATATTTTTGCCATTAGTAGATTCCATCATTGAAAAAATAACTGCATTCCTTGCTTCTTCTCGAGCAATCAGCTCTTCCATTTGTGCTATTGTTATTAAGCTGTCACCACTTTTCACTAAAGAATCAGAATCTGATGTATACGTGTAAGATGAGGTAATGGTAGAATAAGAGTTTTTATTTGCTACACCTGTACAGTCTCCCATACTCCACGACTTAGAATCTCCCTCAATCTCTCCTTTTACACAAATGGATTTTATACCACTTGTAGCACTGTATTCCTGAGAACCTTTGTAACCGTTATTGTCATCTAGCGAAATCTTGATTCTTACTATTTTCCCTCTTTTGATTTTTAACTTACTGTAATTAAAATCTACATTGTATTCTTTCTTTAAATAAGTCTTCTTTTCATCAAGATATTCTTTTGTAGAAGTAGGTTCTATTGAGAAATTTATGGTGTGGTCAAAATCTATAATAGGATCTTCACTCCACAGTTCTTGTGCTATTCCTACCTCTTCTTCTGAAGTAGTTGTTGCATTTTCAATTGTATCAATAACAGAGGATTCATCATTATTATTTGTGACAGAATCCATTTGTCGAGCATTTTCATTTTTAACATACTCTATTTCTTCTACTACATTAAAACTGTAGAGAAAAAGTACGATAACTGGTAGTATCAATGCATATTTATAGGCATTCCAGTTGGCAGACGCTTCTTTTTGTAACATAACAATTCGTTTTTTGATAAATGGTGTGAAAAAATTATTAGCCAGTGCTGGTTGCATATGACTTGCAGCAGCACTTAATAAAGTGCGCTCGTAGCTTATTCCTGTAGTGTTTTTAACTTTGGCTTTTGAGTCGGCAATAAATTCTAAGTTCTCACCTATCTGCCTCTTTAACAACCACACTAGTGGATTGATCCAGAATAGGGCTTTAAAAAGATGCGACGCAATTAAATCTATAGAATGCCATTCTCTAGCGTGGACTTTCTCGTGTTCTAGAATTAAATCTAGTTCTGGCGATTGCTGGTCTGACGTAGAGTAACATATATAGTTAAAGAAACTGAAAGGTGTCAGCTTTCGCGAAAGCGTAACTATAACAAACTTACCAGATCTCTTTTTATCACCAGAACGTATTAAGCTGCGCAGCGAACTTAATTCTACTATCATTTTACCTATAAAAAATATAGAAATGGCAATGTATAGATAGAAGAATAGCATGGCATAGTCAAAGGCTACTGCAGTTTCTTCTACCATAGACTGTTGTAAAACAGATACCATAGGTGTCGCTAGTTGTTGGGGCAAATAGACCACTTGTTCTGGTTGCTCTACATAAACGGTTTGGGTAATTTCTACTAGCGGAAACAATATACTTGCTGCTATACCTGCCAGTAAAAACCATCTGTTTGCGTTAAAAAATGTGAGCCTGCGTAGTAAGAAATGATAAACAAGTACAAATATGCTAAGTACTCCGGCGCTTTTTAAAAGATATTCTATAGCTGTTTCCATCTTATTTTTCTTTAGATTCTATCATTTCTAAAATCTCTCTCAACTCTGTCGCGCTTATTTTCTCTTCTTTGGCAAAAAAGGAAACCATGTTTTTATAAGAGTCGTTAAAGTAACTAGTCATGGCATTATTTACAAACTTGTTGCGATAGTCATCTTTTTTTACCACTGGAAAATAACGATGTGTTTTACCGAATGCCTCATAACCCACATACTTCTTCTCTTCTAGCTTGCGCACAATAGTAGAAACCGTATTATAATGATTAGTCCCTTTTAAATGAGGTACTATTTCTTTTACAAAGGCTTTTTCTAGATCCCAAAGCGCCTGCATTACCTCTTCTTCTTTTTGCGTTAATTTTTCCATTTCTATATGATTTACTTTGAAACTACTTTTATTGATGAAACAAACATATAACTATTATTATAGTTATCAAACTATTTATGTAGTTATTAAACTAATCGCATAGTTAATTATTGTTATTGACTGTTTATTTTTCTTTTAACAACTTACAATTCCTTTAACTTTGCATTAAAATCAAGTATCGTGCGCATAGACATTATAACCGTATTACCAGAATTAATAAAAAGTCCCTTTGAAGCATCCATTTTAAAACGTGGTATAGAAAAAGGTCTTGTAGAAGTGCACATGCATGATTTAAGAAAATACGGACTTAATAAATACAATCAAGTAGACGACTATCAATATGGTGGTGGCGCTGGTATGGTAATGATGATTGAGCCACTGGATAAATTAATACATGAGCTTAAAGAAGGTCGTGAATATGACGAGGTTATCTATATGACACCAGATGGTGTGACTCTTAATCAAGGAATGGCAAACCATTTATCCCTTAAAGAGAACATCATGATTATTTGTGGTCATTATAAAGGAATCGATCAACGTGTGAGAGATCTTTATATTACTAGAGAGATTTCTATAGGTGATTATGTACTGTCTGGCGGTGAGTTAGGTGCTGCCGTTTTATGCGATGCATTGATAAGATTAATTCCTGGCGTGATTAGTGATGAGACTAGTGCATTAACCGATAGTTTTCAAGATGGTTTACTTGCTCCACCGGTTTACACGCGTCCTGCCGATTATAAAGGACATAAAGTGCCGGATATTTTATTAAGCGGTCATTTAAAAGCGATAGAAGAATGGAGAGAAGAAAAAGCCTTTGAAAGAACACGTGAACGAAGACCTGACCTTTTAAATGAGGATTAGTATCAAAAATCGGTTAAAAAGTTTTAACTTTACGATACAATATTATTATGAATAGAATTTTACTCTTTATTTTATTAAGCGTTTTTACGTTATCACAGAGCACTGCTACTTTGCAAAAAGACAGTAATGACTCTACTATTACTGTGAAAACAGATAAGGAAAAAGAAAAATTAACCGTTCTTACTAATCCTGTAAAGGATGGCTATTTAAAAATAACTTTTACTAGTGCTCATAGTAACGACATTACTCTTACTATAATTAACTCCTTAGGTAAACAAGTGTATAATGCAAAAAGAGGTGTAAACAGCGATGTACAAACCTTTGATGTATCTAAGCTTACTGCTGGTATATACTTCTTAAGAGTGAGTACTTCTTCTTCTAACTTTGTAAAAAAGCTGATCATACGATAATTGATATTTAAAAACTCTTGTTTTTATTTGTCAGTTTATAACAAGTTTGTATTTTTGCAGCTCGTAAAAATTAACCTCTGACGATAATCGTGCATGTTATTCATTACTCAATCTAATTAATTCCTATTTACATGGAAAAGTTAATAAAATTCGTACAAGACGAATTCGTAGAAAAAAAAGATTTACCTAAATTCTCAGCTGGAGATACTATCACTGTATACTATGAGATTAAAGAAGGTGAAAAAAGTCGTACTCAGTTCTTCCGTGGAGTTGTTCTTCAATTAAGAGGTACTGGAGCTACAAAAACTTTTACAATTAGAAAAATGTCTGGTAACATAGGTGTAGAGCGTATCTTCCCATTAAACTTACCAGCTATTCAGAAAATCGAAGTGAACAAGTATGGAGCTGTACGTAGAAAGCGTATCTTCTACTTCAGAGAACTTACTGGAAAGAAAGCACGTATCAAAGAAGCGCGCAGAAAGTAATCTTTCTTCAACATATTTTAAAAAGCTGTCCACATCGGACAGCTTTTTTTGTGTAATAAATTCAAATATAGAAATCTTATCGCCAATTTTAACTGTGGCATGATGCTGTTATACTCTAAAACAAACCATCTATTTAATTCATTCTCACGGTAAAAAACCTATATAATCACACATCAATAATATATAAAGAATTAAACCGCTCTTATTTTCAAATTAATAAAATAAAGGTCTTTAATTTATCAATTTGATAATCTGATTTACTTTACTAAGGATAAGCTAAATCTGTTTTAAAAACCTAGTCAAAACCTTATATTTGTGTACCGCATATTTACATCGCAAACGATTGAATATGCTACATTAATTTTTAACCTTAACCCTATACAACATGGCAGATCAACCTAAGATCATATATACAAAAACAGATGAAGCACCAGCACTAGCAACTGCTTCTTTCTTACCTATCATTAAAAAATTTATCGCTCCTGCAGGAATTGATATTGAGACTAGAGATATCTCACTTGCTGGTAGAATACTTGCTGTTTTCCCAGAAAGATTAAAGGAAGATCAAAAACACGATAACGCTCTAGCAGAATTAGGTGACCTAGTTAAGCAACCTGATGCTAATGTTATCAAATTGCCTAACATATCTGCATCGGTACCTCAACTTAACGATGCTATAGAAGAACTACAGGCAAAAGGATATGATATTCCTAACTATCCTGAAGATCCACAAACTGACGAGGAGAAAGATGCTAAGTCTCGTTATGATAAAATAAAAGGTAGTGCGGTAAATCCAGTATTACGTGAAGGAAACTCTGACCGTCGCGCTCCTAAGCCAGTGAAGCAATACGCAAGAAATAATCCACACTCTATGGGTGCCTGGAGTAGTGATTCTAAATCTCATGTTTCTACTATGACAGCAGGAGATTTTGCACACAATGAAAAAAGTTTTACAACTAGCAAAGCTACTACTGTAAATATACAACTGGTAGATAAAGCAAACAGAACTCACATACTTAAAGAAGGCCTTGAATTATTAGAAGGCGAGATTCTAGATGGTACCTTTATGAGTAAAGATGCTTTAATAGAATTTCTAGAAGAACAAATAGATGACTCTTTAGAGAAAGATGTACTTTTCTCTCTACACATGAAAGCAACTATGATGAAGGTCTCTGACCCTATCATCTTTGGTCACGCAGTAAAAGTATTCTTCAAGCCGTTGTTTGAAAAATATGCTACAGTATTCAATAAATTAGGAGTTGACGTAAATAATGGATTTGGTGATCTATTAAGTAAACTTCATGAATTACCTGAATTAGAAAGAGAAGAGATTCAAGACGAAATACGTAAAGTATTAGAACACAGACCATCTCTTGCTATGGTAAATAGTGACCATGGTATTACTAACCTACACGTACCTAGTGATGTAATTATTGATGCTTCTATGCCAGCAATGATTAGAAACTCTGGTCAGATGTGGAATAAAGAAGGTAAGTCTCAAGATACTAAAGCCGTTATTCCAGATAGCTCTTATGCTGGTATTTATGACGCAACTATCGAATTTTGTAAAAAGAACGGTGCATTTGACCCTGTAACTATGGGAACAGTACCTAACGTAGGGCTTATGGCTCAAAAAGCTGAAGAATACGGTTCTCATGATAAGACGTTTGAAATAGGTTACGGTGGTAAAGTACAAGTAGTAGACGCAGATGGTACTGTATACCTAGAGCACGATGTAGAGGCTGGAGATATATGGAGAGCATGCCAGACTAAGGACGCACCTATACAAGACTGGGTAAAGCTAGCTGTTTCTAGAGCTCGCGCGACTAATGATCCTGCTATTTTCTGGTTAGATGAAAATAGAGCTCACGATGCTGAAATCATTAAAAAAGTAAATCTTTATCTTAAAGATCACGATACAGAAGGACTAGACATAACTATCGCATCTCCTATTAAAGCAACAGAGCGTACTTTAAGAAGAATGAAAGATGGTGAAAACACAATCTCTGTAACAGGTAATGTATTGAGAGATTATAATACAGATTTATTTCCTATTCTAGAAGTAGGTACTAGTGCAAAAATGCTTTCTATCGTACCATTAATGAATGGTGGTGGTCTTTTTGAAACTGGTGCTGGTGGTAGTGCTCCTAAGCACGTACAGCAGTTTGAACAAGAAAATCACTTACGTTGGGATTCTTTAGGAGAGTTTCTTGCACTAGCGGTTTCTTTAGAACACCTTGCTATTTCTAATAAAAATGAAAAAGCACAAATTATTGCTGACGCACTAGATAGAGCCACTGAAAAATTCTTAACTAATAGAAAATCTCCATCTCGTAAAGTAAACGAGCTAGATAATAGAGGTTCTCATTATTACCTTGCAACTTACTGGGCACAAGAACTAGCAGACCAAGATCTAGATGAAGAACTTGCAGCACAATTCTCTCCTCTTGCAAATAAACTTGTTGAGAATGAAGAAACGATTACAAGTGAGTTAATCGCTGTACAAGGAAAACCTATGGACATAGGTGGTTATTACTTACCTAATTCAGAAAAAGAAGAAGCTGCAATGAGACCTAGTGCTACATTAAATGCTATCATAGACTAATTATAAAAGTATAAAAGCTTTTTTAATTATCAGTTTCAAAAATCCTCAAGCTTTGCTTGAGGATTTTTTTTATCTCTCGATATGACAATTCAGTAATCTATTTATACAAGTCAGGTAATTATTAAATATCAAAGCTACTCCATACATTTATATTTGATAAAAAATCTACCAACATGGAAAACCACTACACCACGTTATATTACACTTTAATGTACATACATTTAATCACGGTAATCCCATGTGTATTTATAGGTGCCTACCTTCTACTATTCAGTAAAGGGACTATCTGGCACAGAAATTTAGGTAAGTATTACATGATCTCTATGATGGTAACCGCTATAGTTTCTCTTTTTATGCCTGCCATGGTAGGACCGCAATTCTTAAACCACTTTGGTTACATTCACTTATTCAGCCTTCTTACTCTATGGTCGGTTCCTACTGCCTACATCGCAATTAGAAAAGGACAGGTTAAAAAGCATAAATTAAAAATGATTTTTCTTTACATAGGTGCATTAATCATAGCAGGCGGCTTTACATTCGTACCTGGTCGTTTTATGTACGAAGTCTTTTTTGGGTAATATGATTTTGTGGATCTCGCTTTCGCGAAAGCAGAATAAACATCATTATCCTATTAAAAATACTGCCCTATCCCAAAGACAAAACCCTGCGTAGCGTCAGGCGTGACTCCTGCACCGTAATCTATTCTAAAAATAGTATTGAAGATACGTTTATGAATAAAACGCAAACCTATACCTGGATATACTCTTATGTTTTGAGACTCACCAAAATCGGTTAATTCTCCTCCTGGATTTCTCCACGTCCCAGCATCTACAAAGGCATTTCCTTGCAGTACAAACCAGTCCTTATCTATAAAAGAATGACGGTATTCTGTATTTAAAACAATTGCCGCCGTACCTCTATCGATGGTATTACCGACACCGCGTATATTCAAATTATTATCTACCGCAAATGGCGCAAAAGGAGAATCGTCATTAGTAGAAAAACCTACTCTTAAACGATTTGCCCAGTTACCACGCTCTCCTATTCTATGAAAATAGGTAAAATCATTTCGCCATATAGTAAAACTAGGCAACGCACTATCAGAACTATCTACATATTGTAAATTAAAGAGACTCTTAAATCCTTCATGATACTGGTAGTAACTATTTACACCATTGTATTCATAAATTAACTTAGCTAAAAATTTACTTACCTCTAAGTTTTGTGGGACCGTAGTAGATGTGGCGCCACTTAAATAATTGTATTTCTCAGTAAAGGTGCTCAACGCTATTTCGGCACGATGATTTAAACTTAACTGATGTAAAACACCAGCGGTAAAAGAGACATTATTATATTTATACTGCGCTACCTGATTATTAAAAAAAACAGGCTCTTCAGTTGTGAGCGATTGCGCCATAAAGGATAATCCCCAATTTTTATTAATTAAATAAGGTGCTCTTACATTAAGACCATAAGAATCAAAGATGTCTTTTTGATAAAAAATACCTACGGCTACACCTTTGCCAAATGTATTGAACTCGGTAACACCTAATCGGTAAGCTACCTCATCTTCATCTGTGGTATAAAAATTAAAATATGGGATAATGGTAAAATTCTCTTGTACACCGTAAACTATTTTATAATCACTATCTACTTTATGCACTTGATAATAAGCATGTGCAATCCCAGCTTCACGTTTTAATCTTATAATATCATTTTCTAATAGTGTGCTATCTAGTTGCTGTCCTATCTTTAAATTAATGATAGATTTTATATAAGGTGTTTTAGTCTTTTTATTATCCTGTATTACTATTTCTTGGATAGTCTGACTATAAGAAAAGACACTTACCACTAGCATCGCTAGAGTGATAAATGTCTTAAATTCTTTATGAAACAATGTTTCTATTTTTAAAGTACAAGTCGCAAACCTAAATTAAAAGTCTCTCCTAGTCCTGTATTATTACCTCTTACAAAGTTAGTATAAAGTGTCTCTACATTAAGCTCTTTAGTTAATTGATATTTAAGACCACCACCTAATGCCGTAAAATCCTGTTCAAAATTATTTCCTAAATCGATACGTTGCGAGTGTTGTGCTAGTGCGAGAATAGTAAATTTAGAAGACGGGAAATAACTCAAGAATATACCTGGTGTTAAGTTTAAACTGTTATTTGCAAAACTACCATCTACTTGTACACCATCGCTATTAAACTCTGCATCTTTACCTAAGCTGAATTCAGAATTCAACTCAGCAAATATTTGCCAGTCTTTACTTGGGAAAGTGTAATCGTAGAAAAATCTATTCTGAATACGGAAACTTTTCTGAGCTAGAAAAACACCATCCTTTACCTCATCTTTAACGAGCGGTATAAACACAGAACTCTGAATAGAAAAATTATTTATAGATTCAAAAGGAACGAATTTTACAGAAGGTGCAAATGCAGTAAGACCAGATGCTCGCTCACCTTCTATATTCTGAAAACGTAAAGTTTCTAACGGCCATTTATCTCTTATTACATTACTACGCAATTCTAGAATTACACCTACATTCCATTTCTTATTATTACCTACTCCGGTATATGCCTCTAGAGTAGAAGTAAAAAATGTCTGTCTTGCTTCTCTCCCATCACTGAAGGTACTTTCTGTCTGAGTATAAAGGTTATTGAACCACTTTATATCATATTGTCCTTTACCTATCAACTTTGATGGTGTTAGTGTCTGTATTACAGACCCTTCTTCTTCACTACTCTCTTGTGCCTGTACATTTACGCATAAAGAAATTACAAATGCTGCAAGCAGCCATAAGTTGGTTGTTTGAATTTTCATGGTTTTATTTTTTATTGATTTTCCAGTTATATGGGTAATATGTGATTTTTGTTTTAGCGGCAAAAGGCTCTTTTCTATACTTATTTATAAAATCTATAGTTTTGCCATCTTGCTCAAAGTCTGCCTTGTACCATTCAAATATTTGAGATACTGCTACTTTCTTACCTGGCTTTATAAATTTATCGTTATTAATTGCAAGCTTAGTCTGTTGCTCTAATTGTGCATTTAGTGTAGCCGGCAAATAAGCCTTAGATATTAAAGGTGGACAACCTACAGCGCCACAAACTAATACAAAATGAAATCTTGCATCCTTAAATTTTGCACGCAGCATCTTATTCTCAATATCATTTAAAGTAATGTTCTCACCAGCGATGGAGTACTTTGTCTTATCAAAAAAACCAGACTTATCTAGTGGCGAAGAAATAGGATAATTATCTACCAGACCTTTTATTACATGTAGATTATAAGCATTAATCCAGAATGCTTGAAAATCACTCGCACTAGATGTCTTAACTCTGATCTCCTGAGATAAAGAAACTAATTGATCTAATTCACTTCTATCAGCATGTATAGCGCTATAATCTACTCTACCACTTTTTACATGTTTCCCTAAAAAGGAATCTAGTTTACTGTGAAAAGAACTTAAATTCTGTGCGGTTCCCGTACTTGCTATGAGCAGTATTATTAAGAAACTATATAATTGGTTTTTCATGTTTTTAATTTTTATCAAAATTAGACTTGTTTGTTATAATTAGCGTTCTTTAAGTTATCATTTAAACTTCAAGTATTATCACAAGAGTATAACAGTTAGTTACCACCTTACTTATAACGCTAGATTACACTGCAAACATAGTTTCATATACCGGTTGCTATTTGACATATTATGCCTTTACGATGCTATATTTTTCCCGTTTAATGGTTTATGACTATGTAATTTTAAGATACACGCTTTCGCGAAAGCGAGAACAACACCATCAATATCACATATTAAGACATAAAAAAAAGGGAAACACTACTAGAGCATTTCCCTTTTATTTTAAAGCTTAAAAATCCTAAACTATTCTGTAGCTGCAGGATACCAGTCTAGAAGAGTTACCTCTATATCACTGTTGGTATCATTAATCATTTGTTTAAATTTTTCTACATCTTGAAAACCGTCTGTACCGCGGTAGTGATATGGCACTACTTCTTTAGGCTGAAATTCTAAAACAGCATTTGCCGCCTGATCTATGTCCATAGTGTATGGTAAATTCATACATACAAAAGCTTTGTCTATATTTTTCAAAGCTCTCATTTCTGGAATATCTTCCGTATCGCCAGATATATAGATACGGTATCCGTTTTTCTCTAGCACATATCCATTACCTCTACCTTTTACATGTTTATCTAATCGACCTTCAGTAAGGTTATACATAGGTATCGCTTCTATAGTTAATTCATTAACCGTAGTAGTATCACCATTATTAAGTACAAATGCATCCTGATCTTCTTTAATCTTTTCATTTACAGCGCTAGGCACAACTAGCTCTGTACCGTCAGTTCTTACTGCCGCTAGAGTTTCTGCATTGAGATGATCTCCATGAATATCTGTTACTAGAACAAGGTCTGCGGCAGGCATTCCTTCAAAGGCAGCAGCGCCACCTATTGGGTCTATATAAATAATTTGCCCATTCCAGTCCAGTACAAATGTAGCGTGTGATATAGGTGTCACTTTTACATCATTAGTCTTAACAGCATCCTTCATATCTACTTGCTCCATCGTAGAAGTTGCGTCTTCTATAATTGTTTCTTCCTTGTTTTCTTTACAAGAGATTGCCATTATAGAAACAGCTGTTAATGTGATCCATACTTTTTTCATCGTTTCTTTTTTTAAGTAAATCAAATTTAAGAACAGTACAATTGGTTTTACATAAAAAAAACTAAAATGATTGATTCAACAACTAACACTTTAAGATTAAGTAAGATAAACACATTCTATAAACCTTAAATTAAAATAGATAACCATTCTATAACTTTAAACAGGGCGATCGATAACAAATTTGTAAAACAAGCTTCATCTTGAGTTCTCATGTTTTAAATCAGTTAAAAATAAATTTGGCCAACTAAAAAACAACTAATAAAATGAAAACAAAATCTTTACTTTTTGCTGCTGCAGGAATAATAGGACTAACAGCATGTAATGATGACGATAATCAAGTTATCAATCCACAAGCTGAAAACGTAGAATTAAGAGCACACTCAATTACACCTAATTTCTTAAAAACTACTTCAGATTTTTCTTCTGTAAATGTTTACCCTATACTTTCCAGTGAAGATCAACTAACAGAAACTCCAGAATTCGTTTACGGTTCTATGGCAGACGGTCTAGGATTAATTTATAATGCAGACCAGCAAGACTACACTCTAATTAACAATATAGAAGCTGACTATTCTATAGCACGTATAACATTAGATAACACATTTAAACCAGTTGCTGGAGAATATATATTAAATGAAGAAGCAACAGGTTCTACAGCACAATGCTCTGGTTCTTTAATTACAGTAGATGAGCATGGTTTCGGTCCTCTTTACCTTTCTGGTGGAGAATGGGGTGGCGCATCAAAAGGTGTTTTTGCAACTGAAATCACTAAACACACTTCTTCCAGAATGTTTCCAGAAATGCTTACCGCAATGGGACAGTGGAGTACAGAAAACGCAGTAGCAATAGGTAAAGATGCTTATGATGATAAAACTGTAGTATTTATAGGTGATGACCACTCAGATAACAACACACCATCTGGACAGTTAGGTATGTATGTAGGTGATCGTGGTGATTTATACAATGGTAGTGTTTATGGTTTAAAAGTAGATACTGCAGGCATCAACTTTGAGATGGATATGGTAGAAGGACAGTCTTATGACGCTTCTTTTGTTGAATTAACAGAAAAAAACATAGACCTACTAGATGCTGAGGCAAAAACTAAAGGCGTTATGGGCTTTTCTAGACTAGAAGACATAGACTGGAGACGTGGCGATGACGGTAATCAAAGAGAGATTTACTTTGCAGTAACTGGACGTAAACAAGACGCTCTAGTAGGTAAAGGGTCTTTATACGGTCGTGTATATAAGGTAGAATTAAATGAAACTGATCCTACTGGACCTGCAAAAATTACTTGCGTTCTAGATGGTGATAAAATAGGTGGCGCTGCATGGGGTTTCCATAGTCCAGATAACATTCTTGTGACAGAGAACTATGCTTATATTCAAGAAGATCCTAATGGTTATTTTGATGATGCTGTAAGAAATCACTACGCTAGATTATATCAATATAATTTAAACACTGGTGAACTTAAAGTAGTCTTAGAATGTGACCAGGTTAGTGCAACTGCAGCAGGAATAGGTAGTGAAACAAGTGTATGGGAAATAACTGGAATGATAGACGTATCTGAACAGGTAGGAATAGACGGTACTTTTATGGTAGTTACCCAAAATCACGGTTGGGAGCCTGCAGACGGTAGTTCTTTTTCTGACCCTAATGCGGTAACTAACGTTGCTAGCAGTAGAAAAGAAGGTAGTATGTTATATGTTCTAACTGGATTAGATAGATAAGATGACACTATTTTACTTAAATGTAATAAAGAAGACCTGCTTTACCGCAGGTCTTCTCTTATTAATGATATCTTGTAAACAAGAGTCACCTCAATACGTTACACAAGTAGAGCTGCAGCCCTCTTTACAACTGCAAGAACTATTTATCAATGACCTTACCACGTGCAACAGCTATATAGATTCTCTTAAATCAACGACTCATACAGACAGCTTAAAATTCTATTTTAAAAAAGCACGTGTAGAGTTCAAAAAGATGGAACCTATTCTATCTTTTCAAGATTTAAATAATTATAATTTTTTAAACGCTCCTAATATTGTTAAAGTAGAAGAAGAAGATCTTACTGATATAAAAATCAGCAACCCTAGTAGCTTTCAGACACTAGAAGAAAACATCTTTAGCGATGCTCCAGACGTTGCATCTATTCATAATACAGCTGCTAAATTACAGTCTAGATTACAGGTTCTAATAAGAAATACCGACATAAAATTTTTTAAACCTTACCACGTTTTATGGTTGATACGTAAACAGTTTATACGCACCGCGACTACTGGGGTAACCGGTTTTGACTCACCTGTTTTAGAAAACAGTTTGATGGATGCTGTTACCGCTTTCGCGAAAGCGGAACAAATATTAAACCTTTATGATCATAACTTTAAAAACGACCAATTAAAAAGAACCTGGAAGCAAAAATTCCAAGATTCAAAAGAATTCCTAGAAGCTAGTAACTTTGAGGAATTTAATAGGTATGAATTCATAAAACTACACATAGATCCCATGTTGGTATTATGGAACAAAACCGCAAAAGACTGGCAGGTGCAATTCCCTTTACAAATGGCCATAGATAATAACGCCACTAGCTTATTCTCTAAAGAAGCTCTCTCTATAGATTATTTTGCAGGGCATAAAGTAACACCATTAACAGAGGATAAAATAGCTTTAGGAAAACGTCTTTTTAATGATAATCAATTATCTACTTCTAAAGAAATAAGCTGTGCCACTTGCCATAAAAGTGATATCGCTTTTACTGACGGACTAGCCATACCCAAAGGTCTTACTCGCAATAGTCCTAGCCTCACCTACAGCTCTTATCAACAAGATTTTTTCTATGATAAAAGAGCCGGTAGTCTAGAAGGACAAATAGTATCTGTTATTAATAATACACAAGAATTTCATTCAGATTTAAAACGCTTTACAGAGCATATTAATGAAGATGCAGAATACATAACAGCCTTTAAAACCGCTTACAACACTACTATCGATCAAAATACGGTAAGAACAGCTATCGCAAATTATGTGCGCAGCCTTAATTATTGGAATTCAAAATGGGATCGCAATATCAGAAATGAGGTCAATACGCTTACCTATTCAGAAATTAATGGTTTTAACCTCTTTAATGGTAAAGCAAAATGTGCTACCTGTCATTTTGCCCCTGTATTTAACGGTACCGTTCCACCAGATTTTATGGAAACCGAATTAGAACACTTAGGTGTACCTACAAAATCTGTGACCGAAAATGCTGTTATTGATAAAGATCTAGGAAGATTTAATGTCTATAAAACAGAGAATAGAAAACACTTCTTTAAAACACCTAGCCTTAGAAATGTAGCTATTACTGGACCATATATGCATAATGGAGCATACAACACTCTAGAAGAGGTTATTGAATTTTACGATCTAGGTGGCGGTTATGGAATAGGCATTACAGATCAAGAATACCAGACGCTCGCGACAGACCCATTGAACTTAACAGATCAGGAAAAAACAGATCTTATTAATTTCATGAATACACTGACTGACGAAGAGTTTTTAAAAGAATCCTACACAACTAAGTAGATCTAACTTATTCAAGAAGCGCAATTCAAAAAATTGCGCTTCTTATCTATTGTTTTAGTATAAAGTAAACAGCTATATATAAAAGTATGCCGACTATAAGCGCTATTATAGAACGCCATATATATTTCTTCTTTAAATCCTCGAGCAGCAACACACCTAATTCTGAAGATCTATCTCTCCTCTCCATCTTTTGAAACTCTTTTCTAAAAGACGACAGATTCCTTAAAACATAAAGCAACCAGAAAACAATTAAAAAAACCGGTAAAAACATAAACTGCCATTCTTCAATAAGCGTAGTAGATTGCATCATATTATGGAAGATCATTAACTAGAGTAGCAAGTGCTTTACCTACCTGATTTGGGTAACCATACTTAGGCGCAGCCTCACAAATATGAATGTATCTAGGTAATCGATTTGATTGTTTAATTATTTCATTAATCAAATTTCTCATTTCCTGAAAAGAATACCCCACAGGTGATTGTGCACTAGATGGAAAATTTGCAACGGCATCCATGTCTACTTCTAGAGCAAAATAATCAGAATCTATATGCTGTAACGCCATTTTTACTTCTGCATTCACATCCACATATTGATGATTAAACTTACTGTAATCGATAACATCATTCTTACTAATTAGATCAATCATGGGCTGGCTCAAATAATTCTCTTGAATCCCTATCATAAAATAAGATTTCAAATATCCTTCTTGAATCGCGTGACTAAAACCGTTACCACTATGCCTTCCTTTTGCTGCTCTCAAATCTGTATGTGCATCTATATTGATACAGTCTATAGGTCTTGTATAACCAAATGCTCTCAATAAGGGATAACAATTATTATGTCCTCCACCTATCACCACTGGTATTTTACCAGCTTCTATAATTTTTAATGCAATTTCACTCACACGTTGATCCAGCACCTGTACAAGGTGACTTAATTGTATCCTATTATCATGTAGGGAAGAATCTAGACCAGCAGCTCGTGACATAAGATCTTCGGTAATTACATTTCCTAAAACGCAAAATCTATTCACAGCATTTAAAGATGTATTCTGTAAACCTAGAAAGGAATTTAAAAAAGAAGACCATGCCTCACTCGCTCCTGCTCTACCTAAATTTGCTCGCACTCCTATATCTTCAGGTATTCCTATTATAATATAAGTAGCTTTTAAATCAGCTAGATTTTCTAAATCATCACTGATTTCTATTTCTTGGGCATAAGTTCTAGAAGTATCTTCTAATTCAGAAACACCTTCTTCATTAAGGTCAAATCGCTTAGAAACATATTGATCTAAATTTTCTCTGGTAAATAACTCAAAATGCGACTTCATAGACTTTAAATAAATTCACCATCAACAACAACCTGATCAATAATCACCTGACCAAAGTTATAAGGTAGAGCAGCAATACCATCTATATTTTTAAATACCATTAAATTAGCTCTTTTGCCTATCGTTATACTACCCAACTCATCATGAACTTCTAGCGCATGTGCTGCATTTACAGTCAGCGCATTAAAAGCACGTTGTGGTGTCATTCTCATTTTAATACAAGCAAGAGAAAAAACAAAGTTCAAATTACCTGATGGTGTACTACCAGGGTTATAATCACTCGCAAGAGAAACAGCTACATTTTGATCAATCATTTCATTCACTGGAGCATAATCTAACCCTAAGAAAAATGAACAACTAGGTAAAGCTGTGGCAATAGTCTTTGCCCCAGATAACGCAGTAAAGTCTTCATTTCCCATTACTTCTAGATGGTCTACACTTACCGCACCTGCTTTAACAGCTGCATCTATAGCACCTAATGATGTGAACTGATTCACATGTACCTTAGATTTAAGACCATAAGCACTACCTGCTTCTATAATACGCAACATTTCATCTACAGTAAAATAATTCTTTTCACAAAACACATCTACATAATCTGCCAGTTGCTCCTCAGCTATTTTAGGCAGCATTTCTTCAATTATCAACTTAATATATCCTTCACGATTTTCTTTGTACTTGACCGGAAAAGCGTGTGCTCCCAAGAATGTAGCTTTAATAGGTATGATACAATTATTACTAGTACCACTTTTTTTCAATCGTGATATAACTCTTAAAATTTTTAATTCGCTTTCTACACTTAAGCCATAACCACTTTTAATCTCTATAGCAGTTGTTCCTTGCGCCACTACATTATCCAGCCTCAGGCGTGCTTGTTCATAAAGCTCATCTTCCGTCATTTTCTCTAACGATGCAGCACTATTTAAAATCCCTCCACCACGAGCAGCTATTTCTTCATAAGTAAGACCATGGATTCTATCCTCAAATTCTCGCTCGCGTGTAGCTGCAAAAACTAAATGGGTATGACTATCGACATATCCAGGTGTGATGATTTTATCCGTACAATCATAAACCTCTTCTGCAGGATGTGGTAAAAAGTCGTCCATGCTCCCATAATCCTTAATTAAACCATCTTCTAGCCATAAATAAGCATTTTTAATAGACGGTAAATCATCCATCTCTTTCCCTCGTAAAGGTTCATTGGTATGTTCCCTTACTTGTAATAGTTCTTTTATATTGGTAAATAGTATACTCATATTTAAAAAATTAACTTATTAAAAATTAAATTTTGATTTAATTTTTTTCCAAATGGAATTATCATTCTTTGCAGTTTTTTTGATTTCGATATATTTTTTTATTTTATCGAATTCAAAATATCTTGTTTCACCTTGATAAATCGATGATTCAAATGCTCCCACTATTTTCTGATCATCTTCAAATACTGCAGACACACCATAGATGGAATTTAAATTTTTTATTTCAATCAGTTCATAATTCATATTTAAAATGTAAAAAGCTGACCAATCAACTAACAAACATTCCTGATTATTTATCTTAGAAATAAAAATAACGTTATCCAGATTAATTTTTGATTTCAGAGAGTTAGAATCATTATCAATTACATAACCTATTCCTCCAGCAATTATTACAACTTTACCTTCATCTTGTTCTAAAATCGACCTAACTTCAGATTCGCCACATTCGAAACTACCTCTCCAAATAGAATGATCAGATTTTTGAAACTCCACCCACATATTAACTGGCATGATTCTTCCAAAATGATATTCAGGTGTAGAATCAGAAATTGGTACAACATTTAATTCTTCAGCATAACTCATTTTTAATTTCTTATAAAGATGTGAAGATAATTAACTCATTAAAAAAATACTATTATTATTTACTAGTTAGACAATTATATATTTCACTTTTAATTTACATTTAGCAAGAACTATCTTATTAATTTCGGCAACATGAAAGAAAAACACAACTATAACTACCTCTGTGTTCACGCAGGTCAGCTTAAAGATGACGTTTACGGTGGTGCAACTGCTCCTATATACACCTCAACTGCTTATGATTACCGCGGCGAGGGAACAAATTTATACCCACGATATTTCAATACGCCTAATCAGATCGCATTAGGTAAAAAAATGGCCGCTCTAGAAAATACTGAAGCTGGTATGATATTCGGTAGCGGTATGGCAGCTATCAGTGCCGTTTTCTTAGCGTTTCTTAAAACAGGTGATCACGTAATTATTCAACGTGCTATTTATGGTGGTACTGCACATTTCATATCAGCCGAATTTAAAAATCTCGGCATAGAGTACACCATGATAGAACATGTAGATCAACAGAGTTTAGATGCTAGCAAGCAGCCTAACACAAAAATGATCTATATGGAGACACCTAGTAATCCTTTGTTAGAAGTTACAGACATGGATTTGGTTTCCGCTTTCGCGAAAGCGAACTCCTTAACAAGTGTTATAGATAATACTTTTGCCTCACCTATTAACCAGAATCCTGCAGATTTTGGAATCGATATAATCATACATAGTGCTACTAAATATTTAGGCGGTCACAGCGATATTTGCGCCGGTACCGTTAGTTGCAGTCAGGTAAACATGGATAGAATATGGAATACTGCAAAAAATTATGGCGGTAGTTTAAGCGATCAAACTGTGTGGCTTTTAGAACGCAGCATAAAAACTCTTGCTTTGAGAGTTAAAAAACAATCCAAAAACGCTAAGAAAATTGCTAAGTTCTTAGAAAAACATCCAGATATTAAAACGGTTAATTATCCTGGTTTAAAATCTCATCCACAATATCAACTGGCCAAAAAGCAAATGAGAGCATTTGGTGGTATGATGTCTTTTGAGTTGAAAAACCATATAAATCAAACTGAGTTTTTAGAAAATCTCAACATTATATTCCCAGCACTTAGCCTTGCAGGTGTAGAAAGTACAATTCTAGCCCCTAGCACAACATCTCACAGTTTATTAACTCCACAAGAAAGGTCAGAACAAGGCATTTCAGATAAATTACTTAGGTTTTCTGTAGGTATTGAAGAGGTAGATATTCTTATTGAAGATTTAGAAGGAGCCATGGAAAAGAGTCGTAAAAAAAAATAATATGAAATTAGACATACTTGCCATAGGCGCACATCCAGATGATATAGAATTAAGCTGTTCTGGTGTACTACTTAAAGAACAGTCTTTAGGAAAAAAAACAGGAGTACTAGACCTAACAAGAGGTGAATTAGGCTCAAGAGGTAGCGCTGAAATAAGAGATCAAGAAGCTGCTGCTGCTGCAAAAACCCTTAAACTATCAGTTAGAGAAAATCTAGCCTTCAAAGATGGTTTCTTTACAAATGATGAAGCACACCAATTAGAGATTATCAAAATAATTAGAAAGTACCGTCCAGAAATCATACTCTGTAACGCTGTTAAAGACAGGCATCCTGATCATGCTAAAGGTTCTGAATTAACTAGTGTCAGCTGTTTTCTATCCGGATTAAAAAGAATAGAAACTACATTAGATGGTATAGCACAAGAACACTGGAGACCTAAGCATGTCTATCATTATATTCAGTGGTTAGATATAGAGCCTGATTTTGTAGTTGACATATCTGGATTCATGGATCAAAAAATGGCATCAGTTCAAGCTTATGGAACACAATTTTTTAATCCCAATGATAGTGGACCTAAAACACCTATCAACTCAAAGAACTTTTTAGATTCTATAATGTATCGCAGCGCAAATTTCGGTAGGCTTATAGGTACTGAATATGCAGAAGGCTTTACATCTGAAAGATATCCTGCAGTGAATAGTATTTTTGATTTGAAATAAATTTCAAAAAAAAACAAGAAATTCGTTCACAGTATTAAGAATTATATTAAATTTGCATCCGCTAAACGCGAGTGGTTGAATTCTAGAGTTCCACTTTAAAAAACTCACATTGATATGGTGGTTGTAGCTCAGTTGGTTAGAGCGCTGGTTTGTGGTGCCGGAAGTCGCGGGTTCGAATCCCGTCTTCCACCCTAAAAGGTCTTAGTTTTTACTAAGACCTTTTTTTATTTTATAGAATCTCAAACTATAACATTGTACTTCTACTCTATTAAAAAAATAAATTAGAACATAATACAGTTCTTTTATTGCTACATAAATACTCAGTGATTTATTATAAGATTCTTAATATTATCAGATAAACGTAAACTATCCTTAAAACAAAGTTACAAAGCAATAAAGTGCACAAATGATAATCAAAATAAGCACTATTTATTCTACATTAATTCATTGCCACCTCAATTCAATAAAATAACATTTGTTAAAATTTATTACATGTGGATCATATTTTCGTTTACAATAGGTATTTAAAATCGAACAAAACATACACTATTAAACCCCTTAAAACTTCCTATTAGAGCTTTATTGATAGAATTCTCGGTTCTAACCAACTTAATCCTACTAAATTAATAGGGAAATAAACTTAAATCTGTTAACCATCGATAAATTTTAACACACTTATCGATCGTATATTTTAAATCAAAAATGTATTTCATCGAAAAAAAACGACGTTTAAAAGTATAAAAAAAAACCTCTGATCCATGACTATCAATAGGAATATGATAATATTTACGTTAAATAAGACTATTTCAAGTTTTATTTAAATTTCTAGAATCATATGAAATTTCCTATACTTTTAAATCACCAAATAAATAATTTTTCAAACCCTTAAATCTTTTTATTATGAAAAAATCACTAATCAAACTTTCATTAATCGGACTAGCATCCTTTGCAATGCTATTTACTTCATGTGAACAAGATCAAGAAATCACAGTTGATCAAAAGGAAAGTACCTTAGAATTAGCTAAAAAACACGCTGAAGAAATAGGTTATAATCCAGACGATATTGACATCCGTGATTTTCACTATCCAGACGGTACCATTGAAAAAAGAATCTATATAGAAGATGACATCGCTCTATTAGAAGAACAGTTTTTTGCACTAGAACAAATTAACAGTTTCACAAAACAGTTCAGAACTAACAACCTTGTTACAGGTAATAACAGGACTATAGACATAGTAGGCTATACAGGTAATAATCAATACGGTCTTTCTAGCAAAGCTCAAACAGGTCTTAGATGGGCAGTAGCTAACTACAACAGACTTAACAATGTGACCCTAAATTTCAGATTAACTTTCGGAACTAATTTAAACAATGCAGATATGTATGTTTACGACACTTCGTTTAACACTTCTGATCAGGGTGGTGTTGCAGGTTTCCCTGATTCTAGCGGTAGACCTCATGATGCTATTCAAATTTACAACCTAGAAAGCTTTTCAACTAATGTAAATGAACACGTTATCACTCATGAAATAGGTCACTCTATAGGCTTTCGTCACAGTGATTGGTTTTCAAGACAGTCTTGTGGACAGAGTGGTGAGTCTGCAGGGTCTAATGGTGCAAACTACATCAGCGGTACTGTCAATGGATGGGACCCTACTAGTTTAATGAATGCTTGCTTCTCTGCTCAAAGTGATGGAGAATTTAATGCTAATGATAAAATTGCATTAGATCAAATGTACTAATCCAAAAATTATCATTCAATTAGCCTCAAGCTCGACCCTCACAGGTCGAGCTTTTTTAATTCCATTAATTCACATCCAATAAAACAATTTATCTATTTTCATCCTAATACTAATAACTTTAAGAGACATTTTTCAATAATCAACACTTCATTGACACTATGAAAAACCTTAAATAATCACACTAAATAACTTTTTTAACAATACCTTACATCTTAAAGGTTCGGTTTGTTCCGAACTTAATTAATACTTTTGTACCATAAATATTGAACTTATAAATAAGTTTTAAAAATGGAAAGTAACGTTTGTAAAAAAAGAATGGATTTAGTTGAGAAGCTAGGTGTACATTTAGAAGGTAGAGAACAACTTGCTCCTGTTGCGGCTCGCATCTTATCCTACATTATTCTAACTGGTAAAAAAGGAACCACATTTGAAGATATGGTACTTACACTTTGCGCTAGTAAAAGCACAGTTTCAACTCATTTGAATCATTTACAAGATTTAAATAAGATTAAATACTTCACTAAAACTGGCGATCGTAAAAAATATTTCGTGATTAATAAAGATACCATCATCCAACACATTGATAAAATGGTAAAACATTGGCGAGAGGAACGTGAAATTCATGAAGAAATAAAGGTGTACAAGGAATTACAAAACACCGATAAAATCGAAAATGAAGATGAAAAATTCGATTTGAGCTTTCATGATAATTATATCAACTTCATAGAAGATGCAAGCGCCTCTATACAAGCTTTAAGAAAAAAAATAACTGAAAATAAAATCAATATTTAAATACAAATAATAATGAAAAAGAATAATATATATTTTATACTAATGCTTAGTGTATTTTTCACATTAGCAGGTTGTGGTAGTAAAGAAGACCAAGCACCACCACAAGCACCACCTCCTAGCCTACCAATTACTACATTACAATTAAAGACAGTGACAGGCTACACGGATTACCCAGCAACTATAGAAGGTATAGTAAACAGTGATGTGAGAGCAAAAACATCTGGGTATATTGAAAAAGTATATGTAGATGAAGGTCAAAAAGTGCGTAAAGGCCAGTTATTATTTAAACTAGAGACACAATCTCTAAGTCAAGATGCTAGTGCTGCTAAAGCACGAATTAACGTTGCACAAGTAGAAGTTGATAAACTGATACCTCTTGTTGAGAAAAATATCATTAGCCCTGTGCAATTAGAAACAGCTAAAGCAAATCTTGCTCAAGCTAAAGCTAATTATAGTGGCGTTGCAGCAAATATTGGTTACGCAACAATAAAGAGTCCTATAGATGGATATGTAGGTTCCATTAACTTTAGGGAAGGGGCATTAATAAGCCCTAATGATGCAACAGCGTTAACTACAGTAAGCGAAATTGATCAAGTTTATGCTTTTTTTAGTTTTAACGAAGCTCAATACATAGATCATTTACAAAGATCTAAAGGAAAGAATAAAGAAGAACGTATTAAGAACTCACCTGACCTAAGCCTAATCTTAGCAAACGGAAAAGAATATTCTGAAAAAGGACGTATTCAAACTAGCACTGGGCAGATTAATCAAAATACAGGTACTATTCAAATAAGAGCAGCTTTTGCTAATCCTAATGAAATATTAACCAACGGTAATAGTGGTAAAATTAGATTCCCTATAGAATATAAAGATGCGATAGTAGTTCCGCAAAGTGCAACTTTTGAACAACAAGGAGATATTTTAATATTCAAACTAGGTAAAGACAATACAGTTTCCACTACTATCTTAAAAGTACAAGGTAGTGTAGACAATTTATACGTTGTTGAATCTGGCTTAGAGATTAATGATAAAATCGTTATTTCAGGCGCTAGTAAATTGAAAAATGGAATGACCATTTCTCCGGTGGAAACTTCTTTTGAAGAAGCTACTAAACCTGTACCAACCTTATTTAGAAATTAGATTATAACTAAACATATTTATCATGTTAAAAACATTTATTGAAAGACCAGTACTTTCAACAGTTATTTCTATAATCATAGTTTTGTTAGGTGCAATAAGCATCGGTACATTACCTATAGAAGAATATCCTGATATTGCTCCTCCTACTATAAAAGTAACAGCTAGTTACACAGGGGCAAATGCAGAAACCGTATTAGAAAGTGTAATCATACCGATAGAAGAACAAATCAACGGTGTAGAAGGTATGACCTACATCACATCAACTGCATCAAACAATGGTACAGCAGAAATCACTGTTTACTTTGATCAAGAAATCGACGCAGATATTGCAGCTGTTAACGTTCAAAACCGTGTTGCTAGAGCAACACCTTTATTGCCACAAGAGGTTACACAAACAGGTGTAATTACTCAAAAGCAAGAAACGAGTGCATTAATGTTTATATCAATGTATTCTGACAGTGAAAATTACGACGCTACTTTTATTCAGAATTATTTAAAGATTAATGTAATTCCTGCTATGCAACGTATTAGTGGTGTTGGTGATGTGTCTGTATTCTCACAACAAGATTATGCAATGCGCATCTGGTTAAACCCAGAAAAACTAGCTTCTTATAATTTAATTCCTTCTGATATTTCTGCTGTATTAGATGAACAGAATCTAGAAGCTGCCGCCGGTTCATTAGGTGAAAATAATGGAGCCTCATTTTCATATGCTTTAACTTATAGCGGTCGTTTTAAAGACGAAAGTCAATACAGTGATATTGTAATAAAAGCACTTGGAAATGGTGAGTTTTTAAGACTAAAAGATGTTGCAACCATAGAGTTAGATGCACAATCTTACTCTTCAAATGCAATGAGTTTAGGCCACCCTGCCGTTTTCATGGGAATCTTTCAAACTAAAGGTTCTAATGCACAAGAAATCATAGAAAACATAAAAATAACATTAGATGGGATTGAAAAAGATCTTCCTGATGGCTTAAATATTTTTGTACCTTATGATACTAGTTTATTTTTAAATGCATCCATTGAAAAAGTAATTCATACTTTACTAGAGGCATTTGTACTTGTTTTCTTAGTAGTTTTCTTATTCCTACAAGACTTTAGATCTACTCTAATTCCTGCGATTGCCGTACCAGTTTCAATAATAGGTACTTTCTTCTTCCTAAATATTTTTGGTTATTCAATTAACTTACTAACGCTATTTGCATTAGTACTAGCGATAGGTATTGTGGTAGATGACGCCATTGTTGTTGTAGAAGCGGTTCATGCTAAACTAGATGAAGGTGAAAAGAATCCTAAGAATGCTACTCTAACTGCGATGAATGAAATCTCAGGTGCCATTATATCGATCACATTGGTAATGGCTGCTGTATTTATTCCAGTAACGTTTATAACTGGTCCTACTGGAGTCTTTTATGAGCAATTTGGTGTTACTCTAATTATTGCAATTTTAATTTCTGCTGTTAATGCATTAACACTAAGTCCTGCTCTTTGTGCGCTATTATTAAAAGGCCACAATGAAGATGAAGAACTGAAAAGCAAAGGTCCTGTAAAACGTTTTTACGCTTTATTTAACCGTGGATTTAATGCTACTATAGAAAGGTATGGAAGATCAATTCAGTTCTTGTATAAAAAGAAAATCATATCTGGAATATTATTGATTATTGCTGTGGTTGGAATCTATTGGGCTGCAAACACTACACCTACTGGTTTTGTACCTAATGAAGATAGAGGTATAATCTTTGCCAATATTGAACTTCCTGCTGGAGCATCATTAGATAGAACAGATGCTGTTGCGAGACAATTGTATTCTAAAATTGAAGGTTTAGAAGGTATAGTAGGTGTTAACTTTATTAAAGGTAGAAGTATCATTAATGGTTCTGGTAGTAATTATGGTTTTGGAATTATTAAATTAGAAAACTGGAGTGATAGAGAAGATCCATCACTATCTGCTCAAGCTATTACTGGAAAACTATTTGGAATTTCAGCAAGTATACCTGAAGCAAATATCATTTTCTTCTCACCACCTAGTATTCGTGGGTTTGGTAATGCTTCTGGTTTTGAAGTAAATTTATTAGATAAATTTGGAGGTGAATTCAAAGACCTGGATCAAGCAAATAAAGATTTTGCTGCCGCGTTAATGCAACATCCAGAAGTGAAATATGCACAATCTGCATTTAGCACTAACTATCCACAATACGAAATGGAAGTTAATGTACCATTAGCTAAAGAAAAAGGAGTGTCTGTATCGAGTATATTTTCAACACTACAAGGTTATATAGGTGGTGTTTATGCCTCAGATTTTTCAAAATTCGGTAAACAATTCAGAGTATATATTCAGGCATTACCAGAAGATAGAGCTGATGTAAGTGCATTAAATAGCATGTATGTTAGAACGGACTCTGGCGAAATGACACCTATTACACAGTTTGTAAATTTAAAACGTGTTTATGGCCCACAGTCGGTAACTCGTTTCAACCTATTTAATTCTACAAGTATTACTGGTGCTACTAACGATGGCTTTAGTACAGGTGATGCCATTAGAGTTATTGAAGAAGAAGCTGCAAAATTACCGAGTAATTATACCATTGCTTATTCTGGTTTAACTCGTGAAGAGGTGAGCGTTGGAAGTCAGACAATATTCATATTCATATTAAGTATTGTATTTGTTTACTTCTTGCTTAGTGCACAATATGAAAGTTACTTATTACCATTTGCAGTCGTACTATCCCTACCTTTTGGAGTATTCGGAGCTTATATAAGTACTAAGTTGTTAGGACTGGAAAATAATATCTATTTTCAAATAGCATTAATTATGCTTATCGGTTTATTAGCTAAAAATGCCATACTTATTGTGGAGGTTGCGTTACAAAAACGTAGAAACGGTGAGTCTATAGTAGACGCAGCTATCGATGGAGCAAAATCTCGTTTACGTCCTATTCTAATGACATCATTTGCCTTTATACTCGGACTAATGCCTCTTGTACTAGCATCTGGAGTAGGATCAGAAGGAAATAAATCAATAGGTACTGGTGCAGTAGGTGGTTTACTTATAGGTACCCTAATAGGTGTATTTGTTATTCCTATCCTATTTATATTATTTCAATGGTTACAAGAAAAAATTTCTGGTCAACCACAGGTAAAAACTATTGAAGATTAAAAACTATGAAATTTAATATATCACATAGAATTGTAAATAAAGGAATCTTATTATTAATCATCTTGGTAACACTGCAAAGTTGTTTTGTTGCCAAGGATTATGTAAGACCTGAACTTACTAAAGAGACAGAGGCTCTTTATAGAACTGAAAACCTACCTTCAGATAGTGTCTCTATTGCAAATTTATCTTGGAAAACCTTGTTTAAAGATCCATACCTTCAACAGTATGTTGAAGATGGTCTTAAAAACAACATGGATGTACGTATAGCTATACAACAAATGATTGCCGCACAAGCTTATGCAAAACAAGGAAAAGCAGGGTTCTTGCCTACATTGAATGTGGGTCCTAATTACACGAGACAGGAGTTCTCTGAAAATAGCCAGTTTGGCTCTATTTTTAGTGGAGGGTTAGACACTTATGACGTTACTGCAAATTTATCTTGGGAAGCAGATATCTGGGGTAAAATAAGAAGTAATAAAAGAGCCACTCAAGCATCATATTTGCAAAGTGTTGCAGCTCATCAAGCAGTTAAGACCCAGCTTATATCTAGTATTGCAAATACTTACTATAACTTATTAGCTCTAGACGCTCAATTAGAAATAACTAAGAAGACTATTGAAACTAGACAAAGTGGTGTAGAAACTATAAAAGCATTAAAAGATGCTGGACAGGTAACGCAGGTTGCTGTAGATCAGAATATTGCACAATACAATAATGCAAGAGCTCTACAAGTAGATATTGAAACAGCTATTTTCAAAACTGAAAACATGCTTAGTATATTGCTAGGGAGATCACCTCAACATTTTGAAAGAAGCTCACTCGATCTTCAAAATCTAGAACAAGAAACCATGTTAGGTGTACCAGCTACATTGTTAAGCAATAGACCAGATGTAATGGCAGCAGAGTATAGTCTAATTCAATCTTTTGAGTTGACTAACGTAGCTAATAGTAGTTTCTACCCATCTTTAACATTAACTGCATCAGGAGGTTTACAAAGTTTACAGCTAGAAGATTTATTTAAAACTAATTCTTTATTTGCAAATATAATAGGAGGATTAACACAGCCTCTTTTAAACCAGCGTAAACTTAAAACTCAAAAAGAAGTAGCCCTAGCAAATCAAGAAAGCGCTCTTATTAATTTTAAGAAAACGCTATTGACTGCTGGTAATGAAGTATCAAATGCTTTATATAGTTATGAAAACGAGGTCAAAAAATTTGAGTTCAGAAAAAACGAAGTTGAGGCTTTGAGAACTGCCGAAACAAATTCTGAAGAGTTACTCAAAAATGGGTACGCTACCTATTTAGATTTATTAACAGCTAGAGAAAATGCCTTAACGGCAGAGCTTAATGTAATCGACAGTAAACTATTACAGCTTACATCTATAGTAGATCTATATGAAGCTCTGGGAGGTGGATGGAGATAATAACTACTAAGTGAGTAGTATATTTATTGTACTAGCAATAATATAAAAGGAGGATTGGGGTATGATTAGTCACACTCAATCCTCCTTTTTTTTACTTTATTTCAAGTTTTATAAGATCACTTATATAAAAGAGCATGACTTACATTAAAATGACCACTCACTTTCATTGAAAATTACATTACAATGATTCCAAGAATCAATATTCAAGACATAAAAAAAAGACTTATCATTTAAAATGATAAGTCTTTTGTTGTGACCTCGACAGGATTCGAACCCTATCTGTAATTCCTTAGTATTATTAACTTTCTTAGTTTTTCAATGTTATTACTAACCGAATAGCTACCATTTACATTGAAAGTCTTTATAGTTGTTTAGCTTTTTTAAGACATAATAAAGATACAAAAATCAAGTATTCAAACCTATATAAATCATATCAAATACTATGATATTTGCTCGAGATATTGGTTTACAATTTCCTCTTTAATACCGCTGTATTCAGCGAATTCTTCTGCAGTGATAAATTGATATGACTTCTTGCCAAAGTGGGCTTTGATGTCATTTAAAAGCTTACGTCCATAGCGCTCACTTCTTCCAGTGATACGTTGAATGTCTTTTGGGTATATGCAAGCTCTTACTATTCTCATTTGATACTCTATCCATACTTAGTCCATACCTCATCTTGATATCGTATATATGTATTGTAATGGCATAAAACGAATCAATCGGAATGACTGTATATGTGCTTTTGATTTTTTTTATAAATCTACAGTCTTTTGTCTAATAATCAAAAAATCACAGTATTATGGCTAGACAAACAGGTATTATCAAATTGAAAGGAACTATCGGCGATATTTCCTTTTACAAAAGCGCAGACGGACACCTTGCGCGTTATAAAGGTGGTGTCGATGCAAATCGTATTGCAAATGATCCTGCGTTTCAGAGAACTCGTGAAAACGGTTCTGAGTTTGGACGTGCTGGAAAAGGTGGTAAAGTGATTCGAAATGCTATCCGTGTGCTTTTGCAGAACGCAAAAGACAAGAGAGTAGTGAGTCGTTTGACAAAGTCACTGGTAGCTGTTACTAAAACAGATACTGTAAATGACCGTGGTCTTAGAACCATCGAAGATGGTGATATGAACACTTTGCAAGGCTTTGAGTTCAATGTGAATGGAAAGTTAGGTTCTACACTGTTTGCGCCATATGCGACAGCATATGATCGTGCAACAGGAGATGTAGATGCTACAATAGCGCCATTTGCACCTTCGGTGCGAATAGCTGCTCCTGGTGGCACCACTCATTTCAAAGTTGTGATGGGTGCAGCTGAACTTGACTTCGCTAATGAGGCTTCAATTTTTGAGAGTGATGAAACTGCTATTCTTCCATATAATGGAGCAAATACAGCCGCTATCGCTTTAAGCGTTGCACTTACTGCAAATTCATCACTTCCAGTGCTGCAGGTTGTAGGTATTGAGTTTTATCAAGAAGTAAACGGACAAATGTATCCGTTGAAAAACGGTGCATTTAACGCTCTTGCAGTTGCGAGAATAGATTCTGTCTAAATGAATGTGTTGTTGCATAGGACCTATTATAAAGAGGGCACTAACAGTGCTCTCTTCTATAATGGCCTGTTTTTAGGTTTTGCTATTGAATTGCCCTGGTTGAATAACCAAAGAAACGTGTCCTGTATTGCTGAAGGCGTATACGAGCTGAAAGCGAGGTATTCGGCGAAGTTTAAGCATCACTTATACATCGTAGATGTGAAAGGTCGCAGTCTTATACTTCTGCATTCAGCTAATAACGCGAAGCGTGAGCTACGTGGCTGTATTGCGCCTGTAACGCAGTTAACAGGCATAGGAAAAGGAATCAATTCAAAGCCATTACTTCAAAAATTGGTGTCACTATGCTATCAAGCCTTTGACAGAAACGAAAAAGTATTATTAACTATTAAATCTTAAGACAATGAATATTGTAGAACGTTATAAAAAACCAACGCCAAAGTTCTTCAGAACTTTGCGTAACATCGGTATCGCGTTAGCTACCGCAGGTGGCGCGATTATCGCAGCACCTATTAGTTTGCCAGCTGTCCTGGTAACCGTAGCAACTTATATGACTGTTGCCGGAACAGTTGCTACTGCAGTAAGTCAGGCAGTAACGATTGATGAGAAGACAGAGATTCCCAAAATAGATGGAAGAGATTCCGTATCTGATGCTGAATAAAGTGACACAAAATGTGACACATATCAAGTTTTCAGTACTCGGTGGGACGTTATCTTCTGCGTGGATTCATATCACATCAGATGACCTCATTAAGACTGCACTTATGGCCGCAATAGGCGCTGTAATTAGCTATGTGGTTTCATTACTCGTAAAAAGACTGCATCATACGCTACTACGATTACGGTCTGGACAAGTGCCGAGAAAGAAGAAAAAGTAATAAAGAAGAGCTTCCGAAGAGGCTCTTTTTTTATTCCGAAATTTTCATTGTATCACAAAACCCTTCTGTATTATTTTAAAAGAAAAACAAAAAAAAGAAAGCAATTTCTCTAGTGGCGTGGCAATGCTGTCAAGCTTTTTGGAAAAAATCGCGCGCTCGGGAAAGGTTTGAAACAAAATAGTATAGCCCTAAGGCGTGCTATTTTTTTCAAAACCTTTAGGCTTGAGCTTTATAGCATTATTGTAGTGGCCGATGGAAGCCAACTATATTTGTGCCCTTTTTTTATTTACCATTCTCCGTATTCTGATTTTTCAGTTATATTTTCATCTGTCTTTTCCCAATCTATTAAATCAAGTTCCCATATTGTACTAAATTTAAAATTCTTTATCTCGTTACCATCATAATCAAATTCAAATAAAGCTTGAAAAGTAACTTCTAACTGATAAATACTCTGTTCTGATATATTAGTCACATTATAATATCGTCCATCCTCACGGTCGTAAAAAGCAGAAGATAAATCATTATAATACATTGGAATCATAATATCTACATATCCTTTTATCTGTGCCTCTACAGCATATTCATCTAAAGAAGTTATTATTGAATTAATGTAAGTGAAATTATTTATTTCACCAGGTTCATACTCAGCTTCTAAATAGTGTGGGTCAGAAATTAGTTCTTCATATAATAATACCGAAAAAGCATCTTCGTTACCTTCTAAGTCAGCTGTAGTAATAAATGTTGTATTATTTAGGTCGTCGTTAACTAACTCATATAAAGACTTGTATGCTTCTTTTGCATTGACAATACTATTAAGCATATCTGCTATACCGTTTTGACTTATAATTCTTTCAGATTCATAAGTAAGCATATCATTATCTTGAGATAAAAGGAAGGCTTTACATTTTCTTTCTTTACAAAATATTTCTATAGTATTTAATACGAAAGCATCTGGAAATTCATCTTTCTTTTGCCCTTGACCGAATGGTGACTTCTTTGTGAAATACTGCTCAAATACTTCTGCTATAGAACTGTTGTCAGATGATATAATGGATACATTATATTTCTTTAAAAAAGCATCAAATATTTCACATATACGAGCGTGTTCTTTTACAATATCAATTTTCGGTAAAGGATTAAATGAGTTATAGTCTTCAAGCAGCCTAAGTACTCGACCTTCTTTGCTAAAGTTTGTGTTTGCTTGTTTATACAAGGTTTTTGCTCTAGTTAAAATAGATTCAATTCTTTTATGACATTCTCTATGGATTATATCTACTATGCAGATATTAATGCCCTCATCAGCACAGGTTTTAAATAATTTATTTATTTCTTCTCCTTCGGTAAAATTTTGAGCTTGGAATATGCTAGTATCTAAAAACAGAAATTCACTTTCTAATAACATTCTAATTTAATTTATTACAAGTTAACTTAATTAAGCAGGTAATCCAAAAGGCGCGAGCCGCCTGCGAGATTAGCAAGAGTGTTGTGAGTGATCGCCTGTAGGTACGAAAGGCGCTCACGACTATGTTGCAAACACTAGGTGGCGCAGTTTTTTGATTTGGTTGAATGTTAATCTGGGTGTTTATTAGAATAGGTTAGTGCTGTGTGTGAGTGTAGCGTTTGACGATAGGAATACGCGGAGGGAATACATAGCTCTTACTTACTAGGACGGAAGCGGTACCATCCGCAGGTGGTATGGCTGTAGGACGTTCTTTAATGAAGAAAGTTTATTGAATTGGTATCAAAAAATGTGACACCGTTTAAGCCCGCAGCGACACGCAGGCTCGCAAAACATTAAATAGCGGTTATACCTTAAACTTAAATACTTGTGCGTAGCACAAAACAGCTTTGGATATTAAGGTATAAGAGTAGCTATGGGTGAGGAATAGTGTAATGTGTGTAATAGTGCAAGTAAATACTGCTGCGAGGACGTTTCGCCGCAGCAGTAGTATTTACGGTAAGCACAAAAACGACGATAGGAGTTATTGTGATTATGTACTATGGAACTAAATGGAGCGACTGACGAACACCTTATTACCTGCCTTCACGAATTTTAATGCTAGTACTACTGTTTATTACAATAAAAATGATAATGGATAAGTAAGTTGCGCGTTGGCAAAGAATACTGGTTGTGGTAATGAAGCGTCTATCTGTTAGGTAGGTGCGTAATGGACATAACGAGTATTGAGGGCGAGCTGGAAGCTCTAGCGAATGAATAAGTGCAGCTTGCGGAACGAGAGAATAAGTAAGTGCTGAAAGTGGGGACTTACTTTAAGATGTCTCTTCCTAAACTTTCTACTAATTCTTGATATTTTTCTGGTTCACCTATTTCCTCAAAATACTCTTCAACTAGGTAAGGCGGGAAACCTTTGATTTGCTTGTAGGTAAGATTTGATATTTCTAAAAAGTGTCTGAGTTGAGGTATTTCATTTATTTGTTCACTTAGTTTTTTATGATGCATTCCTTTTAAAGCTGCAATGTCTTTTTTCTTTATTGGCTGTATGATTTGCCATTTTTTATCTGTCCATTTATTCATCGCAATAATAATATCCCCTGTGGTAGGATTTTTAGGCAGATTTAGATATTTGTCATATTTGGTTTTGAAGGTATTTCTAGAAGTACCAAATAGTTTATAAACAATTTCATAATCAACAATATCGGGAATAAATAAATCAATGGTTTTAGCAATCTCTTGAATTGTAATTGTTTTGTGAGGTTTTAATGGTCCTATTTCAATCCAATTAGACATATGCATCATATAGATTAAGGCGTTTCTTGTAGAGTGAAAATGCTCTCCAAACACTGCACCACAAAGAAAAACCGAAAGCATATGCCCACGGTTTTTCCATCTATGCCCCGGTTGGCATAAGAGTCTTTCTAATTCTGGTAAAGTTGTTCCTTGACGTTTTGGCAAAGCTTAACTATTTTTTAGAATTAGTAGCTGCTGCTCGAGATGCTCTTGCGGCAAAAGAACCTTTAGATACGGAACCATTACCTGATTTTGCCGTTGCACTTTGAATACGGGATGCTGCATTTGTTGTCATTTTTGATTTACTCATTTTTATTGTTTTTAAAAGTTAATGAGGTAAAATTATATATTGAAAATTATGCATTTCTAGATATTGACGTTTTAGAGTATTAATGATCTATTAGGTTATCTGATAATGATAGCACCTCATTGATTGTTTTTTCGATTCTAAATAGGAATTTGTTTTCACTATCTCTTATATCTTCAAGAGACATTTCCCTATTTACATATATACCATCTACAATAAACTTAGACTTGTGAAATGGATTATTAAAGATGTTTGCAGCGTGTGATTTATCTATATTCAGTTGTTTTCGCAAAGGGTAGATTAAACCAGCGATAATATTATTAGGAGCATAATATTGAGCGTAAGAATGAATTTGATAAAAATCGCTCCTATCTAAATCTCTTTTCTGCAACCTCATCGTTTTAAACTTAGCATCAAAGACTATTATTTTGTTGGAGTATTTATGTTTTAAAAGAATATCAGGCAACATTTTTCTTTTAAAAAACAAGCCTTCATAAACTTGTATCTCTTCTTGACCCGAAACATACCAATCTTTAAAATAGCGGCTTAACAACTTCTCTAAATAGACTTCGAAAAGCTGAGAGATATCAAATAAGTATCCGGTTGTAGTTAACTTGTTTTCTATGTTAGACATTAAAAGGTTTTGCTCTTTTAAAATTATCTCTGCATATTCCAATACTTTTCTAAATGAGCGGAAAACTGGGTTTTGAAGAACACTGTGGTTTATTGCCTTTTTAATTATTAATGACTGAGGAAAGACACCTGAGTAATGCTGCTTCAACAACTGAAATACACCTAATATTTTCTGATGAATATCTTTGCCAAATTTCTTTTCAAGAGTCAAACAAGCTACGTAAAGTACATCAATAATTTCTTGAACATATTTTTGTTCTCTGTAGATTGATGTGAGCTTTCCAGTAAATGGAATATCTTGCCTTATATAACTGTTAATGTCAACTTTCCCTCTTACTTTATTACTACGTTCTTTTGTTGTTTGATATACTTTTGGAAGACCTAAAACTGCTGCTTTTTCTAAAGACTGAATAAACAGATATGCTATAATATTTTGAAACTCGTTAATGTCTTGTGTCTTATTTGCATTGGTTAATTTATTATCAATGTAAATATCATTTACAAAATTTAGCATTCGTTTTAAAAATGTATCGCCAAAAGGCGTGACAATATTAAATTGATAACCTTTGTGATATACTACACCAGCGAACAGTCCAGTTTGAATAATAAACTCTTTGCTAAAAGAATCATTCTCTTTTGAGTATAACTTTAAGATTAATTCTTCCTCATCTTGCAGTCTGTTACGGTTATTTTTGAAACCAAATATTTGAAGTTTTTTTAAACTCCTATTTTTATTAGAAAAGGTGTAAGTTGAACTAAATAATTGCTCCTTTAGTTTCTTAAAATCAGAAACTTTACGTGTGCCAAATTGTTCCTTTAATTGCACCTCATTTAAGGCACATTCTTCATAAAAATTATGGTTTGTAGGAACACTAATTTTCATCCACTATTTATTTATAGGTTTTTGAAAAATTGATAAGGCTTCTTCTAATTTATTATCTAAATCACTCTCAGCAAACATTGATCTTAGGTATTCTTTTAAGGTAGGTCTTAGATGTAGTGTATATAATACATTAAGATTTTTCCTCGTGATTGTTTTTGTGTTAGAGATATGAGAAATCTTCATAAAGAATGAATGCCCAAACTCATAAGATTTACCCATACCCAACTCTTTACTTATGAACTCATTTAATTTTATGCAAGCTTTGGTATAATAAACTATGTTGTTAAAGTTGTCACCGTTCCTAAACTTAACTTCATTTTCAATCACATCATAATCGCAGTCCTTTCTCAACCATTTAAAGCGACGACGAAGTGCTAGATCAAAAGCGTCTATACTCTTATCTACATCATTCATCATACCAATAAAAAACACATTTTTAGGAACTCCAAAATATGCATTGCCGTTAACGAAGTGATAAGCTAGCCCTTGATTAGAAGGATCATCCTTAATCATATCTTCAATTAATGCTGAGTATTGTGTTTTTATAAGATTTTCGTCACTCACGCCATCGTGCCTGTAATCCTTCTCAAGACATAACAGCGTCTCTCCGAATACAGACGATAAATTCGCTCTATTTATTTCATCAACAATAAAATAATAATTGTTTGATAAATCTGCTTTTGCTTTAGAACAGAATTTCTTAAAAATGCCATCTACAAGCTCAAATTTTATATTACCATTTGAAGTCACTCCTTTTGGTTTTATACCTTCAATAAAATCTTCATAAGTAAATGATGGATGAAATTGAACAAATTCATATCTGCTCTTATCGCCTTGACATAAAAAATCCAAACTGTTTTTTACTGCATACGTTTTACCTGTTCCTGGCGGTCCATATAAAATGACATTAGGAGTATTAATATCTGCAATACTCTGAGTGTTACTATACTTCCAAAGAAACCTTGATAAGAGTACATTTTCTAGTGGTGTGTCTGCTATGTCTAGAACCTCATTTAGGACTTTACGTATTTCATAGTTCTTACCTAAATTATTAAACGTTTCTAAGTCAATTAATTCATTGTGTAAATTATCGATTGTATTGTCTGAGTAAATAAAAACAAAATCATATAAATTATCTAAAACTGAAAGTTTTCGTAACACCTGTTTTGCAGCATAATTACTTTCCTCCACGTTTTGAATCTTTAAATGAATGGCATCACTAGTAACTATTTTATGAAGAAGGCTTTTTATTTCATTGTTGAAATAATTTTCAGCTTTTGTTCTATCGGCATTTAAATCCTCTTTACCAATGGAAAAGGTATGATTGTCATCATTAAGTTTTACGCCAAAATTATTTGCAGTACCAGGTTTTGAAGATCCAAAAACAGTTTTAGTTGTACGCTCTAAGAAATTACAAAGGTAGCCACCAGGTAATACAGCCGTAGCATTATGAACTCTGTTGGTATAATCATCTAATGATATACTATTGTTTAAAATTTTGTCTTTATATAATTTCCAATCATTTAGTAAAACATCTACTTCAGATTCTATGTACTTCCTTTCAGTATCAGATACTTGATTTTTATATGTCGTCCATAGCTCCTTTATCTCTAATTGCCTTTGTTTAGATATTTTTATATTGTCCATTAGTTTGTCGTTCATTATTTGTTTGTACCACTTCTTAATAAAGATGTTTGTAGCATTTTTACCTTGACATAGTGTAAGTGTGCCTGGAGCTTGTATATGATTTTTGTCAAATTTATTTAAAGTAGTTTCGAGAAGATTTTTGTGTGAATTGTTATTGTATATATCTAATACATTTACTTTTCGTCTAAGCTTAAACCAGTCAAAATTATAATCAGCATTTTCTTCAATAAAAGCATCGCTCACTATTTCAACTAGTGCTAGAGGTGTTATTGTTTCTCTAACCATAACAATATCACCAATTCGCATATCTCTCTTAAAATATGTAGGATCAGGTACAGGTTCACCGTTTTTATCTTCCCACGCTTCTCCTAAACCTATTATGTTTCTTGTAGTTATAACTTCTAAAAGAACCTCTTTAGGTAACTTATCATCAGGTTGCATTTGTATATGCCAGTAGTTCATAAACCTTATGTGTTTTAGTAAATAATATTATGAACTTCCACCGCGCTTAGTACTAGATAAAGTATTGCGGCTATCATTACTATTAGATTTATCCAACTAGATATTTTACCAATATTCTCTAATCTTATAGACTTTAGTATTGATTCCTTTTTTGTTTCTGAATACCCTAATAATAGGCCAACATAATAAGCTCTAATTTGTTTTTCTATTCTAAGATTGAATAACGATAAAACCACACTAATACCGAATAGAATAGCACTTGTTAGTACAAAATCTGTCAAGGATTCCTGTGCTTTAATTAACATTTTACTAAACTCTAGGCATCCATATAACCCAAAACCTGCTACAATTAGACTTATCTGCTCATAACGTCTATCGTAAAATTTATAATCTTCTAATACTGAGTTTTTTAATATGTCTTTATTTTCAATCATAATGAATTATTATTTCCCTGTAAAAAACTCTGCTAGGTTTTCACTTTGCGCTAGTACTCTATCTGCTTCTAGCTTTGCTAGATCTGGTGGATAGCCATAACGCATTAATATTTTCTTTACTGTTAATCTTAGTTTTGCTCGCACATCATCACGTTTGCTCCAATCTACTGTTGCATTTTTTCTCACAACATCTACGATGGTATGGATGAGCTCCCTCATCTTTTGATCATCTAACATCTTAGTAGAATCGTTTTGAGAAAGTACGCTGTAGAAAGCATATTCTTCTGGACTTAGACCTAACTCGTGACTCTTGTTGTCTTCTAATCGCATTTCTCTCGCGATTTCTGAAAGCTCTTGTAATACTTGCGCTGAGTCTATTTGATTGTTATGATAGCGTTTCACCACAGATTCCAACATTTCAGAAAAACGCTTTCCTTGTGCTATATTTTTAGTTTTACGCACACGAACCTCATCACTAAGTAGTTTCTTTAGTAACTCAAATGCAACATTCTTTTGTTGCATATTCTTGACTTCTAAAAGGAACTCGTCTGATAGTATGCTCACTGATGGACTTTCAATACCCGCTGCTTCAAAAATATCTACAATGCCATCACTTGCAAGTTTGTCATCTATGATTTGTTTTATAGCAGTTTCTACCTCGTAATCTGATTTTATGTTGTTACCAGAGAACTTATTGATTCTGTTTTTAATGGACTGAAAAAAGGCAACTTGATCTTTAATCTCATTTGCTGCTTTATTAGGAATAGCCATTGCAAAAAGTTTGGATAGGAGCGTTACTTCTTTTAAGAATCTGTCTTTTAAATTTTCGCTTGAGAGTATGAAGTTTTGAGCTGCTAGAATAATTTGTAAACGTCTTGCAGTATCTACTTCAAAGTATTCTTTATAATCAAAACCATTGAACATTTGTTCTATGATTTCAAACTTCTCTAGCATTCCTGCAATAGCTTCTTTAATATCAACGACTGGAGCACCTTCACCACCGCTTTGTAAGTAGGTCGCCATTGCACTACGTAAGTCTTGACCAATCCCGATATAGTCAACAATTAAGCCTCCTGGTTTATCTTTATACACCCGATTCACTCTTGCTATGGCTTGCATTAAGTTAGCACCTTGCATCTTTTTGTCTACGTACAATGTGTGTAAACTAGGAGCATCAAAACCAGTAAGCCACATATCTCTTACAATGACCAACTTTAATTCATCGTTGGTGTCTTTCATTCTTGTTGCAAGATCTTTACGCTGTTTTTTTGTGGTGTGGTGCGGTTGTAAAATAGGATCGTCATCACTAGTACTTGTCATAATGACTTTAATGATGCCTTTATCTAAATCATTATGATGCCATTCTGGACGTAGCTTGATAATTTCATTGTATAATAAAGCACAGATTGTACGTGTCATACCAACAATCATAGCTTTACCCTCGAAAACTTCTTGACGTGCTTCAAAATGAGAGACAATGTCTTTGGCTATATCTTGAAGACGTCCTGGATGACCTACTACCGCATCTATTGTCGCTGTTTTCTTTTTGGCCTTTTCTAATTGCTCTTCTGTTACATCAGAAATTTCGTTTATTTCTGCATCAATTGTTGCAGCTGTTTTTTCATCTAACTTGATTTTTACTAGACGAGACTCATAGTTTATGGGTACTGTGGCACCATCTTCTACTGCCATTTTAATGTCGTAGATGGCATCTATGTAATCACCGAATACTGCAGGTGTATTTTTATCTTCTTTTTCTATAGGTGTGCCTGTAAAGCCTAAATAGGAAGCTTTAGGCAATGCATCTCGTAGGTATTTTGCATTACCGTATCTAATTTCTGAACCTTCTTCTGTTTCTACTTCTCTTGCTTTAAACCCGTATTGACTTCTATGCGCCTCATCCGCCACAACAACAATATTTGTACGATTAGATAGGGTGTCAAATACATTACCTTCTGCAGGTGCAAATTTTTGAATGGTTGTGAAAATCACACCACCACCAGAAACTTTGAGCAATTCCTTAATATGTTCTCTATTATTGGCTTGTACTGGCGTTTGCCTTAATAATTCTTTACAATTACCGAAAGTGCCAAATAGTTGATCGTCTAAATCATTCCTATCTGTAAGAATAACAATTGTTGGGTTGTGCATTTGCTCGTTTACAATGACCTGGCCACAATAGAAGACCATTGATAAGGATTTACCGCTTCCTTGTGTATGCCATACGACACCAATTTTTCTATCACCATCATTGGCATCGGTTGCTCTAATGGTTTGAGCAATTGCCTTTTGAACGGTGTAATATTGATGATAGGCACCAACCTTCTTGATCTTAACTTGAAATATTAATCCTGATTTTTCATCTTTCTTCTCTTCTTGCTCAAATACTGTACAGTAGCGTATGAGTTGGACTAAAGCCGTTTTGTCTAGCATACAAGCTGTAAGGACTTGTAACTCTGTGCGAGGATCTGGCTTGTGTTGTTTGTTGTTTTTTTCTAAAGTCTCCGGTGCACGCCAGCTTAGATAACGAGAAAAGGGAGCTGATACACTAGAGGTTTTTGCCTCGATACCATCGCTTATAACACAAATAGCGTTGTAGTAAAATATGCTAGGTGTTGCTTTTTTATAGTTTTGAATTTGTGTGTACGCTTTGCGTAATGTTGCCTTTTCATTTAGCGCACTTTTAAGCTCTATAAAGACAAGTGGTAAGCCATTTATATAGATGACTATATCAAAACGTTTTTCATTATTATTTTCTTTAACTACTAATTGATTAACTACCCAAAAACTATTGTTCTCAGGATTTACAACATCTAGTAACTTTACATTGATGCCCTTAACACGTCCTTCTTTTGTGTACTCTACCGTAACACCATTGGTTAATAGTGTATGGAAGCGTTCGTTGTTTTCCATTAGGTCTTCTGTACCTAAGTTGATCACTTTTTGAAATGCCTCAACACGTGCAGACTCTGGAAGGTCTGGATTTAGTTTTTTAAGTGATTGCTTAAAATGATTTTCTAGAATTACCGAACTAAAGTTTTCTCGTTGTGGATTTTCGCTATATGCAGCAATATCTGAACCATAATGATAAGTGTAACCTTGAGCTACTAGTTGTTCGATTAAAGATAATTCTATTGTATTTTCATTCATATTTAGTCCCATTCTTCAATTAATCCCAACTTTTGCATTTTTGCAACGAATCTTGGAGCTCCATCTATTAAATTAGAGCCATCATCTCTAACGATACCGTCATTTCTACGTGTATATATGCTAGCGCCTGTAATATCAATAAACATTTCTAGTACTGCTTGACCTATACCTGACCCTGGAAATGGACTAAACATTCTAGCCAATAAGTACTTTTCTTCATTTCCTGATTCATCAATAAAAACAAATTCATCACCTATTCTTTCACCATTTTCTCTAAAAGAGAATGTATAATCCCATTCATCAAAAACAATCGTTATTTCTCGCCCATCATCATCTAATTCATAATCTCTTTCAAATTCTCTATCCTCTATTAATTTTAATCCCATAATTTCTGTTTGTTAATAAATAGTATAAAAAATAAAAAAGTTTGACTTTTTTTTAACTAACCGTGATCAACAGTAATTGGGTTATTTAGAAATTCATTTAGCGTTTCTATATACAAATCATAATCTGTACTATACAGTAATTCACTAGGCCTAAAAGCAGTACCAGATAACTCTACTATTTCATTTAGACTGTCATAATTATCATTAAACTCTGGATTATCTGCAAGTTTTACTACTTGTTCTCCTACTTCTAATTCTCTGATTTCTATTTCTTCGGTTCTTTCTTTACGTTTTGCATCATATTCAAGTGTGCGTTTTATGGCTAGTTTATTTAATCTAAACTCGGCATTACGTTTAAAGAATTTCTCAGCTAATAGGCTGAACCACCAGACGAATATATATGAAGAGAGCGCGGGAATTAAAACTAATTTGCTTATCGTCCAAACTGACAACCAGAAACCCTCTAAAGGATAAAAATTGATGAGATAATCTAATTTTTCACCGTATATATCATCACTGTCAATGAACAATAGTGCGAATACAAACTTCCAGTTTGTAATAACCCACGCAATGAAAAAATAGAAATACATTGGGCTGTAAAAGCGTTCTTTTACGACTTCTTGTATGTCTTTTGCTGTTTCTGTCACTATGTCTTTTGCCTCTTCTAACATATTCTATTTCTGAAATTCTTTGATTCTAATTTTTCCGTTCATTAGTTTGGGTAAAATTGTATTTCTCATTTTTTTAAGTTCAATAACCTGTAAGTTGTTGTTTCTTTTCTTATCCATTATTGATCTAACAATTGCTTCGTAATCACACAAAATATCTTTCGGAGGTAGAGCAACTTTTATATTTTTAATTGAATCGAAAGTAATTTGCGGAAAAGTGCCAGATCTGGCTTCTGCGGTTAGATTAAATTCATCAATCATTGATTGATTCTTGAATATTTGATACAATACAAAAGGACTAAAACCCTCCTTTGGTCTAATAATCATAAACTTTGTAGATACCACGTAGTTATCTTGTTCAAAATCTACAAATGCAAATCTCTTGTTCTTAGGACGAATCTCACTATACAAAATGTCGTGTTTGTAAATTGCTTTCTTTGCTTGACCCGGTAAGCTTTTTGGGTCAGATAAATTGTTATGCAAAAACTGTCCTTTTAATACATCTCCTGTATTAATAAAAACAACTTTACCATCATCAAATTTGTATGTCTCAGAATGATTAAATGAGATTTCATTTAGCGACTTTAAAGACCAATTATTTTCAACTTCCTTTTCTTCTGGATTTATTACAAACCATTCATTAAATAATGTTTGTGCTATTGTTTCTAGAGTTTCATTCTGAGCTTTCAATAGTTCTATTTTATCATCGAAAGTTTTCAAAATTCTAACTATTGATTTTTGTTCACTTAAATTATTTGGAATGTTTAATGAAACTTTATTTAAGACAGAAGTTGTTAAGCTAGGTATCGCAGAACCAACATTTAGGTCTTCTAAATTAAACGTTTTTAAAAGATAATATAGATATCTAGGTATTACTTTTTCTTCATTAATTTGAGTATAGAATAGAGTGTCAACTGTCCAAAAAGGTTCATCTATGTAGAACAAATTTGAAAGTGTTCCTTTTCGCGGAATTAAAACTGAAGGTTTTCTATAAAGCCCCTTTTCAACATATCTCATTATACCTCCAGAACCATAGCACGGTATAACCCCTTCCTTTAATTTCTTATGATCTTTGCCATATTTAATATCACAAATAGCCTCTAATTCTGTATTTATCCATCCATCAATTAATACATCTGTTTCCGCTTTCGCGAAAGCGTTATTATCTATACTACTCATAAGCTAAACCCTATTTTTTCTAGTTGCGTTGCAATTTTTTCATTAAGGTCTGCTTCTTTATCCATTTGTTCTTTTAACGTGGTCGTAAGTGTTACTATTTTTTCTTCAAAAGGAATGCCGTCATCTTCTTCATCTGGGATGCCTACATAGCGACCTGGTGTGAGTATGTAATCGTGTTTTTGTATTTCTTCTAGTGAGGCACTTTTACAATAGCCTTTTACATCTTTATAGTTTTCATCTTTACGCCAATTGTGATAGGTTTCTGTAATTTTCTGGATGTCGCCGTTGCCGTTCTCGTGAAAGTTACCTCGTTTTTTCTCATCGTCTTTATCTGATAGATTTCTGTGTACTCTATCTTCTAGATAACCCATTTCTGAGGCATCTATAAACAGTGTTTCTTTACGTGTTTTATTACGACGTAAATACCAAATACACGCAGGAATACCAGTATTATAAAACAGTTGTTTGGGTAATGCAACGATACATTCTACTAGATTATGCTCTATGAAGTTTTTACGTATATCGCCCTCACCAGCAGTATTAGAACTCAAGGAGCCGTTTGCCAATACGGTAGCCACCACACCACCTGGTGCCGTATGATATAACATATGCTGTAACCAACCATAGTTTGCGTTGCCATTAGGCGGAACGCCATACTGCCAGCGACCGTCTTCTTGTAGTATATCAACTCCCCAATCTTTTTGATTAAATGGTGGATTTGCTATTACAAAATCTGCTTTCAAATCTGGGTGTGCATCTTTTAAGAAAGAGCCTTCGGTATTCCACGCCACAAATTTTGAGTTGATGTTGCGTATGGCGAGGTTCATTTTAGATAGTTTCCAGGTCGTCTGGTTGCTTTCTTGCCCGTACACCGTAATATCTTTGATATTACCTCGATGCTCGGTTACAAACTTCTCACTCATCACGAACATACCACCAGAACCGCTTGCAGGATCATATACACGCCCTTTGTATGGTTCTATCATCTCTACCATTAACTTTACAATCGCTTTAGGTGTGTAGAATTGTCCTCCTTTTTTACCTTCGGCATTGGCAAACTCACCTAAGAAATATTCATATACACGACCAAAGAGGTCTTTTGAGTTTTCGTTTTCGGCTTGTAACTCCGTATTGGAAATTAAATCTATGAGCTCGCCTAAGGCGGTTTTGTCTAGGTTTGCTTTACCATATACCTGTGGTAGTACATTCTTTAATTCTTTGTTTTCTTTTTCTATAGCTTCCATTGCCTCGTCTAGCGTCTGGCCAATAGTTGGCAATTTTGCTTGACCGTGTATGTGACTCCAACGTGCTACTTTAGGCACGAAGAAGGTATTTTCTGCAATGTATTCGTCTCTATCTTCTGGATCGCTCCATTCGTCTGCATCTAACTTATCATAGAGTTCAGAAAAGGATTCTGAAATGTATTTTAAGAATACGAGACCTAATACTACGTGTTTGTATTCGGCTGCGTCTATATTCTTACGCAGTTTGTCTGCTGCTTTGAACAAATCTTGTTCAAAAGTGCTTTTTGTTTTTGCCATTTATGAGTTGATGCTAGTTGTTTTTAATAGTTCTTTTGGGTCTACATTTAAGATTTTAGCAATCTTATATAATACTTCTAAGCTCGGTTGTGCACGGTTCTGAACATATCCATTTACCGTGTTAAAGCTTTTACCTAACTGGTCTGCAAGCCATACTTGCTTAATTCCTTTCTGCTCTAAGACTTCTTTTATCCTGTTCATTTCAAAGGGATTTTGAGTTTAAAGATAGAAATTATTGTGTATTAATATACTGTAATGCGTTATATAACTATTAATTAGGTACAAGTAAAATACCTATTAATGGGTATTGTTTAATGGACAGAATTAATTAGATTTATAAATTAAACTTAACTAACCCGTTATGAAACAATATTTTACGTTACTATTTTTAATAATTTCAGTCGTTGCTTATTCACAACGAAATGCCCCAGTAGCGGGAGATGCTGCAACATTAACTGACCTTATACATAAGGATTATAGTCTTGTGGATATATCTAAGGTTAAAGAAGAAATGAATAGAGATCGTAAGAAGGTTATATCTCTATTAAGAAGGTATATATACGATTGTAAATTAGAGGTTTATAATACTAAAGTTGGGAGTCCAGAAAAGGAGGTTGGATTATTGGAGGCCATACAATATCACAACAATATAATAAGTGAAAATAAATCTCTTATAACAGAATTAAATGAAAAATTATTAAAAGAAAATAAGTCATCTTTTAGTGCTATTAAAATTGATGAATACAATCAAAATATATTAACTGCTAGGTTAGATATAGAAAAAATTAATTTTAGTGCTGATTCATTGAAATTAACAAATCTCAAAGATTGTTCATCCTCTAACCCTTATGTAAAAGAGATACTTAAACGGTTTTCAAAAAAGTATGAGCAATCTTACGCAAGTATGACAGATGAATATGCAAGAGCGTCTTCAATAAATAATATAAATAAGAGTTTACCTATACTCGGTGGAGATCTTGCGTTAGAAACATTTATTGATGGATTAAGTGGTTTTATTGCAAATAGAACGAAGCAGGAACTACAAGTGTATGCTTTTGATAAACTCAAAAAATATGTTGAACTCACTGATTGTTCTAAAATTGAAGATCCAAAAAAAAAGGCAAAATGTTTAGAGGAATTAAAAAGTCAACAAAAAAAACAACAATTATTGGCTGAACTTCAAATTATACTTCCAACAACTACTAGGTTTTTAAAAGACTATCAATTAACTAATATTAATAATCTAGGTAATGATCTGAAGGAGAATTTAGAAAAAGACTTTGACCAATTACTTGTTAATATTCCTCAATTAAAAGAAAGTAATCGATTTAAAGATAAGCCAGAACTTAAACTTGCTCTTAAGGGAGTAGAGTTTATTAATCAATTAAATAAGACTAAGAACCCTGTTGAATTAATAGATATTTTAAGTCGGGATAAAGAATTGAAGGAATTACTATTTGAAGTTACAAAAGAGGAAACAGCTTATGAAAATTTAAATGCGGTTTCTCTATTGGTACATTCTTTAACTATTGTTTCCAATAGTGAAAGACGTTTTGTGAGTCTCGAATTCTTATCTAATTATAGTACAGATATTAATTACAACTTATTATATTTTGGGTTTCTTCACAATCAATCAAAATATCATTATTTCATAGATGGGTTCCCTACTGATAAATTGATGACTAATATTAGTGTAGATGATCTAGAAAATGGCATAAGTAAACTTTATAATGTTCAACAAGATATTGGAAGAATTTTAGCAAGTGCAGAAAGAATCTATCAAAATGCGAGAAAAATTAGAATAGCAAGTCAAAATAGTGAAACTAAGATTGAACCTGAAACAGTTCATATTTATGTAGAGGACATAATTAATTTTATTGAAGATTCATATGGAACATACATCGAAATTAGAACCGATTTCTCAATAAGCAATCCAGTAGCCCCTGAAGAAAACGTAGGAACAACAGCTACTTCAACTACAATTTCTGTTGATTTAGAAAAATATTTTTCAACCGCCCATTTTGCAAATAAATTACTTTTAGATTTAAGAAAGAAGAGATATAATAATGTTCTTTTTGACGCTTTATCATTAGGAGTTGACTTAACCGAAAAAAGTGATTTAAACTTTGATATCACTGAAGAATTAGCCCGAGTTTTAAATTTTTATGCCAATGTAGCCAACGCTAAAGATTCAGAAGGTGTTGAGAAGGCCATAAGTGCCTTTGCTATGCCACAAGGCAGCTATAAGAGTAAGCAGAAAGCTAATATTTATGTAGGTCTTGATACTTATCCAGGTTTAATCTTTGGTTTAGATTTAAACGGATATGAAGGTAATGAAAGTGCCTTTGCTGTAGGAATTACTGCACCTGTTGGTATAACTATAAAGCCAAAATTTACAGGTAAAGGAAGCTTTTTTGTAAGTGTAATTGATATAGCCGCGCCATTTCGATTGAGATTTGATAATGCAGACGAAACTCGAACAATATCTGATTATACATTTGAAAATATTTTGGCACCAGGATTATATTATAGTACACCATTAGGAGATAGCCCAATTTCAATAAATATAGGTACTCAATATGGCCCTCAATTAGATTTTGAAGAAAATTCCGAAGGCGCTATAACGAATACGATTAAAGATTCTTTTAGAATAGGTGTAGGATTAGTTGTAGACATCCCTTTATATAGTATATACAGAAAATAAGATGAAACAATTTATTGGTTTATGCCTCTTTCTCTTTGTATCTTTTATGTATTCTCAGAATACTGAGGTAAAAGAAAAATCAAATCAAAGATTACAAAAAGACCGAGTCAAAGGTTATATTTTCAAAAGCGATACTGTTTCTAGTATGGATGTATATAAATTAATGCAGCAGTTGCAATTACCTACAGAAGAATTCAAGTCTAAAGAAAGGAGTATTGAAAAAATTGAAAGTGAGTCTTTTTATTTAAATGATAGAGATTTTGGTATTTACTTTGAACAAATTCAAAATCAACCATTGATTTTAGAATCGCAACAGCAAGCACAGCAGCAAGTACAGCAGCAAGTACAACTTCAAGAACAAGAGCAGATGAGCGCAACAGCTAAATCTATAAGTGAGTCTGAAAGCGAGCGTGTAACCACATCACTTGATAGTTATCGTAGTGAAGATGCTATGGAAACTCAGACAATTATAATGTTTGCACAGGAAGCTGAACTTCTAAGCGAAAGTGAAAGTGAAAAAGTAAGTGGCTCTAAAAAAAAACGTTATTTCATTTATAAAGGTAAAAAGGAAGAGAAATTAAAAGGGCCTAGTGATTATGACAGTAGGATTGAGATACTTGAGCTTGATAGTAACAGTGATTGGCAAAAAAAGATTCTGACTTCTAGTCAAAGTGTAGGTGTTATTGTTGAAAAAGAGAAACTACTAGCTTTAAACAAAGACACTTATCAAATTAATAGTTCCCTGACACTAAAAGACAGATACAATGTTTGTGAGGATGTACCTTTTAATAATCAAGTACTTCTGGGAGAAGGAACTGCCTTCGTAAAATCTAATATTACTCTACTTACTGCGAAACACGTATTTACAAGGCCACCCTCTGATTATGTTGTTATTTTTGAATACTATACCATCAATAAATTAGGCGAGGTCTTATCTTTTGTGGACAAAAAAAATACTTATAATATCACTTCTGTATCTAGAAAAATAAACGCATTAGATATTGTAGAATTTGAAGTTGATAGATCGTTAGACAGAGCTATCCTACCAGTCGGAAATTCGAGGGATGTACAAGATACGGACGAAATTTATATGTTAGGTTACCCTCTTGGACTTCCTATGAAATTAACTATTAATGCTCGCATAATAAATGACTCTCAGCCACAATACTTTTATACTGATTTCGACAGCTTTGCAGGAAACTCAGGCTCTCCTGTATTAAACCTAACCACCAATAAAGTTATTGGAGTTTTAGTTTCTGGAATTGATGATTTTACATTCAATGGAAACTGTTTTGAAACTGTGGTTTGTGCTGATGTGTCTTGCTTTAAGGAGAAAGTTATCAGAATAGAAGAAATTATGAAATATTTTGATTGATGAAAGTGCTATTTATATGTTTTGCTAATAAGCAGCGGTCGAAGACTGCTGAAGACTATTTTTCATCAAAATATGGAGTGCACGAATTTTTGAATGCCGGTACTACTATTAAGATTTGTAGAAAGGAAGGTACTACAGAACTGACTTAAGATTTATTGAAGTGGGCAGACCAAGTGTTTGTGATGGAACAGCGACATCTTGCACAAATACAGAAACATACTGGCTCTACATATTATTCTAAAATCAATGTTTTGGATATCCCTGACGTGTTTAAGTACTATGATGCTGATTTAATTGAGTTACTTGAAGAGAAGGTGGGATTTTGAAACGACCATTATAATGGTTTTTTTAAATCGGAAAGAGCCGCATAATGCGGCTCTTTTTAGTTAGGTGTAGATCTCTTGTGTCTTGGCACCTTTACTGTTTTTGTTCCCACCTTTTTTGTATGAGGCTTTACGGTAACAATCTTTTTTCCTTCAGCAGTTTTAGCCATAATAAAAAGATTTAGAGCTTCAACAAAAAGAGTGAAGCTATCTCTTTTTAGAATTTATTTTTTCCTCTGATAAAGTCTCTGTACATTCGTCTCGTCAAAAAAAGGATCTACAAAGATTTTTAGAGAGGCAGGCTGAAATTCTAATTCAAAAGCCTGCTTTTTTTATTCCTTATTATCAATATCAATTCTAATTTCTTCTCTCAGCTTGATATTTGAGTGTAGAAAGTTTCTGTCTGCCAGTAATCTTGATACTTCATTGTAAACTTGATGTTGACTTTTAGTATCTCTTATGGTTACTATAAGTGTGAAATCTTGATTAAGTACTTCACCATCTTTAAGAGCCATTGTTTCGGCAAAATCTCGATATTCACCTTTTATTTTAGCAAACCACTTCCTATTACCAGCGAGAGCATCTCTCTGTCTTGCTGCTGTCATTTCATCAAGATTGACAGAGTATTTTTTAACTGGTTGATATTTTTTACCATAGTTTAGTAACATTCTTTCTCTAGCGTAATCAGTAGAAGTGTCTCTTTTATGCGTTGCAGCATAGTTAGAATCCAACATTACATTCTTAGGGTCTTCTGGACCTATAGGATTGAGAATATTTGATTTGGTAGTATCTCGACTTTTGATGTCTTCGTAGGTACCGAATTGCAACTTGATATTTGATTGGCAATATTCAGCTCCTTGTTTTTCTCTTAAAACTGGCTGAGCTACTAATGTTACTTTTATTTCTCCATAGAAAAAACCATTTTCGTCAATTAAGCTTTCTGGAAAAGGAAAATCTAAAATTTCGATGAATTCACCTCTGTTGATATTCTCCTGTAATATCAGTGTAATCTCGTGTGGGTCGTTGTATACAATTTCATCAGCAGAGGTCGCGACACCAAAACCCATTTGCTTTACTTTTTCATTAATTGGGAAATCAACACCCGATGGGTATTTTGCAGAATGAATTGCTAAAGCTTTTAAAAGAGTAGGACTAAACTTTTCTTTTACTTTAAAATTAATTTCAGAAAGTAGCGATGTAACACGAGGAGTTGAAAAACTTGTTCCCACAGTTTTAATTGTGCTTCCATCTGGAGCTATTGCCTTGACGCCGTTTTGTACAATACTTCCTGATTTTACACCTGCATTACCACCATAAGAAACTAAATCTGGTTTTATACTATTTGCTGGGCCAGGTCCAATTCTAGTGAAAGGTGAAGGATGATTTACATCCGATAAGTCATCAGTCGTTTTTGAGTGTGCTATAGATCCTACTACAATAGATCTCATTGAATCACCAGATTTTGCTACTCTAGATTTTGGATGTCCCGTTTTAAAATTGATACAATTACCTGTTGATTTACATATAATAACGTCTTTTACCATCTGTATATCATCAAGTGCTTTACCAAAATCTGAAAATTCACTAATATCTGCTTCAGTAGCGGTACCTAATGAAAGGTTCCAAATTTTAATTTCTGGATTGCTAGAGATTGCATCTCTTATATTCTCAATTAACTCGTCTTCGCTAATTGATTCTTTTCTATTATCAGGAAAAACGGTTGCGTCAAACAACATACAACCTGAATTACCTGTCCATTTTTTATTTTCCAATTCATCACCATAAACAATAATACTAGACACGCCTGTGCCGTGATCTTTGTTTATCAAATCTTCGGGATAAGAAGAAAATTTCCTGTCTAACAACCAGGGATTTAAATATCTATTATTAGCTATGCCTGAATCTAATACTCCAATCACTGGGTATTCTTCTCCTTCTTTAGGTTTTTTAATGTCTATATCTTCATCTGAATCCAAAAAATCCATTTGAACTGAATATTGAGGCATAAAAGTTATCGATTCTAAAGCTTCAAAATCACTAATGCTATCTAACTGAGCTTTCGTTGCATTTTGAATTTTATAAATAATTAATCCTGGAGAATAATTGGTTTCAATCACTCTTACGCCTTTTTGTTGGCAGTATTTTTCAAATACTTGTTTGACTGCGTTATTCAATTCAAGATCTAAGTAATCTATTAAAGATATTTTTACTGTTTGATTATCATCTAAATCTTCAATAAATGGCACATAAGGTTCTACAGCTTCTATTGCAGATATACCTCTTGCATTTTTATTGTAATTTCTTATGTTTCTTTTAATAGCATTATTCTCTTCAATACTATCTACTTTTACAATTGCACTATTAGAATCAATAAACCCGATAATATTATTTTTCGAATGTAAACCGTTAAATAACTTTTGAATTTCTGACCTGTGGGATTTAGCAATAGCATCATCATCAATATCAACACGAAGAGTGGCAGGTATAAAACTTCTGTTTGATTCTACATTAGTAAAGTAGTTATCTAGTTCATTAACTTTATCTAATATTGAAGTCGCCCTAGCTTCTAAAGCTTCACCTTCTAATTGCCATTTAGGGATAGATTTACTACCGCCGCCTTCAACGCGACGATCGTCAATTTTTTGTCTTTTTTCAAAGAGCTTTATAGGTAAATTCTTTTTTGCCATTTTATTCAATTGTTAATGCGTTACGGACTTGTCTTATTGATATATCTAAGTAAGTTGCTATTTGTTTTTGAGGTATATGACTTTCATTCAAAAACCTGATCATTTCATCTGCTGTATATCTATTGTTGTTTTTATACTTGAAAAATTCAGAGAATATTTCATCATATTCAAACACACTTTTATGGATTATTGAGTTGTAATAAGCGCTATTCATTATTTTAATTATTTCTGAATGCGACAGATCTTTAAAATAAGTTGAAAGTGTGTCAAACTTTTTGTCATTAGTATCAATGTTAGCTTCAACTTTGATCAAATAATTGCTTATTAAATTTTTAATCTCATCTGAATTAGGCTTGTTTACATTAACAACCTTTTCAAACCTTCTCCATATTGCGCTATCCAATAGCTGCTCGTGATTAGTAGCAGCTATTAGAATACCTGTTTCCAGAAAGTCATCAATGTTCTGAAGTAAACTATTAATAACTCTTTTTAATTCTCCAGTTTCGTGATTGTCGTCTCTAGCTTTTGCAATAGCATCAAATTCATCTAAGAACAATATGCAAGGTTTACTCTTTGCGTAATCAAAAAGTTTTCTTATATTTTTAGCAGTGTTACCTAGCAGTGATGAGATTAAAGAATCAAATCTCGCAATAACGATTGGTATGTCTAACTCTTTTGCAATATGTTTTGCTAAAGTTGTTTTACCACAACCCGGAGGGCCATACAACAACATTGAAAGATTGATATCTAATCCCTTACTTTGAATGTCATTTTTAGAATTAACTAATGAAATAAAATTATTTACAGGACTTTGAATGCTCTCAGATATAGTTATATCTAGTTTGATATCTTGAGGTAGTATTATATCAGCAATGTTTAGGCGTGTGTCGTTGTCTACAGGTGCGTCAAAAAGTTGATCTTTAAATACAGGAATTCCCGTAGAGCCCTCAATAGTTTTCATAATTTTATCAGCAAGTTTATCTGCTCCGTCTTCTCTAAGCTTCTTAGCTAAGTGCTTAGAATAGCTGATCACCTTCTTTGCATCGTGACTGAGACCACCTTCAATTATCTTAATTAGCTCTGTATACATCTATGTGTTATATTATATTAGTTTTCTGTCACAAATATAGTAATAAGTGTGACATAAATGCGTAAAAACGTAATATTTATCTATAATAATGATGTATTATTTAATAAATCCGTTATAAAACAAGGCTTTAGCGTTATTATTTTCTTTTATCCCGTGAATTTTCTCCAAATGCTACCAGATTAAACATCTCTCGCATCCTTGATCTAATACGTTCGCCATATTTTTCTTGTAGTTCTTCTGCATTAAGGTTTGTTGTAATGTGGGTTAAGATGTCTTTTTGTTTGAATACTTCATATCTTGATATGAGTATTTCTCCCATTACGTTGCAATCTTTACCGTAATATCTGCCTATGTGTTCTACTCCTAAGTCATCAAAGCAGTAAGCTTTGTTATCACTATAGTCCTCAATCAATTTAAAACCTATACCGTTAAATCCAAAAACAATATTACGTGCCGGTATAAAAGCGTAGTTTTTTTTGTGAGGTACGAGATGCGGTAATAATCGCATTAATGTGGTTTTACCACATCCTACAGGACCAGATAGGAGTATGCCTTTTTCTGTATCTATATCTAGTTTTTTACAATACTTGTGGTCTTGTATAAAGTAGCTTGCTAGCTTTAGTAAAAGCTCGTGATCGTCTTCGTAGATTTTAAAATTTTTACCAAAGAGTAGTTTGCCTTTTGCATCTAAGTAGGTTAGTATTTTAGGGAAATCGTAGCAGATGGCTTTGCCATCAAAACTTCCTAATTTAAACTGTGTAGCACCTTCAAAGAGTATATGTGGCTGCTGTGGATTAAATACTGTTGCTGGATGTTTCATAATGGCTGATTGTAATCTTTATTTCTTACTGTATGTAGGTTGTCTCTATTTAGGGACGGCTCTTTTTTTGTTTTTAATTCTGTGGCTTTTAGTATCCAGTTTTTTGCTGATGCGTGCCAATCTTCCATTTTAATTTTGCCACCTATTTTCCAACCGTTGGCTTGGTAATGATTATAAAATTTTTGTGCTTCTAAATCTGGCCACTTTTCTTTTTTGAAAAAATCTAAAACTTCTAATTCACTTCTTGGAAGCTCCAGTTTATAACTGTTTTTTATTTGTTTATACTGTTTATTAGAAGGTACTAGTGCTTGTCCTTGATTTGACACACCTAAGTCCATAGCTTGTCCAGAGGTTGTCTTGAATATGAGCATCTTAATCACTGAGCCTTTAAATGGATTGTGCGATGGCTCATAGATGAGGTATTTGTATTGGTGCAATTCTCTAGTACATCTATGATATGTAGATTTCGAACCTATTTTAGACAAGCGCATCACATCTTCACGGTTTACGTGGAAGCTTTCGCGAAAACGATTGTGATTCCAGATCTGAAAGAATGCTAAATAGAGACTTATATGGGTTGGGTTAAGTCTACTGTCTTTTTGAAACAAAGCAAAGACTACATTGAGGTGTTTGATGTAATTAACTTCTGCCATTGTTCCATCTTACGATACCACTTTGTTCTCTTGAAGAATACGAAGTATTTCTTCGTACTCATATAGAATGATTCCTCCAATCTTTGTGTAGGGGAGTGTGCCATTAATTCTCAAGTTTTGAAGTGTTCCAGGACTAACCTGAAGCATTTCCATTACCTCTGCAGATTTGAGATATTTTTTGATATCCGCTGGAGTTTTTTTTTGAAGGAGTTTTTTGAGTTCTCCAAAAAGTTCTAATTTAAAATCATAAAGGTCGTCTGTGGTAAGAATTTCTGTTGCCATTGTAAAATTGTTTAAAAAGCAAAGTCATCAGATTAATTGATTTAAGATGACTTTGCATTGATTTGACTTTCGTTTTACAAAACTGCTTAAACTTGCCCTTTTTTATTCGGTATGTGTTCGGTAGTACCGAAGTATTTTAACATTTATGAAGTTATAAGAAATGTTCATTTATTTTGATTTTACTTAGCATTATCAAGGTCTATCCGTTTTTCAAGACTGAGTTTTAGGTGATCTAAAAATTTTGTAGTGTCCTTTTCTCTATTCTTTATTTCGGCATAGGTTTTATAGAAATTGTTTAGATTGATATCGAATAAGGTAGTACATACCTCAGCTATTTTGCTTAGTTCTGCTTGACCGTTTCTGATAGCGCCAGCGCTATGTAGCGCATAAATCATTTCTACTAAATCTGTTTTAGAAGCTGTCCAGGATAGACCATTAAGTATAGCCGGACTGACTTCTTCAACAGTTATATTATCTCTCTTTTTTCTCAGATAATCTAGTTCTAAATCGAAGTAACTTGAGAGTAAATCATAGCTAATTACTTGCGCAGCAAGGTTGTCGTGACTGGTTGAGAATTCTGGGTCCGTAAAATAATGAGAAGTGTCTACAGGAAAATCTAGTCTATCATTACCTCGCACAAAATAGATATGATCTAATGCATCATTGCATTGTCTGCAGTATTGGAAAAATTCTAGATTTCTCATTTTATGATTTTCCAATTTATCTATTACTGTGCTTACATATTTTACCTGTTTTGAAATACTGGCTACAGGTTTTTCTGAAATGAAGCGTCTTGCCTTTGAAAAGAACTTAATTCTACCGTTTATAAATGGTTTGTCGTATTTGAAAAAAGCTATTTCTTGTTGCTGTGTAAGGAAGTTGTCTTTTGTCCTAAGCCTCTTCCTTAGTTTGTTTAATGCTTGTACAGAAATGCTTAATCCATCATTGAGAACAGATAGATTTCTTAGGTTGGATTCTTCTATTTTCAATATTTCTTGTTTGTAATTTTTGATGATTTGGGTAATGTGCTGCATAGGTTGGATTTAAAATTTACCCATCAAGTTATACAACACATTTAATATCACAAAATATAAATGAGGGAAGTGAATCTCATAAAATTTTAACTACCTATTTTTGAGTTATTTCCATTCTTTTGATCTTTTGACTTATTGAGTAAAACCACTTTTAAAGCATTCATATCTGCGCTTACTTTGTTCTGAAGGACTCGAGCATAAATTTGAGTAGTGGCTATTTTAGAATGTCCTAAAAGCTTAGATACCGTTTCTATAGGCACGCCATTAGATAAGGTGACTGTTGTAGCAAATGTATGTCGTGCCATATGAAATGTTAGGTTCTTATTAATACCTACAAAATTGGCTACTTCTTTAAGAAACATATTGATTTTTTCGTTTGTGAGTACTGGAAGCAATGAATTATTAACTGCTGTTACCGGATGATCTTTGTATTTATTTACGATATCTAAAGCTTGCCCTAATAGAGGTACTTTGACTGTTGTATTGGTTTTCTGTCTTTTGGTCATTATCCAGTTACCTCCGTCAATACCTAAAACTAGGTGATTAGGTGTTAAGTTCATAATATCGACGTAGCTAATACCTGTATAACAACTAAAAACGAATAGGTCGCGAACGCGATCTAAACGTTCTGAAATGAAAACTTTGTTTTCAAGATTCTTTAACTCTTGTTCCGATAGATATTCTCTGTTAGTTTTATCATAGGTCATTTTCCATCTGACAAAAGGATCTTTGTCAATCCACTCTAAATGATAAGCTAACGTAACAACCTTTCGTAAACGTTGTATGTGTTTCATCCTTGTATTGTTACTTAATGCTTTTGGATGATTTGCTGGCCATACTTGTGATAGGTATAGCTCAAAATGACTTAAGAATTCAAAATTGAGCTGGTTGAGGTATATATCAGTAGTCTTCTTTTTCTGCTGCAGGAACTTAAATATATAATTTTCTGTTATACCGAAATTTCTGATTGAACCAACAGCGAGGGTATTTGCAATTTTTTTACTGTGGTACTCAAAAATATTTTTAAGTGTTTTTCCTTTGTTGTCAGCTTCGCCTGTATATTGTGCTTTAATAAGTTGAGCCGTAATGAGCTCTTCTTTAAATTTAAGGTCCTGGTAAATCTGGAAGAGTTGTGTGTAAATCTGATCTAAATACTGATTGGCGCTTTGAGCTTGGTGCGAATTGCCTCTGAGTTTTTTCTTTTTAGGATCCCAAAGATTTTGAGGCACACGTCTTTTTAAACTAATATTTGCTCTTTTTTTATCTACAGTTATTCTAGCGTAGATTAATACTTCGCCATTGATGGCGTTCTTTTGGTCTGCCCAAAAGAGAATTGAAAATGTGTGTGTTGACCGCATAGTTGTCGTCTTTAGATTAAACAAATCGTCTTGACGAAAGTCAAATCAACTATAGCAATACATTCAGCGCTTTTTGTGAAAGCGTCAGTTGAACTGACACTTTGAAAATTAACTGACGGATAACTGACATATTAAAGCAAATCATATCATTTTAAATGTTGCTCTAAAAACCAGAAAACCACGTAATTCATAAGAATTACGTGGTTTTGATAAGAGTTTAAGCTCTTTAAAGTGACCTCGACAGGATTCAAACCTGTAACCTCTTGAGCCGTAATCAAGTGCGCTATTCAGTTGCGCCACGAGGCCATTTTTAATTACTTTAAGGTAGCAATTTAAAATAAGTTTTAGACTTATCACCTTTGCCTCCGAACATATCATTCTTTAGCGGCTGCAAATATAGTTTAATTTAAAAATACAACAAGGCTTTTTTTAAATAAATTTTAAAAAATAAATTTTAGAGTATCAATAACCCCTTCTACTTCTAATTAAATACCACTTCATAACCTAATACAGTAAACCCTTTTTTATATTTATCGCATGAATAATACAACTCTCTCTAAATTTATTAAAGACATACCTAACTTTCCTAAAGAAGGAATCGTTTTTAAAGATATTTCTCCTCTACTAGCCTCAAAAGAAGCGAGGGAATCGATGACTCAATCTCTTATTGCGCCTTATAAGGATAAAAATATAGACGTAGTAATAGGCATAGAATCTAGAGGTTTTCTTTTTGGAATGTTAATGGCCGATGCTCTAAATGCAAAATTTGTAATGATGCGTAAACCTGGTAAATTACCAGGAGAGATCATATCTCAAGAATATCAATTAGAATACGGCACAGATACTCTTGAAATACAAAAAGACAGCTTATCATCACGCGATAATGTCTTGATCCATGATGATGTACTTGCCACTGGTGGTACTGCAGCAGCTGCCTTATCATTAGTAGAACAAACTGGTGCCACAACAGTAGGGTATAGTTTTATTATAGAATTAGACTTCTTAAAAGGTAAGGACCTCTTAAAAAATCCTAACGTCCATTCTATTTTACACTATTAATCATTAATTAAGAGCCAGACTATTCCAGCTAGACTGAAAATCTTTATCAAACAAAATAGCTTTGTGCTTTGCGGTTCTTAAACCCTTATATCTTTTATATTGTTTAGGGCTTAAGAATTGTATTGCATTATTTTTCATCCCCAATGCGCTATTAATTTTGGTACGTTGTAATTCACTTAACGGTAAGTATTTATAATCGCTATGTTTGAGATAATAGTCCTCATCTTTGCTCGATGCATAATAGGATTTATCAAGGCCTATTAATTTCATATCTCTACGGCTGGCAAATTGATCTAGCTGCTCATTACTAGTCACTGTATTATCATAAGTTACCTTTACGACCTCATATCCCTTCATAAAACCAGCCTCTGTATTTAACACCCCTAGTTGTGAACCCAGTTCTTTCTCTCCAGTCCAGAAACAGTACATACTATAATAACGATCTTGTTGACTAGCACTACTCACATGCAGCTCTTCTCCTAACAGTTTCATATAAGCAGGCACTTCTTTCTTATAAATAACCAGCGCCTCTTCCATAGCGGTGTAAAGTCCTTGGGCTGTATAATTACCTGCTACACGTTTTACCATTTTATCTCCTTTATCATTTACAATGTTAACCACAGGATTGTTCCAGGCACTTTCTGTATATTTTTCTAAAATTACACGATCCTTACCTCCTTTATTATTATAAATGGCAAGTGGTACAAATTCATTTTCGATAACTTCCGTCATTAAGGGATTACTCAATACATCCTTACCATAGTTTTGGCAAGTAGAACAGCCTGGCACCTCTTGAAATAAAATTAAAACTGGCTTTCCAGACTCTTTAGAGCTTTTAAGAGCCTGATCATAATCTCTATACCATGAAACTTTACCTAACTCTGTAGGTTGATTAGATGGATTTGTACGTGTTTGCGCTGTGGACATTGCTATACCAACTAATAAAAATGCGCAACATTGAATTGTCTTTAAAATATTCATATCTTTTTCCTTTGATTTAAAGGTAAATGAAGAATATATAAGAAGTATCACGGTAGTATAAACTTTGTACTATCTATTATGTTTATTGGGTTTCCGCTTTCGCGAAAGCGAGAATCAAACTAACCCTATTCACCTAACACTTCTGATGCCCACTCAATAGCTTCTAAAACAGTAGAAGCCACCATAAATCTCTTTGCATAAAATTTACTCTCAAAAAGTGCTGTTTTCTTACCTATTAAGGAAGTAGTAATAATACAAACTCCTAGTAGGTTATCAATTTTTGAAGTTTCTAAGTAGGTTATAGGATTTACAGTATACTCCATCGTACGATTAGAAATGTACACCCAATTTTTATCTGTAAAATGATTCAAGATAATGTCTCGCATCTCGTCATTATTCTCTGGCTTAAGAACAACACCTTCATTTATTTGAGCAATTACATAATTCCCAAATATAAAAAGCTCACCATAATCTAGATTATGATATAAAATTCGTGACATAAATAGGTTAGTTTATTGCCGGCAAAACTAACATTAACTTTTATCACCAACTCCATCTACTATACTAAATAGCAATTAATTAACATTTGAGATTACCGTGATCGATTTTTTTCAAGGACACGATCCATACAATTAATCCCATCTATTCCAGCACTAATAATACCACCGGCATATCCTGCACCTTCTGCACAAGGATAAAGCCCTTTAATATCAACATGTTCGAGAGTTATAGGGTCTCTAGGTATATTGATAGGTGAACTGGTTCTACTTTCTGGGGCATGCAATACAGCATCATTAGTATAATACCCTTTCATCTTTTTACCGAATGCTACAAAAGCAATCCTTAAACGACTCGCTAGCATATCTGGCAATACTTTATTTAAATCTACACTAGTTAATCCAGGATGGTAAGAAGTTTTAGGGAAATCTGTAGATACCTTTCCTTCTACAAAATCCATCATGCGTTGTGCCGGTACTCGTTGCGTTTTTCCTGCTGCAACCCAACAATCGTATTCTACTTGTTTTTGAAAATCTAGTGACACAAATGGATCGTTAGGGTTATTAGGGTCATAATTAGGAAGATCTTCTGGAGAGACGCTTACCACTATCCCACTATTAGAATAAGGATTATTACGTTTACTAGGGCTCCAGCCATTAGTAACTACCTCTTCTGTATCTGTAGCACATGGAGCAATTATACCGCCAGGACACATACAGAAAGAGTAAACACCCATACCATCTACTTGCTCTACTAGGCTGTAACTAGCTGGTGGCAAATATGGGTTTTGATCGTCTCCATGGTATTGAATCTGGTCTATAAGCTCTTGTTGATGTTCTATTCTTACCCCTATTGCAAATGGTTTTGCAAGAATCTTTACATCTCTTTTATGCAGTAAATTGAATATATCTCTAGCAGAGTGTCCAGTGGCTAGAATTACATTATCGTACTCCTTCCATTCTACATCATTAATTTGTATCGCTTTGATTTTATTATTCTCATGACGTAGGTCGGTCATTTTGGACTCAAAATGCACCTCTCCTCCAGCCTCAAGAATAGCTTCTCTCATAGAGGTAATAATTTGTGGCAGTTTATTGGTCCCTATATGTGGATGCGCATCTACTAGAATATCTGGCGTCGCACCAAAATCTACAAACCACTCTAACGCTTTAAGAACGTTACCTCGTTTCTTTGATCTAGTATATAATTTACCATCACTATAAGTACCTGCTCCACCTTCTCCATAACAGTAATTTGATTCTGGATTAACGGTATGATCTTTATTAATCGCAGCGAGATCACGTCTTCTAGAACGTACATCTTTACCTCTTTCATAAACTATAGGTTTAAGACCACCTTCTACAGCTCTTAAAGCGGCATATAACCCAGCTGGTCCAGCACCTATTATAGCTACTTCAGTGGCATCAGAAACATCTTCTATTTTATAGACTTCTCTTTCAGGGATTTCTTCTCCTGTAAGCCATAATTCTATTTGCAAGTTGTACTTTACTTTCTTCTGTCTCGCGTCTATAGATCTTTTTCTAACGTTCCATTTTTGAACGTCATCCATACGCAAGTCTATTTTTTCAAAAACCTTATGTAGTATATGATCTTCGTCTTCAAGGTGATGCGGTAAAACAGAAATTTGCACTAGTTTGCTCATGTGACAAAGGTAATAGAGAACATACCAATAAAAGGAAAACATATAAATGAAAAAAAGCCTTTTCCACAAATATGAAAAAGGCTTTTATTAAAACAGTATATAGATTTATTTACTGTACTTCTTTAAATTCTCTATTTGTGTTTCTATGGCTGTTTTAAATTCTGCCTTCATTCTATTGAGTAAGTCAGTTACTGGTACCGAATCCTTAATGGTAGCACTACCTTGTCCTGCGCTCCATATCGTTTTCCATGCTTTGGCCTCGGTATTCATTTCTTTACCAAAGTCAATTTTTACCTTGGCCTTCATTTGCTCTTCTGTAATACCAGCTGCATTTAAACTAGCGCCTAAAAAGTTTGCACTAACTCCAGAAATAGCAGCTGTATAAACTATATCGCTGCAACCAGCCTCGATAATCATATCACGATAATCATCTGTCGCCTTAGACTCATCTGTATTTATAAAACGTGTACCCATGTAAGCGAGATCTGCACCCATTTGTAATGCACTAGCTACATCCTGACCAGAGCTCATCGCGCCAGAAAGTAAAATAGTTCCTTTAAAAAACTCTTTAGTCTCTCTTATAAAAGGCATAGGGTTATTAGTCCCAGCATGACCACCTGCTCCTGCACAAACTAATATTAATCCGTCCACACCAGCTTCTTGAGCTTTTTGAGCGTGACGCTTCTTAATTACATCATGAAATACAATTCCTCCATAACTATGTACAGCATCTACCACATCGCTCACAGCACCTAATGAGGTGATAATAAGTGGCACTTTATGTTTTACACACAGTCTTAAATCTGCTTCTAATCTTGGATTACTTCCATGAACGATAAGATTAACACCAAAAGGTGCCGCCGTCTTTCCTGTTTCTTTTTCCCATTGGGATAATTCCTCTTTTATCTGTATCAACCATTCTTCAAAACCTTCACTAGAACGCTGATTAAGTGCTGGAAAAGTACCTACGATACCATTTTTACAACAGGAAATAACTAATTCTGGTCCAGAAATTAAAAACATAGGTGCTGCAACAACTGGCAACGATAGTTTATTTGTGAATTGTGAAGTGGTCATAAATATTGTTTTCATCAAAGTTAACAAAGTATTACTATGTATGCATAATAAATTAAACAGATCTTTAAAAAACTACCTTCTGCACGAACTAATCACAATAGACATTACATTTGTAACAAATTGATTGTGCCTCCGTTATTTTATAAATTGTAACCTCTAGCCATTGAAAAAGTTTATATTATTAAGTGTTTTTAGTGTTCTCGCTTTCGCGAAAGCGCACTCACAAAAAGCAACTCTATCAGGAACCATTACCGAAGAAGCATCTGGGGAAACCATGCTTAACGTAAATGTTATTATCACAGATTTACAAACAGGTACGATAACAAATGAATACGGTTACTACTCTATCACACTGCCTGTAGGAACCTACAACATTCAATTTACCAGTATAGGTTATGCTACGATAGAACGTAGGATTTTACTAGAAGAAAATCTCAAATTAAACATCTCTCTTAAAGAACAAGGAGAAGAATTAGATGCGATTATACTGACTAACGATGTAGAAAAATTAAGCACAAAATCACCTCAAATGAGTGTGAATGCTCTTTCTATAGAAACTATAAAAAAAATACCTGTCGTACTAGGAGAGACGGACTTAATAAAGTCTCTTACTTTATTACCTGGTGTTACTAATGCTGGCGAGGGCGCTAGTGGTTTTAATGTACGAGGTGGCGCTGCCGACCAAAATCTGGTTCTACTTGATGAGGCTACTCTTTATGGAAGTGATCATTTATTTGGTTTCTTCTCTGTATTTAACCCAGACGCTATTAAAGATCTTAAACTGTATAAAGGTGGTATACCGGCTAGATATGGTGGTCGAGTTTCTAGCGTGCTGGACATCTATCAACGTGATGGAAATAAAAATAAACTGAGCGGTACTGGTGGTATAGGACTAGTGGCAAGTAGATTGTTATTAGAAGGTCCTATTATTAAAGAAAAAGCATCTTTTTTAATAGGCGGTCGCAGTAGTTATGCCCATTTATTCTTACCACTATTCGACGTGGATAATGTCGCTTATTTCTATGATTTAAACGCTAAGGCTAGTTTTAATCTGGACGATAGTAACCGTTTGTATATGTCCAGTTATTTTGGTCGTGATGTTTTTAATGTAGATAATCTTTTCAGTAACACTTTTGGTAATAGTTTTGTAAACCTGAGATGGAACCACCTTTTTAATGATAAGTGGTTTTCTAACGCATCGCTTATTTACAGCGATTACAATTATGGATTAGAATTAGACTTTGTTGAATTCACCTTTGACAGCGGTATTTCTAATCTTAATGCAAAGTATGACCTCACCCATTTTGTAAATGATAAGGTGAAAATGAGATATGGAATCAACACCATTTACTATGAATTTGACCCAGGAAAAATTAAACCTACCAGCTCTACCAGTGGCATCAATGAAAGACAACTCGTTAAAAAATATGCGTGGGAAAACGGCATCTATGCAGACGGCGAGTTTACCCTAAGCGATAAAATAAATATCAATGCAGGTTTAAGAATAAGCAATTTTAATAGATTAGGGCAGGAAAGCCTTAATATTTATGAAAATAATGAAGCACTTTCTTATAATGAAGAGTTAGAAATCTATGAAAGTGAAGATGCCGTAGATACTTTTTCCAGCAGTCGCAGTGAGACACTAGAATCCTTTATTAATCTAGAACCTAGATTTTCTATAGCCTATTCTATAGATGACGACACGAGTATTAAAGCCAGTTACCAGCGTATTAATCAATACATACATTTAATCTCTAATACTAATGCACCTACCCCATTTGACTTATATGCACCCAGTGGTACATTTATTAAACCACAAAAAGGAAATCAAGTAGCTGCAGGTTTTTTTAAAAACATAGGTGATTATTCTATTGAAACAGAGGTTTTTTACAAAACAGTAAAAAATAGACTGGATTATATAGACGGTGCAGATCTTATTGCAAACGATGCTGTAGAACAAATACTATTAGAAGGCGAAGCCAGAGCGTATGGTCTAGAATTTTTATTCAGAAAAAACGAAGGGAAATTACAAGGCTGGATAGCCTACACACTCTCTAAAAGTGAACAGCGCACTCCTGGAAGAACAGCCGTAGAACCAGGCATTAATAATGGAGAATGGTATAATGCTGCGTGGGATAAAACCCATGATCTTACCATAACAGCAAATTACGACCTGAATAAAAAATGGGACCTTGGCGCAAATTTCACTTTACAAACAGGACAGCCAGTCACATATCCTAATGGACAGTATGAGTTTAACGGTTTATTTGTTCCCACATTTGAGTCTAGAAATAGTAGTAGACTGCCTATTATTCATAGACTGGATTTTTCGGCAACTTACACACCTCAACCTAATAAGAAAAAAGGATGGCAATCGAGCTGGGTTTTCAGTTTATACAATGCCTATAATAGACGCAATGCAGTAAGCATCTCATTTGCCGAAAATGAAGATACTGATAGAAATGAAGCTACACGATTATCCATTTTTGGTGTCGTACCAGCCGTCACTTATAATTTTAAATTTTAAGAAAATGAAAAAGTCACCTTACATAATTATCGCTCTACTTTTTCTCATATCCTGCTCTGATGTGGTAGAATTAGATCTTAATAATTCAGACCCTAGACTAGTTATAGATGCTAGACTAGAACTACAGGAAGACGGCACCACTAGTTCTATTGTAGAATTAACTCGCACGGCAGGCTTTTATATAGAAGAAAATCCTAGCGTTACTGACGCTACCGTTTTTATAACTGAAGATAACGGTACAGTACACAATTTCACAACCACAGGTAATCAAGGCATCTATACTAATAACACTATAAACCTACAGGATAGCAACATCTACACACTAACCATTGTGGACCAAGCAGACACCTATACCAGCAGTGAGCAACTAGAGCGCACTTCTACTTTTACAGGTGTAGAGCAAGAATCTTTTGACGGTTTTGATGACGAGTTTTTACAAATAACGGCATCCTTTGATGACCCTGCAGGACTAGGCGACTTTTATCTATTTAAGTATGACGACATAGATAATGACCAGGTAGACATAGGTGATGATGAATTTATAGACGGTAATAATGCTGATACCATATTCTTTGTAGAAGATGCTGTACCAGGTACAGTTGCAACTATAAAAATAATGGGAATAGACCAGAGATGCTTTAATTTTTATGAGGTATTATTACAACAGGCAGGAGATAGCGGCAGTCCATTTGCTACTCAACCTGCAGTAGTCAGAGGTAATATTATTAATTCTACAGATTCAGATCGTTACCCATTTGGATATTTTAGAATATCCGAAGTTTTTGAAGTAGAATACACCATTCAATAAATAACTAAGTAACTCGCATATTACATAAGGCACATAATTCTAAACAAAAAAAGAGTGACTTATTAAAAGTCACTCTTTTTATTATTTAGTCTCATATTATAATTGACAACTTATAATCTGAAAATAGATTTATTCTCATCCATAAAGCGCCAGTGATAGCGAGGGTCATTACCACTAAAACGTTCTACTCGATTGCGTTCTGAACCTCTATAATCTAGAGCGATTATAGTTGGATACTTTACTTTATATTTATCTGAGAGTTTTTTATTGGTCTTTTTCTCATTCTCTGAAATGATATCATCGCGATAAGGATTATCTAAATACACGATATGATATTTTGCAGATTCTTCTACAAACTTATCGGTGTGAAAAAAGTATTTTTCTAGTTTAACACATGGTGTACACCAGTCACTACCTGTAAAATAAACCAAGATAGGTTTTTTAGTTTTTCTAGCCTCTTTCTTAGCTTCGTCTAGACTAGTTAACCATTGTAAATCATAAGTCACTTCTTCACTATTAGCAACTTGAACATCGTTAGAAGCCTCGTCTTGCGCACTAACGGCCATGGAAAAAAGTAAAAACGGAAGAATAAAAAGTAGTCTCATTTGTTTAAATTTTCAATTCAAAGGTAAATTAATAGTAGATAACAGACAATTATCTTGCCACTTTCTAAACGTATGAAATCATTTCTTGTTGCGGCTTGCGCACTTTTTTAAGTTGAGCCATAAAATCGTCAGTAGAGCGATGTCCCACAGGAAGCAATAGCACACTTTTTAATCCTTTACTTTTTAGATTCAAAAGCTCATCCATTTTCTCTGGCACAAAACCCTCCATAGGACAGGAATCTATCTGTTCATGGGCACAAACTGTAAGTAGATTACCTAAAATAAGATAAGCCTGACTCCTTGCCCATTGCTCAATCTCTAATGTGTTTTTATTTGAAAAACTATCTATTAAAAACTCCTTAAAAGGATTTAAAACCTCGTCTGGAGTGTTGCGTACTTTTTTAACCAGCTTAAAATAAGAATCGATAAACGGTTCATCTACCTCTGTAATGCATATCACAAGTACCGCGCTAGCGCCCTTAACCTGCAACTGGCCATAAGAATGTGCCACCATTTGGTCTTTTACCTTTTGGTCTGTAACGATAACTAACTTACAAGGTTGCAAACCATAAGAAGTTGCTGTTAAGTTAAATGCCTGCGCTAGTACATCTAACTGTGCAGACGATAACTTTTTATCAGCATCAAATTTCTTTGTTGCATACCTCCATTGTAAACTTTCTATACTATCCATATATATGATGCGTTATATTTGTGATCGAGAGATGGATGTTAGTTTCGCTTTCGCGAAAGCGGAATCTACACCAAACATCTTCCTTATTTAAACGTAAAAATAACCTACGGAAAAGATCTTTTATTAGCTTTCCAATAACTTATTTCAATGCAAGACATCGATACACGTATTAAAGAATCAGAAACAAGTATTTTTAAAGCCGTTTTTCCTAATACAACAAATCATTACGATACCCTTTTTGGTGGTACCGCGTTGCATCTCATGGACGAAGTTTCTTTTATATGCGCTACGAGGTTTTCTAGAAAAAAGGTAGTGACTATTAGTACAGATAAGATAGATTTTAAAAAACCTATTCCTCAAGGTAGCATTATCGAGCTGGTAGGGAAAATTTCTAAAGTAGGAAACACGAGTTGTGTAGTAGAAACCAGCATTTATATGGAAGACATGTACAGCTACTCTAGAGAAAAGGTTGTAACAGGTACTTTTACCTTTGTCGCAATAGACGATAATAAAAACCCTACCTCTATCCTATAATATGCGCAGACTCTTAAACATACTAGTATTCGGTATTATAATAGGTCTCGCTGGTATACTTATTTTACAATTACATGTAAAACGTACCTCTAGAGACGTTATCACAACTCATGTTAGCGAGTTAAAAACGGCTTATACCGGTATCGTTCTAGGGGCTAGTGTAAAACCAGACAAGACACTTTCTCCTATTTTACAAGATCGTGTAGATGCGGCACTACTAGCCTATGAAAATAAAAAGTTTAAGAAATTTCTACTCAGTGGTGATCATGGTGAGAAAAACTATGACGAAGTAAATGCCATGAAAAATTATCTAAATGATAAAGGCGTACCAGACGAGGATATCTTCTTAGATCATGCAGGTTTTGACACCTACGACACCATGTTTAGAGCACGCGATGTTTTTAAAGTCGACAACGCTATCATATTCACACAAGAATTTCATTTACCACGTGCTGTTTACATCGCAAAAAAAATGGGGTTAGATGTTCAAGGTTATGTTGCAGATAATCGTGAATACCCTGGCAACAGTCATTTTGCAAGAAGAGAATGGCTTGCTAACATAAAAGCATGGATGGAACTTAATATAGATAAATCACCTACGTACACAGGCAAGGTGATCCCTATTACAGGAGAAAGCAGCTTATCACACGATAAAAATTAAATTTCACGTTTTTTTCCCTTATAATTAGGTGAGTGAAGAATCTATCGTATTTATTTAAACAAATCACCTGGTTACAACCTTTTAACTATCAACCCATTAATAATAAATTAAAATTAAAACCTTTATTTTATTTCAAAAATAGCCGATTTTTAAAAGTTTAATTATATATTTGCAACCGCTAAAACAAAAAGCTTTTTTGTTTTAATAGACTGGAGAAGTGGCAGAGTGGTCGAATGCACTGGTCTTGAAAACCAGCGAGGGTCACACCTCCGGGGGTTCGAATCCCTCCTTCTCCGCTGCAACCCTGATAATCTTTTGATTATCAGGGTTTTTTATTTTCTATCTATTTACAATTTAATTAGACATTCCGCTTTTGCAAAAGCGAGACAAACATCCATCTACTCATTAAGGTAAAACCACCTACTTATTATCTATCTTTAGAACAACAATTTCTACAGGAATGAAAAATAAAGATTACGACCTTATATGTGTAGGCGCAGGAATAATGACTGCTACACTAGCTTTAATTACCAAAATATTAAAACCAGATCATAACATATTAATTCTAGAACGTCTAGATGACGTAGCCCTAGAAAGTAGCGCCGCATGGAATAATGCCGGTACAGGACATAGTGCACTATGTGAGCTTAATTACTGTCCCGAAAAAAACGGAACGGTAGACATTAAAAAAGCGGTGGATATTTGTACACAATTTGAGATGTCTAAGCAATTCTGGAGTTTTCTAGTAGATCAAAATCTTATCAAAGACCCTCAATCTTTTATCAATCCTGTACCACATAACAGCTGGGTTCACGGTAAGGATAACGTAGAATATCTAGAGCACCGATATGAAAAAATGAAGGAACACTTTATGTTTAACACCATAGAATATAGTACCTCCATTGAAAAGATGAAAGAGTGGTTTCCGTTAATTATGGAAGATAGAGATGGTAGCGATATTATGGCTGGATCACGTATAGATCGTGGTGCAGAGATGAATTTTGGAGCGCTGACTAGACATTTATTTGACATTTTAGAAAACGAATATGGCGTTACTGTTAGTTGCAATGAAGAGGTACAAGATGTAGATCCTGATCATAATATAGAATGGGATGTCATTACAAAGAATACCATTACTGGTAACGAGAGACATTTATGTGCTCATCATGTATTTATAGGCGCTGGTGGCGGTAGTTTATTGCTACTTCAAAAAGTAGAAATAGATGAGAAAGAAGGTTATGGTGGTTTTCCAGTAAGTGGTGCATGGCTAGTCTGTAAGAATGAAGAAATTATTAAACAGCACCTAGGTAAAGTATATTCTAAGGCAGGACCTAACGACCCACCTATGAGTACACCGCATCTAGACACTAGGTATGTGAATGGAAAACGCGAGTTACTATTCGGTCCATTTGCTGGTTTTAGTCCTAAGTTTTTAAAGAAAGGTTCTTATCTAGATCTGTTTAAGTCTATTAAAACAGGTAATATCAAACCTATGCTAGATACCTTTTGGGACAACCTACCTCTTACCCAATACCTGATCCATCAAGTATCCATGTCCTTTGATGACCGTATGGATGATTTGAGAAAATTCTATAAAAATGCAAAAAATGAGGACTGGGAATATAAAGTTGCCGGGCAGCGCGTTCAAATAATTAAGAAAGACGATTATAAAGGCGGACAGCTACAATTTGGTACAGAAGTAATATCAAGTAAGGACGGCAGCATCACTTGCTTACTAGGCGCCTCCCCAGGAGCATCTACATCGGTGAAAATAATGCTAGATGTTCTAGAAAAAGCTTTCCCAGAAATAGCAGAAGACCCAAAATGCTTAGAAAAACTACAACAAATGATTCCGTTTTATAAAACTGAGGTTACTGAAGAATTGTTCCATCAAGAACTCGTTAAAGCACAACAACTACTAGAAATAGACAAATCAATAGTATAGATTCTTAACTATCTTGATTTAATGATAAAAAAGGAAAGCTATTTCTAGCTTTTTTTTACTCTTTTACTCATGCTCTTTTAAAGCTATAGGCATTATAAATGCCCAGTTCATAAGAACGCGTTACAAACGCTCGCGACGTAGAAAATTTTAAAACTAAACAAGCCTTTTCTTAACACCACAAAAAAAGCCCTTATATCGCTGTAAAGACTTCTATATATTCTTTTAAATTATCCTTTCTTACTACTACTCGGTACCAGTTACAAACTGGCACTAGCGGTCGTTTATACTGGCGCCAGCAGGAGGGAAACTCCTAGCAATCTGTTAACGTAAACTTTCTTTAGTATTAATCAAATCTATTGCATCATTATCTTCTAAAGATTTTACATATTTTTTCAAAAAGTACTCTCCTTTGAAAGTTAAATAGTAAAAATAAAAACCATCATCGTGAGAAGAATCACGTTTTATAATATCATTAGCTATATATTTTTGGATTGCTAAATCTGAATAATCATTTGGAATTCGATTATACTTATTGACTGATACGGCCAGTTTTTCAAAATTTTTGAATGAACTGCTATTTTCAAATTTATTATACTGATAATCCAAGTTTATCAGCAAATCATAATCTTCTCTAGGTACACTTTTATTCTCCGCTAATTCAGCGCGTAAAGAGATTATCATTTTCTGAGCATCGTCTACTTTTGATCGGAGTATTTGAGCCTCGGTATTACTGTTTTCTAGTTCATTATTAAGTCCCTCAATTTTAGAATTAAGCTCCGATAATTCAGCATTTCCTGCTCTTGCATTCTCATACTTTCTCTCGGCAACCGCTTCAAATGTTCTTCCTTGCCAGTCATCAGCCTTTTCTTTGTAATGATTACGCTTTCTCTCATACTTAGCCTTCTTAATTAACCACTCAGTACTCCACATAAGATAAGGGAGAACTATTACATAAAATAACGCTATTAATAATGGATAAATAATTGTAGAATAAATATCTGAATGATTATTTGCCAATACTATTCTTTGATCTATTGACTCATTTGAATAAAACACAATTGCGATTGCCTCCCAATTCATTGCAAACCAAGCTACGACAAAAGAAAATATGAAGGGATTTTTAATCCTTTCATTTGCACTTTGCAAAACGTTATTAACCACTTCTTTCATTATTCTCCTTTATATTAATCAAGTCTTTTGCTTCTTCTTTCTAGCGGCAGGGAACAATACGTTGTTTAAAATCAAGCGGTATCCTGGACTGTTAGGGTGCAAACTCAATTCTGTAGGTGGATCTCCTACTCTATGCTGGTAATCTTCTGGATCGTGACCACCGTAAAAGGTAAAGAATCCTTTACCACGTATTCCATGTATGTATTTTGCTTCTTTGTTGGCTCTATTTTCTCCTAGTACGAGCACATTTTTCTTTACTTCAGGTCTGTAAAAACTAGTGGTCTGTCCCATAAAACCTTTAACTAGACTGGTGTGATTCTGGTTTAACATGGTAGGAATAGGATCCCATTTTGCGCTAAAATCCATTAAAGAAAAGTAATCCAACTCTCTTTTAATATCACGCTTTGTAGTCATGTCTATAGAGCTAAATTCATACACCATAGGAGAACGCTCTAGTTTATAATCGGTAAAGGCAAACGTCTTAGAATAGTCTATCTTATTTTGATAACCGGCCTCACTTGCATCGCCATCAAACATAGGCTCTGCAATATCGACACCTTCAGCACCTAGCGCTATGTCAAAACTGTCTGTTGCACTACACATCGCAAACATAAAACCACCACCTACTACGTAATCTCTAATTTTAAGAGCTACATCTCGCTTTTCTTCACTTACTTTATTGTAACCTAATTTTTGCGCTAGTTCTTCAGCCTTTTTCTTTTCTTCTATATACCATGGTGCTGCTCTATAATTGCGGTAAAACTTACCATACTGACCAGTAAAATCTTCATGATGTAGGTGCAACCAGTCGTATAACAATAGCTCGTCTGACAGTACTTCTTCATCATATACCTTTGTATACGGTATCTCTGCATAGGTAAGAACCATGGTTACCGCATCGTCCCATGGCAATTTACCGCTAGGCGTATAAACAGCTATTTTAGGTGCTTTTTCTAGCAAGACTTCTTGCATATTTTGCGATGGACTAGCGACTAGTTCTAGGATAGAGCTTACCTCTGCCTCAGACATCTCTTCATAGCTCACACCTCTCACTATCAGCTCGTTTTTAATCTCTTGCACGTTAGGCACTAGAAAAGAACCACCACGATAGTTGAGCAACCACTTTACTTTGGTCCCTTTAGAAAGTACCCAATAAGATATCCCATAGGCCTTTAAATGGTCCGACTGTGTGTCTGCATCCATTGGGATAAATAAATATTGTGCCTGTGCAAATAGCCCACTTGCACATAGTAATAACAGTAAAAAATATCTTTTAAACATTCTTGATAATTATGTTGATCTCGCTTTCGCGAAAGCGGAATTATAACCCACTAATTCCTAAATTATAAAAGCAGTCCACTAATATAAGAATTGAAAACGAGATGTAAAGCAATAATTAAATCAAGTCTTAGAACTAGAAAGGCATGTCGTCGTTAGGGATGTCAAATGCATCTCCTGGACTTGCAGCCTTAGGAGAGTCAAATGCGTCTGGTTTAAATGTGTCGTCGTTTGCGGCATTCATTTTAGAACCAAATTCTTCTGGAGCTCCAAAAAACTGATCGAGGTTATCAAACTTACCGAACTGACCTAAGAACTTTAAACGTATAGAGTCCGTCGCACCGTTACGGTGTTTTGCTACTATAAATTCACCTTGATCCTTAGTCGGACTGCGGTCATCGTCATCCCATTCTTCTAGGCCATAATATTCTGGTCTATAGATAAAGGATACAATATCTGCATCTTGCTCGATCGCACCAGATTCACGCAGGTCAGATAGTAGTGGACGTTTAGACCCACCACGAGATTCTACCGCACGAGACAGCTGTGATAGTGCTATTACTGGTACAGAAAGTTCCTTAGCTAGTGCTTTAAGGTTACGCGAGATAGTTGAAATTTCTTGTTCACGGTTACCACCTTTGGCACCTGTTTGCGCGGTCATTAACTGCAGGTAATCAATCATGATTAACTTGATACCATATTGAGAGGCAAGTCTTCTACATTTTGCACGCAGGTCAAAGATAGAAAGCGATGGTGTGTCATCAATAAAAATAGGAGCACGTTCTAAATCTTTTACTTTTACGTTTAACTGTTCCCACTCATGCGCTTCTAACTTTCCTGTTCTAAGCTTTTCAGAACTCAGTCCAGTTTCTGAAGATATTAAACGTGTAATTAACTGTACCGAACTCATCTCCAGAGAGAAAAATGCGACCGGTATATTACTACCTACAGCCACATTACGAGCCATACTTAGTGTAAAAGCTGTTTTACCCATACCTGGACGTGCAGCGATAATAATTAAATCGGACGGCTGCCATCCACTCGTTAATCTATCTAGATCTGTAAAACCGGTAGGTATACCAGATAGACCATCACGATTTGCAATTTCTTCAATACGCTCTTTTGCCTGACGTACTAAGTCCATGGCAGTTTCTGTACTTTTTCTTATGTTACCTTGGGTAACCTCGTATAGTTTTGATTCTGCTTTATCAAGTAAATCAAATACGTCTGTCGACTCTTCATAAGACTCGTTAATAATCTCTGTAGAGATCTTAATAAGACTACGCTGTATGAATTTTTGAAGAATAATTCTTGCGTGGAATTCAATGTGCGCTGTAGAACTTACTAATTGAGATAACTGTACAAGATAGTGGTCACCACCAGCAGCCTCTAGTTTTTCAATTTTACGCAATTGAGCACTAACGGTTAATAAGTCGACTGGTTTTCCTTCTTTAAAGAGTAGATCAATGGCTTCAAAGATAAATTGATGGCTTTTTTGATAAAAAACATCTGGAGAAAGCAGGTCGATAACCTCATCTACTCCTTTACCATCAATCATCAACGCTCCTATCACAACCTTCTCTAAATCAACTGCCTGAGGCGGTATTTTACCTTTCTCTAGGGTGACAACAGAGGTGTTTCCTGATACATTATTAGCGCGTGCTTGAACTTTTTCCATAGAACTCAAAAGTAGGTTTTAAATAAGGTTTATTAGAATAGGGTTATGATAAGGTAGTCAACAATCGCACCATAAAACACGTTGATAACATGTTGATAACCACGATTGTTTTTTGAAAGCTAGTAAACTTCACTACTACCAAAAAATAATTATTGATTTATAATACGCTTGTTAAGTTGATAAGTCTTTTAACTTTAAAATTAAAAACAAGCGGTTAAAAAAGCTACAAAATTATAGATATAACTTTGTAGCTTTATGATATAATATGGTTTTGTAAAAGGAAGGATTATCCTTTATAAACACCCATGTTTGCATATTTATCCATACGACTATCTACTAGTTCTTTTGAATCTAGATCTTTAAGGTCGTCGTACTGTCTAAGAATACAGTCTGCAACAGATTTAAATATAGTCTCTCTATCTTTATGCGCTCCTCCTTGTGGCTCGCGTAAGATCTCATCTACTAGCTTCAACTTTTTCATATCAGTTGATGTCAGTTTAAGAGCATCGGCAGCTTTTTCTTTGTATTCCCAGCTTCTCCATAAAATAGAAGAACAAGATTCTGGTGAGATTACAGAGTACCATGTATTTTCTAACATGACTACTTTATCACCTACACCTATACCTAGTGCTCCACCACTTGCACCTTCACCTATAATCATAACGATAATAGGTACTTTAAGGCGTGTCATTTCAAGAATATTTCTAGCAATAGCCTCACCTTGACCGCGCTCTTCAGCTTCTAGACCTGGATAAGCTCCTGGAGTGTCCACTAATGCTACGACAGGCACACCAAATTTTTCGGCACTTTTCATTAATCTAAGTGCTTTGCGGTAACCTTCTGGATTTGCCATACCGAAGTTGCGGTACTGACGTGTCTTTGTGTTAAAACCTTTTTGCTGACCTATAAACATGAAACTTTGCTCGCCTATTTTACCTAGACCACCTATCATCGCTTTGTCATCTTTAACATTGCGATCACCGTGTAGTTCTAACCAGGTATCACCACATATAGCTTTTATGTAATCTAAGGTGTATGGACGGCTAGGATGACGTGACATTTGTACACGTTGCCATGCCGTAAGGTTAGCATATATATCTTTGCGAGTTGCTTTAAGCTTTTTCTCTATTTGTTTAATGGTTGCACTAACATCTACATCACTTTCCTGTCCTATCGCTAGTGTTTGCTGAAGCTTTTCTTCCAGCTCTTTAATCGGTAATTCAAATTCTAAATACTCCATATTAGGGAATTCATATTTTGGGTCAACAAATATAGTGATATGAGTTGAAGTATACGTCTAATTGATTTTGAAACTATACCTAATTCTAAAACAATCATGACTTCTACACTTTAAAACAACACACTAAAAAACTGATTTAAAGATATTTGAACTTCAAAACAACAACTTTTCAAAACGATATAAAATAGCAATGAATTCTTTACTTAAAACGGAATGACCCTAGATGAATAATTAAGCTCAATATTCACTAAACACGTAAAGTCTCCTACTATAAAAGAGTACTGCCTGCCTATGTCATTAAATAGGAAACAACATCTACTTCTTAGCTAGTCGTGTTTTCAATATTCCATTACTTATGATTACCGCTAGAATAACTAAGGCACCTATATAGAATTGTGGTGTCATTTCTTCAGAATCTCCTAGAATAAGATAGGCTAGAAAAATCCCATAAACCGGTTCTAAATTTGTGGTTAACATAACGGTATAAGCACTCAACACCTTCATCACTTTTACACTTGCTATAAAAGCATAAGCAGTACAAACTGAAGCTAGAATACCTAACCACAACCAGTCCATTTGAGTAAGTGCTGTAGGTAGTACAAAATCTACTGGCAAGAATATAAAAAAGGTAGAAAGCAATACCACACCGCTAGACAATTCATAAAATGATATCAACGATGGCGGATGATCCTTTGCCCATTTTACATTCATAATAGAAAATACAGCACTCAAAAAAGCACTTATTAATCCTAATATCATACCTGTTACATACTCCGTCTCTATCTGGAAAATATAATATAGTGCACCTATTATCACTGCTCCAAAAATAAGCTCGTACCACACAAATTTCTTAGAAGTAAATATAGGTTCTAGCAACGCTGTGAAAAACGCTCCCATACTCAGCATAGCCAGTGTTACAGAAACGTTAGATTCTTTTATTGCACCAAAGAAAGTAACCCAGTGCAATGCTATTACCACGCCTGCTAATAAGAAACCTAGAATACGTTTGCGCGGTAAAGCTCCTTTACCTACTAACTGTAATGGAATTTTTTTCCATTTCATATAGATAAATATGAGTGCTACTGCAATACTCATGCGCCACCATACTAGCGGTATAGACTCGATACTTATTAACGCACCTAATACTGCGGTAAAACCCCAAATAAATACTATAAGATGTAAGTGAAGGTAATTGAGTAATTTATCGTCTCGCATTTCTTATCAGGAAAAGTGCCACTATGGCAAAGAATATATTAGGAAACCATACGGCTATCCATGGATCAAAGGTACTTTTCTCTGCAATGGTACCGAATACCTTATCGAGAAAAACATAAGTCATCGCTATCACTATACCTATAGCAAGATTAATTCCCATACCACCACGCTTTTTAACAGATGACACTGCGACTGCTATTATGGTAAAAATAAAAGCACTTACCGGTATCGAGGTACGCTTGTACTTCTCTACATAGTAAATATTCATATTTGCATTACCGCGCTTTTCTTCTAACTCTATAAATTCATTAAGCTTTGCATACTGGTAGGTTTCCGCTATATATTCTGATGGTGTGAGTTCTGCAATGTCAAAATCAAAGAGCGTGTCTTTTTTCTGCTCACGTTCTATTTTCTCTCCATTTTCAAGAATGATTCTTTTCTTATATCCACTTAAAGTGTAGGTACTGTCTTTAAACTTTATACGGTTGGCATAGATTTTATACTTCAACTCATTTTCTTCAAAATGTTCCAGTGTAAAATCAAAACCTGTCTGACTAGAAGACTGGTAATTACTTACATAAATGTAATCGTTATCATTTATTTGCCTAAAAACATTGGTCGTTTTTTTATCACCACCACGTTTAAAGTATTTGTACTGAAACTCATTAAACCCTGCGGCAGAGTCTGGCACAAATACAGCACTAAAAATCAACGCACCCACACAGACTATACTCGCACCTATTATATAAGGACGTAAAAATCTATTAAACGAAACACCAGAACTTAAAAAGGCAATTATCTCTGTATTCATAGCCAGTTTTGATGTAAAAAACATGGTAGAAATAAAGAGGAATAAAGGAAATAAGAAATTAGAAAAATACACAGTAAAATCTAACAGATACACAAAAACCTCACCAGCAGGAACATCCTTACTTATGATTTTACCCACCTTTTCTGCAATATGCACTGTTACCATAATAGGTAAAAACAATGCCAGTAACAGCAAGAATGCACCTAAGTACCTTTTTAATATGTATTTATCTAATATACTTAACACTAGAGTCGGTTATCTAATTGTTTTACCATTTTATCCTTCCACGTAGAGAAATCTCCAGCAAGAATATGTTTGCGCGCCTCTCTCATTAACCATAAATAGAAAGAAAGATTGTGTATGGTACAAATTTGTCTACCTAGCATTTCATTAACCGTAAATAGATGACGCACATAAGCCTTAGTATAAGCCGTATCTACCCATGCATAATTTGCAGGATCTAGTGGAGAAAAATCTTCTTCCCACTTCTTGTTCTTCATATTCATAGTACCGTGAGCCGTAAAGATCATGCCATTACGACCATTACGAGTAGGCATTACACAATCAAACATATCTACACCTAATGCTACATTTTCTAATAGATTAATAGGCGTACCTACACCCATAAGGTAACGTGGCTTCTCTTTAGGTAAAATAGCAGTAACCACTTCAGTCATGGCATACATTTCTTCAGCAGGTTCACCTACAGAGAGTCCACCTATGGCGTTACCAAATTGCTCTGTTGCTGCGATAGCCTCGGCACTTTGCTTTCTTAAATCTATATAAGTACTACCTTGTACAATAGGGAAAAGCGTTTGCTTGTGTCCATAAAGATCTGGCGTCTCGTCAAAACGAGTAATACATCTCTTCAACCACCTATGAGTCATATGCATACTACGACGTGCATAATTATAATCACATGGATAAGGCGTACACTCATCAAAAGCCATGATAATATCTCCACCTATACTGCGCTGTATATCCATCGCACGCTCAGGAGTAAACGTATGGTAAGAACCATCGATGTGAGACTTAAACTTTACACCTTCTTCTTTTATCTTTCTATTAGAACTTAAAGAATACACCTGGTAACCACCAGAATCAGTTAGAATAGGTCTATCCCAATTCATAAACTTGTGCAGTCCACCAGCTTTTTCTAGAATATCAGTTCCTGGGCGCAAGTACAAGTGATATGTATTACCCAAAATAATATCTGGATTAATCTCTTGTTCTAGCTCGCGCTGGTGAACTCCTTTAACCGTACCTACCGTACCTACCGGCATGAATATAGGCGTCTCAATTTTCCCATGGTCAGTGTGGATTACTCCAGCTCTCGCCTGACTCTTTGGATCGTTTTGTAATAAATCAAATTTCATGAATGGCAAAGATACTATTTGTTAGTTATGAGTTAAGAATTAAGCGTTAAGAGTTTTTGATATGTTTCGCTTTCGCGAAAGCGAGAACAACATCCAGCCCATTCCCTACCTTATAACTAGCATACTTTTTACATATTTACGTACTATTGTTCACAAAACCTATCATATCGTTAATAACTGACCAAAGTATTAAACCATCTTATAAGTCAATAGTCTTATTTTTGAAGGATCATTTAAAAACTCCAAAATGGCTGATACACAGCACTTAAAAGATTTAGTAACGCAAGTACGTCGCGATATCGTTAGACAAGTACACGCCGTAAGTAGTGGACACCCAGGTGGATCGCTAGGTTGCACAGAATTTCTAGTAACTCTATACAACGAGGTTATGGATCACGACCCATCTTTTAACATGGATGGTGTTAATGAAGACTTATTCTTCTTATCAAACGGTCACATATCTCCAGTTTTCTATAGTGTATTAGCTCGCTCAGGATATTTCCCTGTAGAAGAGTTAAGTACTTTTAGAAAATTAAACACAAGATTGCAAGGTCACCCAACTACACATGAAGGTTTACCTGGTGTACGTATAGCAAGTGGCTCTTTAGGTCAAGGAATGAGTGTTGCTATAGGTGCAGCTGCTGTAAAGAAATTAAACGGTGACACAAAAACTGTCTTTACTTTACACGGTGATGGTGAATTACAAGAAGGTCAGATCTGGGAAGCTGCTATGTATGCTGCGGCAAACGATGTAGACAATCTTATTTCTACTATAGACGTTAATGGACAGCAAATAGACGGTAGCACAGACCAAGTACTGGCACTAGGCGATCTAAGAGATAAATTTGAAGCCTTTGGCTGGAAAGTAGTGACGGTTACAAAAGGTAACGATGTAGACGCTGTTCTTGCAGGTATAAAAGAAGCTCTTACTCTTACAGGTAAAAAGCAACCTATATGTATTTTATTACACACTGAAATGGGTAATGGAATAGACTTTATGATGGGATCTCATGCATGGCATGGAATTGCTCCTAATGACGAGCAACTTGCTGAGGCATTAAGACAGAATCCAGAAACCTTAGGCGACTATTAATTTAAAAGAGCATCTGCCCGGCAGATTTTAGATATGAAAATTTACGAAAACACAGGAAGTAAAGACACGAGATCCGGATTTGGAGATGGACTTACTGAACTAGGACAAAAAAACGAAAACGTAGTAGCACTTTGTGCAGACCTTACTGGATCGCTTAAAATGAATGCTTTTGCAAATAATCATCCAGAGCGTTTTTTCCAAGTAGGTATTGCTGAAGCTAACATGATGGGAATGGCAGCTGGTATGACTATAGGTGGTAAAATACCTTTTACTGGTACGTTTGCAAACTTTTCTACTGGTCGTGTATATGACCAGATCAGACAAAGTATCGCTTACTCTGACAAGAATGTAAAAATATGTGCTTCTCACTCTGGATTAACTCTAGGTGAAGATGGTGCAACACACCAGATTCTTGAAGACATAGGATTGATGAAAATGCTACCAGGCATGACAGTAATCAATACTTGTGATTATAACCAAACTAAAGCGGCAACTCTAGCTATCGCTGACCACCACGGACCTGTTTATTTAAGATTCGGTCGTCCTAAGGTAGCAAACTTTACTCCAGAAAACGGAGAGTTTAAAATAGGAAAAGCCGTTTTACTACAAGAAGGAACTGATGTAACTATTATCGCTACTGGACACTTAGTTTGGGAAGCGCTAGAAGCTACAAAAGCTCTTAATGAAAAAGGAATAAGCGCAGAGGTAATTAACATTCACACGATAAAACCTCTGGACGAAGAAGCTATAATCAAATCTGCTAAGAAAACAGGTTGCGTAGTGACTGCTGAAGAACACAATTTCTTAGGCGGTCTAGGTGAAAGTGTTGCGAGAACTTTATCTCTTAACCATCCTACTCCACAAGAATTTGTCGCGACTAACGATACCTTCGGTGAAAGTGGAACACCAGCACAATTACTAGAAAAATATGGCTTAAATGCTGAAAATATCGCTCTTAAAGCTGAAGCGGTAATTAAAAGAAAGTAATTTACTCACACTCATAAATCAAAAGAGTCTTTAATAACATATTAAAGACTCTTTTTTATTTAGCCTATTTTAAAAACGATAGGCTATTTTTGGAACTATAGAAAAAGAATTTAAATTTCTAGTAACAGCTCTCTCCATCTTAAATGGTGTGTATTGAACGTCCATAGAAAATTGCACCATAGAACTATCATTAAAGGTATGGTCCCAAGATAGACCAGGTGCTATCAATACAGAATTGATACTATCATAATCTAGCGCTTGCGTTCCTGCAGTTTCTAGCGGATCCACAAATATAGAAGCTATCCCTAGAGCAATACCCAAACCTAGCTTATCATTAGATTTTTGATAGATATACTTATTAAACTTTATATATCCGTTTATAACAGATGTAGCCTCTACCTCAAAATCCTCTATTCCATCTGTTATTAGAAAAAACTCTTTTTGCTGTGGTACAGCCAGCTGTATTCCTAATTCAAAAGATCTATTTCTTTTTGAATCTAGCACAACGTAAGCCAATTCAAACAGAGGTGAATTATCAATAAATTGAGATAACTCTCCATTGGGCAACCAATAACCTACACCTATTTTCAAAAACGAGTTTTCTAAAGAAGATTCGAGAGCATCAACCTCATCATAGTCATAATAATCTTGAGCAGATAAGGAACATGCAGCTAGTATAGCTATCGTAGTAATAAGAAATGCTTTCATAAGTTGTAATTTTATAATTCAAACTTATAGCGATAATCACATTTAAATTTGCAATAAATCAAACCTAAAGAAATATCATTTGCGAAAATCACAACTGAATTGACATAAAAAAAGGAGCTTCATGTAGAATGAAGCTCCTTTTTATAAAGTCTTTTATGAGAAGTATTCTCTATGAATCTGCATCTAGATAATCAGGGATACCATCACCATCAGAATCTAAAGCGTCATCTGGATTTCCATTACCATTAGGATCTGCATTTTCTAAAGCTGTAGGTATTCCATCACCATCATCGTCATCATCTAGATAATCTGGGATACCGTCTCCATCTGTATCTAGTGCATCGCTAGGATTACCATTACCATTAGGATCTGGACCTTCAAATCTATTCTGGATACCATCACCATCGATATCGATATTTACCTCATTAGAGTCTAAATAACCAGGTATTCCATCGCCATCAAGATCTTCAGCATCGCTAGGATCACCATCACCATTAGGATCTGGGTTCTCAAAAATAGTAGGCACTCCATCTCCATCATCATCTGCATCTAGATAGTTAAAACCACCTATTAAATCTTCATCAGTATTATCTCTATCGTCAGGAGATTGTAAATCTAAATCACCATCCAGATCTTCAAATCTTGAAAGAATACCATCACCATCATGATCAGACAAATTAACTTTTCTTAATTGGTAAGTAAAAATAATAGGAGAATAAGCAGGTATACCTGTAAGAGACGTACTAAAATAAGCCAATCCAGAAGGCATAAAAACTGCTCCTACTCCAGAGTCTGTAAAAGAAAAAGTACCATCAGCATTTGCTGTTATGGCAGTTGCCTCATTCAATTCTGACACACCAGCAGCAAATCCATCTACCACACCACCAAAGACACTTGCTCCAGGTAAATCAAACCATATAGAATTAGTAGATCCATCAAACACACTGTTATCCAATAACAACCCTTCATAAGAAACCAGCGTACTGTCTGCAAACGTAGGACTCAAAGCACCACCACCCTGACGTACGTTTAATGTAAAGTAAGTATAATCTATACCATCTCTAGTTAAAACCCTAGAGTTAACCTGGCTTGCAAGTGGCGTTTTACCAGCATTTACATCTGCTATAGTGTCAAATACTATATTAAAATCTGCACCTGCAGGGTTAGTTGCAAATTCTTCATAGTTATAAAAATGAGTATTTAAATACTCCTGCAATTCTGCAAGATCTTCTGTATACACCTCATTCCTATCTCTTATTACAACATCGTTATCATCGTCAGACCCACAAGAGACCAACACCATTCCTATTGCAAGAAAGGATAATAAATACTTAATTTTTTTCATCATCAATTTTTAAAGCGATCAAAGATAGTATTTTCAACTATTTTTGTAGTGATGTGATAACGTTTAATAACAAAGCTTCTTATGCGAGTAGACAAATATTTATGGAGTGTACGATACTATAAGACCAGAAGTAAAGCGACAGATGCCGCAAAAAAAGGTCGTATTAGAGTAAATGACTCTATTGTAAAACCTGCTAGAGATGTATATCCTGGCGACATTATTCAATTGCGTAAAGATCAAATAGAATATAAGGTAGAAGTACTAGATCTACCAGACGGCCGTGTGGGTAACAAGATTGTTAGCCTATATAGACTAGATCGTACGCCTCAAGAAAATTTTGATGCAAAGAAACTTATAGCCTTAAATCAGGATTACTACAGGATTAAAGGAGAAGGACGACCTACTAAAAAAGATCGTAGAGATCTTACTAATGTCTTGAACCAAGAGGAAGAAGAATGAAGCACGGTAAAATTTATTGGGAAAACAGATATAAGAACAACTCTACCGGTTGGGATCTAGGCCATCCATCTTTACCGCTTACCCATATTATAGATAATTTGCGTGACAAGAACAGTAAAATACTAATTCCTGGAGCTGGCAATTCTTATGAAGCGATTTATTTAATAGAATCAGGTTTTAAAAATGTTACCGTACTCGATATTGCTAGCCAGCCTTTAGAGTCGCTTAAAAAGAAGTTTTTACTTAATGATAACCTTAAAACGGTACAAGATGATTTCTTTCAACACACTGGGAAGTATGATCTAATATTAGAACAAACGTTCTTTTGTGCTTTGGAAACTCGCTTTCGCGAAAGCTATATAAAAAAATGTCATGATCTATTAAATGAGAATGGTCATGTAAAAGGTGTTCTATTTGATTTTGACTCTCAAAGAACGGAACCGCCATACACAGGAAATAAAGAAGAATATATCAAGTTGTTTGAGAAAAAATTTGATATCATTGAAATGAATAGATGCCAGACATCTGAAAATTCTAGAAAAGGAAAGGAACTCCTAATAAATATGAAAAAGAAATGATTAAAAATGAAATTCTAGACCATAATCAGGTACAACATAAAATAAGAAGAATTGCTTATCAAATAGCCGAAGTATATTTAAACCACGACCGCATCATACTAGCAGGAATAGTGGGCGGCGGTTATACATTTGCAAAAGAGCTTAAAAAGGCTCTATCTAAAATAATAGACACAGAAATTATTTTGTGCAAAGTAACCATAGATAAGACCAACCCACTTGCAGCTATTCAAACCAGTATACCTACTAGTGACTACGAGAACAAAGGAGTAATTATTTGTGATGACGTCCTGAATAGTGGTACTACCTTAATATATGCGGTAAAGCACTTCTTAAATGTACCACTAGATCGTTTAAAAACAGCTGTATTAGTAAATAGAAACCACAAAAAGTACCCAGTAAAAGCAGATTTTAAAGGCCTCTCTCTTTCTACTACTATAGAAGAACATATAGAGGTACAATTAGAAAAGAAGCCCTTTAGTGTGATGCTAGAATAAACTAGCCGCTATTTGCTGTGCAACTTCACTTGCAGTTTCTTCATCTACTTTTATTTTTAAACTGGCCTGATTATAAAATGGTCTACGTTCAAATAAATGCTTTCCTATAAATTCTAACATCTCTTCTTCAGAATTCACATTCTGTAGAAGAGGTCTTTGGTCTTTCTCTTTCATCAACCTATCAGATAATATAGGTATAGGAATATCTAAATAAACCGTCTTTACATCTTCTAGATTATTTAGAAAATTCATAGAATCAAAATAACATGGTGTACCACCACCTAATGATAAAACCATGTTTTTATCTAAACTCATCAATTTTTCTAAAACTTCTTTTTCCTTCTTTCTGAAGTAAATTGCACCTTTCGTCTGAAAAATTTCAGAAACTTTAATTTTTTCTTCTTTTTCTATTTCAAAATCTAAATCTAAGAAATCAAAAGAGATATCGCTTGCAAGATACTGACCTACAGTAGATTTGCCCGACCCCATATATCCTAATAAGATTATTTTAAACGCCATTTTTTATATTTTTCTAATTAAAAATAAGATTTTTTAAAAATAATCTAAAAAAAATTAGGTTGGAAGAAATAAAAAGCGGTATATTTGCAGCCGCTAACACGAAGATCTGGTAGCTCAGTTGGCAGAGCATCTCCCTTTTAAGGAGAGGGTCCTGGGTTCGAGCCCCAGCCAGATCACAACAATTGTTAACGAGAAAGTCCTTAATTTATTAAGGACTTTTTTTATTTACCTGGGTGCTGAAATTGGTAGACAGGCACGGTTGAGGGCCGTGTGTACTTTGTACGTGTGGGTTCAAGTCCCATTCCAGGTACTACAAAAACCACTTAAACATCTGTTTAAGTGGTTTTTGCGTTTTATTAAGTAACAAGATAGTAACAAAGATTATATATTTTAAATCAATCCTGTCCTAAATAAATAATAGGCACATCAAATCTAACCATTTTACTGGTTTGATTGTACATTTCCTTACAATTTCAAAAAAGAACCCCTTGTATATATTTGTTTGGCGGAGGTTGTTCTTTTGCAAATGGATTATCGAGCCATTTGTATAGGTCAACCTTTACGAATAGATTTAACCTTATAAAAGCAACTAGATTAGATAAGTACCAACCATGTTTTGCCTGTGTTTTCAATGCCTTTAATATTAGTATTGTAATTAGTGCGCTCCATATTTGTATCATAACTGCATTATGACTGGTTCCTATGAAAGATTTGATGTGTTACTGTTGTTTGATGTCTCTAAAAAATATTTCAACTTCCCATCTAGCCTTATAAAGCTCCTAGTTTAGCCCTTTATTAGTTCGGAGTGATATTTTAAATTTCAAAACTAATATATTTGAGATATGAAATACAAGAAATGGACATTAGAACAGAAGTTAGAGATACTTTCTGTATCGGAAGACATAGGAATTGTTGAAACCTGCCGTAAATACAGCGTTAGTACCGGTACTTTCTATAGTTGGAAAAAGAAGTTTGAGCACAAGGGAGAAGCTGGCTTAAAGGTTACATATGACACTAAAAGCAAGGAACTTAAAGCGGCTGAGGAAGAAAATCGTGTGTTACGAAAGTTACTAAGCGATAGAGACATCGAACTTGAGGTGCAACGAGAACTCTTAAAAAAAAGTTTGGGACATCAGATCCAATAAAAATTTAGTAGACGCTACTTGTAATAAACATAAGTGTAGTAAAACTAGTGTTATAAAGATGGTTGGTATTGTGCCAAGTAGTTATTACAAAGTACCAGTAATGGAAGAAAGGGAAACAAGCCATCGACACATACCTTTTATAAGAATAAAGGTTTGGTCTCACCAGAAGCTGTAGTAGTTGCTGTAAAAGATATTTTGAAGCACGAATTTATAGATTGTGGATACAGATTAATGACTAGTTATTTAACCAGGGATGGTTATACTATCAATCATAAAAAGCTATACAGGATTATGAAAGAAGAAGGTTTATTAAAGCTTGACCATAGAATAGACAGAAGTGGTTGTGGGCGTAAGTTTGCGAAGTTTAGAAAAGTTAACACCTCTAGACCTTTAGAGTGCTTAGAGATGGACATAAAAATGGTCTGGATACCAAGTGTGGGTAAAAATGCATATTTGCTCTCTGTTATTGATGTTCATACGCGTAGAATATTAAAGGACTATTTCTCTTTTAATATTAAACAAAACAATGTAATAGTACTATTATCTGAGTTGTTTGAAGACTACTATTATCCTGACAATGTGGTTATTAGAAGTGATAACGGAAGCCAATTTATAGCAAGAAAAGTACGTGAATATTTAGGTTTAATAGGAGTACAGCAAGAGTTTACACACATTGCAACACCAGAGGAGAATGCACATATTGAAGCCTATCACGGAATATTAAAAAAAGAAGTCTTTAGAAGGTTCGATTATCAATATTTTGGGGAAATAGAGCAGATACTAAAACGTTAGGTGAAATTTTATAACAATAGAAGGCTTCACGGCTTGTTGGGACGTATTACACCAATGGAAAAATGGAATGCAGATAAGCATCTTATTATAATGAAAGACACTATCCTGAAAAGTGTGCAAGTTAAAATAACTTGGGTTTGACTTTAATTAATATTTAGAGTTGAACCCTTTTATCATATATAGTTAAGAACTGATTAAGTATGATTCCCTAGTTTCTTACTGGCATAGACCATTTCTTAGTTGCTTCTCTGATTGCCAAATATACAGATTTCATAACAGCTTGATCTGTCCTGAAGGACAACTTGTTTTTGGTGTATTTACGTATTTTTCCATTAAGATTTTCGATAAGGTTTGTTGTATAGATGATTTTTCTGATCTCGATTGGGAACTCAAAGAACACGGTAAGCTCATCCCAGTTGTTCTGCCA
>NZ_PTJE01000010.1 GCF_002934445.1 Nonlabens xylanidelens
AACTTATCCTCTATTAATTTTATTTCTTTCTGTACTTGTTTTAAACTTCGTTTTATAGAACTGACAACTACTTTACTTGGATTACCTAAAACGGACTCGCCATGTAGTTTATTTTTATACATAGTGCTTTGTTTAGTCAGCATGGACAGCAGTCTAGTCATTTGAAGGCATTCTATTTGATGTTTAGAATTACCTTGCCATAGCTTTAATTCTACCTGTTGTGCATAAGCACAAATCAATTTAGAATCACTCTTGTCTGTCTTTATTTTAGACAGATGTCTTCCTATAATTCCGCTTTCGCGAAAGCGAACTCGTAAAAGTCAAGTGTATAAATTGTTTAACAGATAAAGGATTCTCTACCGACACTTTATTACCGGATTCTAATAAATAATAAGCCAGTCGGTAATGATAATATCCGGTAGCTTCCATTACACAATGACTGTTATCATCTAACAACTTTACCAACTTTTTAAAGCCCGAAATACTATTTTTAAACTGATAGTATTTACCATCGGAATCGGTAACATCAAATACCAAATGACTAATGTCTATTCCGAAATATTTAATATCTTTATTCATTATAATATGTTTTTGGAAAGGACAACCTACGCGAGTTTCAACAACTTAAAATCGAGGTCTTAAAAGCCTCATAGAACTGTACGAAATCTGTGTAGAAAAGAGAGGGGATTTTCAATGTTGACGAGATCTGAAGTCTCTACGTATATAATAACCTTATTCCTCTCTTTTGTTCTTTCTATTTATAAACCTTTAATTTAGTGATTTCAAACTTAAGCCGTGTATAATTAATTGCTGGTTTTAGCCAATTTACGAAAGTCCTCGCTGACTTTCTATCTGTGATTTATTTACTAAATTAAGTGTTTAAAACACGCAACTAATCTTATACCTAAACGTTAGCTGCAAGCAAACAAAACCACGATAAACAAAAAAATATGTTCGGAAAATTATTCGGTAGAAATAAAATAGTGGAAGACAAAGAATTCACTTTAGATTTTGAGGACGCTTTAAAAAGATATGTTGGAGTTACAAACGGCAGAGTAGAATACGAGTTTGAGGACAAAAAAGGAAAAGTAATTCCACCTTCATTTGCTTTTGAAGAAACTTATAACGAATGGAAAACTATTCAATCCGTTTGGGATAAGCGAAGTGTCATTTTTGATGCACTTGATGAAATTTATTTAAATAAAATCCCGAAGGAACAAATTATTGAAAGATTTGTCATTGATAGGTATCCAGAAAAAGCGTTATCGTTCAGCGATAAATATTTGACAGAAGAAGATTTAAACAACCCTAAAGTTTTAGCCTCATTAGCGAAATGTCAATTTATTTTATCAAATTTTGATAAAAGCATTGAGCTTGCAGAAAAGGCATTAAATCTTGAAAAAGAAAACAAAAAAGCTCAAATAGCATTAGCAGACTCTTTACATCTAACAAATAATCACGACAAAGCACACGAAATATATCAACAAATTTTAAAAAATAGTAAATTAAAGGACTGGAACAAGGAAAACATCGATGTTATAGAAATCATAGACTATAATAATGATATTTTAAATTCTTCTGTTTATGCGGTTGGATTATTATCTAACGCAGAAACTGATGAAAATACTTGGAATAAAGCATCTGAAGAATTTTATCATTGTCCATATTTTAGAAGTCAACACGCTTTTTGGCTTCTGAAAAATGATGAAGCGTTGAAAGGAATGGCGAAGTTAATTTCTACAACTCAAGAATTTCCTTGGTACAAAGATGCCGTAGTCAATGCAAAAAGCGGGATTTTACAGATGAGAGAGCAAATGAATTCCAATGATTTGTGGAAAAGTGAACTAACTTATTTAACACAAATAATAGAGAAAAACAACTGGTGAAATGCCAGCTGCTAACAACGCATATAACTCATAGCTATTGAGTTGCTTAAACGAAGTTAAGGCATATTTGGAAAGTCGCCAAATTTTTAAATTTGACGATTTCCGATATAAAAGATAAATAGTAAAATTTAAAAATCTGGCTTGTGTTTAATCCGAAAATAATTTTCTAATTTGCACGCTACGAGCCATATACACAACCGTTGTGCACAATATGAATGAACCTATGAAATTGACTTTAATATTTATTATTTTTTCTAGTTTTTTATCTTGTCAAACATCAGAAAAAGAATTTATCGTAACTGATTTTGATTTTGAGGGAAAAGAATATGAAAAAACTGATTTAAAGATAGATATTGATTCGAGAAATGTTGACATTAAATTAATGAATGAATATTTTTATGTTCCTTATTATTTTCCTGAAAAATTTATTGACTCAAAATATAAAGACCAAACAATAACTATTTGGAGAAATGAAAATGAAAAAACAGATGATTTTTTAGAGAATTTCAAGAATAATAATTGGACACACACTTATAAATATGATTTGGAATCAAAAATTGTTGAATATTCATATTCTGGTTGTATGATTTGCTCGAATATGCCTTATAATTACAAAGTAACTTATGATGAAAATAGACGTGTAATTAAACTACAAAATACAATATCTGAAAAACAGAAATTTGAATTCAAGTACAATTCAAATGGAGATATTATAGAATTAAAGCTATATTCATCTGAAAACAAACTGAAAAAACAAATTGCTTTAAAATAGTAAAAATACTGTGCACAACAAAGAACTGTGGTAAAAAACAAGCGAATTTCACTTAATTTCTAACAAGTACACTTCTATATCCGTCATCGTATATTAATCCTGATTTTGCTATGGCAAAAGCCTGTTTTAAGAGCTTATTACAGACAGCTATTAAAGCTAGTTTTTCACTCTTTCCTTTGGCTACTATTCGATCGTAAATTGCCTTGCATGCTTTGTTGTATTTACAAGCATTAAAACTGCACATAAACAGTAGGTTTCTTAACTTCTGGTTACCTATTTTACTTATACGTGCTCTTCCATTTATGCTCGTTCCGCTTTGCCTTATTATAGGTGTTAATCCAGCATAACTGCATAGCTCACGTAAATCATGCATAATTAATTGCTGGCTTCTTGCCTACTTACGAAAGTCCTCGCGGACTTTCTTGGTCAGTAATTATTTACTAAATTAGTTGCTTAAACCACGCAACAAACCATATACAACAACGTTGTAAACAATTTACCCTACCCACAAAAATATGAAATACCCATTAAAAATAATATTACTAATTTTCTTATTTTTTAGTTGCCAAAAAGATAATAGCGAAAATCATATTTCAATCATTGAAGGGACAACTAATTCTGATTTCAAAAATAAAACTCTCTTCCTTCAATATATTTACAAAGACTCACTCTTAACAAAACCAATTAAGGTAAATTCTGAAGGTAAATTTAAATTAGGTATAGATAGCATTAATGTGCCTACAGAAGGCATATTAACAAATGACACCATAAATTACACACCCAAAGTAGGCTTAAATTACCAGTTTTTTAATAAGTTTTTATTCCAATTTGGTTCAAGTTCTGTTCCCGTTCAATTTGGCAGAAAAATAGATTTGAAGATGTTTATTATTGAAAAGGGGAAAATTAATTTTAATATTTCAGACTCTATTTATAATAGTAAAATTGACAATTCAAAACTGAACACAGAGCTTAATCGACTTGAAAACAGTTTGAATCCTGTATTAAAGAAATATAATAACCATAAAAACAATGGTATTGATATTACAACATTGAAAGACTCAAAGGTTATTGATAGCTTGAATGATGCATATTCCGAGATATGGAATGAAAGACAGAAAACTTATGGGAGCTATATTGTGGAAAACTCTAATTCAGAAATAAGTCTTTTTGCATTGAAGTATCAATACGCAGGAATTAATACTGATGTCTTACGCCTTTATGAAACTTTAAGTGATTCTGTTAAGTCAAGTGATTTTGGAGAAACAATAAAAAATGGAATAACTGCATTTAAAAAAAGAATGAAAAAAAGGCTTTCTCAAAACGATGTAGTGCAGAATTTTAAATTAAAAGATGAAAATAAAAACGAAGTGTCTCTCTATGATATAAAATCAAAATATATTCTATTGGACTTTTGGGCTTCTTGGTGTGGACCTTGCAGAAAAGAAAACAAAAGCATCAGTAAATATTACGGTTATTTTAAAGAATCAGACTTTCAAATTATTGGAGTATCTGTGGATGATAACCGAGAAAAATGGAAAAAAGCCTTAATTGATGATAAAGTCAAGTGGATTTCATTATGGGATTCTGACAAAAAGATTAATGACCAATTCGGAATCGTTTCTTATCCGACAAATTATTTACTTGATAGTGATTTTAAAATCATTGATTCTAATCTTAATGCAGAAAAATTAAAACTTAAATTAAATGAACTATTAAAATAAAAACTGTTTACAACAATGGCTATAAACAATTGCTATTACAGGTTTATCCTGAAAATTCCTGCGGAATTTTCAGCTTGTCGTGTACATGCAAAAGTCCGTGATAAAACACGCAACTGTTAATAGCCGCGAGACGTTGTGTGTAATTTCCACAAAACCAAATCTTGAATGAAAAAAGAAGCACTAGTAATCGGAATTAATAAATATTTATCACTCGATATACTAGATAAATGTGAAAATGATGCAGAAGATGTTTCTGAATTTTTAAAAAAGTGTGGTTTCAATACTGAAGTATTGCTCAATCCAACTCAAAAAGATATAATTAAGTCTTTAGCTAATTACAAGAAAGAGATTTCAAAAGACACAATCTCAATTATATATTTTTCTGGTCACGGACTTCAAATGGAAGGCGACAATTTCATTGTTCCCTCGGATGCAAATGTGTCTATAACAGAAGAAATTCCATATTTATGTATTAATGCTTCCGATTTATTATTAGACATAGATATTCAATCTGAAATTATGCATTTAATTATTCTAGATGCTTGTCGAAATAATCCATTTAAATCTGGAATAAAAGGAATATCAGGGGGACTTGCAAGAATGGTTGCACCAATGGGAACATTAATTGCATTTGCAACTAGTCCAAATATGACATCTATCGAAAGAAAAGAAGACAGAAATGGAATATATACAAAACACCTTTTAAGTAATTTAAAAACCCCAAATATCCCGCTAGAAAGAGTATTCAAAAACACAAGAACTAACGTTTTACAAGATACAAATGGGAAACAAGTTCCTTGGGAAGAATCGTCTTTACACGGAGAGGATTTCTATTTTATAAAAGAAGCTACAGCTCTTGTAATGTACTTGAAAAAAGAATTGATTTTTGCCTATCAGGAACTAACTGTAAATACTATTGAATTTAGTATTATTGATGGAAATAATGTAAGAACTGAAAAAATACCTTTTTCGAAAGCAACATTACTATTTAAAAAACAATTTGATGAACATAAAAGCACAATTCACCCTAGAGACGCTTTTATGGTATTGTTCAATTTTCAAAAAATTATTCATTCAACATATAAATTTAGCATCATAAGTAAAACAATAGATTTTAGAGAATTAGACAGACAAATTATAAATCAGACACCTAATTTGACAAGAGATGAAGTCAGTCAATTTCAAAAAATATTATTGACAATGGAACATTACTCATCAATATTTGCTCATAACGATAAATTTGGAGACCTAAAGTCATTAAAAAGAGATATTAAAAATCATATTTGGGTTGGGTTTAAACTAGATGGGGGAATTTTAGATAAACAAAATTTAATAATAGAAGACCTTGACTTTGTCAATCAAAACATTAAATCTCTTAATGAAATAATTGAATCGGAATTATTGATTGGAATAATGGATGAATTTTTCAAAGCATAAAAAACTACACACAACAAAGAACTGTGGTAAAAAACAAGCGAATTTCACTTAATTTCTAACCAGTACACTTCTATATCCGTCATCATATATGAAACCTGATTTTGCTATAGCAAAAGCCTGTTTTAAGAGCTTATTACAGACAGCTATTAAAGCTAGTTTTTTACTCTTTCCTTTGGCTACTATTCGATCGTAAATTGCCTTGCATGCTTTGTTGTATTTACAAGCATTAAAACTGCACATAAACAGTAGGTTTCTTAACTTCTGGTTACCTATTTTACTTATACGTGCTCTTCCATTTATGCTCGTTCCGCTTTGCCTTATTATAGGTGTTAATCCAGCATAACTGCATAGCTCACGTAAATCATGCATAATTAATTGCTGGCTTCTAGCCTACTTACGAAAGTCCTCACGGATTTTCTTTGTCCGTAATTATTTACTAAATTAGTCGCTTAACCACGCAACTAACCATACACAAACACGTTAGGCACAATATGAACAAAACTTTGAGACTAATTTTATCAATTGGAATTTTGACATTATTTCTGGCCCAAACCGGATTTAGCCAATCGATTGAAAAATTTGTCGACTCGACAATCAAAGTTGATAGTTTAAATGTTCCGACTGATTTAAATCAACCTTATTTTCCGAAAGAAATGTTTCCTGAAGTTAGTACTGATTGGATTAAGAAAAATGACTCAAGTTATACGATTAAAACAAAAACAATAAAGGGGACTTATGACGAATTTGTTGTGGATTGGTATTCAAAACATCTTCACGCAATGAAAGAACCTTTGTTGTTTAATAGAAAAATTGACAAAGAAATTTATCGTTTTACTTGGTTAAGGACATTTGACAAACCAATGACCTTTAGATTTGAAAAAAGAAATGACAGATATATTCTTTATTGGAAAGTGCTAAATGGTACTGGTGGATACGAACCAGGAGAAATAGAAATTGAGCGACTGAAAATACTAACCGAAAAAGAATGGACTGAATTTATCCAACTTATCGGAAAAGCGGATTTTTGGAATATGGATTTAGGTCGTAGCTCAATCGGAAATGATGGTTCTGAATGGATAATGGAAGGAGTTAATAAAACCGATTATAGAGTAGTTAGTGTTTGGTCACCAAGTAAAGGGAATTTTTATAACTCTTGCGATTATCTAATTTCTTTGACGAATTTTAAAATGTCGGAAAAGAAAAAATATTAAAATACTGTGCCTAACAAAGAACTGCACTAAAAAACAAGTGAATTTCACTTCATTTCTAACAAGTACACTTCTATATCCGTCATCGTATATTAATCCTGATTTTGCTATGGCAAAAGCCTTTTTTAAGAGCTTGTTACAGACAACTATTAAGGCTAGTTTTTTACTCTTTCCTTTGGCTACTATCCGATCGTAAATTGCCTTGCATGCTTTGTTGTGTTTACAAGCATTAAAACTGCACATAAACAGTAATTTATCTCTTTTCTAAATTAAACTATTTAGAAAAAAAAGTGTCGAATAAACAAAATGTTTATAATGAAAAATTACTTAGTTTTAATACTCATTTGTTTATGTCAACAGCTCTTTGCTCAAGAAAACAACAACCAATTAACTGCTACCATAATTGGATCTGGTTCTCCTAAATTTAATACAGAACGTTCTGGACCTGCGGTATTAATATCCTATAAAGACACGAATATTTTGATAGATATGGGGAATGGTACTCAAGCCAATCTCAACAAATTGAACCTAAAAGTTAAAGACCTTGATGGTTTGCTTTTTACTCATCATCATTTAGATCACAACGAGGAGTTTGCCCCTATTTTTATTCAATCGCTGCTAGGCAGAAATAAAATAATTATTGCTGGTCCAAAACAAACAACCTCAATAATTGATAATATTCTTGAAAGTTATGAGGAAGATATTGAATATAGACTCTCAAAGTCAGGACGAAGATTAAGTAATGTTAAAGCCAACTTCATCGCTAAAAACTTGACAGGAAACACCCCATTAAACATAGGAGATATAAAAATCACATATACCGCTGTAAATCATACGATAGAAACCTTAGCCTATCGTTTTGATGCAGGTGGTGAATCTATTGTAATTTCTGGAGATTTAACATACTCGCAATCCTTACCTATTTTGGCTAACAATGCCGATTATTTAATAATGGATTCTGGTGGAGCTATTGAATTAGGAAAAAATAGAAATACTACAAGAAATAATAAAAATAGAAGCGATACTAAGACTAAAGAAAAAGCACACGTCAATTTGAAGGAAAGTTCACTAATGGCAAAAGAAGCCAATGTTAAAAATTTAGTATTAACGCATTTCAACTTTACAAATGTTGATGAAGAAAACACAACTGCAGAAATTCGCAAAAACTATGTGGGCACAGTTCTATATGCTAAAGACCTGATGGTATTACCCTTAGTAAATGATATTCATAATCATAATGGCATATCACACTCGCACAATAATGAACACTTGCCAGAAATAAAGAATTCTAACAAGGAAAAATTACCACTTCAAAGCGAAGTTTCTATAACAGAAGATAAAAAGAACGATGTTAGAATTATAAAATCCAATGCCATTCCAAATCATACTGTTGGTCAATTTCCTACTAAAGGAAATCCAAACACAATTACAGAACAAAACAAGGAATATTCTATTGATTTGACACCAACATTAGCAAACAAAATCACCTATGTTTATGATTTAGGAATTGATAAGGGAAGACCAAGTTATGTATTTGGTGTTGCTATTAACGGCGTAAAATTTGAGCCTTCTGCCAACGAATATTTTAGAAACGTAGAATCAAATGAACCTAATTACGAATGGACGCTAGAACCTTTGAGTGACGAAGTTAACTTAGGTGAAGATTATAACAATGCCCATGTTCAACCCAATGGAGAATACCATTACCATGGAACACCTACTGGTTTGGTTGCCAATTTTGATAACAACAAAATGTCTTTAGTGGGTTGGGCTGCTGATGGATATCCGATGTATTATAAAATGGGTTATGCAGACCCAATGGATGCAAATAGCGGTGTTATTCAATTAAAATCTAGTTATATTTTAAAACGAGGTGAAAGACCAGGTGATGGTATTTCTGCACCAAATGGAACGTACTCTGGAAAATATGTGCGTGATTACGAATACCAGAATGACTATGGCGATTTAGATGAATGCAACGGAAGAACTGGAGTAACTCCAGAATTTCCAAATGGCACATATTATTATGTAGTTTCTGACGAATTTCCTTCCGCTAGCAGGTGTTTTATGGGAACACCAAGTAATGATTTTAAAATTGGTGGAGGAAGAAAACAGCAAACAGTCCAAGGGCAAAATAAGCCACAACAAAGACAACAATCATCACAAAATCAAGGAGGTAAAAAATCTCCAAATTTTAGTGATATGCTCAAAAAAATGGACTCCAATAATGATGGGAAAATATCCATATCTGAAGCTAAAGGAAATCTAAAAGAAAATTTTCAGAATAGAGACAAAAACAAAGATGGTTATATCACACAAGATGAAATGACAAGAAGAAACTGACAAAAACTGGTTACCATGAAGAACCGCTCTAAAAAACAAGCGAGTTTTACTTCATTTCTAACAAGACTACTTCTATATCCATCATCATATATGAAACCTGATTTTGCTATTATACAGGAATATTAACTTACTCCTGCTCTATCGTTTATAAGACCTGTGAGGCACATGAATTCTAAAATAGTTTTGTACTTTCACATCTACAACCTTAACCAAAGCAACAGCATACCAATGGAATGCCTCACACGCCTTATACCTTGCCCGTTGTAGCACATTTGACCCAAAGATGATATGAAACTAATTTTCGGAATTTTATTCTCATTTATAATTTCAATACAAGCATTTTCTCAGGACAAAAATGATAAAAGTATGCTTTTGATTAGCACAAAGTATTACGGAGAAAAATGTGAATATGTGGCATTTCGAGTGTCTAATCGTAAAATAGATATTGATAGATGTTACGACTTAAATAGTGAAAAATTCAATCCTACTGAAACAATTGATTTATTAGACGAAACATTTATCAGAAAAGTTTATCGTAAATCAACTGAAGAATTACTTACTTATGAAAATGAGATTAACGAAATAAATTATTGTGACTATATAGCACCTATTACAATACTAATATCTGAGAATGATAAAAATACTAAGATCGAATTGAAAGGTATAGGAAATTGTTACCCTAATTCAATGAAAGTTTTGATTGAAGGTCTTGAAAAAACATTCGAAAAATATAAATAAAAACGTGCTACAACAAAGAACCGCTCTAAAAAACAAGTGAATTTCATTTCTAACAAGAACACTTCTATATCCATCATCATATATGATTCCTGATTTTGCTATTGTAAAAGCATAATCAACATATTTCTGGTTTACTATAAGTTTCTCCCTTTTTGTAGGAAAGCCTAGATTAATTTGCGATACTTTGTTCTATTTCAAATAAAATGAATTGGTTCAATTGTGGTCCATAAAGACTGAAGTTATTATCGGCTACCACGACTAGAGAGCGGTTGCCGTTTTTAAAATCTGGCCCGAGGGTAATTCCTTCTATATTATCGACCACAGCGTTAGTTAATTGAGCTCTTATGGTTTCAAAATTAAAGAGCAACTTCTTAGTTACACCAGTATAGTTACTGCCTTTTAAACTTTTTATATCTCTTACATCAGTAGCATTAGTCGCATCTACCAGGTATATTTTTACCGTATTACCACCATCTTTATATCCCATAGAATAAGATCGTTCTAAAACTAAGAATTTGTTTTGCTCATATTCTACAAGCTCTACAAGACCGTTAAGCTCAAATGTGTTACCGTTAATAGCAGGACGCTCCACTTTATCCAGAGCATAAACTATTTCTTTCTCAAAGCGTCCAGTCTCCTTATTGATATAAGCTATTCTCACAGGAGAATTATTTTCTTCTACAGTAGGTTCTGTTCCATCTTCTTTTAAAGGCAATTCCATAGCGACCCAATAACCTTTTCTATCCAGGCTCAACGACACACCTTCAAAAACCCCATTGTGGTGCGGTCCATAACCTGCCTGGTTGCTAGGTAAAAAACGACTGGCTAGTGGTATCTCTTTTACTAACTTACCGCTAGAATTTACCATATGTACAAAGGGTTTTACACCTTTCTTTATATTTCCCTCACTGGTCCAGACAAAGTTACCGTTATCATACCTTATCGATTCTGGGTCTACTGTCCCGTTAGGTATAACTATTCCATGACTATCCTTAAATTTTATAAGCTCATTGAGAGCTATAGAATTAAAACCCTGGTGATTATAAGAAATATCCATTTTATAAAACCTAGGCAGGTCTGCATCATCACTTATAGCATACCAGGCACCATTTCCATAATCTATACCTGATAAGCCTCCTACTCTAGTGTTCTCAAAAATGGTAGTATCTGGCAATACATATTCGTCAGTAAATCTTAAGCTAATCGGTGTGTCGGCAGGTTTTAATTTTGTGGTATTTCCACAAGAAACCACCATCATTAAAATAAGAAATACAAAAAAGGTTTTTACTAGTTGAATCATCCTTATATCTTTAAAGAAACTAGAGTCTCTTAGCGCAAATTTAATCTTCATATCAACATCTATATATGAAAATCTATAGACATCATTTTTATACCCAACCACATGCAATTATAGAATAGATATAAATGTCAAAGGTACTACCATACCGCCATGATTTTAAGTTATGAAGTTACTTTTACCTAATCACCACCTATAGGAATATCCCATTGCTACAACACACCAGTTAGTTACAAGTTCTTTAAAATAGATACACATTAAAACGACTCACTTCATAACAACTACTTTAAAACCAAAATATCTTACTTTTATACACTGCTACTCATGGCACCTAGAACAATCGTGCAGGCGATTATATAGAACCATGCCGTTATCCACCTAAGTCAGTAAGTTATTATCTCTATGCGCGTTATTAAGCAAATTCTTATTTACCTATTATGGTATCTAGTGGCACTATTTCTAGGCTTTTTGCACATGCGCATTATGCTAGGACCACAACCTGAATATAACGATGGAATTCTGTCTATATTTAATTGGGTATATGAGGCAGCTTTAATAGTCAGCACGAGTATAATGGGCAGCATTATCGCAGTTCTATTTATTCTTTTTGACCTCTTTTATTTACGTAAAAAATTATCAGGAAAACCACATCACCTCATCACACGCCTTGCAGTTATGGTAGTCATAGCTTTAATTGTGATAGGATTTCATTATTTACACGATTTTATATTTAATGTCGTCTAGTTACTTTTTGAGAGTATTAATAGATGGATGTTTATCTCGCTTTCGCGAAAGCGGAATTAAAACCAACTCATTAACCATTTAAACACTCCATACCTAGTACAAAATCACGTGCTACTCTTTGCACCTAGACCATTCTCTCAAAACGCTCTACATAAAGACTATGTTAGAGACAACAGCGTGTAGAAAAAGTAAATTTTATCTATTAAGAAATAATAGACTTCTTGAATTGTTGTGGTGTCATTAATTCCATTTTCTTAAACTGTCTATTAAAATAACTCGTGTTATTAAATCCAGATTTAAAGGCAATCTCTGACATTCTAAAATCTTCAGAACTCTTAATGAGCTTCTTAGAGAATTTAATCTTCTCAGAATTGATGTAATCTATGGGAGATATGCCCAGTGTATTCTTAAACTGTTTATGGAAATTAGAGGTGCTCATGTAGGCCTTTTTGGCAAGTAGATCTACGTTTATGTCCTTATTAGTCAGGTTATCCTTAATAAATTTGATAACCGTACCTATTCTGGTATCATTAAAAATTTGATGTGGATCGTTTATGATCAGTGACTTTGCCTTAGTCTGTAACAGTCTTACTATCAACTCTTGAATCATTAAATCTAGCAACACATCCTTAGACTTATTGTTATTAGTAAACGTATAGGTAAGGCGTTCTATAAGGTGATTTACATCTGTATTATTAATTAAATGAGAGGCAGTCTGGTCCAGGTCCCAATTGTTATTCTCATTTTCTATAGCCACATGCTGATTGAACTTTTCTACTACTTCATTGATCTTAAAAGCATCTATACCTAGTGCGAGGCACTGTGTAGGGTTATCGCTAGTAGCTATAGGGAAATCTATGACCATCTCTTTATGTGTAGGCATTACTACAGACTCTCCTGGAAAAAAATCAAAGGATTCAAAACCTTCAAGATGCATCACTTTCTTACCGGTGAGCATGCTGGCTATTATAGGAAAATCAAAGGTGAGCGATACTTTCTCTGCAAAGGCATGGGTTTCATATATATTAAGCTCTGCATAGTCAGCATTATACGTCGTTCTATTCTCTACGAGAGTAGTGATTTTTCTAACGTTATTATGTTGATTTAAAATAGGCTTCATACTCAATATTACAAAATTTTAGACCAAGAATTGCTAAATAATAGATATGTTCAAAATTTTGATCTATATGTTCAATAAAATTAGGATATGATAAAATAACTTTAACAAAACTAAAGATACCATAATCTTTAAGTATAAAAATTACCTTATTACTAATTAAATACCTATTCAAATGAGTTATTCAAAACCTAAGTTTAAAGAAAAGTATTCTAATTTTATCAATGGAAAATTTGTCGCACCGCTGGGTGGACAATATTTTGATAACACCTCTCCTATTGATAATAGTCTTATAGCCCAATATCCTAGATCACAAAAAGAAGATGTAGAACTAGCACTAGATGCAGCAAATGCAGCAAAGGAAGCCTGGGGAAACACGTCTGCCACAGAGCGTTCTAATTTATTAAATAAAGTAGCCGATATCATAGAAGCAAATCTTGAAGAATTTGCGATAGTAGAAACTTGTGATAATGGTAAACCTATACGTGAGACATTAAATGCAGATATACCACTTGCCATAGATCACTGGCGTTATTTTGCTGCCTGTATACGATCTGAAGAAGGAAGCGCGTCTGAACTGGACCAGCACACCTTATCCATGAATATCAAAGAACCTCTAGGTGTTATAGGACAAATTATACCCTGGAATTTCCCTTTACTCATGTTATCATGGAAATTACCACCAGCACTAGTGACTGGTAATTGCGTGGTTTTAAAACCTGCAGAGCAAACACCATCTAGCGCGACTTTATTGATGGAAAAAATAGCCGATGTCTTCCCTCCAGGAGTGATCAATATCGTACATGGTTTTGGTCCTGAAGCAGGTAAACCTCTAGCCTCTAGTGCAAAGGTAGATAAGGTGGCTTTTACAGGAGAAACCACAACAGGACAGTTAATCATGCAGTATGCTTCTAAGAACTTAAATCCTGTAACTATGGAATTAGGTGGTAAGTCTCCTAATGTGTTCTTTAACTCTGTTATGGACCATGACGATGCTTATCTAGATAAAGCTGTAGAAGGTGCTGTACTGTTTGCTTTTAATAAAGGTGAAGTATGTACCTGCCCATCTAGATTACTCGTACAAGAAGATATATATGACGCTTTTATGGAACGTGTGGTAGCTAGAACTAATGCTATTATACAAGGTAATCCATATGAACTTTCTACTCAAGTAGGTGCGCAGGCGTCCAAAGATCAATATGAGAAAATACAGTCTTATTTTAAAATAGGTAAAGAAGAAGGTGCCAAAGTATTAACCGGTGGAGATGCTAACCATCTAGAAGGTAATCTAGCAGACGGTTTTTACATACAGCCTACGATACTAGAAGGACATAACAAGATGCGTGTTTTTCAAGAAGAGATCTTTGGTCCTGTACTATGTGTGACAAAATTTAAAGATGAGGCCGAAGCTATAGAAATAGCAAACGATACACTTTATGGTCTAGGTGCTGGAGTATGGACTCGAGATGCACACCAACTGTATCAAATACCTAGAGCTATAAAAGCTGGTCGTGTATGGGTAAACTGTTATCATGCTTATCCTGCACATGCACCATTCGGTGGTTATAAGAAATCAGGTTTCGGTAGAGAAAATCATGTGATGATGTTGAATTACTACAGACAGACAAAAAACATGCTTATCTCTTATGATAAGAATAAATTAGGCTTCTTTTAGAAACAAACATTAAATAATTTAAAAGGCTGGATAAAGAAAAGTCCAGTCTTTTTTTTAATCATTTCAATTATGGAAAGAATAGCAATAACACCAGAGGCTACTAAGATTTTAGAACAATTAAAGGAAAAACATGGCGAGTTGATATTTCATCAAAGTGGTGGCTGTTGTGATGGGTCTGCTCCTATGGTTTTTGAAAAAGGAGATATGTATCTGGATGATAGCGATGTACTCTTAGGCACTTTAAATGATGTAAATTTTTATATGAATCAAGATCAATTTGAATACTGGAAACACACGCATTTAACGGTAGACATTACAGAAGGTCGTGGTGCTAGTTTTTCATTAGAAATACCGCTAGGATTGCGGTTTTTTATTCACTCAAGACTTTTTACTGAAGAAGAAAGAGTTGCTTTAAATCAGTAAAATAGGATAAGAAACGAGATGTTAAAACACTTCATATAACCAGGTTACTATTACACCTTTACCTGGTTCTAATGTGGTGCGTATTAATAGAGTTTCTTTCTTTACCTTAAAATGAAATGGCGCAGCGGTTAATTGAATACCGCTTTGCTGTTTAAGACGTATTCCTTGACCAGATATGATGTCTTTATTGGCTATAAAATCCTGTTCCGGTAAGTGTTCTGTTAGGATAACATACTTATAGTCTTGTAATTTACTAACGATGGAAGAGACTTCGTCGTTAGACAGGTGTTGTAAAACCTGCCTGATAATAACGCAATTTGCTGCTGGTAATGGATCTACCGCAATGTCTAGACAGTAAAAATCTAGATTATCCTGTTTAAAATTGGTTTTATTATATTCAATAAGATCTGCTACTATATCTACCGCTTCATATCTTTTTACATAAGGAAGAAGTTGTTTTCCTATATTAAAATCGCCACAACCTAAATCGCATACCGTAATCGGTTCTTCAAATGATTTTAAAAAAGAACTTACCGCATTAATGTATGGTGTCACAATCTCTAAATCATGAGAACCATCTCCAGAATAAAATGGAGAACTGTTATTACCCCATAAATTCTTGTCATACACCTGATTCATAGCCATTCTAGTAGGCCATGGTGTTTTAATTCTTTTGGTCTTTTCTTCTTTCATAATTTAAATCTACTAGCACTACTCTATCGATATATTTTTAAATTAAATATTTATCTCCAATTGATCTTCATGAAGTTTTTATTTTTGATGAAATCAGCAGGTATTTTTTCTAGTATTTCATCTCTCAGTGCTTCAATTAAAATGTCTTTAGAAAAAGAATGATGTGTCACCATACTTACTTCTCTTATAGGTTTAGGCTCTACAAATGGAATGCTACAACCAGCATCTTTAGGACTTATGGCCATTTCTGGTACTAAGGTATAACCACCATAATTATCAACCATTTTTTTTAAAGCCTCTATAGAACCACTTTGAAATTTTATGCTCTTATTATTATCTGTGTTATTACATATGTTTAAAACTTGATTTCTAAAACAATGCCCATTTTCTAATAACCACACGTTTTTTATACTTTCAATTTCTCCTGCAGTTATGCTTGATTTATTTTTGAGTTTATCACTATTCTGTCCATAGAATACAAAAGGTTCATTATACATTTTAATTTCCCTAATAGACGGCTCGTTTAATGGAGTCACTAAAATCCCTAAATCTATTTCTTTCTTTTGCAATGCAGCGATAATATCATCTGATTGCATTTCTTTAATTTTAAGTACAGCATTAGGATATTTATCTGAAAAAGAACCTGAAATGAGTGGTATAAGGTATGGAGATATGGTAGGTATAATTCCCATTCTATATACACCATCTATATTATTAAGCTCTGTAGTAACCATGCTTTTGAGGTCACTTACTTCTCGTAATATAATTTTGGATTTTTGAATAAACATGACACCTAATTCTGTAGGTTGAAATGGTGATTTTCTTTTATCAAAAATAGAAAAGCCTATCTCGTCCTCTAATTTCTTAACCTGTATAGTAATAGTAGGTTGAGTAACAAAACATTTATCTGCAGCTGTTACAAAATGCCTGTAGGTATCAAGAGCCACTACATATTCTAATTGTTGTAAAGTCATTTTATTAATTTAATCAATACAAATATAAAAACTATTAATTTGATTAATAAGTTAAACGCTCAGATATTTGCCACCTCAATTAACAACGTTATAATAAAGATGAAAAAACTAGTTACTTTAATCGCAATTTCCATAGGCTTGCTTGCAACTGCACAAAACAGCAACGAGAGCACTATGACTACTAATAATGGTGCTCCTGTAGGAGATAATCAAAACTCAAAAACTGTAGGAGAATACGGTCCTGTTTTATTAGAAGATATACATCTAGTAGAAAAACTAGCTGCCTTTGATAGAGAGCGCATACCAGAAAGAGTAGTACACCCTAGAGGTGCAGGTGCATCAGGATACTTTGAAGCAACCAAAGATATGTCTGATTATACAAAAGCAGTATTATTTTCTAATGCTGGTAAAAAGACAGATCTAGCCGTACGTTTCTCTACGGTAATACATGGTAAAGGATCTCCAGAAACGGCTAGAGACCCACGTGGATTTGCTGTAAAATTTTATACAGAACAAGGTAATTATGATATCGTAGGGAATAATCTACCTATATTCTTTATCAGAGATGCCATTAAATTCCCAGACATGGTGCATTCTTTAAAACCATCTCCAGTTACAAATAAGCAAGATCCTAATAGAATCTTTGACTTCTTTTCAAATGTTCCAGAAGCGACACACATGTTTACAAGACTTTATACCGATTTAGGGATTCCTAAAGGTTACCAGTTTATGAATGGTAGTAGTGTACACGGTTATAAGTGGATTAATAAAGCAGGAAAAGTAACTTATGTAAAATATTCATGGGTTTCTAAACAAGGAGAAAAAAATCTAACCGTAGAAGAAGCATCTGTACAACAAGGTAAAGACTGGCAACATGCCACAGTAAGTTTACGTAAAGATATAGCAGACGGTAATTTCCCTCAATGGGATTTATATGTTCAAATGATAGAGCCTAAAGATCTTCATTCCTTTGATTTCTGGCCACTAGATGCGACAAAAGACTGGCCCGCAGATAAAATTGAAAAAATCAAAATTGGGACAATGACTTTAAACCAGAATCCGATTAACTATTTTGAGCAAGTGGAGAGTATCGCATTTTCGCCTGGAGCGTTAATACCAGGAGTAGAACCATCTGAAGATAAGTTATTACAAGGTAGATTATTCTCTTACTTTGATACACAAAGACATAGATTAGGTCCTAATTTCCAACAATTAACGATTAACAAACCTCTAGAAGAACCTAACAATTACAACTCTGACAGTTGGGGTAGTTATGGTAATAAAAGGTTTAAGAATCCTGATGTGAACTACCAGCCTAGTACAAGGGTAGATTTAAAAGAAGATACTCAATACAAGCAATCTGAAACAACGCTGTCTGATGTGACTATTACACAAAAGAAAATTACAAAGACCAATGATTTTGCACAAGCTGGTGATTTTTATAGATCTCTTTCAAAAGGAGAACAAGATAATTTAATCAAAAACTTAGCTAGTGATTTAGGTCAGGTAACTGATAGAGCTATTAAAATGAAGATGATTACCTTTTTCTATAAAGCAGACAGGAATTACGGTATGAGAGTCGCTGAGGCTCTAGGTTTCTCAGCAAAAGATTTTAGAAATTAAAAATAAATTTTAAAAAGAGGATGCATTAAAACGTCCTCTTTTTTATCTCAATTATTATGAAACATATCATTACATTAATCTTATTAATTATGACTGCAACCCTAAACGCACAGTCCATTTTTGAGTACTCAAGAAATGGAGATATAAAAAATCTAGAAGCACTTTATCAGGTAAGTAACGATACCATTAATAGTGTGGACAGTAAAGGTTTTACACCTTTAATACTTTCTGCATATAATAATCAAACAGAAACTGTTTCTTTTCTTGTAAACAAAAAAGCAAATCTTAATGCAAAAGACCTATCTGGTAATACAGCATTAATGGGAGTTTGTTTTAAAGGAAGTTTTGAAATCGCAAAACTACTTATCGACAATGGTGCGGATGTTAATCAGCAAAATTTCAACGATGCAACAGCATTGATATATGCCAGCACCTTTGGACATACAGAGATCGTAAAATATTTACTAGCTCATAATGCAGATAAGACCATTCTAGATAATAGAGGGAACACGGCTCTTAAACATGCTCAAATGCAAGGCAACACCGAGATAGTAGAACTATTAAAATAAAATTACTTAGTTAAGTTAGTTATGTTTTTTCACAATTAAGTAAAGAAAAGCTCTAGATATCTAGAGCTTTTTGCATTTATAGCTATGAACTACGTCTTTGTCTTTTACGCCTTTTCACACGCCATGGGGCGTTTAATATTAGGCATTTCTAATTACGATATTAACTCCTTATCAAATTTGTAAAACCACCATCATATGAATTCATAATAACTCTATCACTTATTAGCATTATGGTAATCTATAGGTCTTTTTTATTGCGTTAACTTTGCTGTTTCTAATAATAATCACATCCTTATATTTTAAAATGAAGCTTGAAGTTTCTAAAAATATAAAACGATGTCGCATCATAATTAACGACTCACATGGAATCAACTGACTTAATGAACATCATTCAAGGAATTCCCAAGGCAGAACTTCATTTACATATAGAAGGTAGTTTTGAACCTGAATTGATGTTTCAAATAGCCGAAAGAAATAATATCACTCTAGATTATGAATCTATAGACGCTTTAAAAAAAGCCTATAAATTTAATAACCTGCAGGAATTTCTAGACATCTACTACACAGGTGCTCAAGTACTTTTAAAGGAAGAAGATTTTTATGACCTTACTTGGGCTTATTTAACTAAAGTACACAGTCAGAATGTGGTACATGTAGAGGTATTCTTTGATCCACAAACGCATACAGAAAGAGGTGTTGATTTTAAAGTAGCTATTACTGGTATTTATAAAGCTCTAGAAAAAGCTAAGGAAGAATTACATATATCTTATCGATTAATCATGTCCTATTTAAGGCACATGACAGAAGAAGAAGCATTTAAAACTCTTGAAGAATCTTTACCATTTAAAGACTGGATTCATGGTGTAGGCCTGGACTCTTCTGAGGTAGGTAATCCTCCTAGTAAATTTAAAGAGGTCTTTAAGGCGTCTGCAGCACAAGGCTATAAACTTGTTGCTCATGCAGGAGAAGAAGGCCCGGCAGACTATATCTGGGAAGCTCTAGATATTCTTAATGTGGTAAGAATAGACCACGGTAATAGATGTTTAAGTGATGACGCACTGGTAGACAGATTATTAAAAGAGAACATGGCTCTTACCTTGTGTCCTTTAAGTAATCTAGAGCTTAAAGTGATAGATAAACTAGAGGATCATCCGGTTGCAAAAATGCTGGATAAAGGTATTCTAGCCACCATACATTCTGACGACCCTGCTTACTTTGGCGGTTATATGAATGAGAATTATTATGAAACTGCCAAGGCTTTAAACTTAACTAAGGATCAATTACAACAACTGGCTATCAATGCCTTTGAGGCAAGCTGGTTAAGTGATAGCCATAAGAAAAAGCACATTACTGATGTGAAAAATTATTTCCTTTCATTAAATTAATATAGATCGATTACCCTACACTTATCGGTGCTCTACTCTATCTTTAGAAGGTGGATATCATAAAAAAGGCTCACATGAATGTGAGCCTTTTTTTATTTAAAATAGATAGTGAAATGTTATTTATTGGCTTTGAAACTAGCTCTTTCTAGTTCTATTTTACTCAACAACTCCAATTGATCTTTCTCAAAAAGATCGTCCATATTAAATAGTTCAGGATCTATTTTTGTCGATTTATAATTATTGTAATCCTGTATAATTACACCGTTTTTGTTTCTACGGTTTACGCTTTCGCGAAAGCGATAACCACATTCTTCTTCACAGTAAGAATATGCTAGATAATCGATAAGGTGGTCTTGCTGGTTGATCCAGTAAACAAAAACGTCTTCATGATCTTCTCCACCACCTTCTTCATTAAAAGTTACTTCTATTTCATGATATGCCTTTCCTTTAATGCTGTCTTGTCCTATATATTTTAGGTTAATAGCATCGCCATCTAGACTATAAGGAAGCTGGGCAAAATATATAACAGAGTTAAGACTCGCACTGTATCGCTGGGATAAAGAGTCTGGTAAATTAATCTTTGCATCATTGCTATAACGGTAAAAACCACTGTTGTTAAGTCTATCTAGAATAGCGTCCTCACCTATCGTTAGATGACGTTCATAATTATAATTACCGCCTTCTCTTTTTACAGAATAATCTATACCTCTAAATGTAAAATCTAGCTTCCCTTGTACTGCAAGGTCCGTCCCATGAGCTTTCATGGTTTCCATCATTATCGATCGAGGGTCTGGTGTATTAGAATCGCAAGAAATAAGAATCGCTGCGCTGCAAATAAATAGTAAAAAAATCTTTCTCATTTCACAAAGATATAAGAGAATCCCTAAAGGATTAAGGTATATTTGTCCTTTAATTATGGATTTTAAGAACAAAATAGAAATCAAGAATCGTAAAGCGCGATTTGAATACGAGATTCTTGATAAATACACCGCTGGTATTGTACTAGCAGGAACTGAGATAAAAGCTATACGATTAGGTAAAGCAAGTATCGCCGAGGGTTTTTGCGAGTTCAAGAATAATGAATTGTTTATTATTAATATGACAGTTCAAGAATACTCTCATGCTACTTATTTTAATCATGCACCTAAACAAGAACGTAAATTACTTCTTAACCGTAAAGAATTAAAAAAACTAGAAAAAGGGGTTGCTAACTCTGGTAACACTATTGTACCGCTGCGCTTATTTGTTAATCAAAAAGGTCTAGCCAAAATAGATATCGCCCTAGCTAAAGGTAAAAAATTACACGACAAAAGAGAAACTCTTAAGGATCGAGATAATAAAAAACGCCTGGATCAGATTAAAAAAGAATTTAGAACATAATGGTTCTATTTATTATTTAATATTTTTTTTAAGCAACTGTCTCTGTATCAAACCCTTTTGACTTCCAACTGCGTTGCATAATCTGTTTTCTCTTCGGCTGAAGGGAAAGGCCGGACTGAGATTGGATTGCTACATTCTGATTATTTAAAATTTGTTGCGATAAAAGCTTTCCCTAGCCCTAAAGGGTAGGTTTCTATTTCTTTATTCTAAAAAATACAACTTTATTTTCCGCATCCTTTAGGGTTGAGGAGCGTTAAATTCATGAATTAAATAAGAAGTCTGCAGGGATGGTAAAATAAAAACCGTGAACATTTCATGATAACTAAAAGTTATTTTTGTTTTTAATAAAACTACTTTTATGAAATCCTATATTCTACTCTTTACTCGTTTGTTATTAGGTATTATTTTATTCTGGCAAGGATTAGGTAAAATAGCTACTTGGGGAATTGATAATGTGTATAAAAATGGTTTTGCTAGTTTTGAAGATAGTTTCTTACCCAACTTTGTGTTGAAATTTACAGTTTACTTTACTTCTTATGGAGAATTTCTCACAGGAATTCTACTCGTATTAGGCTTTTTCAGAAAGTTATCTTATGGTGTTGTGGCACTTATTCTTTTAATTGTCTCTTTCGGTCATGGTATGCAATCTCCTATATGGGATTTACAAAATGTTTTTATACGAGCGGTATTACTAGTTTTTATAGCATGGTTTTATAAAGACGACTCTTTAAACATAGATAGGTTTCTATTCAAAAATAAAGAGGTCGTTTAAATCAAAATTTCTTAATTAAAAAAACACCGCGTCAAACCTTTTTGGTTTGCAACTGCGTTGCATAACTTGTTTTCCCTTCGGCTGAAGGGAAAGGTTGGACTAAGATTAGATTACAATCTTATGGTTTGATTACTAGCAATTATAAAGAACTTGCTGTGGTATAAAGCTTTCCCTTTTTCTAAAAGTAATTTTTACCGAAACCTTTCCCTAGCCCTAAAGGGTAGGTTTCTATTTCTTTATTCTAAAAAAAAATACAACTTTATTTTCCGCACCCTTTAGGGTTGGGGAACGGAAAATTATCAAATTTAACAAGGGGTTTGCAGTGATGTAATTGACTTTTTTTTCAACCTATTTGTAAACTTTTTCAAATTTTAGGCAACTATTTTAAAATTTCTTCGTCTTAACATTAGATAATGGTCATTAACACAATAACTTTATAGTCCGTTGTTTATTTGCAATCAAACAAACCATCAAGATGAATTCTATTATTAAAATTGCGATTACCCTTACTATTGCTTTGTTCTTCTCCTTTTTCGCGCAAGCGCAACTAACAGGAACATTAACTGATTCTAATGAAGACCCCATAGCCTTCGCCTCTATTTATATAAAAGGGACTTATAAAGGGACTACTACTAACCAGAATGGAGATTACACACTTAAACTAGATGCCTTTAAAGACTACGAGATCGTCTATCAGTCTCTGGGTTATCGACCTAAAACTATTCAAATTTCTTTTACTCAAAATGGCCAGGTGCAAAATGTATCTCTAGAAGAAGAGGTGGCATCACTTGATGCGGTTATTGTAAATTCAGATGAAAATCCTGCCGACCGTTTGATACGAGAAGCGATCAAGAACAGAGAGATGAACCGCAAAAAATTCTCTAGTTATCAAGCAGATTTTTACTCTCGTGGAATATGGCGTATGAAAGATGTCCCAGAAAAATTTATGGGACAAGAAATAGGCGATCTAGAAGGATCGCTAGATTCTTTATCACGCAGCGGTGTCGTTTACTTATCAGAAACAGTGTCTGAAATAGCTTATGAAGCACCAGATAACTTTAAGGAACATATTATCGCTAGTAAAATATCTGGAGATGATAACGGTTTCAGTGCTAATAGTGCCGAAGAAGCTAACTATGACTTCTACAACAACAACATTGATCTTAATAACCGTATAGTCTCTCCTATTGCCGACTATGCTTTTGGGTATTACAAGTATAAATTACTTGGTACTTTCTATGATGAGAATAAATTCTTGATCAATAAAATAGAAGTGATTTCTAAACGTCCTAAGGATAACACTTTTGACGGTATTATTTATATAGTAGAAGATCAATGGACTATTTATGGTCTTGAACTAAGTACACTAGGTGAGAACATAAATGTGTCCGCCATTGAGAAACTTACTTTTAATCAAGATTTTACTTATGAACCTAGTAGTGGAGACTGGGTAAAAAGGTCACAAAGTATTGACTTTATTTTCGCCTTTTTGGGTTTTAAAGGTAATGGTAGGTTTATAGCAAATTATACCAATTATAATTTTAAACCTGACTTTAACAAAGATTCATTCGGTCCAGAAGTATTAAGCTTTGAACTAGATGCAAATAAGAAAGATAGCACTTACTGGAGTAAAAAACGCCCTGTACCACTTACTGTAGAAGAATCTAATAATTATGTACGTAAAGACAGTATCGCTGCTGTGCGCAACGACCCTAAGTATAAAGACAGCGTGGACAGAGTGAATAATAAATTTCATATTCTTGACCCATTAACTGGTTACACTTATAGAAACAGTAAGAAAAATGAGAGTTTCAGCTATAATGGGTTATTAAATCCAGGTAGTTTTAAAGGTTTTAATACAGTCCAAGGATATGTAGTAGGTACCGGTTTTAGTTACTCAAAAGGTTATGATGACGACTATAACCGCAGTCTTTATGTAACTAGTAATATCAACTATGGAATATCTGATGACAGATTGCGATACACAGCGCGTGCTAATTACAGATTTAATAGAACTAATAGAAGAAACTTATCTGTTTATGGTGGTACAGAAGCTCGCCAAATCAACAACTCTAATCCTATAAGTGGTCTAGAAAACACTATTTCTAGTCTCGCATTTGAACGTAACTATGCTAAGTTTTATGAAGTAGACTATGCCGGTGCTAGTTATTCTGAAGAAATTGCAAATGGCTTTTACTTAAGTGGTAGACTGGATTATGAAAAACGTCAAGGGCTTAATAATACAACAGACCAGGTATGGTTTACTCAAAGTGATGTGGACTACACGAGTAACAATCCGCTGGGGTTAGATAATAACCGAGTGGCTACTATAGATGACCATGAACTAGTTAAAATAGGTCTAGGTCTAACTATACGTCCAGGTCAGAAATTCCAAAGTTATCCTGATCAAAAGTATAATATACGTAATGAAAAATACCCTACTATATCTCTAAATTATGAAGGTGCTGTAGCTGCTAGTAATAGCGATTATAACTTTCACCAGTTAAGAGCGAGCATTTATCAAAGTTTTGATATGGGCAACTTAGGTCGCAGTAGTTATTGGGTTAATGGTGGTACCTTCTTAGATGGTGATGACATTTCCTTTGTAGACTACCAGCACTTTAATGGTAATCGATTAAGATATAAGTTACAAGCCCTTAATCCTTATGGTTTTGGCTTGCTTAACTACTATGACTATAGTACAAATGGAGACTATGCACAAGTACACTTACAGCACGATTTTAAAGGTTTTGTACTAGGTAAAGTACCAGGATTAAATCGTTTAAACTACGACCTCATTTTAAGTGGTAAAGCTCTATTTACAGACCGCAAACCGTATTTTGAGGCTAGTGCAGGAATAGATAATATCGGTTTTGGTAAATTCCGTCCTTTCCGTGTGGATTATGTTTACAGCATGACTAGTGGTCGCAATTATGGTGCTTTTGTGGTAGGTATTAACTTTGGGTTATAGATGGATATTAATTCCGCTTTCGCGAAAGCGGATACCTAACAATCACTTTTAAAACAGTACAGATAATAGAAAAGACCAACTTAATAAGTTGGTCTTTTTTTGTTGTTGTGAATTCTTATTACACAATTAGTAATTGGTATATTATTTGACTCTTATTGAATGATTTCATAAAAATCTATTTTATCATGATACATATTTCCAATATATTTTCATCTGTATTTTTTGTTGTTGTCTTTTCAAGTTTATGCACTTGTCCACCACCCAAAAATTGGAAGAGAGCGACACCTATAGAATATGAATATGTGAATGATGTATTCATAGGCGATATTAGAATCGATTGTGACAATGACCTTGAATACCTAATTGTAATATGCGAGGTTTTTAAAGGAGATCTGCAACCTGGTCAAATAATTAAGGGTATTAACTCGGGAACGTGTGGGCCTTATGTTGATACCGATGGAGAGTGGATATTATTCGGTAATTATTCTAGCAGATTTATAGTAAATGATTGTGGTTTATCTTCAAATATTATTGATCCAAAAAAATTATTATCTCCACAACCTATTAACTTAAAAAACAATTTCGAATCTCGAAAATTAGAGGCAAAGCAAAACATAAAACCGCAAATTAATATGCTGCGAGAAATGATCACATCAAAATAAAAGGAAAGACAAATAAAAAATGAAATTATTTAATTTAGATTCTCTATTCTTAACTAATAACAAAGTAATCATTATCTCCAAATTCACTAACTTCACAGTCCGTAAATAAGGATGTTTATTTAGTTAAATGTATAGATATCTCAATCTAATTACTTTACGGAAAAACAAATAATTACGACATCATAGTATGATTAATAAGTACTATAAAATGAAAAAACAGAATCCAAAAAGTAAAATAAAATGAAAAAAATTGCCCTATTACTATTCGTTGCAGGTTTAACATTCTCTTGTACAGAAAAAAAAGAAGAAAAAGCAACTGAAGAAGTCGCTACAGAAAAAACAACAGAGACTACCTATAACTATAAATCTGACCAGACTACTTTAACATGGACAGCTTATAAAACACCCCAAAAAGTAGGAGTTTCAGGTACCTTTGACACGATTAAAGTTACTGGTAATAAAGCATCTAACAATGCTGAAGAAGTACTAGCCGGTGCTGCATTTAAAATAGACGGACTTTCTGTTAATTCAAAAAATGAAATACGTGATCCTAAACTAGTAGAGTTTTTCTTTAAAAACCTAGTAAACCCTACGTTTAATGGTGAATTTGGTACATTTAACAATGGTACTGTAGATGTTACATTAAACTTCAATGAAGTAGAAAAAGTAATTCCATTTACGTATACACTAGTAGAAAATAAGTTAACTATTAATGGTACTATCGACATGATAGAAGACTTTAATGCTACAAAATCATTTGACGCTATTCATGAAGCATGTAAAGAATTGCACAATGGTAAAACATGGCCAGATGTAGCTATAGAAGTTGTAGCACAATTATAAAAATCAAAATCTTTTATAGATTTAAAGCTCATAGATTCACAAACATGAATTTATGAGCTTTTTTATTAATTCTATTTGTAGCTTTGAATAGAAGATTATTAAATGATTTTTTTCCTGAAAAAGAAGAAGAAAATTAAAGTAATAGTTTGATATTGATCTCGCTTTCGCGAAAGCGGAACAAAAAAAAGCCTCCTTGCTTTATACATTCTTAGCTTAAAAAACACCTTTACTCATTATTACTAGAGCTTAAACACCACAACAAATGAAATTAAAAAGAAATCTAATCTATACAGTGCTACTTCTCAATAGCTTGATCTTAATAAACTGTAAATCTGAAGAGAAAGACCAAAATAATTCTGAATACTCTACATCTAAATCACCTAGCGAGGTGTTATCTATCATAGAAGAAAGTACCATTACTCTAGGTAACGGAGATTATATTAAGGATATCAAAGATTTTACTCATGAAGATTATTTTTATACGGTAAATGATGGTGAAGATTGGATAGTTTATAAAACACCGAACTCGGGCGGCACGACAAAAAACTCTAGTAATACCAGGTCTGAATTGCGCCTTAAGGATGAGTGGATTCCAGAAAATGGAGGTCAATTATCTGGCACCTTAAAAGTAACACACGTATCTACTAACGGAGATGCTAGAGTTGCTGCCGCATACTCTGTCGTGGTAGGTCAAATACACAGTAAAGAAGGAAACGAGAATGAACCTATTAAAATATTTTACAAAAAATTCCCTGGCCATACTAAGGGTTCTGTTTTTTGGAATTATGAAATCAATACCAAAGATGATAATTCAAAAAGATGGGATTTTTCTACTGCGGTATGGGGTTATGACATGTCTGTAGTAGGTCCAGAATCAAATACAGCACCAGAAGAACCGGCAGATGGGATAGAATTAGGTGAAGAATTTAGCTATGTAATAAATGTCTCAAACGGTATTATGGAACTTACTTTTACCAGTCCAGGACACGAAACCGTTAATTTTTCTAAGGACTTACTACATACAGAATTTGCTACCAAAGAAGATCTCCCTAAACAAATAACGACACTGTATGCCTCTATAGGTAGAGACGGCACAGAGATGACACATTCTTATGCAGGAGAAATTCAATATTTTAAACAAGGTGCTTACAATCAAGCAAATGGAAAGGACCCTGAAAAAAATATCGTATGGAATACAGGGTCTGACATTTATAATGGCGATTTAAAAAAACAGTATGAAAACGGTAGTTATGCCGAAGTATGGTTTAAAAAAGCTAGCCATAAAGTAAATAAGGCTAGTAAATAACAAGAAGAAAAAGCTGTTAAAGAGAGATGATCGATATCTTAATCTCTCTTTATACGTTTCATGAATTCTATAATATAAGGCTTAACTAATTCAGGTCGTCCCCATGAGATTTCATGACCTGTATTAGGTATGGTGATAATCTCTATATTAGGAAAAACACCCTCGGTATATGACACGTTTATATAAGGGACAAGATCATCTTTATCTCCATGTATGTGCATGATAGGAACAGTCACTTTTTCCCAATCTTTTTCTATTAAAGCAAGTTCTTGTGCATGCGTGGTTTTCTCATCTCCAGCAACACGATAGCCCGTAGGCACTAACCAGCGCGTTAACCAGTATTGTGTAAGGTCAGACTGCCATACTCTTTGTTCATTATCTGGATCAATGGCCGGCGATACCATCATCACACCTTTTACGTTTTCATTTTCTAAAGATAATCTTGCAGCTAGTGGTCCTCCATAAGAAGCGCCTATTACAATCATATTTTTTAAATTAAGAGAACTTACTACTTCATTCATGACCTTGGCTTGCGTATCTATAGAAGTTAATGACTCACCAAAGTTAGAATACCCATAACCTGGTCTGTCTATAGCATGTAGGTTTGCCTTGTTGTACAATAAACTATCTTTAAGATAACGTCTCCAGGCACTTAGCGAACTAGGAGAACCGTGTAAAAAAACAAGATTGATATCGTTATCTTCTTTTGTAACACTTTGAATACGCACATTAAGGTCTAGACTATCTATAGCTACATAAGAGATATGAGATAGAGCGTCTATCTTAGAAAAGGAGGTTGTTATTTCTTCATCATTTAAACGGTATTGTAAACTGCTACAAGAGGTTAAAAACAAACCACCTATTACTATTAAAAATATGTTTTTCATAAAAAGGTGTATCACTAAGCCCAGCGGTAATGTATCAAACAGATATCACAAACGACAGGTTCCTTTTCATAAATTTTACTTAAGAAAAACATAGTAAAATTACACGATAATAATGATTACTCTAAAATTTTAATTCTTACCACCTAAAAATGGTACAAATCTAAACTCGCCAAAGGTTTCTTTTGAGAAGTCTGTTGCACTCTCTCTAACGATAAGTGTCATAATTTGTGGGTCACTACCTACTGGAATCACTAGCCTACCTCCTATTTTTAGTTGGCTTAATAATGTTTGAGGTATTTCTGGTGCTCCACAAGTAACGATAATAGAATCGAAAGGAGCCTCTTCTGGCAGTCCTTTGTAACCATCGCCAAAAACATATTTTCTAGGGCGATAATTCAGTTTTCTAAAAAGTAAATTGGTTTTCTTGTACAGTTCATTCTGTCGCTCTATCGTATAAATTTGAGCTTTCATTTCTAACAATACGGCACATTGATAACCACTACCAGTTCCTATTTCTAAGACCTTATCTCCTGGTTTTAATTGCAGTAACTGACTTTGAAAAGCAACCGTATATGGGTGCGATATAGTCTGGTCTGCTCCTATAGGAAAAGCCTTATTCTGGTACGCATGCTCTAAGAATGAACTGTCTAGAAATAAGTGTCTAGGTACTTTATTCATCGCATCTAGAACAGACTCATCAGTTATTCCCTTTGAACGCATCAACTCTACCAGCTGGCGTCGTTTTCCTTTATGTATGTAATTATCTTTGATAGGGTCAAAAATAGTTTCCTACATTCTATTTTCAATTGAAAAAGTCCAACTATTTTTCAACAAAAGATTGTCAATTAAATGGGATAAGATTCTGTTTACTCATTTTTATTTAACAATCATTTCCCTATTTTTACAAAAACGCAATTACTATGCTTAAAGCAGGAGTTCTCGGTGCTGGTCACCTAGGTAAAATTCACCTTAAATTATTACAACAAAGCGAGCGCTATGATTTAGTAGGTTTTTATGATGCAAATCCTGAGCACGCTGCACAAATAGAGGCAGATTTAGGTTACAAATATTTTTCTGACATTGATGAGTTAATCGCTGCTTGCGATATGATAGACGTAGTCACTCCTACTTCTTACCATCATCAAAGTGGTGTAAAAGTTCTAGAGGCAGGAAAACATTTATTCATAGAAAAACCGATTACTGTAACCGTAGAAGAAGCAAATGAATTGATCTCGCTTTCGCGAAAGCGGAACCTAAAAGGTCAAGTTGGACAAGTAGAACGTTTTAACCCAGCATTTAGATCGGTAAGTGATCGCATAGAAAGTCCTATGTTTATTGAAACACATCGCCTGGCAGAGTTTAATCCTCGCGGTACAGATGTAAGTGTGGTACTAGATTTAATGATACATGATATAGATGCTATTCTTAGTGTGGTAAAAAGTCCGGTTAAGAATGTGAGCGCTAGTGGAGTTTCTGTAATCTCTGAAACTCCAGATATCGCAAACGCGCGTATAGAGTTTGAAAATGGATGTGTGGCAAATCTTACTGCCAGCCGCATCAGTTTAAAACAAATGCGTAAAGCGCGCTTTTTCCAAAAGGATGCTTACATATCGGTAGATTTTTTAACTAAAAAGGTAGAGGTGGTACGCATGAAAAATGCACCAGAAGTTCCAGGAGATTTTGATATGATTTTACAAAATGCCGAAGGAATCAAAAAACAAATCTATTTTGATAATCCAGATGTAGCAGATAATAACGCCATTCTAGATGAATTAGAAACCTTTGCAGACGCTATAGAAAATGATACCAGACCTATCGTTAACCTAGAAGATGGTACTGCAGCACTAGATGTAGCTTTAAAAATAATTAAAGAGTTTAAGTCTTTATAGATAGTAACTCGATATTATAAATAGAATTAAATATTCTGCATTGTAGGCAGGATGATAATCATAAATTAAAAACTAATTACTTCATATTGTGATGGTTTAAATGTTTTCACAGGAGTAATTATTACTAATTAGAAAAATGAAAAACATTACAGTTATAGGTGCAGGAACCATGGGAAATGGAATCGCACACACATTTGCACAATCAGGATTTAAGGTTGCTCTAGTAGATATTTCTCAAGAAAATATCGATAGAGGTTTAAACACCATCGCAAAAAACCTAGATCGCATGATTGCCAAAGAGCGCATCACAGAGGCTGATAAAGCTACCACTCTAGACAATATTACTTCTTATCTAGATTTAAAAGCTGGTGTTGCACAAGCAGATCTTGTGGTAGAGGCAGCAACTGAAAATGTGAACCTGAAACTAAAAATATTTGGTGATATGGATGAATTTGCACCAGCAAATTGTATTCTATCTACTAACACCTCTTCTATATCTATTACTCAAATCGCAGCGGTAACAAAACGTCCAGAAAAAGTAATAGGAATGCACTTTATGAATCCAGTGCCTATTATGAAACTGGTAGAAATAATAAGAGGTTATTCTACTAGTGACGAGGTTACTAAGACCATCATGGAACTTTCTAAGCAGCTGGGTAAAACACCTACAGAGGTTAATGATTATCCAGGCTTTGTAGCAAACCGTATTTTAATGCCTATGATTAACGAGGCTATTGAAACACTTTATAATGGTGTTGCTGGTGTAGAAGAAATAGACACAGTAATGAAATTAGGTATGGCACACCCTATGGGACCATTGCAACTAGCAGATTTTATAGGTCTAGACGTTTGTCTTTCTATTCTTAACGTGATGCACGACGGATTTAAAAACCCTAAATATGCACCATGTCCATTATTAGTTAATATGGTTATGGCTGGTAAAAAAGGTGTGAAATCTGGAGAAGGTTTCTACGACTACTCTACTTCTAGAAAAGCAGAAGTTGTAAGTGCTAGTTTTAAATAAACACCATAAATGCCTACAATAAAACCATTTAAAGGAGTACGAGCCACCGCAGATAAGGTTGCGCACGTAATATCGCGCACTTATCAAGATTATGGTAAGAAAGAACTTAAGGCGCAGCTCAAGTACAATCCTTATAGCTTTTTACAAATTTTAAATCCTGGTTATAAATTTAATCAAGAGATAACTGGACTGGACCGGTACAGTCTCGTTAGAAATAGATATTTAGAATTCAAAGAAGAAGGATATCTAGTAGAAGATGAAAAGGCTGCTTTTTACATTTATGAAAATATAGATCCACATCACAGTTATACTGGTATCATAGCTGGTACGAGCACAGATGATTATCTAAATAATAAAATTAAAAAGCACGAGGATACTTTAAGTTTAAAAGAAAATCTCTTTAAAAATTATTTAAAGGCCGCTGGTTTTAATGCAGAGCCTGTTTTACTTACCTATGAAGATAGATCTGAGATCAATCAACTAATAGCCGAAGTTAAAACTACTGCTCCAGATCAACATTTTTCTACCACAGATTTTAACTCGCATAAAATATGGCCGGTTACAAATCCTCAATTAATAGAAAAAATAGAAAAAGAATTTAAAGAACTCTCACAACTTTACATTGCAGACGGTCACCACCGCAGCGCCAGTTCTAGCCTACTGGCACAAGAAATGGGTGATAAAAAAGAGAGTTATAAATTTTTCATGAGTCTTCTCATAGCAGAAAGTCAGCTTAACATTTACGAATTTAACAGACAGATAAAAGATCTTAATGGTCTTAATAAACAAGAGTTTCTCATGAAACTCGATCAACATTTTAGAATACAAAATCGCGGTTTAGAACTCTATAGACCTTCTAAGAAACACCATTTTAGCATGTATCTAGATGGAGAGTTTTACAGTCTTTATTTGCGTAAAGGACTTTTAAAGGAGTTGACTCCTTTGCAGGATCTAGATCCGCAGTTGTTGTATGATCTTATTTTAGATCCTATTTTGGGTATTAAAGATTTACGCACAGACAGTCGCATACAGTACAGTTATGGAAAACATGACTTAATGCACATGAAAGAACGTGTGGATAAAAGAGAATTCAAAGTTGGTTTCGGCTTATTTCCTACTACGGTAGAGCAAATGAAATCCATAGCCGATGCAGATTTGAGAATGCCGCCCAAGAGTACGTATATACGCCCCAAACTACCTAGTGGTTTGATAATTTATGAATTTTAAACATGAGCACAATTAAAGAATCTCTGTTACGCTTTCGCGAAAGCGTGCAACCAAAAGCTACTCTAGTAGCAGTAAGTAAAACCAAACCTATAAGTGATCTAGAAGAGGCTTATGAAGTTGGTCAACGCATTTTTGGTGAGAATAAGATTCAAGAAATGACCGAAAAATGGGAAACGCTACCCAAAGATATCGAGTGGCACATGATAGGTCACACACAACGAAATAAGGTGAAATATATGGCGCCATATGTTCACTTAATTCACAGTGTAGACTCACCTAGATTGCTTAAAGAAATTAATAAACAGGCTAAGAATAACGATCGTGTTATCAACTGTTTATTACAAGTGCATATTGCTCAAGAAGAATCAAAATTTGGTTTTGACGAGCAAGAGTTGATTACTCTTTTAAACGATGCTGCTTTTAAAGAATATGAAAACATTCAAATTAAAGGCCTCATGGGTATGGCTACTTTTACCGATAATGAAGACCAAGTGCGTGCAGAATTTAAAAGTCTAGCTGCTACTTTTAATAAAATTAAAACAGAAAACTTGTTAGATTCTAGACATGAATTTACAGAATTATCTATGGGTATGACTGGTGATTATAAAATAGCTCTAGAAGAGGGCTCTACTATGGTACGCATAGGTAGTGCCATATTCGGCAATAGGAATTATTAATATTAATAAGCTTAAAAGTCATGGAGCTATCCCTTAGTATACCAGCACTATTATTTCCAGCGATTTCACTAACCATGCTAGCATATAACGCTAGATATCTGGTAATTGCTACGTTAATAAGAAATTTACATGGTCAATATGAAGAAAACTCATCAGAAACTATAAGATTACAAGTTGAAAAATTAAGCAAACGATTAACGCTCATAAAAAACATGCAGGCGGTTGCTATTTTTAGCTTTTTACTAGCGGTGACAACTATGTTGCTTATTTATATTGAACAGAGTTTTATAGCCAATATCGTTTTTGGTTTGAGCCTTATTGCTTTGATGATCTCATTGATATTATCTTTTATAGAGGTTCAAATTTCTACCAAAGCATTAAGTATACAATTACAAAATATAGAAAAGAAAGAGAGATAAACGGATAGCGCACGTTCTAGAATAAATTTAAAAGCCTTGTGAATTTGTTTTCACAAGGCTTTCATATGTTGCTACTACAATGTTTAATAGTGCTAAAATTAAGATAAAACATCTTTTATAACTAAACGATTGTTTAGTTTAGCATCATATTACACAAACAATTAATATAAAAACAAATAATAATGAAAAATATAACCTCAAAATCCATTAATATATTATCAATTCTAGCTATGACATTTTTTGCGATTCCTAAGTTATTAGGTAAACCTACAAGTGTGGCAGGATTTAAACAATTTGAAAAAGTCATTCCTTTAGATGCAGAATTCTTCATGATCTTTACTGGAATATCAGAATTAAGTATGGCGATACTTATTCTATATTTTGCGATTACTCATAAAATAAAAGTTGGAATGTTTGCCTATGCATTTTTATTGATCACCATGATAACAGCATTAGGCTTGGAATTTATTGCTAGACCAGAACCTAAAATGGTATTAGTAATTATCGCAATTGTACTGGTCATATTTTCAGTGTATCAACTCCTCACGTTAAAAAATAAAATAGTTGTGTAAGAAGTTACTATTGTAAGCTTAAGACCATAAAAAAAATAGAATTGAAACAAGAATTTCTTATCGGACAGAATAATTTCTATTTATAAAAATCTAAATGTGTAATTGAATATGATAAAAATAAAGTGATTGACTTCACTTTTGTTGGAAACAATGAACGTTTTGAAACTCTAGAAGAAAATGATGATTTTGAATTCAAAGACTTCATATATCCTCCAGAATTATATATTAGAAACCTTACTTTATCAAAAAATATGCAAAGTTTAATCACAGAAAACAATCATTTAGATTCTGAAATTGGGCTTTACTTTGGTGAACACGGAATGTTTGTTGGCGAGGTTTATGTGAAAAACAATTATATTAGAATTATTGGATTTGGAGAAGTATATGGTGAAAAATATCCTGTAAAAATTAACTATACGCTATAATGCCTAAGCAATAAAACAACAGGTAAAACTACATTTCTTAAAAGCACTTATCCTACTTATCATAGTACAGTAACTCTGATTTTTTAATCTAATATGTATCTATTAGATATAAACCATCCTTCTAATGTTTATGTTTACATCTATCTAAAACTAGTTTCTATTAATAAATTATGAAAAACATACCTCATAAAGAGAATCAAATTCATTGCGTTAGTAATTTTGAAGACTTTATAAGTGCTTCCTTTCATAAAAAAATGAATGCGATTTGCTGGAATCGCGAATTAGTAGGTGATTTTTCTGAGATCGTTAGCCAGTTAGAATCAAATGAGAACATAGTCGAGATTCTACCAGATAATCTTCTAGAACTTCAGCTAAGTGAACAAGGGCAACTGGCTCGTAACATACTTTTAGAAGATTTAAAGACCTTAAAAGATCTGGGCACATCTCCTACTCTTAACCTAATTGAGTTCTATGATAGAGACGATAGTTATCCACCCTTCCCAACAGATGTGTACTCTTTTCATGTAGATCGTTCTCCTATACCAGTAGACACTATTTTGTGCACCTATTATGGCGCATCAAGTGAAATAGTACCCAATTCACAAGCCGTACAAAAAATCCAGATTCCAGAAATACGCGAGGAACTTAAAAAATTACACGACAAATCAGAAGAAGATTTTGAAACCTTTTTAAGTGACAATTTCTTTGACCTACATTATCAAGAAACACCTGAATCACAACCTGTAAAATTAGAATTAGGTAACCTATACAGATTAGCTATCGATCATCCTGAGAGCAAAGTCCTACCTTGCGTACATCGTGCTCCAAAAGAAAAAAACGGAGAGAAAAGGTTATTGCTTATTTGTTAATGACATTTATTGCCATTTATAACATTCAATCTATATAACAGCTGTTATTAAAAAGAAACACCGATAGTTCTTGCGATAACGCAATCTAATAATATCAAAAATAAAGCCTTGTGAAATGAACTTCACAAGGCTTATTATATTAAGGGATTCTATAAATTTAAAAGTATTAGGCTCTCGTTACTTTAAGCACTTTACTTAAATCATAACCACCGAATTTTTTCATATAAGATCTAGTAGAGCTACCATAAGCGTCTCTATTACTCTTGCGTCCATTTGATTTAAGAAATTTCTTCACACCACCTGGTCCAGATAAATGTGCCGCAGCAAGAATACCGCTCTCTGTTACTTCTACACCAGCAATAGTTTTTCCCTCATATTTCTCTATATAAGGTTTCAATATCTTATGGTTGTATCGTAAATTTTGAATAAAGACTCTTTCTTGTAACCTTACTGACTTTAAAAAAGCAGTAGTATCTGTTACACCAAAATGTCTAAGCGTGACAGCACCGAACTGGTACTTACCCATGTAACCTAAAGTATTTACGCGCCAGTGTTGACCTCTAGATTCTTTAAAAGCTAGTGCTTCCTTGAATGAAATAAAACTATCTGCACTGGACGTAGCCAGCGAGTAGTCTCGTAGATTCAAGTCACCACTCTCTTCTTCGTTTTCTGTTTCTTCAAAAGGTCCCATTTCTAAAACCTCTTTTACAGCAGCTTTTTCAGAGTTGCTATTTGAAGAATCGGACTTTATATATTTAAAAGCCGAAAAGCTCATCAACAACACTGCTGGATAAGCAATAAAATTCACATATTGTGATCTCATAAATTTTGTTTCCGAAAGGTTACTGTCACACCTTTCTATAACGCGGCGCAAATTTACGACACTATCTCGCTTATTTGTTAGATCGATGTTAAAGAACTGATTTAAGGCACTATATCCTTAAAAAAAGACATTTTAAGCGGTCGTTAGTCTTTTAAACGATAGAAATGAGGTCAGTCATCTATATAACACGAGATTTAAGTAACAAAGGATAAACGAAATCTTTACAGATCTAGTAGAAATGCATTTAAAATTAACAAATAATAACATCTAGCACTACATAATGGAATATGAAGCGCTATTAATCAATCGATTAAATGATATTAACTCTATCTATTATTCTTTGCTATCCACCTTCTATAAGCCGCAGCATTACGATTGTGTTGCGCAAGGGTTTTGGCAAATTTATGATATCCAAAATTCTCAACATTTGCTACAAAATATAAATAGTCGTGCTTTTCTGGATTGAGTACCGCATTGATCGCAGTTAAATCTGGAGTAACTATAGGACCTGGAGGCAGGCTAGAATATCTATACGTATTGTATGGATTATCTATTTCTAGATGTACATATAGCACTTGCTTAATTTGTTGTTCAAAATCATTTTCAGATTTTTTCTTTGCATATATAACCGTAGGATCTGCATCGAGTTTTATACCTCTCGCAAGTCGGTTAAGGTAAACACCTGCTACTCTAGGCATTTCATCTACTTTGGCAGTTTCTTTTTGTACTATAGAAGCAAGCGTGTACACTTCACTAGGTGATAGATCTAGTTTTTTTGCTTTTGCAAGTTTCTCTGCTGTCCAGAATTGTTTGTGGTAAGAAAGCATTTTATCTCTAAAACGCTCTGCACTCGTATTCCAGTAGGTCTCATAAGAATTAGGTAAATAGATGCTCAAAGCTGTATTTTCATCCAGTCCATTTTCTTTTAAAAATTCTGGATCTTTCATAGCCTTAAGTAAAGTCAGGCTATCCGGTTCTATTTGTTGGGATAAACGTCCTGCAAGGTTTTCTACACGTTCTTGATTATTAAAAGTGACCTTAATAGGCATGTTCTGACTGCGCACGGTATTTATAATATCGTTATTGCTAGAACCTTTTTTAATCAAAAATCTACCAGATTTTATATTCTCGTTATATTTCTTTTTAACTGCTGTGGTGTGTAAGTTGTCACGATCATTTACAGCATCTGCTATAATAAGAAATGCGGTATTATAATCTGCATCACTAGGTATAAAAACCTCATAGGTTTCGGTCTCAAAATTAGTGTTTGAACCGAATAATATTGAGTAAATATTATAAGCAAAAATGCCCATAATTACCAGTCCCACGAGTACAATACCTAGGATGATTTTTTTATAATTCTTATTCATTGATCAGTTGGTAAAGGTGTTCGTTTTTATATGATTTTTCTGTGGCAATCCAGTCTTTTTTTATTCCGCTTTCGCGAAAGCGTAACTTTTCAAACAATTTGCGACTGGCTAGATTATCCTCACTTATACTCGCATATAATTGATGTAATCTAAGGTGTTTAAAAGCATAATTTATCATGAGTTCTAGTCCAGCAGTAGCAAGACCACGTGCACGGTCTGACTCTTGAGAGATAATTATACCTACTCCTGCACGTTTATGATAAGGGTCAAAATCATAAAGATCTACAACTCCTTTAATTTCATTATTTAAATTGCAAATGGCGAGACGTAATTGTTTTACCTCATAAATATCGCGGTGCGCATTTTCTAGATATTCTCTAATGGTAAATTTAGAATAAGGAGTTATGGTATGACCGAATTCCCATAGCTCTGGATTGTTCTCTAATGCATAGATAAAATCTAGATCTTCTGGATCTACTGCCCTTAACTCACATAAATCGTTTTTTAACATCATACGGCTATCGCTCCTTTAAAAACTTGCGTTGCAGGACCAGTTAACCATATATCAGTATATCCTTGAGGAGATGGCTGGTATTTCACTTTTAAAGTACCGCCAGGTGTAAGAAGTGACACCTCGTTATTTTGTGTTTGTTGTGTGCTATGCATGGCAAGAGCTACTGCTGTAACACCTGTACCACAACTTAGAGTCTCATCTTCTACTCCACGCTCATAGGTGCGTACTTTAAATACGTTACCACCTTGTGGTTCTACAAAATTTATGTTTGCACCTTCTTTTCCATAAAGATCATTACGCAGGTGCCTACCTTGTGTAAAAACATCTGTATGATCTATGTTATCAGTTAATTGGACATGGTGCGGTGAACCAGTATTAGTGAAAATATGTCCATCAAAGACTTGTACCACAGGCACATCTGTCATTTGTAAACTTACCTCTCCATTATCAAATAAATGAGCATGATGTAAACCGTCTGTAGCCTCAAAACTTGCGGTATCTTTTACGATGCCTAAGTGTTGTGCAAAACTAACTAGACAGCGGCCACCATTACCACACATAGAACTCTCGTTACCGTCTGCATTATAATAAACCATGGTAAAGTCTAACGTATCATGGTTTTCTAACAGCATTAAACCGTCTGCTCCTATACCAAATTTACGATCGCAAAGCTTCTCAATAAGTTTAGTGTTTGTTTTATCAAAATGTAAGTCGCGATTATCTAGGATAACAAAGTCGTTACCTGTTCCTTGATACTTGTAGAATGTGATCGTTTTCATTCTTGCAAAAATACAGCAAGTGATTCAATTCTCTTAGTGTTAAACAGCGTTAAACCTATTTTTTAAACACAATTCTATGTGTAATTTTAGGTTATAGATATAAATAAACAAATTGCACATGAAATCATTTATCAAAACATTAGGGATAGCCGTCCTAGGTGGCGCGGTTGTTTTAGGATCTTATAAATTCTTTTTTGAAGAAAACTCTCAAAAATCTATATATACAGAACAAGCAACTACAGGAGAAAATCCTGTACCCATAAGCCCAGTAAATTATGTAAACGCAACATCTATAGCAGGTGTAGATTTTACAGAAGCTGCTGAAAAAACTGTACATGCCGTGGTACACGTAAAAAACAAAACGGTTGCTAGAGTAAGACAGTCCTGGTCTGATTTAAGAAATGGACGTGTACCTTATAGAGAAGCGATAGGAACTGGTAGTGGTGTCATTATTACTGAAGATGGTTATATAGTGACTAATAATCATGTTATTGATAACGCTCGTGAACTAGAGGTTACTTTAAATAATAACAAAACTTATAAAGCAAAACTGATAGGTACAGAACCTAATAGCGATATCGCTTTATTAAAAATAGAGACAGACGAGGCATTGCCTTATATTGTTTTTGGCGATTCTGACCAGACTAAAATAGGAGAATGGGTTCTAGCCGTAGGTAATCCTTTTAACCTTACTAGTACAGTAACCGCAGGAATAGTAAGTGCCAAAGGTCGTGATCTCGATGCGACTGATGCTAACCAGCAAAGTTTTATTCAAACTGATGCTGCTGTAAACCCAGGTAATTCTGGTGGTGCGCTGGTTAATACTAATGGAGAGTTGATAGGAATTAATACAGCTATCGCGTCTAAAACTGGTTCTTATGTAGGATACTCATTTGCGGTGCCATCTAATAATGCTCGTAAAATAATTAATGACATTATAGAATTCGGTTTTGTACAAAAAGGAATGCTAGGTATACGTGGTGGTGACCTTAATGGTAACATTGCAGACGAATTAGGTATAGATGAAAGTGAAGGAATTATAGTATCTGACGTAGTAGAAGATAGTGGTGCGTTTAATGCAGGACTGCGCAAAGGTGATGTCATTACTATGATAGATAATATTAAGATCACAAAATTCTCTGAGCTTACTGGTTATGTAACTAGTAAAAATCCTGGCGATGTGGTAGTGGCAAATATTATTAGAGATGGAAAAATAAGTCAAATAAATATAGAGCTGACTAAAAACAATACGGTTAGTATTCCATCTATAGAAATGGATTTACGTAACTTAACTAAATCAGATCGTAGCAAGTATAAAATTAAAGAAGGTGTAAAAATAGAACGCACTACTGGAGGTCTCGCAAGGTATGATATGAGAGATTATGTTATCACCAAAATCAATGATACAGAAGTTACAAATATAGATGACGTACAAAATGTATTGAGAAGTGTTAATCCTAATGCGACGCTATTGATTCAAATGAAAAACAGCGCTGGTGAAATAGAACGTTTTAGATATACGCTGGATTAAGTTTAAGTTTAAGTTTAAGTTTAAGTTTAAGTTTAAGTTTAAGTTTAAGTTTAAGTTTAAGTTTAAAAATGCAAAATCTCCAGATAGCTACTTAGTTATTTGGAGATTTTTTTTATGCTACTAGTTTATATTCTGGATAGGTTTCTTCTAGGTATTCCTCCATCTTTTTAGGTATCACCACTTGTATAACGTATAACATGACACACATCAACACAAATAGAAAACTAATGATTCCTACAACCCAAAGATTCATGCTTGCAAATGAATTTGTATTGGGAATAAGCATATTAAAAAAATGAATAGGTATTAACCCTAAACCAAAACCTGCTCCATGCTGCATAATGATATCTTTAAACAGCCATTTCTTCTCATCACTTTCTTGACTTCTTTTTCTCTCTCTAAAATAAGAAACAGATAGTTTAACAAAATAACCTATAAATAGAATTACTATTACCGCACTCAAATAATCTGCAGAGACACTTATTAATCTCAATAGATAGAAAGTGGCTACGCTAAATAAAATAAGCAATAAGATTTTAGGTAACTTAAAAAACTCTAAGGTATGTTTCCATATTAGTTTAGAGTATTTCTTACCTAATGATTTCTGGCGTTCTTCTACCACATCCATAAATCCGAACACGCCAAATTTTTTAAACTCTATCTGTAGCGCTTTTTCAAAACTTAGGTCTGGATCTTCTTGCCATTGATGTTCTATTCCATTTGCTAGATGATCAACCAGCTCGGATTGAAGATCATACCATTCTACATAATGTTTTTGAGTAAATGCAAATAACTCTTCTATATGTTCTTGAGTTAATTTATTCATTAAAATGATAGTTTAGGGTTAATAATAGCCTGCATGTTCTCCATATATTCCTTTAATTCTTGCATCATATTCACAGCCTCTTTTTCACCTTGTGGAGTGAGGGAATAATATTTTCTAACACGATTCTCAACTTTCTCTGCTTCTACTTTTAAATGACCTTCAGACTGTAATTTATGTAAAGAAGGATAAAGAGCTCCTTCTTTAACATCCATTGTACCGTTAGTTAATTCTTTTACTCTTTGAGTAATTTCATAACCATACATCTTCCCTTCTTGCTCTAGCAGGCGCATGATTATAGTGGTTAAACTACCTCTGTATAATTTGTTATTGGACATACCTAAGTTTCTTAGGTACAAACATACATAAGAATCTTAGGTAACAATAATTTTTATTGAAAAAATTGTATTTTTAAGAAATAGCGAGAGTAATAAAATTATAAATAATCAACTTTTATGGTAGTTAAGAGCAGTTTTATGAGTTCCGCTTTCGCGAAAGCGAATCTATAACCATCACAAATCAATAAATAAATTAAACAATACACATAAATAAGTCGAAATAAATTCTACTATAACGTTATAGTATTATTACTTTTGCAAAAAATTAAACACACTAAACCCACATTTATGAGTAACCAAGTAGATACTTATGAAAAAGAGCTCGCTTTTCAAACTGACAGGCGACGTGCAGCTGTTGCATTTATTAAAGTCGTAAGCGACCTATGGTATGACCGTTCTATAGAACTGGTACTATTTAGAAATCAGCTTATTGATAGAAACGTAAGCGAGATCATCAACCTACATGAGTATGCTGGTGAATTTGTACAAAAACCTATTTCGGTTTTTGATAGTGTGGAGATCGCACAAGCTATTCTATCTCTAGACTTACCACCTTCAAAACTAGACATAGGTAAACTTACTTATGAATACCATCTAGAAGAAAACGAGATGCAGGATGCCATGGCTTTTGTCATGAGTAAACTGGGTGACGCACAAAAAACTGAAGAAATCACTCCTAAGGACGTGGTGCTTTATGGTTTTGGTAGAATAGGCCGTTTACTTGCTAGAGAATTAATGAGCAAGGCTGGAAAAGGCAGCCAGTTAAGACTACGTGCCATAGTAACTCGTGGCGCGATTACAGAATCTGTTCTTGAAAAACGTGCTTCTCTTCTTGCACAAGATAGTGTACATGGAGATTTTTCTGGTACGGTAAGCTATGACCTAGAACAAGAGTCTCTTATTGTTAACGGGACAACTGTAAAAGTAATAAGTGCAAACGCGCCAGAAGACATAGATTATACAGCATACGGTATTAACGATGCTCTTATTATAGATAATACTGGTGCTTTTAGAGACGACGTGGCACTAGCCCGCCATCTAGAGGCAAAAGGTGCACATAAAGTACTACTTACTGCACCAGGAAAAGGTATTCCTAATATAGTACACGGTGTTAACCAATTAGAGAACAACCCTGATCAAGTAGATATATTTTCTGCAGCAAGTTGTACGACTAATGCTATAACACCTGTTTTAAAGGCGATAGAAGACAGTTTTGGTGTTGTAAAAGGACATTTAGAAACGATACATGCATATACTAATGATCAAAATCTAGTAGATAACATGCATAGTAAGTACCGTCGTGGACGCGCTGCGGCACTTAATATGGTTATTACAGAAACTGGTGCTGGAAAAGCGGTAAGCAAGGCATTACCTTCTTTTGAAGGTAAACTTACCTCTAACGCTATACGTGTTCCTGTACCTAATGGTTCTCTTGCCATTCTTAATCTAGAATTAGAAACTGCCACCTCTAAGGACGCTCTTAATGCTACCATTAAGAAATATGCTCTAGAAGGTGATCTAGTGGAACAAATCAAGTATTCTATTGATAACGAGCTAGTTTCTAGTGACATTATAGGTTCTAACGCACCGTCTATTTATGACTCTAACGCAACTATAGTAGGTCCAGATGGAAAAAATGCAATAGTTTATGTATGGTATGATAATGAATATGGATATAGCCACCAGGTGATTAGACTGGCTAAATATATCGCAAAAGTAAGACGTTTTACTTATTACTAATTTTTTATAAATTGCTTTCAAATTTGCTAAAGCGTGAAAAAGCCATCTCAATAAGAGATGGCTTTTTAGTTAAATTACTTTTTTGATAAGTGTTCCGCTTTCGCGAAAGCGAATACATTTCAAAATCTCTCCAACCAAGTCTCATTTTCATTAAATTTGATTATGGTCTATACAATTTTATAGTCACCGTATTTAAAGTTAATGGTTACTACATGAGAATATTCAAATATTGGGCAACTGCCTCTAGAGTTTTACAAATAGATGATTTTACACAGGAATCAACTGTTTATGGTGGGTCAGATATTTCTATAGAGCATGCTAGAGAAGATGCAGAACAAAGACTCGATAAAGCAGCTGCTAAGATTCAGGAGAAAATAAATAGAGTATTTAATAACGACCCTAGTTATGAGGTCGATATTAGGGAGGAAATCATAGAAAAAATAGACAGTAATAATATTATAACACGTAATAGGTATGGTGCACAGGTTCTCAATTCTACAGATACCATGTTTATAGATGTAGATAGTTACAAGTTAAGCTTCATGAAAATCTTTTTCAGACGTGGTAAAACGAATAAAGATTTTATGCTAGCAGGAATAGAAAAAGCTGCTGCAAAGAGTGTTTATAGTCAGTTGGGTTTTAGAATTTATGAAACTTATAAAGGTTATCGCATTTTAGTAAGTGGATTTCATTATCCAGTGAGAAGCATAGAGACTAAATCCATTTTAAAAGATTTTAACGGTGACCGACTCTACAATTACATGTGTGAAAAACAAAATTGCTATCGGGCAAGATTAACCCCAAAACCTAATCGTGTCGAACAAAAATTACCTAGAATTATTTTTCCTGATCGTACATATGAACAGCAAAATGTTCTCGATAAATGGCTGGATGAATATAGATATAAAAGTCAGCGATATTCTACATGTAACCTTGTTAAAGAAATAGGCTTTATTTCTTCTACGCGAGTTATAGAATATCATGATAGAATAAGTAAAGTAAATAGTAACTATCCACTAGCTTAAAAGAGTAAAAATAGCATAAAAAAATCCATCTCAAATTGAGATGGATTTTTATTAAATGCTAGATTTTATATCACTAAAATTTTATACCGTTGCTGTACTCATAGTATCTAGGGCTTTACTTATTAAAGTATCTCCTTTTATAATTTCAAAGGTTTCTTTATTTGCCGTATCATCGTGTAATGCTCGAGTTAATGTTTGTGCCACATCTGCTCTTGAGATTTCACCATGTTTATTTAATTTATGTGAGAGTTCAATATGGTTAGAGGCATTATCATTAATCAAAGAACCTGGTCTAACTATCGTATAGTTGAGACCGCTGTTTTTCAAATAAACATCAGCATTATGTTTTGCTTTTAAATACTCTACTAATTGGTCTGCCTCTTCTGGATTATCTGCTCCCATAGAACTAAGCATCACAAATTTTTTAATGTCATTTGTTATAGCTCCATCGACTACCTTCTTTGCTCCTTCTTGATCTATCTCGACTACTTTTTTACCACCAGAACCTGCAGCAAAAATTACTTTATCAATATTTTTAAACGTATGAGAAATATCTTGAGAAAGGTCGCCCATTACCCATTTAACATTTTGAGCTTCAAATTGTGCCTTTTGCTCTTCTTTACGTATCATGGCTACCGGCTCAAAATATTGAGACTCATTTAAAAGATTTACTATTTGTTTTCCTGTGGTACCTGTTGCACCTGCTACTAATACTTTTTCCATGTGTTCAAGATACTAAATACAGCTGCTCTAACAGCTTGTCTAATAGTTTTTAACCTCATTTTAAGCACTTATTAACTATGCCTTATTCTTTTATTAAGCTGCATTTAACGTATTCACCATGCGTTCAATTTTTGTAACTTACGCAGCTATTAAAACTTGTATTTTTACCATAGCCATATATTAAATTAATAAACCCTGCAGCGCTTGAATAGCTTTGACAAATTTCTCCATAAAATAGGTATCATATCGTTCTTTACTATAGAATTACCTATAAGCGCATATGATTTTGCGCGCAAATTAGGTGAAATGACTTTATATAGTGAGATAGGCTGGTTTACAGATCTAGAAGATCTCTTCTCGTCTGACTATAGAAGATATAAAGGTCTAGTAGTTAATAGTCATTTTAGAATTAAACATAAAGCGGCTTTCTTAGATTTTGGAAAACATACTGCCATAGGTACTGGTTATGTTATAGAAACGGAAGAAGGCATTAAAATAACCGTTAAGGTAAACTCTTTTAAAATCGCAATTTTTATTTACATGATTATGGCAAGTTTGTACTGTATTATCGTGTTGTTAAGTATGATATTTAGTGTAATAACAGATAGTGCCATTGCTCTAATAATACTGCCTTTTATAATCTTGTTTGCCAGTATAGCCATTGTATTACCTTTTATTTTATTGCGCAATAGCACACGTAGAATGCATGATTTTTATCAAGGACAGTTTTATTACTTTGCTCAATAAATATCAATATGCATCTTAAACCACTTACTTCACTTAGGTTTTTATTTGCATTAATGGTATTTGTATCACATTTAAATTTTTTAAAAAATTCTAATCATATATGGTTGCGCGATACTTATAACACCATTCTATCACAAGGTTATATAGGTGTCAGTTTCTTTTTTATCTTAAGCGGTTTTATACTTACCCATGTTTATCGTTTTAAACTAGATAGCAATGCGACAGCAAGAAGGAGTTTTTTTATAGCAAGACTAGCACGAGTTTATCCTTTACATCTTGCTACTTTTTTAATCGCAATACCTTTAATGTTCTAGGGTCAAGAAATTACTATAAGAGGTTTATTATTGGGGTTGTCTAACGTTACTTTAACCCAAAGTTTCATACCTATAAAAGAACTTTACTTTTCTTTTAACGGACCATCATGGAGTATTTCTTGCGAGGCTTTCTTTTATTTATGTTTCCCTTATTTACTAATTCTTTTCAATAAACTAGGTAAATTTAAATACTACCTAACCGCAATTTTAGCATCTATTATCATCATTCTAACTAACTATATAAGTCCGAACTTGCAGCATGGTTTATTTTACATCAATCCACTATTTAGAATAGTTGATTTCATCTTAGGCATTGTAATATATGATTTGTATATAAATCTAAAAAATCAAAAAACGTTAGTAGATTTTACTATACTAGAGTTTCTTTCTATTGCGATTTTTGTATTGTTTTTCAGTTTACGAGATAGTGTTACAGATACATCTTTATACAGTATTTTTTATTGGATCCCTATAATGACCATCATTCTAATATTTGCTTTTCAACAAGGAGCAATTTCTAAAATTCTAAGTCATAAATATGCCATATGGTTAGGAGAGATAAGTTTTGGCTTCTACATGATACACCATCTAGTAATGAGATACTTTATACTAGGTAATGGTAAATTTGAATTAATCACTAATCACTATCTAATCATAATATTATTGTTTACAATAACCGTTATAGCTGCTGCTGCAAGCCATCGTTATTTTGAAACCCCTTTAAACCGTTGGATTAGAAATAAAAACTAATTTTAATCTTCTGTTATAATTACAGATCAACCATAATACAAATGATATTTATTTTTGGCACCAAACCAGTATTACTTAACGAGATCACGCCTAAATCCATTAAATGCAATTTCTGTGAATCTCAAGGAACTGTAACTTTAATATCTCGCAGTTCTCACACTCATCTATATTATATACCTATGTTTCCCTTAGGTATAAAAATTTCTGCTTATTGTCACGACTGTACTTATGAGGCAAATCAAAATGAATTCCCTCAAAATTATTACAGCCATATAGACCTATTAAAAAATGATAGCAAAACACCATTTTGGCAATTTACGGGCGTTGCTATTATAATTATTGCTATAATCCTAGGTATAGGAAGGTCACGATATGTTGAAAATAGAGATGCAGCATACATCGCAACACCAGCTATAGGTGATGTATATCATTATAAAACAGGTTACAGCCAGTATTCTACAATGAAAGTTGTATCAATTAATTATGATTCTATCTTTTACATCCATAATGATATGGAGGCAGATAGGTATAACATGTTATCAGAACTTAATGTAGAAGAAAATTATGGTGATGATATTTATTATATTCTAAATAGTGAATTAGATAGCATGCAAAACGCAAATACCCTAATAGATATAATAAGAGCAGAAGATTAATAATACCACATTATTAAACCAGTTTCATCTTTGCTTTTAAAACCTTAGAGGCTTGTGTATAACCGCCATTTTCTCCATCAAGAAAATGAATATGATAGTCATCTATGGCTGTAACAAAACAAGATAAAACACTACTGCTACTACTGTAATATCCATAATTTATTAAATGATCATTTTCTAACCCATCTAGATATTCTAGTAGTTGCTCTCTTTGCCCCACATTTCCAGTAATCACAGTATTAATAGAACCATCTAATAATAACGTCTCTGTTAGTTGAATCAAGTCATTGATATAGTTTTTACCTTTTTTAGTGTTTTTAGTAAACCAGCCACCCATTACACCACGCCACCAGCTAGAAACCAACTTGCTAGGTGTAACATTTTTAAATTTCATTTTTACTTCAGCCTTAATCCTACTTAGACTATTGACCATCTTTAATCGTTTTGCGACAATAGGATGGCGTATGGTATCATCTCCATATATTAATTCGATTTTCTCTAAAATCTGACTATATAACCTAGATTGATCCTCTACTTTTCTGGCCTTAATTATTAAGGAAATAATCTCATTTTTATTATCCGGCGGGCTTATTTTATCCCACTTGCACTCCATTCCGTTAAGGTCGAGATTAAAATTAAATTGCTCTATAGCTGTTACGGGAGGTGAGGCTTTGATTTCATTTTCTGCCATTTGTAATGCATTACCTAATATAACAGGCATTAAATGGAGATCGTTTCGCTTGTACTTTAATATTTTAAGAGACGCTCCTTTATCAACCATTTCTCCAACTTTACGGTACCCTACTCTTAAAAAGAAATCAAAAGAAATAGAACACCTCTCTTGGTGTAGATTTAAAGCAAACAAACATTCATTTAAGATCTCATTAGGGACTATAAGTGTTGCTCCATCACCTCCAAAGAAAAAAGGAATCTCAACACCCTTTGCTCGAGAAATATTAAGACAGGCAACTATACTACCAGTAGCTGCTAGATTAACAAGCTGTTGCTTTCCAGCTTGCACAGCTTGTGTAGATTTTTCTACATCGGTTACAATTATATTCCACGAGTTTGGAACATCAGTAAAAGCTTCTTCATCATTTATCAGTTCATGAATAGAACCATAATGTAAATGTAAGTTAGAATAAAATAATGTATCTGTAGCGGCCATACTCAAAATTACATGAATTTATGTATTCTTATATCACAAGGTAGTATTAAAATCTCTTAACCATTTAATATCATTGAATCTAGAGCATTAATAGTACTTTTGCAGAAACCCCTATTAAAATGAAAAAATTATACTTTTTACTAATTGTTGTTCTCGCTTTCGCGAAAGCGGAATCACAAGTAGTCATAAACGAATTAGATGCAGATACCCCTAGCACAAACGATAGGCAATTTGTTGAATTAAAATCTGATGTACCATTTTATCAGTTAGATGGTTTCGTATTGGTGTTTTTTAATGGTTCTACAAGCTCTAGCACAGGAATGGGGCGTAGTTATTACACAGTAGATCTCGATGGTCTTGTGACAGATGACAATGGTTTAGTTGTCTTAGGTAGCTCTCTAGTTTCACCAGTTCCAGATCGTTATATAGCAGAAAGTAACATACAACTAGGTGCAGATGCTGTAGCAATTTACAGAGGTGACGATACAGACTGGCCAGATAGAACATTCCCATCCCAAGTAAATCTAGTTGATGCATTAATTTATGACACTGATGATGCTGATAACGTAGCATTGATGACATTTTTAGGTATTACAGTTCAATACAATGAAAATGAAAACGGTAATAAAACAACAGAATCGGTACAACGTAAAACAGATGGGACATATGAAACTAAAAGCCCTACACCGCACTCATTAAACAATTCTACAATACCTACCTATAATGGTGTTAGTTTCACAACTAGTAAAACAGAGCTTACCGAACCTGATACATTTGACATTACCTTCACACTAACCGAGGCACCTAGCACGGATTTTACCCTAGGTTTTAATTTTGATAACCAAGGCTTTGATGCAAATGACTTTACAGGAGCTTCTTCATTTACTATTCCAGCTGGTCAGACCAGTACAACACTAAGTTTTACCATTACCGACGATGCAATAGATGAGGGTGATGAGTCTTTACGTATAAACTTGGATGATAATTTACCAACAGGTTTTAAGAGATTAAAAGATCTTGAAGAACTAGCAGTGATTGATAATGATTTTCAAGTAGCAACATACGGTACTCCACTAGCACCTACATATGGTATTGTAGCTAGCACTGCACCGAGTGATTATTATAATAGTTTAAATAATCTAGCATCGCCACAACTAGAAACGGCTATTACCGCACTCATTTCTGAGGAAAACGTAGTGCGTATCCATACATACAATGATGTGACAGAGATATTAAAAAAATCAGATGTTTCGCCATTAAACTCTAATAACGTATGGTTAATGTATACGGAACAAGAACGTAGAGTAATCGACTTTCAAACCGGTAGCACAAATACAGGCAAATGGAATAGAGAGCATATCTGGTCTAGATCTAGAGGTCCATTTTCATCAATTGAATATGACGAGGTTACAGACGGTATGTCGATATGGACAGAAACTAATGCTGATAGTTTAAGACATGGAAATAGTGATGCACACCATTTAAGAGCTGCAGACGGTCCAGAAAACAGTTCTAGAGGTAACAATGATTTCCCAGAATATAACGGTCCTGTAGGTTCTCAAGGTAGTTGGCATGGTGACGTTGCTCGTGCATTATTCTATATGGATTTAAGATACAACAATCTTGCTATGGTAAATGGTAACCCTGCAAATACAACTACTGGACAAATAGGTGACCTAGCGACATTAATACAATGGCACAGAAATGATCCACCAGATGATTTTGAAATGAATCGTAATAATGTCATTTACACCTGGCAAAATAATAGAAACCCATTCATTGATAATCCTGAATTAGTAGAATTAATTTATGGTAATAATATAGGTCAAACCTTCACACTCTCAGGACAGTCCGAAGTACTAACGAAAATAGTTATAACACCTAATCCTTCAAATAACCACTTTACAATATCGAATGTTAATGAGCCAATTAATATTACTATTTACGACTCGTTTGGTAGAGTTATAAGAACTGAAAACATAACAAATACAATTAGAATAAACCATAACTTAACAACTGGTATGTACCTAGCAAAACTAAGTGAAGGTGATAATTCTAAAGTCGTAAAATTATTAGTAAGATAATTTCAATTTTAAAATATTGATTTGGTCCTATATAGATTATTAAAATCTCAATGAATTTAGATTCATTGAGATTTTTTTTATTTATTATTTACAAGTAACTTATCTTAATAATCCAATTATTGAGGGCTAGAGATAAGAGTAAAAGATGTTTTTTAAACAGAATATATTATTCAACAAGTATAATCTTTGACTTAACACTTTGTATTTTTCTATTAATGAAAACACTGCTATTAGTATTCCAATACCTCAATTAGTAATAGTTTTTCTTCTCGAGGCAATACTTCTCTATCTTTATTGGTTTAAAAACATTTTTATCTAGTATAACTTAACACCATTTAAAACTGTAGTTTTCTGTCTCTGAATAATAAATAACAACAATAAAAGTATAGTGCGAGTGAGGGATTCCATTAGTATACTGTTGTTTTGGTAATGGTTGTAGGTGTGAAAACATAAAGCTTATAATAATTCATAAATCTCACAAGAACCATTTGGAATGCGTCATTCAATTTAACCTTTTGTTCGAGACATTATTTGTGGCAGTATAGCGTGTTATACATCAGATTATTTGACTCTAAATATTATCCACCTTTGTCTGTTCACGCCAATTAGTAGTTTCGGAGTCTTAAAATTGTTAATTTGTTTAGCCTAATGATGGCTTTGTGTTTTTCATGAATATCGTGTAGAACAATTTTAATTAGCTAAAGGATTAAATTAACATACTATAATGTAATAATTTGACAACATATAATTGGCCTGAACTAATCTCTATGACTACTGATTTTTAATAAATATGTATACCCAAAAAATCAAACCTAAACTTTCATATATGAACCCAGCAAAAAACAAACAATAAAACTTACTCAACAACTCTCGATACGAGCTTATAATTATTCTAGATGAACAAACTTATAACATTATTCATTCTAGAACGGACATGTATAAACAAAAAAAACCCTTGTCTAATTGACAAGGGTTTAAAAGAAGGCGGCGACATACTCTCCCACAAATAGCAGTACCATCTGCGCAAATGGGCTTAACTTCTCTGTTCGGAAAGGTAAGAGGTGAGCCCCATCGCTATAACCACCTTAATGGTTGCAGTTGAAAATCAACTGTATGATTTGACATATTGAAAATATAAACTAGTAAAAAAATAGGTGTTAGAATATCTAAGCTTACGGGTAATTAGTATCACTCGGCTATGACATTACTG
>NZ_PTJE01000011.1 GCF_002934445.1 Nonlabens xylanidelens
TCGCCTTAGTCCCTGATAATTTGCTTGAGCAAATTTCTGGGATGTGTGAGGACAGAGCGAATTGTTATAAAATCATACCATAATGTTAATGATGAAACTTTGAAAGCATTATTGTTTTAACTTTATGTATTGATAAAACAGTTTTACAGATTGTCGGATAAGACCAAGCTTATTTCTTGTATGTTATAGAACAAGAAGATTTATTAGCTAGGATTAAATACAGGTATTGTTGCTGTTTAAATTTTAAATATGATGGAAAATAAAAACCTTGTTTACGTTTTAACTAGAATAACAATAGGAGTAAGTATGTTAGGTCATGGACTGGTGCGGTTGCCTAAAATCGCAAAATTCAGTGAAGGAATGGTAAAGAAATTTGCCGACTCTATGTTGCCTGATTTTCTTGTTTCTCCTTTTGGGTATGCACTTACCGTTGCAGAGTTTGTAATAGGGATTCTATTAGTACTAGGTTTATTTACTAAAAAAGCTTCAGTGGGTGGTATGGTGGTAATGATCTCTTTAATTTTTGGGAGCTGTCTGGTAGAAAACTGGGCAGTGATAAATTCGCAATTGATCCATGCAGCATTTTTTACTTTTCTTATTTGGTTTTTACATTTAAATAGTTGGTCTTTAGATAATTTGTTCAAGAAATAAACTAGTTAGATAACTTCAGTTTTCTTTACATAAAAAATGCCTCACTTCTCAGTAAGGCATTTTTTTGTTCTCGCTTTCGCGAAAGCGGAAATATATTCTAACTATGCTTTTTTATCTAAAACCCATTGTCCAGAATTGATTAAAGGTAGCGCAGCTTTGTACTTTGCTTCTTTAGTTTCTCCTGTCATCACGTTTTTGATAATCACCTTATCATTACGACCTATTTTAGGTTGGTCGCGAGTGATAGTTTCTGTTACTTGAGGACGTTGTTGCTGTTGACTAGCGCCAGCGCCTACGGCTCTAGCTTTTGCAGCCTGCTCGTCACTATTAAGAACTTCTTCTTTTTGCGTACTCGTCTTTTCTGCTTGTTTCTGTCTTGCCTCGCTTATTGCTGCGGCATCTCTAGATGGTAAATCACCTTTAAACATGAAACCTATTACGTCCTTATTCACTTTGTCAATCATTACTTTGAATAATTCAAAAGCTTCAAACTTATAGATAAGTAAAGGGTCTTTTTGCTCGTGAACAGCTAGTTGTACACTCTGCTTTAACTCGTCCATTTTACGTAGGTGTGTTTTCCACGCTTCGTCTATAATGGCTAGAGTAATGTTTTTCTCAAAGTCAGTTACTAAAGAACGTCCTTCAGAATCATATGCTTCTTGTAAATTAGTTGCAACATTAAGAGTTTTAATACCGTCTGTAAATGGAACAGCGATGCGCTCATAGTTGCGCTCGTCATTTTCCATTACGTTCTTGATAACAGGATATACCTCTGCGGCAGTGCGCTCCATTTTTTGCTTATAGTGTTCATAAGCAGCATAGTATATAATATCTGTTATCGTCTTATCATCTTTGGCAGCAAACTCTTCTTCTGTAATAGGGCTGCTCATTGAGAAATAACGGATTAATTCAAACTCAAAGTTTTTAAAGTCTTGAGCTTGTTTATTACCGTTAGTAATGTTCTCTGATATATCATAAATCATGTTTGCGATATCTACCGCAAGACGATCACCGAATAATGCATTGTGACGTCGCTTGTAAATTACTTCACGTTGCGCATTCATTACATCATCATACTCTAATAATCTTTTACGAACACCGAAAGCATTTTCTTCTACCTTAGATTGTGCACGTTCAATAGATTTAGAGATCATAGAATGCTGAATTACTTCACCTTCTTTCATTCCTAATCTATCCATAGTCTTTGCCATACGCTCAGAACCAAATAGTCTCATTAAGTTATCTTCTAGAGATACATAGAATTGAGAACTTCCTGGATCACCCTGACGACCAGCACGACCACGTAACTGTCTGTCTACACGACGAGAGTCATGACGCTCTGTACCTATAATGGCAAGACCACCAGCTGCTTTTACCTCGTCAGATAATTTAATATCTGTACCACGACCGGCCATGTTTGTTGCAATAGTTATCTGTCCTGGGTTACCAGCCTCTGCAACGATGTCTGCTTCACGTTTGTGCTGCTTTGCATTCAATACGTTATGATCTATTCCTGCTCTTTGTAGTGTTCTACTAAGAAGCTCTGAAATATCTACAGAAGTGGTACCTATAAGTACTGGACGTCCAGCTGCTTTAAGTTTAGTTACTTCTTCTATAACTGCACCGTACTTTTCACGTTTAGTTTTATAAACAAGATCTTGTCTGTCATCACGTGCGATAGGTCTGTTAGTAGGAATTTCTACTACATCTAGTTTATAGATTTCCCAGAATTCACCAGCTTCAGTTACCGCAGTACCAGTCATACCAGATAACTTTCTATACATACGGAAGTAATTCTGTAAGGTAATAGTGGCAAAGGTTTGAGTAGCATCTTGAATTTTTACATTTTCTTTTGCTTCAATAGCCTGGTGCAGTCCATCGCTATAACGACGTCCTTCCATAGCACGACCAGTTTGCTCATCTACAATTTTTATATCCTGACCTTGTACGATATACTCTGTATCTTTTTCAAAAAGAGTATAAGCCTTTAGTAATTGGTTAAGGGTGTGAATACGCTCTGACTTAACAGAGAATTCACGGAAAAGATCTTCTTTCTTCTCAGCTTCTTCCTCTGCAGATAGGCCTGCATTCTCGATACGGTTAATTTCCATACCTACTTCTGGCATGACGAAGAAGTCAGGCTGGTCTTCACCAGATAAGAATTCTATACCTTTATCGGTAAGTTCTACTTGGTTGTTTTTTTCATCTATAACAAAGTAAAGTGCCTCATCAACTTTAGGCATTTCACGGTTGTTATCTTGCATGTAGAAATTCTCTGTTTTTTGAAGTAACGTTTTGATACCTTCTTCACTTAAGAATTTAATTAATGCTTTGTTTTTAGGTAATCCACGGAATACACGTAGTAATTGTTTACCACCTTCTTTTGCATCGCCGTCTGCAATAAGCTTTTTAGCTTGTGCAAGAGTTTGTACCAGTTCTTTTCTCTGTACATTAACGATGTTATCTACAGGAGCTTTTAATACATCATATTCTTGACGGTCACCTTGTGGTACTGGTCCAGAAATAATTAATGGGGTACGAGCGTCGTCTATAAGAACAGAATCGGTCTCATCAATAATCGCATAGTTGTGCTTGCGTTGTACTAGATCTTTAGTCGCATGCGCCATGTTATCACGCAGGTAATCAAAACCGAACTCGTTGTTCGTACCATAAGTAATATCTGCAAGATATGCCTGACGTCTTTCTTCAGAATTAGGTTTGTGATAATCGATACAGTCTATAGTAAGACCATGGAATTCAAATAGAGGCCCTATCCATGCACCATCACGTTTTGCTAGGTAATCATTTACAGTAACTACGTGTACACCATTACCGGTAAGTGCATTAAGGTAAACAGGTAAGGTAGCAACAAGTGTTTTACCTTCTCCAGTTTGCATTTCGGCAATTTTACCACTATGTAAAGTTGCTCCACCTATTAATTGAACATCATAATGAATCATGTCCCATGTGATTGCTTTACCAGCCGCATCCCAAGAATTTTGCCATATAGCATGGTCGTTATCTAGGCTTACATAATCAACGGTACCAGATAATTCACGATCTCTAGCGGTAGCGGCAACTCTTAATTCAGAATTATGGAAGAAACGTTTTGCAGTTTCTTTAACTACAGCAAAAGCCTCTGGCATGATCTCATTAAGAACGGCTTCAGTTTGCTCATAAGCTACATCTTGTAATTGATCTATTTCATTATAGATTTCTTCACGTTTATCGATGTCTTCTTCGTTCTCTGCAGTTTCTTTAAGTGATGCTATTTTAGATAGCGTGTCAGCCTTTGCAGCAGCAATCTTTTCTTTAAATTCTACTGTTTTGTGTCTTAATTCATCAATGGTAAGTTGCTCTAGAAGAGGCTCAAATTTGAGAATTTTGTTTACAATAGGCTGTAATTCTTTTATATCTTTCTTAGACTTATCGCCTACGAATACTTTTAAAACGGAATCTAATAGTCCCATGGTTTTTATTTATTTGATTTATAACAGTTTAAAAAATACAAACTGCTCGTGCTAATATCTGAAATTAAAGCAAAAAAAAAGCCTCTTTTGGAGACTTTTTATCCGATACTCTGATCGTTAGTATTCGTCCTCATTCCAGAGGTAATCGTCGTCTGTAGGATAATCTGGCCAGATCTCTTGAATAGACTCATATAAGTCACCTTCATCTTCAATGGCTTGTAAATTTTCCACTACCTCTAAAGGTGCTCCAGTACGAATTGCATAATCTATCAATTCATCTTTCTCTGCAGGCCAAGGCGCATCACTTAAATAAGATGCCAGTTCTAGTGTCCAATACATATTTTTACTCGTTAAGTTTTTTGCAAAAATAAACTTCTCGTCGATTTATGCAAGTTATTTTTACTTTGATTTCAAGATTTACAAGAGCGTCTAAGCTTTTGAAAATCAAAATGTTTGCTGAAAATGCTCATCAGTTGCCCCACATTGTTATTTTCTTTTATACAGATGTTACTGTTATCGCGACTTACGAGCGCTAGTTACAGTTTCTGAATAAAATGAAAATCAGTATTTATTTGGGATCCATTTTATCTCTTCGGCTTGTAAATCTTTAGACAATTTACGTGCCAATACAAATAGGTAGTCAGATAGTCGGTTGAGATATCTTAAAACTTGTGGGTCTATAGGTGTGATCTCATTAAGTTCTGACGCTAAGCGTTCTGCCCTACGACAAACTGTTCTTGTAATATGACAATATGACACAGATGGATGGCCGCCAGGAAGGATGAAATGAGTCATAGGTGGTAATTCCTTGTCCATATCGTCCATTTCGGTTTCTAACATGTTTATTTCTTCATCACTAATTTTTGAGATGTTAAGTCGGTCTTTGCCGTTTTTAAGCGTTTCCTTTTCTGGAGGAGTAGCAAGAATAGCACCTAGTGTAAATAAATGGTGTTGAATGAGGTTGATGATTTTACTGGTATGTACTGATATTTCTTGATCTCTTATAAGTCCCATCCATGAATTGAGCTCATCTACAGTACCGTAACTATCTATTCTTAAATTATGTTTAGGTACTCGTGTACCACCGAATAGTGCTGTAGTACCTTTGTCTCCTGTCTTAGTATATATTTTCATTGCGTCGTTTATAAAATCTCTTCTTATAATCTCGTTTCTTGTTGGATCTTTTAAAAGCATTGTGACTAGCAGTGCCTAAAAAATACAACACGGCCATTCCACTAATGAATAAAAACGGAATCATAATTTAGGTTAAACATCAAAGATAGGGAAGTGGTATTCTAAAAGAAAGGTAAGTGGTAAACAAAAAAAAATCTCAAGATTGCTCTTGAGATTTATAATTACATAATCGTATTGTTAGTATTTTAAAGTGATATCTACTTCAAAATTATCATATATAAAATTATCTCCTAAACCAGAGAAGAAACTTTTAGAACCATATTTTACGTCGTATTTACTGCGATCGATCACTATTTGTGTTGTAGCAGTGTCTTCTGTAGTGGTAAGGTCAAAGGTGATGGGGTTTGTGATGCCTTTTACAGTTAAGTTAGCACTAACTTTATAAGGAGAGCTTGTGTTATCTACTTTGGTTATTTTTAAAGTAGCTGTTTCATGCGTTGCAGTGGAGAAGAAGTCATCACTTTTTAAGTGTCCTTCAAATTTAGCTTTAGTACCACCTGATAGGTCTGTAACTTCTATACTGCTCATATCTATAATAAATTCACCACCAGTAAGCTGCTTATTGTTAAACTCTAGTTGTCCAGATTTTAAGTCAATAGTACCACTATGGCTACCGGCAAATTTCTTACCTGTCCATACTGCTGTGCTGGTCTCAACGTTTACTGTTTTTACTTCTTTAGTGATTAAGCTAGTTCCTGCAACAACGGCAAGTATCATAGCTGATTTTAGGATAATGTTCATAGGTATTAAATTAATTGTTTATATGTTATTTGTTTATACAAGTATTAAGGTAAATGTTTTATATTTTTTCTAATTCATTAATTAAAGAGGTCATAGATTCTTCATTTAGACCTTTAGTTATTTCGGCTTCGGCATTGTTTACTTTATCATCTAGAATGGCTAGTACATCTAGTCCTTTCTTTGTGATAGTAAGTTCTATTTGTCTTCTATCATTAGGACATTGTATGCGATCTACATATTTTTTATCGACTAGTTTATCGATAACTCTTGTTGTATTTGAATTTGCGTGAATCATATCTTTACTCACGTCTTGTAAACTAGCAGCATTCCCTTTGCGACCTCTCAGGATGCGCAATACGTTAAACTGTTGTAAAGTGATGCCTTGTTCCTTAACTGTAGAACTTATGGTCTCAGTGACTTTGGCTCCTTTCTTTATGATGGTAGTTATTAGCTTTCGCGAAAGCGGAACAGAAGAATCATCTATAATCATATTTGTTATTTACTATTGTATTAGTTGTTGGTACAAATGTATTTAAGAATAATTGATTTAAGTATATGAAAATGTTAAAGTTGATTTTACAAAAATGTTAAGAAATATTGCGTAATTTGATTATGACATTTACTCAATAATAAAGATGTTTACTGCGTTATAATTAAAACTAAACTACTATGAAGAAATTTTTAATGATTTGCTTATTACTTATCGGGACGATAGGTGTGGCACAAACAGATGACGGTTTTGGTATCAAAGCTGGATTAAACTATGGATCTACTGGAGATTTAAAAGAAAATGGAAGTACTATAATCGATAACCCAGATGAAAAGTTGGGATATCATATAGGTGTATTCGGTAAGCTAGATTTAGGGCCTATTTATTTAAGACCAGAAATACAATATACAAAATTGAGTAATGAATATAATGGAGTAACATTTGACTTACAGAAACTAGATGCTCCTATTTTAGTAGGGTTTAATGTTATAGGTCCACTACATGTATTTGCAGGTCCATCTTTACAGTATGTAGTTGATACAGATTTAGAAGACGTAGAACTAAGTGATGTGTCAGAAGATTTTACTGTAGGAGCCCAATTTGGTGTAGGAGTAAATCTAGGTAATCTAGGTATAGACGTGCGATATGAACGTGGTTTTAATGACAACGAGGTTTCTTTTATAAATAATAATGTATCTATAGGAGGGCCGGTAACAATAGACACTAGACCAGAGCAAATTATTGTAGCGTTAAGTCTTAAATTGTAATTCATACATTTATAAGAGTCTGTCCCAGGATGGACTCTTATAAATTATTGATTTCTTTAGATATGTTATCTCTAGCCATAGATTCATAAGTATTATAAAACTCGTCGGTTTTAAAAATGCGATCTTGTTCTAAAAAATGCTGCATCGCTTTTTTACGTGCAGGGTTATAAATGAATTTAGGGTGTATGCTGTATTCCTTTCTTACGTTTTCAGTATATAATTGATAAACGTTTTTTTTATGGCCTAATATGGCAAGGTCTATATCTATAAGTAGATTAGTGTCAGGATCTATTAAGCTGGTTGCATGATTCTTAGTGGCATTAATTTGATTTTTACAGAGCTCTACATGTTTAAAATCAGTTTTAGCAAGGTGCTTTTCAAGAATCAACGCACTTTGATACTCATTATCTTTTTTGGTAGATTTATAAATAGCATCATGGTAGAAAATACTTAAGATTAATGCATCACGGTTTAAAGGAAGAATACTCGATTGAGCTAATTCCTTGAACATGAATGTTAAGTGATCTATATTGTGGTAAAACCTAGAGCTAGAGTTGTATTGATTTATGATATAACTATAGAAATCATTAACGTAATCTATATCATTTGTATAGTTATTTAATGTGCTATAAAATAAATCTCTCAACTTGATTTTACTTAAACTCTATCTTATCTATAAGAAGTTCAAAAGTTTCTTCCTCACCATTACCTATGAAAAACGTTAATTCATCTATCATGGTGTGATGAAAGTTTTCCATATTTAACTGACGGCCTCTATAGGATGGTATCATCTCATCTACTTCTAGTTCTACAGTTTCCCATTCTCCAGTTGTAGGGAATGTGATAATATAAGAATGGTAGTCAGATTCTGTTTCTTTAAAACGTAACTGGTAATTTTTACCATCACCTTTGATTCTTAAGACAGCAATCGATGTGTCTCCTAATTTAGTGTCAGGACAATCGTATTTTACCGATGCAAAACCACCATCATTTTTAAGATTAACCTTACCACTGAAAACAGCATGACCTTCTTCATTAAGTTCAAAAGAACTTTTTGAAGTACCTCCCATTACCGTATCGTTTAAGACACTCCAGTTTTCTAAATCGCTTTTAGAATCAAAATCAAATAATACATTGTTGACCATCATAGGCGGAAAGATAAGGTATAGATTGCTTTACAGTTTCTTATTTTAAGCTCTTTTTTATCCATTATTAGCTCTTTAGGTCTTGCTATCGGTAAGATTAAAGATTTTAAATGATTCAAAAGTAAATGTGTAGAAACACATTAAGTATACAAATATCTAAATTTGAATTGATTAGACCTTTATAGTTGTTATAACTTTATGAGATCAACTTATATATGCGTTTTTTCCTATAGATTATGTAACTTATAATTATTTCTTTTTTACCCTAGTCAGATCGAGCATGTTCACGGCATTACTCTCTAAGTTTTCTACATTCTTTGATATAAAACGTACACTTTGATCGTAATATAAGGGTACAATAGGCGCATTTTTAATAATTATACTATCCATTTTAATGTATAACTGTTTTCTAGTAGAAGCGCTTGCGGTAGATAACGCTTCTTTATATAAGGAGTCAAAAGTTTTATTTTTAAAATGGGTATAATTAGGACCGTTAGGAGCAAAATTACCAGAGTAAAAAAGCGATAAATAATTTTCGGCATCAGGGTAATCTGCAATCCAGCTGCTTCTAAAAATGTCTAATTGCCCAGCTTTTCTAGCTTCTCTTAATGTAGATGGTGTCATTACATCTACGGCAGTGTTGATACCTATTTTTTGTAATTCTTTTTGAATAAACTCACATAAATCTAGATAATTAGCACCTGTGCTTATAGTTATAGAAGGAGACTGGTTACCAGATGCTGCTATGTATTCTTGCACTAGATTTCTAGCTTGCGTAGGGTTATAGGAGTAGCCTTTTACTATGCCACCACCAGGTATTCCTTTAGGTATAAAACCATGCACTGCTGGTGTACCTATGTTATTACGCAGGTATTTGATCATTTTTTTTCTGTCAAATCCCATATTAATTGCTCGGCGCAATTGCTGACTTTGTAATTCAGTAGTTTTAGAATCTATCTTTAAGCCTAAGTATTCGGTATTTAAAAAAGGAGCTTTTTTTAAATTTACGGTAGGAATGTATTTTTCTTTTAAATCACCACTAGTAGTTAACAATTCATCTTTGTAACTAGGGTCTATGGCATTTATAAAATCTAAGTTGCCTTGAGCAAATTCTAGAAATTCACTTTGCTTATCTGTTTTAAAAGTAATCGCAACGGCTTCTAAATAGGGTAGGGCATTACCGTCTATGTCTTTTTCATGATAATTGTTATTTCTACGCAATACCATCTTTACATTTTCTTGCCACTTTTTTAGATAAAAAGGTCCTGTGCCTATAGGTTGCTCTCTTAAATTAGAGCTTCCGTCTGGTACGACACTGCAATACTTCATGGTAAGCAAGCCTAAAAAAGCAGGGAATGGTTGCTTTAATTTAATTTCTAATTGCAATGGATCTAAAACATTGATTTCTGTGACATTTTTCAAAACAAAGGCACCATTAGAAGCTAGCGCTGGGTCTGTTAGTCGTTCTAGAGAATATTTAAAGTCTGTTGCTGTTACGGTTCTCGCTTTCGCGAAAGCGTCATTAAAATAAATACCTTCTTTAATATAGAATTTATAAGAAGTACCAGTACTATCAATTTCCCAGTGGCTAGCAAGATCGGGCACCACTTCTAGCTGATTATCTAGTTTTACTAAGCCATTATAAAGCAGGTTGCAAACCCATATATTACGTTGGTCCTTTGCAAAAGCTGGGTCTAGACTAGTCACATTTGCATGCTCATTATATCTAAATACGGTAGATGTATCTATCTTTTGTTCTTGATTCTGACAAGAAATCAAAGTAAAAAGGGAAAGTAAAACGAGCACATATCTATTCATAAGGTAAAGATATTAGATGCCTTATTTAAAAAATGAAAATAGTCGGTTTATTTAATAATATTCTATAATCAATGTGGAGAACTTATAGATGCGATAAGACTAGGCAGATTAATTTCTTCTATATCATCGACTTCTATAGATGATTCTTTTTTATGGTAAGGTGGATGGGTAAGGATTTGCCAGGTTCCATTATGGTATTCTAATGAAGTAAGGTTTTCTATCCAGTCACCGCTATTTAAATACAGTACTTTTCCTTTGTCATTATAAACCATTCTTTTTTGTGGTTGATGGATATGCCCACATATTACCGTATCATATCCATTTTCTATCGCAAGATCTGTAGCTGTCTTTTCAAAATTTGAAATAAATTTTACAGCACCTTTTACAGAGTTTTTGATCTTTTTAGATAATGAATATCTCTCTTTACCTAGCCGCAATAAAAACCAATTTATAAGCTGATTGAAAACTATTAGAAAATCATAACCATAACCGCCTAGTTTTGCTAGCCATTTACTGTGCTGTATACTGGCGTCAAATACATCTCCATGAAAAACCCAAGTTTTCTTACCGTCTAGATCTAGAATTACCTTATCCACTAGTGTAATATTACCGATTATGGTAGGAGAAAATTTGCGTAACATCTCATCATGATTACCAGTGATGTAGGTGATTTTAGTCCCTTTGCTGGCTAGTTTAATAATGTTCTTAATGACTTTAAGGTGTTCTTTAGGGAAATAATTTTTTCTAAACTGCCATATGTCTATAATATCTCCATTGAGAATTAAATGTGCTGGTTGTATGGATTTGAGATACTGATTAAGCTCTAACGCATGACAGCCATAAGTACCCAGATGTGAGTCAGAAATTACTACGAGTTCTACGGGACGTTTTTTTACAAAATCGGTTTATTCAAAATAAGCAGTTTTTTATTCCATTGGTTTTATCCCTATGTTATCATGTCATTAATTTAAAACTAAACTGTTGATACTATTGTTGGTATCCTCTTTTTACAATTGAGTAAGGAAATAATACAGTTGGGTTAATGCAATTATTCTCAACTAGAAAAGTGCTGCATATTTGTCCTGTCTAACAAATTAAAATACTTACTTATGAAAACTCTTTTTACTACTATTATCGTTTTATTATTCTCTTTGGCTCTAAGTGCACAAGAGACTTTTACTTTAAAAGTTACTGTCGATAATGCAAAGAATGATCAAGGTACTATGGTTTACAGTCTAAGTACAGAAAACCAATTCATGAAAGCTGCCCCATTACAATCTGCAACCGTAGAAATTAAAGACGGTGTTGCTGTTGCGATATTTGAAAATATTCCAGCAGGAGAATATGCGGTTATGGTATTACATGATAAAAACGGTAATAATCAAATGGATTTTACAGATCAAGGAATGCCTAAGGAGGCTTATGGTATGAGTAATAACCCTATGAGTTACGGCCCACCTTCTTGGGATGATGCAAAAATTACTATAGAAAGTGATAAAGAAATTGCAGTGCGATTATAATATGCTTACACCTGACCCATCTATCTTTATTAAAGGACATTGGGTCAGGATTATTATTTGTTGTTAATTAATTTAAAACATAATGGTATCGCATTAGTTTGAGAATTAACTTCGTAACATGGTTATACTTATTACAGGAGCAACTGGTCTAGTGGGCTCAAAAATATCAGAAGATTTATTGTCTCAAGGACATACGGTTCATTATTTAACTACCAGAAAGAGCGCCATAAAAAGCAGCGATAATCATAAAGGCTTTTTATGGAATGTAAAAGAGATGACTATAGATGCAAAGTGTATAGATGGTGTAGATGCTATCGTGCATCTAGCAGGTGAGACTGTTTTTCAAAAATGGACAGACGCAGCAAAAAAACGCATACTCAACAGTCGTATAGACAGTACTAACTTGCTTTTAAATTTACTTAAAGAGAATGAACATCAAGTAAAGCATGTGGTTACAGCTAGCGCTATAGGTATTTATCCAGATGATCAAGACGGTAAAGCATTGAGAGAAGATGAGATACCACCTACGGCAACAAATTTCTTAGCAGATGTTTGTATCGCATGGGAAAAAATAGGAACTCAATTTAAAGAACTAGGCCTCACTCATGCCATTGTGCGCATAGGAATAGTACTTTCTGGCAAAGGTGGTGCGTTAGAGCAAATGTCTAAACCGGTTAAGTTTTATGCAGGATCAGGATTTGGGAACGGTAAAATGTGGCAAAGTTGGGTCGCTATAGACGATTTATCTGGTATTTTCATCCACATACTTAATCACGAGTTAGAAGGTGTATATAACGGTGTTGCTCCACATCCTGTAAGAAATAGACCTATGATGAATAGGATAGGAAAAGTGATGGGTAAACCAGTGTTTCTCCCTAACGTACCAGAATTTATAATGAAAGTAATGCTAGGTGAAATGTCTTCTATAGTTCTCGCTAGTCAGCATGCTAGTAGTTCAAGAATAGAAGAAAAAGGCTATTCTTTTAAATACCCAGAATTAGAAGCAGCTTTAAGGAGTTATTTAAAGTAAAGCAATAGCTTAACTATTAAATTGATCCCATTCCTTTTGCTTATTCTTTCTATTAGTTCTAACCATAAAAAATATTACTAGACCGAATAGTAATAAGAATATAGCAACACAAGCAAAGCCACCTAAAATTTCACCTATTTCATAAGCGGTAGTAGAAGAGTCGTCATCTTCATCACCAAAAATTAAATCAAAAGTGCCACACGCTGTATATTGATTTTTTAAAGCAAAATTTGGTTGTATCACTATACTATTAAAAAAATCTTCATCCACAGATCTGTCCTTAGTTTTTAAAGGTTGTGTAACGCCTATCTGATAAAGAGTTTCTTTAATCTGGACTAATCGATAAGAATTCTGGATCATCTCTTCTCCGTCTTCATCCATTTCGTTATAGATATAATAAGCTTGGTACACGTCGTTCTCTACAACACGTTTATCTTTGACCACTTTGATTTCCTCATCTTTGGTCCAGTCATTTAAGGTGTTATCATAATAACTCTTTAACTCACGCCTGTTAGATAGACATATTCTCTCATCTATTCTAGCACGATGTACCATATAAACCACGTCATTCTCTCCATAACCGAACCAGTAGTGAGACTCAATTCCATCTTCACTCTCGGTAGTTTCAAAAAAATCAGACGGTAATTTTATAGTGAGAACAGAGTCTATCTCTACCTGCTCATAATCATATAACGTGTTGATTAAATCAGGATCCATAAACTCTACTTCTTGTGCAGTAGTAGTGATAAAGAAAAATATAGAAAGCGTGGAGAGTAAAAAGTTTTTCATGGAAAAAGTTGAGAGAGTAAAAATACCATCTTACCCATAAATAAAAAAGCCTTGCAATCTTAGATTGCAAGGCTTTTAAAATTAAGACTTTAAAAGAATAATTACTTAGTAGCAACTATGTTTAAAGTTAATGTAATATCATCAGATATTGCTTTGTTAGCAACTATATCAGTAAAGTTACTAGAGCCATACTGGATACCCCAGTCTGTTCTATCTATCGTAAAGTCTTCACTAGTAAGCATCATTTTATCACCATCATACTTTACAGTAACGTCAAAAGCGATTTTCTTAGTAACATCCTTAAGAGTAAGGTTTCCTTCTAGAGTCGTATTGTTATCAGTCACTTTAAGACCTGTTACTACAAATTTTGCAGTAGGGTATTTAGGAGTATTAAAAAAGTCAGTTTCCTTTCCTTCTACAGTACCTTCTAAGTGTGCTTTTAAATTACCGGCAGCATCACCTTCTAGGTCAGTCACCTCGATAGAAGTCATGTCTATAGTAAATTCACCACTCTCAACAACATCACCATTTACTTTAACCATACCGCTAGCAAGAGAAATGTTACCAGTATGATCTTCAGTAGGCTTAGAACCTATCCATGCGATGTTAGAAGCTTCAGTATCTACATTAAAAGTAACAGCCTCTACAGTTGCAACAGCAGCTTCTTCACTATCCATTGCTTCTACTTCGTTCTTACTTTCTTTACAAGCTACGGTAAAAGCAACAACTAGAGCCATACCTGCGATTTTCAATAAATTACGTTTCATTATTCTTATGTTTAATTGAATCACAAAACTAAATGTATAGACAAATAACATCGTTAAATCTATATTAATTATTCTCGGTGACATTTTGACACACAAATTTAAATGGCAACACTTTTGCCTTATCGCGTCTAGGTAGGTGAAAATTATTGTGGCTATCTCGCTTTCGCGAAAGCGTAACCCTTAAAAACACCTCGATAAAAAAGTGTTGAATTTATTTAAAATATATCGTCAGAAGATGGCAAAGAATAAAAACGAAAAAGACTTGAAAGATCAGGAAGCACCTGAGGTTGTGGAGCAAGAAGTAACTGAAGAGGTACAAGACGAGCGCAGCGATGTAGAAATTCTAGAAGATCAATTACAAGTAGAAAAAGAAAAATACCTACGTCTGTTTGCAGAGTTTGAGAACTTTAAAAGACGTACCGCAAAGGAGCGTATAGAATTATTTAAAACCGCAGGAGAAGGTGTCTTAAAAGACATGCTGCCAGTTTTAGACGATTTTGACAGAGCAATGGTAGAGATCAATAAATCTGAAGACGAGCAACTGACAAGTGGTGTAAAGTTAATTGCAAACAAATTAACTAATACCTTAAATAATAAAGGTCTAGAAGAATTTGACGTGAGAGCAGGAGATACCTTTAATGCAGACGTACACGAGGCAATTACTCAAATACCAGCACCTAGTGATGATATGAAAGGTAAAATAGTAGACGTGATTGAAAAAGGATATAAACTAGGAGACAAAATTATACGTTTTCCTAAAGTAGTTATAGGACAATAATTATGGCAGATTTCTACGACATATTAGATATTCAAAGAGGTGCAACAGCGGCAGAGATAAAGAAAGCTTATAGAAAAAAAGCAATTCAATACCACCCTGATAAAAACCCTGGAGATGACGCAGCAGAGGAGAACTTTAAAAAAGCTGCAGAGGCTTATGAAACTTTAAGTGATCCACAAAAAAAATCTCGTTATGACCAGTTAGGTCACCAGGCATATACTTCTGGAGGCGCAGGCGGTTTCGGCGGCGGTGGCGGTGCTGGAGGTTTTGACATGGACGATATTTTCAGTCAGTTCGGTGATATTTTCGGCGGCGGTGGCGGCGGCGGTTTTGGTGGTTTCGGCGGCGGTGGTCGTGGAGGCCAGCGCAGAGTAAAAGGAAAAGATTTACGTATACGTGTCTCTCTTACACTAGAAGAAGCTGCAAACGGTGTCGATAAAAAAGTTAAAGTAAAACGTAAAAAACAAGCTCCTGGAGTTTCTTATAAAACATGTACTACCTGTAATGGTAGCGGTCAGGTTACTAGAATTCAAAACACTATACTAGGTCGCATGCAAACTGCTGCGCCATGTAATACATGTGGTGGTGCAGGGCAAATCTTAAATAACAAACCAGCTGGAGCAGATGCTCAAGGAATGATAGCTACTGAAGAAACAGTAACTATTCAAATTCCTGCAGGTGTAGAGTCGGACATGCGTCTTAAAGTTTCTGGAAAAGGAAATGACGCACCAGGAAATGGAGTTAGTGGAGATTTACTTGTTGATATAGAAGTTAAACCACATGCAGAGTTACAGCGTGAGGGGAACAATCTTCATTATGATCTATATGTAAGTGTACCTGAAGCTGTTTTGGGAACTTCTAAAGAAATCCAGACAGTAACAGGAAAAGTACGCATACCGGTAGAAGCAGGAATACAGAGTGGTAAGATTTTAAGATTACGTGGTAAAGGAATGCCTAATCTTAATGGGTATGCTACCGGAGATTTGTTAGTACATGTAAATGTATGGACGCCTCGTAATTTAACTAAAGAGCAAAAAGAATTTTTTGAAAGCATGATGACAGATTCAAATTTTGATCCAGCTCCTGAAAAAGGAGATAAATCTTTCTTTGAAAAAGTGAAAGACATGTTTTCTTAAAGAAAACTTAATGAATTAGAAAAAATAGTATATATTTATGCCAACGAATGGTCAACCAACCATTTGTTATTTTTCTTTTTCATAGCAATTTTTCCCACCTCCCTATTTTTAGGGAGGTGGGTTTTTTTATGACCTTTTGTAATTAATAGGGTTTTAAATTATAGAATCTACATATTTACATGATCTACATATTTTTTTTAACTGGCATTCCTATTAATTTATTCTAAATCTTTAGCAATACCGTAGCGTTCTTGTTAATTTAGCGCAATTAATAGATAGATGGTAAACGCATTAGAAGCAATACATATAAAAAAGGTATATGGGGATTATACAGCATTAAATGATGTATCTATCTCAGTACCCAAAGGAAGTGTTTATGGTTTGTTAGGACCTAATGGTGCTGGTAAAACCTCACTTATAAGAATCATAAATCAAATTACAATGCCAGACGAAGGGAAGATCCTTCTTAATGGCGAGCAATTAAAACCTAATCATATAGAAGATATAGGGTACATGCCAGAAGAGCGTGGGCTTTATAAATCTATGAAGGTAGGTGAGCAGTGCATTTATCTAGCCAGGCTTAAAGGTCTGTCAAGAGCAGAGGCAAAAGATAGACTGACATACTGGTTTGACAGATTAGGTATAGAAGGCTGGTGGAATAAAAAACTAGAAGAACTTTCTAAAGGAATGGCGCAAAAGGTACAATTTATTGTTACTGTCATGCACGAGCCTAGTTTATTGATTTTTGATGAGCCATTTTCTGGTTTTGACCCAGTAAATGCAAATCTTATTAAAGACGAAATTTTAAAATTAAGAGATGATGGAGCAACTATCATTTTTTCTACTCACCGTATGGAAAGTGTAGAAGAAATGTGTGACCATATAGCACTTATTAATAAATCTAACCTTGTTTTACAAGGCAAGCTAAGCGATGTTAAACAGCGCTATAGAGATCGCAAATATGCGGTGTCTTTAATTTGTCAAAATAATGACGTTGCTTTTCAACAAATACCGGTAGAATTTAATGCGCAACCTATAGTTTTATCTGGATTAGATAATACGCTAGATGTTCAAATTCAAATACCTACTCATATAGATGTACCTAGTGCATTAAATCGATTAACACAATTAGGAGAATTAACCCATTTTAGTGAGGTAATTCCTAGCGTTAATGATATCTTCATTCAAACTGTACAGCAACATGGATAAATTGTGGCTTATTATTAAAAGAGAATACCTTAATAAAGTAAGAAATAGAACGTTTATTATCATGACTTTTGTAAGTCCGTTAATATTTGTGGGTGTTGCTTTATTGATAGGCTGGTTAACAAGTATAAATTCTGATACGAGTAGAAAAATTGCCATCTTAGATCAAACAGAAGATAATTATATTTCATTATTTGAATCAAATAACCGCAACGAGTACATTAAACTTAATGGTATTTCTAAAGAAGCTGCGATAACTGCAAGTAAAGAAGCAGATTACTATGGTTTGATATTAATAGAAGCGCAAAAAGGACAATTAGCTGACCTAAGTTTCTACTCGGACGACTCTCCATCTCAAGGTTTTTTAGAATCTATTGAAGATAAAATTAATAAAGAGGCTACCGCTAATAATCTGAAAGATGCTGGTATTGATATTAATGTGATCAATAGTCGTAAAGTAACTAAGGAGATTCAAGTACAAAATTTTACAGGAGAAAAGACCAGTAAAATGTCTGGCTGGATTAAAATAGCTGCAGGTGGTATCGCTGGTTATTTGTTAATGATGTTCATTATCATCTATGGTAATATGGTGATGCGATCTGTAATAGAAGAAAAAACAAATCGTATTATTGAGATTATAGTAAGTAGTGTAAAACCTATCTATCTTATGATAGGTAAAATAACAGGAACTTCTTTAGCTGGTATCACCCAATTTATAATTTGGGTAATAGTCGGTTTTATATTAATGATAGTTGCGACCACCTTTTTTGGAGTAGACGCATTTTCTACACCTGCAAATGCAGACGTGCTTGCACAAGCACAAGATCCTAATAAGTTTCAGTTAATTGCAAATGACATTGTTCAACTGCCTATTCTCAAAATATTGATTTGTTTCTTTATCTACTTTATGGGAGGTTACTTTTTATATGCATCTATTTATACAGCGATAGGTGCCGCTGTAGATAATGAAACAGATACACAGCAGTTTATGTTGCCGGTAATTTTACCATTAATGTTAGCAATTTATGTAGGTTTCTTTTCAGTCATGGATAATCCTCATGGTACTGTGGCAGTAATATTTTCATACATTCCATTAACCTCACCTATAGTGATGTTAATGAGAATACCTTTTGGCGAGATCGCGTGGTGGGAAATAGCATTAAGTATGTTGTTGTTATACATAAGTATAATAGGTGTAGCGATGCTAGCTGCAAAAATTTATAGAATAGGAATTTTAATGTACGGTAAAAAGACAAATTGGAAAGAGCTGTATAAATGGCTGCGATACTAATTATGAGTTTGAATTGGGATAAGATACAGGAGTTTCTCACTTATGAGATTATATCATCAGGTAAGAATGGAGGTTTTCATTTAAATACCTGGATGCTTATTCTTGCTGTATTAGCCATTTTAGTAACCACACTAATATTGAGAGGTATTAGAAAAGTAGTTACACGCAAGATGGATATTCCAGATAAACTTAAATTTGAGAGTGCCTTTAAATTCTTTAATTACATTGTTTATATAATTGTAATTATATCAGTCTTGCATTCTAGTGGTGTAAACCTGACAGGGCTTTTAACAGCTAGTGCCGCCTTATTTGTAGGTTTAGGTTTTGCACTGCAAGATCTGTTTAAAGATATAATTGCTGGGGTAACTATTTTAACAGATAGGTCTGTTCTAGTAAATGACGTTATTGAAATTAATAACAAAGTTGGTCGTGTCTTTGAGGTAAAATTAAGGAGTACGAGAATAATTACTCGTGACGATAAAATATTGATTATACCTAATCATCTTTTTATGTCAGAAATAGTTTATAATTATACTCAAAACCATCCTAAAACCAGAGAGCAAGTAAATGTGGGTGTTGCTTATGGTAGTGATACCAGATTAATAGAAAAATTACTTATAGAATGTGTCAGTAATCAAAAAGGAGTGCTGCAAAGTCCCGAGCCATTTGTCATGTTCAATGAATTTGGCGACAGTTCATTAAATTTTGCGGTTTATTTTTTTGTAAAAGATGCTTTTACAGAGCCTCGTATTAAGAGTGCTATACGATTTGATATAGATAAAGCGTTCAGAGCAAACAACGTGAGTATTCCTTTCCCACAAAGAGATATTCATATTATAAATAAATCTTCAATAAATGAAGAATCTAACAATAGGAAAAATGACTAGATTAAATAAGATTATTAGAACTAGTTGTATAGTATTTTGTGTTTTCGCTTTCGCGAAAGCGTACTCACAAGGAACAGATCTTTTTAGAGCAGAGTACACATACTTTCCTCAGAGTAATTCTGATAACAGTTTTAGAAGATTCAGGACTTTTGTAAATGTACCACTCAAAGTAGGAGAGGCCAGTTATCTCGTTCCTTACCTAGAATACCGAAACGTAGAATATTTAGTTAAAGATAATTTTAGAGCCACAGATTTTGGTTCTGATAGATACGAGAGTTTTCAAGTGGCGCTGGGCTATACATTTCCTATGAAAAATAACTGGCGTTTTGGATCTAGAACCGGTGTTCTAGTAGCATCAAATTTTGATGAGGGAAAAGCACGTAGCGACGACTACTTTTTTGTAGGTAGTGTTTATTTTATTAAAAACGAGAAGAAAAGAGAAGATGGCGGTAAACCATGGCAACTAGTAGTAGGAGTGCAGTATTCGACCACAGCAGGTAGGCCTTTCCCATTACCGTATCTTAATTACTATAGAGAACTTAATGAAAGCTGGAGTTTTACATTAGGTGCTCCTAAAATGAATCTTAAATATAGATTCAATGAAAAAAATGATGTGCAATTATATGCGCGTCTAGATGGTTTTTATGCAAATATTCAAAACGACCAGCCTACCACAAGAGGTGTTGCAGAAGATGTTTCAATGACCGTTGCAATGTTCGGGCCTGGTTATCAGCATAATTTTACTAAGCATATTTCGGCTTATATTTATGCAGGTTATACATTTATCAATGACATAAGATTAAGAGATGATAATGGTGATGATGTGGTAACACTTAATGATACTAATACGTTTTATTCTAGAATAGGAATAAAGTTTAAAATATAATAATGGCAAATATTCTCCTTATAGAAGATGAAGGCGCGATACGTCGCGTTTTAAGTAAAATATTATCTGAAGAAAGTAAAGATTACAATGTAGTAGAGGCAGTAGATGGTCTAGAAGGTATAGAGTTGATAAAGGATAACGATTATGATCTTGTTCTTTGTGACATAAAAATGCCTAAAATGGATGGTGTAGAGGTTCTAGAGGCTGTTAAGAAAATAAAGCCAGAAATCCCTATCGTCATGATCTCAGGACATGGAGATCTAGATACGGCAGTAAATACGATGCGTTTAGGAGCTTTTGATTACATTTCAAAGCCGCCAGATTTAAATAGGCTTTTAAACACGGTACGTAATGCCTTAGATAATAAAAAGCTAGTTGTAGAGAATAAACGTCTCAAGAAAAAAGTTAGTAAAAACTATGAGATGATAGGAGATAGCGAGTTAATCGTTATTATCAAAAATATCATTGAAAAAGTAGCGCCTACAGATGCAAGAGTTTTAATCACTGGAGAAAACGGAACAGGTAAGGAACTTGTTGCCCACTGGTTACATGAAAAAAGCGACCGTTCAAAAGGTCCTTTTATAGAGGTAAATTGTGCTGCTATACCTAGCGAGTTAATAGAAAGCGAGTTATTCGGTCATGTAAAGGGTAGTTTTACTGGTGCAAATAAAGACCGAGCAGGAAAATTTGAAGCAGCAAATGGTGGTACTATTTTTCTAGATGAAATAGGAGACATGAGTGCCAAAGCGCAAGCCAAAGTATTACGGGCTTTGCAAGAAAATAAAATACAACGTGTAGGTAGTGATAAGGATATAAAGGTAGATGTAAGAATTCTTGCAGCGACTAACAAAGACCTTAAACAAGAGATAGAGGATAAAAAATTTAGAGAAGATTTATATCATAGACTAGCAGTAATATTAATTAATGTACCTGCTCTTAATGATAGACGTGATGATATACCGTTGCTCATTAATCATTTTGCAGCAAAAATTGCCAAAGAGCAGGGGAATGCAGCAAAGAAATTTGAGAACAAAGCGTTTAAATTATTACAAGAATACGATTGGACAGGTAATATACGAGAGTTGCGCAACGTTGTAGAACGACTCATTATATTAGGTGGTGAAGAAATAAGCGAGTCCGACGTAAAACTTTTTGCAAGTAAATAATATGTATAAAATCTATTCAGAAGAATTCAAGGCATCTACAAAGTTGCAGCTTAAAGAACATTCTACGTTACCTAAGGAGGTGCTTTCAAAAAAAGAAGCAAAAAAGGAACTAGAAAAAGTAAGAAGAGAACTTGCAGATTTTCAAGCAAGACTCTATGCACATGATAAACATGCGGTACTGGTGTGTTTTCAAGGTATGGATACCTCTGGTAAAGACAGTCTGGTAAGAGAGGTGTTTAAAGATTTTAATGTAAGAGGTGTTGTACAACACAGTTTTAAAGTCCCTACAGATTTAGAATTATCTCACGGTTATCTGTGGAGACACTATATAGCGCTACCTTCTAAGGGGCATTTTGGGATTTTTAATAGAACTCATTATGAAAATGTCTTAGTTACTCGTGTACATCCAGAATATCTCATGGCAGAGAATTTACCTGATTTTAATGGTCCAGAAGATGCTACAGAAGACTTTTGGCAAATGCGTTACAATCAGATCAATAATTTTGAAAAGGAACTAACTCAAAACGGGACCTTTATCTTTAAGTTTTTCCTTAATTTAAGTGAAGAAGAACAAAAAAGACGATTGTTAAGAAGATTGAGAACACCAGAAAAGAATTGGAAATTCTCAAAAGACGACCTTAAAGAACGTAAACTGTGGGATAAATATATGTACTGTTATGAACAGGCTATTAGACACACGCATACAGACGTTGCTCCATGGCACATTATCCCTGCAGACGATAAACCTATGGCTAGATTATTGGTCGCAAAAATACTGGTGGATGCTCTTTCTCAAAAAGAGTACATTCAGCCACCTCAAATAGATGATGAGGTTTCAGGAAATATTAAAAAATACATTGAAGAGCTAGAAAATGAATAAACTACATACTATTGGATTCTTTATTTTGTTGTGTTCCGCTTTCGCGAAAGCGCAACTAGTACAAACATCTCAAGCAGATTCATTAATGCTTAAGAGTATTTATGACTATAGCCTTACAGAGTCCAAAAGTTATGAGTGGTTAGATTATCTTTCTAATAATATAGGAGGAAGATTATCTGGTTCTATACAAGCTCAAAGAGCTGTAGAGTATACAGAAAAGGAAATAGCAAAATTTGCTTCTCGCACAGAATTACAATCTGTAATGGTGCCTAAATGGACACGAGGTACTCCAGAATTTGCATACATACAATTAAATGATTTTTCAACTATTAATGTTAATGTGTGTGCATTAGGTGGTTCTATTCCCACTAGAGAGGCTGGTATAAAGGCTGGAGTGGTAGAGGTTACTTCTTTAGAGCAATTAGCCCAAATAGGGAGAAAAGAAATAGAAGGTAAAATAGTGTTCTATAACAGACCTATGGATCCTACAAAAATTCAAACTTTTGAGGCATACGGTGGCTGTGTAGATCAACGATACAGTGGTGCGGAAGAAGCTGGTAAATACGGTGCTGTAGGTGTCATAGTTAGATCAATGAATTTGAGACTGGACGATTACCCACATACAGGTTCAATGAGTTATGGAGACCTAGATGTAGAGAATTATATTCCGGCTGCAGCAATAAGTACAAACGACGCTGAAAAGTTGCATACTTACTTGTCTCTAGATAAGAATCTTCAGTTTTTCTTAAAACAAGACTGCACAGTTTGGGGTGATGTAGAAAGTTATAACGTAATAGGAGAGATTAAGGGAACTAAGTACCCTAATGAAGTAATTATAGTAGGTGGTCATTTAGATTCTTGGGACTTAGGTGATGGTAGTCATGATGACGGTGCTGGTGTAGTGCAATCTATGCAGGTTTTAGAAACATTGAAAAAATTAGATTACCAGCCCTTGAGAACAATAAGAGTCGTGTTATTCATGAATGAAGAAAATGGATTAAAAGGAGCTCGTGAATATGCAAAACAAGCAAAGGCAAAAAGCGAAAATCATATTTTTGCTTTAGAAAGTGATGCAGGTGGTTTTTCGCCTAGAGGTTTTAGCTTTGATGCGACAGAGGATCAAATGAAGGTTGTTCATTCATGGAAAAAGCTTTTCAAACCTTACCTAATTCATTACTTTGAAAAAGGAGGTAGTGGTGCAGATGTAGGTCCACTAAAAGATAGTGGTACAGTACTGGCTGGTCTACGCCCTGATTCCCAAAGATATTTTGATTTTCATCACGCTGCAAATGATACTTTTGATGCGGTTAATAAAAGAGAATTAGAATTAGGGGCGGCTACAATGACTAGCTTAATTTATCTTTTTGACCAGTATGGAGTGGTTGATAATAGCATGGATTAGATGGTTGTATAGATCTTGAATCTCATTACTTTTGCGCCTCTTTACAATTCAAGATGGCATTAAAAGATTATACAAGAGAGTTTTCTACAAATTTAAAAATAGCTGTACCTATTATGGTAGGGCAAATAGCGCATTTATTAGTAGCCCTAGCAGATAATGTTATGGTAGGTAAGTTAGGTAAGGCACAACTTGCGGCTGTATCTTTAGGAAATACATTAATTTTCATAGCGCTTTCCATAGGTATCGGTTTTTCATTTGCGATAACCCCACTTGTTTCAGAAGCAGATGCTAAAAAGGATATAGGTAGAATAGGCTCAATTTTTAAGCAAGGTTTTATATTATGTACGATAATAGGTGTGCTATTGACTTTTGTGGTTCTTTTTTGTGAACCTATTTTGTCTATGTTAGATCAACCTAAAGAAGTTGTGGAATTGGCTATCCCTTATATGAGATGGGTTGCATTGTCTTTGATTCCGTTAATGATGTTTCAGGCTATCAAGCAATTTATTGATGGCTTATCAAAAACGGTCTACTCCATGACAGCTTCTATAATAGCTAATCTGATAAATGTATTTTTGAATTTTTTGTTTATATACGGAGAGTTCGGTTTTCCAAGATTAGAGGTAGAAGGTGCAGGGATTGGAACGTTTATCTCTAGAATAGTAATGGTGTTGATAGTTCTAGCTTTCTTGTTAACTAAAAAGGAATTGAAACAATATCTCGTTTTCGTAAAGGTCAAATCTACAGGTATTACTACAAAATTGTTGAACCTAGGTTTTCCTACTGCTCTGCAAATGTTTTTTGAAGTAGGCTTGTTTACAGCTGCGATTATTTTATCTGGATTGCTTGGGACTAGTAGTCAGGCTGCAAATCAAATAGCATTGAATCTATCAGCATTAACTTTTATGGTTGGAGTAGGATTAGGTGTGACGGCTACTATTAGAGTCGGTAATCAAAAAGGATTGAATCAATTTGACGAGTTGAAAAGGATTGTCAAGTCTATATTTTTGTTGACCCTTATTGTTGAACTGTTTTTTGCATTGTGCTTCATTTTATTCAGAAATCAACTTCCGTATTTATATATCGATGACTGGGAGGTTGTGCAACTAGCAGCGGGAGCTCTTTTAATAGCTGCCTTCTTTCAGCTTAGTGATGGTTTTCAAGTCGTAATGTTAGGTGCACTAAGAGGGCTACAAGATGTCTGGATTCCTAGTCTTATATGTTTCGTGTCTTATTGGGTGATTGGTTTACCTATATCATATGTACTAAGTAAGTATATTGATTTAGGCTTGCAGGGGATTTGGATAGGATTATTAACAGGTTTAACTCTTTCATTTGGATTAATGTATTACAGATATAAATATTTGTTGGCTTCTCCTCGAGATGAAGATAATGTCATTTTATAAGGGTTTTCTAACTGAGGTAATGTTTCTTTAATTTTAATATATTGTAAAACATTGTTAAGTAAAGAATTAATTAATTGCTTTATTTTTATTTCGATTTTATTAATAAAAAGTTAGGAATTTAAACAAAAGGGGTTGTATATTTGCAGCCGCTTAGGAAAACAGCTAAATGTTTAACGAGGCAAATGTTCTTCAGATAGGTTAAAAGATCAGTTAGTGAGTCGTGAAGATTTGCAGTAAGATTTTAACTAAGGTATTTGAAGGAGTTCATTGAGATATTGACAGCACAAAAAAAAGATTTATTGTTTTAATAACAGTAGGTTAAAAAAATAAGATAGACACAAAGCTAATTGAGTGGTTTCGATAAAGTCATATAATTAAATGATCTTTAAAAGATTCGACGATGAAGAGTTTGATCCTGGCTCAGGATGAACGCTAGCGGCAGGCCTAACACATGCAAGTCGAGGGGCAGCATTTCTAGCTTGCTAGAAGATGGCGACCGGCGCACGGGTGCGTAACGCGTATACAATCTACCTATTACTGAGGGATAGCCCGAAGAAATTTGGATTAAGACCTCATAGTATTATTAAGCTGCATGGTTTGATAATTAAAGGTTACGGTAATAGAT
>NZ_PTJE01000012.1 GCF_002934445.1 Nonlabens xylanidelens
GCATCTGTCAAGTTATCAAACAAGTCGCCTGTTAACGTTACATCTTCTGATGTTGTTAAGTTTTCATCTAAATCATCTATGTCATCGGTAACTGGTGTTACCGTGATATCTAACATACTACTATCCGTATCTGTTGGGTCATTGCTATCTACAATATCATAACCTACCGTTGGTACTGGTCCGTTGTAGTTTGGTGCTGGATCAAACTCAAAGGTTCCATCTGCATTTACTGTAATATCTCCGATTGGATCGCCTGCTGCATCTGTCAATGCTGTTGCTACTCCTAATGGTAACACTGTTGCTGTTCCATCACCGTTTGCATCTACCGTTGCGCCTGTAAGTGTATGACTAGAACTATCCGCATCTGTTAAGTTATCAAACAAGTCGCCTGTTAACGTTACATCTTCTGATGTTGTTAAGTTTTCATCTAAATCTTCAATACAAGAAGTTGTTATAATTACACTTACCGTATCACTTTCTGATGAACAAACACCTATTCCGTTTACTGTATATGTATATGTTCCTGCTACTGTGATTGGAAAACTTACTGCTGTATTTCCTGAATCTGTCCAAGAACCGCCTGTATCTTCTCCTGTAATGTTTGCTAATAAATCGGATTCACTTACACTATCTGTTGAACAAATATTAATTGCACCTGTACTTGTTCCAGCTTCTAATGAAGGACATATAATCAATTCAGCCTCATCACTTTCTAATCCACAAGCATTATCAGTATGAGAAATAAATAATTTAAAAATATAACCATTCACATAATAGGCACTTCCACTTGCAATTGTTAAATCCTCAGTAGTCGCTATTGCCACTGGCTCAAAACTCACACCGCTATCTATACTAACAAACCATTCATAAGTTGTTCCTGTTGTAATTATTGTTGTAGTACCTGTTTCAACAACTGAAGTTGTTACATCAAAAACAGCGTCTGTACCATTACCTACCGGTTGATCAGTTGGTTGAACTGTAAACGCAAAATCAACACCAATATGAGAACCTCCTATAGTTTGGCCTTGATTACCATCAACATCTGAAGCTCCTCCATTATTAACTAAAACAGGAACACCATCTCCATCAACTCCTCCTAATATTCTACCTTCACTATCTAAATCACTTAATTGAACATTATCACCACCTTCTAGTGCATCAAAACATCCATCACCATCGTTATCTGTACTTAAACAAGCTAAATCTCCTGCATTTAGAATAGAAGAAAAAGACACATCATCAATTCTAATATCATTTCCTTGACAAGTAGATAAGTTATTTCTTATTGACAACTTTACATCTCCTGATGTAGCACCAGAATTCCATACATAAGTAACCTTCTGCCATTCATCAGAACCATCTACTCCTGGTGTTAGCCTTGATAATTCAACGGTACTTTGAACACTTGAATCTGTTAAAAATGATAAAGAGATAAAACCTACACTATTATCTTCTTCAACAACCATTACTTCAACAGAGAAAAAATAATTTGTATTTGGAGCAATACCAGCTACTGTTTGACTCCAATATTCTTGATTGACGGCTGTACTAGGATCTACATATAATGAATTATTTGGATTTGCTGCACTAGCTTGAGTATTATCTGTATTTAATTCATAGATCATACCACCTACAGAACATCCGCCTCCTGTAGCTGTTGTTATATTATTGTAAACATTATTTCCTGTCTGATTTGCATCTGTTATTAAAATTGAACCATTTGACTCTCCCCCTGTATACTCATAATAAGTATCACAACCTCCATTTCTACTTGAGAAAGGAGATACTGCAACCCAACCTTGAGCACTACAACTACCACTAGTATCTAATGGATTAGTACCTGCACAATTACCATCTTGACAACCTCTACCTCTATTAAAGTCAGATTTCCAATAACGATACCCTTCAGAAAAATCTCCATTCAACACCAAATCTGCACCTAATATTAAATTAGATTCACCACACTCATCTACATCTAGTATACCATCATTATCATCATCTAAATCACATACATCAGTAATACCATCACCATCTGTATCTGGATTTCCTGATAAAGGATCACAAGGATTCACTGTTTCTACTACTGTTATTGTTATTGTAGCTGTATCTATGGAATCAACAGCCGCATTATCCGTCATTTCATAATCAAAAGTAGTAACACCAGTAAAACCTACAACAGGTATAAAAGTGATAACACCACTTGCGTCTATACTAATTAAACCATTAGGAACAGTAAATACTTGGGCATTTCCTGTTAAAGCAATTCCATTTATAGAAACTATACTTAAATCGGCAGCTCCATTTACACCTCCATCACCATCATTATCATTACTTAAAGGTGTCATTTCAACACTTACATCTTCTTCAGTTTGATAAGAATCATTTGCAGCTACAGGAAATACATTTGGTGACCCATCTAAATTCACACAATTCTCCACAATATCTTGAGCAAAACAAGTACCTCCTCCATTGGGAGATGTACAACCTTCAAAAGAAACCTCAGGAGCTACAGTATTTACATTTTGAAAAATCCTTATATCACCATTCTGAGTTTGTCCAGCTGTACCATTACTATTAGAAAAATCCACGCGTCCGATAATAGAACCAGACTCAATTGTATTATCATTAGAAGAAGTTATATCAAAATAACCTGTTTTATTCTCAGTTACCCTTGGACCCTCTATTATTCCTCCACCACCTTGGATACCTTGATTTGTTAAAAAGTACCCTTCATTATATATCCTTCCAGTTGATAATGAAACTTTCTGATTAGATGTAACTAAAACTTGAGAGAAATTTTCTAAATTACCGTTCGCACCAACATCTAAAGCCCCACCTGTAATATTAATAATGTTTGTATTAATAATGGTCCCAGAATTCATATTCAGAGAACTATTAGAATTAATAACGCCACAATTCGTAACCAAAGTAGATGGACTTATTTGAAAATTATTATTAACAGTTAAAACCCCTTGATTCCTAATCTCACTTTCACCTGTTGCAGACGCATTTAACTGGCTACCCACATCGACAACACCCTCATTATCGAAGGTATACTGCGACCCTGGACCAAAATTCAATGATTGATTAACATCTAAAACACCTGTTCCCTTAATCGTTAGAGTATTGACATCTCCATTTATTGAAAAAGTATTGGTGACATTTAAACTTGCCTCATCTCCAATTGTAAGATTCAAATTCCCTTCTATTGATGGATTACCTCCAGTTAGATTTAAATCTCCAAAAACGTTCCATGTCGTATTAGTTCCTGAATTACTAGTAATATTTCCTTGTATCGTTAAACTTGCATTATCAGGAATACATATAACAGATCCACTCGCAAAAGTCACCTGACTGTTTTGATTAATATTGACATCACCTTGAATACATGTAACACCACTTGGAAACGTATAGCTTGTATCCACCACATTAGCATTAAGTGTACTTGAACAAGTATCACACTGCGCATTAGCCTGAAAACTAACCAGGAGTAAGAAAAGTATCATCATAATTAAACGAATAATGAACTTTTCATTTTTTAAATTAAATATTTTGAAAATTATATACATCAGGGGAAAATAAAATTATACAACGTTTAACTTGCAAATTAAAGGTTGATATAATATAAAAAAGAAATAAACGACAACCACAAACAACACATTCGACGAGTTACAGTAAACTAACGACGAAAATTAACTTAAACAAAAGAATAATCTACACATTCTAAAAAAAGACAATTAACTTACCTACACAAACTCTTTATTAACAAAGAAGTGGCAACATCAACAGAGTAAACCTGAATAGATCAAATTCTATTCTCTATTTTTGTAATCTTATGAATAAGAAACAATTTGAGAAAGAAGTCGCAAGACGCAGGACCTTTGGAATTATATCTCACCCAGATGCTGGTAAGACCACGCTTACTGAAAAGTTACTACTTTATGGTGGCGCGATTCAAGAAGCCGGTGCGGTAAAAAATAATAAAATCAAAAAAGGTGCTACCAGTGATTTTATGGAGATAGAAAGACAAAGAGGTATATCTGTAGCTACCTCTGTTCTTGCTTTTGAATATGATGGTATAAAGATTAATATCCTAGATACACCAGGACATAAAGATTTTGCTGAAGATACTTTTAGAACACTAACTGCGGTGGACAGCGTGATCGTAGTTATAGATGTCGCAAAAGGTGTTGAAGAACAGACTAAAAAACTAGTCGAGGTATGTAGAATGCGTAATATCCCTATGATCGTTTTTATTAATAAAATGGATCGTGAGGGAAAGGATGCCTTTGACCTCATGGATGAGATCGAACAGATGCTCGGTCTAAGGGTTACTCCTCTTAGTTTTCCTATAGGTATGGGTTATGATTTAAAAGGAATCTATAACATTCATAAACAAAACATTAACCTATTTACTGGTGCATCTTCTAAGGAAATACACAAGACTAAAGCTATAAGTGATATTAATGATACTGAACTGGATAAACTAGTAGGCGAGCAGGCAGCAAGTACTTTAAGAGATGAACTAGAATTAGTGGACGGCATTTATCCTGCATTCGATAGAAAGGAATACCTAGATGGGGATTTACAGCCTGTATTTTTTGGTAGTGCTTTACACAATTTTGGTGTAAAGGAATTGTTAGATGGTTTTATAGAAATAGCGCCAGAACCTAGGCCTAAAAAGGCAGAAGAACGACTGGTTGAACCTAAGGAGGATCAATTTAGCGGTTTTGTATTTAAAATTCATGCTAACATGGATCCTAAACATAGGGACCGACTGGCATTTATTAAGATAGTAAGTGGTGTTTTTGAAAGAAACAAGGCTTATAAACACATACGTCTGGATAAGAACTTAAAATTCTCTAGTCCTAATGCATTTTTTGCTGAGAAAAAGGAGATAGTAGACGAGTCTTTTCCTGGGGATATAGTAGGGTTACACGATACTGGTAACTTTAAAATAGGTGACACCTTAACATCTGGTGAAACCTTACATTATAAAGGGATTCCATCTTTCTCACCAGAGCATTTTAGATACATTAACAACTCTGACCCAATGAAGTCTAAACAACTTGCTAAAGGGATAGACCAATTAATGGACGAAGGTGTTGCACAGTTATTTACACTAGAGCTTAACGGCCGTAAGGTTATAGGTACTGTAGGCGCACTGCAATTTGAGGTAATACAATACCGACTAGAACATGAATATGGCGCAAAATGTTCTTATGAAAACCTGAATGTTCACAAGGCTTGCTGGGTAGATGAAAGCGTTGCAAAACCAGAGGAGTTTACTGATTTTAAACGTGTAAAATCTAAATTTTTATGTAAGGATAAAAGAGGCCAATTAGTATTTCTAGCCGACTCTTCTTTCTCGTTGCAAATGACACAGCAGAAATACCCTAGTATCAAATTTCATTTTATATCTGAATTTGAGCCAGCTGCTGAGGCATTGGTATAGTTGATTAGTTCCGCTTTCGCGAAAGCGGAATTCCTATCATACAATAGAACAAAAAAAAGCTCTGAACTAGACAAGTTCAGAGCTTTTTTTAATAGGATAATGTATTAGAAAATTAATCGCAGTTTTTATAGTTATCTAAACCAGTGACGATAAACTCTGATCTACGGTTAAGCTGGTGCTCTTCTTTAGAACATTCTACGTCGTTAGAACATCTATTTAACAGTCTTCTTTCTCCAAAACCTTTGGCAGTTAAGCGAGAAGCGTCAATACCCTTTGATATAAGCCAATTACGTGTGCTCTGCGCTCTTTTCTCAGAAAGCACATCATTATAATCATCTGGAGCTCTACTATCTGTGTGAGAGCGTATTTCGACCTTAGTAAGTGGATACAGTTCCATAAAAACTTTGATCTTTGCTAACTCAAATGCTGCATCTTTTCTGATGTTAAATCTATCAAAGTCAAAATATATTTGCTCTATATCTAATAAAGGACCTATATCATCACAATCTGCCACTGCTATACGTGCTGTCTCTATCTCTAGTGGCACGTCCATGAACCCAGATTTTGTAGGTGTTGAGAATAGATCTTCGTCAGACGAATAATCTTCTTTTTCAACTCTCACAAAATACTGCTTACCACATTCTAGTTTAAAAACATACTTACCATTTTCACCAGTTACTAATTGATCCACCTTATTGTTATTAGCATCCATTACCATAACAGTAGCTTCATTCATAGGCTCTCCTGTTTTCTCATCAGTAACGGTACCTGTAACTAGAACCTCACAAGTTTCCCTAAGGTCTTCTAACTGTATGAATCTATAGATATCATCATCTCCAGATCCACCTGGTCTATTAGAGGTAAAGTATCCTATTTTAGTATCGTCGTTAATGATAAAAGCAAAATCATCATTAGTAGTGTTAATAGGCTTACCAATATTAATTACCTTACTAGTACTACCGTCAGGACTTATTGAACTAGCAAATACATCTAGCCCTCCAAGACCTTGATGACCTGTAGAAGCAAAATATAATGTGTTTGATTTACTGACAAAAGGGAAAGTCTCTCTACCAGGTGTATTCACATTCTTAAGGTTTCTAGGCTCACTAAACTGACCTTCTTCAAGAATATCTACTACCCAAATATCTGACTTAGTAAAGTCTGAATTTATATCATAACCTACACTCCCAGGCATGTCACTAGAAAAATACAATTGCTTTCCATCAGGACTTAAGGCAGGGTGTGCCACAGAGTACTCATCATTATTAAAAGGAAGAGATACAGGCTTAGACCATTTACCATTCTTTTTATAAGATCTAAAAATCTTAAGCTTATTCATTCCATCAATATCCTGTCTATAAACACCGTTATCATAGTTATTACGAGTAAAATACATCGTCTCACCATCTGCAGTTATAGCAGGAGTACTTTCATGAAACTTAGTATTGATATTACTAGACAATCTTTTAGGTGAGCTTAATTTACCAGTCTCATCGGCCTTTGCAGTATACAACTGTAAGAAAGGTTGATCATTCCATGTATGTCTTCTACTTACCAAAGAACCAGAATCTCTAGAAGTGGCATACACTACCTGACTTTCTGATTCATTAAAAGCAGGACCAAAATCAACCGTATAACTATTGATTCCTTTTGTGTTAACCACATCAAATCTACCGGATTGAAAATCTATTATTTGTAAATAATTAGGCTCTTCAGAATACATCTTAGATCTAACGTCAAAACCTTTAAAAGAATTGAATTTTGACATCAATCTATCTGCCTCGTCGTACCTACTTACCGATTTAAGAGATTGTGCATATCTAAAAAAGTACTCAGGTTTTGCATTATCCTCATATTTTTCAAATAGTTGATTATACCATTTATACGCCTTTTGCAGTTCGTCATTGAAGTAATACGTATCACCTAATTTTGCTAAAATTTCAGGAGATGCAAAGCCTTCTTCTACTAATTTTAAATAGATTTTCTGAGCTTCTATAAATGCTAAAGATTTAAATTTTTCATTTCCTTTATCTAACTTACCCTTTTGAGCATGTCCAAAAGAGAAAGCAAAAAGAATGATTAGTATGGATAGTTTTTTAAACATAATGTATGCTGTGTTTATTTTTCTTAGAAGAAACGAGGTGTAATGATACGATCGTAGCTGTTAAATAATTCAAATCTCATGAAAAGCTCATAACTACCGTCATTAAAAACGGCATTTCCTAACTCTGTAGTCTCTCTATCATAGGCAAATCCTATCATCATTTGATCACTTAGTTGAAAACCTACTAGACCTGTTACCGCAG
>NZ_PTJE01000013.1 GCF_002934445.1 Nonlabens xylanidelens
TTAAAAAATTAAAGACTAAAAGTTATTGTTTTGAGATCGTAGGAATAGATGAGTACAAGAACCTAAAAAAGCAGATAGATAAATCTCTAGAGAACTGTTTGACACAAATACAACTCGCCGTATCGCCACCAAGTCGCCAGTGATCAATGGCGAGGTTAAAACAATGTTTTCTAGTCAGTTATAAGCAAGTCGCCACAATATCCAAAAAACACCCACAGAATGAAAAGTTTATCCCTAAACAACCACAGTTATAAAGTAATTGTTCAAGATTTTAGGCAATGGTTGGACATTATAGGCTATGCAGAAACCACCGTTTACAATCTTCCCAACCATCTCAAAGAGTTTTTTCATTATCTGGAGCAAAATAAGATTAATAGCATCAATGAGATAAACACACAAATCGTTACAGACTATTACAAACAGCTCAAAGAAAGACGCAATCAAAGACGAGGCGGCGCATTATCAAAAGGACAGCTCAATAAACATCAGCAAGCCCTTTTTAAGTTTAGAGAATACCTAAAAGAACATCATCACAGCGGTATCAATATCCATTTAAAAAGAGAATCTAAAAACGAAAAAGACGCTTTAAATGTACTTACTCAAAACGAAATCAAAGAGCTTTTTAAAGCCACGGATTACAGCCATCAAGCCGAAAGAATCAGACAAAGAGATAAAGCCATTTTAGTATGCGCCTACAGTTGCGGACTCAGAAGAAACGAACTCGTACACCTGAATATAAAAGATGTGTTTTTTGATAAACAACGTCTTTTTGTAAGCCAAGGTAAAAACTATAAAGAACGTTTTGTGCCACTTAACAATCACAGTTTAAAAATCCTTGAAGAATACATTTACGACTGGCGTACCGAGTTCTACAAATACAAAGAAACCGAATCTTTGTCTATCAATTATCGAGGTCAAAGATTACAGGGAATGAGCTTTGCAAATAGACTTAAAGCGATCATAAAAGCAACTGGAAATACCGATTTAGAATATAGAAATATCACATTGCACAGTTTGCGCCACAGCATCGCAACACACTTTTTAGAACAAGGCGCAGCGATGGAACAGATCAGCATTTTTTTAGGTCACGCATCATTAGAATCCACTCAAATTTATACACATTTTTTAGAACTAACAGGAAATGAACAAGTACAAAACCTACTTAGAAAGCAAAGCCTACAGCAACAAAAGTATCCCAACATACCTACGAAGCGCAGGTCGTTTTGACGCCTGGTGTAATAACTTTGGAACTTCATCAAACACCATCGATTACAAGACTTTTTTAAAATATATCGAGCATATAAAAAGCGCAGGAACCATAAAGCCAGCAACAGTAAAGAACTACGTAACCAATCTAAAAACCTACTTTGATTATCTCGTAAATAAGAATCAAAGAATCGATAATCCTATCATCAATTTACACATTAAAGGCGTTAAAAAAAGTATCGTCAGAAATCTATTGGAACCTGAAGAACTCGAAGATCTGTATTACAGTTATGATGTTGATATTGTAAATATGCTTTCGCGAAAAAGAAATAAAATCATGTTGGGTTTATTAGTTTATCAAGGCATAACCACCAGCGAGCTGCAACGATTAAAAGTAGAAGATGTACAGCTCTATAAAGGCAAAATCAATATTCTAGGAACTAAAAAAACAGGAAGCAGAGAACTAGAATTAAAACCGTGGCAACTCATGGAACTCATGCAATACATCAATGAAATACGTCCAGAATTATTAAACCAATCTACTTGCATTGAGCGTAGTCGAAATGAAGAAACTGATTTACTTTTTTTCAATAAAGGAAAGAGTACCAGTCTATCAAATCCATTATATGCATTAACCAAAGAGCTTAAAAAGATCAACAATACTTTTATCAATATGCAGCAGATTAGAAACTCTGTTATCGTTGATTGGTTATCAAAAAACAATCTTAGAAAAGTTCAATACATGGCAGGACACAAATACATCAGTTCTACAGAAAAATACCAACAGGACGATTTAGAAAGCTTGCATGAAACTGTAAATATGTTCCATCCTTTTAGTTAGGAAATCTCATTTACCTATATTTTGCAGGATCTTGATGCGTATTAAAAACACTTCTAATTTCCACAACTTTATTCGTTTCATCAAGTGTATAGAAAATGATAAAGGGAAATTTTTTAAGCGGTAAACCTCTCATGTTTTTATAACGCACTTTAAAGAATGGATTTAGTTCTAAAGCTTTGTATGAAGCTTCTATCTCTTTATCAAAGTCTTCAAGTGTTTTTAAAGAGACATCAGCATAATATTGGTAAGCCTCTGCTAAATCTAGATCGGCAAGAGGAGAAATCGTAAGTTTAAATCCCATATTGATGTCTCAGCTTATTTAAAGAACTTCTTGCGTCTACAAAATCAACTGTTTTTTCTTCTAGACGTTTATCAAGAAGTTGTTGAAGATCATTGTTCTCATTAATAAGCGTATCAATAGAATCTTCTTTACCGTTTTTAATTGATTGTAGCGCACTTATTATTGCTTCGTCTTTTAAATTGACAAGCCAGTTAATAAGATCGAGTTTTGCTGTGTGAACATCCATAAAACAAATATACTCAAAAAAGCCACTGCTCGCCAGCCGCACATGCTTTGGATGTCTGCCAACGCTCACGCAGCACATTATTTTTTAAAGTTGTTTAGTTGATTATAGAATAAGGAAACCATAAAAAGTAAAGAGCTGCTCCAGCCGCACACGCCATCCAAAAGCCCCAAGCTATGTTTACATAATAGAAGTTATGTTCGCAAACGACACTTTGAAAGGAACGCTATCGCTGTGATAACGTATTTTGGATACATAACAACTACTATGTAAAATAGCCGCTCGCCAGCCGCTTTAACATCTGAAACAAAACCAGCATCAGAAAGCCAGCCACTTCTGCCATCGCACTACGATCCTTTATATTTATGCTCAATCGCCACATAAAAGGCTAGCATTATCCATAAAGCGGAAGCCCAGCCGCTACACCAAACGCTCTTCCGCCTTATGAATAATGTTTAACAAAAGTGAAAATATAATATATAATTTTATGTTTTTGCAAGTCTGATCAAGAACTTGTAATTTCGTTGAAAGCTTCAGCTCGAAAGAGTTGGGGCTTTTTTTGTTGGCGGTTTTTTAGGTCCGAAAACCTAAGTCGCCCCTAATTAACGTCGAAATCCTTTATTATTAAAAACACGAGATATGATTTTTACTACACTAATACTTTGCTTGACTTTTTTACTGGTTCTGGTGGCTTACTGGATAATGCCAGAAAAGAAAATGAAATCGGTAAATAAGGAACTAAAATCCTTATTAAGCATATTGCCGATAAGTCAAATTATAGAATCCTTCAGAAAAGGTAAGCCAACCTGATGGACGTTTTAAAAAGGTGCGAAAGAGTGGCTGGCGATGCGTTGACTTTCGTAGGTTTTTAAATCGTTAGCCCAAATGGCGATTGAAAGCCGCGCATGAGTTAAAGGGACACAAGGATTTTCAGTCCTTTGTTCATAGGTAAGAGCATTGGATTTTGAATCCAACGTGTCTAATAAATAGAATTGAAAGCACTAGATCCTAAGTCTAGCATCCCATTGGATTTTAAGTCCAACGTGTCCGAATCATGGACTTTTTTGAATACCCAAATATACATTTTTTGTTCCGATGCCGAGCGTCGGCCGAAGCGGCTATTTTACATAGCGTTATTATGGGGCTTTTTCTGCACCATAATGCCACGTTATGTAAACATAGCTTAGGGAGAACTACTGCCACGACCATTTTTTTGCAACGGTTTTTACAACTTCAATCAATAATCAGCTAAAAACGGTTGCATGGTCATAGTGGCTGTAGTTCTTCAGCGGCTGGCGAGCGTTGGCAGGAATCAATGAAAAGACTATATTTATACCGCTGTAAAAGGCATCCGTTCTTTAAAATAAAAAATGCTGGTTTGAGTGAAGGTATGCGCAAAAAAGTGTTCCGTTTTCTTTAAAAACGCATGACTTCCTTTCCCTACGGGATGCTCCTAAATAATAGACATGGAAGTGTGGATAGCGATTCCTACAGGTATGGATTTGGTGGTCAAGAAAAAGACAATGAGATATCTGGAGAGGCAAATTCTTATACTGCTGAATTTTGGCAATATGATCCGAGAATTGGGAGAAGATGGAATATTGACCCTATGACTCAAAAATATTCATGGCAATCACCTTATGCTGTTTTCAATAATAATCCTTTGTATTTTAATGACCCTAAAGGTCTAGAAGGAGATAATGGCAATAAGAAATTGAAAAAACATGAAGTTAGCCAGGGAGAAACTTTGACAGGTATTGCAGAAACGTATGGAACATCTGTAGTTTCATTGGCTAAGTGGAATAATATTAAAGATATTAATAAAATTTTTATTGGTGATAGCCTTATTGTTACTGATCCAACTAGACCTAAAGCTTACACGTCTTTCGAAAACTTTCTCGATATTAAAAACTCTTCAGGTTGGATTTTTGGTTCAGATGAAATAAGTGAAATGTCAGTAAGTAATGGAGCTGAATTAGCAGCAGCTTCGATAAGCAATCAAAATGTTGCTAATATAACAGGTTATTTGTTAGATAAAGTTAAAACATCCCCTACGATGATTAGTTATGAGTCAGAAATATTAAATCAGGTTAAATCCGATCCAAGATATGAAAAAGAAAATTATTATATTACAGGCAAAAGAGTTATTGAGTTTGGAGGTAAAAGAGGCTCTGGTGATGATTGGTTTTCAGGAAATCAAAATGATCCCGTCTTTAAGAAGGAAACTTGGGATACTGCTTTCAATCAATTAACTTGGGCTTTGAGACACGCAACTGTCAAATATTGGGCTGAAGTTGGAAAGGATGGGTTAATTACAATACAGTATAAGTTGTATGACACTTTAGATTTAAGTGGTAGTAAAGGTAGGTCGGGCACTTATAATAATGTTTCTAACGTGCTAGGATTCTTTTATCACGATGTGGCTAATGGAAATATAAATTTACAAACAAGAGGAGAATGGGAAGTGTCAAAATAACAGTTTATGTTTTACTTTTGTTTTCGTTTATTAAATGTGGAGAAAAAACAAAAGAGAAAATTGTTTCTCAAAAAGAAACTAAAATTAATATCTCTAGAGATAGTGATTTATATGTAATCCCATTATTAGATGATATCAGAGTAATTTCTACAAATGGTGTTGGGTCGGACTGGACCCTCGATCTTCCCTATGGGAATTTGATAAATAAAAAAACTATTGGAGTTGACTCATTAAGTGTATTTGACGAGTATATTTTAGTATATACAGAATCAACCTATCTGCCAGGAGAAATGACTGAAGCGTGGGTTCTAATCAACACTAAGAAAAAATCTGAGTTTATTTATAAAGATTTTGAATTACTGAAAAAGCAGTCTCTTGAAATAAGTAAACGAGAATATGAGATGAATGAAGTGAATGACATTTTTGTTAAAATTCAAAGTTCAAACAAATTGCCATGGTAGATTCTCGTTTGCGGCTTCTTTGTCATATCGTGCACTGGGTGCAAATCGCTAAAACCGCGATAAAAGCGTTCCAACATTAGAACAAGTCGCGTAGAGACTGGGATGTGCGTTATTACGTTTTTTAGTGAGGAAATAATTCTTTTGAGTTATACGCTTAGACTCTGTTTGATTTGATTTTGATAAACTGGTTTCGCTTCTACCATTATGGTAATAGTTTTATGAGGTAAAAACCGCAAGAACCGCGATAAAAGCGTTCCAAAGTTGGAACAAGTCGCATGATTAAAGGGATTGTAATCTGATCCTCATATTTTAATGTCTTGGTAAATTATACTGCTTATAATTTACCAAGACATTAAAATATGGAGATACTAATTTTCTGTTTTAGATATGCCTTTATTTTTTTTATATGAAATTGAATTAGTGAAAGTGCTTTTCTTGATTTAAGAGCGCTAGAATGACTTACATCCTAGGTTTGGTATACAAGCATTGAAATTTTGATTAGTCTTCACTCTAGCTACTTGAGCCTCTTTTATTTTTTGTTTATAGAGATATTTATCAATCATATCACCATTTACAATTTGCATTGGTGTTTTGCCATATAGTCGGCAAGGATATCGATGATGATTATAATAGTTCATAAAATCATCAAGACTCTTTAAATGCGATACTATATCCTCAGATAGTTTTCCTCCCATGAATTCAGATTTATAAATACTGTGCGTTATCTCGGACATAGAATTGGAAAACGGAAATTGACTAGTAGAAATACAAAATCTTGATCCAGAAACACAAAATATGCTCTTTAGATTAATAGATACCATGATTAGAGATACAAAGGCTAAAAAAGCTTATTCTAACTCTTAAAACCTTTAAAAAAAAGGAATAATCAACAACTCACATAAACACAAAAAAACCACCCATAAAAGGTGGTTTATTTGTTACTATATTATCTATAAATATTACTCACGCGTTGCAAACGCTATGCTTATTCACTCTCGTCACAGACGAGCGCGACGTGGAAAATCCATACGTGTTGTACAGACTTTATTGTTCTTATTATTTTACTCATGCCATGCTCGGTACCAGTTAAAAACTGGCACTAGCGGTTTGTATACTCGCGCCAGCAGGGGTAATACGTTGAGAACGTTTTTGCCTTTTGTGATTTTCTCGATGCTTAGTGTTACTCGCAGGCTTTCTAGTTTATTTAATTGTAGACCGCCTAAAATGTGTAATTCTAGTTGTTTTGTAATGAATGAGTAATTATTGGGGTTGGTGGTTTCGAGTTTCATAAATTATTATTTGACTAATAAAGCAATGATACAAAACTACATATATTTGTTTTATAAAGCAATTATATAAATTCAAAAACAATATGAAATTGATCAATAAAGCCTTTAAGCGTACTTTTATTGCGGTATTAGACAACAATATGGATGTAAGCAAGAATATAAAACGAATAAGAGAAGTAAAGAAACTATC
>NZ_PTJE01000014.1 GCF_002934445.1 Nonlabens xylanidelens
TTAAAAAATTAAAGACTAAAAGTTATTGTTTTGAGATCGTAGGAATAGATGAGTACAAGAACCTAAAAAAGCAGATAGATAAATCTCTAGAGAACTGTTTGACACAAATACAACTCGCCGTATCGCCACCAAGTCGCCAGTGATCAATGGCGAGGTTAAAACAATGTTTTCTAGTCAGTTATAAGCAAGTCGCCACAATATCCAAAAAACACCCACAGAATGAAAAGTTTATCCCTAAACAACCACAGTTATAAAGTAATTGTTCAAGATTTTAGGCAATGGTTGGACATTATAGGCTATGCAGAAACCACCGTTTACAATCTTCCCAACCATCTCAAAGAGTTTTTTCATTATCTGGAGCAAAATAAGATTAATAGCATCAATGAGATAAACACACAAATCGTTACAGACTATTACAAACAGCTCAAAGAAAGACGCAATCAAAGACGAGGCGGCGCATTATCAAAAGGACAGCTCAATAAACATCAGCAAGCCCTTTTTAAGTTTAGAGAATACCTAAAAGAACATCATCACAGCGGTATCAATATCCATTTAAAAAGAGAATCTAAAAACGAAAAAGACGCTTTAAATGTACTTACTCAAAACGAAATCAAAGAGCTTTTTAAAGCCACGGATTACAGCCATCAAGCCGAAAGAATCAGACAAAGAGATAAAGCCATTTTAGTATGCGCCTACAGTTGCGGACTCAGAAGAAACGAACTCGTACACCTGAATATAAAAGATGTGTTTTTTGATAAACAACGTCTTTTTGTAAGCCAAGGTAAAAACTATAAAGAACGTTTTGTGCCACTTAACAATCACAGTTTAAAAATCCTTGAAGAATACATTTACGACTGGCGTACCGAGTTCTACAAATACAAAGAAACCGAATCTTTGTCTATCAATTATCGAGGTCAAAGATTACAGGGAATGAGCTTTGCAAATAGACTTAAAGCGATCATAAAAGCAACTGGAAATACCGATTTAGAATATAGAAATATCACATTGCACAGTTTGCGCCACAGCATCGCAACACACTTTTTAGAACAAGGCGCAGCGATGGAACAGATCAGCATTTTTTTAGGTCACGCATCATTAGAATCCACTCAAATTTATACACATTTTTTAGAACTAACAGGAAATGAACAAGTACAAAACCTACTTAGAAAGCAAAGCCTACAGCAACAAAAGTATCCCAACATACCTACGAAGCGCAGGTCGTTTTGACGCCTGGTGTAATAACTTTGGAACTTCATCAAACACCATCGATTACAAGACTTTTTTAAAATATATCGAGCATATAAAAAGCGCAGGAACCATAAAGCCAGCAACAGTAAAGAACTACGTAACCAATCTAAAAACCTACTTTGATTATCTCGTAAATAAGAATCAAAGAATCGATAATCCTATCATCAATTTACACATTAAAGGCGTTAAAAAAAGTATCGTCAGAAATCTATTGGAACCTGAAGAACTCGAAGATCTGTATTACAGTTATGATGTTGATATTGTAAATATGCTTTCGCGAAAAAGAAATAAAATCATGTTGGGTTTATTAGTTTATCAAGGCATAACCACCAGCGAGCTGCAACGATTAAAAGTAGAAGATGTACAGCTCTATAAAGGCAAAATCAATATTCTAGGAACTAAAAAAACAGGAAGCAGAGAACTAGAATTAAAACCGTGGCAACTCATGGAACTCATGCAATACATCAATGAAATACGTCCAGAATTATTAAACCAATCTACTTGCATTGAGCGTAGTCGAAATGAAGAAACTGATTTACTTTTTTTCAATAAAGGAAAGAGTACCAGTCTATCAAATCCATTATATGCATTAACCAAAGAGCTTAAAAAGATCAACAATACTTTTATCAATATGCAGCAGATTAGAAACTCTGTTATCGTTGATTGGTTATCAAAAAACAATCTTAGAAAAGTTCAATACATGGCAGGACACAAATACATCAGTTCTACAGAAAAATACCAACAGGACGATTTAGAAAGCTTGCATGAAACTGTAAATATGTTCCATCCTTTTAGTTAGGAAATCTCATTTACCTATATTTTGCAGGATCTTGATGCGTATTAAAAACACTTCTAATTTCCACAACTTTATTCGTTTCATCAAGTGTATAGAAAATGATAAAGGGAAATTTTTTAAGCGGTAAACCTCTCATGTTTTTATAACGCACTTTAAAGAATGGATTTAGTTCTAAAGCTTTGTATGAAGCTTCTATCTCTTTATCAAAGTCTTCAAGTGTTTTTAAAGAGACATCAGCATAATATTGGTAAGCCTCTGCTAAATCTAGATCGGCAAGAGGAGAAATCGTAAGTTTAAATCCCATATTGATGTCTCAGCTTATTTAAAGAACTTCTTGCGTCTACAAAATCAACTGTTTTTTCTTCTAGACGTTTATCAAGAAGTTGTTGAAGATCATTGTTCTCATTAATAAGCGTATCAATAGAATCTTCTTTACCGTTTTTAATTGATTGTAGCGCACTTATTATTGCTTCGTCTTTTAAATTGACAAGCCAGTTAATAAGATCGAGTTTTGCTGTGTGAACATCCATAAAACAAATATACTCAAAAAAGCCACTGCTCGCCAGCCGCACATGCTTTGGATGTCTGCCAACGCTCACGCAGCACATTATTTTTTAAAGTTGTTTAGTTGATTATAGAATAAGGAAACCATAAAAAGTAAAGAGCTGCTCCAGCCGCACACGCCATCCAAAAGCCCCAAGCTATGTTTACATAATAGAAGTTATGTTCGCAAACGACACTTTGAAAGGAACGCTATCGCTGTGATAACGTATTTTGGATACATAACAACTACTATGTAAAATAGCCGCTCGCCAGCCGCTTTAACATCTGAAACAAAACCAGCATCAGAAAGCCAGCCACTTCTGCCATCGCACTACGATCCTTTATATTTATGCTCAATCGCCACATAAAAGGCTAGCATTATCCATAAAGCGGAAGCCCAGCCGCTACACCAAACGCTCTTCCGCCTTATGAATAATGTTTAACAAAAGTGAAAATATAATATATAATTTTATGTTTTTGCAAGTCTGATCAAGAACTTGTAATTTCGTTGAAAGCTTCAGCTCGAAAGAGTTGGGGCTTTTTTTGTTGGCGGTTTTTTAGGTCCGAAAACCTAAGTCGCCCCTAATTAACGTCGAAATCCTTTATTATTAAAAACACGAGATATGATTTTTACTACACTAATACTTTGCTTGACTTTTTTACTGGTTCTGGTGGCTTACTGGATAATGCCAGAAAAGAAAATGAAATCGGTAAATAAGGAACTAAAATCCTTATTAAGCATATTGCCGATAAGTCAAATTATAGAATCCTTCAGAAAAGGTAAGCCAACCTGATGGACGTTTTAAAAAGGTGCGAAAGAGTGGCTGGCGATGCGTTGACTTTCGTAGGTTTTTAAATCGTTAGCCCAAATGGCGATTGAAAGCCGCGCATGAGTTAAAGGGACACAAGGATTTTCAGTCCTTTGTTCATAGGTAAGAGCATTGGATTTTGAATCCAACGTGTCTAATAAATAGAATTGAAAGCACTAGATCCTAAGTCTAGCATCCCATTGGATTTTAAGTCCAACGTGTCCGAATCATGGACTTTTTTGAATACCCAAATATACATTTTTTGTTCCGATGCCGAGCGTCGGCCGAAGCGGCTATTTTACATAGCGTTATTATGGGGCTTTTTCTGCACCATAATGCCACGTTATGTAAACATAGCTTAGGGAGAACTACTGCCACGACCATTTTTTTGCAACGGTTTTTACAACTTCAATCAATAATCAGCTAAAAACGGTTGCATGGTCATAGTGGCTGTAGTTCTTCAGCGGCTGGCGAGCGTTGGCAGGAATCAATGAAAAGACTATATTTATACCGCTGTAAAAGGCATCCGTTCTTTAAAATAAAAAATGCTGGTTTGAGTGAAGGTATGCGCAAAAAAGTGTTCCGTTTTCTTTAAAAACGCATGACTTCCTTTCCCTACGGGATGCTCCTAAATAATAGACATGGAAGTGTGGATAGCGATGCGTATCGATACGGTTTCAACGGTAAAGAAGAGGATGATGAAGTCAAAGGTGAAGGAAGTTCTTACGATTTTGGGGCTAGGATGTATGATAACAGATTGGTTAGATTTATGAGTTTAGATCCAGCTGCAAAAGATTACCCTGGCTTAAGTGATTACCATTTTGTCAGAAACAACCCCATATTAAGAATAGATCCAACAGGTAAATGGGACATAACTGTTCATGTTTTCAATGACAGATCCAAATATGGGTTTGGTGTAGCAATTGTGAAAAATGACGCTGGGAAAGTAATCGCTAGATACACAGTTAGAGTAGAAGGAACTAATCATTCAGCAAATAGTTATAATAAACGTGACAGATCAAGAACAAATGCTGATACTCCACTTGGAGTGTATGATATTCCTACTACCGGCACTTGGATAGCTGGTTCTACAACAGGTAAAAAGAGAAAGGCCTACGGGCCAAATCATCGTTTAGCTTTAAATGGAACTTCGGGAGAGATCGAGACAAGTGGACGTAGTAATATAAGGTTTCATGGCGGTAGACAGGAAACTGAATCAGCTAATGTGACTACAACTACAAAACCTGATGGCACAGTCGTTACTAATACAACTTACACATATTCTGCTCAGGCTAATCCTTCATTAAAATGCACTTATGGTTGTTTTAGAATGTATGATGCTGATGTTTTAGAATTAAAAACTTTAACAGATGCTTTGCCTGTCGAGGATGCAGCTGGAAATGTAACTGTAGTGGCAGATTTAAAAGAGTACAATGGGAATTATTACCTCAAAGAGGATTATGACAAAATAATTAAGTACGATAATAGCATTAATGACTTATCTAACAATAATGATAATTACGATAAAGGTTCACCTGTTCTAATAATTAAATTAACGGAACAATATAATGCTGCTGTCGATAAAAAATTACCTGTCCCAAATGATTGATCTTAAAATAATTCTTTTTTCCATAATTTGGTTGAACCTGTGTTCATGTAAGGAAGTAAAAAATAATGAAGATACCTATACAGAAGAAGACAAAGTATATCAACTTCGTAAAAAAAATATTCAGGTTAGTTGTTTGATATTAAGAAATATTGATAGCACTGCTGCTATAGTTCAAGATAAAGGAGCAAAATCAATTATTACTGACTCTACGGATGATAATTGCCTTCTTCAATACGTTGATTCTATTTCTACAAGATTAATTAAATCGCCGAAGAAAATTTACTTTAAAAACCTAGAAAGTATCAATGATGTTAGCGATGGTTACCTTAGTGAGTATATGTCAGAAATAGCATATGAACAATTTAAAAAGAATTTCGAAGTGTTTTACAATTTTTATAGTAAAGAAGATAAAACAAACATGAAGTTATTTATTTTTAATGGAGTTATTTCTCATATCGAGTTCTCTGAGGATAAAAAAATAGCTAAACATGAAGCAATTAGGATATGTAAGTCTTATAAAGCCCTTTACAAAAGGAATCAATTTTTAGATGATTTGCTATATTTATTAAATAATTATGAATAACACTGTTACCCAGCAGACGCGATCGTCTCTCTCGTGATCTAAACAAGATGCAAATCGCAAGAACTCCACGTCGCGCTCGTCTGTGACGAGAGTGAATAAACATGGCGTTTGCAACGCGTGAGCAATACTTTTGTAGAAAATATAGTAACAAATAAACCACCTGTTATGGGTGGTTTTTTATTGCGGTAGCATTATTGAATATCGTTTAAAACGGTTTTTAAGGTAGTCTTAAGCTTCCTTTTAGACAAGAAAGCATCCATAATAGAAAATATAGTTTTCTGCTCTTCTTTCGATAGTGTATCGATTAATGAGATACGTTCCATGAGTGTTGTATCGATAGAGTTGACATCTTTTAGGATATCACGATCAGTAAAGAGTTCTGCCATGGAAACACCTAGAGCTTTTGCA
>NZ_PTJE01000015.1:2500-5160 GCF_002934445.1 Nonlabens xylanidelens
GTATGGTTTCAGGATCTATTTCACTCCCTTATTCAGGGTTCTTTTCACCTTTCCCTCACGGTACTAGTTCACTATCGGTCTCTCAGGAGTATTTAGCCTTAGCGGATGGTCCCGCTTGATTCATACAGGGTTTCACGTGCCCCGCACTACTCAGGATACCGTTATTAATAATGTAACTTACCAGTACAGGACTATCACCCTCTTTGGTTTTTCTTTCCAGAAAATTCCTATTCATTACACATTAAACATTACGGTCCTACAACCCCAATTATGCCGTAACATAATTGGTTTGGGCTATTCCGCGTTCGCTCGCCACTACTAGCGGAATCACTTTTGTTTTCTCTTCCTCTGGCTACTTAGATGTTTCAGTTCACCAGGTTCGCTTCCTTTCGGATGATATATCTTCAATATAACAGGTTGCCCCATTCGGAAATTTGCGGATCAATTCATATGTGCTGATCCCCGCAACTTATCGCAGCTTATCACGTCCTTCATCGCCTCTGAGAGCCTAGGCATTCCCCATACGCCCTTAATTTGCTTATGATATTCTTTCTTATTCTGCAACGATACAGATATAAGAGCCTAATTATTTTACTATAATAATATAGATACTTACGTATCTATGTTACTCGTTTAATCTTTTCAATATGTCAATGAACGTTTTTGACCGTAGTCAATAGTGGAGAATATCGGAGTCGAACCGATGACCTCCTGCGTGCAAGGCAGGCGCTCTAGCCAGCTGAGCTAATCCCCCATAATTTGAAATTCAGAATGTCAATTCAAAATATCTAATAAGGCGTTTTGAATTCTCAACGTCTAAAATTTCCTATATAATTTAAATGAACAATTATGATAAATCATTATTGTAGTCTCAGGCAGACTCGAACTGCCGACCTCTACATTATCAGTGTAGCGCTCTAACCAGCTGAGCTATGAGACTATAACTCCGAAGAGTAGGTCTTGCGACTTCTTTTATTGACAACTTTATAAATAAACACGCTAATTAAGCAATCTTTCATAAATCACTTTTGTAGTTCTGTTATTTCAAGAACTCCAGAAAGGAGGTGTTCCAGCCGCACCTTCCGGTACGGCTACCTTGTTACGACTTAGCCCCAGTTACCGGTTTTACCCTAGGCAGCTCCTTGCGGTCACCGACTTCAGGCACCCCCAGCTTCCATGGCTTGACGGGCGGTGTGTACAAGGCCCGGGAACGTATTCACCGCATCATGGCTGATATGCGATTACTAGCGATTCCAGCTTCACGTAGTCGAGTTGCAGACTACGATCCGAACTGAGATAGGGTTTGAAGATTCGCTCCTTCTCACGAAGTGGCTGCTCTCTGTCCCTACCATTGTAGCACGTGTGTGGCCCAGGACGTAAGGGCCGTGATGATTTGACGTCATCCCCACCTTCCTCACGGTTTGCACCGGCAGTCTCACTAGAGTCCCCGACTTGACTCGCTGGCAACTAGTAATAGGGGTTGCGCTCGTTATAGGACTTAACCTGACACCTCACGGCACGAGCTGACGACAACCATGCAGCACCTTGCAAATTGTCCGAAGAAAAGTCTATTTCTAAACCTGTCAATATGCATTTAAGCCCTGGTAAGGTTCCTCGCGTATCATCGAATTAAACCACATGCTCCACCGCTTGTGCGGGCCCCCGTCAATTCCTTTGAGTTTCATTCTTGCGAACGTACTCCCCAGGTGGGTTACTTATCACTTTCGCTTGGCCACTCAGTACTCAATCGTACCAAACAGCTAGTAACCATCGTTTACGGCGTGGACTACCAGGGTATCTAATCCTGTTCGCTACCCACGCTTTCGTCCATCAGCGTCAATATATTGTTAGTGATCTGCCTTCGCAATTGGTATTCTATGTAATATCTAAGCATTTCACCGCTACACTACATATTCTAACCACTTCACAATAATTCAAGACTAACAGTATCAATGGCAGTGCCGGAGTTAAGCCCCTGCATTTCACCACTGACTTATTAGCCCGCCTACGGACCCTTTAAACCCAATGATTCCGGATAACGCTTGCACCCTCCGTATTACCGCGGCTGCTGGCACGGAGTTAGCCGGTGCTTATTCTTACGGTACCGTCAAATATCTACACGTAGATATATTTCTTCCCGTACAAAAGTAGTTTACAACCCATAGGGCCGTCTTCCTACACGCGGCATGGCTGGATCAGGCTTCCGCCCATTGTCCAATATTCCTCACTGCTGCCTCCCGTAGGAGTCTGGTCCGTGTCTCAGTACCAGTGTGGGGGATCTCCCTCTCAGGACCCCTACCTATCGTAGCCATGGTAAGCCGTTACCTTACCATCTAGCTAATAGGACGCATACTCATCTATTACCGTAACCTTTAATTATCAAACCATGCAGCTTAATAATACTATGAGGTCTTAATCCAAATTTCTTCGGGCTATCCCTCAGTAATAGGTAGATTGTATACGCGTTACGCACCCGTGCGCCGGTCGCCATCTTCTAGCAAGCTAGAAATGCTGCCCCTCGACTTGCATGTGTTAGGCCTGCCGCTAGCGTTCATCCTGAGCCAGGATCAAACTCTTCATCGTCGAATCTTTTAAAGATCATTTAATTATATGACTTTATCGAAACCACTCAATTAGCTTTGTGTCTATCTTATTTTTTT
>NZ_PTJE01000016.1 GCF_002934445.1 Nonlabens xylanidelens
TAATCGGTATCAAAACCTGGTCTTGCTTGTTCAAGTGGTACAACTATTACTTCTAGATCTTCTATGGAACCATTTGCCGTGACACAAAAATCTTGTGTAAATGGACTGGTTTGGGTTGGGAAATCTACAACTACGCTTGATGGTGAGAAGTTCCAGTAGGTTGGGTTTTCTGGGTTTGGGGTGATGGTATGTTGACCGTCGAGAACAGATAATGAGTAAAAACCATCTGTATTTGATGAAAATAAACCAGAATTTAATGCGTCACTAACTGTATAAACTAAATTTGAAAAAATAGGATCACTGGTAGTACAACCATTATTATTTAAATCTATAGTTGAAAAACCACTTACCTCATGACTTATTCCACCTGTTGTAAATGAACAATAAGAGTTAATTTCTAAATTAGGAAACGTAAAATCAAGAATATTCATATTTTCGATCTCATCATCATCTACACATAAGTATCTGAATTGAGATGGAGAAGGATGGTTTGTAACTTTAATCCCTGTATTAGTGTGATTATAGTTAGGTGACCCATTTTTTAGATTCAAAATTTCTAATGGAACATTACTAGCTGTCAATGAACTAAAAAGTGGATTATTACTAAAATCTAGCTCAGTTAATAAGCTATTACTACAACCTAAACTTCGAAAATTTGGCGAATTAGAAACATCAAGAGAAGTAATCGGTACTTGGTAAACAGTTAATGATTCCAAGCCTACTAAATTTGAAGAATCAAAGTTGGTCAAAGGGTTCCAAGTTAAATTAACCGAAATAATATTGGAATTAGATCCGTTGAGTTGAGTTAGATTATTACCAGATAAGTCTAGATTTCTCAGAGCTGTAAATCCTGATATATCAAATGAAGAGATTCCATTATGGAGATAACCTAATTGATTTAATGTACTAAAACTACTGTTGAAGTTTGATAAAGGAATATTAATATCTTGTAATATTAAATTGGTCAAATTGGTAAATGATGGCGTTATCAAATTTGAGATTGACCCATCTCTAATTTGAATGTTTTCTAGACCAGCATTGTTAGATAAATCTAAATTATTGGTGTTAAAATTAGTTAGTTGTAAATAGTTTAATTGTGCATTGTTGGAAACATCAAGATTACTAAGAGTCATGTCCGTGAACGAAATCCTCTCTAGTGTGAGATTTGAACTCAAATCTAAATTATTTATTGGAACGTTATTTAAAGAAATAAATTCTAGAACACTAAAAGAATTAGTGTTCAATTGGTTGAGATTAGATGCATCTCTAACACTTAGGTTTTCAAGAGTAGTACTTGTCAAATTCAAAGATGAGTTAGGATAACCTCTTACATTAAAATTTTTCAAGGTTGGTAAACCTGAAATATTATAACTCGCTATATTATCATGAGAAACAGCAAGTGATATTAACATGTTTAAATTAATTAAATCTAAAGAATTGATGTTGGGACAATTGGTTCCTGTACAATTCATGGAAAAGTATTGCAAGCTATTATGATTTGCTATATTAATCTGAGAAATTAAATTATCGTTTAATTCTAATTTTTGGAGACTGGAAGGAAGAATACTTGCATTGATATATGTTACTGAAGTATCTTCCATTTCCAATTCAGTAAGATTAGAGAAAAATTCTATCCCTGATAAATCATCTATGGACATTCCAGTTACATACATTTTACCGACATTTTGAGCTTCGGATATTTGAATACTTGAATCATTATTAATGTCTATACTCCCCAAACCATTTCCATTCAAATTTCTCATGCAATAGCAATTCAATAAATAATTTTCAAGATCTGGATCGGTAAATGAGATATCCTGTGCTGAAGTAAATTGCATACTTACAAGCATTAATAAAATTGATAATAAAGTAAAGTTTTTCATTTTGGGCGGTTTTGGATCTTTCTAAAGTACTTCACTTTAACAACCTTAAAATTTTCTTAAACTTCTTTAACACGCATTTAACTACTTAATTATCATTTGATAACAAATTAATAAAATCTTAAATTTATTTGGTAATAGAAACCTATTCAAATTACTATTTCAACATTCTTACCTATTTAAAGTAATTATATCTTATTCGCTTTCGCGAAAGCGGAACAAAAAAAGCCTCTTCAATTAAGAAAAGGCTTTTCATTTTGGAATATATGAGAAATTTACTCCACTAGTAACTTCTCTATTTTCTGGCCTGCATTGCTTTTTATAGTTACAAAGT
>NZ_PTJE01000017.1 GCF_002934445.1 Nonlabens xylanidelens
GAATACTGTTCCGCTTACTGTTCCACTTGTTAGTGGTAATGTAAATCCGTCGTCGATAGTAGTTTCTTCCGAACCTGCAATAACAGTAACGTTTTCAGGATCTGAACCTGCAGTAGTTAAAGCAGAACCAACAGGGTCCTGAACATCAACTAATGTTATTCCAACTGGAACAACCGTTATCCAATCACCATTAGCATCCGTCATCACCGTTTGAGGAGTACCTCCTTCATCGGTAACAACAACATCTACACCAGGTATTCCTGGCTCACCTGCATCTTGAATACCGTTTCCATTTTGATCATCGAATACTGTTCCTGTTAGCAATCCATTTTGATCAATAACGAAAACCGTCGGATCTTCAAAGTCACCATCACCATCATTATCTACGTTAGTAGCATCATCAGGATCATCTGAATCATCTGAGACATCCGGTAAAACATTACCTTGACTATCTGTAGTCTGACCAGTTACCTGAGCAATGTTTCTTACTTCACCTGCAGAAATATTTGCCGCTGTTATATTATAAATAGCCATCGCACTACCAACATCACCAGGGTTAAGGGTAGAAGGAGTAACAATTAAGTTAGAGACGCCAATAACTGAGTCATCTATTGTCACACCAGTAATTACCGTATTCCCAGTATTTGTTACTGTGAAGTTATAAGTGATAGTATCTAGTATATCAACTATACCATTATTATTAACATCTGTATACGAATCCGCTTTCGCGAAAGCGAGATTAGGCTGACTAACATCAGTGATAGTAGGATCATCAGGATCACCATCTCCATCAGGATCAGAATCATTTGTATTATTTGGATCATCTGAGTTATCTGATACTGGACCTAAAGGATCTCCATTAGGATCGAAAGCATCACCACTAAGAACAGCTGTGTTTACAATCTGTCCATTATCAATATCGGTTTGTAATAAAACATATACATAATCAGGTACAGTTCCCGTACCTCCTGCCGGTATTGTAGATGGAGTTACAGAAACACCAGTCATACCAATAATCATATCGTTTACAACAGCGTTACGTACTTCTACATTACCATTGTTATTTATCACAAAACTATAAGTAATAATATCTCCTGCGTCGACCAAACCATTCATGTTTGCATCAACAACACCACCACTGATTTTCTCTAACTCTAAGTTAGGCATAGCATTAAAGAAACCATCTGCTGGCTGCCCAACATTTTCTCCAACACCTACAGTAATAGTTGTAGGATCTGTACCAGCAGTCTGAATCTCAGTACCACCATTAGGTAGCGTAGTTTCATCTATGTCTGCAGTAGTAGTTCCAGCAGGAACAACAATAGACCAAGTTCCATCAGGATTAGTAACCACCGGTACTATAGTCATATTTGAGTCAGTAACATTTACTGTTACTCCACCTAATCCCATTTCACCCATATCTTGGATTCCATTTCCATTTGCATCATCAAAAACAACACCATTTAAGATACCATTAGCACCGAGAGGAACTACTGTTGGATCATCAGGATCTGCATCTCCGTCAGGATTTGCATCAGTAACATTATTAGGATCATCAGAATCATCAGATACGGGACCTGCAGAATTACCAATTGTATCAAAAGCTTCACCAGAACCAACTGC
>NZ_PTJE01000018.1 GCF_002934445.1 Nonlabens xylanidelens
TTATTTGTTACTATATTTTCTACAAAAGTATTGCTCACGCGTTGCAAACGCCATGTTTATTCACTCTCGTCACAGACGAGCGCGACGTGGATGCAAACCGAAAGATTATATATTTCCCCCATATTTATAAACATTGCTTTTTTCAACACTTTTTTCAAACTTAAAATTATATTCATCAGTAAGTCTATTATAATAAAATCCTCCTAAATAGTTTTCAGGTAAATCAGAACCCCATTTATGATTATCATTTCTCTGTATCTCTCCTGTTTTCTTTATGATAAAATAACTTTTTCCATCGCAATCAATAAGATTATAAAACTCAATTTCATCAAACAAATATGAATTACAATCACCGTCTACATTATCTCTTAATTTATTAGAGTCAATTTCTGAATATTCACTATTCGTTATAATTAGCTTTTTGCCAAGCTCTCTAGAAAAAAACAAGCTTGTGGACTCTACAGTAATTGAGTCTACATCAATTGCTTCATTTTTATCATCACATGATAAAAATAAACAGAAAAATAAAAATGTGTAGTAATTATTCATTGTGACTGTTATTATTATTCTTTTACACTATCTTCTAAACTATTAAGTCCACCCCATGTAACTACTCCCCATACTCCGTAAACATTAAAATTAACTTTAGTCTCCCAACTTGACTTTAATTTAAAGCCTTTAGCCCTACCAAAATAAGAAAGAGCTTCACCAAGTTCATCTCCAACCATTCCTTCTCCAGGTATATAAACACCTAAACCACCATGCCAATCATAAGTATCTGACCAAATATTATGAACTGAACCTTTTACGTTCCAACTCATCTCTCCAGTTCTTGTGATAGTTAATTTAGTAGTGGTCTTAATATTTGAGCCTCCTGAAGCATAGTAGTTATCAGAAAAGAGACTCGCATTCGTTGAATCTACGTAATATTTATCAAATACTTTAGATTCCCCAACCTCTAAACCATCAACATCATCTGACATATCACCAAGCCAAATTCTTTGTAAATTAAATCTAATAAGATTTCTTAAATTAACATCTCCTAAGATCACATCTTTACTTACATTTCGATCTTCTCCTGTATTTCCTAAAAAGTGTTCTAAATTATCTGCTGAAAAGTTATACCCATAATTTCTAGCTTCATCAACAAATCCATTTAACTTTCTTTCTGCATAATCTAGGTCTACTTCTTCAAAGTCACCATAATCCAATATGTTTCTTCGGTCAGAATCATTAAACCTCTTATTATTTTCATATGTTGATTTCTTATCAGGCGTAGGTGCTTCCTCTAATCCTTCTAATTCAACAAAAGCAATTACCTTATTTCCACTAAATTGATAAGGGGTGTAATGTGGATACTTAGGAGCAAGAGGATCCACCGCAAAAAACCTACCCAACCTAGGATCATGCATACGATACGTATAGTTATACGAGTTCCCTTCGCCTTTCACTTCATCATCACGCTCCTGTCCTTGGAAACCGTAGCGATATGCGTCGCTGTCTACGGATCCATGTCTATTATTTAGGAGCATCCCATACGGAT
>NZ_PTJE01000019.1 GCF_002934445.1 Nonlabens xylanidelens
TTTAGTAAATCTTCTTTTTTCATTACTGTGTTTGAATTTAAAATTAAAAAAAAATAGCTTGGGTCAAGACCCAAGCTATTTTTTAAAACTTACACAGTTAATGAGATACTGCCCTTCATGAGATTTTTTTGATTTGTATGTTTTTCTTCTTAATTGATTTTGTTTGTGCATTTGATTAGGTGTAAGCATATGATTAGAACAGTGTGGTCTAAATGAGTTATATATTTCAATAGATTCTTTAACGAGTATATTCTTTAGCTCTATATTTTGGATATTTTTGTTAATGAAGAACTCCTGTTTTAAAATTCCATTTATTCTCTCTGCAATAGCATTTTCATAAAGATCATATTTTTCGGTCATGCTTGGTTTAATACTGTTTTTATCTAATAAAGCTTGATACTCATTTGAGCAATATTTAAGTCCTCTGTCAGAGTGATGGATCAACGGGCTGTCTTTATAGTTTCTCTCATTAAGTGCCATTTCTAATGCTTGAAATGAACCTTCTACAGCTAGACTCTGAGATACATTATAACCAACTATCTTCTTTGAATATGCATCTGTTATTAATGCTAGATAAGATGGATTTTTTCTGGTTCCTATATAAGTTATATCACTTACCCATATTTGTTCTGGTCTGTTTATCTCCACAGAGCAGACTATGTTTTTATGTTTTCTAAACCTATGATGAGAATCAGTAGTTATATGGTAGCTCCTTTTAGGTTTTATAAGCATATGATTTACTCTAAGTATTTTAAAAAGCTTATCTCTTCCCACGTTTAATTCAGAGAGCTGTTTTTCTAGTTTGTGATATAATTTCCTAGTCCCTATTCTACGCATCACACGACGCACATCATTAACTAAGGCAATTACCTTTTGTGCTGTACGTTGATTGCGAGCTCTTTTCCTTAGAGCTCTATAATAAACCTGTCTGCTAAGCCCAAGTAAGTTACAGGCAGAAACTATTGTTTCTTTGTGTTCTTTTTTGAAGTTTTCGATAACTCGGGCTTGTAATTTTTTCTGATCTCAATGTCGTATTCTTTTTCTGCCATATCAACAAGCATATCAAAAATAATTACTTTCTTATCTGCTCGTTCTACTAAATGTTCTGCTCTTGCTTTCTGCTTTTCAAGCAACTTGACTCTTGCTTCTAGTTCGATAATTTTTTGTTCAGGTGTTTTAGACATGCTTACAACGGATAGGTTTTCCCAATCAAAGGTACCGTATTTACGAAGCCATGAGGTAATTGTTGATCTTGCTTGAATACCATATTTCAAATGGGCATTCAATCTATCAAATTGTCCTGATTCAATTTCTTCTACCACTTGAAGTTTAAAAGAAAGCGAGTAGTCTTTTTGGGTACGCTTTACATAACCAATGTTTATAGATGTTTTCATTACACTAAAATTTTAGTGTATCGCTATTCTAGGACGGGACAGTATAAACAAAAAAAACCCTTGTCTAATTGACAAGGGTTTAAAAGAAGGCGGCGACATACTCTCCCACAAATAGCAGTACCATCTGCGCAAATGG
>NZ_PTJE01000020.1 GCF_002934445.1 Nonlabens xylanidelens
TAACCATCAGTAGTCTGAGATTCCACATTATCAGGAATACCATCATTATCTGAATCTTGATCAAACCAATCAGGAATACCATCATTATCTGAGTCGCCTGAACCTTCTAGTACATCTAATATTCCGTCATTATCATCATCAATATCATCTACATCAGGAATACCATCCATATCATTATCAGGCAGCATAATATATCCATCATTTAAACTAGGTGTGTCCATCCCAGCTACTGCTGTTAACATCTCTGGATCTGATCCTATAGTTGTTAATGAATCTATACCTGTCGGTAAAGTTGTCTCATCAACATCTATTGATGTATCTCCTACAGGAACTATTGCTGTCCAAGCACCGCTAGAATCTGTCACGACTGTTTGTGTAACACCGTCACTACCCACAACAATAACACTTACTCCAGGAATACCTAATTCACCAGCATCTTGAACTCCGTTACCATTAGTATCTTCAAAAACAATTCCACTTACTGTTCCCATCGGTTCATCATAACCATCATTCGTAGTAGGTGTATTGACACCAACTAATGCTGTAACATTTTCTGGATCTGAACTTGCAGTAGTTAGTGTATCTACACCAACAGGCAACGTATTTTCATCTACATCAACGTTAGTTATTCCAACAGGCACTGTTGCTAACCAATCACCATTAGCGTCAGTAACCACCGTTTGCGTCACACCATCACTATCAACAATTATTACATCCACTCCTGGAATACCCAACTCGCCCGAATCTTGTATACCATTACCGTTAGCATCTAAATAAACAGTTCCACTAATAGTACCCATAGGGTCGTTATAACCATCATCTGTACTAGGAATATCAATCCCTACTACCGCTATTATTGTTTCAGGATCTGAAGATACAGTTGTTAGGTTATCAATTCCAATTGGTAACGTAGATTCATCTACGTCAATCGAAGTATTACCCACAGGCACAATTGCCGACCAATCACCATTTATATCCGTTGTTACTATTTGAGTAACACCATCACTATCAACAATTACCACATCCACTCCTGGAATACCTAATTCACCTGTATCCTGAATTCCATTCCCATTAACATCCTCGTAAACAGTACCACTGACCGTACCCATAGGATCATTATATCCATCATCCAAGGTAGGAACATTAGTACCTGCAAGCGCATTTACTGTTTCTGGATCCGAACCTACTGTTGTGAAATTATCTAAACCAATAGGTAAAGTAGATTCATCAACATCTACATCGGTAGCTCCTACTGGAACTGTTGCTGTCCAATCTCCGTTCGCATCCGTTGGTAC
>NZ_PTJE01000021.1 GCF_002934445.1 Nonlabens xylanidelens
TTGGGAAGTTCAGGAGTTGGGAAAACACACTTACAAAGTAAGGTCGCAGAGCTCATTCCAGAAGAAGATAAAGTAGAAATCACGGTATTATCTGCCAATGCCTTTTATTACTTCAATAGAACCGAATTACAACACAAACTGATATTAATAGAAGATCTGGACGGCGCAGAAAGTGTCCTCTACCCATTACGTGAATTACAATCCAAAAAGCGCATTACAAAAACAGTAGTTCATAAGGATCGAAAAGGCACAACAAAAACGATACATCTTACTGTTGAAGGTCCAGTAAGCGTTGCCGGTTGTACCACACAAGAAAGCATCTATGAAGATAACTCCAACCGTTCCTTCCTACTCTACATAGACGAAAGCGAAACCCAAGACAAAAGAATCATGCAATATCAACGGTTTTTAAGCGCAGGAAAACTTAACGAGCAAGAACAGCTAGACGCCAAAGAAATCTTACAGAATGTTCAAAGAATACTCAAACCTATCAAGGTTATAAATCCTTTTGCAGAATATCTAGAATTACCACAATCGGTATTTAAACCAAGAAGAACCAACAGCCATTATTTACAGTTCGTTGAAGCTATTACCTTTTACAAGCAATACCAAAGAGAACGTAAGTATGACGAGCAAACAGGCGAAGAATATATCGAGACTACGATTGAAGATATTAAAGAAGCTAATGAGTTGATTACTGAAGTTCTTTTAAGAAAGAGTGATACGATTACAGGTGCGGCAAGGAATCATCTAGAACGCTTAAAAAAGTATCTCAACGATAACAATCAAACAACGTTTACCAATACAGAAATCCGCAGGAATCTAAGAGTAAAAGAAACCACACTGCGCAGGTATAACAAACAACTACTATTAGAAGATTACATCCGCAAGGTTAAAAAATTAAAGACTAAAAGTTATTGTTTTGAGATCGTAGGAATAGATGAGTACAAGAACCTAAAAAAGCAGATAGATAAATCTCTAGAGAACTGTTTGACACAAATACAACTCGCCGTATCGCCACCAAGTCGCCAGTGATCAATGGCGAGGTTAAAACAATGTTTTCTAGTCAGTTATAAGCAAGTCGCCACAATATCCAAAAAACACCCACAGAATGAAAAGTTTATCCCTAAACAACCACAGTTATAAAGTAATTGTTCAAG